>CAVRQB010000005.1:0-537383 GCA_963723415.1 uncultured beta proteobacterium | reverse complement strand
AGGCGCGGCGGCAGTGCGGCGGCAGATATCCAGCCGCGGATCTCGCCGCCGGTCCTGGCCAATGCGTTCACATCTTCAACATTCAGCGTCCCCAGCGCCTGCTTGATGCGCTGATCGAGGCCGTTGTTCTTCAGGAAATCCCGATAAGCATCCGCCGTGGTTGCAAAGCCGCCGGGCACACTCACGCCGGAGGTGCTGAGGCTGCTGATCATCTCCCCCAGCGAAGCGTTCTTGCCGCCGACCTGTCCGATATCCGCTATGCCCAGCGACTGGAATGGGATCACATAGGGTTGCATCTTTGTTCTCCTGTATTTCTAAATTTGTCGATACGCCGCACACGATATGCATGCTGTAGCGGAAATGCCTATTTGTCCCTGCTATTGATCGCCTGAACGATTTGAACGGCGATCTCCTCGATCGAGCGGGACGTCATGTCGAACCATTCTATACCCTCGCGCTTCATCATGCGCTCGGCAGCGGCAACCTCCCGGCGGCAAGTCTCCAGCGAAGCATAGTTGCTGTCCGGCCGCCGTTCCTGGCGGATCAGGTGCAATTGCCCGGGCGCGATGGTTAACCCGAACAGCTTGTCGCGAAACGGAAGCACAGTGTCCGGCAGCCGGTCGCGCTCGAAATCTTCCGGGATCAAAGGGTAGTTGGCGGCCCTGAGGCTGAATTGCATCGCCAGATACATGCTGGTCGGAGTCTTGCCGCAGCGCGAAACCCCAACCAGTATCACGTCGGCATTCTTCAGGTCGGCATCGGAGACGCCATCGTCGTGGGCGATCGCGAAAGACATCGCCGCAATGCGGTTGGCATATTCGCCGCCGGTATGGCCATGCGAACGCCCGACCGTGTGAGCCGATTTCACGCCGAGTTCCTTTTCCAGCGGCGCGATGAACACCTCGAACAGATCCAGAAAAAGCGCGTCCTCCTCGCGCAGCATCTCGCTGATATCGGTATTCATCATCGTCATGACGACCAGCGGGCGTATCCCGTCCTGCTCGCGTATTTCTCTTATGCGTTTCATGCAGGCGGCGGCTTTTTCCGGGCTGTCCACGAAAGGGAAGCGCATCTGGCGAAAGTTTATCCCGTCGAACTGGGAAAGCAGGCCTCTGCCCAGCGTTTCGGCGGTGATGCCGGTGCCATCCGAAACAAACAGGATCGCGCGGCCTGGAGTTTTCGTCATATCCCGATTCATGTGATCACGCAGGTTTTTGGTGGTATGCCCAACCGAATGCATCCAAATCCGGCTGTTCCGTTTTCATTTCATAAATCGATCGAAAAGGTCTTCAGTGCATGGCATTTTTCGAATCGGCTTCATGCGGAAGAATAGGGGCGTCCATGACCATAGTCAAACTCCCTCAATCATGCTGCCGATAGCTATCCGTCACGGCCGATCAGCCGCGCGGGTGATGCTGTGCATGCAATTGCTTCAGGCGTTCGCGCGCCACGTGGGTATAGATCTGCGTAGTGGAGATATCTGCATGGCCCAACAACATCTGCACCACCCGCAGATCCGCGCCGTGGTTCAGCAGATGCGTGGCGAAGGCATGGCGCAGCGTGTGCGGCGAGATCGGCTTGTTCAGCCCCCGGTGTTTTGCGTGCTTCTTGATCAGGTACCAGAACATCTGGCGCGTCATGCCTTCGCCGCGTGCAGTGACGAACAATGCATCGGTGACCCGCTTGCCCAGCAGGACGCTGCGTCCGTCCGCAATGTAGCGGCCCAGCCAGTCCAGCGCTTCTTCTCCCAGCGGCACCAGTCTTTCCTTGCTGCCCTTGCCCATCACCCGCACCACGCCCATGTCCATGCTCACCTGGGTTACGCGCAGCGTGACCAGCTCGGACACCCGCAGGCCGGTGGCATACAGCACTTCGAACATCGCACGGTCGCGCATTCCCAACGGGGTTTGGATATCCGGGGCTTCTAGCAGGGATTCGACGTCCTGCTCGGTCAAACTCCTGGGCAGGTTGCGCGGCAGTTTGGGCGTGTCGATCTGCAGCGTCGGATCGGCGGCTATCTTGCCCTGTCTGAGCAGGTAGCGGAACAAACGCTTCAGGCTGGAGATGTTGCGGCCGGTACTGCTGGGCTTGGCTTTTTGCCTGGTCACCAGCTGGGCGAGATAGCCCTGAATGTCGCCGTGCGTGGTTTGCAGGATGCTAAATTGAAACTCGCGTAGCGAAACCGGGTCCCTCTCTCCCGCTTGCGGGGGAGAGCCAGGAGAGGGGGAAACGGATATAGCTGTTTTATCATCAGGGGCGGCATCTCTGCCATATCCGTTTGCATCGCGCTGCTTTTCGAGCCACGCGGCAAATTTGTTCAGATCGCGCCGGTAGCTGTCCAGCGTGTTGCGGGACAGGCCGTCTTCCAGCCACAGGTTGTCGCAGAATTCATCGAGCAGTTCAGCGTTGTTCATATTTCAGCAGCCAGCGCTTGATATCCAGCGACGGGCCGCTGGCATCGCGCATGAAACCGCCGAGGCCAGCTTTGCCCACCACCCGATGACAGGGAATGATGACCGGTATAGGGTTGGCGCCGCAGGCCTGGCCGACGGCTTGCGCGCCGGACTTGAGTTCAGCCGCCAGGTCGCCGTAGCTGCGCGTCTCTCCGGGCGGAATGTCGAGCATTGCTTGCCAGACTTTCTGCTGGTGCGGGGTTCCGCCAGGATTGAGCGGAACGGAAAATCGGGCGGACGGATTCTTAAAATAATGCAGCAATTGTTCGCACACGACCTTGGCGAACACGCCGGTGGCGCTCTGCGGCTTTTCGCTCGCAGGCAGAAAGTCTATGCCCAGCAGCGCGCGGTCATCGCAATGTATGCCAAGCACGCCAAAGGGTACTTTTAATTTTGCCTGATATTGCATGCTGCAATGATAGCGCACAAATAAAAAAACGGGAGGCGGCGCCTCCCGTTTTCGGGTACTTCTTAAACAATCCTATTCCGATGCGGCCCCGCGCATTGCGAGTTTTTCCTTGATGCGAGCCGATTTGCCGGAACGATCGCGCAGGTAGTAAAGCTTGGCGCGGCGCACCGAGCCGCGGCGCTTCAGTTCTATGCTGGCGATGATGGGCGAGTAGGTCTGGAAAGTGCGCTCCACGCCTTCACCTGCCGAGATCTTGCGCACGATGAAGCCGGAATTCAGGCCGCGATTGCGCTTGGCGATCACGACTCCCTCGAAAGCCTGGACGCGCTTGCGCTCGCCCTCGACCACGTTCACGTTGACGACGACCGTGTCGCCGGGCGCAAAATCGGGAATCTTCTTGCCCAGACGGGCGATTTCTTCCTGTTCCAATTGTTCGATCAAATTCACTTTACTGCTCCTTTTTTTGCAAGTCCTGTTCCTTCTGGAACGCTGCCAGAAGCCCGGACTCCTCTTTTGTCAAATCGCGCCTGGCCAAAAGATCCGGCCTGCGCAACCACGTCCTGCCCAACGACTGCTGAAGCCGCCAGCGCTGTATGTCCGCATGATTGCCGGACAGCAACACCGGGGGCACGGCTTCACCATTAAACTGTTCCGGGCGGGTGTAGTGCGGGCAATCCAGCAAGCCCTGCACGAACGATTCCTGCTCGGCAGATTCGGCATCGCCCAGCACACCGGGCAACTGCCGCACCAGACTATCCACCAGTACCATCGCCGCCAACTCGCCACCGGATAACACATAGTCGCCGATGGAGATCTCTTCATCCACATACTGGCGGATCAGGCGCTCGTCGATGCCCTCATAACGCCCCGTCAGCAGTATCAATCCTTCATCCGCTTGCGCCACCAATTCCTTGACCACCGAATGGGTCAGCAATCTGCCCTGCGGTGACAGATACACTACACGGCTCTTCTTCACGCCGCTGGATGCCTGCCGCTGTTTGGCCGCGGTTATCGCAGCGGCCAGCGGCTCCGCCAGCATCACCATTCCGGGACCGCCGCCGTAGGGGCGATCGTCGATGGTGCGGTAATTATCCGAGGTGAAATCCCGCGGATTCCACGTCTTCAATACATAATTGCCCTGTTCTGCGGCGCGCCGCGTGATGCCGTATTGCGTCAGCGCATCGAACATCTGGGGGAACAGAGTGATAATATCGAATACCATTATTCAGTAGTCCGCCGCCCAGTCCACCCCGATACACTTATTCTGCAAATCCACCTGCCTGATCGCGGTGGCGACGAACGGGATCAGGATCTCGCCGCGTTCCCCTTTCACGCTCAACACCTGGTTGGCGCCGGTTTCCAGCAGGTTCGCCACCGTGCCCAAAACCACACCGTCTTCATTCACGACCGCAAGTCCGATAAGATCGGACCAGTAGTATTCATCCGCTGTTTGCCGGGGCAGACTGCTGCGCGGCACCGCGATCAGCAATCCCTTCAATTTTTCCGCTGCGTTTCGGTCCGGGCAGTCGGGCAATTGCGCGGCCAGCGTCTTGTTATGCACCTCGCACTGCCGGACTTCAACCTCTCGCCAGGGGCCTTGCTCATGCCCTATCCACCATGACCTGTAATCCAGCAGACTATCAAGGTACTCGGTATACGGCTGGATCTTCACCCAACCACGGATACCCTGTGCAGCTGCGATGCGCCCCATGATCACCATGGGAACCGCCTTGGAACCGGTGTCGTCAGGCTGTTGCTGCGGCACGTTTTACAATCAAGCTGCCGCAGCTCCGGCACGCTTGACCAGCTTGGCAACGGTATCGCTCAATTGTGCGCCCTTGCATTGCCAATGAGAAACACGCTCCAGTTGCAGACGCAGCGAATCCGGACCTTCCGCCACCAGCGGATTGTAGAAGCCGACCCGTTCGATGAAACGGCCATCGCGGCGATTGCGCGAATCCGCCACCACCACATTGAAAAACGGGCGATTCTTCGAGCCGCCGCGGGAAAGACGAATGATTACCATATGAAACCTACCTGTTGTTAGTTAGCCTAGCGAAAGGGCGCGGATTCTACGACATTTCGGACACTTCTTGCAACCGGTAAAAATCCACGCAAACCGGGTCATCGGTTTTACCGGTGAAGCAACACCTCAAGGACGAACTTGCTGCCCAGATAAGCCAGCACCAGAAATACGAACCCGCTGATGGTCCAGTGCACCGCGACACGGCCGCGCCAGCCGTGATAGTGATGCCCCCACAGCAGCACCGCGAACACCCCCCAGGAGATGAAACCGAACAGCACCTTGTGGTTAAACCGCCAGGGCTCGCCGAATATCTCGTCGGAGAACACCATTCCGGATATCAGCGTCAGGGTCAGCAAAACGAAACCTATCGCTATCATGCGGAACAACAGGGTCTCCATCGTCAGCAGCGGCGGCAGGCTGCGCAGTATGCGCGGCAGGGTCGGATGATGCAGGCGCTTTTCAACCTGGGAGATCAGCACCGCGTGCAGCATGGCGATCGTGAACAGACTGTAGGCCAGCATGGCTACCGTGACATGCGCCTTGAAGGCCAGCAGATTGGTATGCGTCAGCGGATGATCAGAGGGAAACAGCTCCGGCAACAGCATGGTCACTGCAGCCAGGGGCAGCACAATGGCCTGGAAACCGCCTATCGGGTAAAAGAAACGCGCCACCCAGTACACCAGCAGGGTCAGCCACACGATCAGCGACAAGGCGTTCAGTATCCCCAGGTCGAAATCACCCCTCGAAAAGATATCCTGTCCGAGCAGATATCCATGCAATGCAAGCGGCACCAGCACCAGATGTCCGGCCCCCCCGTAACTCATCACATCTCCCTCGCCGCGGCTTTGCGCGCGCCAAAAATAGGCGGCCAACAGGCTGTATAGGACGAATGTGACGATGGGAATAAGAAGACTGTGCATTTTTGTCAGGATGTTTTAGACTTGTCGAATTCTACACCATCTTGAGGGAGCCTTTAATCAAGTCCTCCATGAGCCGCGTTGCTGACAAAATCGCGATGATCGCAAGAAGCGTGACGAAGGTCGTAGCCGAGACTACGATGCCGAGGAGCGCAACACCGCGAGCGCGCGATTTTGTCGCAACCCGTATGGGCACTGGCTTTGAGGGCGGTCTGCTGTGTTGTGCTTCTTGCGAAGGGCATCAACCATTCGCTGCAACCCTCACCCAAACCCTCTCCCGGAGGGAGAGGGAACGATCGCCCTTTCCCCCTCTGGGGGAAAGTTGGATAGAGGGCTGGCACGCCTTGCATCCCATCCCGCAAAGCCGGGTGCGCGGCCATGTGGGATTTGATTAGAGGTTCCCTGAAAAACTATTATGCTGGACAATCTCACCCAGCGCCTCTCCGGCGTCATCAAGACCTTGCGCGGCCAGGCACGGCTCAGCGAAAGCAACATCCAGGACGCTTTGCGCGAAGTCCGCATGGCCCTGCTCGAAGCCGACGTTGCGCTGCCGGTCGTCAAGGAATTCATCGCCAACGTCAAACAGGCTGCGCTCGGCCAGGAAGTCATCGGCAACCTGAATCCGGGGCAAGCATTGATTGGGGTCGTGCACCGCGAACTCACCAAGCTGATGGGCGAGCACAACGATGCGCTCAACCTCGCCGCCGTGCCGCCTGCCGTGATCCTGATGGCAGGTTTGCAGGGCGCGGGCAAGACCACCACCAGCGGCAAGCTCGCCAAGCTGCTTCGCGACCAGCAGAAGAAGAAGGTGCTGCTGGTCAGCTGCGACGTGTATCGCCCCGCGGCGATCGAACAATTGCGCACACTGGCAAAACAGCTGGAGATAGATTTCTTCGATTCCGATATCAGCCGGAAGCCGCGGGATATCGCGCTGGCGGCGCTGGATCATGCGAAGCGGCATTACCACGACGTGCTGATCGTCGACACCGCAGGCCGCCTCGGGATAGATGAGGCAATGATGGCAGAGATACAGCAGTTGCACGCCGCACTCAAGCCGGTCGAGACACTGTTCGTCGTGGATGCGATGACCGGACAGGATGCGGTGAACACCGCCAAGGCATTCGGCGATGCATTGCCGCTGACCGGCATCATCCTCACCAAGCTGGACGGCGACACACGCGGCGGTGCGGCGCTTTCGGTGCGCCAGATCACCGGCAAACCGATCAAGTTCGTCGGTGTCAGCGAAAAGCCGAATGGCCTCGAAGCCTTCCATCCGGAACGCATGGCCTCGCGAATACTGGGCATGGGCGACGTGCTGTCGCTGATCGAAGATGCGCAGCGCGAAGCCGATCACGGCGCAGCCGAAAAGCTCGCCAAGAAGATGCAGAGCGGCAAAGGCTTCGACCTCAACGATTTCAAGATGCAGATCGTGCAGATGCGCAAGATGGGCGGGGTGTCGGCGATGATGGACAAGCTGCCCGCGCAGCTCTCCCAGGCCGCCGCCGGCAGCAAGGTCGACGACAAACAGATCGGCCGCACCGAGGCCATCATCAATTCGATGACCCCGCTCGAGCGCAGCAAGCCGGAGCTCATCAAGGCCTCGCGCAAGCGCCGCATCGCGATGGGCGCAGGCGTGCAGGTGATGCATGTCAACCAGCTGCTCAACCAGTTCGAGCAGATGCAGAAGATGATGAAGATGTTCAGCAAGGGCGGCATGGCAAAAATGATGCGCGGGATGGCAGGCAAACTTCCGGGGATGGGCCGCTGATCCTTGCCAAACTTTTGAAGTTTGCCACGGATTAACGCGAATGAAACACTGATAATGGCCTGCTTTTATCCGTGATTATCTGTGTTAATCCGTGGCTGATATTGTCTTTTAACTTACCCGTCAAAATCCCTTATGACTATCAAAGCAATAATTTTTGACGTGGACGGCACACTGGCCGACACCGAGGACGGCCACCGCAAGTCGTTCAACAAGGCGTTCGCCGAGAACGGCCTGGACTGGAACTGGGATGTCGCGCTGTATGACAAACTGCTCAAGGTGACCGGCGGCAAGGAACGCATCAAATATTACGCCGACAGTTTTTTGACCGGATACAAAAAGCCGGACGATTTCGACGAATTCGTCAAACACCTGCACAAAGCCAAGACCGCGCATTACACCACGATGCTGCGCGAGGGGAATATTCCGCTGCGCCCCGGCATCCAGCAGCTCATACACGATGCGCATGCTGCGGGTATCAAGCTCGCCATCGCTACCACTACTTCTCCGGAGAATGTTTCCGCGCTGCTGGAAGTCGGTCTGGGCAAGGACTGGGAACGCCATTTCGCGGCCAATGGCTGCGGCGACATCGTGCCGAACAAGAAACCCGCGCCGGATATTTACTTCTGGGTGTTGGACAAGCTCAAGCTCGCTCCAGAACAATGCATCGCACTGGAAGATTCGAACAACGGCCTGCGTTCGGCAATTGCTGCCGGCATCAAGACCTATGTCATAACCAATCCCTATACACACTGGCATGATTTCGATGGTGCCGCAGGGATATTCGAGGACCTGAGCGACCTCCCAGCCTTTTATCGGACAACCGGGTTGACCCTTCCCAAATCGCAGGTTTCTGTTTAGCATGCATGCGATGGGGGTGTAGCTCAGTTGGGAGAGCGTCTGGTTCGCAATCAGAAGGCCGTCAGTTCGATCCTGATCACCTCCACCATGTATTAATCAGTCGCCGGGTTTCGATGATTCATCCGTGTCGAGCGAGCCTTGGGCCGCAATCGCTCCGGCAACGGTGGGCTTGCCTTTGAGTATCCATTCGAAAGCGACGCCGATCAGCGCGCCCAGCACCGGCCCGACGATGTAGATCCAGGTCGTGCTCAGGTCGCCGCGCACCAGGTCTGGAGCCAAGGAACGCGCCGGGTTCATTGAAGCGCCGCTGAACGACGACGCCCAGAGACCTGCCAGAATGATGTATCCGCCCACCGCAATTGCGCCATTGGTGCCGATGTTGCGCGCTCCGGAAGCCGTGCCCAGGATCGTGTTCACCAGCCCCGCGGTCAGCACCACTTCGATCGCCAATGCCGTCCCGTGGCTGATACCGCTGCCCGGCAGGGTCGCGCCCAGCGCGCCAACCGAGCCAAACAGCGATTGCAGGAATTGCGCAGCCATCACGGCGCCGAACAGTTGTGCCAGTACGTAGGCCGGAACCCGGCGCCACGGAAAATTGCGCCGCACCGCGAATGCTAGCGTGACTGCCGGGTTCAGATGCGCGCCGCTGACCGTCCCCATGAAATAAATGATCGCCATCACCATCAGTCCGGGCGCGGCCACTTCCATGCCCAGCGTGACCGTCCCGCCGCTCCTGGCCGCCGCGATGCCGCCACCGGCGGCAACCAGAACCAACAGGAAGGTGCCCCAGGTTTCGGCAAAGATCCGGCGCCACTCATGGGCGGGATCCAGAAAATCCGGTGAGAGCTGCTTCAAAACCATCCGCCCCTGTTGAGCCAGGCTTTGCGGGTCTTTTATTGATGAATCTTTCATAGCTGATTTTTTCATATCCGCCCCTTTATCATTCCGAGACTTTTCTCGCCAATTGTTTGCGTATCGACTGCAATTCCTTCAGGTGCCCCGCGCTGGGTTTTGGATAGGCCAGATGCAGCGACGCGAACGTGTCGAGGATGATCTGGGAAATGATCAGCCGCGCATTTTCCTTGTCGTCTGCGGGAACGACATACCAGGGTGCATTGTTTGTGCTGGTCGCGCTCAAACATTCCTCATAGGCTTGCATGTACTGATTCCAGAATTTCCGCTCCTGGATATCCGCCAAGCTGAGCTTCCAGTTCTTGTCGGGATCGTCGATGCGCTCGAGGAAACGCTTGCGCTGTTCTTCCTGGGAAAGGTGCAGGAAGAACTTTATGATACGCGTGCCGTTGCGGTGCAGGTGCTCCTCCATATCCACGATGGAACGGTAGCGATCCGGCCACAAGGTCTTTTCATTGAGCAGCCGGTCCGGGATATTTTGCGCCTGCAAAATCTCCGGATGCACGCGCACGATCAACACCTCCTCGTAATAGGAACGATTGAAGATACCGATCCGGCCTCGTTCCGGCAATGCCTGCGTGGTGCGCCACAGAAAATCATGCTCCAACTCTTCGGCGCTCGGATGTTTGAAACTGGACACCTGGCAGCCTTGCGGATTGACACCGGACATCACATGCCTGATCGCGCCATCCTTGCCGGCGGCATCCATCGCCTGGAATATCAGCAATACCGCGTAGCGGTTGGATGCGTAGTGTATCTGCTGTTGTGCGCTCAGTTCTCCAACCTGCCTTTCGAGCAGACTCTTGTATTGCTTCTTCGATTGATATACCGGTTTCACCAGCGTCGGCCATTGATCGAGCTTCACATTTTTGCCCGCAGGGACACGGAATTCATTGATGTTGATTTTCATACTGGTCCTTTCGTTTATACCGAAATCCTGGTTCAGCGGCCTATCTTTAAATAAATGCCATGGACTGGGCCTGCCTGCAAACCGCTAATGCTTCCGTATCTCGCGTTCTGCCTGCAGCCAGTCCTGAACATCTCGACCGCGCAGACGGCCACGTTGTTCGTAGAGTTCATACGCTCGCTTGGCGATCTGCGGCGAAATATCAACAAATTTCTTGGTCAATAATAGGGGTGCAGCAATTGGATCGAACACCCGGTAAGCAAACAGTTTCACGCGATCGCTGACGAGGAACCAGGCAAAGGCATAGCCCCAGACGAACAGCGCCCAGCCCCAGCCCAGCGGTGTCATGAATATCCCGTAAACCGCAATCAGCGTCGCCAGGATTTGCGTGCCGAGCACGGCCAGCCAGAGTATCAGGGCGGGGCGTATCGACCAGAACGGACCGCGCGTGCGCGTCAGAAAGATCGTCATGTGGCCCGCCACTGAAAGCATCAGATACATCATCGGCTGCAGATGCGTATGGTCGAGGTGATAAACGCGATCGCCGATGTAAAACAGGCCGAACGCCGCCACCGGCCCGATGACGCCCAGCACCGAGGCGACGCCCAGCACCATGCGCATGTTCCAGGACTCCGGCTTGTCGTTGTAATGAACATTGTCATACGCGATGGACAGGATCGCCCCGTCGTTGAGCAAGGCCAGCAGCACGATCATCACTGCGGTCAATGGATAGAAATTGAACACCAGAATTGCCAGCGTCATGAACAACAGCACGCGCAGCGTCTCGGCAATGCGGTAGATCGCATAGCTGTTCATGCGCTGGAAGATCTTCCGGCTTTCCTTGATTGCGCCGATGATCACTGTCAGGCCGGGCGTCATCAGCACGATATCTGCCGCCGCGCGCGCCGCATCCGTTGCTCCCGAAACGGCGATGCCGCAATCGGCCTTCTTCAGCGCGGGCGCATCGTTCACGCCATCGCCGGTCATGCCGACGATATGGCCGCGCTGCTGCAGCACATCGACGATGTGATACTTGTGTTCGGGGAACACCTGGGCGAAACCGTCTGCCTTTTCGATCGACTCCGCCAACTGCGTCGTCTCGTGGTGTTTGGTGTCCCCGAATCCGCTGGCATCGAGGATATTGGTGCCCAGCCCCAATTTGGAGGCCATTTCCCGCGCGATGGCGATCGCATCGCCGGTCACCATCTTGACGTTGACGCCCATCTGCCGGGCGGCCGCGATCGTCGTTTTGGAATCCTCACGGGGAGGATCGAACAATGGCAACACGCCGACAAACTGCCATGGACCGTCTCCGTCTGCCCGCGCCACGCCCAATGAACGGAAACCGCGCGCCGCAAATTCATTGACGGCTTTATCAACGGTGGAAATTACCTCATCGGCATTGGCAGCCAATTCCAGGATCACCTGCGGCGCACCCTTGGTCACCCTGAACTCCTTGCCGTCTGCGCCCTTGACTGTGGCCTCGGTGCGCTTGTGCACCGGATCGAACGGCATGAAATGCAGCACCTGATAATCCTTCAGCGCCTGATCGCTTTTCAGGCCGCCGAGCACGGCCAGGTCGATGGTGTCTTTGTTGTCCGCACGCGATGCCAGCGCACCGTTGAGGATGACCTGATCGGCGGAAATGCCGTTCACGCTGAACGGGTCCCCCAGCGTCAGCTTGTTCTGGGTCAGCGTGCCGGTCTTGTCCGAGCACAGTATGTCCACGCCGGCCAGCTCCTCGATCGCCGCCAAACGGGTCACGATCGCCTCCATTTTTGAAAGAAGTCGCGCGCCCACCGCCATGGTCACCGACAGCACGGTCGGCATCGCCACCGGGATCGCCGCGACGGTCAGCACCAGCGCGAACTGCAGCGTGGTGAGGATACGGTCGCCACGGAACAGCGCGACGGCAATGATCACGATCACCAAGGTCACTGCAAGGATGATCAGGTAATTGCCGATCTTCAGCACCGCGCGCTGGAAATGGCTGACCGTGTGCGCCTCCTCTACCAGTTGCGCCGTCTTGCCGAAGTAGGCGTTCGATCCCGTGCCGTACACCAGCGCGTCGATCTCGCCCTGCCGGATGATAGACCCTGAATACACCGCCTCGCCCGCCTTGCGCTCGGCGGGCAGCGATTCCCCGGTCAGCGCCGACTGGTCCACTTCCAGCGGGTCGCCCTCCAGCAGGCGCGCGTCTGCCGGCACGATGTCGCCCAGGCGCAGATGGATCACGTCGCCAGGCACCAGCTCGCGCACCGCAGGGCTGATCCACTTTCCGTCGCGTTTCACCTGTGCCCTGATCGCCAGCTTGGCCTTCAGCGCGGCGATCGCGTTGCCGGCCTGGTGCTCTTCCCAGAATCCGACCACGGCGTTGGCCACCAGCAGCACCAGGATGATGAAAAAATCCGGCCAGTGCCGGTCGACGGCCGACAGAATCACGGCCGCTTCTATCATCCACGGGATCGGCCCCCAGAAATAGCCGAGGAACTTCAGGAAGGCATTGACTTCCTTTTCTTCGATCTCGTTCGGGCCGTATTGGTTCAGCCGCTTTGCCGCCTCGGCTTGAGTGAGGCCGTCCGGCGACGAATTCAGCTTCGCCTGCAACTCGGCCATGGGCAGGGATTTCAGATCGTCCTTCAAAACCGGTTGGTCATTTTCGGGTTTCATGATGTATTTCCTTGTGATTTAACCTGTCCGTAAATTCCCTGGATCAATATGCCCGATCATTTGGAGCCGAACCACTTCCAGTCGCGGATTTCCGGCATGTCCTGTCCGTACTTGTTGATGTACTGCCTGTGCTCGATCAGCTTGTCCTTGAGCTGCTGCTTCAGGTAGATGCCCTTGTCGCCGGTCTGCGGCAGGCGGTCGATCGCGTCCATCACCAGATGGAAGCGGTCCAGATCGTTCAGCACCGTCATGTCGAAGGGCGTGGTGATGGTGCCCTCTTCCTTGTAGCCGCGCACGTGGAAGTTGTCGTGGTTGGTGCGGCGGTAGGTGAGCCGGTGGATCAGCCACGGGTAGCCATGGAAGGCGAAAATCACCGGCTTGTCCTTGGTGAACAGCTCGTCGAAATCCATGTCGCTCAAGCCGTGCGGATGCTCGATCTGCGGCTGCAGCTTCATCAGATCGACGATGTTCACCACCCTGATCTTCAGGCCCGGCAGATGCTCGCGCAGGATCGAGACCGCGGCGAGCGTCTCCAGCGTCGGCACATCGCCGCAGCAGGCCATGACCACGTCGGGTGCGACGGCCTGGTCGTTGCTGGCCCACTGCCAGATGCCGATGCCCTCGGTGCAGTGCTTGATGGCGGCGTCCATCGTCAGCCATTGCGGCGCCTGGTATTTGCCCGCGATCACCACATTGACATAGTGGCGGCTGCGCAGGCAATGGTCCCAGACCGAGAGCAGGCAGTTCGCATCCGGCGGCAGATAAACGCGCACGACATCGGCCTTCTTGTTCACCACGTGGTCTATGAAACCGGGATCCTGGTGGGTAAAGCCGTTATGCATCTGCTGCCAGACGTGCGAGGCCAGCAGGTAATTCAGCGAGGCGATCTTGCGACGCCACGGCAGATCCGCAGTGACCTTCAGCCACTTGGCATGCTGGTTGAACATCGAGTCGATGATGTGGATGAACGACTCGTAGCTGTTGAACAGCCCGTGCCGGCCGCTGAGCAGGTAACCTTCGAGCCAGCCCTGGCATTGATGCTCGCTCAACATCTCCATGACCCGGCCATCCAGGGCGAGGAATTCGTCGTTGTCCTGTGTGTGTGCGTCCCACTGCCTGTTGGTGACCTCGAACACGGCTCCCAGGCGGTTGGAAAGTGTTTCGTCCGGACCGAAGATGCGGAAATTGCGCTGCACCCGATTGAGCTTCGCCACATCGCGCAGGAACACGCCGAGTTCATGCGTGTCGGCCGCGGTCACGGCCCCGGGTGCCGGCACATTCACCGCATAGTCGCGAAAGTCCGGCATCACCAGGTCGCGCAGCAGCATGCCCCCGTTGGCGTGCGGATTGGCGCCCATGCGTCGTTCGCCCCCGGGTGCAAGCTCGGCCAATTCCGGTTTGAGGCGGCCCTGCTCGTCGAACAGTTCCTGCGGCCGGTAGCTCTTCATCCAGTCTTCCAGCATGGACAGATGCTCGGGATGTTCGGCATCCACGGCGAGCGGTATCTGATGAGCGCGGAACGTGCCTTCGATCTGCAGGCCATCGACCACCTTCGGGCCCGTCCAGCCCTTGGGCGACTTCAGGACGATCATCGGCCAGCGCGGCCGCGTGAGGTTGCCGTTGACGCGGGCGTCGTGCTGGATGTTCCTGATCTCTTCCAACGCCTTGTCCAGTGTCGCAGCCATCGCCTCGTGCATCAGCGCCGGCTCGTCTCCCTCGACGAAATAGGGCGTCCAGCCGCAGCCGCGGAAAAACTGTTCCAGTTCCTCCGGTTCGATGCGCGCAAAAATGCTCGGGTTGGCGATCTTGTAGCCGTTCAGGTGCAGGATGGGCAGCACCGCGCCGTCGGTGGCCGGATCGAGGAACTTGTTGGAATGCCATGCGGTGGCCAGCGGTCCGGTTTCCGCCTCGCCATCGCCGACGACACAGGCGGCGACCAAATCCGGATTGTCGAACACCGCCCCGAACGAGTGGCTGAGCGAATAGCCCAGTTCACCGCCCTCGTGGATCGAGCCCGGGCACTCCGGCGAGGCATGGCTGGGAATACCGCCGGGAAACGAGAACTGCCTGAACAGCTTCTGCAGTCCGGCTTCGTCTTGGCTGATGTTGGGATAGATCTCGCTGTAGGTGCCCTCGAGGTAGGTGTTGCCGACCACGGCCGGGCCGCCGTGCCCGGGGCCCGAGACATAGATCATGTCCAGGTCGTATTTCTTGATGACCCGGTTCAGGTGCACGTAGATGAAGTTCTGGCCCGGTGTCGTGCCCCAGTGTCCCAGCAGCATGCGTTTCACATCCGCCAGCACCAGCGGGCGCTTCAGCAGCGGATTGTCGTAGAGATAAAGCTGGCCGACCGCCAGATAGTTGGCGGCGCGCCAGTAGGCGTCCATCTTGTGCAGCAGTTCCGGGGAAAGCGTGTTTGTCTTCATTTTTCAGTGCTCCTTTTTTCGTCAAGATCGAGAATGCGGCAGACAGTCCTGGCTATCATCTGCTCTTCATCCGTATGAATAACGCGAACGGCAACCCGGCCGGCCGCTGTGGAAATCACGCCCTCATTCGCCGCGTTTTGTTTTTCTGAAATATCTACTCCAAGAAACTGCAGCCCTTCGCATATGCGGGCGCGGATCACGGGTGCGTTCTCTCCGATGCCGCCCGCGAAAACCAGCGTGTCCACCCCGCCCAATGCGGCCGCGTATGCACCGATCCACTTCTTGGCTTGGTAACAAAACAGCTCTACCGCTTCGGCCGCCCGCACGTCCTGTGATTCACTGCCCAGCAAGTCACGCATGTCGGAGCTCGTCTCGGATATCCCGAGCAGTCCGGACTCATGGTTGACCATTTCATAAAACTGTTTGGTTGAGATCTGCTCGGTTCGCGCCAGATACGGTGCCAGCCCCGGATCCAGATCGCCCGTGCGGGTGCTCATCACCAACCCCGCCGTCGGCGTGAAACCCATGCTGGTATCGATGCTCTTGCCGTCGCGCACGGCGGCCATGCTGGCGCCGTTGCCGAGATGCGCGAGGATCACGCGGCCCTTGCGGGCTGCCGGGTCACCGAGGTGCGCAAGCTCTTCCATCAGGTAGGCATAGGACAAACCGTGGAAACCGTAGCGCTGAATTCCCTTTGCATCGAAGCGTCGCGGAATAGGCAGCAACTTGGCGGCACGCGGCATCGTGCGGTGAAACGCCGTATCGAAACAGGCCACCTGCGGCAATTTCGGATATCGCTTGCGGAATGCCTCGATCAGTTCGATCTCGCGGGGCAGATGTTCCGGATCGTATTGTCTGATGCGATGCAGTTCTTCCAGCAATTCCCGGCTGACCAGCTCTGGCGCGGTGTGTTCCATGCCGTGGACTACCCTGTGCCCCACCGCAACAACCGATTCAAAGCCATTCTGATTCCCGATCCAATCGATCAGGAAATTCGCCGCCGATTTGTGATCGGCGACGGTGAGATCGAGACTGGCCTGCGGCTTTCCATCCGGGCCGTGAAACGTCAGATTCGTCCCGCTCAGACCAATGCGGTCAACATTTCCATAAAGCCTACGCTGCAGCAGCTTTTCAACTTCATACAACGCGAACTTTATGCTCGATGAGCCGCCGTTGATCGTCAGGATGCGTGGGCTAGCGGATTTCATCGATGGTCTCTGTTGCGGGACGGTTGATTCGATCGATGCTGTGCATTGATCAAACAGGGAAGGTTTCATTCAATGCCGGCATGACCACTTCGGTATCCTTGAGATGCGCCGCAAACCGCCGCATGACTTCTTCTTCGCCATGAACAAGATAGGTGCGTTCCGGATTGCCGGTCTGCCGGTGCCAGGCAAGCAGTTCGGCCTGGTCGGCATGCGCGGAGAATCCGTTGATGGTATGGATCCTGGCGCGCACCGGAAACTTGTCCCCGTAGATCCTGACTTCCTTAGCGCCATCGATGACCTGTCGTGCAAGCGTGCCCGATGCCGCGTAACCGACAAACAATATGCTGCATTCCGCGCGCGAAATATTGTTTTGCAGGTGGTGGCGGATCCGCCCGCCGGTGCACATGCCCGATCCGGCCATGATTACGGCACCGCCCCCGATATGATTGATTGCGATCGACGCCGCGGTCTCGCGGGTGAAATGCAGCCCCGGCAAGTGGAAGGGGTCCCGCCCTTCGCGGAACAGTTCGGCGGTTTCCGGCTCATAGCACTCCGGGTGGCGCTCGAATATCTCGGTGGCCGATATCGCCATCGGGGAATCCAGGAACACCTGGATCGAATGTGGCAGTCGCTTATGCTCGACTCCCTCACGAAGGAAATACAGCAGCTCCTGCGCCCGCTCCAGTGCAAAGGTCGGAATGATCACGTTGCCGCCGCGCTTGAAGGTATCCGTGATCGTTTCATAAAGTTCTTCGACCGAAGGCTGGAACGGCTTGTGCAAGCGGTCGCCATAGGTGGTTTCCATCACGACGATGTCCGCCTTCGGCGGAGGCACGGGACTGCGCAGCAGCGGGCGGCCGCTGTTGCCGAGATCGCCGGAGAACAAAATGCTGCGCTGGCGCCCGCTTTCTTCAAGCTCGAGCAGTATGCAGGCCGAGCCGAGGATGTGGCCGGCATCGAAGAAGGTGGCGCGTATGCCCGGCGCAAGCTGCGTGGCTTGCCCGTAAGCGGCGACGCGGCCAAAATAATCCAGCGCCAAGAACGCATCGACCACCGAATACAGCGGCGCTGCAGCTTGCTGGTGCTTGCCGTGATGTGCTGACCGGTGAGCGCGATGCTCCACCTCTTCCTCCTGCAGATGCGCCGAGTCGACCATCACCAGTCGGGACAGCTCGCGCGTCGCCGACGTGGTGATGATCTCGCCCCGGAATCCGCGCTTGGCCAGCAGCGGCAGGCGTCCGCAGTGATCCAGATGCGCATGGGTGAGCAGCACGAAATCGATCTGTTCGGGGTCGAAACCGAAAGGCTCGCTGTTCTCCTCGTCCAGCTCGCGGCCGCCCTGGTACATCCCGCAGTCGATCAATATCTTCTTGCCGGCGCAACTCACCAGGTGGCAGGAACCGGTGACTCCGCGATCGGCGCCGTGAAATGAGATTTCCATGATCAACTCCTTATCTTGTTGTTCTGTTGTCCTGCGTCGAATATTTGCAATGTATCGACGGTTCCTTCATCGTGCCAACAGTATCGCGCTGGATCGCGAACCGAGACGGTAAGCATGCTGGTCATCGCAAAGCGATTCGTCTCCTGAAGGATACAGATCATGTGGTGCGGCGCGAGCGGTGTCCACGGCCAGATACCAGCTTGACCCTGCCGGGGCGGGCGGCAAGCTGAAATCAACCGAATCGGTACCGGCATTGAACATAAGAAAGAGGAAGCGTGTGCCCTGTTCAACTTCACGGATCAGACAAGCGAGCTTATTCTCTTCCCGATTGTCCCACTCCGGCAATTCCCCTTGCGGGTCATACCAGTGGATGTCGGCATCGGAGTAGAACTGTTCCATGCTCAGAACAGGATGGTTGCGGCGGAACGCGATCATGCCACGCGCAAAACGAAAGATTTCGCTGTGCTGCTCCAGACAGCTCCAGTCATACCAGCTGGTTTCGTTGTCCTGGCACCATGCGTTGTTGTTGCCGCGTTGCGAGCGGCGCAATTCGTCGCCGCCGAGCAGCATCGGTATTCCGCGCGAGACCAGCAGTGTCAGCAGGAAGTTCTTGATCTGCCCTATACGCAGCGCCTCGATGTTTGCATCTTCTGTCTCGCCTTCAACGCCATAATTCTCGCTGTAATTTTCGCCGGAACCGTCGTGGTTGTTTTCGCCGTTTGCCTGATTGTGCTTGTGGCGATAGCTCACCAGGTCGTTCAGCGTGAAGCCGTCGTGACAGGTGATGAAATTGATGCTGCCTTCGGGACCTTTGCCCGACCCGGCATAGATATCTGCACTGCCGCAGATACGGCTGGCAAAACCTCCGAGCATGCCATGATCGCCTCGCCAGAATCGCCGGACATCGTCCCGGAACCGGCCGTTCCATTCCGCCCAGCGCCGCTCCGAGAAGCTGCCCACCTGATATGCGCCCGCGGCGTCCCATGCCTCGGCGATGACCTTCACGTCTCTGAGGATCGGGTCCTCGGCGATCGATTCGAGCAGCGGCGCATTGGACAGCATGTTGCCGCTGCCATCCCGGCCCAACACCGACGCCAGATCGAAGCGGAATCCATCGACATGCATCGCAACGACCCAGTAGCGCAGCGCCTCGAGGATGTGGTCGCGCACCACCGGATGGTTGGCGTTGATGGTATTGCCGGTGCCGGTGTAGTCCTGATAGTAGCGCTTGTCATCCGCAAGGGTGTAGAAGATCGCGTTATCGATCCCGCGGAAGCACAGGGTCGGGCCCAGCTCGTTTCCCTCCGAGGTGTGATTGAACACCACGTCCAGAATCACCTCTATCCCGGCTTTGTGCAGGGCCAGCACCATTTCCTTGAATTCCAGCTTCTGCTGTCCGAGACCGCCCGCACTGCTGTAGGATGCCTTGGGCGCGAAGAACGCCACCGGGTCATAGCCCCAGTAATTGTTCAGCGGCTTGCCGGTATGCGGATCGATGCCAAGCGACTGATGCTCGTTGAATTCGTGCACCGGCATCAATTCCACCGCCGTCACACCCAGATGCTTGAGGTAGGGGATCTTTTCCATCAGGCCGCGGTAAGTGCCGCGATGCTCCACGCCGGAACTGCCATGAATGGTGAAGCCGCGAACATGCGTTTCATAGATCACCGTTTTTGACCATGCATGCCTGGGTGGCAGGTCACCCTGCCAATGGAAGTGCTCGTGGGTGAACACGCATTTGGGCATGGCCGCGGCGTCGTCGAGCGCGGAGCGCACCAAGTCCCGCCCGGGCGCCGAGGGATCGTATCCGAGGGCTGGCCGAAAATCCCAATCCGGTATTGGCGAGATCGCTGTCGCGTAGGGATCCAGCAGCAGCTTGTTGAAGTTGAAACGATGTCCCTCACCGGGATGGTAAGGCCCGTCCACCCGGTAGGCATAAAGTTGGCCGGGGCGGATACCCTCGACCCAGATATGCCAGATGTCGCCGGTGCGGTTGGTCGTGGGATCGAAGTCGATCGCCCTAGCCGGTTTTGCATCTGCCGGCCGGTCGAACAACTCCAGCCGGACGCGGGTGGCATGACGGCTGAACAGCGCAAAGTTGACGCCGCCGCCGGATTCATGTGTCCCCAGCGGCAAAGGCATACCCCTCCGGATTTCCGTGTGTTCGGAAAGACGGGCAACATAGTCATCGAATGTGCGGTCGGTCGTGTTCATGTTCTTGCCGGGTCATCGCTGCCACAAAATTCGGGCTGATTCGAGCGGAACAGCAACACCGGCACGGTGCGGAATGACCCGTGGCGTATAGTCCGATGCGGGGCGTGTTGCAGACACCTCGGCGCGATAGGCGTAGCCATTGATTGCGCCCACCAATTGACGCACGCGTTTCATCTCCACCCGCACCGGCATGGCACCGTTAATGCCATTGGCGTAAAGCTCGACCCGCACCGCCTCCGGATCAAGATCATCGAGATACACCTGCACTTCAAATGCGCGTTGTTCTCCTTCGGTTTCAACCTTCACTTCGCCGAAGCGCAGTGCTGGCCATTTTTGTTCAATCTCGTGCCGCCAATTGATCATATCCACGCCGAACCTGCCTTTATCGGCTGCACGCGCGAGATAGGCTGATGCGGCCGGCAGGTAGTGTTGCTCGGTGTATCCATGCTCCGCACGACAGCCGGAGAAGCGCGGCGTTAATTGCGCCATGCTCTCCCGCATCCGCGCCACCCAGGCGACGGGAATCCCCTGCTCGTTACGGGTATAGAACTCGGGGATAACCTCGTGTTCCAGCAGATCATAAAGCGCTTCGGCATCGCGTGCATCCCAGGCCGGATCATCGCCGTGTTCCTGTCCGTCACCCAAAGCCCAACCTACGTCCGGCGTGTAGGCTTCTGCCCACCAGCCGTCCAGTTCGGACAGATTGATGCCGCCGTTGACCAGCACCTTCATGCCGCTCGTCCCGCATGCTTCCCATGGGCGTCGCGGGGTGTTGAGCCAGACATCGACTCCCTGCACCAGCTGCTCGGTCAATTGCATGTCGTAGTCGCTGAGGAAGATCGCGTGGGGGCGCGCCTCGGGACGGCGGATGAAATGTATCCATTCCTGGATCAAAGCCTGACCTTCGAGATCCGCAGGGTGTGCCTTGCCGGCCATGATCAGTTGCACCGGGCGCTGCGGATTGGCCAGCAGACGCAGCAGACGCTCCGGGTCATGCAACAATAAATTCGGCCGCTTGTAGCTGGCGAAGCGGCGTGCAAAACCCAGCGTCAATACATTGGGATCAAACAAGTGTTTCGCAGCACCGATCGTCTCATGCGACGCCCCTGAAAGGGTAAGTTGCCGGGATAATCGTTCGCGTGCATATTCAACAAGGGAATTGCGCGCAAGGCTCCGAAATTGCCAGAGCCGCGCATCCGGGATTTTGCGTATCTTCTGCTCCAGAGTCTCCGCCATTCCCAGCCAGCGATCCTTGCCGCATGCTTCCGTCCAGAGATCGTCTGCCGGCGCAGAATCCCAGGTCGGCATATGGACACCGTTGGTGACATGGCCGACCGGGATTTCGCGTTCCGGCCAGTTTGGAAAGAGCGGTTCGAAAAGATGCCGGCTCACCTGCCCGTGCAGGCGACTCACGCCATTGACCGCGCCGCTGCCGCGAATCGCCAGATAGGCCATGTTGAAAGGTTCCGATGCGTCGTCCGGGTTGCGGCGCCCCAGGGTCAGCAAATCCTGGAGTGTTATACCGAGGAGTGTTCGCGCATAACCAGCCAGGTATTGCTCGATGAGCGCCGGAGCGAAGCGATCGAATCCCGCGGCCACCGCGGTGTGCGTGGTGAAGAGGTTGCCCGCCCTGGTGACGGCCAGCGCGGCCTCGAAGGATAGGCCGGTTTCGTCCATGAAACTGCGCGCGCGTTCCAGCACCGCGAATGCCGCATGACCTTCATTCAGGTGGCAGACTTCCGGCTTGATGCCGAGCGCCGCGAGCAGTCGCCATCCGCCGATCCCAAGCAGCATTTCCTGCTTGAGGCGCAGCTCCGGTCCTCCTCCGTAAAGCTCGCTGGTTATGCCCCGATGCGCGGGATAATTCGCCGCGTCGTTGCTGTCCAGCAAATACAGCTTGACGCGGCCGACCTGGACCTGCCAGGCGCGCAGCCAGACCGAGTAACCGGGCAGGGCGATCTCCAGCCGCAGCCATTCCCCATCCGGTTTGCGCAGCGGCGTGATCGGCAACTGCCCGGGATCGTTGTAGGGAAAGAGTGCCTGCTGCGCGCCATCCTTGTCGATCACCTGGCGAAAATATCCCTGCTGGTAGAGCAGCCCGACGCCGATCACCGGGACGCCCAGATCACTGGCGGCCTTGAGCTGATCGCCGGCCACGTTGCCCAGCCCGCCCGAGTAAATGGGCAATGCCTCACTCAGCATGTATTCCATGCTGAAATAGGCGACACAACCCAGTTTCGATTGCGGATGGGTTTGCTGAAACCACGCTGGCGCCACATTCTCATCCCGTCTGGATTGCACCAGATCATCGATTTTCTTGCGGAAAGCGGGATCGGCCAAAACATGCTGCAGCTTCTCCCGCGAGACGGTCTGCAAAACAACCCAGGGATTCCGGGTCAACTCCCAGAGCGGTGAATCAAGCTGCCGCCAGATTTCATCCGCGCCATGATTCCACGCCGAACGCATATCCAGCGCAAGCTCGGACAATGAACCGAACCCTTCCACGTCCGCGGAGATAAGACGCTCCTTCGGGTGCCGTATCCACCTTGCTTCGATCATGATCTTTCCTTCAACAAACGGGGATGACAATTACCAATCGTTGCGCATCAAGCTACCAGCTCATAATAGTTTGGGCCACAGTCAGATGCTGAACTTGCACGGTCGAAGCGGCGAGCAGCGCCGAAACTTCATTTCTGCCCTGCCTTCGCCAGCATTGCGCTTTTTGAAACAATGCAGCGCACCAGATCATTCCATGACTCGGCGAAAGCCGCGGTTCCGTCACGCTGAAGCGAGGCAGCGAGGCTCATATCATCGATTGCTGCCTTTGCGAAATCGGCAATCACCGCTTCGGCATTGCCGCCATCCGCCGCCATAATTCCTTTTGGTTTCCCATGATCGGCAAAGCCAAGCAGCGTCTTCTCCGGCATAGTGTCGATCGTGCCGGGCGCCGCCAGCGCTTCGATATAAAGCACGTCCGGGGCCGCGGGATCCTTGGTGCCGGTGCTGGCCCACAGCAGGCGTTGCGGCTGGGCCCCTGATGCGGCCAATTTCTGCCAACGCTCGGATACCAGAAGATCACGGTAAGCTTTGTAGGTGCGCATCGCGATGGCGATGCCGAGGCGATTGCGCAACGCGTCAGGGATGTGATCGTTGACAGCCGCGTCCCAGCGGCTGACGAACAGCGACGCCACGGAACCGACCCTGGGATCGAGTCCGGCGGCGATGCGCCGCTCAATGCCGCGCATATACGCTTCGGCCGCCGCAAGATAATGCTCGCGCGAGAACAACAGCGTGACGTTGACCGGCACGCCCGCGAAGATCGATTCCTCGATCGCCGGAATGCCTTCTGGCGTGCCGGGGATCTTGATGAACAGATTGGGGCGCTGCGCACGCGCATGCAGTTGTGCGGCCGCCTTTATCGTGCCGGCAGTGTCATCTGCAAGCAGCGGAGAAACCTCGAGCGACACCCATCCGTCGATACCGTTGGTAGCCTCGTGAGTTGGACGGAATAGATCTGCGGCTTGCGTAAGATCTTCCAGCGCAAGTTCGAAAAACAACGCCTCACCCGATTTGCCCGCAATTGCTTTTTCGCGGACGGCCTCATCGTAAAAATCACTGTTCTTGATGGCATGATCAAAGATCGTGGGATTGGAGGTCAGCCCGGTTACCGATAGCTCGCGGATATATCGGGCCAGTGTGCCGCTGGTCAGCAGTCCCCGCGTGATGTTGTCCAGCCAGAGGCTTTGACCGAGGTCGTGCAGTTGTTGTGTCGTTTTCATTTTTTTTCCTTCACCAGCCTCGGGTTGTGCCAGCGCCCATCTCCCGCGATCAGCGCATCTGCCTGTTTCGGCCCCCAGCTGCCGGGTTTATATGGGTAAGCAGGGCATGGATTGTCAAGGACCGGATCGACCGCCACCCAGGCCGCCTCAACCGCGTCCTCGCGGGTGAACAGCGCGCCGTTGCCGGCCATCGCATCGCTCAACAGCCGCTCATAGGGTGATTCGATTCCCGATTGTTCATCCAAAAGATAGAGCTCGCGCTGGTCGCCGACGAATTCCTTGCCTGCACGCTTGACACGGGCAGCGAGGGCGACGGCAGAATTGGGCGAGAGCCTGAATCTCAGGTAATTGGCGCGCCCGTCCACCGGTGCCGAATCGTCGAACAATCTCTGCGGCGGCGGCTTCAATTCCACCAGAATCTCGGCCACTGTCGCAGGCAGACATTTACCGGAACGCAGATACCACGGCACACCCTGCCAGCGCCACGAATCGATGTACAGCCGCATCGCGCAAAAAGTCTCGACGTCCGAATTCTTCGCCACGCCCGGCTCCCGGCGGTAGCCGGCGTACTGTCCGCGCACCACGTCGTCCGGCTGCACCGGGCGCATGGCCTGGAACACCTTGGCTTTCTCGCTGTGCACGGCGGCATAGCCCTGGTAGGCCGGCGGCTCCATCGCGAGCAACGCCACGACCTGGAACAGATGGTTCTGGATCACGTCGCGCAGGCAACCGGCGCTTTCGTAGAATCCGCCGCGACCCTTCACGCCGAAATCCTCGGCCAGAGTGATCTGCACGCTGGCCACGCAGTTGCGGTTCCAGATCGGCTCGAGGAAGGAATTGGCAAACCGGAAGTAGAGGATGTTCATGATCGCCTCCTTCCCGAGATAGTGGTCGATACGGAAGATAGAGTCCTCCTCGAACACCGATAACGCCACTTTGTTGAGCGCCCGCGCCGAAGCCAGGTCGCGGCCAAACGGCTTTTCTACGATGACGCGCGCCTCATCGGCCAGGCCCGCGGCACCGAGGCTCTTGATCACCGTGGTGAACAGCGACGGGGGAATTGCAAGATAATGTGCCGGCCGCCGGGCCTCGCCCAAGGCCTGCTTGAGTGCGCTGAAAGTCGCCGGGTCGTTGTAATCACCGCTCACATATCGGAGCCGCGAAAGCAGGCGGTCGAGTGCGTTTCGGTCATCGATCTCGCCGGCCTGTTTGATGCTGTCCTTCACTCGTTTGCGAAGTTGCGCCAGACTCCATTTCGAGGAGGCGACACCCACAACCGGCACATTGAGAACGCCGCGCTTGCACATCGCGTAAAGCGCGGGAAAGATCATCTTGTGCGCAAGGTCGCCGGTCACGCCGAAGATCACCAGCGCATCGGCAGACGTCGTGCGGCTATGGGTATTACGCACATCAGCATCCCGCTTTCTTCTCATCATGCATGCAAAATTGTTTGCTTATTGTCGATCACAGGTATGCGCCATTTGGATTCGCTCGATGCAATTCCCGCCTCAATACTCGCCACCCATTGCCCGCAAGCGAGTGCGCAGCGATGCGATTTCGTCAAGCAATACCAGCGCCAAAGCTGCCCCGGCGAGATCAACGTCCAGATCACGTTGCAAGCGCAATGCCTTGCGGGCGCGGTGCAGGCTGGCGCCGGTGAAAACCCAGCGCGCTGGTTCACGACCCTGCGGTTCCAGCACGCCGGCATCCACCAGTGCAATGATCTGTTCATCGTGGACTGCACAGGCGCGGCACAGATCGGCGAGCGTCAGTTGGGTTTGTTCTTCCAGTATGCACATTGCAAATTGCGGGACGCTATTTTCAGTTTTCATTTCCCATACTCCTATTTTGGCACCCCCAGTTTGGTGCGTGGGTTGAAATTAAGTTCCTGTTCCATTTTCCGGTACAAATCCTTCGCTGTTTCGGAATCGGCGGGCGGCAGCGCGATCGCCAGTATCACATAGCAGTCCCCGGGCGGGTCGCCCGGTATGCCGCGTCCCTTCAGCCGCATTTTGCGACCGGACACCGAGCCTTCGGGGATTTTAAGTTCCACGATGCCGCCGGGTGTCGGCACCTTCACCGTTGCGCCCAGTGCTGCCTCCCAGGGTGCCACCGGCAAGTCGAGATAGAGATCGCGGCCATCGGTCCGGTAAAGTGGATGAGGCCGGAATTCAATCTCTAGATAGAGATCACCCGCTTTGCCTTCTCCGGCACCCGGCCTGCCCTGACCGCTGAGGCGGATGTGCTGACCTTCACGGATACCTTTCGGGATGGTTACGTTGAGCACCCGTTCCCTCGTGATGACATGGCCCTGCGCATCCACGGCGGGAACCCGCAGCGTGATAGTGCGGGTTGCGCCCTGGTATGCGTCTTCCAGGTCGATCAGCACCTTGGCGTGGTGGTCCTCACCCTTGGCGTGGAAAGGCGCGCCTCCACCCGCGCGAAAATCCCGCCCGAACAGGGAAGCGAAGAAATCACTGTAATCTTCCGCATTGCCGCCGCTGTAACCGCCGCCGCTGAATTCGAAACCCGCATTCCAGTCCGGCGGCGGACGGAATTCCTGCCCGCTTTTATAGTTGGCGCCGAGCTGATCGTAGGCCGCCCGTTTCTCCGCATCTTTCAGTACCTCATAGGCCTCGCCCAGTTCCTTGAAGCGGGCTTCGGCATCGGCTTCCTTGCTGACATCGGGATGATATTTGCGCGCCAGCTTGCGGTAGGAACGCTTGATCTCGTCCTGGGTCGCGTCACGCGCGACCCCCATGATCTTGTAGTAGTCCTTGAATTCCATCTGCCCGACCCCCTGCAAAGATACGACGAATAGTTCTTGGTAATTGACGAATCAGCGCGCTGAAGCCTGCCGGTAAAGCTGTGCCAGCTGCCTGTACACACCCGGGCAGCAATTTTTCAACACGCCCGGAGCAGTAAAAAAATATTCGCTTGCTACCGCAAAAAATTCCGCCGGACTGGTAGCGGCATAGGGATTGATAAATGGCGTTTCACCCGCCGCCACTTGCGAACACAGTGCATCGTAGGCCGCGCTGAAATCCTCGCCCCACCTTTTCCGGCTCATACCGCGTCGCAACGGCGGCAAGCCGTTCGCCACGCCATTCAGGCCATCCAGTTTGTGCGCGAACTCGTGCAACACCACATTGCGGCCGGGCCGGGGATGATAGCTGTCCCGCTCCACGTCATCCCAGGACAAAACGACCGGCCCGCGCAGCCATGATTCACCGCTTAAAACATTTGCGCCGGTATGCACCAGGCCGATGGCATCCGTCTGCTCATGATTGACCCGGAACGCACCGGGATAGAGGATGACCTCGACCCAATTATCAAAGCAATCTATATCCAGATTCAGGATCAGCAAACAAGCTTGAGCGGCCACCGCCACCCGCATCGCCAGCGTCACCTCCAGGCCTTGCACACCGTTGATGGGCTTGCTGTGCAGGAACCACGTTGACAGCTCGCGCAGATGTGCCATCTGCACAGCATCCAGCCCCCCAAGCACCGCAATCCTTCCCGTTACGCCGCGCCAAACATGATGCGGTATCGGGTCGTGCCGCAGTATCCGGTGCATCCGCCAACGACGTATGGTGCTGCCCCATGAATTCAATTCCTGTTCCTCGGGCTTGGCAAAGGGAACAACGCTGAATCAGCGTTCAACACGTTCTACCAGTTTCTCCAGTTGCTGCCCGACTGCATCCCAGATACCCATCGGGCCGGCCTTCTCGATTTCATCCACCCGCCAATTTTCAAGCGGCTTCAGCCGTAGTTCGGAGAGCCAACCTGAAAATTTGTCACGCTCCTTCTTCAATCGCGACAAAGTATCCCTTATCTCGCCATGATCGGGACCACCGCCAACTCCCTTGTGGACGCGCTCGATAAGTTCGTCCAAGTGCTTTAAACGTGTTTCGTACTCCATGATGTTTCGCTGCATCAAGTTATTCAGGTCGGTCATTTCAATTCTCCTGTTTGCAATTTAGGGCTGGGGTGTTCTTGATAACTTTGCTGCCTCAATAGCACATGGCAATTGGTTCAGTATAATACGGCCCAAACAAAGTTCGATATCAGTACCGATACATATTGCCAGCCTTCTGACAGGCAATAGACGTTTGATCTTGAGCAATTAATTGTTCGACCGGTTCGATAATCGAGGCATCGAATCATGCTCAGTCAGGCCGGTGGCGCATACAACGAACCCAATCAGACTGAAGCCCCGCCGCGATTCTTCTGCCGTCCACAATCATCCCAAGTATTCGGCCACTGAAGTATCAGATAGAATACGCGCCTCGAATTTCAATTATGCCAAGGAAATATCATGTACCAGATCGCCCCGAGCATTCTTTCTGCAAATTTCGCCAGGCTGGGCGAGGAGGTTGACGATGTTCTCGCCGCCGGCGCGGACATCGTGCACTTCGACGTGATGGACAACCATTACGTTCCCAACCTGACCATAGGCCCGCTGGTTTGCGAAGCGCTGCGCAAGCATGGCGTGACCGCACCGATCGACGTGCACCTGATGGTCAAGCCGGTGGACCGCATCATCCCCGATTTCGCCAAGGCAGGCGCAACCTACATCACCTTTCACCCGGAAGCCTCCGAGCACATCGACCGCACCATCGGCCTGATCAAGGAAAGCGGCTGCAAGGCCGGGCTGGTGTTCAACCCGGCGACACCGCTGGATGCGCTCGATTACACGCTGCCGAAGCTGGACATGGTGCTGCTGATGTCGGTGAACCCCGGTTTCGGCGGCCAGAAATTCATTCCGTATGTGCTGGACAAGGCGCGCGCAGTGCGCAAGATGATAGATGCCGGCAAGTTCGATTGCCGCCTGGAGATCGACGGCGGCGTGGGCCCGGCCAACATCAGGGAAGTGGCGGAAGCAGGAATTGATACTTTCGTGGCCGGCTCCGCGATATTCAGCAGGCGCAGCGACAAGGACAAGAACCGTTACGATACCGTGATGAGCGAAATGCGCGCCGAGCTGGCCAAAGCAAAGAAGTGATGGAGCCGGTGTGTTTCCCGCTCGATATCTCGGCGATAGTGATCGATCTGGACGGCACGCTATTGCACACTGCACCCGAACTTTGCGGAGCGGCCAACCGCATGCTGCGCGAGATGGGTTACGCGCCGGTGTCGCAGGAATTGCTGGCCAGCTACATAGGCAACGGCATCAGCTGGCTGGTGAAGCGCGCGCTGACCGGCGACATGCACGCCACGCCGGATGCAGCGCTGTTCGACCATGCCTTGCCGATCTTCGAGAAGCACTACACCGCGGTGCTGTTGCAAAGCAAACCCTTCGACGGCGTGATCGAAGGACTGGATGCGATGAAGGCGGCAAGTTTCCATCTGGGCTGTATCACCAACAAATTGGCGCGCTACACCGAACCGTTGTTGAAGGGGACGGGCCTGGCAAAGTATTTCGAGATCGTGATTTCCGGCGACACGCTGCCGGAGAAAAAGCCGCACCCGATGCAGTTGCTGCATGCCGCCAAATTCTTCGGCGTGCCGGTGCGGAGATTGTTGCTGATCGGCGATTCGCTGAACGACACGGTCGCGGCGCGCGCCGCCGGTTGTCCGGTGTTCTGTGTACCGTACGGCTACAATCACGGCGAACCTGTCGGGACGCTGGATCAGGATGCGGTGATCGCCAATCTTCCAGCCGCCTTGCCGCTGATCAAACGCGCTTGATTATGAATAACCGCCGTTACCTGAAAGAAACCCCCGTCTGGCGATGGTGAATTGTAGGGTGGGCAACTCGTTGCCCACCATTCCCGCAATTTATCCGCGTGGGCACGGTGTGCCCACCCTACAAAATACCGGAGGTTTTTCATGTTGCACCCGATCACCGAACAGGAATTCAACGCGCTGGCGAACCAGGGTTACAACCGCATCCCGCTGGTGTGCGAAAGCTTCGCCGACCTGGACACGCCGTTGTCGCTGTACCTCAAACTCGCCAACCGGCCCTATTCCTACCTGCTTGAATCGGTGCAGGGCGGCGAGCGCTTCGGGCGTTATTCCTTCATTGGCCTGCCCGCCGCTACCCGCGTCACCGTCCGCGGCAAGCAGGTCACGTTGACGCACAAAGATTCTGAAACTATCCACCAGGTCGACAATCCGCTGGATTTCATCCGCGAATACCAGACGCGTTTCAAGGTCGCCTCGCTGCCCGGCCTGCCGCGTTTCTGCGGCGGGCTGGCGGGATACTTCGGCTATGACACGATACGCTATATCGAGCCGCGCCTGTCCAAAGTCCACAAACCCGACGCGATCGGTACTCCGGACATTCTGCTGATGCTCACCGAACAACTGGCGGTGGTGGACAACCTCACCGGCATGCTGACCTTCATCGTTTATGCCAATCCTGAACAGGCCGATGCTTATCAGCTGGCGATGCATCGCTTGCGCGGACTGACCGCGCGCTTGAGACTGCCGGTGGATATCCCGCACGCGCCACCGGCGCACGGCGGGGAAGCACGCTCGGAATTCGGCGAGGCGGCGTTCAAGAAAGCGGTGGTCAAAGCCAAGCAATACATCTTCGATGGCGACATCATGCAGGTCGTGCTGTCACAGCGCATGGCGCAACCGTTTCCCGCCTCACCATTGTCGCTGTATCGAGCCCTGCGCAGCGTCAACCCGTCGCCCTACATGTTCTATTACGACATGGGCGACCATCACGTGGTCGGCGCGTCGCCGGAAATCTTGGTGCGCTTGGAACACAATACTGGTGAAGCCGACAGCGCTCAGTACCAAGCGCATAGCGACTCCTCCCGCACCAGAGGGCTCCGCCCCACCGTGTCAGAGTCGCGCTTGGAACACAATACTGGTGAAGCCGACAGCGCTCAGTACCAAGCGCATAGCGACTCCTCCCGCACCAGAGGGCTCCGCCCCACCGTGTCAGAGTCGCGCTTGGAACACAATACTGGTGAAGCCGACAGCGCTCAGTACCAAGCGCATAGCGACTCCTCCCGCACCAGAGGGCTCCGCCCCACCGTGTCAGAGTCGCGCCTGGAACAAGCTACCGTGACCGTGCGACCGATCGCGGGAACCCGCCCGCGCGGCAAGACGCCGCAACAGGACGCCGAACTTGCACAGGACTTGCTGGCCGACCCGAAGGAACTGGCCGAACACCTGATGCTGATCGACCTGGGGCGCAACGATATCGGGCGTGTCGCGCAGAATGGCACGGTAAAGCTCACCGAGAAGATGATCATCGAGCGCTATTCGCATGTAATGCACATCGTCTCCAACGTCGAGGCAAGGCTCAAGCCCGGCCTGAATGCGATGGACGTGCTCAAGGCCACCTTCCCGGCCGGCACGGTGTCGGGTGCCGCGAAAGTGCGCGCGATGGAGATCATCGACGAACTGGAACCCAGCAAGCGCGGCATCTACGCGGGTGCGGTCGGCTATCTCGGTTTCAACGGCGACATGGATCTGGCGATCGCGCTGCGCACCGCGGTCGTGAAGGACAACATCCTTTACGCGCAAGCCGGGGCCGGCATCGTCGCAGACTCGGTGCCCGACAGCGAATGGACGGAAACGCTGAACAAGGCGCGCGCCGTGCTGCGCGCGGCCGAGATAGTGCTGGCAGGCCTGGACAACGATCTGGAGCCTTAGCAGGATGCTCAGGCTCACCGAAGCCAAGTAGGGTGGGCACGATTTTGTGCCCACGCGGATACCAAATCGCGTGGGCAGACGAAAACCCTGTCTGCCCACCCTACAATTTTCACCCTACAAGAATTTATGCTGCGCCTAACTGAAATCAAACTCCCGCTCGGTCACCCCGACGGCGACATCAAAACCGCGATCCTCAAGCGTCTGGGCATCGCCGGCGATGACCTGCTCGGCTATGTCGTGTTCAAGCGCGGCATCGATGCGCGCAAGCCGAACGCGATCCTGTTCACCTATACGCTGGATATAACGGTGCGGGCACGACACGATGAGGTGAAGCCTTCCGGTGCGGGAGTGCCCGCATCGCACCTCCTCCCGCAATCTGGCCTGACGGCTAACGTGTCGGAGGTGCGCGATGAAGCGGCGATCCTTGCACATTACAAGAACGACCCTCATGTTCGAGTCGCCCCTGATACAAACTATCACTTTATCGGACATGCACCAAATGGATTAGCTTCGCGACCGGTAGTGGTTGGAATGGGCCCCGCCGGTCTGTTCGCCGGGCTGTTGCTCGCGCAGATGGGCTTCCGTCCGCTGATCCTGGAGCGCGGCAAGGAAGTTCGCGAAAGAACCAAGGACACATGGGGACTGTGGCGGCACGGCGTGCTGAACCCCGAATCCAACGTGCAGTTCGGCGAAGGCGGCGCGGGTACGTTCTCGGACGGCAAGCTGTACAGCCAGATCAAGGATCCAAGGTATCTGGGACGCAAGGTGCTGGACGAATTCGTCAAGGCGGGCGCGCCGGAAGAGATTTTGTACGAGAGCCATCCGCACATCGGCACGTTCCGGCTGGTGGGCATGGTCGAGCACATGCGCGAGACGATACAGTCGCTGGGCGGCGAGATACGTTTCGGGAGCCGCGTCGATGACATCGAGATTGTTGACGGTGCCGTGCATGGCGTGGTGTTGAACAGCGGCGAGCGCATCGCGACCGATCATCTGGTGCTGGCGGTCGGGCACAGCGCGCGCGACACCTTCGAGATGATCCGCAAGCGCGGCATCTATATCGAGGCGAAGCCGTTTTCGATCGGCCTGCGCATCGAGCATCCGCAGTCGCTGATCGATGCCGCGCGCTATGGCAGGAACGCGGGCAACCCCTTATTGGGCGCAGCCGACTACAAGCTGGTGCACCATGCGAAAAATGGCCGCTCGGTATACAGTTTCTGCATGTGCCCTGGCGGCACGGTGGTCGCGGCGACTTCCGAAGCGGGCCGCGTCGTGACCAACGGCATGAGCCAGTATTCGCGCAACGAGCGCAATGCCAACAGCGGCATCGTCGTCGGCATCACGCCCGAGCAGGACTATCCAGGCGACCCGTTGGCGGGTGTGGAATTGCAGCGCCGCTGGGAATCGCGCGCGTTCGAACTGGGCGGCAACGATTACTGCGCGCCCGGACAATTGATTGGAGATTTTCTCGCGGGCAGGCCCTCGACGAAACTCGGCGAAGTGCAGCCGTCCTATACGCCGGGCGTGCGCCTGACCGACCTGTCCACTGCGCTGCCCGACTATGCGATCGCCGCGATCCGCGAAGCGCTGCCCGCGTTCGCGAAGCAGATCAAGGGATACCACATGGCGGATGCGGTGCTGACCGGCGTCGAGACGCGCACCTCCTCGCCGATACGCATCAAGCGCAACAAGGGCGACTACCAGAGTGTCAACACCCGGGGTTTGTACCCGGCCGGCGAGGGCGCGGGCTATGCGGGCGGCATCCTTTCTGCGGCGGTAGATGGAATCGAGGTTGCCGAAGCGGTGGCATTGAGTATCATGCAAACCATTACGAAGTGATTGGAACAAACATGCTTTTGATGATAGATAATTACGACTCATTCACCTACAACCTGGTGCAGTATTTCGCGGAACTGGGCGAGCATGTGGTGGTGCGCCGCAACGATGAAGTCACGGTGGAACAGATCGCGGCGATGAACCCGCAGCACATCGTCGTATCGCCCGGCCCGTGCACGCCCAATGAGGCCGGGGTCTCGGTTGCAACGATCCGTGATTTCGCCGGGAAGATCCCTATCCTCGGCGTCTGCCTCGGGCACCAGAGCATAGGCCAGGCTTTCGGCGGGCATATCATCCATGCGAAGCAGCTGATGCATGGCAAGACCTCTGCGATCCACCACAACAACACCGGCGTGTTCACCGGCCTGCCCAACCCTTTCACCGCGACACGCTACCACTCGCTGGTGATCGAGCGCGAGACCTTGCCGGATTGCCTGGAGATCACGGCATGGACGGACGACGGCGAGATCATGGGCGTGCGGCACAAGACACTGGCGGTACACGGCGTGCAATTCCATCCGGAGTCGATACTGACCGAGCACGGCCATGACATGCTGAAGAATTTTTTGATGGGGATGAAATAATATGATCACACCGCAGCAGGCGTTGACCCGCCTGATCGAGCAGCGCGAGATCTTTTTCGACGAGATGCTGTCGCTGATGCGCCAGATCATGGGCGGCGAAGTCACGCCGGCACAGATCGCGGGCATACTCATCGGGCTGCGCGTCAAGAAGGAGACCGTCGGCGAGATCTCCGCGGCCGCCCAGGTGATGCGCGAGTTCGCCACCAAGGTGCCGGTGACCGACCGCGCCAATCTGGTGGATACCTGCGGGACCGGCGGCGACGCCGCGCACACCTTCAATATCTCCACCGCCAGCGCGCTTGTCGCTGCGGCGGCAGGTGCACGGGTGGCCAAGCACGGCGGGCGCTCGGTGTCGTCCACATGCGGGTCGGCGGACGTGCTGGAATCATTCGGCGTCAATCTTCATTTGACTCCGGAGCAAGTCGGCCAGTGTATAGACCGGATCGGCATCGGCTTCATGTTCGCGCCCAATTTCCATGGCGCGATGAAATACGCCGCCCCGGTGCGCAAGGAACTCGGTGTGCGCACGATGTTCAACGTGCTGGGGCCGCTGACCAATCCTGCCGGCGCTGAGAATCAGGTGCTGGGCGTGTTCCATCAGGACCTGGTCGGCATCCAGGCGCGCGTGCTGCAGCGGCTGGGCAGCCGCCACGTGCTGGTCGTGCACGGCGCGGACGGCATGGATGAGATATCGATCAGCGACGGCACTTACGTCGCGGAACTGAAAGACGGCAATGTCAGCGAATACACCGTGCATCCGGGACTGTTCGGACTGGCAACCGCACCGCTCAATATGTTGCGTGTAAAGAATATCGGTGAGGCGCGCGAGAAACTATCGGGTGTGCTGAACGACGAAACCGGCGCGCCGCGCGACATCGTGCAATTGAACGCCGGCGCGGCGATCTATGTCGCGGGGCTGGCAGGCACACTGGAAGAAGGCGTGGCAAAAGCCGATCAGGTGATCGCCAGCGGCGCGGCAAAGGCAAAACTGGATCAGCTCATCGCCCTGAGCAACAGCTTCAAGTCATGAGGGCCGTGAATGCAGCCATGCGTTGAAAGGCCTAGGAAGCCAGCAGCTGCTTCAATTCCCCGCTCTGGTACATCTCGGTCATGATGTCCGAACCGCCGACGAATTCGCCCTTGATATATAACTGGGGGATGGTCGGCCAGTTCGCGTATTCCTTGATGCCATTCCGGATCTCTGGATCCTGCAGCACGTCCACGGTGAACAATTCCTTCACGCCCAGCGCGTTCAGTATGCCCACCGCATTGGCTGAAAAGCCGCACTGCGGGAACTGCGGATTGCCCTTCATGTACAGCACCACCGGGTGCGTGGTGACCTGCTCTTTGATGCGTTGCTGGATGTCATTGCTTTGATTGCCTGGGCTCATGTCGTCATTACCTGAATTAAATGGTCGGGAATTCTAGGGTCTAGTCGTTGCAACGTCAAGCGTGCGGCTTTGCCCGATGCTATTCCGATCTTCTTTCCGTCCTTCGAGAAGGTTATTTTGGTAAAGTGACCGTATCGGGCAAACCTCTCACAAATCACAAGAACCCATGGAATCCTCGGCTTCACTCGAACTGGCCAAGCATGCGCTGCTGATGTTCGGCTCCATACTCGCGATGGGAACCTTGTCGGGTCTGCTCGCCCGGCTGGCACGCCTGCCCGATGTGGTGGTATTCCTGCTGATCGGCATGTTGATAGGCCCCGGTATGTTGGGTTTGATGGACATCAGGGCCGACTCGACGATCAACCAGCTGATCATGATCTTCGGCTCCAGTTATATCCTGTTCGACGGCGGCGCATCGGTTCGCCTCAAGGTGCTGAAGGAAGTGTGGATCACCATCGTGGTGATCGCCACTGTCGGGGTGCTGATCACTGCCGCGATCACCGGCCTTGCCGCCTGGTATTTTCTCGGGCTTGCGCCTGTCGTCGCGCTGTTGCTAGGTACCGTGATCGCTTCAACCGACCCGGCCACGCTGGTCCCAGTGTTCAAGCAGGTGCGCATCAGGGATCGGGTTGCGCAGACCGTGATGAGCGAATCCGCCTTCAACGATGCGATGGGCGCCATCCTGACCTTTACCGTGCTCGGTGTGGCGATCGGCGCCGGACAATTCTCGGCGGGCGATGCGCTGGCCGGCCTGTTCAAGCAATCGCTGCTGGGCATCGTCGTCGGGGGGACATTGGGGTATCTGGCGGCCCTACTCATTGCTCATGAAAAATTCAACTTCCTCGCCGAATTCGCGCCGGTGGTGACCTTGATGGCGGTGATCGGCGCCTACATGGGCGCTGATGGCATGCACGCCAGCGGGTTCATGGCGGTGTTCGTGTTCGGCATCATGCTGGGCAACCAGGAATCGCTGGGCTTCAAGCTTACCCGACTGGAAGGCAAGCAACTGGAAGAGTTCGTGATGACCACGGCCCTGATCATGCGCATGTTCATCTTCATCCTGCTCGGCGCACAGGTAAATTTCGCCCTGATCGACCAATACCTGTTCGGCGGCGTGGCGGTAGTCGCGGTGTTCATGCTGGCGGCGCGTCCGGTCACCGTATTCCTGTGTGCGCTGCCCGACCGCCGCGCCAAATGGAGTTTCAGGGAAATGCTGTTCATGTGCTGGACCCGCGAGACCGGCGTGATCCCCGGCGCGCTGGCCGGCATGCTGGTGGGCATGAAAGCCCCGGGTGCGCAGGTCATCGCCTCGGTGACTTTCATCGCGATCCTGATGACCATCCTGATCCAGGCAACCACCACCAAGTGGCTGGCGAAAAGGCTGGGCTTGCTGGTGGAATGATGCGCGGATGCAAATGGCGTTTGCCAAACGAACGGCGCTTGCAGCCACGCGGTAGTCAGCTTGCGCGATAGATCCATCCACCCCGCATCAGCCATTTCTCGATTTCCACTGCGAGCAGCACGACTCCGGAAATCACCAGACACGCCGCGAGTTCGCCAGCATCGAGCGCTTCGGTCTTGAATATCGGGTTGAGTGCCGGCACGTAAACGGTCGCCATCTGCAGCAGGAACGTGACGGCGATTGCAAGCGCCATCGGCCGGTTGGAAAATATCCCGATGGCGAACAGCGATTCCTTTTCCGAACGTATCGCCATCACGTGTACCAGCTGGGTCAGGGTCAACACCGTGAACACCATGGTCTGCCAATGTGCATGCCCGGTGTGAAAGGCCCATGCCTGAGTGGCCAGTGTGAGCGCCGCCATCAGCAGTCCCACCCAAAGCATATGCTGCCACATGCCGTGCGCGAAGATGCTTTCCTGCAGCGGGTGCGGCGGGCGGCGCATGATGCCGGGCTCGGCAGGTTCAGCGGCAAGGGCCAGCGCCGGCAGGCCATCGGTGACCAGGTTGATCCACAATATATGGATAGGCAACAGCGGGATCGGCAGGCCCAGGAACGGCGCGAGGAAGATGGTCCATATCTCGGCGGAATTGGTGGTCACCCCGTAGCGGATGAATTTGCGGATGTTGTCGTAGAGGCAGCGGCCCTGGCGAACCGCATGCACGATGGTGGCGAAGTTGTCGTCGAGCAGCACCATGTGCGCCGCCTCACGCGCGACATCGGTGCCGGCCTTGCCCATCGCCACACCGATGTTGGCCGCTCTCAGGGCCGGTGCGTCATTGACGCCGTCACCGGTCATTGCGACCACCTCACCCCGGTCCTGCAATGCCTGCACGATCCTGATCTTCTGGGCCGGGTCGACGCGCGCATAGACCCGCACCTGTTCGACCCTGGTTTCAAATGCTGCCTGGTCCAGCAGGCGCAGCTCCGCCCCGGTCATCACACGGCTGTTACCGTCGGGCCCGGATGCATCTGCAAGGATTCCGAGTTCGTGCGCGATCGCGCGCGGTGGCGGGGTGATCGCCGGTGATCATCACCGGCGTGATGCCGGCTGACCTGCATTGCGCCACAGCTTCCTTGACTTCGCCGCGCGGCGGGTCGATCAGCCCGGCAAATCCTAGAAACACCAGTTCGCTTTCCAGCTCTTCATTCTGCTCGCCTGCCGGCAAAGCCGGCCAGCTGCGACAGGCGAAAGCGAGCACACGCAAGCCGTCAGCAGCCATGGCTTCGGCTTGTTGCAGCAAAGTGGCATGGTCGATGGATTGCTCGCCGCTGCTGCCCAGGTTGCTTGCACATAAAGGCAGGACTGCCTCCGGAGAACCCTTGGTGTAGGCGATCGCCCCGGCGCCGGCGCGGTGCAAGGTGGTCATGCGCTTGCGCTCGGAATCGAACGGCAGTTCATTGAACCGCGGCGCCGTCTGCTCCAGGGCGGCTTTGTCGTATCCCGCTGCATGTGCGGCATGCAACAGCGCCGCCTCGGTCGGTTCGCCGCTTGCCTTGCCGTGGTGATCGAGGTGCGCATCGTTGCTCAGCGCGAGCGCCTGCAGCAGTGTGTGCCACGGTTCGCCGCGGACCGGCCAGTCTTTGCTCAGCAAATCGCCGGCGTAGATAGCCGTCACATGCATCTTGTTCTGGGTGAGCGTGCCGGTCTTGTCGGAACAGATATAACTCACCGAACCCAGCGTTTCCACCGCAGGCAAACGGCGGATCAGCGCATGACGCTTGACCATCTTGCGCGCACCCAGAGCCAGCGAGATCGTCACCACTGCAGGCAGGGCTTCGGGAATCGCAGCCACTGCGAGGCTGACCGCCGTCATGAACATCAGCAGCAGCGGCTCACCGCGCAGCATGCCGATCAGGAACACCAGTATGCAGATCCCCAGCACCGCGAGCGCCAGCCGCTGGCCAAAGCGCGCCAGGCGCTGCTGCAGCGGTGTCTTGATTTCCGTGTCTTCGCCCAGCAGTGCCGCGATCTTGCCCAGCTCGGTTGTCATGCCGGTCGCCACTACCAGCCCCAGCCCGCGTCCATGCACGACCGTGGTGCCCTTGTATGTGAGATTGAGCCGGTCGCCCAGCGGCGCGTCGCCGGCGGAGATAGCTGCGACCTGCTTTTCGACAGCGACCGATTCGCCGGTGAGCGCGGATTCATCCACCTTGAGGCGCGCCATTTCGACGATGCGCAGATCGGCCGGCACCACATTGCCTGCTTCCAGCATCACCAGGTCGCCCGGCACCAGCCTTGCGGCGCTGACGGTTTCGATGCGGCCGTCGCGCATCACGCCCGAACTCGCCATAGCCATGCGCCTGAGCGCCGCCGTCGCGCGCTCCGCCCGGAATTCCTGGACGAATCCGATCACCGCATTCAGCATCACAATGACGATGATCACCACTGTGTCTTCGACATCGCCGACGAAACCGGAAATGATCGCCGCGGCGACCAGCACAATGATCGTGAAATCGCTGAACTGGTCGAGCAGCATGCGCCACGGTGAGCGCGCGCGCTTTTCCCTCAATTTGTTCGCGCCGTGTCGCTTCAGCCGGATCGCGACTTGAGCCGAACTCAGGCCGGACTCAACACTAGTCTCGAGACGCCGCGCGGCTTCGCCGGGCGTCAGCGTGTGCCAGTTGATAGCGCTAACGGGCATGCCAGGCAACTCCATGCAGTGTGGGTATCGGGATGGTACAGCCTGGGGAGTGTATTGTTCAGCTCAAAGTTCATCACTCGGCACGGACTTCGATATGATCAGGCGGACGCCGTGATACGGTACGAGTCACTTTTTCTGCAGCACGATCCCGCGAAACCATCCTCCGGCAAGCAGCGGCACATCGCTGACCGTCCGCAACTGCGGCACTGCACTCAGCACGTCCTCAAACACCACATCCATGCGCGTGGCAATACGGCGCGAAAGCGGATTGAGCACGCGACGCAGCAGTGCGAGTTTGTTCGGGCGCAGGAATTTATCGAACAGGATGATCGTGCCCCCCGGCTTCAGCACGCGCGCGGCTTCGCTCAGGCATTGCGCGGGGTGGGGCACCACTGCGACGATCAAATGCAGCACGACATGATCGAACTGCGCGTCGGCAAACGGCAAGGCCATGCTGTCGCCCAGCACCCAATCAACCTGCAGACCTGTGCCGCGCGGCTTTGCCCGTGACAGCATCGCTGCGTTGAAGTCGAGAGCGGTATAGCGATGCAAAGGCGGCAGCAAGGGGAGGTCGAGACCGGTACCGATGCCGCTCAGCAATACTTTCCCCGCCGCATCTGCCGGCAAGGCTTGCAGCGAAAGCGCGCGCGCGTGCATCAATGCACGCGACACGACCAGGTCATAGATCGGCGCGATCAGGCTGTAGCTGCGCCTGAGCAGGGAGTTTTCGCGGTAAGGCAAGTCACGTTCGGTCATGATGCAAGTCTAGCGCAATAATCTGATACCGGATATTTTCGGCTGCGCGCTGTTGGGCCAAGCGGACGGACCCGTGATGCCCAAGCCAGAGGCAGCCATGTTGCATATCGTCTTGAACGAGGCGCCCCGCTGGACATCCGCGTCTTCCCGTCGCTTGATAATTGATGCGTTACGGAATGCGTGTCAGATAATCGGTCACGATCCCGGCAAACACCGCCGCGCCGAACCAGTTGTTGTGCAGGAATGCCTTGAAGCATTTCTCCCGTTCGCGATTTCTGATCAAACCGTAATGATAGAGCGCAATACCTGCCGCGACGATCAGCCCCGCGAAATACGGCCATCCTGAACCGATCACCTGCCCCACTACAGCCAGCAGGATCAGCGTGATCGCATAACAAGCCATTATCGCCGCGACATCGTATCTGCCGAACAGCAATGCAGCGGAATGGATGCCGAGATGGATGTCGTCGTCGCGATCCACCATCGCGTATTCCGTGTCATAGGCGATCGCCCAGAACACATTGGCGACGAGCAGCAGCCACGCCACCGGGGGCACGCTACCCAGCTGCGCGGCAAACGCCATCGGGATTCCGAAACCGAACGCGATGCCGAGATAGGCCTGCGGGATCGACAGGAAACGTTTGGTGTACGGATAGCTGGTGGCGAGAAACACCGCCGGGAACGACATCAGCAGCGTCAGTTCATTCAGCGGCAGGATCAGCACGAAGGCCAGCAGCGAGAGACATACCGCCACCCACACCGCCTCGCGCGGCGAGATGCGTCCGCTGGTGACCGGACGTTCGCGGGTACGCTTCACGTGTCTGTCGAAATCGCGATCCGCATAATCATTGATCGCGCAGCCGGCGGAGCGCATCAGCACCGTGCCCAGCACAAAGATCAGCACCACTTGCCAGGCCGGCTGCCCCGCACCCGCGATCCACACGCCCCACAACGTCGGCCACAGCAACAGCAGGATGCCGATCGGCCGGTTCAGCCGGGTGAGCCGCAGGTACAGTCCAACGCGTTCCGAAAGAGTCATTGCATTTATCGAAGTAGATTCGTTTATACGATCCATCATGCCGGGCAAGTCCGACCCTGGCCGGCAATGTAATGATACCGGACGCCCGGCTTGGGCGGGCCGGAGAAATGTTATCGGTTATCATGTCACCGCTGAGATGCTTTGAAAACGGTATCCGCTTCGATGTATCAAAAGCCGCGGCTGCATAGCTCGAACAGCTTCTTGATTGCAAAGTTTGAGGGGTTTTGGGGTGATTTGTAGCCAGAGTCGATGCACAGCTCGGCAGTAATGGCATCCATACCCTTGATACAATGACGCCAAACTATCATCGCTCATCCTCGCACTTTATATGTCCCTTCCTGTCCCTGCCGGGCAAACCCGCCTGGCCCACCCGAAATACCGCGCCGACATTGATGGTCTGCGTGCCGTCGCTGTCCTGTCTGTCATCGGTTTCCACGCCTTCCCCGCCTGGGTCAAGGGCGGCTTTGTCGGCGTTGATATTTTTTTTGTCATTTCCGGGTTCCTGATCTCCAGCATCATCATGCGCAATCTGGAAACAGGGACCTTCAGCTTCACCGAGTTCTATGCACGCCGCATCAAGCGCATCTTCCCTGCCTTGATCTTGATCATGGCAGCCTGCTTCGCATTTGGGTGGTTCGTGCTGTTGCCGGATGAATACATGCAACTGGGTAAGCATATCGCCGCAGGCGCCGGTTTTGTATCCAATCTGGTTTTTTGGCAAGAGGCCGGTTATTTCGATAACGCCGCGCAAACCAAACCCCTGTTGCACCTTTGGTCACTGGGCATCGAGGAGCAGTTCTACATCGTTTGGCCATTCCTTCTGTGGTTTGCCTGGAAGCTGCGGTCGAATCTGCTGGTAATCGCAATGGTCGTCGCGGCCATCTCATTTATGCTGAACATTGAAGAAGTCGACAGAAACTCGGTAGCCGCTTTCTATTCGCCGCAAACACGCTTTTGGGAATTGATGGCGGGTTCAATTCTGTCATACATGTTGATGCACAGACAAAACATGTTCGTCTACCTCAAGAATCTGTCTGGCATATCGACCGGACGAGCGGAGTCTGCGCAATCCGAAGAATCAAAACTGAAAATGCTTCGCAATGGAGCATCAATTTCGGGCGCTGCGTTGATTGCCATTGGCGTGCTGATCACCGTCAAAGACAGGCAAACCCCCGGCTGGTGGGCATTGCTTCCGACCGTCGGCGCTTTGCTGGTCATATGGGCAGGCGCTCATGCATGGCTGAATCGTGTCGTGCTGTCACACCGCGTGCTGGTCTGGTTTGGCTTGATCAGTTATCCGCTGTATTTGTGGCATTGGCCCTTGCTGTCATTTGCGCGCATCATTGAATCGGGCGTACCCTCGCCGGGTTTTCGCACTGCAGCCATTTTTATTTCCATCGCGCTTGCGTGGCTGACATATAAGTTCATTGAAAGGCCGATTCGATTTGCGAGGCCCGGCAATTCCAGGGCTATTGCGCTGTTCGTATCGATGATCCTAATGGGATACCTTGGATTTAATGCTTATAGCCGGGATGGCTTGCCATTTAGATCGGATTTCAAGGAGCGACAAAATGAAATCGATGGCCTCAATTGGGATACATCGAAGTTCATCTACTTCAAATGCCCGGACAAATTTCAACTCGCTCCGCCCCGTCTGGAATTCTGCCTGCTAACCGCCGACGGGGCTCCCACATATGCAATTTTTGGCGATAGCCATGCTGCGCACCTGATTCCCGGGCTCATCGACATGGATAAATCGAATTCATGGCTGTTTGTCGGCAGGACCAGCTGCCCGCCTGTCAGCGGCATTGATGTTTCCAGTTCTTCGGCCGGAAACTGTGAACAGGTCAGCGAAAAGGCACTTGGAATCATTGATAATATCTCCGGCATTCACACTGTAGTTCTTTCCTTTTGGGGGAACTACATGCTGGACCTGCCTTATGCGAAAGATCATATTCTGAAAAACCCGGAAAGCACTTCCATACAAATAACCAGCAAGGAATTTCTGACCACCGACAAAAAAACACTGTTTTACTTGGGACTTGAAAGTACGGTCAAAGAACTTGAGTCTCATGGCAAATCAGTCATCGTTATTATCGACATTCCCGAGCTTCCATTCCTGCCCAGGGACTGCCTGCGTCCTGCGCCGTTTGGAGGCGGCTACGGCTGCAAGCTTTCTGCAGCCTCGGTACTTAACAGGCAGTATGACCTTCGCGTGATGCTGAACAGACTTGTAGAGGCACATCCGAACGTGCGGCTGTATGACCCCATCGGACTTTTCTGCGAAGGCGAGAATTGCAGGTATGAAAAGGGCGACAATTTGCTCTATCGCGATTCGCAGCATCTAAGCGTTACGGGCAGTGATTTGGTGGTGGATGATTTTCTGAAGTGGCTGCCCAATAATCGAACTAGGGCATCAAGTACCGCACATTGACTCCTTGACCGGGGGACAACCGCCAGAACCCGCCCCCACAGCATCGGCCACAGCAGCAGGATGCCGATAGGCCGGTTCAGGCGGGATGGAGAAATATAATCGGTAATGATGTCATCGGTACGAAGCATTGAAGATGCACTGTGGCTGAAATGTGGCTGGAATGAAAATTTAAATGAGCTTTCATGTGTCTATTCACTTCTAAAGTCAGTTCACCGGCATCCGCATCCCGCAAGGGGCATTTTCGGCCCAGCCCTTTCCATCTGGCAATCGTTGTCATTCTCACTTTTTCCTGCCTGGCCCATTCTGAATCGCTCAAGCCAGATACTGCTCCCTGGAACCTGAAAAAGCTGTTCGTAAAACCGTCATATGTATGGGTGAAAACCGACGGTCCGATACGCGCCTTGATATACACGGGCGAACGATACATCGGGAAGCCAACAAAAGTCTTTGCTTACTATGCTTCTCCTTCAACCTTGAATGGCACGGTGGACACTGCAAGGAAGAAATATCCCGGTATTGTGCTGATTCATGGCGGCGGCGGGACTGCCTACCCCAAATGGGTGGAGCGTTGGGCCAAGCGAGGCTATGCGGCCATTGCGATGGATTTGTCGGGTCACCGTGCGGATAAACTCGATAAACGGAAAAAGCCCGTGCGCATGGATGATGGCGGGCCGGAATTGGGGGGTTTGGCAGCGTTTGATATCATCGGCCACAAAAGCATCACAGATGATTGGCCGTATCAGGCGGTAGCCGATGGCATCTTGGCGCATTCCTTGTTGCTGAGCTTTCCTGAGGTTGATGCTGAGCGCACCGCCGTGACAGGAATAAGCTGGGGCGGCTACGCGACCTGCATCGTTGCTTCAATCGATTATCGATTCAAGGCCGCCGTGCCGGTGTACGGATGCGGTTTCCTTCATGAGGATCGTTTGTGGTCCGCTGAATTCAGCAAGCTTGGAGCGGAAGGTACCAGGCGATGGGTGCGCCTATATGATCCCTCCAGTTATCTGCCGAAAGATCAAGTGCCCATGCTCCTCGTTGGCGGCACAAACGATCAATTCTTTTCATTAAACAGCTTCATGAAAAGTTACCAAGCCGTCCCGAGATTGCAGAAAAGGCTACACCTGCAGATAAATATGGTGCACAGCCACGAAGCAGGCTGGGCGCCGAAGGAAATAGGCTGGTTCGTGGATAGCGTACTCGGTGTAAATGAAGAAAGACCATTGCCCGTCATTGGTGAACCACAGTTCAAGCGAGGTAAGGCGATATCCAGCTTGAGCAGCGCCCTGCCTATCGTTGCCGCCTGGTTGAATTATGACATGCCCGGCAAAGCGGGCAGGGAATGGGTCACCGTTCCCGCCAAGATAGAACACGGGGTCGTCTCCGCTCCGCTCCCCCCTGTTGATTCCAAGATGCTTTTTTTCAACGTTACCGATTCTCGGGGAGCGATGGTAAGTTCCCTGGCAAGAGTTTCCTCCGGGAGATCCCACCGCTCCAAATCCGGATTGCATCCAAACTCGCGCCCGACGCCCCAATCATGACAGCCCAGCGGCTTTCCATATATTGGAACATTGTTCAGGCAAAATGATGAGCGATATCGCAAAGCCAAATAGCGCTCATCACCTCACTCACCCGAAATACCGGGCGGACATAGACGGCTTGCGGGCAATCGCAATTCTCAGCGTTGTTGGATTTCACGCATTTCCGGTCTGGGTCAAGGGCGGCTTTATCGGCGTGGACATATTTTTTGTGATTTCGGGATATTTGATATCCACGATCATCTTTGACAGCCTGGAACGCAATAGCTTCAGTTTTACCGAGTTTTATTCGCGAAGGATCAAACGCATATTCCCCGTTTTGCTTGTAGTGTTGGTCTCCAGCTATGCATTCGGATGGTTTGCGCTGCTTGCCGACGAATACAGGCAATTGGGCAAGCACATTGCCGGCGGGGCCGGTTTTGTTTCCAACTTCATACTGTGGAGTGAAAGCGGCTACTTCGATAATACGGCCGGAACAAAACCATTGCTGCATCTATGGTCGCTCGGCATCGAAGAGCAGTTCTATATCATCTGGCCGCTGCTTCTGGCTTTGGTTTGGAAGCGAAAATGGAGTTTCGTCGCAATTACCGCAACCATCGCAGTCGTTTCGTTTGCCTTCAACATATACATGATGAATAAAGATCCCGCCGCGGCCTTCTACTTGCCCGCACCGCGGTTCTGGGAATTGATGACTGGGGGATTGCTTGCGTACATCACGCTGCACAAGCCGCATTTGAATGAACGCTGCAAGAACGCCCAATCCATAATGGGCGCTATATTGCTGGCGCTGGGCTTGCTGCTGGTAAATAAGGATCGAGCTTTTCCGGGCTGGTGGGCGTTGCTGCCGACGCTGGGAGCGTTCCTTATGATTTCAGCCGGCCAAAATGCCTGGCTCAACAAACATGCTTTATCAAACAGATTGCTGGTTTGGGTAGGGTTGATCAGCTACCCGCTTTATTTGTGGCACTGGCCGTTGCTGTCATTTGCAAGAATCATTGAAAGCGAATTCCCTTCGCGTGAGATAAGAATCGCGATTGTACTGCTCTCGATTGCGCTTGCCTGGCTGACCTATAGACTGGTTGAAATACCACTTCGCTTTGGCAAATACGGCACCGCAAAAACCATCGCTTTAATGGCTTTGATGGCAGTGGTTGGATTGGTGGGGTATGGCACATTCAAGCGAGACGGACTGGAATTCCGGTCGGCCGCACAAACGTCGTCGCTTAACCAAAGGATCGCCGATCAATTTGCAGGTTCGATGTGGAAATATACACAAAACGATCTGTGCTTGAAGCGTTATCCGTTTGCAGAGTCCGCCGAATATGGATGGTGGTTCTGCATGGCCAGCAAAGATGCACCGCCAACGCTCCTGCTGCTCGGGAATAGCTATGCGAATCAGCTTTACCCGGGCTTTGCATCAAATGACAAACTCGATCACCCCAGCATACTGTCCATCGGTGCCTGTGACCCGGCCAGGGTTCATGATGCGCTGCCCCGCGATGAACTGGCCAACTCTCCTTGCTCGGGGGATCGTGAATTGCATCAGCAACGATTCATCGACAATATCATCGAAACCTCAAATTCATTGCGATATGCAATCCTTGATGGCCTGGTCATGAATCCTGATGACGCATATATTTCACGCCTGAAAGAGCGAATCGATTTTCTGGAGAACCATCACATCAAGGTCATCATATTTACGCCGCACCTCAGGGTCGATTACGACATCAAAGGCTGCTACTCAAGGCCATTCAATGCCAAACACAGGAGCTGCGAATTGGATCTTCGGTCAAGACAAAAACTCACGGAAAACTTCAGCCCGCTTGTTCGGCAGATATCAAAATCAAATCCCAAGGTGGCTTTTTTTGACCAGAACGACTTGTTTTGTAACAACGTCAAATGCTCGATGCTGCGGAACGGCATGCCGTTATTCAGGGATGAATATCACCATATATCAGAGTATGGCAGCATCGAGCTGTCAAAACTTTTCACGAAATGGGCCGCTAAAAATATTCCCGGCATCTTGATTGGTCCATAAGGTTATCAAGACAGCTTGATTTCCTGCCTGGGCGCGTTACCAGCCGGGGTCATCGGCTTATGGGCGCCTGTCGTTACTCCAACGGCGGGCGCCATCGGTTTATGCGTTCCCGTCACCACGCCGACAGCCGGTGTCATCGGCCTGTGTGTGCCTGTCGATTCCCCTGTGGGCAGCGGCTTTATGGATGCCGCAGCTTCTTCGGCCGCTTTTTTCTTTGCGGCTTCCAGGTCGCTCTGGCCGTCAAAAGACAATCCTGATGTCTGATGGCCCGCTTCGCCGCCCAGCTCTTCCTTCCTGAAGCGCGCGCTTTGCAGTTTAAGGCGCAGCATCAGATCGCCTTTTGCATCGGAGTTGACCTGCAGCTCCTGTACCGAAATATCGCCTTTTTCATACAATTCGAACAGGCATTGGTCGAAGGTCTTCATTCCCTGTTCGACCGACTTCTTCATGATCTCCTTGAGTCCGCCGACCTCGCCCTTGGCGATCGCGTCCCTTGATGATGCCGTGCTCAACAATATCTCGATCGCGGCGGTCCGCCCGCCCGCTATCTTGCGCACCAGCCGCTGCGAGATGATGGCGCGCATGTTCAGCGAAAGGTCGTTCAGCACCTGCTCGCGCTTTTCGATTGGGAAGAAATTGACGATGCGGTCGATCGCCTGATTGGCGCTGTTGGCGTGCAGCGTCGCCATGCAAAGATGCCCGGTCTCGGCAAAGTTCAGCGCGTATTCCATCGTCTCATGGTCGCGTATCTCGCCGATCAGGATGACGTCCGGCGCCTGGCGCAGCGTGTCCTTCAGCGCGTCGAACCACCCCACCGTGTCTATGCCCACCTCGCGATGGGTGACGATGCAATTGATGTGGGAATGCACGTATTCGACCGGGTCTTCGATGCTGATGATGTGGCCGTGCGTTTCGCGGTTGCGCACCCCCAGCATCGCGGCCAGCGTGGTCGACTTGCCCGACCCGGTTCCGCCGACCAGCAGCACCAGGCCGCGCTTTTCCAGCACGACCGTCTTCAGGATCGGCGGCAGGTCCATCTTGTCGAAATCTGGTATCTCGGTCGTAATCACGCGTATCACCAGTCCGGTGCGCTGCTGCTGGGTGAATATGTTGATGCGGAAACGGCCGATGCCCTCGGGAGAGATGGCGAAGTTGGCGCCCCTGGTTTCGTTGTAATGGTGCCATTGCTTATCCGACGCGATCGAGTGCGCCATCTTGCGTGTCTGGTCGGACGTAAGCGGCGTTTCACTCAACTTGACCAGCTTGCCGTTAAGTTTGACGGATGGCGGATATCCGACGGTGATGAACAGGTCAGAGCCTTTCATCCCCACCATCGTCGCCAGCATCTTGTGCAAGATCGCCTGGTACTGCAGTTTTTCCTTTTCTTCCATGATCGTTCTTTTCTTTATGAATTATTTGCTATGAATGTATTGACCGATCCACCACAATCAGTTTTCAGTCAACATTATCCAGGTGATACGCACCGAAAGATCGATCCCGGTCCGTTTCACGGGCGGCGTAGCGATAATTTAATACCGGTTGAATTGTATCGAGATTGAATGACACTCCTGTTTCAGCAGACAGGCGGCGAAATAATCCGTTTGTCGGCCCGGCTTGAAAATTTGTGCCGTTTTTGGCAGTACTCGCGTCATGGCGATCCTCTGTAAGTTGCGGGCATGGACTCGTATATACCGATGATTGGCGAAAAATTAGGAGCCCATGATTTTTGAGGCTTTGAGCGCAAAACTCGAATGGTGAAGCGTAGCGATTGCCAAATATGGCATTTCATGAATAAATCCCGGCATCGGCGACAAAGAAAAGCCGCTTGAATGGGTAGGGAGCAGTCACAAGGATCTGATGGCATTGCCGAACGATGTGCGGCGATTCTTCGGTTATGCACTATCTCTTGCTCCGGTCGGCGATCACACGTCGCAGCAAAAGTGCTTACGGGTTTCGGGAGTGCTGGCGTACTTGAGGTTGTCGAAAATGATGCCGGTGGCACTTATCGCGCCGTTTGCACCGTGAAATTCGAGGAATCTGTGTTCGTCCTGCACTGCTTCGAGAAAAGAAGCAAGCGCGGGATCAGCACGCCGAAGGAGGACTTGGACACTGTGCGATCCAGGCTGAAGGTTGCTGAAACACTTGCAAAGGAGTTGCGAAATGAAAAATGGCTTATTGATGGTATCGAGGTACAGCGCAGCTCTGGCAGCGTGTATGCTGATCTTGGCCTGCCCGACGCAGAAAAACTCAAGATCAAAACTGGCTTGGTCGCCGAGATTAGGAAATCCATGCGCCGTCTTGGGTTGACTCAACAAGAGGCGGCAAAGCGCATGGGGATCAGCCAACCAAAGGTGTCCGACATGATGCGCGGCGACTTTTCCAATCTATCCGAGCGCGAGCTTATGGATTGCCTGAATCGGCTCGGCTATGACATCGAAATCAAGGTGAAGCCGGCAACTGAGCCTGTCGGGCATTTGATGCCGGCCATCGCTTGACAGCCGTTGCACAATTATTCAATCTTAGGCTATTGCTTGCAGATGCGCTGTGCTGAAGAATGGTTTCGATCAAATAGCTGCGCGATATGCTGAAGAGAATCACCTTTCTGCCAGCGCTCTGATATCAACGCCTTTTGATTTTCCGTATGATAAATCCGAGTTCTGTATTCCATTATCAACACCTCATCTTTAACATTTTGAGATAAAGTATTGCGTCGACCGGTTGAATCCGCAGTTACGTACAGAGACCCAGCTTCACAATATTTGCCCAGAACTGATCGGGAACATGAAGAAGATATCCTTCAATTATCTGTCTATTCTAAAGAATTTATTTCCTATTCTATGGTTTGGGATTCTTGCATTCGCGATGGTCATGATGATCGTGACCAAAGCTTATCAAAAAGCTCCGGCGGCGATTGTCGTTCCTTGCTTGATGGCAATTTTCGCTTACTTCATGATGAAGAAGCTTGTATGGGATCTTGTTGATGAAGTATATGACTGTGGGGATTTTCTCCTGGTTAGGAATCGCGGCGAAGAAGAAAAAGTTTCCCTCTCTGACATCATAAACGTCAGTGCAACGTTGCTTGTGAATCCTCCACGAGTCACGCTAAGGCTGGCAAGGCCCGGAAGGTTTGGAGAGGAGATATCATTCTCTCCCGTCAGCCCATTTACGCTCAATCCGTTCGCCAGAAATCAGGTAACCGACGACTTGATCACCCGCGTTGACAGAGCAAGGTCGACACGTTTGGAGTAGTCAGCATAAACCTTCCCTGTTTGAAGGGCAGCTTTCAGGCATCGAGTTTGATACCATAAGGTTCCGGATCGTGCAAATTCGGGATATTCCAGAATATTCTTACAAGGGCAACAAGGAACCATATGCAAATCATAAAGCTGGAACACAGCAAGGCGGCGTACCGTGCGGACTTCGCGCTGTATGGCATCACGGTTCTGGTGTTGGCAGCTTTTCTGCTGGTTGCCAGCCCTCGCGACCAGCGAGTTGGGATCGTGGCTCTGGTGTTGGCTGGTTTGGTGAGTTGGACGGCCGTGGAGTACGCAATGCACCGCTTCTTGTTGCACCGTTTGCAGCCGTTCAAAAGCTGGCATGATGAGCATCATCAGCGGCCAAAGGCGATAATCTTCACGCCGACCATCCTGAGCGCGACGTGGCAGTTCGTACTGGTCTTCATTCCTTCAGTGTTGGTAGGCGGTCTCTGGCGCGGCTGCGCGCTGACCCTCGGCTTTCTGACAGGATATCTGGCCTACACGATTACTCACCATGCCGTTCATCATTGGCGGGCCGACAGCGCTTGGCTGAAAAAACGCAGACACTGGCATGCGCTGCATCACCACCGCATCGAGCAACCGGGCTATTATGGCGTGACCAGCGCATTTTGGGATCATGTATTCGGAAGCGCCCACCGAACACCCCCAGCTTGAATATCAGTTCAAAATAAGAATAAGGGAATAGTTAACTGCTAAATTGTTCATCGGGTGACGGCTTTCCGGCATCGAGTTTGATGCCATGAAGCTCTGGTTCGCGCCCAGAAGCCGCCGTGGGCGAATGTCTGCTGCGACAAACTTAAGTCAATCGAGCTGACCTGCTCTCCTATTTCAGTGCCAAACAACCACGCCGGGGAGCATTTGTACTAAGATTTGCAGAATGCCGATTCAACAACCGGATAACAAGTGAAGGGGAGTATGCTTCGATGAAGACGGGTAATCATGGTGTTTGGCCCTTTATTATCCCGCTCATTTGCGGGATGGCTGTTGTCATCGACGATGCGCATGCCCAGATAGGCATGCCGGAAAGAGAGCATATTCAAACGATAGTCTGGGCAGTCGAGTTTGTCGCATTCATCGCGGCGATGGGGATAGTATGGTTCATCTGGCATATCGGCAAACGGGACAGCGAAAACAGAAAGAAAAATCGCGACAGATCATTCGATGGATCGGATCATTGAAGATGAAACATTGACAGCGGCTGTTTCTCGCTACCCGAAGCTATCGCAGGTTCCCCGCCCCGTTCAATGAATCGGTTCAACATACGAATGACCATCCTGAATATGGGCCGCCGCCCAACCCTTACCGAACGGAAGGAAACAACATGAAAAAGATCGATACGATGAAATGGATGCTTGCGGGGATATTGGCGGTCAGCAGCCAGCTGGGCGTAGCGGCTCCCGATGAAGTGACCCCCGACCAGGTAGTGAACGCCATCGAGGGAGCCTTCGGGGTCACGCCGGGCGAGCGGCGCAATCACACCAAGGGAACCTGCGCACTGGGTGAATTCACCGGGTCACCCGCGGTCGCGATCTATTCACGTTCTGTGCTGTTTTCCGGAAAGACCTTTCCGGTCGTCGCCCGCTTCTCGCTGGCCGGCGGCAATCCCAAGATACCGGACACTGCAAAGAATCCCCGCGGCATGGCCCTGGAATTCAGGCTTCCCGATGGAAATCTGCAGCACATGACGATGCTGAATGTGCCGATCTTCGGCGCAAAGGAGCCGCGCACTTTTCTCGACCTGATGGTCGCGATGAAGCCTGACCCCGCGACCGGCAAGCCGGAGCCGGAAAAGATGAAGGCTTTCAAGGCCACCCATCCCGACAGCCTTGCTCTGGGCGATTACATGGCCAAAAACAACCCGCCGGTTAGCTACGGCAACAGCTCGTTCTGGGGCATACACACTTTCAAATTCATCAACAGCAAGAACAAGGCGACGATGGTGCGCTGGCGTTTCGTGCCCGAGGATGGCGAGAAGCGGCTCACCGATGACGAACTGAAATCCTTCCCCGCGAATTTCCTCGAGCAGGCGCTGATCGACCGGACCAGAAAAGGTCCGTTGCGCTGGGACATGATGGTTTCGATAGGCGAGCCGGGCGATCCCGAGGACAACCCGACACTGGCCTGGCCGGATAGCCGCAAGCAGATCAAGGCAGGCACGCTGACCATCTCTTCGGCGATGCCGCAAAAAGGCGCCGAATGCGAAAAGATCAACTACGACCCGCTGGTGATGGCGGATGGCATCGCCCCGACCAATGATCCGATCCTGCTGTTCCGTTCGCCGGCTTATGCCTTGTCTTTTGCCCGGCGGCTCGGGGAACAGTGACAGGCTTGCCGGATGCAATCGCGGAAGACGCCCGCAAGACAAGGTCTGACCCGAGTCATCGCTGAAGATTGCCGGACGTGGTGGCATCGTCAGGCCTGATCGCCAGCACATGGCGATAGCAATCCTGCGCCTCCGTTGATCTGCCTTTGAGGTTCAGGCAGTAGCCGAGGCGGCTATGAAAATCGGCCGAGAATCCGCGAAGGTCGAGCGCCCGGTGGATCAATTTTTCACCGGCTACCGGGTCGCCGCGCTGGGTGATCAGGATACCGAGATATTGCAGCACGGCGGTATTTTTCGGTTCGTGTTCAAGGATCCGGCGATAACCCGCCTCGGCCTCCGCTAAACGCCCGGCATGATGATGTCCCATCGCGATCTGCTGCAGATACCTGATCTGCTCCCTGATCAATCTGGGTGTTGAATCAGCGGGCATGTCTGCAATCGCTCCGCAGCACAGCTTGTAGCGCTTTCCGCTTCCGCAGGGACACGGATCGTTGCGCCCCGGCGCGGGCGGCGGAACACCGAATACCGGAGACGCGGTCAGAGCAAGCAGTCCTCCGGCTTCGGCATCCTGCGGAAAAAGTTCCAGCCGTCTGGCCAGCACTATCGATGCTTCGCCCCTGCAGCCCAGTTCAATGTAGTTCTTGCACAGCTGCAGGTATTGGCGGCTCGCCACGGTCGACGGTGCAAGCGCCGAGACAAACTCCGCCAGCCCCTGTTGCGGCAATACTGCCCACATATTGAAAAATCCGTGAAAGCCGAACGGGTCGCCTGCAGGGCTGATGGTCTCGTACGAGAACGCTTCGGCGATCTTATCCGGGGCAAAGCGGATCCCGTATCTGGTCTCGAGCAGCGTGCGGTAGCGCCGGCCTATCGCTTCATCTTCAGGATCGAGATCGGTGATCTCCTCGTCGAGCAATGCGTCAAGCAAGCGCCTGGAGCGCAGCGAAAAGCCGCCGTTGCCGACGCTGTGGTCATCCTGTATCCAGCCCCACGGCGCGCCGATGTAGTCGTATTCGAGGAACTCCTGACGCCAGCTTTGCGGATTGATGATGAAGCCGTCCCATTGGACCAGCAGCACATGTTCCGTATGGATGTGCCTGCCCAGTTCTTTGAGCACAAAACGGGAATATTCGGCAACCGAAGCGATGCGCGGGATCACCTCCATGCGGCAGCCGTCCAACCGGTGCCCGGGGGCGGTATCGGACAGGAATAGCACTTCGCCGAAACGGCACTGGATCGCGCACAGGTCGAGCGCGCGCAAGGCCAGCGCAGGATTGAGGCAGTCGACCGCGCACAGCGTGACGGAACGAAGATCGGGTATGGATTTCATTTGCAGAGCGGTCAATTCCGGGATGCCAGACAGACTCAGGGAACCACCTTCGATTTCAACCCGCGGGATTATACAACCTCATATTGCAGCCGGATCGGCGCATCAGCGCGGATTTTGCAAGTGACCGGCATCGCCGCAGCCTGCGAAGCGTATCGCGAATGATCAAGGATCACGAACCCTGCGCATATTCATGCCGGGTTTTCCAGCAGCAGGATCCCCGGCAGAAACACTTCGGTGACCAGCAGCGGCGCATCGCGCAGATAGAACAATGATCGGCGCGCCCATAGCCGATGTGGCGGCTCGTTCAACACTTGGGCGGCCCATTGATACAGCGCGTGCGTGTTGCGTAGCGCGCGGAAATGCAGCGGCTTTCTTTCCACCAGCGGGTGCGCGAACAGCAACGCACCGAGCGGATTGTTTCCCAGCGTGCGCACAGCCTGCCATGCGCCGTGCAGATGTACGCCGGCAAGCGCGCTGTGCGCGAACACGACGGGCTGGCCGTCGGCATACAGGAACACTTCGCGCGACCAGGCGAGCTGCTGCGGGGCTATGCCGAGTAGTGCAGATTCGTCCCGCGCGATCCTGGCCAGGCCGCTGCGCACGCCATGCACCGCAAAATCCCTGCAGCGCTGCTGGATGCGCTGCGTCAGCGAGCCGCGATCATGCAGCCAGGGCGCCAGATCGGGTTCGCAACCGGGAGTTGCGACGTTCCAGAAAGAATCAGTTCTGTGCCTATTCATGGGGTCAAAATCCCCTCTCTCCGAACCTCTCTCCCACAAAGGGGGAAGAGGAGCTTAGACGTGCAGGTAATCATGCTTGTCTGCCATCCATCGCAGCAGATGCGCGCGTGCCGCATCCGGAAAATCGCGCAGCAATTCGTCGGCGATACGCCGCGCGAGATTCAACAGGTCTTCATCGGCGCTGATATCGGCGAAGCGCAGCATCGCCACGCCGCTCTGCCGCGCACCGAGCAGTTCGCCGGGGCCGCGCAGTTGCAGATCATGCTGGGCAATCGCGAAACCGTCGTTGCTCTCGAAGATGATCTTCAATCTTGCCCGCGCCAGTTCCGAAAGCGGCTGCTGGTATAACAGGATGCACAGGCTTTGCGCCGCGCCGCGCCCCACCCGGCCGCGCAACTGGTGCAGCTGCGCCAGCCCCATGCGCTCGGCATGATCGATCACCATCAGGCTGGCGTTGGGCACATCCACGCCCACTTCGATGACCGTGGTGGCGACCAGCAGTTGCAGTTCGCCCGCCTTGAAAGCGGCCATCATCGCCGCCTTTTCCGCAGGCGGCAATTTCCCGTGCACCAAGCCCACACGCAATTCCGGAAAGGTTTGCGTGACCATCTCGAATGTCTCCAGCGCAGTTTCAAGTTGCAGAGATTCCGATTCATCGATCAATGGACATACCCAATAAGCCTGTTGTCCCGCCATGCAGGCCGCCCGGACTCTGGCAATCACTTCGTCGCGGCGTTCGTCGCTGACCAGCTTGGTGATGACCGGCGTGCGGCCCGGCGGCAACTCGTCTATCACCGACACATCGAGGTCGGCGTAATAGCTCATCGCCAATGTTCTTGGGATGGGTGTTGCGCTCATCATCAATTGGTGGGGTTCCTGTAAACCATCCCCTCCCCCTTGCAGGGGGAGGGCTGGGGAGGCGGTAGAGCCGTTGCGGTCATCCGGCCCCGAAACCTTTGCCTTGCCTTTCTGGTGCAACGCCAGTCTTTGCTGCACGCCGAACTTGTGCTGCTCGTCGACGATCGCCAGGCCTAGTCTGTGAAACACGACCTGCTGCTGAAACAGCGCGTGCGTGCCGATCGCGAGCAGCGTTTCGCCGGACGCGATATATTCCGCGGCGAGCTGCTTGTCTTTTTTCTTCATGCTGCCCGACAGCCACACCGGTTTGATCCCGAGCGGTTCCAGCCAGCCGCTCAACTTGAGGTAGTGCTGCTCGGCGAGTATCTCGGTGGGCGCCATCAGCGCGGCCTGGTAGCCGTTCTCGATCGCCTGCAATGCTGCCAGCGCCGCGACTATGGTCTTGCCGCTGCCGACATCGCCGAGCAGCAGGCGTTGCATCGGATGCGGCTGCGCGAGGTCGCGGCTGATCTCGGCGAAGGTTCGCTGCTGCGCCCCCGTCAGCGCGAACGGCAGGTCGTTGATCAGGCGCGAGGTGAGTTTGCCGCGCGCCGCCAGCCCGGGTGCAGTGCGCTTGCCGCGCTCGCGGTGATGCACGCGCATCGACAATTGCTGCGCCAGCAACTCGTCGAATTTGATGCGGCGCCACGCGGCATGGCTGCGCGCTTCCAGTGAATTTGCCGATATGTCCGGCGTCGGGCTGTGCAGCAGGCGGATGCTGTCGGCGAAACCGGCCAGTTTCAACCTTTTCAGCAGCACATCGGGCAAGGTGTCGCTCAACGGCAGTGTATCCAGCGCATTGCCTATCAGCTTGCGCAGGATGGCTTGTCCCAATCCCGCGGTCGTCGGGTACACCGGCGTGAGACTGGTATTCAGAGGGGTCTCGTCGTCCACCGCGCGGCATTTCGGGTGGACCATCTCCAACCCGTAATGGCCCATGCGCACCTCGCCGACCGCGCGTATCTGCTTGCCGACCGCAAGCTGTTTCTGCTGGCTGGGATAGAAATTCAAAAAGCGCAGATACATCTCGCCGCCGTTGTCCTCGATGCGGCACATCAGCGTGCGGCGCGGACGGAAGGCGATCTCGCTGTGTGTGATAACGCCTTGCACCTGGACCGTTTCCCCCGCCTGCACGCTGGCGATCGGCGCGAGATGCGTCTCGTCCTCGTAGCGCAACGGCAGATGCAGCAGCAGGTCGGCACGGTGATGGATGCCGAGCCTGGCGAGTTTGGCCAGTGTGGCCGGAGAGATTTTTGCAGGCAAACTCAAAACGCCCTCTCCCTCCGCTACGCTCTCCCCTCTCCCGCAAGCGGGAGAGGGGAAGGGGAGAGGGGTACCCAATGAAGCACGTCTAATCCTGAACCACCAGCACCCCATCCATCTCCACCAGCGCGCCGCGCGGCAGCGCGGCAACACCGACGGCGGCGCGTGCCGGGTAAGGCTGGCGAAAATAGCCGGCCATGATCTCGTTCACCTTGGCAAAATGGACGAGGTCGGTCAGATATACATTCAGCTTCACAAGGTCGTCAAAGCTGCTGTCGGCAGCGCTGGATACCGCGCGCAGATTCTGGAACACACGATGGATCTGTGCCTCTATGCCTTCCGCCATCTGCATCGTGCCCGGATCGAGCCCGATCTGGCCCGACAGATAGATCGTCTCACCGATGCGCACGGCTTGCGAATAAGTGCCGATCGCGGCTGGGGCATCCGGGGTCTGGATGATTTTCTTGCCTGGCATGTTGCGCTCCTTCAAAAGGATCCGCGCTTGGTTGGCGCGGACACGTTGTCAACATGCGGATTATAGCCGCATAAGGGCTGATCAAGTAATGACGGTCGGCCTTTCGCGCCCGGTGCGTTCGCGCAATTCGGAGATCTTCAGCGCGATGCCGATCAGCGCGGCAAGGGCTTCTTGCGCATCGAGATGATGTTGGGATACATCCGGCTCGAAACTTTCCAGGTAGATGCGCAATGTCGCGCCGCCGGTGCCGGTGCCGGAAAGGCGGAACACGATGCGCGAACCGTCGGTGAAGATGATGCGCACGCCCTGGCCGGTGCTGACGCTGCCGTCCACCGGGTCGGTGTAGCTGAAGTCGTCGCACAATTTCACCCGCAGTTGTCCGAACTGCGCACCCTGCAATTCCGCAAAACTGTCGTGCAGCAATTTCATCACGCCGTTTGCAGCCTCGGCGGGAACGTCCTCGTAATCATGGCGTGTATACACGTTGCGCCCGAAGCGCGCCCAGTGTTCGCGCACGATGTCTTCCAAAGGTTGCTTGCGCGCCGCAAGTATATTCAGCCAGAACAATACCGCCCACAGGCCGTCCTTTTCGCGGATGTGATCGGAGCCGGTACCGAAGCTCTCTTCCCCGCACAATGTCACCCTGCCGGCATCCATCAGGTTCCCGAAGAACTTCCAGCCGGTCGGCGTTTCATAACACGGGATGCCGAGTGACTTGGCTACGCGATCCGCCGCCGCGCTGGTCGGCATCGAGCGCGCGATGCCGGCCAACCCTTTCTGATAGCCCGGCACCAGGTGTGCGTTGGCGGCAAGTATCGCGAGGCTGTCGGACGGTGTGACGAAAAAACGCTTGCCGAGGATCATGTTGCGGTCGCCGTCGCCGTCCGAGGCCGCGCCGAAGTCCGGCGCATTCTCGCCATACAGGATCTCGACCAGCTCATGCGCATAAGTGAGGTTGGGGTCGGGATGACCTTTGCCGAAATCCGGCAGCGGTACCGCGTTCATCACGCTGTCCTCCGGCGCACCGAGGCGATGCACCAGGATCTCGCGGGCATAAGGGCCGGTCACCGCGTGCATCGCATCGAAGCGTATCCTGAATCCGCTTGAAAACAATTTGCGTATCGCACCAAAGTCGAACAACGATTCCATCAAACCGGCGTAGTCCGTGACCGGGTCGATCACCGCCACGGTCATGTCACCGATCTTGTAATCCCCCGTTCTGTCCAATCCCACATCCGCCGCATCGGCGATGCGATATTGCGCGATGTTTTTGCTTGCCGCGAAGATAGCCTCGGTGATCTTCTCCGGCGCGGGGCCGCCGTTGGCGATGTTGTACTTGATGCCGAAATCGCCATCGGGCCCGCCGGGATTGTGGCTGGCGGACAGTATGATGCCGCCGTGTGTTCGGTATTTACGTATCACGCACGACGCTGCGGGGGTGGAAAGTATGCCGCCCCGGCCGACCAGCACGCGCGCGAAGCCGTTGGCCGCAGCCATCTTCAAGATCACCTGGATCGCTTCGCGGTTGTAGTAGCGGCCGTCGCCGCCCAGCACCAGAGTCGCCTGCGGCGGAACCCCGATGGTGTCGAAGATGGATTGCGTGAAGTTCTCCAGATAGTGCTGTTGCTGAAAGACCGGCACGCGCTTGCGCAGACCCGACGTGCCGGGCTTCTGGTCGTTGAAGGGCACAGTCTTGACCGTATGGATCTGCATTGTCATTCCTCCAGCATGTCGTAATTTTGGGGGTATCTTACCATTGCCACACCCGAGCCACTGCCGAACCCGAAGTCAGCGCGCGAAGTTTGTCAACAAACAGTTGTTCCGCAAGATCTCCTCGCGATGTTCCCATTGCCGGACATATTGACGTCCTTCCACACCACGTTTACATTCGCTTGCAAGGACACGGATCAACGAGCTCCCGCCCGGAGGCTAATGATAAAAAGCGCTGCTTCGATCAACAGAATAGCTTTCGCTGGTCTCATTCTGGCTTTCGCCTTGTTCCCCGCAGTTTCATCGGCGGAGCAAACCGTCGAGGTCGCTCCGTTCATCGGTCACATTTACGGCGGCAGCTTCGAGGACGCCGACACCCTGTCCACATTCGAGGTACAGGATGCGCCGTCATACGGATTGATGCTGGATTTTGACACCGAGCCGGACAAGCAGATCGAGGTCTTCCTGAGCCGCCAGGACACGCGCCTGACGACCACCGGGACTTTCACGGGCAACCCGCTGTTCGATCTCACTATCGATTACTACCACATCGGCGGGCTTTATATGCTGCCGGATTACGATCGCGTCCGCCCCTTCGTGTCGGGTACGTTCGGCCTCACGCGCATGGCGCCGGATCGCGCTGACCTCACCGCGGAAAATCGCTTTTCAGTCTCGCTCGGCGGCGGCGCAAAGATCTATTTCACCAAGAATCTGGGCATGCGATTCGATGTGCGCGGCATCTATACAGCGCTCAATGGCAACACTGAAATCTTCTGTTCCGGCGGCTGCGCCATCAAGGTTGTCAGCAGCGGCTTCGTGCAGACCGAGCTCAGCGCGGCTTTGTTGATGCGCTTTTGAGATTGCGCTTGATGCGGCATGGCTGGACATGCGCCTGACGGTACAAAAAGCCTACCGCAGCCCCGGCATTGTTTCGAGCTCCGAACCCTGCCTTGGGCTGGCGGTGTCATGGGTTCCGACGGGTGGTATCACTCCCAAACACTTGCTTCAACCCTATAATCTGCTATCGTGACTCGAAGGTACACGTCAGGATCGAGTCAGCCAAACGATAGACGACTTTTCGCTGTATCAACCAGTTCCCCACTATGAAAAATTCTCGCAACGATATCGCCACCGCCACGCTGGGTGTACTCTCTATCGGGGTGCTGATCATCGCCTCGGTCTGGATACTGGAGCCATTCATCGCTGCGACGATCTGGGCGGCGATGGTGGTGGTCGCCACCTGGCCGGTGCTTCTGAGGTTGCAGTCGATCTTGTGGAATCGCCGCTCACTGGCGGTCATCGTGATGACAATGCTGCTGCTGCTGCTTTTCCTGGTGCCGCTGGCGCTGGCCATAGGCACCATCGTGCAGAACTCGGATCAGATCGCCGAGTGGACGAAATCGATCGCGACTTTCCGCATCCCGGCTCCCCCGGCTTGGGTCGCCAGCCTGCCGTTTGTCGGCCACCAGGCCGCAGCGGCATGGCAACAGACGGCTGAATCCGGCGGCAAGGAACTGATGGAGAAGCTGGCGCCCCATGCGGGAGCGTTGACCAAATGGGCCACTTCCAAATTCGGCAGTATCGGACTGCTGTTTCTGCAGTTCGCGCTGACCATCGTTATCGCGCCGGTGATGTACGCGCGCGGCGAGATGGCTGCCGCCGCGGTCAAGCGTTTCGCCCGCCGTCTGGCCGGTCCGCGCGGCGAGAGTACGGTGGTCCTCGCCGGCCAGGCCATCCGCGGTGTGGCGCTCGGCGTTGGCGTCACCGCCGTGGTGCAGTCGGCACTGGGCGGCATCGGCCTGGCAATCGCCGGCATCCCGTTCGCCGGGCTTCTTACCGCAGTGATGTTCATGCTGTGCATCGCCCAACTGGGGCCGGGCCTGATATTGATTCCCGCAGTGATCTGGGTCTACTGGAACGGCGACACCGGCTGGGGTACCTTCCTGCTGATCTGGTCCATCATCGTCGTCATGCTGGACAATTTCCTGCGCCCGATGCTGATCAAACTGGGCGCCGACCTTCCGCTGCTGCTGATCCTGGCCGGCGTCATCGGTGGCCTGCTCGCCTTCGGGCTGGTCGGCATCTTCGTCGGTCCGGTCTTGCTCGCGGTCAGCTACAAGCTGTTGGGCGAATGGATCGGCGACGAGGACGAGCCGGATCAGAAGGCAGGCGCATGACCGTTCGCGGCTCCCTGCTGAAGCTTCCGGATACTCCGTGCTAATATTGATGCACATTCCATAGAACGATCATTCCTTGCAGGAGCTGCCTCATGTCTATCGCCATCAACGTCATCACGACCGCCAACCGTGCCCGTCACTTTACCCAGCATGACAAGGATCGTATCAGTGAAATATTCCGCGACCTTGGCAACTGCGTGAAATTGTTTTCATCGCGAGTTCTGATTCTGGGTTCAGCGGCCGAGACGGAGATATTCAGCCCGTCCTCGATCACCCGGATCGAGATCGTGACGACTCAAGACCTCACTGAATTTCTGCCCAGGCATCTGACGACAGGGAATATGATCATAACCGCCCTGCCGCACGATACATTGGACAAGAACCGGCAGTCTCACATCGATGACGACCATGTTGCCGGGCGGATCGATTTCTATTTTGAAGGCGGCGATACACTTCCGGCCTGGATAGAGGGGATCCGGCCCAGCGACACCGCCGAAAGGCTGATGAACCTGACCAGACTCTTCGAGCAGCCCGTCCTCTTGTACAAGTTGCCGCAAGGCGGGATAGGTCTGGTGAATCCGGGCGTCATGACCCGGGCCGTGATCAAATCCGGGACGCTCACTCTCCCCAGCGGCTCTTGGCGCGTTGAACCGGTCTGATGCACACGAAACAAAGGATACTCGCATAGCTGAACCGCTGTCGTTGTAGTACCCCTCATTTAGAGAGTTCTTGCAGCATACGCAAGTGCATCATCGGGTGTGAATTTTGAATGGGAATTCTGATTATTGCTTCTGGTGCTGGCGGCTTGTATCCCGGCGAGCTATGGGGACGGGCAGTGTTATAGTGTCGTGCTCAATGGATTAGCAAAGCTTGGCCATCCTTGATTCCACACAATATCTCTCCATCGAACAGTTCATCCCGTAGCGTTCCGCTTAAGCTTTCGCCGTAACCGTTCTTCCATGAGCTGCCCGGCTCGATCAAGGCTGTCCACCCCAACAGGTGCAAACCGGTCAGAAACAGGCAACACAACATCATCCCGACCGCTGCACGACTTGTCTGTGAGTTGACAACTGATCATCCATTTCACGGCAAAGAGCTTGCATGATATTGCTTGAAAACACCGCTGCACAATTATTCGGAACTGCGGTAAAGATTCCAGCCGCCGACCCGAATGCTATTGGACTTTAGTCTTGATTGATGGCCCGGCTAAGGCAAAAAATACCGCCCAGCATAGGCCGGTGACAAGTATCCTTTTCAATGATGATCAATCGATCAAGCACCTTATCAGGATGGAACAGCCGGTGGCCCGGTCACCTTCGTTCGATCATTTCGGCGCTTATTCTCCAGTCGCCGCGCAGTCAGCGAGGATCAAGGCTGTGCCCCGGCGGATATGTCCGGCCGGAATAGAGGTGTCGCCGCCTTGCAGGCGCTTGAGCATCGGGATCTTTTCGGCACCGGTGACGACCCACAGGATCTTCCGCGCACGATTGAGTATCGGATAGATCAGGGTCATCCGCTGCCTTCCCTGATACACCTGCGTGATCGCGACATCACGATCGGCGACTTCAAGCACCGGATCGCCGGGCACGAGCGAAGCCGTGTGTCCATCGGACCCTAGGCCAAGGTGAACCAGATCGAGCACCGGCGGCGTTCCGGCGATTTTGCGCAGCGTCTGGAAATACCGCGCGGCTGCGGCCTCAAGATCGGGCTCTTCCACCGGCATGGCATGTATCTGCTCTTGGCCCAGCGGGGCATGATCGAGCAGCGCTTTACGCAGATGCGTGAGGTTGCGGTCCGCGTGTCCGGCGGGCGCGACACGCTCATCGACCTGCACGACATGGACATGTTTCCAGGGGACATCTTCGGTGGCGATGTCACGCAGCATGACCCACGGCGTTCTTCCCCCGCTCACCGCCAGCACGAAGCGGCCGCGGGCGGCGACCGCTCTGCGGGCTTCTTCAGCGATGATCGCCGCTGCCCGCTTTGCGACGGCCTCGGCATCGGCAAGCACTTCAGTGCGCATTGACTACTCTCCTGTGACCCGTCTCCCCGGCGAAAGCGGGTCCCTTTGCCGCACGCCTCACTTGCTTGGCTTCTCGTGATGTCCGCCGAACTGGTAACGCATCGCCGAGAGCAGCTTGTTCTGGAAATCGGCTTCGCCGCGCGAGCTGAAGCGTCCATAGAGCGCCGCCGTGAGCACCTCGGCCGGAACCCCTTCGTCGATCGCGGCCAGTATCGTCCAGCGTCCCTCGCCCGAGTCCGAGACCCTGCCCGAGAAGTCTTTCAGGTCCGGCGACTCGAGGAGCGAGATGGCCGTCAGGTCCAGCAGCCATGACGCCACGACACTTCCGCGCCGCCACACCTCGGCGATGTCCGCAAGGTTCATGTCGTACTGATAGTGCTCGGGCTGGCGCAATGGTGTCGTCTCTGCATCGGCCTCGCGGCCCTTCTTGCCGACGTTCGCATGCTTGAGGATATTGAGCCCCTCGGCGTACGCGGCCATCAGCCCGTATTCGATACCGTTGTGCACCATCTTGACGAAGTGGCCGGCGCCATTCGGCCCGCAGTGCAGGTAACCCTGTTCCGCCGTCCCCTTCACCTTGTCGCGTCCCGGTGTTCTCCGGATGTCGCCGATGCCCGGGGCCAGCGTCTGGAAGATGGGGTCGAGGCGTTCCACAGCCGCCGTCTCGCCGCCGATCATCATGCAGTAACCGCGCTCCAGACCCCACACGCCGCCGCTGGTGCCTACGTCCACGTAGTGGATCCCCTTCTCGCCCAGTTCCTTTGAGCGCCGGATATCGTCCACGTAGTACGAGTTACCGCCGTCGATCACGATGTCCCCCTCATCAAGCAACGGAAGGAGGTCGGCGATAGTATCGTCGGCGAACGCCGCCGGAACCATCAACCATATCGCCCGCGGCTTCTCCAGTTTCTTCACCAGTTCCGCGAGCGATGCCGCACCCGTTGCCTTTTCCTTGACCAGTGCAGCAACGGCTTCGGGCGACCTGTCGAACACCGCGCAGTCGTGTCCGCCGTTGACAAGGCGCCTGACCATATTGGCACCCATTCTTCCAAGACCGATCATTCCGATTTGCATTACAAACTCCTTTGCAAAAATTCCTGTTGGCGCAAATCGGCAGACACACTATCTGGCGGTCCGCAATCTACGTCCGTTTCAGGAGCCCTCCTCCAATTCGACGAGATTCCCCAAGTTGTCGCGTTTGAGCTTCGACAGCGGCTGATGCGTCCAGCCGGCCTTGCTTTGATCAAATCCGAAATTGCGCGGCATGCATTCCGGCGTGCTGCCGGTTGCCGCCGCGGCGACCGAACTGCACAGCATCATGCACACCGGAGCGATGCCGGCTTTGTATTGCATCATGTATTTCATCTGTCATCCTAATATCAGAAAGATTTACGAATTCAAGTGGCCTGGTTCATCCTGCGATCTCAGCCGGCAATTCTCGACTCACGGAGTACGTCTTCCTCAAGGCGATGACCAGGTTCAGAAACACTCTGTTGTCGCGCAAGGTGAAATGATACTCGCATCTGTCTTCAGTACGTGCTCGAGGTCGAAGATCACCGCGCCGCCGCGTCGATGCTGCAGAAGGTGGGCGACACCGCCGCCGGCGAGAGCACCGATGTCGACACGGCGAACCGTCTGCTGATCGTAAAGGGCCCAAGGGCGCAGTCGTGACCGTGGCGCCCGTTTCATTTCAGGCACCGCCATCCAAATTTTCCCCGCTGCCACTTTGCGCAAGCAATTTCCCCAAACATTTCAATTCCTGCAATAATTACGGGTGTGAATCAATAATATTGAAAACGGGTCAACAGAATGATGAGTCAGGATGAACTGAAACAGGCCGTCGCCAGGGCGGCGATAGAATACGTACCGGTCGATTGCATCGTCGGGGTGGGCACCGGTTCCACCGCCAATTTCTTCATCGACGAACTGGCCAAGATCAAGCACAGGATACGCGGTGCGGTGGCCAGCTCGGAGGCTTCGGCCAAACGCTTGCAGGGACACGGCATCGAGGTATTGTCGCTGAACGATGCGGGCACCCTGCCGGTGTATGTGGACGGCGCCGACGAGATCACCAGTCATCTGCACATGATCAAGGGCGGCGGCGGCGCGCTGACGCGCGAGAAGATCGTCGCGGCTGCCAGCAAGAAATTCATCTGCGTCTGCGATGCCAGCAAGCTGGTGGATGTGCTGGGCAAGTTTCCGCTGCCGATAGAAGTGATCCCGATGGCGCGCAGTTCGGTGGCGCGCCAGCTGGTCGCGCTGGGCGGACAGCCGAAGCTGCGCGAGGGATTCACCACCGACAACGGCAACATCATCATCGATGTGCACGGCCTCTCGATCATGAATCCGGTGGAACTGGAATCGACGCTGGACCATATCGCCGGCGTCGTCACGAACGGCCTGTTCGCCCGCCGCGGCGCCGATGTGCTGCTTCTCGGCACGCCGGAAGGCGTAAAGACGATGAAGGTCTGAATGGGCGGCGCATTGACTGTAACCTTACCTTCACATTCGTCGCTTATCCTGCAAAGTTAAATATTTTTAAGGAATACACCATGCCCAACAGCGACCACATCTCCCGCCAGTTCGATGCCGACCTCGAAGCCATCCGCGCGCACGTGCTGCAGATGGGCGGGCTGGTGGAAAGCCAGATCAAGTCCGCTGTCGAATCGCTCGTCAACGGCGATGTGGCGCTGATGACGCGAGTGATCAACGACGACCATCGCGTCAATGCCATGGAAGTGAAGATAGACGAAGCCTGCAGCCAGGTGATCGCCCGCCGCCAGCCGGCGGCGAGCGATCTGCGCCTGGTGATGGCGGTGATCAAGACCATCACCGACCTCGAGCGCATCGGCGACGAAGCAGAGAAGATCGCGCGCATGGCCAAGCTGCTGTCGCAGAAGCAGGGGCTGGCGATCCCGCGCTACCAGGAGATCAAGCATGCCGCGGAGATCGCGCTGGAAATGCTGCGCCAATCGCTGGATGCCTTTGCGCGCCTGGATGTGGTGATGGCCGCGAAGGTAGTGCGGCAGGACGAGCAGGTGGACGAGGAATTCCGCGCCATCATGCGTTACCTGATCACCTTCATGATGGAAGACCCGCGCACGATCTCCACTTCGCTGGAGATCCTGTTCGTCGCGAAGGCGATCGAACGCATCGGGGACCACGCCAAGAACATGTCCGAGTATGTGATCTACATGGTCAAGGGACGCGACGTCCGCCATGTCACTATAGAAGAGATCGATCAGGAAATACAAAAGTAGGGAACCTCAAAAATCCACACTTCATCCCAACTGCTGTGTTGCTCAAAAAATTTTTTGCTTACATATGACTCATATGCGGCGCGGCGAAATTTTTTGCGCGCCTCGCATTTGGGCGAACTCTGAATTTTTCCAGGCCCCCTACAGTGCAACTACAACCGATACTCGCCGCCGTTGATCTGGGCTCGAACAGCTTTCGCCTGCAGGTCGCGCGCGTCGAGGGTGACCAGCTCTACATGCTGGACGGATTGCGCGAGCCGGTGCGGCTGGCCGCCGGACTGACTCCCGACAAGTATCTCGACGCCGATGCGCAGCAGCGGGCGCTGGCTGCGCTGGGACGCTTCGCCGAGCGGCTGCGCGACCTGCCGTTCGAAGCTGTGCGCGTGGTTGGCACCAATTCGCTGCGCGTGGCCAAGAACGCCTCGGATTTCATACCGCAAGCCGAACACGTGCTCGGATTTCCGATTGAAGTCATCGCCGGGCGCGAGGAAGCGCGCCTGATCTATCTCGGCGTCGCGCACGGCCTGCCGCAATCGAAGGACAACCGCCTGGTGATCGACATCGGCGGCGGCTCCACCGAATTCATCATCGGCAACGGCCTCACGCCGCTGATCCTCGAAAGCCTGTACATGGGCTGCGTCAGCTACAGCAACCGATTCTTCCCTGACGGCAAGGTCACCAAACAGAATCTCAAGCAGGCGGAGCTCGCCGCGCGCAGCGAATTGCAAACCATCGTCGCAGACTACAACGGGCAATGGCAGCAGGCCATCGGCTCCTCCGGGACGGCAAGGGCCATCGCCGACATACTGGAAATGAGCGGCTACAGCAAGGGCGGCATCACCCGCGACGGCCTCGACAGACTGCGCGCCGACATGCTCGCCGCGGGGGACGTGCAAAAGCTCGATCTGAAAGGCTTGCGCCCGGACCGGGTACCGACGCTGGCCGGCGGATTCGCGATCATGTACGCGTCTTTCTGCGAGTTGGGCATCACGAACATGGACACCGCGCTGGGCGCGTTGCGCGAGGGCGTGCTGTACGACATGTGGGGCCGCTTTCACGACCACGATGTGCGCGACGTCACCGTGCAGCAATTCATGCAGCGTTACCGGGTCGATGCAAAACAGGCGGGGAGAGTTGCCAAACTGGCGAAGGAATTCGCCGGGCAATTCTTCGACGGTGAGATCGATTTCGACAACAGCAGTTGGGAGGCCACGCGGCACCTGCTGGGCTGGGCGGCCAGCCTGCACGAGATCGGCATCAGCGTCGCGCACAGCGGCTATCACAAGCACACCGCCTACATCCTCGCCAATGCGGACATGCCGGGTTTCTCGAAAAAGGAACAGGCCCGCCTGAGCCTGCTGACACTGGCCCAGCGCGGCAACCTGGGCAAGCTGCAGGGACAACTGAAGAACCCCGATGATATCGTGCTGGCGATGAGCCTGCGGCTGGCCGTGCTGTTCTACCGCAGCCGCAGCGACGGCGGCCTGCCGGATATGCACGGGCGTTTCAGCGGCACCAAGTTCCACCTTACGATAGACCCCGAATGGCTGGCGCAGAATCCGCTGACGGAGACGGCGTTGCAGGATGACGAGAAGCAGTGGAAGTCGCTGGGGATAGGTTTGCAGATTTTGGATGACAATTGATCGGGATTTCTCAATTCAAATTGAATCTCTGACACCTGATTTGCATTACTTGCAGACCTTCTGACCCATCAATTGCCCGCATAAAATCCTTTCTCGCTGATACACTGAACATTGTTGCTGGAAATTCAGTTCCCTTGCAAATGACTCCAAACCGCCAATCTCAGCTTCTTATCGCAGGCGTGGTCTTTCTCACGGCGGTGGCGGCGAGACTGCTGGTCGCCCTGGAGTTATCCCATACCCCATTCTTTGATATATATGTGGGAGATTCCCTTTACTATCACGAATGGGCATTGCGCCTGATCGCGGGCAAAGGCAATGACACCGTGTTCTTTCAGGCTCCCTTGTATCCCTATTTTCTGGGCGCGCTCTACCGGATATTTTCGCCTGATCCGTGGGTGCCGCGGATCGCGCAAACCCTGCTGGCTGGAGCAGGCTGCGTGCTGCTCTCGCTGTCGGCTTATCGCCTGTTCGGACGGCGTGCAGGCTGGATGGTGGGGTTGCTGGCGGCGCTTTATACACCGAGCCTGTTCTACGACCTGCTCGTCCATAAATCCGGAATCGCACTATTTCTCGGGTCGCTGATCATTTTTTTTATCGCGAGATTTCTTACCGGTAACCGCAGCGTACTGACGGCGGCGGTCATTGGCAGTGTTACCGCACTGGCGGCAATGGCGATCGAACAGTACCTGATGATCCTGCCTGTCATGGGCGCCTGGATGCTGATGTACCCAAAAGTTGCATGGCAGCAGCGGATACGCTGGGTCACCGGCCTGCTTATCGGCGTTTTCCTGATTCAAATGCCTGTCATTGCCAGAAATTACTGGGTGGCCCGTGACCCGGTTTTTTCATCCGCCAGCGCCGGCATGAATTTCTGGATCGGGAACGGCAAAGGGGCAAACGGACATTATCGGGAGATATCTTCTGATCTGGGCAATATCAAATTTGAGCAAAGTGACTCCATGCGAATCGCGAGTATTGCGCTAAATCGTCAAGTGTCCGGCAGCGAGGCATCCCGATGGTGGTTCGACAGGACATTTCACGATATCGCGGCACAGCCGGTTGCCTGGCTTAAGGTGATGGTGCAAAAAGCGGGTTTGGTGCTGAGCGATTCTGAATGGCCGGATGAAGAAGCTTACGGCGCCTATGTTCCCGAGTCGCGGATATTAAGTGCGCTAGGCGTTGTTGTCCGGTTTGGCTTGCTGCTCCCTCTCTTTGTAATAGGAGCAATTGCTTTGTGGAACAGGAAGGAAGAGTCGCGACCGATCATCGCATCGTCAATAGCGATTCTAGGCGGCGTGATGCTGTTCTTCGTGTTTGGGCGGTACCGCTATGCGGCAATGCCTTTCATGTTCGTCGTGGCGGGATCCGGTGCCGCGGCCCTTTCATCCATGATGGCATGGAAGGCCAGATGGACATTGTTAGGCATCACGGGCATCACGGCAAGTGCAATTGCATTTCTTCCCCTCGACACGCGTTATAACGAATCCTTTAACTATTACTATCTGGTCGGAGAGCGTGCCTTCTTTCTCAATCGCTATGATCTGGCAAAGGACATGATGCTGCGCACGATACCCTCTGCACCGAATGGGTGGGCGGCGCCCTACAATTTGCTGGCGCGTGTCTACTGGAAAACCGGGCAGTGGGATCTGGCGGAGGCCAATATGCGCAAAGTCATCGCGCTTCAACCGGATTTCCCCGAAGCCCATAGCTTCCTGGGGAATATGCTGGTGAGGGTCGGTGACGTTCGCAACAGCAGGGGCGATATGGAAGGGGCAAAAGAATCATACGCTGAGGCCCGGGCCGAATTGAAGATCGCGATATCACTATATTCCTACAACGAAGGTACCCGCTACCTGCTTGGCAGCCTCATGGAAAAAACGGCCAGCCCGCAAGAGATGGTTGCCTATTACCGGAAGGCGATCGCACTCGACCCCAAACCCCAGACGAGCAACTATTATCTGGCCGTCGGGCTTGAGCGCGAGGGCAAGTTCGATCAGGCCATTGGAATACTAAGACATGCATTGGAGATCGATCCTGCCCATGAAATGAGCCAGAATCGCTGGGGGACGATCCTGGAGAAACAAAACCGGCTGACCCAGGCTCTCGATCACTACCTGGAGGCGGTTGAGATCCATCCTGAGTACAAGGAGGCACAGGAAAATTGCGCCCGGGTTCTGGAACGGCTATCCCGCCCAGCCGAAGCAGAAAAGCATCGCCAACTGGCGCTGACCAGCGATTTCAACACTCCCAGAAGGTTTTTCTATTGGGGGCGGTATCTGGTAAACCATGGCAGATACAGCGCGGCAATCGCCGAATTGCGCAAAGCCTTGCAAGTCAATCCTGAAGACAGCGAGGCAAAGCAACTTTTGAGTTTGGCTCTTGAAAAATCCGGATAAGGGGCAACAGGCAATACCACGAACATGCTTCAGGGTGAACTCAGATCATCTCTAAACATCGATCTGAACCGGCCCCGTTTTGGCAGATCCTATCCAGTCAACGATCTTTCCAGCACCTCGCTCAACATTCGTTCCACACCGGCCCGCCAATCCGGCAGATGCAGATCGAACGTGCGTTGCAGCTTCGTCGTGTCCATGCGCGAGTTGTGCGGGCGTTTCGCGGGCGCGGGGAAAGCGCTGCTCGGCACCGGCTTTACCCCGTCGGGCGCGATCATCAGATCGACACCCGCGCGCCGGGCAAAGCCGATCACGAACTTTGCATAGCCGTGCCACGAAGTCTCGCCACCCGCAACCGCGTGATACAGCCCGGACAGCTCGGGCCGCTGTTGCGCCGCGCGGATCGCATGGGCGGTGATGTCGGCCAGCAGATCCGCGCCGGTGGGCGCGCCGAACTGGTCGTCGATGACGCTGATGCTGTCGCGCTCGAGTGCCAGCTTCAGCATGGTTCTGGCGAAGTTGCCGCCGCGCGCGCCATACACCCAGCTGGTGCGCAGAATCAGGTGGCGGCAACCGGATCGTTGTATCAGCTGTTCGCCTTCCAGCTTGGTCGCGCCGTACACATTCAGCGGCGCGGCGGCATCGCCTTCCGCCCACGGCTTTGCGCCGCTGCCGTCGAAAACATAGTCTGTCGAATAGTGCACCAGCCACGCGTTGGTGCGCGCTGCTTCCTGTGCCAGCACGCCGGGCGCGAGCGCATTGATCGTGCGCGCCAGATCCGGTTCGCTCTCGGCCTTGTCCACTGCGGTGTGTGCAGCCGCATTGACGATCACATCCGGCGCAACTGTCCTGACCGTGCGCGCGAGCTCTCCGGTATCGGCGAGATCGCCGCACCTCTCCCTGCTTTTCGCATCCAGCGCGATCACCTCGCCCAGCGGCGCAAGGCTGCGCTGCAGCTCCCAGCCGACCTGTCCGTTCTTGCCGAGCAGCAGGATCTTCATTGATCAGCCTCCAAGAGGGGAAGGTTGCCTGTCCAGATGCAAATCCCTCTCCCTTCAAGCGATAGGGGTAGGGGGGACGGTAAATAGGCAATGCCTATCAATCGGTCTCCCTCTCCCCAGCCCTCCCCCTTAAAAGGGGAGGGAGTAAAGTAGTTCCCTGCTGCGCCAGCGTACATCAGCCCCGCCCCGCGTAATTCTTCTCGACCCAATTGCGATAATCGCCGGATTGTACGTGACTCACCCAATCCCGGTTGTCCAGATACCATTGCACCGTCTTGCGTATGCCGGTCTCGAACGTCTCGGCAGGCTTCCAGCCGAGCTCGCGCTCGATCTTGCGCGCGTCGATTGCATAACGGCGATCGTGGCCGGGTCGATCCTGGACATAAGTGATGAGGGCCGAGGACTGGGGACCTAGCGGGTTGGGCGCCAATTCATCGAGCAGTGTGCATATGGTGCGGACGATCTCCAGATTGGTCTTCTCGTTCCAGCCGCCGACGTTGTATACCTCGCCCAGCCTGCCCTTTTCCAGTACGCAGCGTATCGCGCTGCAATGATCCTTGACGTACAGCCAGTCGCGGACCTGCTGGCCGTCGCCATACACCGGCAGCGGCTTTCCCGCGAGCGCGTTGACGATCATCAGCGGGATCAGCTTCTCCGGAAAGTGGTACGGGCCGTAATTGTTGGAGCAGTTGGTCGTGAGCACCGGCAAGCCGTAAGTGTGGTGATAGGCGCGCACCAGGTGGTCGCTGGCCGCCTTGCTCGCGGAGTAGGGACTGTTAGGTTCATAGCGATGTGTCTCGCTGAATGGCGGTTCACCCTTCGCGAGCGAGCCGTACACCTCGTCGGTCGAAACATGGAGGAAACGGAAGGCATCCTGGGTGCCTCCCTTCCCCCTCGCAAGCTCTCCCCCAGCCGGCTTCGCCCCCCTCGCTTCGCTCTCCCCGCTTGCGGGCGAGGGGAGGTTTTGCCAGTAACCGCGCGCCGCTTCGAGCAGATGGAAGGTGCCGACAATGTTGGTCTGGATGAAATCCCCGGGGCCGTGTATCGAGCGATCGACATGACTCTCCGCGGCGAAATTGACGATGGCGCGCGGGCGGTATTCGGCAAGCAGTCTGCTCACCAGGGCCGCATCGCCGATGTCGCCCCGCACAAAGATGTGGCGCGGGTCACCCTTGAGCGATGCCAGGCTTTCCAGGTTGCCCGCGTACGTCAGCTTGTCGAGGTTGATCACGGCCTCATCGCTTTGCGCGAGCCAGTCCAGAACGAAGTTCGCGCCGATGAAACCCGCGCCGCCGGTTACCAATATCATGATCTTATCGCCGCTGTGAGGGACGCTGAGGTTTAGGGAGTACCGTGATTATATCCATTACGCTGCGTGCGATACCAATCCGCCGTGGCGCACAGGCCCTGCTCCATCGAATACGGCGGAGCCCAGCCCAAATCGCCGCGTATCTTTTGGTTGCTCACCTGCAATGACGCGAACAGCCTGTCCGCCTGCTCTTTGCGCCCCAGCACGATCGCCAATGCATGCAACAGTCCGGGCGGAAAATAGAACGACCGGCTGCCGCGGCCAAGTGCGCGGGCGATATCTTCGGCCAGCTTTGCGGTCGTGACATCTTCGCCGTCGCTGACCAGATAGGTACGGCCCGCGGCAGCGGGATGGCTGGCGCAAGCGATCAGCGCATCCACCAGGTTACCGGCGTACATCATGCTGCGCAGATTGTGCGCGCCTGCAAGCGGCAGCGGCACACCCCGGTCTATCGCCGCCATCAGCCTGAAGAAGTTGCCCTTCACGCCGGGGCCATACACCAGCGGCGGGCGCACGATCACGACTTGCAGTCCGGTCATCCGGGCGATATGCCGCAGGGCCTGCTCGGCCTGCCATTTCGAGATGCCGTATGGATCGCGGGGCGCCGCCATATCCTGTTCGCTAAAGCTTTGCCCGTTGCGTGTCTGCTCGCCGTTCACCTTGATTGAACTGACATACACCAGCCGCCTGATTCCGGCGGCAGCCGCCTGTTGGGCGAGGTTGGCCGTGCCCAGCAGATTGACCTTGAGGAATTCCGCCAGCGGGTCGGCGGCATGGTCTTTCGCGGCATCTATCTTCGCGGCAAGATGGAAGACGATATCGATGTCCCGCAGCGCGGCGCTCCAATACGTGGCCTCATCCATCGAACCCACCGTCACCTGCTCCACGCCCTCCGGCAATCGACAGGGCGCGCGCACGGCTGCCCTGACCCGGTTTCCGCGGCGCAGCAATTCCCCGCAAAGCTGACGGCCGATGAATCCGCTCGCCCCGGTGACCAGGAAACGGCTCAAGACAACACCTCGCGATATATCGACAATACTTGCGAGACTATCCTTTCCTGCGAGAACTCCTGCAGCACGCGTTCCCGTCCGCGCTGTCCCATCTGTTGACACAGTCTCGGGTCGGCCAGCAATTTGCCCAGCGCATCCGCCAGGGCCCCGGCATTGCGGGCTTCCACCAGGATACCGTTGTCCCCGTCGCGCACCACATCCCTGCAACCCGGAACGTTCGTGGTCACGACAGGCAGCCCACAGGATGCCGCCTCCAGCAGGGACTTGGGCAATCCTTCCCGGTACGAGGGCAGGCAGATGATGCGCGATTGCGCATAGACCTGCGGCATGTTCTCGCTGCGCCCCCGCCATTCCACGGCGCCTTCCTGCTGCCACGCGATCAGCTGTTCTTCGGGCACGCTGGCGGGATTCTCCGGATCCGGCTCACCCACCAAGACGAATCTGGCGTGCACGCCGCGTTGCTTAAGTTGTCTCGCGGCCTCGACGAATTCAACCACGCCTTTGTCCCTGAGCATACGCGCGGGCAGCACGACCAGCGGGATTCCATCCGGCTGCGGGGACGGGGCATACATCGTTGTATCCACGCCGGCGCCCCGAACCAGCCTGATGTCGTCCTCCCTTACACCGAGACCCGCGATCATTTCCCGGTCGTCCTTGTTCTCGACGATCACCGATGTTCCGCGCAACAGCATACCGAGCACCCTGCGCACCAAGACCTGCAATAGTTTTGCCCGGTGCATGTCGGAAACGAACAGCCAGCCCATTCCGGCCACCCAATTGACCGTATGCGGGATGCGCAGTAGGCGCGCAACCAGCGAGCCATACAGCATCGGCTTCATTGCAACATGATGCGCGATGTCCGGTTGTTCCTCGCGGTATATCCGGGCCAGCCTCCATATCGCTGCGATCTCGCGGAACAGGTTCGCGCCGCGCCGCGATAACTCGAACGGGATCACCCTCGCACCGTGCCGGCGGATGATCCCGGCATGCTGGTTGGTGCGCGTGACGACCACCACATCATATCCCTCACCCCTGGCGCCGATGATGATGGGCAGCCAATGGGAACAGACGAACCAGTCCTCGGTGACGAAGAACAGGATCTTCGTGCCGCTAGCCTTCATATCCGCCGGGATTCCTTGCTTGCCAGTTCCACGCATCCCTGCACATTTCGGCGATGCCGCGCTTTGCCTTCCAGCCCAGCACTCTCTCTGCCAGCGTAGCATCCGCGTAGCACTGCGCGATGTCGCCCGGTCTGCGATCCACGATGCGGTACGGCACTGGGCGGCCGCTGGCCGCCTCGAATGCGCGCACCACTTCCAGCACGCTTATCCCCCGGCCGGTGCCCAGATTGAAAGTGTGCACGCCCTTGTGCCGCTGCAGCCAATCCAGCGCGGCGATATGCCCGGTGGCGATGTCGACGACGTGGATATAATCCCGCACACCCGTTCCGTCGGGTGTGGGGTAATCGCCCCCGAATATCTGCAGTTCCGTCCTGTGCCCCCCCGCAACCTGGCTGATGTACGGCATCAGGTTGTTCGGGATGCCTGTCGGGTCTTCGCCGATCAATCCGCTTTCGTGGGCGCCCACCGGATTGAAATAGCGCAGCAGCGCGATGTGCCAGGCCGCATCGGCGACGTACACGTCGCGCAGGATCTCCTCGACCATCAGCTTAGAGCGGCCATAAGGATTCGCCGCAGACAGCGCGGCATCCTCATGGATGGGGACACTGAGAGGATCGCCGTAGACCGTCGCGGAGGAACTGAACACCAGCGTGCGCACCCCGTTGTCGGCCATCGCCCCAAACAGCGCCAGGCTGCCGGTCACGTTATTGTCGTAATAGCGCAATGGCTGCGCGACGGACTCGCCGACCGCTTTCAGTCCGGCGAAATGAATCACGGCCTCGATACCGTGCGCCGAAATGATCTCTGCGACCTTGTCGCGGCTGCGCACATCCGCCTGATGGAATACCGGGCGGCGGCCGCAGATGCGCTCGATGCGCTCGAACACCAGCGCCTTGCTGTTTGCAAGATTGTCGATGACCACGACATCATGACCGGCCAACAACAGCTCGACGCAGGTATGCGAACCGATATAGCCGGCGCCGCCGGTGATCAATATCTTCATTTTGAGACCGCTTTCGCTTTTATGATCAGGCCGTATCCGCCCAAAAGTTTGCAGGCCAGATGGCGGCCTAGCAAAAAGTGGGCAAAGATACGCGGGACGGCAGCCAGTATCTGCCGGAGATTCCTCGGCGGCACCTTCAGGAAAGCCGCGGACAGGCTCGCTGTTTCGATCCGGTAGCCGCAATCCGACAAGGCGGCCTTCGCGCTCCATTCATTGAAATAGTGGAGGTGCCCGACTTCCTCCCTCGCGTACCTGAGCCCGCCGCTGAGCAATTTCATCACGCACATGTCCATAGGCACATTGAAGATGAAATACGCGCCATGCGAGCTGAGTCTTTTCAGGAACCCCATGTAATCTTCGACGTGCTCGAACACATCCAGGCAAAGGACCACGTTGGCCTGCTTGTCGGAATCGAGAAGATCGGAACAGGAATACTTCAGGTTCGCGGACTCCTTGCCCGCCCAGAATCCCGCCGCATCCCTTGAGACATCATAGCCGGCAAATTGAATATCGGGGAATCGCTCCGACAATATACTGATCACCTCGCCCGCCCCGCACCCGACTTCGATGACGGACCTTGCCTGCATGCCGCCGAGCTGTCCGGCGACCAGGTTCGCCTTATAGGGGCTGTCTTCCCGGTGCCAGTTGGCATTGTGCTTCAGATAGGTGCCCTCGTTATAGATGTTCATATGGATCTTGTGGTGTGGTCGTGCTCTTCGAATAAACCTTATCGGGGACGGCTGAACAGGATGATCTTCAGAACGCGCAGGCCCAGCAGTATCAACTGGAGCAGATACGAACTGCCAGCCGCCCGCTGCACCTTGAACATCTCTTTTGCCACGCCCATTCTATCAACGCTGCTGACACCTGCCACGCCCATTTCTCCGGCGACGAATCCCGCGTGAAGGCGGCTGGCCCCGCCCTTGCATGCAGTCAGCACAAACAACTGGTCTGCGCCTATCGGATATTTGCCGGAATATGTCCCGAACGACAGATGCAGGTCCTTCCTGAATGCCGTGGCCAGCGTATGCCCGGCGATAAAGGATGACTGCCCGAAGATCCACGAGGGTCCTCCCTTGGCGCTGACCCGTTCCGAGGCGTACATATAATCCGCAACGATGATGTCCGCGTGCGAACGCAGAATGGCCTCCCGATAATTGGCGATCGCGTCGCTGTGGAAAAAATCATCCGCGCCGCACACGATGTAATACTCGCCCGACGCGATCCCGATCGCGCGGTTCAGCGCATCATAGATGCCGGAATCCGGCTGCGAGGAGATCACGATCCTGATATCGGTGACGGAACGCAGCAATTCCAGCGTGCCGTCATCCGACTCGCCGTCGGCCACCACCCATTCGAAATCCTTGTCGGTCTGCCCGCGCAGGCTGGCTATCAGTTTGGGCAGATGTTGCGCGGCATTGCGGGTCGCGGTGACGACGCTGATGGCGCCGCCACTCATGTTCTTGTCCAGAACGGCGGCAGGCCCATGATGCGCCTGCCCAGGTCGAGCGTCTTTCTTGCCAGCCGCTCGCCGAGCATCTTCCACAACAGCAGGCGCAGATACAATCTCACTGCCGCCATCAGCCAATACCTGCCGGGCCGGCGCAGTCCGTTCTTGCGCTGCGCGCGCCTCGATTCGCGCAGCACCGCGACCGAATTCAGCGGATCGCTGCTGATGCCGCCGCCCTGCCTCATCCCGGCGACGATGATATCGGGGATGAAACGGGCATCTGCCGACTTCAGCTCGCGCAACAGCAATTCATAATCGCCGGCGATGCGGAACGACTCGTCGAACCTTCCGTGCTGCGCGAACAAACTGCGACGGTGCATAGTGGCCTGATGCGGGATGGACATCGATTGCCTGAAACGTTTCTTTACGTTCTCCCATGGCTCGCCGAATCCGTGTATGGCCATGCCATCCGCATTCACCAGCATGACTTGCCCGTATGCCACCCGGATATCGGATGGCAGCCTTGCCAGCTGTTCGCTCATCCGCGCCAGCGCGTGGGCGTCCCAAAGGTAATCGTCCGAGCCGATGATGCAGATCCACTCGCCGTGGGCCTGAGCCAGTCCCTTGTTCAGCGCGCTGTAGATGCCGTGATCCGGCTCGCTGAGCCAGTAGTCGACAAGCTCGTCGTTCGCCTTCAGCAGGTCCAGCGTCGCGTCGGTCGAGCCGCCGTCGATGACGATCCATTCGATATTCGGATAGCTCTGCGCGCGTATCGACCGTATCGTGTCGGGCAGGAATCTGGCGGCGTTATAGGTAGCGGTGATGATGCTGATCAACGGCTTGCCCGGCAGATTCTGTTTCCGCTTGCCGTGCAGCCGCGAGCCGCCTTCCTGCCCGCCGGTCTTCACGTGGTCTGCTTCCGGCTGCGATGTTGTTGTCACTGCCATCCCTTGCCTTTCTGCCATGTCAGCATCGCATCGCCCGCCAGCCATTTCTTGACGCGGATCGGCAGGTGCTTCAACGGCATACGCAGCATGATCTTCAGCCATGAAGAGAATGAAGTCCGCTCAAGGAAGGTATCGGCTTCCCGCCAGTAGGCTTGCTTGTCTTCGCTCAACTGTGCATCGTGGATGCAAAAACTTCCCAGGCCCGCGCACACCAGCGTAAGCCTGCTGCGCCTGGCAAAATTTGCCCACAGAAAGAGGTCTCCCGCCAATTTGAGATTTTTGAATCTCTCGATGTCGGCACCGTTCAGCAAGTTCCGCCTGAAGAATGTGGATTCCTGCTCGATGTACGGCAAGTATCTGCCGTAGGCGCCGCATACTATCAGCTCGCTGTTGTATGCCGGCGGGATATAGCAGCCGATGATCTTGCGGCCGGGCAGATGCCAGAAATGGATGCCGGTCAGCCAGTTCGTTTCGGGATGGGTTTGAAAGACTTCCGCGACGATGGCCAGCGCCCCGTCCAGCAGCAGGTCTCCCGCATTCAGCCAGCAGACGATCTCGCCGCCGGCAAGTCGGAATCCTTTTGCCAGTGCATCGTACATGCCGCGGTCCGGCTCGCTCACCCAGTAATCGATCACGTCCTCGTTGGCGCGCAGAATGTCTATCGTGCCGTCTGTCGAGCCGCCATCGATGACGATCCATTCGAAGTTGGGATGTTCCTGCGAACGGATACTCTTGATCGTATCCGGCAGAAGCCGAGCGGCATTGAATGTCACGGTGATGATGCTTATTGACGGAGCGTCGCCGACGGTCGATCGCGGCCTTCGCCGTTGCGAGCCCTGATGCAGCCTTGCCCCGCCCTCCAGCCTATCGCTCATATCCAATCGGGTCTCCGTCGCTGCCTGCCGTGTCAGGCATAACGATTATATGAGAACTCGGGCCGCGTCTTGGGTATGAACAGCAGATCGATCTGCCAGAAGGCATCGTCTTTCGGTCGCCACAGCGGTTCGGAGATATCGATCACGCCGAAGCCGAGCTCATCCATGAACCTGCACATCTCCCAGAACTTCAGGCTGTCCGTCTCCAGCCGGAAATTGTAAGTCTCTATCACCACCAGGTTGGCCCCGGCCAGCACCTGCCTTGCGCCGTTCAGGATAGGCACCTCGAAGCCGTGCGTATCCAGCTTCACCAGATAGGGTCCCGCCAGCCCCCTGCTCTTCATCTCGCCATCCAGCGTCACTGCGGGCACACCTTTGACGCCAGGCCTGTCCGCGCTTGGGCCTTTCATCGCCAGCCCGCCGAATGTGTCGCTGCCGTCAAAATATATCGTGCCCGGTTCGTCGCTTGCGGCGGCGAGCACATAACTGAAGCGCGGCGCGGCGCCGCACACCGCTTCGAGTGCGGCCTGGTGCTGGATGTTGGCTTCCACCAGATGGTAGTGCGCATCGGGCCAGCACTGCCTTGCCGCCAGAGACCACGAACCGTTCGACGCACCCACGTCGATCACGGTATTGATCCTGATCCCGCGTGCGGCGATGCGCTTCATCGCCAGCGTCGTGCTCATCGAAACGAACGCGAATCTTTTCGCATAGCCGAAGTTCTGGATGACGTTGCGGAACAATCTGGAAATGGTGCTCTTGATCATCGTTACCCCTCAAATGAAATCCAGTTGCCGTTATATCCCCTCGCCCGCTTGCGGGAATTTCCTGCTTTGATCACCCGTGTTGGAGATTGCACAATCGCTCAAACAGTTCGAGATACATTCCGGTCGTCACCCTGATATCAAACCGTTCTACAGCCCGTTCACGCGCAGCCAATGACATCGTGCGGCGGATCTCCTCGTTACCGGCTAGCAGCCTTATCCCGTTGGCGAGCTCGGCAGTTTGAAAATCATTCGCCAGATATCCCGTTTCCATATGGCCGATGACGTCCTTCAACCCGGTCGTGTTGAACGCGACCACCGGCGTGCCGCATGATAACGATTCCGACGCCACCTGGCCGAACGATTCGCTGCGCGAAGGAACCACCGTCAGGTCTGCGGCCGCGTAGATCCTGGCCAGCCTGATCTCATCCGTGATCATGCCCAGGCTGACGGTAGGCACAGCAAACATTCCGGACAGGGATGGATTATCGGTGCCGGTCACCACCAGCAGATTCTTCCTTGCAAAGTCTGCATCGTTCCTTACAAGGTGATCCAGCGCCCCGGCCAGCAGGTCCATGCCCTTGTTGCTGTCTGTGTCCGCGTACATCGAGCCGAACAGGATGATGCGTTTGTCCTGCGGAAGACCCAGTTCATCGCGCGCTCTGTGTCTGTCATATGGCGCGAATACGCCGGTATCCAGGCCGTTGGGGATCACGGCGATCGGGAAGCCGATCAACAGCGAGCTTGCCCCTGCCTCGTCTGCCATCCATTGGCTGGGCGCAACGAAATGCAGCGGGGCATCTGCATACGCCGCTGCCTTTTTGCTCCATACCTTGTTGCTGATATCGACGGCGCTGTTCCTTGTCAGTTGCGGACATGAGCCGCAACGCTGCGTGAAGCCGCGGCACCCGGAAGGCACGTGGCAACCGCCGGTGAACGCCCAGCTGTCATGCAGCGTCCAGACCACAGGCTTGCTGAAATTTCGCACCCAGGCCGGCGGAAGCATATTCCTGCCCACCCAATTCAGATGGATCGCGTCAAAGCTGTTGACGAAATCGCTGTTCAGCAGCGGATTGGGGAACCGGTTCAAGCTCCATGAATAGCGCGGGTTGACGCCGGCGCCCTGCTTTGCATTCAGGTCCAGCCGCGGCAGCAGACGCGCAACGAACGACTGGAAAGGATTCGACGGGCCGAGCACCCAATCATCCTTGCCCAGTTTGCGCATCACCCGCATCTTCAAGTCGACATCCATGTCTATCATTTCGGACGCGACCCGGTGCGCCGCGCGGGCCGCGCCGCCGTCAAGGTCAGACTGACTGATGGACAATATCTTCATCGGCGGTCAAGTCTTGGTCCAATGGGGCGGCAATCCCCTCAAACGCCTGCGCAGATCGAGCAGCTTGCGCGCGGACCTGTCCCCAAGCACCTTCCATAACAGCAGGCGCATCGCCTCCCTGAACATCGCCTTCCTCAGGAAGCGCCCCGGCAAAAGCTGTCCATGCATGCGCTGCGCGCGGCCGAGTTCGCGCAATGCCCGCAACGCATTCCCGGAATGCATGCTGATACCCCCGGCCCGCATCCCGGTCACGATGATGTCCGGAATGAACACCGCTACGCCTGTTTTCAATTCGCGCAGCAGAAACTCATAATCGCCGGCGATATGGAACGACTCGTCGAACTTGCCATGCCGCTCGAACAGGCTTTTGCGGTGCATCACGGCTGGATGCGGAATCGACATGTACTGCTTGAATAATTCCCCGGCTTCCTCCCAGGGCGCACCGACCGTATATAGCTGCTGCCCCTCGGCGCCGAGCATCATGATCTGCCCGTAAGCCACCCGGATCCCGGGCGGAATCCTATCCAGTTGCGCGGCGATCCGTTCCAATACCCGCGCATCCCAAAGATGATCGTCCGCGCCCAGAAAGCATATCCACTCTCCGTTGGCGTGTGCGAGACCCTTGTTCCACGCGTTGAAGATGCCGCGATCCGGCTCGGATATCCAGTAGGCGATCTTCTCCCGGTTCGCGTTCAGCAGCTCGACCGTGCCGTCAGTCGAACCGCCGTCGATCACGATCAGCTCCCTGTTCGGCCAGGTCTGCTGCGCGACGCTGTCTATGCATTGCTGCAACGTGGCCTTCCCGTTGAACACGGCGACGATGATCGAGATCAATGGGGCGGGCCTGTCGTTCATGCCTGCCCTACCAACCAGACAATCTCAACAGTTTCAGGAACGCCCTGTCCAAGATACCGGAACTGTCGTTCGTCGCGGTCTTCAACAAGCGATGGATCATTCTGTCGAGAAAGTTTCGCGGATCGCTGTACTCGGCAGTTCCCGCCATCCCGAAGTGATCGGCCATCTTTTTCCAGTCCGTATCCCAGATGTCGAGCTTCCTGAAGGTGTTGGTTCCGTAACGCTGGATATATTTCAGCACCTCGCGGTCCCACCAGTAATGGCCTTCCTTCCTGATGCTTTTGACGTCTATGCCTTCGGCCAGATAATGATCGAACCATTCCTGCCTGACCTCCATCAATCCCGATTCCTTCACTTCGTACATGTGATGGTATTGCCGGTATATTTCATACGCGCTTCTCCCGGGACGGTTCAGGACCTCCCAGCATTGATACCATCTGTGCTTGCTGGCCATGCGCTCCCAGTCGGTATATTGATAATGCAGGACCTTGATCTCCTCCAGGTCGATCTTCATCGAATCTCCCGGCATCGGAATGCGTGTGCTGTGTATCAGCGCGCCGCTGTGCTCGCTCCCGTCATCGATGAACCCCCATGCGAAATGCGTATCCGGCGACCAGTATTTCCTGAAGTCCGGTTTCAGGTTGACCCAGCGAAACCTGATCACGGTTCCCGGCGGCGCATGCATGATGAATTCCCATTCGGCGCTGTCATGAAAATTCGCGGTAAGGAACTCGTCAGCATCCAGGGTGATCAGCAGCCTGGGGCCCTCGATCTTTCTGGCCGCCTCTATCAGCAGCCGTTGCCGCTCCGGTTCATTGAATTCCGCAGACGGATTCCTGATCAGGATCACCTTGTCGAATCTGCCGGCGATCTCGCGCGAGTCGTCATCCGAAAACTGGTCGGCAATGATGATATGGTCGGCCCACAGGCTGGCCGCCTTCAGGAATTTTTCCAGTATCCACGATTCATTCCTGACCGGTGTCAGGCAAATGATCTTGGGCTTAGCGAAGGTCAAATTATCGGCTTCCTTTCTGTTTTTCCGAATCCGCGGCGCTGCCCGAACTGGTGTGGTTTACGTTGTCTTGTTGAACCGGGTTGTACTTATCCACCAAAATGGCAGCACGGTCGGCTGAAATTCTATGGCTTGAGCCAGCCTTCCAATTCGGGCTCAATGGAACAAATTTCCGAAAATATCCCGCCCGCATATTTTTCCTTGAACCTGGCCCTGGCAAACTGGTATTCGCCGGACAGGTTGACCACCTGCTGGTCGTGTCTGGTTTTCTTCTTCAACTCGTCCTTGGATACCCGGGCCAATACCCCATCCAGCTTCACCGGGTCGAAAGCCTTCCCGAAGTGCGCGCATATCTTCTTTATCTCGCCGTGCATGTCCGACTTCATCCGCTCATAGGTGATGATTGTTTTCTTTTTGGTGAAATCGTCATGCACCAGCCATTTGGCGAGGTGCCGCGCATAGAGATCGGTCCAGTGCCGCCTTCTTTCACCATCGTTGGGGTCTTCCTTGTAATAGCCGAGCTGCGAATAGACGGTCTCCACCGGATCGCGGTACAGATAGATCACGTTCTGCCGCCGCAACTGCAGGTCCATGTCGTGCGAGTGATAGCAGGTAAAATCGGTCGCGTCCTTGAAATAGAATGCGCGCACCAGGGATGGCTTTTCAAAATACAGCTCCATAATCATCCTCAGCCAGTGGCTGCCGGTGCGGGAGAAGCTCACCAAATAGGGGAAATCCGGATCCGCGGTGAACGACTTGATGATTTCCGGATCGTCGACCGAAACAGATCCATCGGGATTCAGCACCCGGCTCACGATTTTCTTTAATAAGTGGATGCCCATCAGAAATAGTTGTTGTTCAGATATACCGCATCACCCGCGGTCAGCTGGCCGTCGGGATGGGTATACAGCTCATACAAATTGAGCAGCCGAAACCCGTTTGCCCTGAGGAACACGTCGATATCGCCAAACAGGGGCTGGCCGTCATACAGCGAGACGAACTCGATTTCGGTGGTGATGATCCTGATGCGCTTCAGCAGACTCCCGCATCCCTTCAGCGCCTCCAGTTCATAACCCTGCAGATCCAGTTTGAGCAAATCGACCTCGCCGCTGCCTTGCATCACATCTTCCAGCCGGACCTGGGGGACTTCCACCACTTGCCGGATGTCCATCTTTTCGCCGTGGTAGCCTTTATTGATGTCGGAAGGATCGAATACGGAGGACGACCCCAGATAATTCAGGATATTGAAACTGACTGTCTTCGCTTCCGCGCCTATCGCCGCCCCATGCACCGTGACGTTGGTGTTGCCGGCAAATTTGTCGTTGAGCACATCCACCAGCTCCGGTATCGGTTCGAAAGCATGAATGACCGGCGACTTGTATTGCCTCATAAATAGCTCGGTGATCAATCCCACGTTGGCGCCCCCATCGATGATGGTCGGTGTTTCGGTTGCCAGCTTAGACTTTATATCGGCATAGCGGTCCCTGACTGCCATCCTGCCATATGGTTTGATCACGGCAAGTTTCCAGATGTTCTTTCGCACCCAGCGAACCGAAGGTCTGAGCAATTTTTTTATCAAAGCGCTCTCTCCATCTTGTCCGTGAGTCGTTCCGGGACGCGAAAGTCGCCATGCCCGAAGACCAACAATCCCCATCCGCACAGGGGATGATGCCTGGATGTCTTGTTCTTGTAAGTCGGATAGTAAAGCTGGTAATTCCTGCCCGGATTTAGCGCATCCTTCACATAATCATAGGAACATATCTGCCCGCGATAATTGTCGTAAAGGAAATCTTCACGCCCGGGAACCTTGAAGTCGTCGATCAGGATATAGCCTGACGCAAATTTTCCGGTGATGAACTCGAGCTCCTTTTTCAATGGCCATTCGAAGCCATATCCGTGGGCATCCAGCCAGAACAGGCATTGTTCCGAAAAGATCTTCGGTTCTTGTTTGGCAATATGCTCGATGAATTGCTGCGACGTCCCGTTGAATAGTGCAACGTTGGAATATCTTCCTGCGTTGGCGCTTGCCTGACCAAAGGCCGGTTGATCCGGCTCGCAGGACAGGCAGCGCAGCCACGGATAACTCCGGGCCACATAGGCCAGCGTCGATCCCACATTGGCCCCCGTTTCGACGAACACCTTGCAGTTGCCGGCCAGATGACTGACCAGGTGCAACAAATATTCGTCGCCGTGGAAGCCGACGTCAATGAACTGCAATCGTCCTGTTGTGGGTGGTTGCGTTTGAAAGACCGAAGTAACCTTTGATTTAAGCCTGGTCTTGAACCGCGACAATACCTTCTTGCGCAAAGAACCATTCCCTTCGGCATGTAATTTCTGTTGCAAGATCTTCGGGAGTTCCGAGTCCATGCCCGGATCAATACCCTGAAATGCCTTGGTCATCATCGTCGATGCCTTGTATTCAACCATCAGGTGCTGCAACTTATATCTTGTGGAATTCGCCTCGGTTCCGGGATGCCAGGGATGATATAGCCTCTCGGTTGGATGCCACATGATGTGCAGGCCAAGATTTTTCAGCCTCGTATTCACGTCATATCCGTTGGCATGAGCGCCGGTTCCGAATATCGCATGTTGCTCATAACCATTGATTTCCATCAGCCATTTTTTTCTCACTGTCAGGCAGCCACCGAAATTGCTTGTCGTCGTGGCTCTTGTCTGGTTTTTCAGATACGCAAGGGAGTAACTTCTGCTTTTGTCATGAAGTTCCTTAGGCTCATTCAGGCGGTGGAAATACATCGCAAGCCGACCGCATGACTGGTGTTCCTTCCACACGGTCTCCAGAAGGGTGGGCTCCACCATGACATCGGCGTCGGGAATGATCAGAACCTCGCCTTTGCTCTGGCGTATCCCTTCATTGAAGCAATATGACGAGTGATATTCCTTATCGGGGGAATTGCCAAGCGTAATGACTCTTATATCGTCATTTTCCTTCAAGCTATCATTCACGTCGGCATAGAATTCCACCCAAAGGACCTCGTAGTCTTCTTCGGGAAAAGTCTGGCTGGCAAGCGAACCAATAATATGAAAGTTTTCCCTGAAGCTGCCGTCAACCATTACGACTGAAATTTTCACTTTCAAGCCCTCTTCCCTTGCTCACGATTCGCGTGAAAGCCCATCACTGCAGTTTTTATTCGAGGGCGAATGATATTTTTCTGCGAGAGGATGCGAACTTCTAAACATTTTACGTTGTTTGGTTTCAATAGTCGGCTTGAGATTCATAGCATTTTTATATTTGGCGGCCATACAGATCCAACTATTGTTTTCCTCAGGAAATTCGGCCACGTAGTGCAACCCATTTGTCTCTTAGCTTTTCCAAAATATGATTTGCCACATATGCGTAGTACCTGAATGTCAAGGCCTTTTCCCAATATCTCATACCCAATATCTTTATCCTCAGTATTTCGTCACTTGCATTAATCAACATTCCAGACCGAATGTCATCAAGTCTTTTCTTTACAAGCCGATCAAATTTGAATTCAGATATGCAGTTGAAAATGCTTAGGGTTTCAACCAGCTTTATCTGATGATAATAAAGACTGGGGGCGCTGCTAAAACCTCCGTGATGAATTCGGTACACCGACATTGTCTTGTCTACATAGTAAAACGGAAATTTTGTTGCCAGCACAAGTTGAATTGCATAATCGCAATTGTAGATGTGCAAAATCCATTCACCCAAGTCGAGCAACTCCTTTCGGAATAGGATAGATTGAGTTGGAACAAACCAGGGCTTGGTAATTACAGTTTCAATGTCATAGTAGCCTTCGATAAGGCCGCCAGAGAAATCTTTGTTGCTGCCATCGCTATAAACAATCAGGGAATTGTGAAATACAAGCGAGCACTCCAGATTCTTCTGCAATATTGCAACCTGTAGTTCCAACTTGGCCTTATCTGTCCAATAATCATCACCCTCGCATAAAGCAACGAACTTACCGCGGGATTCAGACAGCAAAGTCAAGAGATTTGCGGTACCGGATGGCCTACCATCAATAAATGTTACATCTTCCCTATCATTCAAGAAAAGGCGAATCTTGTCCGGAAATTTATCGGCGTACATGATACAGATTTCGCGGGTCCCATCTGATGATTGGTCCTCGCCAACAATGATTTCAATTGGAAAGCTTGTGTCCTGCGACAGTATGCTATCAAGACACTCTGCAATAAAATCTGCGTGCTGAAATGTTGGAACACACACGCTCACTAATGGTGAACAATTGTTGACGGGCTTGCTTCGCCCCAAATACTCCACTGAAGACATATTAACTCTCTTTGACTTGATTCTTTTGGCCCACCAATGCATTAAAACAAAATCTTCCTTCTGATAGCGATTTGCGGCCAAGGATATTTTCCATTATCTATTTTTGACCAGGCTTATCTCCGTTAACCTTTGCACCAGCCGAACTAACATGTAACATAAAACTTGATGAAAATCTGTCGAGCTTATTATTTGCACTTGAATCGCGAACGCTTGCTTCTAGTCAATATTTGGCTTGTAGATGGGATGCTATATGTTCTATCTAGGTAGACCCAGATATCTTTTCCAGATAGGGGATGAACTTGTCCAATTGTCGCAAAGTTGGTCGCGTTACATAAATTCCACTTTTTGCTTCTACTGCACCTGATAATTCAATCGTAGACAACCTGGCTTTGATCAGAAATTTCAGCACGCTCTCACATGCGCATATTTACCTTTTCTCGACAACGTATAGAATGCTTTTATCTGAAATACCACGCTTCCTGTATACATCAACCCCAAAATATTCCCGACCGTATTGCCTGACAATAAACCCAGCATTTTCGACTCTTTGTACAAATCCCTTTTTAGAATACATTCTCACGTGATCATCCTGTCCAAAACGGCGCCATCGCTCGCCTATATCTTCCAGTAGCGGATCTTCATCGATGTTATCGAGGGTCATTATTATGGGTACCATCAAAATTCCCCAGCCACCCGGCTTCAATATTCTGAATAGCTCACGTAGAGCTTTTAAATCATCTGGCACATGTTCGAGTACATGTGAGCAAATAAATGCATCAAATGCCCCATCCGCATAACATTTCATATCGGTAATATCGACGCGATCATCCACACCTTCCATTATTAAGTCAGCTGTCCGCAAAGTTATTTTGCCGCTTTTTTTGAGCATCTCGCTCAATGAATGAGTCGGGGCGACTTCCAGCATGGCTATATTAGAAGCGCCATATGCCAAGCGCTTCGAGACATAGAGCGCATAGAGCCGATCCCTATCGCTTGCACTGCAATGAGGGCAAGAATAGGCACGATAGTTCAATGTTTCAGCGTCATCAAAGGTATACAAATACCCATACTTTTCCGCATTTTCTTTGTAAAATTTCGACAGCGGAATGAATTTACGAACCTTCCTGTTGCAGACCGAACAGCAAAACTTGCTGTTCAGGTTGTTAAAAAATTTTTTATAGATTCTATTTATCATTTAGTCCGATGTTGCCATCGTGTCCCATTTGAATGTTGGGCGCACAGCGCCTAACCATTTGCCAAACCAAGCCCTCTCCCGAACAACATCATGCACTTCAAACATCGCTACATCTTCAACATCAATGATTGCCTTGCTCATTTCTTTGACAATAAGCAACCGAACCCGGTAAATACCATCGTTCAGAAAATTTCCAGGGATATGGCAGGTGCCCTTTACCACCCCCTTTGGATATACTTTTGCTGATGATACTGTGTTGAAAATACAGATGTTCTGATTGTCGTAAAGTACAAGGCTAAAATTTAAAAATGCATTGGGTTCATAATTCCAAAATGCAAATTCCAGGTCTATTGACGAAGCAACTGTCATTTTTTCACCAGATGCCTCGCCTTCATACGATACTTTTGCCGAGCGCAACCTCACACTATCGTTGCCTGGTGCGCTTTTCGGATCATTCCACACTTGTTGCAGCCTTGCTTGTACGCCATTCTGTTGGTAGTTTGAACATACATCTTCCGCAATCCCATTTTTAACCACGCCGCCTGCATCTAGCCAAATGGCCTTTTCGCACAAGCTTTTTAATGCGATCATATTGTGGCTTACAAAGAGTACCGTACGCCCGCCACGCCCGACCTCTTCCATCTTGCCCAGACATTTCTTCTGAAACTGTGCGTCCCCCACAGCGAGGACTTCATCCACGATAAGAATCTCCGGTTCCAGATGCGCAGCCACTGCGAATGCGAGCCGGACATACATACCGCTGGAATAACGCTTGACGGGTGTGTCGAGAAACTTTTCGGTTTCTGCGAAGGCGACGATCTCGTCGAATTTCTTCCTGATCTCGGCCTTGCTCATGCCGAGGATCGCGCCATTGAGATAGATATTTTCGCGCCCAGTGAGCTCGGGATGAAATCCCGTGCCGACTTCCAGCAGGCTGGCCACTCTCCCCTTGATCGATACTTTGCCTGATGTCGGCTCGGTGATGCGGCTCAGGACTTTCAGCAGTGTTGACTTGCCCGCGCCGTTTCGCCCGATGATGCCGACGCGGTCGCCCTGCTGTATTTCAAAATTTATATTCTTCAGTGCCCAGAATTCTTCGTGAGTGGCGTCATTTTTCGGCGTTGCGAACGGATGGGCCAGTTTATGGGTGAAGCGCTTTGCGCCATTGGTCAGGACGTCACGCAGGGTTGTATATCGCTCCCGCTTCTGGTGGCTGATGATGTATTTCTTCGAGAGGTTCTCGACAACGATAACGGTAGACATCAGATCACGTCCGCAAAGGTTTTTTCCGTCTTGCGGAAATAGACTATCCCGGTGAGCAATATCACCATGACAAGTGATAGAGAGAGCAAGAATCCGGGCCAGTAAAGTTGGGTATCTCCGCCCAGTATCGCCCAGCGGAAACCGTCGATCACGCCGACCATCGGATTCAGCGAATAGAGTAGCCGCCACTTCTCCGGAACGATATTGCTGCTGAACCCGACCGGCGAGATATACAGCCCGAACTGCACCACAAACGGAACGATGATGCGGAAGTCGCGGTATTTGACGTTGAGCGCCGCGATCCACAAGCCCGCACCCATTGCGGCGGCGAACGCGACAAGGATAAATATCGGCAGGGTCAGCATGCGCAGGCCGGGGGCGAAGCCATACCAAAACATCAAGCCCACCAATATCACACCCGAAATCAGAAAGTCCGCGAAGCTGACGATCACCGCGCTGGCGGGTATGACCAGACGAGGGAAATACACCTTGGAGATCATCCCGGCATTGCTGATCAGGCTGTCGCCCGCGCCGCTGAAGGCGCCGGAAAAGAGTTGCCAGGGCAGCAGCGCTGCAAACACCAGGATCGGATAAGGCACGCCTTCGGAAGGCAGTTTCGCCAGCCTGCTGAACACCAGCGTGAACACCAGCATGGTCAACAACGGGCGGCCCAAGGCCCAGACGATGCCGACGACGGTTTGCTTGTAGCGCACCAGGATATCGCGCCAGGCCAGGAAGAAGAACAGTTCGCGATAGCGCCACAGGTCGCGCCAGTAGTGGCGCTCTGTTCGGCCTGCCTCAATTACCAGCACGGATTGGTCGGCCATGGGAATTATTTCGCCCCCTTTTTTAGGGCGGGGTTTGCCGGTTGCCGCTTCTTAACCTGAACGGCTTCTTCCCGCAGGCTTTTGATCTCCTTGGTCAGCGCCTCATGCTCGGCGAGCTTGACCTTGAGGAACTCGACGGTCATCCTGGCCTTGTCCTCGATGCCGCGCGGCGTGAGCAGATAGGCATAGCCCTTCTTGTTTTTGCTGTTGCGAAAGTTCTTCGCCTTGACCAGACCCTTCTCGATCAGTGCCTGAACGCAATAGTTCACCCGGCCCAGGCTGATGCCCAACACCCCGGCCAGCTCGCGCTGGTTCATCTCCGGATTGGCTTCCAGATGTTTCAGGATCTTGTAGCGGTATTCGTCGCTCAGCATGGCGTTGCCGTCCACCTTTATCGTTCAATCATTGAACGTGTTCAGCCATTGAACGACAATTTCGGGATGGAGTCAAGTACAAGAACAGGTACAAGGTGCAAGGTACGGGGCAAGGGGCAAAGATCAGATGAACGATTCGGATTCGGCCTGGGTTTGGGCCAAAGCATCCATTCTGGTATCGACCGAAGCTGTTTGCTGCTTGTTTGCTCAGTGATGCGACATCGAAGTTTATGCGGTGCTTATCTAGCCATTAATCGACGGCCTTGTCTCATTTTTGTTCCAGGCGTTGCAGAAACTTTTTCTCTAGCTCAAGCAAATCACGCTTACGCTCACTGATTCTTTTTGCCGGGGCGCCCATGTAAATCCCGAAGGATTTGCAATCCTTTTTGACCAAGCTCAATGCACCAACAGCGACGCCTTCTTCCAGCGTCACGCCCGGCAGAACGATTGAACCCGCACCGATTATTACATGGCGGCCAATATTAACTTCGGCATGATGCACATTAGTAAATTCGGGAGGAACCGTCGGATTTGTCATCGCTGCGCCGCTGTAGTCATCAGAACTTGAGTACACCGAAACACGGGAGGATAGATTTGCAAAAGTTTCAATCTTTATTCTTGCGCGTCCAATTATCGAGCAATACACCGCAACATGAACGTGACTGCCAATCTCTATACCTCCCTGACCTGCAGATAACACGCAAAAATCATCGACCCTCACGCTATCGCCCAGTCGAATATTCTCGCAGTTGTAATATGAGGCTTTGTCAGACAACATCATGTTGTTGCCAAAACAGGCAAAGCCCATTTCCCTCATTTGCTCATTCGTCAACCAGGCCACATTAACTCCCCGCAATCAGCGATACTATGCTTTCCTGATCGAACTCTGCGAGATCGGGATAGATCGGCAGGCAGATCACTTCACTAGCCGCCTTGCTTGCCACCGGCAAATTCGACTGGGCCGCCGAGGGCAGCCCGCGGTACATCGGAAAGTCGCTGATCAGCGGATAGAAGTAGCGGCGCGCGTGGATGCCGTTGTCGCGCAGCTTTTGATACAACTCTTCACGACTTAGCGGATACTCGGGGCGCACCAGGATCGGGAAGTAGGCGTAATTGGCGGCCTTTTCACCTGCGGCCTGCAGGCAGTGTATCCCTTGCACCCCGGCCAGCCCGGCACGGTAAAGTGCGTCCAAGGCTTTGCGCTTTTGCAGCGCCGCATCCATACCCTTGAGTTGCAGCAGGCCGAGCGCCGCGTTGAATTCGCTCATCTTGCCGTTGATGCCCGGTGCCACGACCGTCACCTCGTCCACGAAGCCGAAGTTCTTAAGATGGTCGATGCGCTGCTTGGTCTTGGCATCCGGGCAGACGATGGCGCCGCCCTCGAAGGTGTTGAACACCTTGGTCGCGTGAAAGCTTAGCACCGACAGGTCGCCGTGGTTGAGCAGGCTGCCGCCGTGCATTTGCACGCCGAAGGCATGCGCGGCATCGTAGATCACCTTCAGCCCGTAGTTGTCGGCGATCTTCTGGATGCTGTCCACATCGCAGGGATGTCCGTAGCAGTGCACCGGCATGATGGCGGTGGTTTGCGGCGTGATGGCGGCCTCTATCCTGCCCGGGTCCAGGTTGAGCGTGTCCGGGTCTATGTCCACGAACACCGGCTTGATGCCATTCCATAGCAGGGAATGGGATGTCGCGACAAAAGAATAGGGTGTGGTGATCACCTCTCCGGTGATGCGCAGCGTCTGGAGCGCGGTGACCAGCGCGATGGTGCCGTTGGTGAAAAGCGCGATGTGCTTGACGCCCAGGTAATCCCTCAGCGCCTGTTCCAGCTGCTCATGGAAGGGTCCGGCATTGGTCAGCCATTTGCTCTCCCATATCTTTTCCAGATAGGGCAGGAATTCTTCCAATGGCGGCAGCACCGGCCGGGTGACATAGATGGGCTTGTTCGATTTCACCGTTCAGTTGTCCTTAACACTTGCAGGGTAAGCAATGGATGCCCCGAAGCCCGCACAATGTCGCCCACACAATGCCAGGGACGTTTGCTTCACGCCCAACCCCGCCGCTCGATTTCGGCGATCATTTTTGCTGGCTGCGGCAATAAGCACTGGAACAAAAGCATGACCGGTTTGCAGTGCGCTGGCAAGCACGACCGGGTCTTCAACATATTCGTGAACCATTTGATTTCGGAGATTGCGAATAGCCATCCATTCATCGGCAGAGTGGAGAAACCCCAAGCGTTCAGCCCGGTCAAGATTGTCGATGACGGCGGCTGTTCTTTCACCCAGTGCGTCCAAAAGCAATGGCAAGAGTTTGTCACCCGCGGTGTCTTGCAGGCGGCCAAACCTGCCAACAAAGGCTTCCACCTGCTCTGCCAGATCGAGGTCTGCTTCAAGCCGGGCTGCTTGCTCCAGCGTGAATGATCTTCCAAACAAGCGCCGGTCTGTGGCGGTAAGGTGTTGGCATTCTTTGCGAACAACCCGAGCCAAAAATTTCAGGCGCAGTGCGATATTCGCTTCCAGAGTCATAACAACACCCCTTCTTTGAATGCAATGTCGTGGATCGGCAATCGCATCAGGTTGGGCGCGCTGAGCAACACGTCCACTTTGCGTCCATTCATGGCGCGCGACACCAGTCCGGACAACTGCGCAGCCATAAGCGCAGGGTTTTCCACAGATTCCGTCAGCTCGAGCAGGAGGTCAAGGTCTCCACCTTGCGCATGGTCGTCGAGCCTTGAGCCGAAGACCCGCACGCAGGATTGGCTTCCAGCTACTTGCCGGGCGAGTTGGCGAATAATCCGGATTTGATGATCAGTCAGACGCATGGTTTTTGAAATCGATCGGGAGGATAGGTCCATGTGCGGCGCCGCCGGAATATTTCATGTCCGTTTCTCTTTCAATCGTTTAATTTTAACTGCGTGGTGCGCATCATGCGAACAATTCCGCGGTGTCCAGACTTTTGCCCTGCGCGTCTTTGCCGGAAACCAGCGGCGCGCTTTGCAGTTTCCAGTCGATCGCCAGTGCCGGGTCGTCCCAGCGTATGCAGCGCTCATGTTCCGGGAACCAGTAATCGGTGGTCTTGTAAAGGAATTCCGCGGTCTCGGTCAGGACGCTGAAGCCGTGCGCAAAGCCTTCCGGTATCCACATCATGAGCTTGTTCTCGGCAGACAATTCCACCGCAGCGTGCTTGCCGAAGGTCGGCGAACTCTTGCGGATATCCGCCGCGACATCCAGCACTGCGCCCTGCACCACGCGCACCAGCTTGCCTTGCGGACGCTGTATCTGATAGTGCAACCCGCGCAGCACGTTTTGCGCGGAGCGCGAGTGGTTGTCCTGCACGAAATCGGCATCGCGGCCGCTCAGCTCGGCAAATTTCCCCCGGTTGAAGCTTTCGAAAAAGAATCCTCGCTCATCGCCGAACACCCTGGGCTCGATGATCAGCAGGCCGGGAATCGCGGTTTGGATCACTCTCATTTCGCCAGATCCTTGTCCTTGAGCACGCTCATCAGGTAGGCGCCATAGCCGCTCTTCAGCAGCGGGGCGGCCAGCCCTTCCAGTTGCGCGGCGTCGATGAAACCCATATGGTAGGCGATCTCTTCGGGGCAGGATATCTTGAGCCCCTGGCGATGTTCTATCGTCTGGATGAACTGGCTGGCGTCAAGCAGGGATTCGTGCGTGCCGGTATCCAGCCATGCATAGCCGCGCCCCATGATCTCGACCGACAGTTCCTTGCGCTCGAGATAGATGCGGTTGACATCGGTGATCTCCAGTTCGCCGCGCTTGGAGGGCTTGAGGTTCGCGGCGATATCCGCGACGCTGTTGTCGTAAAAGTACAAACCGGTCACGGCATAATTGGATTTGGGCTGCGCGGGTTTTTCTTGCAGCGAGATCGCGCGCCCTTGCGCATCGAACTCCACCACGCCATAGCGTTGCGGGTCGCGCACGTGGTAGGCGAACACGGTCGCGCCGGAATTCCGCTGCGCCGCATTGCCCAATTGATGCTGGAAAGAATGGCCGTAAAAGATGTTGTCGCCCAGCACCAGCGCGGACGGATGCTTGCCGATGAATATGCGGCCGATGATGAATGCCTGCGCCAGGCCTTCCGGCGCTGGCTGCACCGCATATTGCAGATTCAGCCCCCAGGCGCTGCCGTCGCCCAGCAATTGCTGGAAGCGCGGCGTGTCCTGCGGTGTGGAGATGATCAGGATATCGCGTATCCCGGCCAGCATCAGCGTGGACAGCGGATAGTAGATCATCGGCTTGTCGTAGATCGGCAGCAGTTGCTTGGAGACCGCCAGCGTCACCGGATGCAGGCGTGTGCCCGAACCGCCGGCGAGGATGATGCCTTTTCTTGCGGGCTGGCTCATGCGGAGGTTCCCCGGCTGTTAGTCATGTCCGGCTGAATATTCTGGCTGATGAATTCTTTGTAAGTCAAAGCGATTCCTTCCTTCAGGCTGGTTGTCGCCTTCCATCCCAGGCCCTGGATCTTGCCGACATCCATCACCTTGCGCATCGTGCCATCCGGCTTCGAGGTGTCCTGCACGAATTTGCCTTTATAGCCGACCACATCGGCCACAGTTTCAGCGAGCTCGCGTATCGTCAGGTCGGTGCCGGTGCCGACATTGATCAGCGGACATTGCGATGGGGCGACCAGCGCATCATAGCGTTTGTCATCCAGCGAGGCGAGATACACCAGCGCGTTGGCCAGGTCGTCCACATAGAGGAATTCGCGCTTCGGCTTGCCGCTGCCCCAAAGGATCACCGAGGACTGAGGACTGAGGACTGAGGACTGAGAACCGATTCCCAGCATGGCTTTTACGTCATCGGGAATTTTTCCATGCAGGGCCTCGTCGCGTGAGATGCCGGCCAAATCGCGCTGCTGTGCCAGCTTGGCGAGGTGGAATTTGCGTATCAGCGCGGGCAAGACATGGGAGTTGTTCAGGTCGTAGTTGTCGCCCGGCCCGTAGAGATTGGTCGGCATCGCGGCCAGCCACTTGGCGCCGTACTGGCGATTGTATGACCAGCACATTTCGATGCCGGCGATCTTGGCCAGCGCGTAAGGCCGGTTGGTCGCCTCCAGCCGGCCGGTGAGCAGGTAGTCTTCCCTGATCGGTTGCGGGCAGTCGCGCGGATAGATGCACGAGCTGCCGAGAAAGATCAGGCGCTTGACTTGCGCGCGATATGCCGCACGGCAGATGTTGGCTTCGATCAGCAGATTGCTCATCAGGAAATCGACCGGGTAGGTGTTGTTGGCAAGGATGCCGCCGACTTTGGCAGCGGCCAGAAATACGATCTCCGGTTTTTGCCGGTCGAAGAATGTTTGCGTGGCAGCCGCATCTTCCAGGTCAAGCTCGGCATGGGTGCGTGTCACCAGATTGGTATAGCCCTGCCGCTGCAGCTCGCGCACGATCGCGCTGCCCGCCAGGCCGCGGTGACCTGCGACGTAGATCTTATATGAAAGAGGAAAGGTTAAAGAGGAAAGGGTCAAGATTCAAGATCCAAAAGGACAGAGGAAAGATACAAGATTCAAGAGGAAAGATGCAAGGTAAAAGCAAAATCTACCGGGTTGTCCCTTTCCTCTTGTATCTTGCATCTTGCATCTAGTTTCGTTCATTTGATGCGGGCGCGGACGGATTGAATCAATCCGTGCAGCATTTTCGATATCTCTTCGCATTCGACTATCCGGTCTTTCTCGATTTCATTTCTGATATAGCCAATTTCCATCCCAATATAAATCTGGGTTCTGAGTTCTCCGGCAGAGCCCTTTGCATAGTTTAAAAAATTCGCCAGTTCCTTGTCTGAGTTTCTCTCATGGCCTTCCGCGATGTTTGAAGGTATAGAAAGTCCGGCTCGCGTGATCTGATCCCGAAACCCAAAGTCTTTTAGGTCGGCCATGGCTTTGTACAGATTCGCGCTCGAGCGAGCAGATCTTTTCCACACTTCAATATCTTCAAACCTTCTCATATGAATTCAGAGACCAGATGCAAGAGGAAAAAGACAAGAAGAAAGATGCAAGATGCAAGATGCAAGGGAAACCCCAGTCGCTTTTGCTTTTAGCTTGTCTCTTCCATCTTTCCTCTGTTTTTATTCGTTGTAATCGTACGCGGTGAATCCGTGCTTCTTGACCAGTTCATCGCGTTCGGCAGACTTGAGGTCCTCCCTCACCATTTCCGAAACCAGTTCATGGAAGGTGATCTTGGGTGTCCAGCCGAGCTTCTGTTTCGCCTTGGTCGGATCGCCCAACAGCGTTTCGACTTCGGTCGGACGGAAGTAGCGCGGATCGACCTGCACGATGCATTTGCCGTCGGCCTCATAGCCTTTTTCGTCGACGCCCTTGCCTTTCCATTTGATTGCGATGCCCAACTCCTTTGCGGCGATCTCGGCGAACTGGCGCACACTGTATTGCACGCCGCTGGCAATCACGAAGTCTTCCGGCTGTTGCTGCTGCAGCATCAGCCACTGCATCTCGACGTAGTCTTTCGCATGACCCCAGTCGCGCAATGCATCGAGGTTGCCGAGGTAGAGACAGTCCTGCAGGCCGAGCTTGATGCGCGCCAAGGCGCGGGTGATCTTGCGCGTGACGAAAGTCTCGCCGCGCACCGGCGACTCGTGGTTGAACAGGATGCCGTTGCACGCGTACATCCCGTATGCCTCGCGGTAGTTGATGGTGATCCAGTAGGCGTAAAGCTTGGCGACCGCATAGGGACTGCGCGGATAGAACGGCGTGGTTTCCTTCTGCGGTATCTCCTGCACCAGGCCATACAGCTCCGATGTGGATGCCTGGTAGAAGCGGGTCTTCTTTTCCATGCCCAGGATGCGTATCGCTTCGAGTATGCGCAATGTGCCGATGCCGTCGGCGTTGGCTGTGTATTCGGGGGTCTCGAACGACACGGCCACGTGGCTCATCGCGGCAAGATTGTAGATCTCGTCCGGCCGCACCTGCTGGATGATGCGGATCAGGTTGGTGGAATCGGTCAGGTCGCCGTAGTGCAACACGAAGTTGGCTTTCTTGACGTGCGGATCCTGGTAGAGATGATCGATACGGTCGGTGTTGAACAGCGACGAGCGGCGCTTCACGCCATGCACCACATAGCCCTTCTTGAGCAGGAATTCGGCAAGGTAGGCGCCGTCCTGCCCAGTGATTCCCGTAATTAGTGCGACTTTTTTTGTTTGACTCATTTTTCTGCTTTCTTCAATGACGTTCGCCTATCTGCCGTAATTGTCTTCGTAGCGCTGGATATCGTCTTCACCGAGATATTCGCCCACCTGTATCTCGACGATATGCAAGGGCTCGCTGCCGTGATTCTCCAGCCTGTGTTTCGAACCTATCGGAATGTATGTGCTCTGGTTCTTGTGAACGAGGAACACTTCTTCGCCATTGGTCACGGTGGCCGTGCCGGATACCACGACCCAATGCTCGGATCGTTGCTTGTGGCTTTGCAGGCTGAGCCGCGCGCCGGGCGCGACTTCAATGCGCTTGATCTTGAAGCCGTCCTGGCCCTCTTCCAGCACCGTGTAGCTGCCCCACGGGCGATTGACCTTGGCATGGTAGACATGTTCGGTGGATCCGCGCTGATGGAGCGCATCCACCACTTCGCGCACGCGCTGGGTCTGGTCGCTTCTGGAAATGAGCACCGCATCGGCGGTCTCGATCACGCAAAGGTCTTCCACGCCGATCGCCGCCACCAGTCTTTTCTCGGCGCGGATCAGGCTGTTCCTGCAATCCACCGCGATCACATTGCCTTGAAAGGCGTTGCCGTTTTCGTCCTTGGCCGCGATCTCGTGCACGGCCTGCCAGCTGCCGACATCGTTCCACCCTATGTCGCAGGGAACCAGCGAGACGCGGCTGGATTTTTCGAGCACGCCGTAGTCTATCGAGATGGAGGGCATCGCCGGGAAGTGCTTTTCGACGGCTTTCTGGAATCCGCCGGCGGAGTGCCTTTCGGCAATGATGGTTTGTATCACCTCATATACGTCGGGCAGATGCTGGCGTATCTCGGCGAGTATCACCGAGGCGCGCCATACGAACATGCCGGAGTTCCAGTAATAGCCAGCCTCTTTCAGGAATCGCCCGGCGGTGGCGCTGTCGGGCTTTTCGGTGAAGCGATCGACTTCATAAATACAGGACTGAGGTTCGAGGACTGAGGACTGGGTGGAACCACTCGCTGCTTTTTCAGTCCTCGGTCCTGTCGTCTCAGTCCTATTTTTGACTTTGATATAGCCAAAGCCGGTATCGGGCCGGGTCGGCAGGATGCCGAAGGTGACGAGTTTGCCGGTTTCGGCGGCATCGATCGCGGTTCTGAGATGTTCGCGGAAGCGCGCTTCGTCCTTGATGATGTGGTCGGCAGGCAGCACCACCATGACAGGATCCGCGCCATCCGTCATCAGCAAGGCGGCCGCGATCGCGATCGCCGGTGCGGTGTTGCGCGCCACTGGTTCGAACAATGTCTGGTAGGGCAGCAGGGCATGATATGCCTCGCCTTTGGCGTGCGCTTCCTGCGTGACGATCAGGACGTTCTTTGGCCCTATCATCGGCGACAGCCGGCTGATGGTGGTTTGCAGCAGCGATGCATCGCCATCCAGCGACAGGAACTGTTTGGGCAGATTCTGCCGCGACAATGGCCACAGGCGGCTGCCGCTGCCGCCGGCGAGTATCACGGCATAGGACTTGCGATCATTCATGGGCATTCTCCAGCAGGCCTTTCGTTTCAGCTTCATGCTGCAACTCATTTATTTCGGCGCGCAGTTGCTCGTATTCCTGCATCTTGTATTTGAGGAACCGGACAGTGATGCGCGCCTTTTCTTCGACGCCTTGCGGGGTGAGCCGGTAAATATAGGCCAGCTTGTTTTCGCTGTTGCGAAAATTATTGACCTTCAGGCAGCCTTTTTCGACCAGCGCATTGAGGCAATAATTGACTTTGCCCAGACTGATCCCCAGGCGCTTTGCCAGATCCCGTTGGGAAAGGCTGGGATTGTTTTCCAGTGTCTTGAGCAGTCCGTAGCTGGTGTTGTCATCGAACATGGGGTGCGTTCAATTAATGAACAGCGCGCATTTAAACAGCCGCAAGCGGAAGATGTCAAGTTATAAGGGGCAAAGTAAAAGGTGCAAGGTCCTTGAAGCAAGGCTGTAACGGTTTCTCCTGTACCTTGTACCTAATGAAGTGCCTGATTGACCCTTTCCATGTCTGCTTCGCCGAGGGTGCCGACCGCCTGTTTCAGCTGGAGCTCGCTGAGCAGATAGCTGTACTGCGCCTGATACAGGTCACGCCGGGTGGAATAAAGCTGCTGCTGCGCATTGAGCACGTCAAGGTTGGTTCTTACGCCCACCTCCTGCCCCAACTTGCTGGCCTCCAGCACGCTTTGGCTGGAAGTGAGGGCCTGCTGCAGCGCCTGCACTTGGGCAATGCCGCTGACCACGCCCAGATAGGCCTGTCGGGTTTGCTGCTCGGCGTTGCGGTGCGCATTTTCCAGTTCCTGCCTGGCGCGCTCCCGATTGGCTTCCGCTTCGCGCCATTTGGAATTCACCGCTCCGCCCGAATACAGCGGCATGTTCAATTGCACGCCGATACTCTTGTTGCTGCTGTCGATACCGACGTCGTAAATACTGTTGTTGGAGTAGCTTTTATTATAGTTGGCGACCAGGTCCACGGTCGGATAATGTCCGCCGCGATTGCGCGCCACTTCCTTGTCGGCGATCTCGGCGCCTGCCTGCGCGATCGCCACTTGCAGGTTGCTTTGCTGCGCTTGCTCCACCCACTTTCCCATGTCACCGGGTTGCGGCGCTTCCAGTTTAAAGTATTTGCCGAGGTGATCGAGGTCGCCGGGCATCGCATTGATTAGTTGCTGCAAGGCACTGCGCTTCACTTCCAGATCGTTCTTCGCGGCGATCTCCTGCGCGCTGGTCTGGTCGTATCGCGCCTGAGCCTCAAGGGTGTCGGTGATGGTGGCACTGCCCACCTCGAAGTTGCGCTTGGCCTGTTCGCGCTGTTCCGAGATCGCTTTCATTTGCGCCCCGGCCAGGTCCACGGTGTCCTGTGCGATCAGCACGTCGAAATAGGCTTTCGCGACGCGCACGATCAGATCCTGCTCGGCGACCTTGAGCTGCAGATCGGTTTGCACCACCTGTAATTCGGATTCGCTGTAGGCCTGCCAATTCTGCTGGCGGAACAACGGCTGCACGATGTTCACACCGTAACCATTGTTGTTGTAGCGAACGTCGCCGCTGGGGAAGGGGAACGGCTCAAGATACTGGGTGCCTGCTTCATTGAATGAGCTGTTCGCGCTCAAGGTGATCGACGGCAACAGCAGGGAGCGGCCCTGCGGCAGCTTTTCCAGGCCGGCCTGCTGGGCGGCGCGCGCAGCAGCGATGAGCGGGTCGTTCGCCTGGGCGGCATGGAAGGTCTCCAGCAGATCGGCAGCATGTACCCAATTACTGGCCGCCAGCAATGTTACCCACAGGATCAGTTTTGGTTTCATCGGTTTTCGCGCAAGAATATATTAGAGTATCCTAATGTACTACTTATCGCCGCGACCCGCAATCCTTGTCAGTCGGCTCAGAAGACGAACCGCTCGGGTTGCAATGCATTTTGCAGCGGAGCGACAGAGGTTTCCATGATGTTGACAGTCTCGAAAGTGTCCGTTGCGACACGGGTGATCAGTCTGGCTTCCATCACCGGCGCATCGCCGACGATGGCAAACAAACGTCCGCCGATATTCAAGCTGTTCTGAAACGCAGCCGGCAAAACCGGCGTCGAACCGGTCAGCACGATGGCGTCATATTTTGCGCCGCCGCCCCAGCCGCGAGCCGCGTCGCCGAGCTCCAGCGTGGTGTTGTCATGATGATAGGCTTGCAGGCGTTGCCCGGCCATCGTGCTCAATTCCGGCACGATCTCGACCGAGGTGACATACCCTGCCAGAACAGAGAGCAGCGCCGTAAGGTAGCCGCTTCCGGTACCCACCTCGAGCACCTTGTCGCCTTTGCCGAGGTGCAACTCTTGCAGGGTGCGCGCTTCCAGCTTGGGCTGCCACATGTATGCGCCGTAACCCAGCGGGATCTCCATGTCCATGAATGCCATTTCGCGCATTTCCGTCGGCACGTAATGTTCGCGGCGCACGTGCTTGAGCAACTCCAGGATCCGCCCATCCAGCACTTCGCAGGGGCGTATTTGTTGTTCTATCATGTTGAAGCGCGCCTGTTCCATATCCAGCATTCCCTTCTCCCAATTCGGCCATACATAATTGCGCAATCAGCGTGACAGTATAGCAAGCCGTCCCTGATGGCTCAATGATGCAGAGTTTGGCTTGCTTTTCGACGATCTTTCCATTACCTTGCGCCTTCAGCTAGGGGTCTTCGCCGGCATCCAAAAAAGCGCGAAGTGAGATACACCCTTTGAACCTGTACGGGTAATGCCGTCGTAGGGAAGCATCAACCAGATGCTTGCCGAATTACTAGGAGCATCGCATGAATGCCAACCCCCAATTCTTAGCCAAAGCCGCGCACGTCGATGCCGCGGCGATCAAGCCGCTGCCGAATTCCCGAAAGATCTATGTGCAGGGCAGCCGTCCCGACCTGCGTGTGCCGATGCGCGAGATCTCCCAGTCTGAAACCCCTGCCAGCATGGGCGCCGAGGTCAATCCGCCGATCTATGTATATGACTGTTCGGGCCCCTATACCGACCCGGCAGTGAAGATAGACATCCGCGCCGGCCTGGCCGCGCTGCGCGAAGGCTGGATCGCCGAGCGCGGCGATACCGAAACGCTGGGCAAACTGACCTCCGAGTACGGACAGCAGCGCCTGAGCGATCCCGAACTGGCCGAGATGCGCTTCGACCTCAAGCGCGCGCCGCGCCGCGCGAAGCCCGGCAGCAACGTCACACAGATGCATTATGCCCGCGCCGGCATCATCACGCCGGAGATGGAATACATCGCAATCAGGGAAAACCAGCGCCGCGAGGGTCTTTCGGAGATGCTGTTGAAGCAGCATCCCGGCGAGAGCTTCGGCGCAGCAATTCCAAACGGGCGTGCCCGTTCCCCCCACCCTAACCCTCCCCCGGAGGGAGAGGGGGCGACCGTCTCGCTGCGCGAATCTTTGTTTAACCAGATCACGCCGGAATTCGTGCGCAGCGAAGTCGCCGCCGGCCGCGCGATCATCCCGGCCAACATCAACCATCCCGAATCCGAGCCGATGATCATCGGCCGCAACTTCCTGGTGAAGATCAACGCCAACATCGGCAATTCTGCATTGGGATCGAGCATCCAGGAAGAAGTGGAGAAGATGACCTGGGCGATACGCTGGGGCGGCGATACGGTGATGGACCTGTCAACCGGCAAGAACATCCACGAGACCCGCGAATGGATCATCCGCAATTCGCCGGTGCCGATCGGTACGGTGCCGATCTACCAGGCGCTCGAAAAAGTCAACGGCAAGGCCGAGGACCTGACCTGGGAGATTTTCAAGGATACGCTGATCGAGCAGGCCGAGCAGGGCGTGGACTATTTCACGATCCATGCCGGCGTGCTGCTGCGCTACGTGCCGCTGACCGCGAAGCGTTTGACCGGCATCGTGTCGCGCGGCGGCTCCATCATGGCGAAGTGGTGTTTGGCGCACCACAAGGAGAGCTTCCTTTACACACACTTTGAAGATATCTGCGAGATCATGAAGGCCTACGACGTGAGCTTCAGTCTGGGTGATGGTCTCCGTCCCGGCTCTATCTTTGACGCCAACGACGAGGCGCAACTGGGCGAATTGAAGACGCTGGGCGAGCTGACGCAGATCGCGTGGAGGCACGATGTGCAGGTGATGATAGAAGGTCCCGGCCACGTGCCGATGCACCTGATCAAGGAGAACATGGACCTGCAACTGAAGTGGTGCCACGAAGCGCCGTTCTACACGCTCGGTCCGCTGACGATGGACATCGCGCCCGGCTATGACCACATCACCAGCGCGATCGGCGCGGCGATGATAGGCTGGTTCGGCACCGCGATGCTGTGCTATGTCACGCCCAAGGAACATCTGGGCCTGCCCGACAAGGACGACGTGAAGGAAGGCATCATCACCTACAAGATCGCCGCGCATGCCGCCGACCTGGCCAAGGGCCATCCCGGCGCGCAGATTAGAGACAATGCGCTGTCGAAGGCGCGCTTCGAATTCCGCTGGGAAGACCAGTTCAATCTCGGCCTCGATCCGGACAAGGCGCGCGAATTCCACGACGAGACATTGCCCAAGGAATCCGCCAAGGTCGCGCATTTCTGCTCGATGTGCGGACCGCATTTCTGTTCGATGAAGATCTCCCAGGACGTGCGCGAATTCGCGGCGAAAGAGGGCGTGTCCGAACAGGAGGCGCTGATAAAGGGCATGGAAGTAAAATCTGTCGAGTTCGTCAAGCAGGGCGCGGAGCTCTACAGCAAGGCATAATTGCAAAACCGCATCACCGTTTCAACCACTGATGTCCGTCATCGAAAAAGGAGAATAACATGGCAAAAGACAGCGTTTACCGCATCACCGAACTGGTCGGGACCAGCAAGAAATCCTGGGAGGATGCCGCCGCCAACGCGGTCAACACCGCCGCGAAAACCTTGCGCGATCTGCGGGTCGCCGAGGTCATCAAACTGGACATGGTGGTCGAAAACGGCACCGTGTCCGCTTACCGGGCGAGGGTAGCCCTGTCTTTCAAGTACGATCCCAAAAAATAAGCGATCCGAAAATAACACTACGGTTTGCCGGCTATGCGCTGCCATGCATCGCCGGCGAAATCTGCTTCGCAAGACCTGCTGTGCCGACTGATCATATGAAACGGGCTGACTGCAAAAGACGGGGCGCAGCAGGAATCAGGACCATGCACCTGCCGGCTACGCGCGCTACCGACTCACATTAAGGATAATTTATGGATCTGATCTACTGGAAAGCCCTGATACTGGGTATCGTCGAAGGGCTGACCGAATTCCTGCCGGTCTCTTCCACCGGGCATCTGATCCTGGCCGGCGACCTGCTCGACTTCAACGACGAGCGCGGCAAGGTGTTCGAGATCGTGATCCAGTTCGCGGCGATCCTGGCGGTGTGCTGGGAATATCGCGCCAAATTGGGTTCAGTGATCAGCGGCCTGGTCAAAAAGCAGCGAGCGGCGCAGCGCTTCACAGCCAACCTGTTCATCGCCTTTTTGCCCGCGGCGTTCCTGGGATTGCTGTTCGCCGAAAAGATCAAGCAGCATCTGTTCGCCCCGGTTCCCGTTGCGCTGGCATTCATCATCGGAGCGCTGGTCATATTATGGGCGGAAAAGCGCCGGCACACCGTGCGCATCGAAAGCGTGGATGACATCCGTTGGCGGGACGCGCTCAAGATAGGTTTTGCCCAATCGCTGGCGTTGATTCCCGGCACTTCACGCTCGGGCGCAACCATCATCGGCGGACTGCTGTTCGGCTTGTCGCGCAAGGCGGCCACCGAATTCTCGTTCTTTCTCGCGATACCGACGCTGACGGCCGCCACATTGTATGAAGTAGTGAAATACCGTTCGATGTTCCACGCCCATGACTGGTGGCTGTTCGCCGTCGGCTCGGCGGCATCGTTCGTCAGCGCCTTCATCGCGGTGCGCGGACTGTTGCGCTATATCAGCCGCCATGACTTCAGCGCATTCGCCTGGTACCGCATCGTGTTCGGCCTGGTCGTGCTGGCTACGGCATACAGCGGCGTGGTGAACTGGAGTGCCGCCTAATAAAAAAAACTGCTGCGCTCGGCATAACTGCGTTGTTCAAGGGCTCAAAATGCTCATCTATCAAATGTAAACCGCATCTGCGGCACGTTACCGGCGGAGCCGGCCGATTTCGGGAGCAGATGCAAGCCGCTCTTCCCGCACCCGGAGGTTTCGCAACACCGTGTCATGCCCGCGCCTTCTCTCGCTACGTTTTTCTAAATTTCAACTTTCCAACTTCCATCAACTAACTCACTTTGATATTTTTTTCTTATCACTACCAGGTCTCATGAAGGCTGAGCATGATATTCATCAAAATGTCATAATTGATATTTAATAATGGTTGGTTGGAGATGAACATGGCAAGAATGGTGCATTGCGTAAAACTGGGTCGCGAGGCGGAAGGATTGGATCGTCCGCCTTATCCCGGTCCCCTCGGCCAGCGTATCTTTGAAAACGTTTCCAAACAGGCTTGGCAGGACTGGCTCAAGTTCCAGACCATGCAGGTGAATGAAAACCGCCTCAATCTCGCCGATGCCGCGGCGCGCAAGTTTCTCGCCACGATGATGGAAAGATATTTCTTTGGCGAGGGAGTGCAAATGCCGGATGGATACGTGCCCCCGAAAAATTAAAGTGCAGGTAGCAGTTTGTCCAAAAAATTCACCCCGCAGCAGTTCCTGAACCGCGAACTCGGCCAGCTCGAGTTCAATCGCCGCGTGCTGGCGCAGGCCGAGGACGCGTCCGTTCCCCTGCTGGAACGGCTGAAATATCTGTGCATCGTCAGCAGCAATCTCGACGAGTTTTTCGAGATCCGGGTTGCGGGACTGAAGGAACAGATCAAACTGGGCGGCGTAACCGTCAGCGTGGACGGCATGACCGCCCAGCAATGCCTACAGCGCGTGCGCGACCAAGCGCACCAATTGATCGAACGGCAATACCAGGTATTCAACAAAATCCTGGTTCCCGCTCTCGCCGGGCAAGGCATCAAGTTTCTGCGCCGTACCCAATGGAATGAAGAACAGAATGCGTGGGTCAGGGATTATTTCTTCCGCGAGGTGATGCCGGTTCTGACCCCGATGGGTCTCGATCCGGCGCATCCCTTCCCGCGCGTGCTCAACAAAAGCCTGAATTTTGCCGTGGAACTCCAGGGCAAGGATGCGTTCGGGCGCAACTCGGCCCGCGCGATCGTGCAAGCCCCGCGCGTGGTGCCGCGCACCATTATGATGCCGCCCGAGATCAGCGGCTGCGAATACGGTTTTGTGTTCCTTTCGTCTATCCTGCACACGCATGTCAGCGAACTGTTCGGCGGCATGGAAGTACTGGGCTGTTTTCAGTTCCGCGTGACCCGCAACAGCGATCTGTTCGTTGACGAGGAGGAAGTAAAGAATCTGCGCCTAAGCCTGCAGGGCGAATTGCCGCAGCGCCATTTCGGCGACGCGGTGCGGCTGGAGATCGCCGACAACTGTTCGCCGGCTATAGCCGAAGTGCTGCTCAGGGAATTCGACCTTGCGCCGGAAGACCTTTACCGCGTGCATGGCCCGGTGAATCTGGTGCGCCTGATGGGCATTCCGGATCTGGTCGCGCGCGATGATCTGAAGTTTTCCGCCTTCGTGCCCAGCCTGCCCGGCGTGCTGCAGAAGAAGGGCTCGGACATGTTCAAGGTCATGCGCAAGAACGATGTGCTGCTGCACCATCCGTTCCAATCCTTCAAGCCGGTGGTCGATTTCATCCAGCAGGCAGCCAGTGATCCCGACGTGGTCGCGATCAAGCAGACCGTATATCGCACCGGTGTGGATTCGTCGCTGATGGAGGCATTGATCGCCGCCGCGCAGCGCGGCAAGGAAGTGACCGTGGTCGTGGAACTCCTGGCGCGCTTCGACGAAGAGGCCAACATCAATTGGGCAAACCGCCTGGAACATGTCGGTGCGCATGTGGTGTACGGCGTGGTCGGGCACAAGACCCATGCCAAGATGCTGATGGTGGTGCGCCGCGAGGAGGGCAAGCTGCGCCGCTATGTGCATCTCGGCACCGGCAATTACCATCCGAGAACCGCGCGGTTCTATACCGATTTCGGCTTGTTCACCTGCGAAGAGAAGATCTGTGCGGACGTCAACGAGGTATTCGGCCAGCTTACCAGCCTGGGCAAGGCACGCGCGCTGAATTATCTGTGGCAGTCTCCGTTCTCGCTGCACAGCGAGGTGCTGCGCGCGATACGGAACGAGACCCAGCTCGCCAAGGCAGGCAAAAGCGCCCGCATCATTGCCAAGATGAACGCGTTGCTGGAGCCGGAAACCATCAACACGCTATACGAGGCTTCGCAAGCCGGGGTGAAGATCGATCTGATCGTGCGCGGCGTGTGTGCGCTGCGTCCCGGTGTAAAGGGCCTGTCGGAAAACATCAAGGTGCGATCGGTGATTGGACGATTCTTGGAGCACTCCCGCATATTCTACTTCCGCAACAATTTGAAGCACGACGTGTATCTCGCCAGCGCCGACTGGATGGACAGGAATTTTTTCCGCCGCATCGAAGTGTGCTTCCCGGTGCTCGACAGGAAACTCAAGAGGCGCGTGCTCGACGAGGGGTTGAAATCCTATTTGCAGGACAACACCCAGGCATGGGAAATGGACAGCGAGGGACTTTATCATCACAGAAGGCCGCGCCTCGGCAAGGAAAAGTGCGCCCAATCCGATCTGCTAAAGCAGTTTTCCGGCAAGCCGATCAATGCAAATGCTTAAGGATATGAACCGTATGGCTGCCACGAGATCCGGTTTTGTCGCGACATTTGCTTTGGCTTTCTGCCTGTCATCATGCGGTTCTTTTGCTCGCGACCATGGGAATCTCCGGGATTCCGGCCCCGGAGCTGTTTCAAATGTCGAACCCAAGATAATCGATACCAGCGACCCTCCCCAACTCGGGGAATTGGTCGGTCAACTGGATCGGAATCGTGTGCTTTTCATCGGTGAAGTTCATGACCGGCTGGAGCATCACCACAATCAGCTCAAGATCATCAAGAGTGTGTATGCACGTTACCCGGATTTGGCCATCGGCGTGGAATATTTTCAAAAGCCGTTTCAGCCTTACCTGGATGATTACATCGCGGGACGCATCACCGAGCGGGAGATGCTGGTGAAAACCGAATACTTCAAGCGCTGGCAGTTGGACTTCCGTTTGTTGCAGCCGATCTTCCAATTCGCCCGGGCAAATCGCATCCCGATCATTGCACTCAATGTTTCCGACGAGATCCACAACAAGGTTTTCATCGGCGGGATGAAGAGCCTCAGTCCGCAGGAGCTGGCGCAGACTCCGGCCGACATGGAGCCTGCCAGTGAAAGCTATCTTATGCGGCTTAAATCGATCTTCAATTCACATCCGACCAGCAATGATTTCGATGCGTTCGTCGAAGGCGTGTTGCTTTGGGACGAATCGATGGCGGATACCGCGGCGCACTACCTGAAAGCGCACCCTGAGTCGCGCATGGTGGTCCTGGCCGGGATGGTACATGTCATGTACGGCGACGGCATCCCCGGGCGCCTCGATCGCAGGCTCGGCAGTGACCAGAGCGTGGTGGCGATCAACGGCAACGATTTCGGCGATTATCCCGGCATAGCCGATTACCAGTTGGTAACCAAGGGGGGCGTGGAGCTGCCGAAGGCGGGCAAGCTGGGTGTGTCGATCACGGATGGTTTGGGGCTCGACGGTACGCCCGGTGCGCAGATCAGGGATTTTTCCAGCGGCAGCGCAGCGCAGGCAGCGGGCCTTGCCGCAGGCGATGTCATTGTTGCGCTGGATGGCGGAAAAGTGGCGAACACCATGGACCTGAAATCCATGATGTTCGACAAGCGTCCCGGCGAGCGCGTGCAGGTGCTGGTTCAACGTGCCGGGGATATACATTCCGGGAAGGAATTGCGATTCGAAGTGATGCTTCGCTGAACGCCGGTGATCTACTTTGACAGGCTTTCCCGGATCGCGAGTTTTCCGCGCGGCACTTCCACGCTGCTGCCGTCTTCCTGTATGACCGCTCTACCCATGGGCGAGTTTGTTACCGGCCACACCCCTTTGGCGAGATTGCTCATTTCCACCCCGCTGAATGCGGCGTAGCTGTATTTGGCATAGTGCGGCAATTTTCTGGCGAGCACCGGCAGCATCGCCGCATCGGGAACAGCCAGCCATGCGGCCGGTGTCTGCCCGATGTGGGCAGCCAATGCGAGTGCGTCGCGGCCGGACTCGTATACGCCATCCGCGATCCGCGCACCGCTGTCGGTCAGGGCCGCATTATTTTCCAGGGAGGCGGCAAATTCATTTCTGAAAGCGTTTTCCCATCCGAACAGCCAGACTGCGCCCGTATCAGGCAGGTGTTCGATCCGGTCATCCCATTCGATGACGGTCGTGCTGGAGGGTTGTCCCTGCCATGCCTCAGCGATTTGCCGGTATTTCTCGCGCAGTGCATCAGGGGATTTGCGCGGCAGCACGATCAGCAGTTTTTCCGCGCCAAAGACCTGCGAAAACGCCGGCGGGATCTCCGCACGATCGAGCCGGCGGAATACATCGAACTCCGGATCCAAGTCCACGCGCAACGGTTGTGCCTTCAACTGCAAGCGCAATTCGGCGCGCTTTTCCTTCATCCTTACCACTGTCGAATAGGCGTTCTGCTGTCCAGCCAGCGTGACCGCAACGGGCAGGTCGAGTTCATAGGCCGGGCCGGGCTGGGTTTGTTCGACGATTACACCGAGTTCATATCCCGCCGCGGAACGGCGCGCGTGCGCGGAGATCAGGCTCAATTCAGGAGCACCGGTCCGTTGCACCCACTGTGAAAAATAGGGCTGCAGGTCTTTGCCCGAAGCTTGTGAAAATGCCCGTTCGAGATCGGAGAAGCCGGCGACCTTGAAGCGATAGTCGCGGTAGAACTCGCGCAGCGCGCGCATAAACGTGTCGTCAAAAAGTTGCCTGCGCAGCATGTGGAACATCATCATGGCCTTGCCATAGCCCACCGCTTCGCTTTGCTCGCTGTGGCGGGACGTGAATTGCGCAAGCGGGAAATCCCGGCTGGCAGTTACGAAGTCGGCATACTTCTGCAGCGTGCTGCGCCTGTACTCGGCACCGTTGCCTTTCTGTTCCTGCAGCAGATGATCGGCCAGATAGGCGGTAAGGCCTTCCGACCAGTTGCCGCCGGCGTAGTCGACGTACACGCCGTTGCCCCACCAGTTGTGCAGGATCTCATGGGGATAGGAAGTATCGGCGATGAACGACAGGCGTATCACCTGGCTGCCCAGCAACGTGAATGAGGGCATGCCATAACCTGTTTCCCAGAAATTTTCCACCAGTGCGAACTTGGCGTAGGGGTAAGGGCCGATGAGACGCTGATACATCGGCAGGTAACGAGCAGTGGCTTCCAGATAGCGCTGCGCAAGCGGTGGATCATCGCTGCGCAAATAGACCAGGTATTCGATTCCTGCGTCGTTGCTCACGTATTCGGTCAACGGTGCGGCGACCAGGAATATCTCGCTTTGCGGCTGCGCCTCCTGCCATGCGACGTGAGTGGCACTTTCTTTGGCACGCCCGCCCTGGCTGATCGCATGCCAGCCCTTGGGAAAGCCGATGTCCAGCGTGAAGGTCAACATGCCGTCGCCGAAGCGCGGATACCAGCCGCTGTCACCGGTGAGCACCGCTCCTTCTGCACTGATGATGCCCGGCGTGCTTTCGAAAGTGCGCGCTTCGCGTGCATCCTGTCTGGGCTGCTGGAATATTTCGCCGCTGTAGCTGAGCGTGAAGCTGTCTTGGCCGGGCGGCAACCTGACACGGTATTGCTGCAACCATTGTTCCTGTGTGCCCTCTACAGCGATCACTTCGGCGTCCTGCGAGGCGGGGTGCAGATCGCGGTGCAGCGTAAATTCGACTATGCGCGGCATGCCGGGCGGCAGGGTTATGCGGTCCTCGGCAGCCAACGAATGTCGTTCGGGATACAGGACGATGTTGATCTGGTGATGCGGAAGCGTCTGTGCATGGCCGGTTGCGGCGATGAACGCGAGCAGGAAGGCGGGAACTATGCGCATCCGCGGGTCATCTGGCCGCTGATTTTTGTTTCTTTTGCCCGGGGCAGTCCGGCCCGTTGCATTCGCCATACAGCGTCATGCTATGGTCGCGCAAAGTGAAACCGTGCTGCTCGGCGATCGCACGCTGCCGCTTTTCAATGACATTGTCGACAAATTCCTCGATCCGCCCGCAATGCACGCAAACGATGTGGTCGTGGTGCGTGCCCCGTTCCAGTTCGAACACTGCCTGTCCGCCCTCGAAGTGATGCCGGGTGACCAGTCCGGCCGCCTCGAACTGGGCAAGCGCGCGATATACGGTGGCCAGCCCGATCTCCTCACCTGCGTCGAGCAATTTCCGATGGATCGCTTCGGCCGTCAGATGCATGCCTTCCGCATGTTCGAGAAGTTCGAGTACCTTGAGGCGTGGCAGGGTGGATTTCAAACCGGCATTCTTTAGATGTTCAGGCTGGTGCATACCGTTACCTTGGAAACATGATGAAAATCATCATGCCAGAAATTGCTTGCAATTGCAAATGAGAACGATTATCATTTCCTCCAGCTATTGGGAATGGGTCTCAATCATGAATTCAAAACTCACCGAAAGAAAGGAGTAATTTTAAATGGAACGGTCATTGGTTTATTCAGTATGTCTATCTGCCTTCCTGCTATTTTCAGCGGCTGCGTATGCTGAAGATTATGTCCTCACCCTGAAGGATAATCAGTTTTCCCCCAAGGAACTTACCGTGCCTGCCGGACAGAAAATCAAGATCACCGTGAAGAACCAGGACGCGACTCCGGCGGAATTTGAGAGCAGCGATCTGAACCGCGAGAAAGTAGTCGGCGCGAACAGCGAGATCACCGTATTCATCGGGCCGCTGGATGCAGGTAGTTATGGTTTCTTCGATGATTTCCATCGCGATACGACGACAGGCACCATCATTGCCAAATAACATTAGTCGGGCCGCGCAGGCTGGGAATCAGTCAGAAAGGACCACTTCGTGCCATCAACAACTGCCAAAAAATTGTATGGGCGTGCCATTGGCGCCACTGTGTTCATTGCGCTTGCATGCGCCATGAAGCACGCCGCTGCGTTTGGCCTGGACGAAATGTATTCGCCCAATGTTGAATATCGCGAGTTTTCCCTGGAATATAACGGGGCCCGGTCATTTGACCCTGATCCGGATAAAAACAATGCACAGGTAGGCGAATTAACACTTGAGGCGGGGATCACTCCCCGAGTGGAAGTGGAATTCAGCGGCGAATACGCCAAAGACCCCGGCAATCCGCTGCAAATGGTAGCCCACGAAATCGAGGGCCGCTACCAGTTCTTCGAGTCGGGAGAGCAGTGGCTTGATGCCGGCATCTTGGTCGCCTATGACTTCGACAATCCGGGCGATGCCCCCAATTCGGTGGAGACCAAGCTGTTGCTGCAGAAAGATACGGGCAGATTCACCAGCACGGCCAATATCGGTTTTACCCAGGATGTCGGGCAATTTTCCGAACATACCGGCGGTCCGGATTATGTCTTCATGTGGAACACACGCTATCGCTACAGTGCACTTTTTCAGCCGGGCATAGAGATACAGAGCGATCTGGGTCAAAACGCTCAGCTGGGGCACTTCAATCAGCAGGAGCACTATATCGGCCCGGCAGTCTATGGGAAATACTTCGGTTTCCTGCCGCTCGGCCAGGCGATCATGTACCAGGCCGCTTATTTCTTTGGCGCAAGCGATGCCACAGCGCGGGGCGCCGCGAGAGTTTTGGTCGAATATGAAATGCACTTTTAAGGAGAACTAGACATGCTTGCAACCCTGGTTATCGTATTTCGTGAAGTGATTGAAGCCGGATTGGTGATCGGCATCGTTATGGCTGCAACGCATGGCGTGCCACGCCGCGGCCTTTGGGTAGCGGGTGGCGTCTTGGGCGGCATAGCAGGCGCTTGCCTGGTAGCGATATTTGCGAAAACAATTGCCAACATGATGGCCGGTGCCGGACAGGAGTTGTTCGATGCGTCGGTGTTGGCTATCGCTGTGTTGATGCTGACCGGCCACAACGTCTGGATGGCGCGCGAAGGCCGCCATATCGCGCAGGAAATGAAAGCTCTAGGCGAAGATGTCGTCAGGGGGCGGCGCACACTGGCGGCGCTGGCGATCGTAGTGGGCATTGCGGTGCTGCGCGAAGGATCGGAAGTCGTGCTGTTTCTCTATGGCATCGCCTTGTCCGCCGGCAGCACCGCGATTTCGATGTTCATCGGCGGCGCAATCGGTCTTGCTTCTGGAGCAGGAGTCAGCGCCCTGATGTTTTTTGGATTGCTGCGCATACCGGCACGCCACCTGTTTACCGTTACAACATGGCTGATCGCCCTGCTTGCGGCGGGAATGGCTGCACAGGCCGTCGTATTTCTCCAGCAGGCAGGGCTGGTGACCGTGCTTTCGCACACAGTGTGGAATACATCGGGCGTGCTTTCGGACGGCAGCCTGGCGGGGAAGGCGCTTCATACGCTGGTCGGCTATACCGATCGCCCGACCGGCATCCAGCTTGTTGCCTATGTCGCCACATTGACGATGATCTTCACGCTGATGCGCTTGTTTGGCCACGCGCCCCAGCCACAAAAGGCAACGCATGCTCAAAGTGATATTCGGCATGTTTGATTTTTGATCGAGGAAAAAGTCCGCCAAATCGGACCGACCGCGCAAATTAGTTCATTCAACTACAGGAGCCATAAAATGAAATGCATTTACCATGCATTCATTCTCTGCCTCGGCGTAACCAATGCCGGCACCGCCTTTGCAGGCCCGGCAGATTATGTCTACACTCCCACCGTGGAATACGGTGAGCGGGAAATCGATTTCAAGTTTGGCTCGGCTAGGCAGCAGGATGGCACGCTCGTGCAGGTGACCAGCATGGGTTTGGGCTACGGTGCAACGGAATCGTGGTTCACCGAGGTTTATATGAAACGCGAGAACGAAGGCAGCGAAGGTTTGACCATCGCCGAATGGGAGAACAAATTCCAGCTGACCGAGACCGGCAAATATCCGGTCGATGCCGGCATCATCACCGAATTCGAGGCGCCGATAAACAAAACGGGCGAGCCTTACGAATTCAAGTTCGGCCCGTTGTTCCAGACGGAGTTCGGCAAGGTGCAACTGAACGGCAACCTGCTATTTGAGCGCAAGTTCGGCCATGATAACGACAACGACGATCCGTACATCACCGAGTTCGGCTACCAGTGGCAGGCCAAATACCGCTGGCAGCCAGTTCTGGAATACGGCCTGCAGGGCTTCGGCGACATGGGGAAATGGAACGACTGGGACAAGCAGGCCGACCAGAGCCACCGCATCGGCCCCGCCGCTTTCGGCAAAATCGGCTTCGGGAACCGTCAAGCCATCAGTTACAACGCCGCTTGGCTGTTCGGGGTCAGCGACGCAGCGCCGGACAATACCTTCAGGATGCAGGTCGAATACGAATTATAGATCAGCACTATCCAACGGCCCGGCTAATTCGGGCTGGCAATGAATCCACCTTCTAGTGCTTTTTCGGACGCCCTGTCTTGATCTTTTCCAGGCCTTTCAACACGAGCTTCAATCGCGCGGAATCCAAACCGGCCAGGACCTTCAACCCCGCTCTCAGCACCTCGCTTTTTTTCACGTGTATCTTCGCCTTAAGACAAACACCCTTGATCTCGGCGATCTTTTGATATTCGTCATGTGGCATCGTGAAACTGTCACGCACCACCTTTACCCTCTTGGCTTTTTTATCGACCCGCTTCGAAGAGCCCTTGGCCGCCGCCTTTGTGGCAGATCTTGCGGCCGGCTTTGCCGGAACTGATGATTTCTTGACCGGCGTCCTTTTCGCTGCCTTCACGGCGGTAAGCTTGGTTGTCATATCATTCCCTTGGTATTAGAGTGACAAATCAGTGTATACGGAATAAGCCGGCAAACAAAATGTAATATTCGGGGGCAATGATGGAACTGATATTGTGGCGGCATGCGGAAGCCGAAGACGGTGTACCGGATCATGCGCGCGAACTCACCGCAAAGGGAATCAAGCAGGCGGCAAAAGTCGCCGCATTCCTGAACCAGCATCTGCCGCAGGACAGGCGCATCCTGGTAAGTCCCGCGGCCCGCACCCAGCAGACCGCTTCCGCCCTCACCCACCATTTCACGCTGGCGCCCACCATCGCACCCGGTGCTTCGGCCGAGGCAGTGCTGCATGCTGCGCGCTGGCCGGATGCCGGCGGCACGGTGCTGATCGTCGGACATCAGCCCACGCTGGGAGAAGTCGCGGCGCAGCTGCTCGGCTGCGAAGGTGCAACGTTAAGCATCAAGAAAGGTTCGATCTGGTGGTTCAGCCGGCGAGAGGGTTCGGCGCAAGTCAGCTTGCGCCTGGTCATCACGCCGGATTTACTGTAGCGGATTTATTGCAGGCGCGTTCATCCGGCAAAGGGATTTAAATCCCCAAAAGGCCAACCCCCTTTCTAACTTTCACCTCCTCTCCCGCGAGCGGGATAACCAGCGACTTGTCCGCTTGCGGACTTAGTCGAATGGCTAGTTGTTCCATCAGAGGATCGAGGAGAGGGCTGACGCGAATGGTGGCGGCCATGACAGGGTGTGCGAAGCGATTAGTGCGGGAACGGCAGCAGGCGGCTGCTCCCGCAAACTGCCGTTTCACCGCAGCGTGTCGCGGCGAGGATGCTGTTTCTGTCGGCAACGCGGCTCATGATGGACGCGGTCAGGGGTTCCTTACCGCCTCAGACTCAGGATAAGCACCCCCGCGCTGACCAGCAAGATCCCGAACCATTCCCTGATGCTGGGGCGCTCGTTCAGGAAGATGACTGCAAAGATCGCAACCAGCACCAGGCTGAACTTGTCCACCGGCGCGACCTTGGAGGCTTCGCCGGACTGCAGCGCGCGAAAATAGCATACCCAGGACGCGCCCGTAGCCAGCCCCGACAACGACAGGAACAACCAGGTCTTTGGATTCAGCGCAAAAGGGTCGCTCCACTTTCCGGTGGTATACACGAAAGCAGCCAGCACCAATATGATCACGAAGGTGCGGATCAATGTGGCGTAATCCGAATCCACGCCTTCCAGGCCGATCTTGGCGAAGATGGCCGTCATCGCGGCGAACACTGCGGATAGCAGCGCCCAGTAGAACCAGCTGTGTGCAGATAGCATAGGCACTCCGATCTTGATGACCGTTACTGAAGATGATGCGCCGGCTGCACCAATACCCACGGGCTTATAACGACCGCCCAAACCATCGCGTCGGACTCCATCCACGCAGACGCTTGTTCGTCAGTCACCTTGCCGAACTTGCCGGCCGCCCTCCATTGCCGGATCTGCGCCGTATCAAGGTTCACCTTGGCGCGGAACATCTCGCTGCTTTCTGCGGCTTCCATCTCAGCCAGTGAACTTCCAGGCGATACTTTCCCCGGCGCGCAACGGCACCAGCTTGTGTTCGCCGAATGCCAGACTGTCGGGCACCCGCCAGCTTTCCCTGTTCAACGTGACCTTGCCGGTATTGCGCGGCAGGCGGTAGTAATCGGCGCCGTAAAAGCTGGCGAAACCTTCCAGTTTGTCCAGCGCATTCAGTCGCTCGAACACCTCGGCATACAACTCGATCGCCGCGTGCGCGGTGTAGATGCCGGCACAACCGCACGCCGTTTCCTTGGTGTGCTGAGCGTGCGGAGCGCTGTCGCTGCCGAGGAAGAATTTCGGGTTGCCGCTGATGGCCGCCCTGCCCAGCGCCACGCGGTGTGCTTCGCGCTTCAGCACCGGCAGGCAGTAATAATGGGGGCGCAGGCCGCCGCTGAACATCGCGTTGCGGTTGTAAAGCAGGTGATGCACGGTGATGGTGGCGGCGATGTGTTGCGGCGCGCCGGTCACGAACTGGACCGCGTCTTTGGTGGTGATGTGTTCGAACACCACGCGCAGCTCCGGCAGGTCGCGCAACAGCGGGATCAACACGCGTTCGATGAATACCGCCTCGCGGTCGAACACGTCCACATCTGACCCGGTCGCCTCGCCATGCACCAGCAGCGGCATGCCGCAACGCTGCATCTCCTCCAGCGCCGGATAGGCCTTGCGGATGTCGGTCACGCCCGCATCGGAGTTGGTGGTCGCGCCCGCCGGGTACAGTTTTACCGCATGCACGATTTCGCTTTGTTTGGCGCGCTTAATCTCTTGCGGCGCGGTGTTGTCGGTCAGGTAGAGCGTCATCAACGGATCGAATTCGGCTGCTGCGGGCAATGCGGCACGGATGCGCGCGCGATAGCCGATCGCCTGTTCGGTGATAGTGACAGGCGGCTTGAGATTGGGCATCACGATGGCACGGGCGAACTGGCGCGCCGTGTCCTGCACGACGGCCTGCATCAGTACGCCGTCGCGCAGATGCAGATGCCAGTCGTCAGGACGAATCAGGGTAAGTTGTTGCATGATGTCGTTCCGGCCGGGAATATGGGTGTGATTGTAAATCAAAGACCGGCACCCTGCCTTCCCTTACGGAAAATCGTGGCGTGTTTGAAAGTGAAACAGGGCAGCTCGGCATCCTCGGTTCATGTCGGGGGTTTGCCTTGCAGCGCCCGCTGATAAAGCTCGTTGCGGCTGGCTCCGGTGATCTTTGCGGCAAGCTGCACCGCCTGTTTGAGGGGCAACTGCTCGAGCAGCAGGGACAGCGTGTTGAGCGCCTGTTCCGATAATCCCTGCTGCGGCATCGCACCGGAGACCAGCAGGACGAACTCGCCGCGTTGCCGGTTGCTGTCCGACAGCAGCCAGGCTTGAGCTTCGTTAAGTGCACAGGCGTGTATCGTCTCGAACATCTTGGTGAGCTCGCGCGCCAGCACGATCCGCCGCTCTCCGCCCAGCACCGTTCGAAGATCGGCGACGCATTCGGCGATGCGATGCGGAGCTTCGTAAAACACCAGCGTGTATGGATGACCGGTCAGCGTTTGCAGCACACTGCGCCGAGCGGAGGCTCTGTTGGGCAAAAATCCGTAGAACAAGAAATGCGGCTCATTCAAGCCTGCCGCAGACAGCGCCGCGATCGCGGCATTCGCGCCGGGTATCGGGATGACGCGCGAGCCCGCCGCCCTTACCGCCTGCACCAGCAGCGCCCCCGGGTCGCTGACAGCGGGAGTTCCGGCATCGCTGACGAAGGCCACGCTTTGCCCGGCCTGCAACAGCGCAATGACCTTTTCCGCGGCACCGCGTTCGTTATGCTGATGCACCGTGATCAACTTTTTGGGGCCGATGCGGTGATGCGACAACAAATGCGCGGTGTTGCGGGTATCCTCGGCCGCGACGATGTCTGCATCCGTCAGCACTTCCAGCGCGCGCAAGGTGATGTCACGCAGATTTCCTATCGGCGTGGCAACTACATATAATGCGCATTCCAACTTTTGCGGATGTTCGTTATGCAACGTGTACACCTCCTGCTGTTAACCCTGCTTACACTATATGCGTGTACCGGCACCGTACCGCATAAGCCGGAGGTTGAACAGCCCGCAGCGGCAGCGGCGACCGAACAGCCTGCTGCAGGGGCAGCAGGCGCCCAGCCTATCATCCCAACGCCGCCTGCCGCCGTTCAGAGCGAGGCGATAACCGCGCCGCCCGTCGTGGAAAGCAAGGCGCTGCCCCCACCTCCGCTGCTTCCCACCGAAAAGCCCTTCCCGCATATCGCGCTGTTGTTGCCGGTGCAATCCCCGATCTTTGGCGCTTCGGCCGACGCAGTCCGGCGCGGCTTCATGGCGGCGACCAATCCCAAAAGACCAGGGTTACCGGTCAAGGTCTACAGCAATTTCGACGAGAACGCCGGTGTGGTCGCCATTTACCGCCAGGCGATCGCCAACGGGGCACGCGCCGTGGTGGGACCGCTGACGCGCAACGGAGTGGCCGCGCTGGCTGCAGAGCAGGACATACCCGTGCCGACCCTGGCACTGAACATCGTGGAAGGACAGCCTGCCAAGCAATTGTATTTTTTCGGCATGGCGGTTGAAGCCGAGGCGCGGCAAGTCGCTCAACTGGCGATAAAGCAGGGACTTCATCAGGCCATCATCATCACCGACCATTCGCAATTGTCGCAGCGCTTGCAAGCTGCCTTTGAAGAAGAATGGTCGGGCCAGGCCAATGTCACCGACAGGGGGATCTTGCGCGAGATCGAATTCAACGACGACCCGGCAGTCTTCTCGGATATCGCCGATATTACCGACACGATGGTATTCCTCGCCGCGGATGCCCGTAAGGCGCGCCTGATCCGGCCTTATCTCCCGAACAAATTGCCGATCTACGCAACTTCACAAATCTTCGTCGGCAATGACAAATCGCTGACCAATTACGATTTGAACGGCATCCGCTTTGTGGACATGCCGTGGCTGTTGCAGCCCGACCATCCAGCCGTGATGATCTATCCGCGCGCCGACCCGCCGCTTCCGATCGACCAGCAGAGGCTTTATGCATTGGGAATAGACTCGTACCGGTTGATCCAGCTGTTGCTGGCCGGCAAAATCGCTTCCGCCCTTCCGCTGGATGGCGTAACCGGTCAGATCGATCTTGTCGGCCACACCTTCCAGCGCACGGCGGTTCCGGCGGTGTTTGTGCAGGGACATGCCCAGCTGCTTGATGCGCCTGTCGCTCCGGCACCGCAGTTCTTTCCGGGCAGCCCGATAGACAAACCATGAGTGCCGGCGCACTGGCCGAGCAGCAGGCTGAACAGTATCTGCAAAGCCAGGGCCTGGAACTGATCTCGCGCAACTATCGCGGCCGTTTCGGCGAGATCGATCTGATCATGCGCGACGGAACCTCCCTGGTGTTCATCGAAGTGCGCATGCGGCGCAATGCGGGTTTCGGCGGCGCGGCAGCCAGCATCGATGCGCAAAAGCAGCAACGCATCATCCGTACCGCGCAGCAATACCTCGCCGGTTTCGCACACACCCCGCCATGCCGCTTCGATGCCGTCCTGATGGATGATGCGAAAGGTGATAATCTGCAATGGCTGAAAAATGCATTCGATGCCTGATTCGGTTAATATTCGTGCCTCACATCGGCAGCAGAAAATATGGACATCAATAATCGCATCATCAAGCATTTCAAGGACAGCGCGGAGATCAAGCTGAGGGTCAAGGACGGACTGGCTCAGCCCATCGCAAAAGGCGCCCAGATCTTTTTCGATTGCGTCACCAATGACGGCAAGATCATGTGCTGCGGAAACGGGGGCTCGGCTGCAGATGCGCAGCACTTCGCCGCGGAATTGCTGAACCGTTTCGAAAAGGAGCGCCCCGGCCTGGCCTGTATCGCGCTGACCACCGACAGCTCGGTGCTGACCTCTATCGCAAACGATTACGATTACAACCAGGTGTTCTCCAAACAGGTGCGCGCCCTCGGCCTGCCCGGAGACAGCCTGCTGGCGATCTCGACCAGCGGCAATTCGCCGAATGTGGTTGCCGCCATCCAGGCCGCCCATGAACGCAGCATGCGCGTGATCGCGCTGACCGGCAGGGACGGCGGTCAAATGGCGCGCCTGCTCGGCCCCGACGACGTATCGATTTGCGTGGACGCCCAAAGCACCGCGCGCATCCAGGAAGTACACCTGCTAACCCTGCATTGCCTGTGCGATATCATTGATTTTCTCCTGCTGGGAGAATGACGGTGCGCGCCGTCCCGCTGCTTTTGCTTGCGCTGGCATCTGGCGCGCTGCAGGGATGCGCGCCGGTCGCCGCCGTCGGTGTGGGCGCAGGGGTGATGATCGCGCAGGATCGCCGCGCTTCTGAAACCATCTTTGATGACCGGAAGATCGAATCCAGAGCCGCCGAGCAGATTGACAAGCAGATCAACAGCGTCAGGCACATCAATGTGACGAGTTTTGATTATCATGTGCTGATCAGCGGCGAAGTGCCGGATGAAAGCACCAAGACACAGGTGGAAAAGATCGTCTCGGGGATCGAAACGGTTCGCGGCGTCAACAACGAGCTGGTCGTCGGGCCCATCAGTTCGCTGGTCTCGCGCAGCAACGATGCCCTTATAACTTCCAACGTCAAGCTGAGGTTCGTCAACAACAAGGACTTCAGTGCGGACCATGTCAAGGTGGTGACCGAGAATGGCACGGTCTATCTGATGGGCCTGGTCAAACATTCGGAAGCCGCTGCAGCCGCTGAATCCGCCAGCACCACACAGGGTGTGCAGCGCGTGGTCAAACTTTTCGAGTACATTGATCAATGAAAGCCGGAATGTGTCCGCCTCCCGATTTCGAACGCAAACTGTGCCCTGCAGGCGGACTGGCGGCACGGGCAGCGGCACTGCCGCGTCCGCTGGTGTTCACCAACGGCTGCTTCGATGTGCTGCATCGCGGCCACGTGACCTACCTCGCGCAGGCCCGTGCGCTGGGCGCTTCGCTGATCGTCGGCGTCAACAGCGATAGCTCGGTGAGAAGGCAAGGCAAGGGCGACGACCGGCCGATCAACTGCGAGCAAGACCGCATGACGGTGCTTGCCGCGCTGGAGTCGGTCAGTCTGGTGGTGCTGTTCGACGAGGACACGCCGCTGAACCTGATCCTCGCGTGCCGGCCCGATGTTTTGGCAAAGGGCGGCGACTGGAAGATACAGAACATCGTCGGCGCAAACGAAGTACAGGGATGGGGCGGAGCCGTGCACAGCATCCCGTTCCTGCACGAGCGCTCCACTACCGCGCTGCTGAAAAAGATCCGTTCGCTGTAGACCATGATAGAACCTCCCGTCGAGATCATCCTGCACCAGCAAACGCGCGAACTGGAGATCGCATTTCCGGACGGCTCGCGCTACCATTTGCCTTATGAGTTCCTGCGCGTGCATTCCCCTTCTGCGGAGGTGCGCGGCCACGGCCCGGGCCAGGAAGTGCTGCAAACCGGGAAGCAGGACGTCAAAGTGCTCGGTGTCGAGCCGGTGGGCGGTTATGCGATGAAGATCGAATTCGACGACGGCCACGACAGCGGTTTGTACACATGGGAATACCTGCAGCATCTGGGCAGGGACAAAGACACGCTTTGGCAGGAATATCTGCAGCGCATCGAAGAAGCGGGTGCCTCGCGCAGGCCGGCGAGGTAGAATCGGCTTTTCAACACCGCTGCAGTTTCATTCGACAGGAACTCAAGTATGGCTGATACACATTTCGGTTTCGAGACAGTCCCGGAAGAAGATAAAGCCCGGCGGGTCGCCGGCGTATTCACCTCGGTGGCCGGCAAATACGACGTGATGAACGACCTCATGTCGGCGGGCCTGCATCGGGTGTGGAAGCGTTTTGCGGTCAGCGTCAGCGGGGTGCGCGAGGGCCAGCGGGTACTCGACGTGGCGGGCGGCTCGGCCGATCTTACACGGCTGTTTGTAAAGAAAGTCGGCGCCGGCGGCCAGGTTGTGCTCACCGACATCAACAACGCAATGCTGCGCGTGGGCCGCGACCGCCTGCTCGATGAAGGCCACGCCACGCCGGTCACGCAATGCGATGCCGAACACCTGCCATTCCCCGGCAATCATTTCGACTGCGTCAGCATCGCCTTCGGCCTGCGCAACGTCACGCACAAGGACCTCGCGCTGCGCGAGATGCAGCGCGTGCTGAAGCCGGGCGGCCGTCTGATCGTGCTGGAATTCTCCAGGGTGGCCAAGCCGCTGGAAAAGATCTACGACGCCCATTCGTTCAAGCTGCTGCCGAAGATCGGGCAGCTTGTCGCCAATGATGCCGACAGTTATCGTTACCTCGCCGAATCCATACGCATGCACCCGGGGCAGGAGGAGCTGAAGAGCATGATGGAACAGGCGGGCCTGCAAAACGTCGAATATTTCAACCTGACCGGCGGGGTGGTTGCCGTCCACCGCGGCTACAAATTCTGATCCTGCCGCTTGCGCAGGGCACTTCTTCCGGCCTTATAATCATCCGGGCCTGGTCCGGACGGATAGCCCGATATGTCACAACCCACTGAAAAACTGGCCGTTCTGTTTGCCGATGTCTGCGGCAGCACCGCACTCTACGAGAACCTCGGGGACGACCTGGCGCGGCAGTTGATCATGCACTGCCTCGATACTATGTCCGAGAGCATCGCCCTGCATCAGGGCACGCTGATCAAGACGATAGGCGATGAGATCATGTGCGTCTTCCCCAACGTTGAAGATGCGTACCATGCGGCCTGCGCGATGCGGACAGCGGTGGAAAGCGACCGGCGATTCCGCGGCAACGCCATGCACGTCCGCATCGGCTTCAATTACGGCGATGTGATACATGAATCAAACGATGTCCACGGCAACACCGTCAACATCGCAGCGCGCGTCGCGATGATCACACGGGCCGGCCAGATCATGGCGACCCGCGCCGTGTTCGATGCCTTGCCTATGGAATTGCAGGACTGCATGCGCGAAGTCCTTCGTGCAGAATTCAAGGGCTTGCAGGACAGAATCGAAATCTTCCAGGTCGTTCTGGAAAAGGAGGGAGCGGAAAGTACCCGCCTCGGCATACCTGCATACCGCAAGTCTCCGGAGAATAGCCACGAAATGGTGCTGCGTTATCGGGGCCAGTCTGTCCGGGTCAACAGCGAGCGCCGCAGCGTGATATTGGGACGCGAGGAATCCTGCGACCTCATCGTGCAGAACGATCTCGCGTCGCGCATGCATTGCCGCATAGAGTTGCGTTTTGGCAAATTCGTCATCGCGGATCAAAGCACCAACGGCACCTTTATCCGCAGCGGCGACGACGCCGTGGCGCACCTCAGCCGCGAAGAGGTCGTGCTTCACGGCAGCGGCTCCATAAGTCTGGGGCAGACTTTCGCCGAGCACCCCACCGATATCGTCGAGTTCGCGATCATCTCGGCCCGGCGTCCCCACTAGAAGCGGCGCATCCCTGACACGATTTCCATTCAACGACAATTCAGCCGGGCGAAGCGATCCGGCCATGCTCACTTCCTGATCATCGTGCAAGCCACCCACACACCTCCGGACGATTGCGGCATCAACCTCATTCATCATTCTGATTCCGTCGTGGTAGTTAACAAGCCCGCCGGCTTGCTTACCGTGCCCGGCCGGGGTGCAGACAAGATGGACAGCCTGACGACCCGGGTCCAGAGGGAATTCCCGGACGCGCTGTGCGTGCATCGTCTGGACATGTCCACGTCCGGTCTGCTGGTATTGGCCCGGGGCAGGGAGATGCACGGTCATCTTTCCCGGTTGTTCCGCGAGCGCCTGGTGAGAAAACGCTACACCGCGATAATCACGGGCCGGCTCCAGGCGGATTTCGGCGAGATCGACCTTCCGCTTGGATCAGACTGGCCGAACCGCCCGTTGCAGAGAATCGATCTTGCCAAAGGAAAGGGTTCGCTCACGCGTTACCGCCTGCTGGCGGACGATGCGGCAACGGATACCAGCCGTGTCGAACTCGAGCCGGTAACCGGCCGCACCCACCAGTTGCGCGTGCATATGGCAGCCATCGGACATCCTGTCGCCGGGGACCGACTGTACGGGGTTCAAAATGGTTCGACCGGGGATCGTTTGATGCTGCATGCGAGCATGTTGAGCTTTTCACTTCCATTCAGCACAACGCCGCTCCATTTCGAATGCACAGCACCGTTCTGACCGGCGGATCGATTGCTGACGAACCTCTGATCAAGTCCCCGTTGCGACGCTCTGACGATGCAACCCATCGTGCCGGTACCGGCCGGGGAGCCATGACGCCGGTGATATACTTGCAACCGGTCTGATCATTCGCAGAATTGTTAACCCCAAGATAGATATCCCGAGAATTTCCCGATGTTCACCCAAACCTCTGCCGCGGCTTTGAATCACCTGCTCTCGCAAAACAGCTGGGCATTGTCCCGGCTGGCGCGCCACGCGGGCAAGACCGCGCGCTTCGACATCGCGCCTCTTGCTTTTGCCTATACGATACTTGATGACGGCAAGCTGCGCGCAGCCGGTGCCGCAACCGAACCGGACGCGCTGTGCGTGATCGCCCCCTCGCTGTTGCCGCGCCTCGCGCTGTCTGATGAAAATGCGTTCAGGGAGATACACAGCGAGGGCGATGAAGAATTGCTGAAGGAAATATTCTTTCTGTCGCGCAACCTGGACTGGGACATTGCGGATGATCTGAGCCATGTCACCGGGGACATTGCCGCGGAACGCATCGTGCAATCCATCGCCGCGATCCACCGGGGTCTTCGCGATGCCGCGTCCAGCCTTGCCCATGCGGCAGCGGAATACTGGACCGAGGAGCGCCCGCTGCTGGCCAAGCCGCAACAGGTGTCCGCGTTCATCCACCAGGTCGACATGCTGCGCGACGACGCTGCCCGTCTCGAGCAGCGCATCAAAGCACTCTCACCCTCTCCCCCAGCCCCTCCCCCTTTCAACGGAGAGGGGAGTCGCCGTTAACATGCGCATATTTCGATTGATCAAGATCATTTTCGTCGTGCTGCGTTTCGGGCTGGATGAGTTCCTGCTGGCGCACGCGCGGGTGCGCTGGATGCGCGCGCCGCTGAACCTGCTGCTGTTCCTGCGCAACACCGACAAGCCGCGCGCGGTCAGGTTGCGCCTCGCGCTGGAAGCGCTCGGGCCGATCTTCGTCAAGTTCGGCCAGATGCTGTCCACGCGCCGCGACCTGATGCCCCCCGACATCGCCGACGAGCTGGCCAAGCTGCAGGACCAGGTCCCGCCGTTCCCTTCCGCGCAAGCCGTCGCGGTACTCGAAGCCGCTTACGGCAAGCCGCTGCGGGAGGTGTTCCATACCATTGACGAAACGCCGGTTGCCAGCGCATCGGTCGCGCAGGTGCACTTTGCGGTGCTGCCCCCCCAAGGAATATATGGGCCACGCGAGGTTGCCGTGAAGATATTGCGCCCTGGCATCACCAGCGTCATCGCGCACGATGTCGCGCTGCTGAAGGTCGCGGCCGACCTGATCGAATCGCTGTGGGCGGATGGCCGCCGCCTCAAGCCGCGCGAGGTGATCACCGAATTTGAGAAGCACCTCGAAGATGAACTCGATCTGATGCGCGAGGCGTCCAACGGCAGCCAGCTCAGGCGCAACTTCGCCGACTCCCCGCTGCTGCGGGTGCCCGAGATGTACTGGGACTATTGCAGCACGCAGGTGATGGTGATGGAACGCATGTACGGCATCCCGGTCAGCCAGGTCGACGAGCTGCGCAATGCAGGCGTGGACATACCCAGACTGGCAAGGAACGGGGTGGAGATATTCTATACCCAAGTGTTCCGTGACGGCTTCTTTCACGCCGACATGCATCCGGGCAATGTCCAGGTCGTGTCCAACGGGCCAAATCGCGGCCAATACATCGCGCTGGATTTCGGCATCATGGGCACGCTGACAGACACCGACAAGCGTTATCTTGCACAGAACTTCATCGCGTTCTTCCGCCGCGACTACAAGCGTGTCGCGGTGGTGCACGTCGAATCCGGCTGGGCGCCTGCCGATACCCGCGTGGACGAACTGGAAGCGGCGATACGCGCCGTGTGCGAACCGATCTTCGACAAGCCGCTGCGCGAGGTCTCATTCGGCCGCGTGCTGCTGCGTCTGTTCCAGACATCGCGCCGATTCGGCATCGAGGTCCAGCCTCAACTGGTGTTGCTGCAAAAGACCCTGCTCAATGTGGAAGGCCTGGGACTGCAGCTCGATCCCGAGCTGGATCTGTGGAAGACCGCCAAACCCTGGCTGGAACGCTGGATGAGCGAGCAGGTCGGCTGGCGCGGGTTTGTCAAAGCGTTGCGCACCGAAGCCCCCAATTACGCGATCCTGTTGCCGCAGCTGCCGCGCCTGCTGCATCGCTATCTCAGCGACGACAGGAGCGATCTAAATGATGAATTGCTGCACATCATCCTGAAACAGCAAAAGCGTCAAAATACCTTGCTGACGATGATAGTCTTTCTGTCATTGGGAATTGCCGCACTTGCCATCCTTGCGTTCACGATGCGCTGAAATATGCTGTCTATTGCCGCTGCAGGCAAAATGCTATATTGTGATTCCCCAGTACTTCGGTATGGTATTAACAGATACCGGACATTTTTCAATCGCAAAAGGAGCATGAAGACATGACAAATCCGCTCGATTCATTGTGGGGCACAGTAATTTCCGGCCTTGTATTAACCGTCGTGCTTTATATCATCGCACACGCGCTTGCTTGAAAATTTCATCAATTCCGATCGATTCGGTAATCTCAGGAGAATAAAAATGGACTACTTACCGGCAATCATGCGCTGGCTGCACTTTATGGCAGGCATCATGTGGATAGGCCTGCTGTATTACTTCAATTTCGTCCAGGTCGCGGCGCTCAAGGCCGCCGCCGCTGACAACACGGCTGCCGGCATCACGAAGCATGTCGCGCCGCGCGCGCTGTTTTACTTCCGCTGGGCCGCTGTGGTCACCTGGCTGGCGGGTGCCGCGCTGTTGGGGCCATCATTTGTTGGAGCGTTCACATTGCAGGCCGGCCACGTGCCTATCGGCATCGGCGCCTGGCTGGGCACGATCATGCTGCTGAATGTCTGGGGTTTGATCTGGCCGAATCAGAAGAAGATACTCGGCATGAAGCCGGCTACCGACGAAGAGAAGGTCAAGGCACGGCGCATCGCTTTCCTGGCCTCGCGCACCAACACGATGCTGTCGATCCCGTTGCTGTTCTTCATGGCAGCCGGCGCGCATCCGGCGATATACGGTTTTTGATTTCAGAGAACCACTTCCAGTAAAGACAAACCCGCCTTCCTGGCGGGTTTGTCTTTTCCGCCGGCGATACAGGCGGATGATTTGCGGGAATCTATTCAACCGTCACAGATTTTGCGAGATTCCTCGGCTTGTCCACATCGGTGCCTTTTTGCAGCGCGACGTAATAGGCCAGCAATTGCAGCGGGATGGTGTGCAGGATGGGGCTCAGGTATCCCGCATGTTCCGGCATCTGCATGATGTGGATGCCGTCGGCTTCGCGTATATGCGTATTCGCATCGGCGAACACATACAGTTCGCCGCCGCGCGCGCGGACTTCCTGCAGGTTGGACTTCAGCTTTTCCAGCAGCGCATCGTTGGGCGCGACCGAGATCACCGGCATGTACTTGTCCACCAGCGCCAGCGGTCCGTGTTTCAGTTCGCCCGCCGGATAGGCTTCGGCATGGATATACGAGATCTCCTTGAGCTTGAGCGCGCCTTCGAGCGCGATCGGATAATGCAGGCCGCGCCCCAGGAACAGCGCGTGATGCCTGGCCGCGAACTGCTCGGCCAGCCTGGCGATCTGCGGTTCCAGCTCGAGCACCTTTTGCACCGCACTGGGCAGGTGGCGCAACTCGTGCAGATGTTTCTGCTCCTGCTCCGCACTCAGCCGGCCGCGCTGCTTGGCGAGCACCAGCGTCAACAGGAACAGCGCGGCAAGCTGGGTGGTGAATGCCTTGGTTGAAGCCACACCGATCTCGGGTCCGGCGCGAGTCAGCATGCGCAGCTTGCACAGCCGCACCAGCGCGCTTTCCGGGACGTTGCAGATCGCCAGGGTATGGATGTGGCCCTGTTGCCTGGCATGGTTCAACGCGGCCTGGGTGTCGGCGGTCTCGCCGGATTGCGAGATGACCACGACCAATGATTTCGGATTCGGCACGCTGACGCGATAGCGGTATTCGCTGGCGACTTCCACGTTGCAGCGGATGCCGCTGATCTCCTCCAGCCAATAGCGCGCCACCAGTCCGGCGTGATAGCTGGTGCCGCAGGCCAGGATCAGGATGCCGTCGATGCCGGCAAAGGTTGCAGCCGCTTCCGCGCCAAAGATGCCCGGCACCAGCGACTGGCTGTTGCACACCGATTCGAGCGTGTCGGCCAGGGCCTGCGGCTGCTCGTGGATCTCCTTCTGCATGTAGTGCTGGTACTCGCCCAGTTGCACGCTCTCGTTGCTCAGTTCGCTGACCTGAACGGCGCGCACCACGCGCTTTCCGGTTGCATCGAAGATCTGATAACCCTTACGACCCAGTTCGACCACATCGCCTTCTTCGAGATAGACGACGTTGCGCGTCACCGGCAACAGCGCGGACACGTCGGACGCGATGAAATATTCACCGTTGCCGATGCCCAGCAACAGCGGGCTGCCGCGCCGCGCGCAGATCAGTTGCTCGGGATCGTCCGCCGCAATGACGCCGATGGCGTACGCGCCGACCAGTTCGGCAAGCGCCGCCTGGGTTGCCCCCAGCAGCGAATTGCCGCGCGCATAATGGCTGTGGATCAGGTGTGCTATGACCTCGGTGTCGGTGTCCGAGCTGAACTCGTAACCTTCCGCGGTCAGGCGGGTGCGCAATGCCTCATAGTTCTCGATGATGCCGTTGTGCACCACGGCGATGCGATTCTTGCTGATGTGCGGGTGGGCGTTGCGTTCGCTGGGCACGCCGTGCGTCGCCCAGCGCGTGTGGGCGATGCCGAGATTGCCCAGGGTGTGCGCGCTCTTCCCGGTCAGGTCGGCGACCCGGCCGGTGCTGCGCACGCGTTCAAGTTCACCGTCACGTACCACGACCAGACCCGCCGAGTCGTAGCCGCGATATTCCAGGCGTTGCAGACCTTCCAGCAGGATCGGCACGACATTGCGTTGCGCCACTGCGCCTACGATTCCGCACATTTTCTACTCCGGTTAAATACTTTACGCTGAAACAATTCAGCACATATTTCAGGAGGGGGGCATGCCCCGCTCCTGCATATTATTGTGCATTTCATAATATATGACAGTGCTTCATTCGATGAGTAGACCCACTGATGGAACTACCGGTAAGACAACTAGCCATCCCGCTAAGCAACCAGAAGACGATTGCCAAGTGGTTGGTTATAGCCGTTCGACCAGACTGGCAGTAAACGCCAGTCAATTCGCCGGTAATCCCGGCCTTGCGGCCACCCTCTCCCGCAAGCGGGAGAGGTGCTCTGACACTTCCCCTCTCCGACACATGGGAGAGGGGCGGGGGAGAGGGTGGGGATCACAATGCAGAAGACCATCAATAGTCCCATGACTATTTTTTGGCCGGACGCTTCCAGCCCGGCTTGGTCGATTGTGTCTTTTCATTCATCGTCAGTTCGCCGGCAGGCGCATCCTTCCACACCGTGGTGCCGGCACCTATCGTCGCGCCTTTGCCCACCGTGACAGGCGCGACCAGTTGCGTGTCAGAGCCGATGAACACATCGTCCTCGATGATCGTGCGATGCTTGTTTGCTCCGTCGTAGTTGCAGGTGATCGTACCGGCGCCGATGTTGACCCGGCTGCCGACCGTGCTGTCGCCGATATAGCTGAGATGGTTCGCCTTGCTGTTTGCGGCGATCTCGCTGTTTTTGACCTCGACGAAATTGCCGATATGCACTTCATCGCTCAATCTGGTGCCGGGACGCAGCCGCGCGTAGGGACCGATGTGGCAGTTGGCCCCCACTTCGCTGCCGTCGATGTGGCTGTATGGCGCGATGTCCGTGCCGGCGGCGATGACTGTATCCCTGATGACGCTGTAAGCGCCCACCCTCACGTTGTCGCCCAGGCTCACTTCGCCCTCGAAGATGCAGCCTACGTCGATCGCCACATCGCGCCCGCAACTCAGCTTGCCGCGCACATCGATGCGCGCCGCATCGGCCAGCGTCACGCCGTGCACCAGCAAGCGTGATGCCTCGACCAGTTGCCAGGTGCGCTCCAGCACCATCAATTGCGACTTGCTGTTGATCCCGTGGATCTCCCATTCGTGGGCAGGCTGCACGGTATGCACAGCGATGCCTTGCTGCACCGCCATGCCGACGATATCCGTGAGGTAGTACTCGCGTTGCGAATTGTTGTTCTGCAACTTCGCCAGCCAGCCGCGCAGTCTGTTGGTCGGTGCGAGCAGGATGCCGGTATTCACTTCGCAAATCTCGCGCTGCTCGGGCGTGGCATCCTTTTCTTCGACGATGCTCAGTACATCGCCCTGCGCGTCGCGCACGATGCGTCCGTAGCCGGTCGGATTGGAAAGGTTCACGGTCAACAACACGAGACCCTCGCCGGCCTGCTGCATCTGGTGCAGGGTGCTGTGCTGGATCAGCGGCACATCGCCGTACAGCACCAGCGTGTTGCCGTCGTCGCCGAGATGCGGCATCGCCTGCTGCACCGCGTGCCCGGTGCCGAGCTGCGGCTCCTGGAGGACGAACCGCGCCGCGTATTGCTGCATCGCTTGCGGCACGGCTTCACCGCCATGCCCGTACACCACGCAGATCTGCTGCGGCTTGAGCGCGGACGCGCAGTCCAGCACATGCTGCACCAGCAGCTTTCCCGCCAGTGCGTGCAGCACCTTGGGCTTGTCGGAATACATGCGCGTGCCCTTGCCGGCAGCGAGGATGACGATGTTCAACAGGGTCATGTTCTGCTTTCTGAAGATGGCCGATTATAGCCGATACCCGTCTCGTGGCTCATCTATCCAGCGGACTCACCACGCCCTTGCCGCCCTTGTTCAGCACATGGGCGTAGATCATCGTCGTGGAAACGTCCGAATGGCCGAGCAGCTCCTGCACCGTGCGGATGTCATAACCGGATTGCAACAGATGCGTCGCGAACGAATGGCGCAAGGTATGCGGCGTGGCCGGCTTAACCAGACCCGCATCGCGCACCGCCTGCTTTACCGCGCGCTGAATTCCCTTTTCGTCCACATGATGGCGGCGCGTCTTGCCGGAGCGCGAATCGACCGACAGATTCTTCGAGGGGAATACATATTGCCAACCCCACTCGCGCCCGGCGTTCGGATATTTCTTGTCCAGCGCGAAGGGCAGATACACTTCGCCATAACCCTGCGCCAGGTCCTCTTCGTGCAATGCTCTCACTTTTACCGGATGCGCCTTGAGCGGCGTTGACACCGCCTCAGGCAACATCGTCACCCGGTCCTTGAAGCCCTTGCCTTCGCGCACAATGATCTCGCGGCGTGCAAACTCCACATCCTTCACGCGCAAGCGCACCGCCTCCATCAGCCGCATCCCCCCGCCATACAGCAATGAAGCGATCAACGCATGCGTGCCGGACAAGCGCGACAATACAGCCTGCACCTCGCCCACCGTCAACACCACGGGCAAACGTTTGGGCGCCTTGGCCTGAGTGATGTTGTCCAGCCACGGCAATTGAATTTCCAGCACCTCGCGGTAAAGAAACAACAGCGCACTTTTGGCCTGATTCTGTGTTGAAGCCGCAACCTTGCCGGCCACTGCAAGATGTGTAAGAAACGCTTCGATGTCCCGCGACCCCATATCTTTCGGGTGATGCTTGCCGTGGAAGTAAATATAGCGTTTAATCCAATCCAAATAAGTCTGTTCGGTGCGAATGCTATAGTGTTTCACGCGCAACTTGTCGCGCACTTGATCAAGTAACTTACATGGACGCCCATTTTTGCCAAGCTTTCAATCGATGATGGGGCAAAGGTAAAGATTGCAGCCATACATCCGGATTTTTGGTGAGGCTAACTGTCACCTATGTCCCTGGACTAAACTGTTACCTATGTGTATGGACCGTACCATCTATAACCCTAACCCTGCGCTCAAGCGGGACTCCGCAAAACCTGCGCTTTTGCTTCGCCCCTTGGCTCGACGCTAGCGGAGTGAGCGATACTCATCGCAATGACGCATCCATCGCGCAATCTCAGCATATCGATCAACCGGAATGCCGAAGATGTCTATGACTTCGCGTGTATACCGGAGAATTTTGCGCGCTGGGCATCCGGGCTGGGCAAGTCGCTGAAACTGGTAAACGGTGCATGGTATGCCGAGACCCCGGAGGGCACGGTCAAGGTGCGGTTTTCGGCGCGCAACGAGTTTGGCGTTCTGGACCACTGGGTGAGCACCGAGGCAGGGCTGCAAATCTATGTTCCGATGCGCGTCGTCCCCAATGGCAGCGGCTGCGAGCTGATCTTTACGCTGTTTCGCCTGCCTGGGATGTCCGACGCAGCATTCGCCGCGGACGCGGAATGGGTCATGCGCGACCTGAAGACACTGAAGAACCTGCTGGAATCGGAATGAGATCCACCGGCAGGATTGCAGAACATCTCGGATTACCGGCAGAGGTCAGCTGAACTCCTTGACGATGTGCTGCTGGCGGCGGCTGATCGCAAGCAGTTCGTCGAGCCGCTTCAGCTTGACCATCCAGCCGCTCTCCCCCTCGTCGCCGCCCTTTTCAAATCCTTCTATCGCTTCCTTAGCGATCAGGCAATTGCGGTGGATGCGTATGAATCGCGTGATGAATTCCTTTTCCAGGTCGGTGAGCGATTCTTCGAGCAGGTATTCGCGTTCCGCCGTGCGCACAGTGATGTATTTCAACTCGGCGCGCAGGTACAGCACCTGCTCGATGGGTATCAGGTGGATCTTGCCGCGCTCGCGAATAGACAGGTTCTTGCGCGGTTCCGGCAACAGTTCGCGCAGCACCTCGGTCTGCACCGGAACGGCTTCGCGGGCCCGGTTCAGCGCCTCGAACAGGCGCCCCAGGCGTATCGGCTTGAGCAGATAGTCGATCGCGTGGACATCGAATGCCTTGATCGCATAGGCGTCGTATGCTGTGGTGAATATGATGACCGGCGGCTTGGGCAGCTTTTGCAGATGCTGCGCGAGTTCGATGCCATCCATCTGCGGCATGCGGATATCCAATAACACCACGTCGGCGGGAACTTCCGCGAGCCTGTCCAGCGCCTCCTGGCCGTTGGCCGCCTCGCCGACGATTTCCAGCGCCAACTGGTCTTTGCAATCATTCAGCAGGTCGCGCAAGCGGTTGCGCGCCGGCGGCTCGTCATCCACGATGAATACCCGCAGCGCCAGTTCTATGGTTGTCATGACATTCGATCCTTTGCAAGAGATGGTCGTTCGGTTACATAGGGCAGGACGATTTCCACGCGATAGAAGTTATTGCCGCTTTCCACCTTATAACGCGCTTCGGCGTCGAACAGCAGGTCCAGACGCTCCCTGATGTTCAGCAGGGCCATTTTATTATTGGAACGCTGCAATTTTCCAGCATTTTGCGTGGTCGTGTTCTCGGGTTCGTAAACACGCCGGTGTTCGCCTGCTCCGTGCTCTGCGCCGCTTGCCGGGCTGCGCTCCACACAGGGGTTCTCGACGGTCAGCCGCAGCTCGTCGCCGCTGCGGCGCAACACGATCCTGATGGTGCCGCCCTGCGGCAGCGCTTCTATGCCGTGGTATACCGCATTCTCCAGCAGCGGCTGCAACAGCAGCGGCGGGATCAGCGCCTTTTCCGGCAGATCGTGCATCTGCCATTCCACACCCAGCCGTTCGCCCATGCGCAATTGCTCCAGCGCTATATATTGTTTGCTCAACTTGATCTCCCGGCTCAACGGCACCAGGTCCCTGGCGTCGGACATCGCCATCCGAAACAGGTCGGCCATATCTTCCAGCGCTGTCTCGGCCTGCTTGGGCCGGGTGCGTATGATGCCGAGCACGGCGTTGATCGTGTTGAACAGGAAATGCGGCCGGATACGCGCGCGCAACACTTGCAGCCGCGCCTCGTGTAACGCGCGCGACAACATCCTTGCCCGCAGACGGAAGTAGAGCAGCAGGATCGCGCACACCAGCATGCTGAGCAGCGCGTAACGCGCCTCGTCGAAATAGTGACTGCGGTCTCCCAGCGGGTTGTATATATCGCTGCCGTAATCGTAGATGGACAGAGTCAATATCACCACCACCGCCATCGTTGCGATCACGCCCTGCCGGTATGGCATGCGATTCAGCCACGGCTGCGCCACCCACAGCAGCAGCAGGCTGGTCAGCAGCACCGGGGTAAGCAGCGTGACGATCTGCATCAGCCTCTGCAAGACGTCTGACCACCCGTTCGCCAGCAGGATGGCCTGCAGCACTGCCAGGCCGTTGCTGATCAACAGGATGCGCAGGACGATGCCGAGGTTGCGGAAATTGGGCAAGATATCGGGCCGGGCATTTTGTTTTATACTGCGCGTGCTATTCATGACAATCTGGTTTGCGGTTCATGACATGGAGGCCCGGGGTTTTCCTGGCTTCATTTTGGGTCAAGTGGGGGCGGCAATGCAAGATAAAGATACCTGGTCGGGGCGATTCGATGAACCTGTCGCTGAACTGGTCAAGCGCTATACCGCGTCGGTCGGCTTCGACCGCAAGCTGGCCATGTACGACATCCAGGGTTCGCTTGCCCACGCGCAGATGCTGGCCGCCTGCGACATCATCTCGTTGCAGGACATAAACGACATCAAGCGCGGGCTGGCACAGATCGAGAACGAGATCATCAGCGGCGATTTCGTCTGGTCGCAGGACCTTGAAGACGTCCACCTCAATATCGAGAAGCGGCTCACCGCCTTGGTCGGGGACGCCGGCAAACGCCTGCACACCGGCCGTTCGCGCAACGACCAGGTGGCGACGGATGTGCGGCTGTATCTGCGCCACGAGATCGACGGACTGTTGGCGCTGGTCAGGGATTTGCAGAGCGCGCTGCTCGATCTTGCGGAACCGCACGTCAACACCATCATGCCGGGCTTTACCCATCTGCAGGTCGCGCAGCCGATCAGCTTCGCGCATCACCTGATGGCCTATTTCGAGATGCTCAAGCGCGATGCCGAGCGCCTGCGGGATTGCCGCAAGCGCGTCAACCGTTTGCCGCTTGGGGCGGCGGCGCTGGCCGGGACCAGTTATCCGATCAAGCGCGAATATGTCGCCGACCTGCTCGGCTTCGACGGGGTGTGCGAGAATTCGCTGGATGCGGTATCGGACCGCGACTTCGCGATCGAATTCACCGCCTGCGCCGCGCTGGTCATGACGCATTTGTCGCGCTTTTCCGAAGAACTGATTCTGTGGATGAGCCCGCGCTTCGGCTTCATCGATATCGCCGACCGCTTCTGCACCGGATCAAGCATCATGCCGCAAAAGAAGAACCCCGATGTGCCGGAACTGGTGCGCGGCAAGACCGGGCGCGTGAACGGGCACCTGGTCGCGCTGCTGACGCTGATGAAGGGTCAGCCGCTGGCCTACAACAAGGACAACCAGGAAGACAAGGAACCGCTGTTCGACACCGTCGAGACGCTGACACAGACCCTGCGCATCTACGCCGACATGATTGCGGGCATCAAGGTGAAGCCGGAAGCCATGCGCGCCGCGGCATTGCAGGGTTATGCGACGGCGACCGACCTGGCCGATTATCTGGTCAGGAAGGGTCTGCCGTTCCGTGATGCGCATGAGGCGGTGGCGCAGGCGGTGCATTTCGCCGAACAGCGCAATTGCGATCTGGCCGACATCGACATCGCCGGGTTGCGGCAATTCTCGTCACACATAGGCGAAGACGTCTATCAGGTATTGTCGCTGGAAGGATCGCTGGCAAGCCGCAACCATATCGGCGGGACGGCGCCGGACCAGGTCGCCGCGGCGATCGCCCGGGCGCGCTCCAGCCTCGCAGGCTGAGCCCGGTTCAACAGGAACCGGGCATGCCGTTTGGTCAATGTCGCATTACCGTGGCCAGCATGTCGGCCACAGTCGGGTAACGCAGCCTGACCTTCAATTCCCGTTTCATGCGCTGATTGGTCAGGCGCCTGGATTCATTCATGAACGACAGCAGCGATTCCGGCAGCGCGCTCAGCGCTTCGGCGCGGCTGATGCGCGGCACGCGCGGGATGCCGCAGGCATCCGCCACGCTGTCGAAATATTCGCCCATCTTCAGACGGCTGTCGTCGCTGGCGTGATACGCACGGCACGCCTGTCCGCGCCGCAACGCCGCTCCAGCGATGCGCGCCAGATCATCGGCATGGATGTGGTTGGTATAGCTGTCTTCGCTGTCGACGATGCCCGGTGTGCGTTGCTGCAAACGCCCGAGCGGCAAGCGGTCCTGTGCGTAGATGCCGGGTACCCGCAGGATGCTGGCGTTCACGTGGTTGCGCCGCGCCCAAACCCGTATCTGCGACTCGGCGTCCACACGCCGTATCGCCCGCGGCGTTGCCGCATTGGTGGGATGCGTCTCGCTCACGCAGGCGCCGCCGCAATCGCCGTACACACCGCTGGTGCTGATATACACCAGCCGCTTCGGCAGTCTTCTGATGCGACCCTGGGCATGCGACAGCGCGCCGAGCAGGTTGCGTGTGCGCGTGTCGCTGACCCCGGCATTTGGCGGCGGGGCCAGATGCAGAACCGCATCGGCCAGTCCGGCGATACGCGCGAGACTCCCGCGATCATCAAGATCGCCCTGCAGCGGCACCACGCCCATTGCGCGCAATCTCGCGAAATTTGCCGGATTGCGCGACAGCGCGAACACCCGGTAACGCTGCTTTAATTGGGGGATCGCGCGCAGCGCGACATCCCCGCAGCCGATAATCAACAAGCGTCTCATCCTGTGATTATGCGTTAAAATCCGTGTCTTTGCGAAACCTACAGCATCCGTCATGACATTCAATACCACGATACTGCCCAGCGGCCACAGCTTTCCGATCGAGGCGCACGAGACCGTCCTGGAAGCAGCGCTCAAGCACGGTTACACCCTGCCATATAGTTGCCGCGACGGCGTATGCGGCACCTGCAAGGGCAAGGTGGTGTCCGGCCGCGTGGATTACGGCAAGTTTCAGGAAAGCACGCTCAGCGAAGAAGAGAAATCGGCGGGAATGGCATTGTTCTGCTGCGCCAAGCCGCTTTCCGATCTCGTCATCGAATGCCGCGAAGTGAGCGCGGTGAAGGATATCCCGGTGAAGACCATGCCCTGCCGCGTGCACAAGATGGAAAGGCCGGCACCGGATGTGATGGTGTTATCGCTCAAGCTGCCTGCCAATGAGCGCCTGCAATTCCTGGCCGGGCAGTACATCGACATCCTGCTCAAGGATCAAAAGCCGCGCAGTTTCTCGCTGGCCAATGCGCCTCATGACGACGAATTCCTGGAACTGCACATCCGCAACATCATAGGCGGGGCATTCACCCATCATGTGTTCGAGGTCATGAAAGAGCGGGATATCCTGCGTTTCAAGGGACCGCTCGGCACCTTCTTCCTGCGCGAAGATACCGAGAAACCCATCATACTCGTCGCCAGCGGCACCGGTTTCGCGCCGATCAAGGCGATCGTCGAACATGCACTGCATATCGGGTTGAAGCGGCCGATGCACTTTTACTGGGGCGGGCGCAAACTGCAGGACCTTTACCTGATGGATCTGGCCAGGCAATGGGAAGGCGAAGGCATCAAGTTCACTCCGGTGCTTTCCGAGGCTCTGCCTGAAGATGGCTGGCAGGGCCGCACCGGTTTTGTACATCAGGCCGTGCTGGATGACTATAGCGATCTGTCGGGATATGAAGTCTATGTCTGCGGCGCGCCGATTGTCGTGGAAGCGGCGCACAGGGATTTTACCGCACAGCGCAAACTGCCGAATGAAGCATTCTTTTCGGATGCGTTCACGTTCGCGCCCAAGAACTGACCGCAAAATCGCGCATCGGTTTTTTCGCGCTGCAAGCCGCGCTATTTTTCCAGCGACATCGCCAAGTGGTAATATCTGGATGCGTGCTCAGAATCGCCCAGCCGTTCCGACAGCAGCGCCAGCGCGTTATATGCCGCCTGGCTGGGCGCGATGCTGATGCTGGCTTCAAGATAGTTTTGCGCCTTGCCCCACAACTTCTGGTGCAGGCAAAGCTTGCCCAATGACAGCAAAAGGCCGGCGTCCTGCTTGTGCAGACTCAGCCACCTCTCGGCCTGTTCTATCTGCGCCACCACATCGCCGGATATGCATTCACCATACAGCTTTACCAATTCGCTGTCCCACTGCGCATTCAGGCTGTCGGCAAGCAATTGCTGGCCGGGCGATCCGCCGCCGTGACGTATCAGTTCGCGCGCGGCAACTGCCACGACCCGGCTGCGCCGCTTGACATCGGCGGGCATTCTTTTCAGGCAGGCGTTAAGCCCCGCCAAGTCCTGCTGCTGGCGGGTCTTTTCCAGCCAGGCCAGCTGCCGCAATTGCTCCGCCGCGCTGGCATCGATCGATGCGCGTTTTTCCAGTTGATCGAGCAAGCCCAATACTTCATCCCAGTTGCCCGCCTGCTGCTGCGCCTTGAGCTCCAGCGACATCGCGCCGACATGTCCCTTGACTCCGCTGTCGCGCAATTCCTGCAAGGCGCTCAATGCCGCGCGGGGGTCGTGCTGGTCGAGCTTGAATTTACCCGTTGCCATCAAGCGCATTGTAGCGTCGCCCTTTGACCTGCCTTCGGAAGCAGCCAGGTAAGCATCGCGCTTTTCATATTCATGCAACTCGTGCGCCGCACGTGCCGCGATGATCGGATAAAGAACGGAAGTCTCGCCGGAGTCCATCGCACGGCTCGCCGACTTCTCCGCAGCGGCATACCTGCCTTCAAAATAAGAACCCAGCACATCCTCCAGCAGTTCGCGGGACTTTGCCTGTGAACGCTCCCGCCTGAACTTCCGCACATGGCCGGGTAACCGCAGCACGTTGAATGCCAGGCGCAACAGCGCATAAGCGAATGCAAATGCGGCAAGCGACAATATTACAAAAAGCAGAAACGACAACTCGATGCGATAGGGCGGATACACCAGCATCACATACGCCGGATTGTGCGATGCCGCGGTGGTAAGTGCAGCAGCGGCCGCAAACAATCCGAGTATCCATAACAGATATTTCATCGGCCCGCCCTGGAGCGTGGTTTGGAATCCGGGCCGGGCGCATATTCGTGGGTCAAACGGTAGTTGCGCACAGCCTGCAGGCTGTCGCCGATGTCCGGCAGATCCAGTTTGATGTCGTACCCGGCAAGCTTCTTCAGCGTATCCGACATTTGTGCGCCCTGTTGCGATCCTTCATCAAAGTATCGCGATGTCCAGAGCTGTGCTGTTTTGAGTTCCTGCCTGTAACTGTTGTCATCGCGGGACAATAATGCCAGGCGCGCCGTCAGCAGCCGGATCTTCAAATTCTCGCGCAGAAAGAATTCCTGGTCGGGCGTCAGCAGCGGGATCTCGGCCTTGCCGGTATTCTCGATGCGCACCAGCTGCTTCGCTTCCTCCCAGATCTCGCGCACCAGCTTTTGCCATGCAGTTTCATTGCCGGGTGCCGCGGCAGGCGCGGGCGGTTGATGCGCCACCCGTTGCTGGTAGGCCAGCGGCAATCCATCGACAGCCGTTATCAGCCCATTGAGCTGCAAACTGATGCCGTCAACATCCACGCCGCGCAGGGCGCGCAGCTTGTCCATATCCTTGCCGATGGTCTTGCGCAGGCCGTCGAAAGCGGGGCGGTTGGCGCGTTTCAATCGTCCATCGGCGCTCTGCATTGCGATCAGCGCGGCTTTGACGTTGGCCGACAACTGCAGCTGCTGCTCGGCGAGCAGCAACAGTTGCTCCACTTCCGCCAGCGCAGATTCATCTCGGTTCACGGACAGGTCGTTGTACAGTGCCTCCAGCGCTGCGCGCTGATTTTGGGTCTCTGCGAAACGCGCTTCCAGCATGGTGACCTTGGCAAAAAGCTCCCTGACCTGTTCCTGATTCTGCGCCAGCATCATCTGGTTTGCCTTGCTGTTGCCGTCCATCTCGGCGATCTTCGCCGCAAGCTGCTGCTGCATGTCGTTGATGGCGCGGTGTCCATCCAGCCATTGCCACAGGAATATCAAAACCAGCACCGCCAATGTCAACTGTGTGAGGCCGATGCGCGCAAACAGGCCGCGCTGTGCCGGTGTGCCCGGCCCGCTTTGTTGCTGCGGGATTTGCTCGCTCATAAAATTCCTTTCAATAAAAGGACTGAGGTACGAGGACTAAGGACTGAGTAAAAACCACCGCACCGCTTGTAACTCAGTCCTTAGTCCTCGGTTCTGATTCCCTCTTGTCTGCATGGCTGGCCCATTCCTTCAGGGCGGCCAGCAGGCCTTCGTCTCCCGAGCCTGTCGATTCGACATGCCGCCAGCCTTGCCGTTGTGCCAGTTCGGCGATGCGCTGATGCGGCACGAATAGCGGCGTGCAGCGCAATGTTTGTTGGGCTTCGTTGTCCAGCATCTGCCACAGATGGCCCAACGCTTCGCTGCTGGTAACCGATATCGCGTCCGGCATCTCGGCCAGCAGCATGCCGGTATCGAGCTTTGGCTTGCTGCGCTGATAGCAGCTTGCATATTCCACAATCGCACCGCGCGCCTTGAGGGTGTCACCGAGCACCTCGCGACCGCCGTCTCCGCGAAAGATCATCACGCTCTTTCCGGCGACATCGTGCAATTCCGGCAATGCCAGCAGGCCCTCGCTGTCGAACCTTTCTGCGGGTGCGATGACGTTGCCGATGCCCGATTCACGCAGGGCGTTCGCGCTGCCCTGCCCGACTGTGGCAATTTTCAAATGCGCCGGCAGGCCTCCCGCGGCTCTTATCGCGGCGACACCGTAGTGCACAGCATTCAGGCTGATGAAGATGGCAAGGTCGAATTGCGCGAGGCGCGAGACTTGTTCCTTCAAGGTCCGGGTATCCTGCGCCGCGCTGATTTCCAGCAGCGGAAAAGGAAGCGGTATACCGCCGGCCTGCTCTATCCTCTGCACCAGATCGATTGCCTGCTCACGGGGGCGTGTTATGACGATTTTCAGTCCGGTTAACGGGAGATCTTTAGTCATATTCTGCCGGCCAGGTTGTGCAGGAATCTCTCTCTACTTTATTCCCGTCAGGATGATAACTGCTGTCGGCGAACCGTCTTAATCACAATCGCACGTCAGGCATGGATCGCGCATGCATCCAAAGCCTACAAGGCCAGTTCAGCGAGTATCTCGTCTGCGCCCTGCGCACGCAAGGCCTCTGCTATCTTGTTTCCCAAAGCTTCGGGATGATTTATATCGCCGGTCATTTCGGACTGCGTCATGCGCTTGCCATCCGGGCTGGCAACAAAACCGCGCATGCGCAGCTTGCCGTTCTTCACCTCGGCAAACCCGCCCAGCGGGACCTGACAGCTGCCTGCAAGCGCCCGGCTCAGCGCGCGTTCCGCGAACACGCAGGCTGCGGTATCCGGGTGGTGCAGGGGTTGCAGCAGGGCGATCACATCGGTACGGTCAGCACGGCATTCGATGCCCAATGCGCCCTGCCCGACCGCAGGCAGGCTGTCTTCGCTGGCGATCAGCGCGCGGATGCGGCCGCCCAATCCCAGGCGTTTCAATCCGGCGGCGGCCAGGATGATGGCTGCATATCGCCCCTCGTCCAGCTTGCGCAAACGTGTTTGCACATTGCCGCGCAGCGGCTCGATCTTCAAATTGGGAAAACGTGCGCGCAACTGGCTTTCGCGGCGCAGACTGGAGGTGCCCACGATACTGCCGGCGGGCAACGAGGTCAGGTTATCGAATCTGTTCGAAACGAAGGCATCATGCGGGTCTTCACGCTCGCCGATCACGGCAAGAACGAAACCGTCCGGCAGATTCATCGGCACGTCTTTCAGCGAATGCACCGCCAGGTCGGCGCGGCCGTCTTCTAGCGCGGTCTCAAGTTCCTTGACGAACAGGCCCTTGCCGCCGATCTTGGACAGCGTGACATCGAGGATCTGGTCGCCCTGCGTGGTCATGCCCAATATACTTACTTCGGTTTGCGGATATAATGCCCGCAACCTGTCCCGGATATGCTCCGCCTGCCACATTGCCAGCGCGCTTTCTCGGGAAGCTATCACTAAACGGGCCGGAGCCGGGTGGGGTGGGTTGCTCATTATTTTCCCTGAAATCTTATGCCTGAAGTTTTTTGAATTGACGAAGTGTGTCGGGCGCATTCTAACATAAGGTGCGCCTTGCTTTTGTCCCGAGAACGCAATGAACCTGATCTCCGCCCCTACTGATATCTCCAGCAAGGATCTTCCGTTGCGCGATGATGTGCGCCTGCTCGGCCGCATACTCGGAGACACGCTGCGCGAGCAGGAAGGCGAGGAAACGTTCCAGCTGATAGAGAACGTGCGCCGCGCCGCGGTGCGATTCCGCAAGACGCAGGATGACCGCGACCGGGTACAGCTCGAACAAACCCTCGATGCGCTGTCTCCCGGCGAAGCGCTGCTGGTAGTGCGCGCCTTCAGTTATTTCTCCCAGCTTTCCAATATCGCCGAAGATCTGCACCACAACCGCCGGCATCGCGCCCACCTCAAGGCCGGGAGTCCGCCCAAGGACGGCAGCCTGCTGCTGGCGCTGGAGCGCATCGGGGAAAAGCGCATCAGCAGCGAAACGCTGCAAGCCTTTTTGGACAGCGCACTGGTGTCGCCGGTATTGACCGCCCATCCCACCGAGGTGCAGCGCAAGAGCATACTCGATTGCCAGCTGATCATTTCCCAATTGCTTTCGGATCGGGATCGTGTCGACATGACGCCGGATGATCTGGACTATAACGAAGAGACCCTGCATCGCTTCGTGCTGATCCTGTGGCAGACGCGCATGCTGCGCACCGCCAAACTGACCGTGCGCGACGAGATCAAGAACGGCCTGGAGTTCTACCGCTACACCTTCCTTACCGAGATCCCCCGGCTCTACGCGAGTCTGGAGAAGCAGCTCGAGGCGCGTTTCGACAGGGACATCCGCATACCGCCGCTGCTCCACGTCGGCAGCTGGATCGGCGGCGACCGCGACGGCAACCCGTTCGTCACCCACGATGTGATGCTGGATGCGCTGCATCAGCATTCATCGCTGGCATTCGAGCATTACCTGAACGAGACACACCTGCTCGGCACCCGCCTGAGCCTGACCGACAGGCTGGTGGAAGTCAGCGCCGAGTTGCGCAAGCTTTCCGATGCCTCGCCCGACAGGGCCGACAGCCGCGCCGATGAACCCTACCGGCGCGCGCTGATCCTGATCTACTCGCGCCTGACGTCGACCGCGCGCCAGCTCGGCCTGAAAACGTCGCACCTTTCTCCGGTCGACAGAGACTCGCCGCCGTATGCCACTCCCCAGGATTTCATCAATGATCTGGATGTGCTGATCGATTCGCTGTTCAAGCACGGCGCGGTATATCTGGCACGCGGACGCCTGGCATATCTGCGCCGCGCCGCGGAGGTGTTCGGCTTCCATCTCGCGCCGCTGGACATGCGCCAGCACAGCGCCGTCATCGAGCAGACTGTCAGCGAATTGTTTTCACACAGCAGCGGCAAGGCCGACTACAAGGACCTGGACGAAGCCTCGCGCCGCGAAGTGCTGCTGGCCGCGTTGAAATCCGGCAAGACATTGCTCGGCGATATTGAACAGTACGGCCAGGTTCCACAAAGCGAGTTGCGCATCATGCAGGCGGCCGCCGAGATCCATCGGCGCTTTGGCCGCGCCGCGCTGCCCAACCATATCGTCTCGATGACCGAGTCGGTCAGCGATATGCTCGAACTCGCGCTGATGCTGCAACAGGTCGGTCTGCTGGAAGGCGGCTCGCATCAATTGCACATCAATATCATCCCTTTGTTCGAGACCATCGAAGACTTGCGCGGTTGCGGCAAGATCATGGACGAACTGTTCTCCATCCCGTATTACCGCAATCTGCTGAGCAGCCGCGGCAATACCCAGGAAGTCATGCTAGGTTATTCCGACAGCAACAAGGACGGCGGATATCTCACCGCCAACTGGGAACTGTACAAGGCCGAGGTCGAACTGGTGCGCGTGTTCGCCAGGCACAGCGTCGAACTGCGATTGTTCCACGGACGCGGCGGCACCGTCGGGCGCGGCGGCGGCCCCAGCTACGAGGCGATCCTGGCACAGCCGCCGGGAAGCGTGAACGGGCAGATACGCATCACCGAGCAGGGCGAGGTCATCTCCAGCAAATACTCGAATCCCGAGATCGGCCGGCGCAACCTCGAGACGCTGATCGCCGCGACGATGGAGGCGACTCTGTTGCATCACCACGGCGCGGACAGCACGATGCCGGAATATCATCGCATCATGGAAGCGCTGAGCCGCGACGCTTACTCCGCCTATCGTAAGCTGGTGTATGAAACGCCCGGCTTCAACGAATATTTCTTCACCGCGACGCCGATACGAGAGATCGCCGAGCTGAACATCGGCAGCCGCCCTTCGGCGCGCAAGGCATCCGACCGCATCGAGGATCTGCGCGCGATCCCGTGGGTGTTCAGCTGGGGCCTGAACCGCACGCTGTTGCCGGGCTGGTTCGGCTTCGGCAGTGCAGTCAAGCAATTCATCGCACGCGAGGGCGACACCGGTTTGGCGCAGCTTCAGGCGATGTGCAGGAACTGGGCATTCTTCCGCGGCCTGATGTCCAACATGGACATGGTGCTCTCCAAAACAGACATGGGTATCGCCTCGAGCTATGCCGAACTGGTGGAGGATGTCGCTTTGCGGGAACGGATCTTCGGCGCGATCAACAGCGAATGGGAAAGCACCGTGGAAATGCTGTTCGCGGTGACCGGCAACAACTCGCTGCTGCAGGACAACCCGGCATTCGCACGCAGCCTGCTGACCCGCACGCCCTACATCGATCCGCTCAACCATCTGCAGGTCGCGCTGCTGCAGCGCCACCGCGCCGGCGACAAGGACGTATTGGTGAAACGTGCCATTCATCTCACGATCAACGGCATCGCGACCGGGCTGCGCAACAGCGGATGATGCACTGATCAAACGGCGCGGGCAGCACGCGTAGGTTCGTGTCGATATGTTAATATTTTTCTGCGTCTGTTTTCGAACTTCAACTCCCTTGTCAGGTGCCCATGACTTTTGTACGCGGGATTCTTGATCGTATCGTTCTGGTGGCGGGGATCGTTGCCGCGGGCTGCGTTCCCAGTTTCATCGCGCAGTATCGGCAGCGCGTGGGTGGCCGGCTCGACCAGGTGCTTCAGGATATCGCGCCATTCCAGCAGATCGCCAACCAGTTCCATCATGGCAGTCTTGAAGAGCTCATCCAGTATCATCTTGCCAGCCCCGATTCGACGTTTCATAACGAGGGCGCCGCGCTGCTGGCGATGGTCAATTCCGCCGAGCAGCTGCGCCGGGCCCTTGAGGCACTCAACACCGATCTGTTTCATCAGTGTGTGTATTTGCTTACCAGGATAGACCCCGGCATCGCGCGCGCGACTTGGGAAGCCTTTTCGCCTTCTTTCAATCTGACAATGGAAAGTGTTGTCTTTGCCCTTATTGTCGGGGGAATCGTTTGGCTGGCCTTTTTCGCCGTATGGTATGTCTTTGACCGTTTGATACGGATACTTGCCGCCCGCTGATGCGCATTTGTCGGCATCAACGTATTCATGCCGAACACGCGGCAACAAAAAAGCAGCCTGGGCTGCTTTTTTGTTTAATGAATATTAACCTTAATGCCCGCTGCTTTTGCGCAGCTTTTTGATCGCCGCGAGTTGCGCGATCGCTTCGGCCAATTCGGCCTGTGCCTGGGCGTAATCGATATCTGAAGTGCGATTCTTCATCGCTTCTTCGGCTTCCTGCTTGGCTTGCAGCGCGCGCACTTCATCCAGGTCAGCGCCGCGTATCGCTGTGTCGGCCAGCACGGTCACGACACCGGGCTGCACCTCGAGCATACCGCCGGAAACATAGATCAGCTCCTGCTCTTCCTGGTCCGGCCGCTTGATCCTGACCGAACCGGGTTTGATGCGCGTCATCAACGCGGTGTGGCCCGGATAGATACCGAGTTCGCCCAGTTCGCCGGGCACCACGACCATTTCAGCCAGCCCCGAGAAAATGGACGCTTCCGCGCTAACTACGTCTACATGTACGGTCATTGCCATGCTTGTCCTCATCGTCCCTACAGTGTCTTGGCTTTTTCAACGGCTTCTTCGATGCCGCCGACCATGTAGAAGGCCTGTTCCGGCAGGTGATCGTATTCGCCGGCAACGATGCCCTTGAAGCCCTTGATCGTCTCTTTCAGCGTGACGTATTTGCCCGGGCTGCCGGTAAACACTTCCGCCACGTGGAACGGCTGGGACAGGAAGCGCTGGATCTTGCGGGCACGGGCCACGGCCAATTTGTCTTCGGGTGCCAGCTCGTCCATGCCCAGGATCGCGATGATGTCGCGCAATTCCTTGTAGCGCTGCAGCGTTTGCTGAACACCGCGCGCCACGTTGTAATGTTCCTCGCCAACGACCAGCGGATCGAGCTGGCGTGAAGTGGAGTCCAGCGGGTCGACCGCGGGGTAGATACCCAGCGAAGCGATATCGCGCGACAATACGACGGTGGAGTCCAGATGCAAAAAGGTGGTCGCAGGAGACGGGTCGGTCAAGTCATCCGCCGGCACGTAAACCGCCTGGATCGATGTGATCGAGCCCACCTTGGTCGAGGTGATGCGTTCCTGCAAACGGCCCATTTCTTCAGCCAATGTCGGCTGGTATCCCACCGCGGAGGGCATGCGCCCGAGCAACGCGGATACTTCAGTACCGGCCAGCGTGTAGCGGTAGATATTGTCGACGAAGAACAATATATCGCGGCCTTCGTCACGGAATTTTTCCGCCATGGTCAAACCGGTCAGCGCGACGCGCAGACGGTTGCCGGGCGGCTCGTTCATCTGGCCGAACACCATCGACACCTTGTCCAGCACGTTGGACTCTTTCATCTCGTGATAGAAGTCGTTGCCTTCGCGGGTACGCTCGCCCACACCGGCGAACACCGACAGACCGCTATGCTGCTTGGCGATATTGTTGATCAGCTCCATCATGTTCACGGTCTTGCCCACACCGGCGCCGCCGAACAGGCCGACCTTGCCGCCCTTCGCGAACGGACAAACCAGGTCGATCACCTTGATGCCGGTTTCCAGCAGGTCGACCGAAGGGGAAAGTTCGTCAAACTTCGGCGCCTTCTGGTGGATCTCGCGTCTTTCGTCGCACTTGATCTCCCCGGCGTCATCGATCGGGCGGCCCAGCACATCCATGATGCGGCCCAGCGTTCCGGTGCCCACCGGCACGGAAATGCCCTTTCCGGAAGAATTGACCGCCATGCCGCGACGCAGGCCGTCGGAAGAGCCCATCGCGATGGTGCGGACCACTCCGTCGCCAAGCTGCTGTTCCACTTCAAAGGTCAAGCCCGCTTCAGCGGTTGACGAGCCCGCATCCGCGAGCTGCAGCGCCTCATACACTTTGGGCATTTGATCGCGCGGAAATTCGATGTCGACCACCGCTCCGATACACTGAACAATCTTTCCTTGATTCATTTTAAGATTCCCTGTCTAGATTAATTTTCAATTTGCTGGGGTATCAGCCAACTGCCGCAGCGCCGCTGACGATCTCCGAGATCTCGCGTGTGATCGCCGCCTGGCGCGCCTTGTTGTATACCAGCTTGAGCTCGCCGATCACGCTCTTGGCGTTATCCGACGCGGCCTTCATCGCCACCATGCGCGCGCTTTGTTCCGAGGCCATGTTTTCCACGACGGCCTGGTATACCAGCGACTCGATGTACCGCACCAGCAACTCGTCGATCACCTCCTTGGCGTCCGGCTCGTATATATAATCCCAGTTGCCTTCGGCGGTTCCCATCTGCTCGCCGCTCAGCGGGAGCAATTGCTCGACGCAGGGTTCCTGTTTCATCGTGTTGACGAAATGGTTGTAGCTGATGTGTATCGCGTCGATCTCTCCCGCCGTGTAGGCATCCAGCATCAGCTTCACGGCGCCGATCAGTTTCTCGATATGCGGCGTGTCGCCCAGCCCGGTCAAATGGGATTTGACCCTGGCGCCGATGCGCGACATGAAACCCATCCCTTTGTTGCCGATCGGGCAAACCAGGATGCCTTTTCCTTCACCTTCCCAGGACTTCATGCGGTTCACCGCAAGCCGCAGGATGTTGGTGTTCAGTCCGCCGCAGAGACCCTTGTCGGAAGTCACCACGATCAGGCCGATATTGCGGTTTTCTTCGCGCTTCACCAAAAATGGATGTTTGTATTCCGGGTTGGCGCGCGACAGGTGCGCCGCAACCGCGCGGATCTTTTCCGCGTAGGGACGCGCCGCGCGCATGCGTTCCTGCGCCTTGCGCATCTTGGCCGCCGCGACCATTTCCATGGCGCGCGTTATCTTGCGTGTATTTTCCACACTCTTGATCTTCGCGCGTATCTCCTTACTGCCAGCCATCTCTCACCCCGCCCTAATAAGCAGCCGTGGACTTGAATTTCTCAATCGCTGCGGACAACAGTTTTTCGTTGTCGGCATTCAAGTCCTTGCTGGATTCGATCGCATCGAGCAGAGCCTTGTTATTGGATTTCAGGTATGTGTGCAACGCCGCCTCGAACGCCAGCGCCTTGTTCACCGGCACATCGTCGAAATAGCCCTTGTTTACCGAGAACAGTGTGACCGCCATCAATGCTATGGAAAGCGGCGCGTATTGCAGCTGCTTCATCAACTCGGTCACAAGACGACCTCGCTCCAGTTGCTTGCGGGTCGCTTCATCCAGGTCGGATGCGAATTGCGCGAAGGCTGCCAGTTCACGGTATTGCGCAAGTGCCAGACGCACTCCGCCGCCGAGTTTCTTGATCACCTTGGTTTGCGCCGCTCCACCGACGCGGGACACCGAGATACCGGCGTTGATCGCGGGACGGATACCGGCATTGAACAGATCCGTTTCCAAAAATATTTGTCCGTCGGTGATGGAAATCACATTGGTCGGAACGAATGCCGACACGTCGCCGGCCTGCGTCTCGATTATGGGCAAAGCGGTCAGTGAGCCGGTCTGGCCTTTCACCGCACCTTTGGTGAAAGCTTCGACATAGTCGGCATTGACACGTGCCGCGCGTTCCAGCAAACGCGAATGCAGATAGAACACGTCGCCGGGATATGCTTCGCGGCCCGGCGGACGGCGCAACAGCAGGGATATCTGACGGTATGCCCAGGCTTGCTTGGTCAAGTCATCATAGACGATCAGCGCGTCCTGGCCGCGATCGCGGAAATATTCCCCCATCGTGCAACCGGCATAGGGAGCCAGGAACTGCATCGCGGCGGAATCCGATGCGGTCGCTGCGACCACGATCGTGTAACCCAGCGCGCCATGTTCTTCCAGTTTGCGCACCACGTTGGCGATCGTCGAGGCCTTCTGGCCGACAGCCACGTACACGCAGAACATGTTCTGGCCTTTTTGATTGATGATGGTATCCACCGCCACCGCTGTCTTGCCGGTCTGGCGGTCGCCAATGATCAACTCGCGCTGGCCTCGGCCGATCGGAACCATCGAATCGATCGATTTCAAACCGGTCTGTACCGGTTGATCAACCGATTTTCGGGCAATCACGCCCGGCGCCACCTTTTCTATCTTGTCGGTCATCTTGGTATTGATCGGGCCCTTGCCGTCGATCGGCTGACCGAGCGAATTCACGACGCGCCCGCACAACTCCGGACCGACCGGGACTTCCAGGATCCGGCCGGTGCATTTCACGGTATCGCCTTCGGTGATATGTTCATATTCACCCAGAATCACCGCACCGACAGAATCGCGCTCGAGGTTGAGCGCCAGACCGAAGGTGTTGCCGGGAAACTCCAGCATCTCGCCCTGCATCACATCGGAAAGACCGTGCACGCGGACGATACCGTCGGTGACGCTGACTACCGTTCCCTCGGTACGCGCTTGTGTCAGCGCCTCGAAGTTTTCGATGCGGCTGCGTATCAGGTTGCTAATTTCAGAAGGGTTGAGCTTCATGTGGATTTCCTCATTAGATGTATTCTTTTTAGCATTCACTGCGCCTGCATTTACGCAAGCGCGTTCGCCATCTCAGCGAGACGGGTTCGCGTGGAACCGTCGATCACCTTGTCCCCGGCGCGTATCACCACGCCACCCAGCAAATCCTTGTTGACTTTGCAAACCAGCTTGATTTCGCGGCCCATGCGCGCCTTCAACGAGCTGATAATCTTTTCCTGTTGCACAGAGGACAATTCAAATGCGGAGTCCACCTCGACATTCACTGTCTTTTCGGATTCGGCGCGCAATGCTTCGAACAATGCGACAATCTCCGGCAACAGCAACAGACGCTGGTTGTCCACCAGTATTCTCACAAAATTGCGTTGCTGGGATTTTGCCTGGCTGCCCAACATGGCTTCCATCAACTTTTCAACCTGGGATCTGGGGAAACGCGGACTGGTGACAACCGCGCGAACTTCCGGATAGCTGATCGCTTCTGCGAGCGACAGCAGCATTTCAGACCAGCCTTTCAGATCCCCGAGCTTCAGCGCCTCTTCAAATGCCGCCTGGGCATAGGGTCTGGCTGTAGTTAAGGCTTCAGCCATGGCTATTTGATTTCCGCAACGAGTTTGTCGAGCAGGTCACTGTGTGCCTTGGCATCGATCTCGCGGCCGAGTATCTTGCTCGCGCCTGCAAGCGCGATCGACGAGACCTGGGTGCGCAACTGCTCCTTGGCGCGGAACACTTCCTGGTCGATCTCGGCCTTGGCGCCGGCAATGATGCGATCCCCCTCCACCCTGGCCTGGTTCTTGGCCGTCTCGACGATCTCGCTGGCGCGCTTTTCCCCGTTGGCCACGATCTCGCTTACCTTTTCCTTGGCTTCACGCAAAAGCTCCGCGGAACGTTTTGCGGCCATTTCCAGATCGTGTTTCGCCCGCTCCGCATCCGCCAACCCGTCGGCGATATGCTTCTTGCGTTGTTCCAGCGCGGACATGATCGGGGGCCAGATGAACTTCATGCAGAACCACACGAACAGTGCGAACATGATCGTCTGCGCGAGAAGAGTTGCATTGATATTCATGCAAGCTACCTTTCTAAAATTATGCGTTGCCGCTTACGGCGAATTAACCGGCCTTCGCAAACAGAACGTACATCGCTATACCGACAGCAATCATCGGCACCGCATCGACCAGACCCATCACGACAAAAAACTGGATGCGCAACATCGGGATGAGTTCAGGCTGGCGTGCAGCACCTTCCAAAAAGCGGCCGCCCAGAATGCCTATGCCAACAGCCGCGCCAAGCGCGCCCAGACCCATCATCAGCGCTCCGGCGATATACAGCAGTGCAGTTGCCTCATTCATTTTTTAATTCTCCTGTTTGAAAAGTTGAGTTGATAAAACCTTTTTAATGATGCCGATCAATGATGTTCCTGGTGTGCCATATCCAGGTACACGATAGTGAGGGTCATGAAGATGAATGCCTGAAGGGTAACGATCAGGATGTGGAATATCCCCCAGCCCAGCGACAACAGGATCTGCGATCCGTACAAGGTTGTGTTGCCCAGCGTCATACCCGCCCATGCTCCGCCCATCAACGCGATCAATATAAAGATCATTTCACCTGCGTACATGTTGCCGAACAGCCGCAGCGCCAGCGAGATCGGCTTGGCGATGAGGTTGACGCCTTCCAGCACCAGGTTGACGGGCATGCCCCATTTGCCGAACGGTTGCAATGTCAATTCACCCAAGAATCCGCCTACACCTTTCATTTTGACACTGTAATAGAACACCAGCAGGAATACACCGATCGCCATGCCGAATGTCGCATTCGGATCGGTAGACGGAACCACCTTGAAGAACGGAACGCCGAGTTCGTGCATCAAATAGGGCACATAGTCTACCGGCAGCAAATCCATCAGGTTCATTGCAAAGATCCAGAAGAAGATGGTCAGGGCCAGGGGTGCGATCATGTCATTCTTGGCTGTGAATGATCCGCGCACGGTGTTATCGACGAATTCTATCGCCCACTCGCAAAAATTCTGAAGTCCGCTTGGCGTGCCCGTAGAAATACTTTTGGCGGCACGACGGAACACAAACATGATCACCGCGCCTAACAGTAGTGACATGAAGAAGGTATCAAGGTTGAGCGCCCAGAATCCCATCGCCTTGGCTTCCTCCGGGGTGTGTGCAACCCCCCAGCCACCATCAGGCAAATGTCCAAAGGTCAGATTTTGCAGGTGGTGCTTGATGTATTCGGATGACGTGTGCGCTTCGCTAGACATTTTTATTCGCTATCTCTGTCTTGATTTGTCTCAACAATAATCGAGCCACCAGCAGCACGGTCTGGCACGTTGCAAATCCGGCCAGTAATGCCAATGGCGGCAATTTCATCACTGCCATGCACAAACCAAGCAGCGTGACAACCACCAAATATCTTTCGGCGGCGTAAAAATACAAAAGCCGGAGTTGTTGATGCACGGCACGGGGATCGGATACTTCACTGGCTGTATGCAAGGCAGATCGGGACATTCTCCAAGCCAACATTGCTCCGTTGACTGCTGACACGCCCCCCCCGCTTAAGACCGCCGATGCAAATTGCGGTGTGCCATTCGTGCCGTAAACGATGCTTGCAGCTGTCAGTACGACTACTATCTGCAACCAGACCACTTGACGAGCTATTTTTCTTTCTTTGGCTTCAACATCCAAAAGCGCGGGGATGATAGCGGCGATTTCCGAGGGTGTCAAACATTCTTGCTCGATATCTTCGACTACTTTAGTCAACTTATTTGCCCTTTTTGAGCCTGCCCAGAAAGTCATCCAACTGGTCATGGTTGGCATATGCTATGATCAGTTTGCCGTCGCCTTTGTATCCCGGCTTGATTTCCACGCGTGTTCCCAGATGTGCGCTCATCTCTTCCTGCAATCTTTGCGTGTCACGGCTAAGCTTGGCTGCTTTCTTTGGTCTGTCATGGATTTCGGGCTCGTGGGTCTTCTTCTGCACCAGTTTTTCCGCGTCGCGCACGGACAATTGTTCCAGAACGATCCTATTGGCAAGCAGGATCTGTTGCGCACTTTCCAATGGCAACAATGCGCGCGCGTGGCCCATATCCAGTTTGTTTTCCATCAACAGACCCTGCACTGCCTTGGGAAGCTTCAACAGGCGCAGCAGGTTGCTGGCCGCGCTGCGTGATCGGCCTACTGCATCTGCCGCCACTTGATGCGTCATCTTGAATTCGTCGATCAATCGTTGTATACCCACCGCTTCTTCCAGTGGATTCAGATTTTCGCGCTGGATGTTCTCGATCAAAGCCATCGCCAGCGCTGCATGGTCAGGAACGCTGCGCACCAATACCGGCACATGGCTCAACCCTGCCAGTTGTGCGGCGCGCCAGCGTCTTTCCCCGGCGATGATCTCATAGCTGTTATCCGCGAGTTGCCGAACCAAGATCGGCTGCATGATCCCCTGGGCCTTTATCGAGGCAGCCAGTTCGTTCAGCGATGCCTCATCCATATGTGATCGGGGCTGGTACTTGCCCGGCTTAAGAAGAGTGACATTCAAATCACGCATCACCTCGTCTTTCTCGCTTTTCCCGCCCGACAACAATGCATCCAGTCCGCGTCCCAAACCCTTGTGTACCTTTGCCATTCTTTTTCCCTTATGCCAATGCAGCTGGTTGTACTGCGTTATTCAACAACTCTCCGGCCAAGGCCAGATACGCCTGTGTCCCCTTGGATAATTTGTCGTGATACAACACCGGCACACCATAACTCGGCGCTTCGGCAAGCCTGACGTTACGCGGGATCACGGTACGATAGACCTTGTTGCCGAAATGCTCCTGCAACTGATCAGAAACCTGTTGCGCAAGCGCGTTGCGCGGATCGAACATGGTGCGCAGCAAGCCTTCTATTTCAAGGACGGGATTCAGGTTTGCACGCACTTTTCGGATCGTGTTCACCAGATCGCTCAACCCCTCCAGCGCATAATATTCACATTGCATCGGTATCATCACGGATTTGGCTGCGCACAATCCGTTCAGGGTCAGCAAATTCAACGCCGGGGGACAATCGATCAGCACAAAATCATACTCATCCGCAACCAACCGCAAAGCATCTCGTAGACGGGTTTCGCGATGATCCATATCCACCAGTTCGATCTCCGCTCCGGCCAGATCGCGGTTGGCGGGCAACAAATCATATTTCCCGGCCTCGGCGTATACCCGCGCTTCGGCTATCGTTTTGCTCCCCAGCAGCACTTCATAGACGCTGGCAAGCAAATCGCGTTTATCGATACCGCTGCCCATCGTGGCGTTGCCCTGCGGATCAAGATCAACCAACAGCACGCGCTGCTTGACAGCGGCAAGGCTGGCGGCCAGATTCACGGAAGTTGTGGTCTTCCCCACGCCCCCCTTCTGGTTGGTAACTGCTAAGATTCTTGTCATGTTGCCTTGCTCTCCTCGCATGATGCGATTACCAGACTTCTTGCCGCATGCAGTCCCGGCACCTGTAACTGTATTACTTTTTCTGTTCTGCAATCTGCCGGCATTCCGGCCAATCCCCGTTCTGGCAAACCCTTCATCGCCACCCAACGCCCGCGTTGAGCCATAAGATGCCTGGTGCTGCGCAAAAAGACTCCGAGCTCGCTGAATGCCCGCGATATGATCCCGTCAAACTGTTCGGTCGGTTTCCAGTCCTGGACTCGCGCACAAACAACATTTGCGTTATGCAGTCCCAGCTCTATGATTGCCTGTTGGACGAAACTGGTTTTCTTGCTGTTGCTATCCAGCAAGGTCATTTGCCAACCAGGTTGCATGACCGCCATTACTATTCCCGGCAAACCGGCGCCGCACCCCACATCCAGCCATCTCCCTTCCCACAAATATGGCATTACTGCAAGGCTGTCCAGTAAGTGATGGCTCACCATTTGACGTTCGTCACGAATCGCTGTCAAGTTATAGACCTTGTTCCACTTGCTTAGCAGCGCCAAGTAGGCCAACAATTTGTTTTGTTTATCCGCGCTCAGCGTGATGCCCAATTTCTCGCTGCCGCTGCACAGTTCTTCGGCTGGATTCACGCGCGCTTTTTGGCCGGGTTCGTACCGCGAAAACCACGTTTCAGGTGAACCAGCAACAACGATATAGCTGCCGGCGTGATGCCGGATATCCGCGATGCCTGGGCTACAGTTTCAGGTTTGTACTGATTGAGCTTTTGCTGTACCTCGATGGACAGACCGCGCACCTCGCGATAGTCCAATCCGTCCGGTAAGCCGAATGTCTCATACTGTTCGTTGCGCCCGATTTCATCGCGTTGCCGTTCGATATATCCGTGATATTTCGCCTGGGTTTCTACTTGCTCGGCAACTTTTTCATCTTCTATTCCTGCGCCGGCACCGGGCAATGTCATCAAGCTGGCATAGTTCACGTCCGGCCGCCGCAACAACTCAAGCAGCGCGTACTCGCGCTCGATAGGCTTGCCCAAGACCCGGATAGCGTCTTCTGCCGGCAGGTTGCGCGGGTTGACCCAAGTGTCACGCAACCGCTCTTGTTCGCGCGCAATAGCTTCGCGTTTTTTTTCAAACGCCTGCCAGCGCGCATCATCCACGATACCCAGCTTGTGGCCAAACTCTGTCAATCTGAGGTCGGCATTGTCTTCGCGCAATTGCAAGCGATACTCAGCGCGGCTGGTGAACATGCGATATGGCTCGGACACACCCCGCGTTATCAGATCATCGACCAATACACCCAGATAGGCTTCATCCCGGCGCGGACACCACGCTTCCAGCTCCCGCACTTGGAGCGCGGCATTCAGCCCTGCCAACAATCCTTGTGCGGCAGCCTCTTCATAACCGGTCGTGCCATTGATTTGACCGGCGAAAAACAATCCCTGGATCGCCTTGGTTTCCAGCGAACTTTTCAGTCCGCAGGGATTGAAATAGTCATATTCGATCGCGTAGCCGGGGCGCAGGATATGGGCATTTTCCAGACCCCTGATGGAACGCACCAGATCCAGCTGCACATCGAACGGCAGACTCGTGGAAATGCCGTTTGGATAAACCTCGTGGGTGGTCAATCCCTCCGGCTCAAGGAATATCTGGTGTGAGGACTTGTCGGCAAAGCGCGTGATCTTGTCTTCGATTGAAGGGCAGTAACGCGGACCCACTCCTTCGATCACACCGGTGAACAAAGGGGAACGATCCAGGGCGTTTCGGATGATGTCATGCGTGCGCTGATTGGTCTCGGCAATCCAGCAGGGCAATTGCCAAGGATGCTGGGCGGCATTGCCCATGAAAGAGAACACTGGCACAGGGTCGTCTCCCGGCTGCTCCTGCATCACCGAATAATCTATCGTGCGGCCATCGATGCGCGGAGGAGTGCCGGTCTTCAGTCGTCCCACCGGGAGTTTAAGTTCGCGCAGGCGGTGTGCCAGACTTATGGACGGGGGGTCGCCGGCCCGGCCTGCCTGGTAACTTGCCTGGCCAACGTGGATCAGGCCGGACAGGAAGGTACCCGTGGTTAGTACCACGGTTTTCGCACTGAAGTGCAAACCCAGTTGCGTGACGACCCCACAGACCCGGTCTTGGTCAACCAGTAGATCATCCACCGCCTGCTGGAACAGAGAGAGATTGGGCTGGCTTTCCAGCCGTGAACGGATCGCTTGTTTGTAAAGCAGTCGGTCAGCCTGGGCACGTGTGGCTCGTACCGCAGGACCCTTGCTGGAATTGAGGATACGGAACTGGATACCGCCTTCATCCGTGGCCGCTGCCATCGCACCGCCCAGGGCATCCACTTCCTTGACCAAATGCCCCTTGCCTATGCCGCCGATCGACGGATTGCAGGACATCTGCCCGAGCGTCTCTATGTTATGGCTGAGCAGCAGGGTTTTGCAGCCTGCGCGAGCGCTTGCCAGCGCAGCTTCGGTGCCTGCATGGCCTCCGCCCACAACAATCACATCGAATTTCTCGGGAAACTTCATGTTGTTACTGCCTTGAAAAGGACGCGCATCATACCTCAGCTCGGCGACAATCCCAAACAACTTGTTTCACGTGAAACAACAGCAATTATTTTCCGATGCAGAACCGGCTGAAGATCTCCCCCAGCAAATCATCCGAACCAAACTCTCCGGTAATCTCGCTCAATGCACGCTGCGCCAGGCGCAATTCCTCTGCGAACAGCTCAGCGCCAGATAGTACATCATGAGCTTGTTGCAAATGGTGGAGTGTTTCTTGCAAAGCTCGTAAATGGCGCTCTCTTGCCATAAAAGCCCCGCTCTCCGATGCTCTCCACCCCAGTGCTTCAAGTAATTTGCCACGCAACTCTTCTAGCCCGGATCCGGTTTTGGCTGAAACTAGAATCCCGTTTTCGCCTCCCATTTGAACGGGTGATTTCCCACCTAACAAGTCACTCTTGTTGAAAATCAACAGACGCGGGATTTCAGATGGCAGCCCGGCAATAATAGCCTCGTCCCCAACGGTCAATCCCTGGCTTGCATCCAATACCAGCAGGATCAAATCGGCACGATGCAACGTCTGGCGTGTCAGCGCTATCCCCAGATTCTCCACCTCATCATCGGATTCGCGCAGCCCCGCCGTGTCGATGATGTGCAAAGGTACGCCATGCAATTGTATGGCCTGGCGTATGGCGTCTCGGGTGGTGCCGGGAATATCGCTGACCAAAGCAACCTCTTCACCGCTCAGCTTGTTCAACAAGCTGGATTTGCCAACATTTGGCTGGCCAGCAATGACGATATGTGCACCCTCACGCAACAGGCTGCCTTGTTTTGCCTTGTCCAGGGTTCGCTGCAACTTCTGGCGAACATCCCTCAGCAGCGCATCGCGGCGCTGCAGATCCATGCTATCCACCTGTTCCTCGGGAAAATCCAGCATCGCCTCGACGAGCATGCGCAAATGAATCAATGCATCAACCAATTCTCGGATCGCCGAAGAAAACTCACCGCGCAGCGAACGCATCGCGCTGCGTGCCGCTTCCCTGCTGTTCGCATCAATCAGGTCGGCAACGCTTTCAGCCTGTGCGAGATCAATTTTGTTATTCAAAAACGCGCGGCGCGTAAATTCCCCTGGTTGTGCCAAACGTGCACCGAGGTCGATGCATCGTTGCAAAATCATTTGCAATACCGCATGTCCGCCGTGCCCCTGCAACTCCAGGACCTCTTCACCGGTATAGGAATGCGGTGCCGAAAAATACAGGGCGATACCCTGATCAAGAATATCGCCTTTGTCGTCCACGAAGTCTGCGTATGTCGCATGCCTTGCCTTGGGCAAGCTTCCCAAAATGCCTTCGGCTATCTTACGGACCTCGTGCCCTGATATGCGCACCACTCCCACACCGCCTCGCCCCTGTGCCGTTGCAACGGCGGCAATCGTATCAGCGTTTGGCAGCAGCACCTTTGCTCTCGGCTTGGGCCGACCTTGTGATGAACCACTGTTGTGCGATGGAAAGCACATTGTTCACTAGCGAATACAACACCAGACCGGCAGGGAAGAAGAAGAACATCACGCTGAACGCGATGGGCATGATTTGCATCACCTTGGCCTGCAGGGGATCGGGCGGCTTGGGATTCAGGTGCATCTGCATGAACATGCTGATACCCATCATAGTCGGCAGGATGTAATACGGGTCCGCCGCCGACAAATCCGTTATCCAACCAAAGAAGGGTGCATAGCGCATCTCGACACTGGACAGGATGGACCAATACAACGCGATGAATACCGGAATCTGTATCACGACCGGCAGGCAGCCGCCGAGGGGATTGATCTTTTCCGTCTTGTACAGCTCCATCATCGCTCGATTGAGCTGCTCGCGGTCATCGGCATATTGCTGCTTGATTTTCTCAAGCTTGGGCGCAACCAGCCGCATTTTCGCCATTGAACGATAACTCGCCGCCGAAAGCGGGAAAAATATCAACTTGATCAGGATGGTAAGCAAAATGATTGCAACACCCCAGTTGTGTGTCCAATGATGGAACAGCGACATGACCCAAAACAACGGCGTCGCAATAATTGTCAACCAACCATAATCTACCGTCAAACCCAAACCTGGTGCGATCTTATCCAGTGTTGCCTCGGTCGGACCGGCATAGAGTTGAACACCTTGTTCCACCTTCTGACCCGGCGCAATCGTAACTGCCGGCAAAACCACGCCGACAGCATACAAACCACCATCCAGCTTGCGTGTGAAATTTTCACGGACAGTATTTTCCGCGGGTATCCACGCTGCGACAAAATAGTGCTGCAAGATCCCTATCCAACCGTTATCCGCGTGCTTGATATATTTGACCTTGTTCTTATCAATATCAGCAAATGGCACTTTCTGGAATTTTTCCTTTTCCGAATAGGCTGCCGCCCCTGTGTAGGTAGGCAGAAAGCGCAAACTGCCTTCAGGCGCAACACTATCCCGAATTAACTGAAAATAACTGCTTGCCGTTAAAGATTGCTGTCCGGAATTTTCTACCTCGAACGCAATATCGATCAAGTAGCTTCCCTTGTGGAAAGTAAATATCTTGGTGACGTTCACCCCGGTGTTAAGGTCCGCACTTAGTCTTACCTGCAACTGTTCCTCGTTGCCGGTAAGCTCATATTGTTCCTGTTGTGCATTGAATAAACTGTTGTGGTTGGGCAGGCCTGTGCCAAGCAAGCCGCTTTGCGCAAAATAATTGTGCGTGCCCTGCCCGCGCTGGAAAAGCACCAGAGGTTTATTCCTGTCAAGGCTGTCAGGCTGCTTCAGAAATGCCAATCGATCTATATTGCCGCCCAAGGTATTGATATCGACATCCAGAAGATCGGTCTTTACATGTATGGTTTTACCCGTCGCTAAGGGGGGGTTGCTGGCAGTTGCAGACTGTCCGGGGTTTGCCGCAGGCACAACGGCCGGAGCGATATCCGTTGCAATCTGCGTCGGGTTGGTGACCGCCGGAACTGCCTGCAATTTAGGCAAATCCTTGCTTGTTGGGGCGCCTGCCTGGATATTCGGTTCAGGATGCTGGTAACGTTGCCATCCGTCCCAAACCATAATCAGAGAAAAGGCGAAGATTAAAAACAAAAACAGTCTTTGAAAATCCATGTTCAAACCTGAAATTAGGGCGCGGGATCGTATCCGCCGGGATTAAAAGGGTTACAACGAAGCAATCTTCTAATGCCTAGCCATCCTCCTTTTATGACGCCATGCTTCGCTACGACTTCGCACGCGTAATGTGAACAACTGGGATAGAACCTGCACGTCGGCGGCTTAAGCGGACTAATCAAATATTGATACCCGCGTATGAGTTTGATTACTGTTTTGCGCATCTTCGTTCTATCCGGCTTAACAAATTTTCCAGGCTGCAACCCAGCTCCACCTTTTTCGGAAAATGGACGAATCTGGCCATCACAACCAGGTCCAAACTGCGGTCCCTGATATTGTGATGGCGAAATGTTTCCCTGATGATTCGTTTGACACGATTTCGGTCGGTTGCTTTAGGTAACAGCTTTTTGCTTGCTATTATTCCAAGTCTGGCAACACTTTTCACATTTTGGATGAAATACACCTTGAAACATTCATCCAAAATATTTTCTGCATGAAGAACTTGGTTAAAACTGTCTTTGCGCCGCAACCTATGCGCGGTTGTAAATTTTGTCGAGATGGGCGAAATATCAAACAGCAAGTCTGGCGCGGCCTCTGGCTCGGCGAGCCCTGATAACCGCGCGGCCCCCGCGTGTTTTCATTCGAACCAGAAAACCATGGGTACGTTTCCTTTTCGTCACTGACGGCTGGTAAGTTCGTTTCATTTTCTATATCCTTGGCAAATCGTAAAGCTGCGCATTACAAAGCCTTAAGACACACGTGTCAAGTCTATTTTACTTCATTGCCTGTGGATAAGTTTCTGCTTGCCATGTAGAATGCAGACACTTTAGACCGTATTGAAAATCTTCCTTTCGAATTCTCAACCATGCAGGACATTTCATTTTGGGATTCGTGCCTACGCTCATTTAAAAAGAGCCTACCCCCACAACAGTATAATTCCTGGATTAGGCCATTGATTTTAAAAAGTGAAAATGGATCCCTCGTTCTAACAGCACCAAACAGCTTTACATTAAAACTGGTTCAGGAGCGGTTCTTGCCGGAGATAAGTCGTTTGGCCGGCTTGGCATATCCCCAGGTCCCACCATTTGAATTTCGCGTGCTAGATGCTCCGCTCGTCAGCAAACCAGCCGAACCGGTTATCGCAACTGACGCTGCAACCAAAGCGGAGAATAAATCCCGGGTAGAAACATCCTTTAGAGGTTATGGAAAACTAAATCCCAGTCTTACCTTTGACAATTTTGTCATTGGCAAGGCCAATCAATTGGCGATTGCCGCAGCAACACAAGTAGCCGATCTTCCGGGTGTTTCCTACAATCCCTTGTTCATTTATGGAGGAGTGGGTCTTGGTAAAACACATTTGTTACAAGCGATCGGAAATCAAATAAGAATCAGCAATCCTCAAGCAAAGATTTGCTACATGCATGCTGAAAGGTACGTTGCGGACGTGGTAAGGGCCTATCAAACAAACCGGTTTGAAGAATTTAAACAGTTTTACCATTCCCTTGATGTTTTGCTGATTGATGATATCCAATTCTTTGCAGGCAAAGCCAAAACACAAGAAGAATTTTTTTATGCATTTAACACACTCATTGATGCACACAAGCAGGTCATTATGACCAGCGATACATTCCCGAAGGAAATCTCGGGCTTGGAGAACCGGCTTGTATCGAGATTTGGTTGGGGTTTGACAATAGCAATAGAGCCTCCGGAATTGGAAATGCGTGTAGCAATATTGTTAAAAAAGGCTTCCATCGGCGGCTATTCACTAGATAATGAGGTTGCGTTTTTCATAGCAAAACATGTCAGCTCCAACGTTCGAGAACTCGAAGGTGCGTTAAAACGGGTTGAGGCGTATGCTAAATTTCACAAACGGAACATTTCCATTCAAACAACAAAAGAAGCATTAAGGGACATCCTGATTGCCCAGACACGATTGATTTCGATCGACAACATCCAGAAAACTGTGGCCGATTACTACCGCATAAAAATGGTTGAGTTGCTTTCAAAAAAACGCACCAGAAACTTGACTCGACCCCGACAAATGGCAATGTCACTCGCCAGAGAACTTACAACAATGAGTTTACCGGAAATCGGCAGCTCATTTGGCGGGAAGGACCATTCAACAGTGATCCACGCCTGCAAAACGGTCTCAAACCTGCGCGCAGCTGATACTACCTTGGACGCTGACTATAAAATTTTGCTGCAAACATTAAAAGGATAAGTGGACTGTTACCCTGCTCATCGAATGTTGATAAAGAAAAAAGAATCGCGTTCTCTAAAGTTATCCACATTTGGCGGCTGCGGTGATAACAAACAACCAGCACGTTTGATAATTTTCACATCACTGTTTTAAAAGTATTTATTTGGCTTACTAACATTATTTCAAGTCATTATTAGTCTTATTAGGAATTTATATTATGTTTATTGAAAAAGTAGAAAAAGAAACATTACTAAAACCCCTGCAAATCGTAATTGGCATTGTTGAGCGCAAACAGACCTTACCCATATTATCGAATGTGCTGATTGAAAAAGAATTCGGCAAAATTCGCTTTACTGCAACGGATTTGGAGATTCAGATTTCAACTTCCATAAACACTGACGGCAATGACAAAGATTTATCAAGCATCACCGTAGGCGGGAAAAAACTTCAGGAAATCCTGCGTGTTCTTCCAGATCAAAGCAAAATCTCGATACAAACCAAAGAAAATAAAGCCCAGGTCAAGGCCAACGCAAGCAGGTTCAGTTTGCAAACCCTTCCGCCACAGGACTTTCCGAAATTAACCTATCAACTGGCGGATGCTAAGAAGATCGCGCTGCATCAAGCAATGCTCAAGGGATTGTTGCTTTCCGTACAATATGCGATGGCGCAACAGGACGTGCGCTATTACTTGAATGGCGTGTTGCTGCTCATTGAAGGAAATAAATTAAAAGTCGTGGCGACAGACGGGCACAGGCTGGCATTCAACGCAGCGACGATCCAAGGTAACCATGAAAAACAAGAAATCATCTTGCCGCGGAAGGCGGTGATAGAACTATGCAAGCTACTCAACGATACGAACGAAAATGTTGAACTGGAATTTTCGCCACAGCAAGCAAAAGCAAGTTTCTCGGATGTGGTTTTGGTTACAAAAGTGATTGACGGAAAATTCCCCGATTTTGAAAGAGTAATTCCAAAATATAACAATCACCTCAGTATGAACAGAACGATGGTTCAACAAGCTTTACAGCGTGCAGCGATCCTGTCCAATGAAAAATTCCGGGGTGTACGCTTTGTATTGACCGAAAAGAGGCTAAGTATAATCAGCAGCAACAGCGAGCAGGAGGAAGCACAGGAAGAAATCGAGACTGATTACCATGGTGAAGCCATTGATATAGGATTTAACGTAAATTATCTGATGGACGGGCTTAACAATATAAACAGCGAAATTGCAATCTTCTCCTTTGGCGACCCGAATAGCAGTATCTTGATAACTACTCCTGAAAAAGAAGAATTCCGGTATGTTGTCATGCCGATGCGTATCTAGAAATTCCACGTGAAACAGAAAGAAAAATTCCGATGAGTGACAAATACGACGAATCAAGTATCCAGCAGCTGGAAGGACTGGAGGCAGTTCGCAAACGCCCAGGTATGTATATTGGAGATACTTCAGATGGGACTGGCCTGCACCACATGGTATTTGAGGTGGTGGACAATTCGATTGACGAGGCATTGGGAGGTTATTGTGATGACATCAAAGTCACCATACATGCCGACAATTCAATTTCGGTTGCAGACAATGGACGGGGTATCCCGGTAGGCATTAAGTTTGATGACAAGTTCGAGCCTAAACGTTCAGCGGCTGAAATTGTCATGACCGTTTTGCATGCGGGCGGAAAATTCAACCAGAACAGCTACAAGGTATCCGGGGGTTTGCACGGGGTGGGGGTAAGTTGCGTCAACGGCCTTTCCGAATGGCTCAAACTGGTGATATACCGGGATGGCAGAAAATATTCTTTGGAGTTTGTGCGCGGCGCGGTAAAAGACCGTTTGATTGAAAAACAGAACGGGGTTGAAGTCTCTCCCGTTCACGATTTGGGAGAGACAAAGAGAAGAGGCACAGAAGTGCATTTTCTGGCAGACAAGGAAATCTTTGGCCTTGTGGAGTTTCACTATGACATCCTGGCCAAGCGCTTGCGGGAACTGTCATTTCTAAATAATGGCGTCAAGATCGAGCTGATTGATCAGCGTACCGGCAAGAGCGAAAATTTTGCACATTCAGGGGGCGTGCGAGGTTTTGTCGAGTACATGAATAAAAGCAAGAGCGTGTTGCATCCCAAACCCTTTAGTGCAAGCGGCGAAAAGGATAATGTTGCTGTAGAAGTAGCTATGCAGTGGAACGACAGCTATTCCGAGGTAGTACAATGCTTCACCAACAACATTCCACAACGCGACGGGGGTTCTCACCTTACCGGTCTGCGCATGGCCATGACCCGTGTGATCAACAAATACATCGAAGAACATGAGTTGGCGAAAAAAGCAAAGGTCGACACGTCCGGAGATGACATGCGCGAAGGCCTCACCTGTGTGCTGTCGGTAAAGGTACCCGAGCCAAAATTCTCTTCACAAACAAAGGACAAACTCGTATCAAGCGAGGTTCAGCCAGCCGTGCAGGAGGTTGTAGCGCAGAAGCTGACAGAATATCTGCAGGAGAATCCCACAGATGCAAAGATCATCGTCGGCAAGATCATAGACGCTGCACGCGCACGCGAAGCGGCACGAAAAGCGCGTGAATTGACGCGGCGCAAGGGCGTCCTCGATGGCATGGGTCTGCCGGGCAAGTTGGCTGATTGCCAGGAAAAAGATCCCGCGCTGTCAGAGTTGTATCTAGTCGAAGGCGACTCTGCGGGCGGATCCGCCAAACAAGGTCGCGACCGAAAGTTCCAGGCGATCCTGCCGCTCAAGGGAAAAATATTGAACGTCGAAAAAGCGCGCTTTGAGAAATTGATCGCCTCTCAGGAGATCGCCACGCTGATTACCGTACTGGGCACAGGCATAGGCAAGGATGAATACAACGCCGACAAGTTGCGCTATCACCGCATCATCATCATGACTGATGCTGACGTGGACGGCTCCCACATCCGCACCCTCCTGCTAACGTTCTTTTACCGCCAAATGCCGGAATTGATCGAGCGTGGCCACATATATATTGCGCAACCGCCGCTGTACAAGATTAAACAGGGCAAGGATGAACGATATCTCAAAGACGATCAGGAGATGAAAATCTACATGCTCAAGGCCGCGCTGAATAATGCAATGCTCTACCCCGCGGCTGACGCAAATCCGATCCAGGCCGACGCACTGGAAGAAATCGCCAAGCAATACTTCCTTGCGGAGGCAGTGATAGACAGGCTATCGCGCTTTACGGCCCCGGAAGCCAGCCACGCACTGCTTGCATTGCCAACCTTGTCTCTCGAAGATGACAAGCAAGCACAAAAAAGCGCCACTTTGCTCGAAGCAGCATGCGGCGGCAACATCAAAGTATCGGTTGAAAAGGACGAAGCCGGCGAGAACCGGCTTAGGCTGGAAAAGCTGTATCACGGGAATTATTCCGTCAGTTACATGGACCAGGACTTCCTCAAGGGCAGCGACTATGTGCAGATCCGCCAGGCAGCGGAAATCCTCAACGGACTGATCAAGCCGACCGCCTACATCGCAAGGGGCGAACAGAAACGCGCCGTATCCAGTTTCAAACAGGCTATCGAATGGTTACTTGAAGAAGCCAAGCGAGGGGTGAACATCCAGCGCTACAAAGGACTGGGTGAAATGAACCCCAGCCAGCTTTGGGAAACAACGATGGACGTGAAAAATCGCATTCTGCTTCGCGTCCGTATCGAAGATGCGATTTCGGCCGACGAGATATTCACTACGCTGATGGGGGATGTGGTCGAGCCCCGCAGGGCATTCATCGAAAAGAATGCGCTGGGTGTCAAAAATCTGGATGTATAGTCATCGCAACAGCTGATTGACAAGTTGCAATGACTTTTCGGTTGCGCCGCGGTTGGCTCCTACAAACTCGCTGCAGTGTAGTTGCATACCGTGCAGCAATACTGGATCCAGCAATAGTCGCTGTACCTCTGCGGTAAGTTCGGATGTATTTGGAACCTGGACCGCGGCCCCGGCTGATACAGCCTGCCGCGTTGCTTCGGCGAAATTGTGCATATGCGGACCGACGATAACCGGAGTGCCTACCGCGCAGGACTCGATCAGGTTCTGACCCCCATATGGCATCAGGCTGCCGCCTATGAAGGCAATATCTGCAGCAGCGTAATAGGCAAACATCTCGCCCATGCTGTCGCCCAGGACAACTTTTGTTTCTCCCCCCACTGCGGCGTTCTTGCTTCTCAACTGAAATGAAAGGCCGCGCGACGCAATGAGATTCGACACTTCATTGAATCGCTGCGGGTGGCGCGGCACGATCACCAGCAATAAGTCAGTTACATGGATCTGTCGCAGCGAATCGAGCAGCATCAGTTCTTCGCCTTCGCGCGTACTCGCAGCCAGAAATATCTTGCGCGATGCTCCAAACTGTCTCCGCAATTGTCTGCCCAGGTCCAACATCGCTGGCGGCGGCTCAATGTCGAACTTGAGGTTGCCCATCACGGAAACATTATTCGCGCCCAGGCTGGTGAGTCGCGCGGCATCGTCCGCGGTCTGCGCTGCGACAGCCGAAAGTTTGGCCAGTGCATTGCGGGTCAGACTGGCAAACCGCGCATAACCCAGCGCTGATCTTTCTGACATGCGCGCGTTCAGCAACAACAACGGTGTTTCGGTCTTATGACATGCGCGTATCAGGTTAAACCATATCTCTGTTTCCATCAGAATGCCAAGTTGTGGGCGGAAATGGCGCAGGAAACCGTATACCGCAAAAGGATAATCGTAAGGCAGGTACACGCGCAATACACTGCTTCCGTAAAGCTGCTCGCTGGCGGCGCGCCCGGTAGGAGTGGTGTGGGTGAACAGGATTTGATGGCCGGGATAATTCGCATGCAGCCGGGTGACCAGACTTTGCATTGCGCGGGTTTCGCCTACTGACACCGCATGCAGCCAAATGACCGGTTTGCTGCTGCGGATGGAATAAAGACCGAAACGCTCGGCGATGTGGTGCAGATATTCCGGTTGCTTGCGCGCCCGCCAAAGCAGGCGCAGAAATATGTAGGGAAACAGCAGCCACAGCGCGAAAGTGTAAACGAATGTCATCCGGCAGATTCAGGTTTGCATTGCGATGTTTGAATAGTAGTGGCGTTGCGTTCGCTACTCAAGAAAAACATTTGTTGTAACTCCCTCCGCCCACTAGAATAAAAGCCTGTTTGAGGCTGCAAAGCGACGGCGAACCGAAATTGCATATATTCCAAAAATGAAAATTCTCATCGTAAAGCTGTCCTCTTTGGGCGACATCCTTCATCTGTTTCCTGCTGTCAGCGACCTGCGCCGACGTTATCCGGATGCCGAGATACACTGGCTGGTCGAGCCGGCGTTCGCAGAGCTGGCAGGGTGGCATTCGGCGGTTGACAAGGTGATCACAGTGCCGCTGCGCGCGCACAAGAAAACATGGTGGAAGTTGCCGTCCCTGCTGGGCAAGTTGCGCAAACAGCTGCAAGCGGAAAATTACGATGCCGTGCTGGATGCCCAAGGATTGATCAAGAGCGCCTTGCTTGCCAGGCTCGCCGGTGCAGCAGTATTCGGGTTTGCTGCCGGCAGCGCCAGGGAACCGCTGGCAGCCCGGCTCTATCAAAAGACCGCCAAAATACCTGACGGCCTGCATGTCATCGAAAAGAACAGGCAACTGGTGGCAAGAATCTTCGATGCGGATATAAGCCAGGCAGCCGATTACGGCCTGGAAGAGTTTCGCAGGCGCAGGATGTCGGCTGGCCTGACAGGCATACTCAAGGACATCGGAAATTTGCAATACGCAGTTTTGCTGCACGGCACAACATGGAACAGCAAATACTGGCCGGAAGCCTCCTGGGTTGACCTGATCGGTTTGCTTGCGCAGCAGGGCTGGCACTGCATGTTGCCGTGGGGGAACGAGGCCGAACATCGGCGCGCCGCACGGATGCAGGCGGCGGGTGGCGCATACGCGCAGGTGTTGCCTGGTTTGTCGCTGACCGGATTGGTCGATGTGTTGCTGCATGCACGTGCATTTATCAGTGTGGAATCGGGTATCGGGCATATCGCCGCAGTGCTCGACGTGCCAGGGGTCATGCTGCACGGGCCGACGGATCCGGGCTATAGCGGCATATCCGACAGAGCATGCAGGCACATCACCAGTGGTATTTATTGCTCGCCATGCTTCAAACGGGATTGCCCCAGGTTGCGGAATGCCGCGGAAGTTCCGCCCTGCCAACTGGAGATCAGACCGCAGCAAGTCTACCGTCAATGCCTGGAGCTTCTGACCTGAAACATCAGAGAGTCTGCGGTATAAGCTGTTAAAATGCTACATCCAAATTCAGGTAAAAAGCATGACCCACTACCCGCCCGTCATCGCCGCATTTGTCACAATGATGCTGACCCTGATCATTACGCTGAACAAAAGTGGCATGCTGCAGGATATTCCCAACGAACGTTCGCTGCATACCGAGCCGATACCTCGGATAGGCGGCGTCGCCATCATGGCGGGAATACTGTCCGGCTGGATATTGCTGGTTAAATTCTGGGCATGGTGGATCGTGTTGCCAGTATTGGGCTTGTTCGGCTTGTCATTGGTGGATGATGTGCACAACCTGCCCCCCAGAGTTCGGTTGTTAGGCCACTTTGCCGCAGCGATGATCGTATTGTGGGGTGCGGGTGTTGCCTGGCAATGGCTGCTGCCGGTGCTGCTGTTCATCGTGTGGATGACAAATCTGTACAACTTCATGGACGGCTCGGACGGGCTTGCGGGCGGCATGGCGCTGTTCGGCTTCAGCTTCTATGGGGTTGCCGGTTTGTTCTCCGGCAACGAGGCGTTTGCGATTATGAATTTCACGATCGGTGCCGCGGCACTCGGCTTTCTCTATCATAACTTCCACCCTGCCAGGGTTTTCATGGGTGATGCGGGTTCTATTCCGCTTGGCTTCTTGGCGGCTGCATTCGGGGTCTGGGGCTGGAAGCTGGGCTATTGGCCGTTCTGGTTTCCTGTCTTGGTGTTTTCACCGTTCGTGACGGACGCTACCTTTACACTGATCAAACGCGTCAGACGAAGAGAAAATATTGCGCACGCGCACCGCAACCACTATTACCAGCGGCTGGTGCAAATGGGTTTGAGCCATCGCGACACCGCCATCGCAGAGTACATTCTGATGTTCTTGGCGGGAAGCTCTGCTATCTGGGGTATGGGTTTGGATACCCTGGGCCAAGGAGGTCTTTTGGCGTTGTGGTGCGCCATTTATCTGGGGTTGGCAACATCGGTCGACCGTCGCTGGAAGCAGCATGAAGCGATAAAAAATAACGGTGCAAATGTTTAAACCCAACATCCGCACCACATTGGCGGTGCTGCACGACGCGGTTGCCGCTGTGCTGGCATGGAGCCTGGCCTATCTGTTGCGTTTCAATTTCGAATTGCCGCCCAATTTCGCTGCGGAACTGCAGCGAACATTGTATTGGGTCGTGCCTTTGCAACTGATCATTTTCTGGCGCTTTAATTTGTACCGCGGGATTTGGCGGTATGCCAGCACCGCCGACCTGCGCCGCATCGTCCTCGCAGTCATGCTGTCAGCGGCGGCCATTCCCCTGCTGTTCCTGATGCTGCGCCTCGATTTGGTGATACCCCGGTCTGTACTTATCATCAATCCGCTGCTGTTGATCCTGATGATGGGCGGCAGCCGCTTCGTTTACCGGCTGTGGAAAGAACAGGGGCTGTATGGCAACTTCAAGCTGCACGGCGAACCTGTGCTGGTGCTGGGAGCAGGAGACGCCGCGGCAAATCTGGCCAAGGACCTGGTCGCAAGCAGCGACTGGCGGCTGGTGGGGTTTCTAGATGACGATACCGATAAACACGGGCGCATGCTGAACGGCATACGCGTGCTGGGCAAGCTGGACAGCCTGCCGGAATGGGCAAAACGGCTGGGCGTATCACAGGTGATCATCGCGATGCCGTCCAGCTCGCATCAGCAGCGCAAGCGCGCGATACAGTTGTGCAATGCCGCACAGGTAAAGGCGCTTACCGTACCCTCGTTTGACGACCTGATCAGCGGCAAGGTGTCGGTATCGCAGTTGCGTGCGGTTGAACTGGACGACCTGCTGGGACGCGATCCGGTGGTGCTCGACGATGCCGGGCTGCATGGCCTTCTGACCGGCATGACCGTGATGGTGACCGGAGCCGGAGGATCCATAGGTTCGGAGATGTGCCGGCAGATAGCGCGATTTTCGCCGGCAAAACTGGTGTTGTTCGAATCCTGCGAATTTGCGATGTATACCATCGAGCAGGAACTGAAGGACAGCATGCCAGCGTTGAATTCTGTTTGCCTGATCGGTGATGTACGCGATGCGGCGCGGGTGGATGAAGCCATGCAACAGCATCGGCCTAGCGTGCTGTTTCACGCCGCGGCATATAAGCACGTGCCGCTGATGGAGCGGCACAACGCCTGGCAGGCGATACGCAACAACGTGCTTGGCAGCTGGACGGTGGCGCGCGCTGCGCAGCAAAATGGTGTAGGCAAGTTCGTGATGATCTCCACCGACAAGGCCATCAACCCGACCAATGTGATGGGAGCGAGCAAACGCCTGGCCGAAATGGTTTGCCAGGCGCTGCAGTCTCCCTCACCCCCAACCCCTCTCCCAAAGGGAGAGGGAGGTACACGCTTCGTGATGGTGCGATTCGGAAATGTGCTGGGCAGTACCGGCAGCGTGATACCCACATTCAGGGCGCAGATCGGCCGTGGCGGACCGGTCACTGTGACGCATCCGGAGATCACGCGCTACTTCATGTCCATTCCCGAGGCAGCCCAACTGGTTTTGCAGGCCGGACTGATGGGGCAGGGCGGCGAGATATTCGTGCTGGAAATGGGCGAACCGGTGAAGATAGTCGATCTGGCGAAGGACCTGATCCGGTTGTCCGGATTCACAGAAGATGAAATCAGGATCGAATTCACCGGCCTGCGTCCCGGAGAAAAACTCTACGAAGAATTGCTGGCGGACAACGAGCATACATTGCCCACGCCGCATCCCAAGCTGCGCATCGCGCGGGCACGCCAGATTGATGCGGCATGGCTCGCCCAATTGCTGGAATGGGTGTCGGCGCCGGTCATGGCGGATGATGCGGTCCGTGCGGCACTTGCAAACTGGGTGCCGGAATATAACCCGGGTTCCCGGCAGTCGAACACCGAACAGAACAATCAAGCTCAGACTTGATTCAGTCACGACCGCCGAGAAAGAGCATGACAAGACTTTCCGTCATCATCATCGCAAAGAATGAAGCAGCCAACATCCGTGCCTGTATTGAATCGGTTAGATGGGCCGACGAGATCATCGTGGTCGATTCGGGCAGCAGCGACGCGACGGTAAAGATCGCTCATGAGCTGGGGGCGCAAGTTCATGTGCATGACTGGCCTGGCTTCGGCATGCAAAAGAACCGCGCCCTTTCCTACGCGACGCGAGAGTGGGCGCTTTCCATAGATGCCGACGAGCGGGTGACTCCCGAACTTAAGGATCAGCTCATCAAAGCAATCGAAGGCGGAAGCGAAGACGGATTTTATGTGCCCCGCCTATCGCAATTTTGCGGAAAATTCATCAGGCACTCCGGCTGGTATCCGGACTACGTGTTGCGGTTGTTCAGGAAAGACAAGGCGCGATTTTCCGACGACTTGGTCCACGAAAGCGTGATTCTCCGGGGGCGCGCGGGCAAGCTGTCCAGTCCGTTGCTGCATTACAGCTATCGGACCGGCGCGGATGTGGAACGCAAGGTCGAACTATATTCATCCACCGCGGCGCAACAGATGTTCGACAGGGGCAAGGCGGCCAGCAGCGCAGATGCGCCGGTACGCTCGGCGTGGGCCTTCTTCCGGACCTATTGTTTGAGACTGGGATTCCTAGATGGGATGGCAGGCCTGAATGTCGCACTGATGAATGCGCGCACGACTTACCTCAAATACAAAAAACTGAAATCCCTGTGCTCAACTCAATCTGCGCTTTAGATCGCTGCGCAACAACTGCCAACGATACTCCAGTGTATCTTCAGGTTCGGGGAGTGCAATTGCGTCAGCAGCAGTTCCCCGCCGCAAATGATAGCGATCGAACACCGATTGGCGCATCCCCCATTTGTGCAGGAACTGCTTTCCGCCGTTGTTCTTCCTGATCCTGCCCGTTGATTTTGCCTGAAAGTGATAGACCAGCGAGTCGCCCACACCCAGAAAAATGCGGCAACCCGCATGCCACAGCTTCATCGAGAAATCGTTGTCGCTGCTCATACCGGGCGAAAATTCGCTGCTGTACCCGCCGACCCTGAACCACCATTTCGCATGCACCAGCGTCGGCGGCCACGTTGCGCCGTACCAATCCGGCTTGCGATGTTCCGGCAGGTCCGCCAATAACTCCTGTTCGGCAAATTGATCCGGGCTGCGGCCATAGTCCCTGACGATCACGCAGGGGTTGTTGGTCTGTCGCGGCTCTATCATGGTGCCGGACAGCATGAAAAGATCCGTGCCCAGGCTCTTCATCTTGCCGGCCAGCGCGGAATCCCACCCGGGGCAGCAATACATGTCGTCGTTCAGATAGAGTATGTAATTCTGCCTGGCATGCATGGCCGCCTCGTTGACTGCCAGGCAGATGCCGATGTTCTGCACAGATGCAGTATGCGTGATGCCCTGTTCGCGCACCCATTCCAGCGTGCCATCGCTGCCGTCGTTGACATGCACGATGATCTGATGGGGATGGGCAGAATTCTGCCGTATGCTTCTGATGCACAGCTTGAGCAATTCAAGGTTGTTCCAGGTCGGTATCAGTATCGAAAACATCGCGTGACGATCCTTGGTTGGTTCATGTTAAAAATATCGAAGCGGAAAGTCGGCTGCGCATCTCAAGGCCGCGCAGGGAGTAAACCGCATATCAGATACAAAGGTTCCCATGTTAACATCCGCAACGAACCGCTCATTGAGTTCGCATAAATAATTTCCTGTCCCCCGAACAATTTAACACGGCTGTGTATATGAATCTCACAAGTGCCCCGATAAGTCAGGAGCGGATTTGAGAAACCCGCGCCGCATACTGGTGGTCGTCACCCTGCGCATCGGCGACGTGCTGCTGTCTACACCGGTTATACACTCGCTGCGGCTGGCGTGGCCCGAAAGCGAAATCGACGTGCTGGTGTTCGAGCACACCGAAGGAATACTGCTGCGCAACCCCGATATTAGCCGTGTCATCACCGTTCCGGCGCGTCCCGGCTTCTGGGCGCACTTGCGCCTGATCCTTGGTCTTTTCCGCCGCTATGACCTTGCGCTGACCACGCTGCTGGGCGACCGGCCTACGCTGTATGCCTGGATTGCCGGAAAGACGCGGATCGGAATGCAGGATGGCAGCAGCAAGGAACGCTGGAAGCAGCACCTTCTTTCCCGCTGGGCGGTATTCGATCATGTCGACACCCATACCGTGCTGACGAATCTCGGGTTGATGGATTTGCTGGGCATCAAACGCAGCCATGAAGTCGTGGCAACCTGGGATCGCTCCGATGAAATCGCCACCGCCGGTGCGCTGCCGTTTGATATAGGTACCGAGACATTCGCCGTACTGCATCTCTCCCCGAAATTTTCCTACAAGATGTGGCATCGCAACGGCTGGATCGAGCTGGCATTATGGCTTGAAAAAAATGGCATCCGTGCCGTGCTTACAGGAAGCAGCGCCCCGGATGAGTTGGCTTATGTCGGGCAGATATTCAGCTCCATGCCGTCCGCTGCGGTGAATATGGCGGGCAAACTCACACTCGCAGAAAGCGCGTTTCTGATCAGCCGTGCCAGATATTATGTGGGGCCGGACACCGCGCTCACCCACATGGCGGCTGCGCTCGGCACGCCGACCGTTGCGCTGTTCGGCCCGTCCAACCCGGTGAAATGGGGGCCGTGGCCCAAGGATTACAACGAAGACCGCAATCCCTACAAGATGCGCGGCACACAGCGGGTGAACAATGTGGTGCTGCTGCAAGGCGAGGGAAATTGCGTGCCGTGCATGGAAGAAGGCTGCGAGCGCCATAACGGCAGCTTGAGCGACTGCTTGCAGCATCTGCCGGCGGCACGGGTGATAGCTGCGCTGCGCGAATTGATGAATTCTCCGGATCAGCGATGATACTTTTGCCTTGCGCTAGAAATCGAGCCGCAAAGCGCTGCAATAACATTCAAGTTAATGGATATTCATGCTTTGCCAATCACGTATTGTGAACATGAAATGAAAAGCAGAATGAATCCCTGCATCACTACTACAACATGGCCGTCGCTCGCATTGGCCGGACACAGTCAAGGCTGAAGCGCTCATGGGAAAAACTGAAGTTCGACCGCTCCATTCATCCACTCACGATAAGGAATCATCACAAAATCATCTCGGATGCGGAACGGGCCCTGAAAAACAAAGAGATCCATGAAGCCGGTGGTGCATATATAGAATCAAAAGATCCTTTGGTGCAGCAGGGCTACACATTGAAACGACAGGTTGAGCAAAAGTTCAAAAACAGGTATGCGGGCAAGAGCAGTGAGCGAATCATTATTCATGTTCCAGACCCTGCATTTTCGCCCGCGGGATTCTCGCTGTTTGCCAATATTGCCGAATGTCTCGACTTTATCGGCATACCCACGCATATATTAGGCTGGAATGAAGATACCAGAGAGGCGATCGACAAGTTCGGTCCGACCGTGTTGCTGTCCAGCGATCACGCAAGTTATCCTGAACGAATCGACTGGGATGCGATAAAAGGATACAGGGCAACGAATCGACTGAGGGTAGGACTGACTGCTTCATTGGCAGAGTACGATAACACCCCCCTTGAAAATAGGTTGGCCTGGGCCAAACAGCGCGGGGTCGATTTTTTTTACAGCTTTCGCGACGAGACATATGTCAGCAACAGGGATGAATACAGGCCATTTTTCGATGCCGGCTATGAAATCCTGTATCTGCCATTTGGTGCCAATATCCTGCATTACTATCCAGTGGCCGGGTTTGATCGAGATATCGACTTTGTATTGATCGCCTCGAAGAAACGAGAACATACGGTACTCATGAAAAACATCGTCAAACGGCATCATGGTTTCATCGATGGGCCCGGCTGGAACCATGCACCCCGATTTCAATTTAACAGGGAAAGGGACAGATACATATATGCCCGCGCCAAGGTGGGATTGAATGTGCATCTGCCCGAGCAAATCGAGTGGGCCTGCGAAGTCAATGAGCGCACTTACCAACTGGCTGCATGTGGCGTCCCCCAACTCATCGATCATCCAAAGCTTCTGGACAAGCTATTCAGCAAGGATGCGTTGTTTGTTGCCGATACTCTGGATCAATATTCGGAATATTTTGAAATGATCATCAACGATCGGAAAATAGGACAGGAGAGAGCGCTTATCGCCCAAAAGGAAGTATTTGACCGGCATACTACGTTCCACAGAGCCGATTCCTTCGTAAGACAGCTGAACGACGCACGATGACATCAGCCCCACAGACTTGTCCATAGATGAACAAAGGTACACATCATTATTAAGTAGGCAAGGAAAATCTTCGGTGCCTGCCTTAAACTGCTGCCATACCGGCAACTGCGGCAAACTGTATCCGGTGCAAGCGCGCATACACGCCGTCCCTTGCCAGCAATTCACGATGAGTGCCGGTCTCGACTATCTCGCCCCTCTGCAGTACGACGATGCGATCCGCTCTTTCGATCGTGGATAGGCGGTGCGCAATAACCAGCGAGGTGCGGCCCTTCATCAGGGTTTCAAGCGCGGCCTGGACATGGCGTTCCGATTCGCTGTCCAGCGCCGAGGTGGCTTCGTCGAGGACAAGAATGGGTGCGTCCTTGAGGATCGCGCGAGCGATTGCAATGCGCTGGCGCTGTCCGCCAGAAAGCTTGACGCCCCGTTCACCCACCAGCGTGTTCAACCCCTGCGGCATCTCGCGGATGAATTCCATCGCATGAGCGGCTTTTGCCGCGGCAATGATTTCCGCCTCCGGCACGTTGCGCATCTGGCCGTAAGCGATATTGGCGGCCACCGTGTCGTTGAACAACACGACTTCCTGGCTCACCAGCGCGATGTTGGCGCGCAAGCTGGCCAGAGTAAGATCGGCGAGATCGTGACCGTCCAGCGTGATGGCTCCGCTGCTGGGCAAATAAAAGCGCGGAACCAGATTGGCCAGTGTGCTCTTGCCGCTGCCTGAGGCACCCACCAGCGCGACCGCTTGACCGGCTGGTATTTCAAGGCAAATATCCCGCAATGCCAGCCTGTCATCCTGCTGGTATGAAAAGCTTACGTGCTTGAATTCTAATGATCCGATAGCGCGACCTATGGCAATTTTCCCGGAATCAATTTCGCCGGCTGTATCGAGCAGCTCAAATATACTTTCCGATGCTGCCAGCCCGCGCTGCAAATGTTCGCTTACGCCGGTCAGCCGCTTGATGGGGGCCGTCAGCATCAACATCGCCGCGATAAACGAAAGAAATCCGCCTACGGTGGTTTCATCGCTGCGCGATTGGACGGTGGCGAGATAGACAATGACCGCCAACGCAATCGCGGCGATCATCTGCACGATGGGCACATTGGCCGCTGCCGCCATCGCCTGTTTCATGATATGGCGGCGCACCCAGTTGGCCTTGTCGCCGAATCGATCGCTCTCATATTGCTGGCCGCCAAACAGCTTGACAACTTTGTGCGCGGCAACGCTTTCCTCGATTACCTGCGTGATCTCGCCCATCGCACGCTGTGAATTGCGGCTGGCATCGCGCAAGCGAGCGTTGATGACTCTGAGGATCACTGCAATGATCGGCAACATTACCAAACTGAGCAACGTAAGCTTCCAGTTGAGGTAAAACAGCCAGCCAAGCAGCCCGACCACCATAATGGAGTCACGGACCGAAACAGTTACGATGTTGGTCGCTGCATTGGTCACCTGAGTCACGTCGAAGGTCAGCTTGGATATGAGATTGCCGGTTGCATGATCGTCATAAAACCTTGTGGGAAGCGTCAGCAGTTTATGGAACATCACTTCACGCAAATCCATCACCAGCTTGTTGCCTACCCAGCCGATGGCATAAGTGCCAACAAAGGAAGAGACGCCGCGCACAAAGAAAATAACAAGGATCAACACAGGTGCAAGCCTGATGACAGTATCATCCTTGTGAATGAACGTGCCATCCAGCATCGGCTTCAGCAAAGCCGGCAGCAGCGGCTCGGTTGTTGCGGTCACGGCCATGCCAAGGATGGATATTGCAAAGGTGCGCCAATAAGGCTTGACGTAACCGAGTAGGCGGAAATAAAGCTGAGTGCTGGTAAGATTCATGGCGCGCACTTTAGCAGAAAAGGATAATCTCGTGCCGAGCCAACGAAGCTGCAAAAATTTGCTTCTTGCATTTTTTCGCCTTAAATGCCGATCCAAATTTTACAGCTCTCCTTTATTTGACCTAAACTTCGACATTTTATTGTTGTGGGTTTCCATGATTGGCCATTACATCATTTGCATCAACAGGCCCTCTCGGACTGAGGTATCAAGGCCCACAACTCATGGAAGGCATACGCTTCGATACCTCAAGGGAACGCTTTAATGAATTACGGAGGACATAATAAAAACGGAGACCGCAGATTCACTCTCATTGTAGTATGGGCCAAATTATTGCAGGTCCGTGGCCGGCCCCTGGGTTTTACCTGCTGAATTTAGTGCTTAACTCTCTACCCTTTTTAAATGCTCAATCTTCAAAATCGGCTTCTGCATAGGATTCTTCGTATCGTTGCAGTGATTGTAATCCTGCGCCTTTTGCTATTACATTCGCAGGTTATATATTTCGAATATCCTCTTGAGTACCGGGAAAACACAGACTTGCTGCGAGCGTATTTGCTATCGACGGGGAAAAATATCTATGCATATGAAAATTTGCCAAGCGCACATAGCCAATATGGCTTTTTGTATCCGTGGCTAGGTTCCAAGCTTTTCAGTTTTACCGGCATACAGTTCTATCCATTAAGACTGATTACAGCCTTGGCAATTTTACCGGTGCTCGGATTATTTATATGGCAGGGAGTAAAGACCAAGATTGCCATGCTGGATTTATTCCTGCTTTGCGGGATTGTTTACGCTAGCTATCTGATCAATACAGGGAATATGCTAGCAATGCCCAACACATTGGGTTTGGCGCTTTTCAGCCTTTCCGTACTTGCTCCACCACTCTTGAAATTTAACAAGACATCCTTGGTTTCAAGTTGCGCTTTTTCAGCCTTGGGATTTTTTACCAAGATATATTTTGGTATTGGCGCTCTTTATATATTGCTATACCTCCTGCTGAACAAAAGGTGGAGCGATTTTCGGTTTATGCTGCTGTGCCTTATTGCAACGGTCATCACAGCACTGGTCATCATTGCCAGGTTAATGCCGACATTTTATGAAACGACCATCGAATTGAGCGCCATACTGGCAAACTGGCATCTCAAAACGCTATCGGGGCAAACCATATATTTTTGCAGGGTTTTTTTTGTGTTCATTTTGCTGATAGTGACCTGTAAGTGGCTTTGTCCAAGATACAAAATATTTTCAAGAGAGAATCCTTATTCACTTGGTTTAGTGCTGTCAATCATAATATTGCTAAAAATGGGAGGTAATGATGGGCAATTTTTTGTTTACTTCCATCATTTATTAATCCCGTTTCTAATACCCTTATCTATTGGAATTATCGGAGAACATAACAAGAAAAATATTGTTACTGTTTTGCTATTTTTAAATCTTCTTTTTGTTTATAGCTTATGTATGAGACACAACGATCTGAGAGACATAGAACGCTCCTTCCACGAACTTGAAATTAAAACCGCATTGCTTGATCCCAATGCATATCTCCTATACAACGCGCCAACGAGCTATTTTGCTATCAAACAAAAAAAACTACCAAACGAACAGGGCCAGGTCGAGTATTTGTCGGCGTCCAGTGGCGAGACACATAACAGATACCTGGCGCAACTGGATTCGATTTATGAGAATATTCGGGAACGCAAATACCGCCAAATCTTCATTGACGAATTGCAATTGGTAAAAATGGCACCGCTATTTGAATGCTATAGCAAATCAGCGACTTTTGAGATTGTCATGTATACCGAAATAGATAAAACGGAAATGTGGGTGCCAAACAGTGAATGCCACAGAAATAAATAGGCGGTCAAGTTGAAGATCAAGCGGAAATTGTAGAGCCAAATGCTGTTTAATGCCAAGAGTGACTGAAATTATCAGTGTCCGGCCGGGAAGCGCCTTGCATAATTATAATATTAGGGAGTCATGAACATGGCCAATATAGGATTGTTTGCTAATCTGAGAGACAAGATGAGGGGGAACAGAGATCGTAAAAGCGAAGAGCACCAATGGATACGGCGGCAATATGCTGCGCCCAGCCCGACGCATATAAAGCGCGCTGTTTTACTGCGCAATGGTGTGAGTGGGGGCACGTGGGTAGAAACTGGCACCTTCATGGGAGATACTGCCGCACTTTTGGCTCTTGAGGCCAAAGAGGTTTATACAATAGAGCCCGACAAGGAATTATTTGAAAAAGCGATGACAAGATTTAAAAACAATCCAAAAATTCACGTTATCCATGGCCTTTCTGAACAGGTACTCCCATCCTTGCTGGCGACCTTAACCGGCACAGTTAATTTCTGGCTTGATGGACATTATTCTGGTGGGATAACCCATCAGGGCCCTATCGATTGCCCGGTTCGCGAAGAATTGTCAAGTATTGAAAAAACCTGGCCCCGTTATGATAAGGCCACTATCCTTATTGATGACATTAGGTGTTTCGATCCATCGATTCCAGAATATGCTGATTACCCAGACTTAAACTTCTTGGTAGATTAGGCACGTAAAAATAACCTGGATTGGCATATCGAGCACGATATTTTTGTCGCAAAAAGCAAAAAGTTAGCCGAAGTCCACTCAAAAGCCGGGAGCTGAAAGATGACATCATTACCATTGTGTATGTTACCGAGAGGGCCTATTTGCGGAAAAGCTGGTTTTCTGACTAATTACCCAGAGGCGGCTGAGAGCAATAATTTCAAAGTTAATTGTCGCCTATGCATTTTGAGACAATGTTGTATCTGATGATTTGATTTGGACATTGCTTGATATATCCGAACATGGAGAGTGGTAATGAAAACATTTTTAAATAAATTCTTGCGCAAAGCGCCGGGTCTGACCCTCTCCAACAAAATATCCACCAGCCTGTCTGATAACCAAATCTATCCGCAGGTATGCCTGGATGCGGCAAATGATTACCGGTTCTTCAATCAGTTCCGCCAAAATCCCATCTACAACCAGATACTCGAACACGTAACAGAAAAAGAAGGCGCGACCTATCTGGAGCTGATTGCCCATGACCAGGTGTTGTTGGGCGAAATGGAAAAATTCCGCCAGAATGATCTGCATGGTGCCCCGCGCGTTTTTCAATACCCCAATGTAGGGTCCTTCTCGCCATCGACATTGCGCTATGTAAAGGTGCTGTCGGATTTGAAGAATCTGTTCCGAAGTCTGGATGGTTTAAGCATCTGCGAGATCGGGGTGGGTTATGGCGGCCAGTGTCGCATCATCAACGCGCAGTATGTTCCCGCGTCATATCGCCTTGTGGATATCAAACCGGCCCTGTTGCTGGCGCAGCGGTTTCTCGACAATTATGCCGTCAAATCCACGCTCTCCTATATGACCATGAACGAGCTTGAGAAAAACAATTACGATCTGGTGATCAGCAATTATGCGTTCACAGAATTGCCGCGCCACATCCAGGAAATCTACCTGAATAAAATTATCCTCAACTCCGGCCGCGGTTACATCATATACAACGATATCAATCCGGCAGAATTCAAATCGTACAAAAAGGAGGAGCTGCTCAAGGTGATTCCCGGATCGAGGATAATCGACGAGGTCCCGCTTACACACCCCAATAACTGTGTCATAGTTTGGGGCACGGATTGATCGGTGTGTGACATCAACTTGATTTGCAGTTCATATCCGCCGGATAAAGCAATTACAGTTTCAGCTTGGTTAAAGTATCAAAAAGAGACGAGTTCTTGTTCACCGGGATGAGGCATAGCAAAAATATATTCAGCAGATACTTTGCCGGGAAATCCAGGCGATACCTGGACGATATCTGCCGGAGTGCCGCAAATGCCTTTATTCCCAGCCGGTCGATTTTTTTGAATTGCAAAGCGATCAGCGGGCGAAAGGTATTCATATTTCTGGATTTCCTGCCGCAGGCCGAAGATAGTTCGGCGATGAACTCCTCGAAACCGGAAAGCGTCGTTTCTTTGGCTTTGGAATATTCCGAGAGCGTGCCGTTATTCAGATAGTCAAGCGTATAGTTGGTGCAAACGATCTTTGAAGTGATATGCAACAAGCGCGATTTTGTCTTGCTCGCCTGTCCTGGATGCAGCCGGTACTTCACCAGTGGCAGCGGCACGTTCGCAAAGATCACCCCGCCGGTTGCCATTCTGGTCCATAGATCATAGTCTTCGGAAGCCTGGAGTTCAGTGTTGTACCAGAACGTTTTAAATACAACCGACTTGCCCATGACGCTGGGCTGACCGATGCAATTCCCGGTAAAGAAGTGTTCCTTGATCTCCTGATCGGTCAATGGATGCTTGATCAGTATCTCCCGGCCATTTTCAAAAACGATAAAATAACTGCCGCAAACATCTACTGCAGGATGGCCAATCAAAAATTCCAGCTGAATCTGCAGGCGATCTGGTTCATAAAGGTCATCAGCATCGCAGAACGCGATGTAATGCCCTCTCGAAATGTCTATGCCCGCGTTGCGTGCATTGCACACCCCTTGGTTGCTTGTCAGACCGAGCACAACGATGCGCTCGTCACTGTAACTGCCGATGATCTGTTGGGTCGAGTCGATCGACCCGTCATTGACGATGATAAACTCAAAATTACGGTAGGTCTGGTTCAAAACGCTGTCTATCGTCTCGCGAAGAAACTGCTCGCCGTTATAGACGGGCATGATCACGGATATCAACGGGTTAATCGCGGTCATTTCAAATCCTGAGCCAATGTTCGGGAACCAAATCGCTGTCGTTGATCTTCTTGTCGAGGAACCAGGTGCGGGGAGCGACGACGGTCTTGTCCTTCCTGTCATTCAGCCATGCGGCCCACCAGCTGAATGAGCTGTTCGCAATGATATGGTGCCTGCAAGACTTCATCAGCCACAGATCTTCCACGCCGCGGTCCGGCCCATTGGCCTCGACGAACTGGACCGGATAACCGATCTTGAGGTTGTCCTTGGCCCATTGCGGGTCGTCAGAGAAAACGAAAAAATGAGGGCCATACACTTGAATTCCTATGTGACGAACGGCCGCATGATAATAGTCAAGCGGGCATACGCCATGAACCAAGGCCGCTGATGGATTGCTTATGTAATCACCGCGCCTGATGTGCAGCGAAACAGCGGTGCATCGAACGATCTCATCCAGAATTATCCTGCTGGCATCAGTGAGCTTGTTAACCAAATGAAGTTCATTGCGAATCCTCTCCTCTGAAGATTTGAAATATTTTTCGCTTTGCCAATATCCATTAAGATATAGCGGATTCCGGACCTTTTCGAAGAGATGATCGTAGCCGAATTTTCTTTCCTTGAAGGCAATCCCGTTGAAGCCCAATCCTAAAATGATCGCGAGCCGGCCGTAAGCTCTTTGAATTCGTGACGGATTTATAATCAAACCAGCCAGTTCCTGTGGAGTGGCTATAACTGCATTGATATTGAACTGATCCAATTCGAAACGGCGCAATCGATAGGAATCAAATTCGGACAGATCGAACTTGAGTACGACGCCCAGCCTGTCGGAAAGGGCGCGGCCAGCCGCATACTGGAACAATTGATTGCCAAGGCCTCCGTTCAGGCGCGCGATTACGCCCTGCATTTTCAATGAAGATGACATAATGGTTAAGCCAGCCGCTTAAGAACGCAGCCCTTGTTAGCGCTGGCAAACCTGGATAACAGGATCTCCCTTTTGCGGAGAGTCCAATTCGATACACAAAATTCCGGGGGTTGCATACATCGGGCAGGGTTTGATCGGCCACAGTCCATATTCGATCTATTTGCCAGCGGACTGCTCAGCCAACTTCTTTGCTTCCAAAAGGCGGGCCTGATACGGTTGGATCGTTGCAGCCGATGCGCCATGCATCTCGAGAAGCCCAACTGCCAGTTCAAACTTCAGGGCAGCATCGGAATAATTTTTTCGCTCCATGTCCCGTTCTCCGGAAATTGTTAGAGCAACCGGATTCTGGATAAAACTAAGTATAAGCGCCTGGTTTTCTCTCTTGGAGGCAAAGTCCTTCCACTCTTCGCGCATCTGCCCGATGTTAGGTAGTAGCATCGTAACCACCGCAAAGAATACAATTGCCGCAATAATCGACTTTGCAAAAAAAATACCGATTCCCGAAAGCTCCTTCAATTTGATCTCCTTATGGTACGCAGAATTATCTCATCGATGACATTTGTACTTTAGCAGATTCATAAAATTCGATGGTCCGCTCGTTTGCTCCGGACTCCCTAAGCAAAGCTATAGCCTCTGTGAGAAGGCGCGCCGCTGCCTGATGATTACCCTCTTTTGATTCCTCCTGGGCCATTATCAATAGCGCCCGTGGATTTTTAACGAATGATTCCAATGCACTGCTTCTCAAATCAGAAAGGGCTGACTGCTTTGGAAGAGTGATTGCCTCATTATTAAAAATCAAAACCGTCTTGTCGTAGCATTGGTATTCAAAGGGCCTATTCGCAAGACGCTGTTCTATAGCTGTTCTGGATAATTTATATAGGCCGGTGGCATTGTTGTCTATTACAGCAAATGCGAACTTACCCGAAAAATCATCATTGTTATATGCAAATCTCATGGGAGACCCATCGTCGATGACTGGAACCACCTCGAGTCCGACGTCGCTGAACACATCAAGAGGAATAGCATCCCAATACTGCGCCATCCCTCTCGACACATGATGCCTTTGAGCAAGTGCATCGATGCATCGCACAAATTCTGGATAGGAACTATAGAACGGGACTGGTGATTTTTCATTCCGATGACTGGCAAATATGGCCAGACAAGAAGAAACGCAAAGAACAAGCGCCAAAATCCCAACCTTTCTTTCACTTAAAAGAATGAACAGGAAAACGGGAGGGAGGAATATAAATGGCAGCAAATATCTCGGCGTAAAATCACGATTGCTGAGCCCAGTAGCCAACAACGTCAACGCTACTGAAACCAGAATTAATAATGCAAACAATCGCCGTTGCGCAACGTACTGGCGGGGTTCGCTTCCATTTTGATGCAAAGACAAAATGGCAAAATAGAGGGTGATGGGCAACAAGCCGAGAGAGAGCTGAATAAGGACGGGCTTGCTCCTCACCCAATTCACAAACATCATTGATTTATCGGATATCGAACCCAGGCCGATTCCATATTCGAGACTCCCCATTTCAGGCAGGAAGATCTTTCCAAGAATGAGAGCGAGCACATAGCCAAAAATCAAAAGTATTGCGAATTCGAGAACCCTTTTGCTTTTTGAACCGATATAAGAATTATATATTCCGATCAATAAAATCGGCGCAATGAATTGGATCAATATAAGGCGATCCGACATGGCAGAGCATGTTGCAAGAAGGACAGCTAACGCACCTGCGAGATATTTTTCCGTGACAGAGGCGGCCGAGTGAAATTTAAGCAACAGAATTGACAACATTAAAAAGGAAAGCAGACTGCCGAAATGGAAGACGTCTATAAATGAAAGTCCGAAAGGATCGGCAGAATAGAGGCCCAACAAAATCACGTTGGAACAAATGAGCGCCGAGTATGAAATCGCATCCGAACGGCGGATAAATCGACCCAGCAACGCACTGATGAGATAAAAAAATAAAAGGGACTGCAGGATTGCAAAGATGAGAATCTGGTTAAAGACGTTTTTACTTAAAATGTAGGCAATCGCATAGAGCAATGCATCAGGGAAAAGATATGATGATGGAGGAAGCACCCAGTCGGCAAAATGCTTGCCCTCCAAAAAAATATTCTTAAAGAACGAGGGAAAAAAAAGAGCATCGGAGTTGAAAAAAAGACCACGATCTATCGCGCCAATTCGGTATGCATATGCAAACCAACAAAGAGTCAGGGCATAAAACGAGCATGAAATAGCGGCAAACAGGGGTTGATGTTTGAAATTCATGAATTGTCAGGCGCTGCGTCTAAGAGACTCTTATACATTTTAATAAATGCAAATTTCACCGGTAAGTCCAATAATTATGCAGTAGAAAGGTCACCGGAGGAACTATGCAAACAACGACGCCAATGCCATACAAGTAGTGCAGCCCGAAATATTGGGCAGCGCCCGAAATGGTCATGGCAAGGAAAAGTCCGATACATGAAACAACAAAAAAACGGAACAGATTTCTCCGGTGTAAAGATCTTGAAAAACTCCATGTGGTATTAATCAAATACGAAAATACGGTCGCCATCACAAAGGCCACTCCGTTGGCAATTGATGGGGCAGGCAATATGATCTGAATGAAAGCGGTCGCGACAAGCACGTGCAGACCGGTTACCAGCAAACCCGAAAGGGCAAAGCGCAAGGCCTGTCTTGTTAATACGGGAGCCAATGTCCTATTACTCATCCGCGACTCTAAGAACGCAAAGCAATGAGACGCCAAAGGGAAAGTTGACGTGCTCTAACAAGAACCGCTCGGTTCCAAATAAAGTTCTAAAGATATTGTTGAAGGGAGCCGGAGGAATGCTGGTTCCGGTCGCCGCGCGTGCGCCAAGCAATTTATCCCTTAAGCGCGCCATGACTGCGAGGGGAAACAGAAAGGTATTGAAGTATGTAATTTTCGCAGGCTGAAGTCCTGCAACTACAAACATTTTGCGCAACCGGGTCAATGAATATCGCCGTTTATGATGGAGAAATTCGTCATGAGCACCATAAAGCCATTGATAGGCCGGGACTGTTACCAGGATGCGGCCATCTTTCGCCAGCAATTGCCGTAATGCAATTAGTGTTTCAGTATCTTGCTCAATGTGTTCCAAGACGTCGAACATGCATATCAAGTCGAAGCGTTGATCATTAAAGGGGATTGCGTCCGGGCAATGACCAGCTCTGATGTCGTATAGGTTGTGTGTTTTCATTGAGGCAATCGCCCGTGCGGTTGCATCCATCTCAACAGCCCTTACGCTTCCGAACTTGCCGAGCATCTCGAGGTTTCCGCCGGTTCCACAACCAACCTCTAGAATTCGCGGATTGATTGGAAGACTCAGGCTCGAAATCATTGACGAAAGGATGGCTCTTCGACCCAGGAACCACCAATGCCTGGACTCGGTTTCTGCCATTTCCAGATAGGCCGCCGGATTCATTTCTTTACTCCATAATGCTTCCTGATCAGATAAAGCGGCCTGTGTTTCGTTTCCATATATATCCGGCCGATATACTCGCCAAGTATGCCAACGCTAATTAACTGCAAGCTGCCAATGAACAAAACGGCCACAAGCAAAGATGCATAACCTGGAACATCGACGCCGAGTATCAATGTTTTCGAGATGATGAATACCGCATAGATAAATGTGGATAACGCCCCCGCCAATCCGACGTAGGTCCAGAACCTGAGAGGTACTGCGCTAAAGCTGGTGATGCCTTCAAGCGCAAAATTCCATAGCTTCCACCCGGAAAATTTCGTGACCCCGGATGAACGAGGATTGCGCACATAATCCAACGTGACCGTTTTGAATCCCACCCAGGCGAACAATCCCTTCATGAACCGTTGCTGCTCGGGAATCTGCTTGAGAGCATCGATGACAACCCGGTCCATCAATCGAAAATCGCCGACATTTTCCGGGATTTGAGTAGCCGAAAGACGATTGTGAAAGGAATAAAAGATTTCGGCTGATTTGCGTTTAAGGAATGAATCCGAGCTTCTATCAGCCCTGCGCGCCAAAACGACCTCAGCGCCCTTGAACCATTCCTTAATCATCCCAAGTATCAGCTCGGGAGGGTCTTGCAAGTCCGCATCGATAGGGATAACAGCATCACCGCTTGCGATATCAATGCCGGCTGTCAACGCCGCCTCCTTTCCGAAGTTCCTGGATAACTCTATGACTTGAAAGCGCGAGTCATTTTCTGCAATTGAAATCAACTTCTGCAATGAGTCGTCAGTACTTCCATCATCGATACAAACAACTTCAAAATCCAGTCCTGGAGCTTGGCTGAATATTTTGCAAAGCGCTTCATAAAAATGAATGATGCCATTGCTCTCGTTATAAATCGGAGCGATTATAGATACGATTTTGCGTTGGCCGGTCATGTTTGGCTCCAATAAATATAATTCAGGCCGATCAGTCTCCATGTTTTGATGTCCCGCCATCTGCTAGGCTAAGCGCCGAAGAACGCGGCGCTTGATCGTGCGGACAAACCTGGATAACGGCCCCTTCTTTTTCTGCCCGTAATCCAGTTCCTTGTCCCAGTTCGATTGAACACAGACCCCGGGATATATTTGCCGCAGCACTTCGTTTGTCTCACCCGACCTTCTCGCGGCAAGATATTGGTCTTTGTAGTGATAGCAGCGGAACAGTGTTTCAACGGGCCATAATTCTATCGAGCGGTACTTCAACAGGGCTTCGCCATACCAGCGCATCTCCGATGGAAAAAGCACCATCGCATCAAGGAAGCTCATGCCTCGCGGTTCCAGGAATTTCCCGGCCAGGTCTGCCCAGACACGCCGGCTCCAAACCACCGGCAAGGGACCGAAATCAAAATGTCTGCCGGTGCGCCCTAGGATATCCATGGCTCTTTGGCAGTCCGCATCGATGTTGCGGGCGATCTTGGTATGGCGGTTTATCGCACCGAACAAGCGCAGCTCCAGGCTTTCATTGATCACGGTAAACGGGATTCCCGAAGGGGTCAGAAAATCGTCCTTGTTGAAGCCGCGAATGAAATAGGAATCCGAATCGAGGCACAGATAATTTTCGCTGATCCCCAGGCGCCAGAATTCCGATTTGACGATCTGCTGGGATATCACCCCGGGCAAATCGCTGAAGGCTTTCTTGTCTATGGAGGGATTCGCGGCAATGATCTCCTCGTCGGCCAACAATGTGACGCCGTCGTTGCCGACAATATCCTTGAACAATGCCAGATCGCTTGATGGGCAGGAAAGATAGAACGGCAAATTTCCTGAATTGAATTGGCGTATGCTTTCCGCCAGACGTGCAGCGCGCCGCACATCGCGCTGATACGATTTGCAGTAGAGAACGATGTCCTTCATTTGGCTGGGTGTGTGGCAAGCATGTCAGGTGCGCGCTTCGGAATTCCGTGCACCAGCGCGATGATTTGTCGCGCGGCTGATTCAGCACTATAAGGCGACGGAGCTCGCGAATCGGCCAGATCGTTGCGCATCCAGCGGGCGTGCAAATCGTCAAGTGCCGACGCGATCGCATCTGGGTCATCGGCCTTTACCGCCCAGTGCCCCAGTTCGCGCAGCATGCGTTCGATCTGCGGGTTGTGCCAGACCAGGGCCAGGATAGGGCGCCGCGTCCAGAGATATTCGTACATTTTGGAGGGTATGTACTCTTCGCAGAATGGAACCGTGCCGTGCAACAGCAGCAGGCAATCGGCCGCATTCATGCGCTTGAGGACCCTGTCCCTGCCGCTCTCCCCGGTTTTCGGGTCGGCTTCGAGACGGCCAAATTGCTCGACAATCGCGGGATGGGGAAAGTCGCGCAATGCGCGCGCAGAAACTGCATCGATGCCACCGCCGTACAGATGCAAACGGATATGTTCAGCCCATCGCGGGTTCTTGTTCAGTACAAGTCGCAGGGCCTGCAGGAATATTTCGAGGTTGCGCGTCTCGGCCAGGGAACCGAAATGCCCGATGACCAGATGTTTGCCCCGTTGATACGGCGCACGTGCGAATTCGGGCGGATTGGCGCCCGGGATGATGCAATGGCCGCGTTCGCCCAATTCCGGATGCCGCGCTCGCGCTCTTGCCAGGGCTTCTTCCGTGAACCACCAGACGACATCGGCGTGCTGGCAGATTATTCCTTCCAGCCGGGCAGAAAACCGCATGCGCATCCTGCTTTTCGTCAATCCGGGAAAGATCATCGGATCGTGGATCTCGGCGATCCACGGCAATCCTGACCTGCGCGCCAGCCAATACCCGGCCAAGTGCGCCGAATACGAGCCGCCGGTCGAGTAAATAAGCGCCGGCTTGTGCGTGCGGATGATGCGCGCGCCGGTAAAATATGCCGTGATTGCCCATGACCAATGGGTTTCGATCCTGATGAACAGTTTTTCGATCAGCAAGAATGGTAAAAGGATAAGAGAAGCGATCGTCATCACGATCCGGTAAATGAATCGCGACGAGATGCGCTGCTTCAGGTAGTGGCGCAAATCGAAGCGCAACGCGACCGGGCCCGCCGGCAGGACCTGATGATGCTCGATCACGTTGTCCTTCTTGCCGGTGATCGCGCTGACCACCACGGGTTCTATGCCCAGCTTGAGCAGATGCGGGATCTTGTCGGTGATGGTCTGGCTTGCGGCTCGCCCGTCCATGTTGAAGCCGTGGGAAAGTATCAGCCAAACCTGTTTGGTGCCGTCATTCATGGATGTACCTGGTCAGCGTCGGCTGATCTATAAAATATCGAGCAGGATGGATAACATCGAATCAATATGAAAATCTGTTACGCTATTTTACAGATAAACACGGCAGGATGACGCGATGGCGATTTATGCGGTGGGCGACATACAGGGCTGCCATGCCGAGCTGGTGCAAATGCTCGACAGGATCGCGTTCGACCAGGCTGCGGACCAGCTCTGGCTGGTCGGCGATCTGGTGAACCGCGGGCCGGGTTCATTGGAAGTGTTGCGGCTGGTCAAATCGCTCGGAGACAGCGCGATCACGGTGCTAGGCAACCATGACCTGCATTTGCTCGCCGTCGCGGAGGGCGTCGCGGAGCTGAACCGCAACGATACGCTGCACGAGATACTGGCTGCGCCGGATCGCGATGAACTGCTGAACTGGCTGCGCAGCCAGAAGTTGCTGCATGCGCAGGACGGCTGCGTGCTGGTCCACGCCGGGTTGCTGCCCCAATGGGATGTGGCGCAGGCCGAGAGCCTGGCTCGCGAAGTCGAGGCGGCGCTGCGTTCTAACGGCTATGCCACCTTCCTGGAGCGCATGTACGGCAACTTTCCGCACCACTGGGACGATGAGCTGACAGGCTACAAGCGCCTGCGCGTCATCGTCAACGCCTTCACCCGGATGCGCATCTGCACCACAGAAGGCGAGATGGAATTCAAGTTCAAGGGGGAAGTTGAGAACATTCCCGCCGGCTACCAGCCGTGGTTCGATGTACCCAGGCGCGCCAGCGCCAAATCAACGGTGATCTTTGGCCACTGGTCGGCGCTGGGCCTGTTGCTCAGAAATAACATCATCGCGCTGGACACTGGCTGCCTTTGGGGTGGCCCGATGAGCGCGATCCGTCTGGAAGACCGGAAGCTCTATCAGGTCGCATGCAACAATCCGGTGGCGAAGCACTGGTGACTATTGATATTTCCCTAAATTGTGACACTAACCCTCTCCCCCGCCCCTCTCCCACATATGGGAGAGGGATTACACGTCGCACGAAGCACTGTCATGTATTATGAAATGCACAATAATCCAATTCCGCAAAGAAACGATAACTGTGTTGGCTTTGTCTTCGGCTCCTAGCCGTACTAACTGTACTGCCATCGTCGCCTCATCCTTGCCGCCTATGTCCCGCCTCCCGCAATCGGCCGCTCTGCGGTAACGTGTCGGCGGGGCTATATGCAAGTAAGGCCAACCCCTTTCTGACTTTCCCCCGCCTGCGGGGGAAAGGACGATCGCCTCCTCTCCCGCGAGCGGGAGAGGATTGAGGAGAGGGCTGACGCGAATGGTAGCGGCCATGACACGGTGTGCGAAGCAGTTAGTGCGGGAATGGTCGCCGGCAGTCGCTCCCGCAAGCTGCCGTTTCACGGTAACGTGTCGCGGCGAGGATCCTGTTTTTGTCAGCAACGCGGTTCATGATGGACGTAATCAGAGGTTCCTTAGCTACTTGCCAGTAACTTTTGCATCATCTGCTCGGCCTGCCGCGCGTAGCCGCCGCCGAATAGGTTGGCGTGGTTGAGGACGTGGTAAAGGTTGTATAGGTCGCGGCGAACAGCATAGCCCGCATCCGGCGGATAGGCGGCGCGATAGGCCGCATAAAATTCCGCACTGTATCCACCGAACAGTTCCGTCATCGCGAGATCGCATTCGCGGTCCCCGTAATAGGTGGCGGGATCGAAGATGACCGGAGTGCCGTCCGGCAAATAGGCGTGATTGCCGCCCCACAGGTCGCCATGCAGCAGCGAGGGTTGCGGCGTGTAGCTGTTGAAGAATACAGGCAGCGCATCAAGCAACCTTACACCCAAGTCCTGCAATTGGCCGCCGTAGCCGTTCTGAGCCGCAAGACGCAATTGAAAACCCAGGCGATTTTCGCGCCAGAAATCTATCCAGTTATTCTTCCAGCCATTCGGTTGAGGCGTCGTGCCGATGAAGTTGTCGTGATCAAAGCCGAAACGAGAAGGTGCTCCGCTACGCCCTCTCCCTTGCAGGGAGAGGGTTGGGGTGAGGGTAGACATTTTGTTCTCGCACATTTCTACCACCTCCCCGGCCCTGATGGAACTACTAGCAATTCGACTAGGCCGGCCAACAACGCCGGCCAAGTCGCTGGTTATCCCCTTGCAAGGTGGAGGGGATGGAGATGCGCAACGATGCAGCGCCGCGAGCTGCACACCGAGCATCTTTGCATCACCGCGCGAACTCAGTTCCAGATGTTCGAGCACCAGATAGCTTTGCTTGCCTGCGCTGCCGTGCGCGATAGCACGTGGCACATGTATCGTGTTGGTCGCGGCGATCGCGTTTAGCCCTTCCGCTTCAGCAACGAACATCGGCAGATGCCGCGCATCATTCAGCTTCAGGAAATAACGCGCGCCGTCCGTTCCTTCCAGACGATACGCGTCGTTGATGCTGCCGCCGCCGACGGGCGCGGAGTTGCCTAGTGTGAAGGGACGATGCGTCGCATCACGGATGATGGTGGAGAGTTGGGCTAGGAGTCTGGTTTCCATGAATAGTATCCGGAAAGCATCGTCGTTCGCGCGACAGCGGGAATGGCGGCAGTGCTTACAGTTTGATGGAATGCCCGAAGCTCTGTTCGTACATAGCCATCAGTTCGGCGCGCGTGTAGCTGTGGTTCTGTCCGCCGCGGCTGGAGATCTTGAGCGAACCCATCAGCGAGGCAAGGCGTCCGGTGGTTTCCCAAGCCCATCCTTTCTGGATGCCATACAACAAGCCGGCGCGATAGGCATCGCCGCAACCGGTAGGGTCGACGATGGACTTGGGCTTCGGTGTGGGGATCGCGATCTGTTTGCCGCCGGCATGGATCATCGAGCCTTCGCCGCCCAGCGTGACGATCAGCGCCTTCACGCGCTGGGCGATCTCGGCCAGCGTCTTGCCGGTCTTGTCCTGCAGCATCCGGGCTTCGTAATCGTTGACCGTGACATATGTCGCCTGTCCGATGAACGTCAGCAGTTCTGCGCCGGAGAACATCGGCATGCCCTGCCCCGGATCGAACACCCAGGGTATGCCCAGATCGGCGAATTCGACTGCGTGCTGCAGCATGCCTTCGCGCCCGTCCGGCGCGACTATGCCCAGCGTCACCTGTTTCGCCGAGGCGACGCTGTTCAGGTGCGACTGATTCATCGCGCCGGGGTGGAACGCGGTGATCTGGTTGTCGTCGAGGTCGGTGGTGATGAAAGCCTGGCCGGTGAAATGATTCGGCACATGGCGGATATGCGTTTGCGGCAGGCCCAGCCTGTCCAGACGCGAGGTGTAAGGGCCGAAATCGTCCCCCACCGTCGCCATGATCAGCGGATTTCCGCCCAGCATCTGCAGATTGTAGGCGATGTTGCCCGCGCAACCGCCGTATTCGCGGCGCATCTCCGGAACCAGGAACGCGACGTTGAGGATGTGTATCTGATCGGGGAGTATGTGATTCTTGAATCGGTCCTTGAACACCATGATGGTGTCATAGGCCATCGAACCGCAGATCAGCGTGTGCATCGGAATATCCTGAGCGTGATATCGGGGAACTGATTGTAGCATCAGGCAGGCCCGGCAAAAGTCGGTGCTTGGTTGCCTGGCGGGGTGAAATCCCCGATAATTCGCCCGTTGTCTGCGCTGTATGCCAGAGCAGTGTGCCAATGCGGCAAACAAGACAGGCTCACTCAGGCTCAGCCCCTAATTACAGGCATGATCACCGGCGACACTATCCAGATGAACATCCCAAGATGAATATAAAGTTCCAGCGTGCGGTTGACCGTTATGTGGGCGTGCCGGTCTGCGCATTCCTTTCGCTGGTGAACCGCGTCATATCCAACGAACCAGACGGTGTGGCGCCGAAAAATATCCTGGTCATACTGCTTTCCGAGATGGGAAGCCTGGTGCTGGCGCAGCCGATGTTCATGCGTTTGAAGCAGCAATATCCCGAGGCCGCGATCCATGTGCTGATGTTCGCCAAGAACCGCGAAGTGCTCGATCTGCTCGGCGTCGTTCCCCGCGAGAACGTGCTGACGCTGGAGGACAGTTCCCTGAAAGGATTGGTCAGGGACAGCCTCAGGGCGATACGCAAGATGCGCAAGATCGGCATCGATGCAGTGATCGACTGCGAACTGTTCGCGCGCATCAGCAGCATCTTCTCTTATCTGTCGGGTGCGTCTCTGAGGGTGGGATTCCATCGCTACACACAGGAGGGCCTGTATCGCGGCTCATTCATCAACCGCCCGGTGCTGTACAACCCTTACCGCCATCTGACGCAGCAATTCCTGACACTGGCCGCGGCTCTGGAATCCACGACCGACCCTGTCGCCAAGTTGTTGCCCGCTCCCTATACCGGGAAGACACCGGTGCTGGCGTTTCCGGAAGAGGAGCTGCAAGAAGTCCACAGGGAGCTGCACAATTTCCATCCGGCGATCAGGGACAAGAAACTGGTGCTGATCTACCCGAGCGGCGGCATCCTGCCGATACGCGCCTGGCCGCTGAAGAGCTATTTCCAATTTAGCAAGACCTTGCTGGATGAGGGCTACGCGATCGGTGTGATCGGCTTGAAAGGCGACCGGGAGATCGCACAAGCCGTCGTGGATCACTGCAAGAGCCCCGCTTGTGTGAATCTGGCGGGCTATACCAGGACAGTGCGCCATCTCCTTGCAGTGTTTCATCGCGCTTCGCTGCTGGTCACCAACGATGGCGGGCCGGGGCAGTTCGCCGCGCTGACGCCGCTACTGCCGGCAATCATCTTATTCGGCCCGGAAACGCCGGTGCTGTACAGATCGCTGGGCGACAACGCCTACTGCTTCCACCGCCAGCTGCCATGCTCGCCTTGCCTCACCGCATACAACCATCGCTCCTCGCCCTGCGACGGCGATAACCAGTGCCTGAAGCAGATCACGCCGGAGCAGGTATTGGAAAAAGCGCATCAAATGTTGAATGCAGCCCACGGTGATCGGAAGTTCGCATGAACATGCTGGCAAGATTTTTTAGGCACCCGTTGCCTGCCTGGTTCTTCAAGAAGCGTTTCATGCGATTCGGCACTGTCGGCGCGTCCGGCGTGGCGGTGAATCTGGCGGTGCTTTATGTTTGCCAGGAATTCATTTTTTCCGCTGTCGAGACACCCGCTATCCGCCTGAATGCATCGCTGGCCGTGGCGATATTCTTCGCGACCGTGAACAACTTTTACTGGAACCGCCACTGGACCTGGAGCGACCGCCAGCACCGGCCGGACAAGCACCTGGTGCTGCATTTTGGCCAGTATGCGCTGGCCTGTTGGGTCGGCACCGGTTTGCAGTTCCTGCTGACCAACCTGTTCGTGGTCTATTTGCATTACCTGATTGCAAATGCCTTCGCCATCGTGATCTCCAGCGTGTTCAATTTCGTCGTGAACAATTTCTGGACTTTTCGCAGCCACAAACCCCAGGATGAGATCGCGCTGCCTATCATTCCCGGGATCGATCCGGATGACGAGCAGGAAACCGGAATCAAATGAAGTTTCCCGAATCAGGTTTGCGCACGGCCTGGTACGTATTATCCTGCCTGCTGGCAGTGTTCATTTATTTTAACGGTCTCGACAGCCAGCACATACCGAAGAACGGCGACGAATATCCGTATGAACATATCACCCGGCTGACCGCCGGCAGCGGCAAACTGCTGCCGCTGCAGTCGCAGCTGGATCACATGCGCAACACCAAGCCGCCATTGCTGTTCTGGCAGGGAATCGCATCCACCGATGACGGCAGGAACTGGACATTGTGGAATCTGCGCTACCCCAGCGTGATCTATACCTTGCTGACCGCGGCGATGCTGTTCCTGCTGGGCAGAAGAATATCCGGCAATAGCGAATCCGGCTTCATCGCGGCCCTGACGTTCCTGGCGTTCTTCACCACCTATCGCTACGGCCGCCCGTTCCTGACCAATCCGCCGGAGGTGTTCTGGATATCCCTGCCGTTCTTCGTGCTGCTGTATTGGAAGCAGGCGTTCGAGTCGCGCCTGGCCATTCCGCTGCTGCTCGGCGTCGGTATCGGCATCGGCTTCCTGTACAAATCCTTCGCGCTGGGCCTGCCGGTCGCGCTTGGGTTGGCTGGGTGGTATCTGCATCGGCGACAGTACCGCGTGGCAGAATTCCTCAGACAGGATGCGATAAAAGTGGTGATCGCCATCATTGTTGCAATCGCGCTGTTCTCGCTGTGGTTCGTGCTCGATCCCGATCCGCAGGCGGTGTGGAAAGAATTCGTCGTCGGCGAAAACGTCGGCAAGTTCGATCCTCACGGGCCGGGATATCTGGAAAAATTGCTCTGGGGCGGCTCCAGCATCTGGAGTTACACACTGGCATTCCTGACCAATCCGGGGCTGCTGACGTTTCCGGTCGCGGGACTGCTAATTGTCGCTTGCCGGAGGCGCGGCCGGATGAGCAACGAAGAAAGATTATTGTGGATCTGGATCGCCGCGATGTTCATCAGTTTCGCGCTGCCCAGCCAGCGCTCGGGCCGCTACCTTCTGGCGGCGATGCCCGCCGTCGCGCTGCTCTGTGCGCTCAACTGGCAGCGCATCAGCCGCAAGGCATTCGTCGCCAGCCTGGTGCTGGCGGGCGCGCTGATTGCAGGAATCGCATATCTGGCGATGCAGTTGCAAGCCGAAATGCCCGATCAGAAATTGTATCCGCCCTTGTTCTGGCTGCTGATCGCGGGCGCGGGGATCTTGACGCTGCTGGCGATCGCTGTACCCTCCTTCACCCGGCCCGTCGTCAACGTTGCGGCGTTATCGGTACTGCTGTGTTTCGCCGCTTTTCTGCGCCCTTTCGATGGCGCTTTGGGAAATTACAGCCCTCAGGCGCAACGCTATGCAAGCGGTAAGGAGGTTGCAGTGCCGTGCAACTTCAGGGCGATGGACGAAGGCTATCGCTTCATCTTGCCGGGCGCCCAGATACGCGGCTATAACGAGGACCAGCATCTTTCGGTGAACGAGCTTGCGGCGCGCTATCCGCTGTTCGCGGTGCAGACGGCACTGAATGACAGCGCGCCAAACGGCGGTTGCGAGGGCTGCAGCATCATTGGCCGGCGCCTGGATATCCGCGGCCGCCAAAATTCCGCCGAGCTGAAGGAAATGCTTTTGCAGGGCAAGGTGTTCGAACATCTTTTCGTCAGGGAGTTGCTGATCGAATCTCCTCCCGGCAAAAAAGTCGCGCCTGAACAGACTCCGGATCAGGCATGCCGCTGATGCCCGTGTCCAACATGAAAAGATCTGGCGCGCGCCCCGCCGCGTTGCTTTGCCTGGTACTGATCGCTTTCGGCGCCGCGCTTTACAAGGTCTCTCATCATCCGGCTGCGGCAGATTTCAAATTACCCGCCGGTGTTCCGCACGATGCCGCGCCGAAAACCCCCCATGCGACATCCGGATTCCGCACCGATTTCGTTTCCACACGGCAGAACATTGCTGTTCATGCCGCCTCGCTGGTCGAGCTGGGCGACGGCCGCATCCGCGCTTTTTGGTTCGCCGGCAGCCGCGAGGGTGCGGAAGATGTGGAGATACGCACCGCGGTATTCGATCCGGCGCAAGATGCATGGGGACCCGAACAGGGCATCGCCAACCGGGCAGGCACGCAGCGCCAGTTGCTGCGCTATGTGAAAAAGCTCGGCAACCCGGTCGCGCAGCGCGCGCCTGACGGTACGCTTTGGCTCTATTATGTGACTGTGTCGCTGGGCGGCTGGGCTGGCAGCTCGATCACGGCGATCACGTCAAAAGACGATGGCGCAAGCTGGAGTACGGCGCGGCGCCTGATCACATCTCCTTTCATGAACATCAGCACGCTGGTCAAGGGCACTCCGTTCCTGTACAGCGACGGCACGATGGGACTGCCGGTCTATCACGAATTCATCGGCAAATTCGGTGAACTGCTGCGCATCGATAACAGCGGCGGGATCATCGACAAGCAGAGACTGAGTTCCGGCAAGTCCACGCTGCAGCCGATCGTGCTGATCAAAGGCCCGCAGCAGGCGCTGGTGCTGATGCGCCGCTCCTGCAACAGCCCCAAACGGGTGATCGCAACCTCGACGAACGATGCCGGACAGCATTGGAGCACCGCGGCCGCCACTGCGCTGGCCAATCCGGATGCAGCGATCTCGGGCCTGGTATTGCCCGATGGCAGGATGCTGGTCGTGCTGAATGATCTCGAGGACGGCCGCGATGCGCTGTCGCTGGTGGTTTCGGAGGACGGCGGTACTACCTGGAAGAAAGTCTATCAACTGGAAGACCAGCGCGGCCAACCGGCAAACCCGGGGCGCTACCTGCAAATCACCGCTGAACTGGCCAAGGCCAGTGATGCGGGCATCGCTGACCCCGCGGCATATGCAAGGTCCGCGCAGCGAAACAAATGCGAGGCGCAATCCTGCGCTTACGAATTTTCATACCCTTACATGATACAAGCGGACAATGGCGACATTCATCTCGTCTACACGTGGAACCGCAGCTTCATCAAACATGCAACGTTCACGCGCGCATGGCTGCATCAGCGCATCGGGGAAAGCCGCAATGCCGAACTTCACTGATATCACCGGACTGGCGGGAATCGCTAGCGCGACTGCTGCAACCGTGCTGCTGTTGCCGGGCGTTGCGCGATTGGGCAAACCGCGCCTGGCGATATTGCTGTCAGCCGTATTTGTCCTCGTGCTGATCCCGTTCGGCGGGATGCCTGTTGCCGCGTATATTCGCGGCATGACCGGCGACCTGAGCGTGACCACGCTGGTGCTGGTGTGGTGTGCGCTGCTGGCGCCATGGTGTGATTGCGTCAAGGTTCAAGCCCGGCATCGGGATGCGCTGTTGATCCTGATCGGCCTCTTCTCACTGGTGTTCTATCCGATGGCGCTGGGTGCAGGCCGGTTCGACCCATATCGCCTGGGCTATGGCGATCCGCTGTTCGTCGCCGCGCTGTTTTTGCTTGCTCTGTTTGCCTGGTACCTGGAGTCTGCCTTGATCGCACTGTGCATTGCGCTCGCGATGCTCGCCTGGTCAGCCGGCTGGTATGAGTCCGGCAACCTATGGGATTATCTGCTCGACCCGTTTGTCTCGGTATATGCGCTGGCAGCGGTCATTACCCTGACCGCCAAGGCATGGACAAAAAAGCGGCAGCATCACTGATGAAAACCGAGGACATTCAAGCCTGATTTATCAAGGATTGCTGCCCGACACCGAAATCGTCTGGCCCAAGTCATCCGCGCCTTTTATCGGTATTTACGATCGGCCGGATAGTTGCGTACAATGCATATCCCGGATCTGGGGCTTTGGGGATGTGGGGTAGGCGTCTAACGGGTACCAAGAATGCCCGCGCAAAATATTTTGCAGAATAATAATTTCTGAACGGGCAATCCGGCAGGATAAAAGACAGGACAGGGGAGCGGGGGGATGGCGAGCTTCGGTAGATCGAAACGCGTAGCGGTGAAAGCGTTGCTGCTGGTTTCAGTATTGCTGCTGGCCGTCATCTTCGCCTACATTCGTACGCCTAAGCCTGTCCCGGCTGCTGCTCCTGCCCCGCTGCTTGCACCAACGCCGGCTGCACCTTCATCAAGGTTGCATTCTGCGGTAGCTGCCGCCAAGCCGTCCCCAGCCAGAAAACGTTCCCATCCCTTCTACACGGAGAAAAAGAAATCTCAAACCGCGAAAGGAATCGAAGCGGACGCCGCCAAACAGGCGAAGTTGAAAGCCGGGCTGGGCGCGGTTCAAAACAACGAGGAAGCGGCAGATCTTTATAGAAAATCGGCGAGTCAAGGGAATGCCAACGCGCCTGCTTTGGCGATAAGCGCAGAACATAAGGCAGAACCCGCGCCCGTTGCTGGATCAGAAGTTACACCGGCGCCTGAGCAAGCGAACGAAGCCGCACCCGCGCAAACAATTTCTTCAACTGCCGGGCCGGAACCGGTTCAGGCATCGCCATCGGAATCTAACCATACGACCGAGGGGGTCGCTGCTGGCGCAGCTGCGGCTATCGTTGCAGCGCCTGCAACACCGGGTGTTCAAGACCATGCCGTGGAGGAATCTGTTCCCGAACCGGTGCCCAGGCCGGCGCCAGTTCCAGAGCCAACGCGAGAGCCCGTCCCGGTCATGGCCATCGTTCCGGGGGTGACCTCTGCACCAGGTGCCAAGACCGGCGCGCCGCTGCAGTCATACACCGTAGGAGGTACTGTGGACGGGCTTACCGGAAGCGGCCTGGTTCTTCGCCTGAATGACAAAAGCGACTTGCCGATCAGCGCGAATGGCAATTTCACTTTTCCCGACGCGTTGACAAAACGCGGCTCCTACGATGTAACGGTTTCCGTCCAGCCGAAAGCGCCCAGGGAGGTGTGTACTGTAAACTTTGGCACCGGCAAATCTTCCAAAGGCAACGTCAGCAATGTCGCCGTTGACTGTGTGCTTGTGACCTTCACGATAGGGGGAACGATATACGGCCTGAAGGAAAATAACAGTATCAGTGTAAGCAACAATGGGACAAGCAACCTGACCTTGACCAGCGACGGGTCCTTCACTTTTCCCGGGACGCAAAATACGGGTTCGAACTACAGCATTAGCATCGTCAGTCCTCCTGCAGATCAACCGTGCACCCTCACCCACGGTACCGGCGCGGTATCTGAAAAAGACGTCACCAGCATCAACATCTTCTGCGGCCCCAGGCCGAGAGACGGATTCGCATATGCTGCGCATCCTGGTACCAGCCGCTTTTACCATACCAGCACATTGATGCCGGACGGCAAGGTCTTGATCGTAGGCGGATCCAATCAGAACGATGCCACTCTCGACAGCGCCGAGCTATACGATCCAGGCAACGACACCTGGGTGCCGGCCGGCAGGCTGTTCAATGGCCGGCACCATCACACGGCTACTCTGCTGCCGGACGGAAGGGTTCTGGTAACCGGCGGATCCGGTGTGTGGTGGCCATTCGCCGCTGCCGAAATATACGATCCGCACACCAACAATTGGTCTATGGCAGGCCATTTAGGCGAGCCGCGCTACGAGCATACCGCCACCCTGCTTTCGAACGGCAAAGTGCTGCTGGCGGGGGGCGTTGGTGTCGATGGCGCTCTCGGCAGTGCAGAGCTCTATGATCCGGTTGCCAATAAATGGACAAGCGCGGGCCATCTTGCGACTCCGCGCAGTTCGCACACAGCGACATTGCTGGCTGACGGCAAGGTGCTCGTGACAGGAGGGATAAACGGCAAAAACGTTCTTTCCAGCAGCGAACTGTACGATCCTGCCAGCAACACATGGTCAGCGACAGGTAATCTTGCAATAGCCCGATATGGGCATTCGGCAACCTTGCTGCCCAGCGGAAAGATACTGGTAGCGGGCGGTGCGGGGAAGGCGGATGCGACTGCCAAGGGAAGCGCTGTAGCCTATGCCGAGATATATGACCCGGCCACAATGATATGGTCCAAAGCCGGCAAGCTGGCTCGTGGACGGTATGAGCATACGGCTGTTCTGCTGCAGAACGGGGACGTGATGGTGACTGGCGGCAAGGATGCGGGTTCCCCGCTGACCAGCGTCGAAGTATATTCTCCCGAATCCAATACATGGTCCAAATCGGTCAGCCTCGACCGGGCCCGCTATGCGCACACTGCCACATTGTTACCCAGTGGAACGTTGATGGTCATAGGAGGAACCGGCAACGGTAAGGATGCGCTGGCCAGCACCGAGACATATCGCGCGATCGGGCTATGGAATCCCTCGAGCAGTCTTGCCAAGGTGCGCAGCCACCACACGGCTACGCTCTTGCCCGATGGCAAGGTTCTGGTGGCAGGTGGAACGGACAACGGCAGTTACGCATTGGCAAGCGCCGAACTCTACGATCCTGTCTCGAAAACCTGGTCGTCAGCCGGAAACCTTGCCGAGGGGCGTTTCGATCACACGGCCACACTGTTGTCCAACGGACAAGTGCTGGTCGCGGGCGGCTACGGCAACGACTCTGTCCTCGCCAGCGCGGAACTTTATGATCCACCGACCAACTCCTGGTTACCGGCCGGGAAGCTTGCTGCTGTCCGCCAGATACATACCGCGGTGCTACTGCCTTCCGGCAAGGTAATGGTCATAGGCGGCTGGGGCGGAGGAGAGGTTCTTTCCAGTGTCGAGCTCTATGATCCCGCCACTAACGCCTGGACCGCGGCTGCCAACATGATCACGGCACGCTATTTCAACACGGCGACGGTCTTGGCCAATGGCAAGGTGCTGGTTGCGGGCGGATGGAATGACAAGGCGATTTCGAGCGCAGAAATATATGATCCGGTCGCGGATAAATGGACTCCCGCCGGCAAGCTGATCCATGCCCGTTTCAAACATTCCGCCACGCTGCTTCCAAATGAAAAGGTGCTGGTGGTTGGAGGAGGCAATTGTTCAACCTGTGCTGAACTATATGACCCTTCGACGAACAGCTGGTCCGCAACCGGCAGTCTTTCCGGCGCACGATTCAGCCATACGGCAACGCTGCTGCCCAATGGCAAAGTGATGGTCAGCGGCGGGTCGGACGGGCCGCCGCTGACCAGTACGGAACTTTACGACCCCGCCACCGGCAGGTGGACCCAGGCAAGTAATCTTGCCGCCCCGCACAGCCACCATAGCGCTACCAGGCTGCAAAACGGCACGGTATTGGTGGTCGGCGGGTGGGGCGCAAACGTATTCACGACGATTAATGAAACAGAATTGTTCTGGTAGCGCCTGCTTGTATGAAGCAGGCACAGGTGCCAACACAATGTCAGGCTGATTATCCGCGGTTGAAAATCAAGGCAGCGCCGGGAAGATAACCAATCCCCAAACCACCAGTGCGTTCACGATGCTCAAAAGTACCGCCGCACTGGCGATATCCTTGGCACGTTTGGCGAGCGGGTGCTGTTCCAGCGAAGTGTGATCTACCGCCGATTCGAGTGCGGAATTGAGCAGCTCGACGATCAGCACCAGCAGTATGCTCGAGACCATCATGGCTTTGCCGGGAAGACTTGCCGGCAGGAACAGTGCGACAGGTATCGCGATCGCGGCGATGAACACTTCCTGGCGAAAGGCATCTTCATTCCGCCATGCCGCATGCAACCCCTGCAATGCAATTCCGGTTGCACGCCAGGCGTGAAGCAAACCTCGCGGATGCTTGTTGGGGTTGTTCACCATCGGCTTTCTATTCCGGGAATTTGCAACCAACGGATATCCGGTCAAACATGGTTGTGTCCGCGCCAATTATCACTGTGCAGTATCGGCATAGGACGCGATCGGCGGACACGCGCAGACGAGGTGTTTGTCGCCGTACACGTTATCCACGCGTGCGACGCTGGGCCAGAATTTGCTTTCGCGTATCCAGGGCAGCGGAAATGCAGCCCTTTCACGCGAGTAGCTGCGATCCCATGCGTCGGCGGTCACTGTTCCGGCAGTATGCGGAGCATGCTTGATGACGTTGTCCTTCCTGCCGGCCTTGCCGGCGATGATCTCGTCTATCTCGCCGCGGATCGAGATCATCGCTGCGCAGAAGCGGTCCAGCTCAGCTTTCGATTCGCTTTCGGTGGGTTCGACCATCAGCGTGTCCACCACCGGAAATGAAGTGGTGGGCGCGTGGAAACCATAATCCATCAATCTTTTTGCGATGTCGGCCACATCTATTCCGGCGTCGCGCTTGAAGTCGGCACAGGCCAGGATCATCTCGTGGGCACAGCGGCCATTCTTGCCGCTATACAATGTCGGGTAATGATCCTTCAGACATTCCTTGATGTAATTGGCATTGAGTATCGCATTGCGCGTGGCTTCGGTCAGCCCGGTGCCGCCCATCATCCTGATATAGCCGTATGAGATCAGCAGTATCAGCGCGCTGCCGTACGGTGCTGCAGATACAGAATGAATGGCTTGTGCCCCGCCAGTCTTGACGACAGGATGCTTGGGCAGAAAAGGCGCAAGATGTGCCGCGACGCCTATTGGTCCCATGCCGGGGCCGCCGCCGCCGTGCGGTATCGCGAAGGTCTTGTGCAGGTTGAGGTGGCAAACGTCCGCGCCGATGTTGCCGGGGCTGGTCAGCCCGACTTGCGCGTTCATGTTCGCGCCGTCCATGTATACCTGCCCGCCGTTGTCATGCACGATGCGCGTGATGTCCTTGATACCCTCTTCGTAGACGCCGTGAGTGCTGGGATAGGTGACCATCAGGCAGGACAAATCATCCTTGTGTTGCTCGGCCTTTTCGCGCAGGTCGCCGATGTCGATATTGCCCTGCTTGTCGCATTTCACGACGATGATCTGCATGCCGCACATCGCCGCGCTGGCAGGGTTGGTGCCGTGAGCCGAAGCGGGGATCAGCGCGACGTTGCGCTGCGCCTCGCCGCGTGAACGATGATAGGCCTGTATCACCAGCAGACCGGTGTACTCCCCCTGCGCGCCGCTGTTGGGTTGGAAGCTCATCTTGGCAAAGCCGGTTATTTCGGAAAGCGCAGCATCCAGTTCGGCGATGATCTGCTGATAACCCTCGGCTTGCTCTACCGGCACAAAAGGATGCATGTCGGCGAACTTCGGCCAGGTGATCGGTATCAATTCAGATGCGGCGTTCAATTTCATCGTGCAGGACCCCAGCGAGATCATCGAATGGGTCAGCGACAGGTCCTTGTTCTCGAGCCGTTTGACATAGCGCATCATCCCGGATTCGGAGCGATGGCTATTGAATACGGCATGGGTGAGGATGGCTGACTGGCGTTGCCGGATTCTGATCCTTCCGGCAAGGACCTGCGGCATCGTGATGGCGGGGGCGGGTTTGCCGGCGGCCTTCGCGAATACCTGCAGAACTGCATTCAGCGAATCGGCATCCGTGGTCTGATCCAGCGCGATGCTCAACCCGTCTGCGGTATAGCGGAAATTGATATGCGCAGCCTCGGCCAGCGCATGGATCCTTACGTTGTCGGTATGGGTGACCTTGACCGTGTCGAAAAAGGCTTCATCGGCAACGGCATAACCGAGGTCTTTCAATTCATCGGCCAGCGCGACAGCGGACAGATGCAGTTGCTGCGCGATGCCGCGCAGCCCGTCCGCCCCGTGATACACCGCGTACATGCCCGCCATGATCGCCAGCAGCGCCTGGGCCGTGCAGATGTTGGAGGTGGCCTTTTCGCGTCGTATGTGCTGCTCGCGCGTCTGCAGCGCCATGCGCAGCGCGGGGTTGCCTTCGGCATCCACCGACACGCCGATGATGCGCCCCGGCATAGACCGCTTGTGCACATCACGGCAGGCGAAGTAGGCCGCATGCGGGCCGCCGTATCCCATCGGCACGCCGAAGCGTTGCGTGGAGCCGACGACCACGTCCGCACCCCATTCACCCGGCGGCTGCAGCAGCACCAGGCTGAGAATGTCTGCGGCCACGGCGATGGTCATGCCTTGTTGTTTGGCGCGGATGACGAAATCGGCATAGTCATGCACGGCGCCATCCGCCGTCGGATATTGCAGCAACGCGCCATACAGCGTGTCGTTCAACGTGACATTCCTGAAATCGCCTATCACCAGCTTGATCCCGAGTGGCGCGGCACGCGTCTTCAGCAGTTCGATGGTTTGCGGGAAACATTCGTGGGAAACAAAAAAGCCGTCCCTGCCCTGCTGCCCGGTTTCGCGGGAACGCAGGCCATGCAGCATCGTCATCGCTTCGGCGGCGGCAGTTGCCTCGTCGAGCAGGGAGGCATTGGCGATCTCCATGCCGGTCAGATCGATTATCATGGTCTGGAAATTCAGCAGCGCCTCCAGCCGGCCCTGCGCGATCTCAGCCTGGTAAGGGGTGTAGGCGGTGTACCAGCCGGGGTTCTCCAGAATGTTGCGCTGGATCACCGCTGGAACGATGGTGTCGTAATACCCCAAACCAATATAACTCTTGTATAGCTTGTTCTTCGCCGCGATACCGCGCAGATGCTGAAGATAGGCATATTCGGACATGCCTTCCGGCAAGCTCAGCGGCTGTTTCAGGCGTATCGCGGAAGGGATGGTCTGGTCTATCAGCGCGTCCATCGAAGGCGCGTCGATCTTGTGCAGCATGGCCCGGACTTCCTGTTCGGAGGGGCCGTTGTGGCGATTAACAAATTGGTCGGTTTTGGTCATGGCGAAAATTCTGGGAAAAGAAATGTTACAAGCTAGTGGCGCGCAGCCTGTAGCTGGCGGCGATGAGGTGCGCGCTTTGTGCGCTGCATCAAAAGCTGCAAGCTACCTGCCACTGGCTACCAGCATTAATGTGCTTCGCTGTCGACTATTGCCTGATAGGCCTTGTCATTCAGCAGTGCGGCGACATCAGCGGCGTTGTCCGGCTTCATCCTGAATATCCATGCTGCATAGGGATCTTCGTTGATCTTTTCCGGGATACTGTCCAGCTCGGTGTTTACGGCAGTGACAACGCCGCTGACCGGGGCGTACACATCGGCTGCGGCTTTCACCGATTCCACGACGGTGCATTCTTCCCGCGCTTTCAGCTTGCGCCCAACGGCCGGCGCTTCGACAAACACCATATCGCCCAGCAACTCCTGGGCATGTTCGGTGATGCCCACGCTGATCGTGCCGTCGGCTTCGGTCCTGACCCATTCGTGGGATGGCGTGTATTTCAAATTTGCCGGATTGCTCATTCAAATCTCCTTTTGGTCAATAGTTATTAGTCGTTAGTAGCTAGCCGTTAGTCGGGTTTGTCGCTGCGCGTTACTTTGTTTTTGACTGGCGACTAACGTCTAAAGACTACAAACTGCCTTTCCGTTGCGGGCGAACGGGTACTTTACAACTTTTGCATGCAGCAGTTTGTCGCGTATCTCAACCTGCACAGTGTCGCCGATCTGGACGCCGTTCGGCACGCGCGCCAGCGCGATCGACTTTTCCAGCGTGGGCGAGAAACTGCCGCTGGTGATCTCCCCTGCGCCATGCGCAGTTTGAACCGGTTGATGGCCGCGCAACACGCCGCGGTCCACCAGCACCAGACCGACCAGGTTGCGCGACGGGGGATTAGCCAGCAATGCAGTCTTGCCGATGAAATCACGCTCGCTCTTCAAGTCCACGGTCCAGGCCAGTCCGGCTTCCATCGGACTGACGGTCTCATCCATGTCCTGCCCATAGAGGTTCATGCCCGCCTCCAGGCGCAGCGTGTCGCGCGCACCGAGTCCGATCGGCTTTGCGCCCTTTTCGGCGAGCGCTGCCCAGAAGAACGGCGCAGCCTTGGCCGGTATCATGATCTCGAAACCGTCCTCGCCGGTGTAGCCGGTGCGGGCGATGAACATCGTGCCCATCTGTACCGCGCAGAACGGCGCCAGACGTTCGGTCAGTTCACGGCTGCCCGGCAGCGCTGCCCAGACTTTCGCGCGCGCGTTCGGCCCTTGCACGGCTATCATCGCCAGTTCCGGGTGGTCGGTGATGTCGATTCCCTCTCCCTTCGGGGGAGGGTTAGGGTGGGGGCTTGCGTTCCCCCTATCTAACGCCCCCTCGCTTCGCTCTCCCCCCGCAGCGGGAGAAAGGACAACCGCCGCATCTCCCGATGGGAGGTGCCTTTTGAATTCTGCAGCCTGCTGCTTCATCCATGCGATATCCTTATCGGCAGTGCCCGAGTTCACCACCGCGCGGAACCATTCTTCGTTGATGAAGTACACGATCAGGTCGTCGATAACCCCGCCGGTTTCAAGCAGCATGCAGGAATACAAAGCCTTGCCGGGTATCGCCAGTTTGTCCACATTGTTCGCCAGCAGATAGCGCAGGAAGGCGCGCGTTCCCGTTCCCTTGATGTCCACCACGCGCATGTGCGACACGTCGAACATGCCGCAGTCATTGCGCACCTGGTGGTGTTCGTCGATCTGCGAACCGTAATTGACCGGCATTTCCCAACCGCCGAAATCGACCATCTTCGCGCCCATCGCGCGATGTGCTGCATTGAGCGGAGTTTGTTTGAGAGTCATGGTTTCCCCAGTTATCAATACAGGGGATTGCCGATAACGTAGCGAGCGGTTTGAACTGCGAGGAGCCGCGCAACGAGACACGAGACATATCCGGTGAGATAGGCAAGTGACGAGTGAGCATGCGACAAAGCAGATCAGCCGCGCAGTAGGTTAGCGGAAATTCCCAGGTGCTGCGCCCCATCTGTCCTTGTTACCTGAGAGATTACGACTCGCGCCGTGTGCCCCTTCGGTGGCTGGTTGATCCAACACTCTCCAGATTCGCCTGCTGCGCCAATGGTTCCTTGAGCCTGAGCGGTTACGGGTGTTGCGCCTTCGGCGGTGTCCCCGGTTTTGCAAGGATAAATGGCCTCTGCAAAGATACCGGCTGACACCCTCTCCCATTGGTCTGAATGGCAGGGCGAAATATACCGGAAAGCGCATGCGCTGACAATCACGCGCCGGCATCCTGAAGTACGCGGTCAGCGGCAATTTGAATTTCATGCAAAAAATTGCGAAGGTCTTCAGCAGGCCCCGGTTGCAAAAAAGTCGCGATGTGATCGATGCAATATTGTCACCGGTTGTCCGGATAAAGCATCACCAGGCGATACCCCGACGGTTCAAGATCAGCAGTATCAAGGTGAAGCTTGATGCTGAGTTCATGATTGGGTTGCAAGCCTGCCGATTCGCTGTCTGCAGCCGATAAATAATCGAATGGCGTGAAGATGCGGCGCGCCAGCGGCATGTCAAGGCTGTCATTGAGCGTGAGTTCCAGATCAGGAAAGGCTTGAGCATACGGGGCGCGATTGCGCAACAGCGCGCTCAGTACGATCCGGTTCCCCTTCGCAGAGTCAGCCTCCAGATCCGACGATTCTATGCTGATCAAGTCGGTATGCCGCGGCAACAGCAATGTGCACTTCAGCAGTTTGCAATAGCCGGCCAGCGCGGGTTTCAGATTCGGCAGCCGCGCGGCAAGGTCGACACGGAAGAAGTAGGCGGCTTGTGCGCATAGCAGCAGCAGCAACAACAATGAGGCAATAGTCCATGGCCACGCACGCCTTTTTGATTGAAACCCCGTGTCGTGTCCGTCCTGGATATAGGCGACTTGTTCAGCCAGCGTCATCGGTTGCAGAACGGCAATCCTTGAATTTGGCGACGAGACGGGTGCTTCCAGTATCGGCAGTTCCAGTTGCAGGTCAAGCTGATCGGGAGCGAAGTTGACGCGGACATCGAATGCTTCCATGCACTGTCCGCAACGAACCATGCCGTGATGCGCGGCCACCTGTTCCTTGCTGATCTTGAAACGTGCATCACAATGCGGACAGACAGTGGTTCCGTACATCTTATCTCTTGCGTCCTGAAAGGCACGACCAACCATCCTCGAAGATCGGGGAATTGAAATCGAACCATTGTTGATAAATGTTCATCACTTGTGTTGCCTGATCCTCAAGTATGCCCGACAACACGATCTGTCCACCCCGCCTTGTGGCTTGCGCCAGCAACGGGGCGAGCACACACAGCGGGTTGGTCAGAATATTCGCCACGACCAGGTCAAATGCGCCGCGCGGCGTGTCATTTCGGGATGGTTGCGGACAGGCGTCAGGCAGAAAAAATTCGGCATTCTGTATCCGATTGGCTGCAGCGTTGTCGCGGCTGGCCATCACGGCCTGCGAGTCTACATCAACACCGACGGCGCGGGCAGCCCCCAGTTTGAGCGCGGCGATTGCCAGGATACCCGACCCGCAACCATAGTCCAGCACGCTTTCGCCACCCTTGAGATTCCCATCCAGCCAGCGCAGACATAAGCGTGTGGTGGGATGGCTGCCGGTGCCGAACGCCAGTCCCGGATCGAGCACGATATTGATCGCATTGGCATCGCTGGGGGTGTGCCAGGTAGGCACGATCCATAATCGGCCTGAGACCGGGATCGGCTCGAACTGCGACTGCGTGACACGCACCCAGTCTTTGTCATCGAGAATTTCGATTCGATGCCGGGGCAGTTGTTCCAGCCCGATGCAGGCAACTGCATCGCGCAAGATCGCGCCGACGTCTTCGCTATTGCCGAATAGTGCGCTGACGCGGTTGTGTTGCCATAAACCCGGCGCCGGCTCTCCAGGCTCGCCGAAGATTGCCTGCTCGTCGGGGGTACCGGCATCGGCATCGAGCAAGTCCACCGACAACGCGCCAAGTTCCAGCAACGCTTCGCTCAATGCCTCGGCGTGCTCGGCATCGCTATCAACGACCAGGTTCTGCCACGGCATTACTTGCCCTTGGTACGTTCGGCGAGGCGCTCTTCCAGATAATGGATATTGGTGCCGCCGCGCAGGAATGCCGCATCCTGCAACAATTCCCGATGCAGCGCGATATTGGTCTCTATGCCTTCGACGGCCATTTCGGACAATGCGGTGCGCATCCTTGCCATGGCTTGCGCGCGGGTGTCGCCGTAGGCGATGATCTTGCCTATCATCGAGTCATAATGCGGCGGCACCAGGTAGTTGGCGTACACGTGCGAATCCACGCGGATGCCGGGGCCGCCCGGCGGATGCCAGGTCGTGATGCGTCCCGGCGATGGCGTGAATTTGTAGGGATGTTCCGCGTTGATGCGGCATTCGATGGCATGACCGCGGAAATGGATGTCGCGCTGCCTGAACGGGAGTTTTTCATTGGCGGCGATGCGGATTTGTTGCTGCACGATATCGATTCCGGTGATCATTTCAGTCACCGGATGTTCCACCTGCACACGGGTGTTCATCTCGATGAAATAGAATTCGCCTTTTTCGAACAGGAACTCGAATGTACCCGCGCCGCGATAACCGATCTTGCGGCAGGCCTCGGCGCAGCGTTCCCCGACCTTGTTGCGCATCTTCGGATCAAGCAACGGGGCGGGCGCCTCTTCCAGGATCTTCTGGTGGCGGCGCTGCATCGAACAGTCCCTTTCACCCAGATACACGGCATTGCCGTGCTGGTCGGCGAGCACCTGGATCTCGATGTGGCGGGGGTTCTCCAAAAACTTTTCCATGTATACCATCGGGTTGTTGAAAGCCGCCTGCGCTTCGGTGCGCGTCATGGTTACCGCGTTCAGCAGAGCCGCTTCGGTATGCACCACCCGCATCCCGCGCCCGCCGCCGCCCCCGGATGCCTTGATGATCACCGGGTAACCGATGCTGCGCGCGATCTTGATGATTTCCGCCGGTTTGTCCGGCAATGCGCCTTCAACCCCGGGCACGCAGGGCACGCCGGCCTTTTTCATCGCGATCTTGGCACTTACCTTGTCGCCCATCAATCGTATCGTTTCGGCGCGCGGGCCGATGAAGACAAAGCCGCACTTCTCGACACGCTCGGAGAAATCCGCGTTTTCGGACAGGAATCCATAGCCGGGATGAATGGCCTGGGAATCGGTCACTTCCGCGGCGCTGATGATGGCCGGGATATTCAGGTAACTTTGCGTAGAGGAAGCCGGGCCGATACAAACCGATTCGTCGGCAAGCTTCACATACTTGGCATCTGCATCCGCCTCGGAGTGGACGACGACGGTCTTGATACCCAGTTCGCGGCAGGCGCGCTGGATACGGAGAGCGATCTCGCCGCGATTGGCAATCAGGATTTTTTCAAACATGATATCGGGGTCAACTGATGACGAACAGTGGCTGGCCAAACTCGACGGGTTGACCATTCTCGACCAGTATGGCCGTGATCGTCCCGGCCTTGTCCGATTCAATCTCGTTGAGCAGCTTCATCGCCTCGATGATGCACAGTGTATCACCGCTGTTTACAGATTGACCGACATCCACAAACGCCTTTGATCCCGGCGAGGCTGAACGATAGAAAGTGCCAACCATGGGCGACTTCACCACATGGCCCTCCACAACCGGCGGTTTGGCAGGCTCGGCACTGACCGCCGCCGCGGCAACCGGTGCCGCGACAGGCGCTGCCATCGCCTGTTGCGGAGCGGCCGCAGCATATAATTGTTGTCCCGGAGCGACGGTGCGGGTGATGCGGACCCGTTCTTCGCCCTCGCTGATTTCCAGTTCGGCGATGCCGGAGCCTTCGACCAACTCAATCAGTGTCTTGAGTTTGCGCAAATCCATGGTGATCTCCTTAAGCTTGGTGTTTGTGGTTCAGTGCGAATTGCACCGCGAATTCATAGCCGGCCACTCCCAGGCCGCTGATCACGCCTATCGCGAGATCCGAAAAAAATGATTCCTTGCGGAATGCCTCTCGTGCGAACACATTGGACAGGTGTACTTCTATAAACGGGATGGCCACTGCCGCCAATGCATCGCGCAACGCCACGCTGGTATGCGTGAACGCGGCAGGGTTGATAACGATAAATTGTGTGCCATCGTCTTTTGCCTGCTGCACCCGCTCCACCAGGGCAGACTCCGCATTGCTTTGGAAATAAATCAGGTTCGCACCGCTTTTGCGGGCTAAGGACATCAAACGTTCGTTAATTTCATTCAACGTGACGCGGCCATACACATCTGGCTCACGACTGCCAAGCAGGTTCAGGTTGGGGCCATGCAATACAAGGAGATTTTTCACGGGCGCAGATTACAGCAAATTAGGTTGATTTGTCCAATAGTTTGCCGAAGATAGCAAAGATTTATCAGATTCCGGCACCTTGCAGAGTTTTCAGGAATTGTCCGGTATCCTGGTAGCCGGTCACCCGAAAATCAGCCAATTCTTTGCCCGCGGCATCAAAGAACAAGATGCCGGGTGGGCCAAACAGTTTGTAACGGGCGAGCAGGGCCTTGTCTGCTTCGCTGTTGGCCGTGACGTCTGCCTGCAGCAGCAATATCGGTTTGAGTTTCGCCAGAACGGCAGCATCGGCAAAAGTGAAGCGCTCCATTTCCTTGCATGAAACACACCAGTCGGCATAGAAATCCAGCATTACCGCCCGCCCGCGCGCCTGGATGATGCGTTGATCGAGCTCAGCAAGGTCTTTTACCCGAGAAAACTGCAACACGGTGCCTGATTTTTCTACGGAACGTCCGATATTGCCGAGAGGCCGCAATATGTCCTGCGCACCAGACAGCGCGCCGATCAGATAAGCGGCACCCAGCAACAAGGAGAACATGCCCAGGCCTTTGAGCAATTTGTGCCAGCCACTGGCGTCATGCGGAAGCCCGTCCAGCGCGCGCAAATAGATCGCGGAGAAGATAAGCAGTATGGCCCAAAGGATCATTTGTACGCTGACAGCCAGCAACGGCTGTATGATCCAGATCGCCAGCGCGAGCAGCATCACGCCGAAAAACCGCTTCACCGCTTCCATCCAGGCCCCGGCCTTGGGCAACAGCACGCCAGCCGAAGTGCCGATCAGCAGCAGCGGCGCGCCCATGCCCAGCGCCATGACAAACAATGCGACACCGCCCAGCACGGCATCGTGTGTCTGGCCGATATAGAGCAAGGCCCCGGCTAACGGCGCCGCCACGCACGGTCCCACGATGATGGCGGAGAGCGCGCCCATCACGAATACCCCGCTGAGATGGCCGCCGTGCAACCGGTTGCTGGTGTCGCTCAGTTTGCTTTGCAGAGCCGTAGGCAATTGGAACTCATAGAAGCCGAACATGGACAACGACAGCAGCACGAAGACCGCGGCGAAGCTGCCCAGCACCCACGGTGTCTGCAGCGCGTTGGATATCAGGTTGCCGGAAAACCCCGCTGCCACCCCCGCTGCGGCATAGGTGATAGCCATGCCCAGCACATAGGCTAGCGACAGGAAGAAGGCGTGCATATGGGTGATCTTGTGGCCGCGACCGACGATGATGCCGGACAGGATCGGGATCATCGGAAACACGCACGGGGTCAAAGCCAGGAGCAGACCGGCGCCGAAGAAGAACGAGATGATCAGCCAGTAGTTGCCTCCCTTGAACAGGCGGGCGATCTGCGAGGTTTCTGATACCGGAGTTTGCGATAAAGGCGGAGCTTCGGAGATCACCGGCGGAGCAAGTTCGCCAGTCTTTGCGTCCGGCAGATCGACTTTCAGTGTCTTGGTGATGGGCGGGTAGCACAGACCCTTTTCGCTGCAGCCCTGGTATACGGCGTTCAGCGTGATGCCGCCGGCTGCCGCATTGGCGCCGCGATCAAGCGAGATCAATGCCTGAAACGATTGATGGAAAACTTCGGTATCGCCGAAATTTGGATCATGTTTGATCTCGCCTTTGGGCAAACTCACTGCCGTTACAATCACCGATTTGTCATTGGCGGTAAATTTGATCTTGTCCCGATATAGATAATAAGTGGGGGTCACGCTGAAGTTGGCCTGCACGGTATGGGCGTCGCGCGGGATCAAATCCAGACGAAACGCTTCATCAGGCGGAAGGAAGTCGGGTTGTTTGCTGCCAGCCAAGCCGGGGAGGCGGTCCAGGAAGCTGTCCGCATTCGAAGCAGGGGCGGCCAGACAAAGCAGCAACAGTAAAGCAAAACGCATGATTATTCCTCGGGAGTAATGATTTCTCCGGCTATCCAATGCAGATAGGCGGGCAAACCGGCTGTCACAGGGACAGCGATGATTTCGGGAAGTTCGTAAGGGTGCGCCTCCCGTATCAACTTTTCAAGTCGGGCGTATCGACCCTGCGTGGTCTTGATCAGCACAGGTACTTCGGTGGCGGTCTCAATGTTGTTCTTCCAGCGGTAGGTCGAGGTGCAGGGAGCAAGCTGGTTGACACAGGCGGCAGCGCGCTCTTCGATGATCGACCGAGCGAGCTTTTCCGCTGATGCAGCGTCGGGCAGATTGGTTATCACCAACAAGATATCGCTCATGATCTGGAAAGGCGCAATCCGAGTTGCAGCAATTCATCCCACACATCCCCCTGGCGCAACCCTTTGATAGCCTTGTCCAGCCGGGCGGCCTGATGGATGGCGCGTTCGATATGCGAAAATCTCAGCCGGCGCGCTGCGGCTTCGATCATTTTCTGGCGGACCCCCCAAACCCGCGCATCGCGCAAAGCGCCGCCGATATTGCCGCCGCGCTGGCTGGCTTGCAGCACTTTACCCAAGGTGCGGATATCTTCGCTGATCGCCCACAACACCAGCACAGTGGCAGCCCCTTCGGCGCGCAGACCCTCAAGGATACGGGTGTATCGCTCAGAGTTGCCGTTCAGCATCGCCTCGGAAAGCTTGAAAATATCATAACGCGCCACATCCATCGCTGCATCCTTGACCTGATCGAAGGACAGCGCGCCTGCCGGATACAGCAATGCGAGCTTCTGGATCTCCTGGAATGCCGCAAGCAGGTTGCCCTCGCAGCGGTCCGCGAGGAACTCCAAAGTCTCGCCATCCACCGTTTGTCCCTGCCCCTTCAGACGTCCGGCGATCCAGGCGGGCAGGCCGATGCGCGGTATGTCATCGGTCAAGACCATCACGCCGTGCTGCTGCAGCGCGCCGAACCATTTGCTGTTTTGCGCGGTCTTGTCGAGCTTGGGCAGCGTGATTATCGTAAGTACATCACTGCCGAGGTCGGCACAATAGTCCTGCAAAGCCTGCCCGCCCTCCATACCGGGCTTGCCCGACGGGATGCGCAGATCCACCACTTTACGCGAGGAAAAAAGGGACAGGTTCTGCGCGCTATTGCGCAGTTCGCCCCATTTGAAATGCTGCTCGGCGATGAATGTTTCGCGTTCGGTATATCCGCCCGTCCTCGCCGCCGCACGGATGCTGTCCGCAGCCTCTATCGCCAGCAACATTGCATCGCCATAGACGACATACAACGGCTTCAATCCGTTGGCGAGATGGCGAGGCAGGTCTTCGCTGGTGATGTTCATGCGCTATTGCGGTTGAGGTTTGGCCAGGCTCAGGCGGCGCACGATCTGATCCGCCATCTCAGTGCGCATACTGTTGGAAAGCAGCGCTTCTTCGGACTCCTTGGCAAGGACCAGACTGTCATCGTAGGAAAAATCGCGGTGCAGCTCAAGGACTTCGGGGGGTATCCAGTTCTGCTTCTGGTGGTCATATGCACGCAGGGAGACACGGTAGATCAGCCGGAATTCAGTGACGCGTCCGCTGCTGTCCAGCGTCAGAATCTGTTTGTCCGGATTTTCAGAAATTATGTCAAGAACGACATCCGCATGTTCGGCAGAGTCAGCCAGTTTCACCTTGCTGGAATCCAGGTCATGCCGCAATTCGCTGACGAGCAATGATTTTTGATTGGGAGTATCCACATAGATGGATTTGAATGGCATGGCCTCCTGTTCGCGCAAATGGAATCCGCACCCGCCGAGAAGCATGACGGCGATCAGCAAGGCTAATTTCTGAAATGTGCGCAAGTTCAGTCCCTAGATGACAACGTTTATCAAGCGGCCCGGCACGACGATGATCTTTTTAGGTGCCGTACCCGCCAGATGCTTTTGCACCGTCTCATTGGCAAGAGCAAGCTGCTCCAGCGCAGCCTTGTCGGCATCCTTCGCCGCGCGCAGGTTGCCGCGCAATTTTCCGTTGACCTGGATCACCAGTTCGATCTCGTCCTGTTCGAGTGCCTCTGCCACCGGTTCGGGCCATGGGGCATGCAGGATGTCGTCGCCATAACCGAGTTCATTCCAAAGTGCATGAGTGATGTGAGGTGTGATGGGTGATAACAGACGCAACAAAATCGAGAAGGATTCTGAAACCAGCGCACGAAATACAATATCCTGCTTTTGTTTACCGTGCTCTGGCTCGATCATAGGTCCGGGAAGCCGCTCGATCAAATTCAGCATCTTCATCGTCGCGGAAACAACGGTGTTGAACTGCAATTTGCCCATATCGTAGTTGGCCCGCCGCAACAACAAGTGAATTTCCCTTCTCGCGTCCTTGAATTCACGCGCTGCATTGTTCCAATCGACCCCATCAGCAGGAGGATACTGAATTCCTTGGCTGATAAACGCCTCATTGAACACAGCTGATGCCCAGACCCGCTTCAGGAAACGGTATGCACCCTCTACCCCTGAATCGGCCCATTCCAGCGTCTGTTCCGGAGGCGAGGCGAACATCATGAACAAGCGCGCGGTGTCCGCGCCATATTGATCGATCAGTGCCTGCGGATCCACGCCGTTGCGCTTGGACTTGGACATCGTGCCCATACCCTGGAAATCCACCGCTAGCCCGTCGGCCAGTGCTTTCGCGCCGGTCAGGCGGCCGGTCTCATCTTTAACGACTTCCACATCTTCGGGCGCAAAGTATTCGATGCCGCCTTTGTCGGTGGGCCGAGAGTAGATGTGATTGAGCACCATGCCTTGCGTGAGCAAGTTTGAAAATGGCTCATCGTATTTCACCAGGCGGAGATTGCGCATCACCTTGGTCCAGAAGCGCGAATAAAGCAAATGCAGGATCGCGTGCTCGATGCCGCCGATGTACTGGTCCACCGGCATCCAGTAACTGGTCTCCTCGTCCACCATCGTGTCATTCTTGAAGCCGCTCGCCCCCAAGCCGGAACAATAGCGCGCGTAATACCAGCTCGAATCAACGAAGGTATCCATCGTGTCGGTCTCGCGCTTCGCCGGTTTGCCGCATCGCGGACATGTGCAATTCAGAAAATCTTCCCGCTTGAGCAAGGGATTGCCGGAACCGTCCGGCACGCAGTCCTCAGGCAGCACCACCGGCAGTTGGTCGTCCGGCACAGGCACCGAGCTGCACGCATCGCAATGGATGATCGGGATGGGGCAGCCCCAGTAGCGCTGGCGCGAGATGCCCCAGTCGCGTAAGCGCCACTGCACTTTCTTTTCACCCAATCCTTTGGCGGCGAGGTCGGCGGCGATGGCGTCGACGGCTTCTTCATAGTCGAGGCCGTCGTATTTGCCTGAATTCACACAAATACCATGCTTGTCCAAATTTGAAACCCACTTGGTCCAAGTAAGAAAAAATTCGTCTTTATTCTGTTCACCTGGAATACTAAGCATAGGGCGGGCCAAGCCATTTGGTGTCGAAGCAGTACCCACCAAAAAATTTCGATTCTTCCAAGATGGTGGAGCAATTGCAGCTTTTATAGGTAAACGGTATTTTTCAGCAAATTCAAAATCCCGCTCGTCATGCGCCGGCACCGCCATCACCGCACCTTCGCCGTAACCCATCAGCACATAGTTTGCCACCCACACCGGCACCAGTTCGCCGGTGAGCGGATGTACCACCTTGAGGCCGGTATCCATGCCTTCCTTTTCCATCGTCGCCATGTCGGCTTCCATCACCGAGCCGTGCTTGCATTTGTCGATGAACGCAGCCAGTGCTGAATTATTTTTTTCAGCATGCGCGGCCAGCGGATGCTCGGCGGCCACGGCGCAGAATGTCACGCCCATGATGGTGTCGGCGCGCGTGGTGAACACCCACATCCTGCCGTCGTTGATCGGCGCACCCGATGCATCGCGGATGTCATGGGTGAACGCGAAGCGCACGCCGTAGCTCTTGCCTATCCAGTTGGCCTGCATGGTCTTCACGCGTTCGGGCCAGCCCGGCAGCCTGTCGAGGCCGGCCAGCAACTCTTCCGCATATTGGGTGATGCCGAGGTAGTAGCCCGGTATCTCGCGTTTCTCGACGATCGCACCGGTGCGCCAGCCGCGCCCGTCTATCACCTGCTCGTTGGCGAGCACGGTCTGGTCCACCGGATCCCAGTTCACCACCTGCGTTTTCTTGTAGGCGATGCCTTTTTCCAGCATGCGCAGGAACAGCCACTGGTTCCACTTGTAGTAGTCCGGCTGGCAGGTCGCCAGCTCGCGCGACCAGTCGATCGCGAAGCCCAGCGACTTGAGCTGCTGCCGCATGTAGGCGATGTTGTCGTAAGTCCACTTGGCGGGCGGCACCTTGTTCTGGATCGCGGCGTTCTCTGCGGGCAGTCCGAACGCATCCCAGCCCATCGGCTGCAGCACGTTGTAGCCCTTCATGCGATGGTAGCGCGACAGCACATCGCCTATCGTGTAGTTGCGCACATGGCCCATGTGCAGCTTGCCGGAGGGGTAGGGGAACATAGACAGACAGTAATACTTGGGCATGCCGGCATCCGGTTTGGCGAGGAATGCCCGGTTGCTATCCCAGTATTGTTGCGCCAGTCGTTCGATGTTCTCGGGACGGTAATCGGCTTGCATGCGATGTGGTGGTATTGCGTGGTTGGTCAATATGGCATTATAGCGTCATCGCCAGCAGGCCGCGAAACCGGACTATCACCGCGAACTTCCGGGAGACGACCATGAGAAAGACCGTTGCTGCCTTATTATTGTTGATTATGGCGCCGGTATACGCCGCACCGGATATCGTCGTGCAAGGCATACAGATGCCGGCGTGGCTGCAGCGCGGTAAGATCACCCGGCCGCTGTCGGTAGGCATGGCATTGAGAGACGGCGACCGGCTGATCACCGGAGCGGATGCCCGCATCCTGCTGCAGGCAGCCGACGGCAGCGCGATCAAGCTGGGTGAAAACGCCTCCATGACGATTTCGGACCTTGCCAAAGAGCGCAATGACAAAGGACTATTCACCGCGTTGCTGGATGTCGCCAAAGGCGCATTCCGGTTTACCACTGCCAAGATCGCCAGACTCAGGCCGCGTGACGTGACCGTCAGGGTCGCGGGCGCGACCGTAGGGATACGCGGCACCGACGTGTGGGGCAAGGTGGGCGGGAAGATGGACATAGCTGCGATGGAAAATGCGATGGGCAAAAGCCTGCCCGATACGGATAAGCAAGCGAAGATGGAATTCGATGTGGTGTGCCTGATCGAGGGCAAGATCAGCGTAGCGCACGCCAATGAACCGCCGTTCGTCATGGATCAGCCGCAAACGTTTTATGTGATGCGCAAGGACGCGCCTCCGTTCCCGGTCGCCGCTCTGGCGGCCGAACAACTGGCCAAATGGGCAGCCGAAACCGAGATCGCGGCAGGCCAGGGCGCGGCACGCAGCGGCGGAAGGTGGAAGGTGCAGCTGCTCACTGCGAAAAGTGAACATGATGCCATTGCGATGTACGATGAGCTGCGTGCTGCAGGTTATGACGCGCACATCCTTCCATTGGAAGGCGGGCAATACCAGTTGCGCATCGCACATCTGCCCAGCCGTACCGAAGCCGAGGCGCTGGTGCGCAAACTGGCGGGCAAGATGGGCATCGCCGCGCCCGAGGCAATACGTTAGCTTTCGGGTTAGCTGCAAACAGGGCATTCTGCTAGAATCGCCGTACAAGATTTTTATAAAAACCCTCAGGAGAGTTCATCATGTCCCGCAAACATCCCGTGATTGCAGTGACCGGTTCGTCCGGTGCCGGCACCACTACGGTAAAACGTGCCTTTGAAAACATCTTTCGCCGTGAAAAGATCACCGCCGCGGTGATCGAAGGCGACAGCCTGCACAGCCTGGATCGCATGGCGTTCCGCGAGGCGGCCGCGAAAGCAGCCAAGGCCGGCAACAACACGTTCAGCCACTTCGGTCCGGAAGCCAACCACTTCGACAAGATCGAGGAAACTTTCAAGACCTACGGCAAAACCGGCATGTGCAAACGCCGCTTCTACGTGCACAGCGATGCCGAGGCCGAACAGCACAACAAGCATTTCAAGCTGAAAGACCTGAAGCCCGGCGTATTCACGCCGTGGGAAGACATCGAGAAGGATTCCGACCTGCTGTTCTACGAGGGGCTGCACGGACTCGCTACCGACAATGGCAAGATCGATGCAGCCAAATACGTAGACCTGGGTATCGGTGTGGTCCCGGTGGTGAACCTGGAATGGATCCAGAAGATCCACCGCGACGCGGCAGAACGCGGCTATTCCGCCGAAGCGACAGTCGACACCATCATGCGCCGCATGCCGGACTACATCAAATACATCACCCCGCAGTTCTCGCGCACGCATATCAATTTCCAGCGCGTGGCGACCGTGGACACATCAAACCCGTTCATCGCCCGCGACATTCCAACGCCCGATGAAAGTTTCGTGGTGGTGCGTTTCCGCGACCCCAAGGGCGTGAATTTCCCCTACATGCTCGCAATGATCCCCAATTCCTTTATGTCACGCGCCAATACCCTGGTAGTGCCGGGAGGCAAGATGAGCTACGCGATGGAGATCATCCTTGCGCCCATCATGCATGAAATGATCGAGAACAAGAAGAAGCAATAAATCAAAACGGCCAGCGCAGATCCAGGCCGGGGCGGATGAAAATCTGCCCCGTTTGCCCTGTGAAGGGATGATTGTTCGGACACGGGTCCCCGGATACCGTGGCAATGTCATCAGCAAGCGCTGTGGCATAATCCTGCCATGAATTCCTCTCTGCTAGCCGGCCTCAATCCCGAGCAACGCCTAGCCGTCACGCTGCCGCACCAGTCTGCGCTGATACTCGCCGGGGCGGGCAGCGGCAAGACGCGTGTGCTGACCACGCGCATCGCCTGGCTGATCAGCACCGGTCAGGCTAGCCCGCATTCGATACTCGCGGTGACGTTCACCAACAAGGCTGCGAAGGAGATGTTAACGCGCCTGTCGGCGATGCTGCCTATAAATACCCGCGGTTTGTGGATAGGCACCTTCCACGGGTTGTGCAACCGCATGCTGCGCGCGCATCACCGCGAGGCGAACCTGCCGCAGACCTTCCAGATACTCGACAGCAGCGACCAGCTTTCCGCGATCAAACGCCTGATGAAAGCGATGAACGTGGACGACGAGAAATACCCTCCCCGCGAGATTCAGGGCTTCATCAGCGGCAGCAAGGAGCAGGGCTTGCGCGCGAATGAAGTGGAAGCATACGACCCATACACGCGGCGCAAGGTGGAGATCTTTGCCGAGTACGATGCGCAGTGCCAGCGCGAAGGCGTGGTCGATTTTTCCGAACTGCTGCTGCGCAGCTATGAGCTGCTCACGCGCAACACCGCGATACGGGAGCACTACCAGCAGCGCTTCAAACACATCCTGGTGGACGAGTTCCAGGACACCAATCCGCTGCAATACCGCTGGCTGAAGTTGTTGGCGGGAGTTGGTGAAAATAGCACGCGCCGCCCTCTCCCCAACCCTCTCCCGCTTGCGGGAGAGGGAGCAAACGCCGCGCCTGCGGCGCTTTTTGCTGTAGGGGATGACGACCAGTCGATCTACGCGTTCCGAGGCGCGAATGTCGGCAACATGCAGGAGCTGTTGCGCGATTTCCATGTCGAGAACGTGATCAAGCTCGAGCAGAATTACCGCTCGCATGCCAACATCCTCGACGCAGCGAACGCGCTGATAAGCAGCAACCGCAGCCGTCTTGGCAAGAACCTCTGGACGGCGGAAAACAGCGGCGAGCTGCTGCGGGTGTACGAGGCGCCGACCGATGTGGACGAGGCGGCGTTCATCGTCGAGGAGATCCGGCAGTTGCAGCGCGAGGGCATCAAACTTTCCGAGATCGCGCTGCTGTACCGCTCCAATGCCCAGTCGCGCGTGCTGGAGCACGCGCTGGTCTCGGCCGGATTGTCGTATCGCGTGTACGGCGGGCTGCGCTTCTTCGAGCGTCAGGAGATCAAGCACGCACTGGCCTATCTTCGGCTGATGGAAAATCCGGATGACGACAACGCGCTGCTGCGCATCATCAATTTCCCGACGCGCGGCATCGGTGCGCGCAGCATCGAGCAGTTGCAGGAAGCTGCAAAGCAACATAGCACGACTTTATTCGATGCGGCATCGAGTGCGGGCGGCAAGGTGTCCGGGTTCGTTGCGATGATCGAGACGATGCGCAGCGCGACACGGGAACTGCCGCTCCACCCGCAAGGGGTAGGCCGAGGGGTGCCCGGAGCCTCCGGCGCCACCCTCCCGCTCTCCGAGATCATTGATCATGTGCTGGAACACAGCGGGCTGGTCGCGCACTACAGGAACGAGACTGGCGCAAAAAAACGCGAGGCCGAGGAGCGGCTGGAAAACCTCAATGAACTGATCAACGCGGCTGCACTGTTCGTGCACGAGAACGAGGACGACAGCCTGAGCGCATTCCTTGCACATGCCTCGCTGGAGGCGGGCGAACATCAGGCGGGCGATCAGGACGATGCGCTGCATCTGATGACAGTGCACGCCGCCAAGGGTCTGGAGTTTCATACCGTATTCATCACCGGACTGGAACAAGGATTGTTCCCGCACCAGAACAGTATCGACACGGACGGCGGACTGGATGAAGAACGCCGCCTGATGTATGTGGCGATCACGCGCGCGCGGCGCAGACTTTACCTCACCTTCGCGCAAAGCCGGATGCTGCACGGCCAGGTGAGTTACGGCATCGCATCGGGTTTTTTGCGCGAGCTGCCGGATAATCTGTTGCACTGGCTGACGCCGCGGGTTACACAGCGCAGCAGCTTATCTGCTACCGGATATTCGACGACCCTCTCCCCCGGCCCCTCTCCCGTGCACGGGAGAGGGGCCGGGGGAGAGGGCTTGTGGCACAGCGGTCAGGCGGTATTCCACACCAAGTTCGGCGAGGGCGTGATCGTCGATCTCGAGGGCAGGGGCGCGGATGCGCGCGTGCAGGTCAATTTCCGCAAGGCCGGGGTGAAGTGGCTGGCCTTGGAATATGCCAAATTGACGGCGGTGTCCTAGAACGTATCCTTGTTCGGAGTGAAGGGATCGTTCGCCCCGGCGGCCGGTTGATTCTCGGCGGTTGCAGGGAAGATATCGCGATAACTGGCATACAGCGAAGTGAACACCAGCGGCAACAACACCAGCCATCCCAGCATCATCGGGAGGCTGGCGAGTATCCCCAGGAACAGAAATGTCAGGCCATATACCAGCATCGGACCGATATTGTGCAGAAAAGCGCGCAGGCTGAGCTTCATCCCCTGCAGCGGTGTGACGCCGTTGAAGAACACCAGCATCGGAGCGTATTGCATCGCCATCATCAGCAGGCTGAACAGCACGATGCCAAGCAACATGGCAAATCCCGCTCCGGTAAGAGCCTGCATCATCACGTTCGGGTCTATGTCCTGTTGGCCGCTCATCAGCAGGTGTACCAGCGTCGCACCGCCGACCACTATCATCGCACCGAAGATCAGGTATTGGCTGACCAGCGATATCCCGCCCAAAGCGACCAGATGCGAAGTATGCTGTTTGAACCCGCTGAACAGATGTGCCAGTTCAAGCTCCTCGCCTTGTTCCAGCGAACGGCAACCGGTCATCAGTCCCGCCAACACCACGGGCATGAGCAGGCTTACCAGGGGCTCGCCTATGACAGGCACGCTGGATATGCCCACTGCGGCAATCACGCAGATAGACAACAGCACAACCCATAATATCGGCGATTTCATGAACAGCGCATAGCCCTGTTTGATCCATTCCCATCCTTGTCCGGCTTTCAAGTGTTGCGGTTCCAAGTTTTCTCCTTTACAGCCAGACGACATGTGTTGATGCGATGTGGTTTTTCAAGATGCGTTCAAAGTGGCGCGGGTCATGGGCAAGTATCAGTTCGCCGTCGCGCGGCAAGAACTTGTCGAACAGGCGCGACAGCCAGAAACGCAAAGCGGCGGCGCGCAGCAGCAGCGGCCATGCATTTTGTTCGCTGTCCAGAAACGGCCGCACCGCATGGTAGGCGCGCAGTAAAGTGTGCGTCTTTGCCATATCCAGTGTCCCGTCGGCATGTAGGCACCAGTCATTGACGGTGATGGCGACATCATAGAGCAGCGCGTCGCTGCAGGCGAAATAGAAATCGATCAGGCCGCCGACGCGGTTTTCCTCCAGCAGCACATTGTCGCGGAACAGATCGGCATGGATCACGCCTTGCGGCAACGAATTCCAGTCCCGCCCTGCATGCAGCGCGACCTCGCTTTCAAGCAAAGCCGTTTGCTGCGCATCCAGAAACGGTTGCACCAGCGGAGCCGTTGTCGCGCGCCAAGCCGCGCCGCGCGGATTGGGCATGATCTGCGAAAAGCTCTGTCCGGCGATGTGCATCTGCGCCTGCATCGCACCGATGGCGGCACATTGAGGATTGCTGGGCGATGCCGTGGATTTGCCGTTCAGGCGGCTGACGATGCACGCCGGTTTGCCCTTCAGCGAGCCCAAAAATTGATTGCGGCGATTCGCCACCGGGTTGGGGCAGGGGATTCCGTGCCGTGCCAGATGTGCCATCAGGTTCAGGTAGAAAGGCAACTCGTCGGCGCCGAGTATCTCGAACAGCGTGAGCACGAAACGGCCATTGGTCGTGGTAACGAAATAATTGGTGTTCTCGATGCCGGAAGCGATGCCCTGGAGTTCGAGCAATCGGCCCAGCGAATAATCGCCCAGCCACGCAGTGAGCTCCGCTTCCGAGACGCTGGTGAAGACCGCCATGGTTAGAAGCGATGTATGACCCAGCGCGGAGGTCTGAAACCGGAATCCAGGCTTTCCTGGCGAGAGAATTTGCCGTCGCCCTGGTCATCCACCAGGTAATAGGGTTTGCCGACCTTGGGGATGATCTTGATCATGTACAGTCTGCCGCCCACGCGATATTCCTCAACTGTTTGTTCGCTCTTTTTGGTGATCGTCACTTGCGGCTCTTCGCTGGCACCGCTTTCCATTGCAGGCGGCGGCGGCAACGGTTCGAGATTGTCGGGTACCGGCTTTTCGGCATGTGCTTCGAGGGAAAGGCAGCTCAACAGCAGCAGGAAAAAGATGCGCATCGGAACGGTCGCCATGAATTCAGGATACGGGAATGGGATAGACGCATTTTAGCCGATGCGCGGGGAGTATGCGCGAGTTGCTGCATGGGATTCCCCGGGGATGCTCAGCCGGTGCTCCAGCCTCTCGGGCGCTTCATGCCGGCGATCTTGCAGGCCTGTTTCACGTATCCGTAGGGGAACAGTTCGAACAGCGCGTTGCGGGATTCAGGCCCGAGACGCTCTGCGAGATGTTTCATCACGTGGCGGGCATCGGGTGCGATCTGGTGATCGGCATAATATTCGCGCATGAAACGGATCGCGTCCCAGTGATCTTCAGTGAGCCGGATGTTTTCCTGAAGCGCAAGCTGCTCGGCGACTTCTTCGTTCCAGCTCTGCGGCTCGATCAGATAGCCTTCCTCGTCCGTGTCGGGCAACTGCGGGGTATCTCCCATGGTTCACCTCGTGAATTTGATTGTCAACTTACTGCGCGCAATTACAAATAAAGCTGCTTTTCCCGTTCCGCCTCGGTTGGTTCGAAACCGCGCGTCTCGTAGTGTTTGAAGATCGAGCTGACCACGTCTTCCGGTTCGTCGATGAGCCGGATCAGGTCCATGTCCTCCGGGCTGATGACTTTTTCATCCAGCAATGTGGTGCGGAACCAGTCCAGCATGCCGCCCCAGAACCGGCTGCCCACCAGAATGATGGGCATCTTGCGCGTCTTGCCGGTCTGCACCAGTGTCAGCGCTTCCATCAGCTCGTCCAGCGTGCCGAACCCGCCGGGCATCACGACATAGGCGCTGGCGAATTTGACGAACATCACCTTGCGCGCAAAAAAATGCTGGAAGGTCTGGCTGATGTTCTGGTAATGGTTGCCGACCTGTTCATGCGGCAGCTGGATGTTCAGCCCGACGCTGGGCGATTTTCCGTAGAAAGCGCCCTTGTTGGCGGCTTCCATGATGCCGGGGCCGCCGCCGGAGATGACCGAAAATCCGGCATCGGAAAGCAGGCGCGCGATCTGTTCGGTGAGATGGTAATAGGGCTGGCCGGGCTGGGTGCGCGCGCTGCCGAAGATGCTCACGGCCGGGTGGATCTGGTTAAGCCGGTCGGTGGCAGAAACAAACTCTGACATAATGCCGAACACGCGCCAGGCCTCTTTTGAATTCCACCCTTCCGGTACGACGGATTTGGGCAGTTTGGACGGTATGCTCATGCGGTTCCCCCGGACAAAAATATAAATTCAGACAAGAAATGAAATCGAACGATGTGACTGGTACCAAAACATTATTGCTGGTTGACGGCTCTTCATTCCTGTATCGCGCATTCCATGCGATGCCGGATCTGCGCAACCGCCACGGCGAACCCACCGGCGCGATCTACGGCGTTCTGAACATGCTGCGCCGCTTGAGCAAGGATTACCCGGCGGATTATAGCGCGTGCGTATTCGACGCAAAAGGCAAAACATTCAGGGACGACTGGTATCCCGAATACAAGGCACATCGGCCGCCGATGCCGGATGACCTCGCAATGCAGATAGAACCGCTGCATCAGGCTATCGCCGCATCGGGCTGGAACCTGCTGATGCTGGAAGGCGTGGAGGCGGACGACGTGATCGGCACGCTCGCGCAACAGGCGCAGGACGGCGTGCGCTGCGTGATCGCCACCGGCGACAAGGATCTCGCGCAGCTGGTGAACGAGCGCGTGACGCTGATCAACACGATGAGCAACGAGACGCTGGATGTCGCGGGGGTGAACGCCAAGTTTGGCGTGCCGCCGGAGCGCATCGTCGATTATCTGGCGCTGGTGGGCGATCCGGTGGACAACGTGCCGGGTGTGGAAAAGGTCGGCCCGAAGACCGCCGTGAAGTGGCTTGCCCAATACGGCACACTGGATAACCTGGTGCGGCATGCCGGCGAGATCGGCGGCGTGGTCGGCGAGAATCTGCGCAAGGCGCTGGACTGGCTGCCGCAGGCGCGCAGGCTGGTCACGGTGAAATGCGATGTGGATCTGCCCCAGACTTATAGCAAGCTGATCCCGCCACCGGCAGACAAGGAGCGATTGCGCAGTCTGTTTGAGCGGTTCGACTTCAAGTCCTGGCTTAGGGAGTTAAATTCCCCGCAACAAACTCCCTCTCTCTTTCAGGGAGAGGGTAGGGGAGAGGGTAGGGGAGAGGGTAGGGGAGAGGGTAGGGGAGAGGGTAGAAATGTTCCCGACAATGATGTGTTCAGCGGCGAACCAACCCGCACCGGCAACGCGCAGTACGAAACGATACTAGGCGAAGCACAACTCATTGCATGGCTGGAAAAGATGCAAGCAGCAGAACTGGTCTGCGTGGATACCGAGACCACCGGGCTGGACGTGATGAACGCGCGACTGGTCGGCGTGTCGTTCGCGATCACGCCGCATCATGCTGCCTATCTGCCGCTGGCCCACAACTATCCCGGCGCGCCGGACCAGCTCGACCGGGAGGACGTACTGAAAAAACTCAAGCACTGGCTGGAAAGTCACGAGCATAAAAAGGTCGGGCAGAACCTCAAGTACGACATGCATATCTTTGCCAATCACGGCATACGGCTTTCCGGCATACACGACGATACGCTGCTGCAGTCCTACGTGCTGGAAAGCCACAAGCCGCACGACATGGACAACCTCGCACTGCGTCATCTGAACGTGAAGACCATCAGCTTTGCCGAGGTTGCCGGCAAGGGTGCGAAACAGATAGGCTTCGACCAGGTGGATATCGCCACCGCGTCGCACTATGCCGCCGAGGACGCCGATATCACGCTGCAGCTCCATCTGAGCCTGTCGCCTCAGATTGCCGCACAGAAAGGTCTGCTGCATGTATACCGCGACATCGAGATGCCCGTGATGCGCGTGCTTTACATCATGGAACGCACCGGCGTGCTGCTCGACAGCGCGCTGCTGCAGGTCCAGAGCCGCGAGCTGGGTGAAAAACTGATCGCACTCGAAGCCAAAGCCCACGAGGCCGCCGGCCAGCCATTCAACCTGAATTCCCCGAAGCAGATACAGGAGATCCTGTTCGACAAACTCGGATTGCCGGTGGTCAAGAAGACCCCGAGCGGTGCGCCTTCCACCGACGAGGAAGTTCTGCAGGAACTTGCGCTCGATTATCCGCTGCCGAAGATACTGCTGGAATATCGCGGCATGGCGAAACTCAAATCAACTTACACCGACAAACTCCCGCTGTCGGTGGACCGCGCGACCGGCCGCGTGCACACCAGCTATTCGCAGGCGGTGGCGGTCACCGGGCGCTTGGCCTCCAACGACCCGAACCTGCAGAACATCCCGATAAGGAGCGCGGAAGGCCGGCGCATCCGCGAAGCCTTCATCGCGCCGTCCGGCAGCCGCATCGTGTCGGCGGATTACTCGCAGATCGAACTGCGCATCATGGCCCATCTGTCCGGTGATGCGGGTTTGCTCAAGGCATTCGCCAACAACGAGGATATCCATCGCGCCACAGCTGCGGAGATATTCATGGTCGCACCCGCCGAGGTATCAAGCGAGCAGCGCCGCTACGCCAAGGTGATCAACTTCGGCCTGATCTACGGCATGTCCGCATTCGGCCTAGCCAAGCAGCTCGGCGTTGAGCGCAGCGCGGCAACAGCCTATATCGAGCGTTACTTCGCGCGCTATCCCGGCGTAAAGAACTATATGGACAGCACGCGCGAACTGGCCAAGAAACAAGGCTATGTCGAGACCGTGTTCGGCCGCCGCCTGTGGCTGCCGGAGATCAACAGCAGCAATGGCATGCGCCGCCAGGGTGCGGAGCGCGCGGCGATCAATGCGCCTATGCAGGGCACCGCGGCAGACCTGATCAAGCTCGCGATGATCGCCGTCCAGCATTGGCTTGAAACAGAACGGCTGCACAGCCGGTTGATCATGCAGGTGCACGACGAACTGGTGCTCGAAGTGCCGCTGGCGGAACTGCATCTGGTCAAGGAGATGCTGCCCAAACTGATGTGCGGGGTCGCCGAGTTGCAAGTGCCTTTATTGGTCGAATTGGGCGAGGGGAGAAATTGGGATGAGGCTCACTGAATTGGATGGCGCGACTATAATTGTTCGTGTCACATTGATTGATCGCGGGCGGAAGGAATCGACATGAAATCGAACAAGCTGGCACAGATCGCGTTGTTGCTCTGGCTGGTCACCATTGCAGTGATCGTATGGTTCTTCATGCGCGGCAGCACCGTTGCCGGAACCGACGGCAGAACGTCGATCATGCTGCATACCAGAGAACGCGAAGTGGTTCTGGCGGAAATGCGCGGCCTGTTAGCCGCAACACAAGGCATACTGGAGGGAACCATCCGGGGTGATATGCCGCGCGTCATCGAAGCCGCCCGCGCCGGCGGCATGGCCGGGACCGCGGATGTCGACCCGGCATTGATGGCCAAACTGCCCCTCGAATTCAAAGCGCTGGGGATGAGCGTACACCACGAGATGGATGCGATCGCCAAGGCTGCCGAGGACAGAAGACCGGCAGCGGAATTGCTCAAGATGACATCGGATATTCTGGAAAAATGTGTTGCCTGCCATGCGACGTGGCGGCTTGAGGCGAGCAAATAGCGCTTATCACTGTGCGATGGCCTAAGGCCTGGTTTTGCCGTCGGCTGTTTTTCTTGCAACCGCTTTCTTCTTGACCGGTTTGCCAGGCTTTTCACCCGTGGATTTCTTGGCGGCGGCCTTAGTCTTGGCGGTTGAGGTCTTGGCAGGCGCAGCTCCGGGCTTGGCCGTTGTCTTCTTTGGCGCAGTTTTGGGCTTGCCGGTCTTTTCCCTGGTGACCTTGGCAGCAGGCTTGTTGCCTTTCACTCCTCCTTTCGCTGCCTTGGCCGCGATCAATTCCAGCGCCTCTTCCAGCGTGATGTCATCCGGCGAAACGCCCTTGGGCAGTGTGGCGTTGATCTTGCCATGGCGGGCATAGGGACCATAACGGCCGCTGCAGATCTCGACGCTGGCCTTGTCGTCGGGATGATCTCCCAGCACGCGCAACACCGTGGCGCCATCTCGGGCCTGGGCCAGCAGCTCCACTGCACGTGCCAGGCTGATGTCGAAGATGCTGTCGCTCTTGGGGATGGATTTGAACTTGCCGTCGTGGCCGATGTAAGGGCCGAACCGGCCGATGTTGACGATGACTTTCTTGCCGGTCACGGGATGCGCGCCGAGTTCGCGCGGCAGCGCCAGCAGCTTCAGCGCGCTGGCCAGGTCGGCTTGTTCGAGCGGCATTTCCTTCGGCCATGAGACACGCTTGGGTTTGGTTTTTTCTTCCTTGACGGTCTCGCCGAGTTGCACGTAGTGGCCATACGGGCCGCGCAATAACAGCACCGGCTGATCGGTGTCGGGATGCGTTCCCAGCTCTACTCTTGCTGAGGCGTCGTCCTGCGATTCTCCGCTGATGCTGCGTTTGTATTTGCACGCCGGATAGTTGGTGCAGCTGATGAAACTGCCGTAGCGGCTGAGTTTTTTGGCAAGCGGTTTGCCGCATAACGGACAGGCTTCGTCTATCAGTTCTACCGGGCGTTCGATGTCGGCCTTTTCCTTGACCAGTTTGGAAAAGCCTTTCCAGAACTCTTCCATCACGCCTATCCAGTCGCGCTTGCCTTCGGAAATCTCGTCCAGCTCGTCTTCAAGATGGGCGGTGAATCCATAGTCCACATAGCGGGTGAAATGGTCGGTAAGGAACTTGTTGACCACGCGCCCGACATCCGTGGGGATGAAGCGCTTCTTGTCCAGCACCGCATACTCGCGCGCCTGCAATGTGGAGATGATGGTCGCGTAAGTGGATGGGCGCCCGATCCCATGCTCCTCCAGCGCCTTCACCAGGCTGGCCTCGGAATAGCGCGGCGGCGGCTGGGTGAAGTGCTGTTCGCCATACAGCTTGTCGATAGGCAATACATCACCCTCGGCCAGCGGCGGCAGCTTTCCGCCCTCCTCTTCGGCCGCGTCGTCCACGTCTTCCATGTATACGCCGATGAAACCGGGAAACACCAGCACCTGGCCGTTGGCGCGGAACAGCGTATTGTCGCCGCCGAGACGGATATCCACGCTCACGGTGTCGAAACGCGCCGGCGCCATCTGGCATGCCAGCGTGCGTTTCCAGATCATCTCGTAAAGGCGTGCCTGGTCGGCGCTCAGGTGGGCGCGCAGGCTGTCCGGTGTGCGCAGGATCGAGGTCGGGCGGATCGCCTCATGCGACTCCTGCGCATTCTTGGTCTTGCTCTTGAAGGTCGGCTGTGTGGATGGCAGATATTCGGGCGAGAAATTATCCCTGATGTAATCGCGGATCTCCTGCACCGCCTCCTTCGCCAGCGACACCGAGTCGGTGCGCATATAGGAGATCAAACCCACTGTCTGTCCGCCGATATCGACGCCTTCATACAGCGATTGCGCGGTGCGCATCGTGCGGTCGGCGGTCATGCCGAGTTTGCGCACCGCTTCCTGTTGCAGTGTCGAAGTGGTGAAAGGCGCGGCGGCATGGCGCTGCTTGGCCTTTTTCTCGACGCGCACCACCTTGGGAGGCAGCTTTGCGTCCTGCAGCTTCGCATGGATGGCGTCGAATTCAGCCTGGCTGGTTATGCTCAGCTGCTCAAGCTTCTTGCCCTGATACTGGAACAGCTTGGCGGTGAACGGCTGATGATCCTTGTTTGTATCGAGATGCACGGTCCAGTATTCCCGGCTCCTGAATGCCTCAATTTCCAACTCGCGCTCGACGATCATGCGCAGAGCGGGACTCTGCACGCGGCCTGCCGAAAGGCCGGGACGGATCTTGCGCCACAACAGCGGTGAAAGATTGAAGCCGACCAGATAATCCAGCGCGCGCCTCGCCTGTTGCGCGTTCACCAGCGGCTGGGAGATCTCGCGGGGGTGAGCGACCGCCTCGCGCACTGCCGACTGGGTGATCTCATAGAACGCCACGCGCTGCATATTCTTGCCCTTGATGCCGCGTTTCCCCTTGAGCAATTCGGAGATGTGCCAGGCGATGGCTTCTCCCTCGCGGTCCGGGTCGGGCGCCAGATAGATGTTGTCCGCGGCGGCGGCGGCCCGGGCGATCGCGTCCATGTGCTTGCTGTTGCGCGCGATGGTCTCGTATTTCATCGCAAAATCGTGCTCGGTGTCGACCGCGCCGGTCTTGGGAACCAGGTCGCGAACATGACCATACGACGCAAGGATCTCGAAATCCTTGCCCAGATATTTTTGCAGCGTCTTGGCTTTGGCAGGAGATTCGACGATCAGGAGGTTGGTTGCCATGCGTGCGGGGAGATGTTCAGTGTAGTTGTGCGGAATGCAACGGGGTGAGCAATTCCTCGATCAGCAGCGGATCGAGGTCCTGATGGCGGTTCCACAATACCATCAGCATGATCAGCTTGAGTTTGTCCAGCGCAAGACCCTCCTGCTTCAGCGCGACGGAGCGATCGATGGTCATCTCGCGTTCGACTGCCGAGATCAGGCGCTGCTGTTCGGCAAACAGAAGGAACTGGCGGGCATCGTCGCCGATATACTGCGATTCAAGCTCGGCAAAATGGCGCTGCCCGGCGTGTTCCAGGCTGGCGGGATAGCTGTCGGGATCCTGTTCCTGCAATGCTGACAACCAGCTCAATGCCTCGCTGATCTCCTCGTCCTCGAAACCGGCGGCAGTAAGCTTGCGCGATAACTTTTCTGGTTCGGGATAACTGCCTGCGTCAAAGTAACTTTCAAACAAGTACATCAGTATCTCAAACATGGTTTGCGCAAAGAGTTAATGGATTCGTTGATACAAGCCGCCCGGCAACACACTCACTTGGCCGCTCAGCTCGAGTGTCAACAGCATGGCGGATAGCTCGGCTATCGTCAAGCCGCAACGCCTGCTGAGTGTGTCGGCATCCACCGGGTCGAAGCCGAGGTGATCCAGCAATAATGCGTGCCGGGCGTCCGGATACGGGCCTTCCGAATCCGGCCCTACCGGCATTGCCGGTTGCGCGGGTGCAACGAGCAGGCTACCCAATTCTTCCAGAACATCCTGGGCGGTCTCAACCAGCTTCGCACCCTGCTTGAGCAGTGCATGGCAGCCCTTGCTTTGCGGCGCATGTATCGAACCGGGTATCGCGAACACGTCCCGGCCCTGTTCCAGGGCCAGCCTCGCAGTGATCAATGAGCCGCTTTGCAGGGATGCTTCCACCACCAGGCAACCTAAACTCATGCCGCTGATCAGGCGGTTGCGGCGCGGAAAATTGGCGGCCAGCGGAGGGGTGCCGAGCGGGAATTCGGAGATCAGCGTGCCTTGTTGCGCGAGTGCATGCGCAAGATCGCGATTGGCAGCGGGATAGACCTTGTCCAGCCCGGTGCCTACGACGGCGATGCTGCCGCCGCAATTGTTGCCTTGGCCGCGCAATGCCCCGCGGTGAGCAGCAGCATCTATACCGTGTGCCATGCCGCTGATGATGCACAGCCCGGCATCGCTGAGCGATTCGGCAAACGCCTCGGCGTTGTTGATGCCCTGGGGCGTTGCATTGCGGCTGCCGACCACGGCCAGGGAGGGGCGGTTGAGCAGATCCAGCCGTCCTTTCACATACAGCAATAAGGGAGGGTCGGGTATATTCAGCAGCGCCTGGGGATAATCGCTATCGGCGAGCGTGACGACATGGTTGTTGCCGTCCTCCAGCCATGCCAGGGCCGGCGCAACGACATCATCGATAACGCCTTTGCCGATTTCAGCGGCGATACCTGAATTTACGACAGCCTTGATAGAACCGACGGATGCGGCGAAGACAGCTTCCGGGGAGCCGAATTCCATCAAAAGGTGACGCGCCCCCTCGCTCCCCAAGCCGCGAACCAGGCTCAGCGCCAGCCATGACTTGAGCGATGTTTCATCGATCATTCGTCTATGGGGTGTTGGCGCGGTCCAGTAATTGCACCGGCAGTTTTGTCTGCATCACCAACCCATATGAGACTTTGTCAAAGACACGGAACACAAACACCAAACCATAACGCTCATCCGGCAGCGTGTATTTCTTGCCGCCGCTTTTTACCACCTCGCCCTTGCGATATAGAGCCAGGACATTGCCATTCTCCAAACCGTTCCGCTTGCCCTTGCTCAGAGTGATGATCGAGTTCTGGCCGCCCTGGGACACCGCGCCATAGATCGAAATGACGCTTGCGGAAATCTTGCCTTCCGGGGCGCGGGGCAGATAGGCGTTTACCGTTTCGTAGGAGGGCTGAACCAACCGGTCGCCGGCATAGATTTCTTCGACGGCGTGGGAGATCATCAGGGTGCTCACGTCGCCATATTTTGTAACATCGGCGTCACCCAGATAGATCGCTTCGATACCCAGTACTTCCTTGGTGTCCGGATCGATGAATGTCTTGCCCGGACGATAAACCATCCATTTGTCACTCTTGCCAGAATGCAACCCTTTGGCAAAAATAACGTCATCGTTGCCGAGTACGACTCTGCCTTCACGGGCACCTATCACCTCGGGCGCACCTTTCCAGCCGTTCTTGTCAATGACTAGAGGCTGCGACAAAAACGGCTCGATCACGCCGGCGGGTATGCTCGGGATGGCATCATGAGAACTGGGATACTCGCGAATTTGTGGAGAAAGCCTGACAACATTGCCGGCCTCAACCTCCGTTTTATTGACGGTTTCAGCGACCCCGCTGGCCGCGGCCGTTTCGCCGACACCGCTTGCGGCTGCCGTGCCATTTTCACCGAAGCGCAAAGTCCCGCTTCTGCGATCAAGGTAGATTACATCGCCCGGATAGATCCAGTGCGGGTCCTTGATGCTGTCTTTGTTCAGACCCCAGATATGAGGCCATTTCCATGGATCCTTGAAGAACTTTCCGGAGATATCCCAAAGGGTGTCGCCCTTGACGACTATGTGGCGGTCGGGCGCGTCGCTGCGAACATCCATGAGAATATCAGTGGGTTGGGCGGGCTCTGCGGCAAAGGCACCGTGCTCTGCAACAAGGGCCAGGACGGGCAATAAAAAGCAAATCAGCGATATAATCTTGCGCATGGAAGCTCCGGCAGAGTCAATTTAGGGGCACGCAAAGTTGCTGCGCTACGTTAAATTCTGCATCCAGTCCACTAAATTAGCAAGCATTTATGGGAACTACTCAAATCCATGGTGATTCAATAGCGGCATGGCAATTCTGAAGATTTTGCAATACCCCGACGAACGGCTGCATAAGGTCGCCAGGAAAGTCATGAGGGTGAATGACACCACGCGCAAGCTGGTGCGCGACATGGCCGAGACCATGTATGCCGCTCCCGGGGTGGGTTTGGCGGCGACCCAGGTGGATGAGCATGTACGCATCATCGTGGTGGACATTTCCGAGACACACGATCAATTGAGGGTGTTCATCAATCCGGAGATCATCGCCAGCAGCGGGGTGAGCGATTGCGAAGAAGGATGCCTGTCCGTGCCCGGAATCTACGAGACAGTGAGCCGCGCCGAAAAGATCACCGTACGCGCGCTGGATGAGAATGGCGCATCCTTTGCTCTGGATGCCGAAGGACTGTTGGCGGTCTGCATCCAGCACGAGATGGATCATTTGATCGGCAAAGTGTTTGTCGAATACCTGTCCCAGCTCAAACAGACCCGGATACGGGCAAAGCTGAAGAAGCGCTTGCGCGAGACGATGTAGAACTTCTTGGCCTGCCGCATTCAGCTGAGCCTCCACCGGGATCATTACCGTTATGAAAATCATCTTTGCCGGCACGCCGCAATTCGCGGCCAGCGCGCTGGCCGCCCTGCTCAAGGAGCATCAGGTCGTTGCGGTATTGACCCAGCCGGATCGTCCGGCCGGACGCGGCATGCACCTGGCAGCCGGCCCGGTGAAACAGCTCGCGCTGCGGCACAACTTGCCGGTATTGCAACCTGCCACATTGAAATGCGAAGAGACGCAAAGAGTCATCGCGGCGATGAATGCCGATGTGATGGTGGTGGCGGCCTATGGTTTGATCCTGCCGCAAGCGGTGCTGCAACTGCCGCGTTACGGCTGTTTGAATATCCACGCATCCCTGTTGCCGCGCTGGCGCGGGGCAGCGCCGATACAGCGGGCCATACTTGCAGGAGACAAGGAGACCGGCATCACCATCATGCAGATGGACGAAGGTCTGGATACCGGCGACATGCTGCTGAGCCACACCTGTCCGATCGGGAAAGATGACACCGCCCAGACCCTGCAGGACAAACTGGCCGAGCTGGGCGCCAGCAGCATCCTCGAAGCGTTGCGAATGCTGCAAGAGCATCGCCTGATACCGGTCAGACAGGACAATAGCGCGGCAAGTTATGCCCCCAAGCTGGTCAAGAGCGAATCGCGGATAGACTGGCGTCTGGATGCGCGGCAGATAGAACGCGCAGTGCGTGCGTACAATCCCTTTCCGGTGTGCCACGCCACGCTGAACGGTGTCACGATGAAGATCTGGAAGGCACGGTCATGCGGCGAACAGCAGGGTGAGCCGGGCAGAGTCCTGGCCGCAGACAAGCACGGCATCACGGTGGCGTGCGGCAAAGATGCCTTGCGTCTGGAGGAACTTCAGCGACCGGGCGGCAAGGCGCAGTCCGCGGCCCAATTCTTGCAGGCGATGCCGGTCAAGGCCGGCGATCACTTCTCAGCGGATTAGATGCACAACATACAACTTGCGGCCGGCCAGATCGTTCAGCAGGTGCTGGCCGACGGGCGCAACCTGAATCAGGCGCTGGATGAATCGCTGGGCAGCAAGGGAACATGGTCATCGGCCCAACGTGCAGCCCTGCAGGATCTGAGCTATGGCACGTTGCGCTTCTACGGGCAACTGGATGGTCTGCTGGCTGAATTGCTGCACAAGCCGTTATCGGATCGGCGCATCTATTACCTGCTTCTGGTCGCGCTGTACCAGTTGCAATACAGCAGGGCCGCGCAGCACGCCGTGGTCGATCACGCGGTGCGTTCGGCGCAGCTGTTGAATGTCAAAGTGGGCGGACTGGTCAACGCGATCTTGCGCAATTTCCTCCGCGACCCGGCCGGTTTGCTGGAACATGCCGCGCAGCATGCAACGGGGCGATACAGTTATCCGCAATGGTGGATAGATGAACTGCATGCACAATATGGCGAGCGCAGCGCAGCGATACTCGAGGCTGGCAATCAGCGCCCGCCGATGACCTTGCGCGTGAACCAGCGGCGCAGTACGACGGCCGATTATCTGAAGCTGTTGAACCGGCATGATCTGCCGGCAAGGCCGATCGAGCCTGACGCCCTGCAACTGGACAAGCCGGTACCGGTGGATAAGTTGCCGGGCTTCTTCGACGGGTTGGTCTCGGTGCAGGATGCGGGGGCACAATACGCTGCAATCTTGCTGGATGTTCACGACGGAATGCGCGTACTGGATGCCTGTGCGGCGCCGGGCGGCAAGGCCGCGCATATCCTCGAGAGGGCGTCTGTGAACATGGTGGCGGTGGACAAGGATGCGAAACGAATGCAGCGCGTTGCCGAAAATCTGCAGCGCCTGGATCTGGTCGCGCAAATGCTGGTCGGGGATGCGGCCCAGCCCGGTGATTGGTGGGATGGGACCTTGTTCGATCGCATCCTGGCGGACGTCCCATGCTCGGGATCCGGCGTCGTGCGCCGGCATCCGGACATCAAATGGCTGCGCCGCAGCACCGATGTCGCCGGCTTTGCCGCGCAACAACTCGGGATTTTGCGAGCCTTGTGGCGGCTGCTGGCGCAAGATGGTAAATTGCTCTATACGACCTGCTCGGTCTTTCACCAGGAAAACGGGCAAATCATCACGACGTTTCTGGCACAACAGCCGGATGCGCGGCGGTTAGCGATTTCCCTATCTGGCGATAGCGGGGGTCAATTGTTGCCCAATGACCAGCATGACGGATTCTATTATGCACTGCTGCAAAAAACTGCTTAGCCTGTTGTTGTGCAGTGCGTTGTCGGCGGGCCTGTCATTCGCAACAGTCCATGCCGAGGAAATCTCCGTAAAAAGGGTCGAGGTGCGCCTGGTCAACGGCGGTTACCAGCTTTCAGCCGGTTACGACATCAGCCTGAATTTTGTGGTGCAACAGGCATTGTCGCGCGGCATCCCTCTCTATTTCATAGGCGAATTTTCGCTGACGCGTTCCCGCTGGAGCTGGCTGGATTCCGCACAGCAGTCCCTGTCACTCAGCATCCAGCGGCATTTTGTGGACAACCCGACGACTACACACTGGTCATGGCTGGACAAGGAAATATTCAAAAGCGAACAGACCTCCAAGCTTTCATACAACGTGTTGACGCGTCGATACCGCATTTCACGCGGTGCGCTGTTCCAGAATTTTGACAGCCTCGAAGAAGCGTTGAACATACTGTCCCGGCAAAGCTCGGCGATCATTTCCCCGGGCTTGGTCGACAATGAAGGCAAGTACATGGCCGGGGCGCGATTGCGGCTGGATATCGAGCAGTTGCCCAAACCTCTGCAGGTCAATGCCATGACCGACAGCGACTGGACGCTGGATTCCGCCTGGTACCGCTGGTTGATCAATCCTGCGGAAATTGCCGCGCACAGTGAAGGAACATCGGAGTGACGCCGCGGTGAATTACCTCATATTCATCAGTGTCGTGGTTGGCGGCGCGCTGCTGTATCTGCTATCGGGCAGCGGTGCGAACACCGAGGTCTTTTCCGTCAATTATTACAGCCTGCTTGGTTTAACCGGCTTGCTGGCGCTGGGCTTGATGGGGCTGATCGGTTACCAGTTGTGGCGTTTGCGCATCAAACTCAAGAACAAGGTGTTTGGCGCAAGACTCACTCTGCGTCTGGTGGTGTTTTTCACGATGATCGCGGTGCTGCCCGGCATTTTGATCTACGCTGTCTCGGTGCAGTTTTTGGACAAGAGTATCGAGTCCTGGTTTGACGTGCGCGTCGAGAAGGCCCTGGAGGGAGGCCTCAATCTCGGCAGAAGCGGTCTTGATAACAGCATAAGTGAGCTCACCAAGAAGGCTCAGTTCACCGCCCTGTTGCTGGCCGAAAAATCCCCGGGGCAATATCAGTCCGCCTTGAATCAGCTGGTGGATGATGCGGTGGCGCAGGAAGCTGCGCTATTCACCACCAAAGGGATACTGGTTGTATCTTCCACGCGCGGAAAAAAACAGACGCCGGAGGTGCCCGACAATGAGTTGATACGGCTGACACTGGACAAAGGCAAATATGCGGTGATCGACACCCTGCCCGGTAAGGGGCTGACACTGCGCTCGCTGGTAACTGTGGGTTCAAACAGGCCGGCAGGCGCGCGTTATGTGTTGCAATTCATCCAGCCGGTGCCCAAGCAGATCGAGGCGGACGCCGAGACCGTGCAGGCGGTGTACAGTGATTACCAGGAACTAACGCTGTCCCGGGTGGGGTTGAAGAGACTATACGCGATCACCTTGACGTTGTCGCTGCTGGTGGTGTTGTTGACGGCGGTGTCGACTGCGTTTTTTCTCAGCGAGAGATTGGGCTCGTCCCTGGAGGCTTTGGCCGACGGGACCCGCGCGGTCGCGCAGGGCGATTTTACCGAACAGTATCCGATACGAAGCAGTGACGAACTGGGTGCGCTGACCGGCCTGTTCAATCAGATGACGCGCCACTTGTTCGAGGCGAAACAAGTCAGCGAACACCAGCAGCGCGAGGTGGAGAACGCAAAAGTGTATCTGGAAAGCGTGCTGACTCACTTGTCCTCCGGGGTTTTGGCACTGGACGACGAATTGCGCCTGCGCTCGGTGAATACCAGCGCAGCGCAGATCCTGGCGGCACCTTTGACGGAAATGGAACGCATGTCCCTGAGCCAGATCGCTGACAAATACAACCTGCTGCGATCGTTCTGCAAAACCGTCATGGAAGCGATCAGTGAAACCGGGAGCGGGGAATGGCAACGGCAGATAGAGCGTCTGAGCAGGAACGGCACTCAGATACTGCTGTTGCGCGGAACGCGTCTGCCCCAGGGCGGGGGGGCGGGTTATGTGGTCGTGTTCGACGATATCAGCCAGCTTTTGCAGGCTGAGCGCCAAGCCGCATGGGGTGAAGTCGCGCGCCGCCTGGCCCATGAAATAAAAAATCCCCTGACACCGATACAACTGTCGGCTGAGCGGTTGCAGCACAAGCTCAGCGAGAAGCTCGATGAAAACGATGCGAGACTATTGCGCCGCGCCACACAAACCATAGTCAGCCAGGTCTCCGCGATGAAGAATATGGTCAGCGATTTTGCCAATTACGCGCGCGGCCCGGCTATGAAATTATCACGGCTGGAGTTGCACAGGCTGATCAAGGAGGTGCTGGGCTTGTATGAAACGAGTGCCATCCATATCCTGCTGAAGCTGGATGCAGCACATAGCGAAGTGAACGGAGACGCGACACGGCTGAGGCAGGTCATGCACAACCTGTTGCAGAATGCGCAGGACGCGTTGCAGGGCGTAGACCAACCGCAAATAAGGTTGCAGACAGAATCACGAGGCGGGGAGATTCATTTGAGTGTGGAGGATAATGGTGCGGGCTTTCCGGAAAGTGTGCTCTCGCGGGCTTTCGAACCCTACATGACCACCAAGGCCAAGGGCACCGGGCTTGGGCTGGCAATCGTAAAAAAGATCGTGGAAGAACATGGCGGGCGTATTACCATTGAAAATATCGTGAGCGGCGGCGCGCGGGTCAATATCGTGTTGCCGCTGTTCGAGGAGGCATAATGCAAAGCAAACAGATTTTGGTTGTGGATGACGAGATCGGCATCCGCGAATTGTTGTCGGAGATCCTGTTTGATGAAGGTTATCAGGTACATCTGGCCGAAAACGCCGAGCAGGCCCGCGCTTACCGGAATGAACACGATCCGGATCTGGTATTGCTGGATATCTGGATGCCCGATACGGACGGCATAACTTTGCTCAAGGAGTGGGTCGAGCAGGATTTGCTGACCATGCCGGTGGTGATGATGTCCGGCCATGGCACGATAGAGACGGCAGTCGAGGCGACCCGCATCGGGGCGGTGGATTTTCTGGAAAAGCCCATTGCGATGCAAAAGCTGCTCAGTACCATCGCCAAGGCGATCAAGGAGGATGAGCCCAAATTGCAGGCAAGCGAGGGCAAAAGCCAAAACATCATCCTGAATGTCGAAGGACAGGACGTTGGCGGGCCGATGCTGCAGATCAATTTGCCGATGGACCTGCCGTTGCGCGAGGCCCGCGATCATTTCGACTCGATCTACTTCGATTACCATTTGCGCAAGGAGGTAGGCAATGTTTCGCGGGTGGCCGACAAGGTCGGCCTTGAGCGCACCCATCTTTACCGCAAACTCAAGCAACTGGGCATCAAGTTCGTAAAAAAGGGCGGCTCGGGGGAGCCCCAGCTTTAGGCATAGCAGTGCGGCGGTTGCCCTAATCGGGGGGGTGCGGCATAATTGCAGACCCAAACGAATTCAGCGGGCTTCTTGCAAGTTTGTTTTTCAGGTTTGAAGCGCAATAGATAGCGCGGCGGGAGAAGTCATGGCCCGCACACAGATCGGACTTGCAGAGCCTTTATTCACACAACCAATCCCGCAAGGATGCTCAGGAGATAACAGGAAATGTCCGCAACGCGAAACGTCACCCCACCCAAATTCAATGACATTACCGGCGCAATCCGTGCTTTGGCAATGGATGCTGTGCAAAAGGCCAATTCAGGGCACCCCGGTGCGCCGATGGGCATGGCGGAGATCGCCGACGTGCTTTGGAACCGCCACCTGCGCCATAATCCGGCGAATCCCCATTGGGCTGACCGCGACCGCTTCGTGATGTCCAACGGCCACGGCTCGATGCTGGTCTACGCGCTGCTGCATCTGTCCGGCTACGACCTGCCGATGGAAGAGCTGAAGCGTTTTCGCCAGCTGCATTCCAAGACACCCGGCCATCCCGAGTATGGCTACACCCCCGGCGTGGAAACCACCACCGGTCCGCTGGGCCAGGGCATCACAAATGCGGTGGGCATGGCGATGGCAGAGAAGCTGCTGGCCAATGAATTCAACAAGCCGGGACATGAGATCGTCAACCACCACACTTACGTGTTCATGGGCGACGGCTGCATGATGGAAGGGATATCCCACGAGTCTTGCGCGCTGGCCGGTACATGGGGCCTGGGCAAGCTGATCGCGTTCTGGGATGACAACGACATCTCCATCGACGGCCATGTCGGACCCTGGTTCACCGAAAATACCGCCAAGCGTTTCGAGGCCTACGGCTGGCATGTGATCGCCAATGTGCAGGGCCATGATCCCAAAGCGATCGATGCCGCGATTGAAGCCGCCAAGAAGGTCACCGACAAGCCCTCGCTGATCTGTTGCAAGACCATCATAGGCGCCGGTTCGCCGAACAAGGAAGGCACGCATGACGTGCATGGCGCCGCATTGGGCGATGCCGAGATCGCCGCGACCCGGGCGCACATCGGCTGGAACTACCCGCCGTTCGAGATCCCGAAGCATGTCTACGAGGCATGGGATGCGCGCACCAAGGGCGCCGGACTGGAAAACCTGTGGAACAACAAATTCGCCGAATACAAAAAGGCATACCCGAAGGAAGCGGCCGAATTCCAGCGCCGCATGAAGGGCGAGCTGCCGGCCGGCTGGGCGGAACATGCCGCCAGAGCGATCGCGCAGATCAACGAAAAGGGCGAGACCATCGCCACGCGCAAGGCGTCGCAGAACGCGATCAACGCGCTGGTCCCGGCGTTACCCGAATTCCTCGGCGGCTCCGCAGACCTGACCGGCTCGAACCTGACCAACTGGACCGGCGCGCATCACGTGAACGCCGCCAAGCCGGGCAATTACATCAGCTACGGCGTGCGCGAATTCGGCATGTCCGCGATCTTGAACGGCATGGCGCTGCATGGCGGCCTGTTGCCGTTCGGCGGCACCTTTTTGATGTTCTCCGAATATGCGCGCAATGCACTGCGCATGGCCGCATTGATGAAGCAGCGCGTGATATTCGTCTATACCCATGACTCCATCGGACTGGGCGAGGACGGCCCGACCCACCAGCCGGTGGAACAGACAGCCACGCTGCGTTATATCCCCAACATGGAGGTATGGCGCCCGTGCGACACGGTCGAGTCCATCGTGTCCTGGGTCGCCGCGGTCGAGCGCAAGGATGGCCCGAGCAGCCTGATATTCACCCGCCAGAACCTGGCGTTCCAGAAACGCGATGCGGCGCAGATCGCCAACATCCGCAAGGGCGCCTATGTGTTGTCGGAAGCGGCCGGCGGCAAACCGAAAGCGGTGATCATCGCCACCGGATCGGAAGTCGATCTGGCGATGAAGGCGCAGGCAGCCCTGGCCGCGGAAGGAATCAGTGTGCGCGTGGTGTCGATGCCGTCGACCAACGTGTTCGACAAGCAGGAGCAAAGTTACAAGGACAGCGTGTTGCCCAAGGGGATCAAGCGCGTGGCAGTCGAGGCCGGTGTGACCGGAGGCTGGTACAAGTACGTCGGGCTGGACGGCGCGATCGTCGGCATGGACTGCTTCGGCGAATCGGCGCCGGCACCGGAACTGTTCAAGCATTTCGGATTCACCGTAGAGCATGTGGTGAAAGCCGTAAAAAGCGTACTGTAAATTTTTTATCATAGGGGAAACAAAATGACTATTCGCGTCGGTATCAATGGATTCGGCCGCATCGGAAGGATGGTGTTCCGTGCCGCGATCAAGGATTTTCCGGAAATAGAAGTGGTTGCGATCAACGATCTGCTGGAGCCGGCATACCTGGCCTATATGCTCAAGCATGACTCCGTGCATGGCCGTTTCAAGGGCGACGTATCGGTCGACGGCAACACGCTGATCGTCAACGGCAAGAAGATCCGCCTGACGGCGATCAAGAGTCCGGCCGAACTGAAATGGGACGAGGTCAAGGCCGATATCGTGATCGAATGCACCGGCTTCTTCCTGACCAAGGAAACCTGCCAGGCGCATATCGATGCGGGCGCCAAGAAAGTGATCCAGTCCGCGCCGAGCAAGGACGACACGCCGATGTTCGTGTATGGCGTGAACCACGGCAAATATGCCGGCGAGAAGATCGTCTCGGCCGCATCCTGCACTACCAATGCGCTGGCGCCGGTGGCCAAGGTGCTGCACGACACCTGGGGCATCAAGCGCGGCCTGATGACCACGGTGCACGCGGCGACAGCGACCCAGAAGACCGTCGACGGCCCGTCCAGCAAGGATTGGCGCGGCGGCCGCGGCATCCTGGAAAACATCATCCCGTCTTCCACCGGCGCCGCCAAGGCGGTCGGCGTCGTGATACCCGAACTGAACAAGAAGCTGACCGGGATGGCGTTCCGCGTGCCGACATCCGACGTGTCGGTGGTCGACCTGACAGTAGAGTTGAACAAGGCCGCGACCTACGATGAAATCTGCAAGGCGATGAAATCGGCATCCGAAAGCGGCCCGCTGAAAGGCGTGCTCGGCTATACCACCGAAAGCGTGGTCTCCACCGATTTCCGCGGCGAGACCTGCCCGTCGGTGTTTGATGCCGGCGCGGGTATCGCGCTGGACCCGACCTTCGTCAAGGTGGTGGCATGGTATGACAACGAGTACGGCTACACCTGCAACCTGATGCGCATGGTGAACCACATCGCAAAATAATACAGCTTGTAGCCGGTAGCTTGTAGCTGGTAGCTTTAGATGTCGCGCGCGAACCGCGCCCTATGGCTACTCGCTGCAGGCTGCGGGCTACCAGCTCCATTTAGGAGAGAAGTATGTCTGTTATCAAAATGACCGATCTGGATCTCAAGGGCAAACGCGTCCTGATCCGCTCCGATCTCAATGTCCCTGTCAAGGACGGCAAGGTGACCTCCGATGCGCGCATCACCGCGTCGATGGCGACGATCAATTTTGCGTTGCAAGCCGGCGCGAAAGTGATGGTGACTTCACATCTGGGCCGCCCGGAAGAAGGAGTCTACTCCGAGGAGAATTCGCTCAAGCCGGTCGCAAATGTGATCGCCAACAGGCTCGGCAAACCGGTGCGCCTGATCCGGGATTGGATCAATGGCGGCTTCACGGTCGCCGAGGGCGAACTGGTGCTGCTGGAAAATTGCCGCTTCAACAAGGGCGAAAAGAAAAGCACGGAAGAGACCGCGCGCAAATATGCCGCGCTGTGCGACGTGTTCGTGATGGACGCTTTCGGCACCGCGCACCGCGCCGAAGCCTCGACGCACGGCGTTGCGAAATACGCGCCGGTCGCCGCTGCCGGCATCCTGCTGACTGAAGAGCTGGACGCATTGACCAAGGCGCTGCTGAGCCCGGCGCGTCCGATGGTCGCCATCGTCGGCGGCAGCAAGGTATCGACCAAGCTGACCGTGCTGGAAAGCCTGTCGGAAAAAGTGGACCAGATGGTGGTCGGTGGCGGGATTGCCAACACCTTCCTGAAGGCGACCGGCCATCCGGTTGGCAAGTCGCTGTGCGAGAACGACCTGGTGCCGACCGCGCAGGCGCTGATGGCCAAGATGTCGGCGCGCGGCGCCAGCATACCGATAGCCAGTGATGTAGTCGTCGGCAAGGAAGCGCCGTTCGTGGCGGGCAATGAAAACACCGCTGCGATACTGAAAGACGCCAAGGACGTGGCCGACGATGAGATGATATTCGACATCGGCCCCAAATCCGCGCAGGAGCTGGTGGACATCATCATGAATGCCGGCACGGTGGTGTGGAACGGTCCGGTCGGCGTGTTCGAGTTCGACCAGTTCGGCGAGGGCACCAAAAAGATCGCGATGGCGATCGCCGCAACCAAGGCCTTCACGTTGGCGGGCGGCGGCGACACCATCGCCGCGATCCAGAAGTATGGCATCTATGACAAGGTGTCCTACATCTCCACCGCCGGCGGCGCTTTTCTGGAGTTCCTCGAAGGCAAGAAATTGCCCGCCGTCGAGATCCTGGAACAACGCGCCGGTGAGCAACAATGAGAGAAGCGCCGACAACAATAACAGGAAACAATGAAATCACATGCTGCGTAGAACCAAGATAGTTGCAACGCTGGGCCCCGCGTCGAACGACCCAAAAATTCTGAAACAGATGATACGGGCCGGAGTCGATCTGGTGCGGATGAATTTTTCGCACGGCTCCGCGCAGGATCACATGAAGCGGGCCGAAATGGTGCGTGAGGTGGCCGAGGCCTGCGGACGCACGGTGGGCATCCTGGCCGATCTGCAGGGGCCGAAGATACGCATACGCAAATTCGTGAATGACAAGATAGAACTGAATGACGGCGACATCTTCATCCTGGACGCGTCGCTGGACGGACCGGGCAACCAGGAACGCGTCGGTCTCGATTACAAGGAACTGCCCAACGACGTCAGTGCCGGAACGATATTGCTGCTCAACGACGGCATGCTGGAATTCCAGGTCACCAAAGTGAAGGGCAATGAGATCATTTGCAAGGTCGTGCGCGGCGGTGTGCTGTCCAACAACAAGGGCATCAATCGCAAGGGCGGCGGGCTGACCGCACCCGCTTTGACCGACAAGGACAAGGAAGACATCAAGACCGCCGCGCTGATCAGGGCCGATTACCTCGCGGTGTCGTTTCCGCGCAGCGGCGATGACATGCGCATGGCCCGCCAGTTGATGCACGCGGCCGGCGGCAAGAGCTTGCTGATGGCCAAGATCGAGCGGGCCGAAGCGATCCCGGCATTGAAGGATATCATCGAGGCGTCGGATGCGATCATGGTGGCGCGCGGCGACCTGAGCGTTGAGGTCGGCGACGCGGCAGTGCCGGGTTTGCAAAAGCGCATGATCAAGATCGCGCGCGAAAAGAATCGGCTGGTGATCACCGCGACGCAGATGATGGAATCGATGATTACGAACCCGATACCGACTCGCGCCGAAGTATCGGACGTGGCGAATGCAGTGCTGGACGGCACCGATGCGGTGATGCTGTCTGCAGAGACCGCAGTAGGCGACTACCCGGTCGAAACCATAGAAGCGATGGCGCGCATCTGCGTCAAGGCCGAAGCCGAGGATGATGACCATATGTTCGATCGCCGCACCGCCGCGCAGAAATTCTCCCGCGTCGACCAGTCCATCGCGATGTCGGCGTTGTTCGCAGCCTCGCACCTCAAGGTGAAGGCGATCGTCGCGTTGACGCAATCCGGTTCGACCCCGCTGTGGATGTCGCGCCTCAATGCCGGCGTGCCGATCTTTGCGATGACGCCTCTGCCGGAGACGTTGAGCAAGGTGACGCTGTTCAGCGGGGTGCATCCGATCGCATTTGAAAGCACTTCAACCGACCATGCGCAGACGCTGCGGGACGCGGAGGATGAACTGGTGCGACTGAAGATGGTAGCAAACGGGGACCTGATGGTGATGACCCTGGGTGAAGCGATCGGCCAGTCCGGGCACACCAACACGATGAAGATCGTCAAGGTGGGCGATCAGCACAAGCGCTGACCGTGGAGTAATATACCATCCAGATCAATCTGCAGTCATCCGTGCTTGGACTGTAACATCCGAATCTAAATTTTTAATCAGGAGGAAAAAATGGCTTTAGTATCTATGCGTCAACTACTCGATCACGCGGCCGAGAACGGCTACGGCCTTCCCGCGTTCAACGTCAACAACCTGGAACAGGTCAAGGCGATCATGGAAGCGGCCGACGAAACCAACAGCCCGGTGATCATGCAGGGCTCGGCCGGCGCGCGCAAATATGCCGGCGAAGCATTCCTGCGCCACCTGATCGCGGCCGCGATCGAAACCTACCCGCACATCCCGGTCGTGATGCACCAAGACCACGGCGCTTCTCCGGCGGTGTGCATCAACGCGATCAAATCCGGCTTCTCAAGCGTGATGATGGACGGCTCGCTGAAGGAAGACGCCAAGACACCCGCCTCTTTTGAATACAACGTAGACGTCACCCGCCGCGTCGTCGACATGTCCCACGCGGTCGGCGTGTCGGTTGAGGGCGAGCTGGGTTGCCTGGGCTCGCTGGAGAGCGGCATGGGCGAAAAGGAAGACGGCCACGGCGCGGAAGGCGTGCTGACCCACGACCAGCTGCTGACCGACCCGAACGAAGCCGCCGAATTCGTCAAGCTGACCCAAGTGGATGCGCTGGCCATCGCGATCGGCACTTCGCACGGCGCATACAAGTTCACCAAGCCGCCCACCGGCGAGACGCTGGCGATCGGCCGCATCAAGGAGATCCATGCGCGCATCCCCAACACCCATCTGGTGATGCACGGCTCGTCCTCGGTGCCTCAGGAATGGCTGAAGATCATCAACGAATTCGGCGGCGACATGGGACAGACCTACGGCGTGCCGGTGTCGGAGATCGTAGAGGGCATCAAGCACGGCGTGCGCAAGGTCAACATCGACACCGACCTGCGCATGGCATCCAGCGGTTCGGTGCGCCGCTACCTGGCGCAGAACCCCAAGGATTTCGACCCACGCAAATTCCTGGCAGTGTCCACCAAGGCGATGAAGGAGATCTGCAAGGCGCGCTACGAAGCCTTCGGCAGCGCCGGCCAGGCCGGCAAGATCAAGCCGATCTCGCTGGAGGCGATGGCGAACCGTTATGCCAAGGGTGAACTGAAAGCCGTCGTCAAATAAACGGGATCATTCGGTTGGACACATGCAGGGGCGCGATTTATCGCGCCCCTGCTATTTGACGATGCAAATATTCCGGATTGATGGGCAGCCCAAGCCCGACAGGTTTCGCAGTATAAAATAACCGAGCCCGCGTCATGCGGGCCCGGCTTTGCTGCCTGCAGATGCCAGCTATTGCGGCGTCAGCTCGCGCCAGGAGGTCTGTTGCGTCGACCCGGTACCGTGAGTCGGCGGCGAAGTGGTATTCACATCGCCTGTCGCATCGGTGATCAGGGCCTTCAGTTCCCCGTCCGACAATCTGACGATGGTGAAGCCCGCTGTCAATGCCGAGCCGTTATTCAGCAGTGATCCGGCATTGATACTGCCCGCAACGTTGGACCCTGACAAGAAATTGAAGCTGTATTGCCAGCTGGTTCCGCCCGCGGTGCACACGCTTGAAAACGGGATGTTCGTTACCACGATCAGCGTGCCATTCACCAATTGCGGATCGATGTTCACTCTTTCACCCGGTGAAACGGCTGGGACGACCGGATTGTTGGAGGAATCATAGATCACGAAATCCACATACCAGCCGGAATCTGTCGACCAGTTGACATTGTTGGCGCTGACTGTGCGCGTAGTCGATGTAGGCTGGTAGAGAAACTGCTGAACAAACGGTTTCGTGGCATAGGTGCGCGGGTTGGGGTAATAGTCCGCAGCGCCCGTTTTGGTCAGGTCATCCTTGATCGCATAGACCGACTGAACCTGGTAGTTCGACACGTCGGACGCGCCGAGATAGCGACCCGTGGCCACAAACACGCCGGGGTTCCCGGTTCCGGTCAGCGAATTTGTGACGTCGTTCAGGGGGTCGGCCAGTTCTGGGCGTGTGGTCACCGATTGAGCCACGCCCGAGGGGTCCTTCAGGGAAGCGATCATCGTTGATATGGGCGCCACATCGGGACCGGGCACCCCCAGGTCGAAGCGCCAGACATTCCCGTTCAGGTCGCCGGCGTACACGTATCTCGACGTATAGTTGGTGGCGATACTGTCAATCCAGGAGCTGATCTTGGCCAGGCCGCTGGGCGGATTGGTCGCCGTCGCATCCGTCGTGGTCTTGTGCAGCACCGCACCGGTCACCGCATCCAGTTCGAATAGGGTGCCTTTCCCGCTGCCGGCGCCATTGTTGTAACCCGACGTCACCAATACCACCCATCTTCCATCGGTGCTGCGTTTGGTGATGATGGGGTTGCCGTAGCTGTAGCCCAGATCGGGGTCGGAAATCGCGCACAGGGCGCTGTTGTAACAGATCTCCCACAATGCTTGCGGACTGGACGGATTGGTCACATCCAGCGCATAGAATCCCTGACCGCCCAAACCCAGGCCGCCGACCAGTATCGTATGCCAACCCACGCTTAGATTGTTGGTGGCCGACGCCACGTAGATATCCATCGTCTGGGGCGAGCCATCCACATAATATTGATGCTGGGTGGCATATTGCGCATCGGCCAGTTTGTAGAGATTGGGCATCACGATCTTGGGCACATACGCCCACATTTCGATTCCGGTATTGACATTGAACGCATGCAGCATGCCGTCGTTGGCCCCCACGTAGAGCACGCCCTGGCGCGGCGATGTGGTCGTCTGTTGAGTTACAAAGGCGCTGTATCCCGGATCGGTGAAGCTGTATATCGGGAATTGCAAATAGAGCGGCTTCGAGTTGACCGTGTCTCCAAGGAAGTGGGTGCGCGGGCGGTAAATCGCGATCGGTGACTCCAGCGCCTGGCTGCCGCGCAGGTAATCGACCAGATTCACACCCAGGTTGCCGCTGGTGATCTGTCCCGCCGACAGATTCGACGTCGTGCACTGCGACAGTACCGCAACGCCCGGATTGCACTGGTTGTTGAAATAGCCCTGCTCGGTTGCGGTCATGTTGCCATAAAGGAAGGGCTTGAGATTGGTTCCGTATGTATTGGCACTATCGAACATATAGACCTTGCGGTTCGTCGATTTGTCGGCAGACGGGTCGCTGTTGATCAGCGAGTCCAGTTGCGACTGCGCGTCCCAGTTGATGGTCGCCGATACATCGCCCGTGGTCGGATCGATCGTCCGGGATGTAACATCGCCGGTCCATACTGCCGAAGCATAGGTCGCGCTGAAGAGGAAGTTGTTCGACTGGGTAAGGTTCGGGCTGCTGGTGGCAGATGCCGAGGCTGCGCCCACCCGGGACTGGATCCCCGCCAGGGCCTTGGTCAAGCCGGCCCCCAGCGTATTCGGATCGGTGGCGCTGAAATAGAGGCCGCGACCGTTGACTGCGGCGTGCCACAGGTCGTCCACGTTGGTGTTGCTGCCCGAAACGGGAACCGGCCAGTTGCACACGGTACCGGCAGCCTGCCAGGAGCAGATCGACGAGGTCGCCTGCGGCCCGGTGAGGATCGCGCAGAAATCACCATCCGTCGCGGGGTTGCAGGAGGTGGTCAGGTCCTGGTAGGGCGTCAGGGGCGGTGTCGGATACACCATCTTGCCTCGAGCGCCCAGCCCGAGCGTAAAGGTCGTCATGTGCTGCTGAGACTGCGCATCGAGGCCGGCGTGCGGCACGTCGTCCTGGCACACGTCGATGCCGGCGCCGAGCGCGCCGGTGCAGTTGCCCAGCGAGTTGTCGCGCAGATCGGTGACGTAGTAGTACTCCGCCACGTCGGCCAGCGTGTTCGGGGTGCCGCCGCCGCCGCCGGTACAGGTCGTGGTCGTGTAGTTGTTGGAGGCGCCGGCCGTCGCCGCCGTGCAGGAATTGGTCACTGTCACGGTGGTATTGGTTTGGCAGGTCGTGGCGATGTACTGGTTGCCGGAGGATGCCGCGGTAGTCGTGCACGAGGCCACCGGAGTAGGGCCGGTATAGGCAGTACCGGGGCAGGTGATCTGCTGGGTAGAGCTGGCACTCGGCGTGCATGAAGCGACGCCCGTTATGCTAGGAGTGCTCCAGCCGCATTGGGTGACCACGGTTGCAACGGTATAGCTCGGCCCGCTCGGTTGTGTGGCCGTAACACAGGGAGGACTGGATGTGTTGACCCAGGAACCGGACGAGTATTGACAGCTTGTCCCGTTGCCTGACGTGGTGGTGGTCGTAACACTTGCGTTAAAGTTCGTCGTGCAGGTGGTCGCATTATTCCATGTAGCGGCTGACGCGGTCCAAGCAGTGCTGTTGTTGGCAGTGGAAATGGTGTACATACATTTGGTTGAACTACCCGGCGCACAACTCGCGCCATTCGTATATTTATATGCGCCCCAAGTGCTACCGCTCTTGGTGCTCTGCTCCAAATACATCGTCGAGATTTGCAATTGGGTGACTAAACCTTGCGGCACCGATGTCCCCTGCTGCACCTGGCTCGTATACTTGACTATTTGCGTCTGGGTCATGCTGGCCGCCGTGCCGCCGTCATTCATCGGGCGGGGTTCGAGGCCATCCTGTTGGCCGACCGGATTGTTGTTCAGGTCGTAGGTATTGGGGCCGTTCCAGTAGCCGTCTGTGGAAAGAATCACGAAGTTCTGCTGGCAGGAGTACTGGATCGGATCCAGGGGTGTAACGCCGTTCAGCTGCGCGGTAGTGGTGCTGGCGGTGAACGAGGTGGCCACTTCTGTCATCGGGCCGCTGTCGGTGACCTGCGGCGCGTAGCCTAGCGCACTTGCCGGGCCGGTTATCGTCACGACGTTGGCCGATGCCCCTGTGCCCACCGTCGCGCCGAATGCGGTTACATCCGGTGCATTGATCTGGTTGGCGATATCGATCGCGAGAGCGGCGGCGCTGTTTTCGATCGGCGTCGCCAGCGGGTTTGAATTGGCATTCTCCGGAAACAAGTCAACGCCGTTCACTGTTATGTCGTCCACCGCGGTGCTGCCGTTCCCGCTCACCGTGATCGTGGCTGTGTAGGTGGTGATGGAGCCGAATCTATGCGCGTACAGTTGACCCACGTGCGAAAGCGCTTCGCGCAGCGGCGTGGAATTGCCCGCAGAGGCGCCATAGAGCATGGTGTACCAAAGATCCTTCTGGCACAGGCCGGAACCCGCAGGGCAGGTATTGGCCGGCAGCGTATTGCCGACGAATGTGTTGATGTCCAGGAAATCGGGGGGGACGTTGTTGTTCATCGTCATGAACCCGATGCGGTATGTGGAATTGATCGGCGAGAACGCCAGCCCCACCGAGGTTTTCATCATCAACATGCGGTTGCTGTAGTAGGTGTACCAGTTGGAGAAGTTCTGCAACTGGGTGGGAGAGCTCGCTTGTGAAAACAGGGCATTGGGCACTACCACGACCCCGCTGCCCCCCTGCGCGGGAGAGGTGGTCACGAGACCCGGCAAGGCCGAGGCTGCATACGGGCAGACTATCGTGACAGTGTTGGCCGATGTCCCTGTCCCTACCGTGGCTGTGCAATAACCATACGAGGTGATCTGGGCGGCGAGACTGGTTGCCAGCGCGAGGTTGTTCGTCGTGGACACCGTGGAAGCGGATATTAACGGGAGGCCGCCCACCGTAAGCCCGGTGATCGAAGTAGCGGTCAGCGTCGGGAAGGGGGTGGTCACGGTTTCCGTCAGGTTGCCGGTGCTGCTGATGACTATCGCACCGCCGGGACCCGAGATCGTGACGACGTTGGCATTTGTGCCTGTGCCCTGTACCGCACTATAGCCGGTCCCGCCGGTCACGGTGCAGTTCCCGGTCATTGCCGTCGTGCAGTTGTTGATGTACTGCACGATGAAGCCGGCCAGTGTGTTGGCAGACATGGTCGAGCTGGATGAGCTGGTCGAGGCGCTCATGATCTGCACTCCGCCCACCGTGATGCCGCTGACCGCAGAATTGCTCGCGGTTTTCGGAGCGGCCACCGTGATCACTGCGTTATTGCCCGGTATCGCGAGTTTGGCGGTCGGAGAGGTGGTGGTCATGATGGTCTGTGCGAACACTGCATTGCCCGGCGCAGCGCCGATCGCGCTACTGCATTCCTGATAGAACGTGCTCGAAGTATTGAAATAGTTCTTTTGCGCGCCTGTAGTCTGCGTGCCGCTGTATGTATAATAAAATGCCGGTCCGGAGTACGTCTTGTAGCCGCTCGTGCCGCTGCCGCTGCCCCCGGTAAAGCCGGTGTTCAGGTTCACCACCTTGGTATTGGTGCCGGCCTTGTAGGCGTAGCCGTCCACCGGCGCAGCGGTGAACGGGAAGGTCGGGAAACTGTTGCCGGCGGAATCGACCGGGGGGGTGTAGGTAGTGTTGGGGTCGTAGTAGGTACCATTGCACTGGTTGCTGTTGAAGCCGTAATAGCCGGCGAAATACTGGGCCGGGTCAGGGAGATAATCCCATGCCATGCTCCCCGAATCGTCCAGCATGAACATCAGGTTAGGCAGCACGGCGTTGCTGGTGGAAGTCTGCAGGGGCGCGGAGGAAAGATCGGTGACCGCAGCGTGGGACAGACCGTTGACCCCCAGGGCCAGGCCTATCACCAGGGCCGTGAATTGAAATTTGCGGATCATATTTTTTACGTTTGCCATGATGGCCTCCTGTACGTCTCGACTCAATGCTCTTTCGAAAGGAAAGAGGTACTGCAATTTTTCAAGTTCCAATCAATACCAGCGTTTGTGTATAAGTGACCGTGTTGCGCAGTCCCACCGACCGCGAGGTGATACGGTAGAACACGGAAGTGCCGGTGCATGGTTCGAGCTGTGTCTTGCTGCAGCCCGTTGCAGGTGTGACATAGGTCTGGCACAACTGTTGTCCCGCACTCGGGGATTGGCCAGACAGCCGGCACATGCGATGGATCAGATAGCTGACCGTTGCAATGGTGTTGCCGTTCGCCGGATCGGTCACCGGCGGCAGCGTGACTGCGTTATTCCAGTTCGAAGCGATCGTCCACCACTGGTTCTGCGTCGGCGAACAGCCGGCGCCGGTGACGGCTTCATTGCCGGAGGTCTGGCCGAGAACCTCGCACGGATTGATCGGTGTTGAGAAATATCCGGGCAGGTTGATGTTGGCACCCGCGCAAACCGGCACGCCTCCCACCACAGCCGTTGCCCCGGGGGCGTCGGCACAGGGCGCTGTGTTGTTGCCATCGAAGTTCAATATAGCCTTGTCCAACGGGTTGCTGCTGTTGGCCACCGCTATCAGCGCGTTGAAAGCGGTACTGGTGCCGGCATCGCTCGCATTCAGCGTCGCCTGCTTGAAAGCCATGTTCCCCGCGATCACGCTGCCGGTATCCACCGAGCGCATCATGCCGATGCCGGCCAAAGTCATCACCACCAACAGGATCAGTGCGATGAGCAGCACTACCCCGCGCTGGCTGCGCGGTGGGGTTATTCTGCGTATGTTGGTTCTGCCTGCATTCATCATTATCTCCAGCCCGCATCAGCCGCGGATCGGCACAGTGTTTTCAAACGTCTTGTAGCGGTAACACATCCAGTTGTCGGTCGTCGCCAATCCAAGGCCGCCGGAAAGGTCCAACGGCACGGTCGCGCTGTCGATCCACGTTGGATTCACTTGCGTGGTGGCGCATTGGGTCACCGGGAGGATCTGCCCGGTTGCATCGCGGGTGACTTCCGGTTGCGCGCTGCGCGCGACCACGACGATGCGCACGGCCAGCACGCTCCTGGGATTGTTTGCAACAGTGGCGTTTGCGGCACCCGTCGCCGGCGTCCATTCGTTGCCCGAAATTATCCCGTCGCCGTTTGCATCGATTCCGTATTCCGCTCTCATCAATGCGATCCCGTCGGAAAGCACCGAGGCCACGCCGCCGATCGTGGAGACCAGCTGCGCCTGATTGTTGACGCTGATGGTTTCTACGGTAAGCGGGGGGACGGCAATCGCCGGAAAACCGGTGGGATTGGGAGGGAAGGTGCCGTAATCCCAGCTGTTCGTTCCGCTGCTGGGCCGGTAGGTCAGAACGATGGTGTCAGATGCTGCGCTTGTAGCGCCCGACGTGATCGTCACCGGCGCAGTGTTGGCCGGGTCGGAAGGGAGCGGCGGGATGTTGGTGCTGGCAAGTATCCCATACCCTGCCTGTTTCAATGAGTTCTCCAACATGAACAGCGCCGCCGTGCCATTCTGCAAGGCATCCCCCCCGCTGGTCGTGGTGCGCCTCACGCTCTCGGATACGGAAAAGACCTGAAAGATGATGATCATTCCCAGCATCGCGATCACCATCCCCACCATGATATCGATGATGCTGAAGCCGGCATTTGCCTTGATGCGCATGTTGTCAGGATCGTTTTTCATGGAGAACCGGTAGGCGTGAGGGTCAATTGATGAAAGTCGAAACAACATGGCGGTGGGTAATCGCAGCAGCTGTCGCCTTCTGTTTAGGCGGGGTCCATTCCACGGTGACGGTCACCTGGGCTCCATTGATCACGATGCTTGCCTGTCCACCCGGCAGATTGGCGGCCACGCCGCTCGCCGCCCATGCCTGGGTATAGGCGTTGCCTGTGGTGGAATTGCAGGGGTTGCATGCAAAGGTCGGATCGGGGTTGGCGACGATCACGTTGGAAACCCCCGCAGTGGTGGAATTCTGCCGGGCGGCCCACACCGTGCCTATAATCTGATCTGCCAGAAACCCGGCGGTGCTGCGATATTTGGCATCCGATGCCGTGTTGATCGCGGTTGCCTGCAAACCGACCAGCGCCAGGATGCCCATCGAGAATATCAGGATGGCGATCATCGCCTCCAATATCATGGAGCCTTTCTGCTGGGTCTTGGCGGGCTTCGTATTCATGATCAAGGTTCCGTTAACAATGTCTCGGGTCATTGGCTGCCAAAAGCGGCGAAGGGTCGCACATCCTGGCGTCACCCCCGGTCTGCACGTTGATCTGCAACGGGCGGTCACTGTCGTCTGTATTGCTGCAGGCATTGTCCAGCGCCATGCAGACGGTGATCTGTGAGAACGGGAGGCTGTTATCAACCGGATTCAGATTCACGACTCTCCCGAGACTGTTGAACGTCACCATGGTTGCCCCGGCAGGCACCGATATGATTTGCACCAACTTCGTTCCTTCCTTGGCGGAGCGCTCCTCCACCCGGATGTCCCCGGCGGCAGCGTTGGAGCCGGGACTGGCACCCGCGCATGCCAGTGAAGCAGTCGGTGCTGGGGCTGTCGCGGAAGCAGCCAATACTTCCCATGTCGCGGTTTTGTTGTTCGCGTCGCACAGCACGAAACGCGCGGTCGAGTTGTTGCTCACCGCCGCATTGCGCGCCAGGCGCAGGCCGTTCAATATCGATTCGGCACCGGTGCGCACCTGCTGATGCTGTATCCACGTCTTGTAACTCGGGATCGCGAGCATCAGCAATATGCCGACGATGGTGATGCCCACCACCAATTCGATCAGCGTGACGCCGGGTTGTTTGCCGATGTTTAGCATGAGCCGCCTGTATTGGTTATCCAGCATGAATTGCTGGTGGCGATAAACGCTTTGCGTGCCGGGGCTACGATGGTTGATGTCTTGGCGTTGGACTGGTCGACCGTATAGGTAAATCCTTGCATCGTGCCGGTGCCCGTTGCCGTGATGATATAAGTCGTCGCGGTTGGCGCTCCCGCACCTGTGCAGAAAAAAGTGAAATATTGGCTGACGGTGGTGTCGTTATTGCATGCCGTGCCGCCCACATAGGTGCGGTTGTCCTGGTAATACTGTTCCATCTGTACCCGCTTGGCGGCGAGATTCGATGTAGCGCTGGGGATCTTTCCCCTGATCACGTAGTTCGTATAGGCGGGCAGCGCAAACACTGTCAATATGCCGATTATGCCCACGACGACCAGCAATTCGATCAGCGTAAAGCCTTTTGCGTTTTTCATTTCAGTTCCTTTCTTGGATTGGGACGGATGTTAGGCGAAAGATTCTAGTGATTCCACCCCAGTCTGACTAGAGGCGGGGGATTCCGGATGAACGGCAGTATTGCACCAACCGCCGGGTTGCAGTCTCCACGCATGAAGGCAGGCGGCTGGGAATAGTTCGCGCTCCATCGATGCTGCGATGATTTTCAAATAGCCGTGGAGGGCGATACGGAAAAGCGGTAAAATCGCCCGCTGACAAACCAAAAAAGGCGGGGGAAATATCATGAGCAAGAGTCTGGTCCAATTCATCATCGAAGAACAGCGCGCGATACCGGGGAAGGCAAGCGGCGATTTCACTGGCCTGATCAGCGACGTGATCATGGCATGCAAACAGATCGCGCACGATGTCAACAAGGGCGCGCTGATCGGCGTGCTCGGCAGCGCCGGCAGCGAGAACGTGCAGGGCGAGACGCAGAAGAAGCTGGACATCATCACCAACGAGGTGTTCATCAAGTCGACAGAATGGGGCGGCCATCTTGCGGCGATGGCTTCCGAGGAGATGGATGATGTCTATGCCATCCCGGCGCAATACCCCAAGGGCAAATATCTGCTGGTATTCGATCCGCTGGACGGTTCTTCGAATATCGACGTGAACATCTCCGTCGGCACGATCTTCTCGATCCTGCGCGCGCCCAAGGGCGTGGAGAACCCGGCCGCTGCGGACTTCCTGCAGCCCGGCACCACGCAGGTTTGCGCGGGTTATGCGATCTATGGACCGGCAACCATGCTGGTGATCACCACCGGCCACGGCGTAAATGGCTTCACGCTGGATGGCGACATCGGCGAATTCATGCTGACGCATCCGAACATGAAGATAGCGGCGGACACGCTGGAATTCGCGATCAATGCCTCGAACGAGCGCCACTGGGAAAAGCCGGTGCAGCGTTATGTCGATGAATGCATTGCCGGCAAGACTGGGCCGCGCGGTATAAATTTCAACATGCGCTGGGTGGCGTCGATGGTGGCGGAAGTGCATCGCATCCTGGTGCGCGGCGGCGTGTTCATGTATCCGAAGGACACCAAGGATCCGAGCAAGGCCGGCAAGCTGCGCTTGCTTTACGAAGCCAATCCGATGTCCTTCATCGTAGAGCAGGCGGGCGGCGTGTCCTCCACCGGATATGAGCGCATCATGGACATCAAGCCCACCGGCCTGCATCAGCGCGTGCCGGTCATCCTCGGCTCTAAGAACGAGGTGGATCGCATCGTCCGCTATCACAAAGAGACGTAACGCGATGAATAAACCTCTGGTCTCGATTTTGATGGGCAGCGCCAGTGACTGGGATGTCATGCAACAGGCTGCAAAGCAATTGCAGGATTTCGGCGTCGCGTACGACGCGCGGGTGATTTCGGCGCACCGCTCGCCCGACCTGCTGTTCGATTACATCAAGGATGTCAGCGCGCAGGGCGTGCGGTGTTTCATCGCCGGCGCCGGCGGCGCTGCGCATCTGGCCGGGGTGATCGCAGGCAAGACGACGCTGCCGGTGCTCGGTGTGCCGATGCCGTCCAAGTATCTGCAAGGGCTCGATTCATTGTTGTCCATCGTGCAGATGCCCAAGGGGATCCCGGTGGCGACCTTTGCGATCGGCGAAGCCGGAGCGGCCAATGCCGGACTGTTCGCCGTGGCGATGCTGGCATTGAATGACGGCGAGCTTGCCCGGCGTTTGCAGGCGTTCCGCAACAAACAGGCGGACGCCGTCAAGGCGACCACGCTGCTTGCCTTGTAATCATCATTGCCGGGGAAAAAAATGAGTGAAGCCGGAAACAATTCCAGCGCCGCCGGGGGACCAAAGAAATCGGGCAAGGTAAAGTGGATCGTGGCCGGCATTATGCTGCTGTTCGCGGTTGTGATCGCACTGAATCTGCCGCGCGGTTTCAGCGACGACTTGTCGCGCATCGGCAAGGGCAAACCGGCCGTCGTGCTGGTGCGCGACAAGAATGCGGTGCAAAGCTTCGACCTGATCGAGGTGATGAATGGCATACGCGACCAGTATGCCGGGCAGGTAGAGTTCCTGCTGACTGATTCCAACACCCCGGAAGGCCGCGCATTCATCGCCGACAAGGGCGGGGCGAGGGTGACTTTGGTGGTCCTCGACGCAAACGGCAAAACGGTCACTGTGTTGTATCCGCCGCAAACCGCCGAGAGCTTGAAACATGCGATCGCCGCCGCGTCCGGAGCCGCGCAGTGAGTGTGACGCTGCTGCAGTCCGACATCAAGAGCCTGCCTTTCCTGCACCGGGGCAAGGTGCGCGACCTTTATGCCGTTGGAGACGACAAGCTGCTCGTGGTGCAGACCGACCGCCTTTCGGCATTCGATGTGATCCTGCCCGACCCGATACCGGACAAGGGCGAGGTGCTCACCACCGTGTCGAATTTCTGGTTCAACAAACTCCGGCACGTCATCCCCAATCATCTGACCGGCATCTCACCGGAGTCCGTGGTAAAGACCGAAGCGGAAAAGGCACAGGTGCGCGGGCGGGCTTTCGTCACCAGGAAACTCAAGCCCTTGCCGATCGAGGCTATCGTGCGCGGCTATCTGGTCGGCTCGGGATGGAAGGATTACCAGAAGACCGGCAAGGTGTGCGGCATCCCGCTGCCCGCCGGATTGCGCGAAGCGGAAAAGCTGTCCGAACCCCTGTTCACGCCTTCCACCAAGGCTGCCGTGGGCGATCACGACGAGAACATCTCTTTTGCGCAGGCGGTCGAGCTGCTCGGCGAGGCGCGCGCAAAGGAAGTGCGCGATGCCACGCTTGCGCTATACACCGAGGCGGCGAACTATGCCGCGACCAGGGGCATCATCATCGCCGATACCAAGTTCGAGTTCGGTGTCGATGAAGCGGGCAAGCTGTTTCTGATCGACGAGGCGCTGACGCCGGACTCCTCGCGTTTCTGGCCCGCCGATCAATATCATGTGGGCAGCAATCCGCCCAGTTTCGACAAGCAGTTCGTGCGCGACTGGCTGGAATCATCGGGCTGGAACAAGCGGCCTCCCGCGCCGCGTATCCCGCAGGACGTGCTGCAAAAGACCGCTGACAAGTACCGCGAGGCGCTGGTCAAGCTGACTGGAGCATGAGCTCTCCGCAGCTGCTTATCGAGGGGTTCCGGCGTTTTCGCGAGCGCCATTTCGCGGCAGGCGGGGAACGGTTCCAGGATCTGGTCCAGTTCGGACAAACTCCTAAGGCTTTGGTGGTGGCATGTTGCGACTCGCGGGTCGATCCAGCGTTGGTTCTGGACTGTGAGCCGGGCGATCTGTTCGTGATCCGCAACGTCGCCAACCTGGTTCCCCCCGCGGAGAATCAAGGCCATTATCACGGCACCAGCGCTGCGCTCGAGTTCGGCGTGCGCAATCTGGCGGTGCAGCACATCATCGTGCTGGGACACGCGCAGTGCGGCGGCATCCATGCCCTGCTGGAAGGCAGCGTGGATAAGCAACAGCCCTTTATCGCGAGGTGGATGGATATAGCGGATGCCGCACGGCAAAAGGTGGAGCGGGAGCATGCGCATGAGAGCAGCAAGGTTCGCCACCGCGCCTGCGAGCAGCAGGCGATCCTGGTCTCCCTGAAAAACCTGATGACATTTTCCTGGATACGCGAGCGTGTGGAACAGGGCAAGCTCGCTTTGCACGGCTGGTATTTCGATATAGAGCAGGGTGAACTGCTGGGCTACGACGCCACGGCGGGAAAGTTTGAAACGTTGTAACGATGCTGCGGCCTTTGCTCCGGCCGCATTCAAGCGTGTCGAATCGGGAGGGGCTTATTTCCCCCCGGTCAATTCCGTGTAGCGCGCCTTGTCGGCATCATAGCGTGACACTACCGCGGCTTTTTCCGCCTGGGGTTGCATCAGGTCCTTGTTCAGCTTGTCGAGCCTGGCCTGGGCATTGCGCAGATCTTCCTGCAGGGATTCGGGAACTGCCCTGTTCCTTTTGGCGTAGCCGTCGGCTTCGCTTTGCAATGCGGACAAATCCGCTTTGGAAGACTTGATTGCAGAATTGATCGTGTTGAGGCGGGCATCTATCTGCTGCAAGCTGCGGTTGCGCGCCAGATCGATTTCCTTCACGTTGCTGTATGTGTTGAGCAGGGTTTTGTCGCGAAGCTGCTGGTCTTGAGCGGCCTTTTCATCTGCGTGTTTCTTGGCATCTTCCTGTTCCTTGGCACGGCGCCTCTCGGGAGTCATCACTTCATCTTTTTTTACCACTTGCCCATTTTTGTCCAGTTCGACCTTGTCCTTGTTGGCATATTCCGGGGGGACGACTTCGCCGTAATGGGTGACGCCATCGTTATCCACCCACTTATACAGCTTTGCCGAGACGGGCAGGCTGAAGGTGAGCCCGAGGGTCAGCGCGGCCAGAATCATCGCGCGATAAACAGGTGTGCGGTGTTCCACTTTTGCGAAGCTGGCGGAACGCCCCGCAACGCTGTAAGCACTTTCAACTGTCATTCTTTACTCCATAACGGTCACGATAGGATTGGACCGTGGCCAGATTTTGCACCATACCGGCTTCACTTTGCAAATAGCCGAGCAAGTCGTCCAGCGTTGCGATGGACACCACCGGGATGCCATAGTTGTGTTCTACCTCCTGTGCTGCAGAGAGTTCACCCTGTCCCCGCTCCATGCGGTCCAGCGCGATCACCACGCCGCAAGGTTCTGCTCCTGCTGCGCCGATCAGGTCGATGGATTCGCGCACAGAGGTCCCGGCAGATATCACATCATCGATGATCAGCACGCGTCCTTGCAATGGCGCACCCACTGTCATACCCCCTTCGCCGTGGTCTTTGGCCTCCTTGCGGTTGTAGCAATAGGGCACGTTGCTGCCCTGTTCGGCAAGCGCGATCGCGGTTCCGGCAGCCAGCGGGATACCTTTGTAGGCGGGGCCGAACAGCGTGTCGAATGGAACGCCGGAGGCAAGAATGGCCTGCGCGTAGAACTGCGACAGGCCCCGGAGCGACGCGCCGTCGTTGAACAACCCGGCATTGAAGAAGTAAGGCGACAACCGCCCTGCCTTGGTTTTGAATTCGCCGAAGCACAACACTTTTTGCTGCACGGCAAAGCGGATGAAGTCCAGTCGGAAGTTGGGCATGTTGAATGCAGCTTGGTGGATCGGTGCCGCACATTATAATGTCTCACGCGACTACCCCGGATATTTTTCATGCGCATCATCACGATCAATCTGAACGGGATTCGTTCAGCCGCAAGCAAAGGCTTTTTTGGATGGCTGGCCGGGCTGGATGCCGACATAATCTGTTTGCAGGAACTCAAGGCGCAAGCCGCGGATATGACCAGGGAGATGCTTGCACCCGACGGTTATCACGGCTATTTCCATTACGCTGAAAAAAAGGGGTACAGCGGCGTGGGCATCTATAGCCGCGTGCGGCCGGAGCAGGTCGTTTCAGGCCTGGGCATCCACGAGTTCGACGCGGAGGGGCGTTATATCTGTGCCGACTATGCCGGCTTCAGCGTGGTGTCGGTCTATCTGCCATCCGGTTCCAGCGGCGAGGAGCGCCAGGCAGTCAAGTTCAAGTTCATGGCAGCTTTCCTTCCGCACCTGAGAGAATTGCGCGCCAGCGGACGCGAGGTGCTGATCTGCGGCGACTGGAATATCGCGCACCGTGAGATCGACCTGAAGAACTGGCGCGGCAACAGTAAGAATTCCGGTTTCCTGCCGGAAGAACGCGCCTGGTTGACCGAGGTGTTCGATGTGGTCGGCTTTGTCGATGTGTTTCGCCGCTTGCAGCCGGAACTGGAAGCGTACACCTGGTGGTCGAACCGCGGCCAGGCATGGGCCAAGGATGTCGGCTGGCGCATCGACTACCAGATCGCCACGCCGGGCATCGCGGCGTGCGCCGAGGCGGCAAGCATCTACAAGGCGCAGCGCTTTTCGGATCACGCACCGCTGACTATCGATTACAAAACCTGACGGGATTGAACGCCTAGCTCTGTTCCCAAGGCAGTCCCGCCCTACGCCAACCGCCGGTTGAGTTGCGGTGTTTGCTGGCGTCCAATTCTCCCTCGAATCCTTCCAGCACGTTATAACAGTCGCCGTATCCGGCCTGGGTCGCCGCTGCGGCAGCGTGGTGCGACCGGGATCCGCTGCGGCATATGAATAACACCAGGGCCTCTTTGTCCACCTGTTGTTCGAGTTGTGTGATGAAGCCCGGGTTGCGCTTCATGCCCGGATAAGTCGCCCATTCGATTTGAACGCTGTTTGCCACGCGCCCCACCAAGTCGAGCTCAGCGCGGCTGCGCACGTCCACCAGTTTGGCGCCGGGCGCGGCTTGCGTGATCTGATATGCCTCGTCCGGGTACAGCGCGCCTTCGTAGGGTAGATTCAATTCCTGGGCGCGTTGTTGCGCGGCTTGCAGGATGGTGGTGATTTTTCCCATGATGTTTCTCCATTTTGGATGAAGCGGCATGGCGCACTGCTGTGCCCGTGGCTGAATGAAGGTTTAACGATATAGTCGTAGATGATATGCTGCACAGCCATACACGCATACTAGCGCACGCGACATGAAAAATCACACCCACGCGCATCCTTCGCGCGAAAAGGCCGGGGCTTTCGAGCCGGTGCATCCGGAACGTTATGCCGCAGCACAAAAAAGCACCTGGGCAAGCATCGCCATCAATTTGACGCTGACTTCATTTCAAGTAGTGGGCGGCTTTTTTTCGCATTCGCAGGCGCTGATGGCGGATGGGCTCCATTCCCTGTCGGATCTTTTTTCCGATGTGCTGGTGCTGTATGCGAACCGGCACGGAAACCGGCATGCCGACGCCGATCATCCCTACGGCCACGCACGCTTTGAAACCGCGGCGACGCTGATACTGGGTACATTCCTGGCGGTGCTTGGCGTCGTGTTGCTGGTTGCCGCCGCGATGCGCTTGCAGCATCCGGAAGCGTTGCGCGCCGTCAGTCCGCTGGCGCTGGCCATCGCGGCGCTTGCGCTGGTGGCCAAGGAAGGCATGTTCCGCTATATGCTGGCAGTGGCAAAGCGGGTGCGCTCGCAGATGCTGGTGGCCAATGCGTGGCATGCGCGTTCGGACGCTGCGTCTTCCTTGGTGGTCATCGTCGGGGTAGCGGGCAATCTGCTCGGCTACACATTCTTCGATCTGCTCGCTGCCGCTGTGGTGGGTGTGATGATCGCGCACATGGGCGGCAAGCTGGCATTCGAAGCGATGGCAGAGCTGATTGATACCGGACTGGACGCGGATGAGGTCGAGGCGATACGGCAAACCCTGCTCGATGTTCACGGTGTGCGAGGCCTGCACGAATTGCGCACGCGCAGGATGGCGGACAATGCATTGGTCGACGCGCACATAATGGTCGATCCCAAGATCAGCGTGTCGGAAGGACACTACATCGCCGAGTCGGCGCGTCACGCAGTACTCAAACACCATCACGTGATGGACGTGATGGTGCATATCGATCCCGAGGATGACCTGAAGGCGAAACCCAATGCGCATTTGCCCAGCCGCCCGGCGCTGCTGGAGCATCTCGCCGACCGGCTGGGGATGCCGGATCTGCATGAAAATCGCGTGGTGTTTCACTATCTGGACGGCAAGGTCGAAGCGGAGATCTATCTGCAGTCCGATAAAAGCAATGCGTACCGGGCTGATGAATTGCAAATGCGCTGCGATGAGTTGGTACGTGATGACGAGTTATTTCGCGCGGTTCACGTTCTCCGTAGTCATGCACAAAAATAGTGCGCCGTTATCTTCGAGCGCCCGTTTCAGGTGCAAATATTTTTTGTATGGCGCATCCGCCTTATGGCAGAATGCCGTTCTGCCACGAAAGCAGGATTGGCACGCTTTCTGCATTTTGAAATCCGGGGTTTTTAGTTCAGTCGTTTAATTTTGATGTTTGGGAGAAAGTTATGTCGATCTCGGCAGCTGATGTTTTGAAGATGGTCAAGGACCGCGAAGTCAAGTTCGTGGATTTCCGTTTTACCGATACTCGCGGCAAAGAGCAGCACGTGGGCGTGCCGGTCAAGGTCATGGGCATGGAAAAATTCGAGGAAGGCCATGCGTTCGATGGTTCCTCCATTGCCGGCTGGAAAGGCATACAGGCATCGGACATGCTGCTGATGCCCGATCCCGCGACCGCCTATATCGATCCGTTCATGGACGAAAATACCATGGTGATCACCTGCGACGTGGTGGAACCCACCGACGGCAAGGGCTATGACCGCGATCCGCGTTCCATCGCCAAGCGTGCCGAGGCGTACCTGAAGTCCACCGGTATCGGCGATACGGCCTATTTTGGCCCGGAACCAGAATTCTTCATTTTCGATTCCGTGAACTGGCAGGTCGACATGTCCGGCTGTTTCTGCAAGGTGAATTCCGAGGAAGCCGCGTGGTCGTCCGCGGAAAAGTTCGACAGCGGCAACACCGGCCATCGTCCTACCGTAAAGGGCGGATACTTCCCGGTCCCTCCGGTCGACAGCCTGAACGATATCCGCGCGGCGATGTGCCTGGCGCTCGAAGAGATCGGCATCGAAGTCGAAGTGCATCACCACGAAGTGGCGACGGCCGGCCAATGCGAGATCGGCACCAAGTTCAACTCGCTGGTACGCCGCGCCGACTGGACGCAGGGATTGAAGTATGTGGTGCATAACGTCGCCCATCAGTATGGCAAGACCGCGACTTTCATGCCCAAGCCCATCGTTGGCGACAACGGTTCCGGCATGCACGTGCACCAGTCGATCTGGAAGGGCGGCAAGAACCTTTTTGCCGGCAACGGCTATGCCGGACTTTCCGAGCTGGCGCTGTATTATATCGGCGGCATCATCAAGCATGCCCGCGCGCTGAATGCGATCACCAATCCGCTGACCAATTCCTACAAGCGTCTGGTCCCCGGCTTCGAAGCGCCGGTCAAGCTGGCTTACTCGGCGAAGAACCGCTCTGCCTCGATACGTATTCCTTATGTGTCCAGCGACAAGGCACGCCGCATCGAGGTGCGTTTCCCGGATCCGGGCGCGAATCCTTACCTGGCTTTCACGGCGATGATGATGGCGGGCCTGGACGGCATCCAGAACAAGATCCACCCCGGCGATCCGGCAGACAAGAACCTCTACGACCTCCCGCCGGAAGAAGATGCGAAGATCCCGACCGTGTGTTCCAGCCTGGAACAGGCGCTGGATTACCTGGACAAGGGTCGCGAGTTCCTGACCCGTGGCGGCGTGTTCTCCAACGACTTCATCGACGCGTACATCGGGTTGAGGATGGAGGAGGTGACCCGCTTCCGCATGACCACGCATCCGGTCGAGTACGATATGTATTACAGCATCTAGCTGCGGCAATTCGCGGGGGGGTCACAACCCTGTCCCGCAAGGAACGCAATAACGAAACGGGGCTTGCGCCCCGTTTTGTTTTGAAGCGCAAATATTTGTCTGTGTCAGATGCATGGCCTATACTTGCCGCGTTATCTCCTGGGAAACGAACATGAAAATTGGATATTTGTTTGCGGTGTTGTGCGCCTGTCCAATGCTGGCGCAAGCCGATATCTATAAATCCGTCGATGCAGACGGGCATGTGACCTACTCAAGCACGCCCCTCGCGGGCGGCAAGAAGCTCAATCTGGAGCCATTGCCGACCATGCTCCCGCCAGCGAACGCGTCCGACGGATTTCCGAGGGTGGATAGCGAAACACAAAAGGGGCGTGATGCCACGCGCCGCAAGATCTTGCAGGACGAACTGGATGCGGAGAAGAAAGCGCTCGATGCTGCCAAACAGAACCTGAGCGATGCCGAGTCAAATCCGGACGTCTACAAGGGGCAGGACGGCAAGACTTATCGTAACGTCGCAGCGTATGACGCCAAGGTCAAACCGCTGCAGGATGAGGTCGACCTGCATACCAAGAACATCGAAGCGCTTGAGACAGAGCTGTCCAAACTGCCAAAATAACCCCGAAGTAATCATAACCACCGCAGTCACTTTTTTGGCATGTTTTCTGCTCAGTAAAACATATGCCCGAGATCCCCTACCTTACCTTGGAATACCTGGCGACCGCGGTCATCCTGCTGGATGAAGAGTCGCGCATTGCCTACCTCAATCCGGCGACCGAAAACCTGTTCGACGTCAGCGCTACGAACCTGATCGGCCATCCGTTGCAACAGGTATTCACCAATACCGAGCAGCTTGCGAGTGCGATGCAGCAGGCGATACTGAACAACGCCAGCTACATCGAGCATGACCTGACATTGGGTACGCAGGCCCATGGCAAGATGCAACTGCGTTGCGCCGCGACCCCGCTGCAATTCGGCAAGCGATATTTGCTGCTGGAGTTCCATGCGATAGACCGGCCGTTGAAACTGGCGCGCGAAGAACAGATGCTGGATCAGACCCAGGCCAACCGATTGTTGCTTCGCAATCTCGCGCACGAGATCAAGAATCCGCTCGGTGGTATACGGGGCGCGGCACAACTGCTCGAGCAGGAGCTGGAAAGACCGGCATTGCGCGAATATACCCAGGTCATCATACAAGAGGCAGACCGGTTGCGATCACTGATGGAAAATTTGCTTGCGCCGCAGAATGCCTCGCATTACAGCGCGCTCAACATACACGAAGTCCTGGAGCGTGTCCGCAGCGTGGTGCTTGCAGAAATGCCGGAAGGCTTGAAGATAAGGCGCGACTATGACATCAGCCTGCCCGCGCTGGTCGGGGACAAGGAACAGTTGATACAGACCATGCTCAACATCGTGCGGAATGCCGCGCAGGCTATGCAGGGGACCGGGACCATCGTATTGCGCACCCGCGTCGCGCATCAGGCCACATTGATAAAGCGCCGCCACCGCCAAGCGGTGAGAGTGGAGATCATCGACAACGGGCCCGGCATACCGCAAGAATTAAAGGACAAGATCTTCTATCCGCTGGTGTCCGGACGGGCGGATGGGCACGGGTTGGGATTGACCATCGCGCAGGACTTCGTCGGCCAGCACCACGGCATTATAGAATTTGACAGTGAACCCGGACGAACCCGCTTCACTGTATTGCTACCCATTCCTTGAAATCCGGGCTACAACCATGAAACCTGTTTGGATAATTGACGACGACAAATCGATACGCTGGGTACTGGAAAAGTCGCTAGACCGCGAAGGAATAGAGTTCAAGAGTTTTGCCGGCGCCGACGATGCTGCCCGCGCACTGGGTCGGGAGCAGCCTCAAGTCGTGGTCAGCGACATTCGCATGCCGGGGAGCTCGGGACTTGATTTCTTGCAGATGCTGCACGAGCGTTATCCGCTGATCCCGGTCATCATCATGACTGCCTACTCCGATCTGGAAAGCGCGGTGGCGTCATTTCAGGGTGGCGCATTTGAATATTTGCCAAAGCCGTTCGATATCAATCACGCAATCGAATTGATCCGCCGCGCGCTGGAACAGGGCAGGCGCAAGGCCGGCGACAACGAGCAGCTTGAAGTGGCTGCGGACATATTGGGGCAGGCGCCGGCGATGCAGGAGGTCTTCCGCGCCATCGGGCGGCTTTCGCAATCCCACGCTACCGTGCTGATCAATGGCGAATCGGGCACCGGCAAGGAACTTGTGGCCAGGGCCTTGCACCGGCACAGCCCGCGCGCTGACAAACCGTTCATCGCCATCAATACCGCGGCGATCCCCAAAGACCTGCTTGAATCGGAATTGTTCGGACATGAGCGCGGCGCGTTCACAGGCGCGGCTGCCACACGGCACGGACGTTTCGAACAGGCCGAGGGCGGCACGCTGTTCCTCGATGAGATCGGGGATATGCCCGCCGACCTGCAAACCCGCCTGCTGCGTGTGTTGTCAGACGGCAATTTCTACCGCGTCGGCGGGCACCAGCCTATCAAGGCCAATGTGCGCATCATCACAGCGACGCATCAGAACCTGGATGAACGCGTCAAGCAGGGATTGTTTCGCGAGGACCTGTTCCACAGGCTGAACGTGATCAGGCTGCGTCTGCCGCCGTTGCGCGAACGGCGCGAAGATATACCGCTGCTGGCAAAATACTTCCTGCAGAAAAGCGCAAAGGACCTGGCGGTCGAGCAGAAGCAATTCAGTGACGCGGCTCTGCAGCATCTCGGCCAGCAGGATTTTCCCGGCAATGTGCGTCAGCTGGAAAATCTCTGTCACTGGCTGACGGTGATGACGCCTTCGCAGACGGTCGAGATCGCCGACCTTCCGGCGGAATGGCGCGGCACAGCAGCGTTGAGCGCATCGAGCGAAGGCGACTGGAGTAACGCATTGTCACAGCAGACAGCTCTGGCCCTGCAGCGCGGCGACGAACGCATCATGGATACGCTCAGCGCGCAGTTCGAGCGCACCCTGATCCTGCAAGCCTTGAAACACACCAACGGAAGGCGCATCGAGGCAGCCACACTGCTCGGTATCGGGCGCAATACGCTGACCCGCAAAATCCAGGAACTGGGATTGGACAATCAGGAAGTGTAGCAGCGGCCCTGCGTGTATCGTTGTGGTTTCAGCCCTATTCAACAACGGCATACGCACTGAGTGCTGCTCCGGCTACTGCGGGTTCGCGGGCATGGGCCGCAAGCAAACTCAGTTCTGCAACCGTTTCAGCAATTTCTCGTGTATCCCGCCGAAACCGCCGTTGCTCATCACCAGGATGTGATCGCCTGGTCTTGCGGCGGCAGCGATCTTTCCGACCAACGCATCGAGATCTTCATCGACGGCCGCCTTGCTGCCCATCGGGGCCAGCGCGCCGCTCGCGTCCCAGCCGAGGTTGCCGGCGTAGCAGAATACCTGGTCGGCGTCTTTCAGGCTGCCCGGCAGCGCGTCCTTCATCACGCCCAGCTTCATCGTGTTGGAGCGCGGTTCCAGAACCGCGAGTATCCGCGCAGCCCCGATCTTGCGGCGCAAACCGCCGACGGTGGTTGCGATCGCGGTGGGGTGGTGCGCGAAATCGTCGTAAACAGTGATATTGTTCACGACGCCGCGCACCTCCATGCGCCGTTTGACATTCCTGAACCCGCCAAGGGCTGCAAGCCCCTGCGCGACAGGGACGCCGGCATGGCGCGCGGCGGCGAGCGAGGCAAGCGCGTTCTGGCGGTTATGTTCTCCGAGCAGATCCCAGGACAGTGTTCCCTGCGGCTTGCCGTTCAGGGTCACCAGATTGGCCTCGTCAATCCGCCAGCCATCCTCCGCGCCGAAGCGCTCCACCGGCGTCCAGCAGCCGCGTTCCAATACCCGGTCCAGCGAGGCTTCGCGCCCGTTGCTGACGATCAGGCCATTGCCGGGAACGGTGCGCACCAGATGATGGAACTGCGTTTCGATCGCGGCAAGGTCGGCAAAGATGTCGGCATGATCGAATTCCAGATTGTTCAGTATCGCGGTGCGGGGGTTGTAATGCACGAACTTGGAGCGCTTGTCGAAGAACGCCGTGTCGTATTCGTCCGCCTCGATGACAAAAAATGGCGAGTCGGTCAGGCGCGCGGAAATACCGAAGTTCTGCGGGACACCGCCGATCAGGAAACCGGGATTGAGCCCCGCGTACTCCAGTATCCAGGCCAACATCGCGCTGGTGGTGGTCTTGCCGTGGGTGCCCGCCACTGCTACAACCCACCGGTCGCGCAAAATGGTTTGCGCCAGCCATTGCGGGCCGGATATGTAGGGCAGGTTGCGGTTGAGTATCTCCTCCATCAACGGATTGCCGCGCGACACCACATTGCCGATCACGAACACATCCGGCTTGAGATCGACCTGTTCAACGCCGAAGCCTTCGAGCAGATCTATACCCTGCGACTGCAGCTGCGTGCTCATCGGCGGATATACATTGGCGTCACAGCCGGTGACGCGGTATCCGGCCTGCCTGGCCAGCACCGCGATGCCGCCCATGAAGGTGCCGCAAATTCCGAGGATGTGTATCGCCGGCTTCTTTTCAGGATTCATCGCGCTTAGTCGTCCCGCCGTATCCATTCGGCATGCAGGGTGGATTTGGAGTACCACAGCAGTGCCGGTGCCAGGATGAGACCGACGACGAGCGCGATCCACGGATAACCGCTCAAGCTGATGCCCAGGAATGGCAGCAACAGCAGCGGAACAAACAGCGCGGCCCATATCAGCGCTATCAACATGCCCAACCAGCCGACGAAGACCCCGACAGTTGTGCGCCTGTATACCCTGCGGGCCCCGCACTTGTCACAGGCAAGCGCATCGGGTTTCAGTTCAGTGGTGCAGAAAGGACATTGCATGATTGCTTTCAAAATGTGAAAAAACGAAAGGACTGCCTAAGCACTGCGAAAAATGAAATATACAGCACCCATAATGCATAGTGCCGCATACAGGTAATCCCATTTCAGCGGTTGGTTCATGTATAACACCGCAAATGGAACGAACACCGACAGGGTAATGACCTCCTGCAATATCTTCAACTGGCCGAGGCTGAGTTCGCTATAGCCGATGCGGTTGGCCGGTACCTGGAACATATACTCGAACAGCGCGATACCCCAACTCACCAAGGCCGCCACATACCAGGGCGATCCCGCCAGATTCTTCAGATGTCCGTACCAGGCAAAGGTCATGAACAGATTGGATACGGCAAGCATCAATGCAGTGACCAACAGAGGGTGCGAGATCAGGTTCATCTAAAACGCCCTCTCCCCTGCGGGGAGAGGGTTGGGGAGAGGGTAGAACCGGTCGACATCCACAACATCTGGTCAGTGAACGCCGAGCAACTCAACGTCAAACACCAGCGTCGCGTTCGGTGGGATCACCCCGCCCGCACCGCGCGCCCCATACGCCATGTTCGCAGGTATCACGAGGGTACGCTGCCCGCCGACTTTCATGCCCGCCACACCCTGATCCCAGCCGGCGATGACACGGCCCGCGCCAAGCGGGAACTCGAAAGGCTCGTTGCGGTCTCGCGAGCTGTCGAATTTCCTGCCATGGTGATCCGGTGCGGCCGCATCATAAAGCCAGCCGGTGTAGTGTACCGTCACGTTCCTTCCGGCTGTTGCCACATCGCCGGTTCCCAGTTTTACATCGGTCTTGATCAGTTCGGTCACGTTGCCAGTCTCCATTTTAGGCGCGGTCCGTTCAGAACACGCGGTGGTTGAAAAAATGCCGGCCATCAACAACAGGGCCAGCGAAAAATATGTCGTGCGTTTTATCATGTCTATCCCCGGTTGAGTCAATAATTAATTGCCGGCGCAACCCAGCGTTCCGCTTCATCCAAACTCCAACCTTTGCGCTTCGCATAGTCGGAGACCTGGTCCTTGTCAATCTTTCCAATCGCAAAATATTTTGCCTGCGGGTGTGAAAGATAAAATCCGCTCACCGCCGCGGTGGGCAGCATCGCATAGCTTTCAGTCAGCGTGATGTCCGCATTCAGCGGTGCCTGCAGCAATTCGAACAGCGGCCCCTTTTCGGAGTGCTCCGGGCAGGCGGGATAGCCGGGAGCCGGGCGGATGCCGCGATATTTTTCGCCTATCAGTGCCTGGTTATCAAGATTCTCGTCAGCCGCATAACCCCAGAATTCGCGGCGTACGCGCAAGTGCAGGTGTTCGGCAAAGGCTTCAGCGAGGCGGTCAGCCAGCGCCTTGAGCAGGATCGCATTATAATCGTCATGTCGTTTCTCGAAATCCGCGACGCGCGCTTCGATACCTATGCCGGCTGTGACTGCGAACGCGCCGATGTAATCCTTCACGCCGCTTTCGCAGGGTGCGATATAGTCGGCGAGGCAGTAGTTCGGGATGTCATCCGGCTTCTTTGTTTGCTGACGCAGGTTGTGCCAGGTCATCGCGGCTTTTTCGCGCGATTCGTCGAAGTATATCTCGATGTCGTCACCGGGCCGTCCATCAACAGCTACGCTGTTGGCGGGGAACAGGCCGAACACCGCGTTCGCGGTGAGCCATTTTTCCTTCACGATCCTTTGCAGCATCGCCTGCGCGTCGGCGTACAACTTGCGCGCTTCCTCGCCCACGATTTCATCCTGCAATATCCTCGGATAGCGCCCGGCTAGCTCCCACGCCTGGAAGAACGGCGTCCAGTCGATGAAATCGACGAGGATATCGAGAGGATAATTCGTCAGTCTATACACGCCGAGCAACCTGGGTTTGGGCGGTGCGTATTTGTTCCAGTCGGTCTTCACGCCATGCGCGCGGGCCTCTTCCAGAGAGATGTAGCTGGCCTTGCCCTTCTTGGCTTCGTGCTGCTCGCGCGCCGCGGCGTAGTTTGACCTGATCTCGGCTATATAGCCGTTACGGAGCGTGTCGCTCAACAGATTGCTGCACACGCCCACCGCGCGCGAGGCATCGTTGACGTATATCGTGGCGCCGCTCGGATAATTCGGCTCTATCTTCACTGCGGTGTGCATACGCGAGGTGGTCGCGCCGCCGATCAGCAGCGGTATCCTGAAACCCAGCCGCTCCATCTCCTTCGCAACATGCGCCATCTCCTCGAGCGAGGGGGTGATCAGTCCCGACAATCCGATGATGTCAGCGTGATGTTCGCGCGCGGTATCCAGGATATGCTGGCATGGCACCATCACGCCCATGTTCACGACCTCGAAATTGTTGCATTGCAGCACCACGGTGACGATGTTCTTCCCGATGTCGTGCACGTCGCCCTTCACGGTGGCCATGACGATCTTGCCCTTGGGTTTGCTGTCGCCGGAGCGAACCTTCTCCGCCTCGATATAGGGCACCAGATGCGCCACTGCCTGTTTCATCACACGCGCGGATTTCACCACCTGCGGCAAAAACATCTTGCCGGCGCCGAACAGGTCGCCGACCACGTTCATGCCTGCCATCAGCGGGCCTTCGATCACTTCAACCGGGAATTTCGCTTGCAGGCGAGCTTCCTCGGTGTCCTCGACGATGTAGTCGGTGATGCCGCGCACCAATGCATGGGTCAGGCGCTCCTGCACCGTGCCGTTGCGCCACTGGAGATCCTCTACTTGGGTTTTCGCGCCGGTCTTCACGCTCTCCGCCATCGCGACCAGCTTCTCGCCAGGGCTTTCTTTTTGTCCTTGGGGACTGCGGTTCAGCACCACGTCCTCCACTGCGTCGCGCAGGTTCCTGGGAATCTCCTCATACACCCCGAGCTGCCCGGCGTTGACGATGCCCATCGTCATGCCGGCCTTGATCGCGTGATACAGGAACACCGTGTGGATCGCCTCGCGCACCGCATCGTTGCCGCGGAAGCTGAATGAGACATTCGACACCCCGCCGCTGACCTTGGCATACGGCAAGTGCTGCCTGATCCAGCGCGTTGCCTCGATGAAATCTACCGCGTAGTTGTTGTGCTCCTCGATGCCGGTCCCGATCGCGAAGATATTCGGGTCGAAGATGATGTCTTGCGGCGGGAAACCGGCCTGTTTCACCAGGATTTCATAGCTGCGCCTGCAGATCTCGGTCTTGCGTTTGAATGTATCCGCCTGACCCTGCTCGTCGAAAGCCATCACCACTGCGGCCGCACCGTAGCGCCTGACCAGTCTGGCATATTTGATGAAGGCCGTCTCGCCTTCCTTGAGGCTGATGGAATTCACCACCGCCTTGCCCTGCGTACATTTCAGGCCGGCCTCGATCACGTCCCATTTGGACGAGTCTATCATCAGCGGCACGCGCGAGATGTCCGGCTCGGAAGCGAGCAGATTGACGAATTTGGTCATCGCGGCCTGCGAATCCAGCATCGCCTCGTCCATGTTGATGTCGATGATCTGCGCGCCGTTCTCGACTTGCTGGCGCGCCACACTGACCGCCCCGGCAAAGTCACCGTTCAGGATCAGGCGCGCGAACATTTTCGAGCCGGTGACGTTGGTGCGCTCGCCGACATTGACGAACAGCGTGTCGTCGCCGATGTTGAACGGTTCCAGCCCGGACAGGCGCAGCTTGTGCTCGATTTGCGGGACGCGGCGCGGGGGCAGATCCCTGAGTGCATCGGCGATCGCCCTGATGTGCGCGGGCGTGGTGCCGCAGCAGCCGCCGGCGATGTTGAGGAAGCCGCTTGCGGCGAATTCCCGGATCACTCTGGCGGTGTATTCGGGCGTTTCGTCATAGCCGGTCTCCGACAGCGGATTGGGCAGGCCGGCATTGGGGTGCGCGCTTACATAGCAGGACGCCACCCGCGACATTTCTTCTATATAGGGGCGCATCAAATCGCCGCCGAGCGCGCAGTTCAGTCCGATGGAAAATGGCTTGGCGTGCGACAATGAATTCCAGAATGCCTCGGTGGTCTGGCCGGACAAAGTACGTCCCGATGCATCCGTTATTGTCCCGGATATCATTATCGGAACGTTCACTGCGTGCTGCTCGAAATATTGTTCGATCGCGAACAGCGCGGCCTTGGCGTTGAGCGTGTCGAAGATGGTCTCGACCATCAGCAGGTCCGCGCCGCCATCGATCAATCCGCGGACAGCCTCGCCATAGCCCTGCACCAGCTCATCGAAACTGATGTTTCGCGCGCCGGGATCGTTCACGTCCGGAGAGATCGACGCAGTGCGCGTGGTCGGCCCCAGCACTCCGGCGACGAAGCGCGGGTTGTCCGCGATGTTCGCCTCGAATTCATCGCACACTCCGCGCGCGAGTTTCGCCCCGGCCAGATTCAGTTCATAGGCCAGGTCCGCCATGCCGTAATCGGCCAGAGACACGGCGGTGGAATTGAACGTGCAGGTTTCGATGATGTCCGCGCCCGCAGTCAGGTATTCCGCGTGGATGCCGCGGATGATGTGCGGCTGGGTCAGCAGCAGCAGGTCGTTGTTGCCTCTCACGTCTATCGGGTGCTCGGCAAAAGTCCGGCGCGCGCCAGTGTAGTCACCGTACAAAGCGATGCCGCGATAGTGTTCCTCGCTCAGTTTGTAACGCTGGATCATCGTGCCCATCGCCCCGTCCAATATCAGGATGCGTTGCCGGATGAGCTGTTCGATCGGATGGGGAGCGCCGGTCATGGTGTGCCGCGTAAAAAAAGAACGCGGATTTTAGCATGCAGGCATGCATCCGGCAGGCCTGTTCACGCCTCTGAGATTCAGCCTGCGGTACTGCACCGCCTCGGCGATATGTTTCGCGCTGACGATATTTGCCCCTTCCAGGTCTGCGATCGTGCGCGCCACCTTGAGCACGCGGTGATAGGCACGCGCCGACAGGTTGAGGCGGCTGATAGCCTGTTGCAGCAATGCCAGGCCCTGTTCGTCCGGCGTGCACAATGCATCGATCTCGGCCACTGAAAGTTGCGCGTTGGCCCTGTCCTGGCGCGCCAGCTGGCGCTGGCGCGCGATCTCGACGCGCGCCTGTATCTCATTGCTGGTTTCGCCATCCGCCTTGTTGACCAGATCGTCCCGCGGGACGGCAGGCACTTCGATCTGGATGTCAATCCGGTCGAGCAACGGGCCGGAGATCTTGCTGCGATAACGCGCGACCTGATCCGGTGTGCAGCGGCATTTGCCGTTGTAGTGGCCGAGATAACCGCAAGGGCACGGGTTCATCGCCGCGATCATCTGGAATTGCGCCGGAAAATCGGCGCGCCGCGCGGCGCGGGAGATCGTGATGTGCCCGGATTCCATGGGTTCGCGCAGCACTTCCAGCACGTTGCGGTCGAACTCGGGCAACTCGTCGAGGAACAGCACGCCGTGCAAGGCCATCGATATCTCGCCGGGACGGGGATTGCTGCCGCCCCCGACCAGCGCGACGCCGGAAGCGGTGTGATGAGGCGCGCGGTACGGCCGCGTTTTCCACTTCGCGAGGTTGAAGCTGCCGTCCAGCGACTGCACCGCGGCACTCTGCAACGCTTCTGCCTGGGTCATCTGCGGCAGGATACCGGGGAAGCGTGCCGCCAGCATCGATTTTCCGGTGCCTGGGGGCCCCATCATCAAGATATTATGTCTATCCAAACCTATGAAATTAAACTCGTGAGATGAAGTTCAGATGGACACATCATCAACACGCTGTGCCCGCCGGCGGCCGCGATCTCCAATGCGCGCTTGGCCTGCGTCTGTCCCTTCACTTCACTGATGTCGGGATAGCGCGGCGGCAGGGTCAGCGGCTGGCTGACATGGGGCGCGATCGATTCCCGCCCAGCAAGATGCGCCGCGACCTGCAACAGCGATTGGGCTCCATGCACAGTCGCGTCTTCCACCAGCGCGGCTTCGGCGGCATTCGCCTGCGGCAGGATGAAGGCGCGCCCGCTGTCCACCGCGCGGTAGGTCATCGCCAGCGCGCCGCGTATCGCGCGCAGTTCCCCGGTCAGTGCGAGCTCTCCGGCGTATTAATATTCGGAAAGATGATCTGAGGGAATCTGCCCGGTCGCGGCGAGGATGCCGAGTGCGATGGGCAGATCGAAGCGCCCGCTTTCCTTGGGCAGGTCGGCGGGAGCGAGATTGACCGTGATACGCCGGGCGGGGAAATCGAATTGGCAGTTCTGCAGCGCCGCGCGCACGCGATCCTTGCTTTCCTTGACCTCGGTCTCGGGCAGCCCCACGATCGTGAAATTGGGCAGGCCGTTGGCGATGTGCACCTCAACGGTGACCAGCGCCGCTTCCATGCCTGATAACGCGCGGCTATAGAGAACTGCCAGGCTCACAAGTACTCCTCAAATTTCAAGGTTTCCTCGCCATGCCGCGCTGCGCTTCCAGTTCCGCGACCTGTGCTTCGAGCGCGGCCAGTTTTTCCCGCGTGCGCGCCAATACCTGCGCCTGCACATCGAACTCTTCGCGTGTCACCAGGTCGAGTTTGGCGAAACCCTGCGCGAGCAGGGCGCGCATGTTCTTCTCGATGTCCCTGGCCGGGCCGCTGTTGGCGGCAGCCCTCAATTTGGCAGTGAGTTCATCCAATATCTTCGCGTTAATCATGATCGTGTTCCCTGAAGAAAGTAATAGTTTGAGTGTAGCAAAATTCATCCCTTTGAAACGGCGCATTCAAGTGGTGCACGGAAACTTCGGCATGCATGAAATTGGTGCGCATAGATGTTGTTGTAATCCTGTTACACATCTAACTTATTGTTCTGTTGTGGATAATTTCTTTGGCACGTATTCTGCTGAACAGCTCGTGCGGATTTATTCATCCCGCTTTTAACTTAACCATAAAGGAACGCATCATGATGAAAAACAAATTGTTGAACTCTTTGATTCTGGCAGCATTTGCGGTTCCCGGCGTGGCAATCGCAGCGGATGCCGCCCCGGCCGGACCTACTTTGTCCTCCGTCCTCGATGCATCCGGCGTGAGCATCACCGGCGATATCGATGTTTCGTACAGCCACCTTTCCGGTACCGGGACATTTATTCCCGGACTATTAGGCGCAGGCCCAAATGACCGGGTGTTCGACTACGCGCCCAACAGCTTCACGATGCAGCAAGTCGATGTGGCGATAGCGAAGTTGCCGGCGGAGGGCTTCGGCGGCATGGTTGAGACGACTTTGGGCAAGGATGCCAGCACCATTGCATCCGTAGGGACGCAATTAGGCTCAGCACAGACGTTCGACGTGACCCAGGCGTTCGGCCAGTATGCCGCCGGCAACTGGACGACGATCATGGGTAAATTCAATACCCTGGCAGGTGCCGAGGTGATCAAGGCTTCCGGCAACACGAACTTCTCGCGCTCCATCCTGTTCGGCTACGCGATCCCGTTCACCCACACCGGTGTGCGCACCACCTACAAGGTTTCGGATGCGGTCAGTCTGACCGGCGGCCTGAATAACGCTTGGGATTCGGCTGCGGACACCAATGCGCAAAAGACCATAGAGCTGGGCGCCGCGCTGAACCCCAGCAAAGCTTTCGCGCTGACCGCTTCCGTCTACAGCGGGGCGGAAACGAGCAGTATAACCGGTTCGACGGGAACACGCAATCTGCTCGATCTGGTTGCCACCATTACCGCGTCCGACAGCCTGAATTTCGTGCTGAACTATGACACTGCTACGCAGGATGATGCAGTGGCCTCGGGGCAGGCGAAATGGGATGGTCTGGCCGCCTATGCGAACTACCAGATCAACGATCCATGGCGTGTCTCTGTGCGTCTCGAAACCTTCAAGGATAGCGATGGGTTCCGCACCGGCGTGGTTCAGACCTGGAAGGAAGGCACTGTGACCGTGGGCTATGCGGCGAGCAAGAGCATGGAGCTGCGCGGCGAGATCCGCAAGGATAATTCCGATGTGGCCTCGTTTGCATTCAGTGATAGCACGCCAAGAGATTCACAAGATTCCGTCGCGCTGGAAGCGGTTTACAAGTTTTAACCATACCCACAATTGGAGGTCGCAAAATGAAAATGGTCGTCGCTATCATCAAGCCGTTCAAGCTCGACGAGGTGCGTGAAGCCTTATCCGCCATAGGCGTGCAGGGCATCACCGTCACCGAAGTCAAGGGCTTTGGCAGGCAAAAGGGCCACACCGAGCTGTATCGCGGTGCGGAATACGTGGTGGATTTTCTGCCCAAGGTAAAACTGGAGGCCGCTATCAAAAGCGAAATGCTCGATCGCGTAGTCGAAGCGATCGAGAAGGCTGCCAACACGGGCAAGATCGGCGACGGCAAGATATTTGTCTCCGACCTTGAACAAGTCATCCGCATCCGCACCGGTGAATCCGGCGCAGAAGCATTATAAGGATCCATGCCATGAAAAAATTTATAGCATCTTTAGCGCTGCTGGCCGTGTTGTTCGGTTTGGCAGTACCTTCATTCGCAGATGACATGGCAGCCCCAGCATCCGCTGCGGCTGCCACAACCGCGGCTGCACCCGCTGCCGCTCCTGCCGCGGATGCGGCCGCGGCGACACCGAAGTGCGGCGACAAAGGCTTCGATTGTAACAAGGGCGACGTTGCCTGGATGATGACTTCGTCGGCATTCGTGCTGCTGATGACTGTACCCGGCCTGGCCCTGTTCTATGCGGGCATGGTGCGCAGAAAGAACGCGTTGTCGACCGTGATGCAGAGCTTTGCAATCTTCTGTGTCGTCGCGGTGCTCTGGGTGATCTACGGTTACAGCATGGCGTTCACGGCCGGCCACGATGGCAACGCGCTGGCGCCGTTCATCGGTTCGCTCGACAAGTGGTTCATGGGTGGCGAGGACCCGACGACTGCAGTGGCAGCCACATTCAGCAAGGGCCAGTACCTTCCTGATTTCGTGTACTGCATGTTCCAGCTGACCTTTGCCGCGATCACGGTCGCGCTGATCTCGGGCGGCTTTGCCGAGCGTTTCAAGTTCTCCGCGATGATCATATTCAGCGTTCTGTGGTTCACCTTTGCCTACCTGCCGATCTCGCACATGGTCTGGTACTGGGATGGCCCCGATGCTTACACCTCTGCCAAGGCAGGTGACATCGCCAACAGTCACGCAGGGTTCATCTTCCAGAAAGGTGCGCTCGACTTTGCCGGCGGTACCGTGGTCCACATCAACTCCGGTATTGCGGCACTGGTTGCAGCCCTTATGCTCGGGCCGCGCAAGGGCTACGGCAAGATCGCTATGCCTCCGCACAGCCTGATGATGACCGCGATCGGCACCGGTTTGCTGTGGATGGGGTGGTTCGGCTTCAACGCCGGTTCCGCATTGGAAGCTACCGGTTCAGCCGGCCTGGCGTTCTTCAATACCCTGTTCGGCGTTGCTGTTGCCGGAGTTACCTGGTCGATCGTCGAGTGGATAGCCAAGGGCAAGCCCAGCTTGCTGGGCATCTGTTCCGGCATCGTCGCAGGATTGGTGGCGATCACCCCGGCCGCAGGTTATGTCGGTGTGGGCGGCGCGATGGTGGTCTGTGCAGTGGCAGCCGTCATCTGCTTCTTGGCGGTGACCTATCTGAAGTCCTGGCTGGGATATGACGATTCGCTGGACACTTTCGGCGTGCACTGCGTCGGCGGGATCATCGGTTCGCTCGGCACCGGCATATTTGTCAATCCGAAGTTCGGTGGCCAGGGTGTCTATGACTATGTCGCCAACAAAGTCGGTGATTTCGACGCGATGGGACAGATCATTTCGCAGCTCTGGGACATCGGCATCACCCTGGTGTGGTCCGGCTTCGTTGCCTTCGTGATTCTGTTCATCCTGAAGAAGACGATAGGCATACGCGCAAGCGACGAAGCACAAGAAGAAGGTCTCGACCTGGCAGATCACGGCGAGAACGCTTACAACCTTTAAGATCAGTACTCCTCGAAGCGCAATGCTTCAATTCAGGGCACCGCAAGGTGCCCTTTTTTTTGCACGTTGAGTCGCCGAGCTGATGACTGCAGCGCAACCAACGACAGGATAATCCGGAACCGGGATGCAGGTGACAGCCCCATACCGGGAAGGTATTAGCAAGCGCTGGCAAGCTAGTTGCCAGCATGACCTTTGAAACGCCGCGGAGGATGCGATCGCGATCTTGAGTAAAACTGGATTTAGCACAGCGAGGATATTGGTGCTGCAGGCGAACCCTATGATCCCTCAAATGAAACCTGAAATGACCTTGCCGGCACGATGCTGGTTGCTAGTCGGATGCACAACCTTATGGGTAAATTCGCGGACCGGGCTTGAAGGCGCAACCGGGATCGGTTCAGAAGGACGAGGTAAACTGAAAGATCATTTAAGTTTGCCGTTTACCACTGCCTTGAGTGCGGCGCCAGCCCTGAATGCGGGGACTTTGGTCGCCTTGATCTTGAGACTTTGGCCGGTTCTTGGATTGCGGCCGGTGCGTGCAGCGCGCTCGCGTACTTCGAAGATACCGAAGCCGGACAAGGTGATCTTGCCGCCCTTTTCCAGGGTGCTGCCGATGATCTCGATAAGAGCCAGGACGTTTCGATCCGCTTCCGTTTTGGTGCAGCCCGCTTTGCTGGCCAACACGGATATGAGTTCTTTCCTGTTCATTTATAAACCCTCGTTAAAGCCGAACTACGCAGCGATGAAGCTAATCTTTCACCCGGAATATCGATGCGCCGCGATCGTTACGGAAGGATGGGCCCAGCACAAAAGGCGGCTGTGCAGCTGGCCCTCCGAATTATTGATACGGCGAATTATTGATATAGTGCATTATTCATATGATTATCAGAAGCGACCATGGGTGCTGTAGATATAATTGCTCATCGCTTCCTTCTCGGCATTCTTGCGTCGTGCTACCCCGTGTACATGCCGGACCAGATTGCGCATCACGCAATACACGACGGAGGGATGGGAAAACAGCAATGTCTCCAGTCTGGAACGCTGTAACAACAATACTGCGCTGCCTTTCTTGACCTTTATCCTGGAGCTGACGTGCACCATGTCGCCACCGACAAAGCTGATGATCCTGGCCATATCACCCGGGATCGCAAGATGTAGCGCCACGGGTTCGTTTCCCACGAATGCGCTGACCTCGATCTCGCCCTCAACCAGGATCATCAGGGCGTCATTTAGCGCGTCATGACCGGGCTCGGCAACGATCTCCCGGACTTCGAAATATTGGATGGTGATGAGATTGGCAAGAATATTGACTTCGAAATCACGCAAATTCTCCACAAGTCCGCTGTTGCGCAATGCATGCAAAATCCGCGCGTCGGGCAACATCAAGTTGCCCATCATGTGCAAGGTCCCAGCACGCTCGCCATGCTGAATAAGAGGTTGTGCGTCAATCGGCATGCCATGTTGCATATAAGGCTGCTTCATTTTCCGGATTTCCACCAAAAAGATATTTAGTGTGGCGAGGAAGATGCAGAAGTATTCACAACACTTTTGCGTCAACACCGCATACCTGACTAACAGCAAGTTGTGTGCCCATATTCTGTTGGAGCATGCTGAATTACGCTAAAGCGCCAATATCGACTGTTTTCCTTGCTGAAAGGGACATATATCGCGAGGTGAAAAAATGAATGAGAGATTTATCGCAGGCCGCGCAAAGGAAATAGCGCACCAAAATCCGGCGTAACGCACCCTGTGTGTGCATGAAGATGACTGAAATGCAGGGTGCTGCAACTGCCGACAGCGGCGCTGATGATGGCGGAGGCCTCTTTACCGATGCAGGGCAAGCGGAATTGCTGATGCGTAAAGTGCGCATCACAAACTGGAATCGGTCACATCATCAATGTTGAACCTGCTGGGTCCGGCTGGACACGATGACCAACCCGCGAGGCTTGTTGCTGGCGGTGTCGATCGTCGAGATCGCCTGTTGCAACATGCTGATGCTGACCCATGCCGGGGGGTATTTGTATTTGGCCACATCGAGTATCAGCACGCTGTCTGACTGGGCATCATAGGCGGCCAACGCCGACCAGTGCCCTCCGCCGACCTGGCCCAGGGTGGCGCGATAATAGTTGGCCAGCACAAACTGTCCGTCATCTCCCAGCGCTTTCTTCAGCAACGCGCGCAAGCCCTCTTCGGTGAGCGTGTCTCCGGCAATCGATACTGCATTGACGCCCTCGCGTGATAATACTTCGACCATCTCTTCCCGCGTCATGCCCATCGCGAGCACAGTCTGCGGGCTGATGACTTTTATGACTTCGGGCGTGAAAAAGTTGCTCTGGGTGAAGTAGGCGTAAGGCGCATAGCTCGGATCGACCGGCTTCACGATGGACATCGCGTTGAGTACCGTGACGGCGCTGGCCACGGAGCAATATGACTGGGTGATCTGCGCGGTAAAGTTCGGTGCAAGCTGCCAATAATCCGCATCCGCAGGAATCCGGGCGCGCAGCACCTTGCCTTCCGCCGAATCCCAGTAGACGACGGCGGGCCGTGCATTTTTCGACACAACCGCTTGCGAATCGCCAAATGCCGGCAACACGAAAGCGTAGAGCACCGCTGCGAAAATCAGGTTTTTCATAAGCCGCCTTTCCGTTCCGACAACAATACCTGAAGATCAGGGATCAGCGGAACACGATGGTCTTGTTGCCGCAAACCAGCACGCGGTCTTCAATGTGATAGCGCAGGCCTCTGGATAAGACCGTCTTTTCGATATCTCGCCCGTAGCGAACTAGGTCTTCGACCGTGTCGCCGTGGTCGATGCGCACCGTATCCTGTTCGATGATCTGCCCCGCATCCAGTTCCTCGGTGACATAGTGGCAAGTCGCGCCTATCAGCTTGACGCCGCGCAGGTAAGCCTGGTGATAGGGCTTTGCGCCGATGAAGGAAGGCAGGAAGCTGTGGTGGATATTGATGATGCGCCCGGAAAAGCGCTGGCACAGCGCGGGCGGCATGATCTGCATGAAGCGCGCCAGCACCATGCAGTCGCCGCGATGCTGCTCGAACAATGCCGCGATCCTGTCGAACGCGGCAGCCTTGTCGTTCTGCATATCTACATGAATGAACGGGATGCCGTGCCACTCGACGAAGCTGCGCAGGTCATCGTGATTGGAGATCACGCAGGGTATGTCCACCAGCAACTCGCCGCTGCGCCAGCGGTGCAGCAGGTCATTAAGGCAGTGGTCCTGCCGGCTGACCAGCAGCACCACCCGCTTTCTTATGTTGGAATCGCTGACTTGCCAGGACATCTGAAATTCATTTGCCAGCGTGCCGAAGCGCTCGCGCAATCCTGCCGCATCGAATGGCAGCGAATCGGCGCGAATCTCTTGGCGCATGAAGAAGCCTTGTGTTTCCTGGTCGGTGTGATAACTGGCCTCGACGATCCAGCCGCCGTGCTGTGCGACAAGGCCGCTTACTGCGGCAACGATGCCGACCCGGTCGGGACAGGAAAGAGTCAGCGTATATCGGTGTTCCGTCATGTTGTATCCCTCATCAGCATTGTTTGAAAATATATCACTGGAGTAGCGTTTCCTGCAGGAACAGGATATGCGACCCGCTCCTGCAAATGAACTTTGCGCACAGCGTCCTTTACAACGCCATCCCCTGGTCGCGCAGATATTCTTCGTAATTGCCGTGGTAGTCTGTGACGCCCTTGGCGGAGATCTCGATGATGCGTGTTGCCAGTGAGCTGACAAACTCGCGGTCATGGCTGACGAAGATCAGCGTGCCCTTGTACAGGTCAAGCGCGGTGTTGAGGGACTCAATGGCTTCCATGTCCATATGGTTGGTCGGTTCATCCATCAGCAGCACGTTGGGACGTTGCAGCATCAGCTTGCCGAACAGCATGCGGCCCTTTTCTCCGCCGGACAGCACTTTCACCTTCTTTTTGACGTCATCGCCGGAGAACAGCAGGCGCCCCAGCGTCCCGCGCACCACCTGGTCATCGTCGTTGGGTCCGCGCCAGTCAGTCATCCAGTCCATCATCAGTTTGTCTTCGGCAAAATCGGCGGCGTGATCCTGCGCGTAGTAGCCGAGCCTGGCCTTGTCCGCCCATTTGATGGTTCCCGTGTCGGGTGCGAGATCGCCCGCCAGACAGCGCAGCAGCGTGGTTTTGCCGATACCGTTCGGGCCGATGATGGCCACTTTTTCGCCCGCGTCGACGCGGAAGTTCACATTGGAAAAGAGTACCTTGTCGAAACCCTTGGCCATCTTTTGCACTTCCACGGCCACGCGATGCAGCTTCTCGCGCTCGTCGAACGCGAAGCGGATGAACGGGTACTGGCGGCTGGAGGGCTTGATGTCCTCGATTTTGATCTTGTCGATCTGGCGCGCGCGCGACGTGGCCTGTTTGGCCTTGGACGCATTCGCCGAGAAGCGCGCGACAAATGCTTTCAGCTCGGCGACCTTTTCCCTGGCCTTGGCATTGTCCGCCGACTGCTGCTCGCGGGCCTGCGTGGAAGCCAGCATGTAATCGTTGTAATTGCCCGGATATACCGTGATCTTGCCGTAGTCCAGGTCGGCCATGTGGGTGCACACGCTGTTCAAAAAGTGACGGTCGTGCGAGATGATCACCATGGTGCTGTTGCGCGCATTGAGAATGTCTTCAAGCCAGCGGATGGTGTTGATGTCGAGGTTGTTGGTCGGCTCGTCCAGCAGCAGGATGTCCGGGTTGGCGAACAGTGCCTGCGCCAGCAGCACGCGCAGCTTGAAGCCGGGCGCGACGGCACTCATGGACCCGTCGTGCTGCTCTATCGGGATGCCAAGGCCCAGCAGCAATTCCCCAGCGCGCGCCTCGGCGGTATAACCGTCGTATTCTGCAAACACGGCTTCCAGATCGGCGGCGCGCATGTAATCTTCTTCCGAGGCATCGGGATTGGCGTAGATCGCATCGCGCTCCTCCATCGCCGCCCACATTTCGGCGTGCCCCATCATCACCACGTCCAGTACACGCTTGTCTTCGTAGGCGAACTGGTCCTGACGCAGCTTGCCGAGACGTTCGCCCCGATCCAGCATGACCTCTCCCGAAGACTGTTCCAGGTCGCCGCCGAGGATCTTCATGAAGGTGGATTTGCCGCAGCCGTTCGCGCCGATCAGCCCGTAGCGGTTGCCGTCGCCGAATTTGACGGATACGTTTTCAAACAGGGGCTTGGCCCCGAACTGCATCGTGATGTTGGCGGTGGAAAGCATGTGAAGACCGGTAATGGAAAATTTTGGTTCCGGCTAACCTAAAGGTTACCCTACTCCGGAACTTCGTTTTGGAGCGCGATTTTAACACCGCGGGAGGCATAGTCCGAATTTATTCCGCTTCCCTTATTCCTGTCCGTACAACCTCGCTGGCTGCTCCATCAGCCTCCGGAATATCATGGTTCGCAGCCAACGGTGATACCAGATGAACGCGCGGAGAACAGTATTAAATTATCCGGCGGGCAAATTAGCTGATAGCATTCACCGTTGCTCGTTGCTTGGGAATGTGATGAACAAACGTCAAAAATTCGCACTGTGGGCGGGAGCCGGCAATCTCGTCATCTTTTTGCTGTTTCCGCCAGTGGACTCCTTTTCATTTGCCGATATCAAGGCACCTGTCTTCGCGGGTTTCCATCCTGCATGGACGTTCGGCGTCAACGAGGCCGTCAACGAGAACATGCTGTTTCTGGAAATGGTGGTGTTGCTGGTGAATGTGGCTATCGCATGGCTGCTGTTGCGGGATCAAACGACCCCCGCCCGCGCGAAGCGGCACTTCGATTATCAGAATGCGATACTGCTGACAGTCGCCGCCAACTTGACGATTATCCTGCTATTCCCGCCATTCGAGTATGCCTACGCGATGACCAGGGCAATTCTGCCCTCCTTCCAGGGCTTTTATTTCGTTTTTCAGGCGGGGCCGATGCTCTCCATCGTCACCCCGTTGCTTTACCTGGAAGTCGTGTTCGTGCTGTTTAACGGCGCCATACTGTGGCTATTGTTCAAACGGGAAGAAGTGCAGGTATTTTCCCCGCAGAAGATCAATTAACTTATACTTGCAAAATTCGCCGGACATGCGCTGATTCAAAACGTATTGGACTAATTGCGTCAATGGGAAATATGGACAACAGAACCGGAAACGACCGCCGCAAAGCCACGCCGTTTGGAGCGCATGGGCCATGGCTGTCCAGGGGGAAAATGGGCGGCCTGGTGTTTACCGACCGCAGAAAAACCGGGGATAGGCGAATCACCCTCAGGCAAGGAGAATTGACGACCTAAGCGTCGGAACACACGCCGCTCCCAACAGCGGCGTGGCTTTGCGGAAGTATTCAAGGCCGCCCAAGCCGGCCATTCCAATCGCCCGAGGCGTTTTAAGGCAGGAATGGCCGTTCACTTCTAGTCCCGGTGATCGTGGTCACCTCTATCATCCCTGTGGCCCTCATCCCGGTGTCCTTCGTCCTTGTGCGCATGGTAACCCGGCTCATACTCACGGGATTTGACGAAGTAGACGGGCCGATTGCAGGCGTTGTATTTGTGGCAATACTTGGCCCAGTGCTTCGCATGTTCCGGGGGCACATGCAGATAGATCGGTGCGAGTCTCCTGCCGCCATGATCTTCGATGATTGTCGGCTGGGCATAGACTACCGGTGGGGGCGGCGCATTGCCGAACTGAACCTGGCCGTATACACCCGGACTGATTTCCCCGCCGATACTCAGGTTGATGATGGGCTGCGCCGCCTGGGCAGACAGGCTGGCAAGCAGCATGGCCGCGTAAGCCGTTGATTTGATGATATTCATGTAGGTCCTTTTAAGATTGGAATCTGGAACATTTAAGAAGCGGGTATGCACTCGTCGCGTGTTGCAGCTGCTATATGGGTCAATCAGCATCACCGCATGCCAAGTCTACCAACTGACAAATTTCGTCGTGCCTTAAGCCGAGCGACGACGCATCGCACATTATGCGAGCGGGATACGATTGTCAAACGGGGAATAAGTTTCCGGTGTTCCGCCGGCAGACATATCGAACCACGCTCATTTACTCCGGCTCCAGGGTTGAATCCCTGTGAACTTGTCCGGTGAAATTATACGCGGAACCGGGCTATCGGCTAGAATGCGCGGAGCCTATAATTCGCAGGACATCATGGTCCCTCATCTCACTACCGCCCTGAACGGGCCGCTGCTAGACCTGGAACGGCGTTTCCTTGACTCCATGCCGGTCATCGAGCATTGGCTGCGCACGCAATGGCTCGAACACGCGGTGCCGTTCTACGCGTCGGTTGATCTGCGCAACAGCGGTTTCAAGCTTGCGCCGGTGGATACCAATCTATTCCCCGGCGGTTTCAATAATCTGAATCCGGAGTTTCTGCCGCTGTGCGTGCAGGCCATGCAGAGTGCGGTGGAAAAGATATGTCCCGAGGCACGCGGCGTGTTGCTGATACCCGAGAACCACACACGCAACAGATTCTACCTGCAGAACGTCGCGCAACTCGTGTTCATCCTCAAACAGGCCGGCATGCGGGTGCGCATCGGCAGCCTGTTGCCGGAAATAACTGCAGCCACTCAGATCGGCTTGCCCGACGGCGGCACCCTGACGCTGGAGCCGCTGGTGCGCCGCGGCAACCGCTTGGGCCTGGCGGATTTCGATCCGTGCGTGGTGTTGCTGAATAACGATCTGTCAGCGGGTGTGCCGGACATCCTGAAGCATCTGGAACAATCGGTTTTCCCGCCGCTTTCCGCAGGCTGGTATACACGGCGCAAGTCCCGGCATTTCACCGCGTATGACGGTGTCGCGGGGGAATTCGGCAGATTGATCGGCGCCGATCCATGGCTGATCAACCCGTATTTCGCAACCTGTGACCAGGTCAATTTCCAGGAACGCGTCGGCGAAGAATGTCTCGCAGCCCAGATCGATGCCGTGCTGCAAAAGATCCGCGTCAAGTATGCAGAATATGGCGTCAGGCATGACCCGTTCGTCATCGTCAAAGCCGATGCGGGAACCTACGGTATGGGCATAATGACCATCAAGGATGCCGGCGAGATCATCGGCCTGAATCGCAAGCAGCGCAACAAGATGGCGGTGGTGAAAGAGGGCCTGCAGGTGTCGGATGTGCTGATACAGGAAGGGGTGTACACCTTCGAGCAGATCAGCGAGGCGGTGGCCGAGCCGGTGATCTACATGATCGATCATTACGTGGTCGGCGGATTCTATCGCGTGCATACCACCCGGGGCGTGGACGAAAACCTCAACGCGCCGGGCATGCATTTCATGCCGCTGGCGTTCGAGACCCACTGCACCCTGCCCAATCCGGAGCGCGGACCGGACGATACGCCCAACCGCTTCTATGCTTACGGTGTCGTGGCGCGTTTGGCGCTGCTGGCTGCATCGCTGGAAATCGAGGCGGCGGAGAATCCGGCAGAAACGCCCGCCGAGGCCGCGCTCGTGAATATCTAGGTGATCGGATTGACCCGCCTTCTTGCGGTGCTTGCGCTGGTTCTGCTGGCCGGCTGCGCAGATAAGGAACGCCTGTATCAGGAGCAGGGCTATGTGTTCGGCACGCTGGTGGAGATCAGCATCTATGGCGAAGACGAGGCCCGCGCCAAGCAGGCGGCGAGCGATGTGATGCATGAGTTCCAGCGGCTGCACGACATGCTGCACGCGTGGCAGCCCAGCGAATTGAGCGAGTTGAATGCTGCGTTTGCCAGGGGCGAGAGCATGGCAATTTCGGCGGAGCTGGTATCCATACTGCAGGATGCCACGCAGCTTTCGCTGCAGTCGAACCGCCTGTTCAATCCCGCGATCGGCGGCCTGGTACAGTTGTGGGGCTTCCACGCCGACGAATTCAAACCCGTGCAGCCGGATGAAAAGCAGATCGCGCTTTGGGTCTCGGCCAATCCGCAGATGAGCGACATCACGATCGTGAACGGAAGGGCGCGAAGCAGGAATAAGTATGTGCAGGTGGATCTGGGCGGTTATGCCAAGGGTTATGCGTTGGACCGTGCCGCCGCGATATTGAAAAAGCAGGGAATCCACAACGCGCTGATCAATATCGGCGGCAACATCCTCGCGATGGGCGAACATGGCAAGCGCCCCTGGCGCGTGGGCATCCAGCATCCGCGCAAGTCCGGCGCGCTGGCGGTGCTGGATCTGCACGACGGGGAGGCCATCGGCACGTCCGGCGATTACCAGCGCTATTTCATGGTGGGCAACGTGCGCTACTGCCACTTGATCTACCCGCGCAGCGGTTATCCGATGCAGGGCGTAGAGGCGGTGACGATATTGACACGGGGACCGCGCGCCGGAGTGTTGTCGGACGCGGACTCCAAGCCGCTGTTCCTCTCCGGCGCCGGCGGCTGGCGCGCCGCGGCCACGCAAATGGATCTGTCCGATGCGATGCTGATCGATACGCAGGGCAATATCCACGTCACAGCCGCATTGAATAAACGGTTAGAATTTGCCGACCGGAAGGTCCATCCCGAGGTGGTGCCGTGAATTGCTCGGAGCAAACACCGGTTCCGGCTCCGCGCCGCACGGCCCTGCCGTGCTCAAGCAATGGGCTTAATAACAAAAAGGGTGATCTGTGATCGGGATTCTATTGGTGACGCACAACGGACTGGGCGATAGCTTTGCGGATTGCGTCAAGCATGTGCTGGGTGAAGTACCTTCCAATCTCAAGGTCTTATCGGTATTGGCAGGTGATGATCCGCAAATGAAGCTGGCCGAAGGGCAGGCGCTTATCAAGCAGCTGGATACGGGTGAAGGGGTGCTGATCCTGGCCGATGTGTTCGGCGCCACGCCCAGCAACATCGGACGGCAACTGTGCCACGCCGAACACGTGGCCGGTGTGGCGGGCCTGAACCTGCCGATGTTGTTGCGCGTGGTGTGCAGCCCTGAAAAGACCCTGCCGGGCCTGGCGAGGATCGCCGTCGAAGGCGGACGCGAATGCATAATCCAGATGGCGGGCTGATGATGCTGCAACAGGATGTGCTGATCGTGAACAAACTCGGCCTGCACGCGCGCGCTTCGGCAAAGCTTACTCAACTGGCTTCAAGTTTCAAATGCGATGTGATGTTGTCGCGCAATAATCGCCGCGTGAACGCCAAAAGCATCATGGGGGTGATGATGCTGGCTGCCGCCAAGGGCGCGACCATCGGCATCGAGACCAATGGCGCCGATGAAGCGGAGGCGATGCAGGCCTTGGTGGGTTTGATCAACGATTACTTTGGAGAAGGCGAGTGAGTTTCACCCTGCATGGCATCGCCGTCTCCAGCGGCATCGCGATCGGCCACGCGCACCTTGTTTCGCACACTTCGCTGGAAGTGGCGCACTACGTGCTGCCCAAACAATTTCTGGATGAGGAGATCGCGCGCTTCGATGCCGCATTGCTGGCCACGCGCAATGAATTCTCCAGCCTGCGCAGCAATCGCCCGACCTATGCCGCCGCAGAGTTCGATGCCTTCCTCGAGTTGCACCAGATGATCCTGGACGATCCGCTGCTGAGCATCGCGCCGCGGGAAATGATCGCCAAAGAATCCTGCAATGCGGAGTGGGCGCTCAAGACGCAGACCGAACAGCTGGTTGCGCAGTTCGACGAGTTCGAGGATGCCTACCTGCGCGAACGGCAGACCGATGTGACCCAGGTGGCCGAGCGCCTGCTCAAGCAATTGGCCGGAAAGCCGGGGCACCAACCTCCTTCGGCGCGCCACGATGTCGAGACGATACTGGTGGCGCATGATCTGAGCCCCGCCGATCTGATCCAGTTCAAGCCGCACCAGTATGCGGCATTCATCACCGATGTCGGCGGTGCGACATCGCACACCGCGATCGTGGCGCGCGGCCTGGACACGCCGTGCGTGGTGGGCCTGCATCACGCGCGCGAGTTGATCCGCGAGGACGACCTGCTGATCCTCGACGGCGGGCAGGGCGTGCTGATCGTCAATCCCGACAAGCTGGTATTGGCCGAATACAAGCTGCGCCAAAGCGCGCTGGATCTGGAGCGCAAGAAACTCAAGCGGCTGCGCACCGCCCGTGCCAACACGCTGGACGGCACGGTCATCGATCTGCATGCCAACATAGAAAAGCCCGAGGACATCGCCGAAGTGAAGGAGAACGGCGCGACCGGGATCGGGTTGTTCCGCAGCGAGTTCCTGTTCCTCAACCGCGACTACCTGCCGGATGAGGAGGAACAGTTCGAAGCGTACCGCGCCGTTGCAGCCGGAATGGACGGGCTGCCGGTGACGATCCGCACTTTCGATCTGGGCGGGGACAAGCAGCTGAACGGTACCAAGCGCGTCGCCAACAATCCCGCGCTGGGGCTGCGCGCGATCCGATTCTGTCTTGCGGAACCGCAATTGTTCCGCATCCAGATGCGCGCCCTGTTGCGCGCCACGCGTTGCGGCAACGTCAAGATATTGATTCCGATGCTGTCCGGAGTCGCCGAACTCAACCAGACCCTGCAGTTCATCGCCGCGACCAAAAAACGCCTGGATGACGAAGGTATACCCTATGACCGGGAGGTGAAGATCGGCGGCATGATCGAGATACCGGCCGCCGCTTTGGCGCTCAGCGTATTCGTCAAGAAGCTCGACTTCCTGTCCATCGGAACGAACGACCTGATCCAGTACACGCTGGCGATAGACCGCACCGATGAAGACGTCGCGCATCTCTATGACCCGCTGCATCCCGCCGTGCTGCGTCTGCTTGCGCACATCATCGGCACTTCCAACCGGTTCGGCGTGCCGGTCTCGGTTTGCGGCGAGATGGCCGGCGAACTGGCATATACACGGCTGCTGCTGGGATTCGGTTTGCGCCAGTTCTCGATGTTCTCGGCACAGGTACCGAGCATCAAACAGCGCGTGCTGACCACCAGCCTGCCCGAGATCGCCAATCAAACACAGAAGATATTGCGTTCCGACGATCCGCTGAAGATCCGCGACCTGCTGGACCGGCTCAACCAATAGCAGCGATTGACAGCAATTCGCAAAAGACGGAAACTGCGTTTCATAACCAGCGGATTAAACGAGCGTTGTTTGCTCGCCTAGTCAGATGGTCTATCAGTAGTTTCATCAGTGCCGATTTGACATCAGCTTGCGGGGCACTTTAAACATACCAGCTAAAGCGAGGCAACCCGTCCCGCGAAAGCTGAACGGGCTTTTTTTTCCTTGGTGACAACGTGAGCGCATCCAACAGTATCGGTATCGTAAGCGCACAGCGCGCTATCTTCGACACCCCGCTGGTTTTCCGCAGCGGCGCGGTGTTGTCGCGCTATGAGCTGGTGTACGAGACATATGGAAAGCTGAATGCCGACAAGTCCAACGCGATAATGGTCTGCCACGCATTGTCCGGCCATCATCATGTGGCGGGTCATTATGCTGACGATCCCGTAAACACAGGCTGGTGGGACAACATGATCGGTCCCGGCAAGCCGGTCGATACCGATAGATTCTTCGTCATCAGTTTAAACAATCTGGGCGGCTGCCACGGTTCCACCGGACCTTCCAGTATCGATCCGCAAACCGGCAAGCCCTATGGCGCGAACTTTCCGGTGGTGACGGTCGAGGACTGGGTGGAATCCCAGGCACGCCTGGCCGATCTGCTGGGCATCAGGCAATTCGCCGCCGTGATGGGCGGCAGCCTGGGGGGTATGCAGGCGATGCAGTGGTCGCTGTCATTTCCGGAACGCGTGAGGCATGCGCTGGTGATCGCCGCTGCACCGCACCTTACCGCGGAAAATATCGCCTTCAATGATGTCGCCCGCAACGCGATCCTGACCGACCCGGATTTTCACGGCGGGAATTTTTACCAGCACGGCGTGGTGCCGACGCGCGGGCTGCGCCTTGCGCGGATGCTGGGGCATATCACCTACCTTTCCGACGACGCGATGGCGGACAAGTTCGGGCGCAGCCTGCGCTCGGGAAAGCTCGGTTACAACTACGATGTCGAGTTCGAGATCGAATCCTATCTGCGCTATCAGGGCGACAAGTTCGCCGCGTATTTCGACGCCAACACTTATCTGTTGATGACCAAGGCGCTGGACTATTTCGATCCGGCGCGCGCATACGGCGGCAATCTGGACAAGGCGTTCGCCGCTGCTCAGGCGGATTTTCTGGTGCTGTCGTTCACCACCGACTGGCGCTTTTCGCCGGGGCGTTCGCGCGAGATCGTCAACGCACTGCTGCACAACCGGCGCAACGTGAGCTATGCCGAGATCGCCTCGACGCACGGCCATGATTCGTTCTTGATGCAGCACGAGCAATACCATGATGTGATGCGCGCCTACCTCGACAGAATTGCAAAGGAGTTTTCCGCATGAATTTGGGAAAATATATTAGCCGCGGATTGACACGGATGGTCACGGATAAACACCAAACACTCATCAGTGTAAATCTGTGTTCATCAGTGGCTGATTTAGGATTTTGATATGAGCGCGCACGATCCTATAGAACTCGCCGCGGCCCGCCCGGATTTCGCCGCCATTGCGGCGTGGATACCGCAGGGTGCGTCGGTGCTCGATCTTGGCTGCGGGGACGGCAGCCTGTTGCGCTACCTGAAGGACACGCGCAAGGTTCGCGGCTACGGTGTCGAGATCAGCGATGCGAACATCGTGGCTTGCATCCGCAACAATGTGAACGTGATTCAGAACGACCTGGAGACCGGTCTGTCAGGTTTCGAGGATCGCGCATTCGATTACGTGCTGCTGTCGCAGACATTGCAGGCTACGCGGCATACCGAACCGCTGGTGCAGGAAATGCTGCGCGTCGGGCGCGAGGGCATAGTCAGCTTCCCCAACTTCGGCTATTGGCGGAACCGGCTCGATGTGCTGCTCGGCAATATGCCTGTATCGCGCGAACTGCCATACCAATGGTATGACACACCCAACGTCCATCTCTGCACCTTGCATGACTTCGAGACCTTCTGCGGCGATCATCGCGTGGAGATACTCGAGCGCCGTGTGATGACCGGGAAAAAGGAAGCCCATGTGCTGCCCAATCTGCTGGGCAGCACCGCGGTGTATCGATTCCAGCGCGGCATATGAGCGTGTTCCGGCAGCTGTTTACCCGCCGCATGCTGATCTGCGTGTTCACCGGGTTCGCCTCGGGCCTGCCGCTGTATTTGCTGCTCAATCTGGTCCCCGCCTGGTTGCGCACCGAGCACATCGATCTCAAGGTGATCGGCGCGTTCGCGCTGATCCAGTTTCCCTATACCTGGAAATTCCTCTGGTCGCCGCTGCTGGACCGTTATGCGGTCCCGGCGCTGGGCAGGCGGCGCGGCTGGATGCTGGTCACTCAAGCCGCGCTGCTGGTGGTGATCGCGACATTGGGAGGATTCTCGCCTCAGCGCGATCTGGCGATGATCGTGCTGTTCACCACGCTGCTCGCATTCTTAAGCGCCACGCTGGACATCGCGCTGGACGCCTATCGCCGCGAATTGCTGTTCGACAATGAGCTCGGCCTGGGCAACGCGGTGCATGTCAATGCCTACCGCATCTCCGGGCTGATCCCCGGCTCGCTGGCGCTGATCCTTGCCGACCATCTGCCGTGGGACATGGTGTTCATGATCACCGCGCTTTTCATGCTGCCCGGCATGGTGATGACGCTGCTGGTCAATGAACCTCATCGTGGGGAGCCGCCCAGGACATTGCGCGAAGCGGTGGTCGAACCCTTCCATGAATTCATCTCGCGCAAGGGTTGGCAAAGCGCGCTGCTGGTCCTGGCGTTCCTGTTCTTCTACAAACTGGGCGACAGCCTGTGCACCGCGCTGGCGACACCGTTTTACCTCGACATGGGCTTCAGTAAATCCCAGATCGGCTTGATCGCGAAGAACGCCGGGCTGTGGCCGGCGGTGATCGGCGCGCTGGCCGGCGGTATCTGGATGCTGAAGATCGGCATCAACCGCGCACTGTGGCTGTTCGGCGCGGTGCAGGTGGTGAGCATCTTCGGCTTCTACTGGCTGGCGCTGCAGGGAGCGCAAGGAGAAGTTACCCCGTTGCATCTTGCCCAGCTGGCAGTCGTCATCGGCCTCGAGGCATTCGGTGTCGGTCTCGGCACCGCAGCATTCGTCGCCTACATAGCCCACACCACCCACCCCGCCTACACGGCCACCCAGTTCGCACTGTTCACCAGCCTCGCCGCGGTGCCCCGCACCTTCGTCAACGCCACGGCTGGCTGGCTGGCGGATCAGCTGGGTTGGAGCGGTTTCTTCCTGCTGTGCGCGGTGCTGGCGATGCCGGGGATGCTATTGCTCCTCAAGGTCGCGCCGTGGGGCGAAACTCAACCTGTCTAGGCAATTTTTTTTCACATACTGCAACGTTTGTTGCATAATAAATTCGACTGCATGAATTTCACATGCCACGAGAAATGTCTTCAACGAAATGAAACTCAAAAAGGAATAAACCGATGTTTTATGGGGTGCCCGTCGATAGACAAAACGATTTGAAACAAGCGTTGGACACGATAGAAGATATTTATAAAGAAAAATTTTACGCCAACGACATGCTGATAACTCTGGCACGAAACCTGTCGTTTCAGCATGATAAAAAATTCGTATCCAGTTTTTTCGGGTCTGCCGCGACCGAGAAGGAAAGAAGTCTCGTATGGCGCCTCCATGTTCTTGCCTGGGCGGCAAAGAATTCCTTGAACGTCGAGGGAGACTATGTCGAGTGCGGCGTATTCAAGGCCTTTTGTTCAACCGTGTTATTGAAATATCTCGACTTTCAGGATCTGCCCAGACAAGCCTACCTCTATGACACATTCGAGGGCCTTCCCGAGAAGACTTCAACAGAGCAGGAAAGGCGTACATGGAATTACACGACCAGCGATTCGCAGGCAATCTATAACGGGGTTCGCGAAAAATTCTCCCAATACAAAAATGTACATATCGTCCGTGGAATAGTTCCGGACTCCTTCGCAGAAGCGGTCCCCGATAAGATCGCATTCCTGCACATCGACATGAACTCTGAAAAAGCCGAAATGCTGGCGCTTGAGCATTTGTTCGACAAGGTGACGCCCGGAGGATTTATCGTTTTTGATGATTTCGGCTGGAAGGTAAATGTGAACCAGATGACTGCCGAGTTGGCGTTCATGAATGAGCGCGGACACCCTATCATGGAGCTACCGACGGGTCAGGGCGTAGTGATCAAGCACGCCTAACCGGCTGCTCCGGGAATCTGCGTATGAAGAGCTTCCTGATGTGCGAGCCGAAGTTCTTCGACGTGTGCTATGTGATCAATCCCTGGATGGAAGGCAATCTGGGGAAAGTGGACAAGGCACTGGCAAAGCAGCAGTGGCAAAACCTGTATGACATCGTCGCGGGTCTGGCATCGGTCAGCCTGATAGCACCGGTGGAAGGGCTGCCGGACATGGTGTTCACCGCGAACGCGGGGTTGGTTCACAATAACGATGTAATCGTCTCATCGTTCCTGCATGCGGAACGGCAGCCGGAAGCAGGGCATTTCGAAAAATTCTTTTCGTCACAGGGTTACACCATTCATTATCTGCAACAGGGCACGATATTCGAGGGTGCCGGTGATGCTTTGTTAGATTCATCGGGCAGGTTGTGGTTTGGCTCCGGCATACGCAGCGATGCGCATGCGTTGGATGAGATCATCGCCGTGTTCGATAAAGGCTGTGGGGTCGAAGTCAGGGGGCTGGAACTCGTCGATCTGCACTGGTATCACTTGGATACGGCCTTTTGCCCGCTGCCGCAAGGGCAGGCGCTCGCCAACGCAAAAGCGTTTTCGGCAAAAAGCGTGGCAGCGCTCGACGAAGCATTTGGTGCAAGCATCATTTGGGTGCCGGAAGCGGATGCAAAAAATTTCGCCTGCAATGCGGTCGCGATCGGTCAGGCCATCATAATGCACAAGGCATCGCCAGGGCTGAAAGATGCGCTAGAGCAGCGCGGCTACGAAGTCATCGAAACGGACGTGTCGGAATTTCTCAAGGCGGGCGGCGCGTGCAAGTGTTTGACGCTGGAGATTTGAGATGCGTGGATTATCAGGTAGGGCGTAATAACCAACGGGCATTACGCCGTATGTAACGTATCATCCGGCGCAATGCGCTACGCTTATTGCGCCCTACGCGGGCTGGAGATTTGAAATGAGTAGGGTGGGCAGACAGGATTTTCGTCTGCCCACGCGGTTTGGTATCAACGTGGGCACAAGCGTGCCCACCCTACCGGGCTAAAGTGCGCAACATGATTAAAAATTCAGAGTTCGCCCAAATGCAAGGCGTGGGAAAAAATGTCGCCGCGCAGCATATTGGTTATATGTAAGCAAGAAATTTTTTCCGCAACGCCGCAGTTGGGATGAAATCCGGATTTTTATATCTTCCGTACAAACACCTTCGATTTCCGCTGGTAGTTATACAGCGACTTCTTCTGCGCTGGCAGCGCGGCGACATCGCTTTCGACGAAGCCGCGCTCGATGAACCAGTGCGCGGCGCGCGTGGTGAGCACGAACAGTTTTTTCATTTTCTGCGTCTTGGCGACGGAGATCATGTGGTTGAGGATGGCTTCGCCGTAGCCGCGATCGCGGTTCTGCTTTTCCACCGCCAGCGCGGCGAGTTCGGCGGCGGCTTCGTCGGGAAACGGATACAGCGCTGCGCAGCCGACGATGCGGTGATCGTGTTCCAGCACCACGAAGCGGGCTATCTCCTGTTCCAGCAGTTCGCGGTTGCGCCGCACTAGGATGCCTTCCTGTTCCAGCGGGCGCAGCAATTTCAATATCCCGCCGACGTCCTTGATCGTGGCATCGCGCAGCGTATTCAGCGTGCTCTCCACCACCATCGTGCCTATGCCTTCGTCGCTGAATAGCTCCTGCAGCACCGCGCCGTCGGTGTGGCGGCTGATCAGATGGGTGCGCGCGACGCCGGCCTCGCAGGCTCTTGTCGCGCAGGGCAGGAACAGGGCGACGTCGTCCATCAGTTTGCGTTTCGCCTTGAGCACGTCCTGCGCCTGGGCGACGGTGAGCTCCTTGACCAGCTTGCCCGTCTTGTCGTGCACGCCGTCAGTGTCCATCAGGAACATCAGCTTGTCGGCATCCAGCGCGATCGCGGTGGCGGTGGCGACATCCTCCAAAGTCAGATTGAACACTTCGCCGGTCGGTGAATAGCCGAGCGGCGAGAGCAGCACGACCTCGCCGAATTCCATGCGGTCTTTCAGCGCGGCGACGTCCACCTTGCGCACGCTGCCGGTGTGCTGCATGTCCATGCCGTTGATCACGCCTATCGGCTGCGCGGTGATGAAGTTGCCGCCCGCGATGCGGATGTCGGCGTTCGCCATCGGTGAATTCGGCAGGCCCATCGACAGCAGCGCCTCGATCTCGACGCGCACCCGTCCGACCGCTTCCTTGACGCACTGCATGGTCTCGGCATCGGTGAGACGGACGCCGTGATGATAGGCGTCGCCGAGATTGTTCTTCGCCAGATGCTGCTCGATCTGCGGGCGCGCGCCGTGCACCAGCACCAGCCTTATGCCCAGGCTCGCAAGCAGATTGAAGTCATGCGTCAGTTCGACGAACTTGCCGTCCGCGACCACTTCGCCGCCGAACGCGATCACGAACGTGCGCCCGCGGAACGCGTTGATGTAGGGCGCGACGGAACGGAACCAGGCGACGAATTCGGCGGAGGTGGCGATAGGCATTTATATCTCCCGGATGGAATATGCGGATAATGCCTCGCTATTCCTCATCCAGCAACTTTCCGGCAATAGCCCAGTTTTCGTCGGCCAGTTCATCGAAGGCGATGTAGGTGTAGCGGCTGTGACACGGTGGGGCGCAGCCCGCTGGTGCGGGAGCAGCCGCCTATACCGCTACTCTTCATCGAGCAGCTTGCCTGCAATAGACCAGTTTTCATCCGGTAGTTCATCAAAGGCGATGTAGGTATAGCTTTTTGGCTTGAGCGCGATCCGTTCCAGTGTGTCGGTGATCTCTTCGGCGATCTTCGCCTTCTGTTCGCGGCTTAGGGTTCCGGCGATGCGGATATTCACATAGGGCATGGTTGTCTCCTTGAAAAATGCGAATTATAGCGATTGGAAATCGCCCCATAACGTTTGCAGCGCGGCCAATCCTGCGATCGCCGCGGTCTCGGTGCGCAGCACGCGCGCCCCGATGCGTATCGGCGTGAACCCGCAGTGCAGCGCAGTATCACTTTCCGCTCGGGTGAAACCGCCTTCAGCGCCGATCAGCAACGTGACGCGTCCCGGCGGCTTTGCCTGTGTGTGCAATGAGTTTGATCCCTGCGGCATCAGGATGAATTTCGTATCGGAGGTCTTTTGCATCTGCTGCAGCCAGACCATGATGTCGAGCGGCGCGTGTATCTTCGGCAGCAAATTGCGCCCGCATTGCTCACAGGCGGAGATCACGACCTGTTGCCAATGTTCTAGCCGTTTCGCGGCACGTTCGGCAGACAGCCTGGCCACGCTGCGCTCGGTGTCGACGGGTTGGATCTCGGTGACACCCAGCTCGGTGGCTTTCTGTATCACCCAATCCATCTTTTCGCTGCTGGCCAATGCCTGTGCCAGCAGCACCTTGAACGGCGATTCGCGGTCGATTTCGACTGCCGCAAGGTCGCCGATCACGACGCGCTTGCCGCTGAGTTCGGCGATCACGCCGTGACGCTCGTTGCCCAGGCCGTCGAAGATCTGCACCGGATCGCCCTCGCGCAAGCGCAGCACGCGCGTAGCATGGTGAGCCGCATCGGGCGGTAACTCAAAATTGCCGCTGGCGGGCAGCGGCGGGGGGCAGTAGAAACGCGGCATGGTGGCGCGAATGAAGTGGAAGTGTCGCCGTGATAATATATCGGCTTCAAGGATATTGTCAGGAATATGAAATGGTCAGTCTGCAACCGCCCATCTGCGATTTCGGCTGGAAAGCCCGCGACTTCGATCTGCCCGGCGTGGACGGCAAGCGCTACAACCTCGCCAATTCGCGCGGCAAGAACGGCTTGCTGGTGATGTTCATCTGCAACCACTGTCCCTACGTCAAGTCGATCCGGGAACGCATCATCCGCGACACGCGCGAATTGCAACAGCACGGCATCAACAGCATTGCGATCATGTCGAACGATCCCGCCGACTATGCCGAGGACTCCTTCGATAACATGAAGGCGGTCGCTAAGCAATACAGCTACCCATTCCCATATGTGTGGGACGAGACCCAGCAGGTCGCCCGGGATTACGGTGCGGTATGCACACCGGACTTCTTCGGCTTCAATGCCGGGCTTGAATTGCAATACCGCGGGCGGCTGGACGCTTCGCGCAAGGAAGCGGTCGCGGATGCGCCGCGCGACCTGTTCAGCGCGATGGTTCAGGTTGCGCGAACCGGGCAGGGTCCGCGCGAGCAGATCGCCAGCATGGGCTGCTCGATAAAGTGGAAGGCAGCATGAATCCTTCAACCTCAAGCGGCACAAACCATACCCCCCCGAACACCATGAGCGCCCTGCTGAAGGCGGCCGTCGCCGCAGTAAAGCTGGTGACGGCCGAGGAGATCATGCCGCGCTATCTCAAGGTGGCTCACCAGCACAAGAGCGACGGCAGCCTGTGCACCGAGGCCGATATCGCCGCGCAAGGCGCCTTGACCAAAAAACTGCAGGCCATCCTCAATGTTCCGGTGCTGGGGGAAGAGATGACCGCAGCGGAGCAGCACGCGCTTTGGGAAAAAGGACTGGATGGCATATGGTGCATCGACCCGATCGACGGCACATCCAACTTTGTGCGCGGCCTGGCCTATTTTGCGGTATCGGTCGCGCTGGTCCGCGAGGGCAAAAGCGTGCTGGGCGTGGTATACGATCCGGTGGCCAATGAGATGTTCGCGGCTGAGCAGGGCAAGGGAGCGTTTCTGAACGGGGAGAAGCTGGTCAGCCGCGATGCGGCGGCGACATTGTCGCAGGCATTGGCGAGCGTGGATATGAAGCGCCTCAAGAAGAAGCTGGTCACGCAACTTGCTATCCAGCCTCCATATTCCTCGCAGCGCAATTTTGGCGCGAGCGCGCTGGACTGGTGCTACACCGCGACTGGCCGTTACGACGTGTATCTGCATGGCGGGCAAAAGCTCTGGGATTATGCCGCCGGCATGCTGATCCTGCAGGAAGCCGGCGGGCAGGTCTGCTGCATCGAGAACGACGATTTCGAGCGCTGCGACATCTGGCAACGATCAGTCATCGCCGCGCATGATGCAAAGCTGTTCGGTGAATGGAAGAACTGGATACGGGCCCAATCATAAACTAGGGATCTGCAGTGAAGATTTTGATACTCGGGGCAGGGCAGGTCGGCTCGACCGTGGCGGAAAGCTTGGTCAGCGAAGCGAATGACATCACGGTGGTGGACTCCGACGGCGAGAAATTGCGCCAGTTGCAGGACCGCCTGGATCTGCGGACATTGATGGGCAATGCCGCCCATCCTTCCGTGCTTGAACAGGCAGGAATCGCCGATACCGATATGCTGCTGGCCGTCACACAAAGCGACGAGGTCAACATGGTTGCGTGCAAACTGGCGGCCAGCCTCTATAACACGCCCACACGGATCGCCCGGATCCGTTCGCCCGAATTCCTGGCCCGTCCCGAGGTGTTCAGCAAGGATAATTTCTGCGTGGATTTCTCCATCTGTCCGGAACAGATCCTGACCGATTACATCGTCAAGCTGATCGAGTTCCCGGAAGCGCTGCAGGTGCAGCAATTTTCCCAGGGCAAGGCATCGCTGGTTGCGGTGCGCGCGTTCCAGGGCGGGCCGCTGGTGGGCAAGCCGCTGAGTTTTCTGCGTTCCAACATGCCGCAAATCGACACCCGCGTTGCGGCGATCTATCGCAAGGACGGTCCGCTTATTCCCGAAGGCACTACCGTGATCGAAGAAGACGACGAGATATTCTTCATCGCCGCCACCGACAACATCCGCAGCGTGCTGAAGGAGATGCGCCGCATGGATAAAACGGCCAGGCGCGTGATGATCGTCGGCGGCGGGAATATAGGACGCCGCCTGGCCAGGGCGCTGGAACACGACTATGAAGTCAAGCTGATCGAGTACAACAAGAAGTCCTGCCAGAAATTGGCCGGGGACCTGACCCGGACGCTGGTGTTGAACGGCGATGGCACGGATGAAAAGCTGCTGAAGGAGGAGCATGTCGGCGAGGTGGATGTGTTCTGCGCGCTCACCAATGACGACGAGAACAACATCATGTCGGCCCTGCTCGCGAAGCAGGGCGGCGCGCGCAAGGTGATCGCGCTGATCAACCGCAGCGCCTATGTGGACCTGCTACAGGGGGGCAAGATCGATATCGCATTGTCGCCGGCGCATGTCACCATCGGTTCGTTGCTCGCCTATGTGCGGCAGGGTGACGTTGCGGCGGTGCATTCCCTCAGGAGAGGCGCGGCGGAGGTTCTGGAGCTTGTGGCGCACGGCGATCGCCAGTCCTCCCGGATAGTCGGGCAGCGCATCGACGAGATCGACCTGCCCAAGGGCGCGACCATAGGCGCGATCGTGCGCGAGGGGAAAGTCATCATGGGCCACCACGATGTCGTCATCGAGGCCGAAGACCACGTCATCGTGTTTGTCATCAACAAGGCCATGGTGCGCAAGGTCGAGAAGCTCTTCCAGGTCAACATCGGATTCTTCTGATGCAACACACCCTGTCGGTCATCCGTGCTTTGGGCCTGATGCTGATGGTATTCAGCGCGACTTATGTGATGCCTCTGGCGGCAGCGTTGATATACCGCGACGGCACGCTGATCGATTTCCTGCTGGCAATGCTCTGGACGGCGGCAATCGGCTTCGTGATGTGGCTGGTGACACGCCGCTACAAGGGCGAGCTGTCGATCCGGCACGGTTATCTGCTGGTGGTGACGATGTGGACGGCCATGCCGGCCATCGCCACGCTCCCGCTGCTGCTGGTGATCAAGGACCTGTCCTTTACCGGCGCCTATTTCGAAACCATGTCCGGGATCACGACCACCGGGGCAACGGTGTTGACCGGGCTGGATGACCTGCCGCCGGCAATCAACATCTGGCGGCATGAATTGAGCTGGCTGGGCGGGATGGGCATCATCGTGCTGGCGGTGGCGATCCTGCCCCTGCTGGGCGTCGGCGGAAGACAATTGTTCAAGGCGGAAACTCCCGGGCCGATGAAGAATGCCGCGCTGGCGCCGCGCATCGCCGAGTCTGCGCGCAACCTGTGGCTGGTCTATCTGGGCATCACGATCGCCTGTATCCTGTCATTGAAGGTCGCGGGGATGACCTGGCTGGATGCGATCTGCCACGCATTCGCCACGATGGGGCTGGGCGGATTTTCCACGCATGATGCCAGTGTCGGTTATTTCAACTCTCCCGCCATCGAGGCGGTGTTGATCGTGTTCATGCTGCTGGCGGCGATGAATTTCGCCACGCACTTTCTGGTGTGGCGGGAAAAGAGCCTGAAACTGTATTTGCGGGATGCCGAGGCTGTGGCGACCGTGGCGCTGATAGCGGCAAGCTGTCTGGGGGTGGCGCTGTTCCTGTGGTGGAAGGGTACTTACGCCAGCTTCTGGACTGCGTTGCGCCATGCCAGCTTCAATCTGGTGTCCATCGCGACGGACTGCGGCTTTGTCAGCGCGGACTACAGCCATTGGCCGATCTTCGCGCCGATGTGGATGCTGTTCCTCAGCTGTGTGACGGTCAGTTCGGGCTCCACCGGCGGCGGCATCAAGATGGTGCGCACGCTGATCCTGTTCAAGCAGGCCGGGCGCGAATTCCTCAAGCTGTTGCATCCGGCCGCCATCAATCCGATGAAGATAGGCGGGAGCGTGGTGCCCAACAACATCGTGTTCGCGGTGCTGGGATTCATCTTCCTGTATTTTATGACCGTGGCCACGCTGACGTTTGTGCTGCTGATCAGCGGGCTGGATTTCATCTCCGCGTTTTCCGCGATCATCGCGTGTATCAACAACGCGGGGCCCGGGTTGGGCGTGGTCGGGCCGGCCAGCAACTATGGCGTGCTGAGCGATTTTCAGATCTGGGTTTGCACGACGGCCATGCTGGTCGGACGGCTGGAAATCTTCACGGTGCTGATCTTGTTCACGCCGCATTTCTGGAGACGGTAAAATCGCCATGACAGCAGGGGCGAGATAAGATAGCATTGACGCCCGGGAGCCGTTCAAAACAACATAGATGATAATTGCATCAGTGCCTATGCAAGAGGGAGCGAGATGAGCGAGGACCTGCCATTGTCGGGATTGAAAGTGTTGCTGATCGACGACAGCAACACCATAAGACGCAGCGGTGAGATATTCCTGTCGCAGGCGGGATGTCAGGTCATCCTCGCAGAGGATGGCTTTGACGGCCTGGCCAAGGTGGTGGATAACCAGCCTGATGTCATTTTCGTGGATGTGATGATGCCGCGGCTGGATGGCTATCAAACCTGCGCGCTGATCAAAAAACACCAGCACTTCAAGAATACTCCGGTCGTCATGCTGACCAGCAAAGACACGCTGTTCGACCGCGCGCGCGGCAAATTGGTCGGGGCAGACCAATATCTGATCAAACCCTTCAACAAAAAAAGCCTGATCGAAGCGGTCATCATGCATACGCAAGAAAAGAAGGAAATGGATTATGACCATTAAAAGGATCCTGGTAGTGGACGACTCGGCAACCGAGCGTCACATACTGGGGGAAATTTTGGGCAAGAAGGGATTCGAGGTTACCTTTGCCGAGGACGGTGAAAAGGGTGTGGAGCAAGCCAAGCTGACCAAACCGGATCTGATCATAATGGACGTGGTGATGCCGGGGATGAACGGATTCCAGGCGACAAGGGCGATCACCAAGGAACCGGAGACACAACATATACCGGTGATCATCTGCACCACCAAGGATCAGGAGACCGACAAGGTCTGGGGGGTGCGCCAGGGAGCAAAGGATTATGTAGTCAAGCCTATAGACGCAGCCGATCTGCTGGGCAAGATCGCCGCATTGGGATAGGTGGCGCACAGCAATTATGGGGAAATCAAAATATCTGGATTTAAAAGCGCCTGTCTACCGGATTGCCTGCCCGGATCTATTTATCCCTACCGTTGCTTCGCAGATAGGTATCTTCACTTGCTTGTCCGGCCTGTACGGTACGATGAACACGAAGCTCCAGTCCGGGACTGATTCAAGCTGCAAATTGGCTGAAGCAGGCATGTTCATGAGCCATGCATGCGGTTTTACGCGGGCCTTATTCTGCTTCACGCCGGTGCCTCTTCACAAGGCATCGGCGCGATATCCGAAGTTATAGAGGGCCACCGGATATGTCGAAGCGGCTTGATTTGCGAGAATTCCAGCAGAACCTGATCGACCGGCTGCAGGCGGCCGATCTGTCGGAGTCACGCGTATCGACTTTGGGTGTGCAGATAGCCGGCCGGCACTGGCTGGTGGATATGGTGGATGTCGCCGAAGTGTTGCCACTGCCCGCGCTAACCCCGGTATCCTTTGCAAAGCCATGGTTTCGAGGTGTAGCGAATGTTCGCGGAAATCTTTATGTGGTGATCGATATGGCGGCTTACGAGCATAGCGGGGCGGCATCCGGGGATGCCCACAATCGCGTGTTACTGGTTGCGGATCGATATGCCTTCAACTCGGCTCTGCTGGTTGATCGCGTATTCGGATTGCGTGACGCGCGGGGCTGGAGACAAAGCGAAGGCCTAGACAATCAGATCGAATATCAAGATGAACTGGGCGTGACCTGGTGCAAGTTGGATGTGCAAGGTCTGTTGGAGCAGGTTGAATTTTTACAAATCGGCATTTAGTTTTCCCAGTAGGGAGGGATATATAGAATGGCTTTCAGGCTCGCATTACCCAAATTGAATCTTTTCGGCGGAAAGTCCTCGCCCGCTCAAGCCCGAACCGGCCCGGGCTCCAAATTGAAGCTGTATGGCATAGCGGCGGGAACCCTTTTTGTGTTGACCGCGCTGGCCGCCTACATGAGCAACCGGGAAGAGAACAACAATGTCCGTTATGTCGGCCAATCCAGCAGATTGTCGATGTTGACGCAGCGGATTGCCAAGGATGCGCAACAGGCTATATCCGGCAGCTCCGCCGCGCTTGATGCATTGGCAGAGAGCAAGACGAACATGTCGAATATCCTGGCCGGGCTTGATCAGGGCGACAGCTCGCTGCCGGCGACCAAGGGCAGTGCACGTGCCGCACTGGACACATTCATCAAGCAAGCGAACAAAACCATGCAGGATGTAGGAACCATGCAAGATGGGCGAGCCGGCCTGGTGACGCTGGGCGCGACAGTATCGGCAATCGACAAGGCGAGTGCTGAATTGCGCGGCCTGACGCATACCGTGTCTGAAACTTTCAGCGGGGCACAAAAAGAGCAGGCGTTGCGTTTGACTTTGTCGGCGGAGCGTATCGGCAAAGACGCGGACAGCCTTTTGGGAGCGGGGGTTTCGGTCGATCAGGTGAAACAGCTTGGCGCTGATACCAAAACAGCCCAGGACAGTCTTGCAGCCCTGCCGGCGGCCGATGCCAATGTGTTGCGCGCGCAGAAATTACTTGATTCGTATCGCAGCAGCGTAGAAACCCTGGTCTCCCAGGCGTCCGGCCTGGTGGCGGCAAAGAACGCAGCCAAGGCCATCGTCGACGATTCCGATTCCCTGTTGGCGGGGTCGCAGCGTCTGGTGGATGCCTATCAGTCGTCCGCGAGCTCTCGGCTGATCACAATGGCGCCCCTGCTGTTGGGGCTGTTGTTGTTGCTGGCATTGTTGATGCTGTTCAAGACTTACGCGGATGACACGCGCCAGCGTGCCGCGGAAGCTGCGCGCATCAACAGCCAGAACCAGAATGCGATCCTGCGCCTGATGAACGAACTGGGGGATCTGGCAGACGGCGATTTGACGGTGCGCGCTACCGTGACGGAAGACGTTACCGGGGCGATCGCTGATTCATTGAATTACACCACCGAGGAGTTCCGCAAACTGGTATCGCGCATTACCGCAGCAGTAGAACAGATGGGGCGCGCGACAAAAGACGCCGAGGATATCTCCAGGGGCCTTCTGGATGCAGCACAGAAACAGGCGAATGAAATCCAGGGCGCCGGCGAGGCGGTGGAACTGATGACCAAATCCATCAAGGAAGTGGATTCCAGCGCGGCGCGGTCCGCAGAAGTGGCGCGCCGCACCCTGCTGGTGACCGAACAGGGCGCCCAGGCGGTGCGCAACACGATCAGCGGCATGGACGGCATACGCGAGCAGATCCAGGACACTTCCAAACGCATCAAGCGGCTCGGCGAAAGTTCGCAGGAGATCGGCGAGATCGTAGATCTGATCTCCGACATTACCGAACAGACCAACGTGCTGGCATTGAACGCGGCGATCCAGGCAGCCTCGGCGGGCGAGGCCGGTCGCGGTTTCTCGGTCGTGGCAGAAGAGGTGCAGCGGCTGGCGGAACGTTCCGCCGAAGCAACCAAGCAGATCGGCGCGCTGGTCAAGACGATACAGGGCGATACACACGATGCCGTGGCGGCGATGGAAAAGAGCACTTTGGGTGTGGTGGAAGGAGCCAAACTGTCCGATGTGGCGGGCCAGTCACTGCGGGAAATCGAGCAAGTGTCCAACGAATTGGCGACGCTGATCAACAGCATTTCCGCTTCGACCCAGATGCAAACGGACATGGCCAACGAGGTGGCCGGCGTGATGCGGGATATCCTGCAAATCACCGTGCAGACTACCGAAGGTACCCGGCTGACGGCTAACTCGATCGCGCAATTGACCGGGCTGACAGCGGACTTGAGAGGTTCTGTTGCGGGCTTTAAGTTGTAATATCCAGCCAAAACCGCCCATGACCAACCGCCCATGACCAACCGCCCATGACCAACAAAGCACAATTTGACCGCAACATACTGGCCACCGTAAAGCCCGGGCTGGACAGTACGCTGGCCGAGATCACAGCGCAGATGGAGCGGTATCTCAGTGCCCCCGGAGCCAATGTGGTGGCTCTGGAGAAGGCGCGCACCGAATTGCACAGTCTGCTCGGCGTGTTGAAGATGGTCGGCCTGGACGGTGTGGCGGTATTTTGTACCGAACTGGCAACCACCTTGAGCGAGCTTGCCGCGAATCCGCAACAGGTTTCCGCGATGCATCGCGATGCGGTACGCAGCGCCCTGTTTGCTATCACGCATTACCTTGATGCGCTGGCCAATGGCATGGACAACGCTGCGCTGCGCCTGTTTGCCCAGTACCAGGCGTTGCAGCAGTTGCGCGGGCTCGAGATGTCTTTCGAGCTGGATCTTTTCTATCCCAATCTTGACGTGCAGCTGCCGCCACAAGTGATGAGCGGGCCGCCGCCGAGCGATGCGTCTGCCCGGCTGAAGGCGATGCGGGGCCAGTTTCAGCAGGGATTGCTGCGCTGGCTGCGCCAGGAAGACGCCGCTGCGGCCCTGCAGCAGATGCAGCAGGCATTGAATACCGCGTTGCGCTGCGTAGCGCAGGATGGCAGCCGCGCATTCTGGTGGGTCGCCGGCGGATTGCTCGAATGTGTGAAGCTCGACGGGATCCCGCCGGAAATGAATGTCCGCAAACTGCTGGGCCGGATCGACCAGCAACTGCGCACGGTCGCTGAAGGTCAGTTCAGCGATGTGACGGCGGTCATGAACGAGATGCTCTATCTGATCGGGCGCAGTCATGCGCTGGGCGAGGTCGCCCAAGACATCAAACAGGTTTACGCGCTTGACAATTATCTGCCCGAACAATCGGTGTTGCCGCCGGGCGAAGTGGAGCAGTTGCTTGCCGTCATGCACGATCAATTGCGCGTTGCCGAGGAAAGCTGGGAGCTGTGTGTGCAGGGCGACAAGGCCGCCTGCGAGAAATTCCTGAAGTATGTCGAGCAGCTCTCGACGCAGAGCGACAAGCTCGATCGCGATGTACTGCAGTACCTGACCAAACAGATCCAGGAATTGTCCCAGTACGCCAGTTCACCGGAGCATTGCCGGCCCATCTCGATCGATATGGCGATGGCGCTGCTGCTGCTGGGTAGCGGCATAGAGAATTACAGCCGGCTCGGCAGCGCGTTCCAGGAACAGGCGCGCATCCTGACCGAGCGCATGCAGGCTGCGGTGAAGCAGCAGCCGGAGGATACCAAGCGGCTGACCGAACTGATCGAGCTGAACTTTGAGATGGATCAGCGCGGCGATGTGATGGGTCCGCTGGCCAACGAAATGCTGGTGAACCTGCAACACGTCGAGCAGGGCTTGAATGCCTTTTTCAACGATGCCGCCAAACGCGACGGATTGACTGAACTATTGCGCCTGTTGAACCAGATCCAGGGTGGTTTCCGCATCTCATCCCTGACGCATGCGGAACACTTGTTGACTTCTGTGCAGGACAGGGTGCGCCGTTTCGCCAAGGGAAACGAGTTGCCGAGACCCGCGGAAAGGTATGCACTTGCCGATGCATTAAGCGCCCTCGAAAATTACATGCAACACTTGACGCATGGCCAGTCGGGGGATGTCCGGCGGTTGGAAGCAGCCTTGTCCGAAATGGTCAAGCTGGATCAGGCACCCGAGCCTGCCGCGCCGGCTCCGGCCAAGCAACAGCCACAGGCCCCTGTAACGCCGGTAGCGGCCGCGCCGGTGAAGCAGCCTGCTGTGGCCGCGCCGGTCAAAACCGAGCCCGGGCAGACGATTCAGTTTTCCGCACCTCTGGAAATCGCACCGGTCGAACGCGCAGCTGCGCCGCTGGAACTTTCCCTTGATTCCACGATGCTGGAATTCTCGACAGAAACCAAAGCTCCATCTCCGCTGGATTTCACCCCGGATACGACACCCCAGGTCATTGCTCCGATCGAGGTCATCAAATTCGAGCCGCCACCTGAACCGAGAAAGCGTCCGACCGAGGAAGAACAGGAGTTGCTGGATATATTCCTTGAGGAGGCCCGGGAAGTGCTGGTCAACATCCGTTCCAAACTCGATGCTTGCCGATCAAATCCCGGCGATCACGAGTCACTGGTGACCATAAGGCGCGGTTTCCATACGCTCAAGGGAAGCGGAAGGATGGTCGGCCTGAACGATCTGGGCGAGGTCGCCTGGAGTGTCGAGCGTGCCTTGAACAAGTGGCTGCAGGAAAACAAACCGGCGACGCCAGGATTGTTGGAATTCATCGACAATGCCGTGCAGTCTTTCGATGGCTGGGTGGAGGTACTCGCCAAACAGGGCTTTGCGGACATCGAGGCGGCTGAACTGGTGGCAACCGCACAACAGGTCGAGAGCAGTCTCGATTCATCAACACAGCCACCCGTTGCTCTGCCGGCGGCCGCACATGAAGCCGAAATTGCGCCTTCGTTAGAGGCCGTTTCAGGCGAAACCGAGATGTCTCCGGCGCTATTCGATATTGCCAGTACCGAGGCCAGACAAAATGCGGCGATCCTGCGACTACAGTTTGAAGAACTGCATGCCGCGTCATCGCCAGTGGTGCATTATGATTTCATGCGTGCTGCCCACACTTTGGCGGGAGTGAACAGGACCATGGGTTTTGCCGCGGTGGCGGAGTTGGCTTCAGCTCTGGAAGGCTGGCTGGAAGCGCGTGTCGACCAGGTTTTCTCTCTTTCCGCCAGCCAAGCGCATATGCTGGATCAATCCATCGCGGCCTTGGATCGCATGGTGCAGAGCATCGCCGAACAACAGATCCCGGAGATGCACCGTGAGCTGGCAGACCAGCTGCTGGCTGACAGGGACAATCTCGTTGGAGTTGCCGCAGAGATGGCAGGCCCTGCGGAAACGGCACCACCGATAATGGAACCCGTGCCGCAACATCAGCCGTCGGCGGCCGACATCGAAAATGAGATTCCCCAGCCTGGCACATTCGGATTCGATCAACTATTTGCCGACATCGGCATGGCCGTTGGTGCGACTGAAACGCCCGCCGATATTCCAATAGAGGCGCAGCCGGAACCAGATCTGCAGATTCAACAACCCGAAGCGGATAAACCTGAGGCAAGCGACGAGATGTTCGCGAATCTGCTGGCTGATATCGGCAGCCTCGCGGAGGCCGCGGAACAGCCGGCTGAAAGCGTTGCGGAATCCACACCCCAGTCGGCAGCACAATTGATGGTCGATGCCGGCAAGATCGGTGAACCGGCTGCGGCGGTAAGCAGCGACACCGCAGCGGTGTTGCAGCCGGTCGTGAGAACCATCGCAAAACCGGCAGATGCCGCGAACGCGGAAGGCGACAAGCCGCAGGTTTACGATGACCTGGACGATCAACTGCTGCCGGTATTCCTTGAAGAGGCTGATGATCTGGGCCCCAAGATCGGCGAGGGCCTGCGTGCATGGCGCGAGTCTCCCCAGGACGAGCAACAGGTGCAATCCCTGAAACGCCTGCTGCATACCATGAAGGGCAGCTCGCGCATGGTGGGTGCGATGCGTATCGGCGAGATCGCCCATGAAATGGAAGACCGTGTCGCGGCTGCGCACCTGCGCGATGAAGCCGGATATTGGGACGGACTGGAAAGTGATTTTGACCGCATCACCGCCCTGCTCGAAGAATTGCGCGGCGGCAAACCGGTGGTCGAGGTCAAGCGGGAGGCGGCGCCGGCCCCGACACCGGCACCGAACAGACGGGCGACAGACCAGCCTGCGGGCGTCGAACGCAGGGCCGAACGGCGCGGGGAAGCTCCGCTGGGAAACATGTTGCGCGTTCGTTCCGACGTGGTGGACAGGCTGGTGAACGAGGCCGGGGAAATCAGCGTGGTGCGTTCGCGCATGGAAACCGAAATGCGCGTAATCAAGGAAGGATTGCTGGAGTTGACTGCCAGTGTCGCGCGCTTGCGCCAACAGTTGCGCGAGGTGGAAATCCAGGCGGAGAGTCAGATGCAGGCAAGGGTGTCGCTGGCAAAGGACAATGCGGAGCAATTCGATCCGCTGGAATTCGACCGCTTCACCCGCTTGCAGGAGCTGACGCGCTTCATGAATGAAAGCGTCCATGATGTGCAGACCGTACAACAGTCGATGCTGAAACACCTGGATGAGACCGCTGCAGCGATGCTGGCGCAGGGACGGCTGAACCGCGAGTTGCAACAGGGCTTGATGAACGTGCGCATGGTCTCTTTCAACAGCATCACCGACCGTCTGTACCGCATCGTGCGGCAAACCGGCAAGGAACTGAACAAACGCGCCAACCTTGAATTGCAGGGCACGAATGTGGAACTGGATCGCAGCGTGCTGGAAAAGATGATCGCGCCGTTTGAACACCTGTTGCGCAATTCCATAGTGCACGGTCTGGAAAGCGACCAGCAGCGTGCCCAAAGCGGCAAGCTTCCGATCGGGGAGATACGCCTGAGTGTCCGCCAGGAGAGCAATGAAGTGGTATTCGAGTTCAGCGATGACGGGGCGGGCCTGAACTATGCAAAATTGCGCGAGAAGGCCATAGCGAATGGAACGTTGCAGCAGGATGAGGAAGCCAGCGAAGAGCAATTGGCGCAACTGATCTTCACCCCGGGTCTTTCAACCGCGGCTGAAATAACCGAGATCGCCGGACGCGGCGTCGGCATGGATGTGGTGCGCAGCGAGATATCGGCGCTGGGCGGACGGATCGATGTCAGCTCCAAGAGCGGCCAGGGCACGCGCTTCGTCATCCATCTGCCGCTCACGCTGGCGGTCACACAGATACTGATGGTGCGCGCAGGAGAGACGAACTACGCGATCCCATCGGCGATGATCGAGCAGGTCAGGCAGGTTAAGTCGGCCGACATGGACGCCTTGCATCGTGACCGGAAGATCGAATGGCAGGGCAATATCTATCCCCTGCACTATCTGCCGCACATGCTCGGGAACATGGACGTGATCCAGGAGAACCTGCCACGGAATCCTATCCTGTTGCTGCGCAGCGGAGACCAACGGATTGCTTTGCGTGTCGATGAATTGCTGGGCAACCAGGAAGTCATGGTAAAGAATATCGGTCCGCAGCTGGCGCGGCTATCGGGGATTGCCGGCGCGACCGTTCTCGGCGATGGTTCTGTGCTGCTGATCCTGAATCCGATCCAGCTGGTGCAACGCATCGGCGTCGCCGGCAAGCCGGCCAGGGAGACCAAGGCCAAGCCGCTTTCTACACAGCCTTTGATCATGGTGGTTGATGACTCCCTTACCGTGCGCAAGATCACTTCGCGCATGCTGCTGCGCGCCGGCTACCAGGTGGTTACCGCGACGGACGGTGTGGATGCCCTGGAAAAACTGGAGGAATTCACGCCCCAGGTGATGCTGCTGGACATCGAAATGCCCCGCATGGACGGTTTTGCGCTTGCAAGGCAGTTGCGCCGCGATCCCAGGACGCACGACCTGCCGATCATCATGATCACTTCGCGCACTGCCGACAAGCATCGCGAATACGCAATGCAGTTGGGAGTCAACACCTATCTGGGCAAGCCGTATCAGGAAGATGACTTGTTGCAGAACATCGCCGATTTCGTGGCGGAACATAAATGATCCGGGTTTTGATCCCCGGGGGATACAGCAGACTATTTGCTTGCTGTTGCACTATGAGAAATGTAAATTGCTGATCGGATGTCAGAGCACAAAAGATTGCCATGAAAAAAGATACATACTCGGTTGAGGTAATCGGATTTAACCAGACGGAGCTGATGGCGCTGGCCAGCGTTTTCGACTTGTCGTCACGCCGCGTGCCGAAGTTCGTGCGTCACAACTCCCCCGGCGCGGCTCCCGATATCATGCTGGTTGATGCAAACGACATGGAGGCGGTCAGGATACTCGGCGAACGCAATGCATCGGGCCAGATCCCGACGATCATGATCGGTGACTCCAATCGCGGGACCAATTGGCCGCTGCTGGCGCGCCCGATCAGATGGATGAAGCTATTCCAGGCATTTGACGTGGCGATCGGGTCGCCGGCAGGCGAAGCATCCAAGCCGGCTGCTGCTGTGGCAAGACCGGCCTCCAGTCCTGCCGCCCAGCCCGGTGCCCAGGCAGGCGCTGATACTGCGGCGAAACCCGCCGCGACGATGACCGCCGGAGAGGCATCCGGAGCGTGGCGCGCGCAAAATCCCCAGGCCGACTCCGTCCTGGTGGTGGACGACAACCTAACCGTGCGCGAATTCATGAAGAGCAAATTGGCAGCATTCAATTTCAACGTGGACTATGCAGAAAACGGGGAACAGGCGATCGGCTTCACCGGCCAGAAGCATTACACCTGCATATTTCTGGACGTGATCATGCCGGGTATTGACGGCTACCAGGTTTGCAAGCTGATCAAGGCCAACAGGTCCGCGCAAAAAACGGCGGTGGTGATGCTGACCAGCAAGGACTCGCCGTTCGACAAGATTCGCGGCTCGATGTCGGGCTGCGACGCTTACCTGACCAAGCCTGTCGACGAAGAAAAATTGCTGGAAACGATAGCCAAGTTTCTGCCTCCCCGAAACTGAACGAGAGCGAATATGACGGTCCGCAAAGTCCTGTGTGTCGACGATTCCGCCGCTGAGCTCGATTTGCTTAAGAAGATAGTGTCCAGCGCAGGCCTTGCCGCCCTGTGCGCAAGCAATGGCAAGGATGCGCTCCAGTTAGCGAGGACCGAGTTGCCCGACCTGATCTTTCTGGACATCGTGATGCTGGGGATGGATGGCTTTGCCGTGATGCGCGAGTTGCTGAAAGACCCGTCAACCAGGGATATTCCGGTGGTCTTTGTCTCGAGCAAAAGCCAGAAGGCCGATCAGGCCTGGGCCAGGCTGCAGGGCGCCAAAGGATTTGTGCCCAAGCCCTTCAGCGAGGCAGCGATCTTGGAAGAGCTGAAAAAATTTTGACAGCGTGCTTTGCGTTTAAAACGTCGCGCCGACATGATCGATCTTGAATACATCCGGTTATCCTGATACATGGCACAGATGAACTCTACCCAGTCTATCGACATAAATGTCCTCAAGTCGCAAGTCGATGCCGAAATCGCAGCCCGTTTGATTGTCGAAGCCGAACATGCCCGCCAAATCCATCGCCGGGGATTTCACATTGGAGACCTGAGGTTGCTGGTGAGCATGGATGTCGCCAGCGAAGTGCTGGCCATGCCGCCCCTGTTCCGCCTGCCTGGCGCGCCCAGAGGGATAAAGGGTCTGGTGAATCGTCACGGGCGGGTGGTGCCGGTGATCGGCATACCCGAATTGTTCGGCATTCAGCAAGACCCTGTTCAAAATGAGTGGTTATTGGTGTGCGGCCTCGGGGACGAAGCCGTCGGAATCATCGTCAACAGTTTGCCGGAACGCAAAAAATTCGTAAATGCCGACCAGGTCGATCTGAAGGAAATCAGCCATCCGATTACAGCGCATGCCAAGTGTGCTTACCGGGAGGGCCAGGATATCTGGATCGATCTTGACAGCGACGCATTTTTTGATTCCGTTTTTCATGTCGACCCGGCGTCCTCATAACACCATTGAAGAACACAGCATTTATGTTCAATAACAAAATCCCCGGCCGGGGCGTCGTGATGGGCTGCGCGCTGTAGCCCGGATCGGAATTTCAGGAGGAAGTCATGTTTGCAACCGTACGCGCCAAATTGACAGGCTTAAGTTTCGTCTCGCTGTGCTTCATCTTGCTGGTGGGTGCTGCGGGCTACTACGAAAAATCGGTGCTAAGCGATTCCATCGCGTATACGCAGCGCAACCTTGAAACGATGAATAATCAAATGCGCCTGGATCTGGCGCTCGAACAGGTGCATGCCGATGTCCTGCAGGTGTTGCACGATGCCAAAACCGGCGATACGGCCCGTTACAAGGACGCCCTGACTAACCTGGATGGGCACCTGAAGATACTCAACGACTATCCGGTCAAGTCCATCAGTTCGGCGATGTCTGCGGAAAAGGCACAGCAACCGGCAGCTGCGCTCCGTCCCGACATTGCTGATTTTGCGAAGTCGGCGCAGGGCATCGCATTGAAAGCGCTGACAGATCCCGCGGCCGCGGAAGCGCAATTCGGCGAATTCGATGAAAAGCTCAAAAGACTCAAAGCGGACCAGTCTGCCGTAGCTGCCCAGATTGCCGCCGGGATGGAGGGTTCACAACAGGCTGTCAACGACGAATCGCGGGGTGCCAGCAATGCATACATCGCAGTGGTGGCAGCGGCACTCGTGTTGACGGCGCTGTCTGCCTATTTCATCACCCGGGGCATTATGAGCCCGCTCAGACAACTATTGTCCGGGATCGAAAAAGTTGAGGGCGGTGCCTTTGAGGGACGGCTGAATCTGCGCACCCGCGATGAATTTGCCGCAGTGGGGCGGGCTTTCGACAAACTTCTTGATGACCGTATTGCAGCTCTTAAAACGACCGAGAGGGAGAATGAACGCCTCAACAGCTCGGTGATAGGCCTGTTTTCCGCGATGGGGGCATTGTCGCAGAAAGACCTGACGGTACGCGCACCGGTGACCGAGGACATCATCGGCACGCTGGGTGACGCGATCAACCAGCTGACCGATGTCACCGCGACCGTGTTGCACCATGTGACCAAGGTGGCCGGTGTCGTGGAGGACGCTTCCGAGCGCATGAAGCAGCAGTCGGACGTGGTGAACGACATGGCGAAGGAGGAGGATGTCATCGTCGTGAGATTGATCTCGAACTTGGAGACCGCGATGGCCTCGATAGGCGAAGTCGCGATATTCGCCCGCGATTCAAACCGCGCGGCGGCGGAAGCCACCAAGTCGACAGAAAGCGCGATGGAAACCGTGCAGGCGACATTGAGCGGCATGAACGCAATCCGCGAAACCATTTCCGAGATGGAAAAGCGCATCAAGCGCCTCGGAGAGCGCTCGCAGGAGATCTCGCAGATCGTCAACCTGATCAACACGATCTCCGAGCGTACCCATGTGCTCTCGCTGAATGCGGCAATGCAGGCCGCGATGGCGGGCGAAGCCGGCCGTGGTTTTGCGGTGGTGGCGGAAGAAGTGCAGCGTCTAGCGGAGAATTCCCGCCAGGCGACCGGACAGATCGCCAATCTGGTTCAAAACATCCAGGTCGAGACCAATGATACCATTGCAACGGTGAACAAGACCATAGAACAGGTGATCAAGGAATCCGAATTGGCGCATAACGCCGGTGAAAGAATGCGCGAAACGCATGAAGCCACGGCACGTCTGGTGCGGCTGGTCGCCACGATCGCGGCCAGCTCGGCCGAGCAGACCAAGATAGCTTCGGTATTGCGGGGGGCCGCCGACGAGATCGCGCAATTCACGGAAAAAACCGCCGAGCAGCTGGTTGCGCAAAACCAGAGCGCGGCGAGCCTCGTGTCGGCGTCGCAAAAACTGGTCAGCGCTATCTCGGTGTTCAAGTTGCCGGTGATAGAGCCGTCGAGCGCAGGGACAGAATCGGAGAGCGAAAAGACACTCATCTTCGACTCGCTGAATCGATAGGCGGGAACCGGGTCCAGGGTTCAGTCCTTTATGTCCATAGAAGCGCTCACACCATTCTTCACCGAAATGCGCAAGGAACTTGCGCAAACCGCTCCGGATTTTGAGCGGTGGATAGTCACGATGGCGACGGCTGCCAATGATGATCCGCAACTGATGGAAGCGCTGGAAGATTATGCCACGCAGCTGGAACGCATCGGTCAAACCGCAGAACTGATCGGCATGGGCGGCCTGAGCGCCTGGTGTGCCGCGCTGAATGGAATACTGCCCGGCATCGTCTTTCTCGAAGGCGAGACACGCATGCGAGCCTCGCAGCATCTGGCTGCATGGCCGCCCCTGGTGGACAGGTATCTGCAGGATCCGGCCAACTTCGATGTCTCAATGGAGCTGGCTGAATACCTGGCGAACCCCGCTTTTGCACAGCCGTTCGACGAGAACGCCAGCCTGGGTCTGGTCGAATCGCTGACCACTCTGCCGGTCGTGCCCGAGGAGCTGATGGCGCAACTGGCGGATGCCGAAGCACCGGTCAGTGTGGTCATCGAGGATGCATCTCTTGCCGTGCCCGACAATGCCGATCGCGATGTCTATGACGCATTTCTCGACGAGGCTCCGAACAGTGTGGAGCAGTTCGCGGCACTGACATCGAGGATAGCCGCGGGTCAAGCGGATATCGATGACATGCGCAGCGCCAAACGCATCGCGCATTCATTTAAAGGATCAGCCAATATCGTGGGTATCCGCGGAATCGCCACACTCGGGCATCATACCGAAGACATCCTTGAGTACTTCGAGAAGAACCCGGTTAAACCGCCGCGTGCGCTCGGGCGGTCCCTGGTCACCGCAAGTGATTGCCTCGCGCAAATGGTGGGCTATCTTCGCGGTGACGAGAGTGCGCCGGAGAATGCATTTGAGGTTTTGAATGAGATCGTGGCATGGGCAAACAAGGTCAAGTCGGGCGACATCGGCAACATGGCCGACGACGAGGGCGTGGATATCCCGTTGCCCCCGCGCGATGCAGCGCGGCCGGAAGCGCCCGCCGCCCCCGCCGCAGAAAGCGATGCGCAGGCCACGCTGCGCGTGCCCGTCGGCACGGTGGATGAGATATTCAGATTGGTCGGCGAGATGGCAACCAAGATCGCCCGGCTTGAATCCCAGGTGGCGAATGTGATCACCCGCACAACGTCATTGCTCTCGCACAATCAAGTGGTTCATCAGCAGGTTGCCGAGATCGAGAAGATCGTGACCTTGCGGGGACTTTCGCTGACCCGGACGGATGCCGAGAAAAATTCGTCCTTCGATCCGCTTGAACTTGATCGATACACCGAATTGCACGGCGTTACCCGCGCGCTTGTCGAGGTGACGGCGGATGCGCGGGAATTGACTGACAATCTCGAGGCCAGCGTGGCGAGCTTGCGCAGCGAAGTCGCGCAACAGTCCAATATCAACAAGGAGCTCCAGTATCAGGTGGTTGCAACGCGTCTCGCGCCGGTCAGCGTTCTGACCGCGCGTTTGACGCGCAACGTGCGGCAAACATGCCAGCAGACCGGCAAGCTGGCTGAGCTGGAAATCACCGGGGGTGAAATCCAGGTGGACGGTGATGTGATCAACAAGCTGGCAGATCCCTTGCTGCATATACTGCGCAATGCGGTCGATCACGGGATTGAGCTTCCAGAGGATAGAGCCATTGCCGGCAAGCCGCCGGAGGGCAGGATCCAACTGGATTTTTCGCGTCAGGGATCGGGAATTGTCGTCACGATACGCGATGATGGCAAGGGCCTTGATTACGAGCGTATCCGTTCCAAGGCGATCGACCGGAAATTGATCCGTACTGAACAGCAACTCACCCATCCCGAGCTTGCCCGCCTGGTATTGCTGCCGGGATTCTCGACACGTGACCAGGTCAGCGAGATTTCCGGGCGCGGTGTGGGGATGGATGTGGTCGCTACACGCCTGGCCAACATCAAGGGCACGGTCGAACTGAACTCCGAACCGGGGAATGGCTGTGAAGTCGTGCTGCGTTTCCAGGCCTCTCTGGTGACGCAGCATACTTTGCTGGTGGAAGCCGGAAAACAGGTGTTTGCCATTCCGATCCATTATATCAAGGAAGCATTTCCAGCCAGACTCGGCCAGATTCATTACGTGCAGCTTCCCCGTGAAAAGAATGCATCCGTTAAATACGAGTGGAGATTCATCATGCGGGATGAAAGTTACCCTATCCATGATCTTACTCCGCTCACAGGTTATCCATCTGCCCCGCCGAGCTCGGAACGCTATGCCTCGATGCCCAAGATCTTGATCCGTACGATAGACGGCACCAAAACCATTCTGGTCGACAATCTGATCGACAGCCGCAGCGTGATGGTAAAGAGCATGGGGAAATACCTGCCGCGTGTGCATGGGATTTCGGGTGTGACCATATTGGGCGACGGATCTCTGGTCCCCCTGCTCAACGTGCCGGAACTGCTGGCTTCGCCGATTGCCGTTGCGGCGGCGGCGGCTGATCTGGCGGCGGCCGCGCGGCGCCATGTCCGCCGGATATTGGTAGTCGACGATTCGCTTTCCGTGCGCAAGGGGCTGATGCAGCTTCTCCAGGATGCCGCCTATGAGGTCAGGGGCGCGGGCGACGGCATGGAGGCGATCCGTGTGCTTAAATCCTTCGAGCCGCATCTGGTCTGCACCGACCTGGAAATGCCGAACATGAACGGCATGGAGCTGGCCCAGCATTTGCGGCTTGAAGAAGCGACACGGAATCTTCCCATCATCATGATCACCTCACGTTCGACGGAGAAACATCGCGAACAGGCGACGCGCGCCGGAGTGAATGTCTATTTGACCAAACCGTACACCGATACCGATCTGCTTCAGCACGTACGCAATGCCCTGCAAGTCGCCAGTGTGCGCGAGGAGACCGTTACGGCGTGAGTCGGCTCATATCCGGCAACCGGTTTGATGATGCCCGGTTCATGCCTGAATGCCCTTGCGGGGCAGCATCATCCGGTTGTGGCGCCATCTTAAACGCGGTAGTATCCGCTGTGAAATTTTCACGCCAAAAGGCCGTTACTGCATGGATATCGAGATAAGGTTGGGGGAAATGGATGAATTCTAGAGGTTTGCAATCATGAAAAATAATTCCCGCGTCGTTGCGATAGTCGCGCTGATAATCAGCGGCATTTTGCTGGTTGGGGACGTGGTGTTCTTTCCGGACAACTCGAGATACCTGCTGGTTGACGCACTGTTGCTGTTGATGTTGATGGCCTGTCTGGGCTATCTGTTCAAACAAGCCGGCGAAAATGCCAAAAGCGGCGATTTTGCACCATCAGGCGGGCCTGAGTTCCTTCAGCAAACCAGTTCCTTCCATGTACAGCTGGGCAACGAGATATCCGAACAGTTGAGCTCGGCTCACACCGAGCTGGGTAACACGCAGGCAATACTCAACGATGCGATCGCCAAGCTGGTCAGCAATTTTATCGCGATATCCGACGGGGTTCGTGATCTTTCCGAGCATACCAACAGTTTCAGCAAGCAGATACATGGACTGGTGGGCAACCTGGGCAACTCCCTGTCCGACTCGGAGCGAACCGCCAGCTTGCTAACTTCGGGCAATGTTGCATCCCTGAAGGAATCCAATCAGCATGTGCATGCCCTGATGCTGGATCTCAGCTCATTCAATGAGATCGTCGCCAAAAACGCCATTGAACTGAACATGATCAGTTCTAACGTGGAACAAAATGTGCTGGTGGTGATATCCACGCTGCAGTTTCAGGACATGAGTTCGCAGTTGATCGAGCATGCCAGGATGCGCATGGCTGCCCTGCAGGAAGTTGCGAACGAGATGGGCAAGGGGAGGGCCGGCAGTCCGACGCACAAGGAATATCTGGAGCAGATCGCCGCCTACAATCGCCTGCTGGATAAACACGTGGTTTCTCTGGACAAGCAAAAGGCCAACCCGGTTGCACAGAAAGACTTTGGGACGGGCGATATTGAATTGTTCTAGTCAGGTTGTTAAACAATGGCTGATCGCATTTTTTGGTAATTGATGCGTCCGGCCCGGCAATATGAATTACCAATTCGACCAATTTAACTGAGCGGGAAAAAAATGGCCAAAACTATTTTAGCTGTTGATGACTCTACCTCCATCCGTCAGATGGTGGCTTTTACTCTTAAATCCGCCGGCTATTCAGTCATAGAGGCAGCCGACGGACAGGAGGGTTTGGACAAGGCCAAGGCCAGTACTATCGACCTGATACTGACGGACCAGAACATGCCCAAGATGGATGGTCTGGCGCTGATCAAGGCATTGCGCGGCCTGCCCCAGTTCACCTCCACGCCAATACTGATGTTGACCACCGAATCCAGCGATGCGATGAAGACTCAGGGCAAGGCAGCAGGCGCGACAGGATGGCTGGTCAAGCCATTCGACCCGCACAAGTTGCTGGAGGTCGTCAAAAAAGTGATTGGTTAATGTCGTGTCTGCATGCCGCGAATCGACACTGATCCCCGCTAAATTTCCCAAACCTTAAACCCGGGGAAAAGCCAATGTCCATCGACATGAGCCAGTTTTATCAGGTGTTCTTTGATGAGACAGCCGAACACCTGGCAACCATGGAAAGTCTGTTGCTCGCGTTCGATCCGAGCGCCCCAGACGCTGACCAGCTAAACGCCATTTTTCGAGCAGCCCATTCCATCAAGGGGGGAAGCGGCACATTCGGTTTTACCGACATGGCCGATGTCACCCACATACTGGAGACCCTGCTGGATCGCATCCGCAAGAACGAGGTGGCTATCACGCGGGAAATGGTGGACGTCTTCCTGCAAGCGGGTGACGTGCTGCGCGGGCTGTTGGATGCTCATCAGAATGGAGCTGTCGCCGATACGGCGGCCTCGATAGACATTTGCGCGAAATTGGAACGCCTGACGAATAATGCTGCCGGAGGGAACAAGTCATCCGCCCATCCCGGCCCTGGAAAGCCGCACGCTTCGGTGCGGCATGTTTACAAAATCGAGTTCGCCAACTCACAAGAGATATTTCCGAATCAGTTTTATCTTGAAAATCTGCTGGACGACCTGGGTAACCTTGGCAAGATAGAAAACAAGAGGATTACCAACAAGGCTGTCAAGCTTACCCTGACCGCCTATGCGTCGGAAGCGGATTTGCGGGAAATATTCACTTTCTTTTTGAAACCGGACCAGCTTAAGATTTCCGTTCAGGATACCGTGCCGGACGATGTATCTGCAGCAGGGCAAGAATACGGCCTATTTGAGGAACCACAGGCCAAGCGTGACATCGAGGATTATGGCTTTTTTGTTGAGCCCGCGGAGATCAAGTCCAGTGTAGAAAATGACCAGGGCTACGGCTTTTTCGGGGAGGTGGGCAATCAGGGGCAGCGGCCAGAAGGGGCATCAAGCGGCCGTCGCCATGAGGATATCCCCGGCCGCCGCACTACCGACAGGGTGTCGTCGGGAGTAACCGGAAGCGACACCTCCATCCGTGTCAGCGTCGGCAAAGTCGACACGATGATCAACCTGGTGGGCGAACTGGTGATTACCCAGGCGATGCTGGCGGAGATCGTATCCGGTATGGATGCGGTGTTGCACGAACGATTGGTCAATGGTCTGGCGCAGCTCGAGCGCAATACTCGGGACCTGCAGGATTCGGTCATGTCGGTGCGCATGATGCCTATCAACCTTGTGTTCAGCCGCTTCCAGCGTGTGGTTCGGGACAGCGCAGCCAAACTCAACAAGAAGGTGCAGCTCAAGATCATCGGGGAAGGCACCGAACTGGACAAGGGCCTGATCGAAAAAATCAGCGACCCGCTCACTCATCTGGTGCGCAATAGTCTGGATCACGGCATCGAGTTCCCGGATGATCGCATCGCCCTCGGCAAAGACCCTCAGGGTACCATCACACTGCGTGCCGCGCACCAGGGCGGCAGCATCATCATCGAGGTATCGGATGACGGCGCGGGATTGAACCGTGAGAGGATACTCGCGAAAGCCAAAGAAAAAGGAATGCCGGTCAGCGACAACATGAGTGATGCGGAAGTCTGGCAGCTGATTTTCGCGCCCGGATTTTCCACTGCCACGGTCATAACGGATGTTTCAGGCCGCGGTGTCGGCATGGACGTGGTCAAGAAAAATATCGAGAGCATAGGCGGTCGTGTCGAAGTCACGTCCCGTCGCGGCCTGGGCAGTAACGTCTTCATTCGTCTGCCGCTTACACTCGCCATTCTGGACGGGTTGTCAGTGGCGGTAGGTGACCAGATCTACATCATCCCGCTCGGTTTCATCATCGAGTCGTTCCAGCCCAAAGACGGCGACCTCAATGAAATAAGCGGACAAGGCAAGGTAGTGCACGTGCGGGGCGAATACCTGCCGGTTATCTTCCTGCATCAGGTATTCAATATCAAACCCAGGATCACCGACCCGACCGAAGGCATTCTGGTGCTGCTGGAAACGGAAGGGAAGAAGGTCGCCTTGTTTGTGGATGAGCTCGTGGGGCAGCATCAAGTGGTGATCAAGAGTCTGGAGACCAATTACCGCAAAGTCATTGGAATATCGGGAGCCACGATCATGGGCGACGGGCGAGTCGCAATGATCATGGATGTGGGTTCGCTGGTTAAATTGTCGCAACAGTTAAGAGTCTGATTATTTGTTACGCTCATCTGCAAGAGAAACCTTCTTTCTGCGGGCGTTGTAATCCGACTGACGATATTTAGTCCGGCTGCTTAATCATCGACAGGAGGAAGGCATGCAAACAAATGCGGAGCAAACCCGGGAACAATCCCAAGGAACAGAAGGTGCAGGCGCCAGCGTAGAACTGCTGACCTTCACGCTGGGCCGCGAGGAATACGGCATCGACATCCTCAAGGTGCAGGAGATCCGGGGCTACGACGCGGTGACCACGATCGCCAACGCACCCGAATTCATCAAGGGCGTGATCAACCTGCGCGGCATCATCGTGCCGATCGTGGACATGCGCATCAAATTCAGGCTGGGCAACGTCACCTATGATGAGACCACCGTGGTGATCATCCTGAACGTGGCAAACCGGGTGGTGGGCATGGTGGTGGACGGGGTGTCGGATGTGCTCACGCTCAAGCCCGAGCAGATCAAGCCGGCGCCTGAGTTCGGGGCCGCGCTGGACACCCGCTACCTGCAGGGCCTGGGCACCGTGGACGATCGCATGCTGATCCTGGTGGACATCGAGAAGCTGATCACCAGCCGCGAGATGGAACTGATCGAAGCAACAGAAGCAGGAGCATGATGTCTACCGTCCTGACGCACACCGAGAAGCCCCCAAGGTTGCACGCATCATCGGCAATGAGTTGGTTGTTGCTGGGGATCTGGCTGTCGTATAGCGCTGCGATGCTCTGGCATATCAAGGTCATTTCATTTGGAACTGCCTCGATATGCCATTACGTGCCGCCGAAATAACGATTTGATCCAGCAAGCAGTCGGCGGACGCGTCGACTCAAGCGTGTGGCATTGGCAGGAAATCAGGTTAAACATATATCAGGGGCAAGAAACATGAATGGGCAGATCGACATGCAAGCTATCCATGCGGATCGCGTAATGGCTGCGACGCTCGGGGTCGTTTTTGCGGGAATCCTGCTGGTGGCTGCGCTTACCGGGACATGGATTGAGGCGCTGGCCGTGGGTTTGCCCGCGTTTGCGGTCCCGATGATTCTCATTTATAGCGCACCGGGGCGCCTCCAGTCCCGCATCGGCGTAGCCATTGCCTTCATGATTTTTTCGGCGCTTCTGATTCAGCAAACCCGCGGGATGATCGAAGCGCATTTCACCATTTTCGTGCTGCTTTCATTCCTGCTCTTTTACCGCGATTGGCGGCCGATTCTTGTCGCTGGAGTCGTAATTGCCGTGCATCATCTTGCATTCAACTTCTTGCAGGCGGCTGACACGGGTGTTTACGTATTTATACAGGGGGCTGATCTCAACCTGGTGCTGGTTCATGCACTCTATGTTGTTTTTGCGTGTGCATGGCTGATGTATATGGCTGTCAACTTGCGCGCAGAAATGAATCTGTTCGGTGGCATGCCTCAGGAAGTGACAGATATAGCGCGCAAGGTCGCCGCCGGCGATCTTGCTTTGAAAGTTCAAGTCCGCGATGGGGATACGTCAAGTTTGAAGGCGGCCATGAAAGATATGGTGGAAAAGCTCAATCTGATTATCGGCGAAACCCAGGCCATCGTCCAGGCTGCCGTTCAGGGCGATTTCAGCAAGAAGATGGACTTGCGCGGCAAACAGGGCTTCGGCAAGGAGTTGTCGGAGCTGCTTAACCAGTTGTCCTCCACCACAGAGGCCGGATTGAACGACGTGATGCGCATGACCAGTGCATTGGCCGCAGGTGACCTTACCGAGAAAATAAGCAACGATTATCCCGGTGCTTTCGGCCAGCTCAAGGACGATGCCAACCGCACCGCGGAGCAACTGAACGAGATCATCGTCAACGAAGTGGGGCGCGTGCTCGAGGCCCTGTCGCGCGGCGATTTGACCGAAAAGATCGGCAACGACTATCCCGGCGCGTTCGGGCAGCTCAAGGAAGATGCTAACAGCACCGTGGACAAGCTGATGGAGATCATCGCCCAGGTAAAATACTCCACCGACATGATCACCACCGCCGCCCAGGAGATTGCCGAGGGCAACAACGACCTGTCGCAACGCACCGAAGAGCAGGCCTCCAGTCTCGAGGAGACCGCCTCCAGCATGGAGGAACTGACCGCGACCGTGAAGCAGAACGCCGAGAACGCCAGGCAGGCCAACCACCTGTCGATGGAGGCTTCGGACATTGCGGTCAAGGGCGGCAAAGCGGTGGGCGATGTGGTGCGAACCATGGCCTTGATCAGCACCAGTTCGGGAAAGATCATGGACATCATCAGCGTGATCGAAGGCATCGCGTTCCAGACCAACATCCTGGCGCTGAACGCCGCGGTGGAGGCGGCACGGGCCGGCGAGCAGGGGCGGGGATTCGCGGTGGTGGCGGGCGAGGTGCGCAGCCTGGCGCAACGCTCGGCCGCCGCGGCCAAGGAGATCAAGACCCTGATCAACGACTCGGTGGACAAGGTGCATACCGGTTCCAAGCAGGTGGACCAGGCAGGCATGACGATGAACGAGATCGTCACCGCGGTCAAGCGCGTCACCGACATCATGTCCGAGATCTCGGCTGCGACCAACGAACAGAGCGCGGGCATCGAACAGGTGAACCATGCGATCATCCAGATGGATACCGTGACGCAGCAGAACGCGGCACTGGTGGAAGAAGCCGCTGCAGCCGCCGATTCGATGCAGTCGCAGGCGGCTGCCCTGGCTGTAGCGATGAGTACCTTCATGCTGGAAGAGGACGGGAGAGGGACTGCGGTGTCCATGCATGCCGCTCAACCGCACAAGACGTTTGCCGCGTTGAGGAATGAGCGAAAAGAGGTCAAAGGCAAGTCAGACAAAGACGGCGATTGGAAAGTGTTCTAGCCTCGCTAAATCCCGATGAGCCGTGTAAACTTTGTCCCGCGTACCGGCGAATGAGCCGGTTCTGTGGTTCTGGGTTTAGCCGAAACGACAAGGACAATAACGGGGGGGTGGGTGGCATGACCCGGCCATCGGGCATAAGAATAAAAAGCTGCGTGGTTCGATGACTCTGCCAGACGCATATTGGCGGGAACCATTTTGTGTGCAGTGACCGTATTCGATTTTTCCGGGGGCCGGCACCGTGCCTATGGAGGTTTCTGGGGGAGCTCCGTAATGCCTGTACCCCGCGGCTTGTTGAAGGGTAGTTCTTGTATGTGCAAATCAAAACGCTATGAGCGATAACCTTCAATCTAGCGATGGTAGAGAACGTGAATTTGTATTCACGGAGGAAAATTTCAAGAAGATATGCCAGCTGATCTATGATCATGCGGGCATTTCGCTCAAGCCGTCCAAACATCACATGGTGTATAGCCGGCTCGCACGTCGCCTGCGTGCGACCGGAGTCAATAATTTCAAGGATTACCTGGCAATCCTGGAAGGTAACAACGAGGCTGAATGGGAGGCGTTCGTCAACGCGCTTACCACCAACCTGACCTCGTTCTTTCGCGAGCCTCATCATTTTCCGATCCTGGCGGAACATATAGCCAAACAAAAGGGGAAGCGGAACGTTGCCCTCTGGTGCTCGGCGGCTTCGACAGGGGAAGAGCCATATTCGATGGCGATGACATTGGTGGATGCCTTTGGCAACTTTACGCCCAATGTTTCCATCATTGCCACGGATGTAGACACCAATGTGCTCGCGACAGCCGACGCGGGCATTTATCCTGCCGAACGGGTCGAAAGGCTTTCAGAAGCGATGGTAAAGCGATTTTTTCTCAGGGGAACCGGACGGCAATCGGGTTTCGTCCGGGTGAGGCCGGAGTTGCGCGCCATGGTCACATTCCGGCAGGTCAATCTGCTCAGCGATGTCTGGCCGATACGCGGCCCGCTGGATGCTATTTTTTGCCGCAACGTGATGATCTATTTTGACAAGGAAACGCAGCTTAAGATACTGCAACGATTTGCGCCTTTGCTGCAACCGGACGGGTTGGTTTTCGCCGGGCATTCGGAGAGTTTCTACAATGCAATGCATTTATTCAGGTCCCGCGGAAAGACGGTGTATGAATTGACCAACCCCAAGTTATATGACTATCAGCTACCTAAAAGATAATCAATCGCCTTGATGAGGCAAGAAGGGATATACAAGCATGGCTGCGCAAGGTTTTGAAGAGGTTCTATCGCCGCACCTGTATTTTGACCGTGAACACAGTTCCGAGGCCGCCAAGATCCTGCCGGGCGAATATTACGCAACCTCGAGAAATATGGTTTTGGTCACGGTGCTGGGTTCCTGCGTCTGCGCCTGCATACGCGACAAAGTCAGCGGGATCGGCGGCATGAATCACTTCATGCTGCCGGACAGCGGCCAGGACCGCAACAACCCGCTTGGTGAATCTGCGCGCTATGGCACGTACGCCATGGAAATATTGATCAACCAGCTGCTCAAGATGGGTGCAAAGCGCGGCAACCTCGAGGCGAAAGTGTTCGGCGGCGCATCGGTATTGCGCGGTTTTACCGTCAACAATGTCGGGGAGCGCAACGCCGAATTCGTGATGAAATTCCTGAAGACGGAGAAAATCCCGATTGTTGCCCAAGATATGCTGGATGTGAATCCGCGCAAGGTGTACTACTTCCCCACTACCGGTCTGGTCAGGGTGAAGAACCTGAAGCAGGTGCATAACGATACCATCATCAGCCGCGAAGCCGAATACAACACTCGCCTGCAATACGCCAAGCTTGAAGGTGATGTGGAGTTGTTTGATTGAAATCTCCCCCGATCGGTTGATACGCCGCGATGCATAAAGCAAGCATGAAGATGAAAAATCGCAAACTGAGAGTTCTGGTGGTTGACGATTCCGCCCTTATCCGAAGTGTGATGAAGGAGATAATCAATCGTGAAAAGGATATGGAGTGCGTGGGTGCGGCACCGGACCCCCTTGCGGCACGGGAAATGATCATAGAGCTCAAACCCGACGTGTTGACTCTGGATGTGGAGATGCCAAAGATGGACGGGTTGGATTTTCTCGAGCGATTGATGCGCTCTCGCCCGATGCCGGTATTGATGATCTCGACCCTGACCGAGCAAAGTTCGGGGATAACCTTTCGCGCGCTGGAATTGGGCGCGGTAGATTTCGTCTCCAAGCCAAAATTGGACATTGCGCGCGGCATGGAAGAGTCTGCGATAGAGATCACCGACAAGATACGTGCGGTCGCGCTTGCGAAGTTTCGCAAGACAACCCTTGCGCCGGATATCCCGGAGAGATTTTCCGCGGATGCAATTCTGCCCAGTGTCGCGGGCCGGTATTCATCCACTGAAAAGCTGATTGTCATCGGTGCGTCAACGGGGGGAACTGAGGCGATCAAGGAGATACTGACCAAGCTGCCCGCCGATGCGCCGGGGGTTCTGGTGACGCAGCACATGCCGGAACATTTTACCAAGTCTTTTGCGGATCGTTTGGATACGCTATGCAAGATCTCGGTAAAGGAGGCTGAGCATAATGAGCGAGTCCTGCCAGGGCATGCCTATATCGCGCCCGGACACTCGCACATGCTGTTGAAGCGGAGCGGCGCAAACTATGTGATCAAACTGGACCAGGGGCCGCTGGTGAATCGTCATCGCCCCTCGGTCGATGTGCTGTTCCGTTCCGCGGCGAATGTGGCCGGAGCCAACGCGATCGGCATCATTCTTACCGGGATGGGTAAAGACGGTGTTCAGGGATTGCTGGAGATGAAGCATGCCGGTGCCTATACCATTGCGCAGGACGAGGCGACATGCGTGGTATTCGGTATGCCCAAGGAGGCGATTGCTGCTGGAAGTGTGTATGAGGTGTTGCCGCTGCAGAACATCGCGCGCAGAACAATGGAAAACCTCGCTTCGGCCGGTTTTAAAACCACCCGTATCTAGGGCAACGCCAAATATCCTTTGGAATCTTCCCGGTAATTTTGCTCCACGCCCGGGATCTTGAATTTTTCAACGGCAATCGACAGGTTCTTGGTTTGCTCGAGTACCGCCGCAGATATGGCGGTAGCCTCCTCGACCAGAGCCGCATTCTGCTGGGTCACTTCATTCATCTGCTGAACAGCATCGCTGACTTGCTGGATGCCTGCCTTTTGCTCGGCAGAAGCGGTTTGAATGTCAGCCATCATCCCGGTGACCTTGTTTACCGCAGTGACGATCTCCTCCATGGTGCTGCCGGCCTGTTTGACAAGCTTGGTTCCGCCTCTCACCTGATCAGTCGAATTCTCGATCATCGACTTGATCTTCTTTGCTGCCGCTGCCGAGCGCTGCGCCAGGTTGCGCACCTCCGTGGCTACAACCGCGAACCCGCGTCCCTGCTCGCCCGCCCGGGCGGCCTCGACAGCGGCATTCAATGCCAGGATATTGGTCTGGAATGCGATCTCTTCGATGACGGCAACAATTTCAACCACTTGAGTGGAACTCTGATTGATCAATTCCATGGTTTCCACGACCTGACCGACGATCTTTCCCCCTTTGGTCGCGACCGCCGACGCATTCATCGCAAGCTCATTTGCCTGATGCGAGTTGTCGGCATTTTGGGCGACCGCGACGGTAAGCTCTTCGATACTGGAGGCGGTCCTTTCCAGGCTGATGGATTGCTGCTCGGTGCGGCTCGACAGATCGCTATTGCCGCTGACCATCTCGCTGGTGCCGGCCGTTATCTCCTCTGACGCTCTCCGGACTTCGTCAACGATCAGGATGAGCGCATCGTTCATGTCATACAAAGCCTGCTGCAGATTGCCGATCTCATCCCTGCGGTCCACTTCGATAAGACTGGTCAAATCGCCTTCTGAAACATGCTGCGCGGCGTCGACTGCCAATGCTATGGGTTTGGTGACGCCATTGACCATTTGCCGGATGATCAGGGCAAGCATCAGCAATGTAGCCATGGCTGCAACGACCGATATCTGGTTCTTTACACGCGATGCCTTGGCATCATCGCTAACCAGCCTGGACAGTTGCGCCTTGATCTCGTCTGTCTTCTCCGTCAGCGCCTTGTCTATGGCGTTGATCTCGGACTTGAGGGGCGTGACTGATGCTATTGAATTGCTGGCGGCAAGCGCTTCTTTGATCCTGGTCAGCGACTCGGCGCTGGTTTTTATGTCGGGGCTGGGTGACGCCAGCAGGAGCGCGGCGGTAGACTTTATGGTTTCATCAAGATAGTTCAACGCATTGTTGCTGAGGGTGCCCGTATCGACAGCATCTCCCACCCCGTTCAGAAAATTCTTGTAGGAGGTGGACGCCTTCAGGGACAGATCATAGATGCTCAGGACGTTGTCGACTCTTGCCGGCAGGTCGCTGGTCGAGGTCATCTGAAAGAAGAATACAACGGCAAGCGGAAGCACAGCCAGGAACAGCTGCAGATACATGCGTTGTTTGAGTCTCAATCCACCGAACATAACTATTGCTCCCAATGCTGTAACGAATCCTGCAATGACATTTTGCATCGGTGACGACTGATCCTCGTCGCCCGCCGCACGTCATAGACCAGCGCCAAGGCTATTTCCGCTGGCCTGGTTTTCCTGGACAATTCTTGAATCGATCAAGGGCCATTAATGATGGTCACGCCCGACGGCCTGGATGTGACGTAACCGACCGCTCCCGGTGTTCGCTTGACATATTCGCTAACCTCGATATCGCTTGATTTCACTGCCGGGGGGGTCAAGCCGTCGCGGAATGATTTCTTGGTCCATATGTTGTTGTATTTTGCGGCATCCATATGCAGGAATTTTGACAGGAACGCTCCCTGCGCAGATGCATTGTCGATCACGACCAGCTTGGTGGGCCCGGCGAATTGCTTCTCGCCAAGAAAGATATCCTTGATGTCGTCGCTGGAGATCGCTATTCCCGGATTTGCGATGATGACGACATCGGCCGCATTTGCACCAGAAGTTACCAAGAAGAACAGTATGGCGGCACAATAAGCCCTGAAAATTAGTGATTTCATGATTTTCAATCCCCCTTAGGCCTAGAAGCCGATTGCGTATTGTATGTACAAGCTGCGGTAAGCAAGCGCCGTTCTTCCGGTTTCCGCCATGAAATTCGAGTTGAGCAGCTCGAATTTCAGGCACGTCTTCGGGTTCAGATTGTAGCGCAACCCCAGCGCCTGCCTGGCGTAGGATTGGCCGGCAGCCTGCATGCTGAAATAATTGTCCTGCTGGTCGAATATCGCTCTTTCAAGGCGGACGTAAGGGGTAAACTGATCGAAATTCGTGCCGACCTGTATATAACCCGCCCGGCTCTTGAAGCTGGAGTTGTAATTGGCGTCAGTGGGGGTCTTGTCCTTGTCGTTGAAACCATAATATTCGCCCATGATTTCCCAGTCGTTGGACAGGTAGACTATGGAGCCGCCGCCCACATTCAGGCCGGTTGTATTCAGCAGGTTGGTGAGTGTCGTCCCGGTAGTCGAATAGGCGTCAATGTTGCCTTGCAGCCAATGCATTGCCAGTCTCAGGCCGTCCAGGTATTCGCCTGAAAAGTCATAGCCCAGATTCAGGCCGACCATCGCGCTGTGATTGTCGTCCCCGTATATATTGGGATCCAGGCTGCCGGTCTGATATTGGTCGCTGCTTGTGATTACAGGTGGAGGGGCTCCGTTGATATTTGCAGAGGTTATTCGCGGGCCATTCCCCACATACCAGTCGTAAGTGAATTTATCATCATCCACTCCGGTCTTGAACTTTCCGGTGCCCAACAGCCCCACCATGTGCACCGGCATGATGCCGTCGCTGTCTTCGAAATCGAGGAAACGCGGCCGCAGAACCGAGGTCTGCAGTTGTGCACCGTGATGGAAAGCGGTATTCCAGTATCCGAACGGGGTATGGAAGCGCCCGCCCCATAGCGTCGCATTATCGCTGAAAGTGTAGCCTATTTGCAGCCGCTCGATATCCATCGTTTCTTCACCAGTCGCTGGAGCCACCTCAAAAACCGGCTCGGCCAGGGCCACGACATTGTCGCCAAAATGCGGCGTCAGATAAAAGGACAGCCTGCCCTCGTAAAAGCCTTTCACGTTGGGGCTGGGGAGGTCGGGATTGGCCATCACATTATTTCCCTGGCTGTTGGACTGAAACCCCACGTCCATGAAGCCATGCATCGGCAACCCTGTGTCAGTGCTGGACTGGCTGGCCACAGCGGTAGTCACTTGGTTAAGCTGATCCTGCATGTCGTTGATCTTTTTCTGCAACGCTTGTATCTGCGCCGAATTGGCATCGGCGAATGCCGGGCTCCCGAATATCAGAAACGCCGCGGCTATTGACAAGAACAACAATCCTTTTAGATCCGATTGCCCGGTATTTCTGATGTTCACATTCCTGGTATTTTCCATTGTTACCCCCCAAAAATTATGCCATTTGAATTCAGCGGCTTTACCCCGAGTTCAGCTCAGCCCCTTCCTGAAGACAGGTTTTATGCTATCAGATATTTTATCCTGCTAAGCACTATTTTCAGGATTCTTGGAGATAGACATAGACAGGCGGATGATAAACGTGGACAGGCGGCAACGGATGCGAGCCCTGCGTGGCGGCGCAGGGTTATGGGTTATGCCGGTTAAGTGGGCATTATTCAAATTGTGCGCGCGCGCGCGGAGGACTACAATAGCGGCATGCCGGATCTAGATTTGACCCATCACTTTCTGATCGCCATGCCCGCCATGCAGGAGGGAGTGTTTGCCGGGACATTGACTTACATTTGCGAGCATAACGAGAACGGTGCACTGGGCATCGTCGTGAACCGTCCCATCAGCCTGATGCTGGGAGACATGTTCGATCAGGTGAACATCCCGCTGATGCAGCCCGGGCTTGCGAAGATGCCGGTGCATTATGGCGGACCGGTACAGACCGAGCGTGGCTTCGTGCTGCACGATACGCCCGGCAACTGGGAGTCCACGCTTCATATCAGGGACAAGCTGGCCTTGACCACATCCCGCGATATTCTCGAGGCGATGGGTGCCGGAAAAGGGCCGCGCAACGTGATCGTCACGCTGGGATACGCGGGCTGGGATCAAGGGCAGCTGGAACATGAGATCACCGAGAACACCTGGCTGACCGTGCCGGCCTCCGAGCATATCCTGTTCGATCTGCCTGCCGAGGAACGGCTTGCGGCGGCGATGGAGCTGCTTGGCGTCAGCTATGCCACGCTGATGGAGGATGCCGGACATGCCTGATGTCAGAAGACAGCGGACAGCGGACAGCGGACAGAATAAAGCGCATAGCAACAACACTCGGTTTCCAGCCATCGGTCTCCGGCCCTCAGCAACAATCCTCGCATTCGATTTCGGCACCAAACGCATCGGCATCGCCATCGGCAATACCCTGCTGCGAAAGGCCAATCCTTTGACCACGATCAACGACGAAAAGACCGACACACGCTTCGCCAGGATCGGGGTCTTGGTCAAAGAGTGGCAACCCGAAGCGCTGGTTGTCGGCCTTCCGAGCAATGACGATGGCACGGCGCACGAACTGACCGCTCTGTGCCGCCGCTTCGCCAACCGCCTCAAGGGGCGGTTTGATTTGCCGACGATTTTGCTGGATGAGCGTTATACTTCGCTTGCTGCGAGCGCGCAGTTGAACAAGGAGGGCATCCGCGGGATGAAGCAAAAGGACCTGATCGACCAATATGCCGCACAGCAGATCTTGCAGGCCTATTTTGATGAACCCGCAGCAGGAATACTCGCGTGAATAATCCGCAGTTGAATAGACAAGGTGAACTGCAGCACTTGCTGACCACCGAAGGCCTGCCGGTGACCATCATTCGCGGGATACTCGACAAGGCAGCGACCTTCGTGGATGTCGACGACGGATTCGAGATCAAGAAGGTGCCTTTGTTGCATGGCAAATCGGTGTTCAATGTGTTCTTCGAGAATAGCACCCGTACCCGTACCACCTTCGAGATTGCCGCCAAGCGTTTGTCGGCAGACGTGGTCAACCTGAACATCGGTTCTTCCTCCACCAGCAAGGGCGAAACCCTGCTGGATACCGTGGACAACCTTTGCGCGATGAATGCGGACATGTTCGTTGTGCGCCACGCACAAAGCGGCGCGGCTCACTTTATTGCGCGGCACGTTGCCCCGGAGATACATGTCATCAACGCCGGGGACGGGCGGCATGCCCACCCGACGCAGGCGTTGCTGGACATGTACACGATCCGCCACTACAAGAAGGAATTTCACGATCTGCGCGTTGCGATCGTCGGCGACGTGCTCCATTCGCGCGTCGCGCGTTCGCAGATCCATGCACTGACCACACTGGGTGTGCCGGAATTGCGCGTGATCGCGCCCAAAACGCTGTTGCCGTCGATGGTGGAAAACCTTGGCGTGCAGGTCTATCACGACATGGCGCAAGGCTTGCGGGATGTCGACGTCATATTGATGCTGCGATTGCAGAATGAACGCATGCAGGGCGCGGCATTGCCTTCCGCGCAGGAGTATTTTAAATACTACGGCCTCACCGAAGAGAAACTGGCACATGCCAAACCCGATGCTATCGTGATGCACCCGGGACCGATGAACCGTGGTGTTGAGATCGACTCCAGCGTGGCAGACGGCAAGCACTCCGTGATCCTGCCCCAGGTGACCTTTGGCATCGCTGTGCGCATGGCGGTGATGAGCATGTTGGCGGGAGTGAAGGCATGAATATTCATATCAAGAACGGGCGGCTGATAGACCCAAAGAACAGCATCGACGCACAGCAGGATGTGTATATCGTAGACCGGCGCATCGCATCGATCGGTAGGTCACCCCAGGGTTTTATCGCGGATCAGATGATCGATGCCGGCGGTTTGATTGTGATGCCGGGGCTCATGGATGTCGCTGCGCGTCTGCGCGAACCCGGTTACGAGTACAAGGCCACACTTGAATCCGAGATGACCGCCGCAGTGGCTGGAGGTGTCACTTCGCTGGCGTGCCCGCCGGATACCGATCCGCCGCTGGATGAACCGGGGCTGGTGGAGATGCTCAAATATCGCGCACGTTCGCTTAATCAGGCGCGTGTGTTCCCGGTCGGCGCATTGACCTATGGCCTGAAAGGGGCGGAGTTGACCGAGATGAATGAGCTGACGGAAGCGGGCTGCAAGGCATTCAGCCAGGCAGACGCGCCCTTGACCGATACGCGCGTACTGTTGCGTGCGATGCAATACGCGGCCACGTTCGGCTACCGCGTGTGGTTGCGGCCGCAGGACAGTTTCATCGCCAAGAGCGGTGTTGCGCATGACGGCGAAGTGGCTGCCCGCCTCGGTCTTCCACCCATCCCGGTGATCGCGGAAACCATTGCGCTGGCCACTGTTCTGCAACTCGCGAGAGAGACTGGCGTCATCCTGCACATCTGCCGCGTATCCAGCATGGCTGCGGTGGACATGATCCGTGCCGCCAAACGGGAAGGATTGAAAGTGACCTGCGATGTATCAATGAATCATGTGCACCTCACCGAAATGGATATCGGATACTTCGACGCCAACTGCCATCTCGTCCCCCCGCTGCGCAGCATGCGGGATAAGGAGGGGCTGCGTGCCGGGCTGCTCGATGGCACGATCGATGTGATCTGCTCGAACCATTCTCCTGTGGACGATGATGCCAAGCAGTTGCCGTTCGCCGAAGCCGAGGCGGGCGCGACAGGATTGGAATTGTTGCTGCCGTTGGTGCTGAAGTGGGCGGAGCAGGAACGCGTTCCGTTGCTTGACGCGCTGGCACACATTACGATCAAACCCGCGCAACTGCTCGGGCAGAAAATGGGCCACCTGTCGGTCGGAGCCCATGCGGATATCTGCGTATTCGATCCGAAGGCTTCATGGAAGATAGAGCCCGCCGCGCTGAAAAGCCAGGGCAAGAATACGCCGTTCAATGGTTATGAGATGCAAGGGCGGGTGCGTTATACATTGCTCGATGGACAGATCGTGTTTCAGCAATAATGTTCCCCTCAGGCAAAGCATTTGAATTTCTGGATTATATGAACCCACTACTTGATTTTACCGGTCTGCCGCGTTTTGCGGAGATCAAACCCGAACACGTCGCGCCCGCGATAGACCAGCTGCTGACGGAAAACCGCGCGTTGGTCGCGCGGCTGTTGAACGATGACACACAGCCTACCTGGCAAAACTTTGTCGCGCCGATGGAAGATGCCAACGAACGCCTGTCGCGCGCGTGGGGACCGGTCGGGCATCTGAACGCGGTGATGAATTCACCCGAATTGCGCGAGGTGTATAACGCCACGCTGCCGAAGATCACCCAGTATTACGCCGAGCTTGGCCAAAACCTGGCATTGTTCGAAAAATTCAAGGCGCTGCACAGCAGCGCTGAATTCAAGAGTTTGAGCGCGGCGCGCAAGAAGATCATCGAGAACGAACTGCGCGATTTCCGCCTCGGCGGGGCCGAGTTGCCCGATGACAAGAAGGCGCGCTATTTGCAGATACAGGAACGCCTGTCAGAATTGTCGTCGCGCTTTTCCGACAACCTGCTCGATGCCACCAATGACTACACGCTGCTCATCGAGAACTCTCCCTCATCCCAAAGCCCCCTCGCTTCGCTCTCCCCCTCTCAGTGGGGGAGGAGCGATCGTACTTCCAAGATACCCGATGAGCTGGGCGGTTTGCCGGACGATGTGCTGCAGGCTGCTCAGGAGGCTGCGCAAGCGTCCGGCAAAACTGGCTGGTTGTTTACTTTAAAAGCGCCGTCCTACATGCCGGTGATGCAATATGCCGACAACCGCAACTTGCGCGAGCAGATGTACCGCGCCTACGGTACCCGCGCCAGCGAGTTCGGCAAGCCGGAATGGGACAATACCCCGCTGATGGAGGAGATCGTCAGGCTGCGCGCCGAGGAGGCAAGCCTGCTGGGGTTCGCCAACTACGGTGAATTGTCGCTGGCGAGCAAGATGGCGGATTCCCCGCAACAAGTGGTCGAGTTCATGCGCGAATTGGCGCGGCGCGCGCGGCCTTTCGCCGAAAAGGATCTGGCCGAGCTGCGCGAATTTGCGCGAGCCGAACTGGGCTTGGATGATATCCAGTCATGGGATGTGGGCTATGCCAGCGAAAAATTGCGCGAAAAGCGCTATGCGTTCTCCGACCAGGAAGTGAAACAGTATTTCCCCGAAGACGCCGTGCTGCCCGGATTGTTCAAGCTGGTCGGGACGCTGTATGGTCTGCAGATCAGGCCTTCCAGCGCGCCGATCTGGCACGAAGATGTGCGCTTCTTCGATATCCGAGATAGCCAGGACCGGCTGGTCGGCCAGTTCTATCTCGACCTGTATGCACGCAACAGCAAGCGCGGAGGGGCGTGGATGGACGATGCGATCACGCGCCGCCGCATCCAGAGGACAGATTACAGAGGACAGAGGACAGAGGGGATACAAACGCCGGTCGCGTATCTGAACTGCAATTTTTCCCCGCCGGTGGGTGGTGCGGCTGCGAGCAGTGAGCAGGGCCCCGCCAAGCGGGACGTGAACGTCCGCGAGTCGGCCGCTAAGCCTGCCACTGCTTCGGATGGTGTTGTCGCTTCACGATCTGGCAGGCGCCCGGCACTCTTCACCCACGATGAAGTGATCACGCTGTTCCACGAGTTCGGCCACGGTCTGCACCATCTGCTCACCGAAGTGGAAGATCTCGGCGTGTCCGGCATCAACGGCGTGGAATGGGACGCAGTCGAGTTGCCCAGCCAGTTCATGGAGAATTTCTGCTGGGAGTGGGATGTGGTGCACGGCATGTCGCGCCATTCGGATGGCGGCATGCCTTTGCCGCGCGCGTTGTTCGACAAGATGCTCGCCGCAAAGAACTTCCAGAGCGGCTTGCAGACATTGCGGCAGATCGAATTCGCGCTGTTCGATATGCTGATGCACAGCAATTTCGAAGCGGGCGGCGGAAAGAGCATATTGCAGTTGCTCGACGAAGTGCGCGCAGAAGTTGCGGTGTTGATACCGCCGGCGTTCCAGCGTTTTCCACACAGCTTTTCGCATATCTTCGCCGGCGGCTATGCAGCGGGTTATTACAGCTACAAGTGGGCGGAAGTGCTGTCAGCCGATGCTTACAGCATGTTCGAGGAGAACGGCGTGCTGAACCCCGATGTCGGCGCGCGTTTCCGCAGCGAGATTCTGGCGATGGGCGGCAGCCGCGGCGCGATGCAATCGTTCAAGGCATTCCGCGGCCGCGAACCAAGCATCGACGCGCTATTGCGCCACAGTGGTTTGCTGGAGACCGAGACCTCATAGGAGGAGAAATGAAGCGCATTGCCTTGTTGCTGGCTTGTCTGATGACCATGCCGCCGGAAGTGACCGCAGGGGAATTGTTCCGCTGGGTGGATAAGGCCGGCAAGATGAACTATGGCGATGTCCCACCCGCGGATGCAACAGATATCGAACGCTTGAGTATTTCGAGTGAGTCTACATTGAATGACGACTTGCCTTATGAGACTCGCCGCGCCCAGGAAAATTTCCCGGTCACGTTATATGTCGGCAACGACTGTGGTGACTTGTGCGATCAGGCGCGCAGCTTGTTGAACAAGCGCGGCATCCCGTTCACCGAAAAATTGCTGCATACCAGGGAAGATATCGAAGCTTTCAAAAAACTATCCGGCATAGACGGTGGCATTCCAGTACTGGCCGTAGGCAGGGATTTTTTGAAAGGATATTCCGAACCACGCTGGAACAGCGAACTCGATATCGCCGGTTATCCAAAGACCGCAAGCTATCGCCAGCGCATCGCTACGCCCAAACCTCCGGTGCCATCCTCATCTGTCCCTCAAACCGGCGCTCCTGCGGGACAGACCAGCCCCGCCGAGCCCGCCACGCAATGAAGCTGGCGACCTGGAACGTCAACTCGCTGAAAGTGCGCTTGCCGCATGTGCTGAACTGGCTCGCAGCGACTCCGGTCGACGTGCTGTGTTTGCAGGAAACCAAGCAGCAGGACGAGGATTTTCCACAAACCGCGTTGCAGGCGGCGGGATATCAAAGCGTATTCAGCGGGCAGAAGACCTATAACGGCGTCGCGATCCTGAGCCGCGCACCGGCCGCCGAAGTGCAGCACGGCATCCCCGACCATGGCGACGAGCAGAAGCGGGTGATCGCGGCCACTTTCGGCGACATCAGAGTGGTGTGCGTGTATGTGCCGAACGGGCAGGCGGTCGATTCCGACAAGTATTATTACAAGCTGGGCTGGCTCGACAAACTGCGCAATTGGCTCAAGGTCGAGCTGACGCGTTATCCCAAGCTGGCGGTGCTGGGCGACTACAACATCGCGCCGGAAGACCGCGACGTGCATGACCCGGTGGTCTGGCAGGGCAGCGTGCTGGTCAGTGAAGCGGAGCGCATCCATTTCCAGAACCTGATCAAGCTCGGGCTGCACGACAGCTTCCGATTGTTCGAGCAGCCGGAAAAGTCCTTCACGTGGTGGGATTACCGGATGATGGCGTTCCGCCGAAACCACGGTCTGCGCATCGATCATATCCTGATCAGCGATGCACTGGTGAAGCAATGCAAGGGCTGTGTGATCGACAAGGCGCCGAGGAAACTCGAGAGGCCGTCGGATCATGTGCCGGTGGTGGTGGAGTTGTAGGGGCGCGACAACTCCCCTCACCCTTGCAGGGCGAGGGTGAAGGTAAACACTCCAAGCTCACTCTGCGTTTTCCGAGGCGAGAAAAGCCAAAACCAACTTCGCCCGGCGGCAAGCTACTTTCTTTCGCTTCGCCAAAAAGAAAGTAGGCAAAGGAAACGCGACCCCGGTTTGCCGCCCTGCGGGGTACCCTGCGCCACTCGGCGGCGCACAGGGGAAGGGAAAGCCGAAAATGTCGTGTGCGTTCTGCACGCGCCATATGTCGCAGCCAGCGTACTGTATGCTCTGGATGTTTAGAGAACGACTGAATCCAGTTGCTGCCGTTCGCAGGTGGCGGCTTTGAGATGGTGAGTTTGGGAGGGTATAAGAATTTTGTGTAAACGGTCATTTGGGAGGAAGCTGACGCCGCTTTGAAAGGAGTCACAATGCCCAAAAAATTCTCGTGCCTTCATCACCGCTACAACAATAAATAAAAAAGGCGGCCGATTAGGCCGCCTTTAACATTTGCCAATTCCAAACGGACTTAGTAAACCGGCTTAGTCCATTTTGCCTGATTTAACGGCTTCAAAAAGTGCTTTTGCCGCCTCATCTTCGTGGCCTTTAATCAAGGTGGTATATTGTCCTGTCATGATCGCTGCTTGCTTCTTGAATTTTTCCTCAGAGCTTGCTATTTTGCGATCCTCCACCTTAAAGCCAGACTTGAAAACCGCTGCCAGAGCCGCCTCATTGCCATATGCCGCTGCAACCCTTTTCCAGGCGGGACCTACAACGTCTTTATCAATCGCATGGCAGGCTTTGCATGGTTTAGTTGAGAAGGCGCTTGCCGTTGCAGAAACAGCCATTAATCCAGCGGCAACTACCAAAAGCTTCAATGATTTTTTCACCCTAAATTTCTCCCTTTATAAATCCAAATCAAAAAAACGGGCAATTAAAGAATCTAATTACCCCGAACGCTAAGAACGTCTGGAGAGACTATAAAACCTAGCATTGCTTAAGATATCACAATAATCGAAATGTATCTATATAAATAACATCTGTCTGCAGGTGGCAAGAGGTCAGAATGTCCAGTTTCAGGCTGCGAATCTAGATATTCATTTGTCGCTTGCGTGTCGATAACGGACTGATGCCGCGTTCAGGCGGCATCACTATTTGAATTGAGGCTTTTGAATTTGCGTTTCTGTTATTTATCCCCGGTGCGCCTGATCGAGGGTACCCTCAGGGGCGGCAAGCCGGGGGGCGATTTCTTTTGGTTACTTTTCTTGGAAAGACAGGACAACGAAGTTGCGGCGCGGACCTACCTTTAGGTGGGCCGGAGCCAAAATTAGCTAGCTGCGGGTATACCACCGGCGAAGTCGATTTGCCTTTGTCCTTCATGCTTCGACAAGCTCAGCACGAACGGCCAAGACCCAACTAACCATTCGCCCCAAACATCATCCGCTTCGCGACAAACTTCTTCGCGAACGGCAGACAGTCCAGCGCGGTGAGCGCGGCGGCGCGGCCGGCGCTGACCAGCGGCAGGTCGTTGGAGAATAGCCGTACCAGACCGTCGGTGAAACGTATCCCCATCTCGCGGTCGGTGCGGCGGTCTGCGCGATAGGTGGCGAGCATCGTCTCTGTGCCCAAGGCTTCCGGCTCGGCATCGAGCATTTCCTGACCCAGTTCCCATGCGTCGCGCAGCCCCATGTTGAATCCCTGCCCGGCGACCGGGTGCATGGTCTGCGCGGCGTTGCCGAGCAGCACGGTGTGCTGCATCGGGGTTTGTTTCGGCGCGCGCCTCAGTCCGAGCGGGAAGCAACTGCGTTTCCCGACGGAGAGAAATTCTCCAACGCGGTCGCCGAAGTGTTGATGCAGTTCTTGCAGAAATTTCGCGTCGTCACAGGCCAGCATTTCCTGTGCGACTTGGTGCGGCGCAGTCAACACCAGCTCGTAGCCAACATTGAACGGCAGCAGCGCTAGCGGCCCCTGCGGGGTGAAGCGCTCGTATGCGGTATTGGGCTGCGGTGCAGAGCAGGTGATGTGGGTGACCAGCGCGCTCTGGCCGTAATCATGCACTTCAGGCGGGAATTGCTGTGCCAGCAGTTTGCCGCCGTCGGCGACCACCGCGAGACGCGCATGCAAGATGCGTTCAACTCCATCCTGGTGATAGCCGATCATGGCCTGGCCATTCGAGGTGTTCAACCGGGTGACGCTGGCGCCGCAGACGGACTCGACATCGCTGCTGCGCAGCGCGACGGTCAATGCGTCCTGCAGCGCGGGATAGGGCAATACGTAGCCGAGTTCCGGCACGTTCAATTCCGCAGCACGCAATACCGCTCGGCCGAAACTTTGCTTTTGCGAGATGTGTATCGTGCGTATCGCCGATACATCATGCAGCGCATCCCACACGCCGAGGCGCGCGAGCAACAAGCGGCTGCCGTAGGACAAAGCCAGCGCGCGCGCATCCTGGCTGGCGGTATCCGCCGGGCGCGCTTCCAGCACGCAGACCTTCAGTTCGCTGCCGCGCAATGCCAGCGCGAGCGCCGCACCGACCGGGCCGCCGCCGATGATCGCAACATCGAACTGCGCGTTCACGACTGCCTCATCAGTTCTTCGATATCCGCGACAGCTTTCGGCGCGGCATCGGTCAGCACTTCATTGCCTTTCGCGGTGATAAGCACATCGTCCTCGATGCGGATGCCGATGTTCCACAAGGCGATTGGCACATCATCGGCGGGGCGTAGATAGCAGCCGGGCTCGACGGTCAGCACCATGCCGGGTTGCAGCGGACGCCAGTCGTCGCCGATCTTGTAATCGCCGACATCGTGCACGTCCATGCCCAGCCAGTGGCCGGTGCGGTGCATGTAGAATTTCTTGTAGCTCTCGTTTTCCAGCACTTCATCCACGCTGCCACGGCACAGTTTGAGGTCGATGAACCCCTGCGCCAGAACGCGCAGCGCGGCATCGTGCGGGGCGTTCCAGGTTTGTTTTGGTTTGGCGGCTGCGATCGCGGCGGCTTGCGCGGCCAGCACGATCTCGTACACGTCCTTTTGCGCGCCGCTGAATTTGCCGTTGACGGGGAAGGTGCGCGTGATATCCGAGGCGTAGCCCTCCAGTTCGCAGCCTGCGTCGATCAGCAGCAGGTCGCCATCCCCGAGTTTTGCATCATTGCCGACATAGTGCAGCACGCAGGCATTCGCGCCTCCCGCTACGATGGAGGTGTAGGCGGGTTGGCGCGCGCCATGGCTGCAGAATTCGTGCAGCAGTTCCGCCTCGACCTGGTATTCAAAAATATCGGGCCGGGTGAAGCGCATCGCACGGTTATGCGCTGCCGTGGAAATAGCCGCGGCGCGGCGCATGATGTCCAGTTCATGCGCATCCTTGAACAAACGCATTTCGTTGAGCAATGCGCGGACGTCGCAAATCTCGCCCGGTGCACGGATGCCGCTGCGCACCTTCGCTTGCACATCCCTGCGCAGCTTGAGAATACGCTGGTCCCATGCAGGATCGTCACCCAGCGGATAGAACAGTACTGGCTGGTTGCCCATCAGTTCGCCCAACTTTTCATCCAGCAGTTCGATGGAAAAGGCCTCATCGAAGCCGAACTGCTCTTGCGCGGCATCGGGACCAAAGCGGTGGCCATCCCAGATCTCGCGTTCAAGGTTCTTTTCGCGGCAGAACAGTATGGACTTGGCTTCATTCCCGGCGATCAATACCAGCACCGTTTCCGGCTCGGGGAACCCGCTCAGGTAATAGAAATTGCTATCGTGGCGGTAACCATAATGGGTGTCGGCATTGCGCGCGACTTCCGGCGCGGTGGGGATGATCGCGATGCCGTGCTGCATTTGCTTGAGCAGACGGGAGCGGCGTTGGGTGTAGATCGTTGCATTCATAGTCATCGTGCATTGTGCAATGAACGAGACGCTTTTTGCAATGCACAAACCTGGCTGTCGAGTTCGGCCAGGCGTTGCGGTGTGCCGACGTCCACCCACAAACCCTGGTGATGCTCGCCGCTGACCTTGCCAAGCGCGATCTGTGCGCGCAGCAAAGGAGCCAGCGGTGCGATGCTGCCGCGCGGGATGCCAGCAAACAAGCCGGGCCGGTAAATGCCGATGCCGCTATAGGTAAGTACCGAGTGCCGAGTGCCGAGTGCTGAGTCGATCACACGGTCATCGTGCAATCCGAAATCACCGTTTGGGTGGTGGGCGGGGTTGTTCGCCAGCACCAGATGGGCGGTATCGCCGTTCGCTTTCAGCGCGTCAACCCGTACGCGCAGTTTGGCAAAATCGTAGTCGCAGAAGATATCGCCGTTGATCACCGCGAAAGGCTGGTCACCCAGCAGGTGCAGTGCGTAGGTGATGCCGCCCGCGGTTTCCAGAGCCTTGCCTTCGGCAGAATATTGAATGCGTGCGCCGAACCGGCTGCCGTCGCCCAAGGCTTTTTCGATCCGCGCACCGAGGTGGGCGTGGTTGATGACCAGATCGAAAATGCCGGCACGCACCAGATTCTCGATGTGCCAGACGATCAGCGGTTTGCCGGCGATTTCCAGCAGCGGTTTTGGCGTATGGTCGGTGAGCGGGCGCATGCGTTCTCCGCGGCCTGCCGCTAAAAGCATTGCTTTCACTTTGAGGTACCCGCACAAAAAATCCTGATCAAGCGTCGCGAGCAACCCGAAGTGCAAGGAGCCGCGCAGCGAACGACGAGGCATACCATATCGGTAGGCGAGGAGTGAGCGAGCACGCGACACGTCAATTCCGATGCGCAGTAGTTTGGCTGGGATTTTTTCAAAATGTGTAGCCTTCTTGAGTGATACGAGGTTCCAGCGTATCGAGCAGATTCAACAGCGGCTTCAGATCGATATAACGTGCGCATGCGGCGCGCAAGTATGCCATCACCAGCGGCAGGTCCTTCAGGTAACCATCCTTGCCGTCGCGGTGATAGAGGCGCGCGAAGATGCCCAGCACTTTGAGGTGGCGCTGCACGGCCATCCATTCATAATCCCGGTAGAAATCGGGAAAATCTTGATGCACCGGCAGGCCTGCCTTGCGCGCCCTTTCCCAGTAGCGCACCAGCCAGTCGATGATCTCCGCTTCCTCCCATCGGATGTAGGCATCCTTGAACAGCGATGCCAGGTCGTATGTGATCGGGCCGTAAACCGCGTCCTGGAAATCCAGGATGCCGGGCGAGGTCAGAAGATCGCCCTTCTCGTTTGTCCCGTTCCGCCCCCCTCGGTTCGCTCTCCCCGCTTGCGGGAGAGGGTTGGAGAGAGAGGGTTCGATATACATCAGGTTGCGAGAGTGATAGTCGCGATGTACATACACACGCGGCTGAGCCAGGTTGTTGGCGATGATGCGCGCGAACACAGATTCCAGTTTGGCGGTCTGCGCGTCGTTGAGCGTGACGTTGAGGTGTTTGCCTATGTACCACTCCGGGAACAGGCGCATCTCGCGCAGCAGCAGTGCTTCGTCATAGGGCGGCAGTTCGTGCTCCCGCGAGGCGAGCTGGATCCTGATCAGCGCGTCAGTGGCGGCGCCATACAGCTCGCGTGCATTGGCAGCTTCCAGCGCTTGCAGGTAGGTGGTACCGCCAAGATCGGAAAGCAGCAGAAAACCTTGCTCAAGATTCTGTGCATGCACATGCGGAACGTGCGTCCCGGCATCCTCGAACAGTCTGGCCACGTGCAGGAAGGGACGGCAATCCTCCTGCTGCGGCGGGGCATCCATCACGATAAGGCTTGGTCCGTTTGCAAACGTGGCCCGGAAGTAGCGGCGGAAGCTGGCATCGGCTGAAGCCGGAGCAAGCGCGAATTGTTCATCGGGAGAGAGGCTGTGCAGCCACTCGGCTAGCTGTTTCTGGCGTTGCATGTTGGGCTCTCAAATGCACTTGATGTTAAACTGCCGTGAGTTTATCACCTTACTATGTCGCTACGCGTTATGCGGTTTTGCCATCGATCCCTGACCATATTTGTGCTGTGTGTCCCGGCATATATCCCATACGCCAGCGCAGACCCGCCTGATGTGCCTGGGGGCCAGAGCGCTCATTCCAAGACCGTCGCTGCATCGGGAGTGCCCGCAATCATCGATGCAGACAGTCTGGTGGGCCAGAAAGATAATCAGATCGAGGCAAGCGGCAATGCGATCCTGCGCCAGGACGGCCAGTCCGTCAGTGCAGACCGGCTTCTTTACCACCAAAGTACCCACGAAGTGGACGCGCAGGGCTCGGTAGTGCTGAAGCAAAACAACGGTTCGGTGAGCGGCCCGCGCCTGCTTTTCAATATGGATACCGGGGTCGGCACGATGGAGCAGCCGCAATTCATCCTGAATGAAAATGGCGCGCGCGGTTCGGCGGATGTGCTGCACATCCAGGATCGCCAGCACTTCAGCATGGATAACGCCACCTACACGACTTGTCCTGCGGGGAATCAGGATTGGTATTTGAATGTGGACAAGCTGGATATCGACCGCGAGCGGCAGATCGGGACGGCCAGGGGCGCATCGCTCGATTTCAAGGGTGTTCCGATCCTGTATTCGCCGTGGATGGATTTCGCGCTCAACAACCAGAGCAAGTCCGGTTTTCTCTCGCCGATATATGGGGCAACTTCTACGGGCGGTAACGAATTGACCGTGCCCTATTTCTGGAGTATCGCTCCAAATTTTGATGCGACCATAGCGCCGCGGTATATGGCCAAACGAGGTTTGATGCTCAACAACGAGTTTCGCTATCTGGAGCCCGGCTATACCGGCGTAGTGGAAGCGGATGTACTGCCCAACGATGCGATAGCGCAACGCAGCCGAGAATTCTATTCGTTATCACATTTTCAGACAATGACGAAAAATCTGACGGGCTATGTAAACGCCTCTCATGTTAGCGACGATGCCTATTTCATCGATTTGAGCAATTCGGTGACGGTCACTTCCCAGGTTACCTTGTTGCAGGAGGCAGGAATGAACTATGCCGCGAGCGGGTGGACTTCCAACTTGCGCGTTCAACGATTCCAGACCTTGCAGGATCCAGCGGCGCCCATCATTCCGCCCTATGCGCGCATGCCGCAATTGACCGTTGGCACACAGCAATATCATTTCGGCGCGAACATGGCCTTCGCCGGGGAATACGTGGATTACACCCACCCAACTTTGGTGAACGGATCCCGGTTCATATTGAATCCAAGCATCAGTTATCCTCTTGTAAGCGATTCAGCGTTTTATGTCACGCCCAAAATGGCTTTGCACGGCACTTATTATGCGCTGGGTGCTAACAACGTCAACGCGTTGCCGAATGCAACACGCATATTGCCGCTGTTTAGTGTGGACAGCGGTGTGGCATACGAACGTGAATCGAACATGTTCGGCGGCGGATATCTGCAAACCCTTGAGCCGCGCGCTTATTTTGTCTATGTGCCTTACAGGGACCAGTCGGCCTTGCCAAACTTTGATTCCGCACTGGCGGATTTCAACTTTACCCAGATATTTACCGAAAACCGATTCTCCGGCAGTGACCGGATAGGCGATGCCGATCAAATCACGCTTGCAGCGACATCGCGATTTCTGGATCAGAGCAGTGGTGCCGAACGATTGAAATTGATGATGGGGGAGCGGTTCAGCTTTATTACGCCCAAGGTGAACCTGCCTGTGATTACCAGTATAGCTACTCCAACGAATTTCGGCAGGTCCGATATCTTATTGTCGGCTTCCGGGAAAATGTCGAGAGCATGGTCGCTGGACAGCGAGTTCCAGTACGATCCAAACCAGTCGCAGGCAGAACTCTTCAATGCGGCGGCACATTACCATCCAGAAGCAGGCGAGGTACTGAATTTTGGCTATCGCTTTCAGCGCGACACCCTGCGCCAGGTTGACCTGTCCACGCAATGGCCGCTGTCCAGAAAATGGCGTATGCTGGGACGCTGGAACTATTCGATACAGGATGGTCAAATTCTCGAGGCGATTGCCGGACTTGAGTATACTCAAAGCTGTTGGGCGCTGCGTTTCGTCGCTCAGCGTTTCGCCACCGCCACGCTGCAGACCAATACAAGTTTTTTTATACAGCTTGACTTAAGCGCGCTGGTCAGGGTCGGCTCGGATCCCTTAAGTGTGCTGAAACAGAGCATCCCCGGCTACACCAATGTGAACGATGAACCTACCGGCAAACCTTCCCAGGTCTTGCAGTGATTATTGAAAGTAGAAGATGAGAATTGATGTTTTGCTGTTGTGCTCTACATTTTTCCTTGTGCAATCCGCCTACGGGGCCGATGCCCAGCCGGGAAACGGCAAACAGGATGCAGCTTTGCCCAAAGCCGTATCGACGTCTGCCGGTTCCCAGGAGCCTGATCGGCAAGAACAGGGGACGTTGATCGATTCTGTGGCCGCAGTGGTCAACGATGATGTGATTACGCGCCATGAACTGGATGACCGAATGAGTGAGGTCGTGCGCCAGTTGCAGAAGCAGGATACACCTTTGCCACCCGCGGATGTGCTGGAAAAGCAGGTTCTCGAACGCATGATCATGGATATGCTGCAGATGCAATATGCAAAAGAAACCGGTGTCCGCGTGGATGATGTGCAACTGAATCAGGCAATCACGCGCATCGCGCAACAAAATAATTTCCCGTCATTGGCAGAATTCCGCTCCAAGCTGGAATCGGATGGGGTGGATTTCAACAAATTCCGTGAAGAGATCCGCGGCGAGATCATTTCGACGCGGCTGCGCGAACGCGAGATCGAGAGCAAACTTGTTATCAGCGACAGCGAGGTGGACAATTATCTGGCCAACAAGGCCAGAATGGGCAATTCCGGAGAGGAATTCCATCTGGCCCACATCCTGGTGGTGGTGCCGGAACAGGCCAGCGCGGAGATGATCCAGACGGCACGCGAACGTGCCGAAAAGGCCTTGAGCCAATTGAAGGGCGGGGCGGATTTCGCGCAAGTCGCTGCCGGGAGTTCGGATGCCAAAGACGCGCTGAAGGGCGGCGACCTGGGTTGGCTTCCCGGCGACCGGATCCCCCCGCTATTTGGCAACGAGTTGCAGAATCTCAAGCCCGGCCAGATCACCGCCATTTTGCGCAGCCCGAGCGGCTTTCATATTCTCAAGTTGATAGACAAGCGCAGCGGCAATGCGCCGGTTGTGATCACCCAAACACATGCGCGGCATATCCTGATCAAGACCAGCGAGATCGTTCCGGAAGCCGAGGCCAAAAAGCAGATCATGGAGATCAAGCAGCGTATCGAGGCCGGCGCGGATTTTGCCGAGCAGGCAAAGCGATATTCACAGGATGGCAGCGCGCAGCAAGGCGGCGATCTGGACTGGCTTTCCCCCGGGCAGACCGTGCCGGAATTTGAAGACGAGATGAACAAGCTGAAGCCCGGGCAAATGGGCGTGGCGCAAACGCAGTTCGGCTGGCACCTGATCCAGGTGCTGGCTCGGCGCAACACCGATGTCAGCGAGCAACAGAAGCGCCAGCAGGCGCGCGTTGCGATAGGCACATTCAAATCCGACGAGCAATTCCAGGACTGGCTGCGCCAGTTGCGCGACCGCGCATTCGTTGAATATCGTCTTGATGAGAAAAGCTAGCCGGTGAATGCCGCCGTAATTTCCGCACCGTTGGCCATAACCTCCGGCGAGCCGGCAGGCATAGGCCCGGACCTGTGCGTGCAGCTTGCCGCTGCATTTCCGGAAATTCCCTTTGTCGTCATCGCGGACAAAAGCCTTCTTGAACAACGCGCCGCACAACTCGGCCTTGCCTGCAGCGTGCAAGACCATGTTGCGGGCCAGGCAAGCACCGGCGAGCGCAATATCCTGTCGGTGGTTCACGTGCCGCTGCAGGCGGATTGCCAACCCGGTGTGCTGAATCGGGCCAACAGCGGATATGTATTGGCAACGTTGCGCCGCGCTGTGCAAGGTTGCCAAGCGGGCGAGTTCTCCGGCATGGTGACGGCCCCGGTCCACAAGGGCATCATCAACGATGCCGGCTTCCCGTTTACCGGACACACCGAATTCCTTGCCGAGCTGACGGCTACCAGGCAGGTCGTGATGATGCTGGTCGGCGGCGGGATGCGGCGGGCGGGACACGGTGTTGCACAGCATCCGGTGCGGGATCGCACGCAACGCACCCGCGCTACCGATCGCCCGGATGCATCTGAGACGCATAACGGGATGCGGCGGGCGGGACACGGTGTTGCACAGCATCCGGTGCGGGATCGCACGCAACGCACCCGCGCTACCGATCGCTCGGATGCATCTGAAACGTATAGCGGGATGCGCGTGGCGCTGGCCACCACGCATCTCGCCCTGAAGGACGTACCCGCGGCGATCACCCCATCTTTGCTGGAATCCGTGCTGCGCATCATCCAACATGACCTGCAACACCGCTTCGGTATCCCGCAGCCGCGCATCCTCGTCGCCGGTTTGAATCCGCATGCGGGCGAAGGCGGTTATCTGGGACGCGAAGAGATCGACGTGATGATTCCCGTGTTGGACAGATTGCGCGCAGAGGGGATGAACGTCAGCGCCCCGCTGCCTGCCGATACCTTGTTCACGCCGCACATGCTGGTGCAATGCGACTGCGTGTTGAGCATGTACCACGACCAGGGTCTGCCAGTGCTCAAGTATGCCAGCTTCGGGCAGGCGGTCAACGTCACACTCGGCTTGCCCATCATCCGTACCTCGGTGGACCACGGAACGGCGCTGGATCTGGCCGGCACCGGCAAGGCCGATAATGGCAGCCTGCTGGAAGCGATCAGGCTTGCCGCCCGGATGGCGGAATATGAGCGCGCATAAGGCCAAGAAAAAGTTTGGCCAGAACTTTCTTGTCGATGAGCAGATCATCGCGGATATCATTGATGCGATACATCCGGAACCGGATGACAATATGGTCGAGATCGGTCCGGGCCTGGGCGCATTGACGCGTCCGCTGCTGAAGACGCTGCATCATTTGCATGTCGTCGAGATAGACAGGGACATCATCTCGCGGCTGGAGAATGACTACCCATCCGACCACACAGGCAAAAAGCACAAGCTCATCATTCATGCCGGAGACGCGCTGCAATTCGATTTTGCGACACTGCAAGCGCCATTGCGCATCGTCGGCAATCTTCCATACAACATATCGTCACCGTTGTTGTTTCACCTTGCGGCGTATGCCGAACACATAGCAGACATGCACTTCATGCTGCAGAACGAAGTGGTCGAACGCATGGTGGCCGAGCCTTCCACGCCGGAATACGGGAGGCTGTCGGTTATGCTGCAATACCGCTTTTCCATGGAGAAGCTGCTTGACGTGCCGCCGGAATCCTTTCGGCCGGCGCCCAAGGTGGACTCCGCCATCGTGCGCATGATCCCGTTGCCGGTTTCAGAGATAACGGTGCGCAATGAAAAGTTGTTTGCCGCGATAGTCAGGACGGCTTTCGGGCAACGCCGCAAGACCCTGCGCAACACGCTGCGCGGTTATCTGGATGAACAGGATTTTGAGAAGCTGGGGGTCGATCCGCAATTGCGCGCAGAGAATTTGGCGGTGGCGGACTTTATCAAGCTGGCGAATTATCTGGATAAGCGGGTGTAGGTTGGGTTGGCAGATTTATAGCGTAACCCAACACCAAAATACAAAAGCCAGAACCGACGTCGCCCGTTCTATCGCCGGCTAGCATCGCTAACCATTCTTCTGGATCAACTCGATCTTGTATCCATCCGGGTCTTCGACAAAAGCGATTACCGTGTTGCCGTGTTTCATCGGTCCCGCCTCACGCACCACTTTGCCGCCAAGCTGTTTGATTTTCTCACAGGAGGCGTAGGCATCCTCCACTGCAATGGCGATGTGGCCGAAGGCAGTGCCGAGTTCGTATTTTTCCACACCCCAGTTGTGGGTGAGTTCGATCACCGCGCCGCTGGCTTCGTCCGTGTACCCGACAAAGGCCAGCGTGAATTTCCCGTCCGGGTAGTCGGTGCGGCGCAGCAGCTTCATGCCGAGCACGCCGGTATAGAACGCGAGCGATCGTTCCAGATCTCCTACGCGCAGCATGGTGTGCAGGATTCTCATCGGCTCGCCTCCTTGTCAAAAGTGTCCAAGTCCGGTAATCCTTTATGGTCGATAGGCCGGGCTACATAGGGTAAAATACCGGTTCTCCGCGCATATTACCATTGCCCACGCCATGACCGAATCCCTCCCTTTAGTGATGACCTTTGCCGCAACCGATCCCAGCGGCGGTGCCGGTCTGCAGGCCGACCTGTTGACCATTGCCAGCATGGGGTGCCATCCGCTGTCGGTAGTGACCGCCGTCACCGTGCAGGACACCAGCGGGGTGGATGATGTTTTGCCGATAGACCCGGAGTGGGTCGCAGACCAGGCGCGCGCGATGCTGGAAGATGTGCCGGTGGCAGCATTCAAGATCGGTTTGCTGGGCAGCGTGGAAAATATCGCGGCCATCGCCGAGGTGCTGGCTGATTATCCCGATATCCCGCTGGTGCTGGATCCCGTGCTGGCTTCCGGACGCGGTGACGAATTGGCCAATGACGACATGCTGGACGCCATGCGCGAGCTGCTGATCCCCCAGACTACCATTCTCACGCCGAACAGCATGGAGGCGCGCCGCCTGGCGATGAATGAAGACGATGAGGAGGATGACCCCACACTGGAAGAATGTGCCAAGCGCATATTGAGCATGGGTTGCGAGTATGTGCTGATCACCGGCACGCATGAGCAGACACCCAAGGTCATCAATACCCTGTATAGCGAGCGCGGCGTGATCAGCAGCGACAGCTGGGCGCGCCTGCCCGGGATCTATCACGGGTCGGGTTGCACCCTGGCCGCGGCGATCGCTGCGCTGCTGGCGCGGGGCGTGGACGTGCCGGAAGCCGTGAAGGAGGCGCAGGAATACACCTGGCAAACCCTGAATGCCGGCTTCCGTCCCGGCATGGGACAGCATATCCCGGACCGTTTGTTCTGGGCGCGCGGTGAAGAGGATGACGAACCACAGGCGGGACGTCCCAATTAAGGGACGGATCAGATGATCCCGCGCCGATTTGATTGGGGCGGATTATTGCTTCCTCCCCCGCTGGCAGGGGAGGATTGAGGAGAGGGTGACGGGTGATAGAGATCAAATCTGGGCTCGTTGCTCAACAAGCAGTTAGCGGCTTGTACGCAATCACGCCGGACGAACCAGACACAGCGGAGTTGCTGCGCAAAGTGCGCCTGGCTTTGCAGGGCGGTGCTCGGGTCTTGCAGTACCGCAACAAAGCCGCGGATATGGCTTTGCGTCTGGAACAAGCCGCGGCACTGCGCGAATTGACGCATGAATTTTCGGTGCCGCTGATCATCAACGACGACACGATGCTGGCCCAACGTGTAGGTGCGGACGGCGTGCATCTGGGCGGCGAAGATGGCGGTGTGGCAGCGGCGCGCGCGTTGCTGGGCAGCGCCAGACTCGTAGGCGTATCTTGCTATAATCGCAAGGAATTGGCGCTTGAAGCTGTCCGCCAAGGCGCGGATTATGTCGCGTTCGGCAGCTTCTTTGCCTCGGCGGTAAAACCTGATGCAGTGGCAGCCTCGCCTGAATTATTGCGGCAGGCGCGCCGCGAGGTCGCGGTTCCGCTGGTGGCGATAGGCGGCATCACGGCGGGCAACGGCTCACAGTTGCTGGAAGCGGGCGCCGATGCGCTGGCGGTGATTTCGGCGGTTTTTGGCGCCGCGGATATCCGGGATGCAGCACGACAGTTTGCAAAATTGAATTATTCCTAAAATCACTACGATAGAAAGAAACATCATGACTTCGCGCAATGAGCAGCTATTCGAACAATCCCAAAAGATCATTCCGGGCGGGGTGAATTCGCCGGTGCGCGCATTCAAGTCGGTGGGCGGCACGCCGCTGTTCTTCAAGCGCGGCAAGGGCGCATATGTGTGGGATGCGGACGACAAGCGCTACATCGATTATGTCAACTCATGGGGGCCGATGATCGTCGGGCACTGTCATCCCGAGGTGGTAAAGGCTGTGCAAGCCGCGGCAGCGGAAGGCCTGGGTTTCGGCGCGCCTACTGCCGCCGAGCTGGAGATCGCCGAGTTGCTGTGCAGGATATTGCCCAGCCTGGAAATGGTGCGCCTGGTCAGCTCGGGCACTGAGGCGACGATGACCGCAATCAGGTTGGCGCGCGGTTTCACCGGGCGCTCGCGCATCATCAAGTTCGAGGGCTGTTATCACGGCCACTCCGATGGCCTGCTGGTCAAGGCCGGTTCCGGCGCACTGACGTTCGGCCAGCCGAGTTCCTTGGGCGTGCCTGCCGAGATCGCTGCGCTGACCACAGTGCTGGACTACAATGATGTTGCCGGGCTGGAGAAGACATTCTCGGGGATGGGCAACGAGATCGCCGCGGTGATCGTCGAGCCGGTGGCCGGCAACATGAATCTAATCCTGCCCAAGCACGAGTTCCTCGATGCGATGCGCAACCTGTGCACCAAGCATGGCGCAGTACTGATTCTTGACGAGGTGATGTCCGGTTTTCGCGTCGGCTTGCAAGGCGCGCATGGCCGCTATGGCATCAAACCGGATCTGATCACGCTCGGCAAGGTGATGGGCGGGGGCCTGCCCGCCGCGGCCTTCGGCGGAAGGCGCGACATCATGCAGTGCCTCGCTCCATTGGGTCCGGTGTATCAGGCCGGTACGCTGTCCGGCAATCCGGTGGCGGTGGCCGCAGGGATGGCCACGCTCAAGCTAATCCAGGCAAATGGGTTTTACGAAAACCTTTCCAGATTGGCCAAACAGATGACAGAAGGTCTTGCGGCCAGCGCGAAAAAGCACGACATCCCGTTCAGCGCGCAATCGATAGGTAGCATGTTCGGAATCTATTTCAGCAGCACGGTGCCGACGTCATATGCCGAGGTCATGGCCAGCGACAAGGCCGCCTTCAACCGTTTCTTCCACGCGATGCTGGACGAGGGCGTTTATCTCGCGCCTTCGGCATTCGAGGCGGGCTTTGTTTCCGCGGCACACACCGAGGCGGATATCGCCGCGACGATAGCGGCTGCGGACAAGATTTTTGCGGCCTGGAAGTAATGGGGCTGTTTTCACAGGCGGCGTTCTATACCACGGTAAACCACATCAAGGATCTGCCGCAGCATGGCGGCAGGGAGGTGGCGTTCGTCGGGCGTTCCAATGCGGGGAAATCGAGTGCGATCAATACGCTGGCGAATCATGTGCGTCTGGCATACACCAGCAAGACGCCGGGGCGCACCCAGCACCTGAATTATTTTTCCCTGGGGAACAATGAGGGGGGCAACAATAATTTTCTGGTGGATTTGCCCGGTTACGGCTACGCCAAAGTCCCGCCTGAAAGCAAACGCCATTGGGAAGCATTGCTCAGCGAGTATCTTCAAACGCGCGGTGAGCTGATAGGCCTGGTGGTTATCATGGATGCGCGGCACCCGTTGACCGAACTGGACGAAAACTTGCTGGACTGGTTCGCGCCTACCGGCAAGCCGGTGCATATCCTGCTCACCAAGTCCGACAAGCTCAGCAGGCAACAGGCAACATTGACGTTGACTCGTGTAAAATCGCACCTTGCCGAGCATTTCCCGCAGTGTTCAGTACAATTGTTTTCCAGCTTGAAGAAAACGGGTGTGGACGAGGCCGAAGCGGTCATGGCGGCTTGGTTTGAAGACAGGGCAGGCAAAAAAATGCCCCCAGCCAAGGGGAGGTAGGCCAGGGGCAAAGTCTCAACATAGAGTCAAGACGCACGCTCAGGGAGGAGAAACGTGGAATGATTCGCATCATTCACACCATCAGATAAGCAATTTCTTAAATAGTTCCAGGAAATTTAATTTTTGTAGGGAAAATCATGCAAACACTCGGACAATACCCACAAACCCGCATGCGCAGGATGCGCCGTGATAAGTTTTCACGGGACTTAATGCGAGAGCATGTACTCACACCCGCAGACTTCATCTACCCGGTTTTCGTGCTGGAGGGCAACAACAAGATCGAGGATGTTAAATCCATGCCGGGGGTGCAGCGCAAGACCCTGGACCTGCTGCTCAAGGATGCCGAACAATGCAAGAAATTGGGGATTCCCGTGATGGCGATCTTTCCGGTGATCGATGCGCCCCTGAAGAGCCTTGATGCGCGTGAAGCCTATAATCCGAAAGGTCTGGTGCCGCGCGTGGTGGCCGCGCTGAAGAAGAGTTTTCCCGATCTCGGCGTGATGACCGATATTGCGCTCGACCCCTACACCAGCCATGGCCAGGATGGCCTGCTCGATGATGGCGGCTATGTCCTCAATGATGAAACCGTCGCGGTATTGCAAAAACAGGCGCAGACCCACGCCGCTGCCGGGGCCGACATCGTCGCTCCTTCAGACATGATGGACGGGCGCATCGGCGCGGTGCGTGCGGCACTGGATGCCAACAATCACATCCACACGCGTATCATGGCCTACTCGGCCAAATACGCTTCCAGCTTCTACGGGCCGTTCCGGGATGCCGTTGGCTCCAGCGTGAACCTCGGTTCGGGCAACAAGTACACCTACCAGATGGACCCGGCCAATTCGGACGAAGCGCTATGGGAGGTCGGCTTGGACCTGCAGGAAGGAGCGGACATGGTGATGGTCAAACCGGGCATGCCTTATTTGGATATCGTGCGCCGCGTGAAGGATGAGTTCAAGGCACCCACTTTCGTCTATCAGGTCAGCGGAGAATACGCGATGCTGAAGGCTGCTGCCCAGAATGGCTGGCTTAACGAGGAAGCCTGTGTGCTGGAAGCGCTGCTTGGGTTCAAACGCGCCGGGGCGGACGGGATCCTGACCTATTTTGCGCTGGATGCGGTAAGGTGGCTTAACAAGGACTGAGGACTTGGGACTGAGGAAGACCCGGCGCGTTGTTGTTCACTCTGTCCTCAGCCCTGCTTTCCTCACCCCTCTATCATCTTGGCTACTGCCTCGATATCTGCATGGGTCTCAGGCTTGCGGCTGCCGCTGTAGCGGGCGTTTTCGGGAAGCACGATGATGTGTATCTGTGTGCCGTATTCTCCGGTCAGCGTAAAGCTGGGCACGGCCTCTTCACGCCCGCCCACGCGCAATTTCCATGCGCCATCTTCAAAATCAAGCCTGCATTTGAGCAGGAAAAGCAACACGGCTTTTGCGTCGTCGCTGAATAGCATCAGATTGATGTCCGACTGTTTGCCTGCCGTCCCGCTTAAAACCGAACCCGTCAGATAGGGATGGAACTCCTGCATAAGGCGCATGGTTTGCAGCGCCTCCTCGCGCAATTGGCGCAGGACGCCGGGATGACTGTCTTGTTGGTAAAGTGCCCGGTAACTGTGCAGCGCGTCATCCACCTCCTGGTTGCTGGGCAGATGTTGCGTGTCCGCCGCACCGAGCTGCCTGGCCGCCTTGCGCTTGGCAAAGGCATGGTCAGTGATGCCATCTTCGGCCATCAGCTTGGCGGCATGATGAGCCAGTTGTTCGCGCATCAGGTCGCGCCTGTTCGCATAATCTCTGGTTGTGCGTTCTTTGGCCATGCGTATCGTCAGAGCAACTGATCCTTGATGGTGTCCGCAGGCTTTACTTCTTCATTGGGTGATGGCGTGGGACGCTCGGGAGGAACGTTTTCCTGGTAAAAATATTCGATCAGGGGGCTGTTGTCATCGCGATATCCTTCGTCATTGATATGTACGGCAACCATATTCGGCGGCATGTTGTATGTGGCTTCCGGCACATCCTTGAGCACCTTACCCATATAACTCATCCAGATCGGCAAAGCTGCTCCCCCGCCGGTTTCCCTATCGCCCAAGCTGCGCGGTTGGTCATAGCCCATCCATGCAATGCCAACCAGGGTCGGCTGGAAGCCGCAAAACCATGCATCGATCGAATCATTCGTGGTGCCGGTCTTGCCGGCCAGATCATCGCGGCCGAGCTGCATGGCACGAATGCCCGTGCCGTGCTTCACGACATCTTGCATCATGCTGACCATGGTGTAGGCGTTACGCACATCGATGATCTGCTTTGCGCCATTTCCGGCGACATCAGGGGTCGCTTTGTAAAGGACAGTGCCGCGTGCGTCTTCGATACGATTGATGAAGTACGGTTGGACTGAATAACCGCCATTGGCGAATACCGAATAGGCCGCCAGCATTTGCATGGGCGTGACCGATCCGGCACCCAGGGCCATGGTAAGGTATGGCGGGTACTTGGTCGGATCGAAGCCGAACTTGGTGATGTAGTCGCGCGCATATTCCGGGGTAATGGATTGAAGGATACGGATCGAAACCAGATTCTTTGATTTCATCAAAGCCTGTCGCATGCGCATCGGCCCTTCAAATTTTCCATCATAGTTCTTGGGTTCCCAGGGCTCATTCCCGGTCTGCTCTGCGTCAAAGACAAGCGGCGCATCATTGATCACCGTCGCGGGTGTAAAACCCTTTTCCAATGCGGCGGAATAAACAAAGGGCTTGAAACTTGATCCGGGCTGTCGCCATGCCTGTGTGATATGGTTGAATTGGTTTCGATCGAAATCGAAGCCGCCGACCAGCGAGTAGATGGCACCGTCACGCGGATTGCCGGAAACAAAGGCGGCTTCGACCTGAGGGAGCTGGCTTAACTGCCAGACACCCTTTTCGTCCTTTTGCACGCGGATCAAAGAGCCGACATTGATACGCTGGTTCAGGGGGAGTTTCTTTGTCAGCGCGGGCTGAGCGAAAGCCAAAGCATCGCCGCTGATCTCCACAGTTTCTCCACCCTTGCAATATGCACGAATCAGTTTGGGTGAAGCTGCCAGAACCACGGCCGGTATCAAATCATCGCTGTCATCAACATCCTGCAGCGCTTCATCGAGCGCTTCGGTGTTGCCGGGATCGTTGTGTATGTCGATAAAGCCTTCCGGGCCGCGGTAACCGTGCCGGCGATCATAATCGAGCACCCCTGTACGAACGGCCTGATAGGCCGCGGTCTGATCGTTTTGCCGGATGGTGGTGTAGACCTTGAAACCTTGTGTATAGGCATCGTCCTGGTATTTATCGAATACTGATTGCCTGACCATTTCCGCGAGATAGTCTGCCTTGACAGCGAATTCCTGATTGCCGCGCAACGCGACAATGGGCTGTTGCTGAGCCTGCTGCAATTGTTCATCGTTTATATAATTCAGATCGCGCATGCGGCGCAGAACGTAGAGTTGCCGCAGCTTGGCGCGCTTCGGATTGACGACCGGGTTATAGGATGAAGGGGCTTTGGGTAATCCGGCCAGCATGGCAGCTTCGGCTATAGTGACTTGACTAAGGGGCTTGCCAAAATACACCTGCGAGGCGGCCGCAAAACCATATGCACGTTGACCCAGATAGATCTGGTTGATGTAAAGCTGCAGGATTTCATCTTTGCTCATGCTGTGTTCGATCTTGAAGGTAAGCAACACCTCATTGAATTTGCGCGAATAGGTCTTTTCCTTGGTCAGGAAGAAATTTCGTGCCACTTGCATAGTGATCGTACTGGCCCCCTGCTTTACCGTGCCGGACGTAAAGTTGGACAGCGCCGCGCGCAAGACCCCCATGTAATCCACGCCGCCATGTTCATAGAACCTGTCGTCTTCGGCGGCAAGTATGGCCTGCTTCATGACCTCCGGTACATCGGCGATTTGGATCAATGCACGGCGTTCCTCCCCGAATTCGCCGATCAGTGTGCCTTCAGCGCTGTAAATGCGCAGAGGGATTTTGGGGCGATAGTCGGTAAGCACCTCCAGCGAAGGCAGGTTCGGATAAGCCACTATCGCAGCCAGGCCAAGCAATATCGCTGGAAGCAAAAGCAGGGATAATGCAACAAGAACAGGGTAAAACCAGCGGCGGGGAAACATGTGCGGTTGTCCGGAAATAAATATCAATGGTATTGTGTACGAAATTATATCGTCTCTGGGGATTTTAATAACCCCCAAAAATAGCTTTACAGAATTTATAGTTATTGCTAGGATTTAAACCACTTTGTACAAATAGAGTGCTAACCAGTCAATGGCGAAAGTAAATTTTGACATCCCGCTGGATTTTTTGTGGGCAAGATCACCACCCCTGATAGGCGTGGATATCAGCTCATCATCAATCAAGATGGTCGAGTTGAGTCAGTCAAATAAGAAAGGCGCATTAACCATTGAGCGCTATGCAATCGAATTGCTGCCCAAAGATGCGATTACCGACGGAAACATCAATAATCTTGATGTTGTCTCGGAATGCATACAGCGTGCTTGGAAGCGCATGGGTACTCGCATCAAGAACGTGGGTATGGCATTGCCCGCGGCAGCGGTGATCACGAAGAAGATACTTTTGCCTGCCGGCCTGAGCGACGAAGACCTGGAATATCAAGTCGAGTCTGAGGCTAACCAGTATATACCGTTCGCCCTGGATGAGGTCAATCTTGATTTCCAGGTGATCGGACCGGCGCCAAGCAACACCGAGGAATTGGAAGTGTTGTTGGCGGCCTCCCGCAAAGCGAACGTCGAGGATCGTGTTGCGGCGGCGCAGTCAGCCGGACTGAAGACCGTGGTGATGGATGTCGAACCCTATGCAGCGGAAACGGCTTTTGAGCAGATTCGTCTTCAGCTGCCGGAAGGCGCTCTGGACAAATGCGTGGCGCTGATAGATATAGGCGCAGGCGTGATGAACGTCAATGTGTTGCGCAATGGCGAGTCGGTATATTCAAGGGATCAGCAAGTCGGCGGGAATCAGTTGACTCAGCAGATACAGAGCGTATTCGGCCTGACCGCCGAAGAGGCAGAATCGGCCAAGCGCAATGGCGGATTGCCGGACAATTATGAAAGCGACGTGCTGTCACCGTTCCGGGAGAATGTGGTTACGGAAATCGCCCGCGCCCTGCAGTTCTTTTTCACTTCCACGCAATATCATGAGGTCGATTACATCGTGCTTTCTGGCGGGTGTGCAGCGCTGCCCGGACTGGATGATGCGGTAGCCACCAAAACCCAGGTCAGCACCATGGTGGCAAATCCGTTCGCCCTGATGACTTTGGCGAGCCGTATCAAACCGCGGCAATTGCAAGTCGATGCGCCATCATTGATCATCGCTTGCGGATTGGCAATGCGGAGATTCGATCCATCATGATACGCATAAACCTGCTGCCGCATCGTGCAGAAAGGCGCAAGGCCCGCCAAATCCAGTTTATCGCACTCAGCGTGATCTCCCTGTTGTGCGGGGCGATGGTGGTGGGAATAGTGAGTGCCGCGATCGACACACAGATTTCCTATCAGGAAAGGCGCAACGCATACCTGAAACAAGAGACAGCGATTCTGGACAAGCAGATCGATGAGATCAAAAAGCTGCGCGAGCAGACCCAATCATTGCTCGCGCGCAAGAATGTTGTAGAGACTTTGCAAAGTACTCGCTCAGATGTGGTCCACCTGTTGGATCAGATGTTGCGCATCCTGCCGGATGGCGTGTACCTCAACTCGCTAAAACAGACAGGTAACAGGATCAACCTGGTCGGCTATGCCCAGTCAAATGCCCGGGTGTCGACTTTGATGAGGGCGATAGAGGATTCGCCCTGGCTGGATTCCCCTTCTTTGGTTGAAATCCACGCTACAGGCACCGGTGCAGCCCGGGTGAGCCAGTTCACACTGAATTTCAATTTGACCAAGCCGCAGGCGGCGGCCACGGCCAGCGCGCCGCCGGCGAAACCGCAAGGCAAAGCGGCCGGCGCACAGAATTAGGGGCCCAGATGAAATTAGCTGATCTGAAAAATCTAAATCCCAAAAAGCCCGGAGCCTGGCCCTGGCCGGCAAAGATAATCGCCTTTGTCGCGATGTTCATCTGCGTGGTCGTGGCGGGTGCAACGTTGGTCTGGCAGGGTCAATGGGACGATTTGAACAAAAGCAGGGCGGAAGAAGCACAGCTGAAGGAGGATTTCCTGGCCAAGAAGCGGCAAGCGATCAATCTTGACCTGATCAAAAAGCAGCTTACCGAAACTCAGGAATCCTTTGGGGCATTGCTCAAGCAGTTGCCGAACAAGTCAGAAATGGATGCATTGTTGACCGATATCAATCAGGCGGGTTTGGGGCGCGGGCTTCAATTCGAACTTTTCAGGCCCGGCAATGAATCGGTGAACGGATCTTTTGCAGTGCAGCCGATCACGATCAAGGTGACCGGGAATTATGATGACATAGGCAAATTCTCCAGTGACATCGCGATGCTGCCGCGCATCGTGACGCTGAACGATATATCGATAGCCCCTCTGGGCAGTGCGGGTTTGCTTACCATGGAGGCAACAGCGAAGACCTTCCGCTATCTGGACGAAAGCGAAATGGCCGCACAGAAGAAACCGGCGGGAGCCAAGAAATGAGACTCATCTATCTTGTGCTCGCTGCTCTAATGCTGGCGGGATGCGGCGGCGAAGAGTATCAGGACCTGCGCGATTTCGTGAAAAATTCGGGTGCGGATATGCGCGGCAAGATCGAACCTCCGCCCGAGGTCAAACCCTATGAGTACTTTGCGTACAACAACGAGAAGAATCTGCCCAACCCGTTCAAGCCGCGCAAGCAGGATTTGCGCGGCGGTGGCGGAGGAGGAATAAATCAGCCGGATCTGGACCGGCCCAAAGAGGCCCTGGAAGAATTTCCTCTTGAGAGCCTCAAAATGGTCGGCTATCTGTACCAGAACAATGTGGGCTGGGCGATCATACGCGCTACGGATAACAAGCTTTACCGGGTCAAGGCCGGCAACCACCTCGGTTTGAATTTTGGCCTGATCAAGGAAGTGACCGAGACGTCGGTGATCATCAAAGAACTGGTGCAAGACAGCAGCGGAGACTGGTCCGAACGCGATAGTAGCCTGCAATTAATACAATGATCAGGAGTACACAATGAGACATCTTAATATCATGGTAGGTAGATCGGTTCGGTGGTTGGGGATGTTTATCCTGCTCGGCCTTTTCGGCAGCCAGGCACAGGCTGATACGCAGAACAATATCACCGCGCTGAGCGTCAGTTCAGGCAATGGAGTGACAGTCCTCAAGGTTCAGTTCGAACAACCGCTGGAAAGTCTTCCGAACGGGTTTGCCGTCAATGCTCCTCCGCGCCTCGCGTTCGATTTCCCCAATACGACAAACGGCCTGGGTAAATCCAGCCAGGAATTCAATGAAGGGGAACTGCGCAGCGCCAATGTCGTTCAGGCCGGCAATCGCACCCGTGTGGTGGTCAACCTTAATCAGATATTGGCCTATGACACCAAGATCGACGGCAACACCCTGATGATTGTCTTGCACGACAGGCCCGCAGAAAACTTGGCCGCAACTTCCCGCTTTGCCGAGCCAAGACTGGGCGTGCAGAAATTCGAGCTGCGTGACATCGACTTCCATCGGGGCTTGAATGGCGAGGGGCGTGTTCAGGTTGAATTATCCGATCCCGGCGTCGGAATCGATATAAAGCAGCAAGGCACCCTGCTGATAGTGGATTTCCTCAAGACCAGCATGCCGCACAATTTGCAGCGCAAGCTTGATGTGGGCGATTTCGCCACGCCGGTTCAGGATGTGGATACCTTTGTGCAAGGCGACAATGTGCGCATGGAGATCGAACCGCATGGGCAGTGGGAATACGCCGCCTATCAGACGGACAACAAATTCATCGTCGAAGTGAAGCCGATCGTCCAGGATAAGGAGGCCAAGGATAAAAAACCCGGCTACACCGGCGAAAAGCTGACGCTGAATTTCCAGAAGATTGATGTGCGCGAGGCATTGAACGTGATAGCCGATTTCACCGGGATGAACATCGTCATTAGCGACACGGTAAAGGGCGACATTACGCTGCGCTTGAAAGATGTGCCGTGGGATCAGGCGTTCGATATCATCATGCAAAGCCGCGGCTTGGATTCGCGCAAGAACGGCAACGTGATCCAGGTTGCGCCGCGCGAAGAGATCGCAGCCAAGGAAAAGATCGACTTGACCTCGCATCAGGAAATAGCCGACCTTGAAGAGCTGCGCACCGAGAGTTTCCCGATCAGCTACCAAAAAGCCGATGCGATCGTTGCGCTGTTGACCAATGACAAGCAGCGCATGCTTTCCAAGCGCGGCAGCGCGGTCGTGGACAAGCGCACCAACACGGTGTTTGTCCAGGATACCTCCTTTTATCTGGATGCGGCGCGCAAATTGATCAAGCAGGTCGACGTGCCTGTGCGCCAGGTGATGATCGAGGCGCGCGTGGTGGAGGCGACGGATAATTTCGAGAAGGATCTGGGCGTCAGGCTGGGCTATGTCTCGAACGATGCCTTCCAGGTAAACGGCACCAACCTCTACGGCAACGTCGGCGCGAATTCGGTCACTAGCGGACCATTGGCGGGTGTCACGATGCCTGCCGCCACACCCAACGTCAACCTGCCCTCTGCGGGTACCGCCGGCACATTCTCGATGCTGTTATTCAACCAATCGGTGAGCAAACTATTATCGGTGGAACTTACTGCATTGGAGACCGACAGCAAGGGCAAGGTCATATCCAGCCCTCGTGTCGTGACGGCCGACCAGACTGAAGCCAAGATCGCGACCGGCACGCAGATTCCCTATCAGGCGGCCACCAGCAGCGGGGCAACCAGCATATCGTTCGTGGACGCGGACTTGAGTCTGTCAGTCAAGCCGCAGATCACTCCCGATGACAATATCATCATGGACATCAAGGTGAACAAGGACTCGGTCGGCACGTTGTATGCGGGCGTACCCAGCATCAATAACAACACAGTAACCACGCAGGTGCTGGTGGATAACGGCGGCACGGTGGTGATCGGCGGCGTGTATATCCGGCAGCAAAGCAGCGGCGTCAACCAAGTGCCCTGGCTGGGGGATATCCCAGTGTTGGGTTATCTTTTCAGGAGCACCTCGGTGATCGATGACAAGAGCGAACTGCTGGTCTTTATCACGCCCAAGATCATCAAGGATGCATTGAGCCTGCGTTGATCCAGGCATTGACAAATATCAAGGCGGGTTCCGAATCGCACGATGTGATTTCGGTGATGGCAAGGGATCGGAAAGGTGGGTGAATTTTGTTTGCAGCCATCTGTACCGCTGGTTTGCCCGCTTATCGGGAATGTCTTGTTAAGGTACAGCAGGTGCGCCAATGTGTCCGCCCATGAGCAGATATATATGTGCGAAGAGATAGAAATTGCGGCAATGAGTCTTGCGCAGAGAACGTGACGGGAGAAGAAATATGCAGGGATTATTTTTAAGTCAAAAGTTTGCCAGAATCTCGATGCCATTCCTGGCGGCATCTGTGCTTTTGGTCCTTGCGGGTTGCAGTGGCGTCAACACAGGCAGCAACACGACTACTCCACCAGCAACCGGAACGGCTCCGGTCGCGACGATACAGATGTCGGGCACACCGTCAACGATCTTTACCGACAACTCAAACTTCTCAACGATCACCGTGAATGCGACCGATGCCAGCAATGCATCAGTATCCGGTGCGACGATAGTCCTGAGCACCACTACGGGCCAGCTCAGTTCTTCGACACTCACTACCGATACCACAGGCAAGGCAACGGCAACCTTTTCCTCGGGTTTGGGATTCGCAAATCAGGCGAACCGCACCGCGACCATCACAGCGACATCAGGCACGGCCACAGCCACGTATCCAATACAGATCACCGGTACCACGCTTGCCTTGTTGGCGTCCCCTTCTTCGTTATCTTCCAGCGGGACACCGACCGGAACTTTGACCATCACCGCCAAGGATAAGGGTGGCAATCCGATTTCCGGTACCGCGGTGACGCTGACCCAGTCGAGCACCGATGGTGGATCGGTGACACTCACCCCGGCTACAGGTACCACAAATGCGAGCGGCGCACTGGTAGTCACGATCGCAGGGGCGGCCGTAGGTACAGTGACAGTCAGTGCAGCTGCAGCAGGTGCAACTACTACTTCCAGCATTACTGTTGGGGCGGCTGCCTCCAATTTCGGCATAAGTCTGCTGACGCTGAACGGGGGAACAGGAGTTGTCCCGGTCAGCCCAAAAACTACCGCGATGCATATCGGCGACACGCTGGCGGTGCAGGTCGCTGCGCCCACGTCCACAAACGTGGCATTCTCCACAACGATAGGTTATTGGAACGGAGTACCCGGTCAAACCTGGGTGATAGCCCCGGTCAGTGGAGGCATTGCGACCGCGACCTTATCCTCAACAGTTGCCGGCCTTGCTAATGTCGAGGTGCTTGATGATCCCTCGCTGTCGCCTAGCGACTCTATGACGGTGGGGATCACGGCGTCGTTAGCTGCCAGCATACAACTGCAGGCCTCGCCTACAGTGGTACCCAAAAGCGTGGGAAGTATTGTGGGCAATTCCAATCTGACCGCTTTGGTGCTTGACTCGACCGGCGCTCCGGTCGGCGGTGCGCCGGTCTCTTTCTCGATAGTGCCAAATACCGGCACAAACTCGGGCGAGATTGTCTCGCCGGTTGTGGTGGGTTCTGCTTCTACGACGGCGGGCGGCCAGGCTTTGGGCACTGCTATCACGACATTCACTTCCGGTTCGCTCTCTTCCGGCGGCGCTGGGGTCCAGATTCGTGCTACCGTGTTAGGCAGTTCGCCCCTGATCTCTACCCAACCTTTATACGCTGCAAGTGGCGTTCCCGCAGTGAATACCACGTCGTCAAGTTATGATGCCGCCATTACTGTCGGCGGCACGGCAGGCTCGGTGGCGTTCGGCCTTGCTTCCAAGATCATCGATGCAGGCAGTACCAGTACAATCTATCAATTCCCGTTTTCGGTGCTGGTTGCCGATTCCAACGGCAGCCCTGCCCCGGCCGGCACTGTTGTCAACATTAGCACTTGGCCGATAGCCTGGAGTACCGGCGCGCCATGTACGGTAGATCCTGATACTGCAACAACCGGAACCTTCTATAACGAGGACCTCAATCAGAATCTGGTTTTGGACCCGGGGGAAGACGGTTACAGAAGGTATTACTACAGCGGTTTAACGGTATCAGGAGGGACCAAGGATGGCAAGCTGACTCCGCCGAATTCATATGGCGGAACCGTGGTCTCGACCAATCCAAACGACTTGCCGGGGACGGCGACCACCGATGCGACCGGTCTGGCCACTTTCACCCTGACATATACCAAGGCCAGCGCGTTCTGGATCGTTGACAGGATAAGCGCCTCAGCGGTGGTACAGGGCACGCCTTCAAAAGGCCAGCTGGATTGGCGCTTGGAAGCTTCCGAGGCAGATGCTACACCTACCGTTTGCTATTTGCCGCCATCGCCATTCATATTTTAGATACTTGATCTGACTCGATGCAGAGTAAAGCCCGGCTGGTCCGGGCTTTTGCCTTTTATCGTTTACAATATGCGGCATGCAGACCAATCAAGCGAGCGATAGCGTCGATCAACGTCCCGACCATGGCGGGCCGGAAAGCAGCCCCACAGACGCCTATCGAAAATTACAGTCCGGCAACCTGATCCTGGTGGGCATGATGGGCTCAGGCAAAACCACGATGGGCAAGGCGTTGGCCAGGCAATTCGGCAAGACCTTCGTCGACAGCGATGAGGAGATCATCAAGCGCACCGGTGTGACGGTGCCGCACATCTTCGATATCGAGGGCGAAGCCGGATTCCGCTTGCGCGAATCCGCGGCAATCAAGGACCTCACCGCGCGCAACAACCTGGTTCTGGCGACTGGCGGCGGCGCGGTGCTGACCGAGGAGAACCGCTCGGCGTTGCAGCACAGCGGGATCGTCATCTACCTCAAGGCCAGCGTGCATGATCTGTGGCAACGCACCCGGCATGACCGCAACCGTCCCCTGCTGCAGACCAGGGATCCCCATGGCAGGCTGACGGAATTGTTCCAACAGCGCGACCCGCTTTACCAGCAGATATCGGACATCGTGGTTCAGAGCGGCAAGCAGAGCGTGCACGCGCTGATGCTGCATTTGATCGAAAAGATAGATGCATACAGAAGAAGCAGTCTTCAGCATTGACCGGAAATATATGCAGACACTCACAGTTGGTTTGGGCGAGCGCAGTTATCCGATACATATCGGCAGCTGCCTGCTCGGGCGCGCGGAGCTGCTGCAATCTCATGTGCCGCGCAAGCGGGTCGCGATCGTTTCCAACACCACGATCGCCCCGCTGTATCTTGAGAAATTGCAGCATACCCTGCAGGGCATCGGTATCGGCAGCGTGACAGTTATCCTGCCGGACGGTGAAGAATTCAAGGACTCCGCAACGCTGAACCTGGTCTACGATGCGCTGCTGAAGAACCGCTGCGAGCGCAGCACACCGCTGATCGCGCTTGGCGGCGGCGTGATCGGCGACATCACCGGCTATGCGGCCGCGACCTATCTGCGCGGCGTGCCGTTCATCCAGATCCCGACCACGCTGCTCGCGCAGGTGGATTCATCGGTGGGCGGCAAAACCGGGATCAACCATCCGCTCGGCAAGAACATGATAGGCGCGTTCTACCAGCCGCAACTGGTGCTGGCGGATACCGACACGCTGAACACATTGCCGGCTAAACAATTGTCGGCAGGACTTGCCGAAGTCATCAAGTACGGACTGATCCGCGACCTGCCTTTTCTGGCATGGCTGGAACAGAACATCGACAAGCTGCTGGCGCGCGACACCGCCGCGCTGCAATACGCGATCGCGCGCAGCTGCCAGAACAAGGCCGAGGTCGTCGCGGCGGATGAGCGCGAGAGCGGCGAGCGCGCGCTGCTGAATCTGGGCCACACGTTCGGTCATGCGATCGAATCTGGCATGGGCTACGGCAACTGGCTGCATGGCCAAGGCGTCGCGGCTGGCACCGTGATGGCGGCAGACTTGTCGCAGCGCCTCGGCTGGATCAGCGCGCAGGATGTGGCGCGTATCCGCAAACTGCTCTCGCGCGCAGGATTGCCGGTGGTCGCGCCCGACCTGGGCTCGGACAAATATCTCGAGCTGATGGGCCTGGACAAGAAGGTCGAGGGCGGCAAGATGCGTTTCGTGCTGCTCAAGCAAGTCGGCCAGGCCGTGGTGTATGGCGATGTGCCGCCCGCGCTGCTGCAGCAAACGCTGGAGGCGTGCACGCATGGCTGACCTTGCACCTTACGCCGTCACCGAAAGCAATTCGCGCGGCAGAAGAGTCGCCGAGGATGCACCGCAGGGCCGCAGCGAATTCCAGCGCGACCGCGACCGCATCATCCATTCTGGCGCGTTCCGCCGCCTCGAATACAAGACCCAGGTATTCGTGAACCACGAAGGCGACCTGTTCCGCACCCGCCTGACCCACAGCATCGAAGTCGCGCAGATCACGCGATCAATCGCGCGGCGCCTGCGCCTGAACGAAGACCTTGCCGAAGCGATCTCGCTGGCGCACGACCTCGGCCACACGCCGTTCGGCCATGCCGGCCAGGATGCGCTGAACGGCTGCATGAAAACCTACGGCGGATTCGAGCACAACCTGCAATCGCTGCGCGTCGTCGACAAACTGGAAGAACGCTATGCCGCATTCGACGGGCTGAACCTGTGTTTCGAGACTCGCGAGGGCATCCTCAAGCATTGCTCTGCAGACAACGCAGCAAAGCTGGGCGACATCGGCGAGCGCTTCCTGAACAATCGCCGTCCCTCGCTGGAGGCGCAGATCGCCAACCTCGCCGACGAGATCGCCTACAACAATCATGATGTCGATGACGGCCTGCGTTCCGGTCTGATCACGCTGGAACAACTCGAAGAGGTGCCGCTGGTCGCGGCACTATTGAACGAGGTGCGCCAAGCCCATCCCGGTCTTCCGGAGCGGCGCGTGGTGCATGAGACGGTGCGGCGCATGATCAACACGCTGGTGACCGACCTGATCCGGCAGAGCGAGTCCGATATAGCCGTGCAGTCACCGGCCAGGCTGGACGATGTGCGCAGCGCCCCGGCATTGATCGCCTACAGCCCGGAAATGAACGAGCAGCAGCGCGCGCTGAAGAATTTCCTGCGTATCCATCTGTACCGCCATTACCGGGTGCTGCGCATGAGCGCCAAGGCGCAGCGCATCATCGGCGACCTGTTCGGCATATTCATGGCAGACAGCCGCCTGCTCCCGCCGCAATTCCAGCTTCCCGCCGAGCAGGACCGGGCCCGCGCGGTGGCCGATTACATCGCCGGCATGACCGACCGCTACGCCATTCGTGAACATCGCCGCATCTTTGCGGTCGAAGAAATACTGGTTTGAATCCAAAGCCACGCGTTCGGTGCGGTTGCCCATCATCCCCAGACAAGGTAGAATTTCCGCCCTTTCGCTTTTGAATTCTGATGTGGCGGCGTATGTCGCCATTTTTTGGCTCTATTGATTTTGACGGGTGGATGTAGATGGTGAACGCCGCGAGTGACAGTTCCTTACCGATGCAGCAGGGCTTGCCGGAGCAGCAAGGTCTATACGATCCGCGCCAGGAGCGCGATGCCTGCGGGGTGGGCTTTGTGGCCCATATCAAGGGCAAGCAAAGCCATGACATGGTGAGCCAGGGTCTGCAGATCCTGAAAAATCTGACCCATCGCGGCGCGGTCGGCGCCGATCCGCTGGCCGGCGACGGCGCGGGTATCCTGTTGCAGATCCCCGACCAGTTCCTGCGCGACGAGATGGGCTGGGGCAATATCCACCTGCCGCCCGCGGGCGAGTACGGGGTCGGGATGCTGTTCCTGCCGGGCGATGCCGCCGCGCGTGCCGCGTGCGAGAAGATCATCGCCGAAAAGGTCGTCGCCGAAGGCCAGCAGTTGCTGGGCTGGCGCGATGTTCCGGTGGACAGTTCGGGCCTCGGCGAGAGCGTCAAAAAGGTCGAACCCGTCGTGCGCCAGGTGTTCATAGTGCGCGGCAAGAATTGCAAAGATCAGGATGCATTCGAGCGCAAGCTGTTCGTGATCCGCAAGACCGTGGAACACGCGGTGAGCGGCTTGGCCAAGTCGCAGGGCAAGGGTTTCTATTGCCCCTCGATGTCCTCGCGCACCATCGTCTACAAGGGCATGCTGCTGGCCGACCAGGTCGGCAAATATTATCTCGATCTGCGGGACGAACGCGTGGTCAGCGCCCTGGCGCTGGTGCACCAGCGCTTTTCGACTAACACCTTTCCAACCTGGGACCTCGCGCATCCGTTCCGGATGATCGCGCACAACGGCGAGATCAACACCGTGCGCGGCAACGTGAACTGGATGACGGCGCGCCATGGGGCGATGTCGTCAAAACTGCTCGGCGAGGATCTGGAAAAACTCTGGCCCTTGATCACCGAGGGCCAGTCCGACTCGGCCTGTTTCGACAATGCGCTGGAATTGCTGGTGACGGGCGGTTATTCGCTGCCGCACGCGATGATGCTGCTGATACCGGAAGCATGGGCCGGCAATCCGTTGATGGACGAGGAGCGCCGCGCCTTCTACGAATACCATGCCGCGCTGATGGAACCGTGGGACGGTCCCGCCGCCGTGGCTTTCACCGATGGCCGCATGATAGGCGCGACGCTGGACCGCAACGGCCTGCGCCCGGCGCGTTACCTGATCACCGACGACGACATGGTGATGATGGCTTCCGAGATGGGCGTGCTGGAGATTCCGGAACACAAGATCATCAAGAAGTGGCGCCTGCAGCCGGGCAAGATGTTCCTGATCGACATCCAGGCCGGGCGCATCGTCGATGATGCCGAACTGAAACATCAGCTGGCGCACGCAAAGCCCTACCGGCAGTGGATCGAAAAATCACGCTACTACCTCGGCAACCTCCCCGAGGTAGCGAACAAACCCAACAAACTGAATGCGTCGCTGCTGGATACCCAGCAGGCGTTCGGCTATACGCAGGAAGACCTGAAGTTCATCCTCGCGCCTATGGTCAGCGCCGGCGAGGAGCCGACCGGTTCGATGGGCAGCGATGCCGCGCTGCCGGTGCTGTCGAACAAGAACCGCTCGTTCTACGATTACTTCAAGCAGCTGTTCGCGCAGGTGACCAACCCGCCGATCGATCCGATCCGCGAAGAGATCGTGATGTCGCTGACTTCGTTCATCGGCCCCAAATCCAACCTGCTCGGCATCGAAGTGACCGATCCGGCGCTGCGCCTGGAAGTGCACCAGCCGGTGCTGTCGAACGACGACATCGCGAAACTGCGCAACATCGAACAGCTCACCCAGGGACGCTACCGCTCGCTGGTGCTGGATATCACCTATCCGGCGACACAGGGTGCCGCGGGTTGCGGGAAAGCGGTGCACGCCTTGTGCGCAGCAGCCGACAAAGCCGTGGCTGACGGCTACAACGTGCTGATCCTGTCGGATCGCGCGATGTCCGCGGAGCGCGTCGCGATCCCTGCGCTGGCGGCGTGTTCCAAGGTGCATCATCACCTGGTGCAGGCCGGGCTGCGCACCAGTACCGGCCTGGTGGTGGACACCGGTTCGGCGCGCGAGGTGCATCACTTCGCGTTGCTGGCAGGATATGGCGCCGAGGCAGTATGCCCGTGGCTTGCATACGAGACGATCGCGGACATGGTTGACCACTCTCCTGCACTCTCTCCTAACTCTCTCCCGGGAATGCCCTCTCCTCAATCCTCTCCCGCAAGCGGGCGAGGAGGCGAACGAGAAAGACAATCTTCCATTTCTGCGGGCGAGAGGGACGCGGACTCGCTACGCAAGGCTCGGGTTTACGAAGCCAAGAAGCGCTACATCAAGGCGATCAACAAAGGCTTCATGAAGGTGATGTCCAAGATGGGCATCTCCACCTACCAGTCCTATTGCGGCGCGCAGATCTTCGAAGCGGTCGGGCTGAATGCCGGATTCGTCGAGGAATATTTCACCGGCACGGCGACCCAGATCGAAGGCATCGGGCTGAACGAGGTGGCAGAAGAGGCGGTGCGCACCCATAGCGCGGCATTCGGCGCCGATCCAGTGCTGGCGAACGCGCTGGAAGCCGGCGGCGAATATGCCTGGCGCGTGCGCGGCGAGGAACACATGTGGACGCCGGAAACGATCGCAAAACTGCAGCATGCGACGCGCACCAACAATGTGTCGACCTACAAGGAATATGCGAAGCTGATCAATGAACAGGGCGCCAAACTGAAAACATTGCGCGGCCTGTTCGAGATCAAGCCGGCCGGCGCGGCTGTGCCATTGGCGGAAGTCGAGCCGGCCAGGGAGATTGTCAAGCGCTTCGTCACCGGGGCGATGTCGCTGGGTTCCATTTCCACCGAGGCGCACACCACGCTGGCGATCGCGATGAACCGGATCGGCGGCAAGTCGAACACCGGCGAGGGCGGCGAAGATGCCAACCGCTACAAGAAGATCAAGGGCGGCGAGAAGCTGTCCGAGATCATCGGCAAGGGCCGCATCGAACGCGATCTGGTATTGAAAGAGGGAGACTCGCTGCGCTCGAAGATCAAGCAGTGCGCGTCCGGGCGCTTCGGCGTCACCGCCGAATACCTGAGCAGCGCCGACCAGATCCAGATCAAGATGGCGCAGGGCGCGAAGCCCGGTGAGGGCGGCCAGCTGCCCGGCCACAAGGTTTCCGAGTACATCGCCCATCTGCGCTTCTCGGTGCCCGGCGTCGGGCTGATCTCGCCGCCGCCGCATCACGACATCTATTCGATCGAGGACCTCGCGCAGCTGATCCATGATCTGAAGAACGCCAACCCGTCCGCGTCGATCTCGGTCAAGCTGGTTTCCGAAGTGGGCGTGGGCACGGTCGCAGCCGGCGTGTCCAAGGCCAAGGCCGACCACATCACGATATCCGGCCACGACGGCGGCACCGGCGCATCGCCGATCTCGTCGATCAAGCATGCCGGCACGCCCTGGGAGCTCGGTCTCGCGGAAGCGCAGCAGACGCTGGTGCTGAACCAGTTGCGCGGCCGCATCACCCTGCAGGTGGACGGCCAGATCAAGACCGGCCGCGACGTAGTGGTCGGCGCGCTGCTCGGTGCGGACGAATTCGGTTTTGCCACCGCGCCGCTGGTCGTCGAAGGCTGCATCATGATGCGCAAATGCCACCTGAACACCTGCCCGGTCGGCGTCGCGACGCAGGATCCGGAACTGCGCAGAAAATTCACCGGACAGCCGGAGCACGTCGTGAACTATTTCTTCTTCATCGCCGAGGAAGTGCGCGAATTGATGGCGCAGCTCGGCCTGCGCAGGTTCGACGAGCTGATCGGCCGCAGCGACCTGCTCGATGCGAGACACGGCATCGAGCACTGGAAGGCGCGCGGCCTGGATTTCTCCAGGATATTTTATCAACCCAAAGTGGCCGCCAGCGTGGCGCGCCGCCATGCCCAGGTGCAGGACCACGCGCTGGAAAAGGCGCTGGATATCAGGCTGATCGCCCAGGCGCAGAACGCGCTGAGCAACAAGCAGCCGGTGGTCATCGAGAGCGGCATAGCCAATGTCAACCGCACTGCCGGAACGATGCTGTCGCATGAAGTCGCGAAGCGCTACGGCCAGGCCGGTTTGCCCGACGACACCATCACGGTGAAATTCACCGGCACGGCCGGCCAGAGCTTCGGCGCATTCCTGGCGCGGGGCATCTCGCTCGAATTGCGCGGCGAAGGCAACGACTACGTGGGCAAGGGCTTGTGCGGCGGACGCATCGCAATCATGCCGCCCGCCGATTCCCGGCTGGTCACCCATCAGAACATCATCATCGGCAACACCGTGCTGTATGGCGCGACATCGGGCGAATGCTATTTTTCCGGTGTGGCCGGAGAGCGTTTCGCGGTGCGCAATTCAGGCGCGATCGCGGTGGTGGAAGGCCTGGGCGACCACGGCTGCGAATACATGACCGGCGGCATGGTGATCGTTCTGGGACAGACCGGGCGCAACTTCGCCGCGGGCATGTCCGGCGGCGTGGCGTATGTGCTGGATGAGGAAGGTGGTTTCAAAGAGCGCTGCAATCTGTCCATGGTGTCGCTCGAGGCCGTTCCGTCCGAGGCCGAAGCCAGCGAGACCGGCGAAGTGGAATCGCACGGCCGCGTGCATTTCAACCATCTCGACCAGGCCGATGAGCAGGCCCTGCGCGAGCATATCGAGAAACACCTGCGCTACACCGGCAGCCCGCGCGCCAAACACATACTGGACAACTGGCCGGCCTATCTGCACAAGTTCATCAAGGTGATGCCGACCGAATACCGGCGCGCGTTGCAGGAGATGGCGGCGCAACAGGTCAAGCAGAAGGAGGCTGCATAATGGGCAAGCCTACCGGTTTCATGGAGTTCATGCGCATCAGCGAAGCCAGCCTGCCCGTTGCGGACAGGCGCAGGAACTATCATGAATTCGTGCTGCACCTGAACGACGAGCAGGCCAAGATCCAGGGCGCGCGCTGCATGGATTGCGGCATCCCGTTCTGCACCACCGGGTGTCCGGTCAACAACATCATCCCGGACTGGAACGACCTGGTGTATCGCGGCAACTGGCGCGAAGCGCTGGACGTGCTGCATTCCACCAACAACTTCCCGGAGTTCACCGGGCGCATCTGCCCCGCGCCGTGCGAGGCGGCCTGCACGCTGAACATCAACAACAACGCGGTGGGCATCAAGTCGATCGAGCACGCGATCATCGACAAGGGCGGCGAGAACGGCTGGGTCGTGCCGCAACCGCCGGAGAAGAAGACCGGCAGGAAGGTCGCGATCGTCGGCTCCGGCCCCGCGGGACTCGCGGCCGCGCAACAGCTGGCGCGCGCAGGCCACAGTGTGACGGTGTTCGAGAAGAACAGCCGCATCGGCGGATTGTTGCGCTACGGCATTCCCGACTTCAAGCTCGACAAGCGCCTGATCGACTGGCGCATGGCGCAGATGAGTGCCGAGGGCGTGGAGTTCCAGACCGGCACTTTCATCGGCAAGGATGCCCTGGCAAAGAACGTCGCCAACGATGCGAAGAAGACCGTCAGCCCGGATGAACTGCTGAAAAGATTCGATGCGGTGATCCTGTCCGGCGGCGCAGAAGCGGCGCGCGACTTGACTATCCCGGGACGCGAATTGAAGGGCGTGCATTTCGCGCTGGAATTCCTGATCCCGCAGAACAAGGAAGTGGACGCCATGAGACGGCGCAGCGAAGCTTCCGGGGCGGGAATGGCCTCCTCACACCCGCTCCCGCAATCGGCTGGCTCCGCCAGTAACGTGTCGCGGGATGTGGCGGGCGACGGCAGGAATCCGATCTCTGCCGCCGGCAAGCATGTGGTGGTGATCGGCGGCGGCGACACCGGCTCCGATTGCGTGGGCACCTCGAACCGCCACGGCGCGCTGTCCGTCACGCAGTTCGAGGTGATGCCGCGGCCGCCGGAAAAGGAAAACAAGTCTCTGGTGTGGCCCAACTGGCCGATCAAGCTGCGCACCTCCAGCTCGCATGAGGAAGGCGCGAATCGCGACTGGTCCGTCGTCACCAAGAAATTCACCGGCAGCAACGGCAAGGTCGAGAAGCTGCACGCGGTGCGCGTGGAATGGAAGGACGGCAAGATGCACGAGATCGCCGGCAGCGAATTCGAGATCAAGGCCGATCTGGTGTTGCTGGCGATGGGCTTCGTCAGCCCGGAGCAGAAAGTGCTGGATGCCTTCGGTGTGGAGAAGGACGCGCGCGGCAATACCAAGGCCGATACCGAGAGCTACCGCACCAGCAGGGACAAGGTGTTCGCCGCGGGCGATATGCGCCGGGGTCAATCGCTCGTGGTGTGGGCGATACGCGAAGGCCGCCAGTGCGCGCGCGCCGTCGACGAGTTTTTGATGGGCAGTTCCGTTTTACCTCGCTGATCTCCATTCCCCACCCTGTCTCACCCCGCAAGGGGCAGGGGAGTGTTTGAGTCGCGAGCTGCTTCAAGATCAATTAAAAAAGGGAGAAACATGAATTTCAAATTAAAGAACGACACCTTCCTGCGCGCGCTGTTGCGTCAGCCTACCGAATACACGCCGATGTGGATGATGCGCCAGGCCGGACGTTTCCTGCCGGAATACCGCGCGACACGCAAGCGCGCCGGCAGCTTCCTCGGCCTGTGCAAGAACCCGGATTTCGCCACCGAAGTCACGCTGCAGCCGATAGACCGCTACCCGCTGGATGCCGCGATCCTGTTCTCCGATATCCTTACCGTGCCGGATGCGATGGGACTGGGATTGTATTTTTCCGACGGAGAAGGCCCGAAGTTCGAGCGCCCGCTGGGTAACGAGGCAGCGATCAAGGCATTGCACGTTCCGGACATCGGCAAGGACCTGCGCTACGTCACCGATGCGGTGTCGCAGATACGCAAGGCGATCGATGGCCGCATCCCGCTGATCGGGTTCTCCGGCAGCCCGTTCACGCTTTCATGCTACATGGTGGAAGGCGGCGGCAGCGACGACTACGCCAGGGTGAAGACCCTGATGTACAACGAGCCCAAGCTGATGCACCACGTCCTCGAAGTGACCACCCAGGCGGTGATCAACTACCTGAATGCGCAGATCGAAGCCGGCGCGCAAGCCGTGATGATCTTCGATTCATGGGGCGGTGTGCTGTCCCACGCGGCGTTCCACGAATTCTCGCTGGCGTACACGCACCGCATCGTCGACGGCCTGATCAAGGAAAAGGACGGCGTGAAGATCCCGTCCATCGTGTTCACCAAGGGAGGCGGCCTGTGGCTGGAGAGCATCGCCAACACCGGTTGCGATGCGGTCGGCCTGGACTGGACGATAGACATCGGCATCGCGCGCCAGCGCGTCGGCAACAAGGTCGCGCTGCAGGGCAACATGGATCCGGCCGTGCTGTTCGCCTCGCCCGATGCGATCCGCAGGGAAGCGGACCACATCCTGCGCAGCTACGGCTTCGGCGGCGGACATGTGTTCAATCTGGGTCACGGCATCTCGCAGCACACCGACCCGGAGCACGTCGCGGCATTGGTTGCGGCGGTTCACGAACTGAGTCGCAAGTACCACTGAGCCAGTCGCGTCGTTCGAATTAAGGACCGCAGGCCTTCCCCGCGGTTTTTTTCTGGCTGACAAACGAAGAACACACCGTATTCCCGGGCCGCATCAATGGTGAATCAGCCACTGCACCAGTTTGCGCACTTGCGGAGCGGCTATCAATACGCAAGGGAATGCGACAGCCCACGCTATCAGGAAACTGTGCATCCAGTTCAGGATAAACCCATCGAAGCCGTGATTGTATGCGGTCAGCGCGCATGTCACGATGAAGGTCACAATCATCGACATGATCAGCGAGAACAACCAATGGGCGTGTCCGGGATGTATCTTCATATCGTCAGTTCGGCGGTAAGACCAAAGAGGTTGGCGTCGCACCTATAAAATGCAAATCCTTTGCGGGTGGATATTCGAGCAAATCGGACATGCCCCGAAGCAGACGTTCAATCGTCGTCAATGCACTCATAACGGAACTTGCTTCGATGCGTTGTTCTTAATCAGGAAAGGATTTTTATCCTTGAACTCCGCGACGGCGGCATCCCTTTCCTTTTCCGGGATCCCTGCCAGTATTTCTGATCTTGGATCAAGATATACCGCCATGGCGATTGCACGCTTGCGGTCTGCCGGATCATCCGAGAGTTCGGCCTCCATGGCGTAAGCCCAGGAAAACCAGGGAAGGAATTTTTGGTTCGTCTTGGCCCAGTCAAGAGCCAATTTTTTATATTCCGATTTTCCGGTAGCTTTATATAGCCACTCGCAAATTTCCCCATATTCATATTCAGTTTGTATGGGTCTGCTTTCGGTGAATGGGCGGCGATAAAGTGTATTCTTTAGAAATCGCAATGACTCATCTGTTTTCCCGCCGATCCCGGAGATCACAGCTTTCGCAAGGAAGTAATCAAACCCTTTCTTTTCGAAGCTGAAATCCTCGATGTGTTTCTCTACCACGGTCGCATCCCCAGCTTTAGCTGCGGCAAATGCGTAATAAGGTAGCAGGTAACGGGATTCATTAAGGGACAAGTCATAATAGGTTGATGCTTCTTGCAAAGAGCCTCGAGCCGACGCAAAGTCTCCCGAGCGGATCGCCCGATAGGATTCTGCAAAATAGACGAGGCTGGATTTGACCGGGGACTTTTTGGCTCTGGCATAAACCCCGTTGGGGAGAACGGAGTTCTTTAGAGTTTGTGGCCCCAAGATAGTCTGAACTTTTCCATCATCAGAAGGTTGAACGACGGACCCATTCGCATCATCGATTTTCCACACAGGTTGTGCGACATCGATCAATTGGGTTTCAAACTCCGGGGAAGGAGTGCGATCCGTGATTCCGGCCCGCAAAAGATATTTGGCCGCAAGGTTGGAATTGCTGCCTGTGTTGTGAGCAACTTCCTGTTTGACCCATGCCGCAATTTCTTTCTCGGACAGGCCTTCCATGTGATGACCGACTAGCACCGACTCCCAAATATACGGAGCATTGGTCTGATTGGCCAAGATATCAAAAGCGTCCCATGCCTCCTTTGATGCACCCATTGCGAAAAGCATCCCGAGATAATCCCGATATGCATGAGTATCGTTGTAACGCTGGGCGCGCTCCAAAGAACCCAATAGCGCCTTTTTGTAATCGCCATTTAACAAAGCAAGGCGAAGCAGGCTGGTCATTTCGGCAGCCGAACCGGTTTCTCGCCTGGATGCTATCTCGTAAAATGGCGTTGCCAGGGAAAACTCGCCCATCCAGTAAAACTTGGAGCCTGCCTGATATGCATAGTCGGAAATCCCTACGGGGTTATCTTCGGAATTTTTCTTGAACCCCGGGTAATCCATGAAGACCTTGTCCGCCTTATCCAATTCGCCTTGCTCGATCAACAGCGTGCCAAGATCCATATATGCCTGCCATGCGTTCGGTTGCCACTTGATGCTTTCACGGTAGTAATTGGCTGCCGATTCAGCGTCTCCCTTTTTTATGCTGTCCTTGGCAAAAAGTTGATACAGCGCGGAGTTCCCGGCAAAGCGTCCTTCGACCGACTTGAGCAAGGCATCATGCTTGTCGGCTTGGTCGGATATCACCGTAAAATCCCGGTCAAGGGTTTCAAGCGGCTTAAGGGTTGAAGTCGAGTTTCTCAATGCGGCCTCGGCATTGGGAATCGTCCAGGTCGGGTTGCCGCCGTGTTCCCAACCCGAGTAGTAAGGCCGGAATGGATAGTCCGACGCATAGAAATTGTCAAAATAGCCATAATCGTTTCGACCGGTGCTGCTTAAATATGTAAAGGCCTGGTCAGAATAGAATGTTTGGCCCTGCGCCTAGTAAAACGCATTAAAGAGATTGTTGTAGGCTGACTTCAGCAGCCCATCCTTTTCCGCACCGTCTGCTGACTTTGCACTTTGAATTTGTGCCATGCCAAGTGATAGCACGAATCGAGGATTCCCCTTGTATACGCTTTCGATCCGGTTCAGATACCCCAGCGTCCTGTTTGGGACACCTTGGACATAGGTCAGAAAATATGCGCGACGCATCAGATCGTCTTCGCCGATGGCTTCGATCAGATCAAGATAATCCAGATCGGAGGGATGATCCATGATTGATTGACAACACCATTTCGCGGCATCGATTTCGAACAACTTTCGGATATGGTTAACAACCGAAAGATCTGCCAAAGTCTGCAATTTACCGGCATCGCCAAGAGCTGCGGCCCCGCGCACCATCCCCTCCGCCGTGTAATCCTTGATTGGAAGATCGGCGTCAAGCAGTTGCTTAAGTTCGATGTTGTCAAATTGCGCCCAGGAATCTAGATCCGAAAATTCCCGCGCAAACAAAAATGGCCACGGCTTACCCGGCAGGTACAAGGACATCACCAAACCAGCAGACTTGTTCTTGTCAGCCACCCCATACAGGTTACCGAGATAATTGGCATCCCGAATTGCCATCAGCCCTTTGACGCCCGGTTCGATCTGGGAACTGTATTGCTCGACATCAGGCAGGTTGCCATTGAGCATTGCGAACAGCTCTTTCTCTTCTATTGTTTTCGGATCTCCGAGCACCTGAAGCGCAGCCGGCCGCAAACCGAGCAACATCAGTGCCCTGGCTTTCAGAACCCGGTAATCCGGTGAATCAGGCGACATGCGAAGTATCGCCAAATATGACTTTTCCGCAAGACGTTCCTGTGTTCTTTCTGCAGCACCTGGTGTCAGATCCGCCAGCAATTGGAAATACAGGGCGTCGCGCGCAGGGTCTGCCTTTTCAGCCACCATCGCCAGTGGCGAGGCCGGCAAATTGACAGCATCCAACCGGCTTTGTGTTTTGGGCAAAGACAGCACAGAGCTGTCGACGCTGATCGCTGTCAAAATTTCGGGCAACATCGACTGGTAGACTTCGATTGGCGGCCGCTCATCTGTAAAGGCGATATTCTCGAATGTTTTTGCAGTCGATTTCGTCTGCAAGTCCAGAACGCCCTTTGCGTCCCGTTCCTGTGAAACAATCCTCAACGACATATGATAATTGCGGTCGTGGCCGACATATCCCCAGACAATTCGTTTTACGCCGAGCTGGTTGGCAAACTCGTACACTTCATTTTGATCAAGACGGCGTTCCCCTTCGCCCAACGCACGCTCGACGAGGAAGGGGTCGGGCATGCGCATTTTCAGCCCCGACGAAACAGCCAGCGCGAGCTCGGCCGTCATCAGGGATCTGGTCGGGCGGTCAAGCGCGTATTCCCGGACTTGGAATGGGACAACCAGAACATCGAATTTTTCACCGGACAACAGCTTTTGGTAAATTGATTTTTCGGTGACCCTCCATTCTGAAACCGGACGTGGATATAGTTTCGGCACGTCTACGCTCATGGCCAAGTCATTATCTTTCATCGGGAAAAGCGCGGGAGACGAAATCACCGGACTCTGATTCAAAGCCTCCATTTCTGCTGCATCATCCTTAAAGGTCGAGATATGGATGCGAGGGGTAGAGTCTGATCGCAGTAGAGATCTTGCATCCTGAACTGCTTCAGGCTTCCTGTTTTGATATTTCCAAACAAATCTTTGGATGTGACCACTTCTGCTCTTCTTCGCCTTTGCGACGCCAATGGTATCGATCCGCAAATGAAGAGATTCGGGAGCGGTCAGGCTGATGATCGCATCCTCGTAGGCGATGAACTTCGGGAAGAATTGCTTCAACACGATCTGATTCGGAATGACCGGCTCTTTCTGGGTGACTTTGTAAGAAAAAACCAAAGTATCGCCTATCTCCACATCAGGGAATGCAACGATGGGCGCAGCAACGCTGGAATTCCCATCACCGGGTTGAATGACGTAAATACGTTCGCCATCTCTTTTCAGGGTGTAGGCATTCAGAAGCTGTACATCCCTATTCCTGGTCATCCCGATGCCTGAATTGCGCATGCCGACCTGCCAATGCTTTGACTCAAAAATACCCTGATCCGTAAGGATAACCACGGCCAAATCATCGGATTCAGTATAAGTCCCGTCGGCGTTCACGTCGTAATGCACGTGATATTGCTTGTACCCGATTGGAATCCCCGCTTTCAAAGCTGCATTCACTTCCGCGCTTGCCGGCAAAGGGGATATCAGCAGTGCATATGTGATCAGGGCGACAATGCTGCGAGCAGTCCTGCAAAACTTTCCCTGTTTTTGAGAATACATGCTCTGCCCCCTTTGGTTTGTCAATTGAGCTTTGTATAGTTATCCGATCGCGCCCGATCGGCAGCCCGAATCAATGGAACGAATGCCGTGATACTTTAACCGAACTGCCGGTTGGTCGGGCGTCCATTTTATTGACCCAATTCCGGCTCGCCATTTTTGGTTACCCCATACTAGTTAGCCATTTTTAGTTATTGGGCCTTTGCGGTAAGCTACGCGCTTTCTAACTGCATATAACAAGAAACAAATGGCTCAATACGTAATGTCAATGCTCCGCGTGAGCAAGATCGTTCCCCCCAAGCGTCAGATCATCAAGGACATCTCCCTCAGCTTCTTCCCCGGCGCGAAGATCGGCCTGCTCGGCCTGAACGGTTCGGGCAAATCCACCGTGCTGCGCATCATGGCCGGCGTGGACAAGGAATACGACGGCGAGGTGCAGCACCTGCCGAATATTTCGATCGGATATTTGCCGCAGGAACCGGAGCTCGACCCGGCCAAGACCGTGCGCCAGGAAGTGGAGTCCGCGCTCGGCGAAGTGATGCAGGCGCAGAAGAAACTCGACGAGGTGTATGCCGCCTACGCGGAAGAGAATGCGGACTTCGACGTGCTGGCCGCCGAACAGGCGCGGCTCGAGGCCATCATCGCCACATCGGGTTCGGATTCCGAACACCAGCTCGAGATCGCCGCCGATGCGTTGCGGCTGCCGCCGTGGGACGCGGTGATCAAGAATCTTTCCGGCGGCGAGAAGCGCCGCGTCGCGCTGTGCAAATTGTTATTGGAAAAGCCCGACATGCTGCTGCTCGACGAGCCGACCAACCACCTCGACGCCGAGTCGGTCGAGTGGCTGGAACAATTCCTGGTGCGCTTCCCCGGCACCGTGGTCGCCGTCACCCACGACCGCTACTTCCTCGACAACGCCGCCGAATGGATACTTGAACTGGACCGCGGCCACGGCATCCCGTGGAAGGGCAACTACTCGAGCTGGCTGGAGCAGAAAGAGGCGCGCCTCGAGCAGGAGAACAAGCAGGTCGACGCGCACATGAAGGCGATGAAGCAGGAGCTGGAATGGGTGCGGCAGAATCCGAAGGGACGCCAGGCAAAATCCAAGGCGCGCATCGCCCGCTTCGAGGAGCTCAATTCGCAGGAACACCAGAAGCGCAACGAGACGCAGGAGATCTTCATCCCGGTCGGCGAGCGGCTCGGCAACGAGGTCATTGAGTTCAACAATGTTTCCAAAGCCTACGGCGACCGCCTGCTGATCGATAACCTCAGCTTCAAGGTGCCGCCCGGCGCGATCGTCGGCATCATCGGCCCGAACGGCGCGGGCAAGTCCACATTGTTCAAGCTGATCACCGGAAAAGAAAAACCTGACAGCGGCGAAGTGAAGATCGGCACGACGGTGAAGATCGCGCACGTCGACCAGGCGCGCGACTCGCTGCAGAACGACAAGACCGTGTTCGACGCGATCTCCGGCGGCAACGACATCCTCACCGTGGGTAAATACGAAACCCCGGCGCGCGCCTACATCGGCCGCTTCAACTTCAAGGGCGGCGACCAGGCCAAGGTGGTCGGCACGCTTTCCGGCGGCGAACGCGGCCGCCTACATCTGGCGCAGACGCTGATCGCCGGCGGCAACGTGCTGCTGCTCGACGAACCGTCCAATGATCTCGATGTGGAAACGCTGCGCGCGCTCGAAGATGCGCTGCTCGAATTCGCCGGCTGCGTGCTGGTGATCTCGCACGACCGCTGGTTCCTCGACCGCATCGCCACCCACATCCTCGCGGCGGAAGGCGATTCTCACTGGAACTTCTTCGACGGCAACTACCAGGAGTATGAGGCTGATAAACGCAAGCGTTTGGGCGAAGAGGGAGCGAAGCCGAAGCGGATCCGGTACAAGCCGATCGGCAGGTGATCTGCGTTGCCAGCCCGGCATTGAGCCGGCGCAGCATTGCATGAATTGATCAGCAATGGAGAAACATGATTACTCTGGATGAGAGGGTTTCAATCGGAATTTCCGCCTACGGCAATCTTGAGGTCACCATGGCCTGCCTGGAAAGCCTGTTCATGTCGTGCAACGGCAACTTTGAATTGGTACTGGTTGACGATTGTTCACCAGACAAAGGGGAGATAAAGAATCTGTTTTCGTCTGTCAAAGGGAGGCATGAAAATACGGTTGTTTACTCCTTCACTGAGAATCTGGAATACAGCGGGAGCCTGAATTGCATCCTGTCCCATGCCAAAGGAAAATATATCGTTTTTGTTTCAAACGATATCTATGTAACGCCGGATTACCTGAAGGCCCTGATTGCCGTAGCCGATTCACATCCCGATTGCGGGATCGCAAGAGGCATATCCAATTTTGTGGATAACATGAAACCGGAGCACAGTGTTGATCTCCCCGGCAGCATAAATAACCTCGGGGATGTCCACGCCATCGCAAGCAAGATTTACGAGCTGAACAAGGACGATGCTTTTGAAGAAGACTATTTGACCGGTGATGCATTTCTTGTGAAAAGGGAGTTGATCGACAAGATAGGAACCCTGGACCCTTTATTTTACGGATATTTCGCCGACCACGATTTTGGAATAAGGGTACACAGGGCCGGCTACAAGTTGCTCGTAGCCAAAGGCGCTTTTGCCTACCACAACCAGGCGTCAAACTTTGAATATCTGGATGAGGAGAACAGAATCAAGAAACTGAATGCCAGATGGGGCAAGGTCTACGAGAATTGGGCGCGATTCAAGATGAAATATCATTTGCCCGTATCGCAGATGTATACCTCGATAAACGACATTCCCTGGGATAGCCTTAATCGTCCCGGCGACGGATCAACCAACTACGTCCCGCCTCTGGATTACTCGGCATACAAATGCCGATGAAAATGCAGGACGCTCGCCTCATGGTAACCGCACAGCCCGATTCGAGGTGGACGTTCTTCGACGGCAACTATCAGGAATACGAAGCGGACAAGCGCAAGCGGCTGGGTGAATGAGCAACCACTTGGCAACTGTTTTGTGGTTGCGTAGCGGGATGGCTATAACCAATGACTAGGTTGTCGTCGTTGGACAACCTAGTCAGATGGCTGGTGGTCATATCAGTTGTTTCACCGGTAGTTCCATCAGGAAGGCGCGAAGCCGTGCGGATGCTGTATAAACCGATCAGCCGGTAAAGCAATTCTCCCCTCCCACGCTTGCGGGGGAGGGGTCGGGGGAGAGGGGTGGGGAAGCGCCGTGCACTACGAATGCAAGCTGGTGTAAGATTCCCCCAGTGAATTTTCGAGCAGGAGGCAGCAATGAACGACCGCATCACCATAGACCCCGCCGTGTGCCATGACAAGCCCTGCATACGCGGCCTGCGCTACCGGGTGGAAAACGTGCTGGAGTGGCTGGCCAGCGGCATGACCACGGAAGAAATCCTGAAAGACTACGAAGACCTGGAGCGCGAAGACATCCTGGCTGCGCTTTCCTATGCTGCGCGGCTCACTCACGTAAAATGGCTTGAACACCTGGCCGCATGAAATTCCTGGTCGATGCGCAACTTCCCCGGCGCTTCGCCAGTTCGCTGAAAGAGGCGGGACACGATGCGCTTCACACCCTAAGCCTAAGCGGATTCGGTGTAAGCCGATTAGCAGGTAGTTTATGGCTCCCCTCCCACGCTCGCGGGGGAGGGGTCGGGGGAGAGGGGATGTGAGCAAAGCAGCACAAAGCAAACGCATCGTCATCATCGCCGGACCGAACGGCGCCGGGAAAACCACGTTTGCGCGCGAGTTCCTGCCCAACGAGGCTCATTGCCCCAACTTCGTAAATGCCGACCTGATCGCTGCCGGACTATCACCCTTCGAACCCGATTTGGCCGCCTTCAAAGCGGGCAGGTTGATGCTTGAAGAGATAGCGGGCCATGCAAAGCGCGGCGAAAGTTTTGCATTCGAGACGACTCTTTTCGGATTGACCTATGCTCAGATGATCCCCGCCTGGCGTTCATCCGGTTATGCGGTGGAGCTGGCTTTCCTGTCATTGCCGGATATCGAGATGGCGATAGAGCGTGTAGCCAACCGCGTCAAACAAGGCGGGCACAATGTTCCCGAAGGTGTCATCCGCCGCCGTTTCGCGCACGGTATCGCAAATTTCGAGCGCTACAAGCTACTGGTGGATAGCTGGCAACTGTAAGATAATTCCGGCATCCCCGCTGTTCTGATAGAGGAAGGGCAAAATAAATGAAGGCACCCGTTTCCCACCTGAAAGATTCGAGTTTGAAATATGCGCCGCAAGCCTTGCTGCGTGCCGCAGAAAAAGCGCGTCAACTGGCGGAACAAACCGGCACGCAATTGGTTGTACGCAAGTCCCGCGCGACTGCCAAGTAACAATCATGGCTTTAGCGATTTTGGAGTGACCCTGCTGCGCGCGCTGGAAGATGCGCTGCTCGAATTCGCGGGCTGCGTGCTGGTGATCTGGCACGACCGCTGGTTCCTCGACCGCATCGCCACCCACATCTTCGCGGCCGAGGGCGATTGGCACTGGAACTTCCTCGACGGCAACTATCAGGAATACGAAGCGGACAAGCGCAAGCGTTTGGGCGAAGAAGGCGCGAAGCCTAAGCGGATCCGGTATAAACCGATTAGTCGGTGAGTATAGGCAAACTGGAATGGTAATGTGGTCAGCACGTTCTATTCGACCAATTTCCAATTCCATACTTGTTCGAGGAGGTTTCAATGACTGACGCAAGACTAGACCGCCTTAAAATGCATGCCACCAAAGGTGAGTTGGTACTCTTTCTTGGGGCGGGAGCTCTCGTCGGGAGCACAATTGGAAAGGACAATCGTCCCCCTCTTTTAGGAGTTGCATTAAGAGATCGTTTGCAGGAGTTGTTCTTCAAAGAAGAAGGGCCAACTAACGTTTCACTGAAGCGTGTTTGTACAAATATTCAAAATACAAAGGGGAAGGAAAAACTTCGAGAAGCGTTAGTAGAGCTACTCACACCAGTGAATCCATCGAAAGCATTATTGGATATACCTCGTCTAAGGTGGCGGGCGATATACACCGTAAATGTTGACGACTCTATTGAGCGCGCATATGAAAATTCAACAGAGCGAACACAAGACTTAAAGGTTGTCGTTTTGTCAGATCACAAGGAAGCACGCAATCCTGATAAAGAGGTAAGCAATACTATCCAAATAGTAGCGATATTACGACGCTTGCTGCCAAACTCAACATTGAATTATGTCAATTACCAAATGCCGAGAGCCTGCTTCTTCGCAGCGTGAAGCTTGATGGCGCCAATACACGTGCACGCGTGCTGCTCGCATGGATGTATGTCAATGGCAATAGATTGCCTGAAGCATTGGCATTAGTAGATGCAGGACTTGAGCACGATCCAAATAGTTATGGTCTACTGCGACTTAAACTGGATTGTTTGCGGAAACTTGGTAGGCCATGGCATGAAATTAAATTGGCTATTGGGAAATATCTAAACGTCGCCGAGGAAGACTTTGAAGAACGGCTCAATTTCATTAAAGGTTTGGTTGAGGCGACAGACATTGCGCATGCAAAGCGACAGCTTGATTACCTCAAGAAGGCTGATCTTGGATACAACATGCGCATAAGAACCGAACACGATCTCATGGCCAATGGGACTCCGATGGTAGTAGAAGGGACATATTTGGCTAGCGGCCTCGGGAAGGGATTTGTTCAGATCGACGGCTACCCAAACGGTATGGGGGCATATTTGGATTTACGCAACCTAACTGGAGGCGCCAAACTTTTTAACGGGAAGCGCTTACGAATATCGCTATCGGTCAACGGCTTTGGCCTAAGGGTAAAACAAGTGTTGGCGTAGGTTGCAAATGAATTAAAGGGGCCAGGCTCGGAATAGTTCCAGGAAGATAATGTAGCCAGCTTGGCAATTGTTTAATCTGAAAGGAGCATGCAATGAGCAGCCCCCAATCAGACAAGAATTTCGGCGGTTCAATTGCGAAGTTTTACGAGGAATATATTGTTCCTCTGATCTTTGAGCCGTACGCTGAAGATCTTGCAAGGCGTCTGGCTACGCGCAGGCTTGCCCGGGTACTCGAGATTGCCGCCGGCACTGGCGTCGTCACCCGTCGCCTTGCATCCCTGCTGCCGGAAGACGTTTCCATCGTTGCCACAGACCTGAATCAACCCATGCTGGACCTGGCCTCCGAGGCGGGGACAGCTCGCCGTGTCGAGTGGCGGCAGGCAGACGCAATGCAACTGCCCTTCGAAGATGGATCGTTTGACGCCGTGGTATGCCAGTTTGGGGTGATGTTCTTTCCCGACAAGGCCAAGGCGTTCGCCGAGGCCCGCCGTGTCCTGAGTTCTGGTGGCGTGCTGCTGTTCAACGTATGGGACCGGATCGAGGAGAACGAATTTGCCGACGTCATCACGACTGCGCTCGAGTCGGTCTTTCCCGACGATCCCCCGCGCTTCCTGGCGCGGCTACCACGACATCGCAACCATAGAGCAAGATCTGCGGGGCGGCGGCTTTGTCACGATACCATCCGTGGATACCCTGGCTGCGAGAAGCACCGCCGGGTCGGCCAAGATACCCGCAATGGCGTACTGCCAGGGAACACCGCTGCGCAACGAGATCGAGGAGCGGGACAAGTCCAGGCTAGGCGAAGCGACCGACATCGCCGAGAACGCCATCGCCAGACAGTTTGGACGCGGGCAAGTTGCCGGCAAGATCCAGGCACACATTGTCATGGCGGAATGCTAATGGAATGATATGGGGACGGAGAGCAGAACTAAAGGTACCGGAGTCGAATTTCTGAAGGCGGGAGGGCTTGCTTTCCTTTGGGTTTGCTGTAAACTAACCCAGGTTAGTTCACTCTGAGGTCGCCATGCTCACTGTCAATATCCACGAAGCAAAAACCCAGCTTTCCAAGTTGGTGGATCAGGCTGCGCAGGGCGAGGCATTCATCATCGCCAAGGCGGGCAAGCCGATGGTGAAGGTGGTTCCGTTGGGCAAGGCTGAAGCGGGTACGGCTGCACGTCTCGGCTTCATGGCGAGAGAGTTTTCCGTGCCGGACGATTTCGACCAGATGGGTAGCGGGGAGATCGAAAGCCTGTTTTCCGGGCGCAAGGCTTGAACCTGCTGCTAGACACCCACTTGTTGCTGTGGGCGGCGAGCGAGCCGCAGCGCTTGTCGAGCAAGGCGCGCGCCTTGTTGCTCGCTTTAGAAAACCAGCTCGTATTCAGTTCTGCCAGCCTGTGGGAGATCAGCATCAAGAACGGGCTGGAGCGTTCGGATTTCAATGTTGACCCGCGCCGCCTGTGGCGCATGCTGCTGATCAACGGCTACCGCGAATTATCCGTCACCAGCGAACACGCTGTCGCCGTGAACGATCTTCCGCCTTTGCATAAGGACCCGTTCGACCGCATCCTCGTGGCGCAAGCTCGCGTCGAGGGACTGACGCTGCTGACGGTGGATAAAGCCGTGGCGAAATATGGCGACGGTGTGCGGAAGATATAAGACTCAAAGGCAATGAACGGTACCGTGATAAGGCAATCGGGCAATCGGGCAATCGGACAATCGGGCAATCGGGCAATCGGGCAATCGAAGGCAATCGAAGGCAATCGAAGGCAATCGAAGGCAATCGAAGGCAATCGAAGGCAATCGAAGGCAATCGGGGTAGACCACGTTTTCCTGAAGATGCCTTAAGGCTAAATAGTTAAAATGGTCAGCTTCACGATATATTTTCCCTCAGCCTTCACCGATCCGTCCAGCCACAACCCAAGCCAGCAACACCGCCACTATCCCGCTCACGAATATCCTGTCGAAGCTGCCCGTGCCACCGGTCGAAGCGAACGGCGTAACCATCTTAGGGACGTCCTTGTGTGAAATAATAGGCGTCACATCACGAATTCTGTTCGACGACAATTGCCAGGAGCATTAAGCGAGTTCAATGACGCGTACTGATAAGAAGCATCCTGCCGGGCGCAAGAGGTGGCAGCCATTCGGGCGGCAACAACTCCCGGACCTCTGGCCGCAATCGTTATTCTCGTCGGCACGTTCAATGTCGTGGAGGGCCTGAATCTGCCCCTGAGCCTTAGAGGGCGGATCACCGAACTGACAGGGCTGGGAGAATCGCTGTCGGCGTTGGGCGGCACGATGCAGGCGATCCTGGGATTGTTGTTCGTCGTAGCAGGGATAGGCTTGCTGCGGCGGCTGGCCTCGGCGTGGGCGCTGTCGGTGCTGTTGCTGGTTGCGATGCTGGGAATCCACATCGCGCGATCGATGTGGGGCGTGAACTTCGCGATCGAGGTGCTGCTGGTTGGCGCCCTCTTTTTCTTCAGGCATCGCTTCACGCGCAGGACGGCTTTCGCCAGTTTCGTGTTGTCGTTGAGCAGCATACTCGCCGTAATACTCTACGGCGTGTTTGGCAGCTATCTGCTCGGCAGCGGCTTTAACCCGCCTATCCTCGATTTCCAGACGGCGGCATATTTTTCCATCACGACGCTTTCGACAGTCGGCTTCGGGGACATAGTGCCAAAAACGCCCGAGGCGAGATGGTTCGTGGTGTCGTTGCTGGTGATCGGCCTGGGCGTATTCGCCAGCGCGATCGCGACCGTGTTCGGCCCGAAGCTCTCGCGTGAACTCAACCGGCTGTTCAATCCAAGGGAGAAAATCATGGACCTGAAAAATCACGTCATCCTGGTCGGAGATGGCCCGATCGCACGAAATACCGCCAAGGAACTCAAGCAGCGCGGCATCGCGTTCGTGCAGATCTTTGCCACCAGCCCTGCGCCCGAGCAAACGGTGGAACACGGGCCGACCGGGGACGCAACCAGCGAAGCCGTGTTGCGCCAGGCCGGCATAGAGCATGCGCGCATGGTGATTGCCGCGCGCGATAACGACGGTGACAATGCGTTCATCGCGCTGGGTGCGAAGGACATGAACCCCAACGTCCATGTGCTGGCCGTGGCCAGTTCCGCGCAATCGATCCGTCGCCTGAAGCTGGCGCGTGCCGATCTGGTATTTTCGCCGGCCGCGGTCGGCAGCCGGCTGGTGGCGGATCTGGTCGAGGGCAACCAGATCGAGCCCGCCTACCAGGACTTGCTGGAAGGCCATCCGAGGAAATGAAGCGATCGAAACGATCGGGGACTGACGATTGAAGGTGCGAGGCTCGAAATATCTTTTTATTTGTGATGAACAATTAATGATAATGATATGGGGACGGAGCCCAATTCCATCTTGATTGCAATATACCCAAACTCACCGGGCAATACATCGAAAGGAGAGTAGACCATGTCCACAGGCACCATACGGCTTCATCGCGTACTGCGCGCGAAACCGGAGCGCATCTATAAGGCGTTCCTGGACGCTGACGCAATGACAAAGTGGCTTCCTCCCTATGGCTTCACCTGCAAGGTTCACCACATGGACGCCAGGGTCGGCGGCTCTTTCAGGATGTCGTTCACGAACTTCACGTCAGGGAACGGCCACTCGTTCGGCGGCGAGTATCTCGAGCTCGTCCCATCCAAAACGATCTGTTATACCGACAAGTTCGACGATCCGAACATGCCCGGGGAGATGAAGACCACGGTGACCCTGACGCAGGTGTCGTGCGGAACCGAGATCGATATCGTGCAGGAAGGGATTCCCGGGGCGATACCGCTCGAGATGTGCTATCTCGGCTGGCAAGAGTCGATCGCGCAACTCGCGAACTTGGTCGAGCCGGAGATTACGGATTGATCCGGCAAGAATTGATTTTTGAAAATAACGTCCTGTGACTGGAAATGGAATGAATCCCAAGGTTGAAGAATTTCTGAAGAAGAGCAAAAAGTGGCCGGAAGAAATGGCGAAATTGAGGAAGATCGCCCTTGACTGTCAGCTGACTGAAGAACTGAAATGGAATCAGCCTTGCTACACGTATCAGGGAAGCAACATCGTCATCATAGGAGCGTTTAAAGACTATTGTGTGCTTATGTTTTTCAAGGGCGCCTTGTTGCAGGATGCCGGGGGCATACTGATCAAACCGGGAGAGAATACGCAGTCGGCGCGCCAGATCCGCTTCACCGATGTTCGAGAAATCATCAAGATGACATCCGTCCTGAAAGCCTATATCCGTGAAGCCATCGCAGCAGAAAAAGCCGGCTTGAAGGTGAATTTCAAGAAGACTGCGGAATATGCGGTTCCAGAAGAATTCCGGAAAAAACTGGATAAAAGCCGCGCCCTGAAAGATTCTATGGTTTACGTCAAGCCTTTTGTAAGGCGTCCAGGATCGAACTCGGTTTTATAAGTGTACATCGACCATGCGGTTCTGGCGATGCGCCGAGCCAGAATGACGAAACACGCAGTCGTGGATAACCCCTTTGCGCGATATTGCTCAAAGATCGGTTTCCAGGCTTTTGTCTTCTTGGCCGACATCGCAGCCAAATAGAGTAGCCTGCGCAAGTCAGATGGGCCACGCTTGGACAGACGCCGTTTTCCTTGGTGTTGGCCGGATTCATCGGGTCGGGGATCCAGGCCGGTGAATGCGACGAAGGCGTCTGCGCTCTTCAGGGGCATGCGCTCAAGGGAGTTGACCAGTGCAGCGCTGACGACCGGTCCGACTCCGGTGATTGTGCGCAAGTGCCTGACATGCTCTTTGCGATCTGGATTTGCCTCGACCAGTTCTTTTATGCGCTTGTCGATACGAGCAATGACCTGATCGAAGCGCTGTCTCAACGTCTTGAGGTCGGTGGAAAATCCAACCATACCTTTGAGCGACATACCGAGTGCCTGACGCAACGAGCTCAGCTTGGCACGACGCTTGAGCAATCGGTTAATTTCGCGTTGCTCCGGTGTAGGCGGCACCCAGGGGTGCAGATCGACATGTTCGTGCGCGACCATTCGAGCGATAAGTTCTGCGTCTATGCGATCGGTCTTGCCACGCCTCCCGACGCCCTTTGCATAGTGGCGAACGTCCTTGGGATTGAGCACATAGACGATGAAGCCGAGCTGGTGGGCAAGGCTGGCAAACAATTCGTGATAGATACCGGTGGATTCCATGCCGATGCGGCTGCCTGGCGGCAGGCTCTTGAGAAAGGCCCGCAACGCCGTGCGCTGATTCGCGAGCTTGCGCACTGGAAAGCTTCCCTCCGAACAGGCCACGACGATTTCGTCCTTGGCGACATCGGCGCCGATATTAAGTGCTTGGGTTGGGGTTTGCATGATGTCTCTCCCATGGTTAAGATTAACAATGCTGGGGTGGACACACCTGCGTGAGCTTGCGGTCAAATCGGCGGTCAAAGCCGCTAGATTCCTCATCGACGCTGGATGGTGTGGGTGGGGGGATTCTTTCGGAGTTTGTCTCTCGGTAAGGAGAGCAGATGCCGCCATTGGTCCCTCCACCCCGGCTTCTTAACTGTTACACAAGGAAGCCGATACCACCAGCGCAACCATACAAGCCGCCTTTGATGCATTAACGCCGGGTCGGCAAAGGGCATACCTGCTGTTTTTTGGTGGAGCCAGGCAATCCAAAACCCGGGAGTACAGGGTCGAAAAATGTATACCGAAGATTCTCGATGGAAAAGGATTGAATGAATAGAACGAACAAAAGGTGCCAAATGAACGAATGGTACCGGGGCCGATTTGTTTTGTTAACCGAAACACAATGAGGTCAGACTCGTTCGCGGGGTCAGCCTCACAATTTATTTTCCCTCCGCCTTCACCGATCCGCCCGGCCACAACCTAAGCCAGCAACACCGCCACGATCCCGCTGATGAAAATCCCGTCGAAGCTGCCCGCGCCGCCGATCAGCACGCCCAGCGTGCCGCTGATGAAGGCCATCGGTGCGGCATTGGCCGGACGCAATGATAAAGCCTGTTCCGCCGGAGTGGATGTCATCATTCCTTAACATAAATCATGAATGATAACGCCTGCCCGATAGGCTGGGACATTAGCCTAGGAGGTTCTCCATTTCGTCCCCCACCAATGTACGCACAGGAGTTTGATCATGTTAAAAAAATCCGTTCTGACAATGGCTGTCTCTTCAGCGTTGCTCGTGCTGACGATGTCCCGGGTTGCAACAGCGGTTCCGTTCCCGCCAGAACAACCCCTTGGGCAGCACGCTTCCAATCGCGCAGCTTCTTTAGCAACAACCACGCCGATCAAACACGTCGTCGTGATTTTCCAGGAAAACGTTTCCTTCGATCATTATTTCGCCACCTATCCGAATGCCACCAATCCGGCCGGAGAGACTGCATTCACGGCACGGCGCGATACACCCAGCGTCAATGGCCTGTCCGGTATGCTGCTCACCAATAACCCGAATTTCACCAATTCCGCCAATGGCGCGGGCGCCGCCAACCCGTTCCGTCTCGATCCCGCGCAAGCCGCGACTGCGGACCAGGGCCACAATTACACCCCTGAACAGGAGGCCTTCGACAACGGATTGATGGATCTCTTCCCGCTCTATACCGGCACAGCCGGCAGCGGCGGTAGCGGGGCCTTCAACACCAAGGGTCTCGTCATGGGCTATTACGACGGCAACACGGTCACGGCACTGTGGAATTATGCCCAGCACTATGCGATGAGCGACAACTCGTACAGCACCACCTTCGGCCCCTCGACGCCGGGTGCGGTCAACTTGATTTCCGGCCAGACAGGCGGCGAGGTTTACGATCTTGGCGTCAACCCCGCCACTGATCCCAGCCATACCACGCCAGATGGCCAAGGCGGCTACACGATGATCGGCGACATCGATCCGACCGGCGATCCGTGTTCCTCGACGACCAAGACCGCCCATATGACCGGCAAGAACATCGGCGACTTCCTGAACGCCTCGGGCATTACCTGGGGCTTTTTCGAGGGTGGCTTCGACCTGACCCTCACCAACCCCAACGGCACCACCGGATGTGCACGTTCGAGCGTGTCCAGCATCGTCGGCGGAAGCGGCGAGACAGATTATATTCCCCACCATCAACCGTTCCAGTACTACGCCTCGACCGCCAACCCGACCCATGCACGGCCAAGCTCGGTTGCCGCGATCGGTCATACGTATGAGGCTGATGGCAAGGCCAAAGATCCCGCTAACCATCAATATGACATCCACGATTTCTTTGATGCCTTGGCCGAAGGGAAAATGCCTGCGGTGAGTTTCCTGAAAGCACCGGGCATTCAGGATGGCCATGCCGGCTATTCCGATCCGATCGACGAGCAGCAATTTCTGACCAAGACCATCAACACCATCATGAAGAGCCGGTTCTGGAACGATACCTTGATCGTCATTGCGTATGATGACTCGGATGGCTGGTACGACCATGTCATGGGAACTATCGTCAATACAGGATATGGCAGCCCCGCCGATGTTCTGGCGCTTTGCAAGGACCAGGCAAAATCGCCTCTGGACGGCCCGAACGGTTATCCGGTGGCAGGCCGGTGCGGCTATGGTCCACGCCAGCCGCTGCTGGTGATCTCGCCCTATGCGAAGACGAATTTCGTCGATCACAGCGTGACTGACCAAACCTCCATCATCAAGTTCGTCGAAGACAACTGGCTGGGCGGTAAGCGCGTCAGCGCCGGCACTTTCGACAATATCGCCGGCCCGATCACGAATATGCTGAACTTCCGCAACGGGGGCAATACACCGGCCGTGATCCTCGACACGACCAACGGTACGGTTGATTACAGGTAACTGTTTCTGATACCAGCTGGGAATTCAGCCGCGGTCTGACCGCGGCTGAATGCATTTAAAGTTACCGATACTGAGTCAACAGCGGTCTGGCAATCGCGAATCCGGGCAAAAAAGAATCATCATGAAATACACGATCAGCATTCCCAAATTGTTTACCCATGCAACCACAGGCATAGTCCCCTGTCTCATTTGCATATTATTGGCCGCCGTACTCCCCGCTTGCGCCGACAACCGTTCGCGGGCGGATGCCACAACGTCGACATCGGCGTCATCTGCGACTGCAACGTCTTCGAGTACTTCCTTGTCGGCAATCGCGCGACTCGGGCGAAAAATATTCTTCGACACAAGCCTTTCCGCTTCGGGCCAACTGGCTTGTTCGACCTGTCACGATCCGGCCCAACATTACGGCCCCGGCAATGATCTGCCGGTCCAGGCAGGCGGTCCCGCAATGGCGGCATTCGGATTCCGCGAGGCACCGGAGATCACCTATGCTTACCGGAACCCGGCATTCAGCATCGGTCCGGACAACCCCGCGCTGGAAAATGTCAATATCGGCCAGGCCGCCGCCTCGGCCAGCAGCGCCGCCATCCCCCGGAAAATTGCGGGAGGAAGCGCATCCGGCACCGCCCTTGTTCCGCAGGGCGGGCTGTTTCTGGACGGCCGCGTCAATACACTGCAGGAACAATCCGACGGTCCCTTGTTCAATCCCGTGGAAATGGCCAATACCGACATCAACGATCTTGCCGCCAAGCTCGCCCGGGCGTCGTATGCGCCCGATTTCCGGCAGATATTTGGCGCCAATATTTTCAGTAATCCGCAACTGCTCGTGTCAGAGGCGGAAGGTGCGATCGCCCGCTTCGAGTTTGAAGACCCGTCTTTCCATTCATTCAACGGCAAATACGATTATTACCTGGCCGGAAAAGCCCAACTGACCGCAGCGGAAATGAACGGACTGAAGCTGTTCGAAGACCCCAACAAGGGCAACTGCGCCGCCTGCCACCCAGATCGAATGACCTTGGATGGTCGACCGCCGATGTTCACCGATTTTCAGTACGAGGCGCTGGGCGTCCCGCGCAACAGTGCGATCCCGGCCAACGCCAATCCCGGTTACTACGATCTTGGCCTGTGCGGACCGTTCAGAACCGATCTAACCGCGCAAACGAATTATTGCGGCATGTTCCGGACGCCTTCCTTGCGCAATGTCGCGACGCGCAAGGTGTTTTTTCACAACGGCATCTACCGCTCGATCAACGATGTGCTTCACTTTTACGTATTCCGCGATGTCGACCCGGGCCTTGTCTATCCCAAGGCAGCGGATGGCAGCATCCTGAAGTACAACGACCTGCCAGCTCAATATCGAGCCAATGTCGACGTAAGCGATGCGCCCTCCCACCGGAATCCCGGGGATTCCCCGGCACTGAGTGCCGCCGAAATCCAGGACGTCATTGCCTTCCTGAATACATTGACCGACGGATACCAGCCGGGCAATGCATATCATCCCTGAACCACACCTCCTTGGGATTGGAATTTCTGGCCAGGTTTGGATCAAGGGCTCGAAAAAGTTTCGGATGCCATGATGAACAATCGGGGCAGCTCGCTCCGTCCCCAAGTTGCAAGCAGATTTGATACTCGCCGGAGGATCGCCCTATGCGGCAATCGACCAGAGCATCCGCAGCACATACAACACAATACCGGACGCAAGCCATGTGACGCAGAACCATGCAAATCAATCCCGCTATACTTCATGTCGGCCTTCTGAGGTTATCGCAAGTTCGCAAACTCGCTTTAGCCCCGCCGCCACCGGTGGTGGGAGGCCGACTAGATGATTTTCAGTTGCACAATATTTACGTTCCCTCCGCCTTCACCGATCCGCCCCGCCACAACCTAAGCCAGCAACACCGCCACGATCCCGCTGATGAATATCCCGTCGAAGCTGCCCGCGCCGCCGATCGAGGCGAACGGCGTGCCCATCTTCCGGATGTCCTTGAGGTGCAGCAGGTCGGCGCCGATCAGCACGCCCAGCGTGCCGCTGATGAAGGCCATCGGTGCGGCATTGGCCGGATCGAGCGCGACGGAAACCAGCGCTGCCACCAGGGGGGCAAGCAGTATCGGCATGCCCATGCCGATGCCGGGCACCCTGCGGCTGATCTTGAAGCTCACCGCGGCGACGGCGGCAACCGCGAGCGCCACGTAAAGGATATTCAACGGGTGGTGCGCCAGCAGGTAAAGGCAGAATGCCGCCGGCACCACGCAGCCGCCGACGTTGGCCATGATGAGGGTCTTGCCGGTGTACGGCATCCTGCTATACAGCTCGCGCAATTGCGGCGGAATTTCCTCCAGGTTCGGCGGTTCGCTTTTCATGCTGAACAGCGGCAGGTTGATAAGGCTGCCGCCCAATATGGTGATGAACAGCAGGTAGGCGGAGTCGGAGGAAAGGTCGAGCTTTTCGAATGCCACGGTCAGCACGCCGAACTGGATGGCCGTGACGACCAGCGCAAGGGCGGCGATCAGCAGGATGAACCGAGGCGGAATTTTCTGCATGTGATATTGTGGCCTAAATGCGGTTCGACGTGGTCCGTCTCGAATCCGACCCGTGAGTAAAGAGTAATGAGTAAAGGGGTCACCCATTAGCCGACCTGCGTCAAGCGAGTAAACAAATCCATGGCGGCATCAGCCGCCGGTTTTAAAATCTTCCAACATCCCCGTTGCAGTTATTGAATCGCGCCCGTTTCTTCAATCATGGCTGCGAACGAATCGCGCCAGTCACCCATCAGGATCAAACGATCAGCGGTGTTCTGTTGTCGCCGTGGCGGCTTTGCCGCCCCAGAAGAACGTTGGTGCCGCTTCGCGTCCAATTGATTTAATCACAGCTATCGTGGCTACCGACTTGCGGTGCCAACCCCTTGCGGGCTCGCGTTGCAGGCGATTCGTTTACTGCTCGGGCGACGGCGAACGGCATCCCATTCAGCTTCGTGGCTGGTGCGCCAGACCCCATTGCCGGGCTTGCCGTTGCCGTCGTAACTCATGCGAAGCAGCGCGCCACATCAAATGGCTTCTGCTCCTTCAACATGTGGTAACACGCTCTTGCCAACTTGTGCGCTAACGCCTTGGTGGCTACCGCCGTGTTCGTCTTCGCTTTCTTGCGTTCGTAAAACCGTTTGGCCTCAGCGCAAAATCGCTGCGCGTAGTAGGCCGCTTCGACAAAGGCCCAAGACAGATACTTGTTGCCGTTCCTGGTGTTGCCTTCCCCCTTCTTCTTGCCGTTGCTCATGTGCTGGCTATCGACGCAACGCGCATATGAAGCAAAGTTGCCAACGGAGGCAAAGCGGTCAATCGTGCCCGTCTCCAGCAGGATAATCGCCGCAAGGATGCGACCAATTCCCGGCACGCTGGTCAACAAGCTGTATTCAGGCCGCTCATCCATCACTTCTTGCAGGCGCTTTTCCAGCCGGTCGATTTGCTCGCCCAGGGTGGTGACCACCGCAAGGTTGCTTTTGATCGCCAGCCCCACGTCCGCCGGGAATTTCATTTGATCCACGTCATCGGCAGTCAGGCGTTTGACCTGGTTGCTGTTGATCTTCATGCCCCGTTGTCGGGCAGCGATGTTCTCGATGGCGAGGATGTGACTGGTGCGGCTGCGCACCAGTTGCATGCGCTTCCTCGCCAGATCACGTATCGCCCGCTGTTCTGGTGGCAGGATGGTGCCCGTCGGTAGGATGCCCAAGCGGAGCAGATGCGCCAGTTGCCGGGCATCGGCCTCGTCGCCGCTGTGCTTGAGTCCATCGTATTTCTTGATGGCTCCGGTGTTGGCCAGTTTCACTACAAATCCGGCCGCCTGCAAGCCATCAACCAGCCAGTACCAGTTGTAGGTGGATTCGACCACAACCGCTTTCAATTCATCGCGCCATGGCAACAGAAATCCAACGATCCTCGTCAAGTCGTTCGGCAATCGTTTCTCGGCTATCACGCGATCCTCTTCATCCGTCACCGTCACCACGCTGTTGTTCGAATGCAAATCAATTCCGCTATACTTCATGTCGGCCTCCTGTGGTTATCGCAAGTTCGCAAACTCACTTTAACCCCACCGCCTCGGCGGTGGGAGGCCGGCTAGATGATTTTCAGCCGAAATAATTTCAGCATCGATTAAATGGAGCAAGTAAGGCAATTAAAGAGAAAGCAATTAAAGGGGGCGTCGAATATATTCTTCATGGATGCAATACGGGGAAAAAATGGCAGGAGCGGATGGGCGCTCGCTGAAGTGACTTTCTAAAACCAGCTGTCCACCTTGTCGTCGAGTTCCGGCTTGCACTTCTTCAACTGGGCATTATAGGCAGCAGCTTTGTTCTTGACCTTGGCTGCCGCCTGCTGCAACCACCCCTTGCTCTTCCAGCTACCGCTCTTGTAAGCATCATATCCCTCATGATAGGCGAGGTACTGATAGTAGGCATCCCACTTGGAGATGCCGAGGGTGCGCTGTGTCGTGTTGGTATACCAGCCGACAAAGTTGATCGCGTCGGCAAAATCATCACGGTCGTGGCCGCTGTTGCCGGTCTCCTTCATATATTTGTCCCACGTCTGATCTTGCGCCTGGGCATAACCATAAGCCGATGATTGGCGAGGCAGCGGGATAAACAGGAACCAGTCTCGTGCCGGTTTTGCATCACTGACAAAACGCGATTCCTGGTCGATGATCGCCATCATCACCCACACCGGCGTTCCCCAGCGCTTGTTCGCATCGCGGGCAGACGCATACCAGTCGGTGTCACCACGGAAAATGGAACAGATGTCATCGGTCCGCGGGGGTTGATAAGTCGCGCATCCGGAGCACGACAACAACATTGCCAGCACAGCAAGGTAGGGGCGGGCCTTTGAAATCATGGCTCCATTATCCGCATATAGGCGCGGCAATCAACAGGCAAACGGCAGCAAGCAAGCCGGGTGATCATCGCATTTGTTTCGGGCGGCTGCGTTACTTGCGACGGAACTTAATTGATTTCCCGAAGCGAACGCGGCTCCGTCCCCAAGAACGCCGGCACATGATTATTTGCGGACCATTCAAAAGAAATTGCTGACGCAGTCAGGAAGCATGTATAAATCGGGCTATAATTTCGTCGCAGGCATTGTCTTTATCCGTGAACAGATGGAGACTATGCTGTCTTCCTTTAGAACGGAGCGGGAAAAATGGCTAAAACTATTTTGATTATTGATGACTCTGCTTCCATCCGACAAATGGTGGCTTTCACCCTCAAAACGGATGGCTATACCGTGATCGAGGCGGCCGATGGCGTAGAGGGGTTGGCCAAGGCTAATGCGCATGATATCGATCTGGTGCTGACCGACCAGAACATGCCCAACATGGATGGGGTCACTTTGGTTAAAGCGCTGCGCGCCCTACCGAAGTTCGCTTCTACTCCTATTCTGATATTGACCACTGTACATACCGATGCAATGAAGACGCAAGGAAGGGAGGCGGGTGCTACCGGGTGGCTGGTCAAGCCGTTCGACCCGCATCAGCTGCTCGATGTTGTCAAGAAATTCTTGGGATAGCATCGCAAATTCACTATCTAATCGAGGAGACAGAGATGGCAACAGCCAAGAAGGCAACAACCAAAAAGCCGGCAGCAAAGAAACCGGCCACCAGAAAACCGGCAGGCAGAAAACCCGCATCCGGAAAACCGGCAGCCAATAAAGCGGGAGCCGATATCATGTCAGCGGCCAGGAAGGCGGTCGCCGAGATCATGGCAGCAGCCAAAAAGGCCGGTGCAGAGTTAAAGCCGGTCGCACAGAAGGCCGGAGCAGAGATCATGGCATCGGCCAGAAAAGCGGGTGCCGAGATGAAACCGGTCGCCAGGAAGGTTGGGTCGGAGATCATGTCTGCAACCAGGAAGGAAGCAGCCAAGATCAAGCCCGCGGCCAAAAGGGCCGGAGCGAAGATAAAACCGGTAGCCTTGAAGGCAGAGCACCAGATCGAGGCAGCGGCAAAAAGGGCGGGAGCCTCGTTGGAGGAGGCAGCCAGGAAAGCAGGGGTCAAGATAAGGGAAGTTGCCGAGAAGGCCGGTGCCCAGTTAAGGGCAGCAGCCAACAAACAGGCAGCAGCCAGGAAAAGCTCGAAGTAGGAAATCAAGGCGTTCTGGCTCCTTTGATCGGTTCATTAACGAAGGGGGAGAGACACGAAATGCCTGCTCCTGATATTCGTGGTCGTATTGGCCGGCTGTGCAAGTGTCAAACAGGTCAAAGGGCCCAACGGTGAAATCGCATATCTGGTGCAGTGCGGCAATGCCGCAAAGGGCAAGTGCACCGGGAAGGCGGCTGAGCTTTGTCCGCAGGGCTACAATTTGATCGATCGCAATTCAGATCTTTACGATGAACTGGCCAAGGTGGGGGATGCCGGCAAGCTGGAAATCAAGGCCGATACAACCGCAACCATGCTGATTGAATGCAAGTAGTCCTTTGGTGCTCAAGAGGTAGTCACCATGACAAAGTGGCTGGTCATTATCGGCATCGTTTTCATTCTGGTTGGATTGGCTTGGCCCTGGTTGTCCAAACTGGGCATCGGTCATCTTCCGGGTGATATCTATATTGAGCGAAAAGGGTTCAGCTTCTACTTTCCCGTCACGTCCAGCATCATTATTTCTCTGGCAATATCGTTTCTGTTCTGGATATTCAGGAAATGAATTCTAAAAGGGACAGGAGCCTGCCGGCTCACTCGACCGCGGATATGCCCGACTTTCAGAAAGGCCGGGCCTTGAATGCGCGATGCATCATGCTGCGACTGCGCTATGTCATTTAAGTCAGGGAGCGGAGACTGGTCAATAGCCGGATGTCCGGACTCATCCTGCAGGAATTCGAATAGAATCCTTCAATCACCATTGCTTCTTCGACTGTTTCCATCGTTCATGCCCCGGAAATCAGACTGGCCAGCAATCGGACAGAATAGCCGGAAAGAAAAGCCAGACTGGTGCGAATTCCACGTGAATCAGGAACTACAAGTGACACTTCCATCCCATGTGCTTTTCCGCAACTGTCAGCTATAGTGCCGCTGCCGTGCTGGCGGGCACCGGTGCCTATGCCGTGCAGCAGGCCAGGCGGCTGCCCCGCGCATTCATGATGTGGGCGCTGGTCCCTGTATTGTTTGGTCTGCAGCAGGCATGCGAGGGCGGGGTATGGCAGGAGCTCGATGCGGGGGACGGCAGCACAGCGGTGCGCTTCGCGCTGGGGTTCCACTTCTTCTCGCATTTTCTATGGCTGTGGTGGTTGCCGCTATCCAGCTACCTGGTCGAGCCAGGCAAAATCAGAAGGAGGGTCATCGGCGGCTGCGCAATGTTCGGCGCCTTCGCGGGCACGCTGGTATATTCCGTGATGCTGTTCCATCCCGGGTGGATGTCGGTTGCGGTGAGGAAAAACTCCATCGCCTACGACTTTTCATTTCCCTATCGCAGCCCGATACACCTGCCGATCACGCCGGCTGCGCTGTATGCGCTGACCATCATGGTGCCGCTGCTCTTCTCCAGCTGCAGGCTGATCAGGATCTTCGGGGTGCTGGCTGTCCTGTCCAGTGTGTTGGCATCGGAAGCCTTTGGTTATGCCTACGTCTCTGTGTGGTGCTTCTTCGCTGCCGTGCTGTCGCTCTACCTCGTCTACATGATTCGCCACTTTGTTGCAGCCGGGCACAGCGCGCCCGCGCGGAGCGAAGGTTGATCGCTAAGCGACAGACTTGAGATGATTATCAACGGTGGGCGGCTTGGTGTTGCCGCTGGCTTGCATGTCGATCGCCTCGGGATGCGCCCGATAGTGCTTGCGCACGCAATTCGCCAGTGCCTGTTTGGTGTCGTCTTCCACGGGTGCAACCTCGTTGTTTGGCAGACAGTCGACCAGCTTTTGCAACAGCCGGTCCTGGGGCGCCTGCATCTTCTGCTGCCATGAGGCCAGCAATGGCCGGTTCACGTGCGAAGGCAGCGAGGCGAGGATGCCGACGTCGTTCTGGTCGTGGACCAGCAAGCCGGATGTGGTGCCGCGGTCAAGTGTTAAAACCTGGAAAAAGTACAGCGTGTGATAGTCCAGTTGTTTCTTGAAATCTGCTTCTGACGGCGCAGTGCGCTTTTGCAAAGCAGAAGACAGGATGTCGCAGTAGGTATCGATCCCCGCTACACCCACCGTCCTGGCCATCTTCAGGTCGGTGTCGAAATTTCCGCTGGAAAAATTTTCGAGGTAGAAATGCGTGATGCCGCGGTGACGCCCCAGCGCGGGAATGTAGAAATACCGGTCGCCCTGCGCTGCAGCTTCGGCATACTGCTGCGGTGCGGCCTGCTTGAGTTTGTCCGCGAACTGAATCTTGTCTTCATTGTTCTCAATCGCCGGATTGAGGTCCGCCATCACGCGCCAGTAGCCGCTGCCGTTCTTCATTTCCGTCCAGCTGATATGGATGTGCACGGACGGCGCCAGCGGGTTTTTGGGATGGATGATCGTCGAGATCGCATTTGCCGATGCCAGTTGCTTCGTCGCATCATCGTCATATTGAACCTGCGACGTATTGACCGAGGCGCGATTGAAAATCCTGTCGTCCGTCGCCATGAAGCGGACACCGCCGCCATGCCTGCCTTCATCGCGGAACCATTCGGTCGGCTGGTAGGGTTTGCCGTTGCCAAATTTCTTGCTGATCTCATTCAGCTTGTTTACAAAACGTTGCTGCAGCTCGGTTACCAGCGCGTAGGCCTGCTCAGCGCGGGGAGATCTTGCCGGGGTTCTTTTCATCATTGATTAATACCTTAGCAGTTTAATATGACTCTTAAATATCCAGTATATTTCTATCCGGTTCATTTCGTCCGAAAATGTAGCACATTTTCGGAAAATGATTTTGATCGATATCTGGCGATATGCTGTCGCTTGCCTGTGGCGGTTTGAAATCCGGCGATGCAAAATAAATCAAGGGTGGATTTTGTTCCTGGTTTAAGATATCCATCGAATCGCAATAATCCGGAATCGCAATAATCCGGAACATTCAAGATTTTCCCATTTGCACGAGTCAATGGGCCGGCCTCAAACCAATTCAAGGAGATCAAACGTGTTAACGAAAAAGTTTTGCCCTACTGTCCTGGTGCTGCTTGCCCTCGCGACGCACGGCGCAGCCCAGGCCGCTGATATGCCGATCGACTGCAAGCTCAGGGGCGGTTCGATGGTTCAACTTCCTGCCGAGGCTTGCAGGATGGAAGGGGGAGCGCCGGTCAACGCAGCGGTTGCTCCAGCATCGGCCGCCGCCCCTGAACCCGCTGCATCCGGCGTTCCGGCACCCGGCGCGGCCCTTTCAAAGCTCGAAGAATCCCAGAACTGGATAGTCGGCTTGCTGGCCAAGCCGGTTGTGGAAACGGGCTCGTCTAGCCGAAAACCCGAAGGCATAGTAAGGACTGCAAGGTTTGACGGATGCAAATTGATGGTCGATGAGAATCTGCATATCGAATCCGGCAATCTCATTTCTGCGGCGATGGATTTCAAGACCGACTCTGTCATCGATTTCCAGAAGATCAATCGGGAAGAATTCGGCATATTGGGAAAAATAAGCGCCAAAGAGGGCGATCTGAACGGGGCGGCCGTCTACTTTGAGGAGCGCAAGCTCGGGAGCGGCAATAATATTTCCATATCCGTGCTTCATTTAAGAAACGATGGCTATGCGAAATACAGGTCGCATAGCACCGCTGCACTCTGGGATGCGCCTCGCGCCGATCTGTGGATGGCAGACGAGTATGGATATGTCAAGGATAACGGATGGGGCGATGCGGTAACAGACAAGATCAGGATACTCCTCATTGTCAACACATCGGACGAGGCGGCAAAGCTGATGAACGCGTTCGAGGACGTTTACGCGATGTGCAAGCCGCAACAGGCGGGAACGAATTGACCAACGTTGACCGTGTTAGCCCACGGCATGCGGCGATGGCATGAAGAAGATCGATTTTGAACGGTTGCGCGCCATCGGTCACGACTTGTTCGGCCAGCACCGTGCAGGTAATCGTCAATGAAGATTTCATCCCCGTCATGGAAGAAAATCCGCTTCAATTTCAGGATGCCCGCCAGGCCGGTGCGCATTTTCGCGTTGTTGCTATTGCTGGGGCTCGCAGGCTACATCTACTATCTTGACGTCACGATCCGCGACGCTTTCGAAGGCCGCAAATTCGCCTTGCCCGCGCGTGTCTATGGCCGCGAGCTGGAGGTGTATCCCGGGCTGAAGCTGACGCGCGAGCAGTTCGTCGATGAGTTCAAGTCCATCGGGTATCACGAGAACCAGCTGCCGGACGCGGCGGCGACCTACAAGAACACCCTGAATGGCCTCGAGTTCACGACGCGCAGCTTCGTTTTCGGGGACGGCACACAGCCCTCGCAGCATCTGCGCATCGAGTTCGCCGACGGCAAGGTGTCGCTGCTGCAGGTGCGCGGCAGCACGGATACCGATCTGCCCCTGCTGCGCATGGAGCCCCCGCTGATCGGCGGCATCTATCCCGGCCACAACGAGGACCGCGAGCTGGTCAGGCTGGACCAGGTCCCCAAGCTGCTGATCGCCGCGCTGATCGCGACCGAAGACCGGAAATTCTATACGCACTGGGGCATCGATCCGCGCGGTATCGCGCGCGCGCTGTACAAGACCGTCACCGGCCAGCGCATCGAGGGCGGCAGCACGCTCACCCAGCAACTCGTGAAGAACTTTTTCCTGAGTTCGGAACGCACGCTGACGCGCAAGGCGAACGAAGTGCTGATGGCGCTGCTGCTGGAGATGCACTACAGCAAGGATGAGATCCTCGAGACCTATCTCAACGAGATCTTTCTCGGGCAGGATGCGAGCCGCGCGATCCATGGCTTCGGCCTGGCCAGCTATTTCTATTTCGATCGGCCGCTCGGCCAGCTCGAGCCGCAGGAGATCGCGATGCTGGTCGGCATGGTCAAAGGTCCGAGTGTGTATGACCCGCGCAAACATCCGGAACTGGCGCTGAAGCGGCGCAACGTGGTGCTGCAGGAAATGGCGGGCCAGCATGTCATCACGCAGGCGCAGTTCCTTGCGGCGCGCAGGAAACCGCTGGGTGTGGTGCAACGCGCGCCAGCCGGCACGTCGCCGTACCCTGCATTCCTGCAGTTCGTGCAGCGCCAGCTGGAGCGCGACTATCGCGAGGAGGATCTGCGCAGCGAGGGTCTGCGCATCTTCACGACGCTCGATCCGTTCGTGCAGCACCAGGCCGAGCTGGCATTGCAGTCGCGACTTGCGGCGATCGAGAAGGCCGGCAGGACCCCCGCCAACACGCTGGAGGGAGCGGTGGTGGTGAGCAGCACGCAGACCGGAGAGATACAGGCGATGGTGGGCGGACGCGATGCGCGATTTGCCGGATACAACCGCGCGCTCGATTCGCAGCGATCGATCGGCTCGCTGGTGAAGCCCATCGTCTACCTGACGGCGCTGGAAGATCCGCAGCGCTACACGCTGATCACGCCGCTGGACGACAGTCCGCTGGTGTGGAGCGAGCAGGGCACCCCCGATTGGAAGCCGAACAACTACGACCGCGAGTTCCACGGGCAGGTGCAGTTGCGCATCGCGCTGGCGCAATCCTATAACGTCGCGACCGCGCGTCTCGGTATCGCGCTCGGGGTCGACAACATCCTCGGCAAGCTGCCGCTGTTCGGCATCGACCGCCGCCCGCCGCCGTTTGCATCGTCGCTGATCGGCGCCTTCGGACTGTCCCCGGTAGAAGTGTCACAGCTTTACCAGACCTTTGCCGACGGGGGTTACCGCACGCCGTTGCGCGCGATCCGCGTGATCGTCACCGCCGAGGGCAAGCCGCTGCAGCGTTTCCCGCTGAACGTCGAACCCGTCGCACCGCCGGCGCCGGTGTATCTGCTGACAGCGGCCCTGCAGGGCGTGGTGCGCGAGGGTACTGCGCAATCGTTGATCAATTGGCTTCCGGCCGGCCTGAACGTGGCAGGCAAGACCGGCACCACCGACGATCTGCGCGACAGCTGGTTCGCCGGATACACCGGCGACCGCGTGGCGGTGGTATGGGTCGGCCGCGATGACAACCAATCTACCGGATTGACCGGTTCCTCGGGCGCGATGACCGTGTGGGGCGAAATGATGAAGAACATCCAGCCGGAGCCCTTGGAGCCGGTGATGCCGGAGAGCATCGAGATGGTGAACGTCGATCCGGTCAGCGGGCTGCGCTATGATGAGGGATGCAAGGCGGGCATCGTGCTGCCCTTCATCAAGGGTTCTGCACCGGCACAGACATCGCCCTGCGGAGACGCATCAGCCCCCAAGGCTGAAACGAACCCTGATGCCAAGGTCGACTCCAAGTCGGGGGCCAATCAGGATGCGGGGAAGAAAAACTGGTTCCAGAGGTTATTCGATTGAAGAACAGATTCGGCTGGTATTTTGTTTCGGCGGGGCTGTTGTTGCTGGCCGGATGTGCAGGCGTGGCAACACAGCCATCCAGGACTGCTGCCCCGGCCGCTCCGTCCGCGGCACAGCAGCCGGGTGAGGCAGCCGGCATTGCACCGCCGCCGCTGAAACCTGTGCCAAGCTCGGCCATGTCGGGCAACAAGGCTGTCATCGCGCTATTGGACCGGGCGCAGACCGACAGCGATTCCGGACAGCATGATGCGGCAGGGGCATCGCTGGAACGTGCGCTGCGCATCGAACCGCGCAATCCCTGGTTGTGGCTGGCACTTGCGCAAGTGCGCCTGGCCCAGGGCCAGTATGCGCAGGCGATCGCGCTGGCCGGCAAATCCAACAGTTTCGCCGGGCACCTGCATCGTGTGCAGGCAGAGAACTGGCAGGTGATCGGCAAGGCACGCGTCGCGCAGGGAGACACGGTAGGTGCCGGGGAAGCATTAAAGCGTGCCGCAGATCTTGCGCAACAGGCAAAGGCGGAGGAGGATCACAATTCCATATTCAACATTCCATGATCCTTGTGTCGAAACGAAGCGGATCCCGCAGTTCACATCGATTCTGAAAGGAGCATCCGATGATCACGATATCGCCGCAAAGCAAGGGAAACATTCTTGTCCTCGGCGCCACCGGAAAGTTGACCGACAGGGATTACAAGGAAGTGCTCATCCCCCGCCTGGAAGCCATCATCCAGGCCCACGGCAAGGCGCGGCTGCTGCTGGATATCGAGGATGAATTCCATGGCTGGGAGCCCGCGGCAGCGTGGGATGACGCCCGCTTCGGGCTCGCACACCGGAACGATTTCGAAAAGATGGGCGTGATCGGCGGTCCAAAATGGGTGGAGTGGGGTTTCAAGATAGGCGCCCTAGCAATGAGCGGCGAGATTAGGAACTTCCCGCCAACTGAACGTGACCAGGCGATGCGCTGGATCAACAGTTGAACAAAAGAGCACGCAACATTGCAAAAAATTGCATGGCTGCCAAATCTTCAAGTCCCGAGACATTCCTGATGCAGCAGGACAAGAAGCTGGCAAAGCTGATCGCCCTCTTCGGTCGCGCCGATATCGGCCAGGAAAAAAGAGATCCTTTCGATGCGCTGGCCAGAGCGGTTATCGGCCAGCAGCTTTCAACCGCGGCGGCCGGCAGCATAAGCAAAAGGATAGAATCCATCCACGGCAGGCGACCTTTCAAACCGGACAGGTTTCTTGCTCTCGGCACCGATCAGCTCAGGGCCTGCGGAATCTCGAACAGCAAGATAAAGGCCGTCACAGGCATCGCCGAAGCATGCATCGCCGGAGAGATATCCCACAAGGTCTTTGACCGGCTTGATGATCGTGAGGTTTTTGAGAAACTGACATCGTATTGGGGCGTTGGAGCCTGGACGGCAGAGGTTTTCATGATGTACGGACTGAAAAGACTGGATGCGCTCGCACTGGGTGACGGCGGACTGATACGCGCCCACAGCATGCTCTACCCGAATTCAAAAAGTCTTGAGCTCACCTCGCAAAAATGGCGCCCCTACCGGGCCGTGGCTGCATGGTATCTGTGGCGCTTTTTGGACCATCCGGATTGTCACAAGGAAGTGCTGGGCCGCTGAGCCTTGAACCAAAGCGGCCATGCCCTGAACAGCTTGAGGAGTCCACGATGGAAATGAAGAAGATCAATTCGGGCAGGCTGCGCGCGATCGGCTACGACAGCCGCGCCCGGATGCTGCAGGTGCAGCTAGACGACGGCAGCACGCTGCATACAGCGGCGTCGGCGAGGATGCCTGGCGGCGCCTCAGCAGGTCCGGCGCAGCATGGAGTTTCTATCGCGACAACATCGAGGAAGAGTTTGCCGCGAAGCGCGTTTCCGCCAGCGCACCCGCGGGCAAAAATCCGCTTGACGAACTATTCAAAAAATCCTGAATCAGAAACGGGCCGGCGGCACCATGTCCCTTGAACGGCGCCCCCTGAGTGTTGATCCCCTAAATGTTGAAAATGGCGGGGGACAAACGCAAAACGCAGCTTTCCGCGACAAGTCTGACCTAATACCCCGGCAACTGCAGACCGCCCGATCCTGACCACAATTAACGGTCGCGTCAAAACTGCGTACACGCAGCGCATGGGTTGGCACCCGGCTTTAAGTCGGCTTTACATTCCCGGCGGCACTTGTTATCTTCCGCTCTGGAGATGGCATGCCTCCCGGAGTTTTTGTTCCGAATCGCCCGCACGGGCTGATGATGCCTACCGATGACCCGGCAACGGGGCGGTAGGCTTTTTTTCCGCCCATCAGTCAAAACGATCAATCAACCTGGGCGGGGGAGTGGTATGGACTTCTATGGCTTTGTTGCAGTGGGCTTCGGCGCAGATTTTGGCGCATTGTTGCGCTGACGGCTCGGTATCATGCTCAACCCCATCTTCCCCACGCTACCGCTTGGTACGCTGGCAGCCAATCTGACCGGCGGATACCTGATCGGCGTGGCGATCGCTTTCTTTTCCCGCTATTCCAGTCTGCCGCCTGAAGCCCGGCTGTTTGTCATCACCGGTTTCATGGGCGGGCTCACCACCTTTTCCAGCTTTTCTGCCGAGGCGGTCGCGCTTATTTCCAGAGGCGAATACAGCTGGGCCCTGGCTGACACCGCCGTTCATCTCGGCGGGTCGCTGGTCATGACGGCTATGGGTATACTGACGGTCAACCGGTTCAAGGCAAAAGGAACTGCATGATGAACGATGGCACGCAGATTTGTCCGTTCTGCAATCCGGACAGCGTCCTGCTCGAGAACGATCTGGCCTATGTCAAACCGGACAAATACCCGGTCAACCCCGGCCATTTGCTGGTCATTCCCAGGCGCCATGTCGCCGATTTTTTTCTCACTACCGAGGCGGAGAAAATCGCGCTGTTGTCGCTGCTCGACAAGGCCAAGCATTACCTCGACGGCAAACATGCCCCCGCCGGTTACAACGTCGGCGTCAACGTGGGCGAGGTTGCCGGCCAAACGATCCCGCACGTCCACCTGCACCTCATTCCCCGCTACCAGGGCGATATGCAAAACCCGCGCGGCGGGGTGCGCGGCGTCATTCCGGCGCAGCAAAACTACTGAAAAGGAGACCGCGATGGAAGGAACATTTCTCAGGATTTATGTTCATGAAAACCAACGGTGCCATGGGATTCTGGCTTGGGAGTGGCTGCTGGAACAGGCCAGCCATGTCGGAATCCGCGGCGGGTCTGCCTTTCGGGCGATGGCCGGGTTCGGACGCCACCATCATCTTCACGAAGATCATTTTTTTGAATTGGCCGGAACGCTCACGATCGAGGTGGAATTCATCGTCACCGGCGATGAGGCGAACAAGATTCTGGAACTGGTTCGCCGGGAAAAAATCCGGATCTTCTATGCCTATATCCCGGCACGCTTTGGCGTGATCAATCCAGACAAAGAGGACACCCCCGGCTTGTCAGGCGACTTGCAGGAGATGCCGTGACGCGCCATGGCGCATAACAATTAGGGAACTGATTCATGCTAGAGCACATATTATTTAACCTTGTTCAAGTTCTGGTTGTCATGGCTTTCGCGCCGCTGGCTTCCGGCGTGCTGTCGCGGCTCAAGGAAATGGTGCAGTCCAAGCGCGGCCCGAGCATTTTTCAGCCCTATCGTGATTTGTGGAAACTGTTCCACAAGGACGAAATCGTCTCTGAAGACAGTTCCTGGATTTTCCGGTTCACGCCTTACATCGTGTTCGTCACGCCGGTCTTTGTCACCCTGCTGATTCCGGTACTCACGAATTACCCGCTCTTTTTCGCTTTCATGGGCGACATGATTGCCGGCGGATTCATTCTGGCGCTGGGCGGCTTTTTCGCCACGCTTGCGGCGATAGACACGGCGAATCCTTACGGTCCGATGGGTGCCAGCCGGACGCGCATGGTGGGATTTCTGGCTGAACCGGTGTTCATGATTGTCTTTTTCACGGTCTCGTTTGTCGCCGGATCAACGATCCCTTACATCGTGCAGGAAAAATGGGTGACGCCGCTGGCAAATTTTTTCATGCCGTCACACCTGTTGCTGGTATTGGCGTTTCTGATGCTGATCCTGGCCGAAGGCGGACGCATTCCGGTGGATAACCCGGCCGGCCATTTCGAGCTGGCGATGATAGACGAATCAAAATCGCTCGAATACTCGGGTCGCGGATTCGCGCTGATGAAATGGGGCGGACAGATGAAACTGTTCGTTCTGATGTGCATCTTTCTCAATGTGCTGGTCACGCCGTGGGGGTTGGCAATCGGGAATACCCTCGGCGGGGTGTTGCTGGCCGTACCGCTGGTGCTGTTCAAGATCTTCTGCTTTTTGCTGGTGCTGGTTGTGATCGAATCGTCGCTCTCGAAGCTGCGCCTGTTTCGGATCTCTGAATTCCTGGGCACCGCGTTCATCACTTCCGTGGCGGCCATGATTGCACAAATATTTTTCCTGTGAACCAAAATGCGTAAATGCCAACATGCGTAAATGTAAATGAATGATACGGCCAATCAATTGCTGGACAACATGAATGCGCTGGCCGTCGGGGTTTTTTTGCTGACGGCTTTCGGCATTGTCGCGATGCGGCAGGTGCGCGGTGTATTGAATCTGTTTATCCTGCAATCGCTTATGCTTGCCGCATCCGCGGCGTTGCTGGGACTTTGGCATCATTCCGGACATCTTTACGGCGTCGCGCTGGTGAATCTGATCAGCAAGCCGATCATTGTTCCATGGCTGTTGCGCAAGACCACCCCGAAAGAAATCTACAGCCGCCGGGAAATCAGCCAGGTGCTGAATATTCCGACCGCATTGCTCATCGCTTTGGGGTTGACGATTCTGGCTTACTTTCTAGCCCAGCCATTGTTGAATGCCGTCGCACCCGAATTTCGCGGCGCCAATGTGCCGATCGGCATCGCCGGCCTGTTGCTGGGCGCCTTCACGCTCACCGTGCGCCGCGAAGCGTTGCCGTTGCTGATCGCGTTGCTGGTCATGGAAAACGGCGCGTTCCTGGCGGGCATTTCGATTTCGCGCAACCTGCCGTTGCTCGTCGAGCTGGCGATTGCGACGGACGGCCTGATCATCGTATTCATCAGCGGGGTGCTGATACGCGCAGTACAGAAACATGTCGGCACAACGGCGGTGGGCAAACTCTCCAGCCTGAAGGAATCGGGCGACGAGCCGCCGGCGAAGGAGCTGGCAAAATGAACGTCATCATCATTTTGCTGCTGCCCCTGATTGCGACCCTGCTCGTTTGCATTCCGTTCAAAAAGCATTGGGCTGCAGGCGTAACCGTTGTGTCCAGCACAGCCGTTTTGATTTTGTCCATGGAAATCGCGTTGCAGGCTTCAGCGGGGAAGCCGGTCATCGCTGCGCTGGACGCGGGCAGTTTGAAATGGATTTCAGTCGACGGCCTGAGCGCGCTGATTTTGCTGCTGATCGCGTTTGTCGCAACAACAGCGGCGACCTACTCGGTCGGTTATATGGCGCAGCAGAACCTGAAGCCGTGGAAGCTGCGGATCTATTATGCCAATTACAACCTGTTCGTTTTTTCCATGCTGGCCATTCCGGTTCTCGCCGAACCGACACTGGTATGGATCGTGGTCGAATTGACGACACTGTGCTCTGCTTTGCTCGTCTCGTTTGAGAATACCCGCGAGGCGCTGGAGGCGGCCTGGAAATATGTGGTTCTTTCGCTGATGGGTGCGGGCATGGCGCTGTTTGGCTTTCTGGTTCTGTTTGCCGCAATGCAGGCGTCGGGCAGCGACGCGGCTTACACCTGGACCGGACTGGTTGCCGCGGCACCGACAATGCCGCCGGTTCTGTTGCAGATGGCGTTCCTGTTGATCCTGATCGGGCTCGGAACCAAGGTCGGCCTGGTCCCGATGCACACCTGGCTGCCGGACGCGCACAGCCAGGCGCCCTCTCCGGTATGCGCGCTGCTTTCCGGCATCGAGACCTCGGCGATACTTTATGTCATATTGCGATTGTTTCCGGTGATGCATGCCTCGCCCGATTCCCACGCCGACACCTGGGCGCTGGTTCTCGGCCTGATCTCGGTCGGCACCGCCGCGTTTTTGCTGCTCCAGGTTCGCGACTACAAGCGCATGTTCGCGTTCTCCACGGTCGAACACATGGGGATTATTCTGGCGGCCGTCGGCCTGGGTTCATCGGTGACAGGTTACGGTGCAATGCAACAGATCGTCACCCATTGCGTGACAAAGTCATTCTGTTTCTTCGCGGCCGGGGCCGTATTGATGGCGGTTGGAACACGTGAAATTGCCGCCGTGCGCGGCCTGATCCGCCAGTCGCCTGTTGCGGGTGCCGCGCTCGCCTTCGGCGGACTTGCCATCGCCGGCGCGCCCCCGATGGCGGTATTCCTGAGCGAATTCTCAATTCTCAGGTCCGGTTTTATTCAAAAGGAATATATGGCAACTGGCCTGCTGGCCATTTTCATCGTCATCGCCTTTTTCGGAATCATGCTGCACGTCAACCGGATGGTTTTTGGTGAGCCCGAAAATAACGGCCCGGTTGAACCAAGTCCTTCCGTACCGGAAACCGCCGGGCATGCTCCCCTGCCGTTAAGCTGCCGGCTGGCGCTGATACTGGCTGCCGTGCCGGTGCTCGTGCTTGGCTTTTACATTCCACGGCCGCTGAACGATTTGCTGACGCAGGCCGCAGCCGCTCTGACGAGATAAGGAAAAGTCCATGAACCGCGACGAACTGAAGACTGAAATTGATCAACGATGGCCTGAGCTGGCGCAATGCCGGTTCGACAACCCGGACACCATCGGCGAAATCGTCTGCGCCCGTGCTGCATTGCCGGAATTGTGCGGCTACCTTTTCCTCGAATGGAATTTCGGGTTTGCCGGTCTGATCGTCGAGGAGGGCGGGAGCGAATGGCAGTTGCGTTACACCTTTTACGGCGAACGCGATGCCGGCTGGGTCCAGGTGCGGGTCACCGCGCCTATCGCCGACAAGAACTTCCCGAGCATCGTGAAATACGTGCACGCTGCCGACTGGCACGAACGCGAAGCCGAGGATTTGTATGGGTTGATCTTTGCGGGTCATCCGCGCCTCGGTGATTTCATCCTGCACGATGATGTGTGGCAGGAAAATGTCGAACCGATGCGCCGGCATTTCGATGCGCAAACAGCCATGCGCCATCGCAAACCCGACGCAAACTGGCGCCCGCGTCGCATTCTTCACGCACCGGGCGCGTTCGTGATGCCGATCGGTCCCAAATACTCCGGCGTCAGCGAGTCGGTGCACTTTCTGCTCGAAACCGTCGGCGAAGATGTCATCCGCTCGTCCTCGCGCCTGTTCTATAAATGGCGGGCCATCGAGAAGCTCGCCGAAGGAAAAACCACGGACGAGGTTTTGCTGCTCGCCGAGCGCTTCGCCGCGACGACGGCTTTTGCCCACGGGCTGGCCTACTGCCAGGCGGTTGAAACGATCTGCGGTGCGCATGTTCCGTCCCGGGCCAAAACCCTGCGCGTGTTTCTGGCGGAACTGGAGCGCATGCGGGAGCACGCCGGCGCGATCCAGGGCATCTGCGAATCCACCGCTCTCGCTGTTGCCTCCAGCCAGGCCGACATGCTGGAGGAGGAACTGTTGCGCGTGTCGGGCGAACTTTGCGGGCATCGCTACCTGTTCGGCCTGCTTGCACCCGGCGGGTTGCAATGCGACATTTCCACCACCGCCTGCCGTGCAGCGCTCGAACAGTCGCAGCGTATCCTGGAGCAGTTCGATGAACTCGAAAAGCGGTTGCGCGTCTCCAGCAGTTTTCTCGACCGGATCGAAGAGGTCGGTGTCGTCTTGCCGGTCACGGCGGCTGCCTACAGCCTGGTGGGGCCGATCGCACGCGCGTCCGGGTTGGTGCGTGACTTGCGCCGCATGCAACCCTATTCCGGATACGGCGCTTTCGATTTCGACGTGCCAAGCGAGCAGGAAGGCGACGGCTACGCGCGATTGCGCGTGCTGTTCGCCGAAGCGCGGCAATCCGTGCGCATCATGGAGCAGGCCATTGCTGATTTGCCGATTGGAGCGATCCGCGAACCGCTGCAGTTGCGCGCGGGCGCCGCGCTGGGCTGGACCGAGGCACCGCACGGCGGAACGTTCCACTGGGTGAGGCTGGACGAAGACGGACGCGTCGCGCGTTACCGGGTGGTCACGCCCTCCTTCATCAATTGGCACAGCTTTCAGCTCGCCGCGGAAAAATTCGCGTTCCAGGATTTTCCGATCGTGCTCGCGACTTTCGACCTGTCCGTGGCCGAGAACGACCGGTGATGTGATGGGCGGCAAGTCTTAAACGGAGAAATTTATGAGCCAGTGGATTTTAAAAGGCCTGCGTACCGGAATAAAAACGACCGCCTATCCGGCGAAACCGGAAGCGGCTGGGGGTGTATCGCCCGGCCTGCCGGTCGGGGGCAATTCGTCGGCAGACCAGATAGCCTCATTGATTGCATGCTGCCCGACCGGCGTATTCAGCCAGGCCGGCGGCGTGATGACCGCGGATGTTCGCCGCTGCATTCACTGCTACCGCTGTGTGCGCGGCATCGAGCACCCGGTGGATTGGCAACCGGGCTACGAATGGGCCACAGTGCGCAGCCGCCAGAATGAATTTGGGCCATCCTTCCACCGCTCCATTCATGTCATCGTCGTGGACGCGGGCGATTGCGGTGCGTGCCTCAATGAAGTCAAGCAGCTCAACAATCCGTATTACAACATGCACCGGCTCGGCTTTTTCATCACGCCCTCGCCGCGTCATGCCGACGTGCTGCTGGTGGTCGGCCCTGTGACTGATCACATGCGCCACGCGCTGAAAAAGGTTTACGACGCCATGCCCGCGCCCAAACGCGTGGTGGCCGTGGGTGCGTGCGCGCTGACCGGCGGCGTGTTCGCGGACAGTTTTGCCTGTTCCAAAGGCGTCGCGGACGTGCTGCCGGTGGACGTGGAAGTGCCCGGAAACCCGCCGCCTCCGCTGGCAATCCTGCACGGCCTGCTTGTCGCGGTCGGACGCGAGGCCCCGGCTACATGGGCGGCGGAAAGCAATGCGGTGAGCGCATAAATGGACACGCTGACACTGATCCTGATTTTTGTCGCGCTGTGCGGCACCGGCATTCTTCTGTCTGTTGCGGCACCGGTGTTGCGGCAGGGAAATGTGCTGGCGTGGCTGGGCTGCCTGGGCGCGACCGCGCTGGTACTGGCGGGCGCAGACGCGTTGTTCGGCGGAAACACCTTCAGCGAGCCGCTGTGGACATTGCCGGGATTGGCGGCGACACTCACGCTGAAGATGGATGCACTGTCGGCCGTGTTCATCCTGGTCACCGGTTTGGTGCTCTTCCCGGCGTCCATTTTCGCGGGCGGCGAAGTGAACCGCATGGCGTCAACGGCTGACGGACAAAACGGCAGGGCGTTTGCCGTGATGATGTTCGGACTATATCTGTCCATCGCGCTGATTTTTCTGGCGGGCGATGCCGTGCTGTTCCTGCTCGCGTGGGAAATCATGTCCATCCTGTGCTACCTGCTCATTGTTTGCAGCCGCGAACAGGAAAATGGCCGTGCCCGTTCGGGCTATCTTCTGCTCGCGATGGGCGAGGCCGGCACGCTCGCAGCGGCGCTGGGCTTTCTGCTGCTCGCGGTCGGCGCCGGTTCGCTGGATTTCGGCGCGATCAAATCGGCCGCGCCGGGTCTGGGCACCGGCGTGCAATGGGCGGTTTTCCTGCTTTCGTTTTTTGGTTTCGGCGTAAAGGCCGGACTTGTGCCGCTCAATTTCTGGCTGCCGCGCGCCTATGTTGCCGCGCCGCGCGGCTTTGCGCCAGTGCTGGCGGGCGCGACGTTGAATCTCGGCCTTTATGGAATCATGCGCGTGAATGCCGACCTGATGCCGGCGGCCCACATCGTGCCGGGCCTGGTCGCGCTCGTTGTCGGCACGATCTCCGCGTTTGTCGGGATACTTTATGCGACCACGGACAATGACCTCAAGGGCATGCTGGCGCACAGTTCGATTGAAAACGCCGGCATCATCGTTGCCGGATTCGGTGCCGGAATGGTTTTTGTCGCGACCGGCCATCCGGCACTCGCGGCAATCGCTTTCGTTGCGGCGCTTTATCACATGATCAATCACTCGCTCTACAAAACCCTGCTGTTTTTCGGTGCGGGTGCGGTGGAAGCGCAAACCGGCACACGCGACATGGACCAGCTCGGCGGCCTGATCAAATGGATGCCGCTGACCGCGCTCGGCTTTCTCGCCGGCACGCTTGGCATTGCCGCGCTGCCGCCATTTAGCGGCTTCGTCAGCGAATGGCTCACGCTGCAGACCATGTTGCGTTCGGCGGAACTGTCGTCCACCGGCGCGAAAATCGTATTTGCGATGTGCGGCGCCGGGCTGGCATTGACGGCGGCCCTGGCCATGACCTGCTTCGTGAAGGCGTTCGGCATGAGTTTCCTGGGAATGCGCCGCAGCGACGAAAGCAAAACAATTTCCGAAGCCGGTTCCGGCACGCTCGCGCCGATGGCGATCCTTGCCGTGCTTTGTCTGGCACTCGGCGTATTGCCGGCGTATGTGATACCCGGGCTGGATGCGGCGATCAAGCCGCTGGCCGGCGCGAGCGCCGCGGACGCGCTCGTGCCGCCGTTCTTTGCACGCTCTCCGGCCCACGACACCCTGCCGCCGGCGTTCGCGGAGGACTTCCACAATTTGGGCGCACAGGTCGGACAAAGCGTTTTGCCCGGACGCGGTTTGGTCGTGCTGCATCGCGGCGGAGCGGAAAATCCGGTCGTGTTCGCGATGTCCACTTCCTACATGTTCATCGTCCTGCTTGTCCTGCTGCTGCTGACTTACCTGATCATCCGCCTGTGGCTGACGCGCGGCCGAAAATTGAAACGGCAGACACGGTGGGACGGCGGCGTGCGGCGGTTGCTGCCGGAGATGACTTATACCGCGACGGGATTTTCCAATCCGGTGCGGGTGGTTTTCGAAGCCATATTCCGGCCCACAACGGTGGAAGACACGCGCGAGACGGTCGCCGAACATTTTCGCATGGCGATCCGGCATGAAAGCGAGTGGGTGCATGTCTTAGACAAACTGGCTTTTCACCCCCTCAGGACGGCAGTGATGTGGCTGGCTGCCCGCCTGGCATCGATGCACCACGGGCGCTTCAATGCCTATGCTGCCTATACGCTGTTGACGCTGCTGCTGGCATTGCTGTTGAACATGCTGTGGTGAAAGCGTCGCAGCAAATCTGTTTGTCATGTTTTCATCTGATTCCGGTGCAAGACCAGGTTTGCCCGCTTTGCGGGGCTGATGTTGCGGCCTTTTCCACGCGGGATTACCGGGAAAAACTGCTGCACGCCCTGTTTCATCCCCTGGCGGATGTCCGAATGCGCGCAATCATCGCATTGGGCTGGCGCGGCGAATCCGACACGGCGGATGACCTGGCGGCCCGTGCGCTGCGCCATCCGCTGGATATCGTGGAAGGAATGGAAGTGATCAACAGCCTTGTCAGTTTGCAATATGGAAGCGCAGCGCGTGCCGCGCTGTCCGTTCTGAAAGAGCGCCATCCCGCCCACGCGGTGCGCGAACAAGCCGCAAGGGCACTTGCGGCACTGGCCGGCCCCAAAAATGGCGGTGAAAGAGAAATCGGTGAACGCGAAGCCGGTGTTTGAAATCCCCATTCACACGCCAGCAAAGAGCAAGGCGGATAATGGCGGAATTTATCCCCAGGGAGATTCCATGCATACCAACATCAGTCGCATACACGCACGCGAAATTCTGGACTCGCGCGGCAACCCCACCGTTGAAGTTGAAGTCACCCTAGAAGGCGGCGCTTTTGGCCGCGCGGCAGATGTTTGTGATTTGCCGTTATACCGTTATCTCGGCGGAGCAGCGGCCTGCCGTCTCCCGGTACCGATGTTCAATATTCTTAACGGCGGTGTTCATGCCAACTAGCAGGGTGCCGACGTGCAGGAATTCATGATTGCGCCGGTCGGCGCACCGAACTTCGCCGAAGCGTTGCGCTGGGGCAGCGAGATTTACCATACCCTGAAAAAGCTGCTCAAGGACGGCGGTTATTCCACTGGCGTGGGCGACGAAGGCGGCTTTGCACCCGCGCTGAAACGCAATGCCGACGCGGTGGAATTGATCCTCAAGGCGATCGATCCCGCTTCCAGCGGATTTTACGAGAACGGCCTGTATCATCTGCGCACCGAGAACCGCAAGGTGGATGCCGCCGAAATGGTGGCGATGTATGCCGACTGGGTGGCCAAGTACCCTATTGCCGTGCTGGAGGACGGGCTCGCCGAAGATGACTGGGAAGGCTGGAAACTGCTGAACCGGAAACTGGGCGGCAGGATCGAACTGGTCGGCGACGACATTTTTGTCACCAACGTGGAACGCATCCGGCGCGGAATCGATGAAGACATAGCCAATCCCGTGCTGCTCAAGCTCAACCAGATCGGAACGCTGAGCGAGACGATCGCTGCGGTGAATCTGGCCTACGGCGCGGACTGGGGCGCAATGGTTTCGCACCGCAGCGGCGAAACGGTGGACAGTTTCATCGCCGACCTCACCGTGGCCCTGGGCACCGGCCATCTCAAGACCGGTGCGCCGTGCCGCGGCGAGAGGCTGGTCAACCCTTGCAGTGAAGTTTCCTCGGGCATGTTTGGGGAAGCGCTGATCAGGATCGACCGGCAGATGCGCTTTCATGCGGAGTCTTCGGTTGCCGAATACGCACCAGCAGGATCGGCACCGGGCAACCGCGCACGATGCCTTCCGCCACACTTCCCATCAGCAGGTGATCCAAGCCCGTCCTGCCGTGGGTACCCGCCACAACAAGGTCTGCCGGCCAGGCCTTGGCCTCTGCCACGATCGCCTCGGCCATCCTCGCGCCGGGAACCTCGGTTTCAAGCAGTTTGACTTCGGCGTCAACGCCGCCCGAGCGGGCCGATCGCTGTGCCTTGTCCAATATCCCGCGCCCGACGTCTGTCCAGGTTCTCTCTACTTCGGGCGATAACTGGGTACTGTTGTAGACGGCGATCTTGTCGACCACGTAGACGATCCGCAGTCGGGCGTGCTGATCCTTTGCCAGCCCGATGGCTTCCCGCAGTGCAAGATCCGATGTGGGACTATCGTCTACCGCTGCCAATATGCGCCGATACATGACATTGATCCATTTGGGTGAAGTGAAACGATTATATCCTCCATCATTCCCGCATGGATTTGCACGCATGATCGCGGCAGCGGCATTGCCGGCCAGCCCAACACAGCGATTCGATGTTATGTTTAAATGCCTCTATATTCATTATCGGGAGGTTAGGCCATGCCAAGCGCGATCAGGGTTCATCAGACCGGCGGTCCCGAGGTGCTGCAATGGGAAGCGATCGAGGTCGGCGCGCCCGGGCCCGGCCAGGTCAGGCTTAAACAAACCGCCGTCGGGCTGAACTACATCGATGTCTATCACCGCACCGGGCTCTACCCGCTTCCGCTGCCTTTCATCCCCGGTTCGGAGGGCGCGGGAGTCGTCGAGTCGGTAGGTGCCGGCGTCACCGATCTGAAACCGGGAGACCGGGTCGCCTACGGATCGGCGCTCGGCGGCTACGCCGAATCACGGCTGGTTGCGGCCGATCGCCTGGTCAGGCTGCCGGACTACATCGACGACCGCACCGCGGCGGCGATGATGCTGCAGGGCATGACCGCACGCTACCTGATCCGCGACATCTACAAAGTCGGGCCGGGCGACACCATCCTGATACATGCCGCGGCCGGCGGGGTCGGGTTGATCGTCTGCCAGTGGGCCGCCGCGCTGGGCGCGACCGTGATCGGCACCGTGTCCAGCGACGAGAAGGCCGCGCTGGCCAAAGCCAACGGCTGCCACCATCCCATCGTCTATACCCGCGAGGATTTCCAGGCGCGGCTGCTCGAGATCACCGGCGGCGAGAAACTGCCCGTGGTCTACGATTCGGTCGGCAAGGACACCCTCATGAAATCGCTGGACTGCCTGCGGCCGCGCGGCCTGATGGTGCTGTTCGGCGCATCGTCCGGGCCGGTCCCGCTTTTCGATCTGTCACTGCTGTCGCAAAAAGGCTCGCTGATGATCACCCGGCCGACACTCGCCACGTTCGTCGCGACCAAGGCATTGCTGGATGAAAATTCGGCAGACCTGTTCTCGGTGGTCGGATCGGGCGAAGTGAAGATCCACGTGAACCAGACCTATCCGCTGAAGGACGCGGCACAGGCGCACCGCGACCTCGAGGCACGCAAGACCACCGGTTCGACGGTGCTGACCGTCTGAGTTGCCAACCACTCGATATATCGGGCAATCAGCCTGAAGCCGGCATTAGACGCTTCATCAAGCGAGCCACGCACGCGGGTCTCCGCGACGATCATCCGGCCGCAAATCCTCAGTTCAAAGTCGCCTGATCTTTCGATCGATCTGAATTGAGCGTGTGCCGACATTTGTGTTTTTCCGGTATTGCAGAATATGGCGCACCCGAACAAATATTCATAAAGCTGCCTTCCATAAAGCCGCCGCTTGCGAAAGGCATTTATTGGCCGCGCCTTGCCCGTTTCGACTGGCTAATGCAATCGTCCATTTCTGCTTCAACTTCGGCCACCCGATTTTCATTTCTTCGTCCGGCAAACGCCGATCCAAACCTACCTTTCAACGCCAAGGCCAAGCCCATTCGTTTCGTGATGTCAAATTCGCGGCTATCGATAACTCTGCCGTCCATGAATACACCCACGCGATGGGGTCCAAATTCGAAAGCGCCGGGATACATTGGCGCCCAGAACCGCCATGACTTCGCGGGCTTAGGCGGAATTGCGAGGGTCGCTGGATCTCAGCGGAGTTTCACGGTAAACATAGTGTCCTCCGCGCAGCCACGATGCGACAGCTGCCATCAGGCACATCGCCAGAGCAAAACCGAATGCGATCTCCAATCCGCTGTGGAACGGTGCAGCGATCAGATGCGGGAAGAAGTCCTTTGATACCAATGCGGCTGAATCCTTTGCTGGCAAAGCCCCAAGGACCTGCGGACCAAGGAGCGTTTGCAGAGGGTTATAGCCGAGAAACGTCGCGAAGAGGTAACCCATCGCCGGCAGGTGAGACAACTGGGTCGCATCACCGGGAGGCACGCCGTGGGCGATCAGCCCCTGATACAGCACGGGCGGGAAATGGCTGGACAGGCCGAGTATCATCAGCGAGAAGAATATCCCTATTGAGATCGGCATTCCGACATTCAGGAATGTGGCGCGCATCCCGGATCCCTCGCCGCGGAAATTGGGCGGAAGGGAATTCATGATTCCGGCCGTATTCGGTGAAGCGAACATGCCGAAAGCGGCACCGTTCAAAAATAGTACAAACGCGAAAGCGCCGTATGAGAAATTCACCGGGAGGACAAGGAACAGCCAAAAGGAGATTGCCGCGAGGATCATTCCGGCAGTCGCAAAGGGCCGTACACCATAACGATCCGAGAGATGGCCGGATAACGGCCCTGCAACGAGGAATCCGACCGTGCTGGGCAGCATGTATATGCCGGCCCAGAGAGGCGTCACCTCGAAGGCATAGCCGTGCAAGGGGAGCCAGATACCCTGGAGCCACATGATCACCATGAATTGCAGGCCCCCGCGTGCGATGGAGGAAAGCAGGCCCGCAATGTTGCCCCCGCTGAATGCGCGGATCTTGAACAGTCTCAAGTCAAACATGGGTGCGGGAACGCGCCGCTCGATCAGGACGAATATACCCAGAACGCCGGCCCCGCCTGCCATCATCGCAAGCACGAACGGAGAGGTCCATCCCATCAGGTGATCATCGTAGCCCTGAATGCCATAGGTGGCGCCAATCAGCAGCATCGCCAGGCCCACAGCGAACGTGGCATTGCCAAGCCAGTCAATGCGCGCTTGCACGCGCACGCCCAGTTCCCTGAGTTTCCAGTAAGCCCAGATTGTTCCGGCGATACCGATGGGCACATTGAAAAGAAACACCCAGCGCCAACCTATTTCGCTGATCAGCCCTCCGACTACAACACCGAGGAAACCGCCTGTCATGCCCGCGATTTGGTTAATGCCAAGTGCGGTGCCGCGCTCATTCTCCGGGAACGCATCGGTCAGAATCGCAGCGGAGTTGGCCATCAACATTGCCCCGCCAACAGCCTGGACCATGCGCATGATGATCAGTTCAAGGGCACCGGCCGCACCGTTGCTCCAGGTGGCGGCGAGACCCACCGAGGCCAGGGTGAATACCAGGAAGCCGAGGTTATAGATCCGCACCCGGCCGTATATATCCCCCAGCCGGCCCATGGTAACCACCAGTACCGCAGTGACGACCAGGTAGCCCATCAATAGCCACAAAAGATAATCGAAACTCTCCGGCGCGAGGGGGTCCACCTGCAACCCCCGAAAGATCACCGGCATCGCGATGATGAGGCTCGTCGAATTCAGGCTTGCCATCAGGACACCCAGCGTGGTGTTCGACAATGCCAGCCATTTGTAATCTCGTGTTTTAGTTATTGATTGCACATGGCCCTCGAAAAACGACGCTAGACTCAGTCCATTGAACCTGCGGGTCCGGTCTTGGTCCGCTTCATTGAGTAGATCTGCTCTATTTTTTCGATTCTACGTCCGCTCTTGGTGTAACACCAGCCGCTCAGGCTTTCAACACTGGCCCGGGTCGTTGGTGGCCTCGTTTCAGGTGGCTTATTTGAGCACCATGAATGGCGGGTTTGAGAGCGTAATCACTGGCGCTTTTTGCCGGAACACACGGATATTCGCAGCGGGCCGGATGCCGAACAATATAGCGGCTAACGTAGAAGCAAACTTTATCGCAGCGCGGCAAAAATATGAAAAATAAATTAGAGTTATCATTTCTGCGTTTGGAGTTTTCCAGTGACAGCCACACGATGCAGAAATCTTACATCGGAAATGAACTGTGGAATCAATCCAGTCGGCATCATATCCATTTTTTGGCATAACACTCGATCTCAAGTCTTTGAAGCGTCGCGAACCATTTTCGGCCTGGTCTTGCTTCTCCGCGCTGCACCCGATTGGACGGGCGCCGACGCCCGTTAACATGTAGACCGTATGCCTGATAATTTACTGCTTTATTTATGGTTGCGCCTGCGGCGAAGTAGTAAACTGGCAACAAGGAGATAGTCATTGCAAACGTGATTGTGGGGAGGCGTCCGTGGCAAACGAAATGATCAAGTGTCCTATTCCGGAAAACGAAGAACAGCGGCTTCTGGCTCTGCGTTCCTACGAGATTCTCGATTCCGCCCCGGAAGTTGATTTCGATGCGTTGACGCGGCTGGCGGCCCACGCCTTCGACGCACCGGCGGCAGTGGTAGGCCTGATGGATGCCGACCGGCTGTGGTTCAAGTCCCGTTTCGGTCTGGATGTCCCGCAACTGGATCGCCAGATCGCATTCTGCGCTTACGCCGTTATGCAACCCGATCAGTTGCTAATCATCGAGGATCTTGCCCGGGACCCGCGTTTCAGCGGCAACCCGCTGGTGGTTGATGCGCCCAACCTGCGCTTCTATGCGGGCGCGCCGCTGGTCGATCATCAGGGTTTTGTGCTCGGCACGATCGCGGTGGTGGACGTCAAGCCGCGCGAATTGAGCGAGACCCAGCAAAATGCATTGCGCGACCTTTCCACGCTGGTGATGACGGCACTGGAAAATCGCCGCCGCGCGCTGCTCCTTTCCCACAAGGCACGCACCGATCATCTGACCGGGCTGGCGAACCGGGCGGACTTCGATGGCGCGCTGAGTTCGCAGATTGCGCATACCGCGCGGACCGGCGAGTCCTTTTCGTTGCTCTACATGGATCTGGACGGTTTCAAGATGGCCAATGACCAGTTCGGTCACGCAGCAGGCGACGAGGTGCTGCGCGAGGTCGCGCGCCGCCTGGCGCAACAGGTGCGCGAGGAGGATATGCTGGCGCGGATCGGCGGCGACGAATTCGGTGTGGTGATCCGCGGCGGCACGCAGGAATCGGCGGAAATGCTGACCCGACGCATCGATGACGCGATGTGCCGGCCGATTGAACTGCCCGACGGCACGAACGTGAGCATCGGGATCTCTACCGGTATCGCGACGTATACCGACTCGGACGAGACACATCTTGCGCTGCTCGCTCGCGCGGACCGGGAGCTTTATCAGGCCAAGCGATCAAGGCGCCATCGCGGCTGAAAGTGCCTGCAGCCCTGGAAAATCTGCATCCGCGCTCGGTCTGGGCGCACTTCACCACGCTATGTGATATCCCGCGCGCCTCGCTGTGCGAGGCGGCACTGCGCGAGCATCTGGTCGGCTGGGCAATAGAGCGCGATATCACTGCTGCCGTAGACGATGCAGGCAACCTGATCCTGAAGAAGCCCGGCAGTCCGGGCTGCGAGGCCGCGCCCGGCGTGATCCTGCAGGGTCATCTCGACATGGTGTGCCAGGCCAATACCGGAACGAGGCATGATTTCCAGCGCGACGCTATCAACGCGCAGGTGCGCAATGGCCGGGTGGTTGCCGATGACACCACGCTGGGTGCGGACAACGGAATCGGCGTGGCACTCGCGCTGGCTGCGCTGGAAGAGCCGGGCCTGACCCACCCGCCGCTGGAGGTGCTGCTGACCGTCAACGAGGAATGCGGCATGGACGGTGCGCGCGGGCTGGCGCCGGGCACACTGCAGGGCAAGACGCTGATCAATCTGGATACCGAGGAATGGGGACATTTCTACCTGGGCTGCGCCGGGGGCGTGGATGTGGAGGTGCGCCACGATTGCGAACCGGAAGATGTGCCCCCGGCATATGTGCCGTTGCGGTTCGAGGTGTCCGGGCTGCGCGGCGGCCACTCCGGCATCGACATCCATCTCGGGCGCGGCAATGCGATCAAGCTTCTGGCGGAGGCGCTGCACGACCTGTCGGCGCACACCGACGTGCGTCTGATCGGAATGAAAGGCGGCACTGCGCGCAATGCGATCCCGCGAGAGGCGTTCGCCTGGTGCGCGCTGCCCGTCGCGATGGCGGCGAATATCGACGAGTGGGTGCGCCACCGGCACGAGGCCTGGCGGCAAAGGTTCGCCGAGACGGATGCGAATGTGTCATTCGAGTGCAAACATTTCGACACGCCGCCGGACACCGCCATTGCGCACGCAGATCGGCAGCGCCTGCTTGCTTTCCTCGACAGCGCCGTCAACGGCGTCGCGCGCATCAGCGACGACTTCCCCGGTGTGACCGATACGTCATCGAATCTCGGCGTGGTTTCGCTGGAGCAGGGCGCGTTCCGTGCGACGTTCAAGGTGCGCTCGCTGCATGATGCGCGCGCCGATGCGCTGGCCGGCAAGCTGGTCTCTTATGCCGTTGCCCACGGTTTGAAGGCATGGAAGGACGGCGCCTATCCGGGCTGGACGCCGGAACCTTCGTCTCCTTTGCTTGATTTGTGCCAGCAGGTGTACGCCGCCCAATTCGGCCGGCCCGCCGGTCTGCAGGTGATCCACGCGGGACTGGAATGCGGCCTGCTCGCCGCCAGCCATCCGCACCTGGAAATGATCTCGTTCGGCCCCGACATACACGGAGCGCACGCGCCAGGCGAGAGTGTCGAGATAGAATCGGTCGTGCGCTGCTGGCGATTGCTGAAGGAAATATTGCAGGCGCTGGCACAACGTCCGACGCGATGAGGCGACCGGGGTCTGATTCCCGGTCACCCGGATGATGATGTCGACGTTGCGCGTTACTTCATCGATTTTTCTATTTCGTCGGACAGGCTCTTGTCGATTAGCATGATCTCGATGCGGCGGTTCTTCTGGCGCCCTTCCGGCGTATCGTTCGAGGCTACCGGATCGTATTCACCCCTGCCTGATGCAACCAGGCGTTCCGGCGGCACGCCGGCATCCTGCAGAAAACGGACTACGGTGGTCGCGCGAGCGACTGAAAGCTCCCAGTTGCTTGGGAATTTGTCCTGCAGAGACTTGGCGATCGGCACGTTGTCGGTATAGCCCACGACCCGGATGATCTTGTTCTGATAACCTTTGAGTGCGTCGCCGACCTTTTTCAATATTTCCTTGCCTTCAGGTTTCAGCGTCGCCCGGCCGGAGTCGAAGAATATCTGTTCCGCCAGATCCACAGACAGCATGTTCTGGTATTGCTTGACCTGAAGCTGGCCCTTCTGCACTTCGCTGGATAAACTCTTCACCAGAGCATCATACTGTTGCTGCCGCTGCTGGCTGGCCGCGAGCAATGCGGCCTTCTGGGATTCAAGGGATCCGACCTGCTCCTGCATGGCGGCGTTCTGCTGCTGATGCATCTCGTTCTGCTGCTTCAGCGCGGTGTTGTCCTGTTCCAGCGCGGCCTTCTGCTGCTGCAGCGTGTTGATCTCGCCGTTCTTGTCCGCCTGCATCTTTTCGAACGTGCCGGTGCTGACGCAACCGCTGGCGACAAATGCGGCCGCGACCATGGCTATTCCGATTCGGATTTGTCTGTTCATCTTCATGTCCTCCTTTGTCGTCAAGAAAAGTCGATGGTAATAAAACCGATCGGTTTGTGTCATTTGCCCGCATGTATTGGATCACAATACGTTCAAGGTCCCGGCTTCAAGTCGTAAGGATAGGCTTCCAGCATGACCTTCATTTTCATGTCATCCTCGTCTATATGGTCTACCGCCCAGGTGCTCAGGAATTGAAAGTAGTGCTCCGCGATGCTCTCTGACCACTTGCCTTTAAAGCCGGCCAGTTCGTTGTTGATGATCCGCATCTCTTTCAATATGTACTGGTGTTCAAGATGGTGCTGCTCGAAAGGGTAGTTTACGGTTTGCGCGAGCCTGGCTTCATTGCTGAAATGCTTGCGTGTGGCAGCTTCGAGGACAACCATTGCTTCGGCGAAGCGCACGCTGTCTTTGGTCTGGATGGCGCGTTCCACCTCATTCACCAGATTGAATATCTTCCTGTGTTCGGAATCGAGCGTCTTGTTTGCGACGCTCATCTGCTTCGACCATGTCAATTTCATCCGGCCCTCCTGCGGCATATAGGCAAATACGAAGGCAACCAGGGCGCACAACAGGAACGCTTCATTCTAGTCCTCTTTGCACCGTTTTTACAACCGATTTGGAATATCAAAGCAATCCCGGCTGTCCCTGTATAACGCATGAAACCTTTTGGGTGCTGAACAGCCATGTCTGTCGCGCAAACCATCATCCCGATCTTCCTGCTGATCCTGCCGGGCGCGGCGATGCGCCGCCGGTTCGGCCTGGGAGAGGGCTTCTGGCCGCAGATGGACAGGCGGATCTATTACGTGTTCTTTCCCGCGCTGCTGTTCAGCGCGCTCGCGCATTTCGAGATCGACCTGCGCGCTGCGATGCCGATGCTGGCCGTTGCAGCGCTGTTCATGTGTTCCGGCATCGTGATGGGCTATGGCGCAAAATATCTGTTTCACGCGCCGCCCAAAGTCTGCTCGGCGACCTTCCAGACTTTCTTCCGCTTCAACAGCTATGTCGGGCTCGCGATCGGCCTGTTGATGGGATTCATCGTGCCGCTCGCCAACGCCGCTTCGGTATTGATGCTGGCGCGCCACATCAAGAGCCACTGGCGCGGGGAGATATTGTTCAACCCGTTGATCATCGCGACCGTTCGCGGCATCGAATTCAGCCTGGCCGGCATCCCATTGCCGAAGATGTTCGACACCTCCCTCGGCCTGTTGGCCGAAGCCTCGCTGCCGCTGACCTTGCCGCTGTGGCTGCTGCTGATGGGTTTTTGATTCGATACCGGAGGTGCGCAATCGCTATTTCGCGGCCAGCCGCCAAAGCGAGGTGAGCTCTGCAGCGCGAGCCGCGTGCAGCGGGTCGCCGGTATCGGAGACCCGCGGGTGATGCGGTTTCACATCTGTTTTCCCCAGCACCCTCAGGCCGGCCGTATCGATCAGGGCGAGCAGTTCGTCGCGAGTGCGCAGGCCCAGATGTTCGGCCAGGTCGGAGAGTACCAACCAGCCTTCGCCGCCGTTCTCCAGGTGTGCAGCCAGCCCGTCGAGAAATCCGCGCAGCATGCGGTTGTCCGGGTCGAACACCGCGTGCTCGAGCGGCGAGCTCGGCCGCGCCGGGATCCATGGCGGATTGCATACCGCCAGCGCGGCGCGGCCTTCCGGAAACAGGTCGGCCTGCACAACTTCGACGCGAGCGGCAAGACCCAGCCGTTCCAGATTTTCCTGCGCGCAGGCCAGCGCTCTCGGGTCCCGATCGGTGGCGATGATATGCCTGATGCCGCGGCGCGCCAGCACCGCGGCCAGCACGCCGGTGCCGGTGCCGATATCGAATGCCAAAGAATCGGACTCTGTCAGCCCGGGCAGCGGTGCATCGTTCACCAGCCGGACATACTCGCTGCGTATCGGCGCGAACACGCCGTAATGCGGATGGATACGCGCGTTCAGCGCGGGTACCTGCACGCCGCTCTTGCGCCACTCGTGTGCGCCTATCAATCCCTGCAGTCCGCGCAACGACGCGATGTAGGGTTGTGCGGGCGCATCCTCGGTTTCCGGACCATACGCTTCCACGCATGCCTGGCGCACATCGGGCGCGCGGCGCAGCGGGATGCTGTGGTCGGCATTGAAAGGTATCAGCAGCATGCCCAGCGTGCGGGCGCGCTGCGATTGCGCCTGGCGATGCAGGTGGAAGGATTCGGCAGGCGTGGCGGGAATCCTTTTATTCTTGCCGGCGCGGGTCTTTTCATGGGCGCGCCGCGTCATCGCCTGCAGCAATTGGCGCGCGTTTTGAAAATCACCGCGCCACAGCAGCGCGGTACCCTCGCAGGCCAGACGGTAGGCGGCATCGGCGGTGATGCGATCGTCCGCGATCACCACCCGCCCGGGCGGCGGCGTGCCGGTTTCCGAGCGCCAGCGCGCGGATCTTTCTTCACCCGCCTCGTTCCAGTGTATGACAGGCCGGTTGATCGCGGAGAGGTCGCTCATCGCGCTGGTCTTCCCGCACCTTTCCCCTGCGGTTGAATGACCAATCTGGCGACGTTCAGATGGCTTTCAATGCCGCCAGCGCTGCTTCGTAATTCGGTTCCTTCTTGATGTCGCTGACCAGTTCGGTGTAGCGCACCACATTGTTGCTGTCCAGCACGACCACCGCGCGTGCGGTAAGCCCGGCCAACGGGCCGTCGGCGATCTTGACCCCGTAATCGCGCATGAACTCGCGGCCGCGCATCGTGGAAAGGTTATCGACATTTTCCAGGCCCTCGCTGCTGCAGAAGCGCGCCATTGCGAACGGCAGGTCGGCGGAGATGTTGATCACGACCGCGTTGTTCAGGCCGGAAGCTTCCTTGTTGAAGCGGCGAGCGGAAGCCTGACATGTTGGCGTGTCGAGGCTGGGCACGATGTTCAGCACCTTGCGCTTGCTGCCGTAGCTGCCCAGCGTGAGGTCCTGCAGGTCCTTGTTCACCAGCGAGAAGGAGGCTGCCGGCTTGCCTACCTGCGGAAAATCGCCATACAGTTTTACCGGTGTGCCGCCTAGTGCTGTCGTGAGTGAGGTGCTTTTGCTCATGTTGTTCTCCTTTGTTCAAGTGCGTGTTGCTGCGTTGATAACGTTGCCGGGCGCGGATCATTTCGCGGCTGGAGATAATACTCTTTCTATGTGGAGCGCGCTGGGATCGGATTCTATTAACGGGGTTTATCCGGACCGTTATCGCGATCGTTAATGATTCCCTGTTCGGATGCAGGTCTGCCGAAGCCTGCCGCGGCAGGCATCGCTATGGAACGTCCGTCCGGCCTCAGCTCGGGGATCGCTTGCGTAATTTTTCCTTGACAGAATATTAGAAAATGATAATATACCAGCTGTTTGTTTGCGCACCCACTCTTGCGGAGATGCGATTATGACTGGCAAAGCGAAGAGCTTTCGATTGTGGAAGGAGATCACCCTGGCGCTTGCGATCAAGGGTCTCGTGCTTGCCGTCATATGGTCGGTATGGTTTTCATCTCCCGAAGAGGCCAGCCTCGATGACCAAAAAGTAGCCTCAAGGATTTTCTCCCAGCAATCACTCAAGGACCATGACCATGATACCTTCCACGGAACTCGTTGATATATCCCGGCTGCAATTTGCCGCCACAGCGCTGTACCATTTTCTGTTTGTGCCGCTCACATTGGGGATGTCCTTCCTGCTGGTCATCATGGAATCGGTCTACGTGATGACAGGAAAGGAAGTCTACAAGGACATGACCAAGTTCTGGGGCAAACTTTTCGGCATCAACTTTGCCCTCGGCGTGACGACCGGACTGACGATGGAATTCCAGTTCGGCACCAACTGGGCGTATTACTCTCATTATGTCGGCGACATCTTCGGCGCGCCGCTCGCGATCGAAGGCCTGATGGCATTCTTTCTTGAATCCACCTTCGTCGGATTGTTCTTCTTCGGCTGGGACAGATTATCCAAAGAGAAACATCTGATGGTCACCTTTCTGGTGGCGGTGGGCTCCAACCTTTCCGCGCTGTGGATACTGATCGCCAACGGCTGGATGCAGAATCCGGTCGGGGCCGAATTCAACTATCACACGATGCGCATGGAGATGAGCAGCTTCACCCAGCTGCTGTTCAATCCGGTGGCGCAGGTCAAGTTCGTGCATACCGTCTCGGCCGGCTACGTGACGGCCTCGATGTTCGTGCTCGGCATCAGCGCATGGTATCTGCTGATCGGGCGGGACAAGGCATTTGCGATGAGGTCGATCGCCGTCGCCGCAGGCTTCGGGCTCGCTTCCGCGCTGTCGGTGATCGTGCTCGGCGATGAATCGGGCTACACCGCCGGCGAAGTCCAGCGCGTCAAGCTGGCCACGATCGAGGCGGAATGGCACACCGAAAAGCCGCCCGCGTCCATCACCGCGATCGGCTTCCCCAACGAAGCGACGCAAAGCACCGATGACGCGATTGAAATACCGTATCTGCTCGGCCTGATCGCGACCCGATCGGTAGACGAGCCGATCACCGGCATAGCGGAACTGGTCGCCGAGAATGAAGACAGGATCAGGCAGGGCATGGCCGCCTATGCGGCGCTCGAAAAACTGCGCGCTGGCGATACCGGCGATGAAACCAAAGCGGCCTTCGAAAAGACCAAAGCCGACCTCGGTTATGGTTTGCTGCTGAAGAAATACACGCAAAACGTGAAGGATGCGACCGAAGACCAGATCAAGATGGCGGCGCGCGACACGATACCGAAAGTCGCGCCCATGTTCTGGACCTTCCGCATCATGGTGGCGATCGCCTTCACCCTCCTGTTCATCTTCGCCGCCACTTTCTACTACACCGCCAGGCGCACCATTGCCGAAAAGAAATGGCTGCTGCGGCTGGCGCTGTACTGCATCCCTCTGCCGTGGATCGCCGCCGAGATGGGCTGGATCGTCGCCGAATACGGCCGGCAGCCTTGGACCATTAGCGGCATCCTGCCGACGCAGTTGAGCACTTCCAACCTCGCCGTGAACAGCGTGTATCTCAGCCTTGCCGGTTTCGTCGGCTTCTATACATTGCTGCTGGTGGCCGAAATGTACCTGATGTTCAAGTATGCGCGCCTCGGCCCGCAGAGCCTGCATACCGGCAATTACGGAAAAGCTTAAGGAGACGAACATGATATTCGACTATGAAACACTGAAATTGATCTGGTGGCTGTTCGTCGGCGTGCTGCTGGTGGGCTTTGCCGTCACCGATGGATTCGACCTGGGTGTCGGCGCGCTGCTGCCCTTCCTCGGCAGGAATGACAACGAACGCCGCGTCATCATCAACTCCATCGGCGCCACCTGGGACGGCAACCAGGTCTGGTTCATCACCGCCGGCGGCGCGATCTTCGCCGCATGGCCTATCGTTTACGCGACAGCATTTTCCGGGTTCTACATCGCACTGATACTGACCCTGTTCGCGATGTTCTTCCGGCCGGTGGGTTTCGACTACCGCAGCAAGGTGGCCGATCCGCGCTGGCGTTCCGCCTGGGACTGGGGACTGTTTGCCGGCGGTTTCGTGCCCGCGCTGATCTTCGGCGTTGCGTTCGGCAACCTGCTGCAAGGCGTACCGTTCAGCTTCGACAACGACATGCGCGTGACCTACACCGGCACCTTCTGGGCCTTGCTCAACCCGTTCGGTTTGCTCGCCGGCGTGGTCAGCCTGACGATGTTGCTGATGCACGGCTCGATCTACCTGCAAATCAGGACCGAGGGCGTGCTCGCGGAACGCGCGCGCCGCGCCACCAAAATCACCGGGGCGATTTTCATCCTGGCGTTCATCGGCGCGGGGATCTGGATCATGAACGGGATAGACGGTTATCACATCGTGTCGATGCTATCCGGCAATGTCGAATCGACACCGCTCGACAAGACGGTAGAGAAGGTCGCCGGGGCATGGATGAGCAATTATCACAGCCATCCGCTGCTGTGGCTGGCCCCGCTGCTGGGCATAGCAGGTGCGCTGCTGGCGATTGTCTTGTCCGCCGCGAAAAGGCCCGTCACGGCTTTCATTGCAAGTTCGGTGATGCTCACCGGCGTGATCTTCACCGCAGGCATCGCGATGTTCCCGTTCATCATGCCGTCGAGTTCTGATCCGCGCAGCAGCCTGACCATATGGGATGTTGTTTCCAGCCACCTGACACTGCAGATCATGTTCTGGGTGGTGCTGATCTTCCTGCCGATCGTGCTGGCCTACACTTCGTGGGTTTACAGCGTGCTGCGCGGGAAGATCACGGTCGAAACGGTGCGCGCCAACGACCATAACATTTACTGAAAGGAAAGATCATGTGGTATTTCGCTTGGATGCTCGGTGTTGGACTTGCAATGGCTTTCGGCATCATCAATGTGATGTGGCTGGAAGCCGAGTATTTCTGCAAGATCGAACTTGAGGAAGCCAGAGGACTGGCCGGGAACAAACAGGGCTGATCGCGGCACAGGATATCAGTATCTAGTCGGACTCCCGCTGGATGAATGACGAAGTCTTGCTCCCGATATCCTTTTTTGGCGGCGGCTTGTAGATGAAGTTCTGCGACATCGTGTGAAATATCGGTGTCGGGCAGACCAGCCGCGAGCAGGCCTTGGCAATGAATGCGGCGGCCATCAGCGGCAACACCATTTCGTGGTTGTCTATCATTTCCATGACAATGACGAAGGCGGTGATCGGCGCCTGGGTGACGCCGGCAAAGTAGGCGACCATGCCGAGTATGATCGTCGCACCGACTGGCACGGTGGAAAAGAAGGGTGCAAGGTTGGCGCCGAAACCCGCTCCGGCGGAGAGCGTCGGCGCCATGATCCCGCCCGGTATCCCGCTGATGTATGAGATCACCGTGGCGATCATTTTCAGCAGGCCGTAGCTTTCCGGCAAGGTCGAATTGCCGTCGAGCAGCGTTTTCGCTTCGCTGTATCCGCTGCCGTAGGTATTGTTGCCCGAAGCCAGCCCCACCAGTACCAGCAGCAGCCCGCAGGCTGCTGCGAATTCGATCGGTTTTGCCTTTATCCATGCACCCATGCGCCCCGCCAGGCCTTTGTTGACCTCGATCAGCGCCCGGCTGAAGGCCCCGCCCAGCAAGCCTCCCACGATGCCGCAAACGATGACCACATACCATTCCTTGCCAAAACCCATCGATTCGTTGGTATGGCCGAAATAGGAATAATTGCCGAGTATCGCGAGCGATGCGATACCGGCGATGATCACCGTCATCAGGATGGTCGTGCTGTTGTGTTCTTCGAATGAACGGCTCATCTCCTCGATGGCGAACACGATCCCTGCCAGCGGCGTATTGAATGCAGCGGCCACACCGGCGGCGGCGCCGGCGAGGATCAGCCCCTTTTCCAGGTCGTGCTTGGGGAACCTGGCAAGACTGCCCAGTTTGTGCATGATGGATGCGCCGATCTGCACGGTAGGGCCTTCGCGGCCCACGGATGTTCCGCACATCAGCCCCAGGATGGTGAGGACGATCTTCCCCATGGTCACACGCAGCGATAGTACTTGCTCGCGGACCTTGCTGCTTTCCTTGGGGTCCAGCGATGCGATGACCTGGGGGATGCCGCTGCCTTGTGCGCCGGGAAAGTACTTTCGGGTGATGTAGACGATCAGCGCGAGCCCGAGCGGGGTGACGAGCAGCGGCAGATAAGACGAAATGGCAAGCATCTTGTGGAATACGCCATTCGCCCATTCCGAAGCGACTGCAAACAGAATCGCAGCCACCCCCACGCTGAGAGCTCCGCTCCAGAACACCAGACGGCGTTTCCATTCCAGGATCATGTCTTCTTCCGGCAGAGGGAATTTCATCGCGTGCTCGAGACTGGTGCTCTACGCCAAAAGAACAGAAGTGCGGACATTGCAGGTTTCATTATTCAGAACAGTCATAAACGGACAGGCCAAGTATTGCCGAATCCCCCAAGCCGCCCATCCAGGCAACACTGCTTTTGAGAGATGCAAGAAAATCTTGCCGGCCTTATTTGCGGCGGCCTTTCCTGGAGCAGGTTACCGAGACTATATTCAGGGTGTCCTTGTCAAACGCCGCGCTGACGGGTTTGATGATGCATGCTTGTTTGGCAGGCGTCGTCTTTATGGCGACGTTATAGTCGCTGCCGTCGGGCAGGCGGACTCCAGGGAAAATGAAATTGCCATTTTTTGCGATCGCCAGGTCAGTCGTCCCGTTGAGCTGAAGCATCAGGCCTTTGCCTGAAAGTCCGGAGACCGTGCCGCCGACTGCAAAGTTATTGGTGACGCAAGTGACGGAGATATTGTTGACCGCTGAACCGACGATACTACCGCTACCCAGGGCGACTGAGCAGGTCTGTCTGATGGGCGAGGAAGGCGACGCTTTGACAGTGACGGAGTAGCTGCTGCCTTTGGCTAACGCATTGGGAAAATTGAACCGGCCGTTGGCGCTGACCGGCAGATCGTTCGCTCCGTTGAGCTGGAGTACCAGTCCGCTGCCGGGAAGCCCGGAAACCGAACCCCCGACGGTGAGTGGCACGGGAGGCGCAACCGGGGCTGGCGGCGCCTTCTCTCCTTCACTGCAACCGACCAGCGCGGTTGTCACGGCCACAATCCAGAATGCATGCGCGGTCTGTGTGAATCTTGTCATCTTTCGCTCCTCACCTGTTTAAGTCACCGGACATAGTCCGAAGTTCCTCGGACTGACTTCGCTTTATCCCCGGAATTTGCGCATACAAGGCTCTGCGGGTGTGATTGTACACAATTTATGCAGATGCTCTCCAAACGGCAGGATATTGGCAAAGCTATTGCGTCTTGTGTCTTGCGCGGGTTAACCCTAAGCCGCAACGGTCCGGGAATTGGCGGGCAGTCATCGGTGTCAGCCTGTACCGGCGGATACAACGTGGTTTCGGGGCGAGTATCTGAGGGTGATTGCCGTGAACGCGAGATACACCAGATAACTGATCAGATACAGCAGCGCGGTACGCTCCAGTGTCATGCCGTCCGCGAACAACCACAACAGGAGTGCATACAGGGGCAATGACAGGAATTCTCCCGCCATGATCAGCCTGGTGCGGTGGGCCGAAAAAAGGCCGAACAAAAACAGCCAGGCCGCGATGCGTATCCAGCAGCCCAGCATGAACAGCGCGGCGGTTTGATCGCTGACCATGAACCGGGGGTCATACAGCGTGGCGAGCATGGCGCGCTGGTTGAAAAAGATCAGCAATAGCAAGCAAGCCGCCGGTATCAATACCATCACACCGGCACGCCTCATCTCCATGCTGAATCTTGCCGAGCCGTAAGTGCTGCTGAAGCGCGGCAGAAAGATCAGCGAAAGGACGCCCGCCGCGGTGGAGGTCACCCATTCGGTGGAACGCCACAAAGCCTGCAGAAATCCCACGTCGCTCCAGGAAAGGGAGCTCGACAGCATGCTGCGCACCAGCAGCATCGATACCGGACTCATGATGCCTATCACCAGTCCGACCGGCACGAATTTCAGCAACTTGCTGAAGTATTCCTCGCCGCCCTCCTTGTTGCCGGGAGGTTCGGACATCCTTTGCATATGGCGCCAGATCACGAAAGCTATCACGGTCAACGCCATGCTCTGCACCCAGATCAGCGCGCGCAAGGACAGTCTGAACCACGCGCCTGCGGCCACCAGCAACAATACCAGACTAGTCAGCAATGCCAGCGCCAGCATGCGCTGCTGGCGGTGTTTGCCCAGCCAGTACGCGTTGAGCGTCGCCGGGACAACGGCGCTGCAGCCGGCCAATGCGGCAAGTATGAACAGGTCCGTTTCGATCTTTCTCTGGGCGAGCCATATTGACAGCTCGGGCGACGCCAGTGCCACGACCAGGGCCGCTACCAGCGAAGTTCCCATGCCCAGCATCAGCGCGTCACGCAGCAGGCTGTTTTCATCGCGCGCCTCTTTTACCTGGGTGATCATCACCGTCAGCCCCTGCAATACCCCGGCCGCCGTCACAGCTCCGACCAATTCGACCACCGACTGCAATTGCGCCCATAACGCCACGATGGCCGGTCCGCCTGCCAGCGCCAGCACCTTGTCCAAGCCTGCTCTGCCGAGCAGGTCGATCAGGATGATCGCGAACGAAGCCAGTACGCTTTGAATTGAAGTCAATGTTGCCTCTCGCCGGGTATGGCCCGCCCGGCAGAGACTTCCGGGACAGGCAGCAATCTTTTTACGGAAACGACAGGGCCAGCTTAACGCTGGCCCTGTCGTTTGTCACTTCGGGAACGGCTACATCGATTCCGCTTTGGTGTTGCCGCTTGTGTCGATCTTCTTGATGCCATGCAATAGCGGCATTGCGTCGAAGTATTCCTGACGGGTGACCTTGCCATCCTTGTTCGTGTCCACTTCATCGAAATATTGCGACAGCATCGGCATTTGCTTGGCCTCTTCGCGATCCAGTCCGCCGTCATGATTCACATCGGCGGCATTGAAGCGCTCATCAAGGTGCGTCATGCCGCCGCTATGCATCATGCCGCCGTCATGGTATCCCGCCTCGCTTTTATATCCCGCCTGCAATTCCGCCAGTGTGAGTTTTCCGTCCTTGTTGGTATCCAGCTCCTTGAAATGCTTCGCATTGAAGACATCGAATTCCTTTCTGGAGATCACGCCATCTCCATTGGTATCCAGTTCGCGGAATGTCATCTCGTCCATTCCACCGTGATGTCCGGATGCGTGCATGACGGAGTCACATTTCTCGCCGTCGGCATGAGCCAGATTGGCGCCCAGTGCCAGACACGACGCTGCAACTACAGAAGCAATGGTCTTGTTCATTGAATGTTCCTTTCAAATTCCGGTGCGGTTCGGGGGTGTTTGGAGATGACTTTACCATGTTGATGGTTAAGTGCGAAGTGAAGCAATACTGATAGAAGGGGAAAGCGGCTGGTCCGGCCGAATCATGCCTTCAGCATTTCGTTTCAATGAGGTACATGGGCTCCGCCGGATAATTCCAGCGCGGCATCGCGCGACCCCGGGGTCTCCAGGCTGATGCGGCCGAGTTTGCCGCCGCGGTATTCGGTCAGCAGGATCATCGCCGCCTTTTCCAGGTCCGGTTCCCCGCCCCGGCCCTTGAGCAGGCAACCGCGTTTCTTGGCGATGGCTTGGAGCACACCCACGCCATCCAGTGATTCCTCGGCAAAACCGTAGCGCGAGGCGAGCAGCCCGGGATAACGCGCAAGCAGCAGTGCTGCGAGATATTCGGCGACCTCTTCTTCAATGACGGCATTGCGTCCGATCGCGTGTATCGTCGCGAGTTTCAGCCCGTCTTCCGGGTTTTCGATCTTCGGCCACAGCAGCCCGGGCGAGTCGGTAAGCGTCATGTGGTCGTTGATGTTGTGGCTCTGCTGCGATTTGGTGACTGCAGGTTCGTCGCCGACATTGGCGACACGGCGCTTGAGCAGCGTGTTCATAAGCGTGGATTTGCCGACGTTGGGGATGCCCATGATCATCATGCGCAGCGGCTTGTGCGTGCTGTTGCGATGCGGCGCGAGCGGCTGGCACAAGGCCGGCACCCTGGCGGCATCGCCCGCATTCTTGCAGCTGAGCGCCACCGCCCTGACACCGGGCTGCCGGTTGTAGAAATCAAGCCAGGCTTTTGTGGCTTCGGGATCGGCAAGATCGGCCTTGTTGAGTATCTTCAGACAGGGTCGCTGGCGATGCAGGCGCAGTTCCGTGATCATCGGGTTGCGGCTCGCTTCCGGCAGGCGCGCATCCAGCACTTCGATGACGACATCGGTGAACTCCATCGTCTCGGCCGCTTTTCTGCGCGCCGAGGTCATGTGACCGGGGAACCACTGTATGGACATGGGTGATGGGCCGGCAGGTTAAAAGCGGATTTTACCCTGCGCCGCCTGCCAAGTCTTATTCTTTGAAGTCAGCTTGCTGGCAGATCGAAGGCATTTTGATATCTCGCCGCGAACGGGCCGAAAGATGGTCAGGCGGACACCAGCAATGCCAGTTGCGCATCGTCGAGATAGCACCACGCGCCCTCGGCCAGTCCCAGCGCATCGAGTTTCAATCCGCCTATCCGGGTGCGGCACAGCGCAACGCAATGGTTGCCGGCGGCAGCCAGCATGCGTTTGACCTGGTGATATTTGCCCTGCTCCAGCACGATCTCGATGCGCCGGGTATCGAGCATAAGGCAGGTCAGCGCCGCCAAAGGCGCGGGTTCGTCGTGCAGTTTCACGCCGGCCTGCAACTTCGCGACCAGTTCGGGCGTGACCGGGTCGTGCGTTGCGGCGACATAGACTTTTGGGATGTGCCGCCTGGGCGAGGACTGGGCGTGTATGAACGCGCCGTCATCCGACATCAGCAGCAATCCGGTCGTGTCATGATCGAGCCGGCCCACCGGCTGCACATTGCGCCGGGTGAATTGTTCGGGTAGCAGAGTCAACACGCCGGGATGATGACCGGCTTTTCTGGAGCATTCGTAGCTGGCGGGTTTGTTCAGTGCGATGTAGACATGTTCACGGCAAGTCCACTCGTCGCCGAATATCCTGAACACGAATCCGGCTGTCTCGAAGTCAGTCCGGCTGTTGGTAACGGTCACGCCGGCGATGCTGACTTCTCCGTCCGCGATCAATTGACCGCACCACTTGCGCGTACCGAACCCCTGCGATTGCAGGATGCGGTCCAAAGTCATTTTTCCCATGCGCGGACTTTAGCAGAACCTTCGCGGAATGTTGAAACGCTTCCATACCCGATCAGGATGATGCGATGGGTGCAAAGGCGTTTGTTTCACAATCGCGCCGGTGAAGTTAATATATGGACATGAGTCATTACCTGCCTCTTTCCCGCGTCACCAGGCTGGTTGGAATATCGCGTCACGCATTGCAGGAGATGATACGCGGGGGCACGCTGGACACCTTTGATGGTATGGTCGAGCTGAACGAGCTGTTGCGCGCATTTCCCGATGTGAAATGGGATGACGATGCTGAATTCCGCCGCATCACCGAGATCAAGGAGAAGGCCTTCGGCAAGCGCGTCTTCGAACGCGCCTTGCCGGACAAGGAGGTGCTGGCGGCGCGGCTGTTCGAGCTGGGCAAGGAATATGCCGCCACCAAGGCGCTGTTGATGCATTACAGCCAGGTGTTGTCGTGGCTGGATGAAAAGATCGACGAGATCGAGGAAGAGCAGAGCCCGGAAGAACACGGCAAAGAAACGCGCCATGCGCTGCATACGCTGCGCGCGTTCATCGTGCGCCATCTGGCTGAAATACCGCCCGATGCCGCAAAGGTCCAGGCGGTCATCGCACAGGAAAGGATACTCAGGATCATGTCGGCACAAGTCACCATCCAGCCCAGCGGCCACGTATTTTCCGTCGAGAGCAACGACACGCTTCTGGAGGCCGCGCTGCGTGCCGGGGTTTCGCTCAGCTACGGCTGCAACAACGGAAACTGCGGCGAATGCCGGGCGCGTCTGGTTTCCGGCGAGGTCAAGAAGGTCCGCGCGCATGACTATGTGCTGAGCCAGGCGGAGAAGGATGCCGGCGTGATCCTGATGTGTTCCTGCGCGGCAGTGAACGATGTGGTGATCGAGGCCGGCGTGGCCGGCGCGCGGGACATCCCTGTCCAGCAGATGCCGGTCAAGGTCAAATCTGTCGAGGAGTTCAATCCCCGGGTGGCCGCGCTGCATCTGCTCGCGCCGCGCAGCCAGCGGCTGCATTTTCTCGCCGGGCAGTCGGTGCAGCTGTCGGTGCATGGCGTGAGCGGACGCTATGCCGTCGCCAGCTGCCCCTGCGAAGAACGGCATATCGAGATACAGGTATTGCGCAATCCGGACGATGCTTTTTCAGAACTGCCGTTTGGCGGTTTGAAAGCGCATGACAGCATCGACATGGAAGGGCCCTACGGCGAATTCGTGCTGGAAGACTCCTCCGCGCGCCCGATCATCTTTGTCGCGTTCGGCGCCGGCTTTGCCCCGATCAAAAGCCTGATCCAGCATGCGATGTCGCTGGATCTGGCCGAGTCGATGGACTTGCACTGGCTGGCGGACGAGGCAGGGCACTATCAGAACAACCTGTGCCGGGCCTGGACCGATGCACTGGACAATTTCACCTACGTCCCGCACCCGCAAGCGGCTGATGCGGGACCCGTGCTGGCCGATATCGTCAGCGACTATCCCGACCTGCACCGCTTCGATGTCTATGCGGCTGGTTCCGCGGACCAGGTGAAGATCGCCCGGGAACTGTTCCTGAAACACGGTTTGCCGGAACAGCATTGGCGGGCCAGCGATTACTGAGCCGGACGCAGGCTGCCCTGCAGGATTTTCGGCTCGACCTCCAGCATGCCGGCAGCGCTGGTCACCATGATGTGGCCTTCCTGTATCGTGCACTGCAGCTGCATTGTGCGGCTGGCCAGTGCGGCAAGGGCCAAGGTGGTCTCGCTGTCCAGCCTGAGCACGGTGAGGTTGTTTAGGCGCTGCAGTTTGCCGTGATTCTCGTTCCACCAGATGTCGGCGGCGCGGCCGTAACTGATCACCACGACCTGAGCGGCGCGGGCGCTGGCCTTGCGGATGGCGCGCTCATCGGGCAGCCCCACCTCTATCCAGCGCTCGATCGCGCCGGTCAGATCCTTGTGCCACAGGTCGGGTTCCTCGTCGCTGCTGACGCCTTTGCCAAAGACCAGCGCGTCATCCGCATACAGCACAAAGGCGAGCAGGCGCACCATCATGCGTTCGTCGGTTTGGGATGCCGGGCCAGCGTCAGCGCATGTTCGGCGTAGTAATGGCGGTCCATGTCGGCGATCTGGAGCGCAGCTTTGAAGATGGTTGCCTTGATTGCCATTTGCGTAGCGATTCAGCATGGATTTTGCAGCCGCGTATTGTATCAGCGTGCACTGATCCGCCCGGATAGCATTACACAGCCGTTCCGACTATAATCCGCCTCAATTTTAGGCTCTGTTGTCAGGCATAAATAAGAGATGCAGCTATTCACCTTTGGTATCAACCACCAAACCGCGCCGCTCGACGTGCGCGAGCAGGTCGCGTTCAATGCGGACGGCCTGGAGAATGCCCTGCGCGACCTGGTGGAAAACGGTGCCGCGAAAGAGGCGGCGATACTGTCGACCTGCAACCGCATGGAGCTTTATTGCAACGCTGCGTATCCCGACCTTGCCATCGACTGGCTGGCGCAATATCACCAGATGTCGCGCAAGGACATCGAGCCTTATCTCTACACGCTGCCGCGCGAACAGGCGGTGAAGCACTCGTTCCGCGTGGCCAGCGGCCTGGATTCGATGGTGCTGGGCGAGCCGCAGATACTCGGGCAGATGAAGCAGGCGGTGCGCCAGGCCGAGCAGGCCGGGACGCTGGGTTTTTTGCTGCACAAATTGTTCCAGCGCACTTTCTCGGTGGCAAAGGATGTGCGAACCCAGACCGAGATCGGCGCCAACCTGGTGTCCATGGCCGCCGCCGCGGTCAGGCTCGCCGAGCGCATCTTTCCGAGCATCTCCGAACAGAGCGTGCTGTTCATCGGCGCGGGCGAGATGATAGAACTCAATGCGGTGCATTTTGCGGCGCGCTCGCCCAAACACATCACTGTCGCGAACCGCACGCTGGAACGCGCGCAGACACTGGCGCGACGCATCAACGCGACGGCGATCACGCTGACCGACCTGCCGGAGCAATTGGCAAGACACGACATCATCGTCACCTGCACCGCAAGCCCGTTGCCCATCCTGGGCAAGGGCATGGTCGAGAGCGCCCTCAAGGCGCGCAAGCACCGGCCGCTGTTCATCGTGGACCTGGCCGTGCCGCGCGACGTCGAGGCCGAAGTCGCCGAATTGAGCGACGTGTTCCTGTACAGCGTGGACGACATCGCCGAGGTGGTGAAAGACGGGCTCGATGCGCGCCAGGGGGCGGTCAGGGAAGCCGAGGTGATCATAGATTCCAGCGTGTCCGATTTCCTGCACTGGATGGAATCGCGCGAAGCGGTCCCGACGATACGCGCGCTGCGCGACCACGCCGAACGCAATCGCCGCCACGAACTGGAGAAGGCCCTGCGCCTGCTGGCCAAGGGCGAGAATCCGGAGAAGGTGCTCGAAACGATGAGCAGCAGCCTGACCAACAAATTCCTGCACGCGCCCACCCACGCGCTGAATCAAGCGCACAGCGGTGACCGGGAGGCATTTCTAGAACTGATCCATCGTCTGTATCACCTGAATCCGGACGAATAAGCAAGCCGCCGAATGAATCCCAGTATCGCCGTCAAACTCGCTCAATTGAGCGAGCGTCTGCTCGAAGTCAATCAACTGCTGAGTACCGAAGAAGCCACCAAGAGCATGGACACGTTTCGCAAGCTGAACCGCGAGCGTGCCGAGCTCGAACCGGTGGTGGAACTGTATCATGCGTATCACGCCTGCCAATCCGATATAGACGCCGCGCGGGACATGGCCGGCGATCCGGACATGAAGGAATTCGCCGACGCCGAGATCAGACAGGGCGAGGCGCGCCTCGCGCAGCTCGACAGCGAATTGCAGCTGCAACTGCTGCCCAAGGACCCCAACGATGAACGCAACGTGTTCCTGGAGATACGCGCCGGAACCGGCGGCGACGAGGCGGCGCTGTTTGCCGGTGACCTGTTCCGCATGTATGCGCGTTTCGCCGAGCGCAAGCGCTGGCAGGTCGAAGTCATCTCGGAAAGCCCCGGCGAGATGGGCGGCTACAAGGAGATCATCGCGCGCATCGCCGGACAGGGCGCATACTCGGTGCTGAAATTCGAGTCCGGCGCGCATCGCGTGCAGCGCGTGCCGGCCACCGAGACCCAGGGCCGCGTGCACACCTCGGCTTGCACCGTGGCGATCATGCCGGAGGTGGATGAAGTCGACGACGTGGTGCTGAATCCCGCCGAACTGCGCATCGACACATTCCGGGCTTCCGGCGCCGGCGGCCAGCACATCAACAAGACCGATTCTGCGGTGCGCATCACCCATCTGCCGACCGGCGTGGTCGTGGAATGCCAGGACGGCCGGTCCCAGCACCAGAACAAGGCGCAGGCGATGCGCGTGCTGGCCGCGCGCATAAAGGACGCGCAGGTGCGCGAGCAGAATGCCAGGACCGCCGCGGCGCGCAAGAGCCTGGTGGGCAGCGGCGACCGCTCCGAGCGCATCCGCACCTACAATTTCCCGCAGGGCCGCGTGACCGACCACCGCATCAATCTGACGCTGTACAAAATGGATGCGATCATGGACGGCGACCTCGGCGAACTGACCGGTGCGCTGATGGCCGAGCATCAGGCCGAGCAGCTGGCCGCGATGGCGGAAGATGTTAGCTGATTTTGTAGGGTGGGCACGCTGTTGTGCCCACGCGGATTCATTACCGCGTGGGCAAATAAAACCTGCCCACCCTACGCGATATTCCGTATGACTCTCTGCATCGGGGAAATATTCGGACTCCACAGCCAGCAGCTGCAAGCAACGCTGAACCTCGAACCCGGCAGTGCGCGCATCGAGGTGCAATGCCTGTTGCAAGCCGTTCTGAAAGTGAATCGCGCCCACCTCCTCGCGCACCCGGAGCAGCAGCTCGACGCAGCTCAATATGCGCGCTACATCGCGCTACTCGAGCGGCGTTCGGGCGGCGAACCGATCGCTTACCTGCTTGGCGAGCGCGAATTTTACGGGCTGACTTTCAAAGTGACGCCTGCAACTCTCATCCCGCGTCCCGAAACAGAATTGCTGGTTGACGAGGCGTTGCGGCGCGTTCCCTCTCCCCCGGCCGGCTTCGCCCCCCTCGCTGCGCTCTCCCCGCAAGCGCGAGAGGGTGGCCGACAGGCCGGGAGAGGGAAGGGATGTCGCGTACTCGATCTGGGCACCGGCGGCGGCGCGATCGCGCTGAGTATCGCGCATGCACGGCGCGATTCGGAAGTGGTCGCGGTGGATATGTCAGCTGCCGCGCTGGAGGTGGCACAGATCAACGCGCAGCGGCTCGGCTTGGCCAACGTGCGCTTTTTGAAAAGCGACTGGTTCTCCGCTTTGCATGGCGAGCATTTCGATATCATCGTTGCCAATCCGCCTTACATCGTTGCGGGCGATGCGCATCTGGCTCAGGGTGATGTGCGCTTTGAGCCCGTAACTGCGCTGGCTTCCGGCACGGACGGTCTGGACGATATCCGCCGCATCGCCGCACAAGCCAAACAACATCTCAACGCCAATGGCTGGTTGTTGCTGGAGCATGGCTACGACCAGGCGGCACAGGTGCGCGCGCTGTTGCGGCAAGCCGGGTTCGCCGAAGTATATTCCGCGCGTGATCTCGCCGGCATAGCACGGGTGAGCGGCGGAACAGGTTCTGCATAAACGAAAACGGCAGGTCGAACCTGCCGTGCTTCGTTTAGTCCGATGATTCCTTCATTACTTGGGTTTCGCGCAATGCTCCTGCATTTGTTCGCTCATGTTCAATAAAAACTGTAGCGAGTTCACGGCTTTTTCGTCCGTCATGATATGCCACAGGCTGCCTATACCGCCCTTGGCCGGTTGAGCCTTGCTATTTTTCGCCGCGTTCTCCAGACAGCTCAGCATGCCGGACACCAATTCGAGGCGTTCCAGCAATTGCGGCAGGCTGGTCGCGATGCGCTCCAGCGCACCGGTAGATTCGAGACGTTCCATCACCTCGACCAGCCGCCAGAAGCCGCTGCGGTTGACGCGGTCCAGCAGGGACATGCCTTCGCCCAGCGTTTCTGCCATGCGACCGATCATTTCATCGGTCAGTGCGTCCTGTGCGGCATGATAGACCCGGGCGAGTTGTGACAGGCGCTCGAGGTCGCCGTTGTTGACCATCTCGGCGATCGCCGGAATCGCCTTGCTCAAGCCGGCCCGTCCGGCCTTGTCGACCAGGTCGAGCGCTTCCGCCGCCGAACCGGCGAGGCGTCCGACCATTTCATCAGTCAGCGAATCGCGGCCCGCCGCGATCACGCGCTCGAGTTCAAAACTCATGACGGCCTTTTCGTCCCTGATTTCCGTATTTTGGGTTTCTGTAGTCATCTCACACCTCCACGTTAAAGGAGTCCGCGCGCGGATATCCAGTAGAGCTTGTTGTAGGCCATCTTGAACCAGTGCACCGCCTTGGTCGGCGCTTTGGGATCGGGCGGATTCTTGTAGTCGAACATCGCATAGCTTGCGCGATCTTTGCCGGCTTCGATGAAGCAGAATACCTTGCCGTCGTATTCGCGCACCGGCATGCCCATCTTGACGATCGCGGCCAGGTTCTCGCCCAGCGCGTCGGCCTCGAAGTGCGCGGTGGAGCCCGCTTTGCTGATCGGGATATTGGTGGTGTCGCCGAGCACGAACACGTTGTTGCGGCCTTCCATGTTCAGCTTGGTCTTGTTGGTCGGAATCCACCCGTTCTGGCCCAGGCCGTTCTTCTCGAGCACCTCCATGCCCTTGTGGGTCGGAATTGTGATCAGCAGGTCATACTTGATCTCGTTTCCTTCCTCGCTCTTCAACACCTTGTTCTTTGCATCCACTTCCTTGATGTTGAAGAAGGTCTCGTACTTGATGCCGAGCTTGTCCATTTCCGGAGCCGCCCATTTGGCGACGTTTTCCAGGCTGTGCACGCGTCCGATCGGGTAGGTGTATTGCAGTTGCACCTTGTCGGCCATGCCGCGATCCTTGAAGTAGTCGTGCAGCATGAAGGTGATTTCCAGCGGAGCCATCGGGCACTTGTGCGGCACGCCGACGGTGATCACCACCTTGCCACCCTCGAACGATTGCAGCCGTTTGCACATCTTCAGCGCGGTTTCCTCGGTGTAGAAAGTCTCCGCGCCTTCCACCATGCCGGGAATCCCCTCCGGGAACATGCGCGAGCCGGTGGCGATGGCCATGTAGTCGTAATCAAAAATCCTGCCGCTCTTGGTCTTGACGTGGTTGTTGTCGAGCTTGAATTCCTCGACGGGATCGACGTGAAACTCGATGCCCGGCTCGAGCAGACTTGCCTGGTCGCGGTACAGTTCGTCGGGAGTGATCCTGCCCACCGCCAGATATAGCAGGCCGGGCTGGTACATGTGTTTGTCGGAGGCCGACAGCATCGTGATGCTAACCTTGCCGGTCTTGAGCTCATTGGTTAATCGTCTGGCCAGGTTGTTCGCCAGTATTGTGCCGCCCATGCCACCGCCAACTATCAGTATCTTTTTCATGTTACCTCCCAGTCAGTTATTGTTACATGAATAAACTACTTCTTCTTGCGCAAAGTGATATGCCAAACACCGTCAGCCTCAGTCGTCGAAATGTATTCGTGGCCGACCTTGTTAAGCCACTCCGGAATGTCGTTGGCCGAACCCTTGTCGGTTGACAACACTTCCAGTTCATCGCCGACCTGTGACGACTTCAATGCCACGATCAGCTCCATCAGCGGACCCGGGCAAAAGCTCCCTCGTCCATCAACGATTTTCTTTTCAGCCATCCTGTCATTCTCCGAATATCAAAAAGTCCAAATCTGCCCGTCCTGGGCATCGTGAAGAAACTTGGTCAGTCCGGTTGCCTTCTGCAGATAGCCCTCAAGCTCCTCCTGCTCCACGTCGAGTATGTCCATCGCCATCGAACAAGGATAGATCTTCGCATCACCGAGCTCGACCGCCTGCTCGAACAGGGTCTTGAATTCGGGCACCTTCTTGGTTGCCATCAACTTGCCCATATCACCTTCATGCGGCGCTTTCGAGGTATTGCCTTTGACAAAATACGGCAACGCGTTCATCGACAGGAAAACCATCACCTCCTGGCCGCTGACTGCCCCGACCGAAGCGACCATCGCTGCCATCTGCAGGCGTTCCAGCGAGCCCGATACGACCACAACACAAGTTTTGTTTGCTGACATGACGTTCCCCGAAATGCAAAAATAGACTTAGCGGCAACAATAACGCACAAATGCAGAGTTGGCATCTCTCGGAATAATTGTCGCGATCGAAATCTGTCACCATCTGAGAGAGTTTGCAGAATCCTGGTTGAAGTTTTTTTTGATTCCGTCAAAACAAATGCGAACAGAAGGTTTTCGAATTATGTCCCTAATTTTGCTCCAATACAATGCGGGAATTTGTAACAAGATATCGATATGCTTTTTTGCGAGTATATCATGCAGATATCCCCCTTTTTTATAACTCTGCCTCGGCCGACTGATGATCAGGATGGTGACAAAATACAGTGCTAAAGCAACGCATATCCTGAACAAGAAATTGCCATTTTTTTCGCGCCGTTAAATCCCAAAGTGGGTATACTTGCACCGTGCAGTTGTCGTTACATTACAGCATATTAAATCGGTAGTTCCATCCATCAACCCAGGAGATCAAATGGCACACATCGTAATCATGGGCGCAGGCATAGGCGGGATGCCCGCAGCCTACGAAATGCAGGAAAAGATCGGCAAGGGCGACAAGGTGACACTCATCTCGGACAGGGACAATTTTCAATTCACGCCGTCGAATCCGTGGATGGCGGTCAAATGGCGCGACCGCAAGGACATCGAGTTTCCGATGCGCAGCTACCTGGAACGCAAGGGCATCGATTTTATCTCGACCGGCGTGAAACGCGTCCATCCGGACAAGAACCAGCTCGAACTCAATGACGGCAAGACGGTCGACTATGACTATCTGGTAATCGCCACCGGCCCGAAACTCGCTTTCGATGAGGTCGAGGGCTTGGGGCCGAACGGCGGGTTTACCTATTCTGTCTGCAATGTGGATCACGCGATGAAATCGCATGAGGCATGGGATGGCTTCACCAAGAATCCCGGTGCTATCGTCGTCGGCGCCGTGCAGGGCGCGTCATGTTTCGGTCCTGCCTATGAGTATGCCTTCATCATGGATACCGACCTGCGCCGCCGCAGGATACGCAACAAGGTGCCGATGACGTTCGTGACCTCCGAGCCTTATATCGGTCACCTGGGATTGGGCGGCGTGGGCGATTCCAAGGGGATCCTCGAATCGGGCATGCGCGACCACGACATCAAGTGGATATGCAACGCAAAAGTCACCAAAGTCGAAGCGGGCAAGATGTATGTCACCGAACACGACGACATGGGGGTGGAGAAGAAGAAGCATGAGCTGCCGTTTGCATACAGCATGATGCTGCCCGCCTTCAAGGGTGTGGATGCGGTGTTCGGCATCGAGGGCCTCAGCCAGGCACGCGGCTTCATACTTGTGGATAAGCACCAACGCAATCCCAAGTACAAGAATATCTTTGCGATCGGCGTGTGCGTGGCCATCCCCCCCGTGGAAGCAACTCCGGTGCCGACCGGCACGCCCAAGACCGGCTACATGATCGAGTCGATGGTGACTGCAACCGTGAACAACATCCATGCCGACTTGACCGGCGCGCCGGCTGACACGGAAGCGACCTGGAACGCGGTCTGCCTGGCCGATTTCGGCGATACCGGCGTGGCGTTTGTCGCGTTGCCGCAGATCCCGCCACGCAACGTGAACTGGTTCTCGGAAGGCAAATGGGTGCACGTCGCCAAGGTTGCGTTTGAAAAATATTTCATCCGCAAGATGAAGAAGGGTTCTTCCGAACCATTCTATGAAAAGAGCATCCTCAAGATGCTGGGCATCGAAAAACTGAAATAAGCCGCAACGCCGCAGGTTTGCCCTGCAAGTTGCTGTGCCCCGTCACCCTCGACCGATGCGCAATCGTCGAGGGTGACGCGGGTGGCCGGCAACCGGCTACCTGCAGCAACCGTTTTCATGATTCTGCCGCGACAGCTGAATCGAAAAAACGGATTTGATTGCGCCCGCCATGTTTCGCCTGATACATCGCGGCATCCGCCTGCTTGATGATGTCTTCCGCAGTGTTCTCGTGATCGATGAACAGCACCACGCCGATGCTAGACGTGCAAAGGTGTTCCACGGTGGTCTCCGCTTCCCCGGCGTGCCGGACTGTCAGCAGATAAGGCTTGGCAAGGGCGACGCGGATCTTTTCGGCGACGACGGCGGCTTCCCTGGTTGACCTGTCCTTGTCGGTATCCAGCTCGCTGAGCATCACCACGAACTCGTCGCCGCCGAAGCGCGCGACCGTATCAACCTGGCGCACACATTTGCCGATCCGGCGCGCCACTTCCACAAGCAACAGGTCGCCTGCACTGTGACCGAACGTATCGTTGAGCGGTTTGAAGTTATCCATATCCAGGAACATCAGCGCGCCAAAGCGGCCGCTTCGTTTGCTGGCAGCCATGCATTGTGCCAGCCGGTCGTTGAGCAAACGGCGGTTGGGCTGCTTGGTGAGCTCGTCATAGAATGCCAGGTTGAGGATCTCTTCCTCGATCAGTTTGCGCGCGGTGACATCGCGGGATACGACGACGACACGCAACGCCTTGCCAAGGCGGTTTCTGATCACGCCGCCGCGCGATTCCATGTGGCGGATACTGCCATCCTCCAGCACGAAACGGTATTCCGCCCGGAGCCCGACGCCGGAGCGCACCGTCTTTCTGAATATCCGCTTGATATACTCCCGGTCTTCGGGGTGTACCTCGGCGAAGGAATCCGTGCCCATCAACTGTTCGGCGTCGCCGAACAGCCTGGCGTATGAGGGGCTGTTGTAGAGCCTTCGTCCTTCCAGGTCGAGCACCGCTATGAAGTCCTCGGTGTTCTCGGCGATCATGCGGAAGAATTCCTCCTGTTCGCGCACCACCTCATCCATCTGCTTGCGCTCGGTGATATCGTTCAGCACGATGCGCACCATGGGCGCCTTGCCCTCCTTCAGCAGCCGTATGCAATCCATCTGGGCATAAAAGGACGTGCCGTCTTCGCGTTTGCAAACAAGCTCGCAAGTCAGTTTTTCATCGCTCTTCAGCACGAGCAGCAGATGCTGACGCCAGCGGTCGATGTCTTCAGGGGCGATGAAGCGGGCAAGACGCTGCTTCAGCAATTTGTTGCGATCCACCCCGAGCAGCGACGCAGCGGTGAGATTGATCTCGGAGATCAGGCCCTTGTCGGTCAGGGCGAGATAACCGACCGGAGCGAAGTCATAGAAGTCGATGTAACGGCCCCGCGATTCTTCCAGAGATACCTGCGTCTGCCGCAGTCGCTCGTTCTGCGTCTCCTGCTCGTTCCGGTACATGCGCAGTTCGTTCATGAGTTCTTCGGAGGATCGCACCGAAGCCCGCGCCGCACCGGCGAGCTTTGCCTTTGTTTGCTTGCGCGGCGAGCGCTGCCCGCCCTGTTTCACGGTTTGGATCTGTTTCTTGTTCATGCTGTCGGCAGCCTGCCCATGCACTGTGGCATCATCTTGGGCCGTAACGTGGATTTTGGGATGACCATGGTGCTGTCCTTTGCAGGTAAGTGGCGCGACACAGGGAGCAGGATACCTCAAGTTAGCCGCAGCGTGGAACGAGAAAAAATCCCTTTATGCATCATGGTTGTGCACAAGCGGTAGTCACCAAGACGACAGCGAACCGGGCGCTTTCGCGAAGCAGAAATTCCGCATTCTTGAGGCTCTGACTCGGAAGTCTACGAATCCTTGGAAATATATCGTCAATCATCTTGTTGGACGAAGGAGAATTCCTGAGTATTCTCGTTATAATTAACCCCTAATCGCGAAGTTGGGGGCGGGATGTACCAAATCGAAATCCCAAGCTTGTATCTGTTGGCGGGCATCATGGTTTACGCCACGATCCATCACCTGACTATCGCGCTGAAGACTCCCCGCGACTACATGCAAATGCTGTTTGCCGGCATATGCATGTGTGCGGTCCTGCTCGCTATTTTTCATTCCCGGTCCCTGCAGACAAGCAACTTCAGCGAGTTCGTCCGGGCGCTCAAGGAGACGCTCGCCGCCGGAATGGTGTTTTATCCGTTGTTCATCTGGTTCATCGCCCTGCGCACGGGGATTAGACCACGATTTTTGCTGGCGGCGTTGACCGTGCTATTTGCTTTTTTGTTTGTGGTCAACCTGGCACAACTCTATAGCCTGCAATACGACCAATTGGACGGGATTTATACCCTGCACTTGCCTTGGGGCGAGGCCATCACTCGCGGGATGGGTCACAATGGCCCGGCGGCCTTCATCGCCATTGCCGGGATCGTTGTCGCATTCGGATACGCGCTCTACGCCTTGGCCACAGTGTTTCATCGGGATCGCCAGCGCGCTGACTTGTACATGATATTCGGGATCGGGATATTTTTGCTGTTCCAGGTCGAGAGCATACTCGTGCGGTTGTCGATCCTCGATTTCGTTGAACTCGGCCCCATCGGCATCCTGGCGATGGTGATCGTCATCAGCACGGCACTGACCCGGGAAATGCAGCAGCAACTGTCGACCTCCGAGCGAAATTTCCGGTCGTTGTTTGAGAATTCACCCACCGGCATGATCGCCACCGATCCGGAAAGCGGTCGTATCGTGCAGGCCAACCAGATAGCCTTGAATATGACCGGCTACAGCGCGGAAGAAGTGCTGACCAAGACCGTGGCCGAGATCATCAGTCCGGGGGACAGAGAGGATTCCCGGCAACGCTACGAGCGGCTCGCCAAGGGGCTGGCCGATCACATGCACTACGAAAGACGCTTTCTCAGGAAGGATGGAAGGACCGTTCTGGCCGAGATTTTCGTCTCCGTTCTGAAGGATGATCAAGGCAAGGTCGTGCGCTTCGTCGCCAGCGCCATCGATATCACCGAGCGCAAATTGGCAGAAGATGCGCTGGCGGCTAGAGAGGCGCAGTTGAACACATTGATCGAATCGGTGCCCGATTCGATCCAGTTCAAGGATGGCGAAGGCCGCTGGCTGATCGCCAATGAAGTATGCCTGCATCTTTTCGGCCTGAAAGGAGAGGAGTGGCGCAACCTGACCGATAAGGAGATCGGCCTACTCAATCCGCGCTTGCAGGCAGCCATGGCTGCCTGCAAGTCCAGCGACGAACGAGCCTGGGAAGCGGGAGGGATTTTCCATGATGAGGAAATCGTCGTCGATCCCGATGGAAATACTATCCATTTCGATGTCGTCAAGGTTCCCCTGTTCGATGAACGCAACCAGCGCAGGGCGTTGGTCATCATCGGCCGCGATGTTACGGAACGCAAAAGCATCGAGGTATCCTTGAAAGAAAGCGAGGCGCGGTTCCGCGCCATAGTCGAGCAGTCGCCTGTTGCGATTTCGTTCAGCCGCGATGGCTATTCGGTCGACGTGAATGCCGCACATCTCAAAATGTTCGGCTACGACGATGTTGCAGAGGTGCGCGGAAAGCCCGTGATCAATCAGATCGCACCGCAATGCAGGGGCGAAGTAGAAGATCGGATCAAGCGGCGCATCGAGGGTTTGCCTACCGATACCACCTATGAAACAACCGGCCTGCGCAGGGATGGCACGCAGTTCCCCCTGGTTGTTGCGGCGAAACGCATGGTTTTGAGTGATGGGCCTATCAGTACGGCGTTCCTGATCGATTTCACCGAGCGCGCCCAGATGCAACAGTCGATCGAGCGGATCGGCATACTGTACAAGATGCTGAGCGAAATCAATTCGGCCAATATCCATATCCGTGAACGCGGTCAATTGTTCGAGACGGCCTGTAGTATTGCCGTAGCATCCGGCATGATCCGCATGGCATGCATCAGCCTGCTCGATCGTGAAAGCGGCGACGTCGTTCACGTGGCGCAGGCGGGGCAAGTGGAAGGCTATCTCGACAGGCTGAAAATCAACATATACGATGCGGTCAGCGGGAACGGGCCGACCGGCATGGCAATCAAGTCGGGTAACTATGTTGCCTGTAACGACATCAGCAGCGATCCGCGCATGGCCCCGTGGCGCGGCGAAGCGCTGAAACGCGGTTATCGCGCCTCGATCGTTTTTCCGCTGACGCAGTCCGGCCAGATTATCGGCGCGTTCTCGCTGTACTTCCACGATGCAGGAGCGCTGACTGATGACGTGACCCGGTTGCTCGGCAGCCTGGTGGAAGACATCTCTTTCACGCTTGATTTCATCGACGAAAGCGCGCGGCGTGAACAAGCGCAGAACGAACTGCGCGAGCTGTCCACCTTTCTGCAATCGGCACTCGAAAACGAACGCAAGCGCATCGCCCGCGAATTGCACGACGAGCTGGGGCAGACCATGACTGCGCTGCACTTCGACCTGAAGTGGCTGCACGAACGCATCGATACCCGGCAGAAGGAAGTCCAGGCCCGGCTGAGTTCGATGCAGGCGCTGATCGAGCGCACGGTCGGCACCGTGCGGCGCATCTCCGAAGACCTGCGCCCCGGCATGCTGGACGACCTGGGGCTGGCCGCCGCGATCGAACACCATGCGGAAAAATTCGCTGCCCAAACCGGCATCGCCTGCGATCTGGCGATGAACGTGAGCGAGTTCGATCTCAGCGACCGGGCCGCGACGGCGCTGTTCCGCATCGTGCAGGAATCGCTGACCAATATTGCGCGCCATTCCGGCGCAAGCCGGGCCACGATCCGCCTGCAGGATATGGGCGACAAGATCCTGCTGATCGTGCAGGACAACGGGCGCGGACTGCCTGACGGGCCGCCCAGCGACAAGAAGACCTACGGTTTGATGGGGATGCGCGAAAGGGTTAGGATGCTGGAAGGGGTGATGGATATATTCAACGAAACGGGATCCGGTGTACGGATCGAGACTTTCATCCCGAAACACCCAACGACACGGGCGATACTATGATCATCGATATCCTGATCGCGGACGACCATGCCATCATGCGCGAGGGGCTGAAGCAGATATTGGCGGCCTGTACGGACATGCGCGTGGGCGGGGAAGCCAGCGACGGGGACGAAGTCCTGCGCAAGGTGCGGCAGCAGGAATGGAGCGTGGTGGTGCTCGACATGTCCATGCCGGGACGCAGCGGCATCGACCTGATCAAGCTGGTCAAGTCGGAGAAACCCGGATTGCCCGTCCTGGTGCTCAGCATGCATACCGACGAACAGTATGCCGCGCGCACCCTGAGAGCGGGCGCTTCCGGCTACCTCTGCAAGGACAGCGCCCCCTCCCTGCTGGTGTCCGCGATCCGCAAGGTGGCATCGGGCGGAACATTCATCAGCCAAAAAGCGGCCGAAAGCATGGCGCTGGGGACTCTCCACAAGATCGGCGACGCTCCGCCGCACACGCTGCTGTCCGACCGGGAATTCCAGATATTCGAGCTGATCATCGCCGGCGACAACATCACCGAGATCGCCAACCGCCTCAATATCAGCATCAAGACCGTCAGCACGCACAAGACGCGCATCATGCAAAAGCTGAACCTTGCAACCGTGGCAGACATGGTCCACTACGCAATCGAGCACGGCATAGCCAAGCAGCACTGACCGCGAGTCCTTGATAGTCCCCACAAGCCGTAGCGCCAACCTTGGCACTGCACTGGTCTTTGCGCTGCGCCGGGCCATGCCCGTGTAGGACAACTCCTACCCTCCCCCCGCATTGTTCCCACAACAAAATCAGCAGTGTCTGATTTTTTCGTTATCCATACGCCTGCATTATTCCGGCCGTGATGAACGAACCGGCGTGAACTGCTGATGAGAGTTTTTATTACAGAGACTTCACCCGTGATCCGCGAACGTTTGCGCGATTTGCTGAACAGCATTCCGAGTGTCGAGTTGGTTGGTGAAGCGGACAACGAGGCTGAAGTGATGCAGAGCATAGGCGCGATACGGCCGGATGTCGTGATCCTGGGTTACTCGTCAGCCAGGGATAACCTGGGCGTGCTGCGCCGGATCAGGATGCTGCCGATGCCAATCACAGTGATTGTCATGACCAATAGGGTTTATTCGCTGTACCGGAAAAAATGCATGGATTCGGGGGCCGATCATTTCCTCGACAAATCGCGGGACATTGAGGCGTTGAGTAGTTTGCTGTCCAGTCTGGCCGATGCGACAGCGCCAGAAATCAGTTTGCCGGCCATACATAAGGAATGAATGAACCGGGGTTAATGAAGGCTGCACCAACCGCCCATTGGATGGGGGCGTGAAACTGCAAAAGAAAAATTACAGGAGGACAAGGAACATGCAAATCAACCATGAACAAATACCCACACGACACACCCGCGAACTGCTGACCTTCACGCTGGGCCGCGAGGAATACGGCATCGACATCCTCAAGGTGCAGGAGATACGGGGTTACGACGCGGTGACCACGATCGCCAACGCACCCGAATTCATCAAGGGCGTGATCAACCTGCGCGGCATCATCGTGCCGATCGTGGACATGCGCATCAAATTCAGGCTGGGCAACGTCACCTATGACGAGACCACCGTGGTGATCATCCTGAACGTGGCAAACCGGGTGGTGGGCATGGTGGTGGACGGGGTGTCGGATGTGCTCACGCTCAAGCCGGAGCAGATCAAGCCGGCGCCTGAGTTCGGGGCCGCGCTGGACACCCGCTACCTGCAGGGCCTGGGCACCGTGGACGATCGCATGCTGATCCTGGTGGACATCGAGAAGCTGATCACCAGCCGCGACATGGAGCTGATTGAAACAACAGAAAAACAGCCAGCGTATCAATAACGAACGTACTGATTAAAGGAGAATGAAATGTCGCTTGCAAGCATGAAGATAAGTACCAAACTGACCTACGGTTTCGCGGTGTTGATCATATTGTTGGTAATCATCACTACGATCAGTTTCCGGGAGATGAGCACCCTTAACCATGATGTTGATGATCTGGTTAATGATAAATTCGCCAAGACCACCCTGGCCAACAACGTCATACTCAACAACAACATAATCGCGCGCGCGATGCGCAACAGCCTGCTGGTCAAAGACAAAGCGGACATTGCCAGGGAGCTGGATCTGATCGGCGAGTCGACCAGGACGATCAAGGATGACCTCGGCAAAATTGAGGCCAGGATCAATTCCGACAGCAACAAGGCGCTGTTCAGCGAAGTGGTGGATGCGCGTGACAAATATGTAATTGCAAAAGCGAAGTTTATAAAGCTGGTCTCCGATGACAAACGCAATGAGGCGATCGATTATATGCTGAGTGATGTAAGCCCATTGCAGGAAGCCTACATCGGCACCGTTGGCAAACTGATTGAATTCGATACCCAGTCCATGAAGGAAACGGGCAAAAATGTGGGTGATCAGGTCCACAGCGCCCTGACCCTGACTGTCATCCTGGGATTGATCGCGTTGCTGGCGAGCGTGGCTATCGGCATTCTGATTACCCGTTCCATCACCTATCCCTTGCGGCAAGCCGTAAATGTTGCAAACGCCGTCGCCAGGGGCGACCTGACTCAGCATATCGAAGTTGTCTCCGAGGATGAAGTCGGCCAGTTGTTGCAAGCACTGAAGGATATGAACGAGAGCCTGGCCGGCATCGTTGCCGGGGTACGCAATACCACCGAATCCATCGCCACCGCCTCGCACGAAATCGCGCAGGGCAACAACGACTTGTCGCAGCGCACCGAAGAGCAGGCCGCCAGCCTGGAGGAGACCGCCTCCAGCATGGAAGAGCTGACCTCAGCCGTGAAACAGAACACCGAGCATGCCAAGCATGCGAACGAACTGGCGGCGAGTGCCTCGGATATCGCAGTCAGGGGCGGACAAATGGTAAATCAAGTCGTCGATACGATGGCCTCGATCAACACCAGCTCGAGAAAAATCGTCGACATCATCAGCGTCATCGAAGGCATCGCGTTCCAGACCAACATCCTGGCGTTGAACGCCGCGGTCGAAGCGGCGCGAGCCGGCGAGCAGGGGCGGGGTTTCGCGGTGGTGGCGAGTGAGGTGCGTAGCCTGGCGCAGCGCTCTGCTGCGGCCGCCAAGGAAATCACTGCCTTGATCGACTCGTCTGTCGACAAAGTGGAAGCGGGTACAAGGCAAGTGGATCAGGCCGGCGCGACCATGAACGAGATCGTCAATGCGGTGAAGCGCGTCACCGACATCATGGCCGAGATCGCTGCCGCATCGAGCGAACAGAGCAGCGGTATCGAGCAGGTGAACCAGGCGATCATGCAGATGGACGATGTGACGCAGCAGAATGCCGCACTGGTGGAAGAGGCAGCCGCTGCCGCCGAATCGATGCGGAATCAAGCGGAAGTACTGGCGCATGCGGTCAGCGTATTCACACTGGACTCCGGCAAGGCAACTTCGCATGCAGTGGCCAAACCTGTCCAGCGCAGCATAATCAAGCCAGCTGCGGTTCCCCAACCGGCGCCCCCTGTTGCGATCGCGTCTTTCAGGAAAGGACGCCGGTACGATGACAAGGCCAGGGTGGCCGTCAACGACGACTTGCTGAATCAGGAAAACTGGAAAGAGTTTTAGGGTACGGAATGTCCAGGATAAGAAATCCGGGCTGTAATTCTCGACATAGACAAGGAAACGTCCATGCAGACCACTCATGAACAAACAACCACCGCCCACAGCCGCGAGCTGCTGTCTTTCTCCTTGGGCAAAAACGTGGCGAACCGGGTGGTAGGCATGGTGGTGGACGGGGTGTCGGACGTGCTCACGCTCAAGCCCGAGCAGATCAAGCGGGCGCCGGAGTCCGGTTCCGGACTGGATGCCAGATACCTGCAAGGCCTGGGTACCGTCGAAGAACGCATGATCATTCTGGCGGACATCGAAGAACTTTTGGGCAGCCGTGATATGGAATTGGTTGATATGGAGGAATTGGCTGCCTAGCTGCCGGATTCAGGGGATACATTCAATGAAACGACTCATCGCAAATCACATAGGAAAGTTTGCTCCGGCGAATTGGGCAGAACAGATTGCACCTGCCAATTCCCGCGAAAGGACCGGACATTCCCAACCATTGCGCCATCTGTTCATTCTCTTCACGATCCTCATGCTTGGAGCGTATCTGGCCGCCCTGCTGCAGAATTGGCGAGAGGCAATAAACGATACGCGAGCAAGCATGACTCATATCAACAGTATGTTGGCCGAGGGTGTGCGTTCTACGATGAAAACTCATGAGTTGGTTCTGCTCGGCTTTGGCGGTGAACTGGTCGCCCAGGGCGCACTACAGCACCCCGAAAACGGCCGTGATCTCATCGATCACATGCAGGCGATCGATCCGGGGTTTGCCGGATTCGGTCTGGCCCGTCCGGACGGGCAATTGGTCCTGGTCAGCGATGTGGCTAACGGTGCGCCCCTGCCCAATCTGGCGCAAAGGCCCGAATCGCGGGATAGCTTTCTGCAGAGCATTGCCTTGGATAGCATTCAGCTCGGCAGACCCTATTTCATGGATGCCCTTAAGCAGTGGGTCAGCCCGATCCGTGTTCCGATCCACAACGCAAAAGGGAATATCGTAGCCGTGATGACCGCTGGTTATACTCTTGAACATGGGGCCACCGCATGGGCCAATATGACTTTGCCGGCCGATGTGGGAACCGCCCTGCTGCGTGATGATGGCTATATGCAATACTTGTATCCCAACCAATTGTGGACGATGGAACAGACCTACGGAATGCCGGTTGCATCCGAGACTATAAATCAGATCAAGGCACTTCCCGGTAACAGCGGCTTTGCGTCGATCTATTTTCAGCCACGCCAAGAGCATTTCTATATGGCCTATGCGAGAATAAATGATTACGGTCTCTATGCCGGCTCCTTTGTACCCCGGAGTGCAGTTGTTGCTCTTTGGCTCGACAGGAATATTATTCCCACCGTACTGCTATTCATTTATTTCTTTGGCAGCCTGTGGGCCTATCGCCGCTCGGCCGCACAGCAACAATTGGCCGAAATTGAAGTCGCCAAGTTGACAGACTGGCAACAGACACTTCTGGATAGTGCGGAATACAGCATCATTTCGACCGATGCCAAAGGCAGCATAGTCAGTTTCAATGCGGCGGCCCAACGCATGTTGGGATACCGTCCCGAGGAACTGATAGGCAAGCACACTCCCTGCATCTTTCACGACTATGACGAAGTTGCGAGCCGTGCTGCCGAGTTATCGGCGGAGCTGGGCAGACGCATGTTGCCCGGTTTTGAGGTATTTGTGGCCAAACCGTTGTCCGGCAAAGCAGAGGAAAGGGAGTGGACGTACATCCGCAGGAATGGCACCCGTTTTCCCGTACTGCTTTCCGTGACCACGCTCAATGATCGCGACGGGGAAATCACCGGTTATATGGGAATCGCGGCCGACCTGACCGAGAGCAAGCAGGCCCAGACCTGGCTGCGCGACAGTAATGTCCGCTATCGTACCCTCTTCGAAAGCGCCGGCGACAGCATATTCCTGATGGAGGGTGAACGTTTCATCGACTGTAATCCCGCGACGCTCAAAATGTTCGGTTGTACCCGCGAGCAGATCATCGGCGAACCGCCCTATCGCTTCTCCCCTGAAGTTCAACCCGACGGCCGCTTGTCCGAGGAGAAAGCTCTGGAGAAAATCACCGGAGCCTTCAAAGGAGAAACTTCCACTTTCGATTGGCAACACTGCCGCTATGACGGCACGCCTTTCGATGCCGAGGTAACGCTCAACGCGGTGAAAGTCGGCGAGAGACCCCATCTGCTGGCTACGGTACGCGACGTCAGCGAGCGCAAGGAAACTGAAGCAAAACTGGAATACATGGCACATCATGATTCCCTGACTGGCCTGTATAACCGCTACGCCCTGCATGGGCAAATGGAACGTATATTCAGCGAACAGATGGATGGGGCCGGATACCATGCTTTGATGATCATTGACCTGGACCGATTCAAGGAAATCAATGACACTCTGGGCCATCACACGGGCGACAAGATTCTGAAGAGTATCGGCCGACTCCTGAAAGAGCATTTTGACCAGAAGACTGCCTTTATCAGCCGCCTCGGCGGGGATGAATTCACTATATTCCTGACCGGCAAACTGAGTTTGCATGACATCAATGGTTTTGCCGGCGATGTACTCCGGTTGATCAAGCAACCCCTGGAAGTCGATTCGTTGCGGCTTGAGATAGATGCCAGCATAGGTATTTCGGTCTATCCTCGTGACGGTAAGGATAGCCATGACCTTTTGCGTTCAGCCGATGTTGCGATGTACGAGGCAAAAGTTCGCGGGGGCGGGATCGCCTTCTATGATCTGGCGACGGACAAACATTCCCCGGAACGTCTGGCCATCATGGCCGAATTGGGAAACGCAATCAGGGAAAATCAGCTCCTCCTTCACTATCAACCGAAATTCGATATGCGAAAACAAAGTGTAAGCGGCTTTGAAGCCCTTGTGCGCTGGCAGCATCCGAAATTGGGGATGCTCTACCCTGAAAAGTTCATTCCATTTGCCGAAGTCAGCGAAGTCATTTTTCCACTCACTCACATTGTTCTGCAGAAAGCCCTGGAACAACAGCAGGAATGGAAGGCGGCGGGCCAACATTTCACAGTGGCCGTCAATATTTCGGCACGCAATCTGCATGACGATCGTTGTGCGGATTTGATCCAGAGATTGCTAAAACAATTCAATACACAGCCGGGGGATCTTGAACTGGAAATTACCGAGACTGCTCTGATGCATGACCCGGAAGGCGCCGCTTGTCGTCTGGAACGCATTGCCGCTTTGGGAGTGAAGTTGTCCATTGACGATTTTGGCACGGGCTTTTCCTCGCTAGGCTATCTGCGGCGACTGCCCATACATACATTGAAAATAGACCGCCTATTCGTCGAGGATATGCTGGCGAACGAGCAGGATGCAAACATCGTCCGTTCCACCATCGGTCTGGCCCATAACCTGAAGCTTGAGGTTACAGCCGAAGGTGTGGAAAGTGCTGAGATACAAAGCTTGTTGGGGGAGATGGGTTGCGATCTGATACAGGGTTACCATCTCAGCCGACCCATGCCCTGGGAAGGGATCATGGACTGGCTTATCACTTTCGAGCCCTCGGTCGGAGTTGCGTCTCCAGCCAGTCGACAAGAATTTGATGCTGGCGCCTCACTTGAATTACACAGTTGAATATTCAAAGGTGGATTTCTGAAACGGTGACAATATCCCGAGTACCGGAGGCGTCTGATTGCGAGTCGCGGCTTGCGGGCGCATTTCTGCACTTCGCCAATTGTTGCTTCCGGTCGCGCGCAACTGCGTTCATGCGAAACTTGCATCCATTCACTAGGATTCTCTAACCCTTCCCGATGAACTGCTCGATATGAGCAAGAAAGGCGCGGGTCTTGGCGGGCAGATAGCGGCGCGTCGGCATCACCGCCCAGGCGGGAACGGGGGGCAAACACCATTCGGGCAGTATCCGCACAAAACGCCTGCGGGTCACATCTTCTGCGACGAAGCGATCGGGCAATGCGCCGATACCGGCACCGTCCAGCAATAGCTGCTGTATCACGTCGAGCGAATTCAGCGTCAGCCGGCCGGGCGGAACTCCTTCCCAAACGGCCTTGCCGCGCGTCAGTTTCCACGGGATTGCGCTTCCGCGCGCGGACAGAAGGCGAACGGCTGCATGGTGCTCCAGATCATCGGGGTGTTTCGGTGCAGGATGAAGCGCGAGATAGATCGGGCTGGCATATAGGCCGAAGCTTTGTTCGTCTATCTTGCGCGCCACCAGGGTCGCATCGCTATCCAAAGTGCCCATGCGTATCGCCAGATCGAAGCGCTCGCCGATCAGATCGACACGCCGCGAAGTCAGATCAAGATCGAGTTGTATCTCGGGATAGGTCTCGATGAAGGTGGCAAAGGCCCGCGAAAAATTCTGCATCGCATATTCGCCCGGCATGGAGACGCGCAGGCGTCCGCGCGGCCGCTCTTCCCGGCTGCGCACAAAATCCTGCGTGGCGGCCACTTCTTCGGCCACGCGACGGCAATGCTCGAGGAATTCCTGCCCGAATTCGGTGAGCGTCAGGCGGCGCGTGGTGCGCAACAGCAGCCGCTGTCCCAATGCCGCTTCGAGGTTCGTCAGGCGCCGTGAGACCGTGGCCTTGGGCATGCCGAGATGCTCGGCAGCCCTCACCATGGTCTCCTGTTCGACGATGGCGGCGAACAGGATGTAATCATCGGCCGAGATATTTACGTGTTCCATTTGTGGAACAGTCTATCCCAGTTTAACGGCTTTATCTATTTTTTTGAGCCGCCTACGATGCACTCACCTTCTAACCCCGCAACTTATCAACCGGAGGAACCGATCATGAAATTATTGGCGTTCGCAGCAAGCAGCAGCAGGAAGTCGATCAACAAGCAACTGGTGACCTATGCCGCCAGCCTGGTGGAGGGCGCCGAGGTCGAAGTGCTGGACCTGAATGAATACGAATTGCCGTTGTTCAGCGAGGACAGGGAACTGGAGCTTGGCCATCCCGAGCTGGCAAAGGCATTCCTGGCGAAGATCGCGGCCAGCGATGCGCTGATGATCTCGTTCGCCGAACACAACGGTTCGTACAGCGCGGCCTACAAGAACTTGTTCGATTGGGTTTCGCGCATCAATCCAAAGGTGTTTCAGGACAAGCCCATGGTGTTGCTTTCCACGTCGCCGGGTAAACGCGGCGGCGCAAGCGTATTGGATGCGGCGACCGATTCGGCGCCGCGCTTTGGGGGTCATGTCAAGGCCGGTCTATCGATACCGAGTTTTTACGAGAATTTCGATGTCGAGCACGGCACGCTCAAGAACGAGGAATTGAATGCCAAATTGATCGAGGGAGCCACTAGATTGCAGGAGGCCCAATTGCGGGAGTTGGTGCCCGCCTGAACAGAACACTTACCGAACGGAGGAATCATCATGAACAACACAGCTACAGTCGTAAAACAACATACGCGCGGCATAGAGCGCATCGTCGAGGGAATCGCCACGTCGGACGGCGCGGGCGTGAAGCTCACACGCGTGCTTTCCGGCAGGCTGCAACAGCGCCTCGATCCTTTCCTGATGCTGGATGCGTTCAGCAGCGACAACCCTGATGATTACATCGCCGGTTTCCCGGATCATCCGCATCGCGGCTTCGAGACGGTGACCTATATGCTGGCAGGACACATGCGGCATCGCGACAGCGCGGGGGACGAAGGGCTGCTGCAGAACGGCGGCGTGCAGTGGATGACCGCGGGACGCGGCGTGATCCACTCCGAGATTCCCGAGCAGGAAGACGGTGTGATGGAAGGTTTCCAGCTTTGGCTCAATCTTCCCGCGAAAAGCAAGATGAAGGAACCGTGGTACCGGGACTTCCCCAGCGAGGCTATCCCCGAATATGTCACCCCTCAGGGTGTCACGGTGCGGGTGATCGCCGGAAGCAGCAACGGTGTCGCCGGGGCAGTGACGCGCGAGGTCACCGAACCGCTGTATCTCGACATCCATATGCCCGCAGGTGCGGAATTTTCGACCGCGCTGCCGGCGACGCATAACGCCTTTATCTATGTCTATCGCGGTGCAGTGATAGTCGGCGGCATACAAGTGGCACCACGGCGCATGGGCATCTTGGACAATATGCCGGAAGCCGATGGCGTTACATTTTCTGCGACTGAAGGTGCGCGCCTGCTCCTGATCGCAGGCAAGCCGCTCAACGAACCCATCGTGCAGTACGGGCCGTTCGTGATGAATGCGCAGCAGGAGATACACCAGGCGCTCAGCGATTACAACAACGGGCATTTTGCCTGAATCAACTCTTTTCAACCAGCAAAGGAGCATCACATGAGCAATACGAATATCTTCAAACAGTTCAACGGCAGCGTCGCGAATCTGGTCAATATACCCGCAGTGAGCGGAGTGCTGGCACTCGTCGCACGCGTATTCGCTTCGGCGATCTTCATCACCGCCGGTTACGGCAAGCTGGGCGCCGGTTATGCCGGAACGCAAGCCTACATGGCAGCGATGGGTGTCCCCGCCGCGATGCTCCCGCTGGTGATCGCGCTGGAACTGGGCGGCGGGATCGCGTTGCTGCTCGGCTTTCAGACCCGCCTTGCAGCATTGCTGCTGGCCGGATTCAGCATCATCGCCGCACTGATATTCCACACCGGAGCAGACCAGATGCAGCAGATCATGCTGATGAAGAATTTCGCGATGGCCGGCGGGCTGCTGGCATTCACGATGTTCGGAGCCGGCCGCCTAAGCTTGGACGGGGAAACACGGGGCCTGGATGTAGAAGCGCGGACCTGATTTTCCCGGGGTCGAGTCTATCGACCCCGTCCAATCGACACACATTTACGGAGAAATAAGATGGCAAAAATAGCAGTGGTTTATCATTCCGGTTATGGTCACACCCAGCGCATGGCCCAGGCCGTCGCAGAAGGTGCGGCTGCGACGCTGGTCGCGATCGATGCCGAAGGCAATTTGCCCGAACGCGGCTGGGACACCCTGAATGCTGCCGACGCCATCATCATGGGCAGCCCGACTTACATGGGCACCGTGAGCTGGCAGTTCAAGAAGTTTGCCGATGCGTCATCCAAACCCTGGTTCACCCAGCAATGGAAGGACAAGGTGTTCGCCGGTTTCACCAACAGCGCCACGATGAACGGCGACAAACTTTCCACCTTGCACTACCTGTTCACACTGTCGATGCAGCACAGCGGCATCTGGGTAGGCACCGGCTTGATGCCCAGCAATTCCAAGGCGGCACAGCGCAATGATGTGAATTACGTCGGTTCCTTCAGCGGCGCAATGGCGCAATTGCCATCGGACAGCAGCCTGTCGGAAATGCTGCCCGGCGACCTCGAGACCGCCAGGGTGTTCGGAAAGCCCGTCGCGGAAGTGGCCGCCAGATTCAACGGCCGACCCGCATTTGAAATGAACAAACAAGAATCCCTTGTTGGAATTGGAGCATGATATGTCTGGGCATATGCCCGTAGTATTTGTGTCGCACGGTGCACCGGATGCCTTGTTGAAGGCGCCGGATGCCGTGGCCTGCTGGGGCGAGATCGGCCGGTCGGTTCCGCGACCCGCTGCGGTCCTTGTGGTGTCGGCGCATTGGGAAGCGCGCAAGGCGACGGTCAGCCTGTCCGGTTCCCCTGAGACGATACACGATTTCTCCGGCTTCTCGCCCGAGCTTTACCGGATCCAGTACCGTGCGCCCGGCGCACCGGCACTGGCCGAACGGGTCGAGTCGTTGCTGTCGGCCGCCGGCCTCGACGCCGATAGCGATCCAAGCCGCGGACTGGATCATGGCGCATGGGTGCCGCTATCGGCGATGTACCCGCAAGCCGATGTGCCGGTCACGCAACTCTCATTGCTGCGCAACGCTGATCCTGCTACCCATTTCGAGCTGGGCCGGGCACTGGCACCGTTGCGCGATGAAGGCGTGTTGATCGTCGGTTCCGGCGCGATCACGCACAACTTCGCATGGCTGGATTGGCGCGCAAATGCGGACAAGGCGCCGATGCGGCAAGCGGAAGTGTTTACCGATTGGGTCGGCGACCGATTGGCGGCGCAGGATGTGCAGTCTCTGCTCGCCTATCGCTCGGCGCCCTATGGAGCCAAATCCCACCCCAGCGAGGAACACTTCCTGCCGTTCTTCGTTGCGCTCGGTGCGGCAACCGATGACACTCCACAGCGCTATCGCCCCCGTTTTTCGTACGGTGCCTTGGCCATGGATGCGTACGTCTGGTGCGGTTAGGAATCGCCGTTGCCGTTGCATCTGATTACGCGTGAGAGATATCGATGTACTGAAGTATCAGCGGTGTTATAAATATATTTGCAACGTTTCATGGGAGGACCATCATGAGTCAAATCCAGATCGCCGTTATCGTAGGCAGCCTGCGCAAAGACTCCTTCAACCGCAAACTGGCAAGCGCCATTGTGAAACTGGCGCCCGCGGAGTTCTCTTTCAAGCAAGTGCACATCGGCGACTTGCCGCTTTACAACCAGGACGATGACGCGAACCAGGCTGAGTCAGTCAAACGGATGAAAGGTGAGATCGCCGCTGCGCAGGGCATTCTGTTCGTAACGCCCGAATACAACCGTTCGATCCCCGGCGTGCTCAAGAACGCGATCGATCATGGCTCGCGACCGTATGGCCAGAACGTTTGGGGAGGCAAGCCGGCCGGAGTGCTAGGTATTTCGCCGGGCGCCACAGGTACGGCGATGGCACAACAGCATTTGCGCAATGTACTCGTGGCCGTCGGGGTACTGACACTGGCCCAGCCCGAAGCATTCATCCAGGCCAAGGAAGGATTGTTTGACGAGAACGGCGACATCGGCGCCGGCAGCAGCAAGTTCCTGCAGAACTGGATCGACCATTATGTAGTGTGGGTGAAGAAGCACGCTGCCTGATGCCGTGAAGACAAGAGCGTGCCTGGCGAACCCGGTGGCTCACCTGACCGTCCGAGACATCATCGGGTCAGCGCGGCTATGCAACCAGATTATCCGGAATGATTCCACGGCTTTGTAGCAGTGCACTGATTGGGGAAATGTCCCTTGCAATATGAAGCAATCAGACAGGGCATTCCAGATGGCCTGCACATCACGGTACTTCATGTCGGCGAGCGGCAAACCGTTGTTGCCGCAGGAACGGGCGCAGAACCCGTTGCAGTTCTCAAGCTTGCTGCCGGTTCACAAAAAACAGCAGCCGAATTCTTTCATCACGATCCGCCAACACTGGGAGAAATGGAAAATGCCATCGTTGCAGTCGAAGATGCAATCGCAGGTGCGCAAAAGATAATTTCGGACAGCAGCAGGCTTTTCACCATGGATGACGCCATCCGCAACATCGCGCGGATCTCCGGAGTGCCCGACGGGGCGGAGTTGATCCTCACCCGCGATGCGATGGAACGAACCTTTGAGCGCCTTGCAGCGGTGATCCTCGGAAGGCAGAATCCACGGGAGGAGATTCCATCCTACCTTACATTTGCCGCAACGCTTCTGATCCTTCGCGAGTTCATGCACCACCTGCAATTCCTGTCGATAACCGTAAAGAAAGGAAACAGATCAGACATCGCTGGTGCAATGCAAACGTGACACGAATGATCGTCCGTCTATAAGGCGAGAGAACCAGAACATGTCCCGGATGTCGCGGTACGCGCCGGCAGAAGCTTGTCGAGTGCGGCCGACCGTTCGACTTCCGGCAAATGCGCAAGCTCAGCCACGCGCTGGTAAAAGTGCGGCAGGTTTCCTCCCTGCTGTTCCAGCAGGGCCTGGAATGCCGGGACCCATTTCGTATACAGCGTGACAGAACCCAGGATTGCGTTGTTCAGCGGCTGGTCGAACCACTGGTCATAGCCGCCATAGCCGCTCCAGCTTGCTTTCAGGTCGGCGTAGGCATGCTTCATCTCAGAGATCGCTGCCTGCTTGGCGCGCCGCTTTTCGTCGGGCGTCAACGATGATGCATAGACGGCGCGCAGCTTGTTGCGGGTGTCGTCCACCAGCTTGTGAAACTGGGCACTGTGCTGCTCCTGCTTCGCGAAATCCCCGAGGCGTTCCGGCGACCCCGACATCTTCAGCCAGCGGCGCATGCCTTCATCCTCGACGGCCGTCGCGAACGATTCGTTGAAGGCGGAATCACCCTTCACGTAAAGGAGCTGATGGGCAAGTTCATGGAAGACGATGTGCGCGACTTCCGTGTCACCGTAGCGCAGGAAGGTATTCAGCACCGGATCGTTGAAATACCCGAGCGTCGAATAGGCTGACACGCCACCGACATAGGTGTCATCCCCTGCCTGGCGCAATTTCCCGGCATAGCGTTCCGCGTCGTTCTTGTCATAGTAGCCGCGATAGTTGACGCAGCCGGCGAATATCATGCACCACTGCTGCAGTTCCAGGGAGAACTCCGGCGCCGCGAACACGTTCCAGACGACATAGGGCCGTCCGAGGTCGGCGTAGGAGCGATAGCTGCCGTTATCCGGCAGCGCAAGCTCCTTGCTGGCAAATTCCCTTATCGCGATCTCATGCTCGAGTTGCTGGCGCAGTGCCGGATCAGTCGAGGGATCCTTGACCACATCCGAGATCGGCCGCGTCGCCGCCATCAGACGCATCTGCCCTTCGGTTGCCTGCGCGTAGTAGGCGATATCCGTGCAGCCGAAGACCAGCAGGCACAGCGACAACACAAGGATCAGCCTAAGCATGGGTGAACTTCCCTGTCTTTAGAAAATTAATGATCTGACTTGCACAGACGCGGGACACCAGCATGCCGGAATGACTGACCTTCAGCGTAATGCTGTCCCTCGCCGCCGGGTAGCGTGTTTCGTCCACCTCAACGACGCCATCGTTGGGGCGCGCCATTCCGGGGATCAGGCGCCCCAGACCGAAAGAGCGGGTGCCTGCGATGACGCCGATCCCGACGGCAGTTTGCACAGCGGGGCGCGGCAGACCGAACCAGTCCTTGAACGTGCGACCGACAAGCACGTTCATCACGGGCAGCGCCGCGACGGTGACGCCGCTGTGGCAACCCGCATAGGGAGTCCCCATCATGACGAGGCTGTGTATGCGGGCATTGGGATATCTGGACAACATTTCAAGCACGACCAGGCCGCCCAGACTGTGCGCGGCCAGGTGGATGACCGCACCGGGGGTTTCATCGACGAAGCGGGACAACAGTTGGGCATTTTCGGCCAGCCCGCCCCTCCAGGATGGATAGGAGAATCTGCGTACGGAATATCCTTGCGCTTCCAGCCAGCGCTGGTGGGGCAGCAGGACAATGCCATGCATCCACAGTCCATGGATCAGAATCACTGTTTCCGCTTTGTTCCCGCTCATCGCTATGCAGATCTCATCGCGATCCAAATAGCCGGATGGCCGACGATCCGGACCGGCCGTGATTTCCAGCCGGTCCGGTCCAAAGTATCAGCCGGGATACGAGGTTGATGCGATTCAATGATAACGTTGCAGGCGCTTCGTCACTTGGTCTTCAATTCATTCTTGACCGACTTCACGCCCGTCACTCCGCGGGCCACTTCAGCCGCCTTGCTGATCTCGGAACTGGTACTGACGGTACCGCTCAGTACCACAACGCCTCTCTCAGTCGTCACATTGATTTCGGTGCTCTTCAAACTGGATTCGTCGAAAATCGCCGCCTTTACCTTGGTGGTGATCACGCTGTCATCAAGGAATTCGCCGGTGCTCTCTTGCGACGGGGTGGATGCACAGCCCAGCGAAAACAGCAGCGCCAGGACCATAAAGAATGAGGAAGGGTATTTCAATTGTTTCATGAGCAATCTCCGTTAATGAATAAAAAAATCGATTCCACAGGAATCGGCGGGTAGGACATGGCATATAAATGACCAGTTCAATTTTATCATGGAAGCTGACACCAGCTTGTTGCCACACAGTGACCGTAATATCCCTTGGCAGATACATTCCAGCGACTGCCCGGTTTTGGCGCGGAATGGGTTCAACAGGCAGTCAAGTTCATGCAATGGCCGGGAATTCTGCCTGATTCAAGTCGGCGGGATCTTCTTGTCGGTGCGTGACGGATAACCCCGTCATTCCGGTGCAGGCGGGAATCCAGCGAGAAGAACTACTGCACAGCGGACTATGAACATTCTGCGTTCATTCCTTGAAGCCAGATTTTCTCGACGACAGGCAAATCTCTGCACCCGGTTCGATCGGGTCGAACAACCTCGCCTCCCCCCCGTTCACCGTGCACAGCAAATGGCTGTCATCGAGCCCATCCACCCACTGGTCGCCGCGCTTGTACAAGCTGCACAGTAACTCCCCGAGCGTATGGCGCCCGGAGGGGATCACCATGTGCTCGGACGTCATCATCAAAGATTCACTGGTGCGGCCAAAGTACATGATCGCAACCTCATGCCTGCTCACGAGCGAAGCAGTCGGCGACCCGATCTCCCTCTGTCGCGCCCATTCTCAGCGCCTTTTCTCGCATTAAAGTAGTTACATCGTAGTGTGGGTAAGACGCGGCATGTTGAAACCATTGGCGCTTCAATCCGAGACGATTTGCAAACGAGTGAAGTTCATCCAACGAATCAGCAACTAAGTGACACCATAAGGTTCCTTTGCTTGGAATTCGGACGTTGTCGATGTAAACAGGCATGTTGGTTTCATAGCAGCAATCAAGAGATAGCTGCGATCATAACTAAATCCGCCAAAGAGATCAGTTATTCATTTTGATAAATCTGAGAGTCAAAAGCTAGATCAATCGGGCATGGACCACGGTTTCCAATTTCAAACAGGAATTACTTCAGGGCAAAGCACTATTCGATTCATCACACTACACCTCGAATCCAGCCGCATATTCTTTTGGGTCTTTGCCTTCCCACACCGCACCATCCAACAATCTTGAACTGCGCATCGCATCAACGGGCACGGCCACGTTGAGCTGCGCTGCGGCCCGCCGATACAGCTCAATGCGATTGATCTGTTTGGCGACGGCGAGATAGCCCGGGTCTTCCTTTGAATGCTGACCGTGATCAGAGGCGCCCTTTGGTTCGCTCAGAGGACCCGGAAATGATGGGTGCCGTCTCTTCCCAATTGTTCGACCAGGCCGTATTCCCAGTCAAGATAGCCTTGCATGGCTTCACGGGGATTGTCCGTGCCTTCGTATGGGCGTCTGTAGCGGTCGATCGGTTCCGAGGCAAGCCGGGTAAGGCCGCCTTCGCCGGGAAATCCGGCTGCAAACCAGGTTCGTGTGCCGCCTTCCAGAACCGCCACCTCGCTTCCTTTTGCCGACACGATGGCTTCGAGTTCCGCCGCTGCAAACATCGAAAGGATACCGGTCTGGCATGTGAGCACATAGCGTTTGCCTACGGGTAGGTGTTGCATATCCCCGGCCAGACTGGAACGCAGTACAAACCATGCGCCCGGGATATGCGCCTGCCGGTAGCTCGGACTGCATGCGACATCGAGGACGATAGTATCGTGCGCGTTCTGCAGCCAGTCGTTCAAGGTGGCGGGCGTGATTTTACGAACCACCGGCAGCGGCGGCAGCGCTTGCTTCCAGCGTCCCTGTTCGCTGAGGTCGGCTGGCACAATGCCATCCACCACAAAGACATCCCAACCCATTTGCGCCAGCCACGAGGCGCTCATATTGGCGCGAACGCCGTCGCTGTCCGACAACACCAGGCGCGCACCGCGCACCGGGGCCAGCATTTCGGTTTCCTGCACCAACTGCCCGCCGGGCGCGGAATTGAATCCGGGCAAATGACCGGCAAGGTACTCTTCCGGGGTGCGCACGTCGAAGAAATAGGTCGTGCGCGCATCCTGGGCTTTCCAGCCTCGCATTTCATCTAGCGGTACGCGCTTTACGCCCGCGCTGTCCGCCACCTTGAGTGCGACGTCAGCGGCTTCTGATCGATGCGATTCGGCGGTCTGCCCGAATTTGCGATGCTGGCCCTGGTCAAGTTCCTGTCCTGCGAGCTTCCAGCCTATCGTGCCGTTGCGCAGCGCAGCGACCGGGTTCGGTATCCCGGCATTGATCAGCGACTGCGTACCGATGATGCTGCGGGTGCGGCCGGCACAATTGACGATGACCCGGGTTTCGCTTCTGGGGACGAGTTCCCGTATCCTCAATACCAGCTCGGCGCCGGGCACGCTGGTTGCCGTGGGTATGCTCATGGTCTGATATTCGTCGTAGCGGCGAGCGTCGACGATCACGATGTCGGCTTTTTGGTCGATCAGCTTCCGGACTTCCTCTGCCGAAAGCGAAGGTGTATCGCGTTCGGCTTCGACCAGTTCGCCGAATGCCTTGCTCGGCACATTCACGTCGCGGAACAATTCGCCTCCGGCTGCCCGCCAGCCACTCACGCCGCCAGCCAACACCGTCACGTCCGTATAGCCAAGTGCGCGCAGCCGTCGCGCGGCCAGTTCGGCATAGCCTTCGCCATCGTCGAGCGTGACGATCGCCACGCTGCGGCGGGGCAGCTTGGTGTAGGCGTCAAGTTCTATCAGGGAAAGAGGCAGGTTGGCCGCGAACAGCGGATGCGCTTGTGCATGCGGGTGTTCCTCGCGCACATCGAGCAGGGCGATCTCCTGCCGGGCAAGCAGCATAGTGCGGATGTCGGCATAGGTTTTCTGCGGGATGGGCCGGCTCATCGCGCTGGGGCTCAACTCCACAAATTCGGAACCTGGCTGCTGGCGTAACCGGAGACGAAGGATTTTTCTGCCCCGGTCTGAGGGTCGAAAACGTGGCGTTGCACACGGCCGATATTGGCACCGTAGACATGGATGCTGATGGAAGTCCTGTCGGCCAGATCGTTGGCGACTTCGTGCACATCGCCGATGGTCGGCGACACGGCAGAGACCTGTCCGGGCAGGAGCACGCTGGTTCCCGTCGCCTTGTAGCTGCCATCCGCCTGCTTCTTGTAGGTGGTCTCGCGCTCGCGGCCGCGCAGCAAGCCGACCAGCCCCCAGACCGTGTGATCATGCACCGGAGTCTTCTGTCCCGGCCCCCAGACAAAGCTGACGATGGAGAGACGATCCAGCGGATCGGCATAGAGCAGATACTGCTGATAATACTTCGGGTGGGGTTGAGCAAAGATCTCGGGCAACCAGTCGTCGTTCGCGACCAGCGCGGCGAGGAGCTTGCCGCCATCCTGCAGTATCTGTGCTTCGCCGGGGCGGGTTTCCAGCAGACGGGTGAAGTCCCGCGTGCAGTTGAGAAGTTTTTCAAGGCTCATAGTACAAAACCTTTCGCGTATCAACGGGCTGGCTTCCCGCTCCTTACGTTGGCAGGTACATCATGCAATAGCGCTTCCGGGATCGCCGCCATGGGATTCAAGAATAACCGCAATTGGCCTGACATCTGCTTTGAATCAAACGGATCTGGTATTTTATGGCAGGTTAACCAAATAGCAGGAGAGAAGCAACAATTCTCCACGCCACAAAACACGCTTTCGAGCCAGGGATCAAGGACACCAAGCGCCCGGAGTTTTTTGTCCGGTGCTGGGTGGATATGGCTGGGGAGCTGCCTGTCCCCCAAATGATGCAAAGGACTCATTGTTCGGTCGGTAACGCCAAACGCGAGTATCGCTTTACTGTGCTAACTCTGGTATCGCAGCGCCTTGACCAATATGGAAAAGGCCGCGGAAGGCTGACGGCGGCTCGGATAATAGAGATGGTAGCCCGGAAAGACAGGACTCCAATCTTTCAAGACCCGTTTGAGACGTCCGGCAGCAATATGTTCTTTCACCGCATCCTCAGGAAGGTAGGCCAAGCCGAATCCGGCTAATGTCGTCCTGATCATCGGAGCGGTAGTGTTGAACACCCACTGGCCTTCAACATGCGCTTTCAGCTTGTGACCGTCTTTCTCGAATTCCCATGCATAAAGACCGCCTGAAGTCAGAGAGCGCAGATTGATACAGTTGTGCGCAGCCAGGTCTTGTGGAGTCTTGGGCGGTGTTTGCCTCGAGAAGTAGTCTGGAGACCCGACGACCGCCACACGCATGTCCGGCGCGATGCGCACCGCGATCATGTCTTTCGCCAGTTCCCCGCCAAGTCGCACGCCGGCGTCATATCGTTCCGCGACGATGTCGATAAACCGGGAATCGGTGGTTATTTCGACTTTGATGTCGGGGTACGCTGTGAGCAGTTTCGACAACTTGGGCCAAAGAATGGAGTTGGCGGCATGTTCGGGAGCAGTGATCCGGATGGTGCCGGCTGGCTTTTCCCGAAGCTCGCCTAAGGCCGCCACCTCAGCCTCGATCTCCTCAAATCTGGGGGCAATCTTCTGCAACAGGCGTTCTCCCGCCTCGGTAGGGGCAACGCTGCGCGTGCTGCGGTTCAGCAACCGAAGGCCCAGTCTTGCTTCAAGCGCGCTGATGGTATGGCTAACTGCCGATTGGGAGACGCCGAGTTGCGCGGCGGCTTTGGTAAAGCTCCCTGCTCGCGCTACCGCGATGAAGGCAAGGAGGTCGTCGAAGTTTTCACGCGGCATTTATGAATTGGCCTCATAAGTCCTTGCACATAATATCATCTAATCAGATGCCGTCCCGGCTGATACAGTCTCGCCACCATGCAAGGAGAAAGCATCATGACAATTACTGAGGAGGCCGGTAAATAGTGCGTGATTTTGGTCAGGCGGCATAGCGAACATGTTTTTCCTGAAACAGATTCTGGATCACATGAGGTTGCTTCTGTCGGCGGTGAAGATGGCTACGCAGGCTGGCCACCATCTCCGCTTTGTTGGTTGGCCGGCTCTTTCCCAGGGCGTTAGTCTTGACGTCCTGATTGAGCAACTCATCAGGGTTCAGTTCGGGGCAGTAGCCGGGCAGACGAATCAGCCGCAGACGGTTGGCGTTTTCGGCGACAAACTTCTTCGCGGCTGCCGAACGATGCACCGGGTGACCATCGACGATCAGGAATATCTTGCCCTTGACCTGTTTGAGCATCCGCTTCATGAATTCAATGAACACCGAATTCTGGAACTTGCCTTCGAACACCATGAATGCCAGTGCACCACGATTGGTGATCGCAGAGATCATGTTACAGCCAAAGCGTTGCCCGGTCGCTCGCACCACCGGCGTTTGCCCCATCGGGGCGAAACAAGTTCCGCTGACATGATCACTGCGCAATCCCATCTCGTCACCCCAATAAATCGTCGCTTTCTCGCGCTTCGCTACCTTGACGATGGCTGGGTAGTCTTCGTCAAGCCAGCGGGCAATCGCTACATCGTTTCGCTCGTAGGCACGGCGTACGGGTTTCTGTGCACTCATACCCCATGCCTTGAGGTAACGCCCGACCGTCGTCTGCGAAACTGTGATGCCATACTTCCGCTCGATCAGGCGGGCCACCGCTTCCCGCGTCCAAAGGTAGAACGGCAACTTCAACTGGTCGGGCATCGTTCCAATGATCAGCGCACGAATGCGCGCAGCCTGTGTTGTATTCAACCGTCCGCCGCCAGGGCGTCGACCACGCCTGCCAGGCTTCAACGCCCGCAGCCCACCATCACGAGACAACCTCATCCATTTGCTCACTGCTCGCAGGCTGACGCTGTATGTCGTCGCCGCTTCGGTTTGCGTCATCCCTCCACGCACCGCTTTCACCACCAGCTTCCGCAGGTGAGCTTGCGTGGCTCCATCCAATTTCCGGGCATCAGTCTTGGTACTCATGTTTCCTATAACGCACTACGCACTATTTGGTGCACACGTCAGTAATATACAACGAAGCGGAGCTCAACCTTCAACCAAAGGGCCGGCCGAATACTTCACTGGTTCCGTCAGAGTCGATTATCTATTCCAACCCCATGAGCCAGCCAGGGCATCCGGTGCCAGCGTGACTTTCGAACCTGGCGCCCGAACCGCATGGCACACCCATCCGCTCGGCCAGACCCTGATCGTGACAGCAGGATTCGGCTTGGTGCAGCGCTGGGGTGGACCGATCGAGGAAATTCGGCCGGGCGACGTGGTCTGGATTCCGCCTGGTGAAAAGCATTGGCATGGCGCCACTGAGACCACAGCCATGACTCATATCGCCATCCAGAAACAGCTCGAAGGCAAGGCGGCCGATTGGAATGAACAGGTGAGCGACAAACAATACCAAGCCGCGGGTGTAGCCAAACAAACTTAAACCAAGCCGTTTGACCAGGAGGTCGAGATGAAAAGTGTCACGGTTTTGATAGGGTCGGGCTTGATAGGTGTGGCAATCGCCCGCAGAGTGAGTTCGGGTAAGCACATCCTGCTCGCGGACCTGAGAAAAGAGAACGCGGATGCTGCTGCCGCAGTTTTAAGTAACGCAGGGTTTGAGGTCACAACTGCGATCGTCGATGTATCCTTGCGCGAACAGGTTAAGAGTCTTGCTCAAAAAGCAGCAGCACTCGGAGATGTTACGGGACTCATCCACGCAGCCGGAGTTTCACCCTCACAAGCATCTCCGAAGCAAATTTTGGCGGTTGATGTGTATGGCACGGCAGTCGTGCTTGAAGAGTTCGGAAATATCATTGCGCGTGGGGGTTCCGGTGTTGTCATCGCCTCGCAGTCCGGGCATCGCCTGGGCGCACTCACTGACGAACAAAATAAGCTACTTGCGACCACGCCGGCCGATCAGCTTTTATCGCTGCCGATGCTTCAGCTTGATCAGGTGAAGGATACCTTGCACGCTTATCAACTTTCAAAACGCGGGAATGCTTTGCGGGTGATGGCAGAAGCCGTCCGATGGGGTAAGCGGGGTGCGCGGATCAATACGATTAGTCCGGGGATCATTATCACACCGCTCGCGAGAGATGAGCTTGCCGGTCCTCGCGGAGAAGGTTACCGTCGCATGATTGAGCTTTGTCCCGCAGGGAGAGCAGGCACTTCGGATGAGGTTGCCAATGTCGCCGCACTTCTCATGGGTCCGGAGGGTGCGTTTATCACAGGCAGCGATTTCCTTATGGATGGCGGAGTCACGGCTTCGTATTTCTTTGGAGAGCTTGCTCCGTAAAGTGCCATCCCATTGCGGGTTTTTCATTAGGAACCACTGCTCACCTGATGGTGGGGTTCGCGACACTCGTTGTACCGGCTTATGTTGCGCCGATTCTTGTTGGGGCGTCTCCTGCGATTCTGGCGATGCTCGATCAACAGCAATGCCAATTATAAATCTTTTGGAAAGGAGTTCATAAAATGCAAAAACGCAAACTCGGAAACAGCGATCTGGAAGTCTCGGCCATCGGCCTAGGCTGCATGGGAATGAGCTCAGGCTATGGGCCTCCCGCCGATAAGCAGAAAATGATCGAACTCATCCGTGGGGCAGTAGACCGCGGCGTCACCTTCTTCGACACGGCCGAGGCTTATGGCCCATTCACAAACGAGAAACTGGTTGGCGAGGCGCTCGCGCCCTACAGAGACCAGGTAGTCATCGCTACTAAGTTCGGCTTCGACATCGATCCCAAGACGGGTGAACGTCGAAGCGGCGTGAACAGCCAGCCCGAGCATATCAAGATGGTTGCAGAGGCGTCCCTGAAACGCCTTGGTGTCGATGTGATCGACCTGTTCTACCAGCATCGTGTCGATCCGGTTGTGCCGATCGAGGACGTCGCCAGCGCGGTCAAGGACCTGATCAAGGAGGGCAAGGTGAAACACTTCGGGCTTTCGGAAGCTGGGGCAAAGACAATACGACGCGCTCACGCGGTACAGCCTGTCACGGCGGTACAGAGCGAATATTCGCTGTGGTGGCGTGGCCCTGAAAGCGAGATCCTGCCAACCCTGGAAGAGCTTGGCATCGGCTTTGTTTGCTTCAGTCCGTTGGGTGCGGGTTTCCTCACTGGCAAGATCAATGAAACTACCAAGTTCGACAGCTCGGATTTCCGCACCATGGTTCCCCGCTTTACCCCGGACGCGTTGAAGGCAAACATGGCGCTGGTCGATCTCGTCAGCAAGGTAGCAGCACGCAAGAAGGCAACTCCGGCCCAAGTCGCTCTCGCCTGGCTGCTGGCACAGAAGCCATGGATCGTGCCCATTCCGGGCACCACGAAGATGCATCGTCTTGAAGAGAACCTCGGGGCGACTTCTGTCGAACTCACCGCGGACGATCTCGATGAAATCGATGCGGCTGAATCAAAGATCACGCTGCAGGGCGCCCGGCTACCTGAAAGTGCGCTGAAAATGACAGGGCTGTAAGGACAAAGCCAAGCTGGAAAAACGGAGTTCACAAAATGCAAAACGGCGGCCGGTCTTCCCCAAGGCGGCCGCCGCAGCAAGTCCGCCAATCCCGGAACCGATGACAATCACGTCGAATATGCGCTCGTTAGAACTCATGCTTTTCCGCTGATCACTCCATGCGGTATCCAAGTTCCCGGCGTCTCCCAACGGGCAGCTCCCGGACTTGAGTTCAATTTCTCTTCCAACAACTCCGCGCCGGCCAATCTTGATGGGGGACCTGTCTGCGGCTTAACCGGGTTTGTAATAATTTCAACTTGCAAAATATATAGCATATTGGTGAGGCAGAGCCTACCTCTTTTGCTTTCGGGAACATACTGATTGGAATCAAAAGGCAGCCGAGTGCCAATAGTATATTTTTTCCAATCCTTCATTTAATAAGAATATTATTTTTATTCACAAAACCTGTTGATAACTTTGTGCATAGCTGTGGTTGCACGTGTTTGAATTCACCGGCTAGCAAGGATTTTCCTTACTTTGCCTATTTTTTGTCTATTATGAATATGGCATAAATTCAATACGTTATCGTAAGTTAACAGTTTTGTTACCAATGATAGCGCCGCAAACCCGCGAGTTTCCTTGGAATGTGAATCTTTTTAAATTGTCAATGATGTTTTTCGACTCTGACGAAAAATTTTTACTCTTCAAATATCAGAAAGCGATAAAGCATTTTTAAGACTCAAACATATTCATCTTCGCAGTCATATAAATCAGGGTTTGGTTCAGCATCTGCATTCGGATCGCCGGGCAGCAAGTAGCTAAAAACCACATGGCCACCAAGTAATTCATAGTTGATTTGACCAAATTCTTCTGCGTGGTGCGATTCCATGATATTGAGTACGCGGTGTTCGCCGTTTTCCCCGGTAACAGTCACAAAGGATATGCCGTTTGAATGTTCAATACTCGGCGCGTTCATTTTGATTCTCCTTTCAGGAGCCAAGAATTTAGCAAAGGAGAATGACGATTGTGTTGCCAGTGAGCGGATAACATTTAGTCTTATATGTTCATTTTAGGAGATTGTTGAGTATTCTGGTAAACGTGAACAGTGATTCTGTTCGAACGTGAACGCCGGAACGACGTGTTGTGCTGGTAGTTGGTTTTTACTTCATGTGTTCACGTTGGGTCAAGTTTTTTTGTCTTTTCTCATGGATTCCCCGGTTAATTTGATTATGTGAGCACGATGGACGATGCGATCGAGAATCGCGTCGGCAAGTGTGGGTTCGCCGATGACCTCATGCCATTCCTTGACTGGAATCTGGCTGGTGATGAGTGTGGATTTCCTGGTGCGGTCGTCAATGAGTTCGAGCAGATCCTGCCGCTCCGATTGCATCATGGTGGATAAGCCCCAATCATCCAGAATCAGCAGATCCATCTTGGCCATTTGCGATAACCGTTTGCGGAAGCTGCCATCACCGTGCGCCAGTTTCATCTCCTCCATTAATCGCGATGTTCGGGTGTATAAAACGGATAGCCCTTGCCGGCACGCCTGATTGCCCAGGGCACACGCCAGCCAAGTCTTGCCGCAGCCGGTTGCGCCGGTCAGGATCAGGTTCTGTGCTTGCCGAATCCAGTCGCAACCAATCAGGCTGGCCATGACAGCTTTATTTAACCCTCGCCCAGAACGGTAGTCGATGTCCTCTACGCAAGCGGGGTGTTTTAACCGAGCGTTTTTCAACAAGCGCCCCAGCCTTTGGTTGTCGCGGTGGCTTGCCTCTCGGTCGACGATGAGCCCGAACCGGTCATCGAACGATAGAGATTGCGTGACCGGCTGAATGAGTTGTTCTTCAAATGCCGCCGCCATGCCGGGCAGCTTGAGTGTCTTGAGGGTGGTCAGGGTGTGTTGGTGCAACATGGTGAATCCTTTCTGTGGGTTGGAATAGCGTTGGTGTGTTGTTGTACTCAGTGGTAGTAATCCGGCCCGCGTACGTTTCCGTGCGTAGGCAATGGCGTGGCCTCTGCCGGAAACAGATCGGCATGGCGATCGAGTCCTGCCTCCAGAATCGACTGAACCGTCTTGCGTTTTGGCGACCCGATGACGAGCGCCCTTGCACATGCCGCTTCCAACCGGTCTTCGCCATAGCGCCTGGCCAGGCTGAACACACCCAGGCAGGAGCGATACCCCATTTCAGGATGGGGCTTGTCTTCCAGCAGGCGACGAATGATGGAGCACGTAGCGGGGCCGATGCGTTCACCCCAGTTCAGGAGACGCTGAGGCGTCCACTCCAGATGCTTCTGGTGTGACTTGGGCATATGTGCCGTTATCGTGGTGTGTTTCCACGCCAGAGGGCTTCTGGCGTGCGAGGCAACCCGCTGTCCCTTGTGCAGCACTTCCACTACCGCTCCTGTCAGGCGAACGTCCAGTTGGATCTTGGCAAGCTGGAATGGCACGCTGTAATAGTGGCGATCCACCTCGACATGATAGTCAATATTGACCCGTGCCTTGAGCCATTCGGCGTACTCGTATGCTTGTGCGGGAAGCGGCTTCATGGCGGGGCGGTCAAGGCTGTCAAACTGCGAGCGGCGGGATTCTGATTTGTTCTTCTGGAATGGACGGCTGTTCAAGCCTTGCAGCAGCTCTCCAATGAGACGGTTCAATTCGTGCAGGCTGAAGAAGGTGTGGCGGCGCAGGCGGGCGGTGATCCAGCGTTGCACCAGCAGCACGCCCAATTCAACCATCGCCTTGTCGCGTGGCTTATAGGGGCGTGCCGGGATGATTGCCACGCCATAGTGCTGCGCCATGTCGGCATAGGTGGTGTTGAGTTCTGGCTCGTAGAAGCAAGGCTTCGTCACGGCTGACTTGAGGTTGTCTGGCACCACGATCTCCGGCACGCAACCAAAGAAGTCGAACGCCCTGACATGCGAGCCGATCCAGTCCGGTAGCTTCTGGCTCAACGTGGCTTCAGCAAAGGTGTAGCCGGACGCACCGAGCACCGCAACGAAGATTTGTGCATATCGAATCTCGCCGGTCTGGGGATCAACGATGGGCACACCGCCGCCGCTATAGTCAACGAACAGTTTCTCCCCGACCTTGTGGGATTGCCGCATGGAGAGTTTGAGGCAGCTGCGGTATTGCCGGTAATGCACGCAGAACTGCGCATATTTGTATGACTGGCCCGCACAGGATGCCTGATACTCTTCCCACAACAGCATTAGCGTCACGCCTTTACGCTTCAGTTCCTGATGGATATAGGCGCAGTCAGGCATGACATGCTCACGGACTGATGGGACAGGCGGAAACAATCGCGCTTCCAGCGTGGTGTCATCCAGTCCGGCTGGCAGCGGCCATGACAGACCCGCAGCTTCAGCAGCCTGCGTATATTTGGAAATGACCCCGACAGACAGTTTCAAGCTGGCGGCAATTTGCCGACAACTCAAGTCGGCTTCGTATTTGAGGCGCAGTACGTCTTTGATCTTGCGCATGGAACTCCTTGCTGCCGGCATAGCCCCTCCAAAACTCGGGGATGCTCCAGCATTTACAGGTTAAGTTCCAGCACAAATCACACTAGGTTCTGCCTTCGTGAACACTCATTCTGGTGAGTGGCAAAAAGTGTTCACGTTCGAGCAGAATCGATGTTCACGTTCCTTCAGAATCACTGTTCACGTTCGCCCAGAAAGGGTGTTCACGTTGCCCCAGAATATGCAGATTGTGGCCTTTCCTTTTGGCGAACCGCGAAACCGACACACAAATGCAATAAAGTTCCTTTAATGTGACAGTTCGGTGAACCGGCGTCATGTTCCAGCACAGCAGGTGGAAGTGGTCCACTCACAAGCGCCCGTAACATACTCAGCCTGTCGCCGGTTCCAGAACCATCGGATTGGACAATGCTTTTACGAACCCTATTCGCGTTAATTACAATGTCCTGGTTATGCAATTAACATATTCGACCGACCGATCAAAATAAAGCGCTTAATGCTTTCACCCGAGGAGCCCAAATGAATGAAATCCTGCAATACTTACTGACGTGTGCACCAAATAGTGCGTAGTGCGTTATAGGAGACATGAGTACCAAGACTGATGCCCGGAAATTGGATGGAGCCACGCAAGCTCACCTGCGGAAGCTGGTGGTGAAAGCGGTGCGTGGAGGGATGACGCAAACCGAAGCGGCGACGACATACAGCGTCAGCCTGCGAGCAGTGAGCAAATGGATGAGGTTGTCTCGTGATGGTGGGCTGCGGGCGTTGAAGCCTGGCAGGCGTGGTCGACGCCCTGGCGGCGGACGGTTGAATACAACACAGGCTGCGCGCATTCGTGCGCTGATCATTGGAACGATGCCCGACCAGTTGAAGTTGCCGTTCTACCTTTGGACGCGGGAAGCGGAGGCCCGCCTGATCGAGCGGAAGTGTGGCATCACAGTTTCGCAGACGACGGTCGGGCGTTACCTCAAGGCATGGGGTATGAGTGCACAGAAACCCGTACGCCGTGCCTACGAGCGAAACGATGTAGCGATTGCCCGCTGGCTTGACGAAGACTACCCAGCCATCGTCAAGGTAGCGAAGCGCGAGAAAGCGACGATTTATTGGGGTGACGAGATGGGATTGCGCAGTGATCATGTCAGCGGAACTTGTTTCGCCCCGATGGGGCAAACGCCGGTGGTGCGAGCGACCGGGCAACGCTTTGGCTGTAACATGATCTCTGCGATCACCAATCGTGGTGCACTGGCATTCATGGTGTTCGAAGGCAAGTTCCAGAATTCGGTGTTCATTGAATTCATGAAGCGGATGCTCAAACAGGTCAAGGGCAAGATATTCCTGATCGTCGATGGTCACCCGGTGCATCGTTCGGCAGCCGCGAAGAAGTTTGTCGCCGAAAACGCCAAGCGTCTGCGGCTGATTCGTCTGCCCGGCTACTGCCCCGAACTGAACCCTGATGAGTTGCTCAATCAGGACGTCAAGACTAACGCCCTAGGAAAGAGCCGGCCAACCAACAAAGCGGAGATGGTGGCCAGCCTGCGTAGCCATCTTCACCGCCGACAGAAGCAACCTCATGTGATCCAGAATCTGTTTCAGGAAAAACATGTTCGCTATGCCGCCTGACCAAAATCACGCACTATTTACCGGCCTGCTCAGTAAAAGCGCATGGCGAGAAATCTGATGCCGAAATTGCCGAGGGCGCCGGCCTTCCGCTTTCAAAGACACAGCTCTATCTGGCTGAACTTGCTGCTAAAGGCCAAGTCGTGGCTTACCTGTCGACACGTTTCCAGGGGGGCAAGAAAATTGAAAGGATACGTTGCCGCTTGACTGGATATTTGCCTTCCTCGGCGCCGAAACGAAAATCGAAGGCCTCAGAAGTTACTGATTTGAACTTTATGGACGCATGAAACCGGCAACCTGCATCAGGGCAGGCTGTCCTTCTTGACTTGCTGTTCGGCCTGAAACCAATCCTCCAATTCATGGCCGGGCATGAAGCCCCGTTTTTCCGCCAGGTAATAGGCAGCCTCTTCGACCATTAATCGAGTTTGCTCTTTCATCGCCGTTATTTCATCTTGAACACCGGACCGATTTTCATCGGGATAGGCGATTACCAACTCGCCGTACAATGGAACAGACTCTTGACCCATGATCGCATTCCGTTATGCAGGGTCTCAGATTCTAGCGACTGATTGTTACAAAAAAATGAACGCGGGACACCGCGTTTGGCATGTTTGGCTGATCAGGTCATGATAAATTTCAAGCCTGTCTGCTCAGACAGAAGCTTACCGGTCTTGCGGCACCTGTTTTCCAGCGATAACAGCGACAAATCAAAAATCGAATTGGTCCTCATTATGCATTCCCCTAGCATCCGTGGAAATAGGATCGATTAGATTGTGACCTATTACAAGATTCAACCGCGAGTTCAAATTTGAAGTGCAACGCCTGACTTGAAGAATACCTGATTGGGTGTCAGGAATCCAAGTCTCTTTCTGGGTCGGTTGTTCAATCTCTCCATTGCTGTATCTATCTCCTGTTGTGTAATGGTGGTGAAGTCCCGGTTCTTTGGGAAGTACTGTCGTATCAATCCATTGGTGTTCTCGTTCGTTCCTCGCTCCCAGGACGCATAGGGGTGGGCGAAGTAAAAGTCGGCCTTCAGTTTGTTAGCGATCTGTTCATGCCCGGCAAATTCCTTTCCGTTGTCTGAAGTGATCGTGTGCACCTTCTTTTGGTGCGGCTTTAGCAGTTCGATCATGGCCTGGCTGACCGCTTGTGCGGTCTTGCGCTCGACCTTTCGGATCAGCGTCAGCCCCGTCTTCCGTTCCACGATGCTCACGATGGCCTGACGATGGTTCTTGCCAATGATGGTGTCCGCCTCCCAGTCACCGATCCGCTTGCGCTCATCCACGATGGCCGGCCTGTCCTCAATAGATTGCCGGTTAGGTATCTGGCCACGCCGTTCCATCTTGCCATACCGTTTCTTTCTTTTCTTCTGGCAGCGCAGGTGCTTCCACAACAGACCCCCTGACTGCTTGTCTGCATAAACTCGTTGGTAGACCGTCTCCGAACTGATGTCGGCATGCCCACTGATCTGCTCCGGGCTCCACTGTTGCAGAAGCATCTCCTGTGCAAACTGCCATGCTTCCACATCCACCTGGCGGGCATTGAGCGCACGACGTTCAACAGCCTTGCTGTGCGCCTGCTTGGGACGATAACCGCGTCGCCCGCAGTTGCGTTTCAATTCCCTGCTGATAGTTGATTCGCTTCGTTGCAACACACTCGCAATATCGCTTTGGGTGTGGCCTATCTTCTTTAGTACGTAAATCTGGTATCGTTCTTCTCGGGTGAGGTGTGTGTAGTTCATCTTCGCAATTTCGACTGTCCGGTCAAAAAGGCATGGATGCTACCGCATCCCGCCCACCTGACTTGGGTTACTCAAAATTGCACTTCATCCTAAAATTCGCCAACTTTAATATCTACCCCAAATCGGTTGTATTAAAAGGTCAATGTTTTTCTTGGGAAAAGGTGTGCAAATTTCTCCAAATTTCCGGACGATTTCTGTCTATAATTCTTTTACCGCAGTCGTATTTTGCTTCTTCAACGAAAGGCAAATCACTATCATGTCTACGCCAAATCACTTCAAGTTGGAACCCGACTATCTCGAAACAATCAAGGCGCTCGCCGAAGAAATCAACCGCCCTGTCGAAGAGGTAGGCAAGGTTTACGCTTCAAAAATCGAGAAGCTCAAATCAAGCGCTCGACTCCACGACTACCTGCTGGTGCTGGCCAGCAAGAAAGTGCGTGATGAACTGCGCCGTTAAGGACACGCGCAATTACTGCAAAATCAAGCCGGCCACGGCATAGATCGATCTGATCGCCCGGCCGGGAACTCCTTTCCCCGGCATGGCTCCTGCCAGCTTCCATGTTGTTCAAGCGTAAAATCCACCCGTGGCGAAATGAGGTCACGTTTTTGCCCGCAATAAGAATATTTTGATAGGAACAAGGGCGCACATCCGCGGGACATTTCATTATTTTGTAATATCGCCATCGGATAATGCGTGCAAGTAGTGTGACAACCAAATGTCACCGTCTGCTCACCTCCTCCCTAGTGAGCGGGCGTTCTAACCTCCCTATCAGAGCTACTTTTTCCCCCCAGGTCCGGGCTTGGGGGATTTTTTTGAAGCATCCCTACAAACCAGATCTTATATGTTCGGAGAAGGTGACTATGCAGCCCTTCGATTTTGCCAAACGCCGCGGCTTTTTCCCCATGGCAGGTATTGCGTTGTTTTGCTTTTCACTGGGTCAAGCACAAGCGAGCGATCCGGATGCGCTGTGGAAGATCGTCGATGGTCAGTGTTTGCGGCACCAGCTTGACAGCGGCAATCCCGCTCCCTGTACCCGGATCGATACACGGCCCGGAGCGGGATTTGCGGTGCTCAAGGATATCGTGGGGGCCACCCAGTTCCTGGTCATTCCGACAACGCGGATCAAAGGTGTGGAAAGTCCGGAGCTTCTCTCCGATTTATCGCCCAACTATTGGAATTATGCTTGGGCCGTGAGGACGCTAGTCGAAGAACGGCTTCATAGGAAACTCGCGCGTGACCAGGTCGCAATGGCGGTCAATTCGGCCTATGGCCGGACACAGAATCAGTTGCACATCCACGTCGACTGCATACGTGTAGATGTCCACCGGATCCTGCGCAGGCATTACGCGGAAATCGGCAACCAGTGGGCGCCCCTGGGCATAACCATCAACGGGCACTTCTATTGGGCCATGCGGATCACTGGGCCGGATCCGGGCGACAATGATCCGTTCAAGCTTTTGGCCAAAGGTATGCCATCGGCCCGCCAGCATATGGATCGCGAGACTTTGGTGCTGGTCGGCGCCACCTTCGATGATGGCAAAGAAGGTTTCATAGTGCTGGCAGACCACGCGGATCCGGCCATCGGTGATCTGGCAAGCGGCGAGGAACTCCAGGACCATGACTGCGCCATTGCCGTTCAATAAGATCGGCAGACGGCTTGCGCGCCATGGTTGTGAAACACCAGACAGCACCGGCGATGTCGGCGATCGGCAAATCCGGAGTCTGGTTCAATAACAGCCATTCCCTGTTCCCGACATTCACCATGCCGAACAGCTCCGCACTGGCGACGGGGCATTATTTGGGTGACACAGGAGTTTTCGGCAACACGATCCATACCGGCTTTGTTGTAGCGAACGCGGCGGGCAGCGTCACGCCTTTCCTGGAGAACGATCAGATCCTTGGCGAGATCGACGAACAGATTGCCGGAAATTTTCTGAACGAAGAAACGCTGCTGGCAGCGGCTCGCAAAATGGGATGTTCAACCGCCGCTGTCGGAAAGCTGGAGCCGGTCGCGATTCAGGCTGAAGCTGGATATTCCCGTCAAAGGCGGTGTTACAGGTCGCGTGCTGTCGGAAGCAATGCGGGGTGGCAAAGCACAAAAGTTTGTTTCCAGGACCAGGAGATCCGCGCCTGCCCTGTATGGACTAAGCACAGTTCTGAAGTATCAGGCGGTGGGCCGGACCAAATATTTTGATGTGGCCGGTTTCCCCGGGCGATCGGTCGGACTGCACGTCAAGTAGATTCCTTGGTTCGGTCATGTGTACTGTGAAGACCGCAGTATCGAAATCGGTTTTGCAGGCATACATCGGTCAATCGGCGCGGGTGTCGCCGAGTCAGGATTTGACGCGCCTTCCTGCTCAGGTCTGAACAAGCCTCCTAATCCCACCCGAGGTATTATTTGAGCAGCACGGACTTCAGGTTCATCGCGCATCGTATTTTTTTCCGCAATTTACTGAAAATTGTTTGACGATGTCCACCGGCCGCAATACTATGACTCGCAGGTATTTCCATGGAACTCCAATTAAATAGCCGCCGAGAATTAAAGGCGCGTGCGCTGTTGCTGGGCGACAGGCTGGACTTGAAATTATTCAAGATAGCCGATTGCCTCGCCACGACCCCGTTAACACTGGAGGCAGACGCCAGTGGCGGAATTGCTGTTTTGTTCCGTTACGGCGTAGTTGTGATGTTCGGCGTCAATAGCCTGGATGAAGTCAGGTTCGTCGAGTCTCTCAAGCCGCTGCTAACCAATCCGTATTCGACCCCGGAAATCGAGGAGCTGAAAATCCTCTCCGGAAAGGATAGCATCGGTGTACAGAGCGGTGCGATGTCATTGGATAGAATTTCCCTGGAAAGATTGCAAATAATCGCCGATGCATTGAGCAAGAATTTGGTGCTCACGCTCTATGAAAAAACAGTCGCAGAGGAATTTGACAAGATCGAGCCGCTTGCGCAGGAATTGGCATCGCATGGCAAGGTCAGCGGGGGTTCCAGAAATCTGCTATCCAAGATCGGCTCAATGTTGTTGATCGAGCACCGTATGGTGGGGCGTGCCGAAATCGGCGACAAGCCTGAGACACTGTGGAACTCTCCGGATCTGGAAGGTATGTATGCCAGCCTCGAAGACGAGTTTGAATTGAAGGAGCGGCAATCTGCTCTCGACCGAAAGCTCGGATTGATCTCGGATACGGCCCAGACGCTGGCCGATGTATGGGACAACAAACAATTGCACAAGCTGGAATGGTATGTGATCGGGCTGATTGGCTTTGAAATTTTCATCAGTCTGTTAGAACTAGGGGACAAATTCTTGCGCTGATGCCCATGGGTCCCTGTCCAGCACATTGCTGGATAGCAGCTTTAGATGTTTCTTCAAGGCATGATTTTTGCCATCCGACAAGCCATATGACTCACGATGATTACATGTTTCGTTTCAGTCAAGATTTCGAACTTGAATTACCCGGCTTTGCCCCGGACTGCCGACTCTCATCGCCGGTTTTCTAGCAGCTTTCCGATCCGAAATACAGATCCCTTTGCGCCCCAATGATCGGCTCGCAAAGCAAGCAGATAATGGATATGCGAAATCAGCGCGAGAGGATAAACGACTTGCAACAAATCGGCGATCATGCGGAATTCGGGACCAATACCCTTCCAGTATCCGAGCTTTTCGGTTTTTCTCGATTGCGTGACATCAGGCCAGTGCGAGACTGCGATGGAAAGCCGGCGAGCAATGATCTGGCGATTCATGAATACCTCTATCCCGAATCGGGGTAGCCGATGAATCTCCCCCATCACGTCTATCAAGGGGTCCTTGCTAATCACCCGTTCTCCGAAAACAAAATCAAGACCAATGACCCGGAATATCAAGAGGCCATTCTTCCTCACGCTAATGCTGACATCCGACTCCCCCGACGAGACCGGGCAGCGAGCGCTGAAATATGTTCGATGGCAAGCCCGGTGAGGTCGGCATCCAGCAGCATGATGAGGTCACTTTGCGCCGCAGCGACACCGGTTGCCATCGCGAAGCTTTCACCTCGATTCACCGGGTATCAGATCAGTTTTACAGATGTGAAGCGCTTGACGATTTCGGCGGTATTGTCGGCCTAGCCATCGTCCACTATTGTGACCGCGCTGAGTAGCGGATTAACAGGGGCGACCACAGTACGGCGCAGACTCGCGGGGCGCACTGGAAAGCGCAGATGATGCAGGAGATATGAACACTGTTCTGTTGTGAGGAACGGCTGGTCGTGAAGCGTCACAGTTGTGAGACGGATTAAAGTGATTCTTGCAAGGCAAGCAATTTTGGGTGTTCCTCAATTGTTGAAAGACTCAAGGCGTGCAACAGACGATCGACAAATTCAGCCGGAGATGTCGATATAACCTCGCGCGGCACCCCAAACTTCTTGGTCAGGCGCTGGCTGTCCTCGAAACCATAGGACACAACGAAAGGGTGCGTGCCCGAGGCAATCGCCGCCAGATAGTCGCTGTACTCGTCCCCACAGGCGTAGGCGCGCGCGGGATTTATTGCAAAGGTTTGTCGGGCATGTTTCAGATACTCAGTCTTGCTCTCCTTTAGGGAAATGCAGGCGAAGTAATCGAACTTGCCGGTGTCGATGCCATGGCGCTGAAAAAGAAGTTTCAGTGTTTCCTCGGGCTCAATGGTCACATTTCGGGTAATGAAGCCAACACGGATGTCCGGAACCATCATCAGCTTACGCAACATAGAGTCGATGCCCGGGTACAAACGAGCCTCATGACGGTAGACGTCGGTAAGCGTCGCCAGCAGCCGCTTGCGGCTTTGTTTGCCAAACTGGCGGCGCAGATTTGTCGGGAACTCCCTAAGGCCTCCAAGATATTTGAACAGTTTGCGGCGCTTTTGAAAGCGTTCCAGGTCCCCGATGTCCATTCCGTGGTGCAAGAAGGTCCGCTGAATAGCATGAAATGCGTCTATGGTCGTGCCATCGGCGTCAAATATCACCAACCGTTCCAAGTTCTTGTACTCAGCCATTTTTATGATCTTAAACCGGTTATGTTACAGGGACGTGAACCGTTCTCTTGGGCAAAGGAAGTTCACTCACGGTCAAAGATGCACGACCGTTTGACGGCCACCTCCAACCCGAAGATCTCGCCGTCTGGCTGGAGATGAACATCGCTGACGCCATTGGCGCTGAATAAAAGGGGAGCTTAAGCTCGGGAAAGGTGTGGAATTTCGATAACAGGCACATAATGTTGCTTGCAATTCAATTCTATCAACCTTGGCGTTGGAACCTTAGAGTTAGGCTGCCCCAATGAGCGAACTACGGTCCCAGGAATCCTCGAAAATAATCGGCGCGATTTTTACTAACAATGCTGGCCGCGATCCTGAACGCTTGGCGATGAAATACGCCAAAATGATGCAGAGCCCATTCATATTTCTGCGCGGTGCCTGCCATCTGTTCTATGACACTCTGCCTGATTTACCCGTGTTCCGCGATGCCCCTCTGGCTTGGTGCTGCGGCGACCTGCATTTCGAGAATTTCGGAAGCTATAAGGGTGACAACAGGCTGGTCTATTTTGATATAAACGACTACGACGAGGCAGCTCTTGCTCCAGTTACATGGGACATTGTTCGCCTTCTGACCAGTATCGAATGCGGGGCTGATGTCCTCAACGCTACACACGCCGAAGCCTTGGCCGTCAGCCAAACATGTCTGGATGCATACCGCAATGCTCTCATCGGCGGCAAGCCTCTATGGGTTGAACGGGAAACTTCCAGCGGCCTCGTGAATGCTCTGTTGACCACCTTGCAGCAAAGAGAACGTTCCGCATTCCTCGACAAACGCACGATACGCAAGGGCCGTCGCCGCAGTTTGATACTGGACGGGGTAAAGGCATTGCCAGCGTCTGATGCCCAAAAGAACATTGTCGACGGCTTCATGGATAAATTTGCTTCCGGGCAGCCGAAACCGAAATTCTTTGAAGTACTCGACATTGGTCGCCGCATTGCAGGCACGGGCAGTCTGGGCGTGGAGCGATTCGTGGTGCTGGTCGAAGGAAAGGGCTCGCCGGACGGCAACTATCTGCTTGACATCAAGGAGGCCAAACCGTCGGCGTTGGTACCGCACCTGGCACGCCTTGGCATCAAACAGCCGGCGTCGCTGGACGAGGCAAGCCGGGTCGTATCAGTCCAGAACCGGATGCAGGCAGTAGACCACGCCTTTCTTCAGCCGGTGAAACTCGACGGACTTCCCTGCATTCTCAGAGGGTTGCAAGCCTCCGAAGATCGGGTGGCCATCGGCGAATGGGGCAAGAAGCTTGACCGGCTCAAAGAGGTTGTGACCACCATGGGGCGCATCCTGGCCTGGGATCAACTGCGCGCTTCAGGACGCTTTGGAGCTGCCAACGCCGATCAGCTTGTCTCATTTGCTCAAGATAACGACTGGATGAATGAAATGTTGGATGTTGCAACCAAAATGACGCTGACTACTCAGCAGCAGTGGAAAATCTTCGCGGGGGCATATAAGAGCCGACAATTTGCAGAACATGCTTGATAGGTGGCAAAAGATTATCCTGGAATGGAATCAGACTTGAACACAATGGGGGGGAACGCATGGTTGTGATGGAGCGTTTGTGGGCATACGATAATGCAAACTCACGCTCCGCTCGTTGGACAAGCAGACGTCAATGTCAATTAGAATGCTTAAGAATGGCTAAGGCCAGTGCGGGGCGTTCGGCGACTGTAATCATGTTGTAATATTCAGCAGGCAATGTGCGCGCGTGATGAAAAGTTATCTAAGCGCAACCACTATCGAAAACGCCTCCGGGGGGAATGTCCCTCCACCTTCTTCCACTCGATCAGCCAGCAGTTCCGCACTCGGCGACAGGCGCCGGGCACTGTTCGCGGTCAGCTCGCTGGGCCTGGGCCATGCCACGCGCACGCTGGCCGTGATACGCGAGTATCTGCGACGCGGCTTTGCGATCACCGTGGTTTCCGCCGGCAATGCGCTGGCGTTCCTGCGCCTGGAACTGGGCGGGGAACCCGGGGTCGAGTTCCGCGAGATGGCCGACTATCCGCCGCTGGAACGCGGTACGGGATGGCGGTTGTACTGGTATTTGTTCATCGACCTGCTGCACACCTGGCAGCTGATCCGCAATGAGCATCGCGAAGTGCAGGCCATCGCAGGGGATTACGATTTCATCTTCAGCGACGGCAAATATGGTTTTCACAGCCGCTGGACTCCTTCGTTCATCCTGTCGCACCAGATCGCTTTCGTTCCGCCCAAGGGCTTGCGCGAAACTTCCTGGCTGACGGAGAACGTCAACGTCGCAGCGCTGCGCAAATTCGACATGCTGTTCATTCCGGACTATTTCGGGCCCAGCCTGAATCTGGCCGGCCACCTGGCGCACTCGCGTGCGCTGCATCGCTGTCCGCATCGCTATATCGGCATTCTTTCTTCCTACCGGCATCTGGACCTGGAGCAGGACATCGATTACCTGTTCGTGATCAGCGGCTACCTGGTCGAGCACAAGGAATCGTTCGTACGCGGCTTGCTCGAACAGGCCGGCAGCCTGCACGGGAAAAAAGTCTTTGTGCTGGGCGATGCCGGCGGAAACGAGACCGCATATGACCGCTATCGCCGCGACGATCTGCAGATCCATAGCGTGGCGAGCGGTGATTTGCGCCAGGAGCTGTTCAACCGGGCGCGCGTGGTCGTCTCCCGGGCCGGCTATACCACGGTGATGGACCTGGTCGAGCACGGCAAGCGCGCGCTGCTTATCCCGACGCCGAACCAGACCGAGCAGGAGTACCTGGCTTCATATCTGGGCAGCCAGCATTATTATGTATGCCGCACGCAGCAAGCCGGGCTGGATCTTGGGCCGGCCCTGCAGGCTTGCGAACAGACGCGATTGTTCGAGCCGCCGTGGAGGACCGAGGAATCCCTGCGGCGCATCACGGACGGTATAGCGGAGTTGATGCACCGGCACTTCATTTCCATCATCGTGCCGGCCTACAACGAGGAGGCCGAGATCGAGGCGACCCTCCAGTACCTGCTGGCCCAGCGCTATCCTGGCGATCGTTACGAAATCGTCGTGATCGAGAATGGCTCCACCGACGCCACGCTGAGCATCGCCAACCGTATCGCACAGCAAGCCGAGGGAAGGCGCATACGCATCCTCCCGATCCACGAGGGCGGGGTGTCGCATGCCAAGAACGTCGGTCTGGACAACCTCGCGCCGGAATCCGAATGGGTGGTGTTCTGTGATGCCGACACCCGGCTCGGACGGAATTTCCTGCAGCATCTCAACACCTGGCTGAACCGCCGAGGCGAGAATGGCCTGAGCGTGGGCACGACGAGCGTGCGTCCGGAGTCCGGCAAGGGCTGGTATGCGCGCTCCTGGTTCTCTGCTTACGATTACATCCATCGCCTGACCCGGACATCGTTTTCCATCCAGGTCGCACGCACCCAGATCGCGCGCGGTGTGCGTTTTCGCGAGGACCTGAACTTTGCCGAGGACTTGATGTTCATCCAGGAGTGCAGGCGCTACGGACGATTCTTCTTCGTGCACACCGACCAGGTAAGCACCTCGACGCGGCGCTTCGACTCTAACGGTTACCTGCGCCTGAGTTTGCGCTGGTCGTATCAGGCACTGTTGCCGCTGCGTTTGAAGGTCAACCGCAAATACGATGTCATTCGTTGATTCCGCCTCGCTCGAACACATGACCGCCTTCTTGGGCGAGCGCGACCAGCTGGCGTACGCGGTGCTGTTTCTGGGCGCATTCTTCGAGACCCTGATCCCGACCTCGCTGGTTGTGCTGGGCGAGGTGTTCTTTGTAGCGGGCGCATTGCTGGCCGGCATGGGGATATTAAATGTTTGGGCGGTACTTGCCGTGCTCTATGCGGGCGGGATCCTCGGGGACAACTCAAGTTATTGGCTGGGCCGGCATTTTGGCTCATCCCTGTTCGACCACTTGGCGCGCTTGCCGGTGGTTGGACGGCTGGCTCATTATGACAATTACCGGCGCGGCGTTGTGTTCTTCGAGCGCCGCGGCGCAGTAGCGGTCTTCGCGGCGCGCCTCAGCGGCCCGTTATCCTGGGTGATGCCCGCCATGGCCGGCATGTTCCGCCTGGACTATGCAACCTTTCTTCGATTCAACACCCTCGGCATCATGATCGGTATCGGCCAGTTCATCGTCGTGGGCTACTTCTTCGGCGCGTATCTGCCGTCGATACTCGAGTTCGCCGCGCGTTTCAGCACCACGATACTCACATTCCTTTTTGCGCTGGTTGCGGCTGGGGTTTGGTATTTGCGGAAACGATGGGCACAATCGCTCCCTTGAGCGCGACTCTTTCAGGCCGAATGCCAATTGGTGCTGACTCTTGGCGGAAACCATATGGGAACTAGCTACCATGCAATTACTTTCTGGTGAACCGCATCAGACTTTGCTTAACAGCGTTGCTTCAGGTGTGGATGGAATTCGAATCCCGGGCCGCTCGGCACGGGAACCAATGGTCAAGAATAGATTGGTGAATGCCCATCAACTTACTCGTGGTCACAGGGCGGTCACGAATCGGTCACGGAGTATTCTTCAGAACGACTTACGCCCCAAAGTCGCTGGACCACAAGTCTGAATTTGGCGCGCCCGACAGGAGTCGAACCTGTGACCCTTGGCTTCGGAAACCAATACTCTATCCAACTGAGCTACGGGCGCGTAATTCGAAATATCGAAGGTGCGCATTCTAACCCAGATTGTTGCCCGAGCGATTTGATGAAGACCCGGGTTTGATCTATTTTTAATCATGGTTAATATGAATACATTCAACAACCGACAGGTTGATATGGGCGCTCGGGTAGGCGGTTTGGCGGCGGCTGCAGCACCGATTCCATGGGCTGAAAGGGGTCTATCAATAATCATCCTTTCAGTGCGCCGCCCATTGTTATATATGCCTGAATCCGGTAATCCCTGAAAACCAATCAACACTCACAAAGCGTCCATAACTGATGCACCGGACTCGCGATGGGACCGGGCTTGGCTTCGAGCGTTGCGTGAACCCGGCGCGTTCCGCCCTCATGCCGGCATAACTTCATCTTTCCGGGTGCGTTGACCAAAACTCGCCGCCTTACTACAGCGCGCACAATGATGTATTATCCCGTTTCGATATATATCGAGAATACCGTTTCATGATACGTTTTTAGCAATAACTACAAAATAAGGAGGATGTCATGTCAAACCGTAAGTCGAATTTGCATAACTACAGTCGCCGCGACTTTATCCGTACCAGTCTGACAGTTGCAGGCGCGCTCGCGATGCCAACAGGTCTCGTGGCGCGAGCCTTCGCAGCGGATAATCCGCCGATAGGCACCTGGCCGGCCGGCTCATCCGGGGACTCGGTGTTCATCGGCATCACCGTGCCGCGTACCGGTGCCTATGCGTTGCAGGGCGAAGACGAGCTCAAGGGTTATCTGCTGGCGATCGAGCACATCAATGAGGGCAATCCGCTGATCAAGAAGATATCGCCCAAGTCCAAGAAGGGCGTGCTCGGCAAGGAAGTGAAGTACGGCGTCGCCGACTCTGCCGCGAAGCCGAACGACGCGGTGCAGGCGCAGCAGCGCTTCATCACCGAGAACAAGGCGATATTGATGACCGGATCGACCTCAAGCGCGGTCGCGGTGGCGCTCAACAAGCTCGCCCAGCGCGAAAAGGTGCTTTACGTTGCCGGCATCTCCGGTTCCAACGACACCACCGGCAAGGATTGCGTGCGCTACGGTTTCCGCCAGTGTTTTTACGGCCAGACAGCGGCCGCCGCGATCGGCCCGGTCCTGGTAAAGAATTTCGGCAAGAATCTGAAGGCGGCCTATATGACGCCCGACTACACCTACGGGCACACTGTCACGAAATCGATGCAGGACTATCTCGCCACGGCGGGATGGACGACGGCCACCGATCAGGTTTCGCCGCTCGGCTCGCCAGACTTCTCCTCGTATCTGCTCAACATCGCCAATTCGGGCGCCGACGTGCTGATCAACGTCAACTGGGGTCATGACGCGGTGTTGTCCATCCAGCAGGCCAAGCAGTTCGGCATCCTCGACAAGATGAAGCTGGTGGTGCCGTACCAGGTGCCATTCCTTGCCCGGGAAGTCGGCGGCGGCTTGCTGGCCGGGGTGTATGCAGCCACCGATTTCTGGTGGACTCTGGAAGACCAGTACCCGCTCGCCAAGATGTTCGTCGAGGCCTTCGACAAGAAATACGGCTATAAACCGCAATGGGGTGCCGAAAACGCCTACATGGAATTCGCCCTGTGGGCGGAGGCCGTGGAGAATGCCGGTACCTTCTATCCTCCCGACGTCATCAAGTCCTACGAAGCAGGCCGCAAGATCGACTCGCTCGTCGGCGAAGTAAGCTGGCGCCCGGAAGATCACCAGCTCATCAGACCGGTATTCATCGTCAAGGGCAAGAAACCCTCGGACATGAAGAACAAGGAAGACTTCTGGGATGTCGTGGAAACTGTTCCCGGCTTGCCGCTCATGCAGAAGCCTGACGAGTTCGGTTGCAATCTCGGTTCGTATACCTAAGTTACAAGCATGGACTGGCATCGCCGGCGGCAACTGCCGCCTGTGGTGCCGATTATGCGGTTTTCGGGCGCCACGCTCGAGCCCGCGGGATCATATAATAATTAACTATGGTTAACTGGACCAACTTCCTCTCGCAATTGTTCAACGGCTTGGTGCTTGGCGCCCTGCTCGCGCTGATCAGCTCCGGCCTTACGATCATCTACGGCACGCTCGGTGTCCTGAACCTGGCGCATGGCGCGATGTTCATGCTCGGGGGTTATGCCGGCTACGTCGCACTTCAGGCATCCGGTTCCTTCATCGTCGCGGTGATCGCGGCGATACTATTCATGCTGGTGTTTGGTGTGCTCCTCGAACGGCTCATCATCCGCCATTTTTACGACCGCCCGCACGAGGACCAGCTCCTGGTCACGTTCGGCCTTTCCATTTGCATCGTTGAAACCGTTCGCTACTTCTTTTCGAGCATGTCAAAAACCGTGGCGCCGCCGTCGCTGTTTTCCGGGATCACCTCGCTCGGCGGCGTGATCTTTCCTACTTATCGCCTGGCCCTGATCGGCATCGTGGCGGTGGCGCTGCTTGCGTTGTACATGCTGCTGTACCGTACACGGCTCGGCATGATCGTGCGCGCGGGAATCGAGGATTCCGTGATGGTGGATTCCCTCGGCATCAACGTCTACCGGGTGTTCATGATCGTGTTCGGGATCGGCGCGATGGCGGCCGGATTTGCCGGCATCATCAACGCTCCGGTCGTTTCGCTGACGCCGGGCATGGGCGAGATGATCCTGGTGCAGACCTTCGTTGTCGTCGTTATCGGCGGCGTCGGGTCGTTTCCCGGCGCGGTGCTTGGCGGCTTGATCGCCGGCGAGATCATCAGCCTCACTTCGATGATCGACCCGGGCTATTCATACGTCATGTTGTTCGCGGCCATGACGCTCGTGCTCGTGGTCAGGCCGCGTGGCCTGCTCGGCACAAAGGGCCGGGAATGAGTTTCGGAAAGATGTTGGTGAAACACCGCTTTCTGGTCGAAACGCTTACGGCGATCTGCCTGATTGCCGTGCCTTTCGTGCTGCCCCATTTCGACGCTGCGCCCAACACCGTCAACCGCGTTCTGGTTTGGGGCCTGTTCGGCATCGGCTTCGACATCCTGTTCGGCTTCACCGGCCTGCTTTCATTCGGTCAGTCTGCCTTCTACGGTACCGGTGGTTTCGTCGCCGCCTATCTGCTCACCCAGGCGGGTTTTCCGTATGTCGTGCTTGCGCTGTTCATCGGGATGGTCGCGGCCGCCTTTGTCGGCTATCTGATTGGGCTGCTCTCGTTGCGCAGCACCGGCATCTATTTTGCGATGATCACGGTTGCGATCGCCGAGATATTCTACTTCGTCGAGTTTAATCCCTTGTCGGCATGGACCGGCGGCGAGAACGGTTTGCCCGGTGTTCCGACCCCGACCATCTATCTCGGCTTCAAGACCATCCATTTCACCAGCGGCTGGTCGCTCTATCCGTTCGTCGCGTTCTTTTACTTCATCGGGATCGTGATCGCATTGCGCATCGTGCGCTCGCCGGTCGGCGCGATCCTCACCGCGATCCGTGAAAACCCGCTGCGTGCGGCCGCTGTGGGGCATAACGTCCAGGGTTACAAACTTGCCGCGTTCGTCATTGCTGCTGCCTACGCCGGTTTGGCAGGGGGTCTGCTTGGCGTGTTGCAGGGATTCATGCCGCCGGATGCCTTCATGTTCGACACCTCCGGCCAGCTCGTGATGCAGACCGCCATCGGCGGCCGCGCCACGCTGTTCGGCCCGCTGGTCGGCGCCGCCGTGTGGCTGTTCCTGCAGGATTTCCTGCAAGCGACGCTGGGGCTGGGCGCGGAGTGGAAACTGGTGCTGGGCGTGGTATTCGTATTGCTGGTCGTCTTCCTGCGCCAGGGCATCATCGGCGGCATCAGGGATCTCTTTGCGTTCGTCGGGAGCAAACTCGCTGCACATGGCAATCCGGTCGATGCCGTTGCGGGCAACACAATGGCAACGAAACAGAATCAGGCAGCGGGAGCACAAGCCGTCGGGGAGACGATGCCGCTGCGGCCGCATCATCCTGTGCCCAGGAACTACACCGGCCCGATACTGCAGGCGACCGGTCTCACCAAGCACTACGGCGGTGTGCTCGCCAACACCGATATCGATTTCACGGTCAATCCGGGCGAGTTGCGCGGCATCATCGGCCCGAACGGCGCGGGCAAGTCGACCTTTTTCAAGATGCTGACCTGCGAAGTGAAGCCGAGTTCGGGCAAGATCATGTTCGAGGGCCGCGATATCACCGGCTTGAGCGTCACCGATGTGTGCCAGCTGGGTTTGACCAAGAGTTATCAGGTCAACCAGTTGTTCAACAGTCTGACCGTGCGCCAGAACCTGACGATCTCCGCATTGGCCGAGCTGCGCGGGAAGTTCATGCTGGACATGCTGTCCAGCCTGTCGAACGTCCCCGGTTTGGACGAACATGTGGAACACACGCTTGAGCTGGTCAATCTCACCGCGCGCGCCGACATGCCCGTGTCGCAGCTCGCCTATGGCGAAAAGCGGCGCCTGGAAGTCGGCATTGCGCTGGCATCCTCGCCCACCCTGTTGCTGCTCGACGAGCCGCTCGCGGGCATGAGCCCGCAGGAACGGGTCGAGACGGTCAAACTGCTGAAGTCGATCAGCCGGGGACGCACGATGATCATCATCGACCACGACATGGATGCGCTGTTCGAGCTGGCCGAGCGCATCACCGTGCTGCAGGAAGGCCGTGTGCTTGCCGAAGGTACGCCGGACGAGATCAAGGGTAACGCCAAAGTGCAGGAAGCGTACCTTGGCGGCGTGCACGAGGAGATCAAAGCATGAGCCTGCTCGAGGTCAAAGGACTGCACAGCTATTACGGGGATTCCCATATCCTTTTCGGCGTTTCGCTGCGTGTCGAAAAGAACGAGGTGGTTGCGCTGCTTGGCCGCAACGGTGCGGGCAAGAGCACAACGCTGAAAAGCCTGATGGGCGTGGTGACGCCGCGCGCGGGCTCGGTGAGACTCGACGGGGTCGAGCTCGCCGGCAAAAAAAGCCACGTCATCGCGCAAGCCGGCATGCAGCTGGTGCACGAAGACCGCCGCATCTTCGGCAGCCTGAACGTCGAGGAAAACCTGTATCTTGCCGCGCTGACCGCGCCGAACAAATGGCCGCTCGACCGTATATACGAGATGTTTCCCCGGCTCAGGGAACGGCGCGGCAGCAGCGGCACGGATCTGTCGGGGGGAGAGCAGCAGATGCTGGCGATCGCCAGGGCGCTCATCCGCGACCCGAAGATCATCCTGCTGGACGAGCCGTTCGAAGGCTTGGCCCCGGTGATCGTGCGCGACCTGATGGTGGCTTGCCGCGAGCTTGCCGCGGCCGGGCAGACCATCGTGCTGGTGGAGCAGAATCTCGCGGCAACACTGGCGCTGGCGCAGCGCGTATACATCATCAACAATGGACATATCGTGCACGAAGGTCCGGCACATGAGATCAAGGCGCAACCCGAGTTATTGCAGCGTTATCTCAGCGTGTAATATCCGACAGGCGGCCTTGTGGTCATTGTCCGGACTATCCTGCCTGGATGGTGCCGTATGCAGGCATCCCCCGGTACGGCTTCGTATGCAGACACATGGCTGCTGTTGAAGAGCGGCTCCCGCATTCCTCTTTTGGCAATGCGCTCTATGCAAAACTCCCGGGAAGGCGCGTTCCGGCATCCACAGCAGATGCGATTGTTCCATCCGGTCGAACGGTGCATGGGCGGCGAGGAATGACAACTGGGATGCGTGGATCGCACCCAAGGCAAAACCTCTATGAATTGTGCGGCGATGGTTTATCATAGCCGCACTGCATATCAAGGCTTCATGATGGAATTCGCCAATCCCCCACCCGATGAGGTCCGCCGGTTGCTGAACAGTATCCACGGCATCGCGGTGGTGGGTTTGTCGCCGAATCCGGCGCGTCCGAGTTTTCGCGTAGCACAAGGCCTGCAAAGTCTCGGCTTTCGCATTTTTCCAGTGCGACCCAAGGTTAGCGAAGTGTTGGGCGAAAAGGCCTTTCCCGATCTGGAAAGCCTCCCCGAACTGCCGGATATGGTCGATGTTTTTCGCGCCGCAGAACACATTCCCGCCATCGTGGAAAGCTGCATCAAGCTCGGCATCCGGAATCTCTGGCTGCAGCAAGGCATCATCCACGAAGCCGCCGCATTGCGCGCCAGGGAAGCGGGCATCACAGTGGTGATGGATCGCTGCATCTGGCGCGACGCAGTGCAGATGGGTGCGCGTTCGCGATGACCAATACCATCAAGAGGCAGCGTTGCGCGTGGGCAGGCGATGATGTCTTGTACCGGAAATATCACGACACCGAATGGGGTGTGCCGCTGCATGACGATCGCCGGCTGTTCGAGTTCTTGATCCTGGAAGGCGCGCAGGCCGGCTTGAGCTGGATCACCATCCTGCGCAAGCGCGACAATTATCGCGCCGCCTTCGATGGTTTCGACGCGGCGCGCATTGCCCGTTATGATGCGGGTAAAATAGAGTCGCTGCTGCTGGATGCGGGCATCGTGCGCAACCGTTTGAAAGTCCAGTCCTCCATCGTCAATGCGCAAAGGTATCTGGAGGCGCAGGAAGAGTTCGGCAGCTTCGATGATTTTATCTGGCAGTTCGTCGGGGGCAGGACGCGGCAAAACGGGCGGCGCAGTCTGGCTGATATTCCGGCCAGCACGCAGGAGTCGGACGCGATGAGCAAGGAATTGAAGCGGCGCGGTTTCAAGTTTGTCGGGTCGACGATCTGCTATGCCTTCATGCAGGCGACCGGCATGGTGAACGATCACACCACGAATTGCTTCAGGCATAAGGAATTAAGATAGTGCTGTTAAAATTCACCAAGATGCACGGCGCAGGCAACGACTTCGTGATGCTGGACGGCGTGCGCCAGGACATAGCGCTCAGCCCGGAACAATTGCGCCTGCTCGCCGACCGGCATTTCGGCGTCGGCTGCGACCAGGTCCTGCTGGTCGAAAAGGCCGGCAACAAGGAAGCCGATTTTCGCTACCGTATCTTCAACGCCGACGGCGCCGAAGTGGAACAGTGCGGCAACGGCGCGCGCTGTTTCCTGCGTTTCGTGCACGACCAGAAACTCACCGCCAAGCGCGAGATCGTCGTGGAGACGCGCAGCGGCCTGATCAGCCCGCGTCTCGAGCAGGACGGGCGGGTCACGGTCGACATGGGTGCGCCGATCTTCGAGCCGGCGCTGATCCCGTTCGACGGCGGCACGGGCAAGATCACGGAACCGCTGGATGTCGGGGGCAAAGCGTTGAAAATAAGCGCGCTGTCGATGGGCAATCCGCATGCGGTACAGGTGGTGGACGATATCGAAACTGCACCGGTCGAAAAGCTCGGCCCGCTGATCGAACATCATCCGCGCTTTCCCAAGCGCGTCAATGCCGGCTTCATGCAGGTGATGGACCGCAACAATATTCGCCTGCGTGTATACGAGCGCGGTGCCGGGGAGACACTGTCCTGCGGAACGGGAGCATGCGCGGCAGTGGTCACGGGAATCCGGCGCGGATTGCTCGACAGTCCGGTGAGCGTGGTCACGCGCGGCGGCCTGCTGTCGATCGCATGGGATGGAGATGGCACCCCGGTTCTGATGACCGGCCCTGCGATCACGGTATTTTCCGGTGAAATGAATTTATAGGGAGTAGCGATGAGAGCGGAAGATGTAGAACAATACCTGCAGAACAATCCGCAGTTCTTCGAGGAACATGCCGACATGCTGACGCAGATCAGCCTGCCGCATCCGCATGGAGGGCGGACGATCTCCCTGAGCGAGCGCCAACTGCTCGCCCTGCGCGAGAAGAACAAGGAGCTGGAAAAAAAGCTGGGCGAACTGATCGCGTTCGCCGAGGATAACGACGCCCTGCAGCGCAAGGTGCACGAATTCGTCGTCGCGCTGTTTGCCGCGCGCGACCTGCCCACGTTGCGGGAAATGATCCCGCATCTGCTGCGCGACATCTTTGCGATACCGCACGCCGTGCTGCGCCTGTGGCAGGTCTCTCCGCCCAGCGCGGAAGTGCTTACGTTCGCCGATGCGCAGGCCCAGCCGGTCTGCCTGCATCATGCCGCACACGACACCGCTGCCTGGTTCGGCGAGCACGCGTCCCAATTGCGCTCCTACGCCTATTTGCCGTTGCATGCAGGCAGCGAGACCGTGGGATTGCTGGTGCTCGCGAGCGAAGACAAGCAGCGTTTTTATCCCGAGATGGGCACGGTGTTCCTGGAACGCATTGCCGAGGCGGTGGGCAGTGCGCTGCATCCGTATCTCGAACACTGATGAAATGACAACTGCAGCCACGCCGGTTGGCAGGGAGAATCAGCAATACCTGAACGGCTATCTAGCATGGTTGCGCAACGAGAAGCAGTATTCCGGACTGACCGCCGAGAATTACGCTCGCGACCTCCGGCATCTATTCGAGCTGGCCGGCGCCACGCCGCTGGCCGATCTAAAGAGCCACCAGATCCGCCGATTCATCGCACAATTGCACAGCCGCGGATTGGGCGGGCGTTCGCTGGCGCGCATGCTGTCCGCGTGGCGCGGCTTCTTCACCTATCTGATGCGCGACCACGGCCTGGCAGACAATCCCTGCGCCGGGATACGCGCGCCGAAATCACCGAAGACCTTGCCCCAGGCCCTGTCGCCCGACGAGGCGGCACGCATGGTCGACCTTCCCGCAGGCACGGCCGAATCGATACGCGACAAGGCGATGTTCGAACTGTTCTACTCCTCCGGTCTGCGGCTCGCGGAACTGGTCGGCCTGAACCCCGGGCAACTCGATCTGGGCGCGGGAGAAGTGCGCGTCACAGGCAAGGGCGGCAAGACGCGGGTCGTGCCGCTCGGCCGGTTCGCCGTCGCCGCATTGAAAGCCTGGCTGGTGCTCCGCGACCAGATGGCCGGGGACGGCGAGGTTGCGCTGTTCGTCGGCCAGCGCGGATCGCGCATCTCGCCGCGCGTGGTGCAATTGCGCATGAAGCAATGGGGCATCAAGCAGGGCATCACCAGCAATGTTCACCCGCACCTGCTGCGTCACTCGTTCGCAACCCATGTGCTGCAGTCATCCGGCGATCTGCGCGCGGTGCAGGAGATGCTCGGCCACGCCAGCATCTCCACCACACAGGTCTATACCCATCTCGACTTCCAATACCTGAGCAAGATCTACGACGCGGCACATCCGCGCGCCAGGAAGAAAACAAAAGAAAAATTATGACTACCCAAAAAGTAAGATCACCTTCCACGCCACCGTCATCCAAAGCTTCTCCAAAAGGGAGAAGCAACGTTCGCCTGGCTTCGCCCCCCTCGCTGCGCTCTCCCCGCGAGCGGGAGAGGATTGAGGAGAGGGCGAGACAGCCGCAGGGAAACCGTGATTTTCGCAAACGCAGCCAACGCAGCACAAAGGCAACTGATAGCCAGAACACTCGCAATACGGCGCATGTCGGAGAAGCCGGCGCACCGCGCTGTATCATCCTCAAATCGGGCCGCGAAAAATCCCTGCTGCGCCGCCACCCGTGGATATTTTCCGGCGCGGTCGCTCGAGTGGACGGCGCACCCGCCGGCGGCGACACCTTGGCGGTGCGCGATGACGCGGGGAATTTTCTTGCATGGGCAGCCTATAACCCGGACTCGCGGATCACCGCGCGGGTGTGGTCGTGGAGCGAAACAGAAAGAATCGACCCCAGATTTTTTCGGAACAAAATTACTGGTGCGCTGGCCGCGCGCAACGCTCTACTCCCTTCGCCCGCGAGCGGGATAACCAGCGGCTTGGTCGCCGTCTTTGGGCGGCCCAGTCGAATGGCTAGTAGTTCCACCAGAGGGGATGGGGGAGAGGGTACGTCAACAGCGCAGAACAGCGGGATGCGCCTGATCCATGCAGAATCGGACGGTCTGCCGGGATTGATAGTCGATCGTTACGGCGGCGTGGTCGTTATGCAGATCGGCAGCGCTGGGCCTGAACGCTGGCGCGACACCATCGCTGACATCCTGCAGCAGCTCTGCAATCCGGTGTGCATCTACGAACGCTCTGATTCTGATGCGCGCGGGCTCGAAGGGTTGGAACCGCGCAACGGCCCGTTGCGCGGCACTTTGCCGGACAGCGTGGAAGTGGTCGAGAACGGCCTGCGCTTCAGGGTGGATGTGGAGGCCGGACAAAAGACCGGCTTCTATCTCGACCAGCGCGACAACCGCGCGCTGACGGAAACGCTGGCGCGCGACAGGGACGTGCTGAACTGTTTCTGCTACACCGGCGGCTTCTCGCTGTATGCGCTGCGCGGCGGCGCGAGATCGGTGCTGTCGATCGATGCGTCGGGTGAAGCGCTGCGCATCGCTGCGGAAAATCTGGCGAACAACAATCTGGATTCGTCGCGCGCGGAATGGCTGGAAGCGGATGTATTCCATGCGCTGCGCACGCTGCGAGACCAGAACAGAAAATTCGACCTGGTCATCCTCGACCCGCCCAAGTTCGCGCCCACCGCCGCGTTTGCCGAAAAGGCCGCGCGCGGCTACAAGGACATCAACCTGCTGGCCTTCAAGCTGCTCAGGCCGGGCGGCCTGCTGTGCACCTACTCATGCTCGGGCGGGATCAGCGATGACCTGTTCCAGAAGATCATCGCCGGCGCCGCGCTCGACGCCGGCGTGGATGCGCAGATCGTGCATCACCTGCACGCCAGCGCGGATCATCCGGTGCTGCTGAGTTTCCCGGAGGGGGCGTATTTGAAAGGGCTGGTTTTGCGCGTCGCGCAGGATCAGCCATCCGACGGCAGCAAGCGATGAATAGCCCGGGTCGTTCTTTCAATCGGATGGCGAGCAGTCTTGCACGCAGCAATGTTCGGTTCAGAAGGTTTAACCGGCCAACGATAACGCGCCTGGGACGCCGACGGGGCAGTGCAGGTCAAGCTTCGCAACATGTCATGCCTTAAATCAAGAACTCACCGTTTTGCCGATACTGCGGGGCTCCCTTGCCTTTTGAAGACCAGAGAAGAGACCGTTGTCCGTCTAGTTCGCGTGCTGCCAGCCGCCGCCCAGTGCCTTCAGCAGGCTGACCGCAGCGACAAACTGCCCGCCGCGTATCTGGGACTGGGCGCGCAACGCGGACAGCTGATTTTGCTGGACCGTGGCCAGTGCAAGGGCGTTGTCCAGTCCTTCCTTGTAGCGCAGCAGGGTGATCTGATAGGCCTTGTTCTGGTTGCGTACCGCTTCGTCCTGTTGTTTCTGGGCCGACTCCAGGCCGTGCAGGTCGTCCAGCGCATCCTGTGCCTCCTGGATCGCGACCAGCACTGCCTGCCGGTAATTGGCGAGCGCCCCAACGTAGCCGGCCTGCGCAAAATCGACGCCGGCGCGTATCCTGCCCCCGTCGAACAGGGTCTGGGTAGACTGCACCCCGACAGCCCAGATCAGGGAAGGTGCGGAGATAAGGCTGGTCAGGCTGTTCGACTCGTATCCTCCGGCAACCGCCGACAGACTCAGCGACGGAAAATATGCCGCCCTCGCTACGCCGATCTGGGCATTGGCCGCCGCCATCGCGCGTTCCGCCGACGCGATATCGGGACGCCGTTCGAGCAGGCTGGCCGGGACGCCGACCGGAATCGCCGGCGGCTTGGCGGGCAGCGAGCCGGCGCTCAGCCTGAAGCTCGCGGCCGGTACACCGGCCAGCGTCGCTACCGTGTCCTCGAGCTGCTTGCGCTGATTTCCCATAAGTTCAAGTTCGGCCTTGCTTGACTCCACCAAAGCGCTTTGCAGCGCCACATCGATCTGCGCAGCCACGCCCAATTTTTGACGTATGCCGATCAGGCGGAGTACTTCTTCCTGCAGACCCACCGTTTCGGTAACGAAGCGTATCTCCTCGTCGAGCTGGCGCAGCTGGAAATACGCCGACGCGATCTGGGCGGTCAGGATCAGGCGCACGTTTTCCCGGTCGGCATCGGCTTGTGCTGCGCTGGCGCGGGCGCTTTCGACATCGCGGCGCACACGGCCCAGCCAGTCGACCTCATAACTGACGGTCAGGGCGCCCGTGAAGTCGTTTTGCACCGTGCTGCTGTTGGGGATGCCGTAGCTTGCCAGCGGCCGGTTCGCTGAAATGCGGGTGCGCGCAGCATTTGCGTCAAGCGCGACCGTCGGGGCCAGCGAAGCGGCGCGCGCATTGCTCTGTGCCTGGGCCTGATCAAGACGCGCCACGGCAATCTTCAGGGTCGGGTTGTCCTTCAGGCAATCGGTTTCCAGCTCGTCGAGCTGCCGGTCGCCGAACGTTTTCCACCATTCATACCTGGGTATTGCATCAGCAGGACTGGCGAGTTGCCAGCCCGGCTCGGTCTTCCAGCCGGCCGGCATATCCGGAATCGCCGGGCGTGCATAGTCTGGTCCAACAGGCGCACAGGCCGCGCACAGCAGCACCAAACCGAGCAATGGAAAATTTCGCCGCATGGCTGTTAGTTTCCCTTGCCGGTTTCTGCGGAGACCAGCACCGGTTGACCGTCGCTGATCGTGTCCGGGGGATTCACGATCACCTTGTCATCGGGTTTCAGGCCGGCCTTTATTTCTACGTCATGGCCATAGTCGGTGCCGACGGTGACAGTTTGCAGCCTGACCCTGCCGTCCGGCTGGGCGATTGCGACCCTGCTGCCCGCTGCGCTGAACAGCAGGGTATTGGTCGGGACGATCATCTCGTCATGGGACCTCAGCGTGAAAGCGACTTCGACATAGGCGCCTGGCAGCAGGACGTGGTTGCTATTGGGCACGCGGATTTCGACCTGCAGGGTGCGCGTGGCAGGATCGAGCGCGCCTGCGGTTCGCGCGATCCGTCCCTTGAGCGGCTTGCCCGCAGCATCCGGGCGCAGGATATCCACGCTTTCGCCGACCCGTATCTGTGCCGCGCGGTCCTGCGGCACAAAGACATACAGGCGCAGCGTGTCCAGCTTCGCTATTGCAAACATCGACTGACCGGACCCGCCGTTGCCGGCATTCACCAGGTCGCCGTTGTCGACATTGCGCTGTGTCACTATGCCGTCAAACGGCGCCACGACCTTGCCGAATCCCTGCTGTTCGCGCAAGCGCCTGTATACCGCCTCGGTCTGCCTGTACGCGGCAAACTTCTCGTCATATTCCTGCTGCGAGACCGCATCCTGCTCGCGCAGCTTGCTCCAGCGTTCGTATTCCGTCCTGGCCAGATCGAAATTTGCGCCGGCTTCATCCACCTGCCGGTTGACCTCGGGAATATCAAGCGTCGCCAGCAGGTCGCCCTTTTTTGCAGGCTGGCCGATGTCCCTGAACCACTGCTTCACATATCCGGTAGTGCGCGCGAAGATTTGCGCTTCGTAGATGCCCTGCAAGGTGCCCGGCAGGGTCAGCCTGGATTCGTGGCTTCCGGCGCTGGCTTGAACGGTGCGTACTCGCAGGGTATTGCTCGCCGCCGCCTGCGCGGCCAGCAAGTCGGCTTTTGCGCGGCGCAGCAGCAGCACACGGCCAAAAGCGAGCAGCAGCAATGCAACAATGACCACGGTCGCCGTGCTTGCGATGCGCACCACCCTGGCGCGATCTCTCTCCTGCGCGGGGCTGGTCTGATGAAACTCCTGCGGCACTGGGTGTTCCGGGTGCTGGTCTGTCATATGACGTCCTAAGTGGAGAGCGTGGCAGTGTTCCGGGCATCGCCGCCGGGCTTGTTGGCCTTGCGAGCGGCGAGATGTTGATGGATTGCAGCGAAGACGGCCGGAACAAAAAACAGGGTCGACACGGTCGCGAACAGCAATCCGCCGATCACGGCACGGCCGAGCGGCGCATTTTGCTCCGATCCCTCGCCGATCCCGATCGCCATCGGGAGCATGCCGATGATCATCGCAAGGGCGGTCATCAGCACCGGACGCAGCCGGGTTGCGCCCGCATCGAGCGCTGCCGATACGGGCAGCAGGCCGGTGGCGAGCCGCTGGCGCGCAAACGTGATCACCAGGATGCTGTTGGCGGTTGCCACGCCCATCGTCATGATGGCGCCGGTCAGCGCCGGCACGCTCAGGTTCGTGCCGGTCAGTACCAGCATCCATGCGATGCCGGCCAGCGCGGCCAGCAGCGCCGAGATGATGATCAACGGATCGATCCAGGACTGGAAATTGACGACGATCAGGAGATAGACCAGCACGATGGCTCCAAGAATTCCGTAGCCCAGATCGACGTACGACGTTTGCATGGTCTGCACCTGCCCGCGCAACGCGATACGGCTGCCGCGCGGCAGATCAGGCTTTGCAGCGTCTATGACCTTCTGGATTTCCCCGGCTACCGAACCCAGATCGCGGCCGCGCACGCTCGCGTAGATATCGACCGCGGGCAACAGGTTGTAGCGGGTCATGATGGCCGGCTCGCTGGCCGCAGAGACCTTGACCAGATTACCGAGCACTTGCGGGGACGGGCTTGTTTCACCCGGCGGGTTGACCGGCAGACGCATCAGGTCATCGAGTGAACTGATCTGGTACTGCGGCGTCTGCGCCTGCATGTTGTAGACGACCCTGTTGGCCGGATTGAGCCAGAAAGCGGGTTGGGTCTGCTGGCTCCCGGACAGCGGCAGCAGGATATTCTGCGCGACGTCGTTGGGGCTGATCCCCATGCTCTGCAGTTGCGTGCGATCCATGTCCAGGGCAATGGTGGGTTCATCGAGGCGCTGGTGAATACGCACGTCGACGGCGCCACTGATGGCTTTGATGCGATTGATCAATTTCCCGGCGAAAGCATCGCTCTCCGCATAATTGTTGCCGTAGATCTGCACATCGATCGCGGATGGCATGCCGAAATTAAGGATCTGGGTCACGATATCGGCAGGCTGGAAGAAAAACTCGACACCCGGAAAGCGTGTTTGCAGCGCGGCCGTGAGCTTGTCGATATATTCGCTGCTTGGCCGGTGACCGGGTTCGAGAGAGATCAGGATCTCGGTATCCAGTGTGCCTATCGTGCCGGAGTTGCTGTAAGAGAGATTGATACCGCTGTAGGGAAGCCCGATATTGTCGATGATCGAAGCGATGTCCCTGGCGGGGATGATTTCGCGTATGGATTTGTCGACCGCATCGGCAATCACCGCAGTTTCTTCTATCCGCGTCCCCGTCGGCGCGCGCATGTGCAGCTTGATCTGGCCCGTGTCGACGGTGGGAAACAGATCGCGGCCCAGCATCGCGTACAGCCCGCAGGACAGCAGGGAAAATAGGGCAAACCCGGCTATAAAATTGCGGCGATGCGCCAGCAGATGGCGGAGCAGCACGACATAGACATTGCGCAACGCCTCGAAACGCCGGTTGAACGCGTCATGCACTGCGTGCAGCCGCTGCGCGATCATGCCGTCCCGCGGCTGGCGGCCCATCAGCAACATCGCCATCGTCGGCACCAGCGTGCGCGACAGGATATAGGAAGCCAGCATCGCGAAGACCACCGCTTCGGCCATCGGCACGAACAGGTAATGTGCCGCGCCTTCGAGAAAGAACATCGGCACGAAGACGATGCAGATGCACATCGTAGAAACGAATGCCGGAATGGCGATCTCGCCTGCGCCTTCGAGGATCGCGGTATGGAGATCGGAGCCCATATGCAAATGGCGCTCGATATTCTCGATCGTCACCGTCGCGTCGTCCACCAGGATACCGACGGCAAGCGCCAGCCCGCCCAGCGTCATGATGTTGATGGTTTCGCCGACCGCATGCAGCAGAACGATGGAGGAAAATATCGACAGGGGTATCGAGATCGCGACGATCGATGTTGTGCGCCAGTTGCCCAGAAACAGCAGCAGCATCAGGGCAGTCAGCGCCGCCGCGAGCAGCGCTTCATGGGTGACGCCGGCGATGGCTGTTTTGACGAATATGGACTGGTCTGCCATCAGCGCGACCTCGATGCCCTTGGGAAGCAGCGGCATCAGCGTCGGCAGAATGGATTTCAGGCTGCTGACGACATCCAGCGTCGATGCGCCGCCATTCTTGTATATCGACAAGAGCAGGCCGCGCGCCCCGTTCTGCTTGACGATGTTGGTCTGGGGAGAAAATCCGTCCCGCACATGGGCGACTTCGCGCAGGAACGTCGTCGCGCCATTCACGGTTCTCACGGGTATATCGTTCAAGCCGGCAATCGTTTCAGGTGAGCCGTTCAGGTTGACGTTGTACTCGGTCTCGCCGATCTTTACGGTCCCGGAAGGCAGGGCCAGGTTCTGGTTGTTGATCGCATTGATCACGTCGGCCGAGGTCAAACCCTTGGCAAGAATCGCCTGGGGGTCAAGGTCCACCGAGATCAAATGCATTTTGCCGCCATACGGCCAAGGGATCGCCACGCCCGGGATCGTGACCAACTGCGGTCTCAGGGTGTTCACGGCGAGATCGAACACATCCTGTTCCGACAAGTCCTTGCTGGACAGCCCGACCTGGATAACCGGAACGCTGGACGCGGTGTATTTGATTATCAGCGGCGGGGTGGTGCCGGGAGGCATCGCGCGGGTTATGGTCTGCGACACGGATACGATTTGGGCAATCGCAGTCTGGATATTGACCTTCGGCTGAAAGTAGATCTTGACTACCGCGATGCCATACAGCGACTGGGATTCGATGTGCTCGATGTCGTTGACCGTCGTGGTCAGGATGCGTTCATCGACCGAAGTGATGCGGTCGGACATTTGTTGCGGGGACAGTCCGTTGTAGTTCCAGATGATGCTGATGACGGGAATGTCGATTTCCGGCAGCACATCCACCGGCGTGCGAAAGATCGCAAGCGGAGTGGCAAGCAGAATAATGATTGCCATCACGATAAAGGTGTAGGGCCGCCGTAAAGCTAATTCAACAATCCACATCGAGAAAAATCACCTTTTGAATCTTGAAAAAGTGAGCCATCCGAAGCTTTTTTCAGTGGCTGGAGGAGGCTGGGAAAAGGGAGCATATTATGCTATCGGCCTCGCTTTTGTTCGCACAAGCGAAAGCAGTTGGCAGGATTGCAGGCGACCTGATGTCCAGGCAAAAGATACTTTGCAAGTTGCTGGTGCAGCTGCCCGGCCATCTCCGGCGAATCGGGTTTTCCCGCCTGCCGGCGGAACGATCGGCTATTCGGCCATGCCGTGCAACAACCGCAATCGAATCGCCGGTTATGAATACGAGGGGTGCCCGGGTAATGTCAAGGCAGATTCACCATTGGCTTGAAGCCGAGTTTGCCTTGCATGCTTTCCGCGCTGCTGCGCGCTTCGCTCTGGCTGGCATAGGGCCCGATATGCACGCGTACCAATCCGTCCTTTGACACCAATTTGATCTCCTTGCCGGTGCTGCCCAGTTCAGCGCGCATTTTATCCAGGTACGCTTCGGCCCCGGCTTGTGTGCTGAATGCACCGAGTTGCAGGTATACGCCGGAGTTGTTGTTCGCCGGCGCTGCCGCAACAACAGCTGGGGCGGCCGCAGGCGGAACAGCAACAGGAGCAGGCGCGGTGGAAACGGGAGCGGCGGGTACAGAAGATGCGGCTGCGGGCGCGGTGGTCACGGGGGCGGCGGGTACAGAAGATGCGGCTGCGGGCGCGGCAACCACGGCGGACGCTGCGGCGACAGGGGTAATGGCAGGGATAGCGGGTGTGCTGCTTTCCAGCGGCTTGCTTTCCACCGTAATGACGGGGATGGTGTTGATGATGGTATCGGGGGAGATGCTATCGACCTCGACTTCCGCGCTGCCGTCTCCGATGATGCCGAGTTTGTGCGCCGCAGTATAGGAAAGATCGATGATACGGTCATTCATGAACGGGCCCCTGTCGTTGATGCGCACGATGACCGATTTGTGGTTGGCGAGATTGGTCACACGCGCATAGCTGGGCAGCGGCAGGGTTGGATGGGCGGCGGTCATCGCATACATGTCGTAGATCTCGCCGCTGGAAGTGCGTTCACCGTTGAATTTCCTCCCGTACCATGAGGCGATACCGCGCTGCTTGAAATCTCCCGTGACGGTCAGTGGAACATATGTCTTGCCCAGCGCGATATAGGGACGATTGGCGTAGCGATGCAGAGGTTCGTACTTCGGCACGGCATCCGGTATCGCATCGATGTTGGCCGGCGGGTTCGAACCGGGACCGTCACCTTCCAGATAGCCGCCGGCTTTTGGCGCCGGCGGGGCTGGCGGCGCTTCCGCCTTGCGTTGCGGAACGGTGCCGCAGGCGGCGAGCAGCAGTGCCGTTGCGATCAAAATGATGACCTTGTTACTCATTCAATCTCCTGTCATCCGGCCGACCGGCCGGAGGTTTAAAAATCGCATTTCAAGTCCTGACCAGCTTCTTGTGAGTCTCTATGCTCATCAGCATGCCAAAACCGAGCAGCAGGGTTAGCATGGACGTGCCGCCATAGCTGATCAGCGGCAGCGGCACGCCAACCACCGGCAGGATGCCGCTGACCATGCCGATATTGACGAACGCGTAGGTGGCGAAGGTCAATGTGATGGAACCGGACATCAGACGCGTGAAATAGGTGGATGCATGCGAGGTGATGATGAAGCCGCGCCATACCACGAATGAATACAGCGCCAGCAGGATCAGGTTGCCGAGCAGGCCGAATTCTTCCGAATAGACCGCAAAGATGAAATCGGTGGTGCGTTCGGGCAGAAAATCGAGGTGAGTCTGCGTGCCGTTCAGATAGCCCTTGCCGAGGATGCCGCCGGAACCGACGGCGATGGTCGCCTGTATCGTGTGGTAGCCGTTGCCCAGCGCATCCTGCGACGGGTCGAGCAGCATCATTATGCGGTGGCGCTGGTAGTCATGCATCATCGACCACAGCACCGGCGCACTGGCGAGGCCGGCAACGAACAACCCGCCTATCAGGCGCCAGCTCAGACCGGCGAGGAACAGCACGTAGAATCCGCTGGCGGTGATCAGCAGGGATGTTCCCAGGTCGGGCTGGCGTGCGATCAATGCGATCGGCATCATCAGCAGCAGCGCGGCAATGAAATAATTCTTCAGCGTCAGCGTGGCCTCGTGCTTTTCGAAATACCAGGCCATCATCAACGGCACCCCGACCTTCATCAGCTCGGAGGGCTGGATAGTCATCACGCCAAGATTCAGCCAGCGCCGGGCACCGTGGCTGATCTCGCCGAAGAATGCAACGCCGACCAGCAACACCATGCCCAATACATAGATCGGCACGGCAGTGCGCATCAGGTAATGCAGCGGAAGATTGGCGACCAGCCACATGCAGGCCAGCGCCACCAGGATATTGCGCATCTGGTTCAGCGGGCGATCCATGCTGGCATTGTCCGCGCTGTAAAGCACCAGCAGGCTGGTCAGCAACAGCAGCCCGAGACCCAGCAACAGCTGCCGGTCAAGGTGGGCGATGAATCGCTCCCAGAGCTGTCGCCTAGTCATGATAGCCGGCTGCCTTTGCTTCCGCATCGGTCAAAGGCTTGGGGACTTTGCCGAGCAGGTAATAATCCATCACCTTGCGCGCGATCGGCGCGGCGGTCGTGCCGCCGTGTCCGCCGTTTTCGACAAGCACGGCCATCGCGATCTGCGGCTTTTCGGCGGGAGCATAAGCGATGAACCATGCGTGATCGCGCAGCCGTTCGCCGACTTTCTTTTCGTCATATTTTTCGCCCTGCTTCATCGCGACCACCTGCGCGGTCCCGGTCTTGCCGGCGATGTGATAGGACGCGCCCAGCGAAGCATACACCGCGGTGCCGCCGGGCTGCGTGACGGCGATCATCGCGCGCCTCACCAGATCGAGGTTTTTGGCGTCGATGTTGAGATCGTACAGAGGCTGCTGGGCGATGAGCCGGTTTTCAGTGTTGCGCGAGCTGCGCACTTCCATCACCAGATGAGGCTTGTAAGCAACACCGTTGTTCGCCAGCGTTGCGGTGGCAAAGGCCAGCTGCATAGGGGTGACCAGCGTGTATCCCTGCCCGATACCGACCGATACCGTGTCGCCGGGATACCATATCTGCTGATAGCGCTTCATCTTCCAGTCCTGCGACGGCAACAGGCCCGAAGTCTCGCCTTCCATGTCTATCCCGGTCTTCTGGCCGAACCCGAAGCGCGACAGGAAATTGAAAATGTTGTCTATGCCCATTTCGGTGGCCAGGCCGTAGAAATAAGTGTCGCAGGACATCTGGATAGCCTTGAACATGTTCACGATGCCGTGGCCGCCCGCTTTCCAGTCGCGGTACTGGCGGTTGCTTCCCGGCAGATAATATACCCCGTGGTCGATGATGGTCTGCTCGGGCGTGCGGATGTGGAAATTCAATCCTGCCAAAGCCATGAATGGCTTGATGGTCGAGCCGGGCGGATATTGGCCGCGCAGCGCCCGATTGTTCAGCGGCACGTCGGGCGAGTTGTTCAACTCGTCCCAGCTCTGCGGATCGATGCCGTCGATGAACGGGTTGGGGTCATAGCCCGGCTTGCTGACGAATGCCAGCACCTGGCCGTTGTTCGGGTCTATCGCCACCAGCGCACCGCGAAAGTTGCCGAATGACTGTTCGGCGATCTCCTGCAATTTCGCATCGATGCTCAATACCAGCGTGTTGCCGGAGACCGGCGGTGTGCTCGAGAGCATGCGCACCGCGCGGCCGTTTGCATCCACTTCGACCTGCTCGATGCCGGTGGTGCCGTGCAGGTCGCTTTCATAGCTCTGCTCCAGGCCGGTCTTGCCGATGTAGTCGGAGCCGCGATAATTGGCCGCCTGATCGCTCGCTTCCAGCTGGCTCACTTCATCATCATTTATGCGCCCGATATAGCCGATCAAATGCGACATCTTTTCACCGAATGGATAATCGCGAAACAACCGCGCCTTGATCTCGACTGCGGGAAAGCGGTATTGCTGCGCGGCAAAGCGCGCGACCTCTTCGTCGCTGAGCCGGCTGCGGATCACCAGCGTTTCGAAATTGTGATTCTCGGCAACGAGCTTCTTGAAGCGTTTGCGGTCCTTGTTGGTGATCGTCACCAGCTTGGACAAATCGTTTATCGTGGCCTCCATGTCGGTGGTCTTGTTCTGGTCGATCTCCAGCGTGAAACCGGAATAGTTGCGCGCCAGCACCACGCCGTTGCGATCCAGTATCAGGCCGCGATTGGGGACGATGGGAACGACTGCGATGCGGTTGCTTTCTGCCAGGGTCTGGTAATAATTGTGGCGCACCAGCTGCAGATAGAAAAAGCGCAACAGCAGGATTGCCAGCAAGACCAGGACAAAGCCGATGCTGACCACCAGCCGCAATTGGAAATGATATATCTCCCGCTGGTGGTTCTTGAACTCGACGAATTTCTTCATGTATGGCCTTCACGTTCCATGCGCTTTTGCCGCATCGCCAGGATCATGAGGTTGAGCGGAGCCCACAGCAGGGTCGAGGTCAGGCAACCCAGAAAATACATCCATACCACGTAGCCGTTCACCTGCCATTGCACCAGGGTATACACCGCATAGGTCAGCACAAAGATGCCGAATACCTGTATGGTTTGCTGGCGCAAGCCGAACATCTGCAGGCGGCGATGCAGTACCACCCCGCCGAAGGCGAGCAGGGTATAGGCCAGTGCATGCTGGCCGAACAGGCTTGCATCCGAAACGTCGGCGAGTATGCCCATCGCCCAGGATATCCCGATGCCCAGACGCCAGGGCTTGTTCATGCACCAGTAAAGCAGAACCATCGCGACAAAATCGGGACGCAGCATCAGCCAGATGCCTTCCCAGGGAAGCCAGTTCAGAAACAGCGCCGCCAGCAAGGTCAGGAATATGAAAGTGTTGCTGACAGGGCGCTGGATCTCCGGCTTGGCCTGCGGGTTGCGATATGACATCAGCCGCCTCTCCTGGTCTTGGCCCGCTTGTCGACATCCGCTGCGGGAGTCTCCGCCGGGCGTTCAGGCAACTTGGGCAAGGTGGACAAGATCAACAGATGACGATGCTTGTCCACCCCGGCAGCCGGCAGACAAGTGACACGCGCGAACGGATAGGCAGGGTCGCGTTCTATCTTTATCACCCGGGCGACAGGGATACCCGGCGGATAGGTTCCGTCTATGCCGGACGTGACCAGCACATCGTCGTTCTGGATATCGGCGCTGACCGGCATATAACGCAGCGACAACTGGCTGGTGTCGCCGGTGCCGAACAGGATGGTGCGCAATCCGTTGCGCACCACCTGCACTGGCACGGCATGATCCTTTTCGGTGATCAGCGTGACTTCTGAAAGCCAGGGATAGACCCGCGTGATCTGCCCGACGATCCCCGTGTCGTCCATCACCACCTGGCCCAGCTGCACATCTGCGTCGGCTCCCTTGTTGACAAGGACCTTGCGCTTGAACACGTCGCGTTCGGCATAGATGATCTGGGCTATTTGGGTCGTGAATTCGTTGCGTATCGGCAGATCAGCCAATTTGCGCAGCTGCTGGTTTTCCGATTGCAATGCCTGCAACTGCAGCAGCTGCGCGGCATCGCTTTGATGCTGCTGGCGCAGCTCGCTGTTTTCCGCCATCAGGCTGTGCTGCGTGCTTTGCGTGATGAAAAAATCGCCGGCCTGTTCCCAGAGCGCGCCCGGCACGGTGGCCAGCCGTTGTATCGGCGAGATCAGCACCGACAAGGCGCTGCGGGTGGATTCCAGGTAGCGATAGCGCGCGTCGATGAACAAGAGCAACAGCGACAGTACCGCGAAGAACACCAGCCGCACCGCAGGACTGGGTCCGCGATTGAAAAAACGGAAGGATTGCGTGCTGTCTATCAACGACGTTCCACCGATGCTTTTGGGCGATTATACGGCAGTAAACAGGGTCATTCGGTGGTGAAGATGCTGGTCGATGTGTCCATGTGTTCGAGAGCCATGCCCGAACCGCGCACCACGCAGGTCAGCGGGTCGTCGGCGATCAATACCGGCAATCCGGTCTCTTCCATCAGCAAGCGGTCCAGGTCGCGCAGCAAGGCGCCGCCGCCGGTCAGCACCATGCCCTTGTTGGCGATATCCGCGCCGAGTTCCGGCGGGGTCTGTTCGAGCGCGGTCTTCACCGCGCTGACGATGTTGTTGAGCGGGTCGGTCATCGCCTCGAGCACTTCGTTGCTGGAGATCGTGAAACTGCGCGGCACGCCCTCTGCCAGATTGCGGCCGGTCACTTCCATCTCGCGCACCTCCGAGCCGGGGAAGGCCGAGCCTATCGTCTTCTTGATCTCTTCGGCGGTCGTCTCGCCGATCAGCATGCCGTAATTGCGGCGGATGTAATTGATGATCGCCTCGTCGAACTTGTCGCCGCCGACGCGCACCGAGCCGGAATACACCGCGCCGCCCAGCGACATCACGCCCACCTCGGTCGTGCCGCCGCCGATGTCGACCACCATCGAGCCGGTCGCCTCTTCAACCGGCAGCCCGGCGCCGATCGCCGCGGCCATCGGCTCCTCGATCAACTCCACGCGCCGCGCGCCCGCGCCGACCGCCGATTCGCGGATCGCGCGCCGCTCCACCTGTGTGGAACCGCACGGCACGCAGATCACGATGCGCGGGCTGGGACTGAATATGCCGGCCTTGTAAACCTTGCGGATGAAGTGCTTGAGCATCAGTTCGGTGACGGTGAAGTCGGCGATCACGCCGTCCTTCATCGGGCGGATCACGGTGATGCTGCCCGGTGTGCGCCCCATCATCTGCTTGGCGGCGAGGCCGACCTGCTGGACCACTTTCTTGCCGTTGGGCCCGCCCTCCTGGCGTATCGCCACCACCGAAGGTTCATTCAGTACGATGCCTTGTCCGCGCACCCAGACCAGCGTGTTGGCCGTGCCAAGATCGATCGCCAGGTCGTTAGAAAAATAGCCTTTGAAAATTCCAAACATGTCGTGTCCCATACCCTAAAGAATTGCGCCAGTAAACCCTTGCCAATAAACCTTCGTATGATACCCTATTAGCCTTATTTCAATAAAGTTTTTACTATGTCCCCCAGCGTAATTTTGACCAATGACGATGTCCGCAAGGTCGCCCGGCTGGCGAGGCTGGCGATGAGCGAGGCGGAAATCGGCGCGGCTCGCCCGCAACTGTCCGGAATTTTTGACCTGATCGCCGAGATGCAGGCGGTTGATACCAAAGGCATTGCGCCGATGTCCCATGCCCAGGACGTGTCGCAGCGGCTGCGCGATGATGTGGTCACGGAGGCCGACCAGCGCGAGCTGTTCCTGGCCCTTGCCCCGCAACATGACGGAACCCCGCAGGTGGAAGCCGGCTTGTATCTCGTTCCGCAAGTCATCGAATAGTCAGGGTCATGCTCAATTCAAGTTTGCAGCAACTGGGCAGCGAGCTGCGCGCCGGGAAGATCAGCAGCGTCGAACTGACGCAGCTATACCTGGAGCGCATCGCATCGCTCAATCCCGCGCTGAATGCCTATATCACCACCGATGCCGAAACCAGCCTGGCACAGGCGCGCGCGGCAGACAAGCTGCTGGCAGGAGGCCGGGCGCAGCCGCTCACCGGCATACCGATCGCGCAGAAGGACATCTTCTGCGCCAAGGGCTGGCGCACCACCTGCGGGTCGAAGATGCTGGAGAATTTCATCGCGCCCTATGATGCGCACGTCATCGCGCAATTCAACAACGCCGGCGCGGTGAACCTGGGCAAGACCAACATGGACGAATTCGCGATGGGATCAAGCAACGAGACTTCGCATTTCGGCCCGGTGAGGAATCCCTGGGATCGCGATGCCGTGCCCGGCGGCAGTTCGGGCGGCGCGGCCTGCGCCGTCGCCGCGCGGCTGTGCGCCGCCGCGACCGGCACAGACACCGGCGGCTCGATCCGCCAGCCCGCCGCGCTTTGCGGCATCTCCGGCATCAAGCCGACCTACGGCACGGTGTCGCGCTACGGGATGATTGCGTTCGCCTCCAGCCTGGACCAGGCCGGGCCGATGGCGCGCAGCGCGGAGGATCTGGCATTGCTGCTGAACGTGATGACCGGCTTCGACGCGCGCGATTCCACCAGCCTGCAGCGCGACAAGGAAGATTACACCCGCGACCTGAATAAACCTTTGGCCGGTCTGCGCATCGGTTTGCCCAAGGAATTCTTTGCCGAAGGTCTGTCGCCGGATGTCGCCGCCTGCGTGCATGCCGCGATAGACCAATACAAGAAACTGGGCGCGACCGTCGTCGACATCAGCCTGCCGAATTCCAGATTGGCCGTGCCGGTCTATTACGTGCTGGCGCCTGCGGAAGCCTCCAGCAACCTGTCGCGCTACGACGGTGTGCGCTACGGCTACCGCGCGCCGGAATACAGCGACCTGGCCGAGATGTATGAAAGGAGCCGCGCACAGGGTTTCGGCGCGGAGGTGAAGCGGCGCATCATGATCGGCACCTACGTGTTGAGCCACGGTTACTACGACGCCTATTACCTCCAGGCGCAAAAGATCCGCCGCCTGATCGCACAGGATTTCGATGATGCGTTCAAACGGTGTGACGTCATCATGGGGCCGACCAGTCCTTCCACCGCATTCAAATTCGGCGAGAAGGGCGACGACCCGGTGCAGATGTATCTGTCAGACATCTACACGATCGCGGTGAACCTGGCCGGCCTGCCCGGCATGTCGATCCCGGCGGGCTTCGGCGCGGCCAACAAGGGCAATCCGGGCCTGCCGGTCGGGCTGCAGATCATCGGCAACTATTTCGCCGAGGCACGGATGCTGAACGCCGCGCACCAGTACCAGCTGGCGACCGATCATCACGGTCGCGCGCCGCAGAACATCGGGTTGTAAAGACATGAGCATGCAATGGGAAATCGTCATCGGGCTGGAAGTGCATACCCAGCTCTCGACCAGCAGCAAGATATTTTCGGGTGCTTCCACCACCTATGGTGCCGAGCCGAACACCCAGGCGGACGCGGTGAGCATCGCGCTGCCGGGGGTGTTGCCGGTGCTGAACAAGGGCGCGGTGGAGCGCGCGATCAAGTTCGGCCTTGCCGTCGGAGCGCACATCGCGTCGCGCTCGGTGTTCGCGCGCAAGAATTATTTTTACCCCGACCTGCCCAAGGGCTACCAGATCAGCCAGTTCGACCTGCCGGTGGTGGGGCAGGGCGCATTGACGATACAGGTCGAACCGCTATCCGGGAACGCAAAGCCATACGAGAAAGTGGTGCGCATCACCCGCGCACACCTGGAGGAGGACGCGGGCAAGTCGGTGCACGGCGAGTTCCGGGGCATGACCGGCATCGACCTGAACCGCGCCGGAACACCGCTGCTGGAGATCGTTTCCGAGCCGGACATGCGCAGTGCTGCGGAAGCCGTAGCCTATGCCAGGACTCTGCACTCGCTGGTGCGCTGGATCGGCATCTGCGACGGCAACATGCAGGAAGGCTCGTTCCGTTGCGACGTCAATGTGTCGGTGCGCAAACCCGGCGGACCGCTTGGCACGCGCCGCGAGATCAAGAACCTGAACTCGTTCAAGTTCATCCAGCAGGCGATCGACTACGAAGTGCAATGGCAGATCTCCACCTTGGAGAACGGCGGCAAAATCCGGCAGGCTACGGTCTTGTTCGACGCAGACAAAGGCACAACTCATGAGATGCGCAGCAAGGAAGAGGCGCACGACTACCGCTATTTCCCGGACCCCGACCTGTCGCCGCTGGACATCACGCCCGCGCTGCTGGAACAGGCGCGCGCCGCACTGCCGGAACTGCCGCAGGGCAAGCGTGATCGCTACATCGGCGAATATGCACTGAGTGTTTACGATGCCAACAACCTCACGACCTCGCGCGCGATGGCAGAGTTCTTTGAGGCTACGCTAGCCGTTGTGGGCAAAGATAACGCCAAGCTTTGCGCTAATTGGCTGATGGGCGAAGTCTCCGCGCGCCTCAACCGCGAGGGCAAAGATATAATTGATAGTCCCATTGCTCCCCAGCAACTGGCGGACGTGTTATTAGGCATTATCGATGGCAGACTCAATAATACAAATGCCAAGGTAGCTTTTGATGAAGCATGGAATGCGCCCCGGGCCCCGGTAATAATATATGCAATACCCGGAACCTTTAATTGGCTTGGTACAACCGCAGTCATCAGCAACATCATCGAAATGAAGGGCTTGACACAAGTTTCTGACACCGGCGCGATTGAAAAGATCGTGGACGAGATCATCGCCGCCAATCCTGCGCAGGTGGCCGAATACCGCAGCGGCAAGGAAAAGGTGTTCGGCTTCTTTGTCGGCCTCGCGATGAAGGCCAGCAAGGGCAAGGCCAATCCTGCGCAGTTGAACGATATCCTGAAGAAAAAACTGGCCGGCTAGGTTGCCGAATTCCTAAAACAATAAGGCCGCAGCGATGCGGCCTTTTATTTTCCGGCTGATCTGCAAAACTATTTCAGCAAACCTTCTGCTTTCATCGCAGCCTGCACTGCACGAGGTGCCGCGACCCGCGCGATGGATTCCCTGATGCGCGGAAATGATCCCGGATCCAGGCCGGCGTGATCGCTCCAGCGCGATGTGCGAGGCCAGCGAGCAGGAGTCCGGTGGGTAAAACAGTTTCACGTCTGCTTCCGGATGATGAGAAGGACGGGATAAGTCGAACGTATGTGCTGCAAATAAAAAACCCCGGGTGAGCCGGGGTTCTCTGAACTTCTGAGCGATTTACTTCTTTACGACTGAAATCTTGTCGACGAAAAGGATCTTGTCAAAAGTGCGGTTCAGCGATTTGCTGTTGAAGTTGGTCATCATTGCCCCGTCCGGGTAGCTGATGGTTTCACCCTTTGCGACCTTGGTCTTGGAAGCCGCTATCCAAAGCGGACCGCTGTCGCTGGTGACCTGCATGTATGTGTATATCGATGCATCCATCGTTTCCAGCACTTTGCCTTTGTGGGCGTATTCGGCAGCGTAAGCGTTTGATTGTGGAACTACAACGGCGGTACCGGTAAACACCAACAGAGCCAGCAGCGTAAAAATCGTTTTCATCATGACTTCCTTAAAAATTAGCGGGTTGAGAAAATGCCTCTTGGCGGGCTGAGCAATATGCCTCTTGATAAGCTGATGCGGGTCTTGCAAGATGCCAGAATACAGAATACCGATGCGATTGGCAAAGGGGAATTTTGCTATAGGCCCACCGTTGATGGGTTCATTTCAAGAGGGCTGCATGCTTGCGGGACTGCACCGGGCCCGAATTGGCAGGGGTTTCTGCACACTTGCACGCGTGGCGAATTCAGGGGGCCTTTCCGATCGTTCCACGCGGTTTGTGGGGCGCCTTGGCAAACAGAATGTCGTATAACCAACGCGGCAGACTTTTGAGCAGGCGTCCTACCAACGCCATTTGCCACGGAATCACCGCGAATGAGGTTTTCCGTTCAATGGCACGCGCGATGCGGATTGCCGCATCGTCGGCATCCAGTATGAACGGCATGGTATAGGGATTGGCTGCGGTCATCGGCGTCTTGATGTAGCCGGGACAGATCGTGACGACTTTCACGCCGCTGCCGTGCAATTCGACCCTCAGGGATTCCAGATACGATATTGCGGCAGCCTTGGATGCGGAGTAGGCGCCAGCCCCGGGCAGGCCGCGCAAGCCGGCCACGCTGGCGATGCCGACCAATGTGCCATGTTGAGCCTCGCGCATCGCCGCAACGAATGGCTGGAAGGTTTTCACGATGCCCAGGACATTGATATCCATCACCTGCTGAAATGCGTCGATATCTACGTCGAACTCGGTGATTGTGCCTGCGCTTACGCCGGCGTTGGCGATCACGATATCCGGGACGCCGGCGTGCGCGATGAAGTCCTTTGCCGCATGCCTTATCGCAGACGAATCACGCACGTCCAGTGCATAACAAAAAACCCTGCCGGGAAATTCTGCGCTGAGCTTTTGCAGCAATTCCGCCCGTCTGGCGAATGCAGCGACAACTGCACCCCGCTCAAGATAATGCCGTGCGATGGCAAGCCCTATACCGCTGGATGCCCCGGTGATGACCAGCGACTTGATATGCGTCTTCTGCATGTCTATAACCAGCCACTTGCAACCGTCTTTGGGTTGCTTAGTGGAATGGCTAGTTGTTTCATCAGTCGAATGGCCACGCAATTCCTGCCAAATGCAGCGGCACCTTATGATGATGCCCGGTGATCAATCCAACGCAGGCGTGCCAGCCATGGTCTGGGTGGATTATTTGTCGTGATTCTTGCGTGCCATAACTATCACCTCTTTCAAGGCGCGTATGGTGTCCTCGGGCTGCAGGCCTTCGATCTTGTATTTGCCGTCCACGATCAGTGTGGGCGTGCCGTCGATGCCATAGATGCGGATCATTTGCTTGGCGCGCGCCACCTTGCTTTGCACTGTAAATGAGTCATAGGCAGCGATGAACTTTGCGCGGTCGACGCCATGCTGGGCGACAAAGTCGGCAATCTTGTCTTCATCAACCAGTATCATATTATCTTCATTCCATGCGCGATACAGCGCATCATGCAGTTGCCCCCGCTGCCCCATGCTTTCGAGCGCATAATAAGTGTGCGCCATCGGCTCCCATGAATCGCGGAAGACTGTCGGCACGAAAGTCAGCTGCACATCTTTCGGCATGGTCTTTTCCCAGGTGCTTAACAGCGGGTGCAAATGGAAGCAGTGCGTACAACCGTAAAAGAAGAACTCCAGCACTTCGATCTTCCTGGTTTCAGTCGGTTGAGGCGGACTCAATAATGTATAGTCCCTGCCCAGCTCGGCATCGGCAAGGGCCGCGCCGCCAACCAGCAGCGACAGTGCGACGACCAGGCTCTTGATCATGAGCAGCGACTTGGCAAACGGCTTTTGATCGACCAGCGGCTCAAACAGATTCTTCATATACGCTCCTGAGTAATGATTGAAAAAAACGCCTACTGCGCCCGCATCGGAGTGCTGTCCACCCCGTTTTGTTTCAAAAAACTGCTCGCGCGATTGATGTCGTCCGCGCTTTTGTATGGCCCCAGGCGCACACGATACCACACGCCCTTGTCCGGGATGGTCGCCGTCTGGATGCTGGCTTCGACCCCGAGCAGTGCAAGTTTGGCCTTGAGATTCTCGGCGTCACCGACATTGGAAAAGGAGCCCGCCTGCAATATCTGCGGTTCAAATGCCGGAACTGATTTGTTGCTCGCGCTCTTGGGGTTTTCGGCCGGCTTGACCTTGTCGGCGGACCTGGCAGTGGCGCCGCCACTCTGCTTGTTGGTCAGCACATTGTAGAACTCGAAACGCGGCTTGCCATCACTCGTGGTTGCCGGAGATTTATCGGTCGCGGCCGGAACTGCCGGTTTGGCTGTATCCGGTTGCGGCTTTGCCAACGCGGGCTGCTCCCTTTTCACGAAGGGGCTGGGGGATTTCATCAGGTACCACGCGACTCCGGCAGCGAGGCCGATTCCGATTATCGTGCCGGCGAGCACCCCGGCCCATAAAAAATTCCCGCCTTTGCGCGGCCCGCCGGATCTGTTGCCGTTGTCCCTGCCCATGTTATATCTGTTTCCTCTCATCAGATTTTCCCGGGAATGTCATAGTCTTCCCTCCGCACATCATTCCAGCATCATCACATCTTTTCCGGTGCACTGACACCCAGCAGGGCCAATCCGTTCCGTATCACCTGCGCCACCGCGGCGATCAATGCCAGTCGAGCCAGTTTGATCGCCTCGTCATCGACCAGAAAGCGCGATGCATTATAGTAGCTGTGGAAATCGGCCGCCAACTCCTTCAGGTAAAAGGCGACCAGGTGCGGCGCCAATTCGACCGCGGCATTCTCGATCACCTGCGGAAGATCGATCATCCGCTGCAGCAGGGCAGTTTCATATTCGCTGTCCAGCAGAACGACATCGGCCTGCAGCAACGCCTTGCGTTCACCGCCCCACTGTGCCAGCACCGCGCAGATTCGGGCATGGGCATACTGTATGTAATACACCGGGTTCTCGTTGCTTTTCGATTTCGCCAGGTCGATGTCGAACACCAGTTGCGAATCGGGGTGGCGCGCGGCGAGGAAATAGCGCGTCGCATCGCAGCCCACCTCGTCGATCAGGTCGCGCAAAGTCACATAGCTGCCCGCACGCTTGGAGATCTTGACCTCCTGGCCGTTGCGCAACACCGTCACCATCTGGTGCAGCACGTAATCCGGCCAGCCCTCGGGGATGCCGGCATCCAGCGCCTGCAACCCTGCGCGCACCCTTGTGATCGTGCTGTGATGATCGGCGCCCTGCTCGTTGATCACGCGCCCAAAACCGCGCCTCCACTTGTCCAGGTGATAGGCCACGTCCGGCACGAAGTAGGTGTAGGCACCGTCGCTTTTGCGCATCACCCTGTCCTTGTCGTCGCCAAAATCGGTGGTGCGCAGCCACAGCGCGTCATCCTGTTCATAGGTATGGCCGCTGGCGATCAGCTTGTTGACGACTTCATCCACCTTGCCGTCGCGGTACAGCGCTGATTCCAGCGCGAACATATCGAAGTTCACCCCGAAGGCGCGCAGATCGATGTCCTGTTCGCGGCGCAGATACGCCACCGCGAAATGGCGGATCGCCTCGGTGTCATTCACATTGCCGGAGGCCGTCACGTGCTGGTCGTCGGCTTCCACCGTTTCCTGCGCCAGATAGGCCTCGGCGACATCCGCGATGTAATCGCCCCGATAGCCTTCTTCAGGCCAGGACGGGTGGTCGGGTGTGATGCCCCTGCAGCGCAACTGCACAGAGCGTGTCAGATTGTCTATCTGCACACCCGCATCGTTGTAATAAAACTCGCGCGTCACATTCCAGCCTGCCGCATGCAGCACATTGCACAGAGAGTCTCCCACCACCGCGCCGCGGCCATGTCCTACGTGCAGAGGCCCGGTCGGGTTGGCGGATACGAACTCCACACCCACCTTGCGGCCCGCGCCGAGATGGATATGGCCGTAGCCAGCGCCCGCCTGCAGCACGCCGCGCACGACGCCCCGCTTCGCGGCGGTGGTGATATGTATATTGATGAAACCGGCGCCGGCGATCTCCAGCTTCTCGATGACATCGGATTCGGGCAGTGCCGCGATCAGCGCCTGTGCGATGTCGCGCGGCGGTTTGCGCAGCGGCTTGGCCAACTGCATCGCCAGATTGCAGGCGTAATCGCCGTGCACAGCCAGCTTGGGGCGCTCGATCAGTATCTCGATTTGATTTGAATCGGGGGCGACCTCGCGCAAAGCCTGCGCAAATAATTCGGAAAGATGAGTTTTGAAATTCAGTACAGCGACAGTCATTACACAGCACCTATAGAGAGGCGCGGATTATATCACTTGGGTGCGATCGGATTGATTATGAACTTGCCTGCAGGCCATCGATGGAGATCTTCTTGAAGCACGATTTCGACGCCTTTTTGACATTCAATTACGGAAACGGCAGGAACAGGCAATAGCGTAAAAGAAAATGCCCCTGAACCTTGCGGTGCAGAGGCACAATGTCTTAACCAAGGGGAGTCAAGACGTCACGCTCAGGGAGGAGAGTGTGAATTCGCTATCGATATCCCGGTTCCGGACCAGTTTGCCAAAGCGATGCGCGAATTATGTTCCTTCACTCTTGGGGACGCTATCATTGTTTGTCTTATAATCATGCAGGTGTTTCTCTGACAAGACTTGGCAGCAGAACGCAATAAGGTAAATCCGCCCGAGGGATTGACCTTATGCCGGAATTGATCACCGCTTACGTCGACGAGCTAACCGTTCGGCAGCCAATCCCACCTGTGTGACAACCCGCCCGAGAGCTGGCACTCGCCAAGATTCGTTCCCGACAGGTTCCGGAATTTCGGGCATCGCGAATCTGGAAAGAAAGCGGGATATCAGGCTCCTGTTTTGGACTAAAAGCCCCTCCAAATCGTGCTGCGAGGTTCACTGTCCTCTGTAGTGTCGCAACGCCTGTCAGGCCCAAACCACATTCAGCAGCATGGCAAGGTCTTGCATTTCCCGGGCGGGTGAGACAGTGGCGTCCAAGATAACGTCATCAGAATGTGTGCAGGAAAAAGCGGAAGTGCCAAAAAATTGGCAGTCATTGATGACATTGAGTCACATCACGATCGCATCACAGACCTTAGGATATGTTTTCCCTTAAAGATCAACAGTGAGAAATCCAGGCATCGCTTTTGCTTCTAACCATGTCGACTCGTGAGATGAGTGTGCTTAATCCAAACTAAACAGCCATGTCATGAACGAACTTCAACAAGGTTGAATCACGGATGCACCAGATTTGTTTCAACCTTGAATTGACGACCGAATGCGGCAATAAGACATATAGGGCTGTAATTTGCTTATCTCCAAACTAAAAATATCATCTCGCCTTTTGATCATCCTGATCATCGTATTTGTATTTCAGGCTTGTATCTCCTACCTATCATTATCGAACCTGAAGCAATCCCTGCTGCAGGATCGCATGCTCGAGGTCAAGCATATACAGGAAACCGCTTATTCCGCAGTCATGTTCTATCATGATCAAGCGACCAAGGGCTTGATGACGGATACGGCAGCGCGCCAGGCGGCCAGGGACACCGTGCGAGCCATGCATTACGATAACGGCAACTATTTCTTCATCTGGACCCTTGAAGGTACCGGCATTGCCCATGGGACCCACCCAGAATGGGAAGGCAAGACCTTTATCAACACACCGACAGCAACCCAGTATCCCGTTGTCTCCTATATGGTAAACAGGGTAACCGACGTGTCCAAAAGCGAAGCGAAAGAAGGTTATTCCTACTTCAAGATTCAGAAACCCAGCGGGACCACGCCGGCCGATAAAATCGGCTATTCCCGGCTGTTCGAGCCTTGGGGTTGGACGATTGGCACCGGCGTGTACATTGATGACATCGACACCGCATTTCGGGCGGAGGCCCTGTCGATTTTAGCGACATCCATTGCCCTGATTCTAGTGGCCTGCTTGGTCACCTTCATGCTCGGACATGACCTGGCACGGGCGTTGGGCCGTCTGTCCAACCGGGTCGTAAGTGTCGCGAAGGGTGAACTGGAAGGTGATATTCCGGAAATCGAGCGGCGGGATGAAGTCGGTGTCATGGCGCGAGCCTTGCAAGTGCTGCGGGACACCAGCAAGGAGGTGGCAGAACTCAGGCTCGATCAATTGACGGGACTATACAGCCGCAAGATGCTGATAGACCGACTGAAGCAGGCGATGGCCTTCAGTTCGCGCAGCGGCAACTATGGCGGGCTCATGATCATTGATCTCGACAAATTCAAGACGCTTAATGACACGCAGGGACATGACGCCGGTGACATGCTGCTGCGGGAAGTGGCGCAGCGCCTGACGGCCTGTGTGCGTGAGTGCGATACGGTCGCGCGACTGGGGGGTGACGAATTTGTCCTGCTGATCATCGATATCGCCCAAGAGGAGGACGAAGCGGCGGTCGCCATCGAGAGAATTGGCAAGAAGATATTGGCCTCACTCAACCAGCCCTACCATCTTGGCGCCTATAACCATATCAGCACGGCAAGTGTAGGTATAACGCTGTTCAAGGGAGATGGTGTTTCCGACGCTGAACTGTTGAAGCAGGCTGATCTTGCCATGTACAAATCCAAGAATTCTGGCCGTAATGCCTGTCGATTCTTTGATCCGCACATGGAGACGGAAATATACGAACGCATGTCGCTGGAGAAAGATCTGCGACAAGCCATTGCGGAGAATCAGTTCCAGCTTTACTACCAACCGCAGGTGGGAGCCAACGGACGAGTAACCGGAACTGAAGCGTTGATACGTTGGATGCATCCTCAACGCGGCCTGATGCTGCCGGACGAGTTCATTCCCTTGGCCGAGGAAACAAGATTGATCCTGCACTTGGGCAAATGGGTGTTGGAAACCGCTTGTGCCCAGCTGCGGGTTTGGGCGAGCCAGCCGGACATGGCGAAACTGACCATTGCGATAAATATCAGCCCAGCGGAGTTTACGCAGCCGCACTATGTTGATCAGGTCTTGGCTACGCTAGATCAGACGGGTATCGATCCCCGGAAATTGAAGCTGGAACTGACCGAAAGCATGCTGCTGGACGATGTGGAGGACGTCATCGTCAAGATGACCACGCTCAAAGCCAAAGGCATCGGTTTTTCTCTGGATGATTTTGGCACCGGTTATTCCTCGCTGTCTTACCTGAAGCGCCTGCCGTTGGATCAGTTGAAGATCGACCTCTCCTTCGTGCGCGACATAATGACTGATCCGGACGGTGCGACAATAGCCAGAGCCATTTTGTCGCTTGGACAAAGCCTTGGATTAAGCGTCATAGCAGAGGGGGTTGAAATCGCTGAACAGCGAGACCTTCTTGCGAAATCAGGCTGCGATGCCTTTCAGGGCTATTTCTTCAGCCTGCCGTTGCCGCTCGAAGATTTTGAAAAGTTTGCTCAGAAGGCAATATGACTACTCACCAGAATTCGGGACTTTGGTATTGGCGGCTTGTATGGTTGCGCTGGTGGTATCGGCTTCCTTGTGTAACAGTTAAGAAGCCGGGGTGGAGGGACCAATGGCGGCATCTGCTCTCCTTACCGAGAGACAAACTCCGAAAGAATCCCCCCACCCACACCATCCAGCGTCGATGAGGAATCTAGCGGCTTTGACCGCCGATTTGACCGCAAGCTCACGCAGGTGTGTCCACCCCAGCATTGTTAATCTTAACCATGGGAGAGACATCATGCAAACCCCAACCCAAGCACTTACCTTTCCGCTCACTTTCCTCTCTGATCACTTTCTTCTTCCGTGTCTACCGCTCCACCATCTCCGCTTTGTTGGTTGCCGGCTCTTTCCCAGGCGTTAGTCTTGACGTCCTGATTGAGCAACTCATCAGGTTCAGTTCGGGGCAGTAGCCGGGCAGACGAATCAGCCGCAGACGGTTGCGTTTTCGGCGACAAACTTCTTCGCGGCTGCCGAACGATGCACCGGGTGACCATCGACGATCAGGAATATCTTGCCCTTGACCTGTTTGAGCATCCGCTTCATGAATTCAATGAACACCGAATCTGGAACTTGCCTTCGAACACCATGAATGCCAGTGCACCACGATGGTGATCCAGAGATCATGTTACAGCCAAAGCGTTCCCGGTCGCTCGCACCACCGGCGTTGCCCCATCGGGCGAAACAAGTTCCGCTGACATGATCACTGCGCAATCCCATCTCGTCACCCCAATAAATCGTCGCTTTCTCGCGCTTCGCTACCTTGACGATGGCTGGGTATCTTCGCAGCCAGCGGGCAATCGCTACATCGTTCCTCGTAGCACGGCGTACGGTTCTGTGCACTCATACCCCAGCCTGAGGTAACGCCCGACCGTCGTCGCGAAACTGTGAGCCATACTTCCGCTCGATCAGGCGGGCCACCGCTTCCCGCGTCCAAAGGTAAACGGCAACTTCAACTGGTCGGCATCGTCCAATATCACGCACGAAGCGCGCAGCCTGTGTTGTATCAACCGTCCGCCGCCACGTCACCACGCCCCAGCTCAACGCCCGCAGCCCACCATCACGGACAACCTCACCATGCTCACGCTCGCACGACCTGTACGTCGCCGCTCGGTTGCGTCATCCCTCCACGCACCGCTTCACCACCAGCCCGCAGTGAGCTCGTGGCTCCATCCAATCCGGCATCAGTCTGGTACTCATGTTTCCTATAACGCACTACGCACTATGAACCTATATCGGCGCCGATGTCGCCAAGGACGAAATCGTCGTGGCCTGTTCGGAGGGAAGCTTTCCAGTGCGCAAGCTCGCGAATCAGCGCACGGCGTTGCGGGCCTTTCTCAAGAGCCTGCCGCCAGGCAGCCGCATCGGCATGGAATCCACCGGTATCTATCACGAATTGTTTGCCAGCCTTGCCCACCAGCTCGGCTTCATCGTCTATGTGCTCAATCCCAAGGACGTTCGCCACTATGCAAAGGGCGTCGGGAGGCGTGGCAAGACCGATCGCATAGACGCAGAACTTATCGCTCGAATGGTCGCGCACGAACATGTCGATCTGCACCCCTGGGTGCCGCCTACACCGGAGCAACGCGAAATTAACCGATTGCTCAAGCGTCGTGCCAAGCTGAGCTCGTTGCGTCAGGCACTCGGTATGTCGCTCAAAGGTATGGTTGGATTTTCCACCGACCTCAAGACGTTGAGACAGCGCTTCGATCAGGTCATTGCTCGTATCGACAAGCGCATAAAAGAACTGGTCGAGGCAAATCCAGATCGCAAAGAGCATGTCAGGCACTTGCGCACAATCACCGGAGTCGGACCGGTCGTCAGCGCTGCACTGGTCAACTCCCTTGAGCGCATGCCCCTGAAGAGCGCAGACGCCTTCGTCGCAT
>CAVRQB010000004.1:0-1194831 GCA_963723415.1 uncultured beta proteobacterium | reverse complement strand
GTCCCAGTAGCCATCGATAGATCCATTGCCAAGGGATGTCGCTGGAGTTGTGGCCGGAGCCGAGCCGACATGGAGTTGTGAGTTTTGATCGTCCCCAGGTATCGCCTTGAATTTGTCCTGGTAGCCGTAGATGAACACCGGGATGTTCCTAAAATCGTTGGCGAGGTTCTTGACCTTCGCGCTGTTGATCAGTTCCTGGCCTTTCAGTACGCCGCCGAGCAGCAGGCCTATGATCACCAGCACGATGGCGATCTCGATCAGGGTAAAGCCGGATTGATTACGTTTCATTATGTTATTCTCCAATACTAATAATTTTAGTGGATGCTACGCACGGAAATTCAGCAAGAGACATGCCAGCTCTGGCAAGGTTTTGCTTGGCCCACTGTATTTTTCCATTAACTCTAAAGAAACCAGTGTGTTGTGCGTTGTGAAGGGGCAGCTTGGTCCGCTGATGCTTGGTAACAAGGATGACAACGACGCTGACCATCCGTGATATTGACGAAATGTTGACAGATTGATGACGAAATGCTGACGCAGGATATCAGGAGCCATTTGCTTGCCAGTCGCTGGTTGTTGCTGGCGATGATAGCGCTATTGCACGGCGCGCTGGTCGTCGGTGTCGGAAATCCTTGGATACATCCGTTGTTGCTGGCTCACCTAGGACTGTTCCTGCTCTGGCAGCCGGTATGGCGCGGCGAGCGCAAAGTCGGGCGCGGCGCGTTTGTATTCATCATATTGGCCGCGACGGTGGCGGTATTCTGGCTGAGCTGGTGGGTGATCGCCTTCTGGCTGACCGGATTGTTCGGCCTGGTCGGCGCGCGCATCCTGGTATTTCGCGATCGCTGGACGCGTCTGCTATATCTGTTGCTGTTGGCATATCTGTTGGCGGCATTGCTGCTATGGGTGGTTCCGAACATATTTGCGGCAAAATCCGCGATAGATTCGGGGCGTATCCTGTTATGGTATGTATTGCCGCTGACGTTGCTGGTCATGTCCGTCCTGCCGCCGAAAAGCGAGACTGTTGACAGCAGTGTGTCGGTGGATTTCGTATACAGCTTGCTGCTTTTCATGCTGCTGGCGCTGGTGGTGCTCGGTACTTTCGCCTTCATGACGCTTGGGCGGATGGATTATCTGGAAGCCTTGCTGCGCAATCTCCTCCTGATCGGGCTGGTGCTGCTGGTGCTAGGCGGGTTATGGAATCCGCGCTTTGGCTTCAGCGGATTGCAGATCATGTTCTCGCGCTACCTGTTGAATGTGGGAACGCCGTTTGAAAATTGGCTCACCCTGCTGACCGATGCGGCTTTGCGCGAACCTGATGCGACCTCATATCTGCATCGCGCGATAGCCCTGCTGGAAGATTTTTCGTGGTTGTCTGGCTTTTCCTGGCAATCGCCCCGGGATACCGGCCATTTTGGACAATTCAGCGAATACTCCGCTGTGATGCAGGAAGGAGAATTGCGCCTGACGCTCTATGCGAAGCAGCCGCTCAACCCGAGGCTGTTGTTGCATATCCATTTGCTCGTGCAACTGATAGGCTTTTTCTACCAGGCAAAACTGCGCGAGCAAAGCCTCCGCGACATCACCCGATTGCAGGCCGTATACGAGACCGGGTCGCGCCTCACGCACGACTTGAAGAACATGCTGCAATCGTTGCTCTCGCTCAGCTCCATTGCACAAAGCCGCGAGGAAAGCGCCCAGCAACTGCTGCAACAACAGCTCCCGCTGCTCACCCAGCGCATCGAAATGACATTGCTCAAGCTAAAGCAGCCGCTGAGCGAGGGAGAGGCGCACCAACTTCCATTGGGTCAGTGGTGGAACGGTCTGCGGCTGCGCAACCAGTTTCAGGCCATAGATTGGCATGCGCCGAAAGGCTTGCCGGACAAGCAGATCCCGGCACCGCTTTTTGATTGCATAATCGACAATCTGATCGATAACGCCTTGAGGAAGCGCCAAACCGAGCCGGGCATCACCATTTCAGTCGAGATACAGCCCGAACCGCTGCGCCTGATCGCATGTGATAGCGGTCAACCCGTACCCGAAAACATCGCAGTGAACTTGTTGCGCGGTGCGGTCGTATCTGAACATGGCTTGGGCATAGGGCTGTATCAGGCAGCCAGGTGGGCCGGCCAGTCGGGTTACCGGCTCATGTTGACCAGCAATGTTGCGGGCAAGGTGTGCTTTGAACTCAGGATGGCAGACTAGCGGCAGAGGGAATCCGGTCCGGCTTGTGTCTCGCCACTCGATAGGGACGCGCCTTCTGACTCCAGCCCTTGGCAATGTGATAAGCTTCTTGCCGTTGCAATTACACAGTGTTTTATTCCGCTTCATGTCCTCCATTTCGACGGCTTCTCTCGCAGCCGCGCTGTTGCGCAAGGAAGTACTTGATCTGCATGCCTACCATGTGCCGGAAAGTTCCGGTTACGTCAAACTGGATGCGATGGAGAATCCCTACATCCTGCCGCCGGAGTTGCGCGACGAAATCGCAGAGGCTGTCGCCGCCGCCGCCATCAACCGCTACCCCGATCCCGGTGCCGCATCACTCAAGGCCAAGATCCGTGATGTGACCGACCTTCCCGAAGGGATGGATGTGCTGCTCGGCAACGGGTCGGACGAGCTGATCCAGTTGCTGGCTCTGGCGCTGAATAAGCCTGGTGCGTCGATGTTGAGTGTGGAGCCGTCGTTCGTGATGTACAGGATGATCGCGAATTTCACGGGGATGCGTTATGTGGGTGTGCCCCTCGTATCCGATTCCGGGGCAGGGGATTTTTCATTGGACCTGCCCGCGACCCTCGCGGCGATCCGGCGCGAGCGGCCCGCGCTGACTTTTCTGTCCTATCCGAATAATCCGACCGGCAATCTGTTCTCTGCGGAAGCGGTTGCGCAGATCATCCAGGCATCGCCGGGTTTGGTGGTGGTGGATGAGGCTTATTATGCATTTGCCGCCGACAGCTTTATCCCGCATCTGGCGCGTTATCCGAATCTGCTGGTGATGCGCACCTATTCCAAGCTCGGCATGGCCGGCTTGCGCCTCGGATTTCTGGCGGGCAGTTCCGCATGGCTCGGGCATCTGGAAAAGCTGCGGTTGCCGTATAATGTCGGGGTGTTGCCGCAACTGGTGGCTGAAAAATTGTTGCTGCATCACCGGCTGCTGTTGCAGCAGGCGGAACAGATCAAGCGGGATCGCGAAAAATTGTACCGGCAGTTGAGCCAAATCGACGCTTTGAAGGTTTACGCCAGCGAGGCGAATTTCCTGCTGTTCCGCGTTGCGGGTGCGACCGAGATATTCAACGGCTTGAAACAGCGCGGCGTGCTGATCAAGAACCTGGACGGTGCGCATCCGATGCTGAAGGATTGTTTGCGTGTGACAGTAGGGACGCCGGATGAAAACGAACGGTTCATGATTGCACTGAAAGAAAGTATCCATCAGGAAAAGTGAGTTTCGGTGGAGACTAACCTTCAGGTTATGTCGGAACCAAAATGCCAAATTTATTACTGCATTAGAAGAAACCATAATCAAATCCGCATAGGGCCAAATCATGCGCAGCGCGAAAGTTTCACGCAACACACTGGAAACCCAGATCACGGTTGAACTGGCGCTTGACGGCAACGGCAAGACCAAATTCGATACCGGACTGCCGTTTCTCGACCACATGCTCGACCAGATCGCCCGGCACGGCATGCTGGACCTGAACATTCTGGCCAAGGGCGATCTGCACATAGACGCGCACCACACCGTGGAAGACATCGGTATCACGCTGGGACAGGCGTTCAATCAGGCGATAGGCGACAAGAAAGGTTTGCGCCGCTACGGCCACGCCTTCATACCCCTGGATGAGGCGCTCTCCAGGGTGGTGCTCGACATTTCCGGCCGCCCCGGCCTGATATTCAATTGTGAATTCGTGCGCGGCAATGTCGGCGATTTCGATGTGGACCTGATCAAGGAATTCTTTCAGGGCTTCGTCAATCACGCCCTGGTGACACTGCATATCGACAATCTGTCGGGCGACAATGCCCATCACCAGGCCGAGACCATATTCAAGGCTTTCGGCCGCGCGTTGCGCATGGCTCTTGAACTCGATCCGCGTATGGCCGGTGTGATGCCTTCCACCAAGGGTTCACTATAAATAAAATGGTCGATGTTGCGGTAGTCGATTACGGCATGGGCAACCTGCGATCGGTGGAACAGGCCCTGCGCAAGGTGGCTCCCGCGGCGGAAATCCTCGTCACAGACGATGCCGATGTGATTGCCAAAGCCGGGCGCGTGGTGTTCCCCGGGCAGGGCGCGATGCCGGACTGCATGCGCGAGTTGGATGCGCGGGGTCTGCGCGATGCCATCACGGCGGCCGCACGCAGCAAGCCTTTTCTCGGTATCTGTATCGGCCTGCAGATGCTGTTCGAACACAGCGCCGAAGGCGATGTTGCCGGATTGGGGATATTGCACGGAAAGGTCGTGCGCTTTGCCAGTAACATGCGCGATGCGCAGGGCAACAAGCTCAAGGTTCCCCATATGGGCTGGAATCAGGTGCATCGCGGTCAGCATCCGCTGTGGGAAGGCATAGAGCAGGACGCGCGTTTTTATTTCGTGCACAGCTACTATGTGCAGCCGCAGGATGCATCATTGGTGCAGGCGACCAGCCCATACCTGCAATCATTCGTGTGCGCGGTCGCAAAGGAAAATCTGTTCGGGGTGCAGTTTCACCCGGAAAAAAGCTCAACAGCGGGGCTGAGACTGCTGCAAAATTTTATGCAATGGAATCCTTAATTCGTTACGTGCTGCCATGCTGATAATTCCTGCGATTGATTTGAAAGACGGTCATTGTGTGCGCCTCAAGCAAGGCGTGATGGAAGATGCCACGGTATTTTCGGAAGATCCCGCCGCCACTGCGAGGCATTGGCTGGCGCAAGGGGCGCGCCGCCTGCATCTGGTGGACCTGAACGGCGCGTTCGCCGGCAAGCCGAAGAACGAGGCCGCCGTGCGCGGCATCATAGACGCGGTGGGTCTGGATGTGCCGGTGCAGCTGGGCGGAGGCATACGTGATCTGGAAACCATCGAGCGTTATCTCGACATCGGCGTGACCTACATCATCATCGGCACTGCCGCGGTGAAGGTCCCCGGGTTCCTGCATGAAGCATGCGACGCGTTTCCCGGACACATCATGGTGGGTCTGGATGCCAAAGGCGGCAAAGTTGCCGTGGACGGCTGGTCCAAACTGACCGGGCATGACGTGGCCGATCTGGCACACCGCTTTGAGGGATACGGCGTGGAAGCTGTCATATACACCGATATCGGACGCGACGGCATGCTGTCCGGCGTGAATATCCCCGCCACCGTCGAACTGGCCAGGCCCCTGCACGTCCCGGTGATCGCCAGCGGCGGCATCACCAATCTGGATGATGTGCGCGCGTTGTGCGCTGTGCAGGCCGATGGCATCACCGGGGCGATCACCGGCCGTGCGATCTATGAAGGCACGCTGGATTTCAAGGCTGCGCAATCTTTGGCCGATGAACTGACCGAGGCAAGTGCGGTGTTGAATGGAGCAGCACGCTAGGTCATGCTGGCGAAGCGCATCATCCCATGTCTCGACGTGACTGCAGGCAGGGTCGTCAAAGGGGTGAGCTTCGTCGAGTTGCGCGATGCCGGGGACCCGGTGGAGATCGCGCGACGCTATGACGAGCAAGGCGCGGACGAGCTGACTTTCCTCGATATCACCGCAAGTTCGGACGACAGGGGAATCATATTCCGCATCGTCGAACAGGTCGCCTCGCAAGTGTTCATCCCGCTGACCGTCGGCGGCGGCGTGCGGGAAGTGGGGGATGTGCGTAATCTGCTCAATGCCGGAGCGGATAAAGTCAGCATCAACACGTCCGCGGTGCTCAATCCGCAACTGGTCGCGGATGCATCAGGCCGCTACGGTTCGCAGTGCATCGTCGTGGCGATCGATGCGAAACAGGTCAGTCCCGGGCACTGGGAGGTATTCACTCACGGCGGACGCAACGCCACGGGTATGGATGCGCTGGGATGGGCAAAAAAGATGCAGGACCTGGGCGCGGGTGAGATCCTGCTGACCAGCATGGACAGAGACGGTCAAAAGACCGGCTTTGACCTGCCTTTGACCCGTGCTATCACCGATGCGCTGGAGATACCGGTGATCGCCAGCGGCGGTGCGGGCAACCTTCAGCACCTGGTTGACGGTGTGAAAAAGGGCGGGGCGGATGCGGTGCTGGCCGCGAGCATCTTTCATTTCGGCGAATATACCGTGCGGCAGGCCAAGCAATACATGGCAGCCCAAGGCATCGAGGTGCGATTGTGAAAGGGACCGTATGAGCGAAAATTGGCTGAACAAGGTAAATTGGTCTGCCGATGGCCTGGTGACAGCAATCGCGCAGGATGCCGTTACCGGCCGTGTGCTGATGGTGGCGTGGATGGACCGCGATTCGCTGAAGCTCACCCAGCAAAAGGGCGAGGCGGTATATTGGTCGCGTTCGCGCAAGAAACTCTGGCACAAGGGCGAAGAGTCCGGGCATGTCCAGAAAGTCAGGGAGATACGTCTCGATTGCGATGGGGATGCGATTCTGCTTCAGGTTGAACAACAAGGCGGCATCGCCTGTCATACCGGACGCGAGAGCTGCTTTTACAGCCGTTTGGAACAGGGCCGGTGGGTGGAGGTGGATGGCGTGTTGAAATCCCCGGATGAAATTTACAAAAAGCGAGATTAGCAAAAGGTGAGTCGCCAAAGATGAAACAGGATATATTGCAGCGGTTGTCAGCGACGCTCAAGGCGCGCAAGCTCGCGACGCCGGAGAGTTCCTATGTTGCACGGTTGTTCAGCAAGGGCGAAGACGCCATCCTGAAAAAGATCGGCGAGGAAGCCATGGAAGTCGTGCTCGCAAGCAAGTCAGGCGACAAAACCCATCTCGTGCATGAAACCGCCGATCTTTGGTTTCATTGCATGGTGTTGTTGGCGCAGCACGGCTTGAGCCCGGACGACGTGCTGGATGAATTGGCGAGGCGCGAAGGTGTGTCCGGGCTGGCCGAGAAAGAAAACAGGACGAAGGAATGAGCATCAACGACTGTCTGTTTTGCAAGATCGCGCGCGGAGAAATCCCGTGCCGCAAGGTGTACGAGGATAGCGAAGTGCTGGCCTTCCACGACATCAACCCGGTCGCGCCGGTGCATTTCATGCTGGTGCCGAAATTGCATCTGGCTACACTGGACGATGCCCGTGAAACGCACGCTGCATTGCTTGGCAAGATGTTGTTGCTGGCGCCCAGGCTGGCAAGGGAGCAGGGGTTGGACAATGGCTTTCGCGCCGTGATCAACACCGGCAAGGGCGGCGGACAGGAGATATTTCATTTGCATATCCATGTCATCGGCGGCGGCGTCATTCCGCCGATGGTGCGGCGCAATTAAACCGATTTAAAGGAGAACGAGATGGGCGGATTGAGCATTTGGCATTGGCTGATCGTATTGCTGGTTGTCGTTTTGATCTTCGGTACCAAGAAGCTGCGCAACATAGGCAGCGATCTGGGCGGTGCGGTAAAAGGCTTCAAGGAAGGCATGCGTTCGGATGACGAGGCTGCCAGCCAGAACAAGGCGGTCGGCCAGGCGAAAGAGGGCGGCCAGACCATCGAGGGCGAAGTGAAAGACAAAAAGACGACCAACGTTTAAGCCTGTTCAGATCGGCTGGCGAATATGTTTGATTTCAGTTTTTCCGAATTGATGGTAATCATGGTGGTGGCGCTCATCGTCATCGGTCCGGAGCGCCTGCCGAAAGTGGCGCGCACCATGGGACATCTGTGGGGGCGCGCGCAACGCTATGTGAACGGTGTGAAAGCCGATATCGAGCGTGACATGGCGGTGGAAGAGTACCGTCAGTTGCAGCAAAAAGTGCAGGCCGCAGCCAGTGAACTGGAGCAATCGGTCAAGGACGTGAAGCTGACGGCAGATCAACAGCTGCAACAGATCAACGAGGCGGTGGCAAAGCTTGCCGTTCCGCCGAGCTCACAGCCGACTCAGGAAGCTCCCCCGTCGCCGCCCGTTGCGGATCCATCATCGAAGCCGCCAACAGATAAACCTGCATGAACACCGGCGAAAGCTTTATTGCGCACCTCGTCGAACTGCGCTCCCGTTTATTGAAATCCGTCGTTGCGGTACTGCTGGTATTCATCTGCCTTTTTCCCTGGGCATCCAAACTGTATACCTTGCTGGCACAGCCGTTGTTGTCCAGACTTCCCAGGGGAGGGCAGATGATCGCCACCGATGTCACCACCCCGTTTTTCGTGCCGCTCAAGGTCGCATTGATGACGGCATTCCTGATTGCTCTGCCATATATCCTTTACCAGATCTGGCGATTCGTCGCGCCGGGGCTGTATGCGCACGAGAAACGTCTGGTGTGGCCGCTGATCATGGCGAGCACGGCATTGTTCTTTTCCGGCATGGCGTTTGCCTATTTTGTGGTGTTCCCGGTGGTGTTCGGTTTTATCACGGCCAGCGCCCCGCAAGGTGTCGCGGTGATGACGGACATCGACAAATACCTGAGTTTCGTGCTGACCATGTTCATGGCATTCGGCATGACTTTTCAGGTTCCTGTGGCCGTTGTTTTGCTGGTCAGGATGGGTTTCGTCAGCGTCGAAAAGCTCCGCGAAGCCCGTCCCTACGCCGTGGTGGGCGCATTCATCATCGGTGCGATATTCACCCCCCCGGATGTGGTGTCGCAGCTGATGCTGGCTGTGCCATTGTGGCTGCTGTTTGAAGCGGGGATCCTGATAGGGAGTTTGTTGAAGCCGAATGAAAAAGCGGCTGACGCAGGATAAGCGTCGGTTCAGCCGGGGTCGATCGCAATACAGTCAAGTACCATCGTAGCGATCTTTCGGCCGAGGCTTGCCGGCTCCGGCGGGCACGGCAGTCAACCGCCTTTTTGAGACCTACTCCTCCTCTGGTTTCGGGCGCTTGCCGATCTTCACCTGCAGAACCATCGGACTGCCGTTGCGCATCAGTTTGATCGGGACGATCTTTCCGGGAGGAAGATTGGCCACGGTCTCCAGCATGGCGCTCCAGTTGTCGATTGCAGTGTTGTCTATCGCAACCAGGATATCCCCGGTCTTGATGCCTGCCTGGTCTGCCGGGCTGCGGCGGACCACTTCGGTAACCAGCACGCCCTTGATGTCGCCAAGCTTGAAGGATTCGGCCAGCTCCGGGGTGAGCTCCTGCACACCCGCACCTATCCAGCCGCGCGTCACAGAGCCGTGCTGGATGATCTGCTCCATGGTCTTTTTCGCGGTGGTGGCGGAAATGGCGAAGCCGATGCCGAGCGAACCGCCGCTGGGAGAGTAGATCGCGCTGTTGATGCCGATCAGGTTGCCGTTGCTGTCCACCAACGCCCCGCCGGAATTGCCGGGGTTGATCGCGGCATCGGTCTGGATGAAGTTTTCGAAGGTATTGATTCCGAGATGGTCGCGCTTCAACGCGCTGACGATGCCCATCGTGACCGATTCGCCGAAACCGAACGGATTGCCGATGGCGAGCACCATGTCGCCCACGCGCGCCTTCTCGGGATGTCCAAACGTGATGGCGGGAAGGTCGCCGGGCAGATCGATCTTGATCACCGCCAGATCGGTATCAGGGTCGGAGCCGATCACATGCGCCTTGGCCTTGCGGCCATCGGACAATGCGACCTCGATCTGGTCCGCAGCTTCCACCACGTGTTCGTTCGTCAGGATGTATCCATCGGGACTGACTATCACGCCGGAACCCAGGCTGGAACTGGTTTGTGGTTGGGTATCGAGCTGGTCGCCGAAGAAAAACTTGAAGCGCGGGTCGTCCAGGAGGGGATTGACAGGGTTTTTGATGATGGTGCTGGTGAAGATGTTAACAACCGAGGGCATGGCTTTTTGCGCGGCGGCACTCAAGCCCATCGCAGGGGATCTGTCTTCATTCGCCAGTGTCGAGTTTTGATACAGCGTGACCACCCCGGTGCGCGCCGCGTTCGGCAGCAATTCCGGCTTCAGGGTGTGAACAATAAACAGCAGCGCCAGCGCGACGGTGACGGTTTGGGAGAATAGGAGCCAGTGTTTACGCATGATAAGATCAGCCTGACGGATTCAATGTTATGAGGATGTATCTTGCTGCTAGATGAATTGCGCGATTATAACTCAAGCCTGTTGCAAACCACCCAGTTCAAGGATTATTGCCCGAATGGTGTGCAGGTGGAAGGCCGTGCGGAAGTGCGGCGTATCGCCACGGGGGTCACGGCTTCCCGGCATGTGCTGGACGCCGCGATCGCATGGGGCGCTGATGCGATTCTGGTGCATCACGGATATTTCTGGCGCAATGAAGAAGCGACAATTACAGGCATCAAGAAAAGACGCATCGCCCGTCTATTGCAAAATGACGTGAGCCTGCTGGCCTATCATCTGCCGCTCGATGCCCATCCCGAGTTGGGCAATAATGCGCAACTCGGAAAACGGCTGGGTTTGATCGAGTCGGGCAGGTTCGGCGAACAAAATATCGCATGGCTGGGTACCATGGCCCGGCCCGGGACACTGGCACAATTCGTCCGGCAGATCACCCATGATTTGCAGCGCGCACCGCAAGTCATCGGCGACGAAAGCAGTGTGATACGAAGGGTTGCATGGTGTAGCGGCGGCGCTCAGGGCTACTTTGAAGAGGCGGTCGCGCAGGGCGCGGATGCCTATCTCACCGGGGAGATTTCAGAACAGAATTACCATCTGGCCAACGAAACCGGCGTCGCATTCATCGCAGCCGGCCATCATGCGACCGAGCGATTCGGCATACAGGCGCTGGGCGAGCATCTGGCAACACAATTCGGTTTGGAGCATCGCTTCTTTGACCAGGCCAATCCGGTTTAAGCGCGGGGAATGGATTTTTTGCATGGGACGTCAATCAATCAGTTCGTCGCGCAATCGGCCTAAAGAAGAGGTCAGGCTGCGTGGCGCACTTTTTAGCACTGCATTGGCAGATTCGATGGCTTCGCGGTGATCTATCAGCAATGTTCTGACACCGGCTTCAACAGCTTCCAATACTTTTTCAGGTTCCTGTGCGTAGCGCAACAGAAAATCCCTGCGGCGCGGATGGAATGCTGTCCACTTCCAGGCAAGAAAATTCTCGTTGCTTTTGAAACCTGCGGTTTGCAATGATGCTCTCAGGGTGCTTACTGAAGGCGAACCGAGCTGATCCGCCGAGGGCGATGCGCTCCACATGAGGCCGAAATAGATACGCAATATGCCGCCAAGGCATTGCTGTTCCATCATCGGTCGCAAGTAAAGCGCTTGCTCGGTGCCGGTGACGCAATGGAGACCGACCAGGCTATCCGGCGCGTTTCTGTCTTCGGTAACCTGGACCTGCCATGCAAGTCCGCGCAGCCCTATCATCGAATTGATTCGCCCATGAAGATCCCGCCAGAGGCGGTTGTTCATCTGCCGGCGCAGTTCATCCATCTGTTCGGCAACCGAAAGGCCCAATGACAGATTTTCCGGCTGGGAAAAAAAATCCAGTACAGCCTGTTCTTCGTTCATGGTGGCATTTCCCAACTAAAATGGTTTGGATTGAAAGTGTATATAAGTAATCGCTGTAATTATGTGCGGCATATAAGTTTTTTTTAGTGGGGAAGACAAATTTCAGCGTTCAGTGTTGACTTTGCTTTTCAGACTAGACATTATTCGTCCGCGTAACCGCGCCGCGCTTAATCGGGCGGGAAAAATCGAAGCTGGATAATAATAACTATCGCGACACAACGCATCAAAAATAATCCGATTTACCTGTTCAGTCATTACTGGCGCAAGCCGGTGTGGGATCATTGTCCGCTGTGGGAGCCCTTACGATGCACCGTTTTCTATGTTTGTCTGCTTTACTGATGGGATTGTTTTCGGCTGGTGGCAGCTATGCAGCCGATGCGCCGCAATCCGAACCAGCGGATCCCGGTATTGAAGGTTCTGCTATCGACAAGGCTGCAAAGGAAAAGTCTGATAGTGGAGGTTCTGGTTTCGATGTATGGGAATCAAAATACTTTGCGGCAGGCCCTGATAATGTCGGCCCCGCAATCGAGCAGCCGATCGAGTTCCCGCACTTCCGCCATGCCGGCGACCACGACAAGGGCGGGATGGAGATCAACTGCATGTACTGCCATACCTACGCCCGGCGCAGTCTCGTGGCGGGTATTCCCCCGGTTCAAAAATGCATAGGCTGCCATCAGAGCATCGATTCCGTGCGGGACAAGCCGCGCATCAAAAAATTGTTCGAATATTGGGACGCCAAGAAGGCCATACCCTGGAAGAAGGTGCATGATCTTCCTGACTTCGTGCGTTTCAGCCATGAGCGTCATATCCAACGCTTTGTCTTTCAACTGAACCGGCCGGTTCAGGAAGTCTGCGGATATTGCCATGGCGATGTCAAAACGATGACGGTTGCGCGCCGCCAGAGATTGCTTTCCATGGGTTTTTGCGTCACCTGCCACGAGATAAATCATCCAGTCACGGCCGAAGGAGGGACACCCATAGGCGATCAGGATTATTGGTACAGCATGCGCAAGCCGATCATCGATGTGTCGGGCGTTTTAAAGGCCCAGGGCCCGAATGACTGTTGGGAATGCCATAAATAGTTTAGAGAGGTTGTGATGAATAACAGCGATTTTGATCGGCGTGATTTTCTGAAGGTGCTGGGCTGGGGGGGTACGGCAGTTGCGTTGAGCGGTTGCGGTAATGGGATGGTCGAGAACGGCAAGGAAACCGTGGTTTCGTATGTCGAAACGAACGACTACATGATTCCCAGTGTCAGCGTGTATTTCAATTCGACCTGCGCGCAGTGCGATGCCGGTTGCAGCATCATGGGGCGTGTACGCGAAGGGCGCGTGCTGAAGATCGAGGGCAATCCCGAATCCGCGATCAATCGCGGCAAGACCTGCGGCCTGGGGCAGGCGGGTGTGCAGAATCACTATAACCCTGATCGCGTGCGGGAACCGTTGTTGCGCACCGGCAATTCCGGCGAAGCCATCACTTGGGACAAGGCCTACGCGCTGATCGCGGAAAAGTTGACTGGGGTGAGCGGTGAGGAGATCGCGTTTTTGAGCGGCGGCATGAGCGGCCATCTCAAGGTGCTGCTGGGCAATTATCTGGACAGCTTTGGCTGCAAGAATCATTTTGTGTATGAAGCGATCGCGCCTGCTGTGGTGCGCGCTGCCAACAAGAAATCGTATGGCGTTGAAATGCCGCGCATAAATATCAACAAGGCCAAGGTTGTGTTGTCATTCGGCGCCGATTTCCTCGGTGCGTGGATTTCCCCGGTGCATTTCTCTCAGCAATATGCGCAGTTTCGCAAGGGTGTGGACGGCCAGCGCGGTGTGCTGGTGCAGATCGAATCCAAGATGACCATTACCGGCGCCAATGCCGACCGCTGGCTGGTCGTGCGTCCCGGAACAGAAGGCATCCTGGCTCTGGGTATCATCAATGCGCTGGGCGCCCAGGGGATAGCGTTGACCGGTGATGTTGCGGCGGCCGTGAAAGGCTACGACAAGGAGCGCGTCAGCAAGGATACCGGTGTTTCGGCGGACCAAATTGACAAGATCGCGGCGCTGCTGAAAGCGCGTACTCCAAGCCTGGTGCTGGCCGGCAGCGCGGCAGAAGGCTACTCGCATGGTTCGCAAAATGCCGCGGCGATCAATCTGCTCAATCAGGTATTGGGCAATGTGGGCAAGACAATCGAGGCCGCGGCGGGCGTGCCGTTTCAGCAAATGGAGCCGGCAACCGGCAATACGGCCGCATTGAAGACGCTGAATGACGGGCTGGCTGCAGGCAAGTACAAGGTGCTGTTCAGTTATGCTGCCAACCCGGTGTTCACGTCCCCTGGCGCGATGAAGTTCAGGGACAACATGGCCAAGGCGGGCTTCAAGGTGGTGTTTGCCCAGTACCTCGATGAAACCGCGATGCAGGCGGACCTGGTATTGCCGCTCGATTCCGCGCTCGAAGAATGGGGTACCCAGGTTCCGGAGTATATGGCGGAAGTCGCGCAAATCAATATCCGGCAGCCATTGATGGAAAAGCTCCATCCGGAAACCCGCAGCATGGGCGAGATACTGCTGGCCCTGATCAAGCAGCGCCGCCCGGATGACTACAAGAAATTTGATGATTTTTACGGTTACATGCGCACCGCCATTTTGCAAAACAAGGTCGCGTTGGGTGGGGCCGCCAAAGAAGATGACGACGTGTTCTGGAACGAGACACTTAGCAAAGGGATCGTCAAACTGCCGGGTGCTCCGCACGCTTCCTTGTCCGGCAGGCTAGGCGCGGTGGCGGGATTGTCGCTCCCACAACCACCCGCTATCGATGCGCAATATCCGCTGCAACTCATCCCGCATGTGACAGCCAGTCTGCGCGACGGGCGCAATACCAACCAGCCTTGGTTGCAGGAATCTCCCGATCCACTGACCACCATCGTGTGGGATTCATGGGTTGAGATTCACCCCAGGAAGGCTGCTGAATTGGGAATAGTAGAAGGCGATATCGTCGAGGTGGCCGGCAAGAATGGTTCGGTCAAGGTTCAAGCCTATATTATTCCGGGGATACATCCGGACGCAGTTTCAATTCCGATCGGACGCGGCCATGACGCGATGGGCCGTTATGCCAAGGGTTATGGCGTGAACCCGTTCCAGATCCTGGATATGGTATTCGACAAGGAGACCGGTGAACTGGCGCTGCACGAGACGCGCGTAAAGATAAGCAAGACCGGCCAGCGCGTGATCGTGGTCAAGGATGAAGGTCCGGTAGGCGGCAATCAAGAGGGGCAAAAAATCGTCCCGCTAATGACCACGGATAAAGTCAACCTTTCGAAGGAGGTTTAAGGATGTCAATCAGCACCTTGTTTGCAGACTACTCGCAATTCCGTCACCGGCACCCGGATGGCGATGTACCGCACAATCCCTACAAGTGGGCGATGGCTATCGACCTGGACGCATGCAGCGGTTGCAATGCCTGCGCTGTCGCTTGCTACGCGGAAAACAATCTGCCGGTAGTGGGCAGGGAAAAATTTGCCAATGGGCAAGTGATGCACTGGATGCGTATCGAGCGTTACTGGGACCAGGACGGGCGCGAGTTTCCGGACCAGGGCGTGAGATACCTGCCGATGTTGTGCCAGCAATGCGAAGCGGCGCCCTGCGAAACAGTGTGCCCGGTAGGCGCAACCAACCATACGCCTGACGGCCTTAACTCGCAGATATACAACCGCTGCATCGGTTCGCGCTATTGCTCATCCAACTGCCCGTACAAAGTTCGCTACTTCAACTGGTGGGATTACCCCACCACCGACAACGTTTGGCCTGCCGAAATGAATTTGCAATTGAACCCGGATGTGACGGTGCGCGGCAAGGGGGTCATGGAGAAATGCACGTTCTGTATGCAGCGTCTGCGGGCGGTCGAAAGCGACGCAAAGACCCAGGGCCGCTTGGTGCGCGATGGTGAAGTGCAGACAGCATGCCAGCAAGCTTGTCCGACCAGCGCGATCAGTTTCGGCAATCTGATCGACCCGGAATCCAGAGTACACAAGCAGTGGCAGGCACAGCAGGTTGAACTGGCTAAGCATGAGCAGGCCAAGGATGAGGAACCGGGCGGAAGCGATCTGCGCGGTTACCGGATTTATGAATGGCTGGCACCCTATCCCTCGATCATGTATCTGCAACGTGTGCGCGAAACCGAAATTTGAGTTGGTATAACTGCTGTAATTTCTTTAGGAAATAAACGATGAAAGATATTCGCGAAGACATCGCCTGGGCACAGATCAATACCGATGTGCTCAAGAGCCTGGAAAACCCCAGAAAGCTGTATTGGGTCATTTTGTTCCTCGCAATAGCCATGGTCGGCGTTGCGGTGGGCTGTGAAATCTATCAGTACATGATGGGGCTGGGTGTCGGCAATTTTGACAATCCGCACATGTGGGGTTTATACATTGCTTCGTTCATCTTCTGGATCGGCATGAGCCACTCCGGTACCCTGCTGTCGGCGATCCTGCATATCATACATGCCGACTGGCGCAAGCCGATCTATCGCTTTGCCGAGGCGATGACCACTTTCTCGCTGATGACGGCCGGCCTGTTTGTCGCGGTGCATCTGGGACGTATCTGGCAGATCTACTTTGCGCTGCCATATCCGAACATGCGCCAGCTGTGGCCGAATTTTCAGTCGCCGCTGCTGTGGGACGCAATGGCAATCTTTACCTATCTGAGTTCTTCGATCTTGTTCCTTTATGTCGGGATGATCCCGGATATCGCGATCTGCCGCGACCATTTGCATCCGGGCTGGCGCAAGAAACTATATACGGCCCTGGCCTTGGGCTGGGAAGGAACGGATCGCCAGTGGCGCAATTTCCGCATGACCTACCTGACGATCGCCTGCTTTCTGATACCGCTTGCCGTATCGGTGCACTCGATAGTTGCATCCGACTTTGCGATGTCGCAACAACCCGGCTGGCATATCACCTCTTTCCCGCCCTACTTTGTGGCGGGCGCGCTGTATTCCGGATGCGCCGCGATCATCACGCTTTTTGTCATCTTGCGTTATGTGTTCAAGTTTGAGGAATACATGACAATGGCTATCCTGAAAAAGATCGTGCGCCTGACTTTCGCGATCGCGATGGTCTGGACATACCTGGTGTGGGTCGAATACGCTACGGCCTGGTTCGGGAACGCACACGACCACCACCTGATGGTCGAGAAAGCAACCGGTACCTATGCGCCGTTCTGGTGGATGATGAATTTCTGCGCTTCGGTCGTTCCCTTCGTACTGTTTTTCAAACGGTTCCAAACCAACATCCCGGTATTGTTCGCTGTGTCGCTGCTGCTTAACCTCGGCATGTGGCTGGAACGCTGGATGATCGTTGCGCCGACTTTCGCCGATGGCTATTACCCGTGGACATGGGACCACAACCAATGGCCCAGCCTGGTGCAATGGGGTATCGTGTTCGGCAGTTTCGGCTGGTTTACGATGCTGTTCATGATTTTCTGCAAGGTATTCCCCTCGGTGTCGATGTATGAAGTGAAGGAAATGGTGTATCACCGCAGGCTGGAAACGAAGAGACAGGAAGCAACCGGAAAATTGGCCGCAGCCGGAAAGGGAGCACTCTAAATGAGCAAACGTCACTTACTTGCAGTGTTCGCCAATTTTGACGAGGCAGAAAAGGTCGTCACTGAACTGCGCAACATCACAATCAAGGGTTTCAATGCAGACAAGGACATGATTGTGAAATCACCGATCGAGCATCCCGAGGTCGAGCAGTTCCTGGGCAACAAACCTGTCTATGTGCAGTGGTTCACTTTGTTCGGGTCTGTGGGAATGGGATTTTTGATGTTTTGGTTGATCTCTGCTTCGCAAGGGAACTTCTTCGCGCAAATGAAAGGCGGGAAACCCATCGTTCCATTCCCGCCCAATTTCGTGCTGACCTACGAATTGTTTATTTTGGGCGGTGTGTATATCACCATTCTCGGTTTCCTGATTTGTGCAGGTTTGCCCGCCAGGCGTTCGCCGTTGTACAGCGCCAAGGTATCCGAAGATCAGATCGGCATTTTGGTGCAGGCCGATGAGGCTGTCAGCGGTACCTTGAAGTCAATTTTCACCAAACATCAGGCTTTGGAAATCCAGGAAGAGGCTGGGAAATGAAAAAATTATTCTTGGCGATCGTTTTGATGAGTGCGCCCTCGTTTGCGCATGCGTGGCCCTGGTCCATGGACCAGGGTAACCAGATCAGTATCAAGCCCCAGGAAAGCGTGGATCCGGCCAACCCGGGCATGGAGCCATTTCCGAAACGCTCGGTGCCGGTACCGGGCACGCCCACTTCTACAATAGAAGTCAAGGACAAGGACGCAGCCTTCAAACTGGCCAATCCTGTACCGGTGAATGCAAGAACGGTCGACATGGGACACCGGCTGTTCTCGATTTATTGCGTTCCCTGCCACGGCAAATCAGGTACCGGCGACGGCTACGTCGGCGAGAAACTGATCCTGCAGCCATGGAATCTGACCTCGAGCAATACCATACATTCCTGGAATTCACCGGATTATCCTGATGGCTATATCTTTGGCATGATGACTTTCGGCGGCGCGGTGATGCCGGTATATGCCATTGATTTGAGTCCCACCGAACGTTGGGAAGTGATTAATTATATCCGCGCTGTGCTGCAAAAAAGGGGAATCCCCGTTGCTACTGCCGCTTCACAGAAAAAGAAATAGGAGACAGTCAACATGTTTTCATACAGCAATTGGTCGGTAGTAACCGTGAATTTTCTGGTGGTGCTTTATCTCGCCCTCGGCGGGGTGACGCTAAGTGCAATATTGTATCTCGCGGGTGCACGCTGGAGATATGAGATTCGGCTTCTGGCCAGCTCCTTGTTTGCCCTTTTCCCGTTGGCTTTCGTGTTGCTGGTCGTCTTGCTCGTCAACGCCGATGCGACCTTTCCGTGGGTGAAGCTGGCCGGGGAACATAAAGCTGGGGTATCTCCCTGGGGCGGCTTCACGTTCCTGGCCTGGCGCGAAGTGATCGGCATGCTGGTGGCGATGGCGATACACTGGATCTTTATCAAGCGCCAGGCGGTAAGTGAGCGCAGTCCGGAAGATGAGGCACGTTTTCACTGGATAGCGTGCTGGATACCCTATGTTTATGTGATATACGGCACGATGGTGGCGTGGGATTTCGAGATGTTCCAGGTGCCCGGCTGGCAGAGCGGCATCTTTGCGATGCAGCAGTTCGTCAGTTTCTTCGGCATGTTCCTGTCCTTCCTGGTGATCTGGATCTACGCACTGAACAGCCGGGACAGATTGGTCAATCCGGTCAAGCCCTTTGTATATAATTACCTCGCGCAATTGATGCTGGGTTTTACGCTGTTGTGGGTGTATACCTTCTTCGCGCAATACCTGACCCTCTGGTATGGCAACATCCCTGAGGAACGGGATCGGCTGAATGGGATGCAGAATGGCGATTACACCGTTATCTTTTGGGCGTATATCGCGCTGAAACTTGTGATTCCATTTTCTGCGCTGGCGATGACGTACACTCGGCACAATGCCAAAGCAACGGTGGCAGTAGCTGTTTGTATCATTATCGGCACGATATTCGAGCGCTATGTCTGGATAGCCGGTTCTCTTGGCGGTGTTGGGTCATATCCTTACCTGGCGGCGATTGTAGTCAGCGGAGTGGTCGCAGCAATAGGTTTTGTTCTCGTGAGGATGCGTTTGCAAAGCATCCAATTGGTCAAAGGGTAATCTGAATTTATGATGAGATTGTATTCGGGGACATCCGATCCCTACAGCCACCGCTGTCGTATCGTGCTGTTCGAGAAGGGCATGGATTTTGAAGTGATCGACGTGGATTTGTTGAACAAATCCGAAGATGTTGCAGCAATCAATCCGTATGGCAAGGTGCCCGTGCTGGTCGAGCGTGACCTGGTGTTGTACGAGGCTAACATCATCAACGAATACATAGACGAGCGCTTCCCCCACCCGCAGCTGATGCCGCCGGATCCCGTGATGCGGGGCCGTGCGCGGCTGTTCCTGCATCGCTTCGAACAGGAGATATACAGCCAGGTCTCGGTGATAGAGCAGGGTGTGCCGAAGTCTGCAGACAAGGCGCGCGCCGTGATACGCGACAACCTGACCCAGCTTGCGCAGATACTGGCCAATCAGAAGTTCCTGCTGGGAGATGAGTTCTCGATGCTGGATGTTGCGATAGCACCGTTGTTATGGCGGCTCGACCATTACGGTATCCATATGGGCAAGGAGGCCGCCCCGCTGATGAAATATGCCGAGCGGCTGTTTTCCCGCCAGGGTTTCATCGACTCGCTGACCGCATCAGAAAGAGCGATGCGCAAGTGATCCCGGCGCCGCTTCACTGATGAAGCGGCGCCGGTGTTGATGATTTGCCTGCCCCTTCGGTTTCATATTATCCACGATCCGAGAATGCGATGACCGACTTATCCACGCGCCCATACCTGATCCGCGCGATATACGAGTGGTGCGTCGATAGCGGGTTCACCCCATATCTGGCTGTTCGTGTCGATGAGCACACCGAGGTGCCGCGGGCCCATGTGAAGAACGGCGAGATCGTCCTGAATCTGAGCGCCGATGCAGTGCGCAATCTGCTGATGGGCAACGAGATGATAACCTGCACGGGACGCTTCAGCGGCGTTGCATTCGACCTGATGGTACCTGTGGTTGCAGTCATAGGCATCTTCGCAAAGGAGACCGGGCAGGGTCTGGTGTTCCAGGGGGAAGACACCCAGTCGCCGCCTCCCGCTTCGAATGCGGGCGCTGATACGGCCAAGCCGAAATCCACGAGACCCCAGTTGAAGATAATCAAATAAAAAGCCGCAAGATCTTGCGGCTTTTTGTTTTGCAGGCCGCTTGCCGCCTGCAAACTCTCCGGGGCTATGCGGCCGGAAGCGCCAGCGTCGCATGCATCTTGTTCATCGCCTTCTGCTCGATCTGGCGGATGCGTTCCGCGGACACATTGAATTCGGCAGCCAAGTCATGCAAGGTGGCGGCAGAACCCTCTTCGCATAACCAGCGGGCTTCGACGATGCGGCGGCTGCGCTCATCCAGGCAGGCCAGGGCATTCGCCAACCCGGAGGATTGCAGGCGTTCGCGTTCTGACGTTTCCAGTATATGCGAGGGCTCATGATCCGCGGTATCGGCCAGATATTGAATGGGCGCATAACTCTCTTCGTCGTCTCCGCTGACCGGCTCCAGTGCGACTTCATGACCGGCAAAGCGGGCCTCCATATCCACCACATCGTGTTCGCTGACGTTAAGCTGTTGCGCGATCTCGGTGACTTGCTGCGGTTTGAGCGGTTCCAGCCCTTTTTTCAGGCTGCGCAGATTGAAGAACAGCTTGCGCTGGGATTTGGTGGTGGCGATCTTCACCAGCCTCCAGTTGCGTATCACGAACTCGTGTATCTCGGCGCGTATCCAGTGCAGCGCGAACGATACCAGCCGCACGCCGCGATCCGGATCAAAGCGCTTCACCGCCTTCATCAGCCCGATGTTGCCTTCCTGGATCAGGTCGGCCTGGGGCAAGCCGTAGCCGGCGTACCCGCGCGCGACGCTGACCACCACCCGCAGGTGGGACAGCACCAGCTCGCGTGCTGCTTCCAGGTCATTTTCAGTCTTGAAGCGCACCGCCAAAGCGGTCTCTTCATGCTGGGACAGGATGGGGAAGCGGTTGACGGTCTGGATATAACTCTCCATGCTGCCAACGGCAGACGGGAAAGGTAAACTCCGCAAAGGCAAGCTCATAGTGGCATTCATTTGTATTTCCTCCTTAGGCATAATTCTAGCACTCGGGGGATATGAGTGCCAAATTTGCAAATAGTTCGGCCAGACCGGAAGCCGGCTGAATTCGGCTGAAGGGTTTGAACCCTGTGGAACGCCGGCCCGGTAAGGACGAAATCCCGGAAACCTTGCCCATAATCAGCGCTACAGCACGGGCGGGAACCTGCGCTTGCTTGATCATTATTGACAACGTGACTGGTAAAGCATGATATTGTGCGCTTTCAAGAACTAAGGGTATATTGCTGATGAGCTATATTAACGAATCTTACCAAGTCTCCGGCTCGGATCGCGATGCGGCATTGGCCGGTTCAATAACAAGACTCTTAGGGATAAGCATGAAAAAAATCACACTTCTCCTGATCGGCATCATCGCCGGCATCGCGTCGATCACGGATGTATCGGCGTTGCCCTTGTTCGCCCGCCAGACCGGGATGGCCTGTTCCGCATGCCACTTCCAGCATTTCCCGATGCTGACCGGCTTCGGCCGTGCATTCAAGTCCGCCGGTTACACGATGATAAACACACAGGGCAAAGTGGAGGGCGAAGGACTTAGCATACCCAGCAGCCTGAACATGTCCGCCTTGACGACCGCCGGGTACGAAAAGACCAATCAGGCCTCCAGCAAGACGGTCTTGAGTACCACGGGTGACGGCGCATTCTATGTACCGGGCAACGGCGGCGAACTGGATCTGTTCATCGGCGGGCGCGTGAGCGCGAACACCGGCTTCCTGGCGGAAGTCGGTACCGGCGGGTCGGTGTCGGGCACCACGGTCAGCGGCAGGCGCAGCTCCGCCAAGTTGCCTGTCCTGTTTGAGGTCGATTCCAGCCTGTTCAAGTTGGCGGAAGGCACGCGCCTGGGTTTCGTGCCGTTCAGCACGGATGATGAGGGCGCGTCCTACGGTTTTGAGCTGTTGAATACCGGCGCGAATTCGGTGCAACAGATGAGCGCGACCCCGGGACTGAATGATGCGCACAGCGCGACGCTTTCGGCACAGCAATATATCGGCACCGCGGGAGCGGCGACCGGCGTGGCATTGGTGGCGAACAACCCGGTCGGCTTCATCAATCTGACCAAATACGACCAGACCGGCATATCGAACGGCGCGCTGGCGGTGCTGGGCTCCACCTATCTGCGCGTGGCCGGCATGTTCGATCTGGCCGGATGGGATACCGGCGTCGGGATACAGAGCTGGAGCGGAAGTTCTGTCAGTCCTACCGGCACGCCTGCGTACGTCAGCACCACTGGATATGCGGTATGTACATCTCCAGGTTCATGCCCAACAGTATTCTACCCGACCGTACCCGCGACCTACGGCGAAGTTGCGTCCAAGGCGACTGCGATAGACGGCCAGATGCAAGGCACTCTGGGTACCTTTCCGGTGGGTTTCTACCTGAGTTATGCGAGGGCACCGGCAGGCGATGCCAACTCGTACAACATGGATCCCGCCGCGTTGGTGCCGGGTTCTGCAGTAACCCAGGCGTATGGCACTGCAACCAAGAGTTCCCTGAACTTTTCGTTTGAAGTGGGTGTGGTGCCCGAAAAGGTCACGCTGGGGGCAGCCGTCCGCTCCGGCAGGAGCGGCGTCGCGGTCGGTTCATTCACCAATGCGAGCGATAACGCGATCATGTTTGTCGCCACGTATAAACTCGCACAGAACATGATGGTATCCTTCACGCAAACCACATCGAGCGGCCAGTATTGGGATGCGGCGCACCAGGATGCGCTGGGCAGCAGCACCACGACGATCAACCTTTCCACTCTTTTCTAGTTTGTACATATTTTGTAACCGTTTTGTTTCCAAAATTCTTTCCACAAATATTTCCAGACGTGATATGTTGCAAACTCAACTAGGGAGCGGGCTTGCGATCATTTGAGCAGTTAAAATCAACCTGTGGCCAGCTGGAGTTTTTGTTTTCTGCCCGGCCTTTGGGTTAAGCAAAGCCCATCAACGTTTTTTTCAACAGGGAGGCAAACATGCAATTCAAGAATACACTTTTGGCGATTTCTGCCCTGGTGTCCGCCGCGATCTGGGCGCCCCAGGCACAAGCGATCCCGGCGTTCGCGCGCCAGGTCGGCATGGCCTGCAGCGCCTGCCACTACCAGCACTTTCCGGTGCTGAACAGCTTCGGCCGCGCCTTCAAGGAAAACGGTTACACGATGATAGGCGCGCAGGATAAGGTCGAGGATACAACTGCGCCCGGGGTGTCAATACCCGCAGTGCTGAATGCAGCGCTGGTCGGCTATGTTGCCTATCAGAAGACCAATGGCCCGTCCACGCCGAATGGTACTGGCACGGCTGTAAACCCGACAAACGAAACCAGCAAGAACTCCAACGACGGCCAGCTTCTGAACCCGCAACAGGTCAGCCTGTTCTTGGGCGGGCGCGCCGGCGAACATGTCGGTTTCGAGGCCGAGATCAACCTGACGTCGGCTTCCTCTGGCACGATACCCGACGGCACGATCGGCCTGATCAGGTTCAAGGTGCCGTTCGTCTATGACGTGGGCAATGTGCATGCAGGCATAGTCCCGTTCAGCACCGGTCTCGGCGCAGCCGACAGCTTCGAAGTGCTGAATACCGGCGCCGTCGCGGTTCACGCGTTCAACCAGGCAGACATGGGCTCCGTTTCCGCGCAGCAATACATAAACACCGCATCGCCTGCTAACGGCGTGGCCTTCATCGCCAGCAACGACGACTTCTTTGCCAACGTTGCGAAGTGGGGCGCCAGTCAGGGAGCCGGCAGTTCCGGTGCACCGTCTTCGAACTACTTCCGCGGCGCATGGACTACCGGGCTGATCCCGAACTTCGACAGCGCGATCGGCTTCCAGGTATGGAATGGCGTCAGCGCGGTAGATCCAGGAGCAACTTTAGATCCAACAACATTGGTACCAACCTTTTCTGGCGTCGTGGACACCAAGGCATCAGCGGTCGACGCGCAGATGATGGGCGACGTGGGCGGCATGCCGTTATTGCTGGTGGTTTCCTATGCGAAGGCGCCCGCGGAGACTGATAATCCCAACCTGTTCAACCAGGGAACATTTGACAGGTCATCGTTCAATATCGGCGCGGAATTGGGTGTGTTGCCGGGCAAGGCGACGCTGCAGCTTGCAATGCGTCAGGCGAAGTCGGGTGGATATGTGGACCCTGTGAACTCCGCAGGCGGAAATGCCTCGGACAATGCGATCCTGGTTGGCGTGACCTACAATATCGCGCTGAACATCAGGGGAGAACTGACCTACTCCAAGTACAGCGGCGACATGTACAATACATCTAATCAGCAATATGCTGCAGCTAACGGTGGATATATGGGCGACCAATTCACGATGGTGGATCTGGCGTTCGGGTTCTGATCAAAGCATAGGAGCCGGCTGAGCCGGCAAGACTGCAACCCGCCACCCGAAATGGTGGCGGGTTTTTTTCTGCCCGTTATTCCTTCAAAAGCTATTTCTTTTTCAGCAGGTCTTGCAGGCCGGCGAAAGGATTATGCGTCGCAGCGGATGAATGGTTGTCGCGATTACCCGGCCGCGTCTGTTCTTCGAGCAGGCGCATGTGCTCGTTGTCGTGGCAATACAAACACAGCAACTCCCAGTTGCTGCCGTCCAGCGGGTTGTTGTCGTGGTTGTGGTCCTTGTGGTGCACCGTCAGCTCGCGCAGCCGCGCGCCGGAAAACTCGCGGCCGCAGCGGCCGCAGATCCACGGGAACAATTTGAGCGCCCGCTCGCGGTAGGTCGCCTCGCGCTCGCTGCTGTGCTTGCGCGCCTCGGCGATGACGCGGTCCAGCCGGGCGTGATCGGGAGCAGTGCGTTTGGGCATGATAGCGGATCGCGGTAGTCATGTAGGTTGGGTTAGCGGCTTAATCGCGTAACCCAACAAATCTGGTTCTCAATATTGCCTATCGGCGTAATGATTTGGTTTGTTGGGTTACGGCGCAAAAATCCGCGCCTAACCCAACCTACGTCGAAAGTTTGGATTGCGCCTGCTACTTGGCGGGCACCGGTTGCTTCTTGGGTTTTTTTGCTTCCTTGGTCTTGCGTTGCTGTCCTTTGGCCATGTTCATTCTCCTGGTTGTAACGAGGGTTGAATTACGCGGTGACGATCTGCCGCGATTGTAGCGAGTCACCGCCGCTGCGCCGTTCCGAACTGGCATATGCGCAACGCGCGCAAATGATAATCCGTTGGCGGAAAATGTGGAACTTTTTCTTGTATCGATTCTGAAAAAAAACGCCAGATCACCGTCCCTGATTCTCATACCAAGCATTCTCGTTCCGCGGTAATTCTGGGACAATGGTGGCTCTGGAAATCGCCGTTTTCGATCAGCTGCCTGTTTCTTCAGCCAGCCTCCTCAACCGGCCAGATACCTATACCATTCCGAGAAACCCAACCGGCAAACCCGACCCGCAAAGCAAAGCATGGCCATCTCCAATCCCGCCCCGACTGTCATGACCAGGCGCCTGTCCTCTTTGCGCGATCTGCTGCCTTTCCTGCGCCCCTATCGCGGCAGGATCGCGGTGGCGTTCGCGCTGCTGTGTCTGGCTTCAGGCACGGTGTTGCTGTTGCCGCTGGCGTTCCGCGACCTGATCGATATGGGTTTCGGACAGCGCGATCACGCGCGAGGAGCGCTATTGGCCACCGGGAATCTGAACGGGCACTTCGCCTTGCTGTTCGGCCTCGCCTGCCTGTGGGCGCTGGCTGTGTCGGCGCGCTATTACACCGTGACCTGGATAGGCGAACGGGTGACCGCGGATCTGCGCAGCGCGGTGTATGCGCGGGTGCTCGGGCAATCGCCGCAATTCTTCGAGACGCTGCAGACCGGCGAAGTGCTCTCCAGGCTGGCCGGCGACACCACGCTGATCCAGACCGTGGTCGGTAGCTCGATCGCGATGGGTTTGCGCAGCCTGTTCCAGTTCACCGGCGGCATGGTGATGCTGGCGGTCACCAGTTTTCATCTGTTCTCGCTGAACCTCGGCCTGATGATGTTGCTGGCGCTGCCGATCTTCGTGATCGGACGCAAGGTGAAACGACTTTCGCGCGAATCACAGGACAAGATCGCCGACGCCTCGGCGCTGGCCGGCGAGATACTCAACGCGGTGCCGACGGTGCAGGCCTACACGCAGGAGCAGCGCGAGACCCGGCGGTTCGCCGCCAGCGCGGAGCTGAGCTTTACCACGGCGATCCGGCGCACCCGGGTGCGCGCCGCGCTGACCGCGCTTATCATCACCGCCGTGATGGGCACAATCATCTTCGTGCTGTGGGTCGGCGCGAACCAGGTGCAGCAAGGCAACATGACCGGCGGCCAGCTCGCCTCTTTCATCCTCTACGCTGCACTGGTTGCCGGCGGCGTAGGCACCATGTCGGAAGTGTGGGGCGACGTGATGCGCGCCGCCGGCGCGACCGGGCGCCTGCTGGAGTTGCTGCACGCGGAATCCGGTATTATCGAAGCATCCGCGCCGCAAGTCTTGCCGCAGCCCGGGCGGGCGTCGATCCGCTTCGAGCGGGTCAGCTTCCGCTATCCTTCGCGATTGCAGACTGCCGCGCTGGACGATATTACGCTCGATATCGCGACCGGCGAAAGCGTCGCGCTGGTTGGCCCTTCCGGCGCGGGCAAAACCACGCTGTTCCAGCTGCTGCTGCGTTTCTATGATGTTAGCGAAGGCGTGATCCGCCTCAACGGGCAGGACATCCGCCAGCTTTCCCTGCACGACCTGCGCGACAGGATCGCGATCGTGCCGCAGGACCCGGTGATTTTCTCGGCAAATGCGCTGGAGAACATCCGCTATGGGCGTCCGTCAGCCAGCGACGATGAAGTCATCGATGCCGCCAAGGCTGCTTTGGCGAATGAATTCATCGCCCGGCTGCCGGAGGGCTACCAAACGTTTCTGGGCGAGCGCGGCACCCGCTTGTCCGGCGGGCAGCGCCAGCGAATCGCGATCGCGCGCGCGATGCTAAAGAACGCCCCGCTGTTGCTGCTGGACGAGGCGACCAGCGCGCTGGATGCCGAATCGGAGATCTTGGTGCAACAGGGTTTGAATGCCGCGATGCAGGGCCGCACCACGCTGATCATCGCGCACCGTCTGGCAACCGTGCAGAAGGCCGGCCGCATCGTGGTGCTCGAACACGGGCGCATCGTGGAGACCGGGACTCCGGAAGACCTGCGCAAACAGAGCGGCCTGTACGCGCGGCTGGCGCGATTGCAATTCGATATCTGATGCCGGCAGGATGCCGCATGATATTTCGAGATTCATTAAGGAGCATAGGCGAATATAATGGAACGAGGGCAAATTGGTTGAACAACGACAGAGGAAGATCATGAAGAAAAGTCTGTTTGCAATGTTGGGCATTATCGTCATAACGATGAGCGGTTTTGTGATGGCCGCGCCGATGACGAAGGAACAGGGAGACGCGATACTCAAGGAGTTGCGCGAGATCAAGGAATTGCTCGCCAGGCAGCAGCAGGCGCAGGCGGGCCCGCCTGCTCAGCAGGCGCCCCAGAACATGACGGTAAAGGGCGACGCGATATATGTGCTCGGCAAAAGCGATGCGCCGCTGACCATGGTGGAATTCACCGACTACCAGTGCCCGTTCTGCGGCCGGTTCGAGGCGAACACTTTTCCCGAGATCAAAAGGAAATATATCGACACCGGCAAGATGCGCCTGATCGTGCGCGACCTGCCTCTGTCCGATTTGCATCCGTTCGCGCTGAAAGCCGCGCAATCCGTCCACTGCGCCGGAGACCAGGGAAAATTCTGGGAGATGAAGGATCTGGTGTTCAGGAACCAGAACAAGCTTGATGTTGTTTCACTGACCGGTTATGCGACGAAGGATCTTGCGCTGAATGAAAAGACCTTCACCGCATGCATGGCCGATGGCACGCATCTGAAGGAAATTGCCGATGAATCAAAATACGCCCAATCGCTGGGCATCACCGGAACCCCGACATTCATTATCGGCAAGGCAGTGGGAGACTTGGTGCAGGGCAAGACGATCGTCGGCGCCCTGCCGCTTGCCAGCTTTGATGCGGTGATCAACGAGATGCTCGAAAAGCACTGATAGAACTGCCAGTCATTGCTTGCAGCCGGTGCGGCTTGTACAGCTGCAGGGCCCGGTTTCAAGGTAAATACTGTTTTCAGCCCAGCGCCGGATAATCCGTATATCCCTTCGCACCCGGCGTGTAGAACGTGCTCATGTCGACCTCGTTCACAGCCGCGCCGGTCTTCCAGCGCGATACCAGATCCGGGTTCGCCAGAAACGGTTTTCCGACCGCGATCAGATCGCATTTGCCGGCGGCAATATCGCTCTCGGCGCGCGCGGCATCGTAGCCTCCGGAAAGGATCAGCTTGCCCTTGAACGTGTTGCGGAACATCTTCTTGATCGAGTCGGGCACCGGCGGCGCACCCATGGCCGAATGGTCCACCAGGTGGATGTAGACCAGCCCGCGCGCGTCGAGCTGTCGCGCCAGATAGGTGTAATCCGTTTCCATCGCGTCATACAGCGGCATGTCGTTGAACACACCGTAAGGCGACAGGCGTATGCCGACCTTGTCCCTGCCGATCGCGTTGATCGCTGCATCGGCGACCTCGAGCACGAAGCGCGCGCGGTTCTCTAACGAGCCGCCGTAGCGATCGGTGCGCAGGTTCGAGTTCGGCCGGATGAACTGCTCGAGCAGGTAACCATTCGCCCCGTGCAGCTCGACGCCGTCGAATCCCGCTGACACCGCGTTCCTTGCGCCCTGGGCGAATTCATCTATCGCGGCCCTGATGTCGGCTTCGGTCATCGCCTGTGGCATTCCATTCGGCTTCATGCCTTCGGCATCGGTGTACATATCGCCTGCGGCAGCGACTGCCGATGGCCCGAGAACGCGCGCGCCGGCGGGTAGATTGAGCGGGTGGCCGACGCGGCCGCAGTGCATGAACTGGATGAACATCTTCGCGCCCCTGGGGCGAACCGCATCGGTGACCAGCTTCCACCCGGCGATCTGTTCCTTGGAAAATATCCCCGGTATGCGCGGATAACCCAGTCCATTCGGGGACGGCGAGGTGCCTTCTGTGACGATGAGTCCGGCAGAGCCACGCTGCGCGTAATACTCCGCCATCAGTTGGTTAGGGATATTGCCGATGGCGCGGCTGCGCGTCATCGGTGCCATCACCAGATGATTCTGCAGTGACAGCTTACCCAGGTGGGCTTTTGAAAACAACTGCGGCATTTTGATTCCTTCCGAACAGTGATCGGGATAATTCTAAATATGAGAAAACATCTTGGCCCGCAATGCCAACAATGGGAAAGTCCGCCGCACAAAAGCTGTTTGGGTCATTGCGACCCATCGCAATAGGCAAATGGAGTTGGCGAGGCGGCTGGCAATATACTCCAAATCAAAAGCGGCGGGGCATCATTCAATGGGCATGGCGGCACCCGGATTGTTGCGCACCGGTTGAAGCGCATCGTTGCAGTTGAGTTTTATGATGTTTCAACAGCCGATGGAGATGAAGGATAGTGAACCCTGGATATGTTTTGACGCGATTTGTACACCCTAGCCGCAACCCGGATGAAATATCGTCAGTTTTCTCACTTTTTCGTCTTTGAGACCGATTTTCCGATATTCCTGCCGTCGAATGCCATTGCAAAAACTTACATGTATACCAGCCCTACCAATACCGGCGCCACTTTGGCCATTTCATGCTTCTTTCTGGCACGCAATATGCTGCTTTAACATCAAGGATGAAAGTCCTTGATTGGCGTAAGCAAGCCTTATTGCGATGGAAGCAGAAGGAGGTGTGTCATGAACGTCACGATGGATATGAGCAGTTACGAAATCGAGAACGAAACGATGGAACACGAGTACGACGATGAGATATTATCCGCCGGCTGGAATCCTGAAATTGATTCGGTGTGCCAGCAACTGCAGCTTGAACCGGCAACCCAGGAGTCGAATATGCCGGCTGATCTCTCGACGGAAGTGGCGGAGCTGTTTTTGAGGAAGATGTATTCCTATCAGCGCTGACTGTGGCGGTTATTTATCCGGGTCAGAAAGATCCGCATACGCCTTTGCGCGTGGGCAGAACGGCTTCCGCGCACGATTCCACCGTCCAGAGTTCATTTGGACTTGTGCTCCAGCGCGATTCCCAGCAACTCCAGAGCAACCCCCAGGACAAGCAACAGCGCACCAGGCCAGGCTTCAGGAGCAAGAAGCATCAGCAATGCGCCCAAGACCACCATGATCACTGCAATGGCGCGCCGGGTGTTCGGTTTCATCATCATACGAGTCTCCCGCTATTCCTTTGTTCACGATTTAAGTATAAATTATATGACGGCTTGGGGTCGATATTATTATCGGCCGGGGCGCTAACCGTTACAGCTATAATCACCATGAAAAAACTCAAACACGAAGCGGAATTGTTCAAGGGTGCGATGATCGCAGGGGTGAAGTATGCAGAGGGGCGGGGCGTGGTGGAGTTCGAACCGACCGATTCGGCAAGCGAGAAGCTCCTGTATATATACAGGCTGCTGGTTCACGACAAGGTCATACAGCCCTTGCCCGAAGATCAGGTTGCCGAAAAGACCCTGAGGCACAAGCTTGCGATCTGGTATGCCAGGCAATTGCCGAAAGACCATCCGCTTTTGCAATGACCACGCGATGGGCAATCCGGTAATAACACCCGGCCCTGCTTGCCGGCGCGAATTCAGCTCGATACTGCGATCCGGAGCGGCGGAATGAGTACGGAAGATAATACCCGGAAGTTCCGCATCGACAAATGGCTTTGCGCGGCGCGCTTCTTCAAAACGCGTTCCCTGGCTGCCGATGCCGTCGAGTGCGGCAAGGTGCATATCAACGAGGCGCGCGTCAAGCCAGCCAAGCCGGTATTGGCGGGGGACATGCTCACGATCAACCTCGGGCAGAAGCAATATGTGGTCGAAGTGCTGGCGCTGTCCGATCGGCGGGGCCCGGCATCCGAGGCGCAGAAACTGTACCGCGAGACCGATGCGAGCCGCCAGCGGCGCGAGGCGATTGCCGCGCAGCTCAAGGCGCAGCCGCGTCCTTTCTTTTTCAAGGGGCGGCCGACCAAGCGTGACCGGCGCGATATCGAACGTTTCAAGAAAGGCGACTGACGCGTTCCCGGTCAAACATCAAACTTCACTGCATCATGGCATCGGGCCTGGAAAATCGTGATCTGGCTTGGTATACCGGCCCGAGTCATTTTGAAGCGTCAAACAGTATTTCCAGGGTCATGTTAAGCGCAAAGCTGGCATTGAAGCTGTTTGCCTTCGGGAAAACCAGTTGCGGGTTCAATTCGAAGAACATCCATTGCCGGTGCAATCTGTAGCGATACTGAATCTGGGCGATATATTCGGTCACTTCGACCTGCGGATTGCTGACCCCGATCACGCTTGCCTGATAAAGCAGCGCAGTCCGTTCATTCAGCGTGTGATAGATCGAAAAGTCCTGGCGCAGGTTGAAGTTCTCTTGGTCCTTGAGCCATGTGGCATTGCTGGTGGCGCGGAACAGCAAAGGCGCGCTTATAAGATGTTCCAGATCGACCTGGGTGGTCTCGCCCGGGCCTATGGTGTTGAACCAATACACAGTCTCCCACGCTTTCAGCCGCCACTGATCCAGCGGTATCGAATAGCTTCCTCTTGCGCGCACGAAAGGATTGACATCTATCCCCCGAAATTTAAGGCCAGCATCGGCACTTATGTGCATTGCATTGAGATCTTCCTTCACCTTCTCATAGCGCAATGCCAGACCATAACTTTGGGGTGTCTCAACCTGGTTGGTAAGGGGTGTATTATGGGTCAGTGTCGGTTCACCGGTTATGTTTTGATCGGGGTCGGACTCCACCAGCAGGTGCAGGCGCCTTTCCGTGGAAGGCAAGTTCACGTTGGCCCGTGCCGACAGCACCAATTTGCGATCCCCGCCATAACCCGTCGCTCTGGCAAGGTCCAGTTGAACCACGCTTTTATTTGTCTCCTGATAGTTGCGATCATCTCCAAAATACCGATCGATATCGGTTGCGAAATCGATGATTTGGCTGGATAGATAATCGCGTTGCGTATCGATAGAACTGAACAGATCTGTCTCTTGAGCAGGTTGAGCAGGTTGAGCAGGTTGAGCAGGTTGAGCAGGTTGAGCAGGTTGAGCAGGTTGAGCAGGTTGAGCAGGTTGAGCAGGTTGAGCAGGTTGAGCAGGTTGAGCAGGTTGAGCAGGTTGAGCAGGTTGAGCAGGTTGAGCAGGTTGAGCAGGTTGAGCAGGTTGAGCAGGTTGAGCAGGTTGAGCAGGTTGAGCAGGTTGAGCAGGTTGAACAGGTTGAACAGGTTGAACAGGTTGAACAGGTTGAACAGGTTGAACAGGTTCTGTAACTTGTTCGACAGCGAGCAATTTGAACGGAAAAATAAGAGCAGTACACAACAGCAGACCCGACGCAATCCTGCATAGCGCGATCGTTTTTTTCTCAGGGACGGTCATCGTGCGCAGATATTACACAAAATCGCCGCACAAGCGGAGATTGCCAGGGTTGCTCCACAAAGTCTGCAAAGAGCCGCAGCCGGTTGGTGTGAAATATCGATAGCAGGGTATACTTTGTTTTGGATGTAGTGCCCGGAACATGAATTTTGGAGCCTATCCTGAATTTTGTGTGTAGAGGTCATATCATGCTAACCCAAGGAGCGATGAATGACCGAAGCAACGAAGAAGCCGCGCAAGCGCAAACCCTCAGGCCCGTTTTCCGACGAGCTGCTTGACCAACTTTTAGCCCAGGTATCCGGCAAGGATGCGGAGAGCCTGTTGGGCGAATCCGGCCTGATCGGGCAGCTTAAGAAGCAGCTTGCGGAACGAATGCTGGCCGCTGAACTCACCCACCACCTGGCGAATGAGGAACCCGAGGAAGGGGCTGGCAACCACCGCAACGGCAGCAGCCCCAAGACCGTGCTCACGCCCAACGGCGCGCTCGACCTGTCCATTCCGCGTGATCGCCTGTCCACCTTCGAGCCGCAGCTGGTGGCCAAGCACCAGCGCCGGCTGCCCGGATTCGACGAACATGTGATCGGCATGTATGCACGGGGCATGACGGTGCGCGAGATCCAGGGGCACCTGGTCGAGCTGTACGGGCTGGAAATCTCCCCGGACCTGATCTCCACCATCACCGACGAAGTCATGGCCGAAGTGGCGGATTGGCAAGCCCGTCCGCTCGATGCCATGTACCCTATCATCTATTTCGATGCCTTGCGGTTGAAGATACGCGACGAGGGCACGGTTAGGAACAAGGCAGTTTATCTGGCGCTGGGCATCGACGCCACCGGGCGCAAGGATGTGCTGGGGCTGTGGATCGAACAGACCGAGGGTGCCAAATTCTGGCTCAAGGTGTTCAACGACATCAAGCAGCGCGGGGTGGTGGATATCCTGATTGCCGTGGTGGATGGATTGCGCGGTTTCCCGGAAGCCATCGAGGCAGTGTTCCCGCAAACCCAGATACAGACCTGCATCGTGCACCTGATTCGCACCTCGCTCAATTACGTGGGCTGGAAGGATCGCAAGGCGCTGGCTGCCGAGCTGAAGGCCATCTACCAAGCGGTCAATGCCGAAGCTGCGGAAGCGGCCCTGACCGAATTCGAGCAAGGCACATGGGGCAAGAAATTCCCGCCCATTGCGGCGGCTTGGCGACGGCAGTGGACGCAGGTGATTCCGTTCTTCGCCTATCCGCCGGAGGTGCGCAAGATCATCTACACTACCAACGCCATCGAGAGTCTGCATATGCAACTGCGCAAGATCGTAAAGAACCGTGGGCACTTCCCCAGTGACGAGGCCGCGACCAAGCTGCTGTATCTGGCCTTGCGAAATATTGTGAAAGACTGGAAGATGCCGCCACGGACATGGAAGGAGGCGGCTAATCAATTCGCCATCATGTTCGGTGAACGGTTTACGGCAGCATTAAATTGATGCCGTGACTAAACCGACCTCACACACAGAATTTCGGATACGTCCGAATTTTGGGGCAGCAGATTCCGGGATAAATCGAATCAGTGTTGTCATACCTTGGCAACAATTATCAAAGGAGCGATCCATGTGTATTTCACATCATGATTTTGGGGCAATACCGCGCCATATGTTACTGGCCACTATGGGGTTTGTTTTCGCCGTGAATGTTCACGCATCACCTCTGTCGGATTCGCAGCAAGCCGTAACAGAAGGCTACAAGCAGGCGGTCGCCAGCCCGATCAGGACCGCCGACGACCGGGATGCCGATGCGAAGCGCAAGCCGCTCGAATTCCTGCAGTTCACCGATGTTCTGCCCGGCATGAAGGTGCTGGACGTGGCGGCCGGAGGCGGGTACACTACGCAGTTGCTCGCGCTGGCTGTCGGCAGCAAAGGCACCGTCTGGGCGCAAAATACCAAACCGAGGCAGGCGCTTGAGCAGCGGCTGGCCGTCCATCCGCAGCCCAATATCGTTCCGGTCATACAATCTTTTGAAGACCCGGTACCCGGTGACGCGCCCAAGCTGGATCTGGTCACCATCATCATGAATTACCACGATATCGCATATATGCCGGTCGACCGCGCAAAGATGGACAAACGGCTGTTCGACGCTTTGAAGCCGGGCGGGCATCTCGTCGTGCTGGATCATTCGGCCAAGGCGGGCAGCGGTGTCTCGGCGGCGAAATCACTGCACAGGATAGACGAGAAGGTCGTGAAGGACGAGTTTCTTCAGGCCGGTTTCCGGCTTGAAGCGTCAGGGGACGCGTGGAAAAATCCTGCCGACCCGCGCGAACAGGCTTTTTTCGACATGAATATCCAGACGGATAAATTCGCATTGCGCTTCGTCAAGCCCTGACGGCTCATATGCCAGACAACGATCGCGGATAACCATGAGTACTGCATTGATCACCGGAGCCAGCCGCGGCATAGGCCTGGAATTTTGCCGGCAATATGCCGCCGATGGCTGGCGAGTTCTGGCCTGCAGCCGACATCCGGAAAAGTCGGACGCGCTCGACAAGCTGGCGGCGCTGTATCCGGGACTGATAGCGATTCATGCTCTGGATGTCGAAGACCATGAGCAGATCGAGCGTCTGGCGCGATTGCTGGATGGCATGTCCCCGGCCACTCGATGTATAGACCTGCTGGTCAACAATGCCGGCATCTATCCCGATTCCGATAACCGGGGGTTCGGCCATACCGATTATGCGGAATGGACGCGGGCATTCCGCATCAATACGATGGCGCCGCTCAAGATGGCCGAGTCATTCGCAAGGCATATATCCGGAAGCAAGCTCAAAACCATAGCGACCATCACCAGCATGATGGGCAGCATCGCGGACAATCGCGGCGGCGGAAGTTACCAGTATCGCTCCAGCAAGGCGGCGGTCAATATGGTCGTGAAGAGTCTTTCCATCGACCTGAAGCCGGCCGGGATCACTGCGGTCGTATTCCATCCGGGCTGGGTCAAGACCGATATGGGCGGGCCGAACGCGATGGTCTCGGCGGAACAGAGCGTGTCTGGCATGCGGCGATTGATCGGCCGGCTCACATTAGCCGACTCCGGCAAATTTTTCGGTTATGATAACCGCGAGATTCCCTGGTAGGGACGGTCTCCCGGCAGGGGCGGTCCCCAGGCAGGAATGATCCCCAAGCAGGAATCGTCACGTTCCGGAAATCCGCATGTTGTTGCCAGCCGCATGATTTTGTTATGGAGAACGATATGGAAGTACTGCAAAAGATATTCATCGCCGCTGCTGTGATCTTTGTCGTCGGCGGGATAGTCTGGTTCATATTCATCGCGCATTGAACAGCGCCGTCATCTGCCGGGATGGCTGCGTGCTTGCGCGATCCGGAAGCGCATTTGCGACCGGGCATCAGCAGCCTCGCGCCGGCTTCACGTTGAACATGCATCTTCAAGCATGACCTTTATCAGGTTTGAACAACGGATGGATGCGATGTATCGTTTTGTGAAATTTCCGGTCTGGTGTAAAAGATGAAAAAAGATTTTTGGCTGGAGCGATGGCAAAGGGAAGAGATCGGCTTTCACCAGGACGACTTCAATCCCCATTTGCGGCGTTATTGGCAGGACATGCGCCTCGCTCCGGGCAGCCCGGTCTTTGTGCCGCTGTGCGGCAAAAGCCGCGATATGCTGTGGCTGCGCGAGCAGGGTCACCGTGTGCTCGGGGTGGAATTGAGCGACATCGCGGTGCAGGCATTCTTCAGGGAAAACGGCTACGTCCCCAATCATGGACCACACGGAAAATTCCGGCACTGCGAAGCGAACGGCATCACTATCCTGTGCGGCGATTTCTTCGATCTGGGCAAGGAAGATCTGGCGGATGTGCAAGCGGTGTATGACCGCGCGTCGCTGATCGTGCTGCCGCCGGAAATGCGCGAACGTTATGTCCGCCATCTGGTGAGCATCCTGCCTCCCGCAACCCGGATCCTGCTTATCACCGTGGATTATCCCCAGCCGGAAATGCAGGGCCCGCCGTTCTCGGTTTCAATCGGCGAAGTGGAGACGCTCTACCGCGACTATGCCGGGGTGCGCCTGCTGGAAAAACTGGACGTGCTGGAGCAAAGCCCGCGTTTTCAGCAGCGCGGCTTGAGCAGGCTGCAGGAGAACATCTTTATGCTGACACTGCTCTGATGGGCTGAACACTCAACTGGTTATGCCTTTCATCCAGTGCGTTGAATTCCGGGTTGCAATGTCTGTTGCACGGTGCCTTGCGGTAAAAGGCAGCAAGAGGGCAGCGCGGTGCTAGTGTTCTCCTTGCTGCTGATAGCCGGCATCGCTGCGGCAGCCTTCTACATCATACTCATCAGGCGCAGGCTCGCCCGCGACAGCGCCGGCCGCAAACGCTCCGAACAGCGCGAAAAGACCCGCAACCATGTGCTGGAGCTGCTGGCCCACGGCGCGCCGCTCGCGACGATACTGGGCGCGATCGTGCGCGGTGTCGAGCAGGAGCGCCCGGACATGCTGTGCAGCATCATGCTGCTCGACAGCGAAGGGGAGCACCTGCTGAACGGCGCGGCGCCCAGCCTGCCCGATTTTTACAACGATGCGATCGACGGGTTCGGGATAGGCTTGGGCGCCGGTTCCTTCGGCACCACCGCCTTCACCGGCCAGCGCGTCATCGTCGAGGATGTCGGCACCCACCCGTACTGGGCACCCTACCGGGAACTCACCGCCAGGGCCGGGCTGGGCGCGTGCTGGTCGGAACCCATTCGTTCTCCTGCCGGAAATGTGCTCGGCGTCTTCGCGATCTATCATCACCAGCCGCAACGGCCGAGCGACGAGGAGATCCGCCTGGTCGAGCAGACCACCAACCTGGCCGAGATCGCGCTGAGCCGCAGCCGTGCCGATCAGGCGCTGAAGGAGAAGGAGAAACAGCTGTTCGATATCCTGGAGAACGTCACTTCCCACATCTACATGAAGGACAGCCAGCGCCGTTACCTGTATGCCAACTGTTTGCTGTGCGAACGTTTCGCCGCGCCGATGGAGGAGATCATCGGCTATGACGACAGTAAATTCTACGATACCGACACTGCCGCCAGGATGCGCGACGAAGACCTGCGCGTATTGCAGCACGGCGAGACGCTTCAGGTCGAAGAGACCATAACCAATATGCTCACCGGAGTGATGCAGGTATTCATGACGGTCAAGATCCCGCTGCGGCGCGAGGACGGCGGCATCTATGCCCTGTGCGGCATCTCCACCGACATCAGCGAACGCAAGGACTTCGAAACCGACATACAGCACATGGCGCAGCACGACGCGCTGACCCACCTGCCCAACCGCGCATTGTTCAATGACCGGCTGCAGCAGGCGATCGCATCCGCGCACCGGAACAAGGCGCGCCTCGCGCTGATGTTCATCGACCTGGACAAGTTCAAGCCGGTCAACGACACATACGGCCACGGCGTGGGCGACCTGTTGCTGAAGGATGTCGCGCTGCGCATCCAGGCTTGCCTGCGCGAATCGGATACCGCAGCGCGGATAGGCGGCGACGAATTCGTCGTGCTGTTGCCGGCCATCGAAACGCAGCAGGACGCGAGCAAGGTCGGGGAGAAGATCCTTGCCGCGCTGAACCGGCCGTTCGTGCTGGCCGGCCACACGCTGGAGATCTCGGGGAGCATAGGCGTCGCGGTCTATCCGGAACACGGCAAGGACGACAAACTGCTGGTCAAGAGCGCCGACATCGCGATGTATCACGCGAAGAAGAACGGCCGCAACAACGTCAGGATGTACCAGCGGGGACTGCAAGCCATCAGCGGATAAAGGTCCCGTGAGCGCAGCGAACTAACTCGAGCACCTTGTTAGGAGTGTTCCGATTTCACAAGCCACCGTGCAATCTGCCGAATGCGTGGGCAAGCATGATAGACATAAAAAGGATGCCGGCACCGAAGACCAGCACATGCTGTGTCTTGCGTAAATTGAAGGCGCCGACGCGGCAGACGAGAAGGTATCCGATAACAAGGTTGAAAAAGCCCCAAAGAACATTAACCGTGGAAGAGGACAGGCCTATCCCCGGCGGCGAAGCGAAAGGACTCTGGAAGGCATTCCCTGAGACTCCATTGCCGAGATGGGGAATTGCGTTCGCCAGGAATGCGCCAGCGAAGAAGTATGCAATATAGTGGTACCAGCGCATCGTTATCTCCTTTTTGGAAAGTCAGCAATCGATGTGAGTGGAAGTCAGGTTCTATTTCCTGGCGAGGCCTAACATGGAAGTGAGGGGCGCGAGCGGCCTCGCCGCGAAGCGGCATGTCGTGGACCTCGGCTGGAACCGCTGGTTGGGCGTCATGTGCTACGCCTCAGTGCCACGAATTCGTTGCCAAGGAGCATCTTGGCTAGAACAAAAAAGCCGATAAGGATGATGATGCCAGCAAATGGTAGCGGCACAATCCAACCCAGAAGCGAAATAAAAAAGAACCATGCGATGGAGGCAGGCAAGAAAAAGAGGAGCCCCGCCACAACGAGCGTGAGCCACGGAGCGCGACCCTTTTTGGGACGGTACAGGGACCGCTTGTAGATGACGAGGATCGCAAGTACCGCGCCCGCGATGGCAGTCGCCGCAACGAACTGAAGGTATTGGCTCATGACGCCCAACGTAATATAGAAAACATGTTCATGGAGCGGCAATGTCGCCTGAATCACAGCCGCTTGTCAAGGATGTATTCCGCCTCGATGACTTAGCGGGCTATAAAGCGCCGGGCATCCGTTTTAGCGCAACCTGAAACTTTGCGGATGGAAGCTATAGCCGTTTCTCCGGAATCGCCCGAACTGGATTCGCCCAAATTACTCGACCGCATGCGCGCCGAAATTCGCTTGTGCCAGCATTCATACCGGGGAAGCCTGTGCGGACCGCGAGCGGCGCTTCATCCTGTTCCGCGGCAAGCATCATCCGCGGGTCTAGCGCGGCTGCGCGGTCCAAACCAGCATGCGGTTGTTGGATGGCATCGCGATGTCGCGCAGCAATTTCATGCCATGCGAAGCGGCCAGATGGTTCACGTCCTCGAAATTCCGCACGCCGCTTTGCGGGTCGCGCGCCTTCAGCCAGGCATCGAAGCGGGCGTTGCTTTCGGATGTGAACAGTCCGCCGTAGTTGTAGGGCCCGTAGAAGCACACAATCCCGCCGGGCTCGACGACGCGGGCGATATGCGCGAATAGACGCTCGACTTCGGGCCACGAGATGATATGCACGGTGTTGGCGTTGAAGATCGCGTCCACCTTGGCTACCGGCCACAGCGCATCGTTCACGTCGAGCGCCAGCGGTGGCAGCACGTTGGGCAGCTGCGCTTCGTCCAGCCAGGCCTGGATGCCGGCAAGATTCTGCGCCAGCTCGCTGGGCTGCCAGATCAGGTGCGGCAGTTCGCGGCCGAAATACACCGCATGCTGGCCGGTGCCGCTGGCGATCTCCAGCACCTTTCTGCGTCCGGCGAAGATGTCTTTCAGCACCGCCAGTATCGGTTCCTTGTTCTTTTCGCAGGATTCGGCGTAGGGTTTCATCGAAATATCCGCATAGGTTCGCGGCGCATTGTAGCAAGCGGATAGAATATGCCGATACAAACCAATTCAACATGAATAAGCCCACACTGAAGATCATCGGGAATCTTGCGGAGATACCCGCAGAGGATTGGGATGCGCTGGCAGGCGATGATCCCTTTGTTTCCCATGCCTATCTGTATGCGCTGCAGCAGAGCGGCTGCGCCACCGCGCAGTCCGGTTGGCACGCGCAACACCTCACGCTCTGGCAGGACGGGCGCTTGGTCGGCGCGATGCCGCTTTATCTGAAGACGAATTCGTATGGAGAGCACGTGTTCGACTTTGCCTGGGCCGATGCCTATCGCCAGAACGGGCTGCGCTATTATCCCAAGCTGGTGTGCACCGTGCCCTTCACGCCGGTGACCGGGAAGCGGCTGCTGGCGGCGACTTCCGAGGTGAGGGCGTTGCTGCTAAGGTATGCGTTGGAGTACGCGAGGGATGGACAGTTGTATAGCAATGGTTCTACGCTCTCCCGGGATTCTGCCCTCTCCCTGGCCCTCCCCCTGCAAGGGGGAAGGGATGAGCTGGCGCAAGGGGGACGGGATGAGATGGTGCAAGGGGGACGGGATGAGATGGTGCAAGGGGGAGGGGATGAGATGGTGCAAGGGGGAGGGGATATCGGTGGTGTATCTTCGCTGCATTGCCTGTTCCTTGACGAGGGCGATGCGCGGGAGGCGCAGACTCAGGGGATGATGCTGCGCCAGGATGTGCAGTTCCATTGGCAGAACCCGATCCAGCCGCAAAACGGGGGCTACCGGGATTTCGAGGATTACCTTGCGGCGCTGAGCCGCGACAAGCGCAAGCGCATCAGGCAGGAAAGGCGCAAGGTGCAGGAGGCGGGAATAGAGTTGCAATGCGTCACCGGGGAACACGCGACGGCGGAACAGTGGGATTTCTTTGCCTCGTGTTATGCGCATACCCGTCAGATGCACCATTCCCCGCCCGCGCTGAATGCGGATTTTTTCCGGCGCATCGGAGCGGCGATGCCGCAGCATACCTTGCTGGTGATCGCGTCGCGCGAAGGGCGGATGATCGCGAGCGCGCTGAATATCGTCACCGGCGATGTGTTGTACGGACGCTCGTGGGGGACGTTCGAATTCCATTCCGGCCTGCACTTTGAGACTTGCTATTACCAGGCGATCGAGTTCTGCATCGCGCGCGGCATCAAGACATTCGAAGGCGGCGCGGGGGGCGAGCACAAGCTGGCGCGCGGCTTCCTACCGGTGACCACCCGTTCGGCACACTGGCTGGCGCATCCGCAGTTTGCGCGCGCGGTCGAAGATTATCTGCAGCGCGAGACCGAAGCGATCTCGGAGTATGTCGGCGAACTCAATGAGAGAAGCCCCTTCAAGCGCGGCTGATCACGTCGTGTGAAATTCTTGCGGTGCAATATTGCAGGATCAGCGCGGCTCGATCTGCGACAGATGCCGCGCCACGGATAGCCACGCACCCAGCCAGCCGAGATACATCGAGAACAGCAGCAATGAAAGGCTGTCCCCCGGCGTCAGCGGATGCAGCACGAACTGGCTCGCGTAGAGTTGCGTGACTTCCCTGAGCTGAAAATTGAGCAGCAGCAGGCTGAGGGTGATGATGATCCAGGCCATGATGCCCCCGAGCAAACCCTGGATCGCGCCGAAATACAGGAATGGGCGGCGGATGAAGCCGTTGGTTGCGCCTATCAGTTTCGCGACCTCGATCTCGCTGCTTTGCGTGAGGATCTGCAGGCGTATCGTGTTGAACGTGATCGCCACCAGCGCGAGGCTGAGCAGCCCGGCCAGGATCAGCGCCAGAATGCGCCCGAATTTGAGCAGCGCTTCGAGTTTGTATGCCCATGCAGAATCGAGCTGCGCCTGTTCCACTTTGGGCAGTGTGGCCAGTTCGTTGCGCAGGGCCTCCAGCATCTGCGCCGTGCCCGGTTTGGGATAGATGATGAAGGCGTCCGGCAACGGGTTCTGCTGCAGGCCGCCGATCACGTCGGCCAGCCCGGTATTGTGCTTGAGCTGCTCCAGCGCATCCGCGCGCGAGACGAATTCGACCCGGGCGATTGCAGGATGCAGAACGAGCAGCCGGCGCAATCTATCGGCATCATCGCTCTTCGCATCCATGCTCAGGAACAGGCTGATCTGCGGTGTGCCCGAGAGCTGTGCGATAAGACCCTGCGCGTTTTGCAGCAGCAGATACATCCCGGCCGGCAGGCTCAGCGCGATACCGATGACCAGGATATTGAAGAATCCCCCGAGGCGCGAGGAGAAGACGCGGTGCAGTGTGCTGCGCAATACGCCCATGTGATGTACCAGTGTGTGCACCATGATTATGCCGGGCCCCCCGCGGTGAAGAAGGGGGAGGCGGGCTGAAGCTCGCCGTTTTTCAGATCAAGGGTGCGCACTCTGGTGTCCTGCAGCACACTGGTGTCGTGTGTGGAGATCAGCAGCGTGGCACCGACCTGATGGAAGGAATTGAATATCGCCATGATCTCGTGCGCGTAAGCGGCGTCAAGATTGCCGGTCGGCTCGTCGGCCAGCAGGATGGACGGGCGGTTGACGATGGCGCGCGCGATGCACAGGCGCTGCTGCTCGCCGCCGGAAAGCGCGATCGGGTTGGATTTTTCGCGCTTGAGCAGCCCGACCTTGTCGAGCGCGGCGCGCACCCGCTTGGCGCTCTCGCGATGGTCGAAACCACAGATCTGCAGCGGCAGCACCACGTTGTCGAACACGTTGCGGTCGAACAGCAGCTTGTGGTCCTGGAAGATGATGCCGAGGTTGCGGCGCAGATAAGGCAGCGCGCGTTCCTTGAGCACGCCGACATTCTGGTTGTTGACCAGCACGCTGCCGGAGTTGGGGCGTTCGATCGCGGCGATCAGCTTGAGCAGCGTGCTCTTGCCCGCGCCCGAGTGTCCGGTGATGAACACCATCTCGCCTTCTGCGATCTTGAACGAGACGTTCTTCAGCGCCTGATAGCCGCCGGGGTAGCGTTTGTTGACTTGGGAAAATGAGATCATTCGTCGAATCCGAGCAGCGCCGCGACAAAATCTTCCGCTACGAATGGCCGCAGGTCGTCGAGTCCTTCGCCGATACCGATGAAACGCACCGGGATCGGATGGGCCCGGTTATGACTTGAATGGGCGATCGCGGCGATCACGCCGCCCTTGGCGGTGCCGTCCAGCTTGGTGAGTATCAGCCCGGTCACGCCGAGCGCCTGATCGAATGCCTTGACCTGGCTCAGCGCGTTCTGCCCGGTGTTGGCGTCCAGCACCAGCAGCACTTCATGCGGTGCCGCGGGTGATGTCGGTGTCTCCGGCATCGCCTTGGCGATCACGCGCTTCACTTTCTTGATCTCTTCCATCAGGTGCGCCTGGGTGGTCAGCCGCCCCGCTGTGTCGGCCAGCACCACGTCGATCTTGCGCGCCTGCGCGGCCTGCACCGCATCGTAGATCACCGCCGCGGCATCGCCGCCCCTTTGATTTTGCTCATGGTGCGCGATCACCGTCACGCTGTTGCGCACTCCCCAGGCCGCCAGTTGCTCGCGCGCCGCCGCGCGGAAGGTGTCGCCCGCCGCGAGCATCACCGACAGGCCCTGGCCTTGCAGGTATTTTGCCAGTTTGCCTATCGAGGTGGTCTTGCCCACGCCGTTCACGCCCACCATCATGATGACGAATGGCCTGTGCGGCTCGTTGGATTTGAAGGCATCGGCGTGCAACGGTTGTGCCAGCGGTTTGAGCAGCTTGAGCAGGCAGTGCGCGAGCGCCTCCCTCATCTGCGACGCATCGCTCAACCGATGTTCCCTGACATGGTGGCGCAGGTCGGCGAGCAGGGCGCGGGTCGCGTCCATGCCGACATCGGCGGTGATCAGGATGGTCTCCAGTTCTTCGTACAGATCATCGTCTATCTTGCCGCCGCCGCCGAACAGGCCGTTGAGCTGGTCACCGGTACGCGCCAGGCCGGACCTCAGCCGCGAGAACCAGCCGCCGGGCGGTTCGCCTGCGGGTTCGGATGATTTCTTTTTCAGGAAACTAAACATTGCATCGGATGGTCGATGTGACAGTATGGCCGGGAAGCGGAAAAATGTCGCATAATGCGCGCCGCATTTTATGCTGAATACACCTTTTAGGGCTAGGGACATGAAAACATATTTGATTTGCATCGCAGCATTGTTGTCGGGTTTGTCGCAGGGCGCCGCCCAGGCGGAGGTGTTCGAACATACGCTGGCCAACGGACTGAAGGTTATCGTCAAGGAAGACCACCGTGCGCCGGTGGTGGTGCAGCAGATCTGGTACAAGGCCGGCAGCATGGACGAGATCAGCGGCACCACCGGTGTCGCGCATGCACTCGAACACATGATGTTCAAGGGTACCAAGGCAGTGCCGGCGGGCGAATTCTCCAAGCTCATCGCCGCGGCAGGCGGGCGCGAGAACGCCTTCACCAATTTTGATTACACCGCCTATTTCCAGCAACTGGACAAATCCAAATTGCCGCTGGCGATGAAACTGGAGTCCGACAGGATGCATAACCTGGATCTGACCGCGAATGAATTCGGCAAGGAGATCAAGGTGGTCATGGAAGAGCGCCGCATGCGCACCGATGATGAGCCGGAGTCGCTGATGAACGAGATCATGATGGCGACGATCTACGAGGAACATCCCTACCATCATCCGGTGATAGGCTGGATGAGCGATCTGCAGGCGATGACGGTGAACGATGTCAAGGCCTGGTATAACCGCCGGTATGCCCCGAACAATGCCACGCTGGTGATCGCCGGCGATGTCAAGGCGGACGATGTGTTTGCGCTGGCGCAACGCTACTACGGCGGAATACCGAAAAAGGTACTGCCTCCTCGCAGGCAATTCACCGAACCGGTGCAGGTGGGCATCAAGCGCCTGGTGGTGAAGGCACCCGCCGAATTGCCGCAACTGGTGATGGCTTACCATGCACCCGCGCTCCGCGATCCCAAACAGGATTGGCAGCCATACGCGCTGCAGATGCTGGCTGGCGTTCTTGACGGCAACGAGTCGGCAAGGCTCAACAAGGACCTGGTGCGCGATCAGCAGGTCGCCAGTAACGTGGGGGCGGATTATGACGCGCTTTCGCGCGGCCCGAGCCTGTTCACGCTGGAGGCCACGCCCAGCACCGGGAAAACGGTCCAGGATGCGGAGGCCGCATTGCGCGGCGAGATCGCACAGCTGGTCAAGGACGGCGTGAAAGAGGATGAGTTGAAGCGGGTCAAAGCGCAGGTCATGGCAGGGGAGGTGTACAAGCGCGATTCGGTTTTCTATCAGGCGATGCAGATCGGCCAGCTGGAGAGCGTCGGATTGGGCTATCAGGCGATACCGGTGATGCTGGAAAAGCTTCAGGCAGTGACGGCAGAACAAGTGCAGCAGGTCGCGAAGGAATTCCTGAAAGACGACAACCTGACGGTCGCAGTGCTCGATCCGCAGCCATTGTCCGGCAAAAAGATGCATCAATCTGAAGGGGGATCGTCCAATGTTCGCTAATTCACTTGAGAAGCTTCTGAAGCGTTTTGGCCAGTTGCTTTTTGTGGTGCTGTGTTCCTCAGCGGCCATTGCCTATGCCACCCCCAACATCCAGCACTGGCAGAGCGCCAGCGGCGCAAAGGTGCTGTTCGTGGAAGATCACGATATCCCGATGCTGGATGTCGCGGTGAATTTCCAGGCTGGCAGCAGTTTCGACACGGCGGACAAATCCGGCGTGGCGGGTTTGACCCATGGCCTGCTGGATGCCGGTTCGGACGGCCTGAGCGAGGACGAGATCTCGCGCGGCATGGCGGATGTCGGCGCGCAATTTGGCGGCGGCTTCGATCCGGATAGAGCCAGTATAACCCTGCGCACTTTGAGCAGTGCGGCACAGCGCGACAAGGCTTTGGACATCATGGCGCGCGTGCTGCAGCATCCGGTGTTTCCGGATGCGGTGTTTGCGCGCGAAAAGGTGCGCTTGATCGCCGCGTTGAAAGAAGACGACACCAAGCCGGAGAGTATCGCCGGGAAACTATTCGACAAGGCGGTGTTCGGCACGCATCCCTACGGGCTGCCTGGTTCGGGTACCGTGGACAGCGTGGAGAAGATAAATGTCCGGGACCTGAAGGATTTTTATCATGCGCATTACCAGGCTGCCTATGCGGTGGTCGCGATCATGGGCGATGCGACGCGTGCCCAGGCGGAAGCCATCGCGCAACAACTGACTGCTCAATTGCCGCAATCGCCGGCCCCAGCCGCGATTCCCGGGGTTGTGATGAAGATAGCCGCGAGCGAGCAACGCATCAAGCACCCGGCCAGCCAAAGCCATATCCTGATCGGTGCGCCCGGCATGGCGCGCAGCGACCCGGACTATTTCCCGCTGTATGTCGGCAACTACACTCTGGGCGGCGGCGGATTCGAATCCCGGCTGATGAACGAGATCAGGGAAAAGAGGGGCTTGGCTTACAGCGTGTATAGTTACTTCATGCCGCTCAAACAGCCGGGCGCATTCCAGATCGGGCTGCAAACCAAGAAAGACCAGGCCGATGAAGCATTGCAACTGGCGCGCAGCACGCTGGCCGAGTTCATCGCCAATGGCCCGACCGAAAAGGAATTGCAGGCGGCCAAGCAGAACATTATCGGCGGTTTCCCGATGCGCATCGACAGCAACCGCAAGATACTCGACTATCTCAGCGCGATCGGCTTCTACGATCTGCCGCTGACCTACCTCGATGATTTCCCCCGCAATGTGGAGGGGGTGACCGTGGCGCAGATCCGCGAGGCATTCGCCCGCCACCTCGATCCTCAGGCGATGGCGACGGTGATCGTGGGCGCACCCGAGGAGAAGGCGAAATAGCGGGCCACAAGTCGAACAGGGTCAGGATCATCGGCGGTGATCTGCGCCGCCGGATGATCGATTTCCCGGATGCAGAGGGGTTGCGCCCCACACCGGATCGCGTGCGCGAGACCCTGTTCAACTGGCTGGGACAAACATTGCACGGGCGCACCTGCCTGGACCTGTTTGCCGGCAGCGGCGCGCTGGGATTCGAGGCCGCTTCGCGCGGTGCCGATCGGGTGACGATGGTCGAGATGAACCGCACGGTTATGAGAGCCCTGCAGGACAACGTAAAAAGGCTGGGATGTTCCAACGTGTCCGTGCTTGGCCAGGATGGGCTAGAATTCGCCCTTGGTGACAGGCACAAGTATGACGTGATCTTCCTGGACCCGCCGTTCCAGAACGATTATCTGCCCAGACTGCTGGATATCCTGCCGCAACGCCTGAACGAGGATGGAATGGTATATGTGGAATCGGGCGCGGCGATCGATATTCCATCGCCCTGGCAGGTGCTGAAATCCGGCAAGGCCGGGCAGGTGCATTATCAATTACTGGGGCTTTCCGTAAATGATTAAGGTTGTTTATCCGGGTACATTCGATCCGATCACCCGCGGCCACGAAGATGTCGTACGGCGTGCCGCCGGACTGTTCGGCGAGGTCATCGTGGCGGTGGCGGAAAGCCGCGCGGAAACACTGTTCAATCTGGCAGAACGGGTCGATATCGCGAGCAGGGTATTCGCGAGTTTTCCCAACGTTCGCGTGGAAGGTTTCAACGGCCTGCTGATGAACTTCGTGCAGTTGCACGACGCGCGCGTGGTATTGCGCGGCCTGCGCGCGGTGTCGGATTTCGAATACGAGTTCCAATTGGCGGGCATGAACCGCAATCTTTACCCGGAGGTGGAGACGCTGTTCCTGACCCCGGCGGAAAAGTACACGTTCATCTCGGCCACGATGGTGCGCGAAGTCGCGCGCTTCGGCGGCGATGTCAGCAACTTCGTGTCGCCCTATGTGATGGAAAAGCTGGAGCAAAAATACAAAACCTCGAAGGACCGATAGTCCCGAGAGCCGGATAGCAAAGAGGAGAAGTGGCATGGCATTGATGATTACCGATGAATGTATCAACTGCGACGTGTGCGAGCCGGAATGCCCGAACGACGCGATCTCCCAGGGCGATACGATCTATGTGATCGATCCGAACAAGTGCACCGAATGCGTGGGCCACTACGATACGCCGCAGTGCGTGGAGGTGTGCCCGGTCGATTGCATCCCGTTGAATCCGGACTACAAGGAAAGCAAGGAGCAATTGCAGGCGAAGTATGAGAAGCTGATGGCGGCCAAGGGCAAATAGCCCATCTGCCCCGTTAGCGTTTCTTCCAGATCCCTTTGATGGGCTCCACGTCGCGGCTCGCGCCCAGAGCGGGCAAGCCGTAGAAATCGAGCAGCGTGCGCAGCACACTGTAATGATCGATGCGCTGGGCGCTGGTCCCAATGTTGACCATCGGCCCCGCCATTATCGTGGCGATGTGATTGTCTGCACGAAAATCGTCCTCATCCCAGGTAAGTATCAGCAGGCTGTTATGCCTATACGCCCAATCCACGTAGGGCGCGATATGCTTCTTCAGCCACTGGTCCGCTGTTTCGAAGCTTCCATCGTGCATGTCGTTGTTCTGGTTCGGAATCACGAATGACACTGTCGGCAGTTTGGAGAAATCTCCCCGGGGTGGATTTGCGAAATCGGCAAAGCGCTTGTTGGCCGCGGCCGCCAGGCGCGTGCCTTGCCAGTTCGCCGCCGGATTATGCTTGCGCTGGTATGCGCCTGAAACGCAGCTCAGATCGCCTGTTGCGGGCAGCGACTCGGAAAAAGTGGCGAAGCTCAAACCCGCATCCAGCAAGGCCGATGCGAGGTTGTCGCTAACGAAGGATTGCAGGCAGGCATCATCGGTGATGCCCTGTGTGGAACCGGAAAACAGGGCCAGATAGTTGGGCTGGCTGGGATGGGTGACACCGTATGAAGCGGTGAACAACATGCCGCGTTTCGCCAGTGCATGGATGTATGAACCGTTATTGCGCTTGTCCATGATCTGCGCATAGCTGTGATTCTCCTCGATGACAATCACGACATGATCGGGGCGCGACAACTGCCCGGCATGGGCAGCGGGAGCGGAAATCAAGGCGAGCAGGCCGGCGGCGAGCAGGAGGCGTATCGTGTTCTTCATCGGTTTCTTAAAAATTACCATTCGTCCTGATAACCAGCGACTTGGCTGCTTTTCTTTGGCAGCCTAGTCGAATGGCTGGTAGTTCCACCGGTGCCATGGATGGCGCGGTGTATCGAAGGAGTGAACGGAAGACGGTTACTTGTCCGCGTCCTCGATCTTCTTCTTGGTTTCATCGGTATTTTTCTGGACGATCTGATCAACCGCCTTGGCTTGATCGAGCACCTCGCGCTGCGGCGCGGCGATCTTCGGTGCGGGCGGTTTGTCACAGGCGGTGAGCATTAGGGCAACTGCGAGCAGAATATATTTCATGTTTCCCCCTTCAGGTCATTCAACAAAATTGGCAAGGTGAAATCGCCGGCAACGTGGCCGTAAACTGCATACATCACTGTAGCACAATCGACAATTTCTTCTGGCCGGTTTCTCCTGGCCAGTTACTTCTGGCAATTCATGCAATAAAAACTGGAACGCTGTCCCTGTTTGATCTGTTTGATGGCCGCTCCGCAGCGCCGGCACGGTTCGCCTGCCCTGCCGTACACCCAATATGTCTGCTGGAAGTAGCCGGGCCGGCCTGCGGTATCGACGAAGTCGCGCAAAGTGCTGCCGCCCAACCGGATCGCTTCGGCCAGCGTCGCGCGGATCTGCTCGACCAGTTTTGCGCAGCGCCGCAGGCTGAGTTTTCCCGCGGCGAGTTGCGGCCTGATGCCGGCGCGGAACAGGGCTTCGTTGGCGTAGATGTTGCCCGCACCGACCACGATGTGGTTGTCCATGATACATTGCTTGATACTTGCTTTGCGTTTGCGCGTGACTCCGTAGAGATAGCGCGCATCGAAATTCTTTCCCCCAAATTTATCCGGCAGGGGTTCCGGCCCGAGTTCGGCGAGCAGCGGGTGGGTAGCCGGATCACCTGTATGCCACAGCACCGCGCCGAAGCGGCGCGGGTCGCGCAGGCGCATCAGCGTGCCATTGCTCAAAATCAAATCGAAATGATCATGCTTGTCTGGCGGCGTATCTGCGGGCAGGATGCGCAGGCTGCCGGACATGCCGAGGTGCAGGATCAGCGTGCCAGTAACATGAAATTCGCGCAGCGATTCGTTTGCCTCCTCGCCCGCGCGCGGGAGAGGGTTGGGGAGAGGGAAGCGGGCATGATGAATTTCATTATCCGGGGTGGCAATTCTGCTATGCCTGCTACCGCAATCCATCAGCAGGTATTTGGCGCGGCGCTTCAGCGAGACGATCGTCTGTCCGCGCAACAGCTTGGGCAGGTTCTTCGGGATAGGCCAGCGCAGGCTGCCATTGCGTATCGCGGCATCCTTGATCGTGAGTCCGGTGAGGTGAGCGGCCAGGCCGCGCCGCGTGATCTCAACTTCCGGAAGTTCAGGCACGGCGCTTGCGCCAGATATATACCCCTGTTCCTGCGAGCAGCAGCGGCAAGATTAGCAAAAAGATGCTGCTGATGATCTCAAGTTGCAATTTGCTGAATATCAACTGGCTGTCTTTCGCGCCGCGCGGTTGCAGTGTGATGAGATTTTCGTCGCTTGCGAGCCAGTTCACCATGTTCACTCCCAGGTCCACGTTGCCGCCGTTCCCGGCGTAACTGTTGGAGAGGAACGCGCCGTTGCCGACCACCACGATGCGCTGCTGTTTGTTGTCGATGTTGCGCTGCAATGCCAATGCGATGACGACCGGACCGGGAGTGTCGTGCAGTCTGTCAAATACCGGTTTCCCTGTTGGCACTTTGTGGCTTACCCAGCCGCGCGGGGCGACTTCCACCAGCACGCGGTGTTCCCAGTCATGATTTTCATTCCAGAGCAGCGGCCGCGCGGAGGGGAATGCCGTGGTCAGGTTGAAATTGCGTGTGATGGCGTGGGGTGGATAGGTGGCGCCCAGTGACCAGTTGGCCGGAGCGTTCATCTCGATCGCGGCTGGGTCGATCACGATGCCCGGCGGCAGTTGCAGGTCAAGTTTTTCGGCAAGCCGTTCCAGCCCGTGCAGCGGTTCGGCGTCGACCAGCCAGAGCAGATTGCCGCCGCGATCGATGTAGCGCAGCAGCTTGTCAACTTCACCAGGCAGTAGATCGACCTGCGGCTGGGTGATCACCAGCACGCTGACATTGCCGGGCACTTCCTGCGCCAGCGCCAGATTCAGGCTGCCGAGGCGAAATCCGTTCTGTTTGAGCTTCGCGCCGAACAGCGTTCCCAGGTCGAAGTTGGCGATGCCGTCCAGTTTGCGTTCGCCGTGTCCATCCAGGTACATCACGGTCTGGTCGCGGGTATGTGCCAGGCGCAGCAGCGTGCCGGTCATGATGGACTCGTTGATCCTGGTCAGGTGCTCGCTGCGTCCGGCGTATTCGACCACCATCTCGCCGTTGAAGCGGATCTGCGCCGCACGGGCTTTTTGCGCTTCCTTGTCCGGGTCGATGAATACCAGATCGATGTCCGGCTTGTAGCGCTGGTAGAGCGACACAAAATCGCGGATGATCTTGCGTATGTCGCCGAGGCGCGCGTCCTGCTCGGTTGCATATACGGTGATCGTGACCGGGCCGGGCAGTTGTTTGAGAACCTCGATGCTGGTCGGTTCAAGGCTGTTGATCGTGTTGTAGGTCACATCGCGCTGCACATGAAGGCGTGTGGACAGATAGCCCAGGCCGGCTGCGATGCCAAGCAGGACCAGCAGGAACAAAAAGTTACGGAACGAGTGGTTGATGTAAAGTTTGCGCAGCGATGCGTTTGCTCCCTCTCCCGCCGGGAGAGGGTTGGGGAGAGGGGAAGGAGCTTGTCTGTTCTTGAAAATTTTGCGCACTATCGCTCACCCATAGACGCGGTTGTTGTGCAAGCGCTTCATCGTCAGGATCAGGAAGACTGCGGTGAACAGCACGAAGTATATGGCATCGCCGCTATCGAGCAAGCCGCTGTTGAAATTCTGGAAGTGATGCAGCGGGGAGACGAGATGCCAGGGAGAGTCCTGGGGCGCGCCGACATCGGCGATCCACAATCCGAGCAGCACCGCCAGCGTGCCGATGGCGGCAACGATGGGTTGGGCGGTGAGCGCGGAGATATACAGCCCCAGCGCGACGTAGCTGGAAACAAGCAGCACCATGCCGAGCAGATTGCTCAGCATCAGCCCCTGATCGATATCGGCGCCGAGCATCAGCGTGTAGAGCATCAACGGCACACCGGCCATCAACACCGCCAGAAAGATCATCAAGCCCAGAAACTTCCCGAGCACGATATGCCGCCCGGACAACGGTGCCGAGAGCAGCAGCGCAAAGGTCTGGTTGCGGCGTTCCTCGGCGATCATGCGCATCGTGAAGACCGGCACCAGCATCATCAGGAACAGCGCGACGGTGTCGAACATCGGGGCGGCGACGATGCTCGTCGCGCCGGGCGGATTGGCCAGTTGCGCCAGCTGGGATTGCACTTGCAGGAATGCATCCAGCCGCGCCAGAAAGAACCACGCCAGTATCAACTGCAGCGCGGCGAAGACGAACCAGGTGGACGGCATCGAGAACAGGCTGCGCAGCTCGCGCAGTGCGATCAGGCGGATCATTGCGCGTGCTCCGTGCCGGCGTGGTCACCGGGGGCCGCGATATTTCCGGTGATCTCGAGGAACACTTCTTCCAGGGTCATTTTCCCGTCGCCGTATAGCTTCATGCGCGCGCTGGTGTCGCCGTAGATCAATTTGCCGTGATGCATGATCTCCACCCGATCACAGATGCTTTCCACTTCGCCGAGCAAATGGGTGGAGAGGATCACGCTGCTGCTGTCGCCCAGTTCGCGGATCAGGTTGCGTATCTCGCGTATCTGCGCGGGATCGAGACCGACCGTCGGTTCGTCAAGCACGATCACGGCCGGGCTGTGGATGATCGCCTGCGCGATGCCGACACGCTGCTGATAGCCTTTTGACAGTGTCCCGATGATTTTCTTCCCGACCTGTTCCAGTCCGCAGCGCAGCCTGGTTTGCGCCAGCGCTGCCGCGGCTGCCGCAGACTTCATGCCGCGCAACCGCGCCGCAAAAGTCAGGTAATCATTGACGCTGAGTTCGCGGTACAGAGGCGGAGTTTCCGGAAGATAACCGATGTGGGATTTTGCCAATGCGGGCCGGCGCAACAGGTCGATACCGCAGATCTCGATGCTGCTTTCATTTTTTTCGGCGCTATCGGGAAGCAGGCACCCCGTCAGCATCTGCAGTGTCGTGGTCTTGCCCGCGCCGTTGTACCCCAGCAAGCCCAGAATCTCGCCGCGCCTCAGTTCCAGAGAAACGTCCTGGACGACGCGCTGTTTGCCGAAGCTGCGTGAAAGCCCGCGCGCAGCAAGGGTTATTTCGGGGATGGTATTTGGCAAAATCGAGCGGATCGCGGTTGTGAGTTTGGCTAAATATAACCTATTATATGCGCCCACATCAAAAGCAGTATCGTCATGACCCAGTTCAATTACGTCATTATCAGCGCATTGCTGCTCTCGGCTTGCGTGCATGCCCCGGTGAACACGACCCCTACCACACCTGATAGCTCCTCCGAGCGTACTTCGGATCAGCCGGACTCGGGGGTCGCGCCTGCCGCACCGGATCAGCAGGCAGACAACAAGCTGGTTTTGCCCAACGTCGAGTTGACCAGCGATTTGCTCTATCAGTATCTGCTGACGGAGATTGCGAGCCAGCGCGGACAAACGGCGATCGCTGTCGACGGCGCTCTGGATATGGCCAGGAAGACGCTGGATCCCCGTCTTGCGATGCGCGCCGCCCACATGGCGATCGAATCTGGCCAGATGGACAAGGCCATTGAAGCCCTGAAGATCTGGCAGCAGACCGATCCTTCCTCTTCAACGGCGATGCGCATGCTTGCTTCCGCATTGCTGCGCACCGGCAGGCTGGACGAAGCCCGCGAGGAGTTCGTCAAGGTGCTGAAGGCGGACGAAGCCCATGCCGGGCAGATTTTCGTGGAAATATCCCAGATGCTGGCGTCCTATCCGGACAAGCCGGCAGCATTGCAGCTGATGCAGGATGTGGCAGCACATTATCCGCGCTTGGCTGAGGCACACTGGGCGGTGGCGCAGATTGCGCAATCCTCCGGAGATGTACAGCTTGCGCTGAGCGAGGCCAAACAGGCCCACAGCCTGCGTCCGGAGTGGGACATGGCGGTTTCGCTGGAGGCATCGCTGCTGCAAAAAGGTGAACCGCAGCAGGGATTGGACGTGTTGAAGCAATACTTGTCGCAATATCCGGACTCTCGCGAGATCCGCCTGCAGTATGCGCGCGCGTTGCTTGAGCAAAAAATGTACAAGGAGTCGCGCGCCGAATTCCAGCGCCTGTCTGACCAGGATCCCGATAACCCGGATATGGCCTATGCCATCGCGCTCATTTCCCTGCAGATGAACGATTTCAGCAGTGCCGAGACGGAACTCAAGCAGGCGCTCAATAAAGGAAAGAAGGACCAGGATACGGTGCAGTATTATCTCGGGCAATTGAGCGAGGCAAAGAAGAACGATGCCGAAGCGATAGCCTATTATCGCGGCGTCAAAGGCGGTGAATACCTGGCATCTGCACAGATACGCATCGCCTACCTGCTGGGCAAGAGCGGCCAGATCGCCGAGGCGCGCGAGGAGTTGAAACAGATAGAAGTTTCCAATGACCAGCAGCGCGTGCAATTGGTACTGATCGAGGCGCAATTATTGCGTGACGCGAAGCAGTATGCGGACGCCTATCAGGTGTTGCAGAACGCTTCCGAGAAACTGCCCGATAATCCGGACCTTATCTACAGCACTGCGATGCTGGCAGATCAAATGGGGAAACCCGAAGTTTTCGAGCAGCTGATGCGCAAGGTGATCAAACTCAGTCCGGATTATGCGCAGGCCTATAACGCGCTGGGCTACAGCTTGCTGGAGCGCAAAGAGCGCATCCCCGAGGCGGTCGCTCTGGTCGAAAAAGCGTTGCAGCTTGCCCCCGACGATGCCTCCATCATGGACAGCGTGGGTTGGGGCTATTACCGCAGCGGCAAACTGGATGAAAGCGTGAAGATGCTGCGCCGTGCCTACGCAAGCGATCCAGACCCTGAGATCGCCGCCCATCTCGGCGAGGTGCTGTGGATGCGCGGAGACAAGGATGAGGCCAGAAAGATATGGCAGGCCAGCCTGAAGGCAAATCCGGACAGCGCACCATTGCAGGCGACGATCAAAAAATTCCAGCCCTGAACATGAGGGTTGTGCCGGTAATTCTATGGCTGATGCTGCTGGGCGGCTGTACATCCATGTCGCCTGCGCCGATACCGGCAGCGCGGCCCGTCCATCCCGAATCGGCGTCCTTTGCTCTGAACGGACGCATCTCGATCAAACATCTGGATGCACATCAATCTGCCGGACTGCACTGGACCCATCTGGCGGGATCCGACGAGATCCTGCTGCTCACGCCGCTCGGCCAGACTGCCGCCCGCGTGTACCGGGATGAGCGGAGTGCGACACTGGACGACGGGGCTAAGCACTATCAGGATGTCGATGCAGAATCACTGATGCAACAGGTGCTGGGCTGGCATCTGCCGCTGGATGGCCTGCATTATTGGGTTTTGGGCATGGCGGATCCCGAAGTTCCCGCGCGGATCGAACGCGCAGATGACGGGGATATCTCGGTGCTGCACCAGGATGGCTGGGAAGTGCGCTTTCTGCGCTATAAGGATGGTCTGCCGGCGCGCTTGCAGCTGAACCATGAGGATTTTCAGGTGCAGTTGCTGATAGATGAATGGAATTGGAATCCGCAATGATGCTCACCTGTCCCGCGCCGGCAAAATTGAACCTGTTCCTCCATGTCACCGGCAGGCGTGCGGATGGCTACCATACTTTACAGACCCTGTTCCGCTTCATCGATTTGCAGGACACCTTGCATTTCAGTCTGCGCGACGACGGCATAGTCCGGCGCACCAATATAGTCGAGGGCATTACGGAGGAGCAGGACCTGTGCGTGCGTGCAGCTCGCCTGCTGCAGAGTGACACCGGATGCGGGTTGGGTGCGGACATCGCGGTGGAAAAATGCATCCCCATGGGCGGCGGTCTGGGCGGCGGCAGTTCTGATGCGGCGACCACATTGATCGCGCTGAACCGCCTGTGGTCGCTCGGTTTGTCCCGGGCGCACCTGATGCAGCTCGGCTTGCGGCTGGGTGCGGATGTGCCGGTGTTCGTGTTCGGCGAGAACGCCTTTGCGGAGGGGGTGGGCGAACGGCTGCAAGCCTTTCCCTTGCCGGATGCATGGTATGTGGTGCTGTTCCCGCCCGTGCACGTGCCTACGGCCCGGATCTTTGCTGATCCGGAATTGACACGCGATACGGTTTCCATCACAATGCGCGCCCTCTCGGAGAGCCGAATCCGCGGGCGGCAACTTCATAATGACCTGCAATCTGTAGTGTGCAAGCTCTATCCCGAAGTGGCGCCCTATCTATCCTGGCTGGATAAATTCGGTGTAGCGAGGATGACCGGGTCCGGCGCATGCGTGTTCGCCGAATTTGCCAGCCGCAAAGAGGCTGAAGCCGTGATGAAGCAGTTGCCGCCCGATATGCGTGGTTCAAATAGCATGGGAGGTGTGGTCGCGCAAGGTTTGGCAAGGCACCCGTTGCATGATTGGGTGATTGATTGAATTTCTAGTTTTTAAGTGGGGAGTCGCCAAGTGGTAAGGCACCGGATTTTGATTCCGGCATTCGTAGGTTCGATCCCTACCTCCCCAGCCAGTTTTCAGGGCATGCGCCCTGTTGTGTCAATATTTAAGAGGGATTGCACGTGTCCTACGACAGCTTGATGGTATTTACCGGCAATGCCAATCCCAAGCTCGCTGAAGCGGTCGCGCGATATCTGCACATCCATCTCGGCCGGGCCAAGGTCGGGCGTTTCTCGGACGGTGAAGTCCAGGTGGAACTTCTTGAGAACGTGCGCGGCAGGGATGTGTTCGTGCTGCAGTCGACCTGCGCTCCGACCAACGACAATCTGATGGAGGTGCTGGTGATGGTGGATGCGCTGAAACGCGCTTCGGCAGGCCGCATCACCGCTGCGATGCCTTATTTCGGCTACGCGCGGCAGGATCGCCGCCTGCGCTCGGCACGGGTCGCGATCACGGCCAAACTGGTGGCCGATATGCTCTCCAGCGCCGGTGTGGACCGCTTGTTGACGATGGATCTGCACTCCGACCAGATCCAGGGTTTCTTCGATATTCCGGTGGACAATATCTACGCCAGCCCGATACTGCTGTCGGATGTGTGGAAGAACAATTACCCGAATCTGATCGTGGTATCCCCGGACGTGGGCGGCGTGGTGCGCGCCCGGGCGCTGGCGAAGCAGCTGGACGCGGATCTGGCGATCATCGACAAGCGCCGCCCCAAACCGGGCGTGGCCAAGGTGATGAACATCATCGGCGAGGTCACGGGACGCACCTGTCTGATCATGGACGACATGGTGGATACCGCCAATACGCTGTGCGAAGCTGCCAGCGCGCTGAAGGAGAAGGGCGCGACACGCGTATTGGCCTATTGTACCCATGCGGTGTTGTCGGGAACGGCGATCGAGCGCATCGAGAATTCAGCGATGGATGAGCTGGTCGTGACCGATACCATCCCGTTGAATGAGGCGGCACGCAAGTGCAAGCGCATACGCCAGTTGAGCACTGCGGAGTTGCTGGCGGAGACGATAAGGCGAATCAACAGTGAAGAGTCGGTGAGCTCGCTGTTTACCGAGTAAATGGGTAGGGTGGCGGCCATGACACGGCGTTGCGAAGCATCCGGGGCGGGAATGGCCGCCTCACGCCCGCTCCCGCAAACGGCTGGCTTTGCCAGTAACGTGTCGCGGTATTGAACCCCGTGGGCAGGAATACCTGCCCACCCTGCATAAGTTTTTTAGCGGCAGCCATGTCGGCTGCCGCAAATGTGGGATCGTCTGGTCGCGGACGGTTCTGTTTAGGGAGCCTCTAAAAATTCAGAGTTCGCCCAAATGCAAGGCGCGGAAAAAATTTCGCCGCACCGCATATAGAAATATATGCAAGCAAGAAATTTTTTTTGCAACGCTGCAGTTGGAATGAAATCTGGGTTTTGAGAAGCTCCCGTTCTAAGGAGAAGTGAAATGGCAATAGAGATCAACGCAACAAATCGCAAGGCGCAAGGAACGGGTGCGAGCCGCCGTCTGCGTAACACCGGCCGCGTGCCAGGTGTTCTGTATGGCGCGGGCGCGGTGAACCTGATCGAACTGGATCACAACGAGTTGTATTACAAGCTGCGCGCAGAGGCATTCCATGCTTCGATATTGACGCTGAACCTGGAAGGCAAGAAGGAATCCGTGCTGCTGCGCGATTTCGTGATGCATCCGTTCCGCCAGCAGGTCCAGCACATCGACTTCCAGCGCGTCGATGCGAGCAAGAAGATGCACATCAAGGTGCCGCTGCACTTCCTGAATGAGGATACCGCCCCTGGCGTCAAGGAAGGCGGCGGCAAGATCAGCCATGTGATGACCGATCTGGATATCACCTGTCTGCCCAAGGATCTGCCGGCGTACATCGAAGTCGACCTGGGCAAGCTGGAACTGGGACATTCGGTTCACGTCGCAGATTTGAAGCTGCCGAATGGTGTGGATATTGCGGCGCATGGAACGCATGCCGCGGAGGCGGTGGTGGCTACAGTGCAAGTGCCGCGCGGCATGATGGAAGCTGAAGTCGCTGCCGAGGCTGAAGCCGCTGCTGCCGCATCTGCGGCTTCGGCTCCTGCTCCAGCTGCCGGAGCGGCTAAAACGGCCGGCGCTGCCCCTGCGGCTGCCCCTGCAGGTGCAGCCCCTGCGCCTGCTGCCAAAAAAGCCAAGTAAATAAAGCCAAGTAGATCGACTGACACATAACCCGTCATGCCGAAAGCATGGCGGGTTTTTTCAGTCACCATTTATTCGGTTACCATGACAGCATGACTGCGATACGTTTGATAGTTGGTCTGGGCAATCCCGGCCGCGAATATGAATCCGCCCGGCACAACGTCGGCTTCATGTGGGTGGACGAACTCGCGCGCATTCAAAAGCTGAGCTTCAGGAGCGAGACCAAATTTCACGGCCTGACTGCGCGCGGGCAGTCGCAGGGACACGAGATCCTGTTGCTCAAGCCGCAAACCTTCATGAATGTCAGCGGGCGAGCTGTAGCCGCACTGGTGCAGTTCTACAAGATCGCGCCGGCAGAAATGCTGGTTGTGCATGATGAGCTGGATCTGCCGCCGGGTGTGGCACGCCTGAAAATGGGCGGCGGACACGGCGGACACAACGGGCTGAAGGACATCATCGCGCATCTGGGCAGCAAGGATTTCTGGCGGCTGCGCATCGGCATCGGCCACCCCGGCGACCGTGCCGAAGTGCCCGGCTATGTGTTGAACGATCCCCGGCGGGCGGAACGCGAACTCATTGACGAGGCCATGAGAAAAGCGCAGGAAATCGCGCACCTTGTCATCGAGGGAAAAACGGAAGCAGCGATGTTGAAGCTGCATAGCGCCTGAGACAACGGCAAACTATCGTGGATTTTTCGAGAAGCGATTCTTGCGTCGCAAAGGAGGTCTTTCGGACAATTTGCCATCAGACCGCGGTCGGCAGGCCAACAAAAGCAATTTGAAGGTTCCGGTTTGGCAGGTATAGTGGGCGCATCGCCGCAACAATCTCATCTTGCTGCTTGACTGCCTATGCTCTCGTTACTGATCCTCTGGACAACATCAGCCATAATCTTCGCCTTGATCGGCACACCGGTCTTATACGCCTGCAATCTGCATACTTGCTTGCCAAGACCGGAAGACCGCATCTTTGTCGCCGTTTGGATGGGCATGATCGTTCTTGCCAATCTGTTATTGCTTGTCTCGATATTTGCTCCGATCACTTTGTATGTGGCGGCAATCATTGTCGGCATCCTGGCGATCCCGTATTTTTTCCGGCATTCCGGATATGCAGTGAAAGGTCTATCAATTGAACCTGCAACCGCCTGGTTGCTCATTGTTGTCGCCCTTTTGGCGCTGGTGTTTACCACGCTGGCACAGGATACCGTTGAAGACACCGGTTTGTATCACCACCAGATGATCAATTGGCTGGCCGAATATGGATCTGTTCATGGCTTGGCATTGATCAACAATCCCTTCGGCTATACGGACTCATGGTTTGCGCTCATTGCCCCTTTGCAAACGGGATGGCTGAAGGATCATTTCATCACCGGAATGGATGGATTCATCTTCTGCCTGATGGCAATGCAGGCGATCCTGTTGCTGGGCAGAATTATCGGTACCAGGCATACTGCCGGCATCGACGATTGGTTTTTTGTTGTTGCGTTCGCCCTGTTTTGCCGCTTCTCCTTTTCCGACCTCATCCATTCACCATCCCCCGATACGCCGGTAACCTTGCTGGTTCTTGTCGTGGCATGGCTTGTCGTCACCATTGCGGTCAGCGGCAACGCAAAGACTTCCGACGGGGAAAAAAGCCCTCGATCAGGGGCAGTGATTCTTGCTGCGGGTGCGGTGTCGATCAAACTCAGCGCCCTTCCATTGTTGGCAATCGCGGTCATTTACTTTGTGTTTGCCGGGGGTTTCACCTGGCGCAAGGTCTTGACCTCGGCTGCGATCGTCGTACCGTTCGCGATAATTCACATGTGGGTGTCAACTATCACATCCGGGTGTCCGCTATATCCTGCACCTTATTTGTGTACCGATTTCCCATGGTCGGTGGGCAGCGAAAATGCCAAGTATGTATCGTCGTCAACTTATGAATTTCTAAAGTGGGTGGGTCCGGCACCGCCTGATGCGACCAGTTTCAACTGGCTATGGCACAGACCGCCCAACAACAATGTGTTTAACGACAAGCCCTTGATGCGGTTACTGCTTGTGGTGAATATGCTGTGCGGGGCATGGCTGTACTCCAAGCGAAGTATTGTTTGCAGGGAAGCCTTGATATTTACCCCGCTTCTTGCCATTTCAGGCATCGCCTTCACGATATTCATACTCCCGCACCTGCGTTTCGGCGTCGGATTCTTTCTGATTATCCCTGCGCTGGCCTGCGCCTTGCTGTTTACAGATTCGCCCCTGTCCAAAAACAAATATTCAGGTTATTTGAATAAATTGAAAATCCCGATGCTGCTGATTGCCGCCTATCTTACGGTTATGCCCATGGCTATTCATTCCAGGATAGTTCAGTACGGCTTCGCATCTTCCGATGATGTCATAAAAAATATAATCGACAATGCGCCCATGCTCGCGATATGGTCTGCGCCACCGATCAATCCTGCTGCTGTGGATATCGTAAATGGCAATGATTTTCAATATTTCCAGCCGACGCTGAGCAAGAATCCAGGGCATGAGCCACCGCTATGCTGGGGTACCCCATTGCCGTGCGCACAAATGAAATTGGCTAATGTTTGGCTGCGGAATGAGAATGCGGGATTTAAAGAGGGATTTGTCAAAGCCAAATAGCAGGGGGTATGGCGTCGACTTTGGCAGATTCGCAGCCACGGTCACCATGCCCGAAGTTCCAGATTAATCCGGCAATCATGTCACTTTGCGGTTGGCCCGGCCGGGTTATATAAAATCTATCCGGGCGCCGGTGTAAATAGCCGAACATGAATACGCCGGACATCGTCTGCCCGACATCAACCTTTATCAATGTGGCGGGGTCGCCGGCACTGTTTTCCATCCGCCAGGGCACTCAGACACATATGGATAATATCCTTTTACCGATTCACAGTAATACCAAAGTTGGGCGGGCGGCTGGGCCGGAGCATTCGTTTGCGGGGCCACGACCACCGGGGGTGTCGGAGGCGTATCGGGATAGGCATATGGATCATATGGATATGCGTAATATGGATACCATATACCACCGGCACCTAGCCACCACCACCCGGGGTATCCCCCATAATTTCCATAATAATACGTATGTCCTCCACTGTAATACCCGCGTCCTCCGTAATACCCGCGTCCTCCGTAATACGCGCGTCCTCCGTAATACGCATGGCCCCCTCCATAATACGCATGGCCTCCTCCGTATTGCCCCCCTCTGTACTGGCCTCCATTGTACTGGCCTCCACCGCCGGGCGCGCCTCCACCTCCGGGCGGGCCGCCACCACCTCCGCCGCCATGGCCGCGGCCCTCATCGGCATAAGCAGCAGCCGTCGATATGATTGAAAGAATGGCGATAAATAGAATTTTTTTCATAAAATATAACCTCGTGAAATTACAAATCCGGCAAAACGCTCTCTAATGGAGGTTCCGCAATTTTCATGTGAATGGCAATATACGCTGTATTCGGATTTCCATTCCCATCTGTTTCGACCTCCCCAGCACGGCAACGTTCAGTCGAACCCGGCTGGTACCCAACTCAAGCCGGATATTGCCATCCCGGCAGTGATTTGTCAGCCTCACCTGAAATGAAGCGTTCATAGTCTCTTCTTTATTAACAGGCCGAAAATATCTTTTTTTTACTCTAATACATTCACGTAAGCGGAGTGTGTCCACTTTGTAGGCTTTTTGATATTAGATGTTGCATTCAAGGATGTTGACGAAATTTGTACAAAATCAACATACGATTGTGTTGCGGGGAATCTGGCGCAAGCCTTTGTAGCCGGGTATCCGGGAGTGATACAATCACGATAGAATTGGACAAGGCCAATATGAATCGTTGCGTAGCGCTTTTTGTTGTTTGTCCTCCCTTGCACCCTCGCCTGACTTCCACAAAATTGGACGAAAACCGGATTGCCTTCTGAATCCGCGTGTGCAGCATAAAATTTTGTTATCAAGGATTAACCATGAGTTTGAAATGCGGTATCGTCGGCCTGCCCAATGTGGGCAAATCCACCCTGTTCAATGCGCTGACCAGGGCAGGCATCGCTGCGGAGAATTATCCGTTCTGCACGATAGAGCCGAATGTCGGCATCGTCGAGGTGCCGGATGCGCGCATGGCTGCGCTGGCGGAGATCGTCAAGCCGCAGCGCGTACAGCCCGCAATCACCGAGTTCGTGGATATCGCCGGACTGGTTGCGGGGGCGTCCAAGGGCGAAGGGTTGGGTAACCAGTTCCTCGCCAACATTCGCGAGACGGATGGCATCGTGAACGTGGTGCGCTGCTTCGAGGACGACAACGTGATCCACGTTGCGGGCAGGATCGATCCGGTCGCGGACATCGAAACCATCATCACCGAACTTGCGCTCGCCGACCTCGCCACCGTGGAAAAAGCGCAGCAGCGCAATGGCAAGCTGGCGAAATCCGGCGACAAGGAGGCCGCCAAACTGACCGTGTTGCTGGATCGGGTCGCGGCCCATCTCGACCAGGGAAAACCGGCGCGCATGCTCAAACTGGATGCCGACCAGTTTGCGTTGCTCAAACCGCTGTGCCTGCTCACGATCAAACCGGCGATGTATGTCGCCAACGTCGCGGAAGGGGGGTTTGCCAACAACCCGCTGTTGACGCGTCTGGAAGAATTCGCCGCCAGGGAAGGCGCGCCGGTGGTGCCGATCTGCGCCGCGCTTGAAGCGGAGATCGCCGAATTGTCCGATGAAGACAAACAGGAATTCCTCGCCGATGCGGGCCTGGCCGAGCCCGGCCTTAACCGCCTGATCCGCACCGGGTACAACCTGCTCGGATTGCAAACCTATTTCACCGCCGGCGTGAAGGAAGTGCGGGCCTGGACCATACACAAGGGCGATACAGCCCCGCAGGCGGCGGGTGTGATCCATAATGACTTTGAGCGCGGTTTCATCCGCGCCGAGGTGATCGCTTTCGATGATTTCGTCAAATACAAGGGCGAGCAGGGCGCGAAGGATGCCGGCAAGATGCGCGTGGAGGGCAAGGAGTATGTCGTGCACGACGGCGACGTGATGCACTTCCGCTTCAACGTCTAGGAACCTCTGATCAAGTCCATCATGAACCGCGTTGCTGACAAAAACGGGATGATCGCAAGGCGCGCGACGCAGGTGGCGGCTGCAACACGTTACTGCGTAGCAGCCGATTGCGGGAGCAGCCGCCTGCTGCCATTCCCGCACCGCCGCTGCGCGCACCGTGTCATGGCAGCAGTCATTCTACGATGCCAAGGAGCGCAACACCGCGAGCGCCTGTTTTTGTCGCAACCCATAAGGGCATTGGCTTTGCGGGCGGCCTGCGGTGTCAGGCTCCTAGCGAAGGGAATCACCATTCGCGTCAGCCCTCTCCTCAATCCTCTCCCGCTCGCGGGAGAGGAGGCGATCGTCCTTTCCCCCCGCTTGCGGGGGAAAGTTAGAAAGGGGGTTGGCCTTTCTTGCATCCCATCCCGCAAAGCCGAATGCGCGGCCATGCGGGACTTAATCAGAGGTTCCTTAACTCCCGGGGCGCGCGGATATCTTGCCCGCGTTTCAAATATGCTAACCTTGATACCCGGGTGGATCTTCCCATTGCGGAAAAGGCAGAAGGAGCGGGCAAATGAAACATTGGGTTATTTATCTGGCCATGCTGTGGTCTGCGCACGCATATGCGGAACCTGATTCAGCGATAGTCCCTTCCGGAATGGCAACCCCGCATAACCAGAATCTGGCGGTGGTTGATTATTTCAGCGGCGGGCAACCGACAGGCTGCGGCCTGAGAGCGACCGGCGAGACCAGCGACGACTTGTGGCTCAATGTGCTGGTCACGGTGTTCCGGAAAGACACCGGCGCCACGTTCGGGGTCATCAAGGTGGTCGCCAGAAAAGCGAATATGAAAGATGGTGCTCCTGTGCTGCAGGACGGCAGGATGACATTTTCCGACATGGGCAAGATATGGAACGCCTGGATCAAATCCGATTCCGGGAAACAGGCATCGGTGTACAAGAATGGCGAGTCGTCCCACGGCGATGCCTATATGGTGAACACGGAATTTGCCAGCACCGTGGAATTGCTGAATGCGATGGCGCGGGAAAGATTCCAGGTCGGATTGAATAGAAACGGCTTCGGCCCTGACCAGATATTCCAGTTTGACAAACCGCTGATCGGTGAAGAAGCAGTCAAGCTGTCCGTGTGCCTGAACAATCTGAGGGCTGCGATGGAGGAAAGCAGGAGCAAGGAAAACCTATAGGGGGCTTCGATAAACCCAAACGAGGCCAGCGTTTTGCGCAGCCTTGAAGTTCCTTGCATTGAGCAAGAAAATCCTCACACGATGGATCGCCAGGCTAATCCTTCATTAGCCAATCCTGCAGAAATGCCCATTGTTCAAGTTCACGCTCGGCGAGGTAGGGCGGCAGGTCGAACAGGGATTTCCCTTCAAAGGCGGCATTCACATATACCTGGGTCTCGCGCAGATACGCGAGCACCGGCAGATCGAGCGCAGCCAGGAAATGTTCCAGCGCCCATGCGGCTTTGGTGCGCATCTCCATGCGCATGCCGACCACTCCGATGTGGCACTTGTTGTTGCGCACTTTCCTTTCCTCGGCCAGCGATCTCAGGAAATCCTGGCTGGCTTGCAGGTCGAATAATGATGGCGCTACGGGCACGACGATCCTGCTTGCCAGTTTGACGGCATGGGCGAGGTTCTTGCCGTGCATGCCGGCGGGTGAATCTATCACCAGCCAGTCGCTGCGATGAGCATCTTCCTTTTTCGTTTCCAGCAATCGTATCGGGGGGAGGTCGTCGGGGCGTGTGGACAGCCACAGTGAGGCGGATTGCTGCCGGTCAAGGTCGAGCAGGGCCACGCCCTGGCCGCGGTTCGCCAGGAATCCGGCGATGTTGACCGACAGCGTGGTTTTGCCGCTGCCGCCCTTGGGGTTTGCAATCAGAATGGTTTTCATCTCACTATACCTTTCCTCGGAGCGGTCCATATATTGGGTTATACAGGTGGAAATGATACCATCGCTGAACTTCTATATTTAGTGCAATGTGGTTTGATTTTTCGGGGAAAAGCATGGCAGGTCATAGCAAATGGGCAAACATCCAGCATCGCAAGGGCAAGCAGGATGCCAAGCGCGGCAAGATATTCACGCGTCTGATCAAGGAGATCACCGTCGCCGCCAGGCTGGGCGGCGGCGACCCTGATGGCAATCCGCGCCTGCGCCTCGCGATGGACAAAGCCTACGCCAACAACATGCCGAAGGACAATGTCGAGCGCGCGATCAAGCGCGGCAGCGGTGAACTGGATGGCGTGGAATACCAGGAGTTGCGCTACGAGGGCTACGGCATCAACGGGGCGGCGGTCATGGTGGACTGCATGACCGACAACAAGACCCGCACGGTGGCCGATGTGCGCCATGCGTTTACCAAATATGGCGGCAATCTCGGCACCGATGGTTCGGTGTCATTCCTGTTCAAACATTGCGGCCAGATGATCTTTGCGCCCGGCACCGACGAGAACGGCCTGATGGAGGTGGCGCTGGATGCGGGCGCCGAAGACATCGTCAGCAATGACGATGGCAGCATCGAGGTGATCACCGCACCGCATGATTTCGTCAATGTAAAACAGAAATTGGAGGCGGCAGGCTACAAGCCGGAATTCGGCGAAGTCATCATGAAACCTTCCAACGAGGTTGTCTTTGCCGGCGAAGATGCGGCAAAGATGCAGAAGCTGCTGGACGCGCTGGAAGATCTGGACGACGTCCAGGAAGTGTATACAACGGCAGTCATGGAAGAGTGATGAAGAGGGATCAGGGTTCAGGGCTCAAGATTCATGGGACTGCCGCAGAAGGTTCCAAAGATGCACCCCTTGCCCTTTCCTCCGTGCCTGCGTCCGCGCACACAAGGATACTCGGCATAGACCCCGGACTGCGCATCACCGGTTTTGGCGTATTGGACAAGGCCGGGCAGCAATTGCATTATGTCGCGAGCGGCTGCATCAGGACCCCGGACGGCGAGTTGCCGGAGCGGCTGAAGGCGATATTGGATTCACTGGCCGAAGTGATCGCGCTGCATCAGCCGCAACAAGTTGCGGTGGAAAAAGTGTTCGTCAACGTCAACCCCCAATCCACACTGTCGCTCGGGCAAGCCCGCGGTGCGGCCATTTGCGCGGCAGTGCTGGCGAATCTGCCGGTGTCCGAATACACTGCCTTGCAGGTCAAACAGGCCGTGGTCGGCAACGGCCATGCGGACAAGGATCAGGTACAGCAGATGGTTCAGCGCCTGCTGAAATTGTCGGGTATTCCCGGCCCGGATGCGGCTGACGCGCTGGCCAGCGCGATCTGCCATGCCAATGGCGGGCAGGGTCTGGGCGCGCTGGCCACAGCGGGACATCGCATGAAGAACGGGAGGCTGGTTTGATCGGCAGACTGACAGGCATACTGCTGGAAAAGAATCCGCCGCAGATTCTGCTGGATGTGCAGGGCGTGGCATATGAACTGGATGTGCCGATGAGCACGTTCTACAATCTGCCTGTGCTTCACGAGCAGGTGGTATTGCATACGCAGCTGATCGTGCGCGAGGACGCGCACCTGCTGTACGGATTCCTGAGCAATGAGGAACGTGTCGCGTTCCGCCAGTTGCTCAAGATCAGCGGGGTCGGCCCGAAACTGGCGCTTTCCGTTCTTTCCGGTTTATCGCTGAATGACCTCGCCGTTGCGGTGGCGAACAAGGAAGCCGGTCGCTTGACGAAGATCCCCGGCGTCGGCAAGAAGACTGCCGACAGGCTGCTGCTGGAGTTGCAGGGCAAGTTTGCCGTGTCCGGCTCCGGCATCGGTCCGGGTGTGGCGACTTCAGCCGGCAATGACATCGTGAATGCCCTGCAGGCGCTGGGCTACAACGATAAGGAAGCGGATTGGGCGGTCAAACAGTTGACCAAGGATGTCAACGTATCTGACGGTATCCGCCAAGCGCTCAAGCTATTGTCCAGGGCCTGAAGCGGCACCTGTAACTTGACGCGAAGATGAATTGAAATCTATTCGTAAAATGCAAATGTACGGCTTGCTTCAAACAGAAAGGAGTTTGCGATGAAAAGGATTATTGCCCTGGGATTCCTCGCCGCGTCGTTTGCGACGCCGGCCTATGCAGCACTCAATATCGGCACTATGGCGCCTGATTTTGTCACACAGGCTTCCATCGGCGGCAAGGTGTTCACATACTCGCTTGCCGATGCGCTGAAAAAGGGGCCGGTCGTGCTGTATTTCTATCCGGCGGCATTTACGCCGGGGTGCACGATAGAGGCGCACGATTTTGCGGAAGCGATCGATAAATACCGCGCGCTCGGCGCGACAGTGATCGGTGTTTCGCACGACGACATCGAGAAGCTGAACAGATTCTCAGTCAGCGAATGCCGCAGCAAATTCCCGGTGGCGGCCGATCCTGATCAGCGCATCATGAGATCCTACGATGCCATCCTCGCGGCAAAGCCGGAATACGCGAATCGCACCTCTTACGTGATCTCTCCCGGTGGCGAGATCATCTATGCGTATACGGACCTGCATCCTGACAAGCATGTCGAAAACACATTGGAGGCACTCCGCAAATGGGCGGAGGAACACCAAGCAAAATGACACTATCGCGCGGCCCCGGCTGAACGTTTGGCGGCCGGCCAAGCCGCCGGTATCATCAAACCGAAATCATTACGCAGGCTTCTGGCTCATCCGCCACCAGGTGAATATCCCTGCAATGACAATGAGCAGGGCGAGCAGCCATAGCCAGTATTGTTGCAGAAAGCCTTCTTCGGCAATTGGCTTGACGGGCGGCGCCATGGCAACCGGCGGACTGGGTTGTGGCGGTGCCGGAGTTTGTGGTTCTGCAATCGGGGCCGGCGCTGGGGCTACGGATTCTGGCGGTGCAACGGGCGCAGGTTTGGCCTTGATTGCTTTTTTCTTGGCTTTGTGTACTTTCGGCTTGGGCGCAGGCGTTTCGGCAACAGCCAGTGGAGCAGGCGCTGGTTCTGGTGCAACTTGCGGTTTGGCAGGTTCTTCAACCGGGGCGGCAGCTACAACAGGTGCTTGCGCAGCGGCAGGCGCTGATTCTGCAGCATGAGTCACTTTCGGTTCTGACGCACAAGAAGATAATAGCAGCGCTGATACAAACAGGATTGAAGACAGGACGACATATTTGGTTTTTGACATGGTGCTTTCCCGATATTAAGGTGGAGTAACGTATTCGAGGCTTAAATCTTCCTTTTTTTGCTGCGGCGCTGCAAATAATAATTGTCACTGTCGGCAAACATGCTGGTTCCAGGTCAAATTCCAAGCTGCCTTGCGATTACACCCCTGCAAAACCCTCATTAAAAGGAATTGACCCGGCGCATTGTTCAATCCTCTGAATAGCGCTGGTGCGCCTTTTTTGAATGGGATATCCTTGAAGGGAGGTTAAACTGCATGAAAAACAAAAGGCGGGTTTATCCGCCCTTTGTTTTGCGGCGTTTTGCGGCCCGTTAGCACTTGCCGAGCAATTTCGTACCGGAGCGATTTCGTACCGGGCACTAGAGGGTGGCGGCAATCGCAGCTATCGTCACGGCCAACGCACTCAGCCAGCCGAGTTCGCCGAAAAATTTGGTTTCTTCCACCGTTAATTTCTCATCTTTTTTGACTTTCGCGTCTAGTCTGTCTAATTCGGACTGCAATTTATTCATTTCGGCCTGTACGGCTTGAATTTCTTTCAGTTTTTCTTGTCTAGATTCCATGATGGTGATCTCCTGACGATTAATTTTCAGTGTAAAGCGACAATCTGGCTGGCCATTATTTGCGGTTCTGCAATTACCTCAAAAACGACCCCATGCTATACGTGGTCTTGTGTCTTTGTCAATGATTAATGAGATGATCGTCAGCCGCGTGATCAGAAAAAATTGAAACAAATTTGCTTTTCCGAAACCTTCGTGGATAAGCGGAATATCCAGGCATCCGGCGTCATATACCCTGGTTGATTCAGCCCTGCCGTTTGAGCAACGGACCGGTAATGGTACCGTACAATGTCGCATATGCAAGCACAACCATTCTCTGCACTTACTCCGGATTCCGTATTGGATGCCTTGGACAGCATCGGTTTGCATGGCGACGGCCGATTGCTCGCGCTCAACAGCTATGAGAATCGCGTCTATCAGGCGGGCATCGAAGACGGGCTGCCGCTGATCGCCAAGTTTTATCGATCCGCGCGCTGGTCTGACGCGGAGATCCTGGAAGAGCACGCATTTGTCGCAACTCTGGCAGAGCGCGAGATCCCGGTTGTCCCGGCACTAGAAATCCACGGCCGCACGCTGCATTCGTTCAACGGGTTTCGTTTTTCGGTGTTCACCAGACACGGCGGTCGCGCGCCCGAGCTGGACAACCGCGACACGCTGGAGTGGATCGGGCGTTTCATCGGCCGCATCCATGCCGTTGGCGCGCTTGAGCCCTATCGGCATCGTCCCGCGCTGGACATTGAGAGCTTCGGGGTCGAGCCGAGCGTTTATTTGATGGCACACAATTTTATCCCTGCAGAATTGGCCGAAGTCTATCGCGGTGTGGTCGCCCAGGGGCTGGATGGCGTGCGGCGTTGTTTCGATCGCGCCGGATTCAACCACGCAGGCCCGGTCAAAAAATTGCGCCTGCATGGCGACTGCCATGCCGGCAATGTGCTGTGGACCGATGCCGGTCCGCATTTCGTGGATTTCGACGACAGCCGCATGGGACCGGCGATACAGGATCTGTGGATGCTGCTGTCCGGCGAGCGCGCCGACATGACAAGGCAATTCTCCGATCTGATGGCGGGCTATGAGGATTTTTACGACTTCAATCCGCGCGAGCTGCATCTTGTAGAAGCGCTGCGCACCTTGCGCCTGATCCATTACGCCGCCTGGATCGCGCGGCGATGGGACGATCCTGCTTTTACCGCCGCCTTCCCCTGGTTCAATACACAACGCTACTGGCAGGACCGCATACTGGAATTGCGCGAGCAGACCGCATTGATGGACGAGCCACCGCTGATGATTTAGCGATGTCCTGAACCATGGAGATTCATTATTGACTCGGCAATAATATATTGAACTATTTTAGCGGTGTTGTGTCAGAGGGCGCATGGAAAAACAAGACGCGAGGACACTCTCGATGCAGGCATTGGCCGAAAGGCGCAGGCGTGCAGTCCGACTTCGGGAAAAAGGGATGCGGGTGAATGACGTTGCGCGCGAATGCGAGCTATCGCGTGGCACGGTCATCGCTGCGCACAAGGCTTATCGGCTGGGTGGATGGGCGGGAGTGGCCCTGAAACAACGTGGGCGCACCACAGGTGACGGGCGACGTTTGAGCGCTGAACAGGAGCAAGAGATCCAAAGGCTGATTTGCGATAAGACACCCGATCAGATGAAGATGGCCTACGCGCTGTGGAGCCGTGCGGCGGTGATGGAACTGATTGCACACCGGTTCAAGGTCAAGCTGCCTGTGCGGACGGTCGGCATGTATTTGCAAAGATGGGGGTTTACCCCACAGAAGCCGATGAAGAAAGCTTATGAACAGCGTCCAGTCGAAGTGAAGGCGTGGCTCGACAACAGTTATCCGGTGATTGCGGAACGCGCCAAAGCGGAAGGTGCTGAAATCCACTGGGGGGATGAGACCGGATTGCGCAGCGATGATGTGCGCGGGCGATCTTATGCCCCCAAAGGGGAAACGCCTGTTGTACGAGTCAACAGCAAACGCGAGAACGTAGGACTCATCTCTACCGTCACGAATCAAGGCAAGGTGAGATGGATGGTGCTGAACGGCGCGCTGGATACAAATCAACTCATCGAGTTCATGAAGCGGTTGGTGAAAGATGCTGGGCGCAAGGTGTTCCTGATCCTGGATAACCTGCGAGTGCACCATGCCAGACTGGTCAAGGCATGGTTGGCCAAACACCAGGATGAGATCGAAGTGTTTTACCTGCCGAGTTACAGCCCGGAATTGAATCCGGATGAAATGCTGAATGCCGATCTCAAACAGGCAGTGACAAGCAAGGCACCTGCTCGAACAAAGGGTCAGTTACTCAAGGTGACGACGAGTCACATGCGCAAACTACAGAAATCCCCTGAACGGGTGAAAAGCTACTTTGAACATGCCCCGGTAAAGTATGCTGCATAAGTTCAACAATTTATTGCCGGATCAATAGTTCATTACTCCCGCTTCCCCGATCATCACTGTGAAGGCAGCTTGTGTGCAGCCAATTGCGGATATTGATACCAAGAAGTTACACTCTGTGCTACTGGCAAACTTTCGTGAGCGAATCCAACCTGGCAGCAAATGTATCTATGATGTTGTAATCAGAATATGCCGTGATCTTTGACTGTTATGTGTGTGCGCCGTGATAAGGCGGCGCTTTTCCAGTGGGTGCAAATCCCATCCGGCCAATTAGCTCCAGCCGGAAGCAACCGGAGCAACTATGGAGGTAACGAAATGGTTGAAGCCTTCGGGTAAAGCGTGTCACGAAATGGTGACAGCGCGAGTGTGCAGGCCGTAACGTGAGTGAACGCTGAGCAAGCCTCGAAAAGGTCGATGCACAGGCCGACCCGACGACACTTTCGGGGAAGGCTGATACAACTGGATGGATGAGCTAGCAATACCACCAGTTGCTGTGCCGGGGTAGTGGCGACAGCATGTACACAAGGAAAGCGCACGCAACACGGGAAGCCCCTTGGTGTGATCAGGGATGATCAACCGGACGCCCGCGAGGGACAGGCCGGGCACCCTGGGGTGACGGAGAGGTTCGTAGTACTGCCGAAACCGGGTAATGCCGGCGGAGGGAAGGAACCTCAGTTCAAGATAGACGCAAGACGTAGTGAGGACGTGGAGATTGGGTAACCTATCAACTCCGATTAGTGTTCAGAAGCTGCAGATGGCGTTACACGCAAAAGCGAAGTCAGAAGCTGGCTGCCGTTTCTATGCGCTGTACGACAAGATCAGCCGTGAAGATATTCTGGCTCATGCCTATGCTCAGTGCCGCTCGAACAAGGGCGCACCGGGCGTGGATCGTCAGGACTTTGCGGATATCGAAGCGTATGGAGTAGAGCGATGGCTAGACGAACTGGCGCTTGCGCTCAGAGAAGAGAACTACCGACCTGACCCGATCAGGAGAGTGTTTATCCCGAAAGCCAATGGCAAGCTCAGGCCGCTGGGCATTTCGACCTTGCGAGATCGGGTCTGTATGACAGCAGCGATGCTGGTACTAGAACCAATCTTTGAAGCCGACCTTCCAACCGAGCAGTATGCTTATCGGCCGGGCCGCAATGCCCAGCAGGCAGCAGAGGAAGTGGAGGAGCGCCTACACCGAGGTCAAACGGATGTCGTAGATGCCGATCTCGCGGACTACTTCGGTAGCATTCCACACCCCGAACTGATGCAATCGCTCGCGCGACGCATCGTTGATCGGCGTGTGCTGCATCTGATCAAGATGTGGCTGGAATGCGCAGTGGAAGAGACCGACCAACGAGGACGGAAGACACGAAGCACTGAGGCCAAGGATAACGGGCGAGGCATCCCGCAAGGCTCGCCAATTTCACCCCTGCTGTCGAATCTGTACATGCGGCGGTTTGTATTGGCGTGGAAGAAACTGGGGCTGGAGCGAAGACTTGGCAGTCGAATCGTTACCTATGCGGATGATCTTGTGATTCTGTGCAAACGGGGCAAGGCGGAAGAAGCCCTGCAGTGGATGCGCGTGATCATGGGCAAGCTGAAGTTGACGGTGAACGAGGAAAAGACACGCACCTGTAGGGTTCCGGAAGGGGAGTTCGACTTTCTGGGTTACACGTTTGGGAAGAGATATTCGGCGATCACAGGGAAGGCTCGCATTGCCTTGTGGCCGTCGAAGAAAAGCATACGGCGCATGGTCGAAAAGGTCTATGAGCTGACGCTTATCTCAAGAACATGGCAGGAGACCACAGAGCTGATTGGCAAGTTGAACCGCATGTTGCGTGGCTGGGCGAACTACTTTAGTGTAGGCACAGTCAGTCGCGCTTATCGAGCGCTCGACAGCTACACGGCTGTGCGGTTGCGGCAGTGGCTGCGCAACAAGCATAAGGTCAGGCGAAGAAGGGGCGGGGCCTATCCACTCTCGCTTCTCTACGGGTCTTTGGGACTCGTACGCCTGAGCGCGCGAGGGCGCAGCGTGGCGTGGGCGAAAGCGTGAAGTCTTGTCCGAGAGCCGGATGCGGGAAATCTGCATGTCCGGTTCGATGAGGGGGGGTGTGGAAACGGGGTTAAGGTAAGGGTACTAGGGCACCGCCAAACGAAAGGGGCGGCAACAGACAAACCAAGCCTACTTCTACCGCGCCACATCCCGACTCTACCGCGAATACGCGGTGCCGCGTTAGATGTCGGGAATGATTTGGTGTCTGCGTAGTACGAAACGCGCACATGACACTAGTAGCTTCCCTTTGCGGTGATCTGCTGGAACAGTTCCAGCCTGCGCGCATCGATCTTTCCCTCGTTAACTGCATCACGCAGTGCACAGCCCGGTTCGTGCAAGTGGCGGCAATCGTGAAAGCGGCACTTCCCGAGATAGGGTGCAAACTCCACAAATCCCTGTTCTATTCCGCCGAAGGTCAAGTGGTGCAGGCCGAAGGCTTGCACGCCGGGGCAATCGATCAGGCCGCTGTGCTCATTTATCCGGTAAAGCCGTGCGTGTGTCGTGGTGTGCTTGCCGGAATCCAGCACCGATGAGATCTCGCGGGTGACCGCTTGCGCGTCAGGCAACAGCGCATTGATCAGCGTGGATTTGCCCATGCCGGATTGGCCGACCAGCACGCTGGTGTGGCCGTGCAAGTATGGCCGCAACGCGGACACATCCTTTATTGCGCTGAGTTCCAGCACGCGGTACCCGATGGCAAGATAGGGGGCGAGCCTTTGGCGCGCCGCTGCCGCGCCGGGCAATTCGCATTTGTTCAGCACGATCAGCACCTCGAGCCGCTGGTCGAACGCAGCGACCAGGCAGCGCGCCAGCAGTTCGTCGCTGAACGACGGTTCTGCGGCGACCACGACGATGATCTGCGTGACGTTTGCGGCGATGAGTTTTTCGCGAAAGGCATCGGAGCGGTGCAGCAGCGAGCGGCGCGGCATGATGCGTTCGATCACACCCTGCGCACCTCTGCCGTTTCCGGTTGCAGCGTCTGCGGTGCGCCGGATTTCCGCCACATCGCCGCACGCCACTTCACTTTTTTTTCCGCGCGTCAGGCAGATTATTTCGCTGCCATCATTGAGCCTCACCAAATACTGGCGACCAAAGGCCGCAACGATTTGACCCTGAATCGGTAAAGAATTGTTAGCCACGGATTAACACGGATTAACACAGATGAACCATCCGGTTTGATGGGGTTTGCAGGTCACCCTAAAGTTAAGAAAGCGGTCAAGCCAGTGATAATCCGTGACCATCCGTGTTAATCCGTGGCAAATTCCATTTTAAGTTGAGTGGTCGAACTCAAATCTTGAACAGCGCGTCCACTTTCGCGGCGCAGATGAAATCGTTTTCAGACAGGCCGTGGACGGAGTGGGTGCTGTATTCCACCTGACATTTGTTGTAGGACACCGTCAGGTTGGGGTGATGATCTTCGCGGTGCGACAGCCACGCGACTGAATTGACGAATGCGATGCACTCGTAATAGTCCTTGAAATCGTAGGTCTTGCTGATCAGCCGATCGTAGCGTTTCCAGCCGTCGAGCTGCCGTATCAGGCTGTCGGCTTCGGAATTCGACAGCGGCGGCGTGCCGGGTTGGCAGGGTTTGCATCGCCTGCTGGTCAATTCACTGCTGGAGTTCACGTCCCGGCTCACTTGAATTTGTAAAAAATGTTCAGATAAGCGGCAAGGTCCTGGGTTTCCTTGCCAGTGAAGTGTGCGTTCACATTGCCGCTGCACATGCCGATCTGCTCGATCAACCCATCCGGGGTGTTTCTCTTGCGATCGAAGCGGGTGAAGATCTTGTTGCCGTCGCCACCCATGATCTGGTTATGGCACCTGTTGCAATCGTATTTTTCGAACAGCTTTTGTCCGGCCTGTGCGTTGCCATTGGGAAAGGGATTGGCAGATGCAGAAGTTGCAGTGCCCAGCAGCATGGCCGTGGGTAGAATAAAAGCGGTGATCAGTTTCATTGCCAGTTTCATGTATGGTCTCCTTCTCAGGCTTGCAGGGTTTTCAGATGAGAGATTCGCACCATGGCCGGCGGGTGCGAATCGTAAAACTTGGAGTACAGCGGGTCGGGTGTCAGCGTCGCGGCGTTGTCCTGGTATAGCTTGACCAATGCGTTGACCAGATCGGCGGAATCGGTCTGCCTTGCCGCGTAAGCGTCGGCCTCGAATTCATGTTTGCGCGAATAAGCCGACATGATCGGGCCCAGCAGGAAGCTGAATATCGGCAGCACCATAAAGAAAAGCAGCAAAGCCACCGCTGTGGAAGGCGTGCTGACGCCCAGACCCTGGTAGAACCAGCTGGTCTGCATCAGCATGCCGAGCAGCCACAGGAATGCCAGGCTCAGCGCAAAGGTTGCAGCTATTCGTTTCACCACATGGCGGCGTTTGAAATGGCCGAGTTCATGCGCCAATACCGCCTCAATCTCATTGACACTCAGTCGTTCCAGCAGCGTGTCGAAGAACACGATGCGCTTGGTCTTGCCGAAGCCGGTGAAGTAGGCGTTGCCGTGCCCGCTGCGCTTCGATCCATCCATCACGAACAGGCCTTGCGCGGTAAAGCCGCATCTCTTCAGCAGCGATTCGATGCGCGACTTCATCGCTTCATCCTGCATCGGCGAGAATTTATTGAACAGCGGGGCGATGAACGACGGGTAAATGAACAGGATCAGCAGATTGAACACCACCCACACCAGCCACACGTACAGCCACCAGTATGTTCCCATGCGCCCCATCAGCCACAGCACGCCGAACAGCAGCGGCAGGCCGAGGACGGCCCCGATCAATATACCCTTCAGTGCGTCGAGCAGATACAGTTTGAAAGTCATTTTGTTGAAGCCGAAGCGCGCCTCGATGACGAACGTGCGATAGATATTGAACGGAGCTTCCAGCAAGGCGTAAAGTATCAATACCGCAACGATGGTGGCCATGCCTTGTGCGATCGGCGAGCTGAACCAGCCGTTGCCAAGTTCGGCGGAAACCATTCCGGCGATGAACTGAATGCCGCCGCCCAAAGTAAACGCCAGCAGCAACGCGGCATCGAACAGCGTTCCCAGCATGTCAAAGCGCGTCTTGGCAGAGGTGTAATCGGCAGCTTTTTGATGATCCGCAAGCTGGATCTGTTCATGGAAAGCATTCGGCACGGCGGCCCGATGCGCGGCGATATACGCCAGATGGCGGCGCGCCAGCCACAGTTTGGCCAGCGTGGTCAGCGCCAAAGCGGCGATGAAAATGAATGTGAATTGCGCGGCAGTCATGGAGCAGTTATTTCAATGTTTGCAAGAACCGTGGTTGTGACACAATACACGCCTTGGCGTTCAACCTCAGCGCCATTTTAAATACAAGCTTTGCGAATTATGGCACAAAACCAAAACTACCTTGTCTGGATAGACATGGAAATGACCGGACTGGTCCCGGATACTGACCGGGTGATCGAAATCGCGCTGGTAATCACCGACAATGACCTGCAAACGATCGCCGAGGCTCCGGTTCTGGTGGTGCATCAGCCGGACAGCGTGTTGGATGGCATGGATGCCTGGAACAAGTCCACCCATGCCAAATCCGGCCTGATCGACAAGGTGAAAGTGTCCACTCTGGATGAAGTGAAGGTCGAGGAACAGATGATAGAATTCCTCAAGGAATACGTGCCTATCCGAACTTCACCGATGTGCGGCAACTCGATATGCCAGGACCGCCGCTTTCTCGCGCGCTGGATGCCGAAGCTGGAGGAATATTTTCATTACCGCAACCTCGATGTGAGTACGCTCAAGGAACTGGCCAAGCGCTGGAAGCCGGATATGGCGCAGGGCGTCAAGAAGCACGGCAAGCACGAGGCGCTGGCCGACATCTACGAATCCATCGGCGAGATGAAACATTACCGGGAGCATTTTATCAAGCTCTGAAACGTTGCTTGTCAAGCTGGCGTATACTTGCCAATATTTAGCAGCAGGAGATCCAGATGATTGCTGAAACCATTCCACCAACCCCGCCCGAATATGACTCAGCCCGTGTGATCGAACGTCCGGATGGTTTCTACTGGCAGGATGAAATTACCGACAAGTTCTTCGGTCCTTTCCCCACGCTGCTTGAAGCGATACAGGACATGCAGGGCCAGAGCGACAGCGATTTCGAAGAAGGCGAGTCGCTGGAAGATGCGGAAGCGGAAATCGGTATCTCCGGCTGGATAGATCCGGAAACCGGAGAGCCTGCAGAAGGATTGTCACCGCATCTTAGCGACGAATAACCGGACGAATAGCGCACCTTCGACACGTTACTGATAGAACTACTAGCCATTCGACTAGGCGAGTCAATTACACTCGCCAAGTCGCTGGTTATGGCGAAGCCAGCCGATTGCGGGAAGAGGTGCGATGCGGCCATTCCCGCCCCGATTGCTGCGCAACGCCGTGTCCTGGCCGCCTGCTATTCATCGTTAGCGGCTCCAGTTGACACGCAACAGGTTCTGGTCCGGGTTGTAATGGAATTCCAGCTCGCCTTGATAGGCATGGTGCAAGGCTTCACCGATACCGCGCGCCAGATGAATGTCGGTGGTCGTGACCAGCGTGCCTTGCTTGGTCTTCTCGATGGCCATGATCCTCTGCAACGGGTGTTCACCCTTTTCTTGCGCCTCACGATGCTGTATCAGTTGCATGATCTCCTGTTCGTGCTTGGCGAAAAATTCTCCGGCCACATTCACATAACCCGCAGGGAAATGATCATGCATCCGATGGCACGCCGGGCAAGTTGTCTTCTGTGCGTCCATGGGTTTTGCCAGCCACTGCCAGCGTCCTCCTTGGTACACTGCGCCGCAGTCCGGGCATACAGTCGGCTCGGTTAGTTTTCCCTTGGCTTTGTAGCTGTCCATCACCGTTTCCAGAGGAAGCCGGTCGCGGCGGATCGGGTGAAAGCCTGCGGGTTGGGATTGATTGGCCATGATAGTCTCCTGATTATGGAGGCCCCCGCGTTGCCGGGACGGGGGCCGTTTGTTTTATGTCACGGTGATATTGGTCGGTTTTGGTTTTGCCTGTGCAGACTTTGGCAGAGTGACATTGAGCACGCCGTCCTTGAACTCGGCTTTGACCGCGGATTCATCGACATTATCAGGCAAACGGAAGCTGCGCATGAAACTGCCGTAGGAACGCTCGATGCGGTGGAACTTCTTGCCTTTCTCTTCCTTCTCCTGCTTGCGTTCGCCGCTCATCGTGAGCATGCCGTTTTCGATGTTGACCTTGACATCTTCCTTGTTCACGCCGGGAATTTCACCCTTGATCAGATAAGCCGCATCGGTTTCGGTGATATCGACGTTCGGCGCCCAGTCGGCCGTCGCCAACAACTCGCGTCCAGGCTCGGTGCGTGCGGGGGATTTCCCGAAGATACGGTTCAATTGTTTGGAGACTTCTTCCAGTTCCACGAATGGATCCCATTTGACTAAGCTCATGATAGTTCTCCTTTGATGGTGTTAATGATGAACTGCTGTTGCTAAACAATCCTCCCTCCAGAGGCAGTACTCCTGGTCGCACTCGCCGTTGCTGGCGCTGCCAAAACAGTCGAAATTGCCCTCTTCGGTTTGGATCACTTTGATCAGTTCGGCTTTTGACAGGTGATCGGGTCTGATACCGTGCGACTTGGCGATCGTGCGCACATCTCCGAGTTTCATGATGTTCTCCTTGAATAAGTAGAACGGAAATTCTGATTTCGTATTCCCACAAGTACAAAGTGGGATATCAGTATCTTCCTGATCACATCCATTTGCAAGCTAAATATATGGGCTGGTTGCCCTGTTTCAACAGCCATCCTGCTTGTGGGTGCAGAGGAATCTTTAGCGGAAAAGACGGGTATTGCTTTCTATCAGGACAATCATGAATTTATGCATTCAGGCTTGGCATCGGGCGGGCCGCTAGGCAGTTGAGTCGGCTGGCAAGCGGCGCACATCGACGTTTGCCTGCCACAATTGGGCGATCACCGGTTGCACAATTTCTGATGCGGCGCTGGTCCAGAACTGCTCTGTACCGGCACGATTTTCGGCCGAGAGCAGGCCGGCGACGGACAGCCTGCGGCGAAGCTCGCGTGCGATCGCGGCGGACGGGTCGATGATGGCGACTGTAGGCCCTGCTATCTCCCGGATCAGCGGGGCAAGGAAGGGGTAGTGCGTGCAGCCCAGTACGATGGTGTCGACCTGCTGTTCGAGCAGTGGCGAGACATACAGCGCTATCAATGCGCGCGTCTTTTCATCCGACAATCTACCGCTCTCCACTTGCTCGACGAGCCCCGGGCAAGCTTGCAGCAGGATCTTTGCATCGGTGCGGAACCGGTCATGCAATTTGGCAAAGTTGTCGCTGGCGATCGTCCTGCTGGTGGCCAGCACGCCGATCACGCCGGATCTTGTATGGGCGGCGGCAGGCTTTATTGCCGGTTCCATCGCAATGATGGGCAACGAAAACCTGGAGCGCAGTTTTTTGATCGCCACCCCGGTTGCGGTGTTGCAAGCTACGACGATGGCCTTGGCGTGCCGGCTGGTCAGGAAGTCGGCGATCGCGATAGTCCGCGCCTCGATCAGTTCTGCGGGTTTATCGCCATATGGTGCATGCGCGGAATCGGCGACATACAGCAGGTCCTCGCCCGGCAATTCGCGGCGGATCTCGCGCAGCACCGACAATCCGCCCACGCCTGAATCGAAAACACCAATCGGGAATGCTGCACTCATCTCTTCTTTATCCTGAAAGCCGGGTTCAGCGCGTACGCTTGCGCTCGGGCTTTGGGTGTTCCGGTTCATGGTGCCCGGATTTCTGGCAGGCGCGGCGATAGGCCAGCAGGGCGATCTGTGCCTTCCCCAGAATGCTTTCGGGCGGATAAACGCCGGAAGCGTCCGCCACGCCGAACGCGCATCCGGCAAGCAGTTCCATGCCCTCGCCCGCATGCTCCGCGGTGTAGATATGGAATAGACCCTGATCCACCGCCTCGACGACCATGCGGTCCAGCATCAGGTGGCGGCGGTTGCGGTGCGGGATCAATACGCCCTGGCTGCCGTCCAGCCCTGCCTTTTCGCAGATCCGGAAAAATCCCTCGATCTTTTCGTTGATAGCGCCAACCGGCAAAACTTCCCCGTGCTGGTTGACCGCGCCGGTCACCGCGACGCCCTGCTTCAGCGGCAGGCGGGACAGCGACGAGAGCAGCACATAGAGTTCTGCGCAGGACGCGGAGTCTCCCTCGACGCCGTGGTATTCCTGTTCGAACACTATCGATGCGTCCAGGGCGAGCGGCGCGTTATCGGCAAACAGTGCGGACAGGTAGTGCTGCAGGATCAGCACCCCCTTGTCGTGGATCGGCCCTGACATCTCCACCTCGCGTTCGATGTTGAGCAGGCCGTCCTCGCCGGCATAGGTGCGCGCCGTGACTCGCACCGGAAAGCCGAAGCGGTAATCGCCCTGATCGACCTGGGTCAGGCCGTTGAGCTGGCCGACCTGCCCGCCATGCAGCGCGATAAGCAGATCGCCATTGACGATGGATTCCTGCATGCGCTGGTCGGGGTAATCGTGGCGCCTGGTTCGCGCGGCGAGTGCCGCTTCGACATCCCCTGCCTCGACGATTGTGGCTTCGACAATCGGGGCTTCGGCCACCCTGCCGGCGCGGGCGGTGCAAAGCGCCGCGCTTTCCACCACCAGCGCCTCGGTGCGGGCGAAGATCGCGCTCTGGCGGGACTGGTCGTCCACCTCGCGGTGTCCGTCTTCCAGCAGCCGCGCCACCGCTGCGGCGGAGAAATGCGGCAGGCCCAGATCGCGGCAGGTGTGCGCGACGAAGGTCGCCGAAGCGCGGCGGGTCTGGTCACTGGCCGAAAAGCTTTCGGCAAAGTCCACCTTGACGCGGAAGCGGCGCGCGAACTCCGGGTCTTCCTCCTGCAATTCGTAATACTGCTCGCGCGATCCGATCATGATGATCTTGGTATCGACATCCACGGCCTCGGGCACCAGCGAGACAGCCGCGATCGGCGCGTACGCTGTGCCCGGTTCCTCGATCTGCGATCTGCCGCTGCGCAGGAAGCGCCGCAGCTTCTCCCACACCAGCGGGTCGGCCAGCAGGTCGCGCATATGCAACATCAGGAAGCCGCCGTGCGCCCGGTGCAAACTGCCAGCGCGTATCCGGGAAAAATCGGTGACCAGCACATCGTTCTCGGACTGGTATTCGATGCTGCCGAACAGCGAGCGGAACAAGGGGTTGTCTTCGACGATCACCGGCGCGCCGTGCAGGCCGTCGTTGTCCACGACCAGGTTGACGCGGTAGCGGGACAGCACGGTGGCCAGTGCGTCGCGCCGGACATCCTCATCGGTTTCGGAAACCTTGAACAGCTCCAGATTCTCCAGCACGTCATGCATGACCTGGTCCAGATAGGCGCCGAGCTTGACCGAATCCTTGATCTGCTTCTTCAGTCCGGCGCGGATCTCCTGAAATTCGTGATCCAGCAGCGGCTTCACGACTTGCCGCCGCAAGGCCGCAAGCGCCTCGTTCATCACACGCTCCATCGGCCGGGTCTTGTCGAAATAGCGGGCGATCTCCGCGCGCAGTTCCTGTTCGGCCTGAGCGATCCTGGCGCGGCGTTCCTTGGGCAGCGCAAGCACTTCGTCCTCGGTATAGGCGCGCCCCTTTTTTCCCAGCAGCGTGAACAGTATGTGGCCGGTTTCGCGATGCATCGTGAAACTGCGCGCTTCGGCGTAGGCCTCGAGTTCGGCGTAGGCCTTGGCTTCTTCCGCCTTGTGCGTCTTCTCGATGCGCGCACTGTCTGTTCTGAAATCCTGCCCGTCCAGTCGCAGCGGTATTTCCGTTTGCAGCGATTTCGTCATCTGCGCCATCAGTTGTTTCAGCAGACGCCCCTGCCCGGCAGGCAGGCGCAGGGCGCGGGGTCTTTCCGGCGCATCGAAGTTGTGCAGATAGCACAGGTCGGGCGGGACCGCCTTGCCGGCGGCGGTTGATTGCATCGCCCGTTTGAGCAGTGACGAGCGTCCGCTGCCGACCTCGCCCAGCACGAACAGGTTGTAGTCGGGCTGATCCATGCCAAGCCCGAAGTGTGCGGCTTGTTCCGCACGCGCCTGTCCGATCCATGGCAACGGGTGATCCAGCAATTCGGAAGTATCGGCGAACCCCAGCGTATCGGGAGCGATCGTGAGTCTGAGCTCGGCGGGGGACAGGGCTGGGGCGGGCATTTTTTAATGACAAAGATGGGGAAGATGTCCGAATTGTACCCATTAATCGGGGCACTTTTCAGTCAACGCGGATTCTTCATGCCCGCAGCAATAAGGCCAGCCATCTCCTCAGCATCGCGCAAGCCGCTTTCGTTGAGCCCCGCGATGACACCCGCCTGATTTTCCATAGGCTGGTTCTGGCTCACTTTCCATTTGCCCGACAGCCTGGTGATCACGATCTCGAAACCGACGACGGCCTCGATCAGTTTTTCGGTGTACTCGCGCGGCGCGTCCGTTACCGACCAGGGATGTGCAAAGCCGGCTTCATTGTGATCGGTGAGCGCTTCGAGTTGGGCGCGTACCCAGGTCGCATCGTCGAAGATGCGCAGCGTGCCATAGGCATGCACGACCGCGTAATTCCAGGTGGGCACGACTTTCCCGGTTTCCTGTTTGGTGGCATACCAGCTCGGCGTGATGTAACTCTCAGGGCCGTGGAATATCGCCAGTGCTTCGACGTCTTTTGCGAAATCGCGCCATAGCGGATTGGCGCGAGCCGCGTGGCCGCGCAAGGCGCCGAAAGGTGCGGGCGCATCTGTGAGGTGCAGCGGGATGTGGTTCGCATCGAGTCCATTGGATGTCAGCGTGACCACTGTGGCCAGCGGCCGCGCACGCATCAAATCATGCATCATTTCGACACGCGGCTGTTCAAAATGTCTGGGCATGTACATGGGCGTTTGGCGTTTATGTTTGATGTGGTGGAGTCCATCGGTTTTGCAGGGGGCCAAGCGTTGCGCGTAATCTCAGTAGAAGAGGTAATTCAGCGTGATCTGGAGTGCCGATGATTTGAGGTTCACGGCAGGGGCGGCGCCGGAGTCATAGTTGGCAACCAGTATCGTGCCTTCTACCGTAAAATGTTTTTCGTATTCGTATCCGCCGCCGAACATGAATGCGTGGCCGGTCTCGCGATGGTCGCTGGTTTCAAACGGAGTCGCGGTGTAGCCAACCCCTGCCGCAGCCAGGATGTACGAGCATGGCGCTGTCGGCTCCATGAAATATGTGACCCCTATGCCGCTTATGCCGATAGTAAAGGTTGACTGCTTTGGTGCGGAGCTGGAATAGTATTCGCGATACCAGGAATCGTTCTGCACATAGGAGAGCGCAACCTGGTCCGTAATTCCCCATCCCATCTTGAACGATGTTGCCAGACCATACTCCGGTGCCGACCAGGTGCTGCCGTTGGACTCGTAGGTGCCTGCCTTGAGTGTGGTGAAGCCGCCGCCTATCCCGAGCATGAACCCCTGACGGTTATCATCGAACGCGAAAGCCGGCGTCGACGCGAAAATAGTAGCCAACAAGGTTGATTTAAGCGCTTTCATTTTCATTCCTTGTGCCCCAGGTTGGTAGCATGTCGGGCAGCTGCGCGGAGCCTTCATAGCAACCAGACCAAGACTATTCAGCGGCTTATTTCTTCGCTCCCATCGCCAGCGCGCGCAACCTTCCTTGCTCCAGTTCCGCCGCATCCGGCTCGACCAGCCAGCCGTGCAGATTATCCATCACCAGATCGGTCAGCGCATGCATCCAGTCGTCGCGTTCGTTGAGGCAGGAGATGTAGTGGTATTCGCCCCCGCCGGCGTGCCGGAAATCCTCCCTGCCTTCCATCGCGATCTCCTCCAGCGTTTCCAGGCAGTCGGCGACGAAGCCGGGGCAAACCACGTCGACGCGTTTGGTCTTTTTCTTGCCCAGCTCCTTCAGCGTGGCGGTGGTGTAGGGTTTGAGCCATTCCGCCTTGCCGAAACGCGACTGGAAGCTCACAAAGTATTGACCGGACTGCAGACCGAGTTCCTGTGCCAGCAGGCGTCCGGTCTTGTGGCACTCGCAGTGGTAGGGATCGCCCTTGTCCAGCGAGAATTGCGGCAGGCCGTGGAAGCTCATCACCAGCTTTTCCGGGCGGCCGTTGTTCATCCAGTAGTCGTTGATGTTGTTCGCCAGCGCCTTGATGTAGCCGGGATGGTCGTGATAGTTCTTGATGGTGCGCAGCGCAGGGGTGTTGCGCATCTGCAGCATCTCGCGGTACACGCCGTCGAAGGCGGTGCCGGTGCTGCTGGCGGCGTATTGCGGATACATCGGCACGACCAGGATGCGCCGGCAGTTCTGTTCCCTGAGCTTGCGCAGCACGCTGGGGATCGAGGGATTGCCGTAGCGCATCGCATAGTCCACGACGAACGGGGCCTTGGTGCGCTGGCTCAGGTAACCCTGCAGCAGCGCAGTTTGCTTTTCGGTGTGAACGCGCAAAGGCGAACCTTCCGGCATCCATATCGTGGCATATTTCGCGGCGGATTTTTTCGGTCGCGTATTGAGTATGATGCCGTTCAGGATCGGCCACCAGATCGCGCTGGGTATCTCCACGACGCGCGGGTCGCTGAGGAATTCTTTCAGATATGGACGCACGGCTTCGGTAGTCGGAGCGTCCGGCGTGCCGAGATTGATCAGCAGGATGCCGGTCCTGGCGGGCGTGCCGTGAGAATATGCGGGTTCGGTCTGGTAGGTCATTGTATGAGTGCTCAGAAGTTAGGGCGGTACGTTGAACGGCCCTCTCCCCTGGCCCGTCTCCCGTGCAAGGGCGAGGGGAACCAGTCAAACTCTCCCGCATGCGGGAAAGGGTTGGGGGAAAGGGATTGCGGGCCGGGTCGATCTGTCATATCGATACGAAACTTCAATTCTGCGAAAGGGCGTTGGTAAGCAAGCGGGCGGTGATGTCGACGATGGGGATCACGCGCTCGTAGTCCATGCGTTTCGGGCCGACCACAGCGAGCGTACCCACCACTTTTCCGTCGGCGGAGTAAGGTGCCGTGATCACGCTGCATTCGTCCAGCGAGGCCAGCCCCGATTCGCTGCCGACGAATATATGGATGCCCTGCCCATAGCGGCTGGCGTCCAGCAACTGCAGCAGTTCGGTCTTCTGTTCGAACAGGTTGAACAGGCCGCGCAAGCGGTTCATGTCGGCGGACAGGTCTGCCACATGCAGCAGGTTGTGTTCGCCGCTGATCACGTAGTCCCCGGATTGCTTTGCCTGCGCAGCATCGCCCGCGGCAAGCGCGGCAGTCATCAGCGCGCTCATGTCCCGATGAAGTTGCTGCAGCTCGCCGCGCAGCCGGTCGCGTATCTGCGAGAAGCTGCAGCCGATGTAGTTCTGGTTGAGGAAGTTTCCCGCCTCGGTGAGTTGCGCCTGGGAGTAATCGCGTTCCAGCAGCAGCACGCGATTCTCCACTTCGCCGTCGGGCATAACGATGATAAGCAGCACGCGCTTTTCGCCGAGGCGCAGGAATTCGATCTGGCGCACGGTGATCGTGCTGCGTCTCGCGGTGGCGACCACGCCGGTGAAGTGCGTCAGTTCCGAGAGCAGGTTGGATGCCTGGGCGATCAGCCGCGACGGGTTGTCCGGCTGCAGCTTGCTTTCCATCTGCTGGACGCGAACGCTGTCCAGCGGTTTGGTGACCAGCATCGTGTCAATGAACAAACGATATGCCATTCCTGTGGGAACCCGGCCGGCCGAGGTATGGGGGCTGCTGACCAGACCTATGTCTTCCAGCTCGGACATCACGTTGCGTATCGTGGCCGGGCTGATCTCCAGGCCGGAATACTGCAGCAATGCGCGCGAACCGACCGGCTGGCCTTCGCTGATGTAGCGTTCCACCAGGGTCTTGAGCAGGATTTGGGCGCGTTCGTTGAGCATGGTGTGGATTCTACCATCGGCAACGCGATGCTCAACGGCTTCAGGGTTGATCATTTGAAATCCGGCCTAATGCGGCGGGCAATTGTCATCCTGCCAAGGCTGTCATCCTGCCAAGGCTACCGATTTTAATTTTAATGCCAATAAATTATTTAAGGTCTATAATGACCTTGGGTTTCTTAAGGTTATGTTGCCTGCGTGACTGCTTGATGTAAGTATCCATAACGTTGAGCTTGGGCATTTAGGGGCATTCTCCCTAAAGTACGGAGGCTGGCGTGGCGTTGCGTTTCCCTTTTCTTCTTTTCAATTACCGAGGAGAGTTAAAATGGCTTTAGCGCTGTTCTTTATCGGCATGTTTGTCCTTACCGGGATTGTCATAATTACAGACGATGGACAATGGACTAGAAAGAAATGACCGGGATAGAGCAATCCTTGATGTTTACGGGGCGCAGGGATTGTTCAACCGGTACACCAATTATGGATTTTCCGGGTTGACTAGGTGACGGCTGGCTAATCGCGCGTTTGCCCGGTAGGTGAACCGGATTATCAGGGGTCGGCAGAAGTTGCCGGCCCTTTTTTATGTGCGCCCAGCATGGGCGCACTCTTGTGGGTGAAAGTCCCACCGTAAGTTGATCACAGCGAACGAAGCGAAGCGCAACTGCATGATGGCGACAGAGTGTGGGGAGGAAGCGTGGAGCGAAGCTGCGAGCCGATGAACAAGAATCGGATAGAAGGCGTTGCCGAGCAGGGCGAGCGGGCATGATTCCGCGAAGCTTTCGTGATCAAGGCGAGGCGGCGTAGATCCGGCGGCTGTGCAGTGAAGGAGTGCGTTCTTACCTGGGGAGATCTCGCCTTGTGCCCGAAAGGGCGACGGTGTTAAGCCGGAGCGAGAAGTCAGCAGAGGCCGTATTAGCTGCCATCCTGGAGCGAAGGGCCAAACGAGGAGAAGTGTTCAAGGCCATGTCGATGCAGCAAGCAAAGCGTCAGATGCCCGCGCAAGCGGGGCGGGTGGGCGTAGCGCGCGGTGAAGCCGTGCGTGATCCGGCCAGCGACGAAGCGTGCTGTCCGCGACGAGACACCAAGAGCACAGGGTCGGCGCTGCTGATGGCGGCGCTGACGAGAGAGAACCTGCAACGGGCGTTCAAGCGGGTCAAGGCCAACAAAGGCGCAGCGGGCGTGGACGGGCTGGATATTATCCAGACGGCCCGCCATCTGGTGACAGCGTGGCCGATGATTCGTGAGCAACTGTTGTCGGGGACGTACCGGCCCAGTCCGGTACGGCGGGTGACGATCCCGAAGCCGGACGGTGGCGAGCGCGAGCTTGGTATCCCGACGGTGACGGATCGGCTGATCCAGCAAGCGCTGCTGCAAGTGCTGCAACCGATTCTTGATCCTACTTTTAGTGAGCGTAGCTACGGCTTTCGGCCCGGGCGGCGTGCGCATGACGCGGTCTTGACCGCACAGTCGTACGTGCAGTCGGGGCGGCGGATCGTGGTGGACGTTGATCTGGAGAAATTCTTTGACCGGGTCAATCACGACATACTCATTGACCGCCTACAGAAACGCATTGGCGACACCGGAGTGATCCGGCTGATTCGGGCGTACCTGAACAGCGGGATCATGAGTGATGGCGTGGTGCAGGAGAGGCATCAGGGCACGCCGCAAGGCGGGCCACTGTCGCCGCTACTGGCGAACGTCTTGCTTGACGAAGTGGATAAGGAGCTGGAGCGACGCGGCCATTGCTTCGTGCGCTATGCCGACGACTGCAATGTCTATGTGCGCAGTCGCAAGGCCGGCGAGCGGGTAATGGCGCTGCTGCGCCGGTGTTACGCGCAACTACACTTGACGGTCAATGAGGCCAAGAGCGCAGTGGCCGGTGTAGCGGGACGCAAGTTTCTGGGCTACAGCTTCTGGTTTGCCCCGAAAGGGGAGATCAAGCGCAAGGTCGCCGCCAAACCATTGGCGACGTTCAAGCAACGGGTGCGGGAACTGACGCGGCGTTCCGGTGGGCGTAGCATGGATGAGGTCGTCGAACGCTTGCGACCTTATCTGCTGGGTTGGAAAGCGTACTACGGGTTGGCGCAAACGCCACGCATCTGGCTCGGTTTGGATGAATGGCTACGGCACCGACTCCGGGCGATCCAGCTTAAGCACTGGAAACGCGGTACGACGATGTACAGAGAGTTGAAAGCCCTTGGGGCGTCGGCAAGTGTGGCGAAACAAGTGGCCGGAAACTCCCGCTGCTGGTGGCGTAACAGCGACGGTGTGCTGAAAACCGTGATGACCATCGCCTACTTCGATCGCTTGGGCGCACCTCGTCTCTCATGACCTCAACTTCTCGAACCGCCCGGTGCGGACCCGCATGCCGGGTGGTGTGGCAGGGGTGCAGCTATAATGGCTGCCCCCTATGCCGATTCCCGGAGATATGCAACGGATTTCAATGACAATGTGCAGCAGCGCATTGGATATCACGGTGCCTTTTCTTGTAAGATACACGGCATTATGAAACAACAAAGCGAAAAGCACGTCGTGCCGAACCGAATCGTCCTGGGCATCACGGGCGGCATCGCGGCATACAAGTCCGCCGAGTTGCTGCGTCTGTTGACGAAGCAGGGCATCGATATCCAGGTCGTCATGACCGAGGCGGCAGGCCATTTCATCACGCCGACCACGATGCAGGGCCTGTCTGGGAAGCCGGTGTTCACCGACCAGTGGGATGCGCGCATCCCCAACAGCATGGCGCATATCAATCTGAGCCGTGCCGCAGATGCGATCGTGATCGCCCCGGCGAGCGCCGATTTCATCGCCAAGCTGGCCAACGGACTGGCCGATGATCTGCTTTCAACCCTGTGCCTCGCGCGCGCGTGCCCGTTGATCATCGCCCCTGCGATGAATCGCGAGATGTGGCTGAACGCGGCTACGCGGCGCAATGTCGCGCAACTGATAGCCGATGGCGTGCAAGTGCTCGGCCCGGACAGCGGCGAGCAGGCATGCGGGGAAGAGGGCATGGGGCGGATGGTGGAAGCGGCACAATTGGCACGGGATATTGCGGTGTATTTAAAGAGTCATGAATCACTGAACGGGAGCTCCCCCACCCTAACCCTCCCCCTGGAGGAGAGGGAATTGAGCGGCAAAAATGTCTTGGTCACCGCGGGGCCCACCTATGAGGCGATCGATACAGTGCGCGGTATCACCAATCGCAGTTCCGGCAAGATGGGCTATGCGATCGCGCAAGCCGCGCAGGAATCGGGCGCGAATGTGCTGCTGATATCCGGCCCGACCGCGCTTGCCAAGCCGCAAGGCGTGCAAAGCGTGGATGTGCAGAGTGCCAAGCAGATGTTCGAGGCGGTCAAGCAGCATCTAGGCGATTGCGATATCTTTATCGGCGTCGCGGCCGTGGCGGATTACCGTCCCGCAAAGCCCGGCGCGCAAAAGATCAAGAAAAGTTCGAGCAATCTCACGCTGCAACTCGTACCCAACCCGGATATCCTGGCGTACGTCGCCAACCTGCCCGATCCCCCGTTCTGCGTGGGTTTTGCCGCCGAGAGCGAGAATCTCGCCGAATATGCCGAGCAGAAACGCCACGCAAAGAAACTGCCGCTGCTGGTCGGCAATCTGGTGCAGCAGGCGGTGGGCAGCGACGACAACGAACTGGTGCTGTTCGATGACAGCGGCAGGCAGACGCTGCCGCGCGCCGACAAGCTGACGCTGGCAAGGCAATTGATGCAGCGCATCGCACAACGGATCAAGTGAGGAGTATTCAATGAAAAGCAACGCCGCAACGGAACACATCCCGGTCGATGTCAAGATCCTCGACCATCGCCTGCATGAAAACATGCCCGGCTATGCGACGGCAGGTTCTGCCGGCATCGATCTGCGCGCCTGCATCGAACACAACATGGTGATCCAGCCCAAACAGACCGAGCTGATCCCGAGCGGCATCGCCATCCATCTGGGCAACTCGGGCTATGCCGCGCTGATACTGCCGCGGTCGGGTCTGGGGCACAAGCACGGTATCGTGCTCGGCAATCTGATCGGCCTGATCGACTCGGATTATCAGGGGCAGATATTCGTCTCGCTGTGGAACCGCAGCCAGATCCCTTTCACGCTGATGCCGATGGAGCGGATGGCGCAACTGGTGATCGTCCCGGTGATGCAGGCAAAGTTCAACATCGTCGAAGAATTTCCGGAGAGCGAGCGCGGAAGCGGCGGATTCGGCAGCACCGGAAAACACTAGCTTCTTCAGACTTCAGAATTTAAGGCGGACAAGCGGAACTTGGGGAAGGGCGGGAAGGTGCCAGACGCAGTCGATTGCGACTAACTGCTATGGCTGTAAATTTTGCCGAGTGAAGTTCGTCAGGGCGCAGCCATGTAAAGGGCGACTACTACAATTTAGTTAATTTCTAAATCTCTCACTCAGGAGATTTAATCTTATTGCCCGACGTATTGCTTTCCAAGATGCATAGCTAACTTTTCGGTAGTCATATTTAAGGAAACGCCGAACAAGTACCTACGCGGAGCAGGAGTTGTGTTGACGAATCAGGATTGTTGAACAAAAAGTTGTTTTTTCATCTGCAATCACGCATCACATCGCCTCATTCAGGGGATATTCCCCTGTTCTTTGCTACGCTGGACGCACCTGTCCTGTCAGTGGCAGTCCCCATTTGTCCAGATTGATCAGCGCCAGCAAAGCAAATGCACGGTTGGCGTTCTTCATCAAGCCACGATAGCGCACCTTGGCAAATCCATAGATGCTCTTGAGCGGTCGGAATGGGTGTTCGACCTTGGCACGCACCTGCGATTTCCTGCGATTGGTTTCCTTGTCTGCATCGGTCAATGGGGTATTGCGGCGGGCTCGTTTATTGGTGAAGTCACGTGCCTGCGGAGCAGCCTGGTTGAGCACTTCTTTCTGGCCAATGTATGCGCTGTCACCGTACAGTCGCGCCTCATCGCCATGAAGCAGATTCGGTAGTTCCTGGCTATCGTGGACGTTGGCGGAGGTGACGCTGGCGCTATGGGTGAGGCCGGTTTTGCTGTCCACGCCAATATGTACCTTCATGCCGAAGTGCCATTGGTTGCCCTTCTTGGTCTGGTGCATCTCGGGATCACGTGCGTTGTCTGCATTCTTGGTTGAGCTTGGCGCGGCAATGATGGTGGCGTCCACAATGGTGCCGCCTGAGAGCTTCATCCCATTGGCCAGAAGTAACTCGCCTACCTTGGCAAACATCGCTGCGCCCAGATTGTTCTGCTCAAGCAAATGGCGGAAGTTCATCAGCGTCGTCTCATCCGGCGCCCGCTCTCTTCCCAAGTCGATCCGGCAGAATTCACGGAATGACGGAGTGTCATACAGAGCATCTTCGCATGACTCATCGGACAGGTTGAACCAGTTGGCGATGAAGTACATCCTCAGCATGCGCTCTAGCCCAATAGGGGGACGTCCATTTCCAGCCTTCGGATAGCAAGGCGCAATCACTGAACAGAATTCTGACCAGGGAACGAGTTTGTCCATGCGAGAGAGAAATTCTCCCTTCCGGGTCGTCTTCCGATATGCCTCGAATCCATTCACTGCCAATGTTTGTTGTTTCATCTCATTCGTCCCTTGTGGAGTGCCTCGGACATTAACGCACTACATCCTCATCGCGTGGACTTAATCGGGGTTTCCTTAATAGATTTTAATTTTATTAAATCACTTTCAGAAACTGGTTTTTTAATACCAACCATGTATAGGGCACCTCTAATAATTGCTGATAATTTTCAGTGAGCTTATTTTTTTGTCAGGTGGAGAACGGTGGCGGAACGTGAAGATGCAGTCGATGTTTTATCTGCCTTACGCAAGAAGCCAGGTGCGACGTTCCATTGCTGCCCACTATCAGTAATGATGGTCACTGATTTTTTGTTGTAGCGGGTCAACATTCCAGTGAGTTCGGGGTGTCCTTCTGGTTGAAATGAAACGCGGTCACCTATGCTGAATTCAAGCATTTTTGAGTGTGCACGAAATTGTTGAATGAACTTGAGACGGGCAACGATTCGATTGTTGAGATCGATCAGTTCATCTTCAGTGAGTTTTTCAATGTCAATTTTCATGGCCGCGCATTTAATTCGCCTGATATTCTTGGCAACAGTACACGAACCTTGGCGTGAAACGTTATGTACGGGAGCCATTTTACAACGTGAGCATATAGGATGAAACATAAAAGACAACCTGGATTGTTTGATATTGCGGAACGGACTGCCAAGCTGACCGAAATGGGCGATCCGCTGGTTGGATTGAACGCTCAGATTGACTGGGAAGCATTTCGTGCGGACTTGGATAGCATCCACGATAAAGCACGCAAGAGCAATGCGGGTGCCAAGCCTATTGATGTCGTACTGATGTTCAAGATTCTTGTGCTGCAACAACTGCACAACCTCTCTGACGACCGAATTGAATACCAAATTCGTGATCGGCTTTCTTTCATGCGCTTTCTTGGATTGCAACTGGAAGACAAAGTACCAGATGCCAAAACCGTCTGGCTATTTAGGGAAAGACTGAAAGAGCGGCAACTGACGGAGGTACTGTTTAATCGCTTTCATGAACAACTGGCGCAACGCGGCTATGTCGCCCGTGCCGGACAAATGATTGATGCCACCTTTGTCGAAGCACCCAGACAACGCAATAGCCGCGAAGAGAATGCACTGCTTAAAGAAGGTGCTATACCGATTGAGTGGGGCAAAAATGCCAATCAGCACAAGCTGGCACAAAAGGACATTGATGCACGCTGGACCAAGAAGAACAACGAGAACCATTATGGGTTCAAGAACCACATCAACGCCGATCAGGAACACAAACTGGTACAAAGCTACGCGGTAACTGATGCAGCAGTACATGATAGTCAAGTGTTCGAAGCGATTTTAGATCACACGGAGAATGAAGAAGGCAATAAACGTGCTGTGTATGCGGATAGTGCTTATCGTTCGGCAGAAAAGGAAGCGCAACTGTCAGCGTGCAAAATGCAAAGTCAAATCTGTGAGAAGGGATCGCGTAACCGCCCACTGACCGAGGCACAGAAGGCATCAAACAAAGAGAAGAGCCGAGTTCGCTCACGTGTCGAACATGTGTTTGGAGCACAAGCTCAGATGGGCGGTCACATCGTGCGCACCATTGGGCTGCTACGAGCACAGGTCAAGATCGGAATGATGAACCTGGTTTATAACATGGTGCGTCTGGGGCAATTGATGAGACGCGACAGGAAAGTTGCGTCCGCTATGGCATGAAATGGCAAAAAGGCTTATTAGAAAAGCTAAAATGGCCAAGCTTTAAACAGAAAATCTGACGATTAGCAGAAAAGTTGAGCTGAAATTAATCAAGGAGCCGCTAAATCGTATTATTAGAGGTGCCCTATAAATCATATTGATAGTAATTTGATATGAATACGCACTCTAATCCATCAACTGCCCCAGCCGTTCTAAAATCAGATTCTTTCAAATTTCGATAGTAGTCCCATCCAATTTCAACTGAAAGAAGTAGGCCATCTGCCGTTCTTGTAGTCCCATGCTCCCCCTACCCAGTCCCGCACAGGTCATTACTACAAGTCCACCAGGCTTACACACGCGAATCATATTACGCATTTTTTCAGCCCAATACGGATTATGTTCCATGACCTCGCCGCTGACTACTGTATCGAAAGTGTTATCTGGGCCATCGTATTCTTCACCTTTGCATACTAGATCGACGCCTTTGCCTGCAGCCACGTCAATTCCGAGATATTCACAGCCGGAGAAAAGTGGTCTCAATGTCCCATTTATATCGACATTGCCAACATCCAATACTTTTTTGTTAATAAAATAATCTGGAAATATATTTTTTTCATTCCGATGCTTCTGCAAGGGTCGGTCGCCGATAGTTGCGAATGCCCGGTTTCCGGCAGTTGATTTAGCTGGCCCTATGTCCCTTGGGTGTCGAAAGCCGACTCTTGCCCCCGTTAACTGCCTGCCATAAACCGGAAGCTCCGAAAGCAAGACGAACTATTGCCGATGTCCGGATTTATATCATGGTCGCTGAGGGCGTGGCAGAACCGGCCATTGTTTATTGAGGGCCTGGTGGATCGGCCAGTTGTAATGGTGCAAGTCTGATTCGAGCGGATTTATCGATTGAGACGAGGCTGTGCGGGCAGGGATTCAGCAAGGTTGATGCTCATCAATCCTGGTATTCACCCGCGGGCGATGACCGCCTCGATCTCGGCGAACGTGCGCGCCAGTTCGAAACTCTGGACCTGCGCGCCCAATTGGCGCGCGATCTGGGTGATGGAGAACAGGCCGCAGACGGCCTGTTTGCCATCCGCGCCTTCCGAGACCACCAGCGCGTGCTGCCGGTGGGATTTCTTCAGGGTGGCGACGATCTGCCCGACTTTCGCATTTCGCACATCTTCGATTTTCAGCGCTTCCAATTCGCGCGGAGAAGTCATGATGTCGCGCACCATGATATCTTCATGAGTGCCGCCCATGTTTTGCAGGTAGCGCATCGGCTTTTCCCCGAGAATATCGGTAGCCGTCAGCAATCCCGCCACTTGTTCGTTGTCGTCCAGAACCAGCAGCAAGCGCACGCCATACCGGATCATTTTGGCATTGGCCCTGTCCATGGAAGTCTTGGCGCGCACGCTTACCACCGAAACTTTGCTCAGATCGGTCATCACGCTGATCGCCGGATCACTGAGTTTGACGCGCTCCGGCAACGACTGGACCGGACGCACAAACGACGAACCCGTTTTCAAAGAAAAGATTTGCAGAGGTTTGTATTCCTTGATCATGCAGCTCCCCTTAAGGATTTACTGTTGTCACCTGTGCGCGTGCTGCAGGTGTGGGGCGTTATGCCTGAGCGAAGGAAGATAGCCGGCCAGTTCATTCAGCGCCATGGTATACACCTCGCGTTTGAATTCGATCACGGCGTTGATGTCCAGCCAGTAATCGTTCCAGCGCCAAGCATCGAACTCGGGGTGCGCACTGGCACGCAAACAGACATCACAATCACGACCAACCAGGAGCAGCAGGAACCATATCTGTTTCTGCCCGCGATAACCGCCGCGCGATTCACGCTTGCTCCAGCTTTGCGGAACCTCATAGCGCATCCAGTCGCGGGTGCGCCCGAGTATCTTCACATGTTCCGGCATCAAGCCGACCTCTTCATGCAACTCGCGGTACATCGCCTGCTCGGGGGATTCGCCGTGCTGGATCCCGCCCTGCGGAAACTGCCATGCATGCTGCCTGACCCGCTTGCCCCAGAGCACCTGATTCCTGCTGTTCGTGATGATGATGCCGACATTCGGGCGGTAGCCGTCTCGGTCTATCATTTTCAACTCTGCTCAAGTTAATTTTAATGCTTGGATTCTTTCACATTTCCGCAGTAAAGAAAAGCCGATCGGATATTTGGAATCGCTCCAGCATACCGGAACGAAGGCATTCCCTGTAAAATCATCCGTTCATTTCCTAAAATCAGGTCGTATTCACCATGCGCGTTTCACAATTCTTCATCTCCACCCTGAAAGAGGCTCCTTCCGAAGCCGAACTTCCCAGCCACAAACTGATGATGCGCGCGGGCTATATCAGGAAGCTGGCCAGCGGCCTGTATACCTGGATGCCGCTCGGGCTGCGCGTATTGCGCAAGGTCGAGAGCATCGTGCGCGAAGAGATGGACCGCAGCGGAGGCATCGAACTGCTGATGCCCGCAGTGCAGCCCGCCGAACTGTGGCAGGAAACCGGGCGCTGGGAGGTGTTCGGCCCGCAGATGCTGAAGATCAAGGACCGGCACGGCAACGACTTCTGCTTCGGGCCTACCCACGAGGAAGTGATCACCGATATCGCGCGCCGCGAGATACGCAGCTACCGCCAGCTGCCGGTCAACTTCTACCAGATCCAGACCAAGTTCCGCGACGAAGTGCGCCCGCGTTTCGGCGTGATGCGCGCGCGCGAGTTCCTGATGAAGGATGCCTACTCCTTCCATGCCGATTATGCGAGCCTGGAGCAGACTTACCGGGTGATGCACGACACTTACTCGCGCATCTTCACCCGCCTCGGCCTGAAATTCCGCGCGGTCGCGGCGGACACCGGCGCTATCGGCGGCAGCGGTTCGCACGAGTTCCATGTGCTGGCCGACTCCGGCGAGGATGCGCTGGCCTACTCCCCCACTTCGGATTACGCCGCGAATGTGGAACTGGCGGAAGCTGTTGCGCCGAGTGCGCCGCGTGCCGCTGCCACGCAATCCATGAAAAAAGTTGCAACTCCCGGCCAGAAGAGCATCGCAGAAGTCGCTGCGTTCCTGGGTGTTTCAGAGCGGCAAATTCTCAAGTGCATTGCCGTAGTAAATGGGGAAGGCCGCTTTATTCTACTGTTGCTACGTGGAGACCATACCCTGAACGAAGTCAAAGTCAGCAAATTACTGGGGGAGTTTCGTTTTGCCACAGACGATGAGATTCAACAAAACATGGACTGTCGCTCTGGCTATATTGGCCCAATTAATCCACCTCGAAAACTCGTATCCATCAAGGTTTCATCCCCGTACCCAAATCTTCAAACAGCCGAAATGTTGGCAACGCCGCCAATTGTAATTGATCGCAGTGTGACGACGATGTCGGATTTCGTATGCGGCGCAAATGAAGCAGGTTTCCATTTCACCGGAGCTAATTTCGGACGCGACGTGCATTTCGATGAAACCGACGTGCACGACCTGCGCAACGTGGTTGCGGACGATCCATCGCCGGATGGCAAAGGCACGCTGGAAATCTGCCGCGGCATCGAAGTCGGCCATATCTTCCAGTTGCGCACCAAATATGCCGAAGCCCTGGAGGCCACTTTTCTGGATGCGCAAGGCAAGGCACAGATCATCGAGATGGGCTGTTACGGCATCGGCGTGTCGCGCATCGTTGCTGCCGCGATCGAGCAGAATCTCGACGAGCGCGGCATCATATTGCCGGCCGCGATGGCGCCTTTCCAGATCGCTATCGTGCCGATCGGCATGAACAAGAGCCCAACGGTCCGCGAGGCAACCGAACAGTTATATTCTACGCTGCAGGCCGCCGGAATCGAGGCTTTGCTGGATGACCGCGACGAGCGGCCCGGCGTGATGTTTGCCGACATGGAGTTGATCGGTATTCCGCATCGCATCGTCATCGGCGAGCGCGGATTGAAGGACGGCATGCTGGAATATCAGGGACGGCGCGATACTGCCGCACAAGCATTTCCCTTGCAAAACGCGCTGGAGTTCGTAGAATCAAGGCTATGCGGCTAAATCCACAAGCGTTGCAACGCTATTTTGCCTTGCCTATGTGCATCGCAGGGATACTGTTCGCCGGTTCCGCAAACGCCGGCAGACAGATTTACGCGCCGCTGTCTGCCAGTGTGCGCGCGGTGTTGCAGCGCAACGTGTCGGACCAGGCATCACCGAAGCTCGCGTTTGCCACGCAATATGAAGCGGATTTCTGGCTGAACACCATGTCGCGCAGATTGCGGAAGAGCATTCCCGATACGGATTACCGCATGGATTTCCTGAAGACCGTGCATTATGAAGCTACACGCGCAGGGCTCGATCCGGAACTGGTTTTGGGCTTGATCGAGGTGGAAAGCAGTTTCAACAAGTATGCCGTATCCAGGGACGGGGCCCGAGGCTATATGCAGGTGATGCCATTCTGGGTAAAGGAACTGGGCACCGAGGGACAAGATTTGTTCCATCTGCGCGTCAACCTGCGCTACGGTTGCACCATCCTGCGCTATTATCTGGACATGGAAAAGGGCGATCTGTATCGCGCGCTGGGGCGCTACAACGGCACCCTCGGCAAACCGGAATATCCGAATCTGGTGCGCGCCGCCTGGCACAACCACTGGGCATTGCCACCCCGCAAAGTCAGCAACTATTACTCTTCTTCAAATTGACCTAATTCTTTTTGATATAGGCCTCTATACTTGTGCGCGTGACCTCACCCGCCTGATAATTCACCTGTTCACCCCTGGGGTTGTACAAAAAACTGACCGGCAGAACGTCTACCGCGCCGATCTGGGCGGTGACCTTGCGGTCGCCGATCACCACCGGATAGCTCATGCCATGCGCTTTTACGAAGTCGGCGATTTTTTGGCTGGAACCTGAATCTATCGCAATACCGATCACCTGCAGATCCTTGTCATGATGCGCATTATTCAGGCTGACCAGTTCGGGGATTTCATCGAGGCAGGGCGGGCACCAGGTCGCCCAATAATTCACTAGCACCCACTTGCCGCGGTAATCGGCCAGGCGATGCGTTTTGCCTTGTATATCTTCCAATGTGAACTCTTGCGCCGCCGCGACCAGAGCGAACAGTAGTGAGCAGGCAGCCAGCAGCATGAGCATGGATCGCATCAATGCGACTCCTGCTTTTGAGCGGCAGCTTCACCTTCGGCCTCTTCGGATTCTTTCTCATGTCCGGTCTTTGCGCCATGCTCGACTCCATGGGTCAGATATAGCGCCAGCGCGACACAAATGATCGCTCCGCCCAGATAGACCAGGTCTATCGGCGAGCCCATCTTCATGTTAAGCGACTGTTCAAACAAGGTGACGATCATGATCATCATGATCACCTTGGCCAAACGCGATTTCAAGTCGTCCAGGCTGTTGATCACCAGTACCTTGTTGGAGCCCTCGCTGCCCTTGGCCTGGTCTATTTCGCTGATAAACAGTTCATAGAGGCCAAACGAGAAGATCAGCAACACCGTTGCCAGCAAATAGCCGTCCACCACTTCCACGATGTGCGATACCGTCCTGTCGTGCAGCAGCTTGCGCGCTTCGTCGGTCATTTCCGGATCGGCGTAATGGAGCATGTGCTGCGCCAGATATACGACATCCACAGTGGCCATGTAGAAAATAACGAAACCCGCGAACAGACTGCCCAGTACCGCCGCCAACACGATAAAACGGCTGCTCCATAATGAACCTTCAAACCATGTTTCAATGAACTTCATATCGAGGCTCCCCATACCTGATTGCAAATCGCCGCGCATTAAAGCGCAATTAGTCAGGCCGGGCAAGCTTTCCGGCAGTTTGCATCGCAAAGAGTTCTTGCAGCCTGATATCAGTGCACTGCTCAAGCGCTGCTGCACAGGACAGAATCCAATTCTGCAATGGATCGTCGTTCCTTCCCGAGGGCAAGGACTTGCGATCCAGCACATACAGGCGCACCAATTCGGGCAGGCGGATATGGCTCGCTTCACGCGTCATCACCCATCCGTTTCCTTCCAGCTTGCTCACCATGCCCGCGCTGCCCAATTCCTCGAGCATCACTTCAAGCGTGTCATACCCGAGCAGCAAGGATCTGGACAATTCCTGCAGGGTGCTCGCGCTTCCACTTTGCAATCCTTTGTCCAGGATCTGCAGGATGCGCAGTGCATCCAGCAGCCGGGTCGCGGGTGCCGGATCATGTTCGGCCGGCGTGCGCCAATGCGAAAGCGATGCGGCGATGACAGCGCCAAACAGGATGGTCAGCCAGGACAGGTAGATCCACATCAAGAATATCGGGATGCTGGCAAAAGCGCCGTATACCAGTTTGTAGGTGGGAAAGTGGCTGATGTAATAGCCAAAGATGCGGTTTGACGATTCAAACGCCAGTGCAGACACCAGCCCGCCTATCAGTGCGTGGGTGCGCGGCACATGTCGATTTGGCACCAGCCGGAATAACATCGTGAATGCCAGGGCGGCAAACAGAATCGGCAATGTTTTAAGCACGACGATCCCGAATGACGAAATATCCTTGCCATGCCCCATGGACAATCCAATCAACCATGAGGTCAGAGACAAACTCGCTCCGATCAGCAGCGGCCCCAACGTCAGCACGGCCCAGTAAGCCACCAGACGTTTGACCAGGGGCCGGGGCCTGGTCACCCGCCAAATGACATTGAACGCATGGTCTATCGTGAGCATCATCGACAGGGCGGTGACCGCGAGAAACACGATGCCAACAGCGGTCAGGCGTGTTGCACTGTCGGCAAATTGTTGCATATACTGCGTGATGATTATCGCGGCGTTTTCCGGCATCAGATTGTTCAGGAGATAGGTCTTGATATGCGCCGAAAAATCCTCGAATACCGGAAACGCCGAAAGGACGGTCAGGGCGATGGTGAACATCGGCACCAGCGACAGCAACGTGGTAAAGGTGAGGCTCGCCGCAGTCTGCGCGCAACGATCCCTTACGAATCGTGTTGCGATCAAACGAAGCAATGCCCGCATATCGCGCAAATCATTTCTCATGGCCCGACCATTTCCATATAATTGAACAATGATAACCGACAAAGAAATACTCGTGCTGTATTACAGCCAGCATGGCGCGACACGGCAAATGGCCCAGCTGGTTGCGCGCGGGGTGGAACAAGAGCGTGGTGTGCTCGCCCGCTTGCGCACTGTGCCCAAGGTATCTTCGGTATCCGAGGCGACAGAGTCGGGCATACCTGACAGCGGTGCACCCTATGTCCAATTGCGCGATCTCGAGGAATGCATGGGCCTGGCATTGGGCAGCCCGACGCGCTTCGGCAACATGGCGTCCGCGATGAAATATTTCTGGGACAGCACCGGGGGAGCATGGATGAAGCACACACTGGTCGGCAAGCCGGCGGCACTGTTCACATCCACAGGCACCATGCACGGCGGGCAGGAAAGCACACTGCTGTCGATGATGTTGCCGTTGCTGCACCACGGGATGGTCATCGTCGGTTTGCCCTATTCGGAGCCCGAACTGACCTCCACGCGAAGCGGCGGCACGCCCTACGGTGCGAGCCATGTCGCGGGCATCGCCAATGACATCGCGATCAGCGATGCCGAAAAGAAGCTGTGCATGGCATTGGGCAGGCGCCTGGCGCAGACAGCCCTGAAACTATCTGCATGAGCATTGCGCGCGAAGCACGCGGGATGCTGAGGTCCCATCGTTACGGTGTACTGAGCACACTGTCAAAGAAAATTGACGGGTACCCGTTCGGCTCGATCGCGACGTACCTGGTGGATCATGACGGCAGCCTGATGATCTTCATCAGCACCCTCGCGGAACATACCAAAAACATCGGGCATGATTCGCGCGTCAGCCTGATCACACATGAGCAGCGCGATGCCGATATCCAGGCCCAGGGAAGGGTGACCGTGGTGGGCGATGCATCGCCGGAGAGGGACCGGGAACAAGCGGGGCTTCGCTATCTCCGCTATTTCCCGGAAGCAAAAACCTATTTCGAAATGCACGATTTTTCATTCTATCGCATCCGCCCGGTGGCGGTCCGCTATATCGGCGGATTTGGCCGCATCCACTGGGTCGACATCGGTGATTATCAGGTACAACCTTACCCTCTGATCGGGCAGGAATCAGGCGTGATCGCGCACATGAACTCGGACCATCAGGACACGATGAGAAATTACTGCCGGCACTTCCATCAGCTCGCCGCAACGGATGTGGAGATGCTGGGCTTGGACTGCGATGGATTCGACGTGCGTGCGGATGGGAATGTGCTGCGTTTTGATTTCGATCAACCGGTTATGGATGCCCAACAGGCAAGGACAGTTCTGGTCGAGATGGCGCGCGTCGCCAAACGGTAGTATGCACGCCCGCCAGGTCTTCAAGGATCTGAGTCCGGGGCCGGTTATATTTACCCGGGCTGCCCGAAACGGCAGCCCGTTCAATTGCGCGGGTCCTGCAGGCCGGGGCGACAAGCTAGAAACGGAACCCCAGTTTTGCGCTGTAGGATGGAGCGGAGCCCGTCTTGTCATATTCCAGGGCGACATTCGCCACCCCGAAGTTGAGGTTGCCGCCGACAAAGATCTTGTTCTCGCGGTCTGATACAGACGTCAACCCTGCTATTCCGTTGGGTGTGCTGTCTACCCAGACAGTGCCCAGCCCTGCATACGGGGTGAACATCGCGAAGCCTTTGGAAATGGATAGGTCCAGGCTTTTGGTATTCAAGTCCAGTTGGCTCACGCCGGTCAATTTGGTCATTGCGCCGCGGATACCGACAGCAGGCTGGGCCACTCCGCCTTCGAGTATGGCATAGCGCAATTCACCGCCATACAGCTTGATATTGGTCGTGGGTACTGCGGAGTAGAATGCGCCGATATCGAAGCCAAGGGGCAACCCTTTGTAGGCATGCAGCTTGGGCACGACGAGGTTGGTCGACGAGCTGTTGGTGGCCAGATCCAGGTTTCTGACTTTGGTCGAAGTTGCCTCCACGCCGACATCGAAACCCGTGACGCCCAATGGCGCCGTTGGCGTGATCGGTTTGTAGCTCAGCGCCGCGCCCAGGTCATCCGAGAAATCCTTGAAAGCGGGTTGACCAAGCACCGACAGATTGTTGATGTCGGCAGCCCAGGACGACTGGGAAAAACAGCCTATGACGCATAGCAATGACAAGTGCTTCTTCATGATGTAAGCCTTCCGTATGATGGGTGGTGTTTGTTTACTACCGGAACCAGCATAACGCAATTATTATTGCGATGTCTATATCAAGCCGGCGCCTGATGATGACAGTGCGCCGAATTTGATAAGGTGCGGAGCGGTATATCGCGGCCGAATCCCGGTCTAAAATGCTCGGGGGAGCCATATGCTGAAAACTGAGGAGTGTCATGGCAATCACAGACTGGCCCGAAGGCGAACGTCCGCGCGAGAAACTGTTGACCCGCGGCGCGGCTTCGCTGTCCGATGCGGAATTGCTGGCAATCTTTCTGCGCACCGGCGTGGCCGGGAAAAGCGCGGTGGATCTGGCGCGCGAGTTGCTCAACAGGTTTGGCAATCTCACCCGTTTGGTATCCGCCAGCGAATCGGATTTTTGCGAAACCAAAGGCATGGGGCAGGCGAAGTTTGTGCAACTGCAAGCGGCGCTGGAAATGTCGCGGCGCGCACTACGGGAAGAATTACAGCGTGGGGATGCGCTCAATTCACCGCGTGCGGTTCGCGACTATTTGCAACTGTTGCTTGGTGCGCGGCAGCAGGAAGTTTTCCTGGTCTTGTTCCTGTATACCCAGCACCGTGTGATCGCATCGGAGGAGTTGTTCCATGGCACACTCAGCCAGACCAGTGTGTATCCCCGCGAAGTGGTCAAACGGGCGCTGGCGCATAACGCTGCGGCTGTGATACTCGCGCATTTTGTGGTGCGCCACATAATGCGCCTTATGTGCCCCGATTTTTTATGTGCCCGAAGGAAGCCTCTTTGGCGTAGATTGGGGTTTGTTGTCCATGACCATGGCACATAACAGCCCGACCATTAGATCGGTGAATCCCTGCTCCACGCGAAGACGGATGGTTGTTTTAAGCAGGGACGATCGATCAAGTAAAGTCCATAGTAGATCGTCCCCGGCGGCGGTGCTGCTACAACGAGGACAGCCACGCCAACATTCCCGCATCGTCTTGCCACGCAGATTTACGTGTCCGGCCCACATTTGTAGCAATGGGCTCGCACAACTCCAGTGCATTTGCTTTCATGCGGATGGTAATTTCAGCATATCGGTTGGTCGTGTTCAGGCTGACGTGCCCCAACCATCCTCTGATAACGTTCACCTCGACGCCGGCCTCCAGCAGATGAACCGCAGTGGTGTGGCGAAATACATGCGGCGTGATTCGGACCTGCGATGAAGGCTTGACTGAATCCTCCCAGACTTGTGCGTGATGGCGGATACGCTTGTAGATCCCGAATCTGGTCATCGGCTCGCCGCTGGTCCCTACAAACACAGGAGTAGTCGACTCCAAAGAAGTGGAACGTTCATCAAGCATGGTTCGCAAGCACTTCGCCGTCTGGCCCCATAGAGGGCATATTCGCCACTTCGAACCTTTGCCCAGTAGCCGTACCTGAGCGGGCGATTGGAGATCGAGTTGGCCGACCGTCAACTGGGCGACTTCGGAGACGCGAGCACCCGTGTTGTAAAGCAACATGAACAATGCTCGATCCCGTATCGAAAGCCTGTCTTGGTCGGGAATGCAGGCAAACAAAGCCTCGACGTCCTCGCGCGCCAGGAACTTCATCTCGGGCAGAGGGCAACGCTTCATCGGAATGGCTGCGACCTTTGCGCAGAACGGGAGCATCTCCGGAACGTTGCGACCGATGTACTCGTACAACGTATGCAGCGCCGCCAGGCGCTGGTTGCGAGTGGTGATAGCATTTCCGCGTTCCTTCTCCATGTCGCGCAGGAAGGCCAGTACCGACCGGTAATCTAGGTGTTCCAACGCAAGCTCGCTCACGCCTCGGTGATGCAATTTGGCGACGAAGATCAGAAATAAGCGCAGACTGTCCCTGTAACTCCGAATCGAGCTTGGTTGCAGGCCTTTCTGCTGCGGAAGATAGTCCATGAAATAGCCATAGATGATCTTCGAAAAACTCTGAGGCTTCATGGCGTCACCTCTTCGAGAAGTATGGGCGCGAAGGCTTCAAATCGCTGATTGGCGGCGCTGAAGAGTTCGCTGGTTATGGTGAGGTACACGGCGGTGCTAACTGGGTTGATGTGCCCCAGAAAGGTCGACAGGTGGTGCAGTCGTTCGGCAGGTGCAATCCCCTGACGGTACCAGTTCAGTAGCGTCCGGACAGCGAACGAGTGACGTAGCCCATGAACATGGGGGCCGAAGACTCCGGCCGGAACACCCAGGGTTAGTTGAGGCAACAGGACATCCCGAAACGTATTGCGGATGCTGTTCGTACTGATATGGGTACGTCCGTTCCAAGTAAACAGGAAGCTGGTACTGGCGCAGACGTAGCCTTGAGCCTCACGCTGTGCCAAATAGCAACGCAGCCTGGCGGCCAACTTGGGGCCAAACGGCACCAATCTGCTCTTGCCGAACTTGGTGTCGCGAATCTCCAGCACTTCGCGTTCCAGGTCAATGTCACCGCACTGAAGGCGGACAACTTCGCCGACACGCAAGCCTAGCGCTGCGAGCAAGGCGAAGATCGTCTCGTAGGTGGCACCCCGTAACCGAGCTCGTTGGTTGTCCTGCAATGCCCGAGCCTTGATCAACAGTTGCTTGATGGCCTCTGGCTGAAACAGGAAGGGTAACCTGCGCGCAGTCTCGGGGCGTGATCGGGCTTGCAGTGGTGAGATTCTCAGAATCTGCTGGCCGACGATCCAGTCAAACAGACGGCGCACAACGCCCAACAAATGGTTGTAGCTGCGCGGATTGACGCGGCGGCGTGAGGCCATGAACGCCTCCAGGCACGCAGCATCTACGGCTTCGACGCTGGTGATGCCTTGCTCATCCAGGAACCGATCGAGCAAACGCAGCATGCGATCCTCGTTAGCGAACTTACATCCCATGGCGCGCTTGGAGGCCAAATACTGTTCGATATGAGGTGCGAGGGGGCTATGAAAGCCATTCCAGACGGTGGTCATAGCATATCCTCCGCGTCTCCGATAACGAGTTCGCGCAGCTTGTGCACGGCCACCTTGCCATAAACCAGAGTGGAAGCCGGATCGCGGTGGCCCACATAGTCGCCAATGACCTTGAATGGGACGTTGGCTTCAACTAGACGCTGTATGCATGTATGGCGCAGTGTGTGTGATCCAGCCCGCGACACCTTTATACCGGCCGCTCGCAATCTGATGCCAACCATTGCAGAAACCGTAAAGTGTTGCATCGGCACGTAGGGTGACTTGGTCGTGAGGAAAACGCTGCGATGCTTCACATCAGTTCGGCGGACCTGCAAATACTCAATCACCGCTTCGCCGACCGTCGCTGACAGCGGATAGCGTGTCGAGTGTCCGCCTTTACGCATGGGGATACTGACTTGGGAGTGCTTCCAGTCGAAATCATCCAACTGCATGGCAGCGATCTCACGGGAACGTACCCCGTAGCTAGCCAGCAGAAACAAAATGGCGTAGTCCCGTTTGCCCAAGACCGAGCGTCGGTCGATGCTAGCGAGGAGTTGTTCCACGTCCTCCCAACGAATCGCACGGGGAATAGAGGCCTGCCTATAGGCCCGTCCCCGAGGAACACTGGGCACGAGATTCGATGCCAGGATACCTTCCCGGTGCAAATAGCGAAGGAAGACGCGCAAGGAGGTTGTGCTATTGAGCATGCCTGACTTATGAAGATCCTTGGCTCGCTCCGTCAGAAAGGCGGTGATGTGTGCTGGTGTTAGTTCGGGTAACTCAACGCCAGCACGCTCCAGATACGACTCGAATGGGCGCAATGTATAGGTATAGTTGTGCAGCGTGTTGGGGCGTAGCCCCTTCTCTTCGACTAGGAATGTGAAGAAAGCCGGGGCGGAAATAGAAAACGGCAGGGAGAGTTTGCTGGTTGGGCGTCTATAGCCGGGCAGAGCCATGCACAGCATTCGCTCAACAGGGATGCGGCTTTGTGAAACCACTGTCGCTCTGTCCTGAGCATTCTTGCACCAGGCGCTATGGTCGGCCTTCCACTGTTCGACGAAAGCATCGACATGAGCGGGGAGTTCCTGAAGCTGCGTCACGCATCGTGCCGTTACGAAATTGTTGAAGTGCACAAGTGCTCTGACGTGCTGCCGAACCGTTGCATGGGACGTGTGCTGCTCATCCAGAGACCGAACATAACTCTCAATCTGCGGCCCCAACCATAAGGCTCTGACACGATCAAGTGCCTTAAGCGACCGATAGTGTTGTTCCAACATGATAACCACCTCTCTATGAAAATGAAGGGGATACCATGCTACGCTTGACCCGTCGTTATGTGCCCTGCCACTGGACAACAAACCCTAATCTACGCCGAAGAGGCTTCCTTCGGGCACATAAAAAATCGGGGCACATAACGCGCACAACCATCCGTCGGGCGTCGCAGAGCCCAGCCAGTCCGATCAACTGCTGACCAATGCGCTGAAGCAGGCGTTGGCTATGGTGGACGTGCGCGTGCTTGATCACTTCATCGTGGCGGTCGGCCAAACCTTGTCATTCGCAGAAAAGGGCCTGATCTAGCCATTTTGGCTGAATTCCCGGTTCCCCCACTCATCCGTTATTGGAACCGCTCGTCGGTTAGACTTTGACCCTGATCGGCTTTTTCTGAATAATCGGCCCCACTTGGCAAACTTGTCGAAAGACAAGGACGCAAAGTCACCGGCCTAAGGGAAACTATGGTAGCGGGACCGCGATACGGATGTTCGTCCGTGTGTGTAATCTCCCGTCGTGCACGACCATTACTTTCCTGCGGCCACTGATAACGAGGCGGAGGAGTATTGTGGTTTGTTCAGAAAGAATCAGAATTCTTCCGAGGGCGCTGCTCTGCGTATCACTATTCTGTGCATCGATATGCATGACCGCATGCGATGTCGGGAGTTCGAGCCCGGCCCAAGCCACCGCTTCAACCAGTGCTCCGGCACTCGCCGCTGTCCTCACGTCGACCGGAACGGATTTCTATTTGACGCTTCCAAACCATCTTTGTGTCAGTGACCCGTCCCAGTGCAATTACGCGCCTGTTGCCAACAGGATGATCGTGGCCGCGGCGACCGCGACCACCGGAAGCGTCATATTTAACGGGGTGACCACAGCCTTCTCCGTTGCGGCGGGCGGCGAAACCGAGATCACGCTCGACCCTGGGGTTGTACTGACTTCGAACGAGACGGTGGAAGCCAAGGGTATCCACGTGACGTCACTCGCGCCGGTATCCGTGCATGTTGTTTCCGAGAGCGCAACTTCTGCAGACGGCTATCTTGCGTTGCCGACAGCGGGTCTGGGGACGAATTACTACATCATGTCCTACTCCAGCAGCAGATATACCGGCTCGGAATTCGCGCTCGTGGCGACGCAGAACAACACTACCGTCACCATCACTCCAACTGCCGCCGGGATATCGCAAATGGCCGGTGTCGCGTTTACGGTTACGCTTAACACCGGAGAGACATTTCAGCTGCAGAATCCCGCCAATGCAGACATGACGGGTACACTGGTGAGCGCCGACAAGCCCGTCGCGGTGTTCGGCGGCCATCTGTGTACCGATATACCATCCGGGACAGATGCCTGCGACTACCTTGTCGAACAGCTTCCGGATACATCCATTTGGGGCAAGACTTTCCATACTTCTCCGTTCAGCGGGCGTGCGCGCTATACGGTGCGAGTCATCGCGTCGCAGAACGGCACTACATTCAACACGATACCAGCCGGGCTGTTCGGGACATTGAATGCAGGCCAGTTCGCCGATGTCGTACTGACGGGCCCGGCTGAGTTCGTGTCAAACAACCCGGTGCTCATGGCGCAATTCATGCGCGGGTATTCAGACGACGCTGCCGGGAAGGGAGACCCCAGCATGGTCATCGTGACCCCCGCGGAACTGGGCACGACCGGTGCGACGTTCGGCGTCCATGGACTTGCCGGGACCACGCTGGACTATATCAATGTCGTCACAGAGACGTCCGCACTGGGAACCTTGATGCTCGACAACACGGTGGTGGATGCCGCGTCGTTCACCCCGATAGGCGGGACCAGCATCTACTCGGTGGGCACACTGGCGGTGGCTCCGGGGGCGCACTCGCTTGCCGGTACAGTTCCATTTAGCGCACTGGTCTATGATTTCGGGATTCCGTTGAATGCAGTCTCATATGCTTATCCTGTGGCCAGCAATCTTACGCTGCCTGTCGCCGCAGCGGCTGCCAACTCATCGACTTCTTCAGGATGCGGGTCTGATCAACACAGCAAAGATCAGCAATCCCGGGGAATAGGATCAAGTCACAACGATTGACCATGATACCGATGATGATGACGAAGGATGCCATTAGATTTGAATATGAGTAACGACGCGAATCTGTTGGGAGAAATGAAGGTTTTGATAATGTTGACCTCTGCACTCCTGGGATTCGTGTCTGCAGCGGGTTGCGCCTATGCGCAGGAAGCTGCGCAGAAGAACCGGCAGCGTGGAGATCTGGTCCGCCAACATCCGGATATTACCGGTACGGCTTACGAGAAATTGTTGTCTGATGCCGATGCCTTGATCAGGGGCGGCAATCCTGCTGCGGCTTATTCATTGCTGGAGCCTCTCGAATTCGAGCATGCCGGTGAAGAGCGTTTTGATTATCTTATCGGTATCGCCGCGCTGGACAGCGGCAGGCCTGACAGGGCGACACTCGCCCTTGAAAGGGTATTGATGGTCAACCCGAATTCTGCCGCGGCCAGATTGGACATTGCGCGAGCCTATTATCAGCTGGGTGATCTGCCGCGTGCCAAAACCGAATTTGCCACGGCACTGACACAGTATCCTCCCGAAGCGGCACGGGCCAACATTGAAAGATATCTGGATGACATTGCCGCTCGGGAATCGGGAAAGCTGACACGCTTCACCGGATATGTCGAGGGAACGGCCGGCCATGACAGCAACGTCAATAATTCCACCGACCAGACTCTGATACTAGTCGGTACGACACCCTATGTTCTCGATCCTGCCAGCGTACAAGCGTCAGATCATTACTACGGGTTTGCTGCGGGCGGAGAAGCCACTCGCAGGGTTGACGGTAACTGGAGGTTGTATGCGGGGGCTGACCTCCGGCAACGCGACTATCACTCGCAAAAGGGTTTTGATGTACTCAGCCTGGATATGCGGGCGGGGCTGATGTTAGGCGCCAAAGCGGACAATGTGCGCTTTGGCATGCTTGGAGAAAAGTATAATCTGGGGGACGCGCGTTATTTCAACACGGCCGGTATCAATGCGGAATGGCGACACATGCTCAGTCCGGGCAATCGCCTGAATGTGTTCGGCCAGTACCTGCAATATCGCTATGCCGATCCGATCATGCAGCCGAATGATTTTGACCAGCAGGTGATCGGCGGCGGCTGGACGCATATGTTTTCAGATGGCAGATCATCGCTGTCCGGAAGCCTGTATCACGGCACGGAAAACGATGTTTCGGCGCTCATCACTCCGGCCACTCCGGATGGCGGGCGAATCGACGGCGCCAGCAGATTCAATGGTTTTCGTGTCGGGGGCCAGGAGGCCGCGAGTGAAAGAATCATGCTGTTCGCCTATGCAGGTGCGCAATTCGGCGATTACAGCAAGGTCAATTATTATTTCCAGCAGCAACGCAGTGATCGTATCTATGACTTGACCGCCGGGGCGAATTGGCATTGGGACAAGCTTTGGACGTTGAGTCCGCAACTGAGCTACATGAGGGATGATTCCAATATCGTCGTATATGCATTCAACCGTTTGGATGTTTCGCTGACTGTTCGCCGTGATTTCCGGTGAACAAATTTGAGTAAGGAGCAAATCATGAACAAGGCAAAAATTACCACCGGCAATATAAGCTTAATTTTCGCTTGCGTGATGTTCTTCCTGAGCCCGGCTGCCCATGCAGGTATTGCCGGATACGCCCAGTTTGTCACCGGCAGCGTCCAGGTCACCAATTCGGCCGGGCAGACTCATATTCTGCAAAAGGGCGATGCAGTAAGCGAAAGCGATACCCTGACCACCTCGAAAGGAGCTTCGGCGCAGATCAAGATGCGGGACGGGGGGTTTGTTGTCATCCGCCCGGATTCTCAGCTCAAATTCGACAGCTTCATATTCAGCGGTGAAGAAGACGGGACAGAGCAGAATTTCTTTTCGCTGTTGAGAGGCGGTGTTCGCGCGATCACCGGCTTGATCGGGCATCTGCACAAGGCGAATTATCATATCACCACCACTTCCTCGACCATCGGTATCCGCGGCACCGACCATGAAACATTTGTGGTTGTGCCCGGCAGCGAGTTGGCGGCGACTGTTCCCGCCGGCACATATAACAAGGTGAATGCCGGCGAGACGACCATGACCACTGATAAGGGAACGATCAGCATTTTGCCGAACCAGATGGGTTACGCGGGCGGAATCGATCAAATGCCTCAACTGCAACCGGTCAATCTGAATATCTTTACGGTGACGCCAGCCCCCTTGCCGCAAGCGAAGGGCGTCAAGAAGGAAGCGGCTGTGCGTAGCAATGCGGTGGTCGACAGTGCGATCCAGGGACAGGATACAGCACCGGAAAATCCGGTGCCGAAAAACCAGATTCAGACGCCTATCAAAGGGAAATCCGGCCCCACGGTCCCTGAGCAGGTGTTCTGATCCGGATGGTTGACGGCGGGCTCGCCCATCATTGGCTGGAGCATCAGACCCTTTTTGCCAGTTCGGCCGCCATGCCGATATAGGTCTCGGGTGAAAGCTGCAGCAGGTGCTGCTTCTCCGCTGCCGGGATTTCCAGCGTGTTGATGAAGGATTGCAGCGAGGCGCGATTGATGCCATCCTTGCCGCGCGTCAGTTCCTTGAGTTTGTCGTAGGCGTCCGCGATGTTGTAGCGCCGCATCACTGTCTGGATCGGTTCCGCCATCACTTCCCAGCTTGCATTCAAGTCTTCAGCCACGCGCTGCGGATTGGCTTCCAGTTTGTTCAAACCTTTCAGGCAGGATTCATAGGCCAGCAGGGTGTAGCCCAGCGCCACACCCATGTTGCGCAATACCGTCGAATCGGTGAGGTCGCGCTGCCAGCGCGAGACCGGCAGCTTTTCCGAAAGGTGGCGCAGCAGCGCGTTGGCCAGGCCGAGGTTGCCTTCTGAATTTTCAAAGTCGATCGGATTGACCTTGTGCGGCATCGTCGAGGAACCGACTTCGCCCTTGACCACTTTCTGTTTGAAATAGCCGAGCGAGATATAGCCCCAGATGTCGCGGTTCAGATCCGTCAGGATGGTGTTGATGCGTGCATAGGCGTCGAACAGTTCCGCCATGTAATCGTGCGGCTCGATCTGGATAGTGTAGGGGTTGAACACGATGCCGCGCGCGGTGACGAATTTTTTCGCGAAGGACTCCCAGTCCACCTTGGGATAAGCTGCCAGATGCGCATTGTAATTGCCCACTGCGCCGTTGATTTTGCCGAGTATCTCCGTCGCCGCCAGGCGCTGTTCGGCGCGCTGCAGGCGGTATACCACGTTCGCCATTTCCTTCCCCAAAGTGCTCGGTGTGGCAGTTTGCCCGTGGGTACGGCACAGCATAGGCAGGTCGGCGTGCTGGTGGGCAAGATTTTTCAAACGCCCGATCAGCACCTTCAGCGCGGGCAGCATTACGGCATCGCGCGCGCCCTTGAGCATCATTGCGTGGCTCAGGTTGTTGATATCTTCGGAAGTGCAGGCGAAATGGATGAATTCCAACACCTTCGCTGTTTCCGGATTGCCGGATAATCTGTCGCGCAGCCAGTACTCTATGGCTTTCACATCGTGGTTGGTGGTGGACTCTATGGTCTTGATCGCGAGTGCATCGGCTTCGCAGAAGTTGCTGCTGAGCGCATCCAGGAACTCGATGGTCGCTGTGGAGAACGGCGGAATTTCCGGGATATCAGCCTGGGCGCTGAGCGCCTTTAGCCATTCGATCTCGATCAGCACGCGAAAGCGGATCAGGCTGAATTCGCTGAAATAAGCGCGCAAGGCATCCACCTTGCCGTGATAACGCCCGTCGAGCGGCGAGAGGGCGGTGAGTTTGGTCAGTGTGGTCATGGCAGCACATGGGATCCGGAAGCGCGCATTTTACGCGAATCAGGCATGACCTTGTTCGATGATCGCTCCCCCCAGGCAGATCGCGCCATCGTAAACGACCGCCGATTGTCCGGGAGTCACAGCCCACTGCGCCTCGTCAAACGCGATTTCGCATGAATCGCCGGAGACGCTGGTAAGGTGACAGCGCGCATCCGCCTGCCTATAGCGCGTCTTGGCAGCGTAGGGACGGTCGAGTTGCGGAGCGGTGCCGCTGATCCAGTGACTGTCCAGAGCGGTCAAGCGCGGTGCCAGCAGTGCCGGGTGGCCGTGTCCCTGCACCACGATCAGGCGATTTTTCGCCATATCCTTGCCAGCCACGAACCACGGTTCGCCGGAAGTTTCCCTGGCACCTCCGATTCCCAGTCCCTGGCGTTGACCGATGGTATAGAACGACAGCCCGATATGCTGTCCGACCACATTACCTTCTGGTGTCTGTACGCCTCCCGGCACGGTCGGCAAATAGCGGCTCAGGAATTCGCGGAAAGGGCGCTCGCCGATGAAGCAGATACCGGTGCTGTCCTTTTTTGCGTGATTCGGCAAACCATGCTGTTCGGCGATGGCGCGAACTTGCGATTTCAGGATCTTGCCGAGCGGGAACATCACACGGCTCAGTTGCGCCTGATTCAGGCGATGCAGGAAATAGCTCTGGTCCTTGCTGCCGTCATCGGCCTTGAGCAATTGAAACAACCCGTCCAACTCGCGCACCTGTGCGTAATGGCCGGTAGCGATGGTGTCCGCTCCGAGTTGCATGGCGTGGTCGAGAAACGCCTTGAACTTGATCTCTGCATTGCACAGGATATCGGGATTGGGCGTGCGCCCCGCCTGGTATTCACGCAGGAATGAGCTGAACACGCGCTCCTTGTATTCCTTCGAAAAGTTCACCGCTTCGATGGGAATGCCGATCGTGTCGGCAACCGACACCGCGTCCAGCAAATCCTGGCGCGATGAGCAATATTCATCATTGTCGTCATCCTCCCAGTTCTTCATGAACAGGCCGACCACGTCGTAACCTTGCTGCTTGAGCAGCAAGGCGGTGACGGAGGAGTCGACGCCTCCGGACATTCCTACTACGATGCGGCGCCGAGATCGAAAATTGTGTTTCACGCTTGCACCCTCGCCCGCCGGGATTGAAGATTGTTTTTCTGGTTCGCCTCCTCGCCCGCTTGCGGGAGAGGATTGAGGAGAGGGGCTTTCCACCGGGGGAGGGTTGGGGAGATAACCGGCGACTTGGCTGCGGTCTCTTGCAGCCTGGTCGAATGGCTAGTAGTTCCTTCAGGGGAACGAGCTTGCTCGTCAGTCATATTGAACCAATAGCTCCAGCGGATAACGTTTTCCTGCCAGGTAATCTTCCACGCAGCGCAATATCAGCGGGCTGCGGTGGCTGGGTCGGCCGGCACGGATCTCTTCGGGCGACAGCCACAAGGTTTGCAGTATGCCGCTGTCGAGTTTGCGGCCAGGCTCGTGCCCGGTGATTTTACCGGTGAATGCGAATCGCAGGTAAGTGGTGTCCGATTCGCTTGAATGCCAGCGATAGATGCCGACAAGGTGTTGCGGGATGAAGTGATAGGCCGATTCTTCCAGTGTTTCGCGAACCACCGCGGCAATCAGGGATTCATTGGCCTCGAGATGCCCGGCAGGCTGGTTATAGCGTATACCTTCTGAAGTTTCTTCCTCAACCAGCAGAAATTTTCCGTCGCGCTCGATGACGGCGGCGACAGTGACATTCGGTTTCCAGATCATTTTTACATGAGAAATAAAAAAGGCAGGGTTTCCCCTGCCTTTTTCAAGCTTGCGCCGGTATTACTTGGCCATTGGTGCGGCTGCTGCGGGTTCAGCTTTCTTTTCTTTCTTTGCTTTCTTTGCGTGCTTCTTTTCTTTGTGAGCCTTCTTCTTTGCTGGCTTTGCAGCTTCTGTCTTGGCTGGTGCAGCGGCAGCAGGAGCAGCGGCAGGAGCCATAGCGTCAGCAGCAACAGCGGTGAAAGAAACGGCAGCGAAAATACCAGCGATCAGTACGGATAACAGTTTGCTCATTGTGAAATCTCCAATTTTAGTATAGTGAAAACATACAAGACACTATCGTGTCGTTGCCTATAACGCGCTGCATATTTGTTCGGTTGACACAGATATGCATTGAATTATCTGGTGCCGGGGGAGGGACTCGAACCCTCACACCATTGCTGGCACCGGATTTTGAGTCCGGCGCGTCTACCAGTTCCACCACCCCGGCCAAGCGGGGCGCATTATCCATGAAGCAACCGGCCATATCAACTAAAATCCGGGCTTTGCAGGACGATAATGGACGAGTCCATCAAATTCTGGCAAATTCTGGCAAATTCTGGCAAATTCTGGTCCGGGACGCTTGCAGTGAACTCTCAATTATTGGAAAAGGTGAATCGGATCGCCTATCAGGCCGGTGCCGCCATCATGGATATTTACCGGGAGGGCGATATTGTCGAGACCAGCAAACCTGACGGTTCGCCGCTTACTCTGGCTGACTTGGCAGCCCACCGAACCATAATCGATGGTCTGACACTACTCGCTCCGGATGTTCCGATCCTTTCCGAGGAAGCCTCGGATATCGACTATGCCGAGCGTGCCCAGTGGGCACGTTTCTGGCTGGTCGATCCCCTGGACGGCACCAAGGAATTCATCAAACACAACGGCGAATTTACCGTCAACATCGCGTTGATCGAGAGCGGCCAGCCTGTCCTGGGGGTGGTGTATGCACCAGTGCTGGATGTTTGCTACTGCGCAGCCCGCGGCACAGGTGCTTTTGTCCGGCGCGGTAAATGTCCGATGCAGGCCATTCATGTCAAATCTCATGCCGCTGATGAGACGATCAAAGTCGTTGCCAGCCGTTCCCACAGCGATGCGCGTACCGAGGCATTGCTCAAGCAACTCGGCGATTACCAATGCGTCAGCATGGGAAGCTCTCTCAAACTCTGTTTGGTCGCCGAGGGGGCGGCGCACTTCTATCCTCGCCTGGGCCCGACCATGGAATGGGATACCGCAGCCGCCCACGCTGTCGTGAATGAGGCCGGCGGCAGGGTATGCGACCTGGCCGGAGTTGAACTCCATTACAATAAGCAGGACTTGCACAACCCCGAGTTCCTTGTATTGCCGGTCGATGATGAGATTCTAATTATGCTGCTGAATAAACGCCTTTCCTGTTAGATCGGGCGGCCGTTTGGTTTAGCCTCTAATCATTTGCTATCCCGGACCCAATTGGACTTGATATGAAAACACAACCACCAGCCTCAACCAACACCGTTTGGCATCACGCCACGGTCACCCGCATCCGCCGTGAATCGCAAAATGGACATCGCGGCGCGATCATATGGTTCACCGGGCTGTCCGGTTCAGGCAAATCCACGCTTGCTCATGCCGTCGAGGAGGTTTTGTACCAGAGAGGTTGCCGCACCTTTGTACTCGATGGCGACAATGTTCGACACGGACTGTGCGGCGACCTGGGCTTTTCGGCCAAGGACCGCATAGAGAATATCCGCCGCATCGGCGAACTGGCCAAGTTGTTCATGGAAGCGGGAGTGATCGTTCTCACGGCATTCATTTCCCCGTATCGTGCAGATCGCGAACGCGTGCGAGGCATGGTCGAACATGGCGACTTTACTGAAATCTATTGTGACACCCCGATCGAAGTGTGTGAAAGCCGGGACATAAAGGGCCTCTATAAAAAGGCCCGTGCCGGGCAAATTGCGGAATTCACCGGTATTTCGTCACCCTATGAAAAGCCGGAAAACCCGGAGCTGACCGTGAAAACAGGAAGCGAAGACGTGGACCAATGCGTGAAACAGGTCATCGATGCAATGACATTGCGCGGGATAGTCAGGGGCGTCTGATCAGTTGTCCATGCGTACCGATGAATTCGATTTTGATCTGCCCGAGCGGTTGATCGCGCAGCATCCGCCGGCGCAGCGCGGCGCCGGCCGGCTGTTGCATGTGCATGATGGCGTGCAGGAAGATCGCCGCTTTGCCGACATGGTGAGCCTGGTCAGGCCGGAAGACGTGCTGGTGTTGAACGACACGCGCGTCATCAAGGCACGTTTGTTTGGCACGAAGGAAAGCGCTGGCAAGATCGAGGTGCTGGTCGAGCGGGTGCTGGGCGATCACGAGGTGCTGGCGCAAGTGCGCGCCAGCCATGCGCCAAAAGCAGGGGGCCTCCTGCGGTTGGCCGGCGAACTGCCGGCAGAGGTGCTGGGACGCGAGGGCGAATTCTTCCGTTTGCGATTCGCCTCCCCGGAAAATGTTCTGGATTTGCTGGAGCGCTTCGGCCAACTGCCGTTGCCGCCCTATATCACTCACGCCGCAAGCGATGAGGACGAACAACGCTATCAGACCGTGTTTGCGCGACGGGCCGGCGCGGTGGCCGCGCCCACGGCGGGCTTGCATTTCGATGACGCGATGCTGCGAGCATTGCGCGACAAGGGCGCGGGAATCGCTTACGTGACCCTGCATGTCGGCGCGGGAACCTTCCAGCCGGTCCGCGCACAACATTTACACGAGCACACCATGCACAGCGAGCGCTACGAGATCCCCCAAGCCACAGTGGATGCGATTGCCGGAACTCGCAGCGCAGGCGGGCGGGTGATCGCGGTCGGCACGACCAGCCTGCGCGCGCTGGAAAGCGCGGCGACCAGCGGCGAACTGGTTGCCGGCGCAAGCGAGACCGGCATCTTCATTATTCCCGGTTACCGCTTCAAGGTGGCGGACGTGCTGCTTACCAATTTCCATCTGCCCCGGTCTACGCTGCTGATGCTGGCGTGCGCGTTTGGCGGCATGGATGAGATGCTTGCCGCATATCGCCATGCGGTTGAACAAGAGTATCGCTTCTTTAGCTACGGTGACGCGATGCTGATCGAAAGAACGCGATGAAATTCAACCTGCACAATACCGATGGCCTTGCGCGTCGCGGGACATTGCATCTGGCCCACGGCACGGTCGAAACACCGGCCTTCATGCCGGTGGGGACCTATGGCACCGTGAAGGCGATGTCGCCGCTCGAGTTGCACGAGATCGGCGCACAGATCGTGCTGGGCAATACTTTCCACCTGTGGCTGCGCCCGGGGCTGGAGGTGATCGCGGCGCATGGCGGCTTGCATCGCTTCATGGGCTGGGACGGTCCGATACTCACCGACTCCGGGGGATTCCAGGTGTTCAGCCTGGGTGCGTTGCGCAAGATCAGCGAGGAGGGGGTGAAGTTCCAGTCGCCGGTCAACGGCGACAAGTGTTTCCTGTCGCCGGAAGAATCGATGCGCATCCAGAAGGTGCTGAATTCCGACATCGTGATGATCTTCGACGAGTGCACGCCGTATCCGGCGGATGAAAGGACGGCTGGTGAATCGATGCGTCTCAGCTTGCGCTGGGCGGAGCGTTCCAGGCGCGCCCACGAAGGCAATGCAAATGCGCTGTTCGGTATCGTGCAGGGCGGGGTGCATGAGCATCTGCGCGATGAATCGTTGCGCGAACTGGAACAGATCGGTTTCGACGGCTATGCCATCGGCGGGCTTTCGGTGGGGGAGCCCAAGGAGGAAATGCTGCGCATAGTACGGCACACCGCGCGGCAACTGCCAAAGGACAAGCCGCGCTATCTGATGGGCGTCGGGACGCCGGAAGACCTGGTGGATGCCGTGGAGCAGGGCATGGACATGTTCGATTGCGTGATGCCTACGCGCAATGCGCGCAACGGCATGCTGTTTACCAGGTTTGGCGACATCAAGATCAAGAACGCGCAATACCGGCTGGATCTGCGCCCTTTGGATGATCAGTGCGGTTGCTATACCTGCCGAAATTTCACGCGCGCCTATCTGCACCATTTGCACCGCCTCAACGAGATACTCGGGGCGCGCCTGAATACCATTCACAACCTGCATTACTACCAGGAGCTGATGGGCGGGATGCGCGCGGCTATCGAGTCGGGCGGGTTCGCCGATTTTGCGGCGCGATTCCGGCGCTTGCGCGGCGGATAATCGGTGTCCGCATCAATGACTGCAGCTTCATGCCGGACGGCTTCGTGATAGAATGCGCCCCTTTTGATTTACCTTGCTTGTTTCACTATGGAGATTGAATGATGTTTATCAGCAATGCATTTGCAGATGCGGCAGCTGCGTCCCCGGACAGCGGTTTCATGAATTTTGTGCCGCTGATCGTGTTGGTCGTGGTGTTTTACTTTTTGATACTGCGTCCGCAATCGAACCGCGCCAAGGAACAGAAAGCCATGATCTCGGCCTTGCAGCGCGGAGATGAGGTCGTGACGGTCGGCGGCCAGGTCGGCACGGTCAACAAGGTCTACGAGCAGTATGTCGGCGTGGAGATCGCCGAGAACCTGATCGTGACGGTGCAAAAGAGCGCGATCCAGAGCGTATTGCCCAAGGGATCGATCAAGGCGATCAAGTGAAGGACTCTAGCTTGCAGCCGGCAGCTTGTAGCGCGTAGCCTCTACAGCCAGCTACCAGCTACAGGCTACCAGCCACACCCTTAATAAATCGAGGTTGCCATGAACCAATACCCAATGTGGAAATATCTGCTGCTCCTGGCCGCGCTGGTGGCCGGGTTGATCTACACCCTGCCGAATTTTTACGGCGAGTCGCCTGCCGTGCAGGTGTCGCCGTTGCGCTCCACTCTCAAGGCCGATGACGCATTGCTGGCGCGCGTGGAGGCCATACTCAAGACTGCCAACCTGAATCCTGAATTGACCGAACTGGACGGCAACAGCGTCAAGGCGCGCTTCGCGGATACTGATAGCCAGCTGAAAGCCAAGGACGTTCTGGCCGCGCAGATGGGGGATGATTATGTGGTCGCGCTCAATCTGTTGCCGCGATCGCCGCAGTGGCTGGGCAAGCTAAATGCGCTGCCGATGTATCTCGGCCTGGATCTTCGCGGCGGGGTGCATTTCCTGCTGCAGGTGGATATGAAGGCCGCGCTTGATAAGGCTCTTGATGCCGCCGTCGGCGATATTCGCAGCGCGTTGCGCGAACAGAACATCGCTTATTCCGGCGTGACCCGCGACGGCAATGTGCTGACGGTCAAATTCCGCGATGCCGATGCGCGCAGCAAGGGTGAAGCTGTGTTCAGCCAGCAATTCACCGACTATCTCCGGAGTGACGAGGAGCAGGGCGGCGAATTCCTGCTGCGGGCGACGCTCAAGCCGGAAGCCGAACACCGCATCCAGGAAGCCGCCGTGCAGCAGAACCTGGTCACATTGCGCAACCGCGTGAACGAACTCGGCGTTGCCGAACCGGTGATCCAGCAACAGGGTGCCGACCGCGTGGTGGTGCAACTGCCGGGAGTGCAGGATACGGCACGCGCCAAGGATATCCTCGGGCGGACCGCGACGCTGGAAGTGCGCATGGTGGACGAGAGCCACCAGGCCATTCCTGGCGTAGCGGCTCCGTTCGGGGACGACATGTTCAAGGATCGTTCAGGCAATCTCCTGCTGGTGAAGAAGCAGGTGATATTGACCGGGGATCGCATCAACGACGCGCAGCCCGGTTTTGACAGCCGCACCAACGAAGCGGCGGTGCATATCAATCTGGACGGGGTGGGTGCGCGGCAGTTCAAGGACGCGACCCGCGAGAACGTCGGCAAGCGCATGGCGATCATCCTGTTTGAAAAGGGCAAGGGCGAGATCGTCACGGCGCCGGTCATCCGCGAAGAGATCGGCGGCGGACGTGTTCAGATCAGCGGCAGCATGAGCACCACTGAAGCACAGGATACCGCTTTGCTGCTGCGCGCCGGCGCGCTGGCCGCGCCGATGGAGATCATCGAGGAACGCACGGTCGGCCCCAGCCTGGGCAAGGAAAACATCGCGCGCGGATTCAGATCCACACAGATCGGTTTCATCATGGTGGCAGCATTCATGATCGCGTATTACCTGATGTTCGGCATGATCTCGGTGCTGGCATTGGGTGCGAACCTGCTGTTGCTGATAGCACTGCTCTCGATGCTGCAGGCGACGCTCACGCTGCCGGGCATGGCGGGCATCGCGCTGACACTGGGTATGGCGATCGACGCGAACGTGCTGATCAACGAGCGCATCCGCGAGGAGCTGCGCAACGGCGTCACGCCGCAGGCCGCGATACACGCGGGATATGACCGCGCATTCGGCACCATCCTCGACTCCAACGTCACCACCTTCATCGCCGGGATCGCCCTGTTCATGTTCGGTTCCGGCCCGATCAAGGGATTCGCGGTTGTGTTGTGCCTGGGGATCATGACCTCGATGTTCAGCGCAGTATTGATCTCGCGCGCGATGGTCAATCTGATATATGGCCGCAAGCCGCGGCTCGCCAAAGTGGCGATCGGTTAAACCCTCTCCCTAGCCCTCTCCCGCGAGCGGGAGAGGGAACGGTGGCTCTCTCCCCATGGGGAGAGAGTCGGAGAGAGGGATAATAATAAGGAATAGATAACATGGAATTTTTCAGGATCAAGCACGATATCCCGTTCATGAGCTATGGACGGTATACCACCTTCATTTCTCTGGTGACGTTTTTGTTCGCGGTATTCTTTCTCGCCACCAAGGGGCTGAATTTCGGCGTGGATTTCACCGGGGGCACGGTGATCGAATTGCACTATGCACAACCGCCCGATCTTGCCAAGGTCAGGGCGCAGCTTGCCCAGATGAACCTGCCTGAAGCGGTGGTGCAGAATTTCGGTTCCAGCCTCGATGTCCTGGTGCAGTTGCCGGCCAAGGAGGATGTCGCCGGGTCGAAATTGAGCGATCAGGTGGTAGACAACCTGCGCAAACAGGATCCGAGCGTGGAAAAGCGCCGTGTCGAATTCGTCGGTTCCCAGGTCGGAAAGGACCTGATCGACAACGGCGAGCTGGCCTTGCTGCTGGTATCGCTGGGCATCGTCGGCTATCTGTGGCTGCGTTTCGAGTGGAAATTCGGACTGTCGGCGATCATCGCCAACCTGCATGACGTGGTGATCATTCTCGGCTTCTTCGCCTTTTTCCAGTGGGAATTCTCGCTGTCCGTGCTGGCGGCTGTGCTGGCGGTATTGGGCTACTCGGTGAACGAGTCGGTGGTGGTGTTCGACCGGATCCGCGAGAACTTCCGCACGATGCGCAAGGCCGAAGTCTCGCACATCATCGACAACGCGATCACGCGCACGATGTCGCGCACGATTATCACCCACGGCTGCACGCAGATGATGGTCGGCGCGATGCTGTTCCTCGGCGGCGAAACGCTGCACTACTTCGCGATGGCGCTGACCATCGGTATTTTGTTCAGCATCTATTCCTCAGTGCTGGTCGCCAGCCCGCTGTTGATGCTGCTCGGTGTGTCGCGCGAGGACTTCATCAAGCCGGAAAGGACCGAGGCCGAAGAAGTCCTCCCGTAGCCAGGGTCTGGCTGTTTGCAATACAAACACTTCAGCATTGCCCGGATCAGGCCGCTGCCCCCAACTTGCTGCGGACGTCAAATCCGGCGAAAACAATTGAATCGGGAACCCATTAGACCGTGAGCCTTATCCTGTACGACATCATCATGCACATGGACACGCACCTGCTGGCGCTGGTGCATGACTATGGCGTGTGGGTATACGCCATCCTGTTCCTGATCATATTTGCCGAGACAGGCTTGGTGGTCACGCCGTTCCTTCCCGGCGACACGCTGTTGTTCGTGGCGGGCACATTGTGCGGCATGGGAGCGCTGCAGCTGGAATGGTTGATGCCATTGCTGATACTGGCGGCATTCAGCGGCGACAACACCAATTACTGGATAGGCCGCACCCTGGGCCTGCGTTTGTTCGAGCGCGCCGGCGGAAGGTTCATCAAGCGCGAACACCTGGACAAGACCCGCGCCTTCTATGAAAGACACGGCGGCAAGACCATCATCTTTGCGCGCTTCCTCCCCATCATCCGCACCTTCGCGCCGTTCGTTGCCGGCCTCGGTTTGATGCGTTACCGGCTGTTCGTGCTGTTCAGTGCATTCGGCAGCACGGCATGGATCAGCAGCTTGACGCTGACGGGCTATTTCTTCGGCAATATCCCGGTGGTGAAGGACAATCTCACGCTGATCGTCATCGGCATCGTCGTCGTCAGCCTTTTTCCCGCGCTGCGCGAGTTCATCCGGCACCGCAGGCAGTCCGCGTGAAGCGGGCCCACTCCGTCTGTTGAGTATCTCTTCCTTGCTGTTGCCTGACTATCAACCGAATCTTCCGGTGATGTAGTCTTCCGTTTCCTTGCGCTTGGGATTGGTGAATATGCCGCTGGTTTCGCCCAGTTCGATCAGGTCGCCCAGATACATGTAGGCGGTGTAATCGGAGATGCGCGCGGCCTGTTGCATGTTGTGCGTGACGATCACGATGGTGAAATCCTCCTTCAGCTCGTCGATCAGCTTCTCGATGTGTGCAGTGGAGATCGGGTCCAGAGCAGAAGTGGGTTCGTCCAGCAGCAACACCTGGGGTTTGACCGCGATGGCGCGGGCGATGCACAGGCGCTGTTGCTGGCCGCCGGAAAGCCCGGTGCCGCTTTGTTTGAGTATGTCCTTCACTTCGCCCCACAGGGCCGCCTTGCGCAATGCCCATTCCACGCGTGCTTCCATGTCATGCTTGCTGAGGTTTTCGTAGAGCTTTACGCCGAACGAGATATTGTCATAGATGGACATCGGGAACGGGGTCGGCTTCTGGAACACCATGCCGATCTTGGCGCGCAGCATGTTCAGATCCTGCTTTTTGTCGAGGATGTTGGCCCCGTCCAGCACGATCTCCCCGGTGGCTTTTTGTTTCGGATAGAGCTGGTACATGCGGTTGAAGGTGCGCAGCAACGTGGATTTCCCGCAACCGGACGGGCCGATGAATGCGGTGACCATTTTTTCCGGTATGTTCAGGTTGATGTCCTTCAGCGCGCGGAAATTCCCGTAGTAGAAATTCAGGTCCTTGATGATTATCTTCGGGTTGACAATGGTTTCGATGTTCATATGCATGTGCTTGCCTTGTTGATGACCGGGTTGATGTCCAAGTTTAATATGTGGTGGCACTTTGCCTGAACAGCACGCGCGCCAGGATATTGAGTAACAACACGCTGACGGTTATCAGCAGCGCTCCCGCCCAGGCAAGCTTTTGCCAGTCATCATAGGGACTCATCGCGAACTGGAAGATCACCACCGGCAGATTGGCCATCGGCTGGCCCATGTTGCTGCTCCAGAACTGGTTGTTGAGCGCGGTGAACAGCAGCGGTGCAGTTTCGCCGCTGATGCGCGCCACGGCCAGCAATACCCCGGTGATGATGCCGGCGCGCGCGGCGCGCAGCGTGACGAAATTGATCACTTTCCATTGCGGCGCGCCGAGTGCCGCGGCGGCTTCGCGCAGCGTGCTGGGTACCAGGCGCAGCATGTTTTCGGTGGTGCGGATCACGATCGGGATCACGAGTATCGCCAAGGCGAACGCGCCCGCCCATCCGGAGAAATGCCTGACCCTGACCACATACAATTCATAGACGAACAGGCCTATCACAATGGAAGGGGCGGATAGCAGCACATCGTTGATGAAGCGGGTGACCGGCGCCATCCAGCCGCGATGGCCGAATTCGGCCAGATAGGTGCCGGCCAGGATGCCGATGGGTGTGCCGATCAGGGTGCCGACTAACGTCATCACCAGGCTGCCCGCGATGGCATTGAGCAGGCCGCCAGCGCTACCGGGTGGCGGCGTCATATGCGAAAACACCACAGGTGTGAGAGAGGCCAATCCTTCGTTCAACAAGGTGATCAATATCCAGGTCAGCCAGAACAGGCCGAACAGCATGGCCAGCACCGAGACGGTGAGCCCCGCTAAGTTGATCAGTCGCCGGCGTGCGTATAGATTGATCATGATATTTATGCAACCTGGCCTTCACGCAAGCCGAGTTCGTAGAGCATGAAGCGGGCGATGGACAGCACCACGAAGGTGATGAAGAACAGGATCAGGCCGAGTTCGATCAGCGAGGAAGTGTAGAGATCGCCGACTGCCTCGGTGAACTCGTTGGCCAGAGCAGAAGCTATGCTGTTTCCGGGCACCAGCAGCGACTTGTTCAGCTCATGCGCATTGCCGATCACGAAGGTGACCGCCATGGTTTCGCCGAGTGCGCGTCCGAGTCCCAGCATGATGCCGCCCGCCACACCGACCTTGGTATAGGGCAGGACGATGTTCCACATCACTTCCCATGTGGTCCCGCCGAGCGCGTAAGCGGACTCCTTGAGCATGGGGGGTACCACATCAAAAACATCGCGCATCACCGAAGCGATGAACGGTATGACCATGATGGAGAGGATGATGCCGGCGGTCAGCACGCCTATGCCCATAGGCGGTCCTGTGAAGAACGGGCCGACGTAGGGCAAGGTGCCGATATGCTTGTTGAGCCATGGTTCGATATGGTCTGCGAACAGCGGCGCAAATACGAACAGTCCCCACATGCCATAGATGATGCTGGGGATGCCGGCCAGCAGTTCGATCGCGATGCCGAGCGGGCGGCGCAAGATGCGCGGCGAGAGTTCGGTCAGAAAAACGGCGATGCCGAAACTGACCGGGATCGCGATGAACAGCGCGATGCCCGAGGTGACCAGCGTGCCGATGATCGGCACCAGCGCGCCGAATTTTTCGCTGACCGGATCCCATTCAGAGCTGAACAGGAAACCAAAACCAAAAGCGTGGATGGCTGGCAAGCTGCCCACGACCAGTGAGACGATGATCGCTGCCAACAACGCCAGCACGCCAAATGCACTGGCACGTGTCAGGTTGCGAAACAGCAGGTCGAACAGTGCTTGTCGTTTGAGGCGCGCTTCTTGTAAGAACATCGGCATGGTTATCTACATGGGTATGTACGTAGTTAAAAAAACGCGGGGGCAGTTGCCCCCGCAATTATAGCTTAATGGATGTACGGTATCAGTCACGTCCCACAGTTTAATTCCAAACGGCTTTGCCGGAAGCATCTTTCAACTGTGCCTTCCAATGTGCGCGTACCAGATCCTGAACCTGGTCAGGCATCGGCACGTAATCCAGCTCGGACGCCATCTTGCCGCCATTCTTGTAAGCCCAGTCGAAAAATTTCAGCACGCCCTTGGCGGTCTCCGGCTTGTCCTGCACCTTGTGCATCAGGATGAACGTCGCGCCAGTGATGGGCCAGCTTTCCTTGCCCGGCTGTTCGGTCAGGAGCAAGTACAGGCCAGGGGCCTTGTCCCACCGTGCTCCTGCCGCCGCGGCCTTGAAGGAGTCGTCATTGGGCTTCACGAACTGGCCATCCATGTTCTTCACTTGGCCGTAAGACATCTTGTTTTGCAGGGCGTAAGCATATTCCACATAGCCGATGGAACCCTTGATGCGCTGCACGTAGGAAGCCACGCCTTCGTTTCCTTTGCCGCCGGTACCCGCAGGCCAGGCTACGGATGTGCCTTCGCCGACCTTGGTTTTCCACTCGGGGCTGACCTTGGACAAGTAGTTTACCCAGATGAAGGTGGTGCCCGAACCATCCGAGCGGTGCACTACCGTGATGTCCTGATCGGGCAAGTTGACCCCCTTGTTCAGTTCCGCAATCGCGGGATCATTCCACTTGGTGACCTTGCCCAGATAGATGTTGGCAAGCAACTCGCCGGTGAACTTGAGTTCGCCAGGAGCGATTCCGTTCAGGTTGTACACCGGCACGTCACCGCCCATTACTGCGGGGAATTGCATCAGTCCATTCGCTTCCAGATCTTCGGGTTTCAGCGGCATATCGGATGCGCCAAAATCCACAGTATTGTTCTCGATCTGCTTGATGCCGCCGCCGGAACCGATGGATTGATAATTCAGGCCTATTCCGGTTTGTGTCTTGTAGGCATCGGCCCATTTGGCATAAATAGGGTAAGGGAATGTGGCACCCGCGCCGGTGATGTCGGTTGCCTGGCTTGCGCCGGCAAAAGCAACCACTGTGGCAGCGGTAAAGCCGATGATGAGTTGTTTCAGTGTGCTGTTCATATTTTCTCCATTAGTTGTATATGTTGCCTGCTGCTATTTTCAGTTGCCAATCAAGCCCATAAAGCGATGCTGCGGATGGCATGTTATGGCGGTTTTATTACAGGATTATTACAGTCGATCGCTGGCAAACGTGATTTCCGGGCGGCTGCTTGTTCATTATCCCACCTCCCGCTCGATTTCCTCGACAGTGGTATGGCGCACATCCCGCCCCTTGACCATATAGACCACGTACTCGGACATGTTTTTGGCGTGGTCGCCGATGCGCTCCAGGGACTTCGCGACAAACAGGATCTCGAGCACGCTGGAGATGGTCCGGGGATCTTCCAGCATGAAGGTGGCGAGATAACGCATCACGGTGCGGAACTCCTCGTCCACCTGTTCATCCTGGCGCACTATGCGGGCAACCGCGGAAACATCCAGCTTCGCAAAGGCTTCCAGCGATTGGTGCAGCATGTCCAGCGTCAGGCTGGTCACATGTTTGATCTTGTCAAAGCGCGGCAACGTGAGGTTTTTCCTCTGTGCCAGGTTCTTGGCTGCGATGGCGATCTTTTTTGCCTCGTCGCCGATGCGTTCCAGATCGGTGATAGTCTTTATTATCATGATCACCATGCGCAAATCGACTGCCGTCGGCTGGCGGCGAGCGATGATCTGGGTGCAGCTTTCGTCTATGCCGACTTCAAGCGCATTGACACGGTGGTCGTCGGCGATGATACGATCGATTTCCGCCACGTCGCCTTTGCTCAGGGCATCAACCGCAAGACGGATCTGATTTCCAACCAGTTCGCCCATCAGCAATACTCGTTCGCGCACGGATTCCAGTTCTGCATCATATTGCTTCGAGGTATGTTCGTTAATCATCCGGCAACTCCTGACCTTGCTGACGTAAACGAACAATGCTAACCGGCCATTGTTACGTTTTTGTTAAAGCGCTTTCATTGTCATCCCGGAATCCTGATCGCGCCTTTAAGCTGGTTTGGGTTCAGCTCGCAAATTGCGGGGTTTTATGTTCTGATCCGCATAATCATTTTAATAATTGTTTAACAATGGAAATATAACATGATGAAACCGGCACAAGTGGTAAAGGCTTTGTCCGCATTGGCCCAGCCCACGCGCCTCGCCCTCTATCGTTTGCTGGTGGCGCGCGGGCCGGAGGGTGTGGCGGCGGGCGAGGTGGCCGAAAAGCTCAAAGTGTCCCCGGCCACGCTGTCGTTCCATTTCAGAACGCTCAGCCATGCCGGGCTGATCGAGAGCAGACAGGACGGGCGTTTCATCTATTACGCCGCGAATTATGCGGTGATGAACGACATGCTGGCCTACCTGACGGAAAACTGCTGCGGCGGGGATCAGTCTGTTTGCGCTGTGCCGGCAAGGAAGAAGTGTTGAAAACGCAAACGAGGAAGATGAAATGAGTGAGAAGCAATATAACGTGCTGGTATTGTGCACCGGAAATTCTGCGCGCAGCATACTGGGCGAAGTGCTGTTCAACGAGCTGGGCAAAGGGAAATTCGTTGCGCATAGTGCCGGTAGCCATCCGGCAGGGCGGGTCAATCCGTTGGCGCTTGAACTGCTGCAGCAGCAGGGATTCGGCACTGAAGGGCTGCGCAGCAAGAGCTGGGATGAGTTTGCGTTGCCCGGCGCACCCGAGATCGATTTCGTCTTTACCGTATGCGACAATGCCGCCGGTGAAGTCTGTCCGCACTGGCCGGGGAAACCCTTCACCGCGCATTGGGGAATTCCGGACCCGGCGGCTGTAGAAGGCGATGACAAGATCAAACGCGCCGCCTTCCGCAAGGCCTATGACCAACTGGCGCGCCGCATCCAGTTGTTCATGAGTTTGCCGATCGATAAGCTGGACAAGCTCTCCCTGAAAGAGAAACTCGCCGAAATCGGCCGCTTGAAGGATTGACCGGATGAATCTGTTCGAGCGTTACCTGACTGTCTGGGTCGTACTGTGTATCGTCGCCGGCGTGCTGCTCGGGCAATTCCTGCCCGCAGCGTTTCATGCCATCGCCAGGCTGGAGGTCGCCAATGTCAACATTCCGGTGGGTGTGCTGGTGTGGGTGATGATCATCCCGATGCTGCTGAAGATCGACTTCGGTGCGCTGCATCAGGTCAGGGCGCATAGCCGCGGCATCGGCGTCACATTGTTCATCAACTGGGCGGTGAAACCATTTTCCATGGCCTTTCTTGGCTGGCTGTTCATCCGCCATGTGTTTGCCGTATATCTGCCGGCTGGACAGATCGACAGCTATATCGCCGGGCTGATATTGCTGGCCGCCGCGCCATGCACCGCGATGGTGTTCGTGTGGAGCAACCTGGTGAAAGGCGATCCCTATTTCACGCTGTCGCAGGTTGCGCTCAACGACACCATCATGATCTTCGCTTTCGCGCCGCTGGTGGCGCTGCTGCTCGGCATCGCCAGCATCACGATCCCGTGGGAAACGCTGTTCGTCTCGGTGGTTTTCTACATCGTGATCCCGGTCATCATCGCGCAACTGCTGCGCCGCAGATTATTGGCCGGCGGCGATGCGGCATTCAAGCATGCTATGGAAATTATCGCTCCGATGTCGATGGGCGCGCTGCTGCTGACCCTGGTGTTGCTGTTCGCGCTGCAGGGCGATGCCATCGTTGCGCAACCGCTGGTGATCGCGATGCTGGCCGTGCCTATCCTGATCCAGGTGTTGTTCAACGCCGGTTTGGCCTATGTCATGAACCGGAGACTGGGTGTGGTGCACTGTGTCGCCGCGCCGTCGGCCTTGATAGGCGCGAGCAACTTCTTTGAGCTGGCTGTCGCCACCGCGATCAGCCTGTTCGGCTTTCAGTCCGGTGCGGCGCTGGCGACCGTGGTTGGCGTGCTGGTCGAGGTGCCGGTGATGTTGCTGGTGGTGAAGATCGCGAATTCTACCCGCCCATGGTATGAACTCGGCAAACGCGTTCATTCGCGCGTTTCTGCCTGAAGATCCTTTCATGCCGGTAGTGATGAATCATCTTCAGTTATCCGTTTAGCGCCCCGCCACTCGATCAGTTCCAGCCGGCCATCGAGATGCTCGACGATCGCAGTACAGCTGTCCACCCAGTCTCCGCAATTGACGTACAGAAGCTCGCCGACCTCCTTGATGGCGGCGCTGTGGATATGTCCGCAAATCACGCCGTTCAGCCCGCGGTCGCGAACCGAATGGATGACGGAATCTTCGAAATCGAATATGAAGGTGACTGCAGATTTCACTTTTCGCTTGGCATAACCGGCCAGAGACCAGTAGCCGCCGATCCGCAAGGTGCGGCGCCACCAGGACAACCATCCGTTGAGGCGCACCAGCAGGTCGTATCCGACGTCCCCCAGAATCGCCAGCCAGCGGTGGTGCCGGGTCACCTGATCGAATTGGTCGCCGTGGGTAAGCAGCAAGCGCTTTCCGTCGGCGGTGACGTGCAGCCATTCGAACGCGATGAGGATGTCCCCGAACAGCGTGCCGCTGTATTCGCGCAGGGCTTCGTCGTGGTTTCCGGGGATGAACACCACCTTTTCCCCGTGCCGGGCACGGCGCAGGATCTTCTGCACGACGGTATTCTGCATGGCCGACCACTGTATGCTGCGCCCCATCGACCAAAAGTCTATTATGTCGCCTATCAGGAAGAGGTATTCGCTCTCGAATTCCCGCAAAAAATCAAGCAGCCGGTCAGCCTGGCAACCGCGTGTGCCCAAGTGGATGTCGGAGAGGAATATTGAGCGGACTTTCACTCCATCAGATTAATACGGGAGTGTGACATATCAATGAAAGAAATCTTTCACTTATATTTCATGGAATAAATTCGGCTCGGGCCTGCAACCGGAATTCCCCGATATATATGATCAACCGCTGACAAAGGCATGCTTGCAATCGCTCGAAACAAGCAGCTTGTCACATTTGTTTAATCTATTCTTCATATAATAAAACTCGATCGTTAATGATTGATTTTCGTTGGGATCATGAGCAAACAGCAACCGAATTCCCGCAAGCCTGAAGAACTGCATCCGTATGCGGGCCTGCTGCATGAACTGGAGGCGTTGCGGAACGAACTGAAAGAGCTTGAGCAGTCGTCTTCGGCAGAACTGCAGCATGTCAATCCGCTGCATCAGGCCAGCGCGATCAATCTGGTTTACTACCTCGGCCTGAGGCGGCGGGATATGCGGTCGCTGCAGGTAAGATTGGCGGCAGCAGGACTTTCATCGTTGGGTAGGATGGAGTCGCACGTCCTGGCCAATCTCGATGCCATCATCGACCTGTTGCGTTGCGCGTTAGGCAGGCAGCCGGCTGACAGGATATTGCCCGCCGCCGGGCCGACAGGTGCCATGCAGCTGGAAAGCAATACCGATAATCTGTTCGGCAAGCCTCCCCTGCAACGCCGGGTCCGCATCATGGTCACGCTGCCAAGTGAAGCGGCAGACGATTATTCACTGGTGAAGGACATGCTGGTCCAGGGTATGGATTGCGCCCGCATCAATTGCGCGCACGACACACCAGACACATGGGCGCGCATGATCGCGCAGATCAGCCAGGCGCGCCGCGAGACCGGAAGGCATTGCCGTATCCTGATGGACCTGGGCGGCCCCAAGCTGCGCACCGGGGAGATCGCCCAGGGGCCTGCAGTGCTGAAATGGAAGCCGCAGCGGGACCTGTTTGGCAACGTGGTTGCCCCGGCCAGGATATGGCTGTACCCCGAAAGCGACCTAACTGCCAGCCCGGCCCCCGCCGATGCTTGCCTGCCGGTAAACGGGGATTGGCTGGCAAAGATTTCGCCGCGCGACATCATCGAATTGACCGACGCGCGGGGTTCATTGCGCACGCTGCAGCTCGTCGAACAGGTCGGGACGGGCTTCTGGGCAGAGTCCGCTCAAACCGCCTATGTCACGCCGGGCATAGAATTGAAACTGCTGCGGGTGTCCACATCCGGACATCCGCGCCGGGTAAGCCGCACCGGCATGGTGGGCGCGTTGCCTCCGTTGCCCGAGGTAATCCGCCTGCATATCGGAGACGAACTGACCATCACCAGCGACCCGTTGCCGGGCAAGCCGGCCCAATTCGATGCGAACGGACGTTTGCTGCGCACAGCCAGGATCGCCTGTTCGTTGCCCGAGGTGTTTCTTTCTGTCCAGCCTGGTGAACGCATACTGATCGACGATGGCAGGATAGGCGGCGTGATCCGCAGTGTCAGCAAAAGCAGGATAGTGGCCGAGATAACCCAGGCCCGCGAGGGCGGGGAGAAATTGCTGGCGAACAAAGGCATCAACCTGCCGGATAGCCGGCTTGCGCTGAATGGCCTGACGGGACAGGACATCGAGCATCTGGAATTCGTCGCGCGACACGCCGACATGGTCGGACTTTCATTCGTGAGGTATCCCGCCGACATCGAGCTGTTGCACATGCATTTAAAACGCCTGAAAGCGGAGAAGCTCGGCATCGTAATCAAGATCGAAACGCGTGCCGCATTCGATAACTTTCCGGAACTGTTGTTTTCCCTGATGCATTCGCCCACGATCGGTGTGATGATCGCCCGCGGCGATCTGGCAGTGGAGTGCGGCTATGAAAGATTGGCCGAGTTGCAGGAAGAGATCCTCTGGCTGGCCGAGGCGGCCCGTCTGCCGGTCATATGGGCCACCCAGGTACTGGAGGAATTATCCAAGAGCGGCAAGCCCAGCCGCGCAGAAATCACCGATGCGGCGATGGGGGTTCGTGCCGAATGCGTCATGCTGAACAAGGGCGCGCATATCATCGAGGCGATCAAGACATTGGATGACATCCTGCATCGGATGCAAGCCCACCAGCAGAAGAAGAGTTCACTGTTGAGGCGTTTGCATTGGTGACGGCCTCGCCGGCTGGCTTGACCTTATTTTGCCGGGGTATTTGCTTTTGATGCGGCCTTGGCTTTCGACGGACTCTTGGTCTTGGACAGAGTCTTGGATTTCGACGAAGTCTTGGTTTTAGCGGGAGTCTTGGCTTTTGAAGGAGACTTGGCTTTTGACCCAGACTTGGTTTTCGACTGAGCTTTGGCTTTTGATGATGACTTGGCTTTGTCCTCTTTCTTGGCTTCTTCCTTTTTCTTCAGGAGATGCATCATCTTGCGCCATTCCTGGAGCTGTTCATCTTCCAGTTGCAGCTGTATGGCCAAAGCTTCATCCCGGCTGAGCTTGTTCTTTTCCAGACGGCGATCGAGCTTGCCGCCCATTCTGGATAACAGGCGTTCGGTTTCTTCCTTGCTCAACTGTTTGACTTTGGCCAGATACTCCGGCTTGCTGATTTTCGTCATTATTGGTTTCCTTCCCCAGGTTTATGCACCCGCCAGGGCGCCGGTTTTTTGCATAGTGCGGTCGACTATTGGCAGCCGTCCCGAGCTTGCTTCAAGGGTGCGAAGACTAGCGTTTTTAATAATCACATGCAAGTGTAATGTGTTCAGTGGCTTGCACTATTTGGATATATCGACCCTGCTTGGACATCAAGAATCGATCCACTCCTTGACTTGCTGTGTTACCCAGTAGCCGTCGTCAAGAGGCAAATCATGTCCGGCATCCGGATGCGATCTGATAGCGCAGCGCCAATGCCGTGCCAGCGCCAGCGAGCACTTCACATTGACCAAGCGGTCATGCTGCCCGGCCAGCAACAACACGGGCGCGGGCGGTGCAGTCGATGGTGCACGATAACAGGTGGCGGCTTGCAGTTGCCGCAGGATGTTGGCGCGCGTGGTTGGGAATTCCTGTCCGTAGGCTATCCATTGATCCAATATCGTTTGCCGGTGTTCCGAATGACTTTTCAGTGCGCTGGTGAGTTGCAGGATCAGGCTTTCGCGCCGGGCTGCCGAGCCATAGAGCAGGAGGCCGAGCAGCGCAGCATAATTCGCGGGGCGCAGCCTGTGGTAAAACGGGCTGTAGGGCGCCAGACTGGTGTTGATCAAAACCAGCCTTTCGAGCTCGGCCGGATACTGTGCACTCCATGCCACAGCGGCCATCGCCCCCAAAGAAAGCGCCAGCACGCGGTAAGGCGGCGCGTGACCCAGTCGAGCGAGTTGCGCATGGCAATAGTTTGCCATTTCCGCGACGCTGGTGGCGCTGTGCTGGGCATGCAAGCTGCCGTTCCCGGGAAAATCCAGTGCCACCAGATGTTCTGCGGCCATGGCATTCTGAAACAGCCGCGGGAACTCGCCCCAGTGGCGTGCCTCGCGCATCAGGCCGCGCAACAATACCCAGGTGGTCATGGTTTGTACCAGCGCACGATTGCGCGTTCCTGCAAGCGGCTGCGGCTGGGGCCCTTGACCAGCCAATTGGCGTGGCTGCAGGCAGCACGCATCAGAAAATCCAGCCAGACAGCGTGACCGCGCAACACCCTGTGCAAACGATGCTCGACCGATGGATTGAATATCCCCTGACGTGAAAACAGTTGGCGGGGATTTTTCTTCACCCACAACCATGAGCCCATTTCCAGTGTTAATGGTAGAAAGATCCTGTCCCGATCCTGTTGCGCCTGCAGGTAAAGATAGTCCCATATATCGCCATGGGTGCGATATTGCAGGCTTTGGGGTTCGAACAGGTATTTGTTGTTGGGGTGGATCTGCTGGAATAATTCTTCCAGCGCGAGGATGTCCGCCAGGTTTGCGATCGGGTTCACGGTATGCGCATAAGGAAACCATACCCGATCGCGCGAGCCGAAACCCGAATGGCAATCCACGGCGATGCTGAACGGATGCGACAGCAATTCCTGTTGCACGGCAAGGCACAGCGCCTGATTTTCGATCTCCATGCCGGCACCTGCCGCCCCGCGATACCAGGGCAAGTGCGGACTGATCCGCTGTCCGCCCAACAGGAAGGGAACCCTGCCTGCCGCTTCAACAGGAGCATTGCGCATCAGATCCACACCCTGCGGATTGCAGCGCGTAGACTGCCACATCCCGCCCGGATTGACCAAAGGCATGAACACCAGCCTCACTTCCTGCAGCACATGATGCAGACTTTTGTCCCACTTCATGCGATTGAGCAAGCCGCGCAAAAAATACAGCAACACCTGCGTTCCGATGCGCTCCAGGCCATGGACGCCGCCGAAGAATCCGATCGCAGGCAGCTTGGGATCGGGGTTGCCCACGGTCAGTTGGTATACCGGGAAGCGTTGGTTTCCCGCGCTGACTTCACATGCAACCCGTGCTTCCATATGGCCCCGTCCAAGCTCCAACAATCTTTCCAATTCCATCAATTCGGGCAGCGTGGGCATGGCGGTGTTCGATTCTGTATTTCGGGAAGCCAATATACTAAGGAACCTCTGATTAGGTCCATCATGAACCGCGTTGCTGACAAAAACGGGATGATCGCAAGGCGCGCGACGCAGGTGGCGGCTGCAACACGTTACTGCGTAGCAGCCGATTGCGGGAGCAGCCGCCTGCTGCCATTCCCGCACCGCCGCTGCGCGCACCGTGTCATGGCAGCAGTTATTCTACGATGCTAAGGGGCGCAACACCGCGAGCGCCTGTTTTTGTCGCAACCCTTAAGGGCATTGGCTTTGCGGGCGGTCTGCGGTGTGCGGCTGCGACACGTTACTGGCGAAGCCAGCCGCCTGCGGGAACGACCGCTTGCGACCATTCCCGCACCAACCGCTTCGCGCACCGTGTCATGGTCGCTACCATTCGCTTCAGCCCTCTCCTCAATCCTCTCCCGCTCGCGGGAGAGGAGGCGATCATCCTTTCCCCCGCTTGCGGGGGAAAGTTAGAAAGGGGGTTGGCCTTTCTTGCATCTAGCCCCGCCGACACGTTACCGCGGAGCGGCCGATTGCGGGAGGCGGGGCATAGGCGGCATTCCCGCGCCAAAGGCTTACGCCCACCGTGTCATGCCGCCTACCCCGCAAAGCCGAATGCGCGGCCATGCGGGACTTAATCAGAGGTTCCCTAAAGACGGGTCTCCAATGAGACCCGTTGGTTTGAATCACGTGATGCAGGCGCCCAACTGCGGTCTATCCGCGGCACCAGCCGGTCAAAAGCAGTTCACGGTTTGAGGAAGTGTCTGGCATAGCGGCTGCTCAAGCGCGACATCGGCAACAGGATCAGCAGGTCGGCGGTGTTGAATTCCGGATCCCATGCCGGTTCGCCGCAGATATATGCGCCCAGCCGCAGATATCCCTTCAGCAACGGCGGAACCGGTGCATCCAGGTATTGATTGAGCGCGTTCAGCGGCAAAGGGCAGCGCGGGAACGCGGTGTATTCGACCGGTGCGGAGTACAACCGGTGCAATTTGCGGTAGATGCTCGCCGCGACATGGCCGCCGTCGGCCATGCTGATGCTGGCGCAGCCGATCATGTATTCCTGGCGGTGCTGCTGCATGTATTGGGCAAGGCCGCTCCACAATTGGGTGATTGTCGCACCGTCGCGATAGTCCCAATGCACACAGGAGCGCCCGACCTCCACCATACGGTCGGACAGATGCAGCAGCCGGGTCATGTCGAACTCGCCCTGGGCATAGTAGCCGCCGATCTTCTCCGCCTGATCCGGTGCAAGGATGCGATAGGTTCCCACGACTTTGTTCTCTATGCTCTCGCGGACCAACAGATGCTCGCAGTATTTGTCGAAGATATCCCGGTCGATACCTTCATCCGCGCTGGGCAGATTGGCGCCCATCTCTTCGGCGAAAACCTTGTAGCGCAGGCGTTGCGCTTCCGCTATTTCGGCATCGCTGTGCGCGATCGAGGTTGTCAGACACCGCTGCGCGGCGGGTTGGGTTTGTCGGTTCAGTTCCAGCATGGCATTTCCCTGGCAAGGATTGAAGATGCCCGTAGATTAGGGATGCCATGTTGCAACGCGATGACGGCAAGGTTAAGGAAATATGAATTCCCTACTTGGGAAGCTTATGCAGCATCGGGTCGACAAGCAGGGCATAAGCGGACTGCGCCGACAGCAAGGTTTGGGGTATGACCGAAGCTGCCTGCCGCTCGACCGCCTGTCTGGTGGCGACGACATGTTGCAGTCCCTGTGCAATGGCTGCCTGCGCATTGCGGGCCAGTACGCGGCGATTCTCGCCGTCGGCCGGCAGCGCGGGGGTGAACATCACCAATGCGTTCAGATGCCGGCAGCGCAGTATCCGCCAGATCGACCGCACCAGGGTGGTATCGCCGATGAATGCTGCCATGGTCCCAAGGTCTCCGTTTTCGTCCTGATAGCGCAGCGCCATCGGACATATCTTTACTCCCGCATCGATGGCCGGCTGGATCAGTGCCGAGTGAAAGTGGCCGACCTGTTTCCCGTCGGTCGTCGTGCCTTCCGGGAACAGCCCGATGCATGCGCCCTGTTTCAGCAACAGGCTGACGCGGTGGTTGATCAGCGAGGCATTCCGGCGCAGCGCGCGTTCGATGAAGATCGTGCCGCAGCGGCTGGATAGCCAGCCGATGAGGGGCCAATCGCGCACTTCCGATTTGGCAATGAATTGCGCCGGATGGATCGCGTTCAGCACATAGATATCCAGCCATGAGACATGGTTTGCGACGATCAGACAGCCGCCTTCGCCGCGTGCGGGCTGCCGCCCCTCGATCTGGATGCCGATGTTGAGGATGGTCAGCAGCTGCCGGCTCCAGGTTCTCATGATGCGGCGTTGTCTGGTTTGATCGAGATGCGGGTAGATGACCGCCTGCAACATCCCGAAAAGCAGGTGCAGCGCAACGCGCATGCCGCGGAACAAACTGACCAGACTATTCGCCGGTATATTCGGCGGGCGCTTATCCATAATGAGCCTCCGCGCCCCGGGGTTGTCCCCCGGTCATCTCGCGTAGTTGCGGGCGGCGCCGTTCGACGAACAGGCTGTTGCCGGGTTTTTCCCTGGCCATTTGTTTTGCGGCAGCGGCGGCTTCCGCCACTTGATGGTGTGAACCGAAAAATTCCGGAATGACCCATGCCACACCCAGCGACAACGTGGGCAGCGGGTGATGGACGATGCGTCCTTTTCTGTCGCCGGTAAGATAGCCGCCGAACGTCAGATGATCCTTGTCGAACATCGTCGGGGAAGTGCGCGCAAAGGCCGAGAGTGCCCGGTGGCAGCGTTGTTCCCAATCCCTGCTTTGCAGTATCACGATGAAATCGTCGCCGCCGGTATGTCCTATGTAGTCATGCACCGGATCGCAGATGTTGCATAACAGCCGCGCGGTGAACCGGATCAGCTCATCCCCTTTGCTGTAGCCGCATACATCGTTATACGGCTTGAGGTTATCCAGGTCTGCATGACAGACCGCGAAACAGACTCTGGACTGCAGCAGATGCTCGATGTGAGCATTGACGGGGACATAGCCGGGCAGCGAAGTCAGCGGGTTGGCATAGCGTGCGGCTTCCATATGCGCGCTCGTGATCTTGCGCAGCAGGTCCTGGCCGGAGCCGATCCCGATGTAGCGGCCCTGCTCGGTGACGATGAAGCCTTCGGCAAAATGCCGGATTCCGGATTCGCTCAAAAAACCGCTCAACTCATGGAGGGGCATTGATCGCTCAACCAGCAATGGCTGTGCATCCATGATGTGCATGCATAAAACTTCGCCGGTTCGTTCACTGCTAGATGACCGGGCAAGTTTGTCCACGAATTCATGGCGGCTGATCAGCCCCACCGGGCGATCATTCTTGACGACCGGGATCGACAGCAAGCTTTCATCGCCGGAAAAACGGGCAGATATCTCCTCGAGTTGCGTTTCCGGCTGGACCGGTATGACACGACGCAACACTGTTTCAACCATCAGGCTGCTGGCATTGCCATACGATTGCCCGGCAAACTTTCTCATCGTGAATATCCCACGGGATGACAGGCACACAAGATAAACGCCGAATGTTGCATTTGAATTAAGCTGATGCGGGAATTTGGCGGCAGACCCGCCGATGCCGCCTGATCCGTTTTCAGAAGCTTAACGAGAGCCCCGAGACTATTGCGCCTATCGCTATCCCGGCCAGCACATCGCTTGGGTAATGCAGCCCCAGCACCAGACGGGAAACGGCCACCAGCGCCGTGAACGGCAGCAGCAGCCAGGCGAGCGCAGGATAGTACGCCAATGCAACGACGCTGAAGGCCACCGCATGCAGCGTGTGGCCGGAAGGAAAACTGAATTGATCCAGCGGTGCGATGCCGCAGCTGATGCCCTGATTCTTGCAGTATGGCCGCGGCCGGTGCGTCTTGTGCTTCAGCCATTTGTACAGGACGGTGCATACCAGTCCGGCCGCAGCCATGTGAAACACCGGCAACAGCGCGGCAGCGCGAAATTCCACCAGCAGCCACGCCATCAGGCAGTACCAGAAGATACCGTCGCCCAGCCTGCTGATCAGGCGGAAAGTGTGGCGTATCGAAGGGCTGATGCTTGCGCGGTTGAAGCGCAAACTCCATGCCTCATCCCAGGTTTGGATCCGCTGCAGGTTGTAGATTCGATGTGACATGATGTGCCTCCGGTTTGGCGGCTAGTTGTGCGAGGGCTTGCTCGAATTCGTTTACGATGTTTTGCCAATCCAGTTTCAGCATGGTCTGGTGTGCATGCATCCGCATCTTGTGGACGCGGGACGCATCGAACGCCAGCTTGCTTGCCTGAACGATGAATTCTTCCTCATTGCCGAACTCGGCATGCAGACCGTTCCGTTCATGCTCGATATGTTCGGCCGCCGCCGCGTAGCGGTAGGCCACGACCGCGAGCCCGCTGGCCATCGCCTCCACCGTCACGTTGCCGTAGGTTTCGGTCATGCTCGGGAACAGGAAGATGTCTCCCGAGGCGTAATGCGCGGCAAGGTCTTCGCCGGTGCGCATCCCGGCAAAGATATATTCCGGGTTCTGCCGCTGCAGCTCGGCGCGCACCGGGCCGTCGCCGACCAGCACCAGTTTCAGTTTCGGGTTGATGGCTTGCATGGCCTTGAATGCGCGCAGCACCAGCGGCATGTTCTTTTCCGCCGAGATGCGGCCGACGTACGTGACCACCAGCTCGTCTTCGGCAATGGCGCCCCACTGCATGCGCAACTTTTCACTGCGCTTGCCGGGATGGAACAGGATGGTGTCGACACCGCGCGCGACGACCTGCAGGTTCTCGTAACCATCCTGCGCAAGCGTGTTGCGCAGCTCCCGGGTCGGAACCAGCGTGGTGTCGGTGCGGTTATGCAGATTGCGCAGATATGCGGCAACGGTCTTTTGCAGCCAGCCGAAGCCGTAATGCTGGCTGTAGCTGTGGAAGTTGGTATGGAAATCGCTGCTGACCGCGATGCCGAGTTTGCGTGCGGCGGACAGCGCGGACGAACCCAGCGGGCCCTCGGTGACCAGGTGAACCACATCGGGACGATTTTCGGTCCACAGCTTGATCAAACGCTGTTTGGCCGGCAGACCCAGTTTCAGACCGGGATAGCGGGGAAGGGGAAAGCCGCGCACCAGCACTTCCTGCAGCGAGAGTTCGTTTTTCGCATTGTCCTGCGCGTTCTGGCGCGGCCGTATCAATTCCACCACGTGGCGCTGGCGCAGGCCTTCCACCATGCGGCTGATGGTCATCGCCACACCGTTGATCTCCGGCGGGTAAGTCTCGGTCACGACAGCGATACGCAGCATACGATCCACCATTTCTACTCCTTCGTCTTGGATATTCATGGCATGCACTTTCTCATTCGAATAAGAAAGTTTGATGAAAGATTTATGAGGGTTTTGTGACGGTGAGGGTGCAGGAACGGGACGTGCCTGCCCTGCTCCTGCAAAGCAAGGCTTAATTCAGCAGGATCAGCAGCCAGACCGAAACGACATTCAGCAGGCTCAACAGCACCGCCGCACTGCCGATGTCCTTGGCGCGTTTGGCGAGTTTGTGCTGATCCAGTGAGGTGTGATCCACGGCAGCCTCCACTGCGGAATTGAGCAATTCGACGATCAATACCAGCAATACGCTGGCGATCATCAGCGCCTTGCCGATCGCGCTGACCGGCAGGAACATCGCGGCCGGGATCATGATGCACGCCAGCAGCACTTCCTGGCGGAACGCATCCTCATGGCGGATCGCGGCGCGCAGTCCGGCCAGCGAGTAGAAGAATGCGCTCCAGACGCGCTTCAAGCCGGTCTTGCCTTTGTATGGGCTTTCCATATTTGTCCCGTAATCTGTCATCGTGAATACCCCAAGAAATACTCCTGGATAAGAGCTGGTGCCGCAGGGTAGTGGCTGAATGTTTCATTTTTGTTAAGAAATGGGCCGCGAAGCCAGATTTAGCCGCCCGGAAAATTCAGGTTGAACATTCGGGATTACTTCGGTAGAATCCGCGCTCTTTTGAAATCGGCTGGAGTAGAACCATGGCACGTGTCTGTCAAGTAACGGGGAAAGCCCCGATGACCGGGAACAACATTTCCCATGCGAACAACAAAACCAAGCGCCGTTTTTTGCCTAACCTGCAGCGCCGCCGCTTCTGGGTCGAGAGCGAGAACCGCTGGGTCAGCATGCGTCTGACCAATGCAGCGCTGCGCACGATCGACAAGAACGGCATAGACGCGGTGCTGGCAGAGATGCGCGCCCGCGGCGATAAAATCTAAAGAATTATTATCTGGGGAACCCGAAAATGCGCGAAAAAATCAAACTCGAATCCAGTGCCGGTACCGGTCATTTCTACACCGCGACCAAGAACAAGCGCACCATGCCGGAAAAGATCGAAATGATGAAGTACGATCCCAAGGCGCGCAAGCACGTCATGTACAAGGAAACCAAGCTGAAGTGATTGTGCTGAGAAATTCAGGCTGGCTTGGTCGCACAAACAGAAAACCCGCGAAAGCGGGTTTTTTTATTTTGTTCGAATATGTAGGATGGGTGGAGCACAGCGATACCCATCTTTTTCGTCATTCAATTCGTCGGGTATCGCTACGCTTAACCCAAACTACGCGGACTCTAGCGCGCATATGCAACCTGCAAGAACTGACTCATTGACGGCGACAGGCTGTCGGTAAGCGCGAAATAGTTCTCAACGGCACGACCGATAATATCGATAGAAGCTTTACACGTTACAGTGACTGGCTGTCCATCTGCGATGTGTTTAAGGCCGTTACAAACTTCGTTCGCAAGTGTGGCGAAGGCCTTTGGGTTTGCTTCCCGATTTTGAATAATGCGGGCGATTTCGACGGTTGCTTCGACTCGTGAGGATAGGGCATGTTTCTTTCCGCACTGCTCCAAAAGTTTACCTAGGATTTCCTCGCTTGCGCCAGCCAACGTAACCGACGAAACAAGATCAGACTCGTTTAGAAACAGCACAAGTGCGCGTTCTAGTTGCGCTGTGGCAACTTCAAGTTTGGTCAGGATCAATTCGGTTGGATGCGCCATGGTTGTCAGTTTTAAGCGGTATAACGTGCATTAGCATTCATTGACTGGATGCCATTACTTTAATATACGGCCCACAAAATGGCCTAACGCTCTTCCCGCCGCTTGTGCTGTTTTTGATGGTGGACGCGCGGGCTCTTCAGCTAACACTGCCTGCTCTGGCAGGTTATCCCGCAAGAATTTCTTTGCCATGGGGGACTCGGCTGGAATCAGCGATGAACTCTTGCAACTAGGACATGCTTCGTGACGAGACGACAGGCGCCAAATTGAATAGATCAGTCCTGGGATTAGGAAGCAGAGCCACAGAATAAGCTCAATTCCAAAGTTACCCTTGGTGACTGTGGTTGGCTCTCCCACATATCCGCAAGCTGTGCAAACTACTTTAGACATGGTGCGCTCCCCGCTGAAAGCATGGACTGGGCATAACGAATGGAGCTAAGGGGCTGCGCGCTTTTGCGCAGTCCCGCTTGAGCGCAGGGTTATGAGTATGCTCAAAGAAACCTTTCCAACCAACTCACCTTAAGCTTCAAGTCGACCTTTGAACATTCGACAAGTCGTTCGAGACATTTCATTGACCTCGCGAGCCGGCTATCGACATGCTCAAAAAAAGAATCGGCGGGTTCGTCTTTTATGAACTCCCGAAGTGCTGTGTTTGCTTCGGCGGAAAACAAGAATGCTCCGCTATCTGCAAATTTTCTGATTTTTGGAAATGCATCCGCCCAATACTTATGCAACTGCGCTTGAACTTCTTTCGAAAGCTCGCGAGATTCGATCTCTGCGGTGTAGTGGTTTTCATAGTAATAAACAAGATCTGATAAAGCTTCGATCGCATTTTGATATGCGGCAACTCGCAGTTTCCACCACTTGCGTTGGCGATAGTCTCTATTCGCAAGGTAGGATGAGAACAGGCCAGCAATTAGGCCCACGCTCGCAAGCTTGAGTAGCTCTAGTACGGGTTCCATTTCAACTCATAACGTAAAGTAGACACCCTAAATTTCCGGACAAAAGCGACACGATAAACCCCTTACGGTTCCTGCCGTATTCTAGGTTTGAACCCAGGCCTTCGCTTCCTCGTAATCCGTGAACACGCGTATATCCGCATCCACGAAGATCCTCGACAGCCACGCCGTCCAGGTTAGCCACTGGTTGTCGGTGACGACGGCGATCTTGGTGAAGTCGTGGTTATGTTCGCGGCGGAAGAACTTGATCTCCTCCCATGCCACGTCCAGCGTGTAGCGGACCATCGCGCGCAGGTCGAACAGCAGGTTCAGTTCGCCGGGGGATTTCAGCTTGTACAGGGTTTGCTCTTCGAAGCTCTTGAAGTCGGCGATGTCGAATTCGCCGAGGACGGCGATGTTGACGAGGTTTTCGGTTTGTTCGATGGTGATCATTTTTCTGTTCCTAGATTATTGTTCTGGAGACGGATGTTTGGGTGACAGCCGTAAGCTTAGCACACCGCCCGCGATGATGAATGCCATGCCCAGCCAACTGGACAGCGGCAGCACTTCTTTCCAGATCAGCATGCCGAACAGGCTGGCGAACACGATGGTGCTGTAGGCCAGGCTGCCGACCACCAGCGTCTTCCCGACACGGTAGGCGTGCGTCATCGCGATCTGCGCGAGCGTGGCGGTGCAACCCATGCTGAGCAGGATCGCGAATCCTCGCGGGGTGATGGCATGCACGGTGTCGAACAGCATCCACGCGCCGCTGCCGACGGAGGCGGTCAGGCTGAAGTAGAACACGGTGCGCGTCGCCGGTTCGCCGAGCATGCCGAGTTGCTTGACATTGACATAGGCGACGCCGGCGAGGAAGCCGGAGATCAGCCCGAGCAGGCCGGGCAGCAACTGGTCGCGCGCCATCGTCGGGTGCAGCAGCAGCACCACGCCGCAGAATCCTAATGCAATGGCGACGGTCATCGGCAGATGGAACTTGTCCTTGTACACGATCATCGTGAACACGGTCAGGAACAGCGGGGCGGTGTAATTGAGCGTGACGGCCGTGGCGAGCGGCAGCACGGTGATGCAGTAGAAGAACAGCCCGAGCGCGACCGAACCGGAGATGCCGCGCCACAGGTGGGCGCGCCAGTATTGCGTGGTCACGCTGACGCGCTGCGAGCGCATGATGCCGTAGACGATCAGCAGCCCGAAGAACGAGCGGTAGAACACCAGTTCGCCAAACGAGAAATAGGGCGCGCCGAGCTTGACGAACACGCCCATGCAGCCGAACAGGAAACCGGCGGCGAGCATCCAGAGGGAACCCTTGTTTTTCGTCATTCCCGCGGAAGCGGGAATCCAGTCAATGAAATGATGCTTCGCTTGGCGAGGGCAAGACCAAATGCATGATTGGATAAAACCGCTGGATTCCCATCTGCATGGGAATGACAATTAAAGGTGTAACGCAAGATTGCGGCGCAGGTATTCGTGGAAGTGCAGCATGCCGTCTTCGGTGGGCGACTGGTACGGGCCCTGCTCTTCGATACCGCGCTGGTACAGCGATTTGCGTCCCTTGTGCATCCTGAGGCAGATGATGTCGTCCTCGACTGCCGTTTCGTTGTAGGCTTTTTGTTCGGCCTCGACGTATTCGCGCTCGAACAGCACGATGTCCTCGAGGTAATAGAACTCCACGATGTTGGTGCAGGCTTCCGGGCCGCGCGGCACGAGGGTGCTGACCACCAGCGTGCCGGGATACCACTCGACCATGATGTTGGGATAGTAGGTGAGCCAGATCGCGCCGTATTTCGGCAGTTTGTCACCGTGATAGCGCAATACCTGCTCGTGCCACTTGCCGTACACAGCGCTGCCGGTCTTGCGCAGTCCGTTGCGGATGCCGACGGTCTGCACGCTGTACTGTTCGCCGAATTCCCACTTGAGGTTTTCGCAGTCCACGAAATTGCCGAGGCCGGGATGGAACGGCACGACGTGGTAGTCCTCCAGATACACCTCGATGAAGGTCTTCCAGTTGAACGCGTATTCGTCCACCTGCACGCGGTCCAGCATGTAGCCCGAAAAATCGATGTCCTGCATCACGCCGACGCTGGCGAGATCCTTCGCGACATCGCGCTTGCCGGAAAACAGCAGGCCGTTCCAGTTTTGCAGCGGCGATTTGTTCAGATGCAGACACGGATTCTGCGGGAAGTGCGGCGCGCCGAGCAGTTCGCCGTCGGTCTTGTAGGTCCAGCGATGTATCGGACAGACGATGTGCTGCGCATTGCCGCGGCCCTCCAACATGACGGCCTGGCGATGGCGGCAGATGTTGCTGAGCAGCTCCACCCCGTTCCGGTTGCGAACCAGCATCTGCGCATCCCCCTGCAGCACATGGTAGTCGCCCAGGCTCGGCACCATCAGTTCATGGCCGACGTAATTCGGTCCCTGCGCGAACAGCAGACGCTGCTCGGCTTCGAGTGCCTCGGGATCGAAGTACCAGCTTAATGGCGGTTGCTCGGGAACTTTGGTGAGATGGGCCAGCTTTGCAATTTCAGACATACCCACATCCTCATCAAGAAAGGTGAATACGGTTTAAGGAACCTCTGATCAAGTCCCGCATGGCCGCGCATTCGGCTTTGCGGGATAGGCGGCATGACACGGTGGGCGTAAGCCTTTGGCGCGGGAATGCCGCCTATGCCCCGCCTCCCGCAATCGGCCGCTCCGCGGTAACGTGTCGGCGGGGCTATATGCAAGAAAGGCCAACCCCCTTTCTAACTTTCCCCCGCAAGCGGGGGAAAGGACGATCGCCTCCTCTCCCGCGAGCGGGAGAGGATTGAGGAGAGGGCTGACGGGAATGGTGATTCCCTTCGCTAGGAGCCTGACACCGCAGACCGCCCGCAAAGCCAATGCCCTTATGGGTTGCGACAAAAACAGGCGCTCGCGGTGTTGCGCTCCTTGGCATCGTAGAGTGACTACGACCTGCGTCGCGCGCCTTGCGATCATCCCGTTTTTGTCAGCAACGCGGTTCATGATGGACTTAATCAGAGGTTCCCTAGGGGTTGGGATTGTCCCCGAAAATAATTGACGGGGCAACCACTATGTCGGTTTTTTCCGCGATGAACGGAATTTCCGAAGCGGGTGAATGAACGTGTTGGCTGGCTTTCATTGTTTTTTCCAGGAATGTTTACAGCCAATCTGATCGCTTGAAATGAAAGTAAAGAAAGCCGCAGACCGCAACGATGACGAGCAGCGCGACAGGGTAGCCGTAGTCCCATTGCAGTTCCGGCATTTGCTTGAAGTTCATGCCCCAGATGCCGGTGAAAACAGTGGCGATCGCGAAGATCGCCGCCCAGGCTGCGAGTCGTTTGTTGATCACGTTCTGTTCGATGGATACCGTGGACTGGCTGACCAGGATAGCGGTGGTGATGGTGTCGCGCATCGCGTCTATCGTGGCGTTGATCCGCACCAGATGGTCATAGACATCGCGGAAATATTCCTGGGTGGTGGCGCAAACCATCGGCACACGCCCGCCGTGCAGCTTTCCGGTGGCTTCCATCAGCGGCATCACCGCATGTTTGAGCACCGCGACCTTGCGCTTGAGTTCATAGAGCTGCGCGATGTTGGCGAGGGCGCTTCCCTTGTCGAACAGGTGCTCCTCGATGGATTCCAGTTGCGATTCCAGCTCATCGATCACCGGAAAGTAGAGGTCCACCACCGCGTCCATCAACGCATAGAGCACGAAGCCCGAGCCCAGCTTCAGCAGTTCCGGCTCGCGCTGGCAGCGTTCGCGCACGCCAAGCAAGCTGCGGCTGCTGCGGTTGCGCACGGAAAGGATGAAATTGTGGCCGGCAAAGATGCTGATCTCGCCGACCGCAAGCTCGGGATGGGCAACCTCCACCAGATGCATCACGACAAAAAGCGTGTCGCCGTATTCCTCGATCTTGGGCCGCTGGTGGCCATGCCGCGCATCCTCGACCGCCAGGTCGTGCAGCCCGAATTCCTCCTGCATTTTATCGAGCTCATCATCGGTCGCATCGCGCAGCGCCACCCAGACGAAGCAATCCGGTCTTTCAAGGTAATCGCTGATGGCTTCGACGGGAAGGTCGGCGATTTTGACGCCGTTCTGGTAGGCGACACAATTGATCAGCATGGCGGTTCACGGTTTATGACGGGCAGGCGAAGTATAAGCGCTAGTGCCCGGCTGTCACAGCGTCCGTCGTCAAGATTCAGCACATACAAACGGATATGTCAAAAGCATGGCGCTGACGCAATAAATTGTCCGGGGCTGGGCCTTTCGGTAGAATGCGCTTCTTTGCCAACGGATATACAGATGCCCGGTACCTCTCAAAAACCCCCAGCAAAAACCCAGAAAACTCCGAACATCGAGCAGAAGACGCAGGGCTTCGAGGCGGCAATGGCCGAACTTGAACAGATCGTCGCCGACATGGAGGCGGGCAAGTTGTCGCTGGAAGATTCTCTGGCGGCATACAAGCGCGGTGCCGAATTGTTGTCGTTCTGCCGTTCCAAACTCGAAGATGCGCAGCAACAGGTGCGCGTGCTTGAAGACGGTGTGCTGAAGGATTTTTCCGCCAACGGTGAAGCCGGACCGCCAGCTTCGGCAGGCTCAGGAAAGGTTTGATGGGAATAGATTTTCAGAGCTGGGTCGCCACCCGGCAGGCACGTTGCGAGGACGTGTTGCGCGAACTGCTGCCGCGCGCGGAAGTGATCCCGCAGCGATTGCATGAGGCGATGCGCTATTCGGTGCTGGATGGCGGCAAGCGGGTGCGCCCGCTGCTGGCCTATGCGGCCGGGGAACTGGCCGGCGCGCAACAGGAGCGCCTGGATATTGTCGCCGCCGCGGTCGAACTGATCCACGCCTATTCGCTGGTGCATGACGACATGCCGTGCATGGACAACGACCTGCTGCGCCGCGGCAAGCCGACCTGCCATGTCCAGTATGACGAGGCGACCGCGCTGCTGGTCGGGGACAGTCTGCAGACGCTGGCATTCCAGCTGCTCGCGGAACATCGCTTGAGCGACGATGCGCAGCGCCAGCTGGAAATGATCAAGCTGCTGGCGGCAGCAAGCGGTTCGCGCGGCATGGCGGGCGGGCAGGCGATAGATCTCGCCAGCGTCGGCAAGTCGCTGACGCTACCCGAGCTGGAACTGATGCACATCCACAAGACCGGCGCATTGATACGCGCAGCGGTGCTGCTTGGAGCCCATTGCGGCCCGGTAGCCACTTCACAATTGGACAATCTGGATCGCTTCGGGAAGCTGATCGGCCTGGCGTTCCAGGTCGTAGACGATGTGCTGGACTGTGAAGCGGACACCGCCACGCTGGGCAAGACGGCGGGCAAGGATGCCGATAACGGCAAGCCGACCTATGTCAGCCAGCTTGGCATTCAGGGCGCGCGCGGCATGGCTCAGCGTCTGCATGGCGAGGCACTGGCGGCGTTATCGGGATTCGGCGATGCAGCGCGACGATTGCGCGAGTTGGCCGATTTCATCGTATTGCGAAAATTCTGATGTATACATTGCTTGATACTGTAAACAGTCCTGCAGAATTGCGTGCCTTGGATCGCGGGCAATTGCCGGAGCTTGCCAGGGAGCTGCGCGAGTTCCTGGTCGAATCGGTCAGCAAGACCGGCGGGCACCTGTCCTCCAACCTCGGCACCGTCGAGCTCACCATCGCGCTGCATTACATCTACGACACGCCGGAAGACAAGCTGGTCTGGGATGTGGGACACCAGACCTACGCGCACAAGATCCTGACCGGCCGGCGCGACGCGATGAGCAAGCTGCGCATGGCGGGCGGCATCTCCGGTTTCCCGAAGCGCGAGGAAAGCCCGTACGACACGTTCGGCACCGGGCATTCCAGCACCTCGATCTCGGCGGCGCTGGGCATGGCGGTCGCTGCGCAACTGCAGGGTTCGGAGCGGCGCGCCGTGGCGGTGATCGGCGACGGCGCGATGAGCGGCGGCATGGCTTTCGAGGCGCTGAACAATGCCGGCGCGATGGATGCGAACCTGCTGGTGATCCTGAACGACAACGATATGTCCATCTCGCGCCCGGTCGGCGCGCTGAACAATTACCTGGCCCGGCTGATGTCGGGGCGTTTCTATGCGGCGATGCGGCGCGGCAGCGAAAAGGTGCTGAAGGGCATGCCGCCGGTGCTGGAATTCGCCAAGCGCGCCGAAGAACACTTCAAGGGCATGGTGATACCCGGCACGCTGTTCGAGGAGTTCGGCTTCAATTATATCGGCCCGATCGACGGGCACGACCTGGATGTACTGCTGGATACGCTGAGCAACATACGAAAATTGAGCGGCCCGCAATTCCTGCATATCGTCACGCAAAAGGGCAAGGGTTACCAGCTGGCGGAAGAGGATTGCCTGCTGTATCACGGCGTCAGCAAGTTCGACCGGACCAATGGAGTCGTCGCCAAACCGGCCGCACAACCGGCCTACAACCAGGTGTTCGGCCAGTGGCTGTGCGATATGGCGGCAGCTGATGAACGCGTCGTCGGTATCACGCCGGCGATGTGCGAGGGTTCGGGATTGGCCGAATTCGCCGAGCGTTTTCCGGATCGATACTTCGATGTCGGCATCGCCGAACAGCACGCACTGACCTTTGCCGCAGGGCTGGCCTGTGACGGATACAAGCCGGTGGTGGCGATCTATTCGACCTTTTTGCAGCGCGCTTACGATCAGCTTATACACGACATCGCGATACAGAATCTGCCGGTGATGCTGGCGATCGACCGCGGCGGACTGGTCGGGGCGGACGGCGCGACCCATGCGGGGAGTTTCGATCTTTCCTATCTGCGCTGCATCCCGAACATGACGGTGATGGCGCCGGCCGACGAAAACGAGTGCCGCCAGATGCTGTACACCGCGTTCCGGTTGAATGCGCCGAGCGCGGTTCGCTATCCGCGCGGCACCGGGCCGGGCGTCGCGGTCAGCCCCGGGATGAGCGCCCTGCCCATCGGCAAGGGAGAATTGCGCCGCGCGGGCAAGCGGGTGGCGATCCTGGCATTCGGGGCTATGCTGGCCCCGGCGCTGGTTGCGGCTGAAGAGCTGGACGCGACCGTGGCGAACATGCGCTTTGTCAAACCGCTGGATGCGGAGCTGGTATTGCGATTGGCGCGCGAACATGAGCTGCTGGTGACCGTGGAAGAAAACACCGTGCAGGGCGGTGCGGGCAGCGCGGTGGAAGAGTGTTTGCAACAGCACGGCGTGACGATCCCGCTGCTGCAGCTCGGCTTGCCGGACCGGTTCATCGAACAGGGCGAGCACGGGCGCATGCTGGCGGATTGCGGCCTGGATGCAACGGGTTTGCGCGCCCGGATCGCGAGCAAATTAGCCGGGCAGAATATTTAACCCACTAAATCCGTCGGGATTGGATATAATCAATGACTACGCAACCTGATAGGAAGTCAGACATGAATACTCCCAAGCCAGATTTCATCCCCGACGTGCAAAGTTCGGCCGATACGCGCCACCTGGCGATCGACCGGGTCGGCATCAAGGGCATACGCCATCCGGTGAAGGTCAAGGACAAGAATGTCGGCGTGCAGCACACCATCGCGACGTTCAACATGTACGTGCACCTGCCGCACAATTTCAAGGGCACGCACATGTCGCGTTTCGTCGAGATCCTCAACCACCATCAGCGGGAAATCTCCGTCGAATCTTTTGAAAGCATCCTCAGCGAAATGGTGTCCAGGCTGGAGGCGAAGTCCGGCTATATCGAGATGAGTTTCCCGTATTTTGTGAACAAGACCGCGCCGGTGTCCGGGGTGCAAAGCCTGCTCGACTATGAAGTCACGCTGATCGGCGAAACCGTGCACGGCAAGCCGCGCGTCACGATGAAAGTGCTGGTGCCGGTCACCAGCCTGTGCCCCTGCTCGAAGAAGATATCGGAGCGCGGAGCGCACAACCAGCGCTCCCACGTCACACTGTCGATACGCACCAACGAGTTCGTCTGGATCGAAGACGTGATCCGGATCGCCGAGGAACAGGCGTCGTGCGAGCTGTACGGCCTGCTGAAACGCCCCGACGAAAAATACGTCACCGAACGCGCTTATGACAATCCGAAGTTCGTCGAGGATATGGTGCGCGATGTCGCGGCTGTGCTTGATGCGGACAAGCGCGTCGATGCCTACGTGGTCGAGTCCGAGAACTTCGAGTCCATCCACAACCACTCGGCATATGCTCTGATCGAAAGGGATAAAACAGAGGACTGAGAAACGGTGACTGAGGACTGAGTAAACCCCCGGTTATTGTTCTGGCCTCAGCACTAAGTCCTCAGTCCTGATCTTATGACCATCGCCATCTTCCGGCATACTGCCACCGAAGGCCCCGGCTACTTGGCGTTATTCCTCGATGAACGGCAAATCCCCTGGCAGTTGATACGCATCGATGCGGGCGATACCGTGCCGCAGATTGCATCGGCATATTCCGGGCTGGTCTTCATGGGCGGGCCGATGAGCGTCAATGACGACCTGCCTTGGATACCTCCCGTGCTGGCTTTGATCCGTGACGGTTTCGCAAAGGACATCCCTTTGCTGGGTCATTGCCTGGGCGGACAGCTGATCTCCAGGGCGCTGGGGGGTGTGGTATCGCGCAATCCGGTCAAGGAGATCGGCTGGGGAGAGGTGCAGGTGTCGGATAACGGCATCGCGCGGGACTGGTTCGGCGATTTGCGAAATTTCGCGGCCTTCCACTGGCACGGCGAGACCTTCACGCTGCCGCAAGGTGCAACGCATCTTTTGTCCAGCGCTTACTGCGTCAATCAGGCCTATGCGATCGGCAAGCATCTTGCGCTGCAATGCCATGTGGAGATGACCGCCGCGATGATCAAGGCCTGGTGCGAGGTTGGCGCGGATGAGGTGGAGTCGAGCAGCGCCAGTCCGGGTGTGCAAACCATCGACGAGATGCAGCGGCAAATGAACGGCAAGCTGCCGCCGTTGCAAAGCGTGGCTGTCAGGTTATACAGCCGGTGGGTCAAGGGCTTGTCTGCCTGACGGATCGCCGGAAACGCGCCGCAAGGCGCGTTTTTGCTCGGGGCTGTATAATTCGCGCTCCTTACACGACGATGTCGTGCTCAATTGCCCGAAGATTGCATGATCAAAAAATTCCTTAAGCGCGTATTCCGCAAGCGTGACTCCCACAGCTCAGGCAAGACCAGGTCGGTGGGGAATGCCCGGGTGATCCCGTTCAAAATGCATGGTGTGGATCGGGAGCAGATCAGCTACGGCGCGCTGAAAGTCACCGATGGACTGCAGGCGGCGGGTTACCAGGCGCTTGTTGTCGGCGGTGCGGTGCGCGACCTGCTGCTGGGCCGGATCCCCAAGGATTTCGACATCGCGACCGATGCCACACCCGAAGAGGTGCGCAGCGTGTTCCGCCGCGCCCGCATCATCGGAAGGCGTTTTCGCCTGGTGCATGTGATGTTCGGCGAGGAGGTGGTGGAGGTGTCCACATTCCGCCGCATGATCGACGCCGGGGACGCCCAGACCGACGAGCACGGGCGATTGCTGCGCGACAATGAATTCGGCGACCAGGAGCAGGATGCGGCGCGCCGCGATTTCACCGCCAACGCACTGTTCTACGATCCGTCCACCCTGGAGATCTATGACTATCACGGCGGTTATGCCGATACCAGCAACCGCCTGCTGCGCATCATCGGCGATCCGCTGGTGCGTTACCGCGAAGACCCGGTGCGCATGCTGCGCGCGGTGCGCCTGTCCGCCAAGCTGGGCTTAAGGCTGGATGCGGCGACCGCCGCGCCGATCGCCAAGATGAAAGACCTGCTCGACAACGTGCCGCAGGCGCGCCTGCTCGATGAGGTGCTGAAGATGCTGTTGTCCGGGCATTCGCTGGAATGTATCCAGCAACTGCGCAAGATGAATCTGCACCACGGCCTGTTGCCGTTGCTGGACGTGATCTGGGAACAGCCCATGGGCGAGAAATTCATCATGCTGGCGTTGCGCAACACCGACGAGCGCATCAGCCAGGACAAGACCGTCTCGCCGGCTTTCCTGTTCGCGGCGTTGCTGTGGCACGAGGTACTGGCGGCATGGAACCTGCGCATCCAGCAGGGTGCGCGCCCGGTGGGCGCGATGCATGAGGCGATGGACGAGGTGCTGGCCAGGCAAAGGGCGCAGCTCGCCATCCCGCATCGCCAGGACGCCGTGATGAAAGAGATCTGGCTGATGCAGCAGCGCTTCGAGCAGCGCTCCGGACAGCGCCCGTCCCGTCTGCTGGAGCAGCCGCGCTTCCGCGCCGGGTTCGATTTTCTGCTGTTGCGCTGCGCCAGCGGCGCAGTTGATGACGAGCTCGGCCTGTGGTGGGACGAATTCCAGGATGCCAGCGACGAGCGCCGGGCCGAGATGTTGCAACCGGAAGCAGCGGGGGAGAAGAAACGCCGCCGCCGCAAACCGCGCAGAAAACCCGAAGTATCGTCAGAGGGTGAGCCGGCCGGGGCGGTGGGCGAGCCTGCAGCCGTGGATGAGCCATTAACGTGAAAGTCGCGCAGCGATCGTTTGTCCCCTCTCCCTGCGGGGTAACCAGCGACTTGGCTGGCGAAGTTTGCCAGATTAGTCGAATGGCTAGTAGTTTTATCAGAGGGTTAGGGTGGGGGAAGCGGGGATGGACGTTTCATCAACAGTGGAGTTGCCATGCCCGTTAGCATGATAGGGCATGTCGCCTTCATCGGGCTGGGCAGTAATCTTGAACATCCGCACAGGCAATTGCAACAAGCCTTTGTTGATCTCGAGGGGCTGCCGGACACGCGCCTGCTTGCTCGGTCATCCTTGTATCGCAGTGCGCCGCTGGGTTGTACCGATCAACCTGATTTCGTGAATGCGGTGGCAAAGATCGCGACCGATCTGGCGCCCCAAGCCTTGCTTGATGCGCTGTTGCGCATCGAGCACCAGCATGGCCGCGAGCGCACCTTTCGCAACGCGCCGCGCACGCTGGATCTGGATGTGCTGCTGTACGACGGGTTGCAACTGCACGGACACGGCCTGACCATCCCGCATCCGCAGATGCACAAACGCGCTTTTGTGCTGCAGCCCTTGCTGGAGATCGCGCCGGATGCCGCAATTCCAGGTATAGGTACGGTGGCAGAATCAATGGAGCAATGTGTCAACCAGCGATTGGAAAGGATGGTCGATGTTGTTTGATAAATATCGATATGTGGTCGTGGAAGGGCCGATAGGCGTCGGCAAGACCAGCCTCGTGCAGCGTCTCGCCCGGCACGTCGGTGCCACTACGCTGCTGGAAAAACCCGACAAGAATCCCTTTCTCGCCCAGTTTTACCAGGACCCCGAGCGCTATGCGCTGGCGACACAGCTGTTCTTCCTGTTCCAGCGCGGCAGCGAGGTGCGCGAATTGGCGCAGATGGACCTGTTCCGCGAGAGCACCGTGTCGGATTATCTGTTCGAAAAAGATCCGCTGTTTGCACGCCTCAATCTGAATGATGAAGAGTATGCGCTGTATCAGCAGATCTTCCGGTCATTGCAATTGCAGGCACCCGAGCCTGATCTGGTGATCTACTTGCAGGCCGCGCCGGAGACTCTGGCAGAGCGGGTGCGCCGTCGCGCCCAGCCTTATGAGGAGGGCATCAGCGAAAACTACCTGTTCCGCCTGGCGCAAAGCTACAGCGATTTCTTCTATCATTACGACGCGGCTCCGGTGTTGATGGTGAACAGCGAGCATCTGAACTTTGTCGACAGCGATGAGGATTTCACCTTGCTGCTGAAACGCATCGAGGAGATGCGCGGGCCAAGGGAATTTTTCAGCATGGGGCAGGATTGAAAAATCGTTTTCACGCTCGCCTGGCTTCGCCCCCCTCGCTTCGCTCTCCCCGCAAGCGGGAGGGGAGAGCGAAGCGAGGGGCCGAGGAGAGGGGCCGAGGAGAGGGCATTATGGGGAAAAGTTGGATAGGGGGCTTGGATGCGAACTACGTTAAGTAAATTGCAGGCCATGCGCGGCAAGGGCGAGAAGATCGCCGCGCTGACATGCTATGACGCCAGCTTCGCCGCGCTGCTCGAAGCGCAGGGCGTGGACGTGCTGCTGGTCGGCGATTCGCTCGGCATGGTGCTGCAGGGGCACGACACCACGCTGCCGGTGACGCTGGACGACATGGCGTACCACACTGCCTGCGTCGCGCGCGGTTCGAAGCAGGCGTTCATCGTCGCAGACATGCCGTTCGGCACGTTCCAGATCAGCCCGCAGGAAGCCTTTGCCCATACGGCACGCCTGATGGTGGCGGGCGCGCAGATGGTCAAGCTGGAAGGCGGATCGGCGATGGCCGAGACGGTGCGCTTCCTGACCGAGCGCGGCGTGCCGGTATGCGCCCACATCGGCCTGACGCCGCAATCGGTGAACCAACTGGGCGGTTATCGCGTGCAAGGCAAGGAATCCGCCGCTGCAGAAAAGCTTCTTAAAGATGCGGTGGCGCTCGAGCAGGCCGGCGCGGGCATGATCGTGCTGGAAGCGATACCCGCTTTGCTGGCCGCGGAGATCACTGCGCAGCTGACCATTCCCACGATCGGCATCGGAGCTGGCGTGGCATGCTCCGGCCAGGTGCTGGTGCTGCACGACATGCTGGACATCTATCCGGGCAAGAAGGCGCGCTTCGTGAAGAATTACATGCAGGGCGCGGCTTCCATTGCGGATGCGGTGGCGCGCTATGTTGCCGAAGTGAAGGCGGGCAAATTTCCCGCAACGGAACACAGTTTCTAAGCCCCCTCTCCCGTTTGCGGTAGAGGGGTAGGGGAGAGGGTCAAGGTGCAAGTCATTTCAACCATCGCCGAACTGCGCGCTCGACTGGGCGATGAGCGCGCCATCGCTTTCGTGCCGACCATGGGCAATCTGCACGAAGGGCATTTGAATCTGATGCGCCTCGCGCGCGAACACGGCAGTTGTGTCGTTGCCAGCATCTTTGTCAATCCGCTGCAGTTCGGCCCGAACGAGGATTTCGACAGATATCCTCGCACGCTTGATGCGGATTGCGAAAAACTTCAAGGCCTTGCGGAAGTGGTGTTCGCGCCATCTGTCGACGAGATGTACCCGGAGCGTCAGACAGTGTTCGTCGAACTGCCGGTGATCGCCAACGAGCTGGATGGCGCGTCGCGCCCCGGACATTTTAGCGGCATGGCGACAGTGGTACTGAAGCTGTTGAACATCGTGCACCCGCACGTCGCAGTATTCGGCAAGAAGGACTACCAGCAGCTGCACATTGTCCGCAGCATAGTCGCGCAACTGAATCTGCCGGTGCGCATCGTCGGCGGCGAGACCGTGCGCGCGGAGGACGGGCTGGCACTGAGTTCGCGCAACCAGTACCTGAATGCGGCAGAGCGCAGTGAGGCCGTTTTCCTGTGCCGGACGCTGCAAGGGATGCGGCATGCCTTGCTGCAGGGTGAGCGCAATATTGAACGCTTGCAGAAACAAGCGGTCGAAGCCCTTGCCGCGAGGGGCTGGGCGGTGGATTATGTGTCGGTGCGCAACCAGACTGATCTGTTGCCAGCCAGCTTGTTGAAAACTGATCGGACTCGGCGAAATCTGGTGATATTGGCTGCGGCGAAGTTGGGAAATACCCGCCTGATCGACAATATCGAGGTCGATAATGTCGAAGCCAGCTTGCCCGGTTGAATGATGTCTTGCTGTTTGTATGCTTTTGGGTTGATTACTTGAGCGGCGGGGTGCGATATAATCCGCTCAACGAAACAAGAGGTGATTTATGCAAAGAATCATGCTTAAAGCCAAGCTGCACCGGGTGCATGTCACGCACTCGGAGCTGCACTATGAAGGCTCCTGCGCGATCGACGACGATTTGCTGGACGCTGCCGACATCAGGGAATACCAGCAGATCGATATCTACAACATCACCAACGGTGAGCGCTTCACCACCTATGCGATCCGCGCCCAGCGCGGCTCCGGGATTATCTCGGTGAACGGCGCGGCTGCACACAAGGCCAGCCCGGGCGACCTGCTGATCATCGCCAGCTACGCGATGTATACCGAGCTCGAACTGCAAAAATACCACCCCAAGCTCGTCTATGTCGACGAACACAACCGCATCATCGCGCAACGCGACCAGATACCGGTGCAGGCGGCCTAGCCGGCTTTTGCTAATTTTTGCCTAATTGTTCCGGGATGCTTCCGGTGTCATCTCGAAAATACGATAACTGACAAATCTTCTCGAACTGCTTGAGGCGATCAGCCGGTGGTATTGACCCTCCTTCAGGCAATAGCATGCGACCGGGCAAGCGTCGCCGCCGCTGGAGTCCAGCAGATAATATTTGATATTGTTTTCTCTGAAATAGCTCTTCATATCGCAGGTGCGCCGCGTGTTTTTCAGGTATTCAAATGAATTCACAAGGCCGTCGCCGTCGATCACTTTCAAATCCCCATTCAACATCCAGGCTGCATATCCCGCACCGTCCTCGGCATAGACCGCATTGCCCGCCGGGATGACCTGCCGGACTTCGTTGAAGAACTTGTTGCTGGAAAGCATATCGTTCCAATTGACGACAAGGTAGGCGACAAACAGGATCGCCCCTATTCCCGCCATGCCTGCGAGGGATGCAGAACCGTACTTGGGGAGGTTGGAGGAGCTTTGGAGATTTTTACTTTGCAGAATTGACTTTGACCAGAGATATAGCAGCGGCAGCAGGCTTGGCGCAAAATACCAGTGGCGAGTGGATGATAAGAACGTATGCGCCAACAAAAACATATTCGCAGTAATCACCAGCGCGAGGCACAACCTCGCGTCGTTCGGCTTTCGTGCGCGGGCGTTTTCACGTATCAAATGGAACAGGGCGATGTTCGCGGCGATCACGACCGCATACCGGTACACATTGCCGGCGCTGGAAAAATTCTCCGCGGCGATCGCGAGCGGTCCCAGCGCCGCCCCGCCCGACTTGATCAGCGCGCTGATCGAGTAGGGGTGGCCGGCGATCACCCAATTGAATAGTGCAACTGTGCCTTCTGCCAGCAATGCGGCCACTATGATTTGACTCTTGCGCTTGATCCTGGTGAGGAAGAGCAACGGCAATAGGACGATCGCCATATCTACCCGGCTGGCCACCATCAGATATACCCAGACTGACGCCGGTTTGTCGTTCAGTATGCGGTCGAATATCAGGATCAGGAACAGAGCCGCCAGCGGTGCTTCCATCCCCAAGCCGCAGTATAGACCCAGTATCGCGCCCAGCACGATCGCCCAGCCTTCGAGATGCGCAAGTATCAGCACCCAGAGCAGGCAGCTTACTGCGATGAACATGCCCGCATAGATGATGGGAGACTGGATGCCGATCAGTTTCAAAGGGGCTCCTGCTGCAACAAGGATGACCATCCACAGCGGATGATAGCCGTTCGTCGTCGAGATGCCGTCGAATGTCGATCGGTGCAGGTCCAGGATGTTTTTGGCGATCTGGAAATAGAAATAGGCGTCATCCTCGAATATGCCGTTGGGGAAATATTCGATCAGGCAGACCGACAGGATAAAAATGGCCAAACCCGCCAGGAATAGATTCAGAAGTTTGTTGCGAAACACCAATTGCGCGCCCTCCCTGTTAATGTCCGGGTTCTCTTTGAGGAGTGACGATCACAATGATGCTCGGCATCATCATCTGTTCCATGCCGATGGCGACAGTGTTGCATGAGTTGCCGATCTGGCGCCCGAGAACCCGGAGCGCAGATACTCGGCGAGATAGTCGCTGTAGCGGGCGTTGAGTATGTCCGCCATCACCCTGGAACGATCGGGATGGATTTGAAAGCAGGCGATGATTTTTTTGATGTCTTGGCGATGTCGGCCAGCGTATAGTTGTCGAGCACGCTGAGGAAGCCCGCCTGCGCGTTGAACAGGACGCCTTTCAGGCTGCAGGAACGGGAAATCACGCACTTGTCCGTGGCGGGATTGAAGCATTCGAGCAGATCAAAATCCGGTTCGGTCGACCTCACCACTTCCCCGATAGGTATTTTCAACGCGGGGCGGGAGAGTTTGATGCCGCCATGCCTTCCCCGGGTGGTCAATATGTAGCCCTTGAGTCCCAGGTTATGTACCACCTTGACCAGATGGTTGCGCGAAATCTTGTAGAAGTCCGCCAGTTCGGTGATCGTCACGGATTCATCTTCACGCCCTGCAAGATAGATCAGGACGCGCAGCGAATAGTCGGTATAGAGAGTCAAGCGCATTTGGTGCCTTCCCGGGTTGACTGAGCATTCCTAAACTGCATGGCGGTCCTGCTAGATTGGGACGCAAGACCATGATTCCCGCATGATACTTGCAGACCTGGCATTCTCGCCAGTTTCTGTCCATTCAGATCGTTCTCCGCCATTTTTTACATTTTGCCATTGCTTTGCTCTTGACTTGCTTGTCGAAGGGCGATAAGATGTATTCAGGATATATATTTAAGCCGGGTTTGTCCATGGCGGCGCGAATGTACGTCCAGGCAGTATCTGTTCAATTGCCTCAATTGCCGGATTGTTGCGGCATTATTCAAAATTAACCTGGAGAGTGATCATGAGTCTGTATAGCGAAATTGGCGGGGATGCTGCTGTTAATGCGGCGGTGGATATCTTTTATCGCAAGGTCTTGAAGGATGACCGTATCAAGCGGTTCTTTGACGATGTCGATATGGAAAAACAGGCAGCCAAGCAAAAGGCCTTTCTGACCATGGCTTTCGGCGGACCGAACAATTATACCGGCATGGACATGAGAAAAGGCCATGCACATCTCGTGAAGATGGGTCTTAACGATTCGCATTTTGACGCCGTGGTAGAGGATCTTGCTGCGACACTGAAAGAGCTCAAGGTTTCCGACAAGCTGATCGCACAAGTCGCCGCACTCTGTGAAACCACGAGAAAAGACGTCTTGGGCAGATAAGCTCAGGTATCCATGGCTAAAGTTGTTTATGGCGGGCAGTCATACGAGTGCGGGAACGATTCGGTTCTCGACTGTTTGATTGCCCATGGTATTCCCGTTCCCTCTTCCTGCCATTCCGGTATCTGCCAGTCCTGTCTTATGCGGGCTGTGAAGGGTGCGGTACCGGAGAAGGCGAAGGCCGGGTTGAAGCTGACACTGGCCGCGCAGAATTACTTCATGGCTTGTTCGTGTTATCCGGATCAGGACATCGAGGTCGTTCTGCCGGAAGCGGGGATGGGCAAACTTTCGGCCAAAGTGACCAAGGTCGAATTGCTCAACGCCGATATTCTCGGCATCAGACTCAAACCTTCACGGCGCTTCGAATACAAGGCCGGGCAGTTCATCAGTCTTTACAAGGACGAAACCACCGCGCGCTGCTATTCATTGGCAAGTGTTCCTGATCTGAGTGAAGAACTCTTTCTCAACGTAAGGAAGGTTCCGGGCGGTTTGGTCAGCGGCTGGGCATTTGCAAAACTCAAGGCAGGGGATGCGGTCACGATATCGGAGGCAACCGGTGATTGTTTCTACGTACCTGGCAATCCCGCACAGGATATCCTGCTGATCGCGACCGGCTGCGGCCTGGCTCCATTGTATGGCATCATTCGCGACGCGCTATTGCACGGACACCGAGGCAGGCTCAGTCTTTACCATGGAAGCTACGACGCCAAAGGATTTTATCTGGTCGATGAGTTGAAGGATCTTGCGCAAAAACATCCCAATTTCAGTTACTTGCCATGTGTATCGGAAGGGGAGGCGCCGGCGGGGTATGCTCACGGAATGGTTCTGGATGTTGCGCTGGCTGAACATCCTGATCTTTCCGGCTGGCGGGTGTTCTTATGTGGTAATCCGGACATGGTCAATGCGGCAAAAAAGCAAACCTTCTTTGCGGGGGCCTCGATGAGCGAAATCCATGTTGATCCGTTTCAGTCTGCATACTCAACCGGCATATGCTGATGCTCGCTGCCGGTGAGCAGCAGATGCTAACAACCCGCCCCAATACACCAAACCATCCTGAGTCCGGTCTGCCCGCTTCGTTTCGTTGACCATAAATGTGTTCGCGGGTAGCATCGCATCCTTTGATATCTTAAATCGGGTGGATACGGGATGCGCCGCAAACTGGTTGTGGGAAACTGGAAGATGTATGGCCGACTGGCATGCAATAAGGCGTTATTGGAAGGTGTCCTGAAAGGTGTGCGCGACCTGCATGACGCCGACTATGCGGTGTGCGTCCCTTACCCGTACCTGGCTCAAGCGCAGTCCCTGCTGCAGGGCAGCAACGTTGCCTGGGGCGCGCAGAATCTCAGTCCACAGGAAGAAGGCGCATTCACAGGCGCAGTCGCCCCGGGAATGCTGGTCGATTTTGGCTGCAGCTATGTGATCATAGGCCACTCTGAACGGCGCGGACTGTTTCATGAGAGCAATGAGATCGCATCTGCCAAGTTCGACGCAACGATAAAGGCGGGTTTGAAGCCGATTTTTTGCGTGGGCGAGACGTTGGCGGAACGCGAGGCCGGTGTCACCGAGCAAGTGATCGCCACGCAGTTGGATGCGGTGCTGAATCGGGCGGGTGCGCAGGCACTGGCAAAAGCAGTGATCGCTTATGAACCGGTTTGGGCGATCGGAACGGGAAAAACCGCGACCCCCCAGCAGGCGCAGGCGGTTCATGCGTTCATACGCAATCGCGTCGCACAACAGGATAGCCAAGTGGCGCAGAGCTTGTGTATACTCTACGGCGGTAGTGTCAAGCCGGCGAATGCTGCCGAATTGTTCGGGATGCCTGACATCGATGGCGGCCTGATCGGCGGGGCTTCGCTGGTGGCAGACGATTTCGTGGCAATATGCCGCGCGGCGCAAAAATAATTTGAATGGTTTGGAGTAGAAAGTGGAAACATTGGTTTGGGTAGTGCACATTTTGACGGCAATAGTGTTGGTGGGTCTTGTGCTGATGCAGCACGGCAAAGGGGCCGACATGGGCGCGGCGTTCGGCACGGGTTCGGCGGGCAGCCTGTTCGGTTCCAGCGGTTCCGCAAATTTCCTCAGTCGCAGTACGGCGGTGGCTGCGACACTGTTTTTTATCACCAGCTTGTCGCTGACATACATTTATTCCCATCCCGCAGAGAAGCTAGGGCTGATGGGTAATGCGAATCCGGCCGCAACTCAGGCGGTTCCCGTTGCGCCTGCGCCAGTTCCGGCAGACGATTCCAAGGCCAAGGACATTCCAAAATAGTTTCAATGCGGTATCGCGGTTGTGGTGGAATTGGTAGACACGCAAGCTTGAGGTGCTTGTGCCCGCAAGGGCGTGGGAGTTCGAGTCTCCCCATCCGCACCAGTAATTAACCCGATGCGCATGCGTGTTGGTAAAATGGGCAACCCAAGAGATATCAATAATAGACCGGGTTAACTCGCTAGACGTAAACAGAGGGAGAGGGCCCAATGTTGGAAAACTATTTTCCGGTGCTGTTGTTCATCTGCGTGGGGATCGCGATGGGCGTGGTGCCTGTGGTGCTGGGAAAGCTGGTAGCTCCCAATCGTCCGGACAGCAAGAAGCTCTCCGCTTATGAATGCGGTTTTGAAGCGTTCGAAGATGCGCGCATGAAATTCGATGTGCGCTATTACCTTGTTGCGATCCTGTTCATCCTGTTCGATCTCGAGATCGCGTTCCTTTTCCCGTGGGCTATCGTTCTCAAGGAGATCGGCACGTTCGGTTTTGTCTCGATGATGATCTTTTTGGCCATCCTGGTGGTGGGTTTCATCTACGAGTGGATGAAAGGGGCACTGGAATGGGAGTAGCAGCACAAGCAGGAAGCAGGGGCCCCGCGCAGCGGGGATGCGACCGTCCGCGAGTGCTGCTAGGCGCCGACATGATGCATGTGAAAATTTCACCAAGACAATCGGAGGCGGCGGTAAGCAGGAAGCAGGGGCCCCAAGCTTGCTTGGGGATGCGATCGTCCGTGCATGTTGCCCGCGCTCAGTTGCCGCCAAGGTGCAATATTGACTTCCCGACTCATAGCTTGCAGGAGGCTAGTCATGGGCATTGAGGGTATCCTGGAAAAAAGCGTCGTCACCACGTCGATCGACACGATAATCAATTACACGCGCACCGGTTCGCTGTGGCCGATGACTTTTGGTCTGGCGTGCTGCGCGGTGGAGATGATGCATGCCGGCGCGGCGCGCTACGATCTGGACCGCTTCGGTGTGGTGTTCCGCCCCAGCCCGCGGCAGTCTGACGTGATGGTCGTGGCCGGCACATTGTGCAACAAGATGGCGCCCGCATTGCGCAAGGTCTACGACCAGATGGCCGAGCCGCGCTGGGTGATCTCGATGGGTTCCTGCGCGAACGGCGGCGGCTATTATCACTATTCCTATTCGGTGGTGCGCGGCTGCGACCGCATCGTGCCGGTGGATGTATATGTGCCCGGCTGTCCCCCGACGGCCGAGGCGCTGCTGTTCGGCATCATACAGTTGCAGAACAAGATCAAAAGAACCAATACCATTGCGCGCTAGGACGGGGAAATATGGCTGCTGATTTGGGTAACCTGCGGGCCGAGCTGGCGGGGGTGTTCGGCGGCAAGCTGGCCGGCATTACGGAACGGCTGGGAGAATTGACCGTGATGGTCGGGGCCGCCGACATGCTGGACGTGCTGACGCGCCTCCGCGATGAGCCGAAGTTGCGCTTTGAACAAATGATGGACCTGTGCGGGGTGGATTACTCCGCCTATGGCAGCGATGTTTCGGAGGGCGGCGCCTATTTCCCGTCCGGCTTCGCTGCTGCCGGCACCGCAGCCCGCCCCCGTCGTTTCGCCGTGGTCTACAACCTGCTTTCGGTGGCATATAACGCGCGCTTGCGGGTGCGGGTGTTTGCCGTGGAAGACGAGTTCCCGGTGCTGCCTTCCGTGACGCAGATATGGCCGTGCGCCAACTGGTATGAGCGCGAAGCTTTCGATCTGTACGGCATCGTGTTCACCGGGCACCCGGACCTGCGCCGCATCCTGACCGACTATGGCTTTGTCGGCAATCCGTTCCGCAAGGATTTCCCGCTGTCCGGCAATGTGGAGATGCGCTACGACCCGGACCAGCAGCGTGTGGTGTATCAGCCGGTCTCGATCGATCCGCGCGAAGTGACGCCGCGCATCGTGCGCGAAGAGAATTACGCCAATAATCCGGAAAGCAAGTGATGGCGGAAATAAAAAACTACACGATGAATTTTAACTGCGGCCGCCCTTCGGGCTTAACTTGCTTGCGCAAGTTAGCCTGCATTGAAGTTCATTGTGAGTTCCAATTGGATCGTCAGTGAGACGGATATAACATGGCGGAAATCAAGAACTACACAATGAACTTTGGCCCGCAGCACCCTTCGGCGCACGGAGTGCTGCGCCTGGTGCTGGAACTGGACGGCGAGGTGATCGAGCGCGCCGACCCGCACATCGGTCTGCTGCATCGCGCCACCGAGAAGCTCGCCGAGCACAAGACCTTTCTGCAATCCCTGCCCTACATGGACAGGCTGGATTACGTCTCGATGATGTGCAACGAGCATGCGTATGTGCTGGCGGTCGAGAAGCTGGCCGGGATCGAAGTGCCGCTGCGCGCGCAGTATATCCGAGTGATGTTCGACGAGATCACCCGAATCATGAATCACCTGCTGTGGCTGGGCGCGCACGGTCTGGACATCGGCGCGATGACGATATTCCTGTACTGTTTCCGCGAGCGCGAGGATCTGATGGATGCGTACGAGGCCGCATCCGGCGCGCGCCTGCACGCATCGTATTATCGTCCCGGCGGCGTGTACCGCGATCTGCCAGACAGCATGCCGCAATACCATGCCTCGAAAATACACAATGCCGCCGCGGTAAAGAGGCTTAACGAGAACCGGCAGGGTTCGCTGCTCGACTTTCTCGAAGACTTCACCGGCCGTTTCCCCAATTACGTGGACGAATACGAGACCCTGTTGACCGATAACCGCATCTGGAAGCAGCGCACCGTGGGCATCGGCGTGGTCACGCCGGAGCGCGCGCTGGCGCTGGGTTTTTCCGGCCCGATGCTGCGCGGCTCGGGCGTGGAATGGGATCTGCGCAAGAAGCAGCCCTACGAAGTCTATGACCGCCTGGATTTCGACATCCCGGTCGGCAAGACCGGAGACTCCTACGACCGTTATCTGGTGCGCGTCGAGGAGATGCGCCAGGCCAACCGCATCATCAGGCAGTGCATCGCCTGGCTGCGCGCAAATCCCGGTCCGGTGATCACGGACAATCACAAGTTCGCACCGCCGGCGCGCGTATCCATGAAGGAAAACATGGAGGAGCTGATCCACCACTTCAAGCTGTTCACCGAGGGCATGCATGTGCCGGCCGGCGAGGCCTATGCCGCGGTCGAGCACCCCAAGGGCGAGTTCGGCATCTATCTGATCTCCGACGGGGCGAACAAGCCGTACCGCATGAAGATACGCGCCCCCGGCTTTGCGCATATCGCGGCGCTGGACGAGATGTCGCGCGGCCACATGATCGCCGACGTGGTCACGATCATCGGTACTCAGGATATTGTTTTTGGCGAGGTTGACCGTTAAATGTTGTCCGATCAGATTCAAGAAAAAATCAACAAAGAGCTGAAGAAATACCCGGCAGACCAGAGGCAGTCCGCGGTGATGTCGGCGTTGCGCTTTGTGCAGGACGAGAAGGGCTGGATCTCCACCGATGACATGGCGGACGTCGCGTCTTACCTGGGCATGCCGAAGATCGCAGTCTATGAAGTGGCCACGTTCTATCACATGTACAACCTCAAGCCGATGGGCAAGCATGTCATCACAGTCTGCACCAATCTTTCCTGCACACTGGGAGGCGCAGCAGATACCGTGGCCTATCTGCAGGACAAGCTGGGCATCGGGTTTGACGAAGTTTCCGCCGACGGCAAGTATGGCTTGCGCCAGGGCGAGTGCATGGGCGCATGCATGGATGCACCGTTGTTCACGCTGAACAACAAGAAGATCTGCGGTCGCCTGACCAGGGAAAAGATCGACACGATCCTGGCTGAACTGGACCAATCATGAGAAGCCCGGAAATCACCAGGGGCCCGGTCACCCAAACCACGATGGATTTCGACCAGCCCTGGACGCTGGAGAATTATCTGAAGGTCGGCGGCTATCAGGCATTGCGCAAGGTATTGACGACGAAGATGGCGCCGGATTCCATCATCGCCGAGGTCAAATTGTCGGCTTTGCGCGGCCGCGGCGGCGCGGGTTTCCCCACCGGACTGAAGTGGAGTTTCATGCCGAAGAATTATACCGGGGACAAGTACATCATATGCAACTCCGATGAGGGCGAGCCTGGAACCTGCAAGGATTGGGATATCCTGCTTTACAACCCGCATCTGCTGATCGAAGGTATGGCGATCGCCGCTTATGCGATGGGGGTCAAGGTCGGCTACAACTACGTGCATGGCGAGATATTCGAAGCCTACCAGCGCATGGAGGAAGCCTGCGAGATCGCGCGTGCCGCCGGATATCTCGGCGACAACATCCTCGGCACGGATTTCTGCTTCGAACTGCACAATCATCTGGGCTATGGCGCCTACATCTGCGGGGAAGAGACCGCATTGATCGAATCGCTGGAAGGCAAGAAAGGGCAGCCGCGATTCAAACCGCCGTTCCCGGCCAGTTACGGTCTGTACGGCAAACCGACCACGATCAACAACACCGAGACCTTTGCCAGCATCCCCTACATCATCAATCACGGCGGCCAGAAATTCCTCGAACTGGGGAAGCCGAACAACGGCGGCACCAAGCTGTTCTCGGTGTCCGGTCATGTGAACAATCCCGGCAATTTCGAGGTGCCGCTGGGCACGCCGTTCAGCGAATTGCTGGAAATGGCGGGCGGGGTTCGCCACGGGCATACGCTCAAGGCGGTGATCCCGGGCGGATCGTCGATGCCGGTGTTGCCGGCCAAGATCATGATGGATCTGACGATGGACTACGATGCCATCGCCAAGGCCGGTTCCGGCCTGGGCAGCGGCGCGGTGATCGTGATGGATGAGACGACCTGCATGGTGCGGGCGCTGGAACGGCTGTCCTATTTCTATTACGAGGAATCGTGCGGGCAGTGCACGCCGTGCCGCGAAGGCACCGGCTGGCTGTATCGCGTCGTGCATCGAATCGAACACGGCGAAGGCCGCAAGGAGGATCTGGATCTGCTCTTGAGCGTGGGCGAGAACATCGCCGGGCGAACTATCTGTGCATTGGGTGAAGCCGCGGTCTGGCCGGTGCAGGGCATGCTCAGGCATTTCCGCGACGAATTTGAATACCACATCGAGCACAAGCGTTGCCCTTTCCACAATCCTCTCCCAAAGGGAGAGGAGGCGATCGCCCCTTCTCCCTCCGGGAGAAGGTTGGGATGAGGGTATTTTTGGCCTGGTGTGAAGCTGAAGGATAGAGCGAGCGATGATCAATATTGAAATCGACGGAAGACCGGTGGAGACCGAGCGCGGCTCGACCGTGATGGACGCGGCGAACAAACTCGGCGTCTATATCCCGCATTTCTGCTACCACAAGAAACTTTCGATCGCGGCCAATTGCCGCATGTGTCTGGTCGAGGTCGAAAAGGCGCCCAAGCCGCTGCCTGCCTGCGCGACACCGGCCACCGACGGGATGAAGGTGCGCACCCACTCGGAGATGGCGGTCAAGGCGCAAAATGGCGTGATGGAGTTCCTGCTGATCAACCATCCGCTGGATTGCCCGATCTGCGACCAGGGCGGCGAATGCCAGCTGCAGGACCTCGCCGTCGGTTACGGCGGCGGCGCTTCGCGCTACAGCGAAGCAAAACGCGTCGTGATGCACAAGGACATCGGCGCGCTGATCTCCACCGAGGAGATGAGCCGCTGCATCCAGTGCACCCGCTGCGTGCGCTTCGGGCAGGAGATCGCCGGCGTGATGGAACTGGGCATGGCGTTCCGCGGCGAGCACGCCGAGATCATGAGCTTTGTGAACGGCACGGTGGATTCGGAGTTGTCCGGCAACATGATAGACCTGTGCCCGGTCGGCGCATTGACCAGCAAGCCGTTCCGCTACACCGCGCGCAGCTGGGAATTGTCGCAGCGCAGATCGGTCAGTCCGCACGACGGTCTGGGCGCCAACCTGGCCGTGCAGGTGAAGGACAACAAGGTGATGCGCGTCCTGCCGGTCGAGAACGAAGACCTGAACGAATGCTGGATCTCCGACAAGGACAGGTTCAGCTATGAAGGACTGAATGCGCCCGAGCGTCTCACCAAACCGATGCTGAAGCAGGACGGCAAATGGCTGGAAGTCGGTTGGCAGACCGCGCTGGAATATGTCGCGAACGGCCTGCGCCAGATCTCCGCAAGTGCAGGGGCAGACCAGATCGCCGCGCTGGCGACGCCGCACAGCACGCTGGAAGAACTTTACCTGCTGCAAAAGCTGGTGCGCGGCATCGGCAGCGGCAACATCGATACGCGTCTGCGCCTATCCGATTTTTCTTCCGATGGAAAACAGGCCGGCGCGCCGTGGCTGGGCATGAAGGTTGCTGAGATCAGCACGCGCGACCGCTTTCTGATCGTCGGAAGCTTCCTGCGCAAGGACCAGCCTTTGCTGGCGCACCGCGTGCGCCAGGCAGTCAAGAAAGGCGCGCAGGCCAACATCCTGCATGCCAGCGACGATGACCTGCTGATGCAGGTCGCCAATAGATCCATCGTCGCGCCCGATGCGCTGGTGAACATGCTGGCGCAGATACTGAAAGCGCTAGCTGCGGAAAAATCTGCCGTCCTCCCCGGCGAAGTGCAGCAGGCCATAGCTGCGGTGCAAGCTTCCGAAACAGCCCAAGCCATCGCGCGCAGCTTGGCGAGCGGCGAGCGCGCGGCGGTGCTGCTCGGCAATTTCGCGCAGCAGCATCCGCAGGCTGTGCAGATCGCGATGCTGGCAGAACAGATAGCGGCCCTGTGCGCAGCGAAATTCGGTTTCCTTGGAGAGGCGGCTAATGCCGTCGGTGCCTATCTGGCCGGAGCGGTTCCGTATGGCGCCGGCACGACGGGCATGAATGCCGCGCAGATGGTGGCGTCGCCGCGCAAGGCTTATGTGCTGCTCAACGCAGAGCCTGAATTGGACATGCATGACCCCGTGCAGGCGATCAAGGCGATGCATGCCGCCGACATGGTGGTCGCATTGTCGGCCTACAAACATCATGCGACCGAATACGCCGATGTGCTGCTGCCGATCGCGCCGTTCACCGAGACTTCCGGCACATTCGTCAACAGCGAAGGCCGCGCGCAAAGCTTCAGGGGTGCGGTCAAACCGTTGGGCGAAGCGCGCCCTGCTTGGAAAGTGTTGCGCGTGCTGGGCAATCTGCTGAATCTCCCCGGCTTCGACTATGACAGCAGCGAAGCAGTGCGCGACGAGATATTGGGCGGGACGGACATCGCCGCAAGGCTGAACAATGCCCAGACCTTGACTCAGTCCTCAGTCCTCAGTCCCCAGTCTTCCAGACTGCAGCGCGTCAGCGACGTGCCGATCTATTTTGCCGATGCGGTGGTGCGCCGCGCGGCTGCATTGCAGCAGACCCGCGATGCGGCGGCACCATGCGTGGCGATGCATAGCAGCGAGCTGCAGCGGCTGGGCCTGAAACCCGGCGACACCGTCAGGGTCAGCCAGGGCAACGGCAGCGCTTCGCTGGTCGTGCAGGCGAATGACCGGATGCCGCCGGGCACCGCGCGCATTCCGGCCGGCCATCCGCTGACCGGGCAGCTCGGGGCGATGTTCGGGGTGCTGACAATGGAACCGGTTGCGGGGGGGCGGGCATGATGGAGTTGCTGCAAACTCTGGAGCATGCAGGGCAGGATCTGCTCGGTCCGGCCTGGCTGCCGCTCTGGACGATCGTGAAGATACTCGCGATCGTGCTGCCCATCATGGGCACGGTCGCCTATCTGACGCTGGCCGAACGCAAGGTGATCGGCTACATGCAGATCCGTATCGGCCCGAATCGGGTCGGCTATTTCGGGCTGCTGCAACCGATCGCCGACGGTGTGAAATTGTTCCTCAAGGAAATCATCATCCCGTCCGGTTCCAGCAAATTCCTGTTCATTATCGCGCCTATCATGGCATTGGCTCCTGCGCTTGCAGCATGGGCGGTAATTCCGTTCAACGACGGAATGGCGCTGGCGAATGTCAATGCCGGGCTGCTGTATATCCTGACGATGACCTCGCTGGGAATATACGGGATCATCATCGCCGGCTGGGCCTCCAACTCCAAGTATGCCTTTCTGGGCGCGGTGCGCTCCGCCGCGCAGATCGTGTCGTATGAGATCGCGATGGGCTTCGCGCTGGTGTGCGTGCTGATGGCCTCGCAAAGCATGAATCTGACCGACATCGTGCATGGCCAGCACGGCAACATGGGCGCGCTGAACTGGTACTTCATCCCATTGTTCCCGATGTTCCTGGTCTACCTGATCTCCGGCGTGGCGGAGACCAACCGCGCGCCGTTCGACATGGCCGAAGGCGAGTCCGAGATCGTCGCGGGTTTCCATGTGGAATATTCCGGCATGGCGTTCGCGCTGTTCTTCCTGGCCGAATACGCCAACATGATCCTGATCGCGTTCCTGACCTCGATCATGTTCCTGGGCGGATGGCTGTCGCCGGTGCCGTTCCTGCCGGACAGCTTCATCTGGCTGCTGGGCAAAGTTGCCTTTATATTGTTTCTGTTCCTGTGGTTCCGCGCGACTTTCCCGCGTTACCGTTATGACCAGCTTATGCGCCTCGGCTGGAAAGTGTTCATCCCGCTGACGATCATCTGGGTGGTGGTGATCGCGGTGTGGATGCAGACCCCGCTGTGGGTCTGGTAGGCTGAGGGGATGAATATGGAAAAGATCAAGAATTTCTTCAAGACCTTCCTTTTGTTCGAACTGGTCAAGGGCATGGCGCTGACCGGGCGCTATTTCTTCGCGCGCAAGATCACGGTGCAGTTCCCCGAGGAGAAGACCCCGCAGAGCGTCCGTTTCCGCGGGCTGCACGCGCTGCGCCGCTATCCGAACGGCGAAGAGCGCTGCATAGGCTGCAAGCTTTGCGAGGCGGTCTGCCCGGCGCTGGCGATCAAGATCGAAGTGGCCGAGCGCGAGGACGGCACCCGGCGCACCACGCTCTACGATATCGACATGGTCAAGTGCATATTCTGCGGATTCTGCGAAGAGGCTTGCCCGGTGGATGCGATCGTCGAAACGCGCGTGTTCGAATATCACGGCGAGAAGCGCGGCGACCTGTATTACACCAAGGATATGCTGCTGGCGATGGGCGACAAATATGAAGAACAGATCGCCGAAGACCGCGCGGCGGATGCCAAATACCGATAGGCCGCAGAGGGTAGCCAATGAATTTTGTAGCCGATAATTTCGAGACCATCGTGTTTTATTCGTTCGCGGCGCTGATCGTGTTCGCGGCCTTGCGTGTGATCACCGCGCGCAACCCGGTGCATGCCGTGCTGTATCTGGTGCTCGCGTTCATCAGTTCGGCCGGTATCTGGCTGTTGCTCGAGGCCGAGTTTCTGGCCATCGCGCTGGTGCTGGTGTATGTCGGCGCGGTGATGGTGCTGTTCCTGTTCGTGGTGATGATGCTGGACATCAATCTGGTGCGGCTGCGCGAAGGCTTCTGGCGCTGGCTGCCTTTCGGCGCGGCGTTGGCCGGCTTGATGGCGTTCGAGATGATCTGGGTGCTCGGTTCAACGAAACCATCCGGGGGCGCGGTCGCCGTCAGGCACGCTGCGGATTACAGCAACACCAAAGTGCTCGGGCGACTGCTCTATACCGATTATGTCTATCCGTTCGAGATCGCCGCGGTGATCCTGCTGGTGGCAATGGTCGCCGCGATCGCGCTGACCTTGCGGCGCCGCAAGGATGCCAAATCGCAGGTGGTCTCCGAACAGATCGCGGTCAAGAAATCGGACCGATTGCGCATCGTTGCGATGCAATCCGAAAAAGTTGCTGCCGGGCATGCGCCGGCACGCAAGGAATAAATCAGGAGGTCGGCAAAGAATGTACAAGGGGAGGAAATTTTGAGCTTGAGCCTGTCGCATTATCTGGTGCTGAGCGCCGTGCTGTTCGCGATCAGCGTGGTTGGCATCTTCCTGAACCGCAAGAACCTGATCGTGCTGCTGATGGCGATCGAGATGATGCTGCTGGCGGTGAACACCAATTTCCTGGCCCTCTCGCATTACCTGAACGATACCGCGGGGCAGGTCTTCGTGTTCTTTATCCTGACCGTGGCAGCGGCCGAAGCCGCCATCGGCCTGGCGATCCTGGTGGTGCTGTTCCGCAACCTGAACACCATCAACGTCGAAGATCTTGACAGCTTGAAAGGCTGATGCGCATGGACATGCAAAGTCTCTATCTGCTGGTTCCGCTGGCTCCGCTGGCCGGCGCGATCATCACCGGTCTGTTCGGCAAGCGGCTGGGCCGCGCGTGGTCGCACCGCATCACCATCGCGCTGGTGGCCGTCTCGTTCCTTGCTTCCCTGGCCATCTTCGATGATGTACAGGACGGCCATACGTTCAACGGCGCGGTTTACACCTGGCTGACCTCCGGCGATACCAGTTTTCAGGTCGGCTTCCTGATCGATCGGCTGACTGTCCTGATGATGCTGGTGGTCACCTTCGTGTCGCTGATGGTGCACATCTATACGATCGGTTACATGGCCGACGATCCCGGCTATCAGCGTTTCTTCAGCTATATATCGCTGTTCACGTTCTCGATGCTGATGCTGGTGATGGCGAACAACTTCATGCAGCTGTTCTTCGGCTGGGAGGCCGTCGGGCTGGTCTCCTATTTGCTGATCGGCTTCTGGTACGACCGCCCGACCGCGATCTACGCCAACCTGAAGGCGTTCCTGGTGAATCGTGTCGGGGATTTCGGCTTCCTGCTGGGGATCGCCTTGGTGCTGATGGTGTTCGGCACGCTGGACTACGCGGCGGTGTTCGCCAGTGCCGCCAGGCATGCCGCGGATATGGCTCCGATCCCCGGCGTCTCGGTTGGACTGCTGACGGCTATCTGCATCCTGCTGTTCATCGGCGCGATGGGCAAGTCGGCGCAGTTCCCGCTGCATGTGTGGCTGCCGGATTCGATGGAAGGCCCTACCCCGATCTCCGCGCTGATCCACGCCGCTACCATGGTCACCGCCGGCATCTTCATGGTGGCGCGCATGTCGCCGCTGTTCGAACTGTCCGATACCGCTTTGTCGTTCGTGATGGTGATCGGCGCGGTCACCGCGCTGTTCATGGGTTTCCTCGGCATGGTCCAGAACGACATCAAGCGGGTGATCGCATATTCCACGCTGTCACAGCTGGGATACATGACCGTCGCGCTGGGCGCTTCGGCCTATTCGGTGGCGATCTTTCATTTGATGACCCATGCATTCTTCAAGGCGCTGCTGTTCCTGGCCGCCGGCAGCGTGATCATCGCGATGCATCACGACCAGGATATCCGCAACATGGGCGGGCTCAGGAAATATATGCCTGTCACCTGGATCACGTTTTTGACCGGTTCGCTGGCCTTGATCGGCACTCCGTTCTTCTCGGGCTTCTATTCCAAGGACAGCATCATCGAGGCCGTTGAAATGTCCAAGCTGCCGGGGGCAGGGTTTGCCTATGTTGCCCTGGTTGCAGGGGTGTTCGTCACCGCGTTCTATACATTCCGCATGTACTTCCTGGTGTTCCATGGCGAGGAGCGTTTTGGCAAGGGTCACCACGATCACCACGGCGACCATGCCGACGAAGAGGTGGCGGCAGATCACCATCACGGCCTCGCACCCGGACAGAAACCGCATGAAACGTCATGGGTGGTGACGTTGCCGCTGATCCTGCTCGCTATTCCGTCGCTCATCGTCGGCTACATCATGATCGAGCCGCTGTTGTTCGGCAACTATTTCAAGGAATCAATTTTCATTTCAACCGGGCATCCCGGCATGGCGGAGCTGGCTGGCGAGTTTCAAGGTCCGGTCGAGATGGTCCTGCACGCGCTATACGGATACCCGTTCTGGTTTGCAATGGCCGGCGTACTGACGGCTTGGGTGTTCTATTTGCTGCGGCCGGGGATCCCCGCCGTGCTGCAAAGGCGATTCCACTTCATCTACACCCTGCTGGACAACAAATATTATGCCGACATTTTCAACGACTGGTTCTTCGCCGGGGGGGCGCGCGGCGCGAGCCGTTTCCTGTGGGTGTTCGGCGACATCAAGGCGATAGACGGAGTGATGGTGAACGGCACCGCAAAACTCGTGGGGATGTTCTCAAGGGTGCTCAGGCATCTCCAGTCCGGCTACATCTATCACTATGCCTTTTCGATGATCATCGGCGTATTCGTGCTGCTGACGGTCAGGAACTGGCTGCAATGACACCGGCCAAATTGCCCGATCCGGCCGGTTTGAAAAGATTTGCAGCAGCCTGTGCCGCCCGCATGGGTTGAAGTCATAACGAAGGATATACAGCATGTTTTTTGGATTACCCGTAATTAGCGTCGCGATCTGGTTGCCGATCATCTTCGGCATCCTGGTGCTGGCCACCGGCAACGACAAAAACGCCCGGTTGGCGCGCATCCTGGCGCTGCTCGGTGCGGTGCTGGGTTTTCTGGCAACGCTGCCGCTGTATACCGGTTTTGTGCGCGATACTTCCGAGATGCAATTCGTCGAGATGCACCAGTGGATCGTCCGTTTCAACATCCATTACCACCTCGGCGTGGACGGCATCTCGGTGTTGTTCATCCTGCTCACCTCGTTCTTCACTCCCATCGTGGTTCTGGCCGGCTGGCAGGTGATCGAAAAGCGCGTCGCGCAGTACATGGCATCATTCCTGATCATGTCCGGCATCATGATCGGCGTGTTCGCCGCGCTGGATGCGATACTGTTCTATGTGTTCTGGGAAGCGATGCTGATCCCGATGTTCCTGATCATCGGCGTGTGGGGCGGCGCGCACCGCGTCTATGCGGCGGTCAAGTTCTTCCTCTACACGCTGCTCGGCTCCCTGCTGATGCTGGTCGCGTTAATCTATCTCTACAATCAGACGGCCCTCTACAGTCAGATTGGCAGCGGCAGTTTCGAGATACTCGATTTCCACCAGGTCGCGATCCCGATGACTGCGCAGATCCTGATCTTCATCGCATTTTTCTTCGCCTTCGCCGTGAAGGTGCCGATGTTCCCGGTGCACACCTGGTTGCCGGATGCCCACGTCGAAGCGCCCACCGGCGGCTCGGTGATACTGGCAGCCATCATGCTGAAGGTGGGGGCTTACGGCTTCCTGCGCTTCTCGATACCCATCGTGCCCGATGCCAGCCATCGTCTTGCCGGCGTGATGATCGCGCTGTCGCTGATCGCGGTGGTGTATATCGGCCTGGTCGCATTGACCCAGACCGACATGAAGAAACTGGTGGCCTACTCGTCGATTTCGCACATGGGCTTCGTCACGCTGGGCCTGTTCATTTTCAACGAATACGGCATGGAAGGCGCGCTGCTGCAGATGATCTCGCACGGTTTTGTTTCCGGCGCGCTGTTCCTGTGCATCGGGGTGCTGTACGACCGGATGCACTCGCGCAACATCGCCGATTACGGCGGCGTGGTCAAAACCATGCCGGTGTTCGCCGCATTCTTCATGCTGTTCGCGATGGCCAATGTGGGCCTGCCGGGCACCAGCGGTTTCGTCGGCGAATTCATGGTGATCCTGGGCGCGCTGAAATCAAATTTCTGGTACGCCTTTGCCGCGGCATCCACGCTGGTGTTCGGCGCGGCCTATACATTGTGGATGTACAAGCGCGTGATCTTCGGCGCGGTCGCCAACTCGCACGTCGCCAAGCTGCATGACATCGGCACGCGAGAGAGAGTGATCCTGGCGATCCTGGCGCTCGCCGTGCTGGGTATGGGGCTGTATCCGCTTCCGCTCAGCGAATTTCTGCATGTGTCGGTGAATGATCTGCTGGTGCATGCGGCACGCTCCAAGCTGCAATGAGCAGAAGACAGTCTCTAGTCGTTAGTCGCGAGTTATTAGTAAAATCGACTACTCACTACCAACTAGAAGCTAACAACTAACGACTAACGACTAACGACCGAATTATGGACCTGATGACAAATTTGATGCCGGCCGCCCCCGAGATATTCCTGCTGGTCATGGCGTGCGTGATCCTGATCGCGGATTCCCTGCTGAAGGACAGCGGCAGGACGGTCTCATACGTGCTGGTGCAACTGACGCTGATGATTTGCGCGCTGATTACGGCCGGTACCCATGAGGACGGCGTTGCGTACACTTTTCACGGCATGTTCGTGGACGATCAGATGTCGGACGTATTGAAAGTGCTGACCTATCTGGCCGTCTGGATGATGCTGGTATATTCAAGGTTGTACCTAACGGCGCGGGGTTTGTTCAGCGGAGAATTCATGGTGCTGACTCTGTTTGCAACGCTAGGCATGATGGTGATGATCTCCGCCAGCCATTTCCTGGCGCTGTATCTCGGCCTGGAGCTGCTTTCGCTGTCCCTGTATGCGATGGTCGCGCTGCAACGCGATTCGGCCATCGCCACCGAGGCGGCGATGAAATACTTCATCCTCGGAGCGCTGGCGTCGGGCTTGCTGCTGTACGGGATGTCCATGCTTTACGGGGCGACCGGCTCGCTCGATCTGGCGACGGTGTCCGATTCCATTAAGACCGGCCACGCGAACAGGACGCTGCTGGTGTTCGGCCTGGTGTTCGTGGTTTCCGGCCTGGCCTTCAAGCTTGGCGCCGTGCCGTTTCATATGTGGGTTCCCGATGTGTACCACGGCGCTCCGACCGCGATGACCATGCTGATCGGGTCGGCGCCCAAGCTGGCGACCTTTGCCTTTGTCGCGCGCATCCTGGTCCAGGGGCTGCAGCCGCTGGTGCTCCATTGGTCGGGCATGCTGGTCATACTGGCGGTTGCCTCGATGGCGCTCGGCAACATCACCGCGATCGCGCAGACCAACCTCAAGCGCATGTTCGCCTACTCGACCATTGCGCACATGGGCTTTCTGCTGCTCGGATTCATCAGCGGCGACCTGGAGGGTTATGGCTCCGCGATGTTCTACGCGGTGATCTATGTGCTGATGTCGCTGGGCGCCTTCGGCATGATCATGCTGTTGTCCAGATTGGGTTTCGAGGCGGACACGCTGGACGATTTCAAGGGCCTCAACCAGCGCAGTCCATGGCTCGCGTTCCTGATGCTGCTGCTGATGTTCTCGATGGCCGGCGTGCCGCCGACCGTCGGTTTTTACGCAAAATTCTCGGTGCTTAATGCGGTCGTGCAATCCGGATACATCTGGCTGGCTGTCGCGGCGGTGCTGTTTTCGCTGATAGGCGCTTACTACTATCTGCGCATCGTCAAATTGATGTATTTCGATGCCCCCGAAAGCCATGCACCCATCGTCTTCGAGCCGGACACCACTTTGTTGATCAGTGTGAACGGCTTGGGAGTGCTGCTGCTCGGGTTGCTGCCCGGCACTTTGATGTCTGTTTGCGCGGTCTCGGTAAAACATTCCCTGCTGCTTCATTAAGGGTAAAGCAGGGAAGCTGATTTTTCATGCTTGACGCATCATGGGCCGGCGTCCCGAATTTTGAGGGCGGGGCGTTTTGCGGTATCATCGCGCCCCATGACCAAGTACATCTTCATCACAGGCGGTGTCGTTTCTTCCCTGGGGAAGGGCATCGCCGCCGCTTCTCTCGCAGCCATCCTGGAATCGCGCGGTCTGAAGGTGACGATGCTCAAGCTCGATCCCTATATCAACGTCGATCCCGGCACGATGAGCCCGTTCCAGCACGGGGAAGTCTTCGTGACCGAAGACGGCGCGGAGACCGATCTTGATCTGGGCCATTACGAGCGATTCATCTCCGCCAGGATGCGCAAGGCCAACAACTTCACGACCGGGCAGATCTATGAAAGCGTGATCCGCAAGGAGCGGCGCGGCGAGTATCTGGGCAAGACGGTGCAGGTGATCCCGCACATCACCAACGAGATACAGGCTTTCATCGAGCGCGGTGCGGCGGCCTCGCATGACGGCAATGCCGATGTCGCGATCGTGGAGATCGGCGGCACGGTCGGCGACATCGAATCGCTGCCGTTCCTCGAGGCGGCGCGCCAGATGGGTTTGCGCATGGGGCGCAACCAGGTCGCTTACGTGCATCTCACGCTGGTGCCTTTTATAGCCACCGCCGGCGAGCTGAAGACCAAACCCACGCAGCACAGCGTGCAGAAATTGCGCGAGATCGGTATCTTCCCGACGGCGCTGATCTGCCGCGCCGACAGGCCGATACCCGATGACGAGCGCGCCAAGATCTCGCTGTTCGCCAATGTGCGCGAAGAGGCGGTGATCTCGATGTGGGACGTGGACAGCATCTACAAGGTGCCGCAGATGCTCAACCAGCAGGGTCTGGACCGTATCGTGTGCGCAGAACTTGGGCTGAACCTGCCGCCTGCAGATCTGGCGGTATGGGCCAAACTGGTCACGGCGCTGGAAAATCCGCTGCATGAGATCACGATCGGCATGGTCGGCAAATATGTCGATCTGACCGAATCCTACAAGTCGCTGATCGAAGCGCTGCGCCATGCCGGGATACATACCCAGACCAGGGTAAACATCGAATACATCGATTCGGAAGCTCTGGAAGCGGCAAGCATGAAGGGCCTGGAACATTTCGATGCGATACTGGTTCCCGGGGGCTTCGGCAAGCGCGGCACGGAAGGCAAGATTGCGGCGATCCGCTACGCGCGCGAAAACAAGGTCCCGTATCTGGGTATTTGCCTCGGCATGCAGCTGGCGGTGATCGAGTATGCGCGCCATGTCGCCGGCATGAGCGATGCGAACAGCACCGAATTCGATATGAAGACCGAGCATCCGGTGGTCGCGCTGATCACCGAATGGCTGGATCGCGACGGCAAGATAGAAACGCGCAGCAATGATTCGGATCTCGGCGGCACGATGCGCCTGGGATCGCAGCGTTGCCCGATCAAACCCGGCACGCTGGCCCAGCGCATCTACGGTGACGAAGTCAACGAGAGGCACCGCCATCGCTATGAGGTCAACAACCACTATGTGCCGGCTCTCGAAAAGGCCGGTCTGATCATTGCGGCGCGCACGCCCAGCGAGAACTTGCCGGAGATCATGGAATTGCCCCAATCGGTGCACCCGTGGTTCGTCGGCGTGCAGTTTCACCCGGAATTCACTTCCACGCCGCGCACCGGACACCCGCTGTTCAGATCGTATGTTGAAGCTGCCTTGAGGCGCCACCTTGCGTCCCACAAAGAAATGGCGGCGGCATGAACAGCCTGAAGACAGAAGACAGAAGACAGAAGACAGACTCTTGTGCGCCGCTACGCGGCGCGTTATATCGAGGATGCGGCACAGCCGCGACAACAACAGGGTGGCTGCGTGAAATTATGTAATTTCGAGGTTGGGTTAAGCCACCCATTATTTTTGATCGCCGGCCCTTGTGTGATCGAGTCGCAGCAAATGGCGATGGATACTGCCGGCAAGCTGAAGGAAATCTGCAGCGAGCTGAAGATAAACTTCATCTACAAGTCTTCCTACGACAAGGCCAACCGCAGTTCCGGTAAATCGTTCCGCGGCTTTGGCCTGGAAGCCGGACTAAAGATCCTCGCCGATGTGAAGAAACAGATCGGTGTGCCGGTGTTGACCGACGTGCACAGCATCGAAGACATCGCGCCGGTCGCGGCGGTGGTCGATGTGCTGCAAACCCCGGCGTTCCTTTGCCGCCAGACCGATTTCATCCATGCCGTGGCGCGCAGCGGCCGTCCGGTGAACATCAAGAAGGGGCAATTCCTGTCGCCGTGGGACATGCAGAACGTGGTCGAGAAGGCTCGCGAGGCCAGCGGCGCAGACAACATCATGGTGTGCGAGCGCGGCGTGTCGTTCGGCTACAACAATCTGGTGTCGGACATGCGTTCTCTGGCGGTGATGCGCAACACCGGCTGTCCGGTGGTGTTCGATGCCACTCACTCGGTGCAGTTACCGGGCGGACAGGGCACGGTCAGCGGCGGACAGCGCGAGTTCGTGCCGGTACTGGCGCGGGCGGCTGTCGCGGCGGGAGTTTCCGGTTTGTTCATGGAAACGCACCCTGACCCTGCCAAGGCCTTGTCGGATGGACCGAACGCATTCCCGCTCGGTCATCTCAAGGCATTGCTGCAAACGCTGAAAGTGCTGGATGAAACAGTCAAGCAGCAGGGATTGATAGAAGAAAAGATCGATTTGAAAAACGTTTAATGGAAAGCAGAAGGAAAAAGCATGAGTGCAATAGTTGATGTGATCGCCCGCGAGATCCTGGATTCGCGCGGTAACCCGACCGTGGAAGCGGATGTATTGCTGGAGTCCGGTGTGATGGGGCGCGCCGCCGTGCCATCCGGCGCATCCACCGGCGAAAAGGAAGCGATCGAATTGCGCGATGGCGACAAGCAGCGCTATCTGGGCAAGGGTGTGCTGAAGGCTGTGGAATATGTGAACACCGAGATCGCCGAGGCGATCATCGGCCTGGATGCCGCAGAACAGGCATTCATCGACCAGACCATGATCGAGCTGGACGGCACGGAAAACAAGGCGCGCCTGGGCGCGAACTCGATACTGGCGGTGTCTATGGCGGTGGCGCGCGCCGCTGCGGAGGAAAGCGGCCTGCCGCTGTACCGCTATCTGGGCGGCTCGGGAAAGATGTCGATGCCGGTGCCGATGATGAATGTCGTCAACGGCGGCGCGCATGCAGTGGGCGGTGCCGACATGCAGGAATTCATGATCATTCCGGTCGGAGCGCAGAGCTTCCGCGAGGCGCTGCGTTGCGGAGCGGAAGTGTTCCATGCCCTGAAGGCGGTATTGCACAAGCGCGGCCTGCCGACCACCGTCGGCGATGAAGGCGGCTTTGCACCCTCGCTGGGTTCCAACGAAGGCGCGCTGAAGGTGATCGTCGAAGCCATCGAGGCGGCAGGCTATGCGCCGGGCACGGATGTCGCAATCGGCATGGATCCGGCCGCCTCCGAATTCTACAGGGACGGGAAATATCACCTGAAGGCGGACAAGCTCGCGCTGACTTCGGCGCAGATGGTCGACCTGTATGCCGCCTGGGTGGACAAGTATCCGATCATCAGCATCGAGGACGGCATGAGCGAACACGACTGGGACGGCTGGAAAGCCCTGACCGACCGGCTCGGCAAAACCATACAACTGGTCGGCGACGACATCTTTGTGACCAACACCAAGATACTGCGCGAAGGCATCAAGCGCGGGATCGGCAATTCGATCCTGATCAAGGTGAACCAGATCGGCACCCTGACCGAGACGTTCGCCGCGATCGAGATGGCCAAGCGCGCCGGCTACACCGCAGTGATCTCGCACCGCTCCGGCGAGACCGAGGACAGCACCATCGCCGACATCGCCGTGGCCACCAACGTGATGCAGATCAAGACCGGATCGATGTCGCGCTCCGACCGCCTGGCAAAGTACAACCAGCTGTTGCGCATTGAGGAAGATCTGGGCGACACGGCCTCCTACCCCGGGCGCGACGCATATTACCAAATAGGATGATGGGAGCCTCTAAAAGAACAGAGTTCGCCCAAATGCAAGGCGCGGGAAAAATTTCGCGGCGCGGCATATTGGTTATATGTAAGCAAGAAAACGAAGTTTCGGCGCAGGGTAACCTTCAGGTTGGCCGTAGCCAAATTTTTTACGTAACGCAGCAGTTGGGATGAAATCTGGATTTTTAGAGGTTCCCTAATGCGTGCGGTCACACTGATACTCATCGTCTTGCTGCTGCTGCTGCAGTATCCGATGTGGCTGGGCAAGGGCAGCTGGCTGAAAGTATGGGACCTGAATCGACAGGTCGAGGCGCAGCAGCAGATCAATCAGCAGACCAGAGCGCGCAATGCCCTGCTGGATGCGGAAGTGCGCGATCTCAAGCAGGGCACCGCCGCGATCGAGGAGCGCGCGCGCAGCGAGCTGGGCATGATCAAGCGCGATGAAGTGTTCTACCAGATTCTGGAGGACCCGTCCTCCCAGGTTACAGGACCGCAGGCGATGTCATCGCCTGCCTCTGCCGTCTCCGGCGCTGCCAAATTCTGAGTAGATCATGATCGATCGCCGGTAGATGCGTTATGTATACAAGCTGCGCTTTGGCATCGCCGCCTGAAGTCACTTCAGGAATCCGTTTCGCGCAGACAGCATGAAGCCAGGAAGAAACGACCCGTGTGCCTGCGGCAGCGGGAAAAAATACAAGAAATGCTGCCAGCAGAAATTGGAAGGGGGTGCGGCCGCCCGGCGCGTGCAGCAAAATGCCGGAACCGCCGAGCACATCACTGCCGTGATCACGCGGGCCGAAACCGCCGAATTGAGGGACCTGTTCGATGCCGGCCGCTTTGGCGAACTGGAAAGCCGGGCGCATTCGATGTTACAGCGGTATCCCGATTCCGGGTTTGTCTGGAAGCTATTGGGCCAGGCCCTGCAACGGCAGGGCAAGGACAATCTGCAGGCACTGCAAAAGGCCGCGGCGCTCTTGCCGGATGATGTCGAGGCACATTTCAATCTTGCGCGGTCGCTTTATGCCCGGGGCAATTACGCGCAGGCCCTGGGCAGCACCATACAGTCGTTGCGCATCAGCGAGCTGGCGGCGAACAAGAGTCTGTTCGTGTCCTGCGTCAAACACATGCAATTCGGCACCAACGCCGCATTTGTCCGGGAAAATCTGGTGCGGGCGCTGACCGAGCCATGGGGGAGACCGAGCGAACTGGCGGAGGCCTGCGCGATGCTGATCAAGCTCGATCCGGTGATCGAGGAATGCGTGATACTTGCGATCAGGGCATTGCCGGGGAAATTGTCCGCGCAGGACTTGTTCGGTCACGTCGATATCTCCAAGGTTGCCGCGAACCGGTTGCTGCGGGCATTCATCAGCACCACGGCGGTTTGCGACATCGAACTGGAGCGGCTGCTGACCACATGCCGCCGGGCACTGCTAGCCTCGGCCTGTGCACAACCATCGCTGGCCGCTCCCAGCCAAACCATGCTGGAATTCTCCGGCGCATTGGCACGCCAGTGCTTCATCAATGAATACGTGTTCGCGCAGGACCGCGAGGAGTCGCAGCAAGCGGCTGCCCTGCGCGACACCCTGATCGCGGCATTGGAGGCGGGTGCTGCCATGCCGGCCCTTTGGCCGGTCGCAGTGGCTGCCTATTTCCCGCTCTATTCCCTGCCCGGCGCCGCAAAGCTGCTGGACAGGCGATGGCCGGAGGCATTGCAGGCGCTGCTGGCACAGCAGGTCCGGGAACCGCAACAGGAATTTATCGAGCGTGCCGGCATACCGAGGCTGACCGATATCGAAGACGAGGTTTCGCTGCTGGTGCAAAGCCAGTATGAGGAGAATCCCTATCCGCGCTGGATCAGCATGGCGCCGTCCGGCAATGCGATGACGATAGATGCGAAGATCCGTCAGCTTTTCCCCTCGGTACCGTTCCGGCCGATCGGCAACTGTCCCGCGCCGCAGATCCTGGTGGCCGGATGCGGCACCGGGCAACACTCGATCGGAGCAGCGCAGAAATTCATCGGATCAAACATATTGGCGATAGATCTCAGCCTGAGCAGCCTGAGTTATGCCAGGCGCAAGACCCGGGAGATGGGGGTGACATCGATCGAATATGCCCAGGCGGACATCATGAAGCTGGGCGCGCTGGGACGCCGTTTCGATGTCATCGAATCCTGCGGTGTGCTCCACCACTTGGCCGACCCCTGGGCCGGATGGCGGATACTGCTGTCCCTGTTGCGCCCCGGCGGATTCATGAGGCTGGGCTTCTACAGCGAGCTGGCGCGGCGCGAGATTGTGCGCACGCGCGCCTATATCGCGGAACAGGGCTACGGTTCAAGCCCGGAAGAGATACGGCGCTGCCGGCAGGACATGCTGGCTGCGGACGAGTCAGCGGGTTTCTCACGGATGTTCAGGATCACGGATTTTTACAGTACCAGCGAATGCCGCGACCTGCTGTTCCATGTGCAGGAACATCGCATGACGATCACAGCGATCGAATCGTTTATACGCGAGAACCAACTGGCTTTCCTCGGATTCGAGATCAGTTCCAATACACTGCGCTTGTACAAGCGCCGCTTCCCGGACGATATCGCTGCCACCGATCTTGGAAACTGGCAGGCGTTCGAAAACGAAAATCCGGATACCTTCATCGGGATGTACAATTTCTGGATACAGAAGCCGAATTAGACTTTCTGCGCAAGTTATCCCGCGCCGCAGAAACCGGGGTTCGTGCTGCCCCTCTCAAACTCCGCTGAACCAGTTGTATCCCTTGTCTTCCCAATATCCGCCGGGATAGGTGTTGGTCACGAACATCGCGACGATGTGCTTCGGGTTCTTGAAGCCCAGTTTGGTGGGCATGCGCAGCCTCATCGGGTAGCCGTATTCCGGCGGCAGGGTCTTGCCGTCGTAAGTGAAGGTCAGCAGCGTCTGTGCATGCAATGCGGTCGGCATGTCTATGCTGGTATAATAGTCGTCGGCGCATTTGAAGCCTACATATTTTGCCGAGAGGTCGGCGCCGATGCGCTTGAGGAAAGTCGAGAACGTGACGCCGCCCCATTTGCCGATCGCGCTCCATCCCTCGACGCAGATCAGCCGGGTGACCTGGTCGGTCTGCGGCAGCCGGTAAAGCTCTTCCAGCGACCAGCTGTGCTTGTCCGCGACCAGGCCGCTGACTTCCAACCGGAATTCATCCCCGTCGACTTCGGGAACCCTGTCGCGCTCGTAGTAGGCGTTGAACGGGAACGGCTTGGTGATCATAGCTTCGGGATAAGTCGGCGCCAGCTTGTTCGGGTCGAACAGCCATGCTTGGAAATCGTCGTTGAGGCGCGAGATCTTCCTCAGCATGCGCTCGGCGGATTCCTCGTCCGTCACAGTGCATCCGCTCAGCAGCGCCAGCCCTCCCAGCGTGACGGCGCGCTTCATGAACAAACGCCGGGCCGGCGAAGGCAGCACCTTGAGCGCTTCCTGCACGACGATGGCCCTGTCCAATTCCGGATCTTTCATCATGTACTCCTTAGCGTCCGCGTATCATCATGACCAGCGTCCTGGGCACCAGCGCGACCATCACCACATGCACCGCAGTGAACGCCAACAGTGCGGCCATCGCGCAGAAGTGCACGATGCGCGCATTGTCGTAGCCGCCCATCAGTTCGCGCAGCAGCGGGAACTGCACCGATTTCCACACCACCAGTCCGGACAGCACCAGCAGGATCACGTCGGCGATCGCGAACACGTAGGCCAGCTTCTGGACCGCGTTATACTCGGACAATCTTTCGTGGGACAGTTTCCCCTTCGCTGCAGCGATGAAATCGCTGACCACGTCCCGCAACCGGAGCGGGTAGAATTTCGCGTTGAACCGTCCTGTCACGATGTTGAGGAACAGGTACATCACGCCGTTGAAGAATACCAGCCACATCGCCGCGAAGTGCCACAGCAGCGCGCCGCCCAGCCAGCCCCCCAGCGTGATCTGTTTGGGGAAGCTGAAAGCGAAGATCGGCGACGCGTTGTAGATACGCCAGCCGCTGAGCACCATGATGACCAGCGCGATCAGGTTGATCCAATGGTTCAGCCTCAGCCAGACCGGATGGACGATCCTGTTGCCAGCGCCGGTCACCATTTCAGCGCCCTTCTTCCCAGCCACATGCCGATGATGCCGAAACCTATCATCGGCAGGTAATGCCACCGGATCACATGCATCACCGAGTCGTTCTGCTCGTACAACCTCAGCCACAGCGCGCCTATGCTGAACGCGAACAGCAGCGCGATGCTGCCGGCCCAGCGGGTATGCGTGCTGGCGTATCTCCTCATCACATAAAAAATCCATGCCGCCGGCAGCAGCGAAAACAGCGTGATGCTCAAGGTGCACTCGAAACTGTGGACGGGCAACGGAGAGGGAGGGTTGTCGGCCTGCCAGGCGAATATCATCACCAGCACGAACAGGATGACCATCAACAAAGGGGCATATGCGGCTCTGCGCATCTGGTGCAGATCCGGGTATGCCAGCAGCGCGGCGCTCAGCGAGCTTGTGATCATGATACCCGCCAAGGCCGCGATCTCGGCAGCGTACCAGGGTTTGTGAAGTTCAAGCATCAGATCGGGGCGGATGCCCGAGACCAGCAGCGCCACGGCCAGATAAAGCGCCGCCGCGGCGAGCCATTCCAGGCACAGCAGGAATGGATGGGGCGCCGGTTTCACCGCGGTCGCGCCCTGTGCGAGCTTGCTGATCAATTCATCGACTTTTTCCATCACTTGTCCAGTCTGGTCTTCAATACCTTGTAGGCGCGATGCGCCGAGACTTTGACCGCGGATTCCTTCATGCCCATTTGCATGGCCACCTCTTTTGCCGTATAGCCCTCCTGGTGCATCAATCTCAATATGGTCGCCTGTTTCTCCGGCAGTTTTTGTATCTCCCCGCTGATTGATTCGTAACTTATTGCAGATTCGGTTACATTTTCGTGCAGATTTTCCTCCAGATCCGCCAGATCGACCGCATGATGCAGATGATCGGCATAGTAGGCCCGCAAATGATCGTTCAGACGGAATTTCGCGATCGCATACACCCAGGGTTTGTAGGGACGTTTGCCGTCGTAGGTGTGGCGCGCCTTGTGTATGGATATGAGTATTTCCTGCAGCAGGTCATCCACTTCATTGGTGAAACTGAGGCGCTTGGCCAGGAAGGGACGAAGCAGGCGGGTGGTCTCATGGAGCAGCTCGGCATAGGCGCGCTGGTCGCCGGCCAGCGATCGCTTCATCAGCATTTCCAGATTGTCGGTGGTATCAGTCACCAGGGTCCCGCAATTTGCATAATGTAACCATTTCCCGGTATTGCCGGAATACATCGGCATGCATGTTCAATCATAACTGTTTTTGACAATTGTAATGAACCGGATGCAGGAAATATCAGTCGAACGGAATCTCGGTAAAGGAGCCGGCACGATGCAACGTAGAAGATTTTTGATGGCCTTGTCGGGTATCGCGGTTGCGTGCGCGACCCGCTCATATGCGGACCAGGGATCCGGCGACGGCACGGTGACCATCATGCGGTTTTCCGACGACGGGAAACCGCTGGGGCGCGCGACCCTGGCCAGGGTGCGCAAGGACGCCGAGTGGAAAAGGACATTATCGCCGCTGGCTTACGAGGTCACGCGCGAACAGGGCACCGAGATGGCTTTCTCGCAGCCGGGCTACGACAGGCATGAGCCGGGGCTGTATCGTTGCGTGTGCTGCGACAATGCGCTGTTCGATGCGAAGACCAAATACGACTCCGGGACAGGCTGGCCGAGTTTCTGGCAGCCGATCGCGCCGGAGAATGTGCGCGAGATCACCGACCATATGTTCGGCATGACGCGCACCGAAGTCAGATGCGCGCTGTGCGATGCGCACCTCGGCCATGTGTTCGACGACGGCCCCAAGCCGACCGGGTTGCGCTATTGCATGAATACCGTGGCGCTCCGCTTTGTCCCGTTGCGCAAGGTCTGAGGTCAAGGAAACGCAGTATGGAAAATATAGCCGCAAGCGCTGGGCCTGGAGTTTCGCATTAAAGATATCATGCTGATCAAAATACAAGGAGAGTCGCCATGCCGTTCATCAGAACCCTGCGCAGTTATCTGTTCGCTGGCAGTTTCTTTCTCATGCTTGGGCTGGGAGCGGCGTTGAACGCCGCAGCAGCGCCGGTCGAGCAGACGGCGGTGTTCGCGGGCGGATGCTTCTGGGGAGTGGATGCCGTGTTCAAGCACGTCAAGGGTGTGTCCGATGTGGTCTCCGGCTATACGGGCGGGGATGCCGACACGGCCCACTATGAATTGGTGAGCAACGGCGATACCGGCCACGCCGAATCGGTGCGCGTCCGCTTCGATCCGGCCAAGGTGAGCTATCTGCAATTGCTGCGGGTATTCTTCAGCGTGGCGCACGATCCGACGGAGCTCAACCGCCAGGGGCCGGATACCGGCAGCCAATACCGATCGGCGATCTTTTACACCAGCGCGGAGCAGCAGAGGATCGCGCAAGACTATATCCGGGAACTCACCGCCGAGCGCGCATTTCCAAAGCCCATCGTCACTCAGGTCGTTCCGCTAAAGCAATTCTATCCGGCCGAGGAGCATCACCAGAACTACCTGGCGTTGCATCCCTACCAGCCTTACATCGTCTTCAATGACATGCCCAAGCTGGAACATTTGCGCAAACAATTTCCGGTTTTGTATCAATGAAGAGTGGTATTGGAGCGGCTGACCGTCTTAATGCTCGGGCTGTTCACGCGGACACTGGCCAAGGATGCCGGCTCGCTTCCCTGACGTTCCGCTTGACGGGCAATCAAAGACTGTGAGGCGCCGCCTGCGAAGCGGACAACGTTCCAGTCCATCACAACGGTTACGATGCGGGCAGCTTGTGAGCCAAAACGAAGTATGCTCCCACTTCGACATCGATGCATTCACGGACGGCGGGGGACTGTGCATCCGTTGTATACGCGTCCAGCAGATCACTCAGGCGGCTCGCGTCCCCTGGCGCGATGCGGTAAAGCGGATTTTTTATCGCCATTTCCGGGATAGCCTCCAGTTGGTCCACCGAAAAGAAGGCCGCTGTCGGCTCTGCCACTACCTCTGTTCGGACAAATCCGGCGGCAGCGAGAACCGCTCGGCAGCGTTCCGGCGTTCCTGTGTCTCGGCCGACAACTGCAACCCGGATGCCGTGTCGGGCAGCGACGACCCTAAGCAGATGACCGGTAGCATAGGATTCCTCCGCCCAACAGTTGAATGCAAGCCGGCCACCCGGCCGAAGCAGCGTGTGCCACAGCCTCAATGCTGCGGGAACATCGGTCATATACGGCAGAGCGTTGCAGCAGAAAATGAGGTCGAAGCTGCCAGCAGGGTAATCCAGGGTTTCGGCGTCCGCCTGCATGAGTTCGATGTTGCCGACACCTGCGGCCACGATGGCCTCCCTGGCCTTATCCAGCATGCCCGTGGAGATGTCCACGCCGACTACCGTACCGCGCTCCCCGACTGACCGGGCGGCAGGGATCGCGACAAAACCCGTCCCGGTAGCGATGTCCAGCACCCGTTCGTCGGGTTGCGGAGTCGCGAGCCGGACTAGCCTGTCGGCCAGCCGGGCATGAGTCTTGCTGCGGCTATAGTCGGTGCGAGCGTCAAAATGTTCTGCAATTGCCCGCTTGTACTCATCAAGGACTATCGGTGTAGCCACGTCACGTCTCCCGCCCCCCTTGACTGGAGAATTTCCTGAATGCATCTTCTCCCGAAACAGCGGCAGTGATGCTCTTGTGATAATCATGACGTTTCATCCGGATACTGTCTTCGATTGTCCAGAGCCCGATCCCAAGCCATGTCCCGCAATAATATGACCCAAAGCACCGATTGGCGACTCGCAACCCTTTGTCATATTTCACTCTTGTGTGGACCTGGACTGATGCCGATTACGCGGTCTCGGCCGAAGCATGCTTATGGGTTGCCCTTGGTGTCGATGAATGAGACATATTGCCCTGCGCCGGGGATTTCCGTCGGTTCGCCAAGGATTTTACCGCCTGCATCTGTAACCTTCTCTATTGATTCATGGACATCATCGACTGCAATGACGACTGACGGGTATTGAGCGGGCCACTCCGGCTTTCTTGGATAAAAACCGCCGTTAATCGCACCTGGCTTCACCGGACCAGTCTCGCCGGTTTCTGTCGTGGTTGCGAGGACATAATTGCCCATTTCCTCACCCAGCTTTTGGGTTTGCCGGCCGAAATACGGTTCGGTAAAACTTCGCGATGCGCAGCGGATTGTCATAGGGGAACTCAAAGTGAACAACGGGATTCATCATTAATCCTCCATTACAATCAAGGCACGATTCGTCGTGCATAACAGTATACTGATGCTGCCCGAATGAAATCAAAGCCATGAATGGCTGATCTCGGCATCGACTGAAAGCGGTTATGCATCATTGCTATCTCCGAACGCATCTCATCGTGACATGCATGCCGGCCTGATTTCAGAATGCCGCGGGGCACCCGTGAATTGCGGGGACCAACGCGGGCCGTGCGTTGCGTTCTGCTAACCCTGCCACCGCTTACAGAACCTGCGCGCGTCGTCGAGCCATTCATGGAAATCGCCGGTAAATCCATCAACGTCCGCGAGAAACTCCTGTTCCCCATTTGCCAGCGGATTGGGTTGCCGGGCCCGGCGCGACATTCTTGCCAACACGTCGGCGATGCTTTCAATCTGTGCATAACTCGCCAGCCAATCCTCCTTCGCCATCAGCGTCAACCCGGGACGCGAGGAGATAGGCAGCTCGTTAAGCCTGACTGCAATCGATCGATAGACCGCGTCACAATACTCATCCAGTGGCCGATGATGCAGGGTGGCCCAGTTTTGGGCCAGCAGGTGGTCGTAGAAAACATCGACGAGCACTCCGGCGTATCGTCTCCGGTCCACAGAGATTCGCGAACGGCTCCGCCGAAAGGACGGCTGCGATTCGGCAAAGCTGTCTATGGCACGATGCAGGGCAACGCCCCTTGCCAGATCGTCCGGCAACGCGCCGGGCAGGGAGCCTTTGATCCAATCTCCGATGACCCCGCCCACGATCAAGGCGGGATCGTCGCCTGCAAGAAATGCATGGGCCAGGAAATTCAATGTTGTTCCTTTCGGGAAAGACGGGCACTGTCGGGCGTTTTGGGTGCAAAGCACGGCAAACTCGCCAAAAGCAGAAATATCCATGCCGCAGTTCGGGCCGTTCGTCTGCTGGTCGTATTTCGGCGTGGAGAATTGAAGGACATTATATTCACAGGGAATCGGGTTGCCATGTTTGCCTCATTGGACATCGCGATGTAAGTAGGGCGACCGATGACTTTCATTCCGGCGCATCCGGTCGCGAATCGAATCCGATATTAACCGTGACCCTCCCGCTCAGGGACGAAGCGTCTATACACATATATCGATCGGCTTTCGGATAGCGGTCGCCGGTTTCATGCAAATTGTGACCCAAAGCGGGCATGGCAAATCCTCAAGGAAGACGCCCAACGGTCTGTTCGATGGCACTTTCAACAAATAGACTCACTGTCACATGAGGGCATGCTGTATATTCAAAAGGGAGTCCATCGTATTCAGACCATCCTTAGCTTTGGAGCTTATTCTCAGGGAGAAATTGCATGGCAACAGCAACAGTGATTGTGGAACAAATCAGCGGTACCGCATCGATGGCTAGTGCCCGCGGTCATCATTTTGTCATGGATAGACCCGAGGCCAAGGGCGGCACGAATGAAGGCATGATGGGCGGGGAAGCGGTGTTGAACGGCCTTGGCGGTTGCTTTATGAGTAATCTGCTTGCCGCCGCCAAAGCCCGGAATATTGAATTGAAGAATGCCCGCGCGGAGATTGAAGCTGAAATAGGCGATGCGCCGGCACGCTTTACGACGATACGCATGCGGGTCTCGGCCCTGTGCAATCCTCTGGAGGAACTGGATAGACTGGTCACTGCCGCAGAACGCGGGTGTATCGCTGCCAATACGTTGCGGGCAGCGGTTGAACTGAGTATCAAGGTCGTCTGATCGGGCATCAACCCTCGATTCTGCCTGAACTATAAGGTTTCGCCGCATCCACGGGCGATCTGTCCGGCAAGACTTGCAAAATCATTGGCTGTCAGGGTTGGCTCTATCCCCCAGGGATCGAATAACGCATCAGGCGAACGCTTGACCCATGCCGCACGCATTCCGGAAGAAATCGCACCGATCACATCGAATGGATTGCCGGATACCAGCCAGGCATCCGCGCCTGTCGCACGGGCTCTTCTCAAGAAATGGCTGTACACGCCGGGGTTCGGCTTGTAAGACTTCATTTCGTCCACACTGACCACGTCGATGAAATAATCGCGTATGCCGGCATGCACGAGCAACGCCTCAACGGCATCAGATCTGCCGTTTGAAAATGCGTACATCCTGAAGCCGAAATCCTTTGCGTTGGCCAGGCCTTCTTCAACATCCGCAAAAGCAGGCAACGTCTTGTACCGGCTCATCAAGTTGTCCTTGTCACTCTGAGCCAGCGGGATTTTGAGGCAGGCACTCGTGAAATCGAGCGCATTCCTCGTGCAAATATCGAAGCTTTCATAATTCTGCATCAAACCTCGGCGGAATGAATACTCAAGCTGCTTTTCACGCCAGATGCGGGAAAACCCCGGGGCCTTATCGCCTGTATATTTTTCCAGCGCGATTGTGATGCCGTGTGTATCGATCAAAGTGCCGTAGACATCGAACGCAAGAGTTATAGCCATCTGATTCGTCTCCGATCCCCTGTTGCAATCTCCATCAACTCGCCGGCCCGTCGGTGCGCAAAGCAGGCGGCCAGAAATGAAGTCGTCATTGTGCCGGCGGTTCTAGCCATTGCTCTTGCGGCAATAGCAATAAACGAACGGCTGAACTGCGCCGGATGGCGTGTGGTGAGCTTCCTTTTCATGCTGGACAAGCAGGAAAGAATCACCAAATTCATCGTGCAGTGCTTCCGGGTTGTATCGTATCACTGGCAAGCCGCTGCATTGGTCCGGCCCGTCTTCGGCAAAGGTCGCAACGATCACATGTCCGCCTGGTTTAACGGCTTTCATCACACGCTCGACATAAGCTTGGCGATCTTCCGGATCGGTCAGAAAATGGAATACTGCCCGATCATGCCAGATATCGAACCTGTGAAGCGGAAACTCTGCACGGGTTATGTTGCCTTCCAGCCAATGTATGGCGTCAGCATGCATTCCCAAGCGCTGTTTCGCAACGGCAATTGCAGCCGACGACAGATCAAGCACGGTCAGGTCGGTATAGCCATCGGCCACAAGGTCATCCACAAGGGTAGAGGCGCCGCCACCGACGTCGATAATGGCCGCATCTTTGCCCAGTCCCGTGTTGTGGATCATCCGAAGGGACAGATCGGCGCGATCCTGAAACCAGCTAACTGTCTCGGAAGGTTTGGTTTTATACACCCGTTCCCAATGTTGCTTGAGATCCATTGCAAGATTCTCCCGGTAAGCAATGCTGATATTTCAACTATCAACATCAGTTGGCGCCAGGATTGTTCTATCCTGTCTGTTACTGTGTGATTTTCGCACATGCCGTCAGGTCATGATGCCATATTTGCGGCCCGAAAGCAGTCAGGCCCGCAAACAACCGGCGGCACCCGGGCGAACGTCGCGACTCTGCAAAGCGCCGGGTTCGCTTCCCGTTCGGGCCGGGATTTCTTGCCCTCAGGCGTGTTGGTGATGCGGAATCCGGAGGTCCTGTTGGAGTTCAATGAAATATTCGGCGTTGGCCGGAGTGCGGCGGCTATGGATTCTTCGGCGTGGCCGTCGCCGATTCCCTCCGCGTTTGGCAGTCCACGAAAGTCTGCCTTGAAGAAACCCCTTCACTGACTGCTTGGCCGCGGTAATTCAATTCTTGCAATTGATTTCCTGAACGCAGACCCTTGATGCTTTCTGCCGTGTCATGTGCAAGTGTCACGGCAATCAAGGAAAGGTGACGGATAAAGAGCGATACGGGTATCCTCTTCAAAAATAGGGCAGGTCTTGTTGTAATAACTTGATCAGTGCATTGGCACTGTCATGCAACATTGCGTGGGGATATTTCTGGCAATAGACGTTCGTCCAATCAACGACTGATGTTTTGTTGGCGCTACTCAAGAAACCTTTGCTCAGCAAATCATCGTACATGGCATTTGCCCCGGACAAATACCCTTGAAGCCAGGTTACATAGGGGTCGTCATTTGCGGGCTTATTTTTTCTGTCAAGCCATTGCTTGCAAGATATATCTCCAATCGCTGCGCTTGCAGCGGCATTTGCGTAACTTCCCATTTCGCTGAAAGCCAGTATCACAAGCATTATGTTAATCAGACGCCTAATCATCGATTCTCCTCCATTGCATTCCAAGCTTTAGACTGACCGCGGCACATAACCGCCTTTCGCCAACTTCCGTTTTGTCGCGGTGCGATTATCCCATATCAAATAGCACGGATCACGATGGATTATAAGAGTGCGCGGCAATAAGAAAGAGTCATCTCCCGAGAGTCAATTCTCCTGACTTGCCGCGCGCCTCATTCGCGCTTGAGAAGTACCAGTCCGTTGTTTGCCAAAAATACGATGATAGATCATCGCCGAGATCAGCCTGGTCAGTATTCCGGTTTGGGAATAGGCAAACTCTTTCATGCACAGTTCAGGGTTGACAGGCCTGCGCCTTGACGAATCGGGCTTCACCTATCACACTCAAAACCTATGAGAGAACTATTCCTCACCGCCTTCAGTGGCTGGCAATACGGGATATGGAAGGACCAGATCAAGTCCGTCAGGAATATCCGCGCATTGCACCGCATTCCTCTCAGCCCGGCCAAAATCGCGGGTATCCTGATCGACGATGGCCAGACCGTGACGCTGGCGGACCTTTCCGCGTGTATCGGGTATGGGCAAATCAGGATGACCGGTCAGGGCAGCATACTGCTGATGGAGGAGGGTGAGAAGGTCACCGGGTTCGCGGCGAGCGGCGGGATGGATGTGCGGCCTGTTTCACCGGAGTCGGTGTTCCGGCTCCCCGATTTTCTCAAGACGCCGGTGTTCGACACCTGCGCAGTCGACGACGGCATTCCCGTTCCGATCATCAATGTCGCGGAACTTTACGCGGACGTGATGAAGGCCGGCGGGGAGGCTGGCCGAAGCTTGTCCTTGATTTCTGCCCGGTCTCCCGACATTTCAGCAGCGGCAAGGATCAGGCTCTTTTCTGCCGCCGGAGAGCTGTTCGCCGTACCCGCTGAGGGAATCGAAAACAATCCGGCCAGGCCGGGGGCGGTAACACCAATGCCGAACATGCCGCCGCATGTGAAGGGCGTCGCGTTCCTGGATGGCAACCTGCTGCCCGTCATCGATCTGCCGCTGCGCATAAAGCGTCACAATGCAGCACCGGAGTCCGTGATGCTGAGAGCCGTGATCGGAGATCAAACCTTTGGTCTGCTGATCGATAGTGATATCGGGATGGTGCCTGCGGATATAGTTGCGATCAAGCCTGTGCCGATGATCGCCAGCAAGCCGTGGCTGAAGCGCGTGGTGGTGCGCGATGGCGAGCTCATCCCGCTTGTCGACCTCGCCGTCGCGCTGTCGCCGGATTCCGGCGCGGCTGATGAGATACCGGTCTGGCAGCGTTATGCGCCTGATTCGCGGTTCCCCGATGTATTTTTCAAGCATGATGCCGACGTGGTGGAATTCTCGCTGCTGGGCGAGCGCCACGCGCTGCCCAGGCAGGAAGTCGAGGAGGTCATTACCTGCAGGCCCTGGCGGGAGCTGCCCGATCTGCCGCCCATCGTGCTCGGCGTTGCAGAACACAATGGGGAGATACTCCCCGTGGTTGATCTAGCGATGATGTTCGGCAGGCTGTCGCTCGTCACCCCGGCGTGGCGCATGATGCTGGTGCGCAACGGGGATTTCCGTGCGCTGGTCGTCACCGAGACCGCGTTTGCGGAGCGGCGGCTTGCGCCGGATATCCATCGAGCGGTGCCGATCCACTTGCCGCATAACCTTATGTACGGATGCTATCCCGATGCGCAAGCGGTAAGACTCATCCTGAACGTCGAGGCCATCTCGGTGCATTTCGAGAAGTCCCTGATACAGAAATTCCTGCCTTCACTCTCGCATGAGATGAAGATGATGTCGGCGCAGGCCGGGCCGGCCCACGACGTTGAACCGGCTGCAGCACTTTCCACGGAAGGGCCTGAGCTCCTTGCAGCCCGGGATCAGGCAAGCGTGCATCAACGAACCGACGAGCCTGCGCAGGAACTGGATCAGCACGCAGTCGAAGAAGTCATCGGGCCGATCGGGGAACAAGAGGCGGTCGCCGAGGCTCATGCGTTTACGCCGGGAGCGGAACTGAGGGTTGCAGTCCTTGCCGCAGAGCCTGAAGCGAGCGCGCAGGATACGCCGTCATCTTTGGACGGCTGGAGCGAGTGGAATGAAGATGGACCGCGTGAGCAGGATCATTTAGCGGCCGCTGACGAAGCAACGGAAAATGGGATGGCGCCGGAATCTGCCGAAGCCGGTGATCGGTCACCAGGCGGGGGTGAGCCGTCAACGGGAGGGGAATATGATGCCGCGGAGCTGAATGATTTGGCAACAGCATCGTCGTTTTCGGAGAATCTCCTTCAAGACCTGGCAGATGTATCGGACATCGAATTCACCGAATCGCAGGAACCGGTAAAGGAGGAAACCGCAGAATTGCCGGAACCTGCTGCCCCGCTGCGCCATGCCGCATCCAGGCAACTTTCCGGCGAGAGCATCAATGCGCACGGATCTGCAGTCGCGAGCGAAAAGTCGCGGGTCGAGATGGCGCATGCTCCGGCACAGAAGAAGCCGGCTGGTAACGATCCGGGGCAGGAAATCCCGGCAACAGCATATTCGCGAGCGGCCCCGGCGCGGGAACGAGTGAAGGATAGATTGGAAGCGAAACCCGTAGGGGCAAGTTCCAAGCCAGGTGCGCTGAGGTACCGGAATGAGCGCACCGCCGGGGCATGGAAGCGCGGCGTCGCCTACAGCGCAGCGGCTGCGGTACTGCTTGCTGTCTTGTTCTTCGTTTGGTCTTTTGGAAATACCGGTGGCGAAAATAACGGGGGGAAAAATGTGGGCGGCGAAAGGCCGGAAGCAGCCGCACAACCGGCGAAGGCGGAACAGGCCAGAGTACAGGCCGAACAGTCTTTGATGCCTGGCAAGGCCGAAAATGCGCAGATCGAAACGCCGCACCCTGCTGAAATGCCCGAGGCCCGGCTCGAACTCGACATCCCCAAAAACACGCCGGTCGATGCCGATGTGTATGTGGTGGAAAAAGGCGACACGCTGTGGAGCATTTCAGAGCACTACACGGGAACGCCCCTCAATTATCCGCGCATCGCGGGAGAGAACAGGATCGCCGATCCGGATATGATCTTTCCGGGGCAGAGGATACATCTTAGAAAGTAAACCCAGTCGGTTCCCATAGGCGGGCTCTTTTGTGAATGTCGCGCCCAGCCTTGAAGAATCTGAATGGGTCTTTCCCTCGCTGTTTGTTGCTTGTGGGTGGGACGGAGCCAGCATGTCGCGCATGCATCACTCGGTCGGCGAAATCAACTGCCGATTTGTCACAACAGTACCAGATTGTGGCTTCGACCGCTGCTGTGCAGCTTAACATTCGCTTTGCTTATGTTAGTCTTCGCCGCAATCTTGTTCTGCTGATTTACAGCAGAACAAGATTGTCCCTGTGGATGATCTCCGTATCGCCGCCGTAGCCCAGCAGGTTCTCGATCTCCCTGCTGGGACGCTGCGCGATCAGGCGCGCTTCTGCGGCGCTGTAATTGCACAGGCCGCGCGCGATGTCGCTGCCATCTTCCCCGACGCATGCAACGACCGCGCCGCGCTCGAATTCACCGGACACACTCTTCACGCCTATCGGCAGCAGGCTCTTGCCTTCTGAACGCAGTGCCCTGACCGCGCCCGCATCCAGCACCAGCTTGCCCGCAACCTGCAGATGATCGGCCAGCCATTGCTTGCGCGCGGCCAGCGACATTGGCGGTGCGATCAGCAGTGTGCCTATTTCCTCGCCCTGCAACAGGCGCGGCAGCACTTCTGCTTCATGGCCGGAAGCGATTACGGTATGCGCGCCGCTGCGCGCCGCGCGTTTTGCCGCGAGGACCTTGGTGAGCATTCCGCCCCGCCCGATGTGGCTGCCGGCACCACCCGCCATGCTCTCCAGCATCGGATCGGTCGCTTGTATCGAATGAACCGGTGTGGCACTGGCATTGGTGCGCGGGTCGGCGGTGTAGAGCCCGCTCTGGTCGGTGAGGATGATCAAGGCGTCGGCCTCGATCAGATTGGCGACCAGCGCGCCGAGCGTGTCATTGTCGCCGAATTTTATTTCGTCGGTGACGACGGTGTCGTTTTCGTTGATGACAGGTATGACACCCAGATTGAGCAGCGTGCGCAGCGTGGAGCGGGCATTCAGATAGCGTTCGCGGTCGGCGAGGTCGGCATGGGTGAGCAATACCTGCGCGGCATGCAAACCGTGCTGGCGGAAACAGTTCTCGTAGGCCTGCACCAGGCCCATCTGGCCGACCGCGGCGGCGGCCTGCAGGTCATGTATCGAAGTGGGGCGTGTGCTCCAGCCGAGGCGTTTCATGCCTTCCGCGATCGCGCCGGATGACACGAGCACGACCTCGTAACCCGATTCGCGCAGCGCGGCGATCTGGCGCGCCCAGTTGCCGAGCGCGTTCAGGTCGAGGCCGGCACCCTGGTTCGTCACCAGGCTGCTGCCTACTTTGACGACGACTCGTTTGCATTTGGTCAGCAGGGTTTTCTTCATGGCATGGTCAGATAGTGCTAGCGTCGGATTCCTGCGCGCTTTCCGCTGCAGCCTGTTGTTCGAGCTCGTTCATCGCCTGCAAGTGATCCATGATCGCGTAGGTCAATTCCCTGCAGCCCTCGCCGTTGATCGCGGAGATGACGAAATGGCGGTCGAAGTCGGTGAACTCCTTGAGGAAGGCGGATACCTTTTCATCGCGGTCCTCCAGCAGATCGGCCTTGTTCAGCAGCAGCCAGCGCGGCTTTTCATACAGCGACTGATCATACTTCTTCAGTTCGTTGAGTATCGCGCGCGCCTCGTGCACCGGATCGATGCCCTCATACATCGGCGCGATGTCGACCAGGTGCAGCAGCACGCGGGTGCGCGCCAGGTGGCGCAGGAACTGGTGCCCGAGTCCGGCGCCTTCCGCCGCGCCTTCGATCAGGCCGGGGATGTCGGCGATCACAAAACTCTTCTCATTCGATACGCGCACCACGCCCAGATTCGGATGCAGCGTGGTGAACGGATAATCGGCGACCTTGGGCCGCGCGGCGGAAACCGCGCGGATGAACGTGGACTTCCCGGCGTTAGGCATGCCGAGCAGGCCCACATCGGCGAGCACTTTCAGTTCCAGCTGCAGTTCGCGCGTTTCGCCTTCGGTGCCGGCGGTGCATTGGCGCGGCGCGCGGTTGGTGCTGGACTTGAAGTGGATGTTGCCCAGCCCGCCTATGCCGCCTTGCGCGAGCAATATCTTTTCGCCGTCGTGAGTCAGGTCGGCGACGACCTCGCCGCTGTTGATATCGGTGATCACCGTGCCTACCGGCATGCGCAGCACGATGTCATCGGCGCCCTTGCCGTAACAATCGGAACCGCGCCCCGATTCGCCGTTCTTGGCGCGGTGTGTCCGCGCAAAGCGATAATCCACCAGCGTATTGATGTTGCGGTCGGCCAGCGCGTACACGCTGCCGCCGCGCCCGCCGTCGCCGCCGTCAGGGCCGCCGTTCTCGATGTATTTTTCGCGGCGGAAGCTCGCGATGCCGTTGCCGCCCTTGCCGGCGATGACCTCTATCTTGGATTCGTCTATAAACTTCATTCTTGTCTGGATTCCGTTCGCCCTGAGCAGCCCGTGCAGCGGGCGTATCGAAGGGTAGAAATAAAAAAGCCCTACCTTGCGATAGGGCTGGTTTGTTTCGGAGCGGGCTGTATCAAGCAGCCACGATGGAAACTGTCCTGCGCTTTTGCGCGCCCTTGATCGCGAACACCACTTTGCCGGTGATCTTGGCGAACAGTGTGTGATCCTTGCCCATGCCGACGTTTTCCCCGGGATGGAATTCGGTCCCGCGCTGGCGCACGATGATGCTGCCCGCGTTGATCAGTTCGCCGCCGTAGCTCTTCACGCCCAATCGTTTCGAGTGCGAGTCGCGTCCGTTGCTGGTACTGCCGCCGCCTTTTTTCGATGCCATGTTCTAGCTCCTTATGCCTTTGAGGAGATGCCGTCGATGCGGATCTCGGTAAAATTCTGACGATGCCCCTGGTTCTTCTGGTAGTGCTTGCGGCGGCGCATCTTGAAGATGCGAACCTTGTCGCCGCGCCCGTGCGCGACGATGGTCGCCTTCACGGAAGCGCCCAGCAACAAGGGCTTGCCCACGGACAGCTTGTCGCCGTCGGCGACCATCAACACCTTGTCCAGCACGATGGCGCTGCCCTCGTCGCCGGGGATGGTCTCGATCTTCAGGGTTTCGCCCTTGGTGACGCGATATTGCTTGCCACCGGTTCTAATGACTGCATACATAACAACCTCGATAACTATTGTGTTTTTTGGCGCATTTTTGCGAAGGCGCGGATTATACATAATTATCCGGCGTCGTCAAAATCCTTTTTATCGCCTCATGGAGTCAAAAAATTCTGCGTTGTTCTTGGTCGCCTTGATTTTATCCAATAGGAATTCCATCGCTTCCAGCTCGTCCATCGGGTACAGCAGTTTGCGCAGCAACCAGATCCTTTGCAGGATATCCTGCTTGATCAGCAATTCTTCCTTGCGCGTGCCGGAGCGGTTGACGTTGATCGCAGGATAGATGCGCTTCTCGGCCATGCGGCGGTCCAGGTGGATCTCCATGTTGCCGGTGCCCTTGAATTCCTCGTAGATCACATCGTCCATCCTTGAGCCGGTGTCGACCAGCGCGGTGGCGATGATGGTCAGCGAGCCGCCTTCCTCGATGTTGCGCGCCGCGCCGAAAAAGCGCTTGGGGCGATGCAGCGCGTTGGCGTCAACGCCGCCGGTCAGCACCTTGCCTGAAGAGGGGACCACGGTGTTATATGCACGGGCAAGGCGGGTGATGGAATCGAGCAGGATCACCACATCCTTTTTGTGCTCGACCAGCCGCTTGGCTTTTTCCAGCACCATTTCCGCGACCTGTACATGGCGGCTGGCCGGTTCGTCGAACGTCGAGGCAACCACTTCACCGCGCACCGTGCGGGTCATCTCGGTCACTTCCTCGGGACGTTCGTCGATCAACAGCACGATCAGCACGGCATCGGGGTTGTTCGAGGAGATGGAATGGGCGATATGCTGCAGCATCACGGTCTTGCCGGATTTCGGCGAGGCCACCAGCAGCCCGCGCTGGCCCTTGCCGATCGGCGCGACGATGTCGATGATGCGCCCGGTGATGTTCTCTTCGGCCTTGATGTCGCGCTCGAGGATCAGCGGTACCGTGGGGAACAGAGGCGTGAGGTTTTCGAAAAGTATCTTGTTCTTCGCATTCTCGGGAGGCTCGCCGTTGACCTTGTCCACTTTCACCAGCGCGACATAGCGCTCGCCATCCTTGGGGGTGCGTATCTCGCCGTCAATCGAATCGCCGGTATGCAGGTTGAAGCGGCGGATCTGGCTGGGACTGACGTAGATGTCATCCGGGCCGGCCAGATATGAAGTGTCCGGCGAACGCAGGAAGCCGAAACCGTCCGGCAGGATCTCCAGCGTGCCGTCGCCGAAGATGCTTTCGCCCTTTTTCGCCTGGCTTTTCAGCAGCGCGAAGATCAGGTCCTGCTTGCGCATCCGGTTGGCGTTTTCTATTTCATTGGCCGCGGCCATTTCAACGAGTTCAGTGACGTGTTTTGATTTCAGGTCGGATAGGTGCATAGCGATGCGCGAAGGGTGATTGAGAAGAAGAAAATTGAAAGAATGTTACAAGTTGAGAGATTGTTACCAAGAGAAATTCAATAGGGAAGTTCGAAAAGAATCCGGTTGCGTCTGGGTGGTAGAAGTCCACCCGCATGGCCTGGAGCGTGTTCGCTTTTGTGTTTTGATTGCCCGTAAATATTCTTTAACCGGCAGGGGGCGATGCTGAAGAGGCGATGCGGGCGTGACAGTAAACGCTTTAGATGTGGCTGTCAATAAAAGCAGTTAATTGGGATTTTGACAATGCGCCGACCTTGGTGGCCGCGATATCGCCGTTTTTGAACAGCATCAGGGTCGGAATGCCGCGGATGCCGAACTTGGCGGGAGTTTGCTGGTTCTCGTCCACATTCAGCTTGGCAACCGTCAGGCGGCCCGAATATTCCTTGGAAACTTCCTCAAGGATGGGCGCGATCATGCGGCAGGGGCCGCACCATTCGGCCCAGTAATCCACCAGCACGGGCAGTGGAGCCTGCACGACTTCGGCATCGAAAGTGGCATCGGAAACGTAATGAATATGTTCGCTCATGGTTTGTTCTCGCTATTGTGGGGTTGTTTGGGTGTGCGGCTGGCGACAGTTTGGGGGTGGGTCGCTGGATTTCAAGTGGCATCCTAACCAAAAACGTCCTTTCTGTGAAGTGAATTAATTATTACCAGCTCTGTTAAAATGCCGCGCTGTTGATAACTGGAGCTTCGCTATGACCTATGTTGTTTCCGAATCTTGCATTAAATGCAGATACACCGATTGTGTGGAAGTATGCCCGGTGGACTGTTTCCACGCGGGACCGAATTTCCTGGTGATCGATCCGGAAGAGTGCATCGATTGTACCCTGTGTGTGGCGGAATGCCCGGTTGAGGCGATCTTTGCCGAGGACGACTTGCCGGAAAACCAGCGCCATTTCATCGCGCTGAATGCCGAATTATCAAAGACCTGGAAAGTCATCGTCGAAAAAGTCGACCCGCCCGCCGATGCCGACGAATGGGCCAAGGTCAAGGATAAGCTGAATCTCCTTGAGCGTTGACCTCCAAATTCCTTGACCGGGTAGCCAAACATATCCTGTCCCGCCACGCGCGGGACCTGCCCGATCTGCGCGGGGCAACGGTGCTGTTGCCCAGTCACCACGTTGCCCAGCCTCTGGCGCAAGCCATGGTCCGGGCGGCGGGCAAGCCGGCTTTATTGTTGCCGCAGATGGTCACGCTCGGCGACTGGGCGCGATCCGTCCCGCTGGATACCATCATCCAACCCGATACGCAGCGCATCACTGCCTTGTACCAGGCATTGCGGGAGCGGCGCTGGTTTGCCGATGCCGATCTGTGGGGCTTGTCGCGGGAATTGCTCGCGCTGATGGACGAGTTGACGCGCCACCATGTCGCATTGCCGTTATCCGCCGAAGAATTTTCCGGGCAGCTCGCCATGGCCTACCAGGCGCGCAGCGGGCAGGCGATGCAGTTCGAGGCGCGCGTGGTGCACGAGCTGTGGTATGCGATGGCTGCTGGTGGCGAACAGGCCGGCGAACAGGCCGGAGAGATCGCCGGGGGAATTGATAGCGTGCGCGCCTATCAGCAGCAGCTGGCGCTATTGGCGCAGCAGGTGGACAGCCCGCTGCATGTATTGTTGACCGGCGATCTTGGCGTACCCGACGCGCACTTTGTGGAAGCATGCCGCGCCCGCGTCCCGGTCACGGTCTTCGATGTCCGCGAGATGGCGGCCGATGCGCCGCACTGTGCGCTGCTCGCGCGAGCGCTGCGGTGCGACACGGATGGTGCCGATCTGCGCAGCGATGCGGCACAGCTGCAGCAACTGCCGGTTGCCGCGCTGACCGGGCGCCTGCAACTGTTCGCCGCGCATGGCCTGGAGCAGGAGGCACAGGCCGCCGATGTGCAGATCCGCCAATGGCTGCTCGATGGCAGGAGATCCATCGCGGTGGTGGTGCAGGACCGGCTGGTGGCGCGGCGCGTGCGCGCGATGCTGGAACGCGCGCAGGTTCAGGTGCAGGACGAGACCGGCTGGACGTTCGCGACGCTGTCGGTCAGCACCGTAGTGATGCGCTGGCTGGAAGCGCTGCAAAACGATTTTTATTATCAGGATGTGCTCGACCTGTTCAAGTCGCCGTTCCTGTTCGCGGACGGCACGGCGGGCGAACGCAAACAGGCTGCCTACCTGTTCGAGCAGATGGTGCGCAAGCATGGCGTGATCGCGCATCTGCAGGGTTTTGTCGAGACCGCCGAACGCGAAGCGCCGGAACTGGTCCAGCCGCTGGTGCGCCTGCGCCAAGCGGCGCTAGCCTTGCCCAGGAAGAATGCGACTCTCGCCGAATGGCTGGACGCGCTGCAGCGCAGCCTCGATATCCTGGGCGTGGCCAAAGGCTGGTCACGGGACGCGGCGGGGCAACAGTTGTTGCAATTGCTCGCGCAGTGGGCGGATGAGTTGCGCGGGGATGGCATGCCAAGCCCCCAGCACAATCCTATCCCGGAGGGGGAGGAGGCAATCGTTCCCTCTCCCGCTCGCGGGAGAGGGTCAGGGAGAGGGTACTACAGCTTTGCCGAATGGCGGCGCTGGCTGGCGCAGCAGCTCGACCTCAATACCTTCAGCGATACCGCTGTGGAAAGCGCGGTGCAGTTCACGCATCTCGCTGCGACACGCTGGCGCAGTTTCGACGCGGTGCTGTTGCTGGGCTGCGATGCCGCGCATCTGCCCGCACCGGTGGATGCGGGCCGGTGGTTCAACGATGCGGTGCGCGCTTCGCTGGGCCTGCCGTTGAGCATTGCGCAGCAACATCAGGTGCGCGACGACCTGCTGGCTTTGCTGGCGCTGAACGATAATGTGCTGGTGACCTGGCAGGCCAGCCTGAACGGCGAGGCCAACCTGCTCAGCCCGCATTTCGAGATGTTGCGCGCGCTGCATCTGCTGGCGTATCGCGACGACCTCGCCGCGGACCAATTGCGCGACATGCTGCCAGGCGCGCAAGTGCGCAGCGAGGCATACGCCGCTCCGCAAGCGAGCGCAATGCCGCATCCTGTCGCATTCCCCGCACTGCTGCCCGGGCGCGTCTCGCCGTCGGGCTACAACAGCCTGGTCGCCTGCCCCTACCAATTCTATGCGCGGCACGTCCTGCGCCTGAACGATCTTGACGAGGTGCGCGAGGAACTCGACAAGCGCGATTACGGCAGCTGGGTGCATGCCGCATTGCAGCGCTTCCATGGCGAATTTCCGCTGTTGCAAAACTATGATCGCGGCCAGCTCGAAGATGCGCTGCAGCGCATCAGCACGGAGGTGTTCGCCGATGCATTGGCGCGCGATTATCTGGCTCAGGCCTGGCTGTTGCGCTGGCAGCAGCAGATACCCGCGTACCTGGATTGGCAACTGGAAAACGAACAGGCCGGCTGGCGCTATCTGGCAGCCGAGCAACCCTTTGAGGTCGAGTTGAACGACGACCTGACATTGCACGGCCGCATCGATCGTGTCGACGAGCGCAACGATGAGCCGGATGCATTATGCGTGCTCGACTACAAGACCCAAACCATCACGAAACTAAAAAATAAATTGAAGGATGCCGGCGAGGACGTGCAGCTGGCGTGCTATGCCTACGCGCGCGCTGCAAGCGCCGCGGCCTTCGTCAGCCTGGAAGGCGACAAGGTGGCGGCGGTCGCGCCGCCGCAGGACATGTCCGAATTGGCGAGCCTCAATATCGCGCGACTGCAAACCGTGTTCGAACAGATGCGCGCGGGAGCCGCCCTGCCCGCGAACGGAACAGATGCGGTGTGTGCTTATTGCGAGATGCAGGGCTTGTGCCGCAAGAGTGACTGGAATTCAGGAATCAGGAATCAGGAATCAGGAATCAGTTCCCCTCTCCCGCAAGCGGGAGAGGGGGCAGGGGAGAGGGCCGATGGATAACAAGGTCGCCCTCGATCCCAATCGCAGCGTTGTTGTCGAGGCCTGCGCCGGCAGCGGCAAGACCTGGTTGCTGGTGTCGCGCATCGTGCGCCTGTTGCTGGATGGCGTGCAGCCGGGCGAGATACTGGCGATCACCTTCACGCGCAAGGCCGCGCAGGAGATGCAGGCGCGGCTGCGCGACTGGCTGTACGAGCTGGCATCCGTGGAAGACGGGCAGGCGCGCGAGTTCCTGCGCCAGCGCGCCGTTGCCGAAGCCGACATCGAACGCCTGCTGCCGCGCGCGCGCAGTCTGTACCAGCAGTTCCTGCTGGCGCAGCCGGGCATCACGATCAATACCTTCCACGGCTGGTTCATGCAGATCCTGCAGCGCGCGCCGCTGAATGCGGGCGTGGCCGGCGGGGTGCAGCTGGTGGAGCAGAACGCCGAATTGTGGCAGGAAGCCTGGCAGATTTTTCTGGATGGCCTGCAAAGGCAGCCCGACGGCGAAACCGCGCAGGCGATGCAGGCGCTGTTCAAGGAGTTCGGCTTGAGCAATACCCAGAAGATGATGCGCGCGTTCGCCGCCAAACGCAGCGAATGGTGGGCGTACACCGCAGGCCAGCGCGATCCGCTGGCCTATGCGCTGGATAGCTTACATGCCGAGCTCGACGTGGATCTTGATGACGATCCGTTCGCGGAGCTTGCCGCCGATGACGGGTTCGCCGCAGATGTGCATGCACTGGCCGGCCTGCTGAATGCCAGCGCCGCGCAGCAAGCCAGAGCGGAACGCCTGCTTGCGGCGCCGGACGGCATGTTGCCGGCAGCAGTGTGGTTCGCCGCGCTGTGGGAAGAATTGTTCACGCAGAAGAACGAGCCGCGCATCATCAAGGCGAACAAGGGACAGGATGCCGCGCAGCTGGGCAGCGCAGTGGATGCCGTGCGCGCGCAATTGCTGGCGGCATCTGACAAGAAACAGGCGCAGCAGATCTACCTGACCAACCGGCACGCGCTGCGCTGCGGTGCGGCCTTGCTCGACACCTACCAGGCATTGAAGCAGCGCCAGCAGTTGCTCGATTTCGGCGACCTGGAGTGGCGCGTGCGCCAGCTGCTCAACAACAGCGACCATGCCGAATACCTGCAATACAAGCTGGACAGCCGTTACCGCCATGTGCTGCTGGACGAGTTCCAGGATACCAACCCGCTGCAATGGCAGATCCTGCAGGCGTGGTTCGCCGCCTCTGCCGCGGTGCAGAGCACGCCGACGGTGTTCGTCGTCGGCGATCCCAAGCAGTCCATCTACCGCTTCCGCGGCGCCGATGCGCGGCTGTTCGGTGTGGTGCGCGGCTTTTTACAGCAGCATTACGCCGCGCATCACCTGACCCAGAACGAGACGCGCCGCAACGCGCCCGCCGTGCTGGCCGCAGTGAACGGCGTGTTTGACGGCCTGCACGGATACGCCGATTTCGCAACCCATCACGCTCATCAGACGGCCTTGCCGGGCCATGTCGAAGTGTTGCCACTCGCGGTTATGGAGCAGGAAGAAGCATCGGCGGACGAATTGCCGGTTCAGGGACCCTCTGAAAAAGTCGGCGAGGCGGAAGCAACACCCCCTCTCCCGCAAGCGGGAGAGGGCTGGGGAGAGGGTCTGCGCAACCCGCTGACCACGCCTCTCGCCGAAGATCAAAGCGGCGCGCGCGAAAGCGAGGCGGAACAATTTTCCGCGCACATCGCAGACATCGTCGCGAATTGGAGCGTGCAGGACAATGGCATGACACGCCGTGCCGAGTACCGCGACGTCATGGTTCTGGTGCGCCGCCGCACCCATCTCAGGGTGTATGAACAGGCGCTCCGTTCACGGCATATTCCCTATCTAACCTCGCGGCGCGGCGGCCTGCTCGATACGCTGGAGGCGCTGGATATTCAGGCGCTGCTGACATTCCTGATCACGCCGTTCGCCGACCTGCAACTGGCCCATGCGCTGCGCACACCGGTGTTTTCCTGCAGCGACGATGACCTGATGTCGCTGGCGCAGGACGAGGATGGCGGAAGCTGGTGGCTGCGCCTGCAGCGCATCTCGCAAAGCGAACTCGCGTCGGCCGAACTGCTGCGCGCCCATCGTTTGCTGCTGGGCTGGCTGGCGCTTCCCGACAAATTGCCGGTGCACGACCTGCTCGACCGCATCTACTTCGAGGGCGATGTGCAAAACCGCTATGCCGCCGCCGTGCCGGATGCGCTGCGCGCCACCGTGGCCGCCAACCTGCAGGCCTTCATCGAGATCGCGCTGAATGTCGATGCGGGCCGCTATCCCAGCCTGCCCGGATTCCTGCGCGAACTCGCCGAGTTGCGCAAGGCCGACGACAACGAGGCGCCCGACGAGGGCAAGGTCAGCCAGGCGGGCAACGCTGTGCGCATCTACACCGTGCATGAAGCCAAGGGGCTGGAAGCGCCCATCGTCTGGCTGCTCGATGTCAACGCCAGGCCGCCTGCCGACACGGGTTTCGATGTGCTGGTGGATTGGCCGACCTCCGCGGAGCGTCCGGCGCATTTCTCGCTGTACGGCGACAAGGCCAGCCGCGGCGCGGCGCGCGCGCACTATTTCGAGCAGGATGCCGCACTTGCCGCCACCGAGGATCTGAACCTGCTCTATGTCGCGATGACGCGCGCCAAGCAGGCGCTGCTGGTCAGCGGCAACGGCGATCTGGTCGAGGGCAGCTGGTACGACCGCATTGCGAATGCAATGGAAGCAACGGCGGAGAATCCGCTGCCGGCCGCGCAGGCAGCGGAAACACATCAGATTAAGCCTCAACCGTTTGCCAGTCCGGACGAACGCCTCACGAAACCGTTGCCCACCGGCACGCGCAAGGCCGCGCCGACCGATGCACAACGGCGCGGGATATGGCTGCACGCGCTGCTGCAACATCTGGCACCGCCCTCTCCCGTGCTATCGCGCTCCCCTCTCCCGCTTGCGGGAGAGGGGTCAGGGGAGAGGGTGGTTCTCCAGCGCCAGCTCGGTATACCTGAAGCGTTGATGCCAGCACTTTGGCAAAAAGCGCAGCACCTCCTCACCTTGCCCCAGCTCGCGCGCTTCTTTGATTCACGGCAATATCGCAGCGCAAGCAACGAGATGCCTTACGTCAACGCGTCAGGCGAATTGAAGCGCATCGACCGGCTGGTGGAATTCGACGACGAAGTGTGGGTGCTGGATTACAAGTTGGGCGACAGCGAAGATGTATCGCGTCACCGCGCGCAGATGATGGAATATCGCACCGCGATGCAGGCGGTGTATGCGGGGAAGACAGTGCGCTGCGCGCTGGTGTTCGCGGATGGAGTGTTGAGCGAGGTGTAGGGCGGGCAGCTTTGCCTACCAGGAGTGTCACGGTTGGCACCGCGTGGGCACAAGATCGTGCCCACCCTACTTGGCTTTATGGTGGTTAGCATAGCACTAAAAGAATCAGCTTCGGTTTTTCCAGTAGTCTGGTCGCCTGCGTTAATGTGCCAACGCAATGACCCTGAGTTCTTCATGTTTGATTTGATACGCGAGGGTGTACGGGAAACGACGCAATGGGAAACGCCGGGCAGCGCCACGCCAGATTGCGCCCAGTTCCGGATTGCCCGACAGAAAATTCAGCGCTCGTTCGAACTCTGCAATGAAGGCCATCCCGAGTGCCTGGTCTGCGCGATTTGAGTAGAATTTGGCCGTCTCGCTCAATTCCTCAGCTACTGCGGGATGAGCGGATACTTTCACTTGACTGCGGCACGCGCTCTGGCTATGGCTTCTGCTGCGGGGATCAACTGAACCATTCCCGCTTCGATTTCGGCGATGCGGCGCTCCGTTTCAGCAGCCCATGCCTCTTCGATCTCACTGTCTTCATCCAGGCTGGCGATCAGGTGTTCGGCGAGTTTGGCTCGTTCAGATGCCGGTAATTTGAGCGCTTCGGCTTCGAGTGTTTCGAACTGTGTTTGCGTTTTGAAATTCCTTGACAGGAATACATGGCGCTCACTCTAAACACTCCCTGAAACAGGTGCAACATTTTCAGTTTGACATCGCCTCCCTCTGCGCCATATAGTGTACAGAACGAATGTTCTGTGCGAGCAAAATCAAGTGAAACATGAAGTAGCCAAAGGCCGCGGCGCGACATTGCAGATCGAGGGACGCTTCGAGAGCGTGGCGCGCGAGCATGTCGACGACGGGTGGGGCACGGCGGACGAAGAGCTGCCGCCGTTCAGGACCACGGTGACGATAGATTCTGCGAAGAGTGTGATCCAGCGCAACGACTCGCCCGACCTGCCGTTCTCGCTGTCGATCAATGCCTATCGCGGCTGCGAGCATGGCTGCATCTATTGCTACGCGCGCCCTTCACACGCCTACCTGAATCTTCCGCCGGGGCTGGATTTCGAAACGAAATTGTTTGCGAAACTGCATGCGGCCAAGCTGCTGCGCGCGGAACTGGCGAAGCCTTCCTACCAGTGTTCACCTATCGCGCTCGGTTCCAACACCGATCCCTACCAGCCGATCGAGCGCGAATGGAAGATCACAAGGCAGATCCTGGAAGTGCTGGCAGAGCACGGGCATCCGGTCTCGATCGTGACGAAATCATCATTGATCGAACGCGACCTCGATGTGCTGACACAACTCTCGCGCGACAACCTGGTGCGGGTGTTCATCTCGGTCACGACGCTGGATGCGGAGCTGGCGCGCAGGATGGAGCCGCGCGCAACCTCGCCGCGCCGCAGGCTGCAAGCCATAAAGGCACTCAACGAGGCGGGCGTGCCATGCGGCGTGATGGTCGCACCGGTGATCCCGTTCCTGACCGATGCGGAACTGGAAAAGATTCTTGAGGCAGCGCATCAGCATGGTGCGCGCTCCGCGGGCTATGCCCTGTTGCGCCTGCCTTATGAGCTGAAGGAACTGTTCAAGGATTGGCTTGTCAATAATTACCCGCTGAAGGCAAAGCATGTGATGAGCCGGATGCGTGAAATGCGCAGCGGGCGCGAGAATGATCCGGAATTCGGCAGCCGCTTCCACGGCAACGGCCTGTTCGCGGATCTGCTGGCGCAGCGCTTTGGCAAGGCTTGCGAGCGGATAGGTTTCAATCTTGAAGATACGCCGCTAGCCGCGGGGCGTTTCAAACCGCCGTCCCGGAATGGGCAGATGGTTTTATTCTAGTTGCCTGTGACAGCTTTCAGTAAAACCCGGCCTGTCGATGTAATTTATCCGGGTTCTTTAAATCTGGCGATTGTCTGAAATTTCAACCGACCCGGATCAATGTGAAAAGGAGAATCAAAATGGAAGAGACTTTAACAAGGACGGAGCACACATTACCCGCACTTCCCTATGCATTGGATGCGCTGCAACCTCATATGTCGAAGGAAACCCTGGAATACCACTATGGGAAACACCACCAGGCTTATGTGACCAATCTGAATAATCTGATCAAGGGCACCGAGTACGAGGATCTCGGTCTGGAAGCGATCATCAAGAAAGCGCCGGCAGGCGGCATTTACAACAATTCGGCGCAAGTATGGAACCACAGCTTTTTTTGGAACTGCATGAAGCCGAAGGGCGGCGGTGCACCGGCCGGCGCGCTGGCCGAGGCGATCAACAAGAAGTGGGGCAGCATGGACGGCTTCAAGAAGGCCTTCCAGACTTCAGCGGTGGGCAACTTCGGTTCGGGCTGGACCTGGCTGGTGAAGAAGCCGGACGGCAGCCTGGATATCGTCAACATGGGCGCGGCGGGAACGCCGTTGACCACCGGCAATAAGGCGCTGTTGTGCGTGGATGTCTGGGAACACGCCTATTACATCGACTATCGCAACCAGCGGCCCAAGTTTGTCGAAACCTTTCTCAATCATCTGGTGAACTGGGATTTCGTCGCAAAGAACTTTGCCTAGCCAGAATCGGGTAACAGGCTTTTCCGCCAAATAATCCCTCGGGAAGACCGGGGGGTTATTTGCATGAAAACGTTGACCCCCGGCGCAGATTGGATAAACTCCGCACACGTTCGTTACCGGAGTCACATGCCCATGTTCGAGCATCAGGATGTCCTCTCTGCTTTGAACGGCAAATTGCCTTTGCCGCAAAAGCTGGCGTACGTCCATGATCTGCTGAAGGACCGCTTCGCCTTCATCGACCGGATCTCGGTGGCGATCTACGAGCCCAAGACCGATCTGCTGAAGACTTATGTGCATAGCAGCGGTGAGGAGAATCCCCTGACCTTGTATTCCGCCAAGCTGGCCGATTCGGAATCGATGCAGGAGATCCTCAAGGTCGGCCGTCCGCGCGTGGTCAACGACCTCGATATATTCAACAATGTCCAGGCGGAGCATGCGCGCCGCATCGCGGCCCAGCGCTATCAATCAAGCTACACGATGCCGATGTTCCAGAACGGGGAGTTCTTCGGGTTCCTGTTCTTCAATTCCTACCGCAAGAATGTCTTTGACGAGAAGGTGCTGCACTATCTGGACATGGTGGGGCACCTGATATCGCTGCTGGTGATCCACGAGATGTCGACGACCCGCAGCCTGTATGCGATCGTCAAGACCGCGGCGAACATCACTCTGCACCGCGATGTGGAGACCGGCGCGCATCTGGACCGGATGTCCAACTTTGCGCGCCTGATCGCCAGGGAGGTGGCAAAGAAATACCGGCTCAACGACGAGCTCGTCGAGCATATCTTCCTGTTCTCGCCGCTGCATGACATCGGCAAGATCGGCATCTCGGACAGCATTTTGCTCAAGCCGGGCAAGCTGACGGAAACCGAGTTCGACGTGATGAAGACCCACGCTTCTAAAGGCGGCGAGATCGTCGACATGATGCTGAAGAATCTCGGGCTGGACGAATTCCCGCATGCGGAGATATTGCGCAACATCGCGCTCTATCATCACGAGGCGATCAACGGCAGCGGCTATAACGGCATGACGGACCAGGAGATACCGATAGAGGCGAAGATCGTCGCGGTCGCCGATGTGTTCGATGCGCTGACCAGCGCCCGTCCATACAAGGAGGCGTGGAGCATCGACCGGGCATTCATATTCCTGCAGTCGATGGCGGGCACAAAGTTCGACATCGACTGCGTGGCTGCCCTGATAAGTTGCCGCGGAGAAGTAGAGGAAATACAAAGCAGGTTCCAGGAGGACCATATCGGTTAACCGATATCCGGGGTCACATACCAGACTCCCGGTTCACACTGAATCCGCGGCCGCCAGGCTATTTGTGCAACAATCCGCCTTTATGAATGCGCCCTGTCCATACTCAAGATGAATCCCACCCTGGTCTTTGACATCGAAACCGTCCCGGACATTGCCGGATTGCGCACGCTGCATGACCTGGACGCGCGGGTCAGCGATGCGGAAGTCGCCGAGATGGCGTTCCAATTGCGCCGCCAGAAGACCGGCAGCGACTTCATGCCGCACCATCTGCAGCGCGTCGTGGCGATCTCCTGCGCGCTGCGCGAAGGCGACAATTTCAAGGTCTGGTCGCTGGGTGATCTGGAAGAAGGTGAAGGTTCCATCATTCAGCGCTTCTTCGACGGCATCGACAAATACACGCCGCAGATCGTGTCGTGGAACGGCAGCGGCTTCGACCTGCCGGTGCTGCACTACCGCGGCCTGATCCACGGCGTGCAGTGCGCGCGCTACTGGGATCAGGGCGAGGACGACAAGGAATTCAAGTGGAACAACTACATCAGCCGCTACCACTCGCGCCATCTCGACCTGATGGATTTGCTGGCGCTATACACCGGTCGCGCCAACGCGCCGCTGGACGAGCTGGCGAAACTGATAGGCTTCCCCGGCAAGCTGGGCATGGACGGCAGCCAGGTGTGGGAGGCTTACCAGCAGGGCAGGCTGGACGAGATACGCAACTATTGCGAGACCGATGTCGCTAACACTTATCTGGTTTTCGCGCGCTTCCAGCTGATGCGCGGCGTGTTGACGCGCGCCCGCTACAAGAAGGAGTGCGATCTGGTGCGCGCGGAATTGGGCAAGCTGGCTCAACCGCACTGGCGCGAATTTCTGGCCGCCTGGCCTGTTTCTTGAACCCCTCTCCCATCAAGGGAGAGGGGATGATTGTAGTTTCCAATGAGTGAATAAATGAATCCGGTAACCATTGAATCCCTGGACCAGGAAGGCCGCGGCGTCGCGCGCATCGAGGGCAAAGTGATCTTTGTCGAAGGCGCGCTGACCGGCGAGGTGGTCGGCTATTGCTCATACCGCAAGAAACCGTCGTTCGAGTTCGCCCAAGTCGGGCAGATATACAAGCCGTCGCCGATGCGCGTGCAGCCCAAGTGCAAACATTTCGGCGTGTGCGGCGGCTGCTCGATGCAGCATCTGGATTCAAGGGCGCAGGTGGTGGTCAAGCAGCGCATCCTCGAAGACAGCTTGTGGCACATCGGCAAGGTCAAAGCGGAAACGATATTGCGCCCGATCTACGGACAACCCTGGGGTTACCGCGAGCGCGCGCGGCTTTCGGCCAGACATGTCATCAAGAAAGGCAAGACACTGGTCGGTTTCCACGAGAAGCGCAGCAGTTTCGTCGCGGACATGCAGCACTGCGAGATCCTCGCGCCCAAGATCGCCGGGCTGCTGCCGCTGCTGGCCGAGCTGATCGGCGGCCTGTCGATACGCGACCGGCTGCCGCAGATCGAAATAGCAGTGGGCGAGCATGTCGATGTGCTGGTGCTGCGCGTGATGGATCCCCCGTCGAGCGGCGATGAAGCCGCTTTGCGCGCTTTCGCCGACCGGCACGATATTCAGTTCTGGCTGCAAAGCGGGGGGCCCGACACGGTCATGCCGTTCCATCCCTTGGGATCAAATATTCTGAGTTATAGTCTCCCGGAATTCGGCATCACGATGCCATTCGCGCCTACCGATTTCACCCAGGTGAACAGCGCGATCAATCGCGTGATGGTCAGCCGCGCGATGCGCCTGCTCGATCCGCAGCCTGGCGAGCGCATCGCCGATCTCTTCTGCGGCCTGGGCAATTTCACGCTGCCGATCGCTCGCAGCGGCGCGCAGGTGCTGGGCATCGAAGGCAGTGCCGCGCTGGTGGCCCGTGCCAGGCAGAATGCCGCCGCTAACGGCCTCGATAAAGACTCCCTCTCCCTTCGGGGGATAACCAGCGACTTGGCTGCCGTTTCGGGGCAGCCTAGTCGAATGGCTAGTAGTTCCATCAGGGGAGGGGCGGGGGTGGCGGAATATGCCGAAATGAATCTGTTCGAGATGACAGAAGCGGGATTTGCCGAACTCGGCGCATTCGACAAACTGCTGATCGATCCGCCGCGCGACGGCGCGATAGAACTGGTTAAGTCGCTGGGCGGTACTTTCTCTCCGCGCCGCATCGTGTACGTCTCATGCAACCCCGCCACGCTCGCGCGCGACGCACAGGTGCTGGTGCAGGTCCAAGGCTATACGCTGAAGGCCGCAGGGGTGATGAACATGTTTCCGCATACCTCGCATGTGGAATCGATCGCGCTGTTCGAGAAGCCATGAAGCGCTATCTCGAACTGGTCGCGGATGCACTCACGCGCGTCACGGAGATCCAGCCATGGGACTTGAGCAGGCTGCTTGCCGCGGGCAAGACACCCGTACTCCTCGACGTGCGCGAACCGGCGGAATTCGCCGTGCTGCATATCGCCGGCGCGCTCAATGTGCCGCGCGGGGTGCTGGAGCAATCCTGCGAATGGGATTTCGATGAGACCGAGCCGTTGCTGGCCGACGGCCGCGACCTTGAGATCGTCGTTATCTGCCGTTCCGGCTATCGCTCCGCGCTGGTCGCGGATGTGATGCAGCAGATGGGCTACACCCGCGTTTTGTCGCTCAAGACCGGTATGCGCGGCTGGAACGATTTCGAGCAGCCTGTGGTGGACGGCGCCGGCAAGCCTGTGGACGCCGATACGGCGGATATCCTGCTCGCGCCGCGCCTGCGTCCGGAACAGCGCAAACCCGCAAAATCCTGATCCGGACGGGTGGCTGCCAAACACGCGAGCGCCATCAAACTGAGTTCCCCGGCGGTGCGCGGCAAGGTTACAATCCGCACCATAATGATTTGCGGAAGGATCCGCAAGGAAAGACGAATGAACGCAATAAAGTACGCGCTGCTCGGGCTGTATGGGATCATCGGTGTCCTGATCTCGGCTTTCGGGCTGTTCAGGCTGCCCTATGCAGAACAGTTCGCCAAGGAACATTACCGCTATGCGATAGCCGCGGTGCTGGCTATCTTGCTGATCATTCCGATAGCGATCGTCGTGTTCATACTTTCGTTCAATGCGAACAACTTCAAGACGGAGATCGTCCAGTACGTCAAGGATCACAGCCAGCGCGACCTGGTGTTGCAGGGAGACATCAAGGTGAATTTCTTTCCCAAGCTCGGGCTGGACTCCGGAAAGTTGCTGCTCAGCCAGCGCAACAGCGCCCGCGAATTCGCTTCGGTGAATGATGCCCGCCTCTATATCGCGTGGTGGCCGTTGTTGAAAAGGCAGCTGGTGATCGATCACGTCGAGATAGACGGCGCCCGCGTCAACCTGATCCGCTACAAGAACGGCACCACCAACTACGACGACCTGCTGATCCGCGACGAGGTCCTGTCGCCGATGACTTTCGACATCGACGGTCTGCGCATCAGCAACTCATCTGTGAATTGGCAGGACGAGATCAAATGGCAGCGCGTGTCGTTGCAGGACCTGCAGGTCGAAACCGGCAGGCTTGCCGATGGTGTGCCCGGCAACATCAAGGCGAGTTTCCGGCTCAGCTCTGAAAAAGCGCACAGCGACTCCAGGATCAATATGAAGAGCAGCTTGTTTTACGACCGGCAGGCGGGCCGGTATGAATTTGCCGACCTTGAAGGAACGCTGGATGGCACTGCGGCCGGGTTCAGCAATCTCGATATCAACTTCAAGGGAAGTCTGGAAAGCCGGCCGGCGCAAGTATCACTGTCGGCGGAGAACGTCGTTGTTTCGGGGAAGGGCAATTACGGCCAGCGCAGCTTTACCGCCAGGATGGTGATTCCCAAGCTGCAATACGCCAGGGGCATTTTGAACGGCAGCGAGGCCTCGCTCGATGCGGCCTTGTCGCAATTCGACGAGAAATGGACTACGACCCTGCAGGTGCCGGCATTCGAATTTGCAGGCAACAAGCTCAAGGCGGCGGAACTGGTCGCCGATTTCGATTTCGCCAGCGCAGGGCGCACGCTGCATGGAAAATTGTCCGGTCCGATCAACTTGGATTTTGAAACCGCTCCAAACCTGCAGCTCGGCGCCATCGCCCTGGATCTGACCGCCAAGCATCCGATGTTGGCCGGTGAACAATCGGCAAAGGTCACGGGCAGCATGAGTGCGGACTTTTCCGGACAAAACGCGCACCTCGACTTCAAGGCAAGATTCAACGAGAGCGAGATCATCGGCAAGGTCGCGCTGAAGGATTTCAGCCATCCCGCGTACACGGCCGATCTCTATATCAACCGCATCCAGCTGGACCGTTATATCGCATCAGACTGGATCAATCGCTATCAGGACAACGCCGCGCCTATAGACGTCGCCGGTCTCAAGGGCATCAACGTGAGCGGAAGCCTGCATGCGGGAGAGATAAGGATCGCCAAGCTCGATGCCAGAAAGCTTGCGGCGGGCATCAAGATCGAGCAGTCCGTGCTCACGGTGGAACCGCTGACTGCCAGGCTCTATGGCGGGACGATGACTGGTAGGTTCAGCCTTGCAGCGCAGGATAAGCCGCAGATCGCGTTCAGGCAGAACCTGAAAGCCTTCCAGATGAGCGCTATGCTCGCAGATACGGCAAGCGCCGGCAAGCTTGCGGGCAAGGGCGACCTTGCCGTCGACCTCAGCGCGGAGGGCGGCAGTGTAGGCGCGCTGCGCAAGACCTTGAACGGCAGCGTTTCACTTTCGCTGGGGCGCGGTTCGCTGCAGGGTATCGATCTGCGTTCTGCACTGATCGAGGGCACTGATGATCTGGGCACCGGGAGCAAGCCGCGTGTCCATCCAGCCCTGTTCACTGAAAAGACCGATTTCTCCGAGTTGAAAGCCGTGTTCGATATCAAGGATGACACCAGCCACGGGAATGATTTCGACATGAGGTCGCCTCAGTTCCGTATCGCCGGTGAAGGCGATCTGGCGCTCGATACAGGCAAGATCGATTATCAACTCACCGCCACAGTTGCTTCCAAACTTACCCGCCGCAACGCCGGTGAACTGGCAGAATTGAAGGCGGTTTCCGTGCCGGTCCGCGTGAGCGGCCCCTGGGCCGCGCCTTCCATCGCGCTGGATTTTGGCGCCGCCAGCGGAGGGATCGTGACCAAACGGCTCGCTGCAAAGGCGGCAGAGCAGGCCGCGGCCGCAAAGCCTGCCGCCCCGACTAAAAAGCGCGCGGCCAAGAAGGCCGAAAGGCCGGGATAACCAGCGACTTGACTGGCGTTTATTGCCAGTCTAGTCGAATGGCTAGTAGTTCCATCAGAGGGTTTACACATCGCATGAAGCATCGTCATGAATTATGAAAAGCTCAATAAATTGCCCTCTGGCGGTGGTGGATAGTCGATACGCGCGATCCATATGTACTACGGTGAAAAATTCAACGCCATCACCCATCTCGTCGGGGCCGTGCTGGCGATCGCCGGCACGGTTGCGCTGATCATGCTGGCATCGCTGCAAGGCGATCCCTGGAAGATCGTGAGCGTCTCGATCTACGGTGCGACACTGGTGCTGCTCTACAGTTTCTCGACGCTCTATCACAGCCTGCGCGGGCGCGCCAAGGCTGTCCTGCGCGAACTGGACCACGACAGCATCTATCTATTGATCGCGGGCAGTTACACCCCGTTCTGTCTGGTGACATTGCGCGGTGCGTCGGGATGGTCGCTGTTCGGCGTGGTGTGGGGGCTCGCGGTGCTCGGCATCCTGCAGGAACTGTGGCTAAAGAACAGCGCGCGGATATTGTCGATAGTGATCTATATTGTGATGGGCTGGGTCGCGCTGGCGGCGCTGGCCCAGCTCTTGCACTTGCTGGGCCCGGCAGGATTCGCCTGGCTATTGGCCGGCGGGCTGTTCTATACGGTAGGCATCGTCTTCTATGTGATCGATAAGCGCCTCACCCATGCGCACGGCGTCTGGCATCTGTTCGTGATGGCAGGCAGCGCCGCCCATTACATCGCCGTCCTGCTGTACGTGGTTTGAGTGGACCGGATATAGGCCCGTGGGATTCCAGCCCGCGGCGATTGGAGAACCAATAAAGAGGCAGTCATCGAACCAAGGCGCAAGAGTAACCAAAAACGCCCCGCCCTCTTGTTCTTTTGTCAAAACAAGGTAATGTCCGTTTTGCGCGCGCGGTTTCAACCGGTCGATGAAGACACGCGGCAACGGGATTGTGGGCTACAACGTTCAAACGGCGGTCGATGCCAAACACCATCTGATCGTGGCACGTGACGTGACCACTGAAGGAGGTGATCATGACCAGTTGACCTCGATGTCCATCAAGGCACGTGAAGCGATGGGCGTGCAACACCTGACTGCCGTTGCAGACCGGGGGTATTTCAAGAGCGAAGAAATATTGGCCAGCGATGAGGCCGGGATCGAGGTGTATGTGGCGAGACCAGAGAAATCGAGTGGCAAGGTAGAGGGACGATTCTGTGCGTGGGATTTCATCTACGATGCCGAACGTGATGAATATCGTTGCCCTGCGGGTCAAGCCCTGACTTGGCGTTTTGAGAGCGTCGAGCACGGGTTGAAGATGCATTGTTACTGGAGTTCAAACTGCAAATCCTGTGCGATCGAGTCACAGTGCACGGGTGGTACGCACCGACGAGTAAAACGACGGGAAGATGAAGCGCTGCGCGAAGAGATGCAGATACGATTGGATCATTCGCCTGACATCATGCGGATTCGTCGAGAGACGGTTGAGCATCCGTTCGGGACGATCAAGTTCTGGATGGGGGCAGCCCATTTCCTCACCACCACACTTGAACATGTGAGTGCCGAGATGAGTCTGCATGTGCTGGCATATAACCTGAAGCGAGTAATGCAGATAATGGGAACAGCAGGATTGATGCAGGCAAAGAGGGCCTGAGGGCCCTTATTTCCGCTCTGACCGTCGGATATGCGTTCCCTTGAAGAATGTTAAATAACTCAGAACCGATGCATGGAAATATTACACTCTGCTATCCGCTCCTGACACCTACCAGAAGCTGGTAGAAATGGAAAATTGCGGACTCGGTATATTTGCTACGTTTTTACACAGTCTGGGCCGCTTGTTGCCGGTCACGTCCGCTTTCTTGCCGGATATTTTACACCTCGGCCGGTTGAATCCGCAGCACAAAGCCGATCTTCAAGCGGCGAAATACCCTTTGACACTGCAGATCTATTGATCTAGTGTGCTTAACGGCGAAAGCCCTAACACGTTGCCACTTCAACTTGAGCGTGTTGTCACAAATCTTCTTAATTCTAATTGGAGGGTGCTATCGTGATATCTTTACCATTCATCTTTGTCTTGTCGCCATTTGTCATCATTTGTTTAATGATCTTGTTTGCCGGCAAACCCAATCACTAGAGACGCAGCAGTTCGCGATTCGGCAATTGCGAAAAAAAGAAAGGCCTGGCATTGCCAGGCCTTTCTTTTCAGCCCCAACCCTGTCGAAAATCGCAATGGAAGTTGAACGACTACTTTGTCACGAAGCGGCCTTCACGCCTTGCAATAGGCGCCTCAAAGCTGCATTGGAGCGCACAAAAAAGGGACCTGGAAAACCAGGTCCCCGATGAATTTCTTCAACACTACGTCGATGTGGCGGGAGCGGGTGACGCTGGTGTGCTTTTCCCCGAAGACATCGCCTTGCCTTTGCCGTCACAAGCAAAAACGCTGCCGCAAACTGCAACACCAAACACCAACAAAACGGCGACCAAAGTACTCTTCATATGTAACCTCCTTTGTCATCACTTGAACACGATACGGCAATTTATCGCCGTACACCCCGATTCAGCGCTTATATCTTGCGCCCAATTGACCTTGAGCGTCAAGAAGCAGTATTTGCCTGGCTTTGCACTGCCTGAAAAGTCCTCATGCCCGATTTGCCAAACGCGAGCATGTTGGCTAGCGGGGCCCAAATACCCGGTCCAGGATCGCCTTATACGGGAACGCGGCGCCGGGATCCACCTTGCGCCGCTGCGTTCTGTCGCAGGACAGCATCGCGTGGTCGAGGTCGGAGTGGCGTTTGACACCGTCGCGCGTGATGCCGCGGCGCTGTTTGATGTCGCGGAGCAACTTGACCAGCGTATCCAGTTGCGCCTTGGGAAACGGGTCGTGCCCGTCCCCGTTGTTGATGAGCTCTATCCCGATGGACTGGCCGCTGTAGTGAAAGACGTGATTTGCCACCTGGTCTTCGGGCACGCTGGCGCGCAGCGTCCCGTCCCGGTCTATCATGTAGTGGATGCCGAGTTTGGGATGTGCTTCTATTTGCCGCATGTTTTCTTCCAGGGTGCCGGCTCCGACCCAGATGGGCTTGCCTGTAACGGCGTCGCAGGTGGGCCCTCCCGTCGAATGGATCACGACCATGTCGATGGCTTGCGTGCGAACTTTCCCGGTGCTGCGCGCCTGGGCGTCATTGGCCGTGACGGCGAGTGCCGCCAGCACCACCCCGATCGCGGCAGATATTCTCCCCCTGTTGCGGGCAGCGCGCGATTCTGTTGAGCAGGTCATCGGAGCTGGCTGTCTGCTGGAATGAACAATTCAGGGTCGACCATCGCACCGTTGAGTATGACGCTCCAGTGCAGATGCGGGCCGGTGGCCCGCCCGGTCATTCCCGAACGCCCGATACGCTGACCCTTTCTTACCTCCTGGCCGGCTTTCACGTCGATCCTGTCAAGGTGGCAGTACATGGTGATCAGCCCGTCGCCATGGTCGATAAAGATCGTCTTGCCGTTGAAGAAATAATCGCCGACTGCGAGCACCTGGCCATGCGCGCTCGCCTTGACGGGTGTGCCGCGATCAACCGCCACATCAATGCCCGCATGCGGTGAACGCGGCTCTTCATTGAAGAAACGGCGCAGGCCAAATTGACTGGACAGTTCCCCTTTGACCGGAAGGATAAAAGCCAGATCGGTGTCCTGCGCCGGGCGCCAGTGGTGCTTCAATCCGGTGATGACAGCCACCTCGCGGTCAGCGCGAGCCTCATCTTCGGGCGACAGTTCCACCTTGCTCTTGTCTTTGAGGATGATGTGCTGCTCGGGGTAATCCTTTGTGTTGACCACGAAGTCCTGTGTTTTCGTTTCATCACCCATCTTGATGCGCAGCTCATGCGAACCCGGCTTCATATCCAGCGCCAGGCCGACCACCGCGTACCATAGCCCGTGATCGGATGTAACGAGAACAGGCTGGTCGCCCAACCATGATTGCGGCGGATCGGCACTGGTTGAAACGCTGCCGAGCGGAATGATCGCAATGCCGCCGGGTACACTGGACGCTTGGGGAAGGCTTGCATGCGCGAGCAGGGGAAAAGCCAAAAAGATCAAGCCGAATCGGAAGAAGACTCGGAACGTGCTGGGAATAAGCGTATGCATGGTTCCTTCTTGCGGAGATATGATCATCGAAAGGGGAGTATCGGAATCATTATCCGGGTTTTTCGTTCGATGGCCACCCCTGGACAATTAGCCGATGCTCGCCGCCTTTGACGCTCTGCTGATACTTGATAGTTCTGGCGGCCCATCTTGTCCTGCCAAAATATCACCGTGTCCCAGTCGGCATGAGAATCAGATGCATTGGGTACCAGCTCCGGATAGTGCAATGAAAGCAGTGTAGCATCCGGTGTCACCCAATATGGAAACCACGTTATATTGTCATCCTGGCCAGCAGGGATACAACTTCACGCACCTGTATATTCGTCAGTCGCCTTATCCAGATTCTTTTTCCGTGCAGCACTTTCCGTCGGCGTCTCGTGGCGTTGTGCTTCCTCTGGCTCAAGTGAAATCACAATAGGCAGTTCGCAGGTTTAGAACGACAAGCCGGCACCGGCCTGTTTGCCTTGGGTAGTTCGTGGGTTCGGTTGACGTTAGTAGGATATATGAATCGATCCGTCACCGCCGTTGCCGCCGCTAGCCCCACCATTGCTTGCTGGTGCAAAGGTGCTTCCAGAAGGCCCTTTGCTGCCGCCGCCACCACCACCGCCTCCGCCAACGATGCTGCCGCCGCCACCACCACCGAAGCCGCCGCCGCCACCACCACCACCACCGATGATGCTGCCTGAGCCGCCTTTTCCGCCGTTAGCATTGCCATTGCCATTGCCATTGCCATTGCCATTGCCATTGCCATTGCCATTGCCATTGCCATTGCCGCCGCCAGTGCCGCCGCCAGTGCCGCCGCCAGTGCCGCCAATACTGCCACCTCTGCCACCACCACCACCACCACCACCACCACCGCCGCCGCTACCGGTGCCGCTGCTGCCTAGGCCGAGGCCGAGACCGCCGCCGCCGCCGCTGCTGCTGCCCATGCTGGTGCTGCCGCCGCCGCCGCCGATGCCACCACCACCACCGAAGCCGCCGCTGCCGATGCTGTTGCTGCCACTGCCGCCACCGGCACTGCCACCACTGCCGGCACTTCCACCACTGCCACCACTGATACTGCTGCTCCCTTTGCTAACGATGCCGCCGCCACCACCGCCGCCGCCAGCTATAATCAGGATGTCACCAGCTTGATCAAAAATGTCGGTTGAGGCACCGCCACCGCCACCGCCACCAGCACCAGCACCAGCAGCAGTACCGCCACCACCGATAAACAAATTCAGAACCTGCCCTGGAATAACCGTCAGGGTCGAAGTCACAATGGCACCGCCGCCGCCACCGCCGCCGCTGCCCATGCCGTCGCTACTGGGACCGTCACCCCCACCTCCACCTCCGCCTGTCGCGCTGACATTGATTGAGGTGACACCCGAAGGTACCGCCCAAGTGTAAGCTCCACTTGCCGTGAAGGTCCCTGAAGCAGGCGCAGGCGAGGGCGTGCCACCTCCGCCACCGCCGCCACACGCGGCAAGGAACAAAGCACTAGAGAGAACGAACTGCACAACAACTTGTCGAGGATAGGTTTCATGGGCGGTACCTCGGTTTGCGCGACGATGCCCGTGCGGGTTGTCACACCCTTGATGGGCTCGGGCGCGTTGGCGATCGGAGCCACGGTATTCTCATCGCATTGCATATATAGGGTCAGGAGGTACATGGTGTGCGCTTGCACACTCACAACCTCCTGCCCTCAGAACTTCCTGATGCAAATAACTTTGTCGGCGACAGACACTATGCCATAAGCTGCGCAGAGGTGTATTGACCGTAAGTAAGGATCGCTACACCGGCCTGAATCCCGAAAATCGCAATCAAAATCATCAGATCAGCCGTGATAATTTTTGTTGAATACTTTTTACGATATTGCTCCTTGTGTTTGAATGACACACTTGCGACGTGTGTCGGTAAGAATGGAAGCATTAGCCATGTCAATAACGCAACATACTGTTTAATTTATATAAGTTATTTTATAGCCCTGGAAAATGTTTAACAATGCGATACATATGACGAAATCTCATCGATGAATTGTCAATGTCTTGACAATCAGGCCCGAAGGGTCGTCAGACGCGATATTTGGAAGAGGTTATGGGTCTTGAAAAGGCGAATACAGGATCAAGTCCAAGTTTGATTAACGCAGGTCGGATCGGTTGTCGATATTGACGATTGAAAGACATTTTATTGCAGCAAGCTGCCTTCCGTGTCTTTTATTAGCATGCCCGAAGCATTCACTCGCAAAGTTAAAACAGCTGCACAAAGAGGCATATGACGGCCTGAAATCTAACGCCTGAAATGCGACGTATGCCAAAAGGTATCGTAATCCGGACTTCTACTCCTTTTTAATGGTTCCATTTACAAAGGTATAGTCAGCACCGATCAGGCGGATCAGAAAGCCCGTCAGTGAAGTGAGATCGTTCGGCGTGGAGTTCACGGTTAGAATTTGACTGTCTTTGGGTACAAGCGCCATGGCTCTTTTCTGGGTGTCGCCGCCAGGAATCTGAAAAAAGAGAATATTGAAATTTTCCGCATGAGCGGAGAAAGCCCCATCTGTGGTGCGAAGGCCGGAACAGGCTGTCAGATTGACGAATGCCAGCAATAAGAACGATCTTCTTGAACATGATTCATCTCCTATCTGAAATATCACGCTTTGGTATTGTCCAATGAATTCCTAGCGCTGCCAATATCCCTGTCGCGAGAAATCAACCGGAATGAAGGAATGTTTGCGCAATGATGAGCTGACATTCGATCCGCTGGTATTGCACCCGGTTCCGGGACTATTACATTTCGCCTGCATGATCGGATGATCATTTGGCACCGGCACCCTTGGTTTGCCCGGAATCTTTGGCTTGCGCAGGCTTTTTACCCTGTTGCTTGGCAATATAGTTGCGCTGGTCTGCTATCGCCTTGCCTATCGTCATGCCTTCCGGGATCGGGTCAACCTTGTCCCCATACAGCCCGACTTCATCCGTCATTATCGTATGCCGCCTGACATACTGGGTGAATAATGCCTGTTCCTCGGGCGTCAGTTGCTGCAGGGAGGGCCTCACGGTGTCACGCCACTTGGAAATATCAACGGGCACTTGGGTGTCGTGCGGGTCGCCGCAGGCAACCAGCAATAATGCCAAGCAAAATACGGAAAATATTCTCACGGCTAAATCCCTTCCCTTGTCTAGATTGGTGGCTAATGAACGAATGAACGCGGATCCGAAGCAAAATAGTTGCTCGCCCGCATCGATTAATTGGAAACCGACCCCGGTGCCTCATACCCGATCATATTAAGGCAGATGTGTCGCATTTAACCGTGGTCTGTCCGCTATTGTTATCTACAGCAAATTCACTAGGCACTTACCGCAAATGATTTGCCGCTTGCTTTGGCCCTGTGCATGGCATTTTCAGCCTTGTCAAAAACTTCTGATATGGATACCGGCGGATTTTCAAAGGTCGCATAGCCGATGTTGGTCGACAACGGGAGCGATACGGCTTCCATCTGCTTCGAAATCTCCAGGGACAGCCGCTTGCAGTATGAATAGCAGCCCTCCGCATTCGTATTCGGCATCAGGATCGCGAATTCATCCCCGGCTATCCTTGCGGTCGTGTCGACTTGCCGTATATTTTCCCGAATCACCCGGGCGACCAGCTTGATGGCATTATCGCCGGCAGCGTATCCGCTGGTTTCGTTCAGATCCTTGAGTTTGCGGAGGTCGATATACGCAAACGCAAAGACTCCTTTCTTCAGCTTCTGCCTGTCGATCTCGATATCCGTGATGCGCTCAAAACTCAGGCGATTGCGAAGCCCGGTCAAACCGTCGAAGGAAGAAAGCTGCTCGACCTCGATAAAGTTTATCCGTGCGATCCTGGACACAAAGACAACCGTGATATTCGTCAGCAATACCATTGCCCCGTTGATGATTTTTGAGGAGGTCGGGATAGTGTCCATCACAATGTGCATGCCCTGGAGCACTAGTGCCAATATGACAGCCCCGCTAACCAGCGTCACCCGTTCACAATGCAAACTGATCACGACCAGCGGAAATATATAAAGGAATTCCATCTGAATGCTGGAAGGTGTAACGATATCGACAATGAAGATCGCAAGCATTGCAAAGATCGCAAAGTAGCTGCCATTGGCGACCAGCTTCTGTGAGAACCCCCGCGGCGTGACCACGCTCCTCAACCGTCTGAACTTAACGCCGGATGTGAAAGGATGATCCGGCCCGGTACTGGTATGCAACAGTGCGGATAGGCATGAACGCAAATCATTTGCCAGATCATGGGCATTCTTGTAGCGGTCATCAGGCGTTTTTGCCAGACACTTGTAGATGACAGTATCTAGTGCTTCCGGGATTACGGGGTTCAATGAACTGGGTTTTTCCGGGGCGACATTGACGATCTGATTCTTGAGCAAACCGACGTCTTCCGCGGGAAAGGGAAAGCGGTCGGTCAGCATGATATACAAAACAATCCCCAGTGAATAAATATCCGAGCGGGCGTCAATTGCTTTGCCCATGATCTGTTCGGGTGACATGTACGGAGCTGTGCCATAGATCGCTTCTTGTTGCATGCCTTCCAGAGTGGACGCCATTCTCGCGATACCGAAGTCTGCGATCTTCACCAGATTGTTGCCCAGAACCATGATGTTTGAAGGCTTGATATCCCCATGTACGACGCCCCGTTGGTGTGCATAGGACAATCCTGCCGCCACTTGAATTGCAATGTTCAGTGCATCTGTAACCAGCAGGCGCCTCTTGCCATTCATGATCACCTGCAGGTCTCGACCCTCCATCAGCTCCATCGCAATGTAGGCCACATCCCCGCTTTCCCCCAGGTCGTAAATGGTAACGATGTTGGGGTGGTTCAATTGACCCGCCGCCTTGGCCTCCTGATAGATCCTTGCTTCGTATTCGGCTCTTTCCGCCTCGGACAAGATTTTATGCTTGATGGTCTTGATCGCGACGAATCGCTCGATCAGCGGGTCATGGGCTTTGTATACAATGCCCATGGCGCCTCGCCCCAATTCTTCAAGAATCTCATATCGCCCGAGATGACTTATCATTATTTTAAACGTCCATATGTCCGGAAGATGCTGACCCGTTAGGTGTCTTAAGAACCGAGTCCGCAATTCTAGTCTCTGTGCCCGAGCTCAGAAATGCAAGAATTTCTTCGCTGCGTTTCATGGCGTCCCGATATCCCAGCTCGATCAAGGCTCTGCAAAAGCCCTTCTCGAATAGCAAATAACTTGCCAAGTTTGCTCCGCTGGTGCTCATCGCACCCACTCCCCGCAGCATGAAACGGATACTCCACGGCAAGTTGGAAACATAACGTCTGGCAATAGCATCGACCCTCTGGCTGGGCTCAATAACCAGCACATCGATATGACGCAAAGTCGTATGTGAACGCCTTTCTTCATGGACCAGGCTGAGGGTATGGTTGATCCGCCGCAATCTTTCCAGGTCAACCTCCGTGCTATCCAGAAAGATACTGTTCAAGGTATGGCCGGCAATCTGTGCCAGAGACGGGTGGTCTGTGACCCGGATGCGTTCGGGCGGCTGCAGATCGCTTTGACCCATACTTATGATCATCACCCGCCTGGCTCCCAGATGCAGGGCCGAACTGATAGGTGCCATCTGGCGCATTGAGCCGTCACCGAAAAATTCCCTGTTAATACGCACGGCCGGGAAAAGGAAGGGTATGGCGGAAGACGCCAGTAAATGATCAATTTCTATTCTTGCCGGCAATCCTATGCGTTGAGCTCGTTGCCAACCCTGAACATCCTTCTGGGCCTGAAAAAAAGTCACCGATTGTTCTGATGTAAAACCCGAAGCGGCAATGCCCAAAGCGTGAAGATATCCGGCATCGAGACTCTCCTGGATTCTATTCAACGGAAGTGTTTCCTTGAGCAATCGCCTTAACGGTGAATTGTCCAGCAAAGACACGTGTGTCAATTTATTGAAGCCCATAAAGCTCAATATGAGCCCGGCAAGCCAAAGCCCGGAATTACTGAACGCGCCGATCGGATCAGATCGGTATATGTTCTCGGCTCGAAAATCCTTCCAGAAACTAAGCAGTTGTTTGACGCTGCCGCGAAAATTGCCCGCGTTCATGGCCAATGCGGCGGCGTTGATCGCACCTGCCGATGTACCGCAAACAACCGCAAATGGACTGGGCGCGGCGCGCGGCAATATTTTGGCTATCGCTTTTAACACGCCGACCTGATAAGCGGCGCGTGCACCGCCCCCGCCCAGGATCAAACCGATTTTTCTCTGCATGCCATGGTATTCCAGAATGCGGTCATTTCAATTTGGTTGTTATTCGTGTTCCCAGACGTATATGTTACCTAATCTCACCGCCGCCGAATCATTGCATTAGTGTCGCTCGTGCGGATGAACAAGATTTGAAACCCGTACCTTCGAAGATTGCTGTGGCAAGCAGGCCAGAGCTTTAAAATACAATTTGAGCCTGACGCCCGTTACTGTTCTATTGCCTTTTATTGCTCTGGTTTGCCAGTGACAGGTTTATGGGCAATTTATCGGCCACTTTCGGGCGGGGTAAATGAACAGCGCCAACTCTTGACCTTGGAATCCTTCGGAACCGCATTGCTCGCAAGAATCTCGGCAATCGCCTGTTGCGCAGTTTCCTGGCATTTCTCGATCGTTGGATTATAAGGATTGAACACCCAGTATTGATGAACATTCTCGGAATTTTCCAGTTCGAGTATCAGCACGGTGCCCTCCCCATATTTCTCGTTGCATCCCGACATGAGCAGCAGACCCAGCGCCGCGGCCAGCGTCATGATCTTCGTGGTTGCCCGGGAAATGTTGCTTTGATTTTTTTGCATGATCGATCCTGAATGTTGAACCCTTCTCAGGGTGTGGTGGTGGAGGATTCCGTCTTGCCAGCGAATGCGGTCGGTGCGGCAGATTCCCGTTGCACGCCAACCCGGGTTCGGAGGAGTGAACATTCGAATCTGTTTCCGGACTCGCTTATTTTGCAGAAACCCTTGGAAAACCATGTGATCCCAACCACTTTAGTCCACGGAAGATATTTCGACCCCCTTAATTCCAGTCCGGACGGCCCCAGGCATGAGCAATGTGCGCGACACGCGGTTGGCGATTGTGATCATTCTATTACCAAAGGGCACCAGCGGGCCGGTTAATACTTGACCAATACACTCTGTTATGTATAATAAAAACGCATTTTGTGAAGCAGATCAACTCAATTGCAATGACTATGAAGGTTTCAATAGTTGTTTCAAATCATCTGCAGGAGGTACGCATCATGAACTCGCACATCCTTGAACATCTCCACGGCCAAAACAGCGATGAAGTCGTGAATAGCAGCATCACATACAGTGTCGAGCTTTTTGTAGCAATGGCGGCCATAATTAGCATTATAGGCCTGGTTTTCTTTGCGGTAGCCTGAGTTCCCCGCATTGGATTCGCAGCATGCGATGGTATCGATGATCCATGGCCTGTAGTTGCAGCCGAAATGAGTATTTGACGGCTGCGCAATCAGCTTCCCGAAAACCAACAGATAACGCCGCATCAGTGCGGCGTTATTTTTGAATGTTAATATTCTCCCTGCAAATTAGGCGTACTATTTGATTCGCGGTGATAAGCAATCGTGTAAACAGAAGGAATGAAAATGTCTGACGTGGCAGAAATCGAACAAGAGCATCAGAAACTCATAGACATGCTGAACGCGTTGAACGAGGCTTTGAATAAGCATGAGCCGCGTCAAGATATCTATCGGGTCATCGGCGATATCATCGCCTATACCGAATTACACTTTGCCAACGAGGAGCATATTATGGCCCAGTCCGGTTTCCCCGAGATCGAGCTGCACAAGAATCATCACCAGCGCATGATAAGCGAGGCGCATCGTCTCAAGGAAAAATATGACGAGGTGGGAGAAGAGCTGTTCAGCGAGTGGTATAACCACTGGTTCTACAAGAACTTCCTCGCGCATATCCAATATGCGGACAAGCCGATCGAAGATTACATCTTGCAAAATGGTGTGAAGCAATAGCGGCTTGGCTTGCTTTCCCAAAGGCGTCGATGAGGATTCGCGGCCCCGATTGCAAATCACTTGGCTGAGGGCCAGCGCCGGATCTATTTTCCGGACGTTTTATTTTGCCGACAGTCCTGGAAAGTTCTTCGATGCTGCCCCCTTGTGTTTGACCACCTGCGTTTGATCAGCTGCGGGTTTTGGGAGTTGCCTTTTCACCGGCCTTTATTTCTTCGCAGGTCCAGCCCCAGGAAACTTGTTTGTCTGCAAAAGCCTTGGCCTTTTCTTCGCAGTATGCGGCATCGTTTGCTGCATTCCACAGCGTCTGATCTGGCGTACCTTCGCTGACTTTTTTGTAGACTACGCTGCAGGGCACCGGACTGGAGGGAGTTTGCGACTGGACATGAATTTCACGAACGTCCGTACCATTTTTGCAGCTCCACGATCCCGCCTGAGAACTGCACGGGATGGCGATCAACGCAAAAGCCACTGCCAGGCTGAATAGGCTTGATGTTTTCATGCGCGATGTTTTCATAATGGATACCCTCATTTCTGAAATTGATGATATGGGCTGAGTCAGAACTCGAATCATACTCCATCCAAATCCGTGCCAATGTGAATTTAAAGGTACATTTTTATCCCTGCTGAGGTGCAGGATATGAAAGTCTGAGTTAAACGGAAAGGTCTCATTTCACGGTTTTCCGGGCAATCGCAAGCGGAATCGCACCGACAGCCGTGGCGATTATTTGACGCTGATCCGTTCAATTGCCCGTTTGATCCTGCAGCAAACTATTGCTCGGTGATGTCGCGGTTGATGCCGATCATGTGCAGCGCCCGTCCGTCCCGATCGCGCTTGGTGACGCGGCCCTCGCTGCTGATCAAAATGAAGCCGCCGCCGGCTTTCCTCACCCGGTGCGTGATCTTGTATGTGGAAGAATCACGGTTCTTGACGACGCTCAAGATCGCATCCCTCACCACCTGCTGTTCCTCCTTCGGCACCAGCGCGGTCAACTCCTTTATGGTGGTGTAGGTTGGTTTCTCGACTCCGCTGAAGAACTTCGACCAGTTATCCGACAGATATACGCGGCCGGTCGTCAGGTCGTAGTCCCACATCGCCGAGTTCGAAGCCGTTACCGCCAGTCTGTAGCGCTCTTCGCTGTCTTTCAGATCATGTCGCATCCATGCGTTGGATTGGACTTCCTGCTTCAGGCGGGCGAGCAAAGTGATCAGGAACGCAGCGACGATACCAGCAACGGTTAACGAGGCTACTAGGCCGGTCAGCAGATAATCGTAGGTGATCTGTCCTTTCAGCAGCAACTCCATGACCGAGACGATGATTTCCGTGATCACCACCGAAATGAAGATCGAAAGCAACCAGATCCTGACAGGGGGGAGGTTCTGCAGCTTTTGGATGATCGCGGCGAACGCCGCCTCTGATTTGGAATCTGCTGTTGTCATTGGCACAGCTTACAATAAATCCCATGGCACGGCTATTGCAGGTTTCAGACCGTGGAAAATCGAGGGATAGCAGGGGCGGTTTCGATGTGATTTGTGTAATTCGGAGAGTAGGCTCCTTTAATTCCCGGTTAACGATATAGCCAGCCCGAAACAGCCCGTACATAACGCGGCATGATGACGAAGACGACCAGGGCAACGACCGCAGACGCGATAATGCCGTGGCTGATTCCCCAGTGTCCCAGCAACGGCACGGCGACGAACAGCGGGTGGAATATCATAGGAACAAACATCGTCAGCGGCCAGATCACAGAGGTTGTGATCAGCCATTGCTTCCAGGCCGACGGACGCTTCTGCGCCGGAGTGGGCGGCGTGAACCAGAACTCAATGCCAGGTTGAATATGAAACTGATCTTCACGCTCGAAGGCATCGGCAATCTCGGCGAGCAAGCGTTGGCGGTCTGCAGATTGTGTCCAGCGCTCGGCGTCAGCGAAAGTCGCAAAGCGAATAATGATCGAATACTCATTGCCACCCGCGGGCGGACGGATGATGTGCACCCCCTGGTGGCCGGGGTATTCCGCAGCCTTCGCAGAAATCACACGCAACCATTGTTCATAGCGGGCAATCGCGTCCGCGCGTACCCGTTGCTGGATCAACAGGGTCACGCTTTCGGCGGCGTTGGTTGTTTCGGCTGAACTTGTATTCATTTCTGTACTCATGGATGCTTGCCCTTCGGAAAATTCTGCAACCCGGCATATCTATTCGCCATCAGAACGCCCAGCACATGCAGCTCCCCAGCCCGCCATGCTCATGGTGTTCCGCATGCAGGGGGCCGCACGCGACGTGGCTATGTGCATGATGTGCATCATCAGCATGCCGCTGCAACAACGGCGCGCCGTAGCCGCCAAACTTGGCGATTGGCGACCATTCGGGCAACACCGCCAGGGCAGGAGGATCGAGCGGCCGGAATTCATCGGTGGCGTAAACCGGCTTGCCGCCGACGATCGTCAGCACTGATTCCAGCGCCTTTATTTCGATCTCCGGGATACTGAAGTAGTCGGCCGACAGGACAGCCAGATCAGCGAATTGGCCGGCGGCAAGGTTGCCCTTCTTGTCCGATTCGCTGGAAAATCCGGCACTGCCCACGGTGTATAAGCGCAGTGCTTCGCCGCGTGTCAGCCGGTCATGCTCCGGATAAAGCGTGAGACCACCGCAGGTCTTGCCGCTGACCAGCCAGTACAGACAGGCGAACGGATTGTAGCTTGCCACGCGCGTAGCATCGGTACCGGCGCCGACCGGCACACCCATTTCAAGCATTCGCCGTATTGGCGGCGTACGTTCGGCGGCCTTTGCACCATAACGACGGGCGAAATACTCACCCTGGAAGGCCATGCGATGCTGCACGGCGATGCCGCCCCCCAGCCTCTTTACGCGCTCGATGTTGCGGTCGGTAATGGTCTCGGCATGGTCGAAGAACCAGCCGAGACCGTCCAGCGGCACCTCGCGATGCACCTCTTCCAGAACATTCAGGAAACGATCGATGGACTCGTCATAGGTGGCGTGCAATCGGAATGGCCATTTGTTTTTGGCGAGCAGCGCGACGACTTCCTTCAGTTCCGATTCCATTTCACCGGGAAGGTCAGGCCGCGGTTCCAGGAAATCCTCAAAGTCCGCGGCGGAAAATACCAACATCTCGCCGGCGCCGTTGGTGCGGTAGTAATCGCTGTCGGCACCGGGCACTGTCATCTTCATCCAGCGCGCGAAGTCCTGTTTCTCTTCCTTGGGCTTCTGCGTGAACAGGTTGTACGCGATGCGCACCGTGAGTTCGTTGCGGCGATGCAATTCATCGACAACTTGATAATCGTCCGGGTAGTTCTGGAAGCCGCCGCCGGCGTCGATGCAGCTGGTGACCCCCAGCCGGTTCAGCTCGCGCATGAAGTGGCGCGTGGAGTTTATCTGATGATCGAAAGACAGCTTGGGCCCCTTCGCCAGCGTTGCGTAAAGGATCATCGCATTCGGCTTGGCCAGCAACAGGCCGGTGGGATGGCCCGCCTTGTCGCGCTCGATCATTCCTCCCGGCGGATCGCGAGCATCCTTGGTATAGCCCGCAGCACGCAGGGCTGCCTGGTTCAGCATCGCCTGGCAGTAGAGGTGCAGGACGAAGACCGGGGTATCGGGCGCGGCGGCGTTGAGTTCCGCCAGCGTGGGCAGACGGCGCTCGGCAAACTGGAACTCGCCCCAGCCGCCGACTACGCGCACCCATTGCCCCGGTGGCGTGCGCTGCGCCTGCTCCTTGAGCATCCGGAGCGCCAACGAGAGCGAGGGGATGCCATCCCAGCGCAGCTCCAGATTGTAATTGAGGCCGCCGCGGATCAGGTGCAGGTGCGAGTCGTTGAGTCCCGGGATCACTGTGCGCCTGCGCAGATCCACAACCTGCGTCAGGTTGCCCTTGCGCGTCATGATTTCCGCGTCGGTGCCGACCGCCTGAACGAGGCCGTCGCGAATGGACAGCGCCGGCACGAAAGACTGCGCCGGATCGTTGGTGGCAATCTTGCCGTTGTGCAGGATCAGATCGGCATGATCGTCAATATTCTTGATGGAGGCCATAACACCTCATGGTAATTCCTTGGCCTGGGTCTTCGCTTCCCCTTGTGCGGTACTCGCCGCTCAAACGACCCGGCCCAGGTCGAACAGCAGTAGTTCCGACTCCTCGTCGGCGTCGATAACGAGTTCTTGCTCCAATTCAATCTTGGCGGCATCTCCTGTCCGCAGTTGGGTGCCGTTGACATGCACCGCCCCTCGGACGAGATGCAGATAGGCGATGCGCCCTGCGGCTATCCGGTGAGAAACCTGCTCGTCCGGATTCAACAGACTCGCATAGAGGTCAGCATCCTGATGAACGGTGACGCTGCCCTCCCGTCCATCCTGGGATGCTACCAGGCGCAGCCGCCCGCGCTTGTCTTCGGGTGAAAAATATTTCTGCTCATAACCCGGCTCCATGCCGCGGCGTTCCGGCTCGATCCATATCTGGAGAAAGTGCACCAGCGCAGTGGACAATGGATTGAACTCGCTATGCTGCACGCCTGTGCCCGCGCTCATGCGCTGCACATCTCCGGGTCGGATAATCGTGCCGTTGCCCATGCTGTCCTTGTGCTGCAACTGGCCGTCCAGGACATAGCTGATGATCTCCATGTCCCGGTGACCATGAGTGCCAAAACCCTGGCCGGGTTGAACGCGATCCTCATTGATGACACGCAGTGTCCCCCAGCCCATTTCCTGAGGATCGTAATAATTTGCAAAGGAAAAGCTGTGATAGCTTTGCAGCCAGCCATGATCGGCATGGCCACGATCCGAACTCTTGCGGACGGTAATCATGGTAGCCTCCGTGCTTGTTGTACGGTTTGCTGATTATAACAATCTGGCGACCTCTAAAACATAGACGTTGAGCCAGATAGCCATTTGACTACGCCCTTGCATAAAGTGCGATGCCGACCGCTATAGCTTGATGGCACGGCTAATGCGGGATCCAGGCCCTGGAAAATTCAGGGATAGCAGGGGAAATTTCGATGTGATTGAAGCAATTCGAACGGCCCGTTAAATTGCTGCGGCCTGTCCGCTATTGCTACTTTTGCTGCGACGGCGATTGATCGACGTATCGACTTTGGTGGTGCGGCGATCGGACAGGGCGGCGCGGCGGATCAAGTCGTTCCAGACTTTGTCGCTGTGTTCTGACTTGAATCGCACGTACAACGCTATTTCCTCGGGATAAGCGCCGCTGCAGCCTAGGCGTTCGAGATGGTGTGTGCCTGTGGCTTCATCGGCCTCCCAGGCTCGCAGAATGGCGTGCCACAACGCCCGGTCGAACGGCTCGTCCTCTTCGTCAAAACCGTACTGCCATTTCAGGAACGACGCTTCCGCGGGGGATAGTTCGGTGCTGCGTAACTTTATGCTCATAGCTCCTCCTGGATTGACATGGGCAACGGCGCCCCATTCATTTCACTAAATCATGGGCTCCGTCCCCATGTGATTCTGGAAAACGTGGTCTGTCGCCTATAGTTCCCCAAATGATGAAATCAAAATTTGGGTAAATCTGATAAAGAAATAAGTGCTAATTGAGCACCAGAAGCATGCTCACCGAGTCGATATATTACCCTACGTACCGTTACCTCTAGCCAATCCTTCTCTTTCTCAGATAGCGCCTGCAATTTATTGCTTAAACGGGCCTTTCGCGCAGCGCTTCCATCACTTTTGTTCGAGCTTAATTCGCCCATTTTTTTTGAGGACAGGTAGATCAATCTGAAAAGAACTTGCTGCCCTTTTACGAGAGTCTTTACTTTCACCTACAGCAGCCTCAAGACTAGTTAGTACGAAGTACGCCATGGACTGAAGAGGTTCATTGCCAGAACGGAAACCAATCCAGCGGTCGTAGACTGACTGAACCGCAGGCGTTGCATGGAATGTCTTGGGCGGTTGTGGATACTCAGAAGGTATAAGTCCAATTGAACATTTAACCCCTCCCCACGCCACAGAACCCACCTTCATGTTGATAATTACTGGCGAGCCAGCTGGTGGCGGATCACGATCGATAACCTCTACGCTTTCAAATTTGAACCGAAGCATACCGATGTTGAGTTGGAGATCCGTGTTGATCTCCCAATCTCTTAAGAACGGCTCAACTGAACTACGAGCTTCCATTTCATTAGGAAAGTGTTTGGCTGGTGTAATTCGAAGTCTCTTATCGCCGAGATCGAAAGCTCCCAGCTCATTCGAGAATGAAATCGGCTTAGGATTCTGGTAGGTAACCCATTCTTCAGAACTCACCTCATAGTTCATAACCTGCACGTGTGGATCATGCATCAGAATTTCCTACTCACTTCACCCGCATGCGCCGATCGCGCCGCAACTGGTGCAGAACTCGCAGCCGTCCTTCTTGATCAGCGTGGCGTTGTGGCATTCCGAGCAGAGTTTGCCGGCCAGCGTCTTGGGTCCGGCGGCCTTGCTCTTCTTCTTCGGTACATCCATCACCCCCATGTGCGATATCGGAAAGCCGTTTTCGTCGAGGATGCCGAGCATCGCATAACGGTGGATGATCAGCTTCGCGACGTAGGAGACCGTCGAGGGGTAGCTCTCCATCTTGACGCTGCCGGGCACGCGCGCCATGAAGTCGCCGAGCGGTTCGCCGAAGTTGAGCAGCTTGCGCAGCTTCATGCCTATCCATGCCGGATCGATCACGCGCATGTCCAGGCTCAATACCTTGCACAGTCCGTCGAGCGCGCGCGGATAGACGCCGGACAGCCACATCGAATACGGGCGGCGCTGCCCGTCCGGCAGCATCAGTTCCTTCAGTCCCAGCACGAAGTCATCGCCGGTTCCGGCATTGGCAATGTCCACGGTCCAGCTCATCGTGCCGTCGGTGCCGGTCTTCGGTTCCTTCTTCGCGAACAGCGCGTCCATCATCGGGGTGGTCGCGTCCGCGCTGGCTTCCAGCGCGCCCAGTTGTTCGATGCGGTATTTCAGCAGGTGCGCGAACGCGGAAACCAGGCTGGGCATGCGCTTGATCTGGCCGTCCGGCGGCATTGGCATGTCGAACGCGTCGTCGCCGGCGGTCTTCATCAGCATCTCGAGCTTCATCCTTACCCACACCGGATCCTGCGTGCGCATGTCCATCGACAGCGATTTCGCCAGCGCGCCGAGTCCGCGCGGCTGCTCCGCGCCGTTTACCCAGACCTCGAACGGATGGTTGTGCTCCGGAGTTGAAAATCCGCGCAGCGATTCGTTTGCCCCCTCTCCCACCGGGGGAGGGTTGGGGTGGGGGAGGCTCGTGGTGTGCGACACGAAGATCACGAAGGTGCCGAGTGGGTGCTTCACCACTTGCGAGACCCAACCCTCGCTGCCATTCGGCAGCTTGGGACGGCCCGGCCAGCGCAGCGAGGCGAGCGCGGGCATCGGCGTCGCCTCCAGCGTGATGCGCCGGTCCTGGTCGAAGATGAAATCCTGCAGCTGTTCTTCGGCTTTTTCTTCTTTCACCTGCTTGACCTCAGGCGTGACCGACAGCACCGCACCCAGCACATTGTTCGGGCGATAGGTCGCCAAGCCTTTCAGCCCGGCTTTCCATGCTTCGGTGTAAAGGTTCTTGAAATCCTCATACGGATAATCGGCCGGCACGTTGACCGTCTTGCTGATCGAGGTGTCGATGAACGGTGCGACGGCGGCCACCATCTTCATGTGATCGATCGCGGAGATCTCGAGCGCGGTGACGAAGGAGGGAGGCAGCTTGTTGGTGTCGCCGCCCATGTGCTTGTAAAGGCGCCAGGCATGGTCTTCCACCGCGTATTCCTTGGCGCCACCTTCGGCCATGCGCTTTTTGCGCGTATAGAACCAAGAGTAGGGCGGCTCGATGCCGTTCGAGGCGTTGTCGGCGAACGCGAGCGAGATCGTGCCGGTCGGCGCGATCGACAGCAAATGGCTGTTGCGTATGCCGTGCGCGCGGATCTTGTCCTTGATCTGGTCGGGCAGGCGCGACGCGAAGCGCGGCGCGGAAAGATATTGTTCGGTGTCCAGCAGCGGGAACGCGCCGCGCTCCTGCGCCAGGTCCACCGAGGCGAGATAGGCCTCGTCGCGCATCACGCGCGTGATGTCCCGGGCAAACGCGCGCGCCTCGTCGGTGTCGTAGCGCAGGCCCAGCATCACCAGCGTGTCGCCCAGTCCGGTGAAGCCCAGCCCGACGCGGCGCTTGTTCTGCGCTTCCAGTTCCTGCTCCGGCAGCGGCCAGGCGGTGACGTCGAGCACGTTGTCCAGCATGCGAGTGGCGACGCGCACCAGCTGCCTGAACGGCTCTTGGTTGAAGGTGGCATTCTTGGAGAACGGGTGTTCCACCATGCGCGTCAGGTCGATGGAGCCGAGGCAGCAGCAGCCGTACGGGGGCAGCGGCTGCTCGGCACAGTTGTGGACGTACAGCCCGTTGGCATCGAAGGCATGCACATCGGCAACGGTCACGTCATACACATCTTCCATGCCGTCGTCTTCCAGTGACAGCACGGTTGCGACGAAACGTTCCGCGTTGGGCTTGCGCACATAATTGGCCAGCAATCCATTCAGCCTGTCCATCTTGTTGCAATCCGCAAAACCGATCAACTCGGCATAACGCACGATATTCTCGCCGCTGATGATGAGTTCATGTAGTGCCTGGCAGGCATATTCCCGGGAGCCGCCTTTGCCGTCGGGCAGTTCCTTCATGCCGCCGGGGCGGCGGTTTTGATAGATCGCGGAGATGATGCCGAGGCGTTGCAGCATGCGCTGCACGGCCTCCAGGTTGCCGAGGTCGATCTGCGTCAGACGAACGCTGATCCCTTTTTCCTGCGAACCCTGCACTGAACCATCGGCGTCGAACATGCCGCGCAATACGCCTCGATAGAAGTCGGACGAGCTCGCTTCGATCGCCGCAGTGAAGCGCTTGTTGCCTGGAGTCAGGCCCAGTCCCAGTGCCAGCGTGCGCAATGCGCCTGTCGCCAGACGATATTCGCCGCGGTCTTCAACAGGCTTTTGCCAGCCGTTGAAGTCGGCGCGGTGCGGTAATGAGCGCGCTGCTTGTTCAGCCGCATGCATCACGCCGGCAACGCCGGCGGATGGATGCATGTGGCCGCCGTTGGCGATCTTCAGCGCAGCGGCATCCCAAACGCTCAGCACGGCTTTGTCATTCTTGAGCGTGCCATCGCCGATCAGCAGGCCGATCAGGTAACCTTCGCTTTCATTATGCGCACCGCTCCATGATTGCATGGCGCGATGGTCGTGCAATACGATTTGATCGCCGCTGCGCAGTTCGCCGGCATTCACCCATTCCGTTTCACGCAAATTACGCGTCATGCGCGAGACGCGCAACACCGGATGGTCTGCGGTCAGGCGCAATGAATGTCCTTCGGTTGTCTTCACGCGAAACACCGGTTTGGTGCCGGTATGAAAAAAGCCCTGCGATTCGGTCGGATAGGATTTTCCGTCGACGACCGCAGAAAATGTTTCGCTGATCAGGTCGCGCACCTGGCGCGCACCGCGGTCTGTCATCACCCAGGTATCGGCGGTGACACAGGGGTTGGTCGCCTCGATCTCCTCGCAATAAGACAGGTTGTTGTCGCGGTTCATCAGGTCGATGAACAGCACGCCCGGTTCCGCGTGGTCATAGGTGCTCTCCATGATCTGCTTCCACAGATCGGTGGCCTGCACCTTGCGATATATCCACTTGCCATCGGCGCGGCGTGTCGCACCGGCCTCCTTGAGCGCGGCACCGGGTTCGGCGCTGTGCACCAGTTCGAACGGCAGATTGTGCTCCACGGCGTGCATCAGCGCATCGGTCACGCCGACCGAGATGTTGAAGTTGCGCAGGTCGCCGTGGTCCTTGGCGTGGATGAAGCGCTCGATGTCGGGATGGTCGCAGCGCAGCACGCCCATCTGCGCGCCGCGCCGCGCACCGGCCGACTCGACGGTCTCGCAGGAGCGGTCGAACACGCGCATGTAGGAGAGCGGCCCGCTGGCGCGGGAATTGGTGCCCTTGACGATGGCCCCCTCGGGACGGATCGACGAAAAATCGTAGCCTACGCCGCCGCCGCGCCGCATGGTCTCCGCGGCCTGCTGCAGCGCATCGTAGATGCCGGGCTTGCCGTCGACGATGCCGGAGATCGCATCGCCGACCGGCTGCACGAAGCAGTTGATCAGGGTCGCCTGGCTTGCCAGTCCGGCGGCCGAGTTGATGCGGCCAGCCGGCACGAAACCGTCCTCCAGCGCGCGGAAGAACACTTCTTCCCAGTGGGGGCGCTGTTCCAACTTTTCGGCTTGGGCCAGGCCGCGCGCGACGCGGCGGCGCACATCCTCGACCGAGTGTTCGCCGGGCTCGGCGTATTTTTCCAGCAGTACTTCGGTGCTGATCTCTTGAGTCATGGGCGTGCCCCCTTCAATAGCCGTATGCTCGGCCATCTTGCCGCTGATTTCGCTGATTATCTGCTGCGCAGACAGAGGATCGCTTTTCGTCTCAATCATGTTACTACTCCCTTTTAGCGCGCGGGATACTTTGTCCCGTAAAAACAAAAAACCACTATAGCTAGTGGTTGGTCAATCAATGTCGACTAATTGTAGGCGGCAGGGCGGTTTTTGCAAGCAAAAATTTTGCCCGATATTTTTTGGCTTGGCGCTACAGTAACTTAGGTGAAAAAATAATATTCGAGCCGCGCAATTTGCCAGACGGCCGGCAAAACGGGCAGCCGCGGGCCGTCACTGCAGCATGGGACCCGGTTCGTCGGAGTAATCCGTGATCTCCTTCACGACCTGGCCTTGCGCATTCAGGCGCAGGATCTTGAAGTCGTGGAATACGTGCTCATCCATGTACCAGTATTTTATTCCGAGCAGATTGGCGATCACTTTCGTGGCGGCTTCCGAGCCGGTCAGCAGATGCCAGTTGTTTCTCTCCACGTCGCGGCTTTTCCGGTATTGCCGCCAGGCTGCGGGCGTATCGTTTCTCGGGTCCACGCTGATGATCATGAAATCGATCTTTATGTTCTTCTGGTCGGCCAGGGTCTGGATGGACTTCAATTTCGAGAATGTGACGGAGCACGAGAAGCGGCAATTGCTGTGTTCCATCGTGAGGATCAGCGGTTTGCCGCGCCAGTCCGATAAATGCACCGTTTCGTTCCTGTCGTTGACCAGCGAGTCTGGCACCGAGTAGAGATTCAACGGCAGACCCAGCGCCGCAAAGGGCGCAGCGCATGCAAGCATCAACAGTATCGTCGGCATCGCACGCCGAAATCGATTTGCCGAATCCCGGGGAGTCGCTCCCGAACTGATTTTCTGGGTCATCGCATCATTCCTTCATCGGCCGTGTGCAGCTATTGATCGCATCTTCACCGGCAAGTTCAGTGTCGAATATCTCAAATTTGTCATGGAAATCATCCGTTTCACCGTATTCCGGAAAAAATTGCATCGCGCAAGACCGGCGTGCAGCATGATCATCGCCGGTCCTGCAGCAGGTTCATCAGCCCGTCGAGCCCGACGAAATTCAGCGCGTAGCCGGCTTTTTCGCGCACCACCGGCTTGGCATGATAGGCGACGCTGATTCCGGCCAGCGCCATCATCTTCAAATCGTTCGCGCCGTCACCGATCGCGACGACCTGCTCCGGCTTCAGCGCCAGTTCCTTGCGGACGCGCTCCAGCCGGTCCGCCTTGCCCTGCGCATCGACGATGTTCCCGAGCACCCGTCCGGTGAGCTTGCCGGCGGCGACCTCAAGCGTGTTGGCGTGGGTATAGTCCAGCCCCAGCCTTGCCTTCAAACGTTCGGTGAAGAACACGAACCCTCCGGATACCAGCAGCGTCTTGATGCCGCGCGATTTCAGCGCCGCCAGCATGATCTCCGCGCCCGGCGACAATTTCAGGCGTTCATCATACACCCGCTGCAAAGCGTGTTCGTCCAGACCGGCCAGCAGCGCAACACGCTGGCGCAGGCTTTCGGCGAAATCGATCTCGCCGCGCATCGCGGCCTCGGTGATCTTTGCGACCTGCGGCTTGAGTCCCTGCATGTCGGCGATCTCGTCTATGCACTCGATCGTGATCAATGTGGAATCCATATCCATCACCACCAGTCCGATATCCTGCAACGAGCGGCCATCGGGCACGAAGCCGAAATCGAGCCTGTTCTCCAGGCAGTAGGGCGCGATCCCGGCATGATAGTCCGCATGCGTCAAACGATACGCGTGTGCGGCGATCTGTTCGCGCTGCCTGCTCCGCGCCAGCCCGGCGAGCCGGTCAAGGTGTGTGGCGGCTATCGGGCCGACAGCCTGGATGATCAGGTTCATTTGGCGGAAGCTTTCAATATGCTAAGGATGATAGTGGGTTGTCGCCGTTCGCGATGGCATGCCCGACTATAGGGGCAGGTCATCGGGCAACTCATTATCGGCCTATTTTAATTCAAATCCCGGTGCGGGCAGGGAAGTGCCGCGGCGCTGCGGTGCTTGCTACGGAGACGTGAGCTCGAACGGCGATTCCGGCGTGACCACGCCGCGCCTTTGCAGTATCAGCGCCAGGAATTCGTCCGGCGGCAACGGGCGGCTGTACAGGAAACCCTGCGCATAATGGCAGCCTTGTTCTTGCAGGAAGGATGCCTGAGCCTCGGTTTCGACGCCCTTTGCGACCACCCGCAGGTCCAGGCTGCTTGCCAGCGCGATGATCGTCGCGACGATCGCCGCATTGTCGGCATTTTCAGGCAGGTCATGGATGAATGTGCGGTCGATCTTGAGCAGATCGATCGGGAAGTGCCTCAGATAACCGAGGCTGGAATAGCCGGTGCCGAAATCGTCGAGGGAGAACTTGATGCCGGTGCGTTTGAGCGCCTCGAAATTGCCAATGATGGATTCGTTCCTGCCCATCAACATGCTCTCGGTGATCTCGAGATGCAGCCACTTCGGGTCGATCTCGGCCTGCTCGACCACGCCGGCGATCATCCCAGCCAGGCCGGCCGTTTCGAAATGGCGTGCCGACAGGTTGACCGACATCGAGAAGTCGCCCGGCCCGAGCCCGTTTTCGCGCCAGTTCTGCAGCTGGGCGCAAGCCTCGCTGAACACCCATTCGCTCAGCGGCACGATCAGCCCGCATTTTTCCGACAGCGGGATGAATTCGGACGGGGAAAGCCAGTCACCGTGTTCATTCGGCCAGCGCAGCAGCGCCTCGGCGCCTATCGTCGCGCCGGAATTCAGGTCGATGACGGGCTGGTAATAAAGCACGAATTCGTTGTTCTTCAGCGCGCGCCACATCTCGTCCTCCAGCTGCACCTGCTGCTGCACCTGCTCGTCCATATGCTCGTCGAACATCTGGTGCCGGTTGCGCCCGAGGCGCTTGGCGCTGTGCAATGCCATGTCGGCCCTGCGCACCAGCGTCTCGGCGTCACGGCCGTGTTCGGGATAGAGTGCGATGCCGATGCTTGCGGTCAGGTGGAGTTCGCGGTCTTCATATTCGATGGGCTCGGAGACCGCGGCTAGCATCTTTTTGGCGATCTGGAACAGGTTCACGTTGGAGTGTATGTCCGGCATGCTCACGACGAACTCGTCGCCGCCGATACGCGCGACCGTGTCGCCTTCGCGCATGCTCTCCGACAGGCGCTGCGCCACGGTCTGCAGCACGCTGTCGCCGACCTGGTGGCCCAGCGAATTGTTGATGCTCTGGAAATTGTCCAGATCGATGGAAGCCACCGCGAGCAGACTGTCGTGGCGTTCCGCCGAAGTCAGCGACTGTTTGATCCGGTCCAGCAGCAGCACTCGGTTCGGCAGGTTGGTCAGCGCGTCGTGCGTGGTCAGGTGGCGGAGACTCTGCTCCACGCGGCGCTGTTGCAGGTATTGCGTCCTGATCATCCGGTCGGCGTGCCTGGCGATGAAGAACAGGATGACGTAGAGCCCGCCCAGCACGGCCACCACGCTCAGCGTGACCAGGTGTTCTTCCCGTTCATCGCTTGCCTGCAGGTCGGTGACATCGGTATAGACTTGCATCACGCCTTCGACCGGCGCGGCTGCGCTGCTGCGCAGCGGGATATAACTGGTGAGCACATCCCGCCCCGCCAGCTTGCCGGCGAAGGCGCCGGATTTGTCGTTCAGCGTGATGCGGCTGAGCGGCACGCCTTGTGTGGCCGAGAGAAAGCCGGCATCGCTGCCATTGTCGGTGCCGATCTGCGCGGCGTCCGTCGAGAACAGCGTTCGCCCGTCGGGCAGGTAGATCTTCAGGGCAAGGGTGGGTGTGTCGCGCAGTATGTCACGCACGCTGCGGCTCAGTCTGGCGATCTGGGGGTGGCGGCGCAATGCATCCGCATCGAGCTTGCTCGAAGCTTTGGCGAAGCTGCGAAATTGCGGCCAGCTGCCCGCAGAAAATGCCTGCACGAACGCGACGCTGCGGCTTTCGCCGAACCTGAGCAGATGGTTCTTTTCGAACATCTGGTGGAATGTGCCGAGGGCGATTGCCGCCAGCACCATGGAGATCAGGCTCGCGACGGAAAAATAGCGCAGTAGTCGAAACATGAGTTTCCTTGTTGTGCGGCACTTTCAACTATACGCTTCCGCTTGCAGCAATACACCTTGCGAAAGCGGCTTGCGCCGCCGGCCGGAGAGCGGAGGCCGGAATGCGTTGTCGCCACTGACCCAGGCACTGTCCCGCGCAGGAAGACACGCTTCCCGATGCGGCTCCGGAGGAATCATATTGGAATGTTCCGGACAGTGTCAACGCAAGGGAATATCCCGCGGTACCGCGTTTCGCGGGCCGCGCACGCGCCGGATTCAGGCCTGGTATCGTTCGCCGGTATGCAGTGCCAGCCAAACCAGATATTCATCGATCGGCATCGGCTTGGCAAAATGATAGCCCTGCAGTTTTTCCACGCCAAGGCTGCCCAGCAGCGCGGCGGTGCGCGCGTCATCGACTCCTTCCGCGACGCATTCCAGATCCAGCGACTTGGCGATGGCGATGATGGCCGTCGCCATGCTGAGGCCGCTTTTCTGGTGGATGCGGCTGACGAAGGAGATGTCGAGCTTGAGTTCGTCTGCGGGGATCTCGTGCAGTTGCGACAGCGATGAATAACCCACGCCGAAATCATCTATCGAGATGCCGAACCCCCTGGCATCAAGCTCGGTGATGCGTTCGCGGGCATAAGAGACATCGGAAAGCGCGATGCTTTCGGTGATCTCCAGCATGATGCGATCGGGTTGTATGCCGGCGCGCTCTATGTCATCGCAGAGTTGCTGGACGATCATGTTGGTGAACAGCTGCCGCTTGGAAAGGTTCACCGATAACCGGTGATGCGCGGGCAGGACGGTGAGCGCTTCCAGTGCCTGCAGCCAGACCGATTGTCCGAGCCTGTCGATCAAGCCCAGGCTTTCCGCCATCGGGACGAACACCGACGGCGGGATCCAGCCCTGTTCGGGCTCGTGCCAGCGGGCCAATGCCTCGACCCCGACCGCTTCCCCGGTCTGTGCCGACATGATGGGTTGCAGCCAGCACCGGATCTCGCCGTTGTGTATCGCCTGCATCAGGCGGCTCTGGATATAGAAAGACTGGCGCCCGGTTTCCTTGCCGGCGATGGTGTTGAAGAACTGTATGTTGTTGCGCCCCTGCGCCTTGGCGTAGAACATCGCGCGGTCAGCCTGCGCCAGCAACATTTCGCTGTTGTTCGCATCATCCGGATACACCGCGAATCCCGCGCTGAAGGTGAACGGGAAATCAGTGCCGTCTATCGTGATGTTCTCGCGTGTCAGCAGGGACAGTTTCTGCGTGATGTCGCGGGCATCGTCGAGGCTGGCCAGGTCCGGACACAGCACCACGAACTCGTCGCCGCCCCAGCGCGACAGCGTATCCGTGCCGCGCAATGCCGTTTGCAGCCGTTGTGTGACCTCCTTCAACATGCGGTCGCCGAGCTTGTGCCCGAAATTGTCGTTGACCTGCTTGAAATGATCGAGATCGATGAAGCCCAATGCCACGCGCTGGCCGGTGCGCGCCGCGCGGGTCAGGGACATTTCCAGCCGGTCTTCCAGCAGCACGCGATTGGGCAAGTCGGTCAGCGCGTCATGCAATGCCATGTGGCTGATCTGCCGTTCCTGGCGGTAGGTGCTGGTGATGTCGCGCACCACGCCGCGTATGCTGACGAGCTTGCCATTATGCTTGACCGCGGCAAAGCGGCCCTCGACCCAGTAATGTTTGCTGGCGTCATTCGGGCGGCGCATCCTGAAGCGTATGTTGACCTGGCTCTTCTGGCCGTGGGTCAGCGCGCTGAGTTGCTCCAGCAACTCGCTGCCGTCTTCCGGGTGCGCACAGTTGATGATGCCGCAAGAGGCGATGTCGTCCAGGCCGGTCAGGGTCTTCCATGCGTCGGTGGCGCGGAGCAGGTGCCCGTCAGGGGAGAACTCGATCACCGCATCCTGCAGCAGGTCCAGCGTCTGCAGATAGGCGCGCTGTTCGGTGTCGCGCTCCGCGGCGCTGGCCATCAGGTTGGATAACTCGAGTGTAACCATGCTGATCTGGTCGTCCTTGCCGGCGTCTGCAAGTTGCAGCAATTCGCGGGTTTCATGCGTGATCCCGCCGGGCTGTTCATTCTTGAATTGCAGGGCGGCATTGGCCAGTCCGTCCAGTCTCGCCCCCAGCCGTCTCAGCCAGACACCGAACACCACGAACAGCAACAAGCCGAACAGCAATGTGATACCGATAGATGCGGCCAGCACCAGCGGCATGGGCAGGATATTTTCTTCCGGCGAGCGCACGGTCAGGATCAATGGTAGGCGGTGACCGTCCGCGATAGGAAGATCGGCCAGCTTGAGGCTGTCTTCCTGATACCGGGTGCCGTTCAGGACGCGCTCGGTGTATTCGCCGGTGGAGGGTTGCGACGATTCCAGCGACAAATTCCCGGCCGAACTGAGCAGCGGGTGGGTGCCCAGTGAAATATAGGTGGTGGTGTCGGGGAAACCCAAGCGATGCAGCATCGCACTATCCCACGCCTTGAAGAAGGTGATATCGAGATTCTGCCCCAGCGCATCGAAGTGCTTTTGGACTTTCGTGTACAAGGCGACATGCTGGTCGTCGAACCAGAGCGGCTGATCTTCTGCCAGTGCATTTTGCAGATTCGGCATTTCGGAGCTGTTCCAGAAGTCGAACAACAACTTGCCGGTCGAGACATCGGAGATCGCGACACCTTCGAATCCTATGCTTTCGGCCTGGGCGGTAAAGAATGCCTGCAGCTTCGCCTTGCGCTCGGGTTCCTTCAGATGCAGCATCCCGGACCACTCGAGTGTGGTAAACAATTGGTTGCCGCTGGCTGTCCAGGTTTGCTGCTGGTTCTTGATGCGCGGGACCACGTGTGCCAGGGTGTCGGACAGTTCCTCGCGGTTCATCCGGCTGACTTCATGGCGGTAAGCCAGCACGATCAGGGTGCTCATCACCAGCGAGAACAAACCGAGCAGCAGCAGCAGTCTGCGGCTGAATGTCTGTCGCAGCGTGGTCGTTGCTGCTGTGTCGGGGTCGGGTTTCAAATCTGCTAATCCGGAGGTGCGCCGCGCACAAACGAGGAAAATGGCAAACCGGACTCCCTGGCATTGTTCGCCATGCTGTGGAAGAACCGTTCGGTGGTTGTCACGGCTTGTGGATCCCAATCTATCCGCTCCGGGAACATGCCGCGGTTGCGCTGCAGGATGTCGGTAAGCCGCCTGCTACTTGCGGCATCAAAGCCGGGCTGGCTGGCGAGTTTGTCCGCGACTTCACGGGGAGTATGTGCGTTCATCCATTTCAGTGTGATATCGAACATGCGCCGGACTTTCTTCACCGTCTCTGGATGCTGCGTATAGACATCTTCGCGGGTGGCCAGCGCGGCGTGCACGATAGGGCCGCCGAGCAGCTCGTTGCTTTGTTTCGGGGCATAAAGATCGGCCAGCCTGATGGCCACGCCTTGCGCAACCAGTTCAGAGGCGAAGGGTTCATCTGCCATGATCGCGTCGACAGTCGCGCTTTTCAGCGCGGCACTCTGCGTCTCGCGATTCTGTCCGGAAGAGATGAATTGCACGTCGTCGGATTTGAGTCCGGCACGACGGATCAGGTACTCCGCCATCATTTGTCCCATCGTGCGCTGTGTGCTTGTGCCCGATGCTGTGCCGATACGCCTTCCTTTGAGTTGCGCGATGTTCCTCACTTTATCCTTGAGGCCGGATCGCAGCATGAATACATACATCGCAGTCTGGCTGAGCTGCCCGATCGCGACCACCGGCATGTCATCGGCGCGGGCGGCACCGATCGCGGGCAGACCGATCGCCAGGAAATCGCTGTTGTTGTCCATCATGTCGCGCATCGCCAATGGTCCGCCGGAAACATAGCGCAGCTTGAGTTCCAGTCCTTCGGTTTGGTCGGCGCCGATGGCCTTGGCAAGATAGACCGGCAGGTATGACAAGGTGCCCGGTCCGGGCACGGCCAGCACGATGGTCTCGGCATGGGCGACTGCGCACAGAGACATCCACAAGACCAGCGCGGTACAAAAAATGGTCCGGCTTCTCATCGGTTTTCCCATCGGGTACATGCCCTTCTGGTTTGTTGTTTCTCCCTGCCGTTATTGTTTCAGAGCCAGGTGTATTCGGCAACACAAAGTTGATCTCTGCCAGTGACCATCCTTGCGCGGCGGGTGCGCGAAAGGGGGCGGCGCCGATCCGGCGAGCCGCGCTGCAAAGCTGGAAACGAAGCGCAGCTAGGCCAGATCGTGAAAGAAACTCCTGATCGCGAGTACGCGCTGCGCGACGTCGCCATACTTCAATTCGATGCGCAGTTTGTCCTGTCCGGCCAGTTTGATGTGCGGCTGCGACACGTTACTGATAGAACTACTAGCCATTCGACTAGGCGAGCCAACTACACTCGCCAAGTCGCTGGATATGGCGAAGCCAGCCGATTGCGGGAGCAGCCGCATGGCACCCCCTCCCGCACCAGAGGGCTTCGCCCCACCGTGTTGGGGGTGCTGCCTGCTCTGGATCAGCGAGATGATCTTCATCGGGTCGATTGGCGGGTTGGGCACGAACTGGATCACTATCGCTTCGCTCGACGCGTCCACCTTGCTGATGCCCAGCGGTTTGGCGAGGATGCGCAGGCGGTGGCAGTCGAGCAGAGTTTGCGCGGCTTCCGGCAGCAGGCCGAAGCGGTCGATCAGTTCCTGGTGCATCTCGTCGAGCTCCTCCGGCGTGTTGCAGTTCGCCAGCCGTTTGTAGAGCATCAGGCGCTGGTGGATGTCGCCGCAATAATCGTTGGGCAGCAGTGCCGGGCAGTGCAGGTTGATCTCGGTCGTGACGCCGAGCGGGTGAGCCATATCCGGCTCCTTGCCCTGGCGCAAAGAAGTGACCGCGGCATTCAACATGTCGGTATATAGACTGAATCCGATCTCCTGCATTTCTCCGCTCTGCGATTCGCCGAGCACCTCGCCGGCGCCGCGTATTTCCAGGTCGTGCATCGCGAGGTAGACGCCGCTGCCCAGCTGCTCCATCGCCTGGATCGCGTCCAGGCGTTTCTTTGCCTGAGCGGTCAGCGCTTCGGTTTCCACCAGCAGGTAGGCGTAGGCCTGATGGTGCGAGCGTCCGACGCGGCCGCGAAGCTGGTGCAGCTGCGCGAGGCCGAAGCGGTCGGCGCGGTTGATGATGATGGTGTTGGCGGTGGGCACGTCGATGCCGGTCTCGATTATCGTGGTGCACAGCAATACATTGAAGCGCTGCTGGTAGAAATCGCGCATCACCTGTTCCAGGTCGCGCTCGTTCATCTGCCCGTGCGCCGTGCGGATACGCGCTTCCGGCAACAGCGCGGTGAGTTTCTCCGCCATGTTGGCGATAGTCTCCACCTCGTTGTGCAGGAAATAGATCTGGCCGCCGCGCTTCAGTTCGCGCAGTACCGCTTCGCGGATGATGCCGTTGCCGGCTTGCGCGACGAAGGTCTTGATCGACAGGCGGCGCTGCGGCGCGGTGGCGATGATCGAAAAATCGCGCAACCCCTCGAGCGACATCGCCAGCGTGCGCGGGATCGGAGTGGCAGTCAGCGTCAGCACGTGCACAGCCGACACGTTACTGGCGGAGCCAGCCGATTGCGGGAGGCTGTGCGGAGGCGGCATTCCCGCACCAGAGGCTTGTGCCCACCGTGTCATGCCGCCCACTTCGGCGCGCAGCGCTTTCAGCCGTTCCTTCTGCTGCACGCCGAAGCGGTGTTCCTCGTCGATGATGACCAGGCCGAGGTTGTGGAATTTCACGCCTTTCTGGATCAGCTTGTGCGTGCCGATGATGATGTCGAGCTTGCCGTCGGCCATGTCCTGCAGCGCCTGCGCCTGCTCCTTCGCGGAACGGAAGCGGGACAGCTCGGCGATCTTCAGCGGCAGGTCGGCGAAGCGGTCGGAAAAAACCTGGAAATGCTGTTCGGCGAGCAGTGTGGTCGGCACCAGCACCGCGACCTGCTTGCCGTCCATCGCCGCGACGAATGCGGCGCGCAGCGCGACCTCGGTCTTGCCGAAGCCGACATCGCCGCAGATCAGCCGGTCCATCGGTTTGCCGCTTTGCAGGTCGTTGATCACCGCGGCTATCGCGGCGGCCTGGTCGGGCGTTTCCTCGAAACCGAATCCTGCGGCGAACGCCTCGTAATCGCGGGGGCTCAGCTTGAATATGTGGCCCTTGCGCGTGGCCCGCTGTGCATAAAGGTTGAGCAATTCGGCGGCGGTGTCCCGCACCTGTTGCATCGCCCGGCGTTTGGCCTTGTCCCATGCCTGCGTGCCCAGCTTGTGCAGCGGCGCGGTTTCCGGCGCGCCGCCGCTGTAGCGGCTGATCACGTGCAGTTGCGCGACGGGCACGTACAGCTTGTCGCCGCCTGCATATTCCAGCAGCAGGAATTCATTTTCACCCTCGCCAAGATCGAGATTGACCAGACCCGCGTAGCGCGCGATGCCGTGCTGCTCATGCACCACCGAATCGCCGACCTTGAGTTCGGACAGGTCGCGCAGCATGCCTTCCACATTGGTCTTCTTCGCGGCGCGCGCGGCGCGGCTTCTTGGCTGCGCGGCGTAAAGCTCTGTTTCGGTGATCAGCGCGATGTTTTCATCGGAAAGGATGAAACCGTTTTGCAGCGGCGCGACGCCGAGCACGAATTTTTCGCGGCTGCCGATGAACTGCGCGTAATTCTCGCACGGCACAGGGGACAAGCCGTATTCGTTCAGGTAGCCGGAAATGATCTCGCGCCGCCCCAGGCCGTCGGCGAGCAGCAACACGCGTCCCGCGAAATCTTGCAGGAACCGTGCGAAGGCCAGTGTCGGAATATCGGCGCGGCGGTTGACCGCGATATCGGGCAGCGGCGCCGTGGGGCACAAAATAAGATTTTTAGGCGTGCCCTCACCCTCTCTCCCAGCCTCTCTGATGGAACTACTAGCCATTCGACTAGGCTGGGAAACTACCCCAGCCAAGTCGCTGGTTATCCCTTGCAGGGAGAGAGGAGCGGCTGTCCCCTCTCCCGCTTGCGGGAGACGGTGGAGCGTAGCGGAGGGAGAGGGAAGGATATCCAGCCGCGCAAAATCCCTGACACGAATGAAGAACTGTTCCGCATCGAGGAACAGTTCCTTTGGTTCCAGCAGCGGGCGCTGCGGGTCGCCCCTGAGCAGGTTGTGGCGCGACGCGGCGTCTCTCGCGAAAGCGGCGATGGCCTCGTTCACATCGTGGTGCAGGCACAGCATGGCATGTTTAGGCAGGTAGTTGAACAGCGTTGCGGTATGTTCGAAGAACAGCGGCAGGTAATACTCGATACCTGCCGGGGCGTTGCCCTTGCTGACGTTCTTATAGATGTGCGACCGGGAGGGATCGCCCTCGAAGCGCTCGCGGAAGTTTTGGCGGAAGCGCGACTGTCCGGCCTCGTCAAGCGGGAATTCGCGCGCCGGCAACAGGCGTATTTCCGGGACCGGATACAGCGTGCGCTGCGTATCAACATCGAAGGTGGCGATGGTCTCGATCTCGTCGTCGAACAGGTCGATCCGGTACGGCAGCACGCTGCCCATCGCAAACAGGTCGACGATGCCGCCGCGCACGCAATACTCGCCGGGCGACAAGACCTGCTGCACATGGCTGTATCCGGCAAACGTCATCTGTTCGCGAAAACCGGCAAGATCCAGCTTTTCGCCGCGCTTCAGGAAGAAAGTGAACGCGGCAAGATATTCCACCGGCGGCAACGGGTACAATGCGGTGGTCACCGGCACCACCAGAACGTCGCACGTCTGGCTGCGCACGTGATGCAGCGTCGCCAGCCGTTCGGAGATCAGGTCCTGATGCGGCGAGAAATGGTCGTAGGGCAGCGTCTCCCAGTCCGGCAACAGGTGCACGCGCAACCCGGGGCCGAAGAACGGGATCTCCTCGACGAGCCGCTGGGCTTCCAGCGCATTCGCGGGGATCACGACCACCGGAGAATGGTTTGCCGCGTATTGGGCCAATGCCAGCGCGTCGGATGAACCTTGCAGGTTGGTATAGCGGGGACGTGAATGTTTTGAAAAGAAAAGCACAACGGACAACCTAAAACAAAGACCGGCATTATAAGCCAAGCGCGCAGGCAAACTTTTAGGGAGTTGCTAAAAATTCAGATTTCGCCGAAATGCAAGGCGCGGGGAAAATTTAGCCGCGCCGCATATGTTTTATATGTAAGCAAGAAATTTTGTCCGCAACGCAGCAGTTTGGATGAAATATGGGTTTTGAGCGCTCACTTTAATTTACAATCACACCATGACTGATTTTTACGCATTGGTTCCCGCCGCCGGTTTCGGCGCGCGCATGGGACAGGAGTTGCCCAAGCAATACCTGCCGCTGGCGGGGAAGCCGATGATCGGGCATGCGCTGGATACACTGTGTTCCTGCCCGGAGATCGCAACGGTGTTCGTGGTGCTGGCTCCCGACGACACGCTGTTCCGCAGCTATGACTGGTCGCGATACGGCGACAAGCTGCGGCCGCTGTTTTGCGGCGGCAACAGGCGCGCGGATACGGTGCTGAACGGCCTGCTGGCTTCCGAACTCGAGCCGGGCGACTGGGTGCTGGTGCATGACGCGGCGCGCCCCTGCCTGACGCAGGCGCAGCTGGGCAAATTGATCGCCGAATTGCGCGGCGACGCGGTGGGCGGCATCCTCGCCGTGCCGGTGGCCGACACGCTGAAGCGCGCCGACGCCGACGGCCGCATCCTGCGCACCGAGAGCCGCGAGCGATTGTGGCAGGCGCAAACGCCGCAGATGTTCCGCGCCGGATTGCTGACGCAGGCGTTGCAGCAACCCGGCAGATTCACCGACGAGGCATCGGCGATCGAGGCGCTGGGATTGCACCCCAAGCTGGTCTTGAGCGAACCGACCAATCTCAAGGTGACCTATCCGCAGGATCTGCTGATCGCGGAGCTGTTGTTGGCAAGGGCGAGCTTGTAGTCGGTGGCTCGTAGCCAGTAGCCAAGCTTCGATCTTGCTACCCGCTACAGGCTACAAGCTACCGGCTCACTAAAGGAAAATGAAATGAGAATCGGACAGGGTTACGACGTCCACCAACTGGTGGATGGACGCAAGCTGATCATCGGCGGCGTGGAGATACCGTCCGAAAAGGGCCTGCTCGGACATTCCGACGCGGACGTGTTGCTGCACGCGATCTGCGACGCGCTGCTCGGCGCAGCCGCGCTGGGCGACATCGGCAGGCATTTCTCCGATGCCGATGCGAAATACAGGAACATCGACAGCCGTATCCTGTTGCGCGAGTCGGTGCATCTGGTGCGCGAGCAGGGCTGGCGCGTCGGCAACGTGGACGCGACCATCATCGCGCAGGAACCCAGGATGGCGCCGCATATCTTCCAGATGGTGGATAACATCGCCGCCGACCTGCGCGTCGAGAGAAGCGCCGTCAACGTGAAAGCGACCACCACCGAGAAGCTCGGCCTTACCGGGCGCGGCGAGGGCATCGCGGCGCAGGCGGTGGTGCTGCTGTTGACGGATAATTGATGCGCGTCTTGGCGCTGGACACCTCCACTGAATACTGCTCGGTCGCGCTATGGCAGGACGGCGCGGTAATGGGGCGCTGCGAACTGGCCGGGCAGCGACATTCCGAGATATTGATCGGCATGCTGGATGCCTTGCTTAAACATGCGGGCATCAGGATCAACCAGGTTGACGGCATCGCATTCGGCAAGGGTCCGGGCTCGTTCACCGGCGTGCGCATCGCCTGCGGCGCAGCGCAGGGTCTGGCGTTGGGCGCCAATGTTCCGGTGGCCGGCGTGTGCACGCTGGAGGCGCTGGCTGAAGCTTCCGGATCTTCGCGCGTGATCGCCGCGCTGGATGCGCGCATGGGAGAGGTGTACCTCGCCGCGTACCTTAAGCAAAACGATGTCTGGGCGGCAGTGATCGATCCATGTCTGTGCAAACCGGAAGACGCGCCGCCTGTCCCGGGCGGTGGCTGGTTCGGCGTCGGCAGCGGCTTCGCCGGCCATGGAGCGGCTTTGCAGGCCAGATATGACGGGCAGTTGCAAGGTGTCGATGGCGCCGCTGTACCGCAGGCCGCCGCGATAGCCGTCCTCGGCGCGGCGCAGCTCAAATCCGGACTGGGCGTGGATGCGGCGGAAGCGCTGCCGCTTTATCTGCGCGACAAGGTGGCGCTGAAGACCAGCGAGAGGGCGAAAGGTTGATTCGAGCCATGACGATGGCCGATGTGGACGCGGTGCTGGCCATCGAGCGATCAGTGCAAGCCTATCCGTGGACGCGGGGCAATTTCGTCGATGCGCTCAACTACGGCTATATATGCAGCGTCGATGAGGCGGGCGGCGAGGTGCGCGGCTATGCGATATTGATGCCGGTGCTGCAAGAGGCTGAACTGCTGAGCATCGGTGTCGCCGCGGGACAGCAGCGCAAGGGATTGGGACGCGCGCTGCTGCTGGAGATGCTCGATACGGCATGCGAGAACAATATGCTCAGGGTGTTTCTCGAGGTGCGCGCTTCAAATGCCCCGGCGCTGGCCTTGTATCGCAGCGCCGGTTTCGGCGAGATCGGCGTGCGGCGCGGTTATTATCACAACGCGAACGGCAGCGAGGATGCCATCACGATGGCATGCGACCTGATAGGTGAGATAGATGGATAGGCGCGAAGCGATATTGCGTGAATTGCATCTTTATCCGCAGTGGAAGCTGCGAGAGCAGCCTGCAGCCGGGGGCGGCATCGCGCCGGCTGCCAAAGAAGGTTCCGGATCGCCGCCTGCCGGGCTGCAAGTTGCAGTTCCCGCTGGAACGGTTTTGGAGACACCCGCCACTGCGATTGTGGAAACGCCCGTTGCAACGGTTGCGGAAAGGCCGGGGCCGCAGGCTGGAGGGCAGTCATCCGCATCGATTGCCGGTGTGCCCGGGGATGACAAGCTCGACTGGCCTGAACTCAAGCAACGCGTGCGCGAGTGCACCGCCTGCAGGCTGCGCGCCGGGTGCACACAAACGGTGTTCGGCGTGGGCGACGAGAAAGCCGAATGGCTGTTCGTCGGGGAGGGGCCGGGAGCGGACGAGGACGCGCAGGGCGAGCCTTTCGTCGGGCAGGCGGGAAAGCTGCTGGACAACATGCTGATGGCGATCAATCTGAAGCGCGGCAAGAATGTGTATATCGCCAATATCGTCAAATGCCGCCCGCCGGGGAACCGCACGCCCGCCGCCGATGAGATCGCGCAGTGCATGCCGTATCTGCAGCGCCAGATCGAACTGATACAACCCAGGGTGATCGTGGCCCTGGGCAAGGTCGCTTCGAATGCCTTGCTGGGCAGGGACGCGACGCTTGCCAGCCTGCGCGGCAAGGTGCACAGCTATCAGGTTACGACTGCGTCGAATGGTGGTCTGGCGACCATACCCATGGTCGTCACCTACCATCCCGCGTATCTGTTGCGCAGCCCGACGGAAAAGGCCAAGGCGTGGCAGGATCTGCTCTTTGCGGTTCGCGAACGAAGCAGATAAAGCGATGTGATCGCAACAGCAGCGATAGACTTCAGTGTCGCGGCTGACTATGGCTACAGTTGCCCCATATCCTGGTCATGCCCGTGACGTCTGTATAGCTCGGCCATCATGCCCGCCAGCAGCAGGCCGAACACCAGGATGATGAAGTAGATGCTGAAGTGGAGTTTCTGCATGGCTGCATACAATCCCAGCAGCGCGAAGATGCTCAGGTTCTCGTTGAAGTTCTGCACTGCGATCGAGCTGCCCGACCCCATCAGCAAATGGCCGCGGTGTTGCAGCAGCGCATTCATCGGCACGACGAAATAGCCGCCCATCATGCCGATCGCGATCAGCAGAATTGTGGCCAGTGTGCTGTTGGTGATCGGGATCATCACCAGCACCATCAGCCCCATCGCGATACCGACCGGCAGCACTTTCACCGAATGTTCCAGCTTGACCATTTTCCCCGCAATAACCGCGCCGATCGCGATGCCGACTGCAACCCAGGCCGTCAGCGCGGCGCCGTGGGCCATGTCGTATTTCAGCGCGATCGCGGCCCAGCTCAGCACGATAAGGCGCAGCGTAGCTCCGGTGCCCCAGAACAGCGTTGTGACAGCGAGCGAGACTTGCCCCAGCGGATCCTTCCATAACAAACTGAAGCAGTGCAGGAACTCGCCGAGCAAAAAAATCGGATTGCGTTTGAGCGGTTTGTGATCGATCGCCATTCGCGGGATATACAGATTGAAGACCGCTGCGACGGCATAGATGCCCGTGATGACGCAGATCGCCAGTTGCGGCGGAGTGTCGATACCGGTATCGATGTATGGCACGTCCCACCACTGCAGCATCGGTTCTGCGATCGTCGGGCTGATCAACAAGCCGCCGACGATCGCGCCGAGCACGATGGCGAGCACCGTCAATCCTTCCATCCAGCTGTTGGCCAATACCAGTTTGGAAGGCGGCAGATATTCCGTGAGGATGCCGTATTTTGCCGGTGAATAGGTCGCGGCCCCGAGACCTACCAGGCCATAGGCAAGCAGCGGATCAACCCCGAACAGCATCGCGACACATCCCAGGATCTTGATATTGTTGCTGATGAACATCACGCGCCCCTTGGGCAGCGAGTCGGCGAATGCGCCGACGAATGGGGCAAGGATGATGTAGGAGAAGATGAAGGCTTCCTGCAAAACCGGTGTGTGCCAATCCGGCGCGTTCAAATATTGCAACAAGGCAATCGCGGCGAACAGCAGGGCGTTGTCGGCGAGAGCGGAAAAGAACTGCGCCGCAAGGATGGTGTAAAAGCCGCGATTCATGTTCTTTCGGCGAAGGCTCGTGCCAGCACGTTAAGGTCTGCAACGCAGACTGGCCGTAGGCAAAAGAATTGCGCCGCAAGGATGGTGTAAAGACCTGGATTCATTCAGCAGAGCTTATATTTATCAATTCGTTTTATAACATGAAAGTATTGCCCCTGCTATCATTCATGCTCATATCAAATCTCTTGCGGTAAACCGATATTCATGCCACGTCCGATACAAGCGCGCATCGATCTGGGCGCGCTGGAGAACAACCTCCGGGTCGCGCGCCGCGCAACCTCCGCGCGCGTGATGTCCGTCATCAAGGCGGAAGGTTACGGGCACGGGTTGCTGCGCGCCGCGGAAGCCCTTGCGGCAACGGATGGCTATGCCATGCTGGATATCCGGGATGCGGTGCGGCTGCGCGAAGCGGGTTTCCGCCAGATGATCCTGCTGCTGGAAGGGTGCTTCAGCGCGGAAGAATTGCCGGCCGTCGCGGAACACGATCTGGCCTGTGTGATCCACAATGCCGCCCAGGTCGGGATGCTGGATGCCTATCCGGGGCGCGGCAGCCTGGATGTCTGGCTCAAGGTCAACACCGGAATGAACCGCCTGGGATTTGCGCCGCAGCAGGTCGCGCAGGTGATGGAGCAATTGCGCCGCCATCGCGCCGTGCGCGATATCACGCTGATGACGCATTTCGCGAATGCCGACGAGGCGCGCGGCATCGCCGAGCCGCTCGCGCTGTTCAACGACATTGCCGCTCAATACCGCGCGGCGCGTTCGCTGGCGAATTCCGCCGCGCTGCTGCGCTATCCGGAAAGCCACGGCGACTGGGTGCGTCCGGGGATCATGCTGTACGGCGCATCGCCATTTGCGCCAGGCATCAGAGAACAATTCGGCGCGCAGCAACTCGGGCTCAAGCCCGCGATGACGCTGAGCAGCCGCATCATCGCGACGCAGGAGTTGCGCGCCGGCGATCAGGTCGGCTATGGCGCGATGTTCCGCGCCACACAGGCCATGCGCATCGGTATCGTCGCCTGCGGCTATGCCGACGGTTATCCCCGCCATGCGCCGAACGGCACGCCGATACTGGTGGATGGGCAGCGCACCGGTACGCTGGGGCGTGTCTCGATGGACATGCTGTACGCGGACTTGAGCGCGTTGCCCCAGGCCGGTGTGGGCAGCCGTGTCGTGCTGTGGGGCGAGGGGTTGCCGATCGAGGAAGTGGCGCATGCCGCGGCGACGGTCAGTTACGAATTGATGTGCGCGCTGACACCGCGTGTGCCGATCAGCTATTGATATCATTGAAGGGGATCGCCATGAACGATGAACCGCAACCCGGCGCCGCCACCGATACGCTCGAGGAAAACCTGTTGGCGCTGAATCTTGGCATAGGCGATGCGCTGCAGTTGCAGGATACTTCCGCACCCGGGCTGCGCTACTACGTCAAGCTGATCGGCTTCTTGAACAAGGCGGGCATCATCGTTTCCCACCCTGTGACGCAGGACGGGATACTGATATCTGTTGCGGACAGGCAGAATTTCACCGTGCGCGGATTTTCCGGCAGGAAGACCTATGTGTTCGGTGCCGGCGTGCTGTGTTCCGCCGCGGTGCCCTATCCGCATCTGCATCTGAGCTATCCGAAAAAGATCGAATGCACTGCGATGCTCGCCGCGTTGCGCATCAAACCGAAATCGCTGGCGGGATGGCTCGAGCCTGTGAAAGCCGATTTCGGCGAGACCCGGATGCCGATGGCGGTCGTCGACATGAGCACGTCCGGTGTGCGCGTCCATGCCGGAAAGCAATTCGGCAATATCGGCGACGAGATCAAGGTGATATTCAATTTGCCTATCGATGGCGAGGAACAGTCCTTTTCGATCCCGGCGGTGATCCGAAAATCCTACAATGAGACGCTGCCGGAAAGCCTGGGCGGTGCCACCGGCACGATGCATGGCCTGGAATTCATCCGGCCCGAAGGCAGCGTGCGCATGGCGTTGCAAGGCTATATCTACCGTATCATCGCGCAGGGCTGAGGGGAGGAAATGTTAGCCATCATCGGCGGTAGCGGCATCTACGACATCGAAGGATTGGCGAATACCAGTTGGGTAAAGGCGGAATCCTCATTCGGCGAACCGTCCGACGAGGTGCTGGTCGGCGAACTGCCCATTGGAGAATTGAAGTCGCAGCCGATCGCGTTCCTGCCGCGCCACGGGCGCGGGCACAGGATACCGCCGTCCGGGATCAACTACCGCGCCAACATCGACGCGCTGAAACGGCTGGGGGTGACCGACATCGTCTCGGTCAGCGCGGTCGGTTCGCTGCGCGAGCATCTGACGCCGGGCATGTTCGTGATCGTCGACCAGTTCATCGACCGCACCTTTGCGCGCGACAAGAGTTTCTTCGGCAACGGCCTGGTCGCGCATGTGTCGATGGCGCATCCGGTGTGCGGCCGGCTGGGGCATCATCTGCATGCGGCAGCGCAGCAGGCCGGCATCCCGGCGGCGCGCGGCGGCACCTATCTGGTGATGGAAGGCCCGCAGTTCTCCAGCCTTGCCGAGTCGGAACTTTACCGCTCGTGGCAGTGCGACGTGATCGGCATGACCAACATGCCCGAAGCCAAACTCGCGCGCGAAGCCGAGATCTGCTACGCCACCGTCGCAATGGTGACCGACTACGACTGCTGGCACCCGAATCACGACGATGTCACGGTCGATGCGATCGTCAAGGTGCTGCTGGCGAATGCCGACAAGGCGCGCGCACTCGTGAAGAGTGTCGCACCAATGGTGTATGGCGACGCGAAAGCCAGCCAGTGCGGCTGCCGCAGCGCGCTCCAATACGCGATCATCACCTCGCCCGAGGTGCGCGATGCGGAGATGGTCGAGAAGTTGTCCGCCGTCGCCGGGCGGATGTTTAAGATATAGTCGATAGTCACTAGACGTTAGTCATTAGTTAAGGCAAACCCAAAAGATGCATTACATTGACTACCAACTAACGACTAACGACTAACGACTGAATTCATCATGACAATAAAATCCCGTATCCGAACCGTCCCCAACTACCCCAAACCCAACATCCAGTTCCGCGACATCACCACGCTACTCAAGGACCCGGTCGGCTTTCGCGTCACGATAGATGACCTGGTGCGCCGCTATCAGGACGCGAAGATCGACAAGATCGCCGGCATCGAATCGCGCGGCTTCATTCTCGGCGCGCCGCTGGCCTACGCGCTGGGCAAGGGCTTCATTCCGATCCGCAAGAAGGGCAAGCTGCCCGCCGAGACCATAGGCCACGATTACGAACTCGAATACGGCACCGACCGCATCGAGATCCACACCGACGCGATCGACAAGGGCGAAAGGATATTGCTGGTGGATGACCTGATCGCCACCGGCGGCACCGCGGAAGCCGCCTGCAAGCTGATCGAGAAGATGGGCGGCAAGATCGTCGAGTGCTGCTTCATCATCGACCTGCCCGACATCGGCGGACATGCGCGGCTGGAGAAGCATGGACACAAGGTGTTTGCCTTGTGCGAGTTCGAGGGCGACTAATGGAAACCTGTAAAAATCTACTGCGCGATTCGATAGCAAGCGTAGGGTGGGCAGGTTTCATCTGCCCACGCGGCACACAATAAATCGGTGGGCACAAGCCCACCCTACGAAAATACAAAACATGAAAATCAACGGCACCCCTTATCGCACCATCTGGCCGACCGCCGACAACGCGGCAGTCGAGATCATCGACCAGACCAAGCTGCCGCACCTATTCGAAACGCTGCGCCTTGAAAACATGCGCGACGCCGAGCGCGCGATCAGGGACATGCAGGTGCGCGGAGCACCCTTGATCGGCGTGACGGCGGCCTACGGCGTGGCGCTGTCGATGAAGCACCATGCCTCGGATGCCGCGCTGAAGGCGACCTGCGACAAGCTGCTCGCCGCGCGGCCGACGGCGGTGAACCTGCGCTGGGGCATAGAGCGGATGCGCGCTTTCCTCGCGCCGCTGCCGGAAAGCGAGCGTGCTCAAGCCGCCTGGCGGGAGGCGGCACGCATTGCCGACGAGGATGTGGCGATCTGCTCCAGCATCGGCGAGCATGGCAGCGCACTGATACGCGCGATGCACGAGAGGAAGAAAGCAACGGTGAAAGGCATCGTGAATATCCTGACGCACTGCAATGCCGGCTGGCTAGCCACGGTGGACTGGGGCACGGCGCTTGCACCAATCTACAAGGCGTTCGACGCGGGCATCCCGCTGCACGTGTGGGTAGACGAGACCCGTCCGCGCAACCAGGGTGCGAGTCTGACCGCGTGGGAGTTGGGCCAGCACGGCGTGCCGCACACGGTGATCGCGGACAACACCGGCGGGCATTTGATGCAGCACGGCATGGTGGACATGGTGATTGTCGGTACCGACCGCGTCACCGCGAGCGGCGATGTCTGCAACAAGATCGGCACCTACCTGAAAGCGCTGGCCGCGCATGACAACGCCGTGCCGTTCTACGTCGCGCTGCCGACGCCGACGATAGACTGGACATTGCAGGACGGCGTGAAGGAAATCCCGATCGAGCAGCGCGCTGAGTCGGAGGTTACGCACATCTCCGGGCTGTGCGATGACGGCCAGGTGCGCAGCGTGCGGCTTACCCCGGAAAATTCCCATGCCGCGAACTACGGCTTCGACGTGACACCGGCGCGGCTGGTGAAGGGTCTGATCACCGAGCGCGGTGTGGTGGCTGCCGATGCCGAGGCGATGCGGGTGTTGAAGTAATTCCCTCTCCCGGCCTTACGGCCACCCTCTCCCGCAAGCGGGAGAGGGGTTGGGGGAGAGGGTTATTGATAAGGTGAAGTGATGAACGAGATCGAGCTGCGCAGCGAAATGGTGCGCATCACAAAGCAACTGGACGAGCTGGGGCTGAACCGCGGCACCTCCGGCAATCTCTCGGCGAGATTCAAGGACGGCATGCTGATCACGCCTTCCGGCATGGGTGCGGAAGGGCTGACGGAAGACGACATCGTGCTCGTGCAGATGGACGGCACTTCGCGCGGGCGCTGGCAGCCGTCCAGCGAGTGGCTGTTCCATCGCGACATCCTCGCGCAACGAGGGGAGTTCGGCGCAGTCGTGCATACCCATTCGGTTGCGGCGACCGCGCTGGCCTGCATGCGCCGCGACATCCCGCCGTTCCACTACATGATCGCGCTGATGGGCGGCGACAATATCCGCTGCGCGAAGTACGCGACCTTCGGCACGCAGCAGCTGTCCGACAACGCGCTGCTGGCGCTGAAGGACCGCAAGGCCTGTCTTTTATCCAATCATGGCATGATCGCGGCGGGCCAGGACCTCGCGGATGCCTTTCACATCACCCTCGAAGTCGAAACGCTCAGCGAGATGTATCTGTACGCGCTGCAGGCCGGCGAGCCGGTGCTGCTCAGCGCGCAGGAATTCCGCGACGCGCAGAAGCGCTTTGCCGGTTACGGCCAAGCGGCGAAACCGCTACCGGATTGATCGCAGCGGAAGCTTTCCGCCAATCAGTTAGCAATCATTCAAGTATGGCAACGCCGCCGTCGCTGCGCGGGTCGGATGCGCCTTGCAGCGTGCCATCCGGAGCGCGGATGATCGCGCCGGCATGGCCCGCCGCCTCGTCGAAATCCTGCAGCATCTCGATCTCGTGGCCGCGCTGTCGCAGCGACTCGGCCACTTCCGCGCTGAAACGCGATTCGAGTTTCAATGTGGCCGAGGCCGCCCCCCAGGTGCGCCCGAGCAGCCAGCGCGGCGCACTGACTGCCTGCTGCAGGCCCTGGCCGTAGACGATCGCGCGGGTGAATAGCGCGGCCTGGGTTTGCGGCTGGCCGTCGCCGCCCATGGTGCCGTACACCATCACCCGCCCGTCATGCAAATGCGCCAGCGCCGGGTTCAGCGTGTGAAACGGCTTGCGTCCGGGCTTGAGCACGTTCAGCGCATGTTGGTCCAGCGAGAAACTGCAGCCGCGGTTCTGCCAGTTGAGCCCGCTCTGTTCGAGCACCACGCCGCTGCCGAACTCGTGGTAGATGCTCTGGATGAAACTGACCGCGCGTCCCTGCCTGTCTATCGCGCCCATCCACACGGTGTCGCCCGGGGCGAGGTTTTTTCCCCAGGGCAGCGCCCGGTCGAGCCGGATCGCGTTGGCCATCCGATCCAGGAATTCCGGCTTCAGGCAATCCTGCGCGGCGATGCGCATATAGCGCGGATCGGTGATTTCGGTATCGCGTACCCGGAACGCCTGCTTGGTTGCCTCGACCACGCAATGCACATAGTCGGCGCTGTCGGGTGCGATCTTCTCCATGCCCAGCCGGTCCAGGATGCCGAGGATCATCAGCGACACCACGCCCTGGGTCGGCGGCGGCAGGTTGTAGAGCGTGCCCAGGCTGTGCGTAAGCGCGAGCGGTTCGACCAGTTCGGCGCGGTAGCCGTTCAGGTCGGAAAGGGTAACCGGACTGCCGATCGCGGCGAGATCCGCGGCGATCGTCTGCGCCAGCTCGCCGCGATAAAAGTCGTCCAGGCCGGCGCGGGCGAGGTGGCGCAGCAGCGTGGCCATGAGCGGCTGGAAGAACAGGCTGCCCTGCGCGGGCGGCTTGCCGTCAGCCAGAAAACATCCGGCGAAACCCGGCTGTTGCGCGAGCTCCGGCGCCTTGGCCAGGGTGCTGCGCATCTGGCTGGCAGTGACGGCCACGCCGCCCTCCGCGTGATGGATCGCATCGCTGAGCAGGCGGGACAAAGGCATGCGCCCGTTCCAGCGCAGCCTGCTGATCTCCAGCGCGCGTTCCCAGCCCGACACGGTGCCCGCGACGGTATTGGCGGCCAGCGGCCCGCGCACCGGGATGCTTTGCAATCCGCGATCGGTGTAGAACGATGGGGTCAATCCGGCCGCCGCGCCGCCGCAGGCATCGATGGCCAAGGGTTTCCGCCCCGGCTCGTGGATCAGCCAGAACGCGTCGCCGCCCAGCCCGGTCATGTGCGGGTAGACCATCGCGATCGCGGCCGCCGCCGCGACCATCGCCTCGATCGCGTTGCCGCCTTCCGCGAGCACGTCGCGGGCCGCCTGCGCGGCCAGAAAGTGCGGTGCGACTGCCATTGCGCCGCCGGGTTTCAATTTGTTTGTCATGATTCCAGTCTACCAGACCGGAATCATGACGGACTGTGAGTTGAAGCGGATAGTTGTGCGTCGCAGTCTGGTGGCTGGTCATGCCGAATGGGGAGCAAATTTTGCGCCACAGAAGCAGTTTGCCAGTTTGGATAAAGCAAGGCACACTGCTATCGACAGTTACAAATGCGCGCCATGGCCAAAGACTCAACCGATTACAGTACCGTCGATTTCATCCCCGCCGTCCTGAACGTGACGCGCGGACAGGTGCTGATGGACAGGCAAAGGCATATCGCGATCGTCGCGAAAAAAGGCAAGACCGGCGCCCACTTGGTGCACGTGAGGTCCGGGATGTTGAAGATGACCCGGCACAGCGCCGGGGAAATCGTCGAGGCATGGACGGAAGCCGACTATCCGTTCGACCGCGCGGTGGCCAGGCTGCTCGAGCTGGGCCGGCAGCACGGCATCACCGATGCGGCGCGCGATGCGCTGGAGGAATTGGTCAGGGCGGGACGCGAGCCGCGGCAGCACAAACTGTTCGATTGAGCGTGCCGGTTCCGTCCGGATGCGGGTTGCGTCAACGGCGGATCAATGCCCGCCGGCGGCTTCCTTGGCATCCACTGCCTGTTTCATCGGATGGATCAGCCAGATCAGGCTGATCAGCAGGATGAACAATACCGCGGAAAGCCAGGCCATGTCATCCGCCGCCATGGTTGCGGCCTGCTGGTTCACCAGGTCATTGATGAAGTCCAATGTTTGTTGCTCGCTCATGCCAGTGCTGCCCAGGCCATCGATGGCCGACTGGCTGGCCTGATTGGCAAAATTGATGTGTTCGGTCAGCACCGCGTGATGCGCGCTGGTCCGGTTCACCCAGGCACTGGTGAAGATGGACGCGCCGAAACCGCCAGCCATGATACGCACGAAATTGGACAGGCCCGAGGCAGCCGGGATCCTGTCGTGCGCCAGTCCGGAAAATATCAGTGTCACCAACGGCACAAAGAAGGTCGCCATCGCGATACCCTGTATCAGTGACGGGATCATGATCGTGACAAAATCGGCCTGCGGCGTGAACTGCGAACGCATCCAGAAGATCAGCGCAAACACCGTGAAGGCCACCGTCGCGAACAGGCGCGGGTCGATTTTGGAGATGTTTTTCCCGACGAACGGCGACAGCAGTATTGCCAGCAGCCCGACCGGCGCCAGCACCGCACCGGCGAGCGTCGCGGTGTATCCCATGTCCTGCTGCAGCCACAGCGGCAGCAGGACAACATTGCCGAAGAACACGCCATAGCCGACCGACAACGCCAGCGTCCCCGACCAGAAGTTTCGTCCCTTGAACAGGCTGAGGTCGACCACCGGATGCTCGTCGGTCAGTTCCCACACCAGGAAGAAGCAGAACGCCACCGCCGACACGATGGCCAGCATGATGATCTCGCTCGAATTGAACCAGTCCAGTTCGTTGCCCTTGTCCAGCAATATCTGCAGTGCGCCGACCCAGACGATCAGCAGGCCCAGCCCGACATAATCGATCGGCACCTTGCGCGTTGGCGTTTCCCGGTGACGGTAGAGTGCCCAGGTCACGGCCGCGGCGAACAGCCCGATCGGGATATTGATGTAGAAGATCCACGGCCAGGAAATGTTGTCGGTGATCCAGCCGCCCAGTATCGGACCCAGAACGGGCGCAACCAGCGTCGTCATCGACCAGATGGTCAGCGCTACACCGGCCTTTTCCCTGGGATAACTCGACAGCAGCAGCGACTGGGACAGCGGGATCATCGGTCCGGCCACCGCACCCTGCATCACGCGGAAAAATACCAGCATCGGGAGACTGGTGGACATGCCGCACAGGAAGGAGGCGATCACGAACAATACGATGCTGGTCACAAACAGCCGCACCGCGCCGAAGCGCTGGGTCATGAATCCGGTCAGCGGGACCGCGATCGCATTGGCCACCGCGAACGAGGTGATGACCCAGGTACCCTGGCTGAAGCTGACCCCGAGATCGCCCGACAGGGCCGGGATCGAGACATTGGCGATCGATACATCCAGCACGTTCATGAAGGTCGCCAGTGCGAGGGCCATGCTGGCGATCACCAGCGTGGCGCCGCTCATCGGCGGGGGCGGTGTTCTAGGTGCGGGAGTCGCCATGACTTGTTGGTCTCCAGTGACTGCTTATGGCCGTTTGCCAAGATTGGCGGCGATGATCCGGCTGACCATCGCGTCGACTTCACGATCATCGCTGCTGTAGACTTGCGTCCGGTTTTGCTGGCGGGGCGTGGACTCATCTGGCAACACGGACTTCCCGGGCGAAGCCAGGTCTACGGTTGCCTCCATCGACATGCCGACACGTAGCGGGTGGGCAACCACCTCCTTTTCGTCGAGTGCGATCCGCACCGGCACGCGCTGAACCACCTTGATCCAGTTGCCGGTCGCATTTTGCGCGGGCAGCAGCGCGAAGGCCGCGCCGGTTCCCGAGCCGATGCCGCTCACGTGCCCGTGGAAATCAACCTTGTCGCCGTAAACGTCGGATGTCAATTCGACCGTCTGCCCGATCCGGACATGGCGCAGCTGAACTTCCTTGTAATTGGCATCCACCCAGATTTCCCTGAGCGGGACGATGGTCAGCAGCGGCATGCCGATCGCGACACGCTGTCCCAGCTGCACGCTGCGCTTGCCGACATAGCCGTCCACCGGCGACAGTATCGAGCCGCGCTTCAGGTCGAGATAAGCCTGTTTCACCGTGGCTGCCGCAGCCCGCACGCGCGGATGATTGATGACCTCGGTACCGGTAGTCAGCGCCTCGTTGCCGCGCAATTCTTCTTTTGCGGTATTCAACGCCGCAGTCGACGCGGCAACCTGATCGAGGGCTGCGTCCAGCGCGGTTTGCGCATGTTGCACGTCTTCCCGGGACACCGCGCCGGTCGCCAGCAGCGACTCCCTGCGGTTGAAGTCGGCCTGCGCATTGGCCAGCTCGACTTTGGCCTGTTCCAGTTCGGCGCGGTGCCGGGCCAGCGTCGCGGCCAGGCCGCTGTTTGCGGTGTACAGGGTGCGCACCTCGCGCACGGTTTGTGCAAGTTGTGCCTGGGCTTCCTGCAAAGCGATCTCCGCATTGCTGTTGTCCAGCCTGACCAGCACTTCCCCGGCCTTGACGAAATCGGTTTCGTTGACCGCAATCGCGACAACGGTGCCGGCGACCTGCGGGGTGATCTGCACGATGTTCGCGGACACATAGGCGTCATCGCTGTACTCGTAATGGCGCGCGATCAGGAACCAGTAAGCCGCGTAGAGTATCGCTGCGGCGGCAAAGATGCCCGCCAGCGCGAGCATCCATTTCTTGCGCCTGCCCTGATTGCCGTTTGCCGGCAGGGAATTGTTTGGGACGGATTCACTCATGTTGTCGGCTTTCCTTTACGGGATTATTCGGCTCCTGGGCGGCGGGCGCGGCATAGCCGCCGCCCAGGGCAAGCATCAGTCCTGCGTAGACATCGGACTCGCGCGCCTGCAGATCCACCAGGGCTGCCTGTTGCTGCAGCAGCGCATGTTCGGCTGCCAGCACACTGATGTAGTCGACCAGCCCGGCCTTGAACCTGGCATTTTCCATGTCATAGGTGCCGCTGGATTGGGATACCACATTCACCTGTTCCCGCAGCTGGCCCTGCAGCGCATTCCATGACGCCAGCTTGTCGGCGACTTCCCGCAACGAATTCAGAACCGTCTCGTTATAAGTTTCGATTGCGGCGTCTGCCTGTGCAGACTGCCCCTTCAGTTCGGCGCGCAACCGCCCGGCATCGAAGATCGGCAGGCTGATCGCGGGACCGACCCCGATGGTGCGGCTGGCGGCGTTCAGCCACTGCGACAGCGTAATGGACTCGAATCCGGCGAACGCGGCGAGGTTCAGGTTCGGATAGAAATCGGCACGCGCCACCTGCACGCCCTTCAGTTCGCTCTCCACCCGCCAGCGTGCCGCCACCACATCCGCCCGGTGGCCCAGCAATTCGGCGGGGATACGGTCGGGCACACTGGCTTGCAGGTCGGCTGGCAGACGGGCGTCCAGTCGGGCGGTCTCGCCGGGTTCTGCGCCGATCAGTACCGCCATCGCATGCCGGGACAGTGCGACCTGTTCGGCCAGCGCCGCCAGGTCGCGCTTAATTTGCAGGACCTGCACCACCGACTGGCGCTGCACCAGCTTGCTGTCCAGTCCTGCATCGACGCGCTGATCGACCAGCTGCGCGTTATGTTCGCCGGATTGCAGCAATTGCCGCTCGATCCGTTGCTGCTGCTGCAGGCGCGCCAGGCCGAAATATTGCTGCGCCACCGATGCGGCGAGTATCACCTGCGCAGCTTGCTCGTCGGCTTCGGCGGCGCGCGCCTGCCCGATCGCGGCGTCGAGCGCCGCGCGTTGTTTGCCGAACCAGTCGATCTGCCACTGCGCCGAGATGCTGGCGGAGCTCAGGGTCACGTCGCTGCCGCCCAGCGGGGGCGGATAGATGCTGTTCGCGCTCAAGCGCTCGCGCGTCGATTGCGCATCCGCATTGACCTGCGGGTAGCGCGCGCTGTCCGTTTCCGCAACCACCGCCCGGGCGGCAGCCATACGGCTTTGCACGGCCTTCAGGCCGGGGTTGCTGGCGATCGCCCTGGCGATCAGCGCATCGAGTTGCTCGTCTGAAAAAACCTGCCACCAGCGTTGCTGCGGGAAGACGGCCGCATCCGGCCGGCTTGCAGTGGACCGGGAATGCGGCACCAGCAGCGCGGCATTCGGGCCGATACCCGGAACATTCGCGCAACCGGCCAGTGCGAGCAGAAATAAGGCTGCGGACGGTTTTCTGAAAGAGGGCGGCATCATGTTCGAATCGCTTCCAGTCGTTCGCGTTTTTCCACGGCCTTGAGCAGCAGCAACAGCAGGGTGCATGCGATCATCGCCGCTCCCGCAACATAAAGACCCGCCGAGTAGCCGCCAAAATGGCCGGCGAGCGTGCCGGTGATCGCAGGCGCGAGGATCTGGGCCACGCCATAGGACATCGTCATTTGTCCCATCATTTTTGCCGGGCGGGTCGGGTAGTACTGTCCGGCCATGGTCAGCACCAGGCTCACGATCCCCATCACCGTGCCGCCGAACAGCAGTGCCCCGATGAATGCGCCTGCCGTGCCGTGCGTCCAGATCGGCAGCAGGATGCCGGCAATCTGCAGCACTGAAGCGGCGATCAGCGCATTCAGTTTTCCGGTGCGGCGCGCGATCAAATCCCAGGCGATGCACGAAGGCGCGGCCGCCAGGCCGATGACCAGAAAGACCAGCGCACCCTCGCCCGCAAGTCCGGGAATGTGATCGATGATCGCGACGATGAATGTCGCGCTGACCACATAGCCGATGCCCGCGCAAAAATATGCGAAGGTAAACAGCCGCAGGAACAGCGGACCCGGCGGCGCATCGTGCATCGGCTGGCCGGTCCGGGTCACCTGGCTCCGGTCCGGCGCGGGCAGCCAGGCCAGCGCGGGGACGACCAGCAGGCAACCGATGGCGGTCAGCGCAAACCATTGCGCGCGCCAGTCCAGCCAGTGGCCCATCAGCGACACGGCTGCCGCCGCGCAGGCGATGCCCAGGCCGATGCCGGCAAAATGGATGCCCAGTTCGCTGCGGTGGTCGTGGCGGATCAGCCAGTTCAGGATCAGTCCGCTGCCGAGCAGCAATCCGGCAGCACTGCTGAATCCGGCAACAAAACGCGACAGGGCCCATACCGTGAAATCGGTGCTCATGCCCATCATCGCGGTGCTGAGTATCGCCAGGATCATGCCGATCCGATACAGGCGATCTTTCAAGACCATGTCGCTGATCAGGGATGCGATCAGTGCACCGCCGAGATAGCCGGCGTAATTGATCGCCGCCAGCCAGCCCGCCGCGGCCACGCCCAGGCCGGCCTGATGCTGCATGATCGGCAGCAGCGGGGTATAGGCGAACCGCGCGATGCCCAGCGCGAGGATCAGGCTGAAGATGCCGGCGCTCAATACCTTGATGCGATCTTGCGGCTTGCTCATCTGAGAAATCATCCCAATGTTCAACGTCGGATAAATCAAACTGTGCTGCTCCTTTGTTGCGGTCTTGCCAACGATACGGCTTGCGCTGCGATACGGTTTGGGCGGCGATCAAAGCTCGCTGTTGATGCGATCGAGAAACTTTTCGATCAAGGCTTCATTGCGCGAATAGAAAATCCACTGTCCCACTTTTCGGGGCGTGATCAATCCCGCCCGCTGCAACGTGGACAGATGGGCAGAGATCGTCGATTGCGAGAGTTTGGCCTTTTCGTTTATCTTGCCGGCGCAGACCCCGAGCTCAAAGGAGTGCTCCTGGCTGGGAAACGACTTTTGCGGGTGCTTGAGCCACTCGAGGATTTGCCTGCGGACAGGATGGGCCAGTGCCTTGATGACCTCGTCAATGTCGGGAGATGGTTGTTTTACCATGGGGATGCGGCCGGTTCTTTCGGCAAGTCAGTTGAAAATGTATTTCGTAAAAAAGCGAATTATATATCGAAATATAACGATATTGCTGACTGATTTTGCCTCGAACAAATCCCCTAATTGCGCCAGTGACATACCCTGAGCTTACCGGACCGTATTTGCGCAGGTCACAGACTATTCGGGTATTCTGGACACGATGGGCCATACGCATGAGGCTTTGGATGGCCGGGGTATGCGTACAGTCGATTTTGGTTAAGATACACAAGTTACGGTCTTACGATTGCCAGCCAGGCGGTGTTGATCGCATCAGGTCGGCGGCTGCAATAACTGTGGTGTCCCCGACAGGAATCGAACCTGTAATTGACCCTTAGGAGGGGCCGGTTATATCCATTTAACTACGAGGACAGCGGCGCGCATTTTAGCTCAATCATGGCGCTACCGACATGGCACATTTGAAATGACACGACACAGATTACCCGCGACCGTGATCGCGATCGGCTTCGTCAGTTTTTTCAACGATGTGGCCTCGGAGATGGTGACACCCTTCATCCCGATACTGGTCGCCACCGTGCTCGGCGCGGGGCCCGTGATACTGGGGTTGGTGGAAGGTGTTGCTGATGCGGCCGCGAGTTTCCTCAAGCTGTGGGCGGGGCGCTATTCGGATGCACAGCATGGCAGGCGCAAAAGACTGATGGTGTTCGGCTATGCCTTGTCCAATCTGGCGCGCCCTTTGCTGGGCATTGTGTCGAGTTGGGGTGCGCTGTTGCTGTTGCGCGGCATTGATAGAGCCGGCAAGGGATTGCGCGACGCGCCGCGAGACGCGCTGCTCGCAGACAGTGCGCATGCGGAGATACACGGACTCGCGTACGGCTTTCACCGCGCGATGGATAATGCAGGTGCGCTGGGCGGCACGCTGCTCGCCGTCGCCGCGCTCAGCTGGATGCACTGGCCGGTGGGCGAGGTGATCCTGTGGTCGGCGGTGCCCGGCGCACTGGTATTGCTGGTGCTGATATTCGGCGTGCGAGAGCCGCCTCGCGTGGAAGTTGAAACCGAAAAATCGAGCGTACCCCACCGCGCAATTATCTCGTCATGGTCGCTGCTCTCGATCGACATGCGCCGCTACCTGTGGGTGCTGGTGCTGTTCACGTTTGCGCGCGCTTCCGAGACATTCATCCTGCTGCGCGGCAACGAGCTTGGCATGAGCCTGGTACAGGTGCTGTTCCTGTGGGCGACGCTCAATATATGCAAATCCGCGGCAGCGCTGCTGGGCGGCCGTTTGGCGGATGTGTTCGGAAGGAGGCGCGTCACGATAATCAGCTGGTCGGGATATGCGCTGAGTTTTGTTATGCTCGGCATGGTCGGGCAAAGCACTATGTTGTGGTTCGCCACCGTGCTGTATGGTTCGTTGATCGGTCTGGGAGAGGGTTCAGAGCGGGCGTTGATCAGTCGCTATGCCGATGAACGCGAGCGAGGCACGGCCTTTGGCTGGTATCATCTCGCCGTTGGCCTGAGCGCGGTCCCTGCCGGCGTGTTGTTCGGCGCGGTCTTGCACTACTGGAATGCCAATACGGCATTCATGTTTGCCGGGGCGCTGGCGCTGCTCAGTGCATTGTTGCTGCGCTTCTGGAGTTTCAGGTACCTTCCGGTTTGAGGAGTAATTCATGAAATGGTTGGCAGTCGTGGTTGCAATGGTGGTGTTCGCCGCCTTGTTCGTGGCGCGTGCGGCGAGATCAGGCGAATTGCCGCAGGTGGGCAAACCCGCGCCGGATTTTAACCTGCCGGACCAGAATGGCAAGCAGCACACCTTGCAGGATTATCACGGCAAGTGGCTGGTGCTGTATTTTTATCCCAAGGACGATACGCCGGGTTGCACCCAGGAGGCTTGCGCATTTCGCGACGACCTGCACCAGATCACCGAACTCGGCGCGCAGGTTGTCGGGGTGAGCGTCGACGATACCAACAGCCATGCAGAATTCGCGAAGAAATATCATCTGCCCTTCCCGCTGCTGGCCGACAAGAGCACCGAAACTGCAGAGAGATATGGCGCGCTGATGAATCTCTATCTGATCAAGTTCGCGCGGCGCTATACTTTCCTGATCGACCCGCAAGGCAACGTCAGCAAGGTTTATCTGAGCGTGGATACCTCGCGTCACTCCAGGCAGATCGTCGATGACCTGAAAAAATTGACAGCGGGGAGCAAGGCGTAATTTCGTTTGTATCAGCGTGCACGCCCTGCTCCTGACATGAGTTCAGATCAGGCCTGCCGATTAATATCAATCAGCATTTCAGAAGAATAATCTATGCCGTTTATCACATTGGACAATGCATGCCTCGCCTTTGGTCACGTTGCATTGCTGGATCATGCCGATTTTCAACTCGATGAGGGCGAGCGCGTCGGCCTGATCGGGCGCAACGGCGGGGGCAAGTCCAGCATGATGCGCGTGCTGGCTGGGGAGCTCGGTCCGAATAACAATGGCCTCGATGACGGTCTGGTGTGGCGTCAGCCTACCGCGCGCATCTGCTATGTCAGCCAGGAGCCGGTCCTGGATCCCGGAGACACGGTGTTCGATGCCGTGGCGAAAGGCTTGGGCAAGCTGCAAAAGCTGCTGCACGACTATCACCATGTGTCCCAGCAGCTCTCCGAGCCGGACGCGGACTACGAGAAACTGCTGGAAGAGATGCAGCACTTGCAGACCCAATTGGAGGCACAAGACGGCTGGAAGGTCGAAGCGCGTATCGAGACCGCGATCACCAAACTGGATCTAGATCCCGACAAGCGCATCGGGGAGATGTCTGGCGGGCAGCGCAAGCGCGTCGCATTGGCCCAGGCGCTGGTGGCAGGACCGGATGTGCTGATCCTCGATGAGCCGACCAACCATCTGGACTTCGCCTCGATCGAATGGCTGGAAGAGCTGCTGAATAATTTCAACGGCGCGGTGCTGTTCGTCACGCACGACCGGCGTTTCCTGGACAATGTCGCTACGCGCATCGTCGAGCTGGATCGTGGAAAATTGTCCAGTTTTCCGGGCAATTTCTCCGCGTATCAGGCAATCAAGGAACGCATGCTCAGCGACGAGGCCGTGGTGAATGCCAAGTTCGACAAGGTGCTGGCTCAGGAGGAAGTATGGATACGCCAGGGCGTGAAGGCTCGCCGCACCCGCAACGAAGGCCGTGTATTGCGTCTTGAGCAATTGCGCCGCGAGCGCGCCGCGCGCCGCGAGAAAGTCGGCAAGATCGAGATGAGCGTGGATACCGGCGAGCGATCCGGCAAGCTGGTTGCGGAGCTTTCCAATGTCTGCAAATCATATGGCGGGCGCAAGATCATCGACAATTTTTCCTGCCGCATCCAGCGCGGCGACAAGATCGGACTGCTGGGCCCGAACGGCTGCGGCAAGAGCACGTTGCTCAAGATCATCCTCGGTGAACTGCAGCCCGACAAAGGGCAGGTGAGGCTCGGCACCAAGATCTCGGTGGCCTATTTCGACCAATTGCGCGCGCAACTGAACGCTGAGGCAACGCTGGCCGACACGATCAGCCAGGGCTCCGATTTCGTCGAGATAGGCGGGCAGAAGAAACATGTGATCAGCTATCTCGGCGATTTCCTGTTCGCGCCGGAGCGTGCGCGCTCGCCGGTCAAGAGCTGTTCCGGCGGCGAGCGCAATCGATTGCTGTTGGCGCGCCTGTTCACCCAGCCAGCCAACGTGCTGGTGCTAGACGAGCCGACTAACGATCTCGATATCGAGACGCTGGAACTGCTCGAGGAGCTGCTCGCCAACTACGACGGCACATTGTTCCTGGTCAGTCACGACCGCGCTTTCCTAGACAACGTCGTTACTCAGGTGATCGCGTTCGAGGGGGATGGCAAGCTGATCGAATATGTCGGCGGTCACGAGGACTGGGTACGAGTGAAGAAATACCAGGCTGGCGTTGCTGCGAACAAACCTGTCACTTCGGCGCCCCGGCGTGCGGCGGCAGCGCGATTTGAAAAGGCGAAATCCAGCAGCAAACTCAGTTTCAAGGAAACACGCGAACTGGATGAATTGCCGAAGCGTATCGAAGCACTAGAGCGCGAGCAAAGCGACATCGCCGCACAGCTTGCCGATGGAACAATCTATCGCAGTGATGCCAAGCGTGCCAAGCAACTGAAAATTCGCAATGAGGAAATCGATGCTGAAATATCGGCGGCGATGGCGCGCTGGGAACAGCTTGAAAGTCTATCTAATTGAATCAATGATAATAATTGCATGTGGTGATAGATTTATAGCCGGATAGGTTTAGAGGATTCTGTAACCGTTACCGCTCATCCGGAGAAACGACCCGTTTATCCCCCGCGTTTTGACTGCATCGCAGTTTTTCGGTAATCTGCATTTACTTGGCAAACTTGCTGAAAGGCAAGGGCGCAAAGTCACCGGCCTAAGGGAAACTATGGCAGCGGGACTGCGGCACGGGAGTTCTTCCGTGTGCATATACCCACTTCCTTGCTTCCGGAGCCGTTTGAAAAGATGAAAAGGAGAGCAAGTGGGCAACTCCATTTCTGGTTCCGTTTTCAATCAAGCTCGAGCTGCAATTCTATGCCTGGGCAGCGGGTTGCTTCTGTTTGGATTATCTGCCGCAGCACATGCCGCACAACCCGGGACGGATTCATACTCGACCAACTCAGACCTGTTGACAATCCAACTCGAGCACTACGACATCATGCGGCTTGCTGCTTACCAGTTCGGCTCGAAGGTCGGGGTTGCCGAAACTGCTGACACTGCTGACAATGTCGTACCTGGTGCATCAAGGTTCGGCGCGACTACTGGCTTGCCCAGCTTCATCAAACTGTTAAAAATGCCTTCCTGGGTTGCAAGTATCGGCTGGCATATGACTGCCGACAGCGACCGAGCTTCATTGTCACCGAACCTGCGGGTCGAGTCCAAAGAAAACCTCTTTGTGATCAAACCGACAAACCATTCAGTCTCGATGGTTTGGCACAGGAAGTTCGACTGATAGTTGTACAGAAGTTGATTGAAGCAACGGGAGAGTAGCCGGGAGAAGTCGCCATTTATCAAACCCGCAAACCACTGTAGTGGATGCTGCCTGACGGCCATCGCAAGTGAGCCGAAATTCCGTTCCTTTGATCTGATTCAATTCTTCCGAAGATCCGCTTCATGGGGTGACCCGCCAACGGCGCTTCAACCGCGCGTCGCTTCCCCCATCCATGTCCGGAACCATTCGAGCATCATTCATTGCATTCAAGGCGGTGCAGCCCAATGCATGGGACGCCCTGAGTATGCCGTGTTATCAGCCGGCGGGTAAGTCACGAGACTTTGCTGCGAATGCCAGCATGAAATGGAACTTCAAGCATCAAGCACGTTTTGTCAATTTGCTCACTATGCTCCAAAATGAAGTTATACTAAAAATGGTCCGGCCGGTTGTACACCGCTAAAATTTATAATTGCCGGATTCATTTAAGGAGACAGATTAATGACGCAATACAGCAAGCGGATTGTGATCGTTCATTGGCTGACTTTGGCGCTGTTGATCGCAGCCTGGTATCTTGGCGACAGCCTGGGCGATGCGACCGACGAAAGCAAGGCTACGTTGGCCGGATACTTGGTGCATATCGCAGCGGGAGCCACGGTTTTATTGCTGACCCTGTTCCGGTTCTATTTCCGCCGCAATGACGGCATACCTGCGCCGGTTGGCGACACGCCCATGGACAAGCTGGCCAAGGGCGTGCATTACCTGCTTTATGCGGCGCTGTTCGTGTTGCCGTTGAGTGGAGTGGTGATCCTGTTCACCAGCAAGGCGGGCCCGGCATTGTTGGCATTCGATGCGAACATGCTGCCTAAGGAACACGGTTACAGGGGCGTGTTTGCCCACGAGGTGCATGAGCAGCTGGTCAATGTGCTGATCGGGCTGGTGGTGGTTCATATGCTCGGTGCGATCAAACATCAGTTCATCACGAAGGACGGCTTGATGGAACGCATGATGTTGCGCAGAAAAGGCTGATGCGTTCTGACTTCCATGCAGGGTCGGGTTTCGAACCCGCCCTGCTTTATCCTAGAAACGGTTGGATTGCAGCACCCAGCCTATCCCCCCCAGCGCACCGAAGAAGATCAGCAGATGCGCCCAGCTCCACAGCAGGTAGCGCCGCGATAACTTGTCCTGGTCGAGATTGCTGATCAAAAACAATTCTCCTTCGCGGGGGCGGCTGATGATGTTGATATCGGCCTGCGCCTGCGCTTCGCGTATCATCTTCGCCACCTCACGGCTGGCGGCGGATCGCGCCAGCATCCATTCCTGGTCATTCAACGTGCCGTCGTTGTCGAGATCGAAGCGCTTGAGCAGCGACGGCATATCCGTTTTCCATTCGGCCAGCAGTGCGTTAAGTTCGGCATGGGTATCGAATTCAACGCTGCTGCCGCCCCGGGTGCGGAACTGACCGATGACGTAAAGGCTGTCATGCTCGATCAGCTTCCATTCGGTATAGCGATAATCCCCGTCATGCCACTGGTCGTGGTGCCGTGTCAGGATCTCCGCCTGTTCTAGATCGACCACGCATTCGCCGGAGTCGTCGCGCAGCACGAAAGTATCGCAACTTTCGCCGCTGTCCATGGATTTCCACTTGTTTCCGGTTTCGCGCCGTTCAACTTTGTAGCGATACCACAAGCAGGGCAGCAGGCTGAGTTTCCCGAGCAGGGGTTCTCCGAAGGGGTGGCCGCGTCCAGTGAGTTCCACGTAGCCCTGTGCGGCTGATGCGATCTTCGAGGTGGGCGTGTCGCGTATCGTGCGCAGCCGGTTCAAGGCGGACAGCCAGGCCAGGATGCTGATGGCGGCCATGATCGCGAGGCAGCTCAGCCAGCCGTTGCGCGATCCCAGCCTGAGTCCGACCAGCAACAGCAGCAGTTGCGCGCCGGAGGTGACCAGATGCGCGTATTCGCGGCGAAAACTATCCAGCATGCTCGGCCAGGGGCTTAACCGAATAATTGCTTCATATCCACATCCGCCTTTTCGGTGGCGGAAAATTCCAGCAGCGGCTTTTCGCCAAAATCGAACATGCCCACTATGATGCTGGCGGGAAAGACTTCGATCTGCACGTTGTTGATGTTCACCGCGTCGTTATACAGCTCGCGGCGGTCGGCAATGCCGTTCTCCAGCGAAGTGATGCGATTCTGCAGTTGCATGAAGTTCTCGTTGGCTTTCAGTTCGGGATAAGCCTCCGCCACCGCGAAGATGTTGCCGAGCCCGGCGCGCAATGCGCTTTCCGCCCGACCCAGCGCGCCGATGTCCTGACTCTCACGCGCGGCATGCACCTGCGAGCGCGCCTCGATGACCTTTTGCAGCGTCGCCTGTTCGAATTGTTTGTATTGCCTGCACACCTCGACCAGCTTGGGCAGCTCGTCATGGCGCTGTTTGAGCAGCACGTCGATGTTCGCCCAAGCCTTGGACACGGCGTGTTTGACATTGACCAGATGGTTGTACAGGCTGATAACGTAGATCAGCAGCACGGCGATCACACCAAGAAAAATCAGCATGCTCATGTTTTCTCCTTGAAATTGATAGGGCAAAGAAAGGCAATCCACTTCCGGTTCAATTGTGCCATTGATTCGCATCGCGCGCGAATCTGATGCTTGCGCCGCCGAGCCTTGATTCGCGGCAATGAACTTGATAGGGTAGGCGCCTGAACCTGATCGTCTGGCCGGAGGAAAAATGAAACTTGCGGTACTGGGCTGCTACGGCGGTATCGGCGGCGCGCGTCGCACCACCGCGCTGTTACTGGATGACGATATCCTGATCGATGCCGGCTCCGGCGTCGGTGACCTTAGCCTGGAACAGATGGCCAGGGTGGACCACGTATTTCTGACCCATTCCCATCTCGATCATTGCGGTTTCATTCCGCTGCTTGCCGATGCAGTCGCATTCTTGCGCAAGCGGCCGCTGCTGGTGCATGCGTTGCCTCAGACCATAGCCGCGCTGAAAGAGAACCTGCTGAACGGCAAGCTGTGGCCGGATTACACCGTGCTGCCGACTCCTGACGATCCCTACATACGCTTCGTTCCGGTCAAACTCGGCGATACTACGCTGCTGGGCAACAGGCGCATCACTACGTTGCCGGCGCGCCACGCCGTGCCGGCCGTGGGTTACTGCCTGGATAGCGGTTCGGGAAGTTTCGTGTACTCGGGTGACACCACGGACTGCGAGCCATTCTGGGCGGCGCTGAACGGCATAGCGAATCTGCGTTATCTGATGATAGAGACTACGTTCCTGAATGACAATGCCGGCGGCGCGGCGCGATCCGGGCACATGACTGCAATGCTGCTGGCACGAGGACTGGCGCGCCTGCAACGTCCGGTGAAACTACTCATCACCCACATGGAGCCGGGCAGGGAAGATACGATCATGGCGGAAGTTTTCGCAGCCTGCGCGGAATTTCAACCGACGCGTCTTGAGCAAGGACAAAAATTCGAATTTTGAGTTGCGGACTACAGCTTCAGGATGCTGCCCAGGCAGCATTGCGCCCTTTCCAATCGCGCGATCGCGGGCATCAGGTTCAGGCCGGTTGCCCTGTTCAGGTCCAGCGCCTTTTCTCTCAGGTCATACAACGATATGTCCACAGGATCGCCTTCCGCCGCCAACGCGATCGCATTGCCGCTTTCGCATGAAGGGAACGCCAGCACGCGATCATCGAATGCTTCGGCGATGCGCTTTATGCTGCGATCGAAGCGGCGGTCGCTGGTGAGCAGGTTGACCGACAGTACCCCGCCGCCGCTCAAACGCGCCCGGCACCCCTGATAGAACGGCAGGCTATCCAACGCGCCGGAACTGGCATTTTCGTCATAGCCGTCCACCAGGATCAGGTCAAATTTCCTGTCGCTGTTCAGCACATATTCCGCACCGTCGCCGATGACCAGGTTTATGCGCATTGCGTCTTCCGGAAGTTTGAAGAATTGCCGCGCGGCGGCGACCACGGCGGGCTCGATCTCGACCACGGTCAGATGCGCGAGCGGAAAGTTGCGATACAGGAATTTGGTCAGTGAGGCAGCACCCAGGCCGATCAGCAGCACCTTGCGCGGCCAGCTGGCATCGTCGCGCAACAGCAGGGACGCCATCATCTCGCGGGTGTATTCGAGTTCGAGGTTCCACGGCCGCGCAATGCGCATCGCGCCCTGTATCCATTCCGAGCCGAAGTGCAGCGTGCGCACGCCGGCTTCTTCGCGTATGTCGATCGGGGTGGCCAATCTATTTGTCACCCACTGGCTATTTGTTGACCCACTGGTTCAGCAGCCAGCGCGCCCACTCGGTGACGTCGCCGGCAGTCATGCCGATTGTGACGCCCTGTTCCGCCAGCGCATCGCCCGCCGCCCCATGCAAATGCACGGCCAGCAGCATCGCGTCATCTGCCGACATTCTCTGCGCGATCAGGGCCGCGATCATGCCGGTCAGCACATCGCCCATGCCGGCGCTGCTCATGCCGGGATTGCCGGTCTTGTTGACGAACAGTTGACCTTCGCTGGTGGCGCACAAGCTGCCAGCGCCTTTCAGCACCACGCTGCAGCGCAACGTTGTTGCGATCTGCAGTACAGCCGCAGCGCGATCCGCCTGAACTTCCCGGATGCCGCAAGCCAGCAAACGCGCTGCTTCGCCGGGATGCGGTGTAAGCACGGCGGGCTGCTTTCTGGTACGCAGGTCTTCCTGCAGATCGGAATGTTTGCCGAGCAGGTTCAGCGCATCGGCATCCAGCACAAGGGCGGCATTGCGCTTGAGTGCCTCGTACAGCAGCTTTTGCGCAGTTATCGAAGTTCCCAGGCCGCAGCCGATCGCGAGCACGTCAGGATTGAACATGGTTTTCACGTTCGCCCCCTCGCCCGCCAGGATTGAAAAGGGCCTTTCTCGCTCGCCCGGCTTCGCCCCCCTCGCTTCGCTCTCCCCGCTTGCGGGAGGGGAGAGCGAAGCGAGGGGCCGAGGAGAGGGCTGTTTCACCGGGAGAGGGTTGGGGTGAGGGTGGTAGCGAAGCAAATCCTTCGCGCTGTGCAGCATCAGCTCCGGCTGTAGCATATCGACACCCGGGGCGTTTTCAGCCAGCAGCCCCACATGCACGCAACCCGCGCCCAGCTGGAGCGCTGCGCGTGCCGCAAGCAGGGGTGCGCCCACCATGCCGGCGGCCCCTCCGATCACTGCGACCGTGCCGAACATGCCCTTGTGGCTGTCACGCGGGCGCGTCGGAAAGCCTGCCATGGCCCGGAGCCTGGTCAAGGTTATGGGTTTGAGGGCGGGGGCGCGTGCGTTCATTTTCATAAATCGTTCATATGGGTGGTGCATAGTATAATCGCGTCCCGGATTTTTATTATGGTCATCACCATGTTTCGAGTCTCTGTGGGCCCAGCTGCGTTGTCTGACTTCCGTCTCGAAAAACTGCGCAGCGCACTGCGTGCGATTGCGCGCAACGTGGTCATCGCCGGCACGCGCTATTGCTACTTCGTTGCACTGAACGAAAGCAGCACAAGTTCCGGACAGCTCTCGGCATTGCCCTTGCAGGTGGCGCATGGCGGGACGTTCAGCAAGGCACAAGCCCGGCTATTGGATCAGGTGCTGGGAGTGGATGAGCAGGCCGGTGAACCATTGCTCCCGGGGGCGGTGCAGCATGTTCTGGTGGTGCCGCGTCTCGGCACGATCTCGCCCTGGTCCACCAAGGCTACCGACATCGCGCAGCATTGCGGCCTGACCGGCGTGTCGCGCATCGAGCGGGGTGTGGTCTATTACCTGCAGACAGTGAACGGCAAGGCATTGACCGGGGATGAACGAGCCGTGCTGCTGCCGCTGTTGCATGACCGCATGACCGAGTCCGTACTGGATGATATCGAAGGCGCGGCGGAAATGATCTTCCGGCCCGGCGCGCCGCAGCCGCTGGAAACCGTGGATGTGCTGAACGGCGGCAGGGCTGCGCTGGAAGACGCCAACCGCGAGATGGGACTGGCGCTTTCGGATGACGAGATAGAATATCTGGCCGCGAATTTCAAGAAGCTGAAGCGCAATCCGACCGATGTCGAATTGATGATGTTCGCCCAGGCCAATTCCGAACATTGCCGCCACAAGATCTTCAATGCAGATTGGGTGATCGACGGAGAAGCGCAAACCATCTCGCTGTTCGGCATGATACGCAATACCCACAAGGTCAGCCCTCAGGGCACGGTGGTGGCGTATACCGACAATGCTTCGGTGATCGAGGGCGCACGCATCGAGCGTTTCTACCCGCGCGCCGGTGGCGGATACGCGTACAGCGATGAACTGACCCACACGCTGATGAAGGTCGAGACCCACAACCATCCGACCGCGATCGCGCCGTTCGCCGGTGCGGCTACAGGGGCGGGCGGCGAGATACGCGACGAGGGCGCGACAGGCAGGGGCTCCAAGCCCAAGGCCGGACTGACCGGCTTTTCGGTTTCCAACCTGAACATTCCGGGGTTTGTGCAGCCGTGGGAACGTTGCTGCCCTCTCCCTAACCCTCTCCCGCTTGCGGGAGAGGGGACTGATTTGCTCCCCTCTCACACTCGTGGGAGAGGGGCAGGGGGAGAGGGAACGACTTATGGCCGTCCCTCCCGTATCGTCTCCGCATTGCAGATCATGCTGGAAGGACCGATCGGCGCAGCGGCGTTCAACAATGAGTTCGGGCGGCCCAACCTGGCCGGATATTTCCGCACCTTCGAAGAGAACGTCAGCGGCGAGATGCGCGGCTACCACAAGCCCATCATGCTCGCCGGCGGGGTAGGCAACATTGCGGCGATACACACGCATAAACACGAAATTCCGGCCGGCGCGCTGGTAGTGCATCTGGGCGGGCCCGGCATGCTGATCGGCCTGGGCGGCGGTGCCGCATCCAGCATGGATACCGGCAGCAATGCCGAGAATCTCGATTTCGATTCCGTGCAGCGCGGCAATCCCGAGATGCAGCGCCGTGCGCAGGAAGTGATAGACCGTTGCTGGCAGATGGGCGACAAGAATCCCATCCTGTCGATACACGATGTCGGCGCGGGCGGCATGTCGAACGCGCTGCCCGAGCTGGTGCACGGCGGCGGGCGCGGCGCCCGGTTCGAGTTGCGCAAGATACCGTTGGACGAGACCGGCATGTCGCCGAAACAGATCTGGTGCAACGAATCACAGGAGCGCTATGTGCTGGCAATCACGCCGGAACGGCTGGAAGAGTTTCGCGGACTGTGCGAACGCGAACGCTGCCCGTTCGCGGTGGTCGGCGTCGCGACTGCTGACGATCAACTCACCGTGCACGACATGGAATTCGGCGATTACCCGGTGGACATGCCGTTGCCGGTACTGCTCGGCAAGCCGCCGAAGATGACGCGCAACGTGGCGCGCGAGACCGCGCGGCTGGCTGCCTGCGATATCAGCCAGATCGATTTGCGCGACGCGATCGAGCGGGTGCTGCGTCTGCCTTCCGTCGCGAACAAGAATTTCTTGATCAGCATCGGCGACCGCACGGTCGGCGGCATGACCGCGCGCGACCAGATGGTCGGGCCGTGGCAGGTGCCGGTGGCGGATGTCGCCGTCACACTTATGGGATTCAACACGAACCGTGCCGAGGCATTCGCGATCGGAGAGCGCACGCCGCTGGCACTTGTGAATGCGCCCGCCTCGGGGCGCATGGCGGTGGGCGAAGCGATCACCAACATCGCCGCAGCGCGCATCGACAAGATAGCCTCCATCAAACTCTCGGCGAACTGGATGGCTGCCGCCGGACATCATGGCGAAGACGCCGCACTGTTCGATACGGTGCGCGCGGTCGGCATCGAACTGTGCCCGCAACTTGGCATCAGCATCCCGGTCGGCAAGGATTCGATGTCGATGAAGACGGTATGGCAGGAAGACGGGGAAAACAAATCCGTTACCGCGCCGCTGTCGCTGATCGTCACCGCATTTGCGCCAAGCCCGGATGCGCGCGAGACCCTCACCCCGCAGCTCGCGCCGTTCCTCGATACCACGCTGCTGCTGATCGACCTGGGGCAGGGAAAGAAGCGCATGGGCGGCTCGGCTCTGGCGCAGGTGTACAAGCAGGTTGGCGACGTCGCGCCCGATGTGGACGATGCGCTGGTGCTCAAATCGTTCTTTGGGCTGATACAGCGGCTGAATGAAGAGGGCAAGCTGTTCAGCTATCACGACCGTTCCGACGGCGGGGTGTTCGTCACGCTGTGCGAAATGGCCTTCGCCGGTCACATCGGTTTGACAATCAATCTTGACGAGTCGCACGGCGATACGCTGCGCGCGCTGTTCAATGAAGAACTCGGGGCGGTGATACAGGTGCGTAACCGTGACGTGCAGCATGTGATGGAACTGGCGCATGACGCGGGGCTGAAAGGCGTGCAAAAGATCGCCACGCTGAATAAAACCGGCATGATAGAGATCACGCGCGGCGGACAGCAACTATTCAGCGAAAGCGGCGTGAAACTGCAGCGCATCTGGTCGGAGACCACATACCGGATGCAGAAGCTGCGCGACAATCCGGACTGTGCGCAGCAGGAGTTCGACCGTCTGCTGGATGCCGCCGATCCCGGCCTGCACGTCAAGACTAGCTATGAATTGAACGAGAATATCTCCCCGCTATTGCTGCTTACCCGGCCCGGGATAGCCATCCTTCGCGAACAGGGCGTGAACGGCCATCTGGAGATGGCGGCGGCGTTCGACCGCGCCGGGTTTGCCGCGGTGGACTTGCACATGAGCGACATCATCAGCGGCCGTGTTTCATTGCGCGATTTCAAGGGCCTCGCGGCGTGCGGCGGATTCTCGTACGGCGACGTGCTGGGGGCGGGGGAGGGCTGGGCGAAATCCATCCTGTTCAACGCCAGGGCCAGAGACGAGTTCGAGGCGTTCTTCAAGCGCAGGGACACGTTCGCGCTGGGCGTGTGCAACGGCTGCCAGATGATGAGCAAGCTGCACGAGATCATCCCGGGCGCCGACAAATGGGCGCACTTCGCACGCAACCAGTCGGAGCAATTCGAGGCACGCTTCGTGATGGTCGAGGTACAGCCGTCCCCATCGATCCTGTTCAAAGGCATGGAGGGCAGCCGCATGCCCGTCGTGGTGTCGCACGGTGAAGGCTATGCCGATTTTAGTTCCGGCATCACGCCCGCAAGCGGGCATGAGTCTTCACTGAAACTTCGTTTTGGCGACGGCAAACGCCTCAAGGCGGCGCAGAAACTCGTGACGCTGCGGTATGTCGACAATCGCGGCAGCGCGACCGAGACCTATCCGCTCAACCCGAACGGTTCACCGCAAGGCATCACCGGTCTGACCACGCCGAACGGGCGCTTTACCATCATGATGCCGCATCCCGAGCGCGTGTTCCGCGCAGTGCAGAATTCCTGGCACCCTTATGGTTGGCAGGAGAACGGCGCATGGATGAAGATGTTCCAGAATGCAAGGAAGTGGGTGGGTTGATATTTCAATTCGCTACATGAAAAAGGCGGCCGGGAGGCCGCCGTTTTCATGTCTCGGATAGGCCAAGGTTGTTCGTCTCTTGCCCTGCACCTAGGGCTGCGACACCAATTTGTAATTCCTGGGCACGCTGAATTCTCCGTCGTGCACCGGTTCGATCGCCAGCTTCTTCACCTCGACGGTAAACGACAGGATAGGTTGTCCCGCTCCTGCTTTCACCGTATCTTCGGCCTTCTTCTGCGCGAACATGCCGGTCAGGTTGGAGACGAGATCTCCCGTATTGGCGGGAATTGAACTGCTTGAGGATTTGCTGGCTGTTTCCTTGGGGGCGCATGCATCGCCTTCCAGGCTCCAGTCCAGATGGGTCGAAATGGGGCGGCCTTTGATCTTTTCCATCTGCTTTCCCGCATCGAGGAATGCCTTGAGATCACCATGCTTCAGCATGCCGGCCATATAGGTCGAGATCAGCTTGGCAGCCTCGGTCGGAAGCATTTCCTGTTTGCCGGTCTCGGCGATCGCGCTGTTATAGCCACGGTTAAAGCTCTCTTCTATATCCAGAATGTCATGCATCGTGCCGGTCATCGGAGTCGTCCAGATATCCATGTTCAGCGTGCTGGTTGTAACGCGTGCGTGCGGGTCGTGAAGTTTCACGACCCAGGAGACCTGATATTCGCTGGTGTCAAATCCGTTGATGGGTTTCTTCTGGCCGGTCGCCTTGACCGTGAAACTGGTGTGCGCAATGCGCACCGTGCAGCCGGGTTCATGCTTGGCCTCGGGTTGTTGTTGCGCAGGCTGCTCCTGTTTGGGTGACGGCTTCGCAGGCTTGACGCAACCCTTCAGCGGACATTCGGTGTACTCCGCCTTATCCGCATTCAGCGTCCATCTAACGTTGCGGTCGAGGCGGATGATATCGGTGCTGTATCGCGTGCCCACGATGAAGCCGGAGAACGTGCCGGTTCCCTTGAGCGTGGCTTCGTCGCGGCGCATGTTGGAACGAAAGTACTGGCGTTCATCACTCTCGAAAGGGAACATCCCCATGATGCCGTTGTTGACGATATGGTGCTCGATCACCGCGGTGGGCTTGAGCGGCGTGTTGTCTGGCGCGTTGACCGGCTTTGTGGCGCACCCGGCAGCTGCGGCCAGGATTACGATGGCGCCCAGATGATTGCGTAGCATACGTCCTCCCACGTCAATTATTGTGCGCTTATTATAGATTGAGTTTGCGCGCTGCGTTCGATATTTTCGCCTCAAAATGAATCGATACGGTGCTGCGCGGCTTGTCTGCTCCGCTACTGCGCGGCGATGACGGCTATCGGTTGCCCGGTCACATTCACCGTGGGAGTGGTGGTATTGGCTGACAGCGTCCCGTCACTGTTGATCGTGTATTGCGAGATGGTCCCGTCCCCAAAATTGGTCACAAAGGCATATGAACCCGCAACAGCCACGGACGATGGCTTCACGCCCGCCGCAACTGTCCCTATCAGCGTCAACGCACCGCTTGGGCCGATGCTGTATTCCGAGACGCTGCCGACAGTGCCGCTGGTATTGGCATTAAAATTTGCCACATAGACGTATGAACCCGATACGGTGAGGGATATCGGGTTTGCGCCCGCAGCAATTGATCCGGTCTGAGTCAGCGCGCCGCCCGTCCCGATGCTGTATTCCGAGACCGTGTTGCTGGCATAGTCCGCCACATAGACGTACTGGCCGGTCGGGTCGACCGCGATGGATGCCGGTGCGTTGTTGCCGGCTGGCGGCGCCGGAACTGTCGCCGCCAGAGCAAGAGCACCGCCGCTGACGTTATATTCTGAAATCGTGCCGTCGCCGTAGTTCGCCACATAGGCGTAAGAGCCAACAGGGTCGAGGGCGAGTGAGTTTGGCGTGGTGCCGGTCTGGATTGGCGAGCCGGGTGTCAATGTCCCATCGCTGTTGATGGTGTATTGCGATACGTTGTCGCTGGTCGCATTCAGCACATAGACGTAGCTGCCCGAAGGGTCGATGGTGACGGATACCGGGTGGGTGCCGGCCTGAACCGAGGCCGAAATGGCGTTGGGTGTAAGCGCGGCATTGTTGATGGTGTATTCCGACACGTTGTTGCCGCCGGCCCCGTTAAAGTTGTTCGCCACATAGGCATACAAGCCCGAAGGAGCGATTGCGATGGCGTAGGGGGTATAGCCGGTCGCAATCGAAGACGCTACCGGCGTGTTCAACGTCCCATTGGCGCCGATAGTGAACTGCGAGACGTTGTTGGCGCTTGCGTTCACCACATAGACCGAAGTGCTGCCGCTCGCACAATTCACCAACACGCTGGTGACGTCACCGTTTGCCGTGCCGCTGCCGTTCGTCACGGTGCAGGTTTGGCCGGTCGGCTGGGTCAGGATTGTCACGTTGTATGTTGCGCTGGTGTAGGCATTGCTGGTCAGCGCGGTGGGAAAGGTGAAGGCTCCGTTGGCTGAAATGGTGAGGTTGTCGCCGCCGTTATCCTGCAAAACCAGTGACGAGGAGGAGGAAAGGGGCCCTCCTCCCGCAGAACCTGCCAGCCCGGTAACCGTGCCGCCTATCGTGTAACTGTTGTTGCCGGCGCATGCAGAGAGCAACAGCGCAGCCAATGGCAATACGGTTAGCAGGTGCTGTTTGATACTTGAGTGCATTTTCACGATTCCGCAATTTTGACAATGATTTCATTCTATGGGAGTCAGCCACCCATAGTGTGTCGGCTCTGTAAGCGGCAATGCTTTTTTTGTATGGCGTTTGATACAAGTTAAGAATGCAGGTCCCGGGTTCACGGCTCTGGTTCCGAGCCTTGGACCTTCGTTCATGGTCAGGGTGGAGATGCCATTTCCCAATACCGGAATAACACTGCCGATGAATATATGCCTGCTAAAGTTCGAATTGCAGAATGAACAGTATATGCCGGTTGCGGGCCGGGCGAACTCTATTGAAGCGCTTGGGAAATTGACGGTTGGAATGGGAGAGAAGACGGCGCGTGCTGCGATGAACCGCCGGAGGCAGAGGCGGCATGATAATCATCTCCTGGCAGGACACGATGCCGCCGCGAGCAGACAATCTTGGAAATTACCTCAGAATGATCATTGCACGCACACGGTGAATGTCAACTGGAAGCTCGCCCCGCCGCCGACAAACGTTCCTTTCGGGTTGATGCGGACGTTCGTGATCGACGGCGAGGTGGTATCGCAGCCTGTCGTCGGGTTGAATGTCGGCGTGACACCATAGCTCGTACCGCCGTTATTCGAGAAGGACAGATCGGTCGCGGCCGTGTAGGTCAAGGTACTCGACGTGGAGCCCTGGGTGAACGTCACCGGAGCATTATTCAGCAAGGTATTCGCCGGGATAGGGTCGGTGATGACCGTCGAGTTGCTGTCTGCCGGCCCGCCGGAGTTGGTGGCGATGATGGTGTATTGCACGACTGCGCCAGGGATGAATTTCGGATTCGTCGTCCCGTTCACCGGGTCCGAGATCACGGAGACGGTTTTGAGCATCGTGATGGACGGATAGGAACTCACGACCACGTTGCCGGAGAATTCCGAAGTGGCTCCCGCCAGCATCGCAGTCGCCGTGAGCGTCGTGCCGTTGACGACACCGGGCAGCGAGGCCAGCGGGATCGTGAAAGTGTAACTGTTGGCAGAGGTGTCCGTGCCCTGCGCGATGCCGTTGATCGCGCCCGGGCCGTAAGTCGAAACCGGCCCAGTGGGGGGGCCGAGCGTGCCCAGATAGGTCTTGCCCTCGCCGAAACCGTTAGGGTCGGGCGCGGCGATGAACAGCTCTATCGTCGAACTCGGGCGCGACCATCCGGTGAGCACCAGATTGCTGCCGGAAATCGTTGCAGTCGCAAGGATAGGGAAGTTGAGCATGCCGTTCGGTCCGGAATCGGCATCGTTGTTGTCGTTCAGCGTCTCGCCTTGCGCCGTATAGGTATTCGGATCGCTAGTGACAGAATTCAGGACGATGCCTATCGCGCCGTTGGAATAGATGCTGTTCTGGCTGATCGTGACGCAGCAGACGGTCAGTGCCGTCGTGCCGGGTACCACTGCGACGCCGGCTCCGGAACTTCCGGTCACGACGTTTTGCTTGAAGGTGATGTTGGTGCCCGCGGCCAGACTGTAAAAGACGACATCCAGCGGTTCGGTAGACGCGACGCCCGTGCTGGTCCAGCCGTTATTTATGACAGTATTGTTCTGCGCCAGCCCGGTGACCGCGCCGGTTCCGAACCCGTATTCCAGACCCCCGCCGCGCTGGTTCTTGATCAGGTTGTATTGCACCGTGACATTCGCCGCGGAGTTGACGATCAGGACGCCGTCAAAGGTTGCGGTGTGCCCGCCGCCCGGGGTGCCTTGGGGGGAATCGACCTCGTTGTATTCGATGGTCAGATTCGCGCCGGGACTGTCGCCGCGTATCGAGCTGTCGTTCACCTTGGAATAATTGTGGTGGATCAGGATGCCCGTACCCGCGCCCGCGGTGATGCCGTAGCTGGCGCTGTACACGGTGGTGACCGTGCCGTTGGCATCCATCCCGGCGAGACAATCCTGAACGACCGAATTGTTGCCCGCGACGATGATGCCGCCATTCGACACGGCCAGGCCTTTTATGTATACCCCCGTTCCGGTGCCGCTTACCTGGGTGGCACCGGCAGCGATCACCACTTCGGGCCGGTTGAATTGGGGCAGCGCGACCGCAGTTGTTCCGACTGTACCTCCGGTACCCACCAGCCCAGGATTGGTGTCGCCGACATCGGCGGTTTGCGTGGTTCCATCCACGCTGATGCTGGCCGCGCTGATCGCGGACAGCGCGCTGGCCAGTGTGATCACGGCCGAACCGGCGTTCGAGCCGGCGGTCGTCAACTGATTGGCATAGCCGGTGTTCTGGCCCGGATTGGCCGACCCGTTCGGGATCATGAACACCGAGGTTTCGAGTCCCGCCGTCAATCCGCTTTGTGCCAGGCTCGCCCCGCCGCCCAGCCCATTGGCATTGGTGATGAACTGGCGCAGCGAACCCTGTCCGGAATTGCGGGTGCTGACGATGGTGTCGAAGTTGAAGCCGAAATCGACGCCGGTCACCGGCGCCACCCCCTTCGTCACGGTCGTGATGGATTCTGCGGCGGTGGTGCCGGTTGTGAGCGAGGCCAGGGTCGCGCTGCTGGTATTGTCCGCCGCGTCTACCAGCGCGGGATTCTCCCCGCCGACATGGTCGGTGACCGCTGCGGCCATGCCGCTGCCGGCGTTGGTGCGATAGGTTTGCACCGGCACGCAGGTGATGCAGACCGCTCGGGTGGAGCGCACGCCGGTCGCGCCGTTGCTCGCGACGCGCACCGCGTAGGTGCCGTTGGCCAGGCTGTTAAACACGTAGATCCCGCTGGCCGAGGTGGTGGTCGAGCTTACAAACGCGCCTGCGCTGCTGTACAACTCGACGCGTGCGCCGCTGATGCCCACCCCGCCGGAAGCGCCCAGGCTGCGACCCGCACCGCCGCCATAGTTGATGTCCTCGAACACGGTTCCGGTGATGCTGATCGCCTGGCCGACCGCGAACACACCGAATCCGCTTGCCGAGCTTATTCCGGTCGCCGCAGCGCTGGTGGCCAGTGCCGCGCTGATGGTCGGATAGCTCCATGCGCTGCCGTTATATTGCCCGATGATGAAGCTGGCTGTCGCCGCGCCGGGATCGAGATTGCCGCTGGTAAAGGTGAAAGTGGGGTTGTATGAAGTAAAAGCCAATGAGGCGCCGGGGGTCAGCGTCCAAAAGAGGTTCGCGTCCAGTGCAGGGTTGATTGCGCTGGACGAGATGCCGGGATAATCGCCCGCATCGGTGCGGGCCGTCAGGCTGCTGTTCGCGAGCGAGGAGGTCACCCCGACCATCGCGACTGCTGCCGGCGTGTAAGATCCCGTCACGCCGATACGGAAGGTGCAGGTATTGCTGCCCGCGGGAAAGTCCAGCGTCAGGTTGCCCAGCACATAAGCGGTGGCGCTACCGCCGGTGATGCCGGTGGTGCAGTTTGACGTCACTGCAAGCGTGTTCGCGCCGGTGGTGATGATCCCGTTGGTCAGCGTCAGCACACCGCTCACGGCCGGGCTGCCGGCCAGCGCCGCGCCCAGCGCATCGTTCAAGATCAGGTTGGTGTAGCTGCCATTGCCGGACAGGATATGGGCCGATGTGCCGCCGCTCAGCGTGATGCTGCCGGTCGTCGAGGTAATCGCGCCGGCGTTGTTCACGTTGCCGTTTACCGTGATTACATAAGTCGCGGTCGCCAATGTCGCGCCGCTGTTAATGGTAAGCGGGGCTGAAGCACTCAAGGTTTTGGCGGCACCCACAGTGATGACACCCGTATTCGCAATAATGATCCCGCCGGTTGCTGCAAATGGAGATATCCATTCTTCTGCAGATACTGTTCTTGCAGTTGCCGAGTTGTATTGCAGTGTCGCATTTGCGCCGTATGTCACTACTCCGGTAGTAACTGTCACGGTTGCCGTTCCTTGCATGGAAAGCACGCCATTCACGGTTGGAGTAGTGGCGAATGTCTTTGCGCCTGAACCTGAAAGTGTCAGGTTGCTATATGTCGTCACTTTTGCAGTCTGTGCCGCGCCGTTGTAATTGACGGTATTGCCGGTTGCGGTAGCCGTCAGGGTGGTGATGGTCGTGGTGCCGCCGAGGTTCAGCGTGCCGGTTGTACCTTGTGTTACTTGACCTGTTCCGGATAGTGCGGCAGTCGCGGTGATGGTGCCGTTGTTGGTTAAGGTGACGCCGGTAACGGTAAGGAGGGTGGATACGGACAACGTGCCCGAATTGGTGTAGGCGGCAGTAAAGGTGGCGTTTGGAATGGCAGTAACGGTTGCCCCGCTGAGCGTCCCTGCAGCGCTAAAGGTATGCAGACCGGCCAGGGCGGTGAAAGTAGTAGCGTTGTTCGTCAGGCTACCGGCAAAGGTAAAGGTATCCAGAACGGTATTGGTTCCGCCATTGGATTCATCCCACACGGCGCCGCTATTGAGCGTAACGGCGCCGTTGAATGTTATCGCCCGGACCGTGGTGCTGGTAGAGCCGAAGTCTATCGTGCCGAATATATTTGCGGCTCCGAAAGTGAAGGGACGCTTTATGATAACTGTGCCGCCACTGTTGATGGTCAGCAGGCCGGTGATGGAGCTACCGTTGACTCCAGCCGTAGTGGCGGCGAGTATCGCGCCACTATTGACGGTCACCGGCCCGGTTTGAGTGATGGTCGCGGCAATTTGAACAGAGGCGCCACCGGTTGTTGCAATGATGACGGTGTCACCCGCTGCCGGCACAACCCCACCAACCCAAGTGGTTGTGGTGCCCCAATTACCACCGGCTGCAGTAGAAGTTATGGTTGCCGCCGTCGCAGCTACGCACCACGAGCCCAGCCCGGTGAGTGAAATCAACATCACGAATATATTGAACAGGTTCTTCATCGCTCGCTCCTTCGTCAATGCATACTGGCGGCGCTCAATAACATTAAGCATGCAGTCATCATTGCCGGCTCGATACTGCCATCCATCAATTGGCCATGCTGTCATTTCACCCCGCGCAGAACGATCTCCACACGCCGGTTCGGCCGCAGGCAGATCACCTGTTTTTCCTCGATGACATCAGTCGGGCATTCAACGACCGGTTGGCTGGACCCGACTCCGCTGGCGCGTATCTTTGCCTCCGGGATACCCTTGCCGATCAGATATTGCTTGATGCTTTCGGCGCGCAGCACAGATAGCAACGCGTTGCGGTCCGGATGTCCGTCGCTGTGCAAACGGTCGGTATGCCCGACCAGAACAACCTTTTCCAGCATTTCCGCTGTGATGATTTCCTTCGCCAATTCGTCGAGACGCGACAAAGCGGAAGGCTCCAGCGTCGATTGATCGAAGTCGAACAGCACATCACTGGACAGCGTGACTTTTTCCATCACCGGCGGTGGCGCGGGTTTTACGCAATTGTCGATCGCCACCTTTGCCTCGTAGATACGGTCTTCGGTAATGCGCAAATAAGGCGCCGCTTCGCTCGGCCCGGACTCGGAGTTCTCGTGTCCGGCCCAAACCAGGTTGACCTCGGCTTCGGCGATCGGACGCTGTGCACAGGAGAAGCTTTTGTCCTTCTTCAGCGCGGCGATCCTGTTCCACAGATCGGGACGCACCGGGTCGCTGCCGGGCAATCGTTGCGGTGTATCCATGCTGATGACGGGCTGCTTTTTCTCCAGCGCATCCAGCAGGGTTTCTGCCTGCGCCATCGCCGACGGGACGATCCCGCTGTCGTCCTTGTCGTAGTACTCGTCGAATGCCATGTCCAGCCAGGTGCGTGCCTTGACCAGATGGTAGTTGTTCGGATCGAGTCCGCCGAACGCCAGTGTTTCGGCGCGGCGTTGCAGGGTCTGGATCCGTTGCGATTGTTGCATCGGCACATCATCGGCGGCCAGCGCAGCGGAAATATGGCCCGATATCGCGCAGAGCAAAAGAAAGCCCAGGAACAGTCTGTCTGGCGACTTCGGATAGCCGGCCTTATTCATTCTGGTTGCCATGGAAATTGTTCATTGTACGCACACAGTCGAAATTGAATGGAAAGCCCGGGCTGGGTGGCGTACTCTGCAGTTTGCGGTGACCTTGGATTCCGTGACCATCATTTTATCTTCATCAATAGATTTATACTGAAATTTGCGCCCGACGCATTGAGAGTGCCTTTCGGGTTGACGCTCACACCGGTTACCGTGGAGTCATATCCTGCCGCATCGATATTGGACGGTACATAATTGAAAGGAGCGCCGCCGCCCGACAGGTTGGAGTAGGACACATCGGTGGCGTAATTCAACGGTGACAAGCCGCAAGGTGGAGAGCTGCTGCACGAAAGGGTGACCGGCGGATTGCTGCACAACGTCGATACGCACATGCTCATATTGGCCGGAACAACATCGGTAACGACCAGCGAATTGACATCCACCGGACCCGAGCCGCTGTTGGTCGCAGTGATGGTGTATTGCACGACAGCGCCGGGGATGAATTTCGGAAAGCTCGACCCGTTCACCGGGTCCGAGATCACCGCGACGGTCTTGACCATCGCGAGCGATGGAGTGGCGACCACGGTCAATGTCTGGTTGGTGACACTGTTATTCATGTTGGTGGTCGTCACCTGCGCCGCGCCGTTCACATAGCCGCCCGCAACGGAACTGGTGACATTCACGCTGACGGTGCAGGTCGAAGGCCCGATCGCCGAATTCACCCCGGTGCCGCCGATCGCGAACGTGCCGGTACCCGCGGTTGCGGTGACAGTCGGTGTGCCCCCGCAGCCGTTGACCACGTTCGGCGTGGCGGCAATAAGCAGATTGGCGGGCATCGCATCGCTGAAGGTGAGTCCGGTTTGCGCCGGTGCGCCGGCCGCGTTGGTGATCGTGAAGGTCAGCGTCGCCGTCTGTCCGGCGTTGATCGGGGACACCGAGAACGCTTTGGTCAGGTCGGGCAATGCGTTGACGACGATGCTGGCGTTCACGCTGTTGGTCATGCCGGCGGACAAGCCGCTCATGTTGCCGCTGTTGTTGACGAACGTGCCGGTGGCGGCGCCATAGATGGATACCGTGACGGTGCAGGACGCCGCCCCTGCGGCGAGGCTGCCGCCGGTGAATCCTATCGTGCTGCCCCCCGCCGTGCCGGTCACGGTGCCGCCGCATTGCGGCGATGCAGGCACTGCAAAGAGCTTTATGCCCGCCAGGGTGTCCGTGAAGCTCAAGCCCGTTTGCGCCGGATTGCCGCCGCTATTGGTGATCGTGAAGGTCAGCACCGCGCCGGCATTGAACGAGATCGAGGGAGCGCTGTAGGCCTTGGTCAGGGTCGTGCCGCGCACAGTCAATGTGCTGGTCAGGCCGGTTGTTGAAAGGCCGCCGCCTATCCCCGAAATGTTGGTGGCGTTATTGGTGTAGGCAGCCGGGGTATTGCTGAGCACGTTGACCGTGATTGTGCAACTGGCCGTGCCGCTGCTCATCGAGCCGCCAGCCAGTTGCACGCCGGTGGCGTTGGCGGCCAGGGGGTTGTTCGATGCATCGGTGAGCGTGCCGTTGCAGGTATTGCTGGTGGTTCCGTTCGCCAATACGAGATTGGCGGGCAGCGTATCGGTAAAGGCCAGACTGGATTGCGCCGGATTGCCTGCCGCATTGGTGATCGTAAAAGTGAGCGCAGAGATTTGCGCGACGCCGACTTCGGTCGGGCTGAATGCCTTGGACAGCACGGGCGGCGGCGTGACCACCAGGGTCGCGACAGCGCTGTTGATCAGGTTTGCCGAAACGCCGGTGACGTTTGCGGTGGCGTTGTTATACGTTGCCGCCGCGGCAGAAGTGACATTCACCGTGATCGTGCAACTGGTCTGACCCAGGACCAGGGTGCCGCTTGCCAGTTTGACGGTATTACCTCCCGCAGCCAGAGCGCCGTTGGCCGAGTTGGTCAGCGTACCGCTGCAGGTGTTGCTGGTGACGCCATTGGCGAGCACGACCCCGGCGGGCAGGGTTTCGGTGTATCCCAAACCGGGTTCCCCAAGCAATCCACCGCCATTGGTGATCGTGAACGTCAGCGTCGAGATCGCGTTCACCGGTATCGTTGCCGGAGAGAACGCTTTGGTCAGTGTCGCCGCCTCGACTGTCAAAGTGTCGCTCAAGGTGGTTGCGGTCAGCCCGGCCGCCAATGCAGAGATATTTGTGCTGGTGTTGGGATAAGAGCCGGGGGTGGCGCTCTGGATATTGATCGTGACGGTGCACGACGCATTGGCTGCCAGATCCACGCCCGTGACTGCGATCGTATTGCCGCCGGCCGTCGCGGTTCGCACCATCGCCGGATTTACCGTGCTGGTACAGGTTCCGCCAAAGGTTGCCGGGGCAGACACGACCACTCCCGAGGGCAGCGTGTCGGTGAACCCCATGTTATTGGTGACGGTGTTGTTGTTGGTGATCGTGAAAGTCAGCGTCGCCGGGGTATTTACCTGTACCGGATTGGGCGCGCTCACTTTGGTCAGGATAGGGTTGCCCGGGGCGGTGACGGTCAGGGTCGCGGTTGCTGTGCCGCCCGTCACCGTGTTGGCAGAACTCACCGCGAGCGTGGTGTTCGCATTGGCGCCTATGGTCGAACTGATCACGCTCACACTGATCGTGCAGCTAGCGCCCGCTGCCACCGGACCACCGCCCGCCAATATGACGGAGGTATCGCCTGCGTTGTTGCCCGATGAGATCGTGCCGCCGCAGCTGTTGGTAAAATTGGGTGTCGGTGCGACAGACATCCCGGCTGGGAAGTTGTCCGTGATCGCCGCGCCCAGCAGGGACACGGTGTTGCCTGCAGGATTGCCGATCGTCAAAGTCAACGTCGAAGGCGAGCCGGCAACTACCGTGGTCGGCGCAAAAGTCTTGGCGATGGTGGGCGCGTAATAGACATAGGTGGTATCCGCGAAACTGTTGTTTCCGGCATTGTTGGCCGGCTCGTTGCCGCCCGCGACGCTGACGTTGTTGGTCACCGGCGAGGCCGTTGCCGCGGCGGCGGCCACCGCGACCGTCAGCACGATCGGCGGTGCAGAGGAGTTCGCCGCGATGGGGGTACCCGTCGGCAAAACGCAGGTCACAACCTGGCCTGCAGCAGTACAGGTGTTCCAGCTGGCGCTGGTGTCGGAAACAAAGGTCAAGCCGGCTGGCAGGGTATCGGTCACGGTCACGGCGGTGGTGCTGGTGGCGAGTGCGCCGAGGTTGGAGACGGTGATGGTGTAGACGCCGTTCGTCCCCACCGTAAAGTTGCCGGTGTGTGATTTGGTAACGACCAGGTCGGGCGCATCCACCAGCGAGGTCACCGTCGACGAATTATTGGTCTGCAGATTCGATGATTCGTTCGGATCATTACCGACACTGGCGGTGTTGGTCACGCTGGGCGCGGCCGCCGCCGCGATCCTTACCGGGAAAACGATGGTGGTTGATGAAGCGCCGGCGTTAATCACCGTGGCCCTGGTGCACAGCACGATGGGGTCCCCGGGGCCGTTATTGAGACCAGCGTTCGTGCACGTCCAGCCCGCGCCTGCCGTCGGCGCTGCATTCAAGGTCACACCCGCAGGCAGGTTGTCGGTAACCGTGTAAGTGCCGGTGCTGTTGGCCGCACCGACATTGCTGACCGTGATCGTGTAAGTCGCGGTATTAACGCCGAGCACGAAATCGGCCGCAGTGGTCTTGACCTTGGTGATGGCCAGATCAAAAGTGATCACCGGCGTGCTTATCGTGGTGGAGTCGTTGCCGGTGACGGCGGGGGGTTCGCCCCCGCCTGAAACGGTGGCGGTATTGACCGCGCAGAGTGTGGCGGGCGTCGCGACGCACGCGGCGACCGTGTTGGCCACGGCGACCGGGAAAACCACGGTGGGAGACGTTGCGCCCGGCGCCAGTGCAGTGCTTCTGGTGCACGACACTACACTGCCGGCGGCAGTGCCGGTACATGCCCAACCCGCACCTATGGTCCAGCCAGCGCCGCCTGAAGCGGTGTTCAGCGTGATGCCGGTCGGCAGCGTATCGGAGATCGTGTAGCTGTTGGTATTTGTCGTCAGGCCGCCGATGTTGGAGACACTCAGCGTGTAGCTGCCGACTGCGCCGACGGTAAAACTGGCGGATGAGGATTTATTCACCACCAGATCTGGGCAGCCGCCCGCCGCGCACACGCTGGTCGTGATCGTGCTGCTGTTGTTGCCGCTGTTGCTGGCCGGTTCGCTGCCGCCGCTGACGGTGGCGGTATTGGTGACGCTGGGCGGAGTGGTGGCATCCGGCAATACGGTGAGCGTGATCGCATTGGGATTGCTTGCGCCGGCGGCAATGGCCGTGGCATTCGTGCAATTAAGCTGGACCGAGGTCGAAGCCGTGCAATTCCAGCCCGTGCCTGCCGGTGTGCCGACGATCGTGAGGCCGGCCGGCATGTTGTCGATCACCGTGTAAGTGCCCGATGTCGCGAGGCTGCCCAGCAGATTGTTGACGGCGATTGAATAGGTCGCGTTCGCGCCCACCGCAAAACCGCTGGTTGCGGTCTTGACGACCTGCAGATCCGGACTGGGGGTGATCGTGGCGCTGGCCTGATCGTCCTGCCCGGCGGGAATGGGGGGCACCGCAGTTCCGGGTGTGGAATTGGGATCGGTCTGGTCCACATAGGCCACCTGCGCCCAGTTGGTGATCGGCGTGGTTCCGGTGACCGTCGCATTGATCGTCAGTGTGGCCGATGCGCCGTTGTTCAGCGTGCCGACACACCACATGCCTTGTGCCGTGCAAGCGGGTGCCGTCCCCCCGACTGCAGACGTATAGGCGCCCTGGCTGGATGTGTATGAAACGAACGTCGTGCCGGTCGGCAGCGCGTCCAGTATGCGCACATCGGTAGCCGTGTCCGGCCCGCCATTGGTCACCGTCACCGTGAAGCTCACACTTTTGCCCGGCGTGACATTATTAGTTGTTTTGGACACGCGCAGATTGGCGGACCGGGCGGGAGAAGTGGCCAGATCGCCAAATGCAGCAACCCCTGTCGCTACCGGCATCGCGGTAGCGGCCAGGGTGCCTATGTTGACTGTATAGAGCGTGGTGCCGGGGGACACCACCAATTGGCCTGCACTGCTGAATGCGCAACCTGTCGCAGATCCGGGCAAGCCCGTCATTGCACCGACGAGGGAAACGACACCGGAAGATGTGATCGTGTATAAGGTTGTAGCCGCCACCATGTACAACACCCCGGTGGAGGGCTGCAGGCACAGGTCGCCCCCGCCCGGCAGATTGCCGGCCAGATAACCGCTCGCTGGAGTCACTGTCAGGATTGCCCCGGTGTTTTGATTCAACGTCCACACCGACGATCCTGCGCCGCTATTGATCGCATACAGATTGTTTGACGCATCAAAGCCCAGGCGTATGACGCCCGTCGTGGTTGCCCCGGGAGTGCCGATCAGCACGGGTGGAGTGGCCGGATTGCTGGGATCCCAGCGCCACAGGTTGGGGTTGGCGTTGCCGGAATCCAGATAAAAAAGCATGCCGTCGCTGGGACGGGTGGCCAATGTTGCGGCTTGCACAAGAGGGACGGCGAAAGTCACCAACTGTGTCGCCGGTCCGCCCTGCACGCTATCCGCACTGAATATTCCGTTAGCGGTGATCCCGTAAAAGACTTCAGCACGCGCGGAGTTGATGGGCGACAGACAAGCGAGCCCGACGAGGCAGATCGCTTGGATCAATTTTTTGTATGACATGACCAAGCTCATTGCCTTCCGAACATGAAAGTTTTTATCGGGAGCCGCATCTCCAAACTGATTCAGTTTGATCGCCGTATCCATCACGTTATTCCGTCGTCAACGGGCGGGTGATCGCGCTGCCCTTGTTCAAGCCGAAGGTATCCTGGTCCACTTTCATGCGCAGCGTGATGAACGCGCCTTTTGCGCGGTAGGAGGCATCCGAGAAGTCGCGATCGTTCATGCCGAGCACGTTGTAGCCCGCGGTCACCCACATGTTGTCCACCACCTTGCGGCCGAACGAGGCGCCAAACCCGAAGGTGTTCACGCCGGCGCTCACCGAACGCTCGATCGACGCGAACATGCCGATGTCCCAGTCTTCCGACACGTCGTGGCGTATCTCGGCGCTGGTCAGGTCGGTGTAGCCCATGTAGTCGGCCCCGTCTATGGTGTCCAGCACATACTTGGCGCCGTATTGCAGCGCAATCTGGGTGCGGCGGTCCGGCAGGTAATTGGCGTTCAGGTTGTTCACCAGTTTTGCGCCATTCAGCGTGGAACCGGTAGTCTGGGAGTTTTGCGTGATGTAATCGGCGCGATCCAGCCACATCCAGCGGCTGTCGTTCGGGCGGTCTGCATAGGAGAGGCGCAGGTCCGTGTTGATCGTGTTGGTCTCCACTCCGGTTGCCTGGCTGTCGGCTTCCTGGTAGGAGTAACTGGCCGCCAGCGAACGGCCCTGATCGAGATTGCGCTGCGCGCCCAGCTCCAGATTCTTCTCGTTGTCTAGGCTGGCGTTGCGTATCTCGATGCGCCCGTTGCCGCTCCACAAGGTGTCGTGGTAGGCGGCCGATACCGATGACGCGATGTAGTCGCTCGAAGCGGCTGGCAGCGTGGCAAGCGGATTCGAGGAACTCGCGGGAACGGGGCCGGATGGCAGGGGCGTGCTGGGGTTGAGCGGCACCGCCGTGTTGTTCAGGGTCTGGGTGCGATCGATGCTGAACTTGGTCTGCCAGTGCTTGTTGATCTGCCAGCTTTGTACCATGCCCATGTTCGCGTAGATGCGTTCGGCATCGTTGTTCATGTCGCCGCCGACGGAGGCCGACATCTCGTTGCCCATCCACGGCTGGGTGCGGATGCCGACGCGGGTGGTGTTGGTTGAAAGGTTGTCGCCGCGCGCGAATTCCTGCTCGGCGAACAGCTTGCTCTGCTCGGTCAACTTGTAGTCGCTGCCAAATGTCAAGGTGTTCGGCATCGCACCGGTGCCTGCGGTGTCTGCGCCATTGATCTGGGTCGCTGCGTGCAGCGACAGCCTCTTGTCCAGCATCGCGTAGGACGTGCCCGCTTCCAGTTGATTCGTGACTGAATTGCCGTTAACGGGATCCTGGCTCCGTGCGCTGCTCGCGCCGTAATAGGCGCTCAGTGCATCGGTAATGCGGTTGTCGATGCGCCCTTCCACCAGGCTGGTGGTCACACCGGTGGACGGGCTCTCCTGCTGGTAGGCCTGGCACTGGAACTTCGAGGCATCGGATAACTTATAGCTGCCATCCAGGCCGAATTTGCGCGTGCCGCTTTCCGACGCGGCCTGCTGGCCCAGGCCGAAGCCGTCGCTCTGTTCGCTCATATAGGCCTTGCCATCCCAGAGATTATCGTGGTGGGACAATTCGGTCAGCCAGGCTTCTCCGCTGGAAGAAACGCCTTCATTGTTGCCGGTGGTCGCTGCCGCCTCGGCGCGCAGCTTGTTGTTGCCGGGCAGCTGGATGGTCGTGTCTACGCCTTGCAGATTGCCGCTCGCGCCCACCGTGCCATCGTGTATCAGGGTCGCGCCCACTTCAACGCCCTGGGCGGGCTTGTAGCTGCCGCGTCCGCCCAGGGTCGCCCGCTGGTCGGTCGTATCATTCGATTCGTATTCGGCGATGATGTATGTCGGATTGAAATTGCTGTCGCGCGAATTGATCGGTTCGTGGAAGTTCAGCGTGCCATTTACGTAGTCGATATCGTAATCCAGGTACTGCATCATCGTTTGCGTACTGATGACGTTCTGCGACTGGAAGCGGTCGTAGGTGACGATGCTGATCTTCTCGGAGTTCACCATAATGTTGTTGCGCGACAGCTTGTACAGGCCGGATGTGCCGTTGCCGGGGATCTGGTCCCTGATATAGGACTGTGAGGTGACCGAGGCAAAGGCGTTGTAGCCGGCCTTATCGCCCTTGTATTCGCTCTTCACGCCATTCAGCGTGCGGCTGTAGCGCGACAGTTCCGTGACGGTCAGGCCGGTGTCGTAGTCGCCGAACATCGCGTAGAACTGCTTGCGTTCCAGCTTGACATACAGGCGGCTGGAACTGGCCGCATCGAACTTGGCTTGGGTGGCATCGGCATACAGCGTGTAGTACTGGGTCGGATCAACGCCCTGCTTGAGCACCTGGTCGCCGGTCTGTTTGGTCGTGTCATAAGCCAGCGTCAGCAGGTAGTCGCCTCTGATGCTGCCCTTGGCATAGAACGCCAGCCCGTTCTGGTCGAACAGTTGCTTGTCCGCGTCCGCGTCCTGCAGCGACTGCATGTTGCCGGACAGGGTCTTTTGCCCCACTGTGCCCTGCCCGAAGCCGACCAGTATCCAGTCGCGCTGGCCGGGTTCCAGCCAGGCGCGCACTTCGTGGGGGAGCTTGTCGTTGAGCGGGAAGTCAAGGACCGCTTCGCCGGTCTGCGTGGTCGGCTCCAGTTCTATCATCGCCAGGCCATCGCTCTTCACGACGTAACGGGCCTTGCCGCCGATGCGTCCGGTTAACGGTTCGCGGTCCATGCCTTCGCGGCGGTCATAGGAGTGGTACGGCTCGTTCAATGTGAATTCGCCTGTGAGTCCGGCCCTGACCGGCACGCCGTCCTTGTCGAGCAGTCTCACCGCTATGATCGGGCGGGTCTTGCCGTCGGCGACCAGCCGCGATTGTTGCGGCGCCAGCTCGATATGATCAGGCATCGTTGCGTAATGGATTTTGCGCACGGTATGGCTGATCACATTGCCATTGGCATCGCTGATGATCAACTCCATCCGGTTGTCCCCGTCCTTGATCGGGATCGCGCTCCAGGTCGATAGCGTGACAGTGTGCGCCGCGTTCGTCTTCGCGCCGTCAAAATACACCGGTTTGACGTCCTCGCCGTTCATTATCAGCTTGACGCGCTGATCGGGCGCATGTTTGACCGCTGCCTTGATCACCGGCAGGTTTGGGTGGAAGCTTTCCTGCGGGTGCAGCCATTCATTGCCCGGTTGCGCGGCTGCCAGCCACGCGGCATCGTAGGGCAATTTTTCGACGCCTAGCGTCGAATCATCGTCCGATGCCTTGGCCGGCCTGATGTCTGCTTGTTCTACCGCGACCTCGGCAGACGTCGCGGCGCTGGCCGCGGCAGTGCCGGCCAGCGTGATATGCGCTACGGGAAGGTTCTGTGCGGGGCCGGCGGGCGGGGTGAAGCGCACTATCGAATCCAGTGTCGCATCAGGCGCCGCGGCCTCGAGTGCAAAACTGTATTGATCCTGCCAAGGTGCCGGATGCGCATGGCTGCGGAAGATCAGCGCTTTGTCCATAATGTCCGGATCGGCGATCGGCAATCCGTTCAGCCTGGCGCTGCCGGGTACATAGCGGGCGGATTCCGGCAGCATCACGGTGGCCGAGTAACCGGTTACTTCGGCGCTGCTGACCAACGCCAGCGTCACGATGGTCTTGTCGTTCGCGGCTTGCGCGCTCAGCGTTTGCGTGATGCGCACTGTTTCAGGCGCTTTCCTTTGCACGTGGAAATCGGCGCGCCACAGCGTGCCGCCGCGCACGTTGACGAATTGCGAATAGGCGCGTCCGGCGAAGCGGTCGTTCTTTTCGCAGGCGACCACTTCATAATCCTTGGGCAATGAATCCAGGTCAAGCTGGACGACGTGCGTGCCGGGGCGCACGTTGTCGATATGCCAGCGACCGTCCTGGTCGGTCTGTATATAGGTGCCGTCCTCCATGACGATGCGCGCGTTCGCCAGGCCTTTGGCGTTGCTGTCCATGCTGGCGTTGCAGGAGCTGTCGATCACGCGCCCGACCAGGAAGGCCTTGTCGCTATACAGGTCCTGGGTCACCACGATGCTGGCATGGGCGGTATTGGAAGTCAGGCCGCCGGTTGCAGCGGCGGTGTTGTCCGCTGCGCCGGTCTGCGCCGCCGGGGTCACTTCGACAACGTAGCGCACAGTTGCCGTCGCTGAAGCGGCGAGGCTGAGCGTGAACGTCATCGTGCGCGCATCGGGGGAGATCACCGGGTCGGGTATCGCCACCCCGTTCTGGCGTGCCGAGCCTTTTTGGTAGCGGAAACCGGGCGGCAGGTAGTCGGCGATCTGGGCGGTCGCGAACGCCGTGGCGGTGTTGTTGGTGATGCTCAGCGTGTAGGGAACAAAGTCGCCGATGCCGGCGGTGGTCAGGTCGGAAGTTTTCTGTATCGTCAGCACCATCGCGCCGGTGTCCACCGGGACATCGACGTTCACTGCCGGTCCGACCAGAGCGAATATGCCGCCATAGGAGCCGCCCGGCGTGGCACCGCCGGGGTTGCCCAGGATCACCGGCGCAGCTGGCGGAGTGCCGATGCTGAGGAGCGACAGGCTTGCCGCCGGCACTGCGGAGGGGAAGGCGTCTCCCGGCGGGGGTGTGACGACCAGCTTGTAGCTCCCTGCCGCGACTTGCGGGAAACGGAATCCGCCCGGGATCATCGTCGCATCGCAATTCGTCGGCGAGCCGGAGGTGACCGGTTGGGTCAGTACCGTCACTCCATCGTTGCAATAGACCGTCGCGGTGGAACCCGTCGTTGTGTTGAACAGGCTGACTGCAGCGCCGTTGATCGCTGCGCCGGTGGCCGAATTGAACACGACACCATAGGGATCCATCGATGCGGTGCTGGTGTTGGCGATCATCGTTCCTGAACAGTTAGTGTGGCTGTATACCGCTGTGATGGTCTCGTTGGCTGACACGGCGATGATGCCGTCATTGATCGTGACAGCCGCACCGCTGGCTGAGGAAGGGATCGCGCCGACGAACACCCCTGTGGAAGGGCCGGTCTCGGTCAGTTGCACCAGTTCGCTGTCCCCGTTGGTGGTGGTCAGCGTCACCACCACAGTATCGTTCACCAGGGGATTGACGTTCGCATCGTAGCTGGTCACGCGCAGGAAGATCGGCTCCTTCGGCGAGTAGGCCGAGCCTGGGGCCAGCGGAGCGAGATTCAGTGTGGCCGGCAACGCGGTCGGCGTTGCGCTGCCCAACAGGGTCGGATTGGCCAGTGCGACAAACGGCCCGGCCGGGAGCCCGCTGGTCGAATACGCCCCCGGTTGAACCGTCACAGCGCTGCCGGCGGGATTGTATTGCAACAGTTCCACCTTCACCCCGACCGCGATGCAGGCTGCGGTGTTCACGGTGACCGCGCCGGTGCTGGTCAGCGGCGTCGCGACGATCGTGTAGCTCGCGGTCGCGGTGTTGCTGATCGCCGTTCCCGGGGGCGTGGCCGACCAGGCGAATGTTGAGAGGAGGCCGAGGAGTGACGCGAGCGCGATATGCGCGAACGCCTTTTGCTGCACACTCGATATGCGCAGCAAAAGGCGGGCTGGCCTTGCGGCCAACCTGCCATAGCCATCCCCTGTCGCACGCTGTGCTGTGCCGGCAGGGGATGGGCTGATTGTCAAACCATCATGCACGGTGACAATGGACGCGGGTTATTTTACCCACGCGTTGAAAAAGACCGTGATGTAACTGGTCGCGTTCAGCGTGGTGCTGGTACCTGCCGCACCGATTGCTGTGCCAGCCAAAGTGGGGAAATTGATCGTGACTGTATTTGGGGTAGTCACGTTGAAATCCGCACCCGCAGTCACTGCGTCGGCTGTAGTTCCCGGACCAGGCGCCGCATAACTTGAAACTAATCCGGCTCCCTTGACCGCACCAAACCCGACTCCGGGAGCTTGCGCACCAACGCCGGCGGCACAATTCGACCCTGCTCCCGTACCGCTGATCAAGCCGGTATCGAAAGTCAGGTTAGCGACTTGCAACGCGTCTGTGATCTGGCTCAAAGTCGCCGCAGCAGAACCCGAGTTGGCGATGGTGATCCCATATTGCACGTAGGCACCCGGGATGTACTTGGGGAAGCTGCTGCCATTGATGGGATCGCATATCACCGCCTGGCTCTTGGTTACAGTCAGTGTCGCTGTCGCTACGATATACGCATCCAGTGAAGTAGCGGTGTTGGCAAGAAACACGGTTTGTACCGCACCCGGTGTTGCGGCCGTACCCGCAGGGGTAGCAGTTATCGGAGTGGTCGTAGTGGACGCTGTCGCTGTGAGCGAAGTGACAGCCACTGTGCCGTTGCCCTGATTCGCCGGAATGGTACAAGTGTAGGTTACTGTTGCAGACGCATCTTCCGTCAGCGCAGTGATATACGTATTACCTGCCGTATAGGTGCCTGATCCGAGAGGGGCAAACGTGACGGTCGCTATCGCACATGAAGACACATCGAAGCTATCCGCCGTTCCACCAAAGGGACTTAGAGTGCCGTTAGCTAAAGTCCCTACATAAGCAAGCAGAATGTCATGCGTGGTGTTGCCGCTGTTGGTCACCTTGAATACGGTGTTCGCGGTTACCGGTGCTGAGCCGGACACGACGGCAACATCCGCGATATCGTTGGTTTGCAGGACAACATCCACCTTGTCACTGACCACAAACGATACGGGATTGGATGGGACCGCGGTCTGTGGAACGGCGCCAACGGTGTATGTCAGCGAGGCGGTGTTGCTGATGGTAGTGCCGGACGGCGTGCCTAGCGCGAACGCGCCCTGCGATGCCAGGCCGAACAGCGCCGCACCGAACAACGGTGCGGCGAGCCTGGTCGTTATGCTCTTTTTGATCGATTTCATTTTGCTTCTCCTTAAAAGTACTGCTTAAAAATTTGCTGCTGGTTTTGAATAAAATTGATGAATCCTTATCTTTCATGGCGGGCCCGAACCTGTGGTCAAGCCCCGCTCTGAAAACGGTGAGCGGATCCACGGGGGATCCGTCATGGGTTCAGGCATCAGGTAACGCCCGGGATAAGTCGAATGGAATGGGTTCATGATCCGTTCGCTGTTTGCCTTGTTATTTGATCGCCGCGCGGAAGCCGACCTCGCCAGACTTGCCGGCTGCCAGTTGTCCTTTGTAGATCCAGCGGATATTGGTGTAGTCCTTGGCCAAGGCCGGGCGCGTCGAGCCGTCCGCATCCTTCACGGTCAGATCTTCGGCATGGCTGAAGCTTTTGCCGCCGTCCACCGAGAACAGGATGTCGCAATCATTGCCATATGCGCTGCCGGCCACGTATATGCTGGCATTCGGTATCGGGTTATCGATGACGATATCCCCGACCGGTTTCTTGATGAGGTTCTGGAAGGTGTTGATGTAGATCACCTCGGTGCCCGGGATGGCCTTTGCAACGGGGCCGCGTTTGAGTATCTTTGTGCCGTCCGGGCCGACCGTTTCGGTCTCCATCTGGGCGGTGCTGGTGACCTTGATGGCTGCGCCGGCCGCTTGCGCGGCTGACGAAAAGCCGCCCAGGAGGGCGAGCAGGGCGGTGATGAACAACAGACGGGATATAAGCATGGTGGTCTCCTTGGGTTAGTTGATGGTTGCTTTGAACGTGATGACAATGTTTGCCGGGGAGGTGACATTCCCCAGCGTGACGGTAACGGTATTGGCTGCGGTGAAATTGAAATCCGCAAAATCGCCATCCGCAGTGTCGGTTTTTGATGTGGCGGGATGCGGGATGGTGACACCCGAGCAAGCTCCCGCGCCTATGCCCGCCGCTACATAGGTGCCGGAATTGCAGGCTACCGTGATGCTGCTTGCAAGGTAGCTGATGTTGGTGGGCATCGGGTCTGCGATCACCAGATTGGTGGCGGTTCCGCTTCCGCTGAGCGCGACCGCGATCTGGTACGTCATCACCGCGCCGGGCATCAGCACGGCGGTGCCGTTCGGGTCCGCTACGCTGGACACTGTCTTGGTCAGCGCCACATTCACACCGTTGACTAGATACGCGGCGTAAGCGGAATACTTGGCGTCGCTTGCGCTGTCGACCACGCCGGCACCATCGGCAAACACGGTATCCACGCCTGCGGTGTTGGGGCCCGCCGTGGCGACCAAAGCGGCCATCGTGGTGGGGACCACCGCAGTGGCCGTCAGGCTGACCACCGATTGCTGGCCGCCGGATGCGGTGTTGGGGATATCGCCGACGATGAACACCTTGAGGGACGATCCTGCGGCCAATGCAGGGATGGATGCGGCAGTATCGACGCCAGCGTCATATACGCCGTTGCCATTCGAGTCGACGTATACCAGCAAACCCGTCGCGCTGAAGTTGTTGGTCGTGAAAGGCGCAGTGCCGCCGGTTGCGGGGTTGCCCAAGGCGAGGGCAGCCGCCAGCGTAAACCCCTGCGTATCATTGCCCAGATTCGTTACGGAGAATGTCGTCACCGCTGCGGTCTGCCCGATGCTCACCGAGGTGGCCGATCCGGTGACTTCGGTGACGAGCAGATTCACCTTCTTGTCCACCAGGAATGACACGACGTTGCTGGGGGCGGTAGTTGCGGGGCCGGCACCAATGGAGTAGGTCAGCGTCGCCGAATTGGATATCGTGGTTCCGGATGGCGTGCCGGCAGCCCAGCTGATTTGTGGTACAAGCAATAACAGGCAGGCCGACAAGAAAAGCCTGTGAGTGAAGTTACCAAGTTCCGCAATGCCGGAAAAGCGCATGAATGTCCTTAAGTTTGCCGTGAGCTGCATTAATAAAAAGTTTCCTGAGTCAGTTAATCGGATGAATTGCGTTTAATCCGCCACAAACAATTTCACTCTTGAAGACAGCACGGACTGTGCCACGAAGGTATGGTAATAATAAAATACAAATAAAACAACAAAATACGGTTTGTTTGTAATGTAATTTACCAAATATTTGATGGGAGGCAGCATTTCGGTGACGAAAGATCATCATGATTTGCTGAATTGATGCCAGGACCTTGTTTGCAAACGATGCTTGACACGTGAAAAAGGACTCCGGGTAGAGTCCTTTTGTTTGTTGTGCTGAGAAGAATTGGTTGCTATTCGATCTTGGCTTTGCTGCGCAAGTCGGCAATCATGTCCTGGATCTCCTGCTGTTGCAGCCGTTGCATGATCTGCGGTTTGAGTTCTTCAAACGTCGGCATTTTCAGGTTGCGTTCGTCGTTCATCTTGATGATATGCCAGCCGAATTGCGTTTTAACCGGTTCCTTGGTGTAAGTGCCCTTTTTCAGGCTGAGCATGGCATTGGCGAACGGAGGGACGAAGTTGGTGGGGACTGCCCAACCCAATGAACCGCCCTTTTCCGCGGAACCCGCGTCTTTGGATTTTTCCTTGGCGATCTTTTCGAAATTGCCCTTTTTGCCGAGTTGCTTGATGATCGCGTTGGCCTCTTCTTCGCTATCCACCAGGATATGGCTTACATTGTATTCCTTGGTGCCGAGATTGGTTTTCAGTTTCTCATATTCCTGTTTTAGCTGGTCATCGCTGATCGGGTGGCTTTTGGCGTAGTCCTGAACATAGGCGCCGACCAGCACCGATTCTTTGGCGAGTTCGGTTTGTTCGATGACATCGGTATCCTTGTCCAATCCCTTCTTTTTCGCTTCCTGGGCTATCACTTCGAGATTGATCAGGTCGTCCCGGATCGCCTTGCGCAGATCCGGGGTATCCGGCTGGCCTTGGGCGGCTGCAGCTTTGACACGCAGCTCGATACGTGCCTCCGGAATGGAGATGCCATTCACCACGGCGGCCGCCTTGTCGTCGGCAAAAACCGGGTTGACCAAGATCAGGCTGAATATTGCCAATGCTGCAATTTTTACAGTGTTTAACATTGCGAGTCCTTTAAAGAATTATCGAAGTGAGTCTGGTTAAGTTCATTCGGCGCAAGCGCCTGTATGGTCAGAGCGTGTATATCACGCTTCATCAGCTCCCCAATTGCGCAATATATCATACGATGGCGCGCAACCGTGCTTTTGCCGGCGAACTGGGGCGAAACGATACGCAGCAGGTAATGACCGCCGCCGCCGCGCGCGCCGGCATGTCCCGCATGCTTGTGGCTCTCGTCGGTGATTTCCAGTTGAACCGGTTCAAGCGCGGCAAGACTGTCGCGCATCTTCGCCATGCGTTCACTCATTGCGGAAAGGTCTTTCTGAAGGGCTGCACACGTACACCCTCGTATACCCCCGCTTTCATGTAGGGGTCGGCATCAGCCCATTCCCGGGCGGCGTTCAGGGTATCGAATTCGGCCACGATCAAGCTGCCGGTGTAACCAGCCGCACCGGGATCGATCGCGTCCACGGCTGGAAACGGCCCTGCCAGCAACAGTCGGCCCTGGCTCTGCAATTCTTGCAGCCGGGCGACATGCGCGGGACGGGCGGCCATGCGCTTGTCCAGACTGTCGGGCACATCGTGCCCGATGATCGCGTACCACATTCAGGCAGCCTCCATCAGTTGTTTTCCTTCTTCTCATCAATATATTTCGCCAGCCACACTCCCTGCGCCAGTATGAATACCAGCATCAAGGCAGTGAAGCCGAACAGTTTGAAATTGACCCAGGTGTCGGTGGAATAGTTGAACGCCACATACAGGTTGATAAAACCTAGGACCGCGAAGAACAGGCTCCAGCTCAGGTTGAAACGCCTCCATACATGCAGCGGCAGCGCGATCTTCTGATGCAGCATCTCGTGCATCAGGTTCTTTTTGAACAGCAGATCCGAGAACAGCAGAATCAGGGAAAAAACCCAATACAGCACGGTAGGCTTCCATTTGATGAAATTCTCGTCATGCAGCAGCAGTGTCGCCCCGCCGAACACGCCGACGATCGCAAGGCTCACCCACAGCATCTTGTCTACTTTCCCATGCCGGAATTTTGTCCAGATGATCTGCAGGACCGTGGCGCCGATCGCAGCCGCCGTGGCGACATATATGCCTGCGAACTTGAAGGCGACGAAAAACAGGATGATGGGGAACAGATCGAATAGCAGTTTCATGGTGGTGGCGGCGCGCGCTTAGTCTTTGTCCAGCGTAAGTGCGGCCGAGTTGATGCAAAAACGCAAGCCGGTCGGTTGCGGCCCGTCGGGGAATATGTGTCCGAGATGCGCCCCGCATTGTCTGCAGCATACTTCAACTCTGGTCATGCCGTGACTGGTGTCGGTGCGTGATATCACATTTTCGGGTTTGACAGCCTGCCAAAAACTGGGCCATCCGGAACCCGAGTCGAACTTTGTCCCGGAATCGAACAATGCGTTGCCGCAGCATATACAGCGGTAGGTCCCGGCGGCATGGCAATCCCAATAGATTCCGGTGAACGGAGGCTCGGTGCCGCATTGGCGGCATACCCTGTACTGCTCGGGCGTGAGCTGTTCACGCCATTCGGCATCGGATTTCTCTATGGGCTTACCTGTGGGCTTATCCATGGCTCCCTACAATACTTCGCCTGCATAATCGGCCAACCGCGAGCGTTCGCCGCGCATCAGTGTCACATGGCCGCCGTGCGGCCAGCCTTTGAATCGATCCACCACATAGGTCAGGCCGGAGCTTCCTTCGGTGAGATAGGGCGTATCGATCTGCGCGATGTTGCCCATGCACACCACTTTGGTGCCCGGACCGGCGCGGGTGACCAGCGTCTTCATCTGCTTGGGTGTCAGGTTCTGGGCCTCGTCTATGATCACATACTTGTTGAGGAAGGTCCGCCCGCGCATGAAGTTGAGCGATTTTACCTTGATTCTGGAGCGTATCAAATCGCGCGTCGCGGCGCGGCCCCAATCGCCGCCCTCATCGTCGGATTTGTTCAGCACATCGAGGTTGTCTTCCAGAGCGCCCATCCACGGCGTCATCTTTTCTTCTTCGGTCCCGGGCAGGAAACCGATGTCTTCACCGACCGGAACCGTCACGCGGGTGATGATGATCTCCGAATACAGCTTGGTTTCCAGTGCCTGAAGCAAACCGGCAGCGAGGGTCAACAGGGTTTTGCCCGTGCCCGCCTGCCCCAGCAAGGTCACAAAATCGATCTCCGGATTCAGCAGCAGATTGAGCACGAAGTTCTGCTCGCGATTGCGCGCGGTGATGCCCCAGACGTTGTTCTTGCTGTGTGTGTAATCGGTCAGCGTGCGCAACAATGCCGTCTGGTCATTCTGTTCCAGCACCATGGCATAGAAAGGCGCATCGCCGTTTTCCTGGTAGATGAACTGATTGACGAAGAATGCCCCGCACAAAGGGCCGGTGATCTGGTAATAGGTATGGCCATCCTTTTGCCACGACTTCATGTCCTTGTCGTGGCGTTCCCAGAAATCAGCCGGCAGCGGCAGCACGCCGGTGTAAAGCAGGTCGCTGTCTTCCAGTACCTTGTCGTTGAAATAGTCCTGCGCTTCCAGTCCCAGGGCGCGCGCCTTGATGCGCATGTTGATGTCCTTGCTGACCAGGATCACCGCGCGCTCGGGCTGCTGTTTCTGCAGGCCGATCACGACGCCGAGTATCGCGTTGTCCGCCTTTCCCAGCTCCAGGTTTTGCGGCAGCTCGTATTTGACGAAACTGGTCTGCAGGAATAACCGCCCGGTGCAATTCTTGTGGGCGGGGGACTCGAGCGCGATGCCTTCCTCGATCTTGTGCGGAGCATCGTTGACGATCTGATCCAGGAAACGGCTGGCCTGGCGGGCATTCCTGGCGACCTCGGTCATCCCTTTTTTCTTGTTGTCCAACTCTTCCAGCACGAACATCGGCAGGCAGATATCGTGTTCTTCGAAGCGGAACAGGCTGGTCGGGTCATGCAACAAGACATTGGTATCCATCACGAACAATTTGGTATCGGTGTTCTTCGCAGATTGATTGCGCGGTGTCATTACGTTCCTTTTAGTTGAGGGTTGTGACGAAATCCAGGACTTCCTGCGCATGTCTGTCGGCCTTGAGGCCGCGCCATTCGCGGCGCAATTTTCCGGCCTTGTCGAACACGAATGTGCTGCGCTCGATGCCGCGAACCTGCTTCCCGTACATATTCTTTTGTCTGATCACGCCGAACAGGTTGCATACTGCCTCATCGGTGTCTGAAAGCAGATCGAAGGGCAATGAGAATTTGGCTTTGAAGTTTTCATGGGACTTGAGGCTGTCCCGTGAAATCCCCGCGACTTCGCAATGCGCCCTCCTGAATTTTGTGTACAGATCGCGGAACTGCTGCGCCTCGGTGGTGCAACCAGGTGTATTGTCCTTGGGGTAAAAATAAATGACCAGATGTTCGCCGAGGGCGCCGGACAGGGTGAAAGTCTTGTTACCCGTGGCCGGCAAGGAAAAATCTGCAACTGTTTTTTCTGACATGAAGGGACCCGTGAGTGATGGTCACATTCTTGTCAAAAAGCGCGCTAAAGGCAAGCGACTTCGCGCCCTCGTCAAACTGCCCCAGTTGTGCTACGGTTGCCGCCCGTTTTCTGGAGTTTGATTGTTTGACAGAATCGACCGTTATGAATGATGCCGATTTCATGCGCTACGCACTGGGGCTGGCCAGTCAGGCTAAGGCCTGTGGCGAAGTCCCGGTCGGAGCGGTGGTGGTGAAAGACGGGGAGATCATCGGAAGCGGTTTCAACGCGCCGGTCTCGCGCCACGACCCTTCCGCGCACGCCGAGATGCTGGCGTTGCGGGATGCGGCGCAAAGAATCGGCAATTACCGGCTGGTTGGCTGCGATCTGTTCGTCACGCTGGAACCCTGCCTGATGTGTGCCGGGGCGATCATGCATGCGCGAATCGCTCGGCTGGTATATGGGGCGCGGGATCCCAAGACCGGCGCATGCGGCAGCGTGGTGGATGCGTTTGCCGAACAGCGTTTGAATCATCATACCGAAGTGGTGGCCGGTGTTCTTCCCGACGAGTGCGGTGCGATGCTCAGCGAGTTCTTCGCGCTGCGCCGAGCGCAACAGAGGACAGAGCACAGAGGACAGAGGACAGATATTGAGGATTTTGGATGAAGATTACCATTCATATTTCCACTCAGGAGCTGGAGCTGTTCGACGATGCGGGTAAGGTACTGCGACGCTATGCGGTGTCCACCGCCGCAAATGGCGCGGGCGAGATATCCGGCAGCTACTGCACGCCGCGCGGCAAACATATCATACGCGCCAAGATCGGCGCAGGGCAGCCGGAAAATACCGTGTTCGTCGGCCGCCGCCCGACCGGGGAAATCTATGCGCCGGAACTGGGCGCCCGGTTTCCGGGGCGCGACTGGATATTGACGCGCATCCTGTGGTTGTCCGGGTGCGAAGCGGGCTTCAACAGGCTGGGCAAATGCGATACCATGCGCCGCTACATATACATCCACGGCACGCCCGATTCTGTGCCGCTCGGCATACCGGGTTCGGACGGGTGCATCCGGATGCGCAATGCCGATCTGGTCGAATTATTCGATCTGGTGCCTGCAGGAACGAAAGTCGAGATCATCGGTTGAATATTCGCGGGGGATACAGGCATGAGTAATCCTTTTACCGTCAGTCTGGTTTGCTGGCACGATGGCGAGCCTTTGCTCAAATCGGTGCGCGAAGCGGTGTTTGTACGGGAGCAGGGCGTTCCCGCAGAGATGGAATGGGATGGGGCGGATGAAGGCTGCCGCCATGCGCTGGCACTGAGCCTGCAGGGCCAGGCGATCGGCTGCGGACGGATGTCGGCCAACGGGCACATCGGGCGTATTTCGGTGCTGCCGCAATGGCGCAAACAAAAGGTCGGCACGGCGATCATGGAAGCGTTGCTCGATTATGCGCGCGCGCACGACTACAAACAGATTGATGTGGATGCGCAGACTTACGCTATACCTTTCTACCGCGGTTTCGGATTCGTCGAGCACGGCAAGGAGTTCATGGATGCCGGGTTGCCGCATATCAAGATGGCCCTGAAACTTTAGCAGTCCGCCTTATCGTCATTCGGACAGTATCGATACGCTGATCGCAATCTACTGTTGAAATTTACCAAGAGGTGGGCGCGGCTTTGTGCCAAAGCCAGAGTTCAGCATCGACCTGAATTCGAACCAGAATTGCCTCGAATAGCAGAACATGCCGTTAGCTGCTAGATTGTTGATAATGTTTTTGTAGGGCCCGTGTTACCTGAACGGGGGATTAGATTTATGCTTTGGTATTTTAAAAACTCACATTATGAAAGTGACGCACAGTGTCTTGGTCTGACTACACCCATGCAAAGCACTTCGGTAGCGGAATCTACCGTCCTTACTCCGACTTTCTTGCAGATGTATTGGTTCAACTAGATAACCGCCTTGCAGCCGACCCGCCCTTTGCCCGCACGATAGTCCCATTGTCTAGTCGAGACACGATTGTCATATTGGGCGACGCCATTTCTGTCATTTGTATTTCAAGTACGAGTCACCGTCATTACCCATTCTTCTCGATATACAAGTGGGGGGAATTCTGGACCACACCGGAGCCTCAGCTAGTCACATCACTTGGCCTCCATCTGAAGGATACGCAACAAATATCACTACGATCCCTCGACGAACACCTTCAGAAAGATTTCTCATTCCTTGACCATGTTGTATTCTCTGTACCCTCAGTCTTCCAAGCACCTTCTGGTACGACGGAATTTGAAACACGGGCACGAAGCGTCTCAGGAGTAGCTAACCTGCTTTGGTTGGTGGAACGGAAGCACTACGAGGAACGAATGGAGATGGATAAGCCAAAAGAAATTTTTCTCAGTCACAAGTCTACTGACAAAACGTTGGTACGAGAGATTGCTAAGACCTTGAGTATGATCGGCTACGCACCATGGCTTGACGAAGACAAAATGAAAGCAGGGGCAAACTTAGAGCGAGCACTACGAGAGGGTTTCTCCAACTCATGCGCTGCCGTGTTTTTTGTGACTCCAAACTTCATTGACGAGGGATATCTCTCTTCTGAGATTGACTACGCGCTGGCAGAGAAGCGCAGCAAAGGAGATCGATTTGCAATTATCACGCTTTTGCTGAGTGGTCCTGATGGAAGCGTTGGTACCGTTCCTAAAATGATTCAGCAGTACGTATGGAAGCAAGTCGAACCGATCGAAATCACTAGAACAATCTTAGAGTCTCTACCTATTCGCATGGATCGAGTAGTCTGGCGCCACTGAATTCAACTCCTTCACCGAACAGAACCAATTAAGCAAGCAATACTGACTCTTCCCAGTGCCCAGATTTATCTCTTCGGGCGCACCAATTTCAAAGTTGAACAACAGCCCTCAGGTAAAGCGGGATGTAGGGCCATTCCTTAGCTGTGACATTCGATTACGGATAGCCGGTTATTTGCGCTGCGCAATTTCGCTGTTAAATCGTTTGTCAGTTTGTGTCGGGGCGACATAAGCTGGGTCGTAAACATCAACGCCTGCGAGGAAGCCTGTGCGTTGCTTTCATCAAGCATCTGCAGCACGGCGTGCGTTGCGATCATGATGCCCATGCGATCCGCAGGAATGCTGCTGGTGCGATCGGTTGGATGCGGGGCGAAGGGCAGGTGGATATCGCCATAGCACCGGCGGGAAAATATCGAATGCAAATTATCAGATCGCGGGGATGCAGCGCTCAAGCATCCGGCACGGAGTAAGGCAGCGGCCGAAACTGCAGCTCCGCACCCTGCAAAGACTTCCAGTGCACCGTGTGTTGCTCCCGGCTGGATGTCTGTACCGACGCAAGCACGTCGTAACCTCCGCCCGGCGCCGGCGCTGCGTTGACGATCATGCCGCTGGCCTGGCCTTCCATGTCCGCGCTGAACAGTTCATCGCCTGCCTGCGGGGCATCGCTGCAGTCCATATGTGCAAGGAACATGCGCCGTTTCAGTTTGCCGAGATACTGCATGCGCGCCACGATCTCCTGCCCGGGGTAGCAGCCTTTCTTGAAATTCACGCCGCCGACCAGTTCGAGATTGACCATCTGGGCGACGAACTGTTCCTGGGTAGCCGGCAAGATCACCGGTATGCCGGATCGGATGTTAAGCCAGTCCCAGCAGGTACTGCCGACCGGCTGCGCATGCCGGCCGAGTTCCTCCCACAGTTCGGCAGCGTGCGGAGCGGGGCTGTTGATCTGCCAGCGCGTGCCGCTGATATATATCACGCTGCCGTGTGCGGAGCCGACGCAGCCGAACGGGAGTTGCGGCAGTTCACCGAATCGCGCCCGCAAAATCTCCTGTGCATTCCCGCCGGACAGCCCGATGGAAATGATCTCGTCGCTGGCATCGATGACTTTCGCCCTGGCGCGCAGCACATACATGGACAGCTTTTTTCGTATCGATTCGCATAGCGAGCGCGGCAGCTGCAGCAGATAGTCATCGCCCTCGCGCCAGATCAGCATCGTCGCCAGCATCCGTCCTTTTGCGGTGTTGAGGCTGCTGAGCTGCGCATGGGTGCTGCTGACCTCGCGGATATCATTGCTCAGCAGGTTTTGCAGGAACGGCTGCGCTTCTTCGCCGGACACGCGCAGCGTGCCAAACTGGCTCAAGTCGCACAATACCGTTTTATGTGCGGTCGAGTCCAATTCGTCAGCGGGATCGCCAAAGCGCTGCACTATGCCCGAATCGATCGACGCGCCGTGCCGAATGAGGAAATCATGCCAGTCTGGATTCATGGTTGTGTCTGCGCGCCTGATCGCTGTGTACAGGATATCCGGGTGTCGGGAGGTTAAAATGAATAGCGCGCACAGTGTTGTTCAATAGACTATCGATGTCAACCTTGGCCATGTCAACCTTGGCTATCAGCGCGCGATTCAGCTAAACTTCGCGCCATGAGAGTCATCGTTGCTTGTCTGCTGGCTATTTCACTTTCTGCCTGCGACGGCGGGTTGTGGAACGATCCTTATCCGGCGTCGGACGAGGGGAAACCCATTTTCTATACCGCTTTCACCGAGCGCCCAAAGCATCTCGATCCCGCTCAGGCATACAGCGAAAACGAATATGACTTTCTTGCACAGATCTACGCGCCGCCGCTGCAATATCATTACCTGAAACGACCGTATCAACTTGTGCCTCTGGCGGCAAGCGCGATGCCGACGGTGCGCTATCTGGACAAGCATCACCGGCCGCTGCCGGGCGATGCGCCTGCGGATAGGATCGCTTTCAGCGTGTATGAGATCCATATCAAGCCAGGTATGCGCTATCAGCCGCACCCTGCGTTTGCCCGGAATGCATTTGATCAGAATGCGCAGGGGAAGCCTGAATATGATCATCTCACCGAACACGATCTGCATGACATTCACGCATTGAGCGATTTTCCCGATGCGGGTACCCGCACCGTCACGGCAGCGGATTATGCGTATCAGATCAAACGCCTTGCCAACCCGCAATTGCAGGTACCGATCTTCGGCGTGATGAGCGAACATATCGTCGGCCTGAAGGGCTATGCCGCGACACTGCAGCAGGCGTTGAAGAAAAATCCGGATGCATTCCTCGACCTGAACAAGTATCCGCTGCCGGGTGTACAGGTGGTGGATAACTACACTTACCGTATCGAGATCATCGGCAAATATCCGCAATTCGATTATTGGCTGGCGATGCCCTTCTTCGCGCCGATGCCACAGGAGGCCGAGCGGTTCTACGCACAGGCAGGCATGCATGAGCGCAACCTGATTCTGGATTGGTGGCCGGTGGGCAGCGGGCCGTATTACCTGTCGGAGAATAATCCAAACCTGCGCATGGTGATGACGCGCAATCCGTATTACGACAGCGAGACCTATCCGAACGAAGGCGAGGCGGGCGATGCCGCCGCCGGTTTGCTGGCAGATGCGGGCAAGCCGTTGCCGCTGATCGACAAGATCGTGTTCACGCTGGAAAAGGAGACCATTCCTTACTGGAACAAGTTCTTGCAGGGTTACTACGATGCCTCCGGGATCAGCTCGGACAGTTTCGACCAGGCAGTCCAGGTGAATGTCGGTGGCGAGGCGACAGTGACTGATGCAATGCGGGCGCAGGGTATCAAATTGTCCACTTCTGTCGCGACTTCAACCATGTACATGGGGTTTAACTGGCTCGATCCGGTGGTTGGAGGCGAATGCTCGGGTTCAGCAAACACTGTTGCAGCCCAACACTTGCCCGATGGGGGCGACAAAGACAAGAGATTCACGCAAGATGATCGCGAATCCGTCGCAGGAGAAAGACGGAAAGATTCATCGTGCGATCCGGAAAAGACACGAAAGTTAAGGCAGGCTATTGCTATTGCTGTGGATTTTGAAGAGTTCGTTTCCATCTTTGCGAATGGACGGGGCATCCCGGCGCAATCCCCTATACCTCCGGGTATATTCGGCTACCGCGAGGGCGAAGCCGGGATAAACCGCTATGTCTATGACTGGGTGGATGGCGCGCCGAAGCGAAAATCCATCGAAACTGCCAGACGGTTGCTTGCTGAAGCCGGCTACCCCAATGGTGTGGATGCGCGGACAGGCGAGCCGCTGGTGATCAACCTCGATACGACTGCGAGCGGGGCAGGGGACAAGTCGCGGGTGGACTGGTTGCGCAAGCAATTCGACAAGATCAACGTGCAACTGGTGGCGCGCAGCACCGACTACAACCGATTCCAGGACAAGATACGCAAGGGCGATACGCAGATGTTCTATTACGGGTGGAATGCCGACTATCCCGACCCGGAAAACTTCCTGTTCCTGTTGAGCAGCGCTCAAGCCAAGGTGAGCAACGGGGGGGAGAATGCGGCGAATTACAGCAATCCTGAATATGAAAAGCTTTTCGAGCAAATGAAGAATATGGAAAACAGCCCCGCGCGCCAGGCGATCATAGACCGCGTGCTGGAAATCGTGCGCCGCGATTCACCCTGGTTATGGGGATACCATCCCAAAAATTATGTGTTGCAGCAGAGCTGGTTGAGCAATGTCAAAGCCAATGTGATGGCAAACAATAAACTCAAATACTGGCGCGTTGATGCCAAGGGGCGCGATGCGCTGCGCCGCGAATGGAATCAGCCCGTGCTATGGCCGCTGTGGCTTGGCGCAGGGGTGGCGGCAGTGTTTGGATTCTGGTTGTGGCGGAGCCTGCGTCAGCGCGAAGATGCGATCAGATGATTTCCGGGCGGATGGTTTTGCGGCTGAATAATCGCTATCCTGGTGTTGAAGTCCTTCCGCGGCGCGGCCTATTTGTAGCGATATCTGTAGGCAAGATACCACGCAATTGCGGCAACCAGCCAAGAGATGATCTTATAGACCGTTGCGTTGATTATCAGCATGTTCAACTGAAGCACCGCCGCGAAAGCGGTGATATTGAAAGCTATTATCGAAAGTAGAACGAATATCGGATAGGGTAGAAACTTGTTCATCTGCCGGACGCTCTTTGAGTGTGGTCAACTTGAAATATCGCGGATCATATCCGCAATGATTTGCGCAAATGCCTGGGCCAGTTTGATTCTGGCAACATCCATCAGTCTAAACGCAACCACGCCACCCAAAGGTGGCGTGGTTGCGTTGTCATCTTGGCGGGATTACTTCTTATCTTTGCCGTGCACCGGTTCCGGGGTGTTCATCATGTTCCCCGCAGCCAACCCGACAACGACGATGCTTAAGAATACGCAGATTATCCCCAGCGTATGTCCAAACACGAATCCGCCCAGCAGCCACAGAATCACAGCGACGACTACCGACAATACAAGAGTGCTAGTTTTGGAATCCATGATGTGCCTTTCATATAAACAGTTGGATCAGCCTTTTCGGAAGCGCCAAGCGAATGATAACTTATTGTCCCCAAAAAGTGTGGACGAAAAATAGCGGGCCTTGATATGTGGCGCTTGACTCAGGCTGGTCGGGAGTAATTATTCGCGTGACAGGATTGAAAATTATCACGGGTGTTTGTGAATTCAGATTGCTGCGAGAATTTGTTGGTCCAGGGCCATCACCGCAGGAGACATGGAGTTCAATGCGAGACAAATTATCGTTCAGAAAGGTATCCGGCCAGGGAATCGATCTCGTCATCTGTCAATGAAGCGGCTATCCTGTTCATGATATTGTTTGGGCTATTGGTTCTGTCCCCGGACCGCCAATTCTTCAACTGGCGGATCAGATACGCCTTATGCTGGCCGCCGAGTACCGGGAACACCGAAACCTTTGGGTTGAATCCTTTGCCGTCGACGCCGTGACAATTTACGCAAGCGAGCACCATTCTTGACAAGTCGCCGTGCAGAAAGAGATTCTTCCCGACCTCATATTCTTCCGAGCCTTCACCTTTCATTTTCTTCTGGCTGGCAAAATAAGCCGCCACGTCGGCCACATCATCATCGGCCAAGGTCGCTGCCATCGCGTTCATGATCTGGTGCGAGCGAATACCGGCCTGGTAATTGCGGATCTCTTTTGCGATGTAATTGCCGTACTGTCCGGCAAGCTTCGGAATCAAGGGCTCTGTGCTGTTGCCGTATTCGCCGTGACAGCCCTGGCATAGCTGCGATTTTTCCTGGCCTGCCACGGGATCACCAGGACCGCTGCGCAATTTGATCGATTCGGGGCTATCGATAGCGGAGTCGACCTCTGCCCGGCCTTTGAGGGGATTGATGTCGTCGCCTTGCGCGAATGCAGCCGTGGCCAACAGCAATGCGGTTAGAGCCAGAGTATCTAAAATGTTGCCGCTAATGCGGAGCATGCCGTCTCCCCATATCCATGATGATGCGCATTATTGCCTGTTTCCCCATGATCATTCTTGCGCCACAAGATGTTCTCATAACGCATAGGATAGCAAATAAGCTGCGCGATTTTATGCCTTTCGCAGGGATAGATACCAAGCGGGGGGAGCGTCCGGGATTGGCAGAGGAAATGAAATTTGAACAGACACGGGTGCGTAAGGCAAAGGAATCCGTGTAGGGGTCAACAGTCTCGCGGGAGGAGATTCGCGTCTTGCGGGAGGAGATTCGCGCCAAGGGACCGGCGTTGTGGCCCTGCAGGCGAGAACTGCCTCTATGGCAGTGGATAAAGATCAGATCAGTGGGAAACATCACGGCTTCAGTATCGCTGACCATTTTGATGACAGATGGTATCTGTACCTCCGATAGCGGCGATCTGAAGAAATCCGTGTTTTGGCCGTAACTTTTTCGACCGTCTATCCGACCATCCCAATGGGATTGCTTTTTATCACTGTCCTGAAACGAAATCAGCCAAGGCCTCGATTTCGTCGTCAGTCATTTTCTGAGTGATTCTGTTCATGATGCCGTTCGGACTGTTGGTGCGATCGCCCTTCCGGAAATTTATCAGTTGTCGACGAATATAGTCCTTTTGCTGGCCGCCAATCACCGGGAACATCGCTGTCTTCGGGGTCAAGCCTTTGCCGTTTACACCGTGACAATTGACGCAGGCGACCATGGTTCTGGAGATGTCGCCATGAAAGAACAGTTTCCTGCCGAGTTCATTATTCGAACCGGCACCTTTCATTTTTGGTCTGCTTGCGAAGTAGGCCGCGATATCCGCCAAGTCATCATCACTGATGGTGGCAGCCATGGCGTTCATGATCTGGTGTGACCTTGTGCCGGATTGGTAGTTGCGGAGCTCCTTCGCGATATAGATGCCATATTGCCCGGCAAGCTTGGGAATCAGGCCTTCGATGCTGATGCCTTCCTCGCCGTGGCAACCCTGGCACAGCAGTGATTTTTCCCTGCCCGCAACCGGATCGCCGGGGCCGCTGCGCTCCTTGATCGCTGCCGCGCTGTCGTCATCGGGGGCGACGCCAATCTGTCCGGTAAGCGGATTGGTGTCTTCGCTTCGGCCAAACGCCGATGCGGCAGTGAGCAGAACGAACAGAGCCAGGCCGACGACGATGTTGTTTTTTGTATGGAACATATTATTCTCCCTCCGCTTGAGCCAAATATCGCAGCGGTGCGCATAAGTTATGAAGATGAGACAGTGAAACCACTATGACCGAACCATTGCCAATGGATTGAGCATTTATTATTTTGCAGCATCTCCCCCTGGCGCAATCTTGGGAGCAGTGGACAGGTAAGCGGCGATATTGATGATATCGTCATCGCTGAGCTTTTTCGCGATGCCCCTCATAATCCCGACTTTGTCCACGGTCGGATCGTTTGCCCTGCTGTCATCGCGCCAGCTGTTCAACTGGTTTACCAGGTAAACGAATTTTTGCTGGTTGATCCTCGGGAATCTGTCGGCTCTCCCGTTAAATCCATGGCAGTCCTGGCATGGCGGAAGCCTGCCTTTTGCACCCTGAGTGACAATAATCTTGCCGAGCTTTGGATCCCCCACCTTGGCCCCCCCAGCGGCGATCGCCTTTAAATCGGAGGGGTCGTCCACATATTCCAACGAGACGAGATATGCGGCCAGATCATGCCGGTCTTGTTCGGTCAACGCCTTCGCGAAGCCATTCATTGCCGCACCCATACCCGCAGGAGTGCGCCTGTCGGCAGCAAAGTCATTGAGTTGTTTGTTGATGTAATATTCCCCTACGTTGGCGAGTCGGGGCGCGCCCATATCGTCATTGCCCAGGGCTTTTTCGCCATGACATCCTTGGCATGCCGCCGCATCCCCCTTGCCTTCGTTGAAGATCGTCTCACCGTTGGCGACATTCACTCCAGCAGCTGGCTGCTGATCAATTGCAGCGACAGCCGCACCTGCCTGCAGAATGCCGGCAGCCAGCACCAGCAATGACGATAACATGAATTTGGATTTGCTCATTATTCCCGCCCTAGGTTCTTGAAATTGATGTTGCGGCCGCCAGTATTACTGCATGCTTTATCTGGAAACCGCCCGCTTGTTATTATTTTGGATTAAATTTTCGGTACCGGATTATCTTATCTTTTATATCGACCCCATTCAAGGACATGGCGGTCATCCCGGTTGGATCCTGCTTATTCTGCTACTGCCCAGACACGTAATCCGCCAAAGCGTTGAGTTCGTCGTCAGTCAATTTTTGCGTGATGATGTTCATCACGCCACCGGGACTGTTGCCGCGATCCCCATCCCTGAAGTTGATCAATTGACCGCGAATGTAGTCTTTGTTCTGACCACCGATCACCGGGAATACCGGATTGCCGGGAGACTTGCCCTTTCCGTTGATGCCGTGGCAATTGACGCAGGCGACCATCATTCTCGACATGTCGCCATGCAGGAATAATTCCTTGCCAAGCTTGTTGTCAGAACCGTTCCCCTTCATCTTTTTCTGGCTGGCGAAATAAGCGGCAATATCAGCCAGGTCGTCCTCGCTTATCGTGGCTGCAATCGCGCTCATGATCTGGTGGGTGCGCGTACCTGACTGGAAGTTGTGGACTTCTTTTATGATGTATTTGGCATATTGCCCGGCGAGATTGGGGGCGAGACCATCAACGCTGATACCTACCACCCCATGGCAACCCTGGCAAAGCTGCGATTTTTCCTGGCCCGCGACTGGATTGCCGGAACCACTGCGCAACTTGATTGCCTCCGGGCTGTCGACGACTTCATCCGAGGCCGGTGCCGGCGCAGCAACTTTACCTTTTGGGGGAGAGTCTGGCTGCGTGCCTGCTGCATAAGCTATCTGCGTCGCGGAAAGAACGACTAGAGCGATGCCAATGGCAAAATTGTTTTTTATGTGAAGCATGTCATTCTCCTCGTCTGAATCTTTATTATTTTGTATTATTCTATTATTGGATTTCGTAAAAACGCAACCATTCTACCCAATTGTTGCAGATTACACATGCCCTGATTGTAATTTCGCCGCGTTTGCCCGGTCTGTAATGGGTTGAAGGAGTTCGTGCAGCTTCCGCCGAGGTCTCGAACAAGTTGGCAACTAACGCGGTTGAACAGCTTGTCAGGGATGCGATTGAAACCTTGATCCGGGCTTCTATTTCGGGCGATCTGCCTTCCAGTCACTATTTTCCAAACTGGAAATGAGTCTGAACGAAGGTTTGTGAATCTGAGTATTTGAATCTCGTTCTGACTCGGTCGGGTTGATAAATTTCGTTTGTTCTGCCTTGCTGTTTTACCCCTCAAGCCTGTTTCCTGCTTGCAGCAGAGATCGCCGGAAACAGTTTTCTTCTTGCATCGTTCAGCGCCAAGGCGGCGTCATTGTCGCTCATCTTTGATGCCTCCGCATCCAGCAGCTCAAAGGTGATGTCTGGCTTGAGATACTCACGGGCATTGGGCAAGGATTTCAGCTTCTCATAGGGAGTCTTCATCTCCTCGTAGCGATAACGTTTGCGCTCCTTGCCCGTGGCATCGGTGATCGTTTCCGGGAAGAAACAAGGTCGGTGGAAGTTGACGTATGGATTGAGGGAGAGCGAAGCGAGGGTGCCTGGCACAGAAAGCATTGACCAGACGGGCGCAGTGTTGCGGGATATGGACATAGCCCAGATGCTTTCGCACCACCGCGCCGTTCTTGGATTCTGCCAATGCGTTGTCGTTGGAATGCCGTGGCCGTGATTTGGTGAATTCAACCCGCAACTTCTCCAGCAGCGCGGCGACTTGGTAGTTGATGTACTCTCTGCCTTTATCCGCGTGGAATCCCAGGATGACAAACGGAAATCCATCCAGCAACTGCTGGATGACCGGCAACAGGTAAGCCTCGCTGATCTTCTCGCAGGTGGCGACCAGCTGAAACTGGGTTACACAGTCTACTGCGTTGATGTGATACACCCCTTTTGCCCCGTCCTGGTCGCCTTAGTGCACGCTGTCGATGCGGATGTAGCCCGGCATCCCGTTGGGCTGGGGTGCGCGGCGTTGACCGATGGGCAATCCGGTTGGCCGAGTCTTGGTCCAATGCCGCCGCTTGTTCTGGTACTGTTTCTCACCCCGCAGGTTGTACAGATGGGCAATCGAGATCCCGGCCAGATCGAAGCGCTCATCACCAAACACGAGCAAAGCGCGCTCCATCAGCTTCTTGGTGGAGTGTGCTGTGCAGTGTATCAATCTCGGCCAACAAGGCCACGTCCGTGGCGGTGAAGCGGCCGGTGAAGCCGTGCTTGGGCGTTACTTGTCGTTTCGACAACTTTCCGTCCTGGCGGTATCGCCGCACCAGCCGGGTTACTTGTTGGCGTGACAGGCCAGTCATGCGCTCCAGATAGCGCAGCAACACGCCCTTGTCGGCCTTGCCGTGCGGTGAATAGCCGAACCGCTTGAGCACACGCTCGATAAATGAATTGCGTTCCGCCTTGGGGACTTTGAAGGCCACCTCCGTCGTCCCGTCTAAAAATGCCCTGACCTGCGCCAGGGTTTGCAGCCGTGCTTCTTCCATGTCGATCACCATGCCTAGCATCATGACCGATTCAGAACTTTAGCCGTTCAGACTCATTTCTCGTTGGAAATACGACCCGCCTTCAGACTCATTTCATATTGGAAGAGGCTCAGTCTTTACAGAAGACAGTCCAGTTGCTATCCTCAACGGCAATCAAACACCTGTTTGATTTATCAAATCTATGAAAGGAAACAACATGCGCATGTCCGTATTTGCTGCTCTCGCCATCAGCACGGCACTTCCACTTAACGCCTCGGCTGCAGATAGTTACACGATAGATCCATTTCACACGTTTCCGCATTTCACGATCAACCATCTGGGTTTCTCCACCATGCACGGCCGTTTCGACAAATCCAGCGGCAAGGTAACGCTGGATCGTGCCGCAAAAGCGGGCTCGGTGGACATTGCCATCGAAACCGCCTCGGTGAGTACCGGTTATGCCAAACGCGACGAGCATCTGCGTTCACCGGACTTTTTTAACGCGGCGGAATTCCCCGCCATTACTTTCAAGTCAACCGCGATGCATTTCAAGGGCGATGTGCCTTCCAGCGTGGATGGCAACCTGACCATCTCGGGCGTCACCAAGCCGGTCACATTGACGATAGACGAATTCAATTGCGGCACGAATCCGATGAACAAGAAAGATGAATGCGGCGCAGGTGCCAGTGCGCAGATCAAACGTTCCGATTTTGGCGTTAAGTACGGACTGCCTAATATTGGCGACGACGTGAAAATGGTATTCGAGATCGAAGCGATCAAGGATTGATCAGGGCATTGAACTGCCCGTAAGGCAGCAGGAATGTTGCCGGAGTAGCCTGATCATTATTTGCGTAATTCAATAAGGCCTGCTTCGAGCAGGCTTTTTCAATTTGATGTAAACCAACATTCTCTGGTTTCTGGTATTCCAAATGAACAAAACCTGGGCGGTGCTTTTTGGCGAGAAGCTACTCACGTAACCACAGTACTATGCCCTCCAGTGCAGCAAGGAAAAGCAAAGCCCATCCCATGCGAGAGATGCTCCTTGATGCCATATGGCCAGGATTGTTGGACGCCGCTCCGTAACTCGAACCACTGCCGGGAATACTGTCATTAGTTGCAGCCTCGTCCTCCTTGATGTCTATGGTCAAATCTTTGCCACTGAAAATGGTTCGTAATCCGCGCTTTCTCAGATTGAACCCGACCCCGGGAAATAGTTTGACGCGCTTTCGGAATAGATAACCCATATTTAGCCCCCAAATTATGTTCGCTACTCACTCACGCAATAGCTATGCCAATATTTCAATCTATTGTTTTGATTGGGAATCGGGATTTGGCTCGGACAAAGTCCGCTACGCCTTACGAATTATCATCATTGGATTGACAAGGTTTTGACAGCAATTGGGGTTACGGTTAAGCGCGAAACATCAACACAGAATTTTGATCACCAGAGGGTGGACTGCTTGGCCGGTGCCGGCGCAAACAGAACATCGTTTCAATGGAATTGTATTTGGGATTTGTATTTGCTGAGAGCAGTGCTCAACAAATCGAGGGCGATAAATGAGCATGCGGCCCACAGGGATCCGGAAGGAGCGGGATCGCCGATAGCATACGTGTATCACCAGCCTGATTCGCGCTCCGGTGTCGCGGTGATCTTGTGAACGCTCAAATCGGTGCCATTGAATTCTTCCTCTGCGCCCAAACGTATGCCAACCGATTTTTTCAAAATCCCATAAACCAGAAGGCCGCCAGCGAATGCAATGACCACTCCCAAAGCTGTGCCCATTAGTTGCGACATAAAACTTACACCTCCGATACCGCCAAAGAACTTCAGGCCGAATATCCCGGCAGCTATCCCGCCCCAAGCGCCGCACAGGCCATGCAGCGGCCACACCCCAAGCACATCGTCGATCTTCCAGCGGTTTTGCGTCAACGTGAACATCCCCACGAACAATGCGCCTGCGATGCCGCCGACGAACAGGGCGCCGATCGGGTGCATCAAATCTGAGCCGGCGCAAATAGCCACCAAACCGGCTAATGGGCCATTGTGCACAAAGCCGGGATCGTTCTTGCCCATCCACAATGCCGCGAGAGTGCCGCCCACCATTGCCATCAGGGAATTCACCGCGACCAGCCCGCTGATCTTGCTGATCTCCTGTGCGGACATGACGTTGAAGCCGAACCAGCCCACCGTCAGAATCCAGGCGCCCAAGGCAAGGAATGGGATACTGGAAGGCGGATGCGCGGAAATTCGACCGTCATTGCTGTAACGGCCGCGCCTGGCACCGAGCAACAATACTGCCGCCAGCCCGATCCATCCGCCGACGGCATGCACCACCACCGATCCGGCGAAATCGTGGAACTCCGCGCCGAACGTTGTGTTCAACCAGTCTTGTATCCCGAAACGATGATTCCAGGCAATGCCCTCAAAGAACGGGTAGACAAATCCCACCAGCATGAAAGTCGCCGCCATTTGCGTATTGAACTTCGCGCGCTCTGCTATGCCCCCGGAAACAATTGCCGGAATAGCGGCGGCAAAAGTCAGCAGAAAGAAGAATTTGACCAGCCGATATCCGCTCTGTTGAGATAGCTGTTCCGCACCAGTGAAGAAATTCACACCATAGGCGATCGCATAACCGATAAAAAAATATGCCAGCGTCGAGATCGCAAAATCAGTCAGTATCTTTACCAGTGCATTCACCTGATTCTTCTTGCGCACCGTGCCCAGCTCCAGAAAGGCAAAGCCGGCGTGCATCGCCAATACCATGACAGCCCCCAGCAATATGAACAGGGCATCGCTGTTGATCTTCAGATTTTCCATATATTAGCTCCCCTTTGGATTTTGCAGCCGCTTGCTTGCAAGGTCTATCGTGCTTTGCATGGCGGCCTTGACGTTTATTGAACGCGTGAACTACTGATGAATTACATTCCATCTTCAATTATTATTGAATCGCTACAGCGTTGTAACAGGTGATACACAAAATCAGACGCCCCAGCCTCTGAGATATTTTTCCAGCCAGAATAAGCCTACCAGAGTTTTGCTGTCGTTGATCTTGCCTGATTTGATCCATTCGAGCGCGTCAGCCAGCGACAATTCGAACACTTCAAGGAATTCACCGTCATCAAGGTTGTGTCCCCGCTGTGTCAACCCGCGCGCCAGGAAATATTCCATGCGTTCGTCAGCATAACCTATGCATGGCCACGCCGTGGTGAGGTGTACCCATTCGCTGGCCGCATAGCCGGTCTCTTCAAGCAGCTCGCGTTTTGCGCAGTCCAGTATATCTTCGCCATGGTCTATCTTTCCCGCTGGAAGCTCAATGAACTCGCGCTGCAGGGGGTAGCGAAATTGACGTTCCATCACCAGATTTCCGTTGTCCAGAAGTGCCAGCACTGCTACCGCCCCCGGATGTGTGATGTATTCGCGGCTCGTTATCTTCCCATCCGGCAGGCGTACCTTGTCCTTGTTGACGCGCAAAAAATTTCCCTCGTACATCAACTCGCTGTCCAATCGCGTTTCAGTCAGTTTCATGGTTGTTCCAGTCATCGTTCAGGCTGATGTGCGTCCGGCAATGAATTCAAAATTATATTTCACGTTGCCATTCTTATGCTTTTTTCACCACCTGCATCGCCGTGGCTACCATTCCGGCGATATCCGCCGCGTTGCCGGGAAGGATCATGGTGTTGCCCTGTTTCGCAATATTGCCGAAGGCATCGACGAAGCGTTCGGCGACTTTGAGATTGACCGCGATCAGCCCGCTTTCACCCTGAATCGCGTTGGCGACCACCTTGATCGATTCCGCGGTCGCGTTGGCGACCAGCAGCAGGGCCTCGGCTTCGCCTTGCGCATTGTTGATGGCGGCTTGCTTTGATCCTTCGGATTCGCGGATGGAAGCAGTCATCTTTCCTTCCGCGATATTGATCTCTTCCTGCTTTTTCCCTTCCGATTGTGCTATCAGGGCGCGCTTCTCGCGTTCCGCAGTGATCTGCTTCTGCATAGAAGCCAGCACCTGCTGCGGCGGCGTGATGTCCTTGATCTCGTAGCGCAATACCTTGACACCCCAGTTGGGGCTGGCCTCGTCCAGCGCGAATACCACGCTGCGGTTGATCGCTTCGCGGTCTTCCAGCAATTTATCCAGATCGCGTTTTCCGCACTCCGAACGCAACGCCGTTTGGGCGAGCATGGTGATGGCGGCGAGGTAATTGGAGGTGCCATAACTTGCGCGCGCGGCATCGGTCACCTGGTAATACACACCGTCCACTTGCACCTGGGTGTAGTCCCGCGTTATGCAGACCTGCGGAGCAATATCGATAGGGAACTCGGTCAGGCGATGCCGGTAAGCGACACGGTCGATGAACGGGACGACGATGTTCAAGCCCGGCTGCAGTGCATCGTGGTATTTGCCAAGCCGTTCCACGACCCAGGTGTTCTGCTGGGGCACGATCTTGATCGACTTGAATGCCAGGAATACCGCGAATATTCCCAATACGATGACAAATATATCCATGCTCTTCTCCCGGATTCTTCCGATTCGGATTCAAATATTGATGCAAGGCAGGCAAGACTGGGCGCAAATCCCGGCGCATTCGGCCTGCAAACGTGTTTACCCGATGATCAAGCGCGAGCCGACGATATTCTTGATGCGCCAGGTTTTTCTGTCGACTTCGGATATCGCATCGCCGGCAAGTTCCGCGTCCCACTCGGCGCCGCGATAACTGACGCGAGCATGGCGTTCATCCGACCAGTGGATGACTTGCACACTCTCGCCGATATCATATGCGAAATTGCTTTGCTCGCTACCCTTGACCTGTTGCCGCTTCCAGCGATATACCCCTGTCACGCTGATCGTGCATAGCAGTGCCGCAACCGCAGCCTGGCCAACCCATGGAACACCCAGATATGCGGCAAAGCCGGCCGATGCCATCCCGAGCGCAACTGCGATCAGATATAACGTGTTGCTGAGCATTTCGGCGATCACCAGGACCACTGCAGCCAGCCACCAAACCCAATATACTTCCACTCCGACACTCCCTGAATTTGCCACCTGTGAATTTTGCCATGTTTGGCAATTGACCCCCGGAAAAAATTTCAACCCGCATATGGCGCGATAAGACGGCGCAGACATTCTTTATATTGAATTCATTCTCAGAAGCAGATCAAAGAACATCTTGTAATTGCAACTCTCTGGATCTTAGGGGCAGATGATGCATGGTTGCCAGGACTTCAGCTTACCCGCCCAGTGCTGTTTCGTGAAATCCGAAGGTGTTTCTCCCCTGATTCTTCGCACTGTACATGGCCCGGTCGGCATTTTGCATCAGTTCATCTGCGTCCTTGCCGTCCTTCGGGAAAATGCCGACCCCGATACTGGCATGGACGAGCAACTCTTGCCCGTCAATCTGCATCGCATGCTGGAAGCGATCGTGCAGCTTTTGTGCGATCGGCATCAGGTTATTCGGATCGTCTATTGCTTCAATCAGGATGACGAACTCGTCGCCGCCCAGGCGGGCCACGGTATCAGCTTCCCGTACTGAGGATTTCAGCAGAATTGCGACATTTATCAAAACACTGTCTCCGACCGCATGGCCAAAAGTATCGTTGATGTCCTTGAAGCGATCCAGATCGACAAAAAGCACCGCAAGCTGTTTGCCGCTTCGGCGCGAACTGGCTATTGCATGTTCCAGCCGGTCAAAAAACATCCTGCGATTCGGCAGGCTCGTCAAAGTGTCGTGGCGGGCCAGATGCTCAAGCGCCTTGCGGCTGTCATTCAGCTCCGATAGATGCGCCATGATCTGGGTCTGCATATCGTGAAAACTGCGTGAAAGCAAACCGAGTTCATCCTTGCGTGTGAGCGGCAAGGTGCTGATGACATGATCCTTCGAAAAGTGATTGATTGCGCTGACCATGGCATTCAAGGGCTCGGTGAATATCCTGGAAACCACAGCGGACAATATGAGTGCAAGACTGCTGAAGGCGAGAATCATCTGTATCGTATCCCACCTCAGCCTGGAGGTTTCGCGCGTGATATTGTCCAGAGGCTGTGACAGACCGAGAATCACGAAACGCTTCTCGATGGTGTCGCCGAATGGCAGGCGAATGAAGGCAGCGACTTGTCCGCCATTCATGGTCGGCGTCGCGCCATTTATGCCCTGCGATGCTTGGGTATTCATCACGACATTCATTGCCTTGCCCTGAACCAGGGCCGAGACAGGCTCAAAAGAATCCTGAATGAGTATGTGCTTGCCGCGGTCGAAGCCGAAGGATTGGGACGCGTCCGGATGGATCAGGAAGTCTCCCCTTTGGTTGCTGAGATACAACTGATAGGTGCTGGGAAGGTTACCTTTCAGAAGACGCGAAAGCCCGTTCAGATCGATGCTGATCACGATCAGCCCAAGCCGCTTACCATTGTGCGAGAACACGGGAGTGGATACCGTCACGGAGGGTTTGTTCAGGCCGGAATGTGTTCCCTGTTCATGGTTGATGGCGATATCCGACAAGTAGATATCTCCCCTTGCCAGCCGCAAGGTTTCGTACACGTACGGGTAACGCGCCCTTTCCTGCAAATCGCCGGCCATGACCCGTGTCAGTGATTTGCCGTTACGATCGACCCGAACCATTTCCAATCCATGGTCGGATGTGCTGATCAGGCGAATCTGGAAATATTCGGGATGTGCCGACAGCATGGCAGTGAACGTGTCAGCCAGTATCTTCTTGTCACTTTCTGCGGTCATTGCATCCGATGAGTTAAAGACATTGCTGGTCACCGGCATTGCCGCCAGCAACTGCGAATCTTCGGCAATGACGTCGATGATTATTTTCATGTTGCGGCCAACCACCTGTGTTGCGGTCAGCAAGTCCCGCTGTGCTGCACTGGTCAACATGTTGCGGCTGGACGAGTAGAAGTAATAGCCGGTCAGGCCGGCCGCCAGGATGCCAAATGCAGCAAGCAACAAGCCAAGCTTGAAGCCGATACCAAATTTCAGATGGTCAGAGAATCTCATCACGAACTCCCGCAGGATTTTTGGCCGCATATCCGAGTAACGCAGATACGCGCTTCACTTCCAGAGTATAGGCACGACGGCCTGACGCAAATGGAACTGACAGGGCGTGTCGGCAAGCAAAGTGGAGCATTGGCATAGCGGGAAGTTGAATGGGCGCCATTATACATGCGTTGAAAAATACCCGGCCCGCTTTCCCCGCACGCCAGCCGGCTTTTGCCTTTGCAAAATGATTTGCGCCACCGGGTACAGGCAAGAACAGATATTGCGCGTGCTTCAAGTTCCCGGCTATTCAGAGTAAAATCGACAACAGCATAATTGATACAAAGGGTAATTTTGCTGAAGGGCGGGTATTCCTTCTTCGATACAACTGACATTTGGCATCTACGCATTTATGGGTGAGGCATTTATGGTCGGGCGGCTAAACTCTATGCGCCGGAATAACTGGCTGGTGCTTATTGTATGTTTGGCTGCCATGTCGGGTTGCGCATCACCGCAGAAAGTGGAGACGACAAAATCTGCAGTTCAAGCCGCCAAAGCCACCGGGCCGAAAGTGCCCGGAAGGCCGGTGAAGTCCGCGGATGGATCGATAGATGGCGTAATCGTTGGCATACCGGCCCCAGGCAGTAAATTCGCCCAACTGCAGATTGGCATGACCATACGCCAAGTTGAAGATCTGATCGGAAAGCCGAACGATACGGACAGCCGTATCACGGGCAAACAGTACCAACCGTTCTACTTCGGTGGAGATACCGAACGCACAGAGGCATTCTATAAAAATGAAGGGCAACTGACATTTTCCAATATGCATCCTGACAGTGCTGCGGACACGCTGATCCGAATCGTTGTCAATCCTGAAGCAAGCGGAAGCCGCTGATTCGCCGAAACTTGTCGGAGCTTGCTATGCCCAATATTGACATTCGACCCAAATAAAAATTACATTCCCCTACTGTTAAATAACAACTTGGCGCCTTCAGCGATAATCGCAACCAACCTATCGGTCACACGGGAGACAGCATGTCCAACATCGAATCTGTATTGAATGAAATTCGCGTTTTCAGCCCTTCCGCCGAATTTTCCAAGCAGGCCAACGTGTCAGGAATGGCAGCGTACCGGTCCCTGTGTGAAGCTGCAGCCCAGAATTACGAGGGCTTCTGGGGCAACTTAGCCAGAGAGACACTGGTTTGGAAGAAGCCATTTTCCCGCACGCTGGATCAGAGCAATGCTCCATTCTACAAATGGTTCGAAGATGGAGAGCTGAATGTTTCATACAACTGTCTCGACAAACATTTGGCATCACAGCCGGAAAAAATCGCCATCATTTTCGAGGCCGACGACGGAAAGGTAACGAAAGTAAATTATCGGGAATTACACGGTCGTGTCTGTCAGGCCGCCAACGGCCTCAAGTCCCGCGGCATCAGGAAGGGCGACCGTGTCGTCATCTATCTGCCGATGAGCGTCGAGGCGGTGGTTGCGATGCAAGCCTGCGCCCGCATAGGCGCGATCCATTCGGTGGTGTTCGGCGGCTTTTCCGCCAAAAGCCTGCATGAACGCATCATCGATGCGCAGGCCTGCGCAGTGATCACAGCGGATGCGCAGATGCGGGGCGGCAAATTGATGCCCTTGAAATCCATCGTCGATGACACGCTCGCTATGGGCGGTTGCGATAGCGTACACAGCGTCATCGTATATCGACGCGCCGGCAATGATTTGGGTTGGAACGACGATCTGGACATCTGGTGGCACGACTTGTTCAACTCGCAACCCACGCATTGCGAACCTGAATGGGTGGGCGCGGAACATCCGCTGTTCATCCTGTACACCTCCGGTTCCACCGGCAAACCCAAAGGAGTACAGCATTCCAGCGGCGGCTATCTGCTCGGCACAATGCTGACGATGCAATGGGTGTTCGACTACAAGCCATCTGATATCTTCTGGTGTACCGCGGATGTAGGTTGGGTCACCGGCCACTCCTATGTTGCCTATGGCCCGCTGGCAGTGGGTGCAACGCAATTGATGTATGAGGGGATCCCGACCTATCCAGATGCCGGACGGTTCTGGAAAATGATCCAGGAGCACAAGGTTACCACTTTTTACACTGCACCCACTGCGATCCGTTCGCTGATCAAACTCGGTAGTGACCTGCCCAAACATTATGATCTTTCCTCGTTGCGCCTGCTCGGCACGGTCGGCGAACCGATCAATCCAGAAGCATGGATGTGGTATCACAACACCGTCGGCCAGGGGCGTTGCCCGATCGTTGACACCTGGTGGCAGACCGAGACGGGTTGCCACATGATCGCCCCGCTGCCGGGTGCTGTGCCCACCAAACCCGGTTCATGCACCCTGCCTATACCTGGAATCGAGGTTGCGGTTGTCGACGAAACCGGGCATGAGGTTGACGCGAAGCACGGTGGGTCGCTGGTGATCACAAAGCCATTTCCGTCCCAGATTCGGACTATCTGGGGCGACCCGGAACGCTTCAAGAAAAACTATTTCCCGGAAGAAATGCGCGGTTATTACCTCGCAGGGGATTCTGCACACCGTGACGAAGACGGGTACATCTGGATCATGGGGCGCAATGACGATGTCCTGAAAGTCTCGGGTCACCGCCTTGGCACGATGGAGATCGAATCGGCGCTGGTCGCAAGTCCGCTGGTGGCTGAGGCTGCCGTTGTCGGCCGCTCGCATGATATAAAGGGCGAGGCTGTCGTTGCCTTTGTAGTGCTGAAAGGTACGCGGCCTGCTGACCCGGCCAAGGCAAAGGAGATCGTCGAGACGCTGCGCAATTGGGTCGGCAAGGAGATTGGCCCCATTGCAAAGCCGGATGAAATCCGTTTCGGTGACAACCTGCCAAAGACACGCTCTGGAAAGATCATGCGCCGTCTGTTGCGCACAATCGCCAATGGAGACGAAATTACCCAGGATGTTTCGACACTGGAAAATCCAGCCATTTTGGAACAACTCAAAAATGCCATTTGATAGATGGTCCTGGAAAGCTTAGTCAGTTGTTCCCTGCGTGACACAAACGATGCCGCCAGAGGGTGCTTTTCTGACCTTCTGTCCCCCAACCGCTGCCTTCTGTCTTCCTCCCGCTGTTTTCGATTGACCTGAGCAAGGCTGTTAGACTACTATCGGGTCGGATTTACTTCAGGAAGGGTTTACGTGTTATTGATTCGACAGATTTTTTTCGCTTTGTTGGCGATCATTGCCATAGCATGGCCGGCATACGCTCACGCGGAAGAGACGCTTGCGCTCAACAGCCCTATGCCGAGTGAAGTCGCGCCGGAATGGTTGCCGACCGCACGTGATATCAGGATAGAGCTGATTCCGGAATACCCGAAATCACAAAAAGGCGATGCGGCCACGCATGACCTGTGGACTCGTATCCGCGCCGGTTTTGCGATGGACGAACTGAATTCGAAGTTGGTCGCAAGGCAGGAAAAATGGTATGTGGACCATCCCGATTATGTGGAACGCATGACTGAACGCGCACGCCTCTACCTGTATTACATCACAGGGGAGGTTGAACGGCGGGGGATGCCAACCGAGATCGCACTTTTACCCATGGTAGAAAGTGCGTTCAATCCCAGTGCGTATTCGGTCAGCCGCGCCTCCGGTATCTGGCAATTTATTCCATCTACCGGAAAGAAATTCGGTATGCAGCAAAACTGGTGGTATGACGGCCGCCGCGATGTCATCAGCGCGACGAACGGCGCTCTTGATTACCTGCAAAAACTTCATGACATGTTCGGCGATTGGGAACTGGCACTGGCTGCCTACAATTGCGGGGAAGGAGCGATTGAACGGGCGCAGGCACACAATCGCAAACGCCATTTGCCAACCAACTATGCCAGCCTGAAATTGCTCAGGGAAACGCGCAATTATGTGCCGAAGCTGCTGGCCATCAAACATATCGTTGCCGATCCGGCAAGCTTTGGATTGACTCTGCAAGACATCCCGAATGAACCCTATTTTGCGGCTGTTGCAACAAACAAGCACATAGACGTCAAGCTGGCTGCTCAACTGGCAGATATCACAATCGACGAGTTCACCGCGCTTAATCCTGCACACAACCGTCCGGTGATCCTGCAGGATAGCAGCGACACGATTTTACTGCCGGTATCCAAGATAGACACATTTCGAGCCAACCTTGAAAATTACAACAAGCCGCTGGTGAGTTGGCAACCTTATCAGCCCAAAAAAGGCGAGCGTCTTGACAAACTGGCTCCGCGCTTTGGGCTATCTTTGGAAAATCTGAAATCCGTGAACGGCCTTTCCAGGCGTGGCAATATCAGCACAGGGCAGACTCTGCTGGTGCCGATTAACGGCGAAGAATCAGATAGTCAATTCGAGGCGTTCAATATGCAGCTTGCCGCGGATGATCTTTCGCGCTCCGTCAGACACATCGTGCGCAAGGGTGAAACCCTGTCCGGTATCGCGCATCGTTACCATGTCAGCGTTGCCAGGTTGAGGCAGTGGAACGGACCGTTGAAAATAATCAGGCCGGGTCAAACCATTGCTGTTGCGCAAAGCGGAGCAGTCCACAGAGCTTCCGGACATCGGAGAAAAGCCAATGATCGCTTGCCCAAGGTTGCGGAAAATGGAGCAATCAAAGACAACACCCTTTAGGCCTTTAGTGTCGCTTCGGCAATCTCTTCAAGCGCACTGAGCCTGCGATATCCTTTCCACAGCCGCCAGGCACCCTTAACCACAGCAGCCAGTATTCGGCGCCGATTCACCAAAAGAGCAACCAGGACCGCGGAAACAACAGGAGCTGAACGCAGGAAACGCACTGCTGCCAGGCCTTTTTCGGCGAACACAAGCGGAGTTTCAAGACGTGCTCCCAGTTCTGCCACCTGGTCTCGCTGCGTGGCGATCCTCGCCAGCAGTTCACCGCGACGATTCAACAGCGCTGACATATGATCATTCATGGTGAGAGTCCAGGTAATCCCTGTCCTTTGCCAATTCACCCAGACTTGCAGAGAATAACCGGGGTTTGGCGTGCGCCTTGTTGCGCAATAATATCGCCATCAGCATACCCAGCGCGAGGAACATCGTGCCCAGCCCACCCAGTGCCGCGACACGATGATCATCCCAAAACAGCACCACGATGAATCCAGTGAACAGCAATATGCTCATGCCGAAACAGAACAGCGAGATCAGGGCAAAAACCAGCATCTGCGTCAGGCGCAGACGCTCTTCCTGCAATTCATTCGCAAGCAGTTCTAGCCGAGTCGAAATGATGGAAGTCAGCGTCGAAACCAGCCGCTTCAGCGACTCTATCAACCCTGCACTCTGTTCAGCCATGGCTTAGCGGCCGCGTCCAATCAGCATTCCCACGATCACCCCGACAGCCGCACCGATGCCAACTGCCTTCCATGGATTATCATGCACATATTCATCGGTTGCCTTTGCTGCCTCCCGGGTCTTGGCAATCATGGCCTCTTCGGCGTTGGCAAGGCGCGCCTTGGCCGCCGCAAGATTTTCCTGGATGCGGTCGCGTGCCACGGATACTTTTTCACCCGCAACCCCGGCTGTTGCACGCAATAGCTCCTCGGCATCCGACACAACTAAGCGAAAATCCCGCAATAGCTTTTCTTTGCTTGCTTCGCTTTCTGATCCTGCTGATTTGGAACTCATGATGGACTCCTTATGTATATACATTATTTCGACCATTTGCTGCTCGAACCCTCATATCCATTATTTGAACATGGGCTTGCATTCTATACTTATTATTCTTCCTCGTCATCCCAAGCCATCGGCATACAAGAAGCAATTGACGAGATGAGTCGCAGAGTGGCGCGTAACGGGCGGGTACGCAGTACGGCACCGTTCTGTGGCATGCGGACAGCGTGGCGCAAAATGGCATCCCCGGGGCGGATTGGCTGGTGACGGCAAGTCGCCTTCCAGCCTGATCCGTTCTGCATGTTCCCCCTCTAAGCGCGGCACGGCTGACAACAACGCCAGAGTGTAGGGATGCCTGGGTGCGCGCAACACCTCCTCTGCTGTGCCGCGCTCAACGATGCGTCCGAGATACATTACGCATACTTCATGCGCGAGATATTCCACCACCGCAAGGTTGTGGGTGATGAACAGGTAACTCAGATTCAATTTCTTTTGCAGCGATTTCAGAAGGTTCAGGATTTGCGCCTGCACCGATACATCCAGCGCGCTTGTGGGTTCGTCACAAATCAGCAGTTGGGGCGATACGGCAAGCGCGCGCGCAATCGCAATGCGTTGACGCTGCCCGCCGGAGAACTCATGCGGATAACGCCACCTTGAACTGCGTTCCATGCCGACTTCAAGGAGCAGGTTATCGATGTGCAACTGCCGATTTAAGCTATCGCTTTCGATATTCAATGCGGTCATACCCTCATCGAGGATTTCTGCGACACGCATCTTGGGATTCAGTGAAGCGTATGGGTCCTGAAATACCATCTGCATTGCGGCGCGTCGGGAACGCAATTCGCGCGCGGATAATCCGATCAATTCGCGCCCGGATAGATTTATGTTGCCGGCAGTGGGCGGAATCAATTGCAACAGGGCCTTGCCCAGCGTGGTTTTGCCGCATCCGGATTCCCCTACCAGGGCCAGCGTGCGCCCCTTGGGTATTTCCAGCGACACGCCGTCCACCGCCTTAACCTGTCCCACCACGCGTTGCAGGATGCCTTTGCGGATCGGGAAATGGACGCGCAAGTTGGATACTTGCAGGAGCGTGGTGCAAGATTCTATGTGCAAGCTGGGTTCGGAGTAATCCCGGCTCAATTGCGATTTGCCATTGCTGCCGATCTCCTGTTTAATGCCACTTGCCTTTTGGTCGGCATAAAGATGGCAGCGTACGCCTTGTCCGCCTTCCAATGCCGTCCAGCCCGGCATTTGCTCGTTACACAACGACCAGGCTTTATCGCAGCGAGCCGCAAAGCGGCAGGCATTTGTTATGCTGCCCAGCGCCGGCACGCTTCCGGGAATGGCGGTCAGCGGCTGGTTGCGGCTTGCCGCGCGGGGCAAAGCGGCAAACAGCTTCTGTGTGTAGGGATGCAGCGGATGGTCGAATAGCTGGGCACGGCTGGCCTGCTCGACGATCTGTCCGGCATACATCACGGCGACGTGATGCGCCATTTCCGCGACCACGCCAAGGTCATGTGTGATCAGCAGCATCGCCATGCCTGACTTGTCTTGCGTGTCGCGCAACAGCTGCAGGACTTGTGCCTGTATAGTGACATCCAGTGCGGTGGTCGGCTCGTCCGCGATCAATAATTTTGGCTGCCCGGCCAGAGCCATCGCGATCATCACGCGCTGCTTCATGCCGCCGGAAAGCTGGAACGGGTATTCCTGCATGCGCCGCGCCGCGTCAGGAATGCCGACCTCGGTCAGCAATTGCACACTGCGCAGCTGTGCCGCCGTGCGCCGCATACCCTGATGCAACGCCAATATCTCGGTTATCTGCTCACCCACTGTCATCACAGGGTTCAGGCTCATCCCCGGTTCCTGAAATATCATCGCGATCATGCCGCCGCGCACGTCACGCATCTCGCGTTCACGCAGACCCAACAATTCGACGCCGACCAATTGCGCCGTCCCGCCGGAATTGACTATCCCATCCGGCAACAGCCGCAATAGAGACAGCGCGGTCATTGACTTCCCGCAGCCGGATTCGCCCAGCAGCGCGTAGGTTTCGCCCGCCCGTATGTTGAAGGAGATGTCATCCACGATGCAGGCGCCGTTGCGTAACCGGGTTGTCAGGCTGGAGACTTTGAGAATGTCGCCCATCACGCCGCCACCTCGATCTCGTGATTCGGATCACCACACCGGACGATTTCTTCGGTGGCCGGCGGCATTGCCCGCACCGACCCTGCGCGCACCGTGTTCATGCCACCACCTTGGTACGGTTGAGGCGCGGATCGAACGCGTCGCGCACCGCATCAGAAAAAAGGTTGGCCGACAGTACCAGCGCGAGCATGAAACCGAACGCTGATGCCAGGGACCACCACACCATCGGGTCACGCCCCATCTCAAGACGCGCCGCGTTGATCATCGTGCCGAAACTGATCATCGAAGGGTCGACTCCGACACCTACATATGACAGCACGGCTTCGGCCAGTACCAGCCCGCTGAAATCCATCACCAGCGAGATCAGCACGATATGTATCACGTTCGGCACGATATGGCGGGTGAGGATGCGCAAAGAAGAGACACCGAACGCCTGCGCGGCCTGGATGTATTCCATCTCGCGCAGCTTGAGCGTTTCTCCGCGCAGCAGGCGGCACAAGCCGGTCCAACTTGTGACGCCAAGGATCAGGCACAGGGACACAAGACGCAGATCGGCGCGCGATGCCGAGGTGGAAAACCACTGCGGGTGGGTGTCGATGATCACCTGCATCATCAGAACCGCTGCCGCGATCAGCAGCACACTTGGGATCGAACTCAGCACGGTATAGATATACTGGATCACGTCATCTACCCAGCCGCGCAGATAGCCTGCGGCAACGCCAAGAAACAAGGCTAGCGGCAATGTGACCAGCGTAGTCACGGTCCCGATGATCAGCCCTGTGCGTATGCTTTTCAATGAAAGGTATAGCACATCCTGCCCAACCTTGTCGGTGCCGAGCACGTGATACTCGGAAGCAAGATGAAAGGTCATGCCGACCAGAACCGAGATGAGAAGGACAGCAATCATCATTGAGTGCAGCGGCCAGCCGCGTTGTGCCAGCAATCTCTTCCCGGCCAGAGCGATCAACAACCCCACTGCCAATCCCGCCAACGCCCCTGTCAGTGCGCGCCAAAACACATCGGCATCACGCCGCTGCACATTTGTCAGGTGCGCTCCACCGTAAAGCAAGCGCGGATAATCGCGCAAAACTTTGCCCTGTGCGTCGGTGATGCTTTCCTTGGCATAAAGCGTCGCTGCCAATGGTGCGGAATAGGTTTTTTCGGTATGCGTGCGCAAAGGCGTCACCAGTTTGTCGAACACGCTCAACACTTCGGGTGAATAGACCGCATCCCCGTTACTGTTTTCCGGCAATGCCACGCGGTAATGCAATGTATCCAGCAGCCCAACGAGCAAAAACAGTGACAACAGCAACAGCGATACCATGGCCTTGGCGCTTTGAGCGACGCGCCGCCACGGCAACAACAGATGCTCGTGCTTCCTCACATACCAGACACAGGCAATGCCTGCTATCAGCAGCAAATACACCAGCGCATCGGTCCAAAGCAAGACAGGAATGAAACTCATGCCAATCGTACCCGCGGGTCCACGATCGTGTACGAGATGTCGGTTAGGATCAGTCCCGCGATATACAGCAACGAACCGAGGAATACCATCGCACGCACTATGCTGAAATCTTCTGCCTTTATCGCGTCGATGGTGTAGCTGCCCAGACCGGGGATGCCGAAGAACGACTCGGTCAACAGGCTGCCCATGAATAGCAGCGGAATGACCACCACCACGCCGGTGAGGATGGGGATCATCGCATTCTTCAATATATGGCGGAAAAACACCGCCAAATCCGACAGGCCCTTGGCGCGTGCGGTGCGTACATAGTCCTTCCCGACCTCTTCGAGAAAGATGGTGCGATACAAACGGCTGCTGGAACCGATACCGCTCACTACGCCTATAACAACAGGCAGTGCGACAAATTTGAAGCTATCCAAGCCTGACACGTAACCAGAGATCGGTACCAGATGCCACAATTTGCTCATCAGGAATTGACCGCCGACGATATAGAACAGCATTGATACCGACATCAGCAGCACGCTTAAGGTTACACCCATCACATCCAGAGAAGTGGCGCGAAACAGGGCCATCAGCAATGAAAAACTGATAGACACGATCAGGCCAATAATGAAGGTCGGTATCGCAATCGCCAGGCTGGGCCACATCCTTGTCGAGATTTCACGGCCGATATTGCGCCCGTCATCCGAGAAACCAAAATGAAGCGCGAACATGCTGGCTGACTTCTGCCAGAAGATCGTGTCGGTGACCTTGTCTGTGCCGCTGGCAGTCCTGTTCACAAGCAATGGCTTGTTATAACCATGCTGCTGTTTCCATTTGTCGATCGCATCGGGTGTCACGCGCTTGATACCCAACTGCATGCGCGCCATGTCGTCCGGCGTGTTCACGACGAAGAACAGCGCAAAAGTGAGCAGGTTCACTCCGATCAGGATCGGTATCGCGTAAAGGATACGGCGCAGCAGATAGGCAAGCATGTTACGTCCAAACGGGGTAAATGGCGGTTGCGGGGATTATAGGTCAATTGCCTGCCGTGCCTGTAGCGCAGGGCACTGCTGGATTATGGTTGCTAAAAGGGCACGTCGCCGGCCGCGCGCCAGGTTACATAGACCGCGCCGGCTGCGAGGGCGAAAGCCGGAATCGATGACAGCAGGGTTTGGAGCCGTAGTGACTTTCCGGGCAGCGGAATCAGCCAGGCAGACAGCGGAATGGCGGCAAGTATAGGCAGTGCATACCAGGGAAGTGTTGCGCTCAGCGTACCTATGCAACCGGTCAACCCGGCAATCAATCCGAGCGGCAGAGTGAACACACGCCCTGTTGGCAGCAGCCGGTTGCCGAGCATGTGGATCAACATGTATGCGGCCGCAGCAGACCCGAGCGCCAGACCGAACTGCCCGAGCAGCGCGGATGCACCAACCAGCGCCGCGCCGCCGGTACCCATACCCAGCGCGGTAGCCGCGCTTGCGGCGCGCAACGGATCGTTTTCGAGCCTGTCCATCCCCCAAACCAGGATCGCTGTATAAGCCGCGCAACCTGCGCCCCACAGCAGCACCGCGTGGAGCGGTTGTTGCTGGAGAATACGCAATGCAGTCCAGATGGCGGCGGCTGCACCGAGCAAGGGAAGCAGCGAAACCAGCCAGCGAGACTTCAATAAAGTGAGCAGCAATCCAAGAGATGCGCTGGCCAAACCCAGCAGAACGATCTTGCGCGAGGCAGTCAGCGGCGCGATCGTGAAGTCGCTCGCAAGGTAAACAGTGACGGCAAATCCGGCGATGATCGCGAGGCCGCTCAATTTGACCCGCTGGAACAATCCGGCAGTGATGAGCGCTACCAGGAAGGGGGCGAAACCGGCTTGCACTGCGGGGTTATTGAGTAATTCTTGCAACTTGACCTCCGGCGGGACTGAGAATGAAAGTGAGTTTACCATTAAAGAAATCTCGCTTGAAATCCAGCTTTCCTTCCCCATTTTGGCAAGGTAGCGTGACTGACCGTGATGATAAACTGAACCATGTGGATTTGACTATGGAGACTACCGGATCATGAAGAGGATATTCCTGTTTGTTTTGACCAACCTCGCGGTGGTATTCGTGATCAACATCACATTGAGGTTGCTGGGTGTGGATCGCTGGTTGAATGAAAGCGGCGGCATAAACTTCAGCGCGCTGCTGGTGCTGTCCGCGGTGATCGGTTTCGCCGGCTCGCTGGTTTCGCTGGCCATGTCGAAGTGGTCTGCGAAGCGCATGGTGGGTGCCCGGGTCATCGACAATCCGGTCGATCCGACCGAGCGCTGGCTGGTGGATACCGTGCGCAGACATGCGCAGGCTGCGGGTATCGGCATGCCTGAAGTCGCAATCTACGATGCGCCCGACGTGAATGCGTTCGCCACCGGATGGAATCGCAACGATGCGCTGGTGGCGGTGAGCACCGGCCTGCTGCACAATATGGGCAAGGATGAAGCTGAAGCCGTGCTGGGCCATGAGGTCACGCATGTTGCCAACGGCGACATGGTGACCCTGGCCTTGATCCAGGGTGTGGTGAATACCTTCGTGATCTTTTTCGCCAAGCTGTTCGGCTACTTCGTGGATCGCGTGTTGCTCAAAAATGACGAGCGAAATGGCCCCGGCATAGGTGCGTTCATTGCGGAAATGGCGGCGCAGCTTTTACTGGGCGTGCTGGCCAGCATCATCGTGATGTGGTTTTCGCGGCAGCGCGAATTTCGCGCGGATGCAGGAGGCGCCCGTCTGGCCGGTCGCAACAAGATGATCGCTGCTCTGGAGCGCCTGAAGAGCAACCATGAACAGGCAGCTTTGCCGGAAAGGCTCGCCGCGTTCGGCATCTCGGGCGGTCACGCTTTCGCAAAAATATTCATGACCCATCCGCCTCTGGATGAACGGATTGCCGCGTTGCGCGCGGGACAGAGCTAGGGAAACCCCGATTAAGTCCACGCGATGAGGATGTAGTGCGTTAATGTCCGAGGCACTCCACAAGGGACGAATGAGATGAAACAACAAACATTGGCAGTGAATGGATTCGAGGCATATCGGAAGACGACCCGGAAGGGAGAATTTCTCTCTCGCATGGACAAACTCGTTCCCTGGTCAGAATTCTGTTCAGTGATTGAGCCTTGCTATCCGAAGGCTGGAAATGGACGTCCCCCTATTGGGCTAGAGCGCATGCTGAGGATGTACTTCATCGCCAACTGGTTCAACCTGTCCGATGAGTCATGCGAAGATGCTCTGTATGACACTCCGTCATTCCGTGAATTCTGCCGGATCGACTTGGGAAGAGAGCGGGCGCCGGATGAGACGACGCTGATGAACTTCCGCCATTTGCTTGAGCAGAACAATCTGGGCGCAGCGATGTTTGCCAAGATAGGCGAGTTACTTCTGGCCAATGGGATGAAGCTCTCAGGCGGCACCATTGTGGACGCCACCATCATTGCCGCGCCAAGCTCAACCAAGAATGCAGACAACGCACGTGATCCCGAGATGCACCAGACCAAGAAGGGCAACCAATGGCACTTCGGCATGAAGGTACATATTGGAGTGGACAGCAAAACCGGCCTCACCCATAGCGCCAGCGTCACCTCCGCCAACGTCCACGATAGCCAGGAACTACCGAATCTGCTTCATGGCGATGAGGCGCGACTGTACGGTGACAGCGCATACATTGGCCAGAAAGAAGTGCTCAACCAGGCTGCTCCGCAGGCACGTGACTTCACCAATAAACGAGCCCGCCGCAATACCCCATTGACCGATGCAGACAAGGAAACCAATCGCAGGAAATCGCAGGTGCGTGCCAAGGTCGAACACCCATTCCGACCGCTCAAGAGCATCTATGGATTTGCCAAGGTGCGCTATCGTGGCTTGATGAAGAACGCCAACCGTGCATTTGCTTTGCTGGCGCTGATCAATCTGGACAAATGGGGATTGCCACTGACAGGACAGGTGCGTCCAGCGTAGCAAAGAACAGGGGAATATCCCCTGAATGAGGCGATGTGATGCGTGATTGCAGATGAAAAAACAACTTTTTGTTCAACAATCCTGATTCGTCAACACAACTCCTGCTCCGCGTAGGTACTTGTTCGGCGTTTCCCTAGATATTGTCGATATATACAAACTGAACCATTACCGGATTATCAAATTGCCTGTTGCCGGGTGTGTTTGTTGACGCATTATCGATAGTTGCAGGCTGCGTACTTGCCTTATTGGGAAGTTCGGGCAAGGCAGCAAGGTGTTGCACTACTCATCATCGTAGCGAGTGCGTGGCGGGTTGCCGTCGTATACCAGGCTCCTCCGGTGCAACAGGTAGATATCGCGGACGAATTCGTAACGGTCTATCGCCCCTTCTTCCATGACTTTTTCCTGGTCCAGCAATCCGGCCCGGCGGTCGATCAGTTGGACAAAGTAAACCTGGTTGCGCGTGCTCATGTCTTTGATCTGATATGTCGGTTCCACCAGAACATCCACATATAATCCGGCGCTGTCTCTCAATGTGCTGGGTCCCAGGATCGGCAGCACCAGGTATGGGCCGGGCCCAATCCCCCACTTGCCGAGGGTCTGGCCAAAATCTTCGTTATGTTTTTTCAGATCTCCGGCAGAAGCCACGTCGATCAATCCGAAAAATCCTATCGTGGTATTCACCAGGACGCGCATCCCGTCCGAAAATCCCTGCACCAATTTGAGTTGGAGCAAATCGTTGGCAGTGACGGCGAAATCGTCAATATTGGAGAACAAATTCGATACCATGATCTGGCCAAAAGTCGGCATGACAGCAACATACCCTTTTGCGACGGGCTTGATGACAGCCTTGTCCAGGGCATTGTTGAACTTGTATATACCGCGATTGAGCGGTTCAAGGGGATCATCGGGGTTGCGTGCCCCGGCACACCCGGTGAAAAGCAGGGTCAGGGCCAACAGGATAATGGAAACAAAAGGGGGGCGGGTTCGGTTCATCGCTAATGCTTCGGCTTGGAGCGCAGCTTGGATTATAGTTGGAAGAGACGCAGCAGCAAAGCTGTTAGATCGCTTTTACGGGCGGCTGCAGGTCGCCGATGCGAAGATGGAAGGTTCCGGTCCTGCGGTCGGCAAAATAATGCTGCAGCGTGAATTTCACCGGTCGGAACGCCAGTGTGTCCCAAGGGATCTCCTGTTCTGAAAACAGCCGAACCTCCAGACTTTCCACACCGGGGGAGAAATCAAGATCCAGTAATCTGGCGCGGAACAAAAGGTGCACCTGGTTTATGTAGGGCAGGTTGTAAAGCGAATATAATTCGTCTATGGATACGCGCGCGTTGGCCTCTTCCAGCGTTTCTCGGGCAGCCGCCTCGGCAGTCGTTTCGCCGTTCTCCATGAATCCGGCAGGCAGTGTCCACAACCCGTGGCGCGGCTCGATGGCGCGGCGGCACAGCAGGATCTTGCCCTGCCATTCCGGGATGGCTCCAATGATCAGTTTGGGGTTCTGATAATGAATTTCCCCGCATGAGGTGCAAACATGGCGAGCACGGTTGTCATCCGCGGGGAGACGCAGTTCGACAGGGGCGCCGCATGTGCTGCAGTATTTCATCTCGGCCGGATATTGAGGGGAGGATGAATCGTTTCCATGGCCGCTACGGGGATTTATCGCTGATCTTGTTCGCCAGCGAGGCGGCAGCATTGGGAAAATTCATGTTCAGCACGTGCTGGGCATCGTCGCGCAGATGCTTCATACCCAATTCGTCGTAGGCTTGCACCATGATGATCAATGCATCGCGAGTAGACGGGGAATTCGGATAGAGTGTCAGCACTTCCGAGGCGCGGTTTACCGCAGCGATGTAACCGCCGCGGCGCAGGTAATAGCTGGCAACATGGATATCATATTTTGCAAGGGCGTTGATCAGGTATTGCATGCGCAACATTGAGTCGGTGGCATATTTGCTGGAAGGGAAGCGCGTAACCAGATCCTTGAAGGCGGAAAATGAATCTTGGGCAGCCTTCGGGTCGCGTTCGGTCGGATCCTGTCCGAACTGCATACCGAACAGGCCGATCTCGGGGTTGAAGTTCGCCAGACCCTTCACGTAATAGGCATAGTCCACGTGCGGGTTGTTGGGGTACTGCTTGATGAAGCGGTCGGCCGCGGAAATGGCGGAATCCGCGTCCTTCTGCTTGTAGTAGACATATGCCATCTCCAATTGCGCCTGCTGTGCATAGCGACCATAGGGATAATGCGATTGAAGGGCTTCGAATTGCTTGATGGCTTCTTCGTAACCGCCTTCATCCACGCTCTTTTTGGCTTCGGCATACATTTGTTCCGCAGTTGCCGATTTTCCGAAGATGTCGGCATCAGATTTTGAACCGAGAGAGTTACAGGCGGTTAACGTAAGCAACAGGAATACGGCTAAACTATGGCGCATTGTAAAACCAAAAAATGGGCGCATGACAAATCCAGAAATCAATTTGTGCGATTATAGCGCAAAGCCAACGCTCCCCGGACCGGTCCATTTCACCGTGCCCGATGAATATGCCGGATTGCGCCTCGATCAGGCCCTGGCCAGGCTCCTTCCCGAGTATTCGCGCAGCCGCATGCAAGAATGGATAGTCCAGCAGCAGGTCAAAGTGGATGGAGCATATGCCACGGCCAGGCAAAAGATATGGGGTGGAGAAAAGCTGGAGGTGTTTCCGCAAAATCATCCTGCCGAACAACCCTATCTGGCCCAGGACATCGGGCTTGAAATCCTGTACGAAGACGACGCGCTGCTGGTGATCAACAAGCCGGCCGGACTGGTGGTCCATCCCGGCAGCGGCAACTGGGAGGGCACCCTGCTCAATGCATTGCTGCATCACGCACCGCAGTTGGCGGGCGTGCCGCGCGCCGGTATCGTGCACCGGCTGGACAAGGACACCAGCGGCTTGCTGGTGGTCGCCAAAACCCTGGCCGCGCAAACAGCATTGGTGCGGCAACTGGAGGCGCGCAGCGTGCAGCGTGAATACCTGGCGCTGGTGCATGGCGAATTGACCCGGGCCGGCAAGGTCGATGCTCCGATAGGCCGCCATCCCGCCCAACGGGTCAAGATGGCCGTCGTGGAAAAAGGCAAACCCGCGGTCACGCATTATCAGATCGAAAGAAAGTTCCCGAGCTGCACGCTGCTGCGCTGCCGTCTGGAAACCGGGCGCACCCACCAGATCCGCGTGCATTTGGCGCATATCGGCCATCCGCTGGTTGGCGACAGCGTGTATCTCAAAGGTCCGCAAAAATGCGTGCCGCAATTGCGCGCGCTGTTGAGCGGTTTCCCGCGCCAGGCACTGCACGCCACCCGCCTTGCGCTCGAGCATCCGGTCAGCGGAGAGAGGATGGAATGGAATGCGCCGCTGCCGCAGGACATGGTACAGCTGCTTCAGCAGATACAGGCGATCGCGAATGAGCCTCGCTGAACATTTGATCTTCCCCGATTGGCCTGCGCCGGCCAATGTCAAATCATTGCAAACCACCCGGCTGGGAGGTTGCAGCAGCGCTCCCTACGACAGTCTCAACCTGGGCGACCATGTCGGCGACGCGCCACTGGCCGTGGCACGCAACCGGATGCTGCTCAATACGCGGCTGCCCAGCGAGCCGGTATGGCTGAACCAAGTGCATGGCACGGCCGTAGCCGATGCGGACCTTGCTTCATGTTTGCCGCAGGCCGATGCCTGCATCGCGCGGCATCGCGATGCCGTGTGCGTGGTGATGACGGCCGATTGTCTGCCGGTGTTGCTGTGCGATACCCAGGGCAGCGTGGTCGGCGCGGCGCATGCCGGATGGAAGGGATTGGCAAACGGAGTCATCGAAGCCACCGTGCAGGCTATGGATGTCGCACCGCAAAACCTGATGGCGTGGCTGGGCCCGGCCATCGGCCAGCCAGCCTTTGAAGTCGGCGAGGAAGTGCGTGCCGTGTTTGTGGATGCAGACCCCCGGGCAGCAGAGGCATTCATGCCCGGGAAGAGCGGCAAATGGCTGGCCGACATATACAAACTGGCCCGCTTGCGTCTCAATGCCTTGGGTATCGCCAATGTACATGGCGGCGGCTATTGCACATACGGGGAACGCGAGCGATTCTTTTCCTACCGCCGCGACGGGATGACCGGTCGCATGGGGACTTTCATCTGGCTGGGTGAACCGGGGGAGCTTCGCCAACCTTTGGTATAATCCGCGCCCTTTGAATTTGTGAATCACCCATGACCGTTTTGCAGTGGATCGTCGTCGTCAGCGTCTTTGGCGGCACTTTGAGTGTTTCGTGTGCCGCGCTGTTCGCGCTGAATGCGCGCGCGCATTGGGTGAACTCGCTGGTGAGTTATGCGATCGGCGCATTGCTGGGGGCGGCGTTCCTCGAAATATTGCCGGAGGCGCTCAAGTCGCGTGCCAGCGTGACGGTGGTCAGCGGCGCGGTGCTGGGCGGGATACTGTTGTTCTTCACGCTGGAAAAATTGCTGTTGTGGCGGCATTGCCACCATGACCATTGCGAGGCGCACGATCCCGCCGAGCCCGGGAAGCCTGGCGATCACGGGCGCAGCGGGACAATGATCATGGTGGGCAATACCTTTCACAACTTCGTCGACGGCATCATCATCGCCGCCGCATTCCTGGCCGATGTGCATCTGGGTATCGTTACCGCGCTGGCGATCATCGCGCACGAGATCCCCCAGGAGGTCGGCGACTTCATGATCCTGCTGCACTCCGGTTACACCAAGGCGCAGGCCCTGTTGCTGAATCTGGTGTCCAGCCTCGCCACCCTGCTGGGCGGTGTGCTGGCCTATTACGCATTGCGTTCGATGCAAAACGTCGTGCCTGTGCTATTGGCGTTTGCCGCGGCGAGCATGATCTATGTCGCTGTCGCCGACCTGATCCCCGGATTGCACAAGCGCACCACTTTGCGCGACACGCTGGAGCAAGTCTCTCTGATAGCGCTGGGCATATCCTCGATCGTGCTGGTCCAATTTCTGGTGTCCGAATAAGATCCATGACGAGCAAATCTTCCCCGCAAAAAGTCGGTTTCGTCTCGCTCGGCTGCCCAAAGGCGACCGTCGATTCCGAGCACATCCTGACGCGTTTGCGCGCGGAGGGTTATCTGATCTCAAGGAGCTATCAGGATGCCGATCTGGTCGTGGTCAACACCTGCGGCTTCATAGACAGCGCGGTGGCCGAATCGCTGGATGCGATCGGCGAGGCTCTGGCGGAGAACGGCAGGGTGATCGTCACCGGTTGTCTGGGCGCGAAAGGCGATGTGGTGAAGCAGGCGCATCCCAGCGTGCTCGCAGTGACCGGCCCCCACGCAACAGATGAGGTGATGGCGGCGATACATCAGCATCTGCCCAAACCCCATGATCCGTACATGGACCTGCTGCCTCCCCAGGGTATCCGTCTGACGCCGAAGCATTATGCCTATGTGAAGATCTCGGAAGGCTGCAGCCATCGCTGCACGTTCTGCATCATCCCCAGCCTGCGCGGCGATCTGGTCAGCCGTCCGGTCGGTGATGTGATGCAGGAAGCTCAAAGCCTGGTCAACGCGGGGGTTAAGGAACTGCTGGTGATCTCGCAGGACACCTCAGCTTACGGGGTAGACATCAAATACCGCACCGGATTCTGGGGCGGCAAGCCGCTCAAGAGCCGCATGACCGAACTGGCTGCGGCGATGGGTGAACTTGGCCAATCACGCGAAAAAGTCTGGGTGCGTTTGCATTATGTGTATCCATACCCGCATGTGGACGAAGTGATTCCGCTGATGGCGCAGGGCCGGATATTGCCGTATCTGGACATACCGTTCCAGCATGCCAGCCAGCGCATCCTGAAACTGATGAAACGCCCGGCCGGCAGCGAGAACGTGCTGGCGCGCATCAGGCAATGGCGCGAGGCCTGTCCCGATCTGACGCTGCGCAGCACCTTCATCGTCGGTTTTCCCGGCGAGACCGAGGAGGAATTCGAAGAGCTGCTGGATTTTCTGGAGGAGGCGCGGCTCGACCGAGTCGGCGCGTTCGCCTATTCGCCGGTGGATGGCGCGGCGGCCAACGCTTTGCCTGATCACATTCCGCCCGAAGTGCAGCAGGAGCGCCTGGCGCGCCTGATGTTTTTGCAGGAAGAGATCAGCGCGGAACGCCTCAAGCGCAGGATCGGCAGGACCATCACCGTGCTGGTGGACGAAGTGAATGAGGATGGCGCAATCGCGCGAAGTTCGGCGGATGCGCCCGATATCGACGGTCTGGTGTATGTCGAAAGCGGCCGGCAGTTATGCGTCGGTGATTTCGTCGATGTCAAAATCACCGATTCCGATGAACATGATCTTTGGGGGGAGACGCTTTCTCCGGCTAGTGCAACTGATTGATGTCATCTTCATTGCATTATTCAGGAGTTTTGCAGTGCATTTCTAAAGGGCGAATCGACTGTCAACCCGGGCTGGGGTTCTGTATCTCCCGCCGCATCGGACATGCTGTCGAAAAGGCGAGAGATATTTGATCATTTGCAGTATGTATTGACGTCATTTTGAGCTTTTTCGATACTCTGTTGGCGTGCATTATCGTCAAGGTAGCTGGGCTGGCCGTTCGCGTCAACGGTGCGTATACGAACACCGTCCTGAAGAGTCCTCAGGTTTTGTTGGGCATTTGCGCAATTGGCTTGTTGAGCCGCTGCGACAGCCTGTTGCTGGGCGGCCTTGTCAGCAGCTTCCTTTTTTGCAATTTGCGCCTTTTTCAAGTCGGCTTCCTGTTCCGCGACGGTTTTTTGCGCCGAAACGCCGCTCGCGTTCTGGGATGACCGGCTTTCGTCATCTGAACGCAAGGTCTGTTGCTGTGTGTTGGAAGGTGGAGGTTCGTCGGAATAATGCACCTGGCCATCGGAATCCACCCATTTGGTAATTGCGGCAAAAGCACACGTGCTGGATAGCAGCAAAACAAGAAGCAGGTATTTTTTCATGGCAATCATCTTTGTCAAATTTGTCATCCATTGTAATTGAATCCGTCCGAAGCAATCCAGACGAATGCGCTGACAAGTCTAGCATGTGGAGGTATGATTGCAACCCACTTGGTTGTTGCAGATAAATGGAATAAAAGGGAAAGTTATGCCGGACAGCGGTGCTGGTGATGTTGCCGATCAGGCCTATTGCGATGTGGACAAAAATGCCGGAGTGGTATTGAAGCTTTTCAATGCCTATTACCGCGATCATAACTATTCAGGAAAGGTATACGAGGACTCCCCGAATTTCTTCATGTTCAAGCCGAGCGTGCTGGAAGGCAAGGAGATCGCCACGCGCGGGTCGGAGAAACTGTTGCTGGATGACTGCATCCAGCGCGCCACGGCGCGCAACGGCTATATCGGCGTGTCCAAACATCGCAATCCGAAACTGGGGAATTACTGGCTGGAACTGTCGGTGATGCCGTTCATGATGGGTGATCCGGTGGGCAAGGAAAACAACGGCGAGTTCTTTTATATACTCACCAAATTCATCGAATTCACCAAGCAGAACCCCAACATGTACGGGGATTTGACAGCCGAGATCGAGTCCGACAAGGATATCGCGGTGATGCTGAACGGGATAGGCAAAATGGCGACCCGACTCAGCGCGTGTTTGGGAATCTATCCCGAGAACATGCTGGTGTCCTACAACCCCAAGTGGCCGGTGACAGAAGTCCAGAAACTGCTCCAATCACTCAAGGAAAACGACCAGGATTGGTGCGAAATGTTCTTCGAGTATCTGCGCTATGTGATGGGCAAGAAGACTTGACGGAACCCTTAAGCGCCCGACTTTAGCAGAACCAGCACCGCGCCGCTGCCGCCTTGATCGGGCGGCGCATCACAAAATCCCGCAACACGCGGATGTTGAGTGAGCCAGTGGCGGGTGAGCTTGCGCAACACCGCTTCGCCTCCGCGGCTGTTCAACCCCTTGCCGTGTATCACCAGCACGCAGCGGAATTCCCGTTGCAGCGCCTCATGCAGGAATCCCTGCAACAATTTGCGCGCCGCATCGCTGTTGTTGCCGTGCAGGTCGAGGCGGTCCTGTGGCGGCCAAGTGCCACGCCGCAGCTTGCGCAATATCATGCGCGACACGCCATTGCTCAAATATTCATCCGGCGCACTTTCGGCAGCAAAATCCGACAGAGAGTCGGGTAAGGCGGGCTGAGAAGCGGCAGGGCGAAGGAAAGACTTGCGCGGGGCGGTTTGGGGGGCGATGCGGCTTTGCCCAGGAAGCGGCTTCACTGCGCCGACTGCAGCGCGGAACAGCGCGGCATCTTCGGGTGCTATATTGCCGGGCAGTTTTGTTGGAGGCTTCTTCACAGCTTCTTTGAAGTCGCGCCAAAATGCGTTCTAAATCTTGCCTAACGTGGCGAGATATTTGTCCGCATCCAGTGCCGCCATGCAACCCGTTGCCGCGCTGGTGACAGCCTGGCGATAGATCTGGTCCTGCACGTCGCCTGCCGCGAATACCCCGGAAATGCTGGTCGCCGTGGCATTGCCATGGGAGCCGCCGTGGGTCTGGATATAGCCGTTGATCATCTCCAGTTGTCCGGCAAAAATGTCCGTGTTGGGCTTATGGCCGATGGCGATGAACACACCGGCCAACGGGACGTCTCGCGTGTCTCCGTTCTTGACAAGCTTGACGCGCATGCCGGTCACGCCGCTGTCATCGCCCAGCACTTCATCCAGCGTGCTGTTCAGTTGCAGGGTGATCTTTCCCTCATTCACTTTTTTCATCAGATGATCGACCATGATGCGTTCGGCGCGGAACGTGTCGCGTCTGTGCACCAGCGTGACGTGTTTGGCGATGTTGGATAAGTACAGGGCCTCTTCCACGGCAGTGTTGCCGCCGCCGACCACCGCGACATCCTGGCCGCGATAGAAAAATCCGTCACAGGTCGCACAGCCGGAAACACCGCGCCCCATGAACGCTTCTTCGGAAGGGAGTCCGAGATATTGCGCCGAGGCTCCGGTGGCAATGATCAATGCGTCGCAAGTGTAGCTTCCTGCATCGCCGACCAGCATGAAAGGCTTCTGCTGCAACCTGGCGGTATGGATGTGGTCCGGGATGATCTGTGTGTTGAACCGTTCCGCGTGTTGCTGGAAGCGCGCCATCAATTCCGGACCCTGCACACCCATTGCATCTGCAGGCCAATTATCCACATCGGTGGTGGTCATCAATTGTCCGCCCTGTGCCAGGCCGGCGATCAACACCGGATTGAGGTTTGCGCGCGCTGCATATATCGCGGCGGTGTATCCGGCCGGCCCCGATCCGAGGATGATAAGGCGGTGATGCTGCGTGGGTGTAGTCATGACTGGTTTCTTTCGAAGATTGAATGTGAAGATAAGGTTTTCCGCAGTAGTATTTGATACAGGCCAGGTCTGGCAAACTTTGCGGAATCACCAGCCAATGCCTGCCGCCGCCGGGCCGCGTGAACCAGGGACATTCACCGGATTGCCGGTAGTTGCAAATAGTTCCTGCCATCGATCAATAAAAGAAGGAATTTACCAGTAGAAGAGTCTCTCTGTCGAGCATCCATCGGTTAGAATCCCATTAATATGAGATCCGCCTTCATCATTTCCTTGCTAATGCTGTGTTTCACCCCGTCTTCAGGTAATGCCGCGACAATGCCGGGTATACCCGAATTCATCGATGAAATGGTGGCAAACCACGAATTCAAGCGTGCCGAACTGGAAAAGGCTTTTGAAGCCGCTCAGGAAACCCCGGCAGTGATCGACGCCATTTCCAAGCCGCCTACCAGCAAGCCCTGGCCGGAATATCGTGCGAATTTTGTCAATCCGCAACGCATTAAACTGGGCCTGGACTTCTGGAACAAATACCGGAAAACCCTGCGCAGAGCCGAACTGAAATACGGCGTGCCGCAGGACATAATCGTCGCGGTAATCGGTGTGGAAACCATCTATGGACAGGAAGCGGGCAATTTCCGCACTCTGGACGCACTGACCACGCTGGCGTTCGAATATCCGCCGCGCGCCGAATTCTTCCGCGGCGAGCTGGAGGATTTTTTGCTGCTGGCTCGGGAACAGCAGTTCGATCTGCTTTCGATACGCGGTTCATATGCCGGTGCGCTGGGCATCCCGCAATTCATGCCGAGCAGCTACCGCGTTTATGCGGTGGATTTCAACGGCAACCACAGGATCAATTTGTTGAGCGAGGACAAGGATGCGATAGGAAGCGTGGCCAACTTCCTGAAAGTCTTTGGCTGGATCGGCGACCCTGCCGCGGGCTTGCATTCCGCGGACGCGGGCAATTCTCCGCACAAGGGGCGGGCCGGCGAGGTGTCGCCGGTCGCCGTGCGCGCAAAGGTCAGCGAACAGGTCTGCGCCGGGGATATCACGACCCCGCGCACAATAGCGGCTTGGTCGGCTGCCGGGATCGTTCCAGACATGAATTTGCCCGACAATCTGGCTGCGCGCCTGATCGATTTCACGGTGGGCGACGGCAAGGAGTTCTGGCTGGTATTCAACAACTTCGAAGTCATCACGCGCTACAACAACAGCGACTACTATGCAATGACGGTATTCCAGCTGGCCGAGGCATTGAAAGAGGCGCGCAAGGCTCAGCTCCGCAAGGTAATGCGGCGCGCGCCGTCGTAGCGCCTTTTCCAATACGGTTCCAGCAGGTTTTCGGTGCGCACGCTGCCGCCGCTGCTCGGGGCGTGAATGAAGCGGTCGTCACCCAGATAAATCCCGACATGTGAAAACTTCTGCCGCAATGTATTGAAGAATACCAAGTCGCCTGCGCGCAGGTTGCGGATGCTGACAAACTGGCCGACGCGGCTTATTTCGCCTGAGCTGCGCGGCAGATCGATCCTGAGCGTGTGATGAAACACATGATCTACAAATCCGCTGCAGTCGAATCCGATCTCGGGTGAATTGCCGCCGTATTTGTAATGCACGCCGATTAGGCTGCGCGCATAGGACGTGACGTCCCTTGCCTCGGTGTCACTGATCGGTGCCCTGATATTGCCATTTACCGAAGAGCAGGCGCTGAGCAGCAATATTGAAAATAACAGAAAGCGGATCATGGGCGTCAATCTAAGGCACATCATACCCCGCTGTAAAGAGCGCCTGATCGGATTGTCATCCTGCACATATGTACCCGGCGAAAAAAGCCCGGCATCCATGCAGTCTGCCGGGCTTCGCGTGGGGAGCGTGTGAATCAGGTCTTTTTCATCGGGCAAGTGCTCATGCCGAAGATCGCATATGCCGGGCAAAACGCGAATATGCCGGTCAGCACTAGAACGGCGCCTATCACCCAGCCTACCCAGACCCACATGCCGATTAACGTTCCGGTGGCTGCCAGCCCGATCAGCACCAGGCCTGCAATTACGCGCAAAGCGCGATCGATTGTTCCTACATTGAGTTTCATTTTGATCTCCTTATATCAAGTTTGTGGAAACTGCATACTAGAAGAATTTCATCCTGTTGTCTGTGATAAAAATCACACAGGACAGGCGGGCATGCAGTGCCCGGATCCCCATCGCTACAGCGCCGCGAATCGTTTGAGGGCCGCGACATCGGTGATGTCGATCTGTTCGCGCCCCAGTCTGACCCAGCCTTGTTCGGCAAAGCCCTTCAGCAAACGGCTGACGATCTCCCGCGCGCTGCCAAGTTCGTCGGCGAGGGCCTGGTGGGTGGAGTGTATCGGGCTGGGTTTGCCGGCCAGCAGGGTCGCCAGGCGCTGGTCGAGCTTCTGGAAAGCCACAGCGGAAACAAGCTGCATCAGGTCGGTGAGGCGGTCCGAAAAAAGGTGGAATACGTAGCCGCGAAAGGCTTCCTGCTTGCCGAGCAGTTTGTGGAAAGCGTCCGCAGGCAGAAATACCATATCCAGATCCAGCTCGGCGATGCCGCGCGCGTGATAGCGCGTGTTGCCGAGCAGGCAGCTGCTGGTGAGGATGCAGCTCTCGCCGGGCATGACCCGGTACAACTGCAGCTCGCGCCCGTTCGGCGCGGCCTTGATCACGCGGATGTTGCCGGACAAAAGCAGCGGGAACCCCTGGCAGGGCTGGTTCTCGTCAAACACGACCGTCCCTGCAGGGAGATGCATCACATTTGCCGCGCCCTGCAGCACCCCCTGATCTGCGGCCGACAGATCGCGCAGCATCGGGTATTGCTGCAGCAGGCGATCTTTAATTCCGGGAGTCAGCATATTTAGTGATGAGTGACTGCGAATGACCGTCGCGAGTGCGCCAAGCTGCAAGGCGCCGCGCAGCGCGTGACGAGAAAACATGCTGCGGCATGTTTCGGTGGAGGCTAACCTTCAGGTTATGTCGTAACCACAACTTTAATGGGTAGGCGAGGAGCAAGCGAGCACGCAATGCAGCATAAGCAGCCACTTGGTTGCCGTTTTTTGGCGACCTAGTGGCATGGCTAGCAGTTCCATCAGATTGGTCACGCAGCAGGTCAGTCACGGTCACTCCGGCCGCATCTGCGGGAATAGGATGACATCGCGTATGCTGGCGCTGTCGGTCAGCAGCATCACCAGCCTGTCGATGCCGATGCCCTCGCCGGCGGTGGGCGGCAGGCCATATTCCAGCGCGCGCACATAGTCGTTGTCCTTGAACATCGCTTCCTCGTCGCCTGCTTCTTTCGCCGCGACCTGTGCATCGAAACGCGCGGCCTGGTCTTCCGCGTCATTCAATTCCGAGAAGCCGTTGGCGATCTCGCGGCCGACGATGAACAGCTCGAAGCGCTCCGTGATCTCGGGATTCCTGTCGCTGCTGCGGGCCAATGGCGAGACTTCCACCGGGTAGTCGACGATGAAAGTCGGCTCGAACAGATGTGCCTCGGCCAGTTCTTCGAACAGAGACAGTTGCAAGCCGCCGATGCCGTCTTCCGGTTTGTATTTGGCTTTCAGGTCCGTCAGTTCGGCGACCAGGAACTCGCGGTCGCTGAGCTGCGCGGTGGTGAATTGCGGATGATATTTCTGGATCGCCTGCACCATCGTCAGGCGATGGAAGGGCTTGCCCAAATCCAGCTCCCGGCCCTGATAGCTGATCAGCGTCCTGCCCAGAACCTTTTGCGCCACCTCGCGGAACAGGCTTTCGCTGAAATCCATAAGGTATTTGTAGTCGCGGTAGGCTTCGTAGAATTCCAGCATCGTGAATTCCGGATTATGGCGCGTTGACAGCCCCTCGTTGCGGAAATTGCGGTTGATCTCGAACACCTTTTCGAAGCCGCCCACCACCAGCCGCTTCAGGTACAGCTCGGGCGCGATACGCAGATACATCTTCATGTCGAGCGCGTTGTGGTGTGTCTCGAATGGTTTGGCCGCCGCACCGCCCGGGATCGGATGCATCATCGGCGTTTCCACTTCCATGTAGCCGTTGCGGATGAAGAATTCGCGTATCGCCTGGATGATCCGGGTGCGCGTGACGAACACCTTGCGCGCGTCCTCGTTGGTGATCAGATCGAGATAGCGCTGGCGGTATTTCTGCTCCTGGTCGGACAGGCCGTGGAATTTTTCCGGCAGCGGGCGCAGCGCCTTGGTCAGCAGGCGCACTTGCGACACGCGCACGGAAAGTTCGCCGGTCTTGGTCTTGAACAGCACACCGGTAGCGCCGAGGATGTCGCCGAGGTCGTAATGCTTGAACGCGTTGTGCGCTGCCTCGCCGGTATCGTTGTTGCTGACGAACAGCTGGATGCGCCCGCTCATGTCCTGCACCGTGGCAAAGCTGGCCTTGCCCATCACCCGCTTCAACATCATGCGTCCGGCCACCGCGACATGCACCTGCAAAGCCTCCAGTTCGTCATGGGTCTTCCCGCCGAATTCGTCGTGCAAATCGCCCGCCAGATGCGTGCGTTCGAAGTCGTTCGGGAAAGCAACACCCGCCTTGCGTACCTCGGCAAGCTTGTGGCGTCGCTCGGCGATGATCTGGTTGTCGTCTGGAGGCATGGTGTCGTCGGTCGTCATTGCAGTTCTCTGATTTTGATTGTTGTTCGGGTTAAACGCCCTGCTTCAAACTTGCCGAGATGAAATCGTCCAGGTCGCCGTCCAGCACGGCCTGGGTGTTGCCGACCTCGTAATTGGTGCGCAGGTCCTTGATGCGCGACTGGTCCAGCACGTAGGAGCGGATCTGGTGTCCCCAGCCGATGTCGGTCTTGCCGTCCTCCATCGCCTGCTTTTCGGCATTGCGTTTGCGCAATTCCTCTTCATACAGCTTGGATTTTAGCATCGCCATCGCCTCGGCGCGGTTGCGGTGCTGGGAGCGGTCGCTCTGGCATTGCACGACGATGTTGGTCGGAAGGTGGGTGATGCGCACCGCCGAGTCGGTCTTGTTGATGTGCTGGCCGCCGGCACCGCTGGCGCGGTAGGTGTCGACGCGCAGGTCGGCCGGATTGATCTCGACCTCGATCGAGTCGTCCACTTCGGGATAGACGAACACGCTGGAGAACGAGGTGTGGCGGCGGTTGCCGGAATCGAACGGCGATTTGCGCACCAGCCGGTGCACGCCGGTCTCGGTGCGCAAATGGCCGTAGGCATAGTCACCTGATACTTTCAGCGAGGCGCCCTTGATGCCGGCGACATCGCCGTCGGATTGTTCCAGCACCTCGACGGCAAAGCCCTTGCGCTCGCAGTAGCGCAGGTACATGCGCAGCAGCATGGCCGCCCAGTCCTGCGCCTCGGTCCCGCCTGAGCCGGCCTGGATGTCGACGAAGCAGTTGTTCGGGTCCATCGGGTGGGAGAACATGCGGCGGAATTCCATCGCCGCGACGCGCTTTTCGATATCCCGGATATCGGCGGCGGTGCTGTTCAGGCTGTCGTCGTCGTTTTCCGCCTGCGCCATCTCGAACAGTTCGCGCGCATCGCTGAGGTCCTGCTGGATCTTGCCGAGGCCGAGCACCACGCCTTCGAGCATCTTGCGTTCGCGGCCGAGGTCTTGCGCGCGCTTGGCGTCCTGCCAGATGGATGGATCTTCGGCGAGTTCGGATACTTCGGTCAGACGTTCGCTCTTGGCATCGTAGTCAAAGATACCTCCGCAATTCCGCACTGCGCAGACCCAGGTCTTGCAGTTGGTTGGAGAGGGCGTTGAGTTGTTCTGCTTCCATGAGGTGTCTTTGTCGCTTGCTTGAGAAGGGCGGGATTATAACGCAACCAATCCGGCCAGCACGCCCAGAGCGATCGCCCCGAAGCCGGTGGCGACATGTTTGGCGAGATGCTTCCCGCCGATGAACATCACCATGCCGAATTTGAAGGCGAGGTTGGCCATGAAGGCGATCGCGATCGAGGTGACGGCCTGGTGTTCGCCAAATTGCCCGAGATTGAACAGGCGCAGGCTGGAGAGCGTGATCGCATCGACATCGGTCAGCCCGGACACCAGGGCCACGGCATACAGGCCGCGATTGCCCGCAAGATCCTGCATCCATGCTGCACCCAGCAACACGATCACATAGATCAATCCAAACCCCAGCGCCGTTCGAAGTTCCGCCGGGTTGGGTGTTTCCGGGATGTTGAGGTTTGTTGCGTTGGTCATCTTGCGCCAGTTGTACAGCGCGACAATCAGGCCGAACAGAAAGCCGCCTGCGACGACGGGGACCAGTCCGGGCAGCGTGCCATAGGCAACCACCGAACAGAGCACCAGCAGACGCAGCAACACCACCATGCTGGCAATGACAATGACCGAGGCGGCGAGTTGCGACATGGCCGGATTGTTCCTGCTGTTTCTTGCGTAGAGCAGCGTGGTTGCGGTGCTGGACACAACACCGCCGAGAAAACCCAGCAGAGGTGCGCCGTAACGGGTTCCAACCAGATGCAGCGCGGCATAGCCCGCCAGGCTGATGCCGGAGATCAGCACCACCATCAGCCATGCCTGGTGCGGATTGAAGGCGTTGTAGGGGCCGAAGTTCTGGTCTGGCAGTATCGGCAGCACGATAAAGGTCAGCACGGAAAACTGCAATACCGCGACCAGATCGTTGCGCGTGAGGCGCTGCGAAAATCCGCGCAGCTCGGGTTTGAAATAGAGCAGGGCGGTGACCGCGATGGCCAGCATCACGGCGAGTTTGGGCAGCCCGTACCAGACCATCGCGCCCAACCCGTAGCACAGCAGCAACGCGATCACGGTGGTGGTTCCCGGGTCGTCTGCTTCGGCGGGTTGGTTGGCGTATGCCGCGATGATCATGCCGGCCACCGCAATCAGTCCGGCGACCAGCAGCCAGGGTGTGCCGAGTTTGGCGGAGAGCAGCGCGGACAGCGTGCCGAACAGCGCGACCAGCGCAAAGGTGCGCAGCCCGGCCTTGGCCGAGGGATTGCGCTCGCGTTCCAGCCCGATCAGCAAACCGATGGCGAGGCTGGTCAGGAATTGCGGCCAGGTTTCAATGCCGTTGTTCAGCAGGAATACATTGTTCATTTTCTTGTCCCTGTATGCCTTCCCAGTGACGGACAACGAGTTGCAGGCTCTGCGTGCCATTGTATTCATTGACGACCAGGCTGTACACGGCACGGATCCGGTCCGGCAGGGGGTCGTTGTGCCCGAACAGGATCGCCTCAAGGAGTTTATCCTGGTTCTTGAGCCGTAACTTGAGATGCTTCTCGCCGATCACGCGCTGGTTCTGCACGATAAAGGTGTTGCTGAATTGCGGGGCGGGGAAGCCTTGCCCCCACACTTGTTCATCCAGCATTCGCGCCACTTCCAGATTCATTTCGGAGCATTCGAGTGCGCCGTCGGTTTCGATGCATTGCGCGAGGTCGTTTGTGCTGAGCAATTCGCTGCAAACCTGCTCGAACGCGGAGACGAAATCTTCAAAGCCGGCTTCTTCTATGGTCAATCCCGCCGCTGCCGCATGCCCGCCGAATTTCCTGATGAGTGATGGATGGCGCTTGCTGACCAGATCCAGCGCGTCGCGCAGATGCAGTCCGGCGATGGAACGGCCGGAGCCTTTTATTTCTCCATGCATCGAGCGGGCGAATGCGATGGTCGGGCGATGAAATTTATCCTTTAGACGCGAGGCCAGGATCCCGATCACGCCCTGATGCCAGGTCTCATCGAACAACGTCAGGCTGAAATTGTGTTTCGGATCCACATGCTCCAATGCCGCAAGCGCGCTTTCCTGCATATCGGTTTCGATGCTGCGCCGCTCACGGTTGAGCGCGTCGAGTTTGGCGGCGATCTGCATCGCGATCGCGTCGTCGTCGGCCAACAGACAATCGATGCCCAAACTCATGTCATCCAGTCTGCCCGCGGCATTCAGGCGCGGCCCGACGGTGAATCCCAGATCGCGGCTGGAGACGCGCGCAGGGTCCTTTTTCGCCACCCCCAACAGTGCGTTGATTCCGGCGCAAGCGCGTCCGGCGCGAATGCGCTGCAGGCCCTGTTGCACCAGGATGCGATTGTTCTGATCCAGCTTTACCACGTCGGCGACGGTTCCCAATGCGACCAGATCCAGCAGCTCGACAAGTTTCCGTCCTCTGTCCTCCGTCATCTGTCCTCTGATTCGCAGTTCGGCGCGCAACGCCAGCAGCACATAGAACATCACGCCCACACCCGCCAGATTCTTGCTGGGAAACGCGCAACCGGGCTGGTTGGGATTGACGATGCAAGCCGCATCCGGCAGCGTATCTCCGGGCAGGTGGTGGTCGGTGACCAGGACCTGCATGCCGAGCCGGTTGGCCTCGGCCACACCTTCGACGCTGGCGATGCCGTTGTCCACGGTGACCAGGATATCCGGGAGCAACTGCGATGCCGCTTTTCTCCCGGCGCTTGGTTCTTGGGAACCATAACGAAGCGGCAATTGTGCGGCCAGATGCACGATCTCCGGCGTCAAGCCGTACCCGTATTCAAACCGGTTCGGCACGATGAAGTCGATCTGCGCACCGAAGGCGCGCAGTCCGCGCACCGCCACCGCACAGGCGGTCGCGCCGTCTGCGTCATAGTCGGCGATGACCACGAGTTTCTTTTTTGCGGCGATGGCGTCGGCAAGCAAGACTGCCATTTCGCGTGCATTTTTCAGTTCGTCGAACGGCAGCAATTCTGAAAACGTGGTATCCAGTTGCCTGTCGTCGGTGATGCCGCGCGCCGCAAAGATCTTCGCGAGGGCCGGCGAATAGCCTTGGTCCAGCAGATATCGCATGGCTTGCGAGGGAAAGCTGCGCGTAGTGATTTCTATCATGGGGGAAGTATAGCTTGTAGCTAGTAGCTTGTAGCGGGTAGCAAATTCAGCGTGTGCAGTTTGCACCCAGTTTGTAAGCCACAAGCTACTTGCTACAGGCTACCTGCTACAGGCTACTGGCTTTATTCGGCGCCTCGTTTTTTTCGGCCAATTGCGCTAGAATCGCGCCCACTTTTCAAGTCAGGCATGGAAAAATCGTGGCACTCATAGTCCAGAAGTACGGCGGGACATCGGTCGGCAGCCCGGAACGCATCAAGAACGTGGCGCAACGCGTCGCCAAATTCAAGGCAAAAGGACATCAAGTGGTGGTCGTGGTTTCCGCGATGAGCGGCGAGACAAACCGGCTGATAGCCCTTGCGCACGAGATTCAGAAACATCCCGATCCGCGCGAACTGGACGTGGTCATTTCCACCGGCGAACAGGTCACCATCGGCCTGCTCGCGATGGCGCTCAAGGAGCAGGGACTCAAAGCCAAAAGCTATACCGGTGCGCAGGTCAGGATACTCACCGACAGCGCGTTTACCAAAGCGCGCATCGCCAGCATCGACGAACAGAATATTCGTGCCGATCTGGCCAATGACTGTGTCGTGGTGGTGGCCGGATTCCAGGGTGTGGATGAGGAAGGCAATATCACCACGCTGGGGCGCGGCGGTTCGGATACCACCGGAGTTGCGATCGCGGCCGCGCTGCGCGCGGACGAGTGCCAGATCTATACCGATGTAGACGGGGTCTATACCACCGATCCGCGCGTGGTTCCGGAAGCGCGCCGCCTGAAAGCCATCACCTTCGAAGAGATGCTGGAGATGGCCAGCCTGGGCTCCAAGGTGTTGCAAATTCGCTCGGTGGAATTCGCCGGCAAATACAAGGTCAAGCTGCGCGTGCTGTCCAGTTTTGAAGAAGAGGGCGATGGCACGCTGATTACTTTTGAGGATAACGACAAAATGGAACAAGCAATCATTTCCGGGATCGCGTTCAACCGCGACGAAGCGAAGATCACCGTGATGGGCGTGCCGGACAGACCCGGCATCGCCTACCAGATACTCGGGCCGGTCTCTGACGCCAACATCGACGTGGACATCATCATCCAGAACGTCGGCGTGGACGGAATGACCGACTTTTCCTTCACGGTGCATCGCAATGAGTTCGCCAAGGCGATGGACATCCTGAAAAGCAAGGTGCAACCGCACATCGGCGCGCGCGAGGTCGTCGGCGACAACAAGGCCGCCAAGGTGTCCGTGGTGGGCGTGGGGATGCGCTCGCACGTCGGCATCGCCAGCAAGATGTTCCGCACGCTGGCGGAAGAGGGCATCAACATCCAGATGATCTCCACTTCCGAGATCAAGATCTCCGTGGTCATCGACGAGAAATATCTCGAGCTGGCCGTGCGCGTGCTGCACAAGGCCTTCGGCCTCGACCAGGAAGACGCCTGATAGTTAACAAGACAGGCTGTTTGACCTTTCCGGGCTGGTACATTACTATGCGCGGCCTTCGGAGAGGTGGCCGAGAGGTCGAAGGCACGCCCCTGCTAAGGGCGCATACGAGCTTAAACTTGTATCGAGGGTTCGAATCCCTCCCTCTCCGCCAGCAAGTCTGAGCCCTTCCACCTGAAGGGCTTTTTCTTTGCTGGATGCCCGCACCACGCGGGCTACAGGGCGATGCCGATATTCTCTATCCGGGAGTTAGGGACTAATTTCCACGTTCTTCCCAAGGCTTTCTCTGTTGGCTATTTCGGTAGTACCACTTCGCTTGTCTAGGCTGCAGATCCCGGCATTCTTGTTGGGTGAAATGAGCAGACCCGCAATTGCGGGCCGGTTTATAACAACCAGTTCAGGATGAGCTAGACGTTCACACCCAGCAACTTGCGCTGCTCTTCCCAGCTTTCCGGTAACGGCACCATCCGGATCAGCCGGTCTGCGCTTAGCTCTGGGGGATGAGCGCCCTGAAGGATTTTCTGAACAATACAAGGATCGAGGAATGTGAGGTGGATCACTCGGGTTACATAGGAGCTTCCTACCTTCTCCTGCTTTGCGATGCCTTGGATGCCGGTGCATTCACCAGAGGTAAGCTTCGCAAACCATTTGTGTGCCTTGGCAATCAATGCGATCAACGTGGCATCCGGTTTCCGCTTTGAGGTGTGACCGGGTGCTTTTACAATCAGTCGTACCGCCATCCCGCACCGTTTCAGTTGAACCGGAATATCGATCGAGGTTGGGTGACCGACACGAACGAGACTCCGTGAGCATCGAAGAGCTCCACAAGTTTTGCAAAGTCGGCCAGTGAACGTGTCAGCCGATCTACCTTGTAGACCACCACGATCCGCACCCGCTTGGCAGCAATATCGGCCAGTAGCTTTTGCAGGGCGGGCCGCTCCGTATTCCCACCCGAGAATCCTCCGTCATCGTAGTTCGACTCAATCGCCTTCCATCCCTGTGCCTTCTGGCTCAGGATAAAAGCTTCGCAGGCTTCACGTTGGGCATCAAGTGAGTTGAAGCCTTGCTCCAAGCCTTCCTCTGAGGATTTGCGGGTGTAAATGGCGCAGGGTAGAACGTCCTTCATGATCGTAATCCGAAGAACTGTGGTCCGGACCATGGTGTGCCGGTGATGTGTCGTGTTATAGCCGTGAGGCTGCGGTAGGTCTTGCCACCGTATTCAAACCCATTAGCCAGCACCGTGACATGATGTGCCCGTCCTTGCCATTCTCGGATCAGGCGTGTTCCCGGAGTATGGGAAACACCTGTTCCTGAAGCGGATACTGATTGTTGCAATTTCCGGAGGACCTGGTTATTTCCTGCAGGCCCTGCCTTCCCAAGCTGAGTTATCTGGTATCTGAGGTAACTATAACTGGTAGGCTGAATCTGTAATACAGCCATACGCACCGGCTGATAACATCTGAGGGAAATCGGTGGCGGCGGTATAGCTGGTCAGTTTTCATCACGCATTCAGTCTACCCCGCTTATGCCGCTTCAGCTAACTCCGCACGGGGTTAAATTGACAATGGCCAAGCGCCAGGGCTTAAGCTTCCTGAATCGCCAGTGGTGGATACGCTGGCTCTCTCACCATTGATTTTCCCTCGCAATCCATATCACCACATGGTTAAGGATTACCCTTATTGCTTCGGGCTTTAACCCACACTTGGCCCGCGTCAATCTTTACCAGGTAGGTGCGTATCGGCTCTTCCGCTGGTTCGCAGGTTGGCTGGCCGGTGGCGAGATCGAAATAGCTGCCGTGCAGTGAGCATTTGATTTTCCCATCCTGGATACAACCGAGATATAAGGAATAGTCTTCGTGGCTGCACATTTCATCCACGCAATACAGGGTGCCTGCGGAGTTGCACAATAGCAAGCGTTTGCCGCCGACTGCGATGCGTTTCATTTGTGCCGGTTTCAGTTCATCCGCTGCGGCAACCGGAAAGTACCCGCTCATCACGCCACCCTTTTGGCCGCGCGGCCCGAATCGAGCACGGCGCGGATTTGCGCGGCGGCATCGGCGAGGCTGGCGGCTTTTCCCACATGGTGCAGCACGATGGCGCCACTCAGCACCAGTGAATCATAGAACGCGCCTTTCATACCCCTCAGTGCCAACAACCCCGCTTCGGCAGCAGCACGTGCGGTGGCGGGAATGTCAATGGCGGCAGCGATTTCATCTTCGCCTTCTGCGGTAGCCACTGAGCCCGGCAACGGCACGGCGCGCACTTCCTGTTGAATGCCGAGTGTGGTCGGATCAATCGCTACCTCACTTTCAGGCCCCATGTTGTGGTAGTGGAAATAACGCCCAGCTTGGCGCAGCGAAGGCACCACACCGCCCTCCACACCGCGAATAATGCACGCGGTATCAAAGCCGGCGACACGCGCCAACTCGGCATAAATCGGCGGGTAGGGCTTGTGGACAAAACCGGTGATGAAATGGGTTCTTTTGCGTCCGGCAATAGGTTTGGACAGCACTTCTACCGTGGTCAGCACCGGGCGCTTGATTATCTGCGCACGCAATCCAACCATCTTGTGCAAGCCCGGATTGGATTGTGCCTGATCGAGATAGGTCCAGCCCAGTGCCGGATCAGATAGGCGAGCGGCTGCCTGTGACGGGGTCAGGTCTACCGGAACCCCGGCTGCCTGAAGGATGTGACGTGCATTCACGCCATACTTGGGCCCCACTCGATCCAGCCCGTGGCTAACCACATGCACGCCAAGCTCTGCCAGCAACGGGCCGAGGAAGGGAGCGGTCGGCAGGCAGCGGTTGTAACCATCATATGGATCGCCGATGTCGACAACCTCGTCCACCGGTGCAACTACGCGACTGGTAGTCTCCAGCACCGCATCCAGCACGCCTTTATTCTCGTCCAGCGTTTCGCGTTTCATGCGTAGTGCGATAAAGAAGATGGCAGCTTGTACCGGGTCGATCTGGTTTTCAAGGATGGCTTTGGTGCCGAGACGGGCTTCCTCGCGGCTGATGTCCTTGGACAATTCAGGGCCGGTGGCGATGCGCTGAATGATGGAGTGCATCAGTAATTTGGGGTCGGATGGGATTGGAGTATTCATGGGGTATTGGCAGTAAAGGTGTTTAAGTGAATGAATTTTGCTAATTGTGGCCCATTTTTATTCCAACAGCCACGTTTTATCAATGCGTTTGGGCGTGCAATGCCACCTATTGGTCGGTCCTGCGGTGCCTCCTGCTGAAGGTATAATGCGCACCCTTATCGTAGCTTGTCTTAACTTGATTTCTTGGAGTTGTCTTGTTTAAGTTCATCGGTTTCATTGCGGGATATTACTTTTTCGGATTCTTCGGGGCGTTACTCGGGCTGATCATCGGGTCGTTCATCGATCGCACGATGGCATATGGCGCCGGCGCGATTAACCCGTTGCAGAATGCGCTGCGCCAGACGGTGTTCCTCGAAACCGTGTTCATCTCGATGGGCAAATTGGCCAAGGCGGACGGACATGTCTCGCAGGACGAGATCGATCATGTCGAGCAGTTCATGCAGAAGCTGAACATGACTGCCCAGCATCGCGAGCAGGCAATCAGGTTGTTCAAGCAGGGGGCCGATCCGACCTTCGACATCTATCCGGCCTATCAGCGCTTCATGTCTGTTTGCGGGCACACGAGGAATCTGAAGGAAGTGTTGCTGGCGTATCTGATCGTGATGGCGCTGGCCGACGGGCATTTCCATCCGGCTGAGGAAGCGTTGCTCACTCAGCTCGCCGGTTATCTTGGCTACGGACCGGCCGCGCTCAAGAATATGATCGAGATGGTGCTGAACCAGACCCGCTTCGCTGGTGGACAGGCCAGCTCGGCAACAGCACTTGACGATGCCTACAAGGCATTAGGCGTGACCAAGGACAGCACCGATGCGGAGATTAAGCGTGCCTACCGCAAGCTGATGAGCCAATACCACCCGGACAAGCTGATGGGGCAGGGCATGCCGGAGGACATGATCGCGATGGCGACCGAGCAGGCGAAAGAGATTCAACTGGCTCATGACCTGATCAAGAAAAGCCGCAATATCTGACATGAAGATTTTCCTGGTTCGCCATGGCGAGAGTGAAGCGAATGTCGCCAACCGTATCAACGATGATCCAACCCGGCTGGTCAATATCACCGGGCGGGGCCGGTTACAGGCCGAGGCTACGGCCGATAGGCTGCGCACGGTGCCTTTCACTCACGCTTACGCCTCAGAATTTCCGCGAGCTCAACAGACCGCCGCGATCCTGCTGCGTCATCATGATCTGCAACTGCGCATTGATGATCGCCTTAACGAACGTCGCTCTGGAATGGACGGGTTACCGGTGGATGAATTCAATAATATGGTGAATCCTGATCCATTGCGATTCAAGCCGGTGCGAGGCGAATCGTTCCTGGAGCAAATGGAACGGCTGCGCAGTTTTCTGGATGAAATCTCCGTACTTCACCTCAATGAAACTGTGCTGGCCGTGTCCCACGAGAACCCGATTGTCGCTGCGCTGGCTTTGACCGTTGTTAATCCCGAACAAGTGATTCGGGACAGCATCGCCAATTGCGGATGGCTGGAGCTGGATTGGCCGGTTCAGTAGCACCTGCAATGCTCTGAAGTGGAGGCTACCAACGAAAGGATTTCCTTGTCTGATTTTCCAGATATGCGCGCTGAAAGCAGGGCCGAGATTTCACTGGCAGGCCAGCCCACAGAGCGCGCTCCAAGTTGGACTGGCTTACGCCTCGAGAATGACTACCTGATTCAGATGAGACAGAGGATTAAAGGAGTCCGTTTAATTCCCTCCCAGTGTTAACCCCGGGGCGCAATTTTTGGTAGTGCAGTTGAGTAAGGTCGGCAACGTTTTCACCGGAAGCCGCGACAATCAGAATTTCTCGCGCCAGCTGGGCAAAATCGGCACGGAAATGGACTGAGCTTTTCAGCACCAGGATGCGTTGCCGCACAGGGTCGACACCGAGATGGCGGAACATCGCTTGATCCGCCGCCTGCTGCTTGTGGCTTGAGACCAGTATCTGGATACCATCTAGCCGCAAGCGCACCATCGGGCCCAGATCCATCCTGCACCCCTGATAAAACGGTCCGGTCCCTGTGAATTGGCCGTTGCCCAGAGCTTCAACGGTGTAGCGGCCGGCAAGAGGAACAGCACCAATGCCGCTGTGCGCGCCAAGCATTAGTTCAACCGTGGCGCCAACGCCTGCGGCGTGCGCCGCAGCTGCGGCAGCCGGTTCGCACAGCAAGCCAACACAGGCATCAGGCGCACGCTGATGCACCAGTTCATGCAGGATGTCGGTTGTATCTCCGGCGGCACCACCGCCCGGATTATCTTGTGTGTCGACCAATATGATCGGCCCGTCGCCGGTACTGGCGAGCGCCTGACTCACTGCTTGAGCCGGGCTGTAGAGCTGGCCGCTGAATGCGTCGCGCTGAGCCAGCACTGCGTCAAATAAGCGCTGGGTTACTGCCTCGGTAGCAGCCACATCGGCACCATAAGCAAGTACCGTCGGCCCACAATCGTAAACATCAGCCAAAGGAAAACCCGGTACGATCGCCGCACTGACACAGCCATCACGCTCCAGCTGGTCGACCAGATGCAGCAGCGTGGCTAGCGGCTCGATCAAGGTACACTGCCATAACATCGGGATCAGAAAAGGAATTTGGCGGTACGCCTTATGCAGGCGTTCACCGGCCAGTATTCGTTGCAGCACAATGGCTGCGCGCCGGCCGGTATCACTCATATCCACATGCGGATAGGTACGGTAAACGGTCAACGCGTCAGTCAGCGCCACCATGCGCGGGCTGATGTTGGCATGAAAATCCAGCGCTGCGACGATTGGCACGCCGGGACCGATGATCGCGCGTATCCGTGCCAGCAACTCTCCTTCTCCGTCTTCGATATGTTCGGCCACCATCGCGCCATGCAAATCGAGAAACAGCGCATCAACAGGCATGGCGTGTTCCAATTCGCGTGCAAGCATAGCCCAGATTTTTTCATATGCGTCCTGCGCGACCGGGCCGGCAGGATTCGCCGAAGTCCATAACAACGGCACTAACTCATGGTGGTGCGCCGCAGCTTCTTTGATGAATCCGGCAATCGCAATGTTGGCTCCGGAAACCGCATCGAATAAAGCCGGCCCCTGTACCAGACCGGGCCACGCGTCTGCCGTGACGAATGCATCCATACCGGTAGTCCGCTGCACAAAGGTATTCGTTTCATGCAGGAACCCAGCTATCGCGATACGTGCCATATGGAATTCTGGCTTTGTGTTTAGAGAGAACCGGAAACTGCCTTGCGCAATATCCCCGAATACGCGTTTTCACTGAACTGGATCGGGTTAGTCGCAGCCGAGCGGTCAACCACCGCCATGCGTGCGATTAGTTCAGCTTGCACATCGTCGATGCCGATTGCAGCCAGCGTATGGGGGATGCCGATTTTTCCACGCAGGTCCAGCACCCACTCGAGGAATGCGCTGAACGAGGGCTGCGGCAAATCAAGGTAGCGTGCCAGGCTGGTGATGCGCTCGTCAATCGCGGCGCGGTTGGCTTGCAGCACATACGGCATCAATATCGCGTTGAGCGTGCCGTGGTGCGCGTCATACAGTGCGCCGAGGGGATGCGCCAGCGCGTGCATCGCGCCGAGGCCGCGCTGAAATGCGGTGGCGCCCATACTCGACGCGACCAGCATTTGCAGGCGCGCATCCAGATTGCCACCATCCTGCACCGCAGTCGGCAACCATTCCTTGACCAATCGTATGCCTTCCAGCGCGATGCCGGCCGCCATCGGATGATAAAACGGAGAGCAATACGCTTCCAGGTTGTGCGATAGCGCATCCATGCCGGTGGCAGCGGTCAACCGGGGAGGCAAACCCACGGTCAGCTCCGGGTCCAGGATCACCATTGCAGGCAACATCCGGGCGTGAAAGATGATTCGTTTGACGTGCGCCTGGTCGTCGGTGATCACCGAAGCGCGCCCGACTTCGGAACCGGTGCCCGCCGTGGTCGGCACCGCCACCACTGGCGCCATACCCGCCACGTTGACGCGAAGGGAGTTGTCGCCTATGTCCTCAAAATCCCACAGCGGCCTATTCTGACCGACCATGAGCGAGACCGCCTTGGCCGCATCGAGCGCCGAACCTCCCCCGAACGCGATCACGCCATCAAAATTTCCAGCGCGGTAGGCTTGCACACCATCGATCACATTTTGTTCAGTGGGGTTGCTCTTAATGTGGCTGAACACCGCACAACCCAATCCGGCAGACTGGCAGCTAACCAGAGCTTGATGCACGATAGGAAGGGTCGCCAAACCCGGATCAGTAATCAGCAGCGAATTCTTCATTCCTAGGGATTGGCAGAGGTCTGGCAATTCCCGAATGCGCCCTGCACCGACTTTGATGGCGGTCGGATAATTCCAATTAGCGCGGATGATTTCTTTAGTACTCATGCAGTACCTCTTTACGGTTGCGGGATGGTTTTCACCACTATAGTTTGGTCTTCAGATGGTAGGACTTCGCTCGCGTAAGATGTTCAAAGCCGATGCTGGACAGCGTTACGCCACGCCCACTGTTCTTGACCCCGGTCCAGGCCAGCGCCGGGTCGAGATAATCGCAGCGGTTCATGAACCATGTTCCGGTTTCGATGCGGTCGCCCATGCGCAGTGCCGCCTCGATATCACTTGTGAATACCGCAGCGGTGAGACCATAAGGACTATCATTCATCAAGCGGATCGCCACGTCGTCATCGGCCACCGGCATCACACCACAAACCGGGCCGAAACATTCGTCGGCCATTATTTTCATGCTGTGGTCGACATCAACCAATATCTGCGGCGCCATATACGGGGTACCCACTTTATTCGTAGCAAAAGCACGCGCATCGATCAGCCCGGTTGCGCCTCTGCTGACCGCTTCGGCGACGATGGCGCGGATATCGGCGGCAGCACAGGTACTGACCACCGGTCCCAGCGTGGTCTGTGGGTCAAGCGGATTACCGAGCACGTACTGTTTGGCTAACGCCACCGCGCGCTCAATGAATTCCTTGAACAGGGATTGATGGACATAAATACGTTGAATCCCGCAGCAGGATTGTCCAGAATTGAAAAATGCGCCATCGACCAGTGTCTCTACCGCCTGCGCCAGATCTGCATCGGCTCGCACATAGGCGGGGTCGTTGCCGCCGAGTTCCAAACCGACACCGATGAAACGTCCAACAGCAGCTTCTTCGATCGCAACACCGCCCGCGACGGAACCCGTGAAGCAAACGAAGTTCACCTCGGGTGCGCGAATCATACGGCGGGTGTCGTCATGGGTGGTGTGCAAATGCTGGAACACGCCGTCCGGCAATCCCGCTGTACGGAATGCTGCGGCGAATCGCTCGGCCACCAGCGGGGTTTGCGCTGAATGCTTGAGCAATACGGTATTACCCGCCAGCAACGCTGGCACGATGGCGTTGACTGCGGTCAGCAACGGGTAATTCCACGGTGCGACCACCAGCACCACACCGACCGGTGTGCGTTTGATAAAGCGTGTGTAGCCATCGATGGCCGGCGGTACAACGTCAGCCAAAGCTTCCCCAGCAATCGCGATCATATGGCGTGCACGCGCTTCGAAACCATCAACTTCTCCGGGTGTATAACGAATGGGCCTGCCCATCTGGCGTGTCAGTTCCTCAGCGATTACATCCTTCTGTGAAACCAATGCTTCAACCGCGCTCATCACCAGCGCCGCACGTGTGGCAAGCGGCGTGCTCTGCCATGAGCGTAGTGCCAGTTTCGCACGTGTGAGTGCGGCTTGAATCTCGTCAGACGAAGCATAGGGTCGCTGCACCGCGACGCTACCGTCAATCGGACTGATGGTGATGAGTTCTTTGGCCATGCTGAGTTTCATAAGTATTTTGTTTTCTAGAGGTGCTCTTTAAATTATTTCAAAATATCGCGCCAACTCCCAATCCGTAACATGACGGCGGAACTGGCGCTCTTCCCATTCACGGGTTGCGGCATAGTGTTCGACGAATGCGTCGCCAAACATCTTGCGTGCAACCGTCGATGCCTTGAGCCGTTGTGCCGATTCCCACAGGGTATTCGGCAGCGCCAGCGCCGGAGGGAATTTTTGCGTATAGGCATTGCCATCCACTACAGCCTCAGGTTCCCAGCCCTGGGCGATGCCTTCCAGGCCCGATGCTAGCGCAGCAGCTAATGCCAGATACGGGTTGGCATCAGCCGAGCCAATACGCACCTCGACCCGTTGCGATTTTTCCGAGCCGGAGATCAGACGCAGTGCGGTGGTGCGATTTTCAACGCCCCAGGTTGCGTCGAGTGGCGCCCAATAACCGGGTACTAGGCGCGAATAGCTGTTAACTGTCTGTGCATACAGCGCCATTAATTCCGGCATCAGGCGCTGCATACCCGCCATGAAATGGCGCTGGGTCTTGCTCATGGAGAGCGGCTGTTTGGCATCATAGAACGCTGAGCTATCATCATTCCGGTTACGCAACGACAAATGGATATGCCCGCTCTGGCCCGGATAGTCTTGCGACCATTTCGCCATGAACGTCGCCATCAAGCCATGCCGCTGCGCCAATACCTTGACGAAAGTCTTGAACAGCATTGCCTTGTCGGCCATCGCGCCGGCCTCATCCACCGTCAGCGCTGCTTCCACCACCCCTGGGCCGGTCTCGGTATGCAGGCCCTCGATCGGCATATCCATGCGCTCGCATAGCTGCAACAGCTCATGATAAAACTCGGCATTGACCGAATTGCGCAGCGTCGAATAACCAAAGTAACCGGGTGTCCACGTCTGCAAATCACGATAGCCTTTGGCGCGCACCGACTCCGGTGTTTCCTTAAACATGAAGAACTCATATTCAAGCGCCGCAAGGGCATCAAAGCCCATCGCTGCAGATGTTTCGAGGACATGGCGCAACACCGCGCGCGGACAGATTGCTTCGGCATCGCCTATGAATTCGCCGAGGAAAAACAGCATGTCGCCATCTGCGCCAGGCTCAAACGGCACATCGCGACAGGTATGCGGCAGCAGCCGAACCTGGGCATCAGGATAGGCGGTATGCCAACCGGTATATTTAACATTGTCATACAGTTGGTCGTTCGAATCCCAGCCAAGTACCACATTGCAAAACGACAGCCCGGATTTGAGCGACGATACGAACTTGTCCTTCGACATGTACTTGCCGCGCAAAATGCCGTCGATGTCCGACACTGCCACCTTGACATGGGTCAGGCGCCTCGCCTCGACCAGCTCGATGGCATCTGCAATCGTTTTAACTTCTCGAGCTTGCATGTTTAATTTCCAATTCCAGAATTGAAATGTTATCGCCGCTACTGCTTTGCAACTGCAGAAAAACCGCGTGGAACTATATTGCTGGAGCAGAGGTTCTCAGTGGGATTGTAAAGTTGTGCGGGGGGAAGTCAATCAGTTGTCAACCAAGTAGCCGAGTCAGAGTAATTGTCACAGGCGGCGACTCGTGACCTGGCTATTGATCGAGCGACACCGTTTGCACTATCACTTGAAACTCGGCCAGGACTTCTGAATGCCTCTGGCGGAGATAGCGCGCCACCGGTTTGTTTTCCAGTAGCTTGGCCAGATACCCCTTGGCCAGCACCAGATTGAGGACATCCTCGCCATAGGTCTGCTCGACCATCTTGTATCGCTCCTGAAGATTGCTCATCTCGCGCTCCATTTTTGCCATTTGTTCCTGGCTCAACCCTGTCAGCTTCGCCAGCTTCTTTTCCTCAAGCAGCATCGCCGCCGGTGTCGCGACCAACATCGCTTCGGCATACGCAATCGTGATGGTGTTGGCCGCGACCATCAACTCAACACATTCGACCTGACGGGTCGGCTTCATTTTGCGCAACGCTCGGGAAATGCCGGTTGCGAACTGGCGATCTTTCAGTAGCTCGATCGCCTCCGGGCAAATCCCTTCCAGCAGCGCCATCTTCCGAGTGATCGTGCACGGGTCCACACTGAGCGCCTTGGCCAGGCGTTCCGGGGTGACGCCACGCTTTATCGCACGCCGGATCATGTAGTGCTCCTGGATCGACGACAGGCGGTTGATCCGACTGTTGTAGGTGTAACTCTCGTCATCGATGGCAACCAGGCACAGCACCTCACTGTAGTTCAATTCGCGCAATACAATCAGACGAATGTGGCCGTCGAGGAGGATGTGCTGGCCGGTCTTCGGATCCGCCGGCCCCACCGACAACGGCTCGATCAGCCCAATTTCTTCAATGGAAGAGCGAATCTGTATATATTTGCGCGATGTGGTCACCCCCACCGGCGTCTTGCGCGACGGCAGGATTTTGTCGACCGGTACCGTCAGCGGTTCGAGATCGAACCCAATGGATACCCTGGTCATGCAGTGCGACCTCCCGACCAGACGCGTTCAGCGAGATATTTCGGTAGTGAGTCCAAACCCTCCGCACGCAACAGGTTGGTGAAATTCTCATCGGCAAGCAGCTCGCGCAGGGCACCGACGGCAAAGAGGAGCCGCTGCTGTGCGATCTCCGCTTTTTTCACCATCTGCTTTTGCCGTTCCACTTCCTTCTGGTAGGTCCTGACCAAACTCGAGGTCGTGACATCCTGCCTTTTGCGCGGTGTGCCACGCGCCACGGACCGCCCCAACGTTTGCCGGCGTTCGATGACCCGTCTAGCTTGGAGCAGTTGTTTGCCACGCAACTTGCCGGACTCATAGGCATCCTGAAGTGCTGTCTGGACTGCTTTGTCGTGTGCGCCGTGATAAGGCGGCGCTTTTCCAGTGGGTGCAAATCCCATCCGGCCAATTAGCTCCAGCCGGAAGCAACCGGAGCAACTATGGAGGTAACGAAATGGTTGAAGCCTTCGGGTAAAGCGTGTCACGAAATGGTGACAGCGCGAGTGTGCAGGCCGTAACGTGAGTGAACGCTGAGCAAGCCTCGAAAAGGTCGATGCACAGGCCGACCCGACGACACTTTCGGGGAAGGCTGATACAACTGGATGGATGAGCTAGCAATACCACCAGTTGCTGTGCCGGGGTAGTGGCGACAGCATGTACACAAGGAAAGCGCACGCAACACGGGAAGCCCCTTGGTGTGATCAGGGATGATCAACCGGACGCCCGCGAGGGACAGGCCGGGCACCCTGGGGTGACGGAGAGGTTCGTAGTACTGCCGAAACCGGGTAATGCCGGCGGAGGGAAGGAACCTCAGTTCAAGATAGACGCAAGACGTAGTGAGGACGTGGAGATTGGGTAACCTATCAACTCCGATTAGTGTTCAGAAGCTGCAGATGGCGTTACACGCAAAAGCGAAGTCAGAAGTTGGCTGCCGTTTCTATGCGCTGTACGACAAGATCAGCCGTGAAGATATTCTGGCTCATGCCTATGCTCAGTGCCGCTCGAACAAGGGCGCACCGGGCGTGGATCGTCAGGACTTTGCGGATATCGAAGCGTATGGAGTAGAGCGATGGCTAGACGAACTGGCGCTTGCGCTCAGAGAAGAGAACTACCGACCTGACCCGATCAGGAGAGTGTTTATCCCGAAAGCCAATGGCAAGCTCAGGCCGCTGGGCATTTCGACCTTGCGAGATCGGGTCTGTATGACAGCAGCGATGCTGGTACTAGAACCAATCTTTGAAGCCGACCTTCCAACCGAGCAGTATGCTTATCGGCCGGGCCGCAATGCCCAGCAGGCAGCAGAGGAAGTGGAGGAGCGCCTACACCGAGGTCAAACGGATGTCGTAGATGCCGATCTCGCGGACTACTTCGGTAGCATTCCACACCCCGAACTGATGCAATCGCTCGCGCGACGCATCGTTGATCGGCGTGTGCTGCATCTGATCAAGATGTGGCTGGAATGCGCAGTGGAAGAGACCGACCAACGAGGACGGAAGACACGAAGCACTGAGGCCAAGGATAACGGGCGAGGCATCCCGCAAGGCTCGCCAATTTCACCCCTGCTGTCGAATCTGTACATGCGGCGGTTTGTATTGGCGTGGAAGAAACTGGGGCTGGAGCGAAGACTTGGCAGTCGAATCGTTACCTATGCGGATGATCTTGTGATTCTGTGCAAACGGGGCAAGGCGGAAGAAGCCCTGCAGTGGATGCGCGTGATCATGGGCAAGCTGAAGTTGACGGTGAACGAGGAAAAGACACGCACCTGTAGGGTTCCGGAAGGGGAGTTCGACTTTCTGGGTTACACGTTTGGGAAGAGATATTCGGCGATCACAGGGAAGGCTCGCATTGCCTTGTGGCCGTCGAAGAAAAGCATACGGCGCATGGTCGAAAAGGTCTATGAGCTGACGCTTATCTCAAGAACATGGCAGGAGACCACAGAGCTGATTGGCAAGTTGAACCGCATGTTGCGTGGCTGGGCGAACTACTTTAGTGTAGGCACAGTCAGTCGCGCTTATCGAGCGCTCGACAGCTACACGGCTGTGCGGTTGCGGCAGTGGCTGCGCAACAAGCATAAGGTCAGGCGAAGAAGGGGCGGGGCCTATCCACTCTCGCTTCTCTACGGGTCTTTGGGACTCGTACGCCTGAGCGCGCGAGGGCGCAGCGTGGCGTGGGCGAAAGCGTGAAGTCTTGTCCGAGAGCCGGATGCGGGAAATCTGCATGTCCGGTTCGATGAGGGGGGGTGTGGAAACGGGGTTAAGGTAAGGGTACTAGGGCACCGCCAAACGAAAGGGGCGGCAACAGACAAACCAAGCCTACTTCTACCGCGCCACATCCCGACGCTACCGTCACCGGCGCCTACGATGGTCAGTGCCGCGTTCAGGGGAATGCGGCCTTTTTCAACCGCAACCAGCAGTCGCTCCTCGCCGTTTTTCAGGAGTATCAGGATGCCCTGCACGTATTCGACAGTCAGCCCTGTCTTTTGGGCGATAATCTTCTTGTCGTAGCCCTGGTCGCGAAGCTGCTCGATGCCGGCGAGCAGTTCCAGCGGCCGGTACTGGCGACGCGCGATGTTCTCGGCCAAACTCATGATAAACGCGTTTTCATCGCTGACGGCCACCACCAGGGCCGGAATGGTCTTCTCACCCAATGAGCGGAAGGCCTTCATGCGGCCTTCCCCGCAAATCAGGAGGTAGCGCTCGCTGCCGTCCGGGCCTTTACGCGGGGTCACGGTGATCGGCTTTTTCAGGCCGATCGCCTTGATGTTGCCGACGATCTCATCGAACACCCCCTTGTTGCGTTCCCGGGGATTGAGGACATCGATCCGGTCGAGCGGGATCATCTGCATCTCACCTGGTTCAATCTTTTCGCTCATACTGCTCTCCTCAATCGTGTGCGCTCTGCCATCCCGTACAGATAATCCAGGCTGTCGAAGCGGTAGCTCTCGAACTCGACCGGATTGCGCTCGGCCAGACTGATGCGGGGCTGTCCGAAATCCAGCCTGGGCAACAGGTAATAGTCCAAAGCCGCCTGATTGGTCTGATCAAGACGAACCGCCACGGTAATGTCCGGTGCCAGGCTGGTATCGAACCGCACCTTCCAATGATGGCGGCCACTCTCCGGGATCTGGCACCGTGCCAGCACCAGCGAGATGCTGAATTCATCATTGACCCGCAAAAGATCAGTGGCCGGGTCGCGCCGGACGATTCCGCCCAGACTGGTGATCTGGCTTTCGGTCTGGTTGACGATCTCAGGATGGAAACGGCGCAGGAATTTGTTGGTTTCCAAATACCGGTAATCACGGTCGGGCGTGAAACCCACCATCTGATACGCGCGGATCAGGCTGCCGAAGCGGTGGGCGTAGATCGATGTTGATGGCATGCCCTCGGTCTCGTCGATGATCAGGCCGGAGAGAAATCCCCGGTTCTGATACAGGGACCGCAGGCGCTCGATCAACTCCTCGTTCGTATAACGATACGCCCGTGCCCGGACGATACCCTGCGCGGTGTAGAACACATCGGGCGGCACGATGGAATCAAAGGCACCCTCTTTCTTGATCCACATGTCGGGGGTGTTTTCTACACGCAGTTTCTTGAGCTTGAAAGAAATCCGGTTGTAGATGTTGTTACCGATGTACTTCTCGTTGGTCAGCACCTCGTGCACGGTGGCGCGGGTCCATTCCCGGTCGAGGTCGGTGCGCACGGACATGCCATTCAAGCGTCCGGCGATCTCGGACTCGACCAGGCCGTCATCGATGAACCAGCGGTACATGAGATTGACGGTGCGGACTTCATCTTCCGGCCCGGGCATGAGGATGACGCGGTCGGTCTGAAGGCTCTTGTGCTCGCCCCGGTTCAACTCGGCTTTGATGGAGCCGTTCTGGTCGATGAGCACACGGCGCAGCCCAAATCCCGCCGGACCGCCTTGACGAAAACCGAGTTCGATCAGTCGGCACTGCCCGGCGAACACCTTGGCGGACAGTTCGCGGCTATATTCGCCGGCCATCGCCCGTTTGACACCCTTGACGATGGTGGACACCGGGGAGCCGTCATTCTCGAACTGCTCGGCGCAGTAGGCGACCTGAATGCCGGCACGTCGGCATCGGTACTCGTAATAGGCACTTTCGTCGGCATCCTGGAAGCGGCCCCACCGGCTGACGTCATAGACCAGAATGATCGTAAAGTCCGCCGAGCCGCTTTCGACATCCTTGATCAACTGCTGCAGTGACGCGCGACCATCAATGCGCAGTCCACTCTTGCCGGCATCGGCATAGGTGCGAATGATCTCGATACCGCGGCGGGCGGCGTACTCACGGATTCTGTCGGATTGGTTTTCTGTGGAGTACTACTGGTGCTCGGTCGACATCCGAACGTATTCCACCGCTCGCAGCAGGGTAGGGGGTTCTACCCCGGCATCGCCTGATTCGCCTCGTTCCATGTTTCCCGGTCGCCCCATTTCATCTGAAAAGTTGGCTCTCGATAACCCGCCTTGGTATCGCAGTGGCCTTCGAGGCAAGCTGGTGCTTTCCATATAAAAAGGCCGCGTTTGAATTCCATGCAGGACGTACAAAGAGCCCACAGGTAACACGTTATTCGGATCTGCTCAATTTGCCGATCACGTCATCTCTTTGCAATTTCGACGGGTGGCACGCACTCGCAGGCATGCGCCGTGATTTCGACCGTCCAGACGTCCATCTTTGCAATTCCGGCATCCGTGACCAAACTGAGGTGATAAATCCCGGATGGCAGGGGAATCAATGGATTTGACACATCCATCTTTGCAATCGGAGCCACCATGGTTTTGGCGTTGCGTATATGTTGCAGAGCTCGATTTCGTTCGACATACTTTGGGTGGGACTTGCGGTATTTACGCCAGTAGTCCTGATTGCGCTGACTCCACGCCTGTTGCGCTCGCGCTTGGTTATCCTGATAGTCGGGGTCAGTTTTCAGATTGTGGCGTTGCCAATGTCGGCGACGCTCGCGCTGGCAAGCCGGCGCTGAACAGTAAGATTGCTGCGGGACTTGAGGACGTGGTTGAAACGGCTGACCACACGCTACGCACTGTTTGTTTCCCATGATATTCTCCATACACAAAAACGTGTTTGGAGCATGCGCGATGGCGTTGTCATACCGGAGTCGAACTGTTTTTGGCGAACTAAGCTAAGGAAAGATCAATGCCACGCCAACCGGAAATGAAATTGATCCAAGTACTTCTTTCTTTTACGACTCTTTGTGGTGATCATGCGTAAAAAAACCTGGCTTAGTTGGAGCAGTGGCAAGGATAGTGCATGGGCGCTGCATGTATTGCGCCAATCAACCGAATATGAGGTGGCAGGACTATTCACTACCGTTAACGCCACGTTCCAGCGTGTTGCCATGCATGCGGTCCGCATCGAGTTGCTGCATGGGCAGGCGCAAGCTGTCGGCTTGCCCTTGCACCAGATTGAAATTCCTTACCCCTGTTCCAATGAGCAATATGCGACGGTGATGGCGGATTTTGTTGCGCATGCGCGTAATGAGGGGGTGTGCTGTATGGCATTCGGTGATTTGTTCTTGCAGGATGTCCGGCGCTACCGCGAGGAAAATTTGAAAGGCACCGGTATTGAAGCGATATTCCCACTGTGGGGCATGCCGACGCGTGAACTAGCCAGAGAGATGGTCGCGGGAGGTTTGCGCGCCTGTCTAACCTGTGTTGATCCGCGTGTGCTGCCAGCCGCGCTTGCCGGGCGCGAGCTGTCGCAGGATATGCTGGATGGCCTGCCACCTGGCGTTGATCCGTGTGGTGAAAATGGGGAGTTTCACACCTTTGCGTTTGCCGGGCCCATGTTCACCCATTCACTCGACATTGAAATTGGGGAGACAGTCGCACGCGATGGTTTTGTCTTCGCCGATTGTTGGTTACGCGATGAAGCTGCCAGTAACCAGTCCGCTACAGGGTGAACTGCTGAAGCTCGATAGCGGCAAGCGCACCAAATGGTTCAGCAATTTTCGTGTCTACAATTAAAGTCCGCTGGTACGCCATCGACAATTCCCTGTTACGCTTCTGTTATTCTCTGATACAGCCACTCTAAATTCCCTGTTATCCTAGTTCGAGTATTTGTATTTGATCGTGTACATACTGGAGGTGTGGAGGGTTAGAATCGTGCACAAGGGCATTTGGCTGTCATTACTGACGACATCACTCTTCCTCATCTGCATAGGTGCGTATGCCGCAGGCGGTCCACTTGGAATCGACCACCGCTTGGGTTATGACGATAGCGGAATCTGGAAAAGGTCAGACCAACTCGCCTTGCTGGATGTCATGGTTATCGGGGAGCTTGCAGGCGGAATCTGGGAGGGCGGCGAAACGCGGCTGGGGAGAACGTTCTGGCAGTCCATAGACTCATCAGTTCTTGCCGGTATCTCGGCTCAAGGGCTGAAATATGCATTCACCCGTGCCAGGCCAGGGCAGGCCAATGACCCCAATCTGTGGTTCCAGGGTGGCGCACACTATAGTTTCCCGAGCGGTGAAGTCGCAGCTGTCAGTGCCATTGTTACACCATTTGTGCTGGAATACCACCACGATGACCCATCCGTATATGCACTGGAATTACTTCCCGTTTATGATGGCATCGCAAGGATGAAGGTATGGGGCCACTGGCAGACGGATGTGTTGGCAGGATTTGCGCTTGGAGGACTAACCGGGTATTACGCTCACAACAAGGAGAGTCCAGTTATCCTGGGTATCCTGCCTCATGGCTTTACCATCGGTCTGCAAAAAGAGTTCTAGCTTCGTCGCCGGGGCATTGCTGAATGGGCATTTTCAGGTAGGCTGTGGCAAAGCTTGACGGGGCTGATCCGTGCCAGTAGCCCCTCCGCAATATTTTGCCAAGGCTACTCGTAAACCATTCAAAAACCAATCACGTTAACCTTAAGCTGCAAAGCCGTCACGATCGAGGGAACCCAAAACAAATTAATTCCGACGCGTTTATATTCGTAACTTGCCATCGGTATCAGTGGCGTCGTCAATCGTGCAGATGTGTAACCACTAAAAAATCCACCCAAAAGTCCAACATGGACACCAAATAAATTTACCGGCTGGTACATTGCACCTAAATAATTGGTACGGTTATGATCGCTGTTCATGTATGTGCCTGCCACGACGTTTATGTCGTGGGGCATTTCGTACGATAAACCGAGCCCGTCATTGTTCTGCCTGTAATGCCAATATCCCTCGTTCGTATGCCAAGAGCGCAATCCGGTTGTTACTCTTGGTTTCGGGGTGAGCCTTGGCGAGCATCGCCAGTTTGATCTGGGTTATCGCTTCCAGCATCTGTCAAACGGCAACATCAAGAAACCGAATAATGGTGTTGATTTTAACCAGATTCACTTCGCATACCGTTTCTGATTTGGTGTAACCCCAGGTTGCTTCTTGGATTTTGATTGCAATCAGGCCAAGCACAAGGGCACTACCTGCCGACTTTTCAATCCAATGCTTTTCCGCATTGCTTGCAGAATTTTGCAGCGGCCTCATTGTTTGCGCCGCAAGCTGAACAAGCTTTGTCCTTGCCAGATGCACCCAGACGCCCGGCTGCTGATGTGAAGGCTTTGGTCAGGGAGTCTGACTGCCCTAGCACGGCCATCACCACCCATATGGCACACGCAAGAATAGCGATAATAAATACCCAGTTGTAGATGTTGAGCAACGCAGCGTCCAGAAGCGGCCTGAGTATCAGCAGTGCGACCGAATACGCAGATGCAATAACGATCAGGGTCACCATGGGAAGAATCAGGTGCCCAAAGAATGACCAGCGTCCGCCGTATTGCTGCAACGCAATGGTAGAGCGCTGGCCGAGCATCCACAACGCGGCGAGTGCGGTGCCATAACCGAGAAAGCGCACGAGAAGCGCGGCCGTGAGCTTGCCGCTGACGATTGAAGTTTTGGCAAACAGCTCCATACTGCCTATAGCCGCGCCGAGTGCCAGTGACACCACGATGACAGCAACATAGCGTCCTATCCAGTTCCAGTCAGTGTTGTTTTGTGCATCATTGTTCATTGCGGCGCTCTCCTGTCAGTCAAAGTAGTCCAGTAATTTGGGGTGCCAATAGGCTCAGCGCCTGTTTAGAAATTATAAATTCCTGCTGCATAAAGAGCACTGAAGTTGTTGTCATAGTATTCATATCCGGCACGTACGCTAAATTCAGAAGAAAGCCTGTATTGGCCGCCAAATCCTGCATCCAACACCAAACCAGATGAGGAAGTATAAGAGCACAAATTGCCACAGGAAAAGTTCCCGGAGATGGAATTTAATCCCAATGTTCCGAAGATAGAGAGATTCTGAGCAGTTTTGATTGGAAAGAATGCAACGGCGTCGACACCAACGCTAGCGAAGTTATCGCCATATAAGTCGGAGCCAAGCGACGTGTATTGGGCTTCAAGAGCCAAGGTTCCCATGCCACCCATCTTGACATTGTTGAGCCTGTACCCTGCAAAAATTCCTATCGCAGTTGAGGATGACGATGCGATTGAAGATGGTCCAATTGAAAGTCCTCCATAAAATGGGGTATCGGCAGCAAATACGGGTGATGCAAAAGCGAATGCCAACAAAACCGTTGCATATATTCTTTTCATTTATTACACGTCCTCAACAAGGTTAATTTAAAGTGCCTTATGTAAAAGTGCCTTATGATTGACAGTCAATCATCTAACCTTGTCTATTGTACTGGAAAGTCCTTGGCTTCAACCTAGCCTGAAGGGGAATTGCTATCCGCCGGAGATCAGGAAGGTGATTTACACCACCAATGCGATTGAGTCGCTGAACATCAGCCTGCGCAAGATCACCAGGAACCGTGGCTCGTTCCCGAGCGATGATGCTCTGCTGAAATTGTTCTATTTGGCCCTAAACAACATCAGCAAGAAATGGACGATGCCGATACGGGATTGGAAAGCTGTGCTAAATCGGTTTACTATCCAGTTCGAAGACCGGATGCCCTAGCAGTAATGAAATCTCGTCTACACAAAATTCGGGACACCCTCCGCAAAAGTGAGTGGAACGCAGCGAGGAAGGATGACGTAGAATTTGTGCTTTACCATACAATAGGTTCGCGCCATTCATCTCGGTGTGATTCCCACACTGGCGCCGTATTACCTGCCCCATGAGGTTTATCAGGTAGGCTGGTATGATTAATGTATTTATTGCAATTGCAGCAAAGGCGGGCGGTTAAGAAGACTGTTTATCTCAGTGTTTATCTGTGCGCGAGCGCCAGGACAACCTTGTGGGGGAAGCCATGAAATTCAACAAAATGGCAGCCGGGATATTTTCCGGACTGATGTTGATATCGAACATGGGTTATGCGCAAGAAGGTGTTAGACAAAATTCCGATAACAGGGAAACAAGCTCAGCACAAACGCAACTCAAAATCGAAGCCGGAACAGAGGCATATGGGAAATTGCTTCGCGATGCCGACGAACTGATTAAAAATGGCAAGCCGGCAGAGGCCTATGATCTATTAGAGGCATTCGAGTTCCAGCTTTCTGGTGCAGAGCGGTTTGATTACCTGTTGGGTATCGCCGCACTCGATAGCGGCAAGCCGGACAAGGCAACGCTTGCCTTGGAACGGGTACTAATGGCAAACCCGAATTTTGCCGGTGCACGTCTTGAAATGGCTCGCGCCTACTATCAACTAGGCGACATGTTGCGCGCCAAGACCGAATTCGAAACAGTGCTCCAGCAAAATCCTTCCGAGGGCGCGCGCGTTACCATCCGGAAATATCTGGATGCGATCGCGGCGCGGGAACCAGGTAAGAATACTCTTATCACCGGCTACGCGGCGGCAACGGTTGGCCGTGATACCAACGTCAATAATTCCACCGACCAATCGCAAATTTACATACCTAGCTACACTGTTATCGCTACCCTTAGTCCAACCAACGTGAAAACAGCCGACAATTATTATGGGGTGGCGGCAGGAAGCGAAGTTGTTCACCGCTTGAATCCCAATTGGGGAATGTATCTGGGAGCGGATTTGTTCCAGCACAGCTACTTTAACCAGACAAGTTTCGATTCGCTGGGAGTAGATGGGCGAGCTGGCGTAATGTATGGCGATGAAACCGACCGGTTTCGCGCTGGCATGCTGGGCGGGACTGATACCCTGGGCGGCTCACGCTATCTCAATACTAGTGGCCTGAACGCTGCGTGGGGGCATACGCTTAGCCCAAGCAATCAATTGAATTTGTTTGGCCAGTATCTGCAATACCGCTATGCCACTGTTTCGCTGCAGCTGAATGATTTTAATCAGCAGGCTGTAGGAACTGGCTGGGTACACGTGCTGGCTGATGGCAAGTCGATGTTATCAGGAAGCTTGTATTACGGCACGGAAACAGATGTCGGCGGACGCGTCGATGGAGGAAAACATTTCAACGGACTGCGCATCGGCGGACAAGCCGCCTACAGTGACAGGACAGTGCTGTTCGCCAATGCAGACTTGCAAGCCGGCGACTACAGCAAAGTCAATCCCTATTTTCTCAGCCAGCGCGCTGATCGGCTGTATGACCTGGCGTTGGGGGCGGACTGGCATTGGGACAAATTGTGGACGATGCGCCCACAATTGTGTTATGCCCGGAATAATTCGAATATTGTGATCTATAGCTACAATCGCACCGATTTTTCAATAACGCTACGGCGCGATTTCAAGTAGACAAACTTGAGTGGGGTGTGACATGAACAACTTGACCAAAGCATTGTGCAGTGTGGTTGTTACATTGGCGCTGGCAGGCAATAGCGGCAGCGGTTTTGCCGCAATTGCAGGGCATGTGCAGTTTGTGTACGGCACGGCTCAACTGACGACTGCAGCTGGGATGACGCATCAGATTCGGAAAGGCGACGCGGTTAACGAGGGCGACACTCTGACCACGGCGCCAGCCGCCTCGGCGCAGGTCAAGATGGAGGACGGGGGCTTCGTCGCCATACGCCCGGACACTTTGCTCAAGTTCGACAGCTTCAAATTCAATGGACAACAGGATGGCACCGAACAAAGTTTTTTTTCGTTGCTTAAAGGCGGCTTCCGTGCTGTCACCGGCTTGATTGGCAGGCTCAACAAGCCAAATTATCGGATCACCACACCAACTGCAAGCCTCGGTATTCGTGGCACCGATCATGAAACCTTTGTGGTCACGGCGGGTAGCCCGTTGGCCGCAAAGTCGCCCGTTGGCACATATAACAAGGTGAATCTGGGCGAGATATCCATGACCACCGGCAAGGGTACTATCTTCATCTTGCCTAACCAGATGGGTTTCGCCGGTGCGGCCGATCAAATGCCGCAACTGCAACCGCTTAACCTCAATATTTTTACCGTGACGCCGGCGCCGCAAGTCCAGGGTAACAAGAATGAAGAGGGGGTGCGTGACAGCGCAGTGGTGGATAGCGTCTTACAGGTACAGGATTTCGCACTGGGAAATACGTTGCCGGTCAGCCCAAGTTTGATTCTGACTCCTATTACTGTTACCTATCAGCCAGTAGGGACCACCTTTGTACCACCTCCGATTACAAAGCAGATTGCACCATGACTTGACTTAAATCAAAACTCATATGTAAACGGATTCCCTGTTCCGCCAATTAAATTCCCTGTTATTCAAAATTAATTCCCTGATACGCCTATTTAAATTCCCTGTTATTTTTTGCTTAAAAAATGAGGCAATGGCTTGAAACTGGCTCTGTGAATGGGTTTTAAAGGCATGCAGTTCAGAAAAAGGCATTGTAATTCGCAAAATTCCCTGTATTTTTCCCTGTTAGCAGGGAATTTGCCTGAGACGGGTTGGCAGCAGACTCAGTCCACCGCCAGGTATCAAGCATTGGCGCTGCTTACAAGGCAATTTGTCAAAATTGCCCCCAGATTTGCCCCTATTTGAGTTACTGAGGAGGCCGGTAAATAGTGCGTGATTTTGGTCAGGCGGCATAGCGAACATGTTTTTCCTGAAACAGATTCTGGATCACATGAGGTTGCTTCTGTCGGCGGTGAAGATGGCTACGCAGGCTGGCCACCATCTCCGCTTTGTTGGTTGGCCGGCTCTTTCCCAGGGCGTTAGTCTTGACGTCCTGATTGAGCAACTCATCAGGGTTCAGTTCGGGGCAGTAGCCGGGCAGACGAATCAGCCGCAGACGGTTGGCGTTTTCGGCGACAAACTTCTTCGCGGCTGCCGAACGATGCACCGGGTGACCATCGACGATCAGGAATATCTTGCCCTTGACCTGTTTGAGCATCCGCTTCATGAATTCAATGAACACCGAATTCTGGAACTTGCCTTCGAACACCATGAATGCCAGTGCACCACGATTGGTGATCGCAGAGATCATGTTACAGCCAAAGCGTTGCCCGGTCGCTCGCACCACCGGCGTTTGCCCCATCGGGGCGAAACAAGTTCCGCTGACATGATCACTGCGCAATCCCATCTCGTCACCCCAATAAATCGTCGCTTTCTCGCGCTTCGCTACCTTGACGATGGCTGGGTAGTCTTCGTCAAGCCAGCGGGCAATCGCTACATCGTTTCGCTCGTAGGCACGGCGTACGGGTTTCTGTGCACTCATACCCCATGCCTTGAGGTAACGCCCGACCGTCGTCTGCGAAACTGTGATGCCATACTTCCGCTCGATCAGGCGGGCCACCGCTTCCCGCGTCCAAAGGTAGAACGGCAACTTCAACTGGTCGGGCATCGTTCCAATGATCAGCGCACGAATGCGCGCAGCCTGTGTTGTATTCAACCGTCCGCCGCCAGGGCGTCGACCACGCCTGCCAGGCTTCAACGCCCGCAGCCCACCATCACGAGACAACCTCATCCATTTGCTCACTGCTCGCAGGCTGACGCTGTATGTCGTCGCCGCTTCGGTTTGCGTCATCCCTCCACGCACCGCTTTCACCACCAGCTTCCGCAGGTGAGCTTGCGTGGCTCCATCCAATTTCCGGGCATCAGTCTTGGTACTCATGTTTCCTATAACGCACTACGCACTATTTGGTGCACACGTCAGTAAGTGATCTCGGAGGCCGACTCGGCAACAACTATGTCCGACTCAAGCAAAACGTTTGTCTGTCCGGTTGCAAAGAAAACGGTGACGTTCATCGTGTCCGTTACTTTTCCTCGTGCCGGAATGCCAGCAGTGTCCAATTTCAAATCATGTACTGGGCTATCAACGTGCGGAGTCGAAGTGAAACACCCAGACGGCTCAACGCTAAATTGGGGAATTTGTCCTGAGTACCCGAAGGCAAATTGATTGCCGAACCCAGCCTCCCGTAAAGCGGATAACTTCCATGTACGAATTGGAAAATATACGCCACCGCGCATTGCCCACAATTCAATCGTGTCAGTATCTTTCGTGAACTTCATAATTCACCTCTTGGTAACGCCAATACAACGGTCGCACGATGCTACCGTTGTAATCCGAATCCACTGGTAGCACCGCGCAACCGGTGCCCACCAGGGCCAATTGCAGAAAATCGGTAGCATCATGCGACCGATTTCGGCTAATGTTGGCGGCAGCTCGGTAGCATTCTGCGACCGAGCCCTCATTGCATCGCCACCGGTTTGCTTTGGCATATCCGCCAGCATTTGGCCGGCTCGGCGCTGCGCTTGGTGGAGCAGCCTGGCACGGCACAAGTTGCGCCAGGACGGGAATCCCCCCGTTAGTCGCACGTGCCAAGCCACTCCACGCAGCGCATCGTGGATCAGCCTGGTTGTTGCGTTTCTTGCAGCCTCCATGCCTCGGCCCACCATGGCGGCGGCGTTGTGTGGACATGCCATCGACTGTGGTATTTCATAAGCGTCAAGCCAAACTTCGCCACGAGTGCCGCCAGCTCACCTTCGCTCATCCAGCCGGTCGGCCGGCAATCTTTGAGCCATGACAATTCGCGCTCAGTCAGGTCTATGTCCGCATGGCCACCCGCTGCTTCTACCGCGTCACCCACGCCGACCATGGCCACCAGCTCGATGTCGGATACAGTCTCACGCGACGGTTTTGTCTTCGCCGATTGTTGGTTACGCGATGAAGCTGCCAGTAACCAGTCCGCTACCGGGCGAACTGCAATGCTTTGACTCGAGCTCGACAGCGGGCCAAGCGCAACCGCTACTCAAATGCTGAGCCTAGCGACGATTTCTTATTGCAGCATCCTTTGTTCAAGCGCATCAAGCCGCGCCTCCAATTGCCCGATCTCGATCAACCGCCCGATCTGCGCCGAGATGAACACCATACGGCTTGCGTCCTGGCTGTCGAGCTGCCGTGCTTTGACCTGTCTGTAGACCCGCGCCATTTCCGGCCGGCAATCGTCAATGGTGTGCAATCTGACAGGGGGGATAGGCAGAGCCAGAGGATCGTTTGCTCTCGCTCCCGCTTGACATGGGTCGGTTAATGAGTGAGCCTGTTAACTGTGATTGTCTTTGGCGTCGCTCAGCGGAAACACTGGACTCTCTTCATTGATTGGTGAGCAGCAATGGCGGAATCTGAGAATAAATTAGAGTTAGAGCTCTCTTCTCTACGGGAAGAGATTCGCAAGGCTGAAGAGGCGCGTCTTGACTTCCTGAAGTATAAGTTGATTGCAGTGGCAACCCTCGCGGCAGTAGCGTTTGGTTTGGGGTCATGGGGTTCGACTGATCCAGATATGGAGCCGCGTTATATTCTGGCGGTGATACCTTTTGTCTGTGTTTATGTTGATACCCTTTGCTATCACAACAATCTCAGGATATTAGTGATTGCCAAGTACTTGCGCTGCCATTACGATCCTTACGAACGTTTCCTTTTCAAGTGGGGCCAGATATTAGAGAAAGACACGAAGCCAGCTAGATTCTTTTTCATGATGGAGGACAGGGTTCTCGATATTTCCACCAAGACTCTAGCAGTTCTTGTGATAGTTGCAGGCATCGTTTCTGTTGTGAACTTGAATGACTGCTTTAAAGTCACTGTCTCATCAGCAACAGAGGGCGCAATTATTGCCCTCTCTGGATTGATGGGATTTATTATTTCGCGGAAAATAAAGAGCGAATACGATGAGAGAGAACGCAGAATTGATGGAGACAGCTGTGAGGAAATAAAAGCCGTTGTGATTAAATCTCACTAAACTACCAGCAGGCAGATGATCTTTGATGCCCATCGTTCACAATAAAACAATTGGTCGTCTTATTGACGACCATTACTCAATCCCGCGGCTCAACGAAATCTACAACCTGCTCATCAGTCAGGGAACCTTTGACTTTCATAAGCTGGAGAATGGTCTTTTCCCTGCCGCGAGTCTGCAGGCAGGGACGGAATACACGGGCTACAGTTACGTCTGGGTGCGCGACAATATCTACGTTGCCTTCGCCCACCACCTTCAGGGGCGGAGTTCTGTTGCCGTCGAGAACATAAAGACACTCGCCAGATATTTCCTGAAACACAAGGGGAGGTTTGAAGCCATTATTGACGGCAGGGCCGATTATAACGAACCGATGAATCGCCCACACATCAGGTTCGAAGGCAGCGATCTCTCAGAAATCCACCAGAAATGGGCGCATGCAGAAAACGATGCGCTGGGTTATTTTATTTGGCTCTTTTGTCTGCTGCACAACAGTGGCGTCTGCTCCGTGTCGCAAGAGGAGAGAGAGCTTCTGGTTCTCTTTGCCTATTACTTCAAAACGATTCGTTACTGGCAGGATGAGGATAGCGGCCACTGGGAAGAGGAGCGTAAAGTCGAAGCCTCCAGTATCGGTACGGTAGTGCGTGGCCTGCAGGAATTTAGAGTATTGCTGCAAAACGAGGGTGGTGCAGGCTTTGACTTTCGCGACAAGGTGGTTACGGTCAATCTTCTTGATGACCTGATCGACGAGGGGGAAAAGAGTTTGTTCAAAATCCTGCCTGCCGAATCGGTTTCGTTAATTCATAGGAAGGGCAGACCCTACGATGCCGCGCTTCTCTTTCTGGTCTTTCCCATGAATGTTGTTCCGGAAAAGATGGCAGACCAGATAGTTAAGGACGTAACTCGCAACCTGGAGGGTGATTATGGAATCCGGCGCTACCTGGGAGACTCTTTCTGGTCAGCCGATTATAAGAAAAAACTAAAGCCCGAAGAAAGAACCATAGACTTCAGTGACAACATCGCAGCCAGAGACAGATTGCTGAAGCCCAAAGAAGAAGCGCAGTGGTGCATCTTCGATCCAATCGTCTCCATCATCTACGGACTCCGATACCAAAAATATCGCGCGCCTCGCGATCTGCAACAACAGACTCACTACTTCAACCGATCCTTGGGACAGGTAACCCCGGAAACAAGCCAGTTTGGAGGATTCAGGTGCCCTGAACTCTATTATTTCGAAGAAGGACGATATGTTCCAAACGATACTGTTCCTCTGCTCTGGACTCAGGCCAACTTGTGGATGGCATTCAGATATCTCAGAGATAGTTTGGTACCGTCATGAACAACATTATTCGCTTGGCTGGGCTCCGCTGGATCAATTGCTGGTGAGGCATGTACCTACCTGACGTGGAGTAGTTAGGTTCACCTTTCGTTCAATTCGCTTATTCACTGTTTACAGTCTTCGTGCCCGGTGATTCGATCCGGAAATGGTCTCCTCATGAGCTAATCAGAAAAATAATTTGCCTAACATCGACACCTAAGGGAGGAGTTATGCTTGCATCTATTCGGACGATTTATTTGTGATTGGTCATGCCAAAGTGCCAAGAACAGGTCAATAGGCAACGAAATTCAACGTCCACACGACAGTAGAACGGACGAACAAAATATCATGCTCATTCTACATTTTGAACTCAGGCAGCGCTGGGTGGACCTTTTGCCCACCTCGCAACATAAAAAATGCAAAAGAGAATCAGGATTTATCGTACCCAGCCGCCGAGGACTTTGCATCTTGAAGAGCGGTTGGTCAACTCCCAAGGAAATCATCCAATTCGCTCTCAAGCGCCTTCTCGATAAGCCATAGACCGCCAGTGACTGAAGCCGTAGTTTGAGGGTGTCCCGAATTTTGTGTAAACGGGATTTCATCACTGCTGCGGCATCCTGTCTTCAAACTGGATAGTAAACCGATTTAGCGCAGCTTTCCAATCCCGGATCGGCATCGTCCACTTCTTGCTGATGTTATTCAGCGCCAGGTAGAACAGTTTCCTGTTACTTTTCATCTTTATATATAGGATTGCCTAGAATAGGTTACGATTCGTCAGGAAGAAAAAAGGTCAATTCAAACTAGGGGGAGTTATGAATACTGGTCGGCCGTCAGCAACGGTAGTTTTCTGTCTGGCAAATTGTATTTTTTCAAGCGCGCACGCGTCGTTCCTGTCCGAACCAATCACCACTCCTACGCCAATCAATAATGAATATTGCGTCCAGACTTGCAAATCCAAGGTCACTCCGACTCCGGTCAGTCCGTTTGCACCATACGAAACGAATAGCATTATGTTCAAGAAAACATCGGGCGATAACAATGCGTCAGAGATTAATATCTCAGTGCGTTATTTTTTCAAGACAAGCGATGATCCTACCGACAAATTAAAATTGGGAGACTTCGACATTTTTTTTTCTTATACGACGAGATCGGATTTTTACTGGGTGCTATCAGATACGAGGTTTTCGGCTCCCGTTGTGAGCCGTTTGCAGAATCCAGCGTTCCATTTTTTGCGTGAAAATGAAAAGCCATCTGCTCAGGATAACGGATATCACTGGAATTGGTACGATTTTGCCATTGAACATATTTCCAATGGGCAAGCAACTGATGCCAATGCGAGCAAACAGGCGATCATCACCGCTTATAACACAGGCGATCCGAACCACCTGATGGACACCATCAGCCGGGCGGATGCGATGGCCGCGTTCACGCTAGATACCGATGCAAAGATGCCATCGATAAACGTGCCGTTACTTAGAGAAGATGATTTGAGGCTTAAATTGTTTATCCATCGATGGGACCAGGAAGCAGAGGTTTACTGGGGTCCGTATGCCAATAGCAGTGTTAATTTTAATTACTTACAGATCGTTCAGGCGCAATGGCGCACGGTTTTGTATAGTGACAAATCAGGAAAATATAAAGGGCAGTTCAATGCCGAGATGACGATGGGATCCATGGGCTTGGCTACTGATTCATGGAATTTTATGTTGAATTTACCTTTTAAGATTTACAATTTTACTTTTCCTTTGTCAATCTCAGCACATCGGGGCCCCATGAATAATATGTCGGACTATACAAGATCTCAGAATACGGAAGCGGTTGGATTAACTTTTACTAATTGAAAAGGAGAAAGTTATTCTTGGGGTGAGCCCTGGACATGTGCCCGGTTTGCTGATCTTCGTGTGGGTGGCATTCTTCCTCTCAATCCTGTTTGGTGTATGGGCATTGATGGCGCTGACCGGAACCCTTGACCCTCCTCAGCGAAAGACTTGCCCTGCTCAAGGAGAGACTGCACGTGTTTCAATACAAGGAATGAATTGCAGAATCCCGACGGCTCTGCAGATCTTGGCTTTCCTGTTTGGAATGGGACTGACAATTGCTTTTGTAGTCTTCCCCTAGCAAGGAGTTCTTACCTGCCGATAACATAAGGAGATGGTATTATGCCAACTAAAGAAGGGGTTCTTGATTCGACCAATAAAGCCGATCTTTTTACCTTCCAATATCTGCACACCTATGGAGGGCTTAACGAACCAATTGCCCAAGCGGGCTCTGTCAAGGTAGGGGCGTTGGGATATTTTCCCGGGGTTGGTTCTCAGGATGAGATGGATGCGGCTGGCAAGACACAGGCTTATGGCTTGACCATATTTTGCATGCAGGAGCCTGGCACAAAGTGGAAGGCCTCTAAAAAGGCGGATAGGGTCGATGGCGTCAACAAGTTGCAAACCTTGATGAGCAACAGTTCCACGCTTGTCTCTGCCATTGGAGACCAAGTGGCTGCGATGTTCACTTTCATTTAGGTATGATCCCGGGGAACATGCCATGAATAGGCGGAGATTTCTTACTTGCTTCAACCTTATCTTGTCATTCTGTGCGTTCAACGCTTTTGGCAATGCGGCAAACTCTCCGCCTGATAATTCAGCTGTTCCTAAAGGCTGGACGATTACGCCTTCCATGCTGACTCCGGTCGGAAGCGGCGCGAGTTCAACGTCGACCCCAGGATTGACCTATTCATACAAGAAGGATGTTATTGATGATGCAACGGGTCGCCTTGTTGAGTGCGACTCAGCCTGTTCAGGATTTCTAACTGGGCCGTATGGAAAGATTACATCAACTGGGAAAATTGCTGCCGATCCGAGCGTAAATGTCGGCGACGAATTAGACCTTGATGGGCTGCTTGGGATTGAGGGCATAGATGGTGCTCCAAAAGACAAAATGAAGGGTATTTATGTAACCGGATTGAAAGGTGCTGTGGAATATGGACAGCGCTTTGCAACAAAGCATTACACATATGGGCTTAATCTGTTAGCCCATTTATATCCGGGCGATCCAAAGCAAAGTAGTATGAGTAATACATGGCCTTTCGTTGTTTTGGACTGGCAGCGTGTTGATCCGGCAACCGACACTGTACGCAAAGCAGTTGACCCTACACTGTCTGATTACAACCGGGCTCATTTCGGTCTTACTACGACATCCGATTTAGACAAGATCACCATTCGTTCGAGGCCATTAAAATTTGATTTTGCTTTTGACCACTGGCGCGAAATCTCGCCGTCGGCCGCCATTGTCGCAGCAGACCTAAACCGTCAGACTTACAGGCAGTTTCAGTTTAGAGCGCTTGGCACTGGAAACGATCCTGACTACGTGATTTCATACGGTTCTGGTGATGTTCCTACTGACCAGTCCGGCGCAAAAGTCATCAAACTTGGGTTATCTTACAATTTCAAGTGAGGAATGTTGAATAGCCTACTGGTTCTGGTAGCTTCCGTTCTGTCACCTGCCTCATTATTTCACGGCAGCAACACGCGATAAGAACGAAACACCGTCAAGATGATATAGTTGCCTTAGCCTAGTAAGCAAAAATTGATTTTGTGTCATCGCACGACACTCGCAAACGTGCTTTGAAATTCTTCAGGAGGGACCTTGGCCGACTACCTAATTGAGACGCAGCAGGCACTCATCCTTGCTCAGCCTGGTACAACCGGACCCAGCAACGACTGGGAGAACGAAATTCATCCCACTCCGAGCGGATATCGAAGCTGGCCGCCTTGTGGCGACCTGTGATTGAAGCACACCTGCCATAGGTATCCCACAACATCACCCAGCAAACTTCTCTGCACAATAAAAATCCGGAGCAAAACGCGGCAACACGAATTTGCTGGGCGGAATTGATGGAATTCGAGAACAGCTTAAATTAAGGAGGTACGGTGAAAATCGTCCTACAAATAGATGGGGGAGGGATTCGGGGAGTAACTCCTGCCATGGTATTGGCAGCACTGGAAACACGCCTTAAAGAACACAATCCCGAATTCAGATTGAGGGACATGCTTTCGCTATGTTGCGGAACTAGTACGGGCGCTATCATGGCTGCAATGGTTTGCGCTGGCGTTGATGCGAAGGATATACAACAATTTTATGAAGTGGATGGCGTCGATCTTTTTCAAAATGGCAAGAATCCATGGTTTACTCGTCTTATCAAGGCAAAATATAAAAGGCCGTTATTTGTTGATAAATTCGAGCAGATTCTTGCAGAGTCTTCTGTTCTTGCGAAAGCATCAACAACGTTGGGCGATCTGCCCAGCCGTTTAGTTTTTATGGCCACCGCTTATAACCTCAGTAGTTATCGCACGCACTTTATCAAGTCAGACGACAAGGACGACAAAGTTCGCTTTCTTAAGGACGTGATCGCATGGTCCGGATTATCCGCAGCCTATTTTTTTGGAAAAATCAATGTTCCGAACTATTCCTGGGTGTTTAGCGATTCAGGAACACCTGCCAAGACAGGGGAGAGGGAAGGGGCTATATTCCAAGATGGCGGACAAGGCTCACAAAATTGCACCTTGGGATTTGCCCTGACAGAAATATTGGCGCGCGGATGGGACAACGAAAAGGTCATTATCATTTCCCTTGGTACCGGAACCAAAACAAGCGTCGAGAATTACAAGGATGCATCAAAAACATCCGAAATCGGCCAAGCAATAAAATATCTCTTAAACCAGGCACGCAAGGAATCTGCCCCCGTGCAAATTCTGGCAGCAAGATATATTGAGTTATCTAGGCCCAACATCAAAACTTTCCGGCTCGATTATGAATCGGACAAGGACTACTCACTCGATGACTGCAAGAGTATGGACTATTATAAGGAACAAGCCCGAAACATCATTAGGAGCAACGTTTTTGATAATCTCGCCGCCAATATCAGTTCAGAACATTGGTGTTTGCCAACGGATCCCGCACGTGTCGGGATCTCCACCTTTGGCGGATAATTGCCTCAGTCCGATACTTTCTGAATCAGCCTATTTTCGGATGTATGAGCTTTACCTTTGAAGGTGTTGACACCCAGATAATTCCAAACGTTGGTTCGGTAGCGGCCGTGTTGCCCTAATTCAAAGTTGTTGATGTGTGGTGCATCACCATTTTAAACACAAATAAGGGTTGTGGAGATATTGTTTCCTGCGTCTGCAGCACAACTTCGGCCCACAATTGTCGAACGCGCCAATATGATTGCTAAAACTGCGCAAAAGAAACGTCGTTAGCACTCAGCTCGACAGTACCTTCAACAGGGATAGTTAATCACCTTCAATTACACGTTCCCCAAGCTCTTTGCCAGCATTGAAGTGGGGCACATACTTGGCTGGCACTTTCACGCTGTCACCAGTTTTGGGATTACGCCCTAGACGTGGCGGTCGGGATTTCAATTTAAAGCTACCAAAGCCACGTATTTCAACACGCCCATCTTTCGATAACGTGTTGGATAGCGCATCCAGAATTACCTTGACTACGCTTTCGGCATCTTTGGCGAAAAGCTGTGGGTGTAGCTCGGCTAAGCGTGTGATTAGGTCAGAACGGTTCATGCTGGTTGTCGTTACGTGGGATGCTTTTGATTCTCACCGATAACACAATTGCCTTCAATCACTTTTATGGACAGATTGGACTGGCGTGACAGGACAGTATACGTCGGCACGACGAGGGCCAAGTTGCTGTTATGCGTCGTAGGCTCGGGCCGAGCGTTGTATGCTTTGTGAAGTATCCAGTCGATTCGGAACGACCGCTAGTCTAGCAGCGGTGCGCGATTAGCTAGCCAGTCGACGTGACCACGGCTGTGATATCATGAAACATATCTGGAAAGTGCATGCCAAAACCTCAAAAAGGAAATTCTGCTCGAACAGGAAAGCTTCGAGATCGGACCAAAGTCTGGCGGAGGTATTTTAAGTTACGAGGTATGGGGGTTTGCCGAAGAAGACAAGTTCGTGATGACGAGGTACAACCTGGCCTATATTAACCATGCAAACTACCGGGGCGATAACGGGCGCGTTCTTGGGTTTGACAATGCACATGACTACCATCATCGGCATTGCATGGGTGAAGTGGAAGAGGTCGAGTTCATCAGCTACGAAGCAATACTTGAGCTGTTTCAAAAGCAGTGGCAGGAAATTGTGCGAAAGCATAGGAGATCGAAATCATGAATAAACGAGAGGTCCATACTGGAGATGTCGCGGATCTTTTTGAAAGAGCGCGTGATGCAGCGCGTCGGGCCGACCAAAGTGGTCGAAGGAGCATTGTTATGGCAACGAAACATTTTCAGAAAGGCCTGGACGGCCGCATGCGGGATCAAAATGGTGAAATCCGCCAAAAGCGCAAAGACACGAAAGTGGAAACACTGCGCAAGACCTACGGCGACGATTTCGCCAAAGGTTACCGGTCGGACACGAAACTGGGCACGGTGCTCAAGCGCGAAGGCCTCGAGACCCTGGACCAGTTGATCAAGAAAACTAAGTAGTCGATCGGAGTAATTGTCCCGGGCAGCGCTTGTGACCAGTTTATTGATCCAGTGACGCTGTTTGCACGATCACTTCAAACTCGGCCAAGACTTCTGAATGCCTCTGTCGGAGATATCGAGCCACCGGTTTGTTTTCCAGCAGCTTGATCACATACGGCACTACAACACGACCTAGGATATAAGCCGCCAGCACCAGAAGCTCGAATCGACACGGCCATCCAACATATACACCCGATGCTGCACTGACGTATGATGCAAAAACTCTCTCAATGAGTGGTACTAAAATGACACCGGTTCAAATCCAAATGCCCAAGTAAGCCATGCTAGAAAATATTAATGCATTAGCCGAAAAAAATAGACTGGAAGAGGAATTACGCCAGACCAAGGCGTATCTGAATGAGACGCAACACATCGCCAAAGTAGGCAGTTGGGACCTTGATCTGATATCGAATAATCTGGTGTGGTCGGACGAGGTATTCAATATATTCGAGCTCGAAAAATCCAGATTCGTTGCGACTTATGAGGCCTTCTTAAATAGCATACACCCTGATGACCGCGACATGGTTAATCAGGCCTACACCAACTCGCTCACAAATCGTATGCCATATGAAGTAACACACCGCTTGCGTATGAACGACGGGCGCATCAAGTGGGTGCGCGAGCGCTGTAAATCTGATTTCGATACTAATGGCAAGCCGATCCGTTCTGTGGGCACAGTGCAGGACATCACCGAACAGAAAATCGCGGAACTGGCACTGCGTCAGTCCAATAGGGTCCTGGATACCATTGTCGAAAACATCCCTGTAATGATTTTCATGAAGCGGGCAAGTGATCTGCGATTCGAACTGTTCAATAGAGCCGGGGAGAAACTTCTGGGATATTCACGAAATGATCTGATTGGCAAGAATGACTATGACTTCTGGCCAAGGGAGCAGGCGGAATGGTTCACTACCGCAGACCGCAAGGTACTGGCTTCGAAAGAAATAGCAGAAATTCCTGAAGAAGAAATCAGAGTTGCAAGCGGGGAAACCCGCTATTTAACCACTTGGAAAATTGCCTTGCGTGACGAAAGCGGCGAGCCTACACATCTGCTCGGCATTTCAATTGACATTACCGAGCGCAAGAAAATTGAATTGGAATTGCTGCGAACCCGAGACATATTACAACGTAATGTGCTCGTGAATGAAGTACACCACCGGATCAAGAACAGCTTGCAGGGCGTAGCTTCTCTATTACGGCAGCAAGCAGAGGAATCTCCAGAGGTCTGCGCTGCTCTAAATAAAGCTATTGCCAGGGTCCAATCAATTGCAGTGGTGTATGGGTTGCAGGGCGAACAACTTGATTCCCAAGTCGCTCTGTGCGACGTGGTGCGGGCGATCTGCTTGGATTTACAAGCATTGACCCCGTTGCCGCTAATTCTGGAACTGGTCCCATACCATATGCCGGTGTTGTTGGCAGAGTCGGAAAGGGTACCGATCGCGCTGATCGTCAACGAACTGTTGTTCAACGCAGTCAAACATACCGACGCAAAGCAAGCCGATCAGGCAATCCATATCCAATTGAAAGGCGACGAACATGAAATGCGCTTCATCATACACAGCGTACATGGACAACTGCCGCAGGATTTTGATTTCAATGAGGGGCGTGGACTCGGCACGGGACTGACCCTGGTAAAATCGCTGTTGCCGCCCTCAGGTGCCCATCTCAGTATCTCTAATGTTGGTGGAGGTGTTCAAATTGAAATGAGACTAGCCTTTCCAGTACTGCAATAGATTGCGCATCTTAATAATTCAAGTAGCGCACGTTGATCATATTTCTCATCCGATGAGCGTAAAACCTTAAGTCTGTAAAAGGACTTTGAACATGAGCAACGTCTTTGTGGTTTTCACAGCTATGATTTCATTCAGTTGTACTCACCGTTTCATGCAAAATACATGAATTCTGAAGTTGTTATATAATTTATTTTGTAATTTGTTAATGACTTGGTTTGTCCCTGACCTCGGCACCGAGTCTTTGAAGCCCTGAACACGCTTCTGTTTAATCGCCCGCATATATTTTCGGGCGTATGGTAAATGCTTTTGAAGCAGGAACTACGCGTGTTCAGTTATTCGGAAATTCTCCTTTCTGGTCGTCGCGTACTCCTTCGTTCTAAAAGTCATTAGAGAAATGTAATAAAGCTAAAGATGTGGCCATTACAACTTCTTCTCGTCCGGCATATTTTGAGGAGTAAACGTAAATGTGTGAGGCACTATATTCACTTCAAGACCCAAGAGTAATCAGTGAGGCACTGGATCAGCACGCCATAGTCAGCATCGCCGATGTGAGTGGTAATATCGTTTTCGCAAATGACAAATTCTGCCAGATCAGCAAATACTCGCTGGATGAATTGATTGGACAGAATCATCGTGTGCTCAAATCCGGCTTACATGACGCAAAATTCTTCGACGATATGTGGCTGACCATCTCCAACGGACGCACTTGGCAAGGGGAAGTTTGCAACCTCAACAAAGACGGCGATCAGTACTGGGTCGAGACCACCATCGTCCCCAGCCTGGACGACAACGGCCTGCCCTATCAATACGTTTCGATTCGCACCGAGATCACCCAGATCAAGCAAGCCGAGGCCAATCTCGCCAACAGTAATGTGGAATTGGAAGCGCGCGTCAAGGAAAGGACTGCCGAGCTGCATCAATTAATGGGAGAACTGTACGAAAGTGAGCAGCGATTCCGCCAACTGTCTGAGAATATCCACGAAGTCTTCTGGATGACCGATCCTGCCAAGGACAAGATGCTCTATATCAGCCCTGCATATGAGCAAATTTGGGGAAGGACGGTGCAATCCCTTTATGATTCTCCTGAAAGTTGGCTGGAAGGTATTCATGGCGAAGACAGACAGCGTGTACTTCAGGCCGCGCTGACCAAGCAGGTGTCCGGTCTTTACGACGAAGAGTATCGAATTGTCCGACCAGACGGCGATATCCGGTGGATTCATGATAAATGTTTTCCGGTTCGCGACAGCAAGGGCACTGTTTATCGGCTGGTGGGCGTGGCCGAGGACATTACCGAACGCAAGATGGTGGAGGAAGAGATAAAGAATCTGGCGTTTTATGACACGCTCACTCATTTGCCCAACCGGCGTTTTCTAATGGATCGACTTAAGCACACATTGGCTTTCTGTAGACGTAGCAGCCAACACGGTGCACTTTTGCTCATCGACCTGGATAATTTCAAAACCCTCAACGATAGTGCCGGCCATGGCATCGGGGATATGCTGCTGCAACAGGTCGCGCAACGATTGGAATTCAGCATACGCGAAGGCGACACCGTGGCTCGTCTGGGCGGTGATGAGTTCGTGGTAATTCTTGAAAACCTGAGCGAGCAACTCAATGAAGCAGCGATGCAGACAGAAGTCGTCTGCGAGACAATCCTCGCTGCGTTTGACCAGCATTACTTGCTTGTCGCGCACGAGTACCACTGCACTGCCAGCATCGGCGTCACTCTGTTCAATGGACAGCAATCGTCGATAGATGGGTTGATGAAACAAGCCGACATTTCCATGTATCAGGCCAAGAAAGCCGGTCGCAATGTCGTCCGATTTTTCGATCAGCAGATGCAGGATATTGTCACTGCACGTGTTGCCATTGAAGGCGAATTACGCATAGCCCTTAAAAATCGGCAATTCCATCTGCACTACCAAATCCAGATGGATAATTCTCAACGACCATTGGGCGCGGAAGCATCGATCCGCTGGATACACCCTGAACGCGGAATGATATTACCTATACAATTCATTACTCTGGCGGAGGAGACCGGCTTGATCTTGCCAATCGGGCAATGGGTACTGGATAAGGCTTGCGCCCAGATCAATGTATGGCAGCAAGATGCCCTAACCTGTAACCTCGTTCTGGCAGTCAACGTAAGTGCCAAGCAATTTTATCTGGCCGATTTCGTGGCTCAGGTGCATGCGGCCGTGCAACGCCATGCCATCAACCCGAATCTGCTAAAGCTGGAACTAACCGAAAGCCTGTTGCTGGAAGACATCGAACATGCCATAGTAACCATGAGCGCATTGAACGAAATCGGTGTCCAGTTGGTGTTGGACGATTTCGGCACCGGCTATTCATCTCTGCAATACCTCAAACAGCTACCGCTCGATCAGCTCAAGATCGATCAGTCGTTTGTACAAGATATTGCCACCGACAGCAGAGATAAATCAGTTGTGCAAGCCATCATTGCCATGGCGCACAGTTTGGGCATAGACGTCCTTGCCGAAGGTGTTGAGACGGAAGATCAGCGGCAACTCCTCCTGAGCATGGGCTGCACTAATTATCAGGGATATTTGCCTGGCAGGCCAATGCCGGTCGAACAGTTTGAGGCGTCGCTGAAGAAAAGCTGCACCATTAACTGATTATGAGGCGTCTTATTTCGAGTATGTTGAGTTTATGTGGACTTCCCACACTCTGGTACACACCATTGCAGTTTAATTCAGCCAATATTTGAACTGGACATTACCGATAAAATATTTGTATACAATTTATTTATGGAAGCGTTGAACAAGTCTGTTTTGTCGTTCCCGCGAAAGCGGGAATGACGACTTAATCAGGGATTCCTTATGACAAAAATTTTAAATTGACCATGCATTTTAAATTATCTGATACAGATTCTCCTGTTAGCAAGCTTGAATTGGAAAATTCCCGGCTCCGCAACGAGATTGAGCGCCTTGGTTTCATCATGCAGGATGGAATGGATGCTGCAGAAAACATGGTAACTGTCGATAGGCGATTTCGTCGAAGGGGAACCAGCCTTCTGCCCATACTCGACAATCTGCCTGCGATGATGGGCTATTGGGATATTAACCTGCGCAACCGCTTCGCCAACCAGGCTTATTCGAACTGGCTCGGGATTACCCCTGCGCAGCTGCTGGGTATGCACATTCGAGACGTGATCGGGGAAGAGCGTTACCGCTTGAACTTGCCCCACATCGAAGGCGCACTGCGCGGCGAGGTACAGCAGTTCGAGCGTACCATCCGAACTCCGGATGGGAAAGGGGTGAGGTATTTCCAAGCGGAATACATACCTAACATCGTCGATGGTGCAGTGCAGGGTTTTTTTGTCCAGGTTTCCGATATCACCAAAATTAAGGACGTTGAGGAAACCAGTGCGCTACTCAAATTTGGATTGAATCAGGTGCGAGAGGCATTTTTTATTATTGGTGAGAGTGGCCGTTTTGTTTACATTAACAAAGAAGCATGTGTGTCACTGGGATATGACTGGGGTGAACTGATTGGGATGAGGGTTGCTGATATTGCTCCGGGCCGGCCGGCAGAAATGTGGCCGGAAAGGTGGAATTATATTAGATCACAAGGCACCGTAACATTTGAATCGCATCACAAAAGGAAAGACGGTAGCATCTTTCCCGTGGAAATCAATGCCAATTATTTTGAATTCTCCGGCAAATCTTATATTTTGGGGGTGGCCCGAAATATAAGCGAACAAAAATCAGCGAAAAATACTTTGTTGCTGCAAAGTGAAATCCTGAACCATGTGCAGGAGGGTGTGCACATCACTCGCGAAAGTAATAAAACAATCGTGTATGCAACACCCGTATTTTATCAGATGTTTGGTTACGCAGAAAATGAGTTGGTTGGGAAAAAAGTCAGTTTACTGAATGCACCCACGACAAGAACCCCGGAACAAATCGCGGCTGAAATCAATCAGATTCTAGACGAATCCGGTTATTGGCAAGGCGAGATAAGGAACATCAAAAAGGATGGCAGCGCATTCTGGTGCTGGGTAAAGATTTCATCCTTTGAGCATCATGAATTCGGAAAAGTCTGGGTTGCCGTTCACGAAGACATTACGCAACGCAAGCAAATTGAAACGGATTTGGAAAAAGCAAAAATATTGTTACATCGTGATTTATTGGTGAGAGAGGTGCATCATCGGGTCAAGAACAATTTGCAGGGTATTACCGGCGTGCTACGCCTGTTCGCAACGAGCCATCCAGAACTTGCCAAACCACTCAATCAAGCCATTAGCCAGGTTCAGAGCATTGCCGTCATTCACGGACTACAAGGAAAATCCGGGCTGAATACTGTCCGGTTATGCGAAATGACTTTGGCTATAGCGGTCGGAACCGAATCACTATGGGGCAGACCGATTTCTATTGATATTCCTTCAAATTGGATTCCTCGCGATGTTGTAGAGTCTGAAGCTGTGCCGATGGCGTTGGTACTAAACGAGCTGATTGCGAATGCCATTAGGCATGGTGATCAGAACGGTGATGTGACTATCAATATTCGCTATGAGCCGAGCCGTGACTCTGTCATCGTGTCAATTCGCAATTCCGGATCAATCCCGCCCGGATTCGGTTTGAATAAACCAGATTTATTAGGTACCGGACTACAACTCGTTGCATCGTTATTGCCGCAAAATGGGGCCAGACTATATTGGAACCAAGAGGGTGGAAATGTTGCCACGAATCTAGAAGTCAGCAGCCCCGTCATATCCCTAAGGAAGGTCTGAATAAGTAGAGGCAAATGAGAACAACGAGCGCCCATTCAGCAACGAAGGTTGAATTTGGCTGGAGATCATCCCGCCATTCGTCATTTCATCGACCTTTTCTGCCCATTTCCCGTTCATCAGGCGCACCTTCCCTGTTGAAGTCGCAACAGATGGTGTCGCGCCATGAACAGATTGGCCAGCGCCGCTACCGCAAACAAGCGGTTGCTGTTCTTCACCATGCCGCGATAGCTGACCTTGGCAAAACCGAATACGCGCTTGATGATAAGGAAGGCATGTTCGACCTTGGCGCGCACGCTCGACTTCTTCCTGTTCTTCTCCCGCTCTCGCCCGGAAAGCGCTTTGTTCCTGCAACCCCTATGGTTGGTGAAGTAGCGGGCCTTCGGCGCAGCCTGCGCAATCAGTTCTTTCTGTCCGGCATACGCCGAGTCGCCATAGACCCGATGCTCGTTGCCATGCAGCAACGCCGGGATGGGATGCTTGTCATGCACGTTGGCTGGCGTGGCAACGACCGAGTGAATCAGCTTGGTCTTGCTGTCCACGCCGATGTGGGCCTTCATGCCGAAGTACCACTGGTTGCCTTTCCGGGTCTGATGCATCTCAGGGTCACGCGCCTTGTCCCGATTCTTGGTGGAGGATGGGGCGTTGATGATCGTCGCATCGACGATGGTGCCGGTCGAGACCTTCATCCCATTGTTCTGGAGATGCCTGCCGACTTCCTCGAACAAGCGTTTACCCAGATCATGCGCCTCCAGCAGGTGACGGAACTTGCACACCGTCGTCTCGTCGGGCGCCGCTTCACGCCCAAGGTCGATGCCGACGAATTCGCGCATGGACAGCGAGTCGTAGAGCGCTTCTTCCACCGCAGGGTCGGAGAGGTTGAACCAGTTCTGGAGGAAGTAGATGCGCAACATGCGCTCAAGGCCGACGGGCGGCCGTCCGTTTCCGGCTTTGGGGTAGACCGGCTCGATCAGTGCACACAGCGCAGACCATGGCACCACCCGGTTCATCTCGGCAAGAAACGCCGCGCGTCGCGTCGTCTTGCCATGACGGTCAAATCCTGCGGTGGAAAGTGTTGTCTGTTTCATCGTTCGGCTCCGTTTGTTCGATCTTCGCTTCTGACATCATGAAAGAAAATCGTTCCGGACTTAATCAGATATTCCCTAATTCATGAAGGTTGCTGACCATGAAGCCTAAAGTCGCAGGCTCCGCCAAGACCCTTTTGCTGGTGGATGATGACCGGCTGGTTTTGGTGACACTTGCCAAAGGACTCTCTGATAAAGGCTATAAAATCCATATGGCTGAATCGGCCGATGAGGCGGAAGCCATACTCGCGAGCGGCGAGCGGCCTGATTTGGCAATCCTTGATGTCAATATGCCTGAGAAAAACGGTTTGTATCTGGCTGAGCGATTGCGTTGGTTTGACCATATTCCGTTTATTTTCTTGACTGCCTACAGTGATCGTACTTTTGTTGAGCGGGCCACAGAATATGGCGCCCTGGGCTATCTGATTAAACCGATGGACTCGCTGCAATTGGTGCCCACAATAGAAGCTGCGCTGGCACGCGCTAAAGATCTGAGACTTTTAAAAAGCACCGAGCGCGAACTGCAAACTGCGCTGGATAATGAAAGGCTGATCAGTGTTGCCACTGGTGTTACCATGATGCAATATCGGTTGGGACACAGGGCTGCTTTTGAACTATTGCGTAAATCTGCGCGTAGTCAACGCCGCAAATTGGCGGAGATTGCCGCAGACGTTGTCGCTGCAGCCGAAACGCTGAATCTCAATCCACATAATCAGAAAGCTTGACTTTTTTAATTGGTCGCATTGATAATGTTTTACAACTTGGTTCGCCCCTGACCCCGGCACCGAGTCAATGAAGCCCTGAACACGCTTCTGTTAATCACCCGCAGATATTTTCGGGTGTAAACGGGAAATGCTTAAAAAGCAGGAGTTACGCGTGTTCAATCATTTGGAAGTATCCCTTTCTGGTCGTCATCTTTCTCTTCGTTTGTCTGGAAGCTATCTTCGCTTCTGGTTGTCATTTCCCCCTTCGTTAAGTCGGCTTGAGTCCGGATTCAATAGCTGGTTGCACAAGACTTGCACAAACACCCAGGAATACCTGCGCTTGCTGCAAAACAGGCAAGACAATGCAATTTCGTCCGGCAAATTCTCGGATATCAATGAACATGAATGGCGCAGAGTTGGAGTTAGCCTGCGCGACCCAAAAGCAAAGACAAAATCATATTGGTGCGAAATTGATTGCGGTTATAAAACCAGAAATCACTCTTTAGGAGAATGCTTTGGCAAAAACGATACTTATCGTTGATGATTCCGCAGGCATCCGCCAGATAGTCAGCTTTACGTTAAAGAGTGCGGGCTATGATGTTATTGAAGGCATAGACGGAGCGGATGCACTGATCAAACTTGACGGTCAAAAAGTTCACCTCATCATTTGCGATGTAAACATGCCCAATATGGACGGTATCAGTTTCGTCAAGGAAATCAAGAAATCAGCGGACTATAAATTTATCCCCATCATCATGCTCACCACAGAATCGCAGGAAAGAAAAAAATTGGAGGGCCAGGCAGCGGGTGCCAAAGCTTGGGTAGTCAAGCCATTCCAGCCTGATCAAATGCTGAGTGCCGTGTCTAAATTAATCATGCCTTGAAAACCCGGCAGGATCTGGTTTTGCCGGCGTCAAGTTAAAAAGGGATTATCCATGTCTATAAGCATCAAGAAAAAAAGGGGGTTGGAGATACTCCATATCGAGGGTGACATGACCGTCCGCACTGCGGCCAAGCTCAAGAAGGAATTGATGAAACATCTAGCCAAACCATGCGAGCGTGAAATCGTCCTGACCGACGTGAGTGAAATGGATACTGCAGGCATGCAGCTGCTTTTATTGGCCAAACGCGAAGCAACCCGGCACAACACGCCTTTGCGCTTGACCAGCCACAGCCGGGCCGTGCTGGGTGTAATAGATACCTACAATCTGGCGGGTTATTTCGGTGACCCGATATGGATATCCGGAGACGCCAGAGTATGAATTATCAGGCCTGCCGTGCTGGCAAAAAGTTGAACAATCACCGTCCGATTTACCCATTTCTTCCTTCCCTGATACGGAGACAAGCTTGAGTAGAAATTCGCACAAAGTGGTGGATAAATTATCTGTAGCTGATAACGACAGGGCAAATTAAATGGACATCAAACCCAATCAATTCATACTAACTTTCATTGCTGAAGCCCATGAGCTTCTTCAGGAAATGGAAGAGATACTCCTGCACCTGGAAAGCGGTCCTCACGATCCCGACACCATAGATGCCCTTTTCCGTGCCGCCCACACCGTCAAAGGCTCGGCTGGCATGCTCAGCCTCGAACCCATCGTAAACTTTGCCCACATCGTTGAAGATGTGCTCGATCGCATGCGTGACGGCGAGATCGAGATAGAGGCAGACATGGTAGCGGTACTGCTGGACAGTTGTGACCACATGCTGCAACTCGTCAGCGTGGTCGCCGAGCAAGGCGAACAATTGGACGATGCAGTACAGGCGCGTGATAGCGGCTTGCGAAAACGATTGCAAGCCTATCAGGCGGATGCCCGCGCGAAGAATGATGGCTCAAAGGATGAGGATAAACAGGAAACTCGCGTTGCGCTCGCGGCCGAAAAGGACATCCCATTGACCGCAAGCGGCGGTGGCGAAGTCAGCTCAGACAATTGGCATCTCTCCCTGCGCTTCGCGCAGAGCGTCTTGAGAGAAGGCCTGGATCCGCTTTACATGATTCGCTATCTGTCCAATATAGGAAAAATCATCTCCATTACGACCCTGGCTGACGCTTTGCCGGAAGCCGAGGAAATGGACGCGGAAGCCTGCTACCTCGGCTTTGAAATCGACCTTAAATCAGATGCGAACAAAGACACCATCGCCGACGTATTTGAATTCGCTCATCAGGGCAGCCTGATACACATCCTGCCTCCGCACAGCAGAACAACAGAGTATGTGGAGTTAATCCGTACTCTGCCGGAAGATGAGGCCCGTTTGGGTGAACTCCTCGTGGCCACAGGCGCGCTCACTCAACATGAGCTGGAAGACGGCCTGAACGCCCAGCAAAACGGTGTTCAAGGTGACGGATCCACCCAGCTGTTGGGCGAAATCCTGATCGATCAGGGCTCGGTAATCCAGGAGGTGGTGCAAGCCGCCCTCGACAAGCAGACCCAGATCAAAGTCAGCAAAAGCAAAGAAAGCCGATACCTCCGTGTACAAGCGGACAAGCTCGATGAACTGATCGATCTGGTCGGTGAACTGGTGATTGCCGGAGCGGGCGCCAATATGCTGGCCCATCGCTCGAACAATTCCGCGCTACAAGAAACAACTTCAATCATGTCGAGATTAGTCGAAGAGATCCGTGACAGCGCGCTCAAGCTGCGCATGGTGCAGATCGGCGAAACTTTCAACCGTTTTCAGCGTGTCGTCCGCGATGTGGGCCTTGAGCTTGGCAAAAACATTGAGCTGGTGATTACAGGGGCCGAAAGCGAGCTGGACAAAACCCTGATAGAGAAAATCGGCGACCCATTGATGCATTTAGTGCGTAATGCCATAGATCATGGCATCGAACCAGCGGAAAAACGCATCGCAGCAGGCAAGCCTGCCGATGGCACCTTACGCCTCAATGCCTATCACGATTCAGGCAGCATCGCGATTGAAATCTCCGACGACGGTGCCGGCCTGAACCGCGACAAAATTCTGCAAAAAGCCAGGGAGCGCGGCCTGGTTCCAGATGGTGCCACTCTCAGCGACCAGGAAATTTACAACCTGATCTTCGAGGCCGGTTTCTCCACGGCGGACACCGTGACCAGCCTCTCGGGGCGCGGGGTGGGCATGGACGTGGTCAGGCGCAATGTGGCTTCCATGCGCGGCACGGTTAGTCTGGACAGCGAGCCGGGACTCGGCACCACCGTGCGCATCCGCCTGCCGCTGACGCTGGCCATCATCGACGGCTTCCGGGTCGGCGTCGGCAAATCCAGCTACGTGGTGCCGCTCGATATGGTCCAGGAATGCGTCGAGCTCTCCGAAGCCGAGCGCCAGGCGGCGCACGAGCGCAGCTATATCAACCTGCGCGGCGAAGTGCTGCCCTACGTGTCGCTGCGCGACCATTTCGAGGTCCCTGCTTACTTCGAGGTCAAGGGTTCCGCCGCGCGGCGCGAAAACGTGGTGGTGGTGCAATACGGAGGACAAAAGGCAGGACTGGTGGTGGACGAACTGATGGGCGAGTTCCAGACCGTGATCAAGCCGCTCGGCAAGATCTTCAGCAACCTGCGCGGCATCAGCGGCTCCACGATCCTGGGCAGCGGTGAAGTAGCGCTGATACTGGACGTTCCCTCGCTGGTGCAGCAGGCAGCCACTCGCGAGACACAGCGGATTTCCCGCAAGCAGGCGAACAACCCTGCGATGGTTCGATAAACGTTTATTCGTAGCATTTTTAAGGAGAAGCAAATCATGTTTGACAATTTATTCGGAAAGACTTCTGCAACTGAGGCCGAGCGTATCAAAGCAGCGCTGGACAATGCCTCTGTCAACGTGATGATGGCGGACAACGACGGCATTATCCGATATATCAACAAGTCCACAGAAGCCCTGATGCGTGCTGCTGAATCTAATATGCGCAAGCTGTTTCCACAGTTCAGCGCCGACAAGCTCATCGGCCAGAGCTTCGATGTCTTCCACCGCAATCCCAGCCATCAGCGCAATCTGCTGGCGAACCTGCGCGGGACGCACAAGACCCAAATCGTTGTTGGCGACCTGATTTTCGCGCTTAGCGCCACCCCGATGATCGGTGCGGGCGGTGAACGCCTGGGCGCCGTGCTGGAATGGGTTGATTGCACCGCAGAAGTTGCGGCGGAGAAACAAGCGGCGGAACTCGCTGCTGCGACCATGCGCATCAAACTCGCGCTGGACAATGCTGCAGTCAACGTGATGATGGCGGACAACGACGGCATTATCCGCTACATGAACAAAGCCACGGAAACCCTGATGAGCCGCTCCGAATCGAATATGCGCAAGCTGTTCCCGCATTTCAGCGCCGACAAGCTCATCGGCCAGAGCTTCGATCTCTTCCACCGCAATCCGAGCCATCAGCGCAATCTGTTGGCCAATCTGCGCGGCACGCACAAGACCCAGATCGTTGTCGGCGACATGACTTTCCAACTCAGCGCCACCCCGATGATGGATCAGGATGGAAAACGCTTGGGCAGCATAGTGGAATGGGTCGATCGCACCGAGGAAGTTGCGGCGGAAAAACAAGCCGCAGAGCTGGCAGCCACGACCATGCGCATCAAAATCGCGCTGGACAATGCCGCCGTCAACGTGATGATGGCGGACAACGACGGTATTATCCGCTATATGAACAAGGCCACGGAGAACCTGATGCGCAGTTCCGAGGCGAATATGCGCAAGGTATTTCCGCAATTCAACGCCGACAAGCTCATCGGCGAGAACTTCGATATCTTCCACCGCAATCCCAGCCATCAGCGCAATCTGCTGGCTAATCTGCGCAGTCAGCATATTACCCAGATCACCGTTGCGGACAAGGTTTTCAAGCTCAGCGCCTCTCCGATGTTCGGTCCGGACGGAGAACGTTTGGGCAGCATTGTGGAATGGCTCGAGCGCACCGCGGAAGTCAAGGCCGAGAACGAGATCACCGCATTGGTCGAAGCCGCGGCTGCGGGAGACTTCAGCAAACGCGTGGAAAGCGCCGGATTGGTGGGCTTTTATAAAGATGTTGCGGGAGGCATGAACACGATCACCGGCACGACCGAGTCGGCAATCAATGACGTGCAGCGCGTGCTGGCCGGAATGGCGCAAGGCGACCTGACGCAATCCATCAATGCCGAATACAGCGGCGCTTTTGCCGACCTGAAGGCCAGCGTGAATACCACCATAGACAAACTCTCCTCCATCATCACCGAAGTGCGTAGTGCATCCGACAATCTGTCGAGCGCTTCGGAAGAAGTGAGCGCGACGGCACAGTCGATGAGCCAGGCAAGCAGCGAACAAGCCGCCAGCGTCGAGGAAACCAGCGCCTCGGTGGAGCAGATGTCGGCCTCCATCAACCAGAACACCGAGAACGCCAAGATCACCGATGGCATGGCCGCCAAAGCCTCCAAGGAAGCCAATGAAGGCGGCGATGCGGTGAAACAGACTGTCGCCGCGATGCAGCAGATCGCCAAGAAGATCGGCATCATCGACGACATCGCTTACCAGACCAACCTGCTGGCGCTGAACGCCGCGATCGAAGCGGCACGCGCCGGCGAACACGGCAAGGGATTCGCGGTGGTGGCGGCTGAAGTGCGCAAGCTCGCCGAGCGCAGCCAGGTGGCCGCGCAGGAGATCGGCGAAGTGGCTTCCAACAGCGTGGGATTGGCGGAACGCGCCGGCAAGCTGCTGGACGAAATGGTGCCCTCGATCAACAAGACTTCCGACCTGGTGCAGGAAATCACCGCCGCCTCCGAAGAGCAATCCTCGGGTGTCGGCCAGATCAATACCGCCCTGGCGCAATTGACCCAGATCACTCAGCAGAATGCTTCGGCCTCGGAGGAGCTCGCCGCAACCGCAGAAGAAATGAGCGGTCAGGCCGAGAACTTGCAGCAGACGATGGGATTCTTCAAGGTGGATACCGGCGACATCGACAGCCAACAGCGGACTGTGGCCCGGAAGACAGCTGCGCCTAAAGGCAACGCTCCGACGGCCAAAACGGCAACTGCATCGCATGCCGCCAGTCCCCACAACAAGGCCGAGTTCGTCAAGTTTTAAGGGAGACTGCCATGGGCGCACTAGTCAGAACAACTGCAATACAAGCACCCGTCGTGCAAAAGGAGGAGGCGCAATATCTCACCTTCCTGCTGGGCAGCGAAATGTTCGCGATGGACATCCTGGGCATCAAGGAAATCATCGAGTACGGCAGCCTCACCAGCGTGCCGATGATGCCGGAGTTCATCCGCGGGGTAATCAACCTGCGCGGCGCAGTCGTGCCGGTGGTCGACCTGTCGGCCCGCTTTGGCCGCGCCTCGTCTGCCGTTACCCGGCGCAGCTGCATCGTCATCACCGAGGCCGACAATGAAGGAGAAAAACAGGATATAGGCGTGGTGGTGGACTCGGTGTCCGAAGTGCTGGAAATACCGGCATCCGAGATCGAGCCGCCCCCCAGCTTCGGCGCAAAAATACGCGCAGACTTCATCAGCGGCATGGGCAAGGTGAAGGACAAGTTCGTCATTATTCTCGACGCCGACAAGGTGCTTTCCGTGAACGAGCTGGCGTTGTTGTCGGGGGCGGGCGGCAACAGTCCGGAAGCATTGGCGGCGCTGGCAAGCCCGGGTTAAATAATGCAGGCTGGGTTGGCGGCCTTGTCGCGCAACCCGGCAAGCAGATTTGTCTGCTGCCTCCTCGCACGCTTGCTGGGGATGATTGAGGATCTGCGGTTTTAAGGTTGATAAAAAAAGCGTGTACCCGCAATATTTGCGCTAACAAAAAAATATTTTATGCATATAACAGCATTGAACGATGCCGAGTTTCAGCAGTTCCAGTCATGGCTGCACCGCACCGCCGGAATCAACCTGTCCCCTGCAAAAAAAGCGCTGGTCGCAGGCCGCCTGTCCAAGCGCGTAAAACACCATAAATTAATCAGCTATGGGGATTACTTCCGGCTGATCTCCCAAAAAACCGAGGCTGCCGAGCTTCAGGTGGCGCTGGATTTGCTGACCACCAATGAAACCCATTTTTTTCGCGAGCCCAAGCATTTCGATTTTTTACGTCTGCATGTTTTGCCGCATGTGCCGCCGGGCAGGACATTCCGCCTGTGGTGCGCCGCCAGTTCGTCGGGAGAGGAACCCTACAGCCTGGCCATGACCCTTGCCGAGGGCTTGCAAAGCATGCCGTGGGAAATCGTCGCGTCCGACATCAGCGCCAGCGTTCTGGAAAAAGCCCGCTCCGGACATTATCCGATGGCAAGGGCAAAAAGTATTCCGAATCCATTGCTCACGAAGCATTGCCTGAAAGGAATTGGCGCCCAGGAGGGAACGTTCCTGATCGAGCCAAGCCTGATTAACCGGGTGCAATTCATGCAGATCAATTTGAATGCCACCCTGCCGAAGATAGGCGAGTTCGACATGATATTCCTGCGCAATGTGATGATCTATTTCGACATGGAAACCAAGCGCCAGGTCGTTGCCCGCATGTTGCCCATGCTGAAACCGGGAGGATTTTTTTTCGTCAGCCATTCCGAAAGCCTGAACGGGATCACCAACAGCCTGAAACTGATAACCCCATCGATTTACCGAAAAATATAATCGCACAATGCGCCAGCCCGACCATGTCATTGAAATATTTTTGCAGCCGGGGGATTTTTATTTCGGCGACGTCAACACGCGAATTCGCACGATACTGGGCTCCTGTGTCTCCATCACCATGTGGCACCCGTCACGTCTGATCGGGGGGATGTGTCATTTCCAGTTGCCGTCCCGACCTAAGAAATCTGGCATTGCGCTTGACGGCCATTACGCGGATGAAGCGATGCAGATGTTCCTGAAAGAGATACGCGCCGCCAAGACGCATCCAGTGGAATATCGCGTCAAAGTATTCGGGGGTGGAAACATGTTTTCACGATTAAAGAATGAAACTTTGCTCAAGCTCGGTGCAGATACGACGGACAAGAAGTTCAACATGGATGTGTCGGGAAAGAATGTGCTGGTCGCCCGCTCGTTAATTGCCGCGAACGGATTCAAGATTGACGCGGAAGATCTCGGTGGAAATGTGCATAGGCATCTCATTTTCGACATCTGGAGTGGCCATGCTTGGCTGCGCAAACCCGCCGCCATGGATGAGTGACCCCATGAGAAAATCACGGACACCCATCAAGGTATTGCTGATCGACGATTCGGCGGTGGTGCGCCAGGTGTTGCAGTCGATATTGGATCGGGAGCCTGATATTCAGGTTATTGCCGTGGCATCCGACCCGGTCTTTGCGCTGGATAAGATGAGCAAGCAATGGCCGGACGTGATCGTGCTGGATATTGAGATGCCGCGCATGGACGGCATCACATTTTTAAGAAAGGTCATGGCCGAACATCCCACGCCGGTGGTGATCTGCTCTTCGCTCACCGAAAAGGGAGCGGAAACCACCATGCAGGCACTTGCCGCAGGGGCAGTCGAAATTATCACCAAACCCAAGATCGGATTGAAGGATTTTTTGCTGGAATCCTCCGATGACCTGGTGCGGGCGATCAGAGCGGCGGCTCTGGCCAATGTCAAAAATCTGCTCAGAGTCCCGTCGCTTCCTATACCGGTGTCCGACAAACTGAGTGCCGACGTCATTCTATCGGCCGCCGGCAGCAGTTCAATGGCCAAGACCACCGAGCGGATCGTTGCAATGGGCGCTTCCACCGGCGGCACACAGGCGCTGGAGGCTGTACTGACAGCGCTGCCACGGGTGAGCCCCGGAATCGTCATCGTGCAACACATGCCGGAAAAATTTACTGCCGCATTTGCGGAACGATTGAATGGTTTGTGTGAGATCGAAGTAAGCGAAGCCAGGAACAATGATCGCGTGATTCCTGGACTTGCGCTGATTGCTGCCGGCGGACGCCACATGCTGCTCAAGCGCAGCGGCGCCTATTATTATGTTGAGCTGCTGAATGGCGCGCCCGTCAATCGCCACTGTCCTTCGGTGGACGTCTTGTTCCGCTCGGTGGCCAAGTTCGCGGGTAAAAATGCAACCGGCATCATCATGACCGGTATGGGAGACGATGGCGCGCGCGGCTTGAAAGAAATGCTTGATGCCGGTGCCTCTACGATAGCGCAGGACGAAGCTTCGTGTGCAGTTTTCGGTATGCCCAAGGAAGCAATCAAGCTCGGCGCCGCAAAAAGGATTTTGCCATTGCGCGATATGCCTTTGGCAATTTTGGGTAAATAGGCTATCTATGTCCTTAATTGAAAACTTGACTTTCTGATTTAGTCAGATTGATAATATCTTAAGATTTGGTTCGCCCATGACCCCGGCACCGAGTCAGTGAAGCCCTGAACACGCTTCTGTTAATCGCCCGCAAATATTTTCGGGTGTAAACGGGAAATGCTTTAAAAGCAGGAGTTACGCGTGTTCAGTCATATGCAAGTATCCCTTTCCGGTCGTCATCTTTCTCTTCGTTTATCCGGAAGCGATCTTCCTTTCTGGTCGTCATTTCCCGCTTTCTTAAGTCGGCTTGAGTCCGGATTCAATAGCCGGTTGGACAGGACTTGTCCAAACAACCAAAGGTACCTGTGTGGTATGCCAATACCGATTGAGCGGTTCCTTCGCAAAATACGCTTGAGAAATTGTCAGCGTAGCTTAACGTTCGATAAGGCTTACCACCCAAGGTCGTGGCGTGATAATTAATCGGTGCAAAAAATTGTAAATTCAAAATATCTTTCAGATGAAGAAATTTAACGCAAATTACCCCACCACTATCGAAATGGGTATCGATGATGCCGAAGTGGCGATGCGCAAGGAGTTCCTTGAATTTACCGAGGCAGATGTCGCGCTGCTTAAGGAGCTGCACGCACTTCTGGACGCACGGCGGGATTCTTTCAGCGAGACGTTTTATCGTCATTTGCAACACTTTCCCCATTTGCTGCCTTTGCTCGGCAATGCCGAGCATCTGGAGCGTCTCAAACGTACCCAGTCGGCTTATTTCAGCCAACTCACCGAGGGTGAATATGGCGCGGGATATGTAGAAAACCGCCTGCGTGTCGGACTGGTTCACCAGCACGTTGGTCTGACCCCCCAGTGGTATATCGGGGCCTATCGTAAATATTTGCATGAGTTCATGCCCTGCATTTACGGCCTGCTGAACGGGGATGCGGAAAGGTGTATTAACACCTTCAGCGCACTGCTCAAAATCGTATTTTTTGATATGGAACTGGCGCTTGATACTTATTTTCATGCCGAACATCGGACAATTGCCAGGGAGAAAAAGTTTTCCAAGCAAATAATCGACGACATGCCATCGGGATTGGTGGTGATGGACGCGGCGCTGAATGTGCGCATGGTGAATAGTGCATTGCTGAGCATGCTGGAGTTGGAAACAGCGGAAAATTACATCGGTCAACCGGTATCCCATATATTTGGGCCAAGCGAAAATTTAACCAGCGTTCTCGAGAATGTCCTCGAGTACGGGGAAATGCGTTGCGGGATGGCTTTCGAGCGGCAGGATGCGCAGCTGCGCAGACATTATCTGGCTAACGTCTCCAGAGCGTTGACGGAAGAAGGGCAGACACTGCTGCTTTTCATGGTGAGTGATATCACGGAATACAGGAAGTCTGAGGAACGGGCACAATATCTGGCCCAATACGATGCCCTGACCGGCTTGCCAAACCGCAATCTGGCCTATGACCGTATCGACTACGCCATCACGCTCTCACGACGCGGGGAAGGGGTAGTGGTAACGATGATGGTCGATCTGGACCGTTTCAAGATGATCAACGATAGCCTTGGATCTTCGCATGGGGACGAAGTGCTAAAGCAGGCGGCGGCAAGACTGAGCAGTTGTCTGCGCGAAACTGATACGGTGGGGCGAACCGGCAGCAACGAATTTGTGATGATTCTTTTGAGCGTGAATGCCGCGACAGATGCCACCACGGTGGCAAAAAAAGTGCTGGAGGCATTGGCAGCCCCGTTCCTGATTGACGGGCATCAGTTGCATTTGACGGCCAGCATCGGTATCGCCGTGGCTCCTGCCGATGGTGAAAATGCACAGGATTTACTGAGAAGTGCAGCGGCTGCACTGCATCAGGCAAAGAAGGACGGGCGCAACCAGTTCTGCTTCTTTCAGGCCGAAATGAACCAGCGCGCGCAGCGTGATATGCGGCTGGAAAGCGGATTGCACAAGGCTGCGGAGAATTTTGATTTTGCGTTGCATTATCAACCCAAGATCGATCTGCACAGCGGCGCAATCTGCGGGCTGGAGGCGTTGTTGCGCTGGGATCATCCCGAACGGGGCAAGATCAACCCGGCCGACTTTGTTCCATTGCTCGAGGAAAACGGACTGATCGTGCCGGTGGGGACATGGGTGCTGCGCACCGCATGCGCCCAAGCCAAGGCTTGGCAGGACATGGGGATAAAGCCATGCAGAGTAGCGGTTAATCTCTCGGCAGTTCAATTCCATCGTCAGGACCTTTGCGAAGTGGTGCGGCAGATACTTAAGGAAACCGGACTGGAGGCCAAATTTCTGGAACTGGAGGTTACCGAAAGCATCATCATGAAAGACGTGGAACGGGCCGTGCAAACACTGCGCCAACTAAAGGCACTGGGTGTGAAACTGGCGGTGGATGACTTTGGCACAGGACACTCCAGTTTGAGTTATATCAAGCGTTTCGGTGCGGACGTGCTGAAAATAGATCGATCCTTTATCAACGATCTCACGACCGATCCTGACGATGCGATGATAACGCGCACCATCATTGACCTGGCGCATAATCTCAGAATGCAGGTGGTCGCCGAGGGCGTGGAAAGCGAAAAGCAGCTCGCTTTTCTGTTGCGCAACAATTGTGACGAGATACAGGGATATTACTATTCGAAGCCGTTGCCGGTAGAAGACTGCACCGCGTTGCTCAAGGAAGGGCGGGTGTTGTCGGTCGTCACAGATTGAGCGGATTGGAGCTTCTTGCGCCGCGATGGCTGCTCAAGTCATGAGCGATCAACAGACAATAAGGTAATAAAGGCGACGTGGACATCACCATGAGTGAAGGCAGATACCGCATGCTGTTTGACCTTGCTGCCGATTGTCTGATGATTCTGGATATGGATGGAATCATCAGGGACATTAATCTTACCGGTCACGAGCGGCTAGGCTATACCAAGGATGAGATGGTCGGGATGCGCCTCGCAGATCTTGATCCGCCTGAATTCGCGGCCAAGATTCCCAAGCGGTTCGAAGATAATGAAAATGGTGCTTTGATTTTCGAATCGGCACATCTGCGTAAGGATGGTACCGCCATGCCGGTGGAAATCAATTCCAGGATCATCGAACTGGACGGGAAGAAAGTATTCTTCAGCGTCATCCGTGACATTTCCGGGCGCAGTACAGCGGAACAGAGGCTTGCGCAACTGGCCTATTTCGATGCCATCACCAATCTACCCAACCGGACCCTGTTCTATGATCGTCTGGATCAGGCAGTCGTGCGGGCCAGGCGCTACAAACAGAAGTTTGCAGTTCTGTTTGTGGACCTGGACGGTTTCAAGAAAATCAATGATCAATTCGGCCATCACGCTGGGGATTGCCTGCTTGGAAGGGTGGCTGAGCGCCTTTCCGAGAGTGCGCGCGATATGGATACTGTGGCACGCGTAGGTGGAGACGAGTTCGCATTCATACTCGACAACATCGAACATGCAAGTAATGCAACACTGGTGGCCTCGAAAGTTTCGGAATCCATATCCAAACCATTCGCAGTTGGTGGAAACACATGTTTGATAGGGTGCAGTATCGGTATTTCTATTTTTCCGGACGATACCGGCAATCCGGATATTTTGTTGAAAGTGGCGGATGATGCGATGTACATGGCCAAAAGGAACAGGAAGAATGGCCATAAATAAGCTCAGGGCTATAACAGATCAACTTACACACATGAATATAAGCTTGGTTACGATACCGAAAAAAGGAGCGCAATTCAGTCTGACGGTGTTGAGGAAGTTTTGTGGAAATACGCCTGCGGGAAGAAGTGGGCTCAACATCATTACGGAACCTATCGTGGAGCCGGCGCAGAGGAAACTATATAAACAGGGGGTGGTAATAGATGAAGTAGCAAGCTGAGGGGATGAGTATATGAGGGACCACAATTCGATACATCACGCCTGTGCACTTTCACTAAACCGCTCTATGATAAGTTAGCTCCAGGCTGTGCCTCCCCGCCAAGGTCTCTAGCATTTATGCGCGTTGCAGCGCGGCACACCGGCATCAATCGTGCCCGCTGACGTTCCTTGACGCAAAAAATCCCAAAGCAATCCAGCGTTCCACTTAAAGGGGCCTCGCCCGAGAGGCAGGAATGAAAAGTGATTTTCGTTCATATACCCTCTCTCATTCGCGCGAGCATTCATACCTTGTTTATCCGCAACTGTACGATCCGATACCTGACCTGACTGCAAAAGTTGAAGAGCGGCTTCAGGGTAAGTAGTGAAGAGCAGCGGAGGGATCGTTTGTGCTGCCGTATAAGCGAATATTCGCAGGTGTCTTCCAGTTTTCGATTCGCCTAATTCACAAACGGTGCAGTCACACGCAATTGCGCATCCAAGTGGGGCGTAAGGCATCTTCCATGCTTTTTATTGGTGCCAGACGTTACGCCTGCAATCATGCCGATTTCTTAACTTGCTGTTCAATAATAATAAATCTACCTGGCACGCAATCTGCATAAGACAATAAGACAAATTGTGTATGACGCATTGCGGCGCTTGATCCAATGATCCGGTAGCAGCATGGGGATGGGCAACACATCGGGCGCACAATCTGAAATTACTGGTCCAGGATGAAGCTTGCGTCGAATTGATATATTTATTCGGGAGCCGAGTGATCCGGCAGATTATCAACCAAAATCAGTGAGGTGATTGACATGGCAAAGCAAACCACAAAACCGGTTGGTAAAAAGGCTGTTGCGACGGTAAGTAGCGGCAAGCCGAAGAATTCCAAAGTTGCAGCAGCGGCGATGACCAAGACCCCGGCAGCGACGAAGCTGGCGGCAAAAAAACCATCGGTTAAAAGCGCCGGGAAACCCACCGTGGCCGCGGCGGCGCAGCCAAAGAAATCCACTGCGCCGAAATCCATCGTCCCTGCTGCGCAAAAGCAACCGCCTGCGACGAAATCCGCAGACAAAATGTCGAGGCTTACCGCCAACCAGAAGACGGTCACTAAACCATCCCATGAAGAACGTCATCGCATGGTCGAGCTGGCAGCCTACTTTATCGCTGAGCAACATGGTTTCGAAGGGCGCGCGGACGAATATTGGGCGGCAGCCGAGCATGAGATCGCTGCCAGGCTGGGTCTGTAATGGCTATCGCCATGCTGGCAGCCAGCCCGATGCCCTCTCTCGAAATCCTCGATCACCAACTACTGACTGCCGGATCATGCTCCCGGAAATAGCCGTTCACGATGAGCCTGATGAAATGCGCGACCGGCAAGCAGTCATAGCTCGCGCCGAGCGGGCAAAGATCAATCACCTTGGCCTCGACAAAGAGGTGCTGAAGCGGGCCTTTCTCGACAATCTCTACTACGTGCAGGGCAAGTTCCCGGCGCTCGCCACCAAGCATGACTATTACATGGCGTTTGCCCATACGGTACGCGACCACATGCTGCAGCGCTGGATCAGCACGGCCGCCACATACACACGGCAGGCTTCCAGGACCGTGGCCTATTTCTCCGCGGAGTTCCTGCTCGGACCGCATCTGGGGAACAATCTGATCAATCTCGGCATTCAGGAGCAGGCACGGCAGGCGATACAGGATCTCGGATTGAGTTTCGAGGAATTGGTGGGACAGGAGGCCGAACCCGGACTCGGCAATGGCGGCTTGGGGCGGCTCGCCGCATGTTACCTCGACTCGATGGCGACATTGGAGATCCCGTCGCTGGGCTACGGTATCCGCTACGAGTTCGGCATATTTTCCCAGCAAATCGTCGATGGCTGGCAGGTCGAGCAAACCGACAAGTGGCTGATGAAGGGCAACCCGTGGGAGATCGTGCGCCCGGAATGGGCGGCCGAGGTAAAGCTGGGCGGGCATACCGAACACTCGGTTGACGATGCCGGCCGCCGCAAGGTGAACTGGGTGGCAGGCCGCACGGTCGTCGGCATTCCTTATGACACCCCGATTCTGGGCTATCGCAACAATACCGCCAACACCTTGCGGCTGTGGCGGGCCGAGGCGCCGGAATCATTCGACCTGGGCATGTTCAATCGCGGCGACTATTACGGTGCGGTACAGAAAAAGGTGGTGTCGGAGAACATCAGCAAGGTGCTCTACCCCAATGACGAACAGATCCAGGGCAAGGAACTGCGCCTCGAGCAGCAGTATTTCTTCGTCTCCTGTTCACTGCAGGACATGTTTCGCATCCTGCGGGTGCAGAATATCCCGCTGGAACGTTTCCACGAAAAGTTTGCCCTGCAACTGAACGATACGCATCCGGCCATCGCCATCGCAGAGCTGATGCGGCTGTTGATCGACGAGAACGGCATGGATCGGAGCAGCGCCTGGTCGGTGACCCGGCAGAGTTTCGGCTACACCAATCACACCTTGTTGCCCGAGGCGCTGGAGCGCTGGCCGGTCTCGCTGTTGTCCCGGATATTGCCGCGCCATATGGAGATCATATTCGATATCAACAAACATTTTCTGGACGAGGTTCGCATGCGCTACCCGGGAGATGCCGACCGCCTGGCGCGCCTGTCGATAATCGACGAATACGGGGAACGCTATGTGCGCATGGCCAACCTGGCGAGCGTTGCCAGCCACACCATCAATGGCGTGGCCGAACTGCACAGCGAACTGTTGAAGCAGGATGTGCTGACGGATATGCACGAACTGTGGCCGCACAAATTCATCAACGTCACCAACGGCGTCACGCCGAGGCGCTGGATCGCGCTTGCCAATCCGCGCCTGACTCGGTTCCTTTGCCAAGCCATCGGCGAAGACTGGATCGGCGATCTGCGGCAGTTGCGGGGTATCGAGTCCCATAGCGAGGATGCCGGTTTCCAGAGCGAATGGCGCTTCATCAAACGCTCCGTCAAGGAGGACTTTGCGCGCCATGTCAGGCGCGCCACCGGTATCACCGTCGATCCCCAGTCGCTTTTCGACGTCCAGGTCAAGCGCATACACGAATACAAGCGGCAGCATCTCAATGTGCTGCACATCGTGGCGCTCTATAACCGCATCTTGTCCGACCCCGATGCCGATATCCTGCCCCGCACTTTCATCTTCGCCGGCAAGGCCGCCCCCGGTTATCACTTCGCAAAACTGATGATCAAGCTGATCACTTCCGTGGGAGAGGTGGTCAACCGTGATCCGCTGGTTCGGGATCGGCTCAAGGTGGTGTTTCTGCCCAACTACAACGTCACCAACGGTCAGCGTGTCTATCCGGCGGCGGATCTCTCGGAACAGATCTCCACCGCCGGCAAGGAAGCGTCAGGCACCGGCAACATGAAGTTCTCGATGAACGGTGCGCTGACGATCGGTACCCTGGACGGCGCCAACGTGGAAATCCGCGAGGAGGTCGGTGCCGAGAACTTCTTTTTGTTCGGTCTTACTGCCGAAGAGGTTCAGGCGACCTGGAAAAATGGATACTATGGCATTTACCAGAACAACCAGGAGTTGCGGGCAGTGATCGATCTGATCAGCAACGGTCATTTCTCCCGCGGCGACCGCGATCTGTTTCGTCCGCTGGTGGATTCGCTGCTGCAAGGGGATCCCTACCGCCTGCTGGCTGATTTCCAGTCGTATATCGATTGCCAAGCCGGCGTCAGTGAAGCTTATCGTGATCGAAAGAAATGGACGCGCATGTCCATAACCAACGTCGCTCGCATGGGGAAATTCTCCTCAGATCGCAGCATCGATGAATATTGCCGGGAAATATGGAAGGTCAAGCCGGTGAAGATAGCGCTTCTGACAAACGATCTGGCCAATGAGGATTTTCTGCAGTAATCGCTTTGAAATCATCGTGCCGCAGGGGCGCTATACATAAGCTTGAGGGCCGGCATTATGTGCAGTGAGTGGCATGTCACCAGTTTCCACTTCCAGGACTTCTGATCAACTGATTTGATTACAAGGCGCCAAATTCGCTTTCCCTTCTTCCCGCTTCGCGTTGCTGAATGGAAAATGACCATACAGCGCAGAGTCTGACCAAATTCTGCCGTGGTCGGAAGAATCACGCTCCGGCCCCCTCTTGCTTGTTATCATTGCATCCATTACATGGGAGGTTGATGATGCGTATTTCCAGGCTATTCTGCGCCTTGATAGTGTTGTCGGTACTGATGAGTGCTCCAGTATTTGCAGGCGAGGTGAGTGCCGCGGTGGCGTCGAATTTTTCCGCGCCTATGGAACAGATCGCTGTGCTGTTCCGGCAGCAGAGCGGGAATACCGTGAAACTCAGCTTCGGTTCCACCGGCAAGTTCTACGCGCAGATCAAGGGAGGGGCGCCGTTCGACGTGTTCGTCGCGGCGGATTCTGCCACACCGCAACGGCTGGAAGATGAAGGACTGACGGTAGCCGGCTCGCGTTTTGTCTATGCACTCGGCAAGCTGGTGTTATGGAGCGCGCAGCCCGGATATGTGGATGACAAGGGCGAAGTGTTGCACAAGGGTGGCTACAACAGACTGGCCATCGCCGATCCCAAGCTCGCGCCTTATGGCATGGCGGCAAAGCAGACGCTGGATGGACTGGGATTGTGGGATTCGGTACAAGGCAAACTGGTGACCGGCGAGAATATCACGCAGGCTTACCAGTTCGCCGCGACCGGAAATGTCGAGCTGGCTTTCGTCGCGCTGTCGCAGGTGATGCGCGACGGCAAGGTGAGCGCGGGTTCATGGTGGATCGTGCCGCCGCAAATGTACAATCCGATCAAACAGGCTGCAGTGATACTGTCGGACGCGAAAGACAAGAGTGCCGCGCAGGCGTTCCTTGATTTTTTGAAGAGCCGGAAAGCGGCCGCGATCATCCGCAGTTTCGGATATGAGTTGCCCTGATATTAGTAAACGCCTATGAAAACAATCTGCCTGTGAATACACCATGCCCGCACTAGACCCCACCGATCTGCAAGCCGTGTGGCTGACGCTCAAGCTGGCGAGCGTCGCCACGCTGCTGCTTCTGTTGATCGCCACGCCGCTGGCGTGGTGGCTCGCACACAGCGGCAAATGGTACAGGGGCATAGTTTCTGCACTGGTGGCGTTGCCGATGGTGCTGCCGCCCACGGTGCTGGGCTTCTATTTATTGATATTGCTGGGACCGCAGGGGCCGGTGGGCGCACTGACGAAGTCTTTGCATCTCGGCACCTTGCCCTTCACCTTCTCCGGACTGGTGGCCGGCTCGGTGTTGTTCTCGCTGCCATTCGCCGTGCTGCCGGTCCGGAGCGCATTCGAAGCGATCGGCAAACGTCCGCTGGAAGTCGCAGCGACGCTGCGCGCCGGTGCGTGGGATCGCTTTTGCAGCGTGGCGCTGCCGCTGGCGCGCCCCGGATTCCTTATTGCGATCATCCTCGCCTTCGCGCACACCGTCGGCGAATTCGGCGTGGTGCTGATGCTGGGCGGCAACATCCCGGGCGAGACGCGGGTGCTGTCGGTCGCGATCTACAACCATGTTGAGGCGATGGAGTACAGCGCGGCGCACTGGCTCGCGGGCGGCATGGTGCTATTCTCGTTCGTCGTGTTGCTCGGCTTGTATCTCGCAGGCGGGAAGTTGTCGAAAGTGATGCGATGAGCCAAACACAAATGACCGGGATAAAGACGAATGGCATACACGCCCGGTTCAAACTGCAACTTGAAAGTTTTGCGCTGGATGCGTCTTTCAGCGCGCCCGAATCGGGCATCACCGCATTGTTCGGCCCGTCAGGTTCCGGCAAGACCACGCTGCTGCGCTGCATCGCAGGACTGGAACACGCGGCAGGATCTTTGCAAGTGAACGGACAAACCTGGCAGGACGACGAGACCTTCGTGCCGACACATCAACGGCCGTTGGGTTACGTGTTCCAGGAAGCCAGCCTGTTCCCGCACCTGCCGGTGCGCGCCAATCTGGAATACGGCCTGAAGCGCATCCCGCCATCCGAACGCAGGGTCGTCCTGGAACAGGTGATCGAATGGCTGGGGCTGGGACGATTGATAGCACGCGGCGACCCGGCAAAACTTTCCGGCGGCGAGCGCCAGCGCGTTGCCATCGGCCGCGCGCTGCTCACCAGTCCCCGCATCCTGTTGATGGATGAGCCACTTGCGGCACTGGACACCGCCAGCAAACAGGACATCCTGCCATATCTCGAAGACCTGCATCTCGAACTGAAGATCCCGGTGGTCTACGTAAGTCACGCGCTGGACGAGGTGGCACGGCTTGCCGATCATCTGGTGCTGCTGGAGCACGGCCGCGTCATTGCCAGCGGCGCGTTGCAGGAAACCCTCGCGCGGCTCGATCTGCCCACCGCGCATCTGGATGATGCCGGCGCGGTGATTGAAGCAACCGTAGCTCGGCATGATGAGGCCTATCACCTTACGCGGCTGGATTTCTCCGGCGGCAATCTGTGGGTCGGACGGGTGAGCCAGCCGTTGGGCGCCAGCGTGCGGGCCCGGGTGCTGGCACGCGATGTGAGCATCGCGACGCAGGCGCCGCAGGGTACCAGCATCAGCAACATCCTCAACGCACGCATCGACGAGATACGCGACGAGGGACCGGACAAGGTGATCGTGCGCATGACCGTCGGCGATTCGCATGTGCTGCTGTCGCGCATCACGCGCCGATCACGCGATCATCTTGGGTTGATCGCCGGGATGCATGTGTGCGCACAGGTCAAGAGCGTGGCGCTGATGCAATGAGCATTCGAACAGACTGCGCTGCCGCAGATGAATTGCGATAACTCGCCGCTATGCTTGCCGACTCTTCACGCTCGAAAGCGATTTTCACCCGGATCGCGACAACAGTTGCGCGGACCAATGCCGATCCCGGATAAGCCGTCCTTGGGTGGGCCATGTGGCCAAACAACTGGTGCATGCACTGTTTCGGGTTATTGAATTCGCTGATATCATGCGCGGCCTTGAAGGAAGGCGCGGTTCCGGAAATTGCTGGTCGACAGGCCTTGAACAGCGCTTTAGCGACGAATTACACCGTGACAACATTGAAATTCGTTGAAAGCCCGCTTGTAGTCGGTAAATGGGCTGAGGATGGTTTATGGATTCAGCCCGCGGCCAGGCAGTCCGGGCCCTTCCTCGAGCAGGGTTCTTTCTTGGCGAAACAACTCTTAATGATTGGCATGCATGCTCGCGCTGGACCCATGAATTGCGCCGATTCATATCGGCAGCAATATTAAAGAAACTTAATGAACAATTGCCAGTCTGATGCATGGTTCCGTACCCCGTACACCTTAGTCACATTTCGACAGGAGAATTAAATGTTGAGAAGCGCAGTAACCGGATTTATCCTTATCGTTTCAATACTGATGTCTGGAGCCGTGTTTGCGGCAGATACGCCGACATTGCACCAGATCTATGACGCAGCCCAGGCAGGGCGGATGAATGATGCGCAGGGCATGATCAATCAGGTGCTCAAGGACCACCCGAACAGCGCCAAGGCGCACTACGTCGACGCCGAAATATTGGCTAAGACCGGTCATCTGGTTGAAGCCAGGGAAGAATTGAACAATGCGGAACGCCTGGAACCGGGCTTGAGTTTTGCCAGCCCGCAAGCGGTTCAGCAACTCAAAGCGATGGTCTCGGAAGCCCACACGGTGTCGCTGCCGGTGACCTCCCAGCCACAACAGGACTTCCCTTGGGGCTGGCTGTTTTTGGGCGTCGGCGCGATCGTGATTATCACGTTGATCATGCGTGCGTTGTCCAGACCCAATACCTCGCAGGCAACGTACCCGGTCAATTACCAATCGGGCATGCCGCCTCCAGGGTATATGCCTGCCGGCGGAGCTTATGCTCCCGCGGCGCCGGGGATGGGCTCAGGGATCATTTCCGGCCTGGCAACCGGTGCAGCGCTGGGTGCAGGCATGGTGGCCGGGGAAGAACTGGTCCACCATTTCATGGGCGGCAATAACGCGAATCCACAGGCCCAACCGATGAACACCGCAGGGGACACTCAGTCTGACAATATGGGCGGCGCAGATTTCGGAATCGCGGACAATGCTTCGTGGGATGACAATTCCAATATCGCCGATGTTTCTGGCGGGGGTGACTGGACCTGAAACTGGCAGCGCGTTGCTGTGAAGAAAAAGCCATTCCGCAAGGTTTGGCTTTTTTGGTTATAAATTCGCATCATCAATTTTGAATCTGGGAAGGGACTTCAACTCCCCGGATTTACGCTTCCTTGTATCTTTGCTTGTCATGGAATGGTTAACAGAGCAGCGCCGGTTCAATTTGCACTGTTCCATAATGTTGGATTCCCTGATATCATGCGCGGCCTTGAAGAAAGGGCTGCTGCTGAAGTTGCTTTCATATTGAATTTGGCAGCGTGTTCCTTTCTGATTGCAAGGCAACCATCAAGTTTAGTGCGCGCCCGTAGCTCAGCTGGATAGAGTACTTGGCTACGAACCAAGGGGTCGGGCGTTCGAATCGCTCCGGGCGCACCAACAAATCAAGGGGTTAGGCTAAAAGTCTAGCTCCTTTGTCTTTTCCTGTAGTTAAAAACGTACCATTTTCCGATACGATCTCAGGCAACACTTTCGGCCTACGATCTACCCATTGCGCGAGATGCTCGCTGGATAGATGCGCATACTTCTGCACCATCTCCGGCGATGACCATCCGCCCAACTCCTGCAATACATGCAACGGGGTGCCTTCTTGAATGTGCCAGCTTGCCCATGTGTGTCTGAGGTCATGCCAGCGGAAATTCTCGATGCCTACCCGCTTTAAAGCCCTGTGCCATGCCTTAGTGTTCACCTGACGCACTGGTTTACCCCTGAAGCTGAACACCTTGGCCTGATGCTTGCCGATCTGTTTGCGCAACACTGCAACTGCTACGCCAGACAGTGGAACGGGAATCGCCTTACGGGCCTTGGCTTGGTCGGGGTGTATCCATGCCGTCCTGCGCACCAAATCCACCTGTGACCATTGCAGGCCAGTGACATTGGCACGCCGCAAGCCTGTTTCCAGACTGAAGCGCACCATGTCGGCCAGATGTACTGGTAATTCGGCAATCAGCCTGTCAGCTTCATTCCTAGTCAACCAGCGCACGCGCTTGGTCGGTTCCGGCAACATACGCACCATCGGAACACGATCAATCCATTCCCATTCGTTACAGGCTTTCCTGAGGATAATCCGGATAACTTCCTGCACACGATTGACCGTGGAGTTTGCGACCCCTTCGGCCTGTTTCGCGGCGGACAGCCTGTCCAGCATATCCCGCTTGATAACCTGCAACTCGACGCCGTTCAGGTACTTGTCCAGCCAGCGCAGATGATAAATATCGCTGACTTGCGAGGCTTTGTGCTTCGTCTCGTTCAGATACCGTACAACAGCATCGTTCCACTTATAGATCGGCTTGACGCCCAGCCTTTCCTGCTCCCACAAGGATGATCTCAGCTTGGCTTCGTACTCTTCCGCCTTGATGCGCTCGGAAGTGCCAGAGCTTTGCTGTATTCGCTTTCCCTTGTGGGTGAAACGAACCCACCAGATGGTGGAGTCCTTACGCTTGTATAGTGACATAGTGATTTCTCCTGTGTGTCACCTTCCAGCGTTCGCCACTGAGGAGCATAGAGCGAACGCAGATAGGACACAAGGTCTTCCTTGATGAATGCCCAGCACTTACCGGGCTTGGCAGCGGGAATCTCGCCGGATCGGGCCTTGGCCTGTACCGTAACGGGATGCATCTTGAGAAACGCGGCAGCTTGTTCAAGATCAAGTGTCTCCATGATTGCCATCCCAATGTGTACGGTACGCATGGGTAATGTCCCTAAAGGTCTTCGCCTGTGCCGTGACGAACACGACACAGGCGAAGGCTCTAGCGAACGAAAAGAGGTGCGTATTGATGATGTTTTCTCCTTTTGAAAAATTGAGTCAATGCAATGGTGCCTAATGTGCATGGGTTTTAAAAAAATGAAAACCCCACCCTCCCATTGGGAGGGTGCCCATTGGGGGGGTGCCAAAAAGCCCGTTTTAGGAAATATATATTTTTCTCCGGGGTGATTTGGAGGGAATCCAATGAGGGGGTGCCCATTAGAGGGGTGTCCAATGGGGAGGGTATTTTTGTTTCGGACCATCGATTACGTTTCAAGAACGGTCTACTTCCGCCTACGGGACGGGCGGTTTTTTTCGGGTGACGTGGTTTGTTTTGCATTGCATCTCCTGGGTCGTTAGAAGATGGAGACAGAATGCCGGAGTTTTGGGGAAAAAAGTTGTCCCGTAACGGTAACCGTAACCGTACGGTACGTGAGATGACAAAAAAATATTTTTATCAAGTACGATTACTATATCGATACAGCAATTGGTACAGTTACGGTAACATTACGCAACTGGAGCCTATCCTGAATTTTGTGTGTAGAGGTCATATCATGCTAACCCAAGGAGCGATGAATGACCGAAGCAACGAAGAAGCCGCGCAAGCGCAAACCCTCAGGCCCGTTTTCCGACGAGCTGCTTGACCAACTTTTAGCCCAGGTATCCGGCAAGGATGCGGAGAGCCTGTTGGGCGAATCCGGCCTGATCGGGCAGCTTAAGAAGCAGCTTGCGGAACGAATGCTGGCCGCTGAACTCACCCACCACCTGGCGAATGAGGAACCCGAGGAAGGGGCTGGCAACCACCGCAACGGCAGCAGCCCCAAGACCGTGCTCACGCCCAACGGCGCGCTCGACCTGTCCATTCCGCGTGATCGCCTGTCCACCTTCGAGCCGCAGCTGGTGGCCAAGCACCAGCGCCGGCTGCCCGGATTCGACGAACATGTGATCGGCATGTATGCACGGGGCATGACGGTGCGCGAGATCCAGGGGCACCTGGTCGAGCTGTACGGGCTGGAAATCTCCCCGGACCTGATCTCCACCATCACCGACGAAGTCATGGCCGAAGTGGCGGATTGGCAAGCCCGTCCGCTCGATGCCATGTACCCTATCATCTATTTCGATGCCTTGCGGTTGAAGATACGCGACGAGGGCACGGTTAGGAACAAGGCAGTTTATCTGGCGCTGGGCATCGACGCCACCGGGCGCAAGGATGTGCTGGGGCTGTGGATCGAACAGACCGAGGGTGCCAAATTCTGGCTCAAGGTGTTCAACGACATCAAGCAGCGCGGGGTGGTGGATATCCTGATTGCCGTGGTGGATGGATTGCGCGGTTTCCCGGAAGCCATCGAGGCAGTGTTCCCGCAAACCCAGATACAGACCTGCATCGTGCACCTGATTCGCACCTCGCTCAATTACGTGGGCTGGAAGGATCGCAAGGCGCTGGCTGCCGAGCTGAAGGCCATCTACCAAGCGGTCAATGCCGAAGCTGCGGAAGCGGCCCTGACCGAATTCGAGCAAGGCACATGGGGCAAGAAATTCCCGCCCATTGCGGCGGCTTGGCGACGGCAGTGGACGCAGGTGATTCCGTTCTTCGCCTATCCGCCGGAGGTGCGCAAGATCATCTACACTACCAACGCCATCGAGAGTCTGCATATGCAACTGCGCAAGATCGTAAAGAACCGTGGGCACTTCCCCAGTGACGAGGCCGCGACCAAGCTGCTGTATCTGGCCTTGCGAAATATTGTGAAAGACTGGAAGATGCCGCCACGGACATGGAAGGAGGCGGCTAATCAATTCGCCATCATGTTCGGTGAACGGTTTACGGCAGCATTAAATTGATGCCGTGACTAAATGAGTATTCTGGTAAACGTGAACAGTGATTCTGTTCGAACGTGAACGCCGGAACGACGTGTTGTGCTGGTAGTTGGTTTTTACTTCATGTGTTCACGTTGGGTCAAGTTTTTTTGTCTTTTCTCATGGATTCCCCGGTTAATTTGATTATGTGAGCACGATGGACGATGCGATCGAGAATCGCGTCGGCAAGTGTGGGTTCGCCGATGACCTCATGCCATTCCTTGACTGGAATCTGGCTGGTGATGAGTGTGGATTTCCTGGTGCGGTCGTCAATGAGTTCGAGCAGATCCTGCCGCTCCGATTGCATCATGGTGGATAAGCCCCAATCATCCAGAATCAGCAGATCCATCTTGGCCATTTGCGATAACCGTTTGCGGAAGCTGCCATCACCGTGCGCCAGTTTCATCTCCTCCATTAATCGCGATGTTCGGGTGTATAAAACGGATAGCCCTTGCCGGCACGCCTGATTGCCCAGGGCACACGCCAGCCAAGTCTTGCCGCAGCCGGTTGCGCCGGTCAGGATCAGGTTCTGTGCTTGCCGAATCCAGTCGCAACCAATCAGGCTGGCCATGACAGCTTTATTTAACCCTCGCCCAGAACGGTAGTCGATGTCCTCTACGCAAGCGGGGTGTTTTAACCGAGCGTTTTTCAACAAGCGCCCCAGCCTTTGGTTGTCGCGGTGGCTTGCCTCTCGGTCGACGATGAGCCCGAACCGGTCATCGAACGATAGAGATTGCGTGACCGGCTGAATGAGTTGTTCTTCAAATGCCGCCGCCATGCCGGGCAGCTTGAGTGTCTTGAGGGTGGTCAGGGTGTGTTGGTGCAACATGGTGAATCCTTTCTGTGGGTTGGAATAGCGTTGGTGTGTTGTTGTACTCAGTGGTAGTAATCCGGCCCGCGTACGTTTCCGTGCGTAGGCAATGGCGTGGCCTCTGCCGGAAACAGATCGGCATGGCGATCGAGTCCTGCCTCCAGAATCGACTGAACCGTCTTGCGTTTTGGCGACCCGATGACGAGCGCCCTTGCACATGCCGCTTCCAACCGGTCTTCGCCATAGCGCCTGGCCAGGCTGAACACACCCAGGCAGGAGCGATACCCCATTTCAGGATGGGGCTTGTCTTCCAGCAGGCGACGAATGATGGAGCACGTAGCGGGGCCGATGCGTTCACCCCAGTTCAGGAGACGCTGAGGCGTCCACTCCAGATGCTTCTGGTGTGACTTGGGCATATGTGCCGTTATCGTGGTGTGTTTCCACGCCAGAGGGCTTCTGGCGTGCGAGGCAACCCGCTGTCCCTTGTGCAGCACTTCCACTACCGCTCCTGTCAGGCGAACGTCCAGTTGGATCTTGGCAAGCTGGAATGGCACGCTGTAATAGTGGCGATCCACCTCGACATGATAGTCAATATTGACCCGTGCCTTGAGCCATTCGGCGTACTCGTATGCTTGTGCGGGAAGCGGCTTCATGGCGGGGCGGTCAAGGCTGTCAAACTGCGAGCGGCGGGATTCTGATTTGTTCTTCTGGAATGGACGGCTGTTCAAGCCTTGCAGCAGCTCTCCAATGAGACGGTTCAATTCGTGCAGGCTGAAGAAGGTGTGGCGGCGCAGGCGGGCGGTGATCCAGCGTTGCACCAGCAGCACGCCCAATTCAACCATCGCCTTGTCGCGTGGCTTATAGGGGCGTGCCGGGATGATTGCCACGCCATAGTGCTGCGCCATGTCGGCATAGGTGGTGTTGAGTTCTGGCTCGTAGAAGCAAGGCTTCGTCACGGCTGACTTGAGGTTGTCTGGCACCACGATCTCCGGCACGCAACCAAAGAAGTCGAACGCCCTGACATGCGAGCCGATCCAGTCCGGTAGCTTCTGGCTCAACGTGGCTTCAGCAAAGGTGTAGCCGGACGCACCGAGCACCGCAACGAAGATTTGTGCATATCGAATCTCGCCGGTCTGGGGATCAACGATGGGCACACCGCCGCCGCTATAGTCAACGAACAGTTTCTCCCCGACCTTGTGGGATTGCCGCATGGAGAGTTTGAGGCAGCTGCGGTATTGCCGGTAATGCACGCAGAACTGCGCATATTTGTATGACTGGCCCGCACAGGATGCCTGATACTCTTCCCACAACAGCATTAGCGTCACGCCTTTACGCTTCAGTTCCTGATGGATATAGGCGCAGTCAGGCATGACATGCTCACGGACTGATGGGACAGGCGGAAACAATCGCGCTTCCAGCGTGGTGTCATCCAGTCCGGCTGGCAGCGGCCATGACAGACCCGCAGCTTCAGCAGCCTGCGTATATTTGGAAATGACCCCGACAGACAGTTTCAAGCTGGCGGCAATTTGCCGACAACTCAAGTCGGCTTCGTATTTGAGGCGCAGTACGTCTTTGATCTTGCGCATGGAACTCCTTGCTGCCGGCATAGCCCCTCCAAAACTCGGGGATGCTCCAGCATTTACAGGTTAAGTTCCAGCACAAATCACACTAGGTTCTGCCTTCGTGAACACTCATTCTGGTGAGTGGCAAAAAGTGTTCACGTTCGAGCAGAATCGATGTTCACGTTCCTTCAGAATCACTGTTCACGTTCGCCCAGAAAGGGTGTTCACGTTGCCCCAGAATATGCACTAAACCGACCTCACACACAGAATTTCGGATACGTCCCGCAACTGTTACCGCTATAACGGCAGCTATTACCAGGATTTACTAGCTATGTACCATAGCCAAAAACCAATGCATTCAATTTTTTGCTAAACATCGCGAAGCGATAACGCTGGATGGATGGCCCCCTTGCGGGGTCATCTAATCCAGCGTTGTAGCTCCCTCTCTCACCCCGGATGCTCTACAATCCCTATTGATGCGTCAGTATTGACCAGCGTGTTGTAGCTCCCTCTCTCACCCCGGATGCTCTACAATAAAGAACGCAGAGCTAGTCGAGCATCATTGGTTGTAGCTCCCTCTCTCACCCCGGATGCTCTACAATTGATGAGGGGATAACTATTTCACCGAATGAGTTGTAGCTCCCTCTCTCACCCCGGATGCTCTACAATGGCTGCCAAACTCATCGGACACTACAGATGGTTGTAGCTCCCTCTCTCACCCCGGATGCTCTACAATGCAATTCTTGAAAGAACCCGCCTACAAGTGGTTGTAGCTCCCTCTCTCACCCCGGATGCTCTACAATTCTTCTCTCGGTAACATTTCGCTGATGAAGGTTGTAGCTCCCTCTCTCACCCCGGATGCTCTACAATCCTCCACCAGTTCGCCCAGCCGGTCGATGGGTTGTAGCTCCCTCTCTCACCCCGGATGCTCTACAATCAATTGCTCATGAGTCCATTTATATCCAAGGTTGTAGCTCCCTCTCTCACCCCGGATGCTCTACAATGCAATTCTTGAAAGAACCCGCCTACAAGTGGTTGTAGCTCCCTCTCTCACCCCGGATGCTCTACAATTCTTCTCTCGGTAACATTTCGCTGATGAAGGTTGTAGCTCCCTCTCTCACCCCGGATGCTCTACAATATAAAGACAAATATCAATTCCATCTAAGAGGTTGTAGCTCCCTCTCTCACCCCGGATGCTCTACAATGCTAACCGTTGACGACGCATGAAGGATCAGGTTGTAGCTCCCTCTCTCACCCCGGATGCTCTACAATTACCTGATGGGTATTCCCACTGGCCTTCCCGTTGTAGCTCCCTCTCTCACCCCGGATGCTCTACAATGAAGATCGTAGCGCATGCTTGCGACTTCTCGTTGTAGCTCCCTCTCTCACCCCGGATGCTCTACAATGCGGAAGGGTATCGGATCGCCGTTATAGTCGTTGTAGCTCCCTCTCTCACCCCGGATGCTCTACAATTTCACTATCGGCAACAGCGATTATATATTTGTTGTAGCTCCCTCTCTCACCCCGGATGCTCTACAATAAAGCGGTTATTGCTGTTGCTCGCGGTCGCGTTGTAGCTCCCTCTCTCACCCCGGATGCTCTACAATCTTGCCTGGCTTTTTGTCCTCTCCTCAGATGTTGTAGCTCCCTCTCTCACCCCGGATGCTCTACAATCAACACCTGGATAGCCGTCGGCATACTGGCGTTGTAGCTCCCTCTCTCACCCCGGATGCTCTACAATGCCAAGTGCAGCCGATATTTCACCCCGCAAGTTGTAGCTCCCTCTCTCACCCCGGATGCTCTACAATATGATCCCGATTCACAGCAATACTCAAAAAGTTGTAGCTCCCTCTCTCACCCCGGATGCTCTACAATCTCAACGATTGCTACTGGAACCGCGCCTTTGTTGTAGCTCCCTCTCTCACCCCGGATGCTCTACAATTGTTACCTTTGACAGCATTGCAAGTGCATTGTTGTAGCTCCCTCTCTCACCCCGGATGCTCTACAATCAGGCAACAGCAGGCTCAGTGCCAGTGTTTGTTGTAGCTCCCTCTCTCACCCCGGATGCTCTACAATATCATGGCAAAAACTACCCGCAAAAAATATGTTGTAGCTCCCTCTCTCACCCCGGATGCTCTACAATTACTTACATCTCGACCCAGCTGAAGCACCAGTTGTAGCTCCCTCTCTCACCCCGGATGCTCTACAATCGGCGGTCGGCGCGGGTCTTGCTTTTTTCAGTTGTAGCTCCCTCTCTCACCCCGGATGCTCTACAATAATTGGCGAATGCTTCCTTCATCCATTTAGGTTGTAGCTCCCTCTCTCACCCCGGATGCTCTACAATACGACGTCATACGGATACGCGGCACACGTTGTTGTAGCTCCCTCTCTCACCCCGGATGCTCTACAATAGCGTAAGTGGGCAAGCAAGCTGAATTACTGTTGTAGCTCCCTCTCTCACCCCGGATGCTCTACAATAAAGAAGTATACGGGCCCAATACTGTTGCGGTTGTAGCTCCCTCTCTCACCCCGGATGCTCTACAATCCACAGGTACGACTCGACTTTTGGATGCATGTTGTAGCTCCCTCTCTCACCCCGGATGCTCTACAATCTGTCTCGCGATAACGGCGAAGTCTACACGGTTGTAGCTCCCTCTCTCACCCCGGATGCTCTACAATATAGAACGCTATTTTATGCGCGTAAGCAAAGTTGTAGCTCCCTCTCTCACCCCGGATGCTCTACAATTACGTATGCATTCGAACCTGTTTGCGCAGCAGTTGTAGCTCCCTCTCTCACCCCGGATGCTCTACAATTGCAAGGCGATGTCGACTTGCTGACAGATAGGTTGTAGCTCCCTCTCTCACCCCGGATGCTCTACAATGCGGCATAGTCGGCAGCTATTGGTGCAGACGGTTGTAGCTCCCTCTCTCACCCCGGATGCTCTACAATGAATACTTAGCGCGGCATTTCATGCACGATGCGTTGTAGCTCCCTCTCTCACCCCGGATGCTCTACAATGACCGGCATTACGGCAGGAACGTTTATGTAGTTGTAGCTCCCTCTCTCACCCCGGATGCTCTACAATTGCAGCATGCGGCATGTCATCGACGTCGACGGTTGTAGCTCCCTCTCTCACCCCGGATGCTCTACAATTGCATGCACGCGACGTTCATCGCAGTGATTGCGTTGTAGCTCCCTCTCTCACCCCGGATGCTCTACAATAGCTCTCACGCAAACGCCCGCCCAGCCTAAACTGGGCGGGCGTTCTGCTTGGGAAATCTTGTTCAGAACAACAGCATTTGGTTGACCTTGAGCGCTTTTTCCTGAAAAAGCGGCAGGCCGACCAAGAGTTTCATGCTGGCAAATTGTTTCTCGGTCACTGTCAGGCAGCGCACCGAGCCTTCGGGCGGCAGGCTGTTCACCAATCGCTTCATGTGTTTTTCCAGCGCGTCGTTGCCATTCAGGATGCGGCCATATACCGAGAATTGGATCATGTCGTAACCGTCGTTAATCAGGAAGCGGCGGAAAAGGGTGTAGGCGCGGCGCTCAGCCTTGGTGACAACGGGAAGATCGAAGAGCACAAGCAGGCGCATAAATCGTCTTGTCTCCGTACTCATGTTTCAGCACTCCAAACGGTGCTGCTCCAATCCGATAAGTGTCGGCAGTTCAAGCAACGTTTCGCTGCCTCCGTCGTAGATACGCGCAAGGCTTTCTATCGTGTGCTCAATGGCGGAGAGCACCGACATTTTTCCGCGTGGCATTCCCATGTCTACGTTGAGCAATCCAACTAGTGCTGTCTTGTCTTCGAGGTGCAGTTCATCATCTGGTTGCGGCATCATCTTGTAAACGAACAAATCTACCAGCGGACGAAAGGGTTCGATTACATCGTCCGCCAGGTTGAAAGCATTCTGCTCGCTGGAATGGAATAAACCGATTGAAGGCATCAATCCGTGAGCTACGAGGCCGCGCGCAATCGTGCCGCGCAACACTGCGTAACCGTAATCGAGTGCAGCATTGGTGAAGCGTGCTTGGTCACGGCGAAAATCCTTGCCGTAGAGTTGCGTGAAGTAGAAGAAGGCCGCCTGTCCTTCCAGATTTTCCGCATCGCCTGAACGAACACGACGTTCATAAGAATCCAGACGGTCTGCACCATCTCGACCTGACATGCGCAGAGTGGCTGCTTGGTTAGCAATCTTCTTGCGCACAATCGCTGCCCAGGTTTGTTTGGCGACGGGGCGTGACAAATCCAGTTGTAAGCGCAGCCAGCGCGTGGCGCGCGAGTGCGGCAGGAATGGGAGGAACACGCCGCTGGGATGATGCGTGTCGCCCGTGGCGAACAGGCTGATGCCATATTCGCCACATGCCGACAGTACCGGATGAGTGAGCGTGATTTCGCGGTGGTTGAGCACGATCACAGCGATGTCCTCGAATGGCACAAACGCGGTTTGCTCCTGCTCAATGGCGAGCGAGTAATGATCCCGCTTGAGCTTGGCGGGGCGAGAAATGACGACACTACGCCAAGTCACGTCGTTTCTCCGGTGGAGAGGGGTAAATATTGCCGAGTACGTCCACATTGAATTTTTCGACATTCAAAGCGGTCTTGATGCCGATGCTCGGAATCTCTCCCTTGTCGTTCGCTCTTTCGTGCCCATTTTTGTTGCGATCATGTATCGCGAGAGTGATGTTGTAAGGGTTGGGTGGGCCGCCGTAACCTCTAAAATAACCGAGAATCGAACTTTTCCCTTTGAGTGTCACTTTCGCTAGGTCATTTGGGTGGAGCGAGAAACGAAAATGGAAGCTGTTATCAATTTGTGTTTCTCCATCGGCTGTTTGATCCGTCAGCTTTTTCTTTACAGTGTCCGCCACATATAATGGAACAAGATAGAACTTGCTATCTTTGGTGAAGACATCAACTCGAACAAGTGACTCCTGTGCAGCCAGCCCTTTACGGATTTGAATGCCACTCATCTTTCCTGCATTTACTTTGACAGCACGAATGATTGGGCCTGTAAATGGGCCGTTATCTGGATCATCTTGTAGAGGCTTGTGTGGTAATGCACGCAGGCGTTCGAGTTTTGCGTTCTCGGCATCTGTTGGTTTCCGCTTCTCTTTGCCACGACCGAAACTTGCCTCAATTGCTTTTGCCGCTTTTTCGCGTTCGTCGCGGCCTACTATCCATTGGCGCAAGGCTTCAATCATGCGAGTGTTACGGTGTGGATCAATAATGTCATTCAGCTTTTCCAAAGTGAGCTTGTAGTTGCCTTTGCTGTCCTTGTCCGTCACGCCAATACGGCTAATTACCATGCCGGTCTTTTCCTCAGTTGTGGCAGGCCGCAATACTTTTTCGGCATTATCTTTTGCACTCTTTTTTGCCTCTTTGTCTTCCACCATTAACAGATGACCATCTCGCGGTTTGGTGTAGATCGTATCCATGTGCGCCGCGCCACCATTGCGCCGCTGGGGCGCGCGTGAAACGAACAGAGGGTGTAAGGCTTCCAGTGCTTCGGGTGGATAGTTGCCCAGCTTTTCCATTTCGGCGCGCAATAACGAGGGATCGTCAATTTTGAGGCGCGCCAGTAGTTCATCGCGGAAATGTGGCCACGGGCGGGGAAATAATTTGTAAACCTCATCCTTACGTACAAACTCTTGCGTGGTGAGCAGTTCCCCTGTTTCTACGTTGACGTAACCACCAAGCTCCGGTTTGTGCGCCCAACCATCTGTATTAACAAATGTGGATAGACGTTTGACGACATGATGGCCACACGCCGCGACGACAGTCGCATCCATTGCGTGATGCCGGTCACTTTCCTCGCGCTTTTGCTTGCTGGTGGGTAAACCCCAGCGGGCGCGCAGCAGAGAGGTTAAGCTGCCGCTGAGTACTACGCAGCGCTTTGACTTGCTGTCTGAATGCAGTTGCAGATATTGCTCGACGTAGTTCTTGAAAAACTTGCAGATGTAGCGCGTGTCATTGAGGTTGCGTTCGCGGAATGATTCGGCTTCCTTGTCGGCAAAATCCTTTTTTAGCAAACGATTGCGTTTGGCTTGGCGATACGTTTTGTTCGAGTTGACGAATATCTCGAATAGCCGCCAACGTTCGCTGATGTTCTTCCCATCCAGATATTCGTAGGGTGTCATGTTGCCCTTGTTGCGGTTCTCTCGTGCCAGCACCAACACACGGTTGTTCTTGCTGTCGTCGAAGCTGCGCGAGTAGGGCAGGGCATGGTCGATTTCGGCATAGCCTTGTTCGAAGAGACGGTTGATGTCCAGCGGTTCTAGCGAATAGGCGCATTTGCTTTGCTGCTCGCGGTAAAGCTGGTACTTCTCGAATTCCTTGCCTTTGACTGCGCCGACAATGTTGAACTCGCCGGCAAACGCGGCCTTGTCCTTCTCGTTCCTCTCGCGATATTCATCCTGCGCTTTTTTTACATCCCTGCGCTCGTCGAACGGTCGCGATAAATCGCGCGCCATTTCGATATGCACTTCGTGCGGCGAGCCGTACTCGCGGATCAGTGCGTTGACTACCTTGCGCGCCTGGTTGAGTGCGCGCAGCACCACGGGATTGCGTGGGATATCCATGTCCTCGTCGAATTTCATGCGTCCGTCATTATCGCGTCCGGTGTAGAAGGGCGGCAGATATTTATGTTCACCTTCGCCTACTTTATGCAACTGGCTGTGGTGGTAGCCAGCCTTTTCGCAAGCTTCGTCATAGCGCAGACCAGTTTCCATGTGCGGCAGGATGTTGTAGAGTGCTTTGAGAGAGAGGTTGCTGAATTTGTCGAAGCGAACCGTGAGCAGCGCATCCACCATCTTCTGTTTGTTTGGCAGTTCGAGTTTGCCAAGCTCGCGTTCGACTTCTTCGTCCTCCTTGTACACGGTAAGCACCCTGGCGATCTCGTCGAGCAGTTGCGGTTTGCCGTCCAGCGCATCGGTGGAAATTTTCTGCCACTCATTTTCCAGCCCCGCATCTTTCAGCGTCTTGCGTAGCTCCTGCCAGCCGGGGAGCTTAACGAGTTTTTCGTCTTCCGGGTTTTTGGTTTTTTCTTCGGTCTTCGTTTCGCTGGGGTATGACAATCCAGCATAGCGGAAGGACTCCGGCAAACGTCCCGCCTTGACCAGTGCATTCCGCAGTTGCTTGTAGGCCAGGTCGCCAGCCTGCTGGTAGGGCAGCGGTAAGGCGATGCGGCGCTCCTCCTCGTTCAATGGCCGGGTCGTGCCGTCCACCACGATACGCAGGTTATTGAGGCGCGTGAGCCAGACGTGGCGCTCGGTGGTAAAGCTGGCCTTGGGTGCGCGGTATTCGCTTTTTTCGAAGGTACACTTGCCCAGCATCTTGAGCAGCGCTTCGCCGGATAGCGCTGGCTCCTGTTTCCAGAACAAGCCGCTCTTCTTATCGCCGTTGCCGAGGATAGCTGCTTCCAGTTCCTCGCTTGCGTGCAGATTGCCGAGCGCGCGTTGGCGCGTGAACAGTTCTTTTAGTTCGTCAGCAAGCAGAATACGGGAAAGCGCTTTGCTGTAATCGCCATGCTTGTTACGCTGCGCACCCGGGAATTCTTTTAGCACCATCTCGGCGGCGCTACGGTATTTTGCCTTTAATTTTTCTGTTTTTTTCAAGGCTTGGGTTACAGCACCACCTTCACCTTTGGTATCTCCCTCTGCCGCCTTTGCTTCGGCTTTGCTGATCCAGTGGAACCCGCGATGTTTGCACAGGTGATAAATCACCCGCGCCCATTCTTCAGGGTCGAGCTTGCGGTCAAGTGCATCCACGCGCAGTTGCCAGAAGGACAAATCTTTTCCATCTTTGTCTTTCAAATGGAATGGCTTCTGGAAGAGGTTGGCATCGGTAATTACGCCTTCGCGTTTTAGCGTTCGCGCCAGCTTGGTGAGCCGCCACGCGCGGCGGCGCAAGCGGCGGCGCAGCAAGCGCGCAGTTCTGCGCGCGAGGTTGAGTGATTCGCCCTTGTCGGCAGTTTCAGCTTTATCAAAACACCGTACTCCAAGATCAACGATGCGGTTACCGCCCAGCACCGCCCACCCAACCGATGCGATGCCGATATCCAATCCGAAGGTGAGGGGGCCGAGATTATTATGCTTGCTTGCCATTATGTTCTCCCTGATAATGCAAACCGTTGTAGCTCATCCGGGGTGAGAGCCGTTGCTACAATAAAGAATCGAAAGATTCTGTATCCGCCCGGCAGGGTAACCTGCCGGGCTTTTGCTTTTCTAGACAGCGGCATAAGAGAATACGCCATACCTTGGCCGAGATACAACAACAGGTTGGAAATTCAAAACCGACATCCTGTAAAAAAATTACAATTGACTAATCCAGTGGATTATAATGACCGCAATGATTACAATTGCCGAAGTGCCGGAATATATCCGCCAAGCTGAAAAGCTTTTGACTGAGGCGGAGCGGCAGGATGTTGTGAGTTATCTTGCTGCACATCCGAAATCGGGCGACTTGATCGAAGGGACAGGCGGTATTCGCAAGTTGCGCTGGGGCAGGGGCGGGCGCGGCAAGAGCGGCGGGGTGAGGGTGATTTACTACTTCCACAGTGAAGTGATGCCGCTCTATTTGCTAACTATGTTCGCCAAGAACGAGCGGGACAATTTGAGCAAGTCCGAACGTAATGAGTTGGCAAAGCTGGTGGATATTCTGGTTTCAGCATGGATTGAGAGGTGAGATATGGGAACGACTTTTGAAAGTATTTCGCGTGGTTTGAACGAGGCCATTGCACATGCAAAGGGCAAGAAAATTGCTGTGAAAACGTACAAGCCGAAGGCAGTGGATGTTTCCGCCTTGCGTCAGCGTATGGGCATGACACAGGAACAATTTGCCGCACGGTTTGGGTTTTCTGTTGCGACGTTGCGCCACTGGGAACGCGGGGATCGTACTCCACAAGGTGCTGCGCTTGTGTTGCTGAATGTAATTAAGCGCGCGCCGGATGCAGTTAGGGCAGCATTGAGTTAAGAAGTAGAAGGGCGATGTTCTTGCGTTACGTATTGCCGCAATATTGCGATGCAAGTCTGTGGTGCCGTAGTCAAAACCGTACCACTTTCACACTTTTAGGACGTTCCTGTAGCTGTTTTAGACTGTTGTTGAGTGTGGCGAACACTGGTAAGGTATTGATAAATAAAGATGCGATTTGAAATTGTTGCGCCTACGAACCAAGGGGTCGGGCGTTCGAATCGCTCCGGGCGCACCATAAATTCAAAGGGTTAGGCAGAAATGCTTAGCCCTTTTTGTTTTCTAAGGCGTCCGGGGGTAAACCTAGGGGTAAACCAGAAAATTACTAGGCCCTAACTAAAAGGACCCATTTTGACCGGACTTTAAACCGGACTTTAAACCGGACTTTTAAGCGGTCTATGCAGCGAGTTGAAATGCTGCAATATATTGATATACAATGAGCTATGGTGTACATTAAACAGGACATTAAATCGGACATTAAAGCGGCCGTTGACCGGGGCGAGAATGTCTCCGCCATGGAACCGCTGCTGATTGGCAGTGACTCTAGGCATCGGCCCGCGCTGACCGACCTTGCCGTAGAGCTGGCGCAACAGAGCGCCGGTTTCCGCCGCTCCCTGCCAGACAGCCTGCTCAGTTCGCTCGCCGACCTCGTGCGGGCGATGAACTGCTACTACAGCAACCTGATCGAAGGGCACGACACGCACCCTATTGACATCGAGCGTGCACTCAAGGGGGACTACAGCAAGGACGCCAAGAAGCGCGACCTCCAGCTTGAGGCCAAGGCGCATATCGCCGTCCAGCAATGGATCGACACGGGCGGACTCAAGCGCCCAGCCACCACCACCGACTCCATCACAGACATCCACCGGCGCTTCTGCGAGAAACTGCCCGAAGACTTGTTGTGGGCGGACAATCCGACAACGAAGGAAAGGATCAAGGTCATCCCCGGCGAATTGCGCCAGCGCGATGTCGCTGTAGGCCGCCATATCCCCGTCAGCGCATTGGCCGTGCCGCGCTTTCTGAAGCGCTATGAGGAAGTCTACTCAAAGCTCGGCAAGACCGAGACCATCATCGCGACGGCGGCAGCGCACCACCGCCTCGCATGGATTCACCCGTTCCTCGACGGCAACGGCCGTGTCGCGCGGCTCGTATCGCATGCCACACTGCTTGATGCGCTGGATACCGGTGCGGTATGGTCGATCGCGCGCGGCCTTGCTCGCAACGTCAACGAATACAAGAATCATCTTGCCGCCTGCGACCTTCAGCGCCGCAACGATCTCGACGGCCGCGGTAACCTCAGCGAAGAGAACCTCGCTGAATTCACTAAATTCTTCCTGACTGTCTGCCTCGATCAGGTGAAGTTTATGGAAGGGCTGATGCAGCCCGACCAACTCCGCACGCGCATTCTCACGTGGGCCGATGAAGAGGTGCGCCTGAACAATCTGCCACCCAAGGCAAACAACATCCTCGAAGCGCTGCTCTATCGTGGCGAACTGCCACGCGGCGAAGCCGCCGCCATCATCGGCACAGGTGAACGGCAAGCCCGCCGCGTTGTTTCCGCCCTCATCGATCTAGGCGTAGTGACGTCCGAGAGCACTCGCGCGCCGCTGCGCCTCGCATTTCCGGCGGCCCTAGCCTCTCGCTGGATGCCGGGATTGTTCCCAGCAATGGCGGACTGATATTGGGTTGATTCCCCGTTCAAGTAACACGGGGCTATAAATATATTGCTCGCAATCTAGCACCAATTTCTATTTATAACCAGAAGCCTAGCTTTACGTTTTTACTGTGAGTTTTTGAATCGAGTGTCCGCCGAGGTTATAGGTGGTAAACGGGTCGTTTATCCTCGGATAGATGACTATGGGCGATAGGCTTGCAATTGTCGGGTGCGTCCCAACTGCGAACGTTCGAGGTGATCATCCAGTTTGCGGACAAGGTGATGTTGCGCATGAGGGAACAAAGACAACAGGATTCTGATTAGAGAATACGGATGACCGATGAGCGACGATTATGCTTTACGCCACTTATCTGGTTTTCCACCCGTAGTTTTGCGAACGCGCTCGACCAAGGGTGAAGCACCTGGCCTCAACTCACGTGCCCGTTCTATTGCTTTGGCCTGCGTGGGCAAAACATCACTTGCTCTTTCTGAGTTAGCTCTCCTGACTGCATAGTCACCTTCGGCTCGCCGTTCCACAAATAATTTTTTGTCACTCTTATTAACACTTAGCTTTAGACTCGACGTCGCTTTGTATAGAGTGGCTTCCGGAACCCCATCAGCACGAAGTTTCTCGATGAGTTGTACGACCGCGCTACCTTCTATGAGCTCTAAATCCTCGCGCAATCCTGCGCCGACATACCCACGCAATAAACCCTGATACCCAGAAAAACCTTTGAGCGGCGCGATCTTCTTCAAATCGTTCACTACATCCTCGGGCATCCGCAAGGTCACGGATACCATGGGGCGATCTTTCGATAAACGCTTTTTAATTGTTTCCAGTTTCATAACTTTCCCTTTCATGAGGCTCGGCCTTGCGGGCCGAGATGATGCGAATAAATTCATCTTCAATTTCCATATGCACTATAAACAGAAGCCGAAAATCAAAGTCGCAACCCAATGCACCTTCTCGCTTCTGGTGGTTTTGCGAGGCATCCCGGTATTGGATGAACGGATCAAAGAACACTTGTGCGGCCTGCTCAAAAGAAACGCCGTCATGATTCTTTATATTTAGCTTGGCCTTTTCCACATTCCACCTAAAACGAATGCCGCGCAGTTCGTATTCAATATCCATAGATAAATTCTATATAATGTATTGCTTTTGTCAATACACTTTTGAATTTCATTGGGGGGCTATCAGAGGGGATATTTATTACGGCCAAGGCCCAGCGCCGACCATCAATAATGAAAAAACTTTTCAATGGGCAGTGGCTATGGCACTTTTTTCTTATGATGCCTGAAATCTGACATTGGCAATTCGCAATCAAGTCAGTTAGTTAAGGGCACCTCTAATAATACGATTTAGCGGCTCCTTGATTAATTTCAGCTCAACTTTTCTGCTAATCGTCAGATTTTCTGTTTAAAGCTTGGCCATTTTAGCTTTTCTAATAAGCCTTTTTGCCATTTCATGCCATAGCGGACGCAACTTTCCTGTCGCGTCTCATCAATTGCCCCAGACGCACCATGTTATAAACCAGGTTCATCATTCCGATCTTGACCTGTGCTCGTAGCAGCCCAATGGTGCGCACGATGTGACCGCCCATCTGAGCTTGTGCTCCAAACACATGTTCGACACGTGAGCGAACTCGGCTCTTCTCTTTGTTTGATGCCTTCTGTGCCTCGGTCAGTGGGCGGTTACGCGATCCCTTCTCACAGATTTGACTTTGCATTTTGCACGCTGACAGTTGCGCTTCCTTTTCTGCCGAACGATAAGCACTATCCGCATACACAGCACGTTTATTGCCTTCTTCATTCTCCGTGTGATCTAAAATCGCTTCGAACACTTGACTATCATGTACTGCTGCATCAGTTACCGCGTAGCTTTGTACCAGTTTGTGTTCCTGATCGGCGTTGATGTGGTTCTTGAACCCATAATGGTTCTCGTTGTTCTTCTTGGTCCAGCGTGCATCAATGTCCTTTTGTGCCAGCTTGTGCTGATTGGCATTTTTGCCCCACTCAATCGGTATAGCACCTTCTTTAAGCAGTGCATTCTCTTCGCGGCTATTGCGTTGTCTGGGTGCTTCGACAAAGGTGGCATCAATCATTTGTCCGGCACGGGCGACATAGCCGCGTTGCGCCAGTTGTTCATGAAAGCGATTAAACAGTACCTCCGTCAGTTGCCGCTCTTTCAGTCTTTCCCTAAATAGCCAGACGGTTTTGGCATCTGGTACTTTGTCTTCCAGTTGCAATCCAAGAAAGCGCATGAAAGAAAGCCGATCACGAATTTGGTATTCAATTCGGTCGTCAGAGAGGTTGTGCAGTTGTTGCAGCACAAGAATCTTGAACATCAGTACGACATCAATAGGCTTGGCACCCGCATTGCTCTTGCGTGCTTTATCGTGGATGCTATCCAAGTCCGCACGAAATGCTTCCCAGTCAATCTGAGCGTTCAATCCAACCAGCGGATCGCCCATTTCGGTCAGCTTGGCAGTCCGTTCCGCAATATCAAACAATCCAGGTTGTCTTTTATGTTTCATCCTATATGCTCACGTTGTAAAATGGCTCCCGTACATAACGTTTCACGCCAAGGTTCGTGTACTGTTGCCAAGAATATCAGGCGAATTAAATGCGCGGCCATGAAAATTGACATTGAAAAACTCACTGAAGATGAACTGATCGATCTCAACAATCGAATCGTTGCCCGTCTCAAGTTCATTCAACAATTTCGTGCACACTCAAAAATGCTTGAATTCAGCATAGGTGACCGCGTTTCATTTCAACCAGAAGGACACCCCGAACTCACTGGAATGTTGACCCGCTACAACAAAAAATCAGTGACCATCATTACTGATAGTGGGCAGCAATGGAACGTCGCACCTGGCTTCTTGCGTAAGGCAGATAAAACATCGACTGCATCTTCACGTTCCGCCACCGTTCTCCACCTGACAAAAAAATAAGCTCACTGAAAATTATCAGCAATTATTAGAGGTGCCCTTAAATCGCCACATAGCAGACGCTGGCGATGTTCAGCACGTTACACCATATCAGATGGTCACGCTTCCAAAATGCGGCCATTGCCAGAGGATTTGTTGTCTATCTCCCAGACCGCTCGTTCAGCACCCGCTCCGGAGGGGACTTCTGTTTATCAATGATATTTAGCGACAATGGGAAAATCTACCGCCAAGTGATTTCATTGAAGGAGCTTTGAAGGAACTGAGGTGTAAAAAGCACTGAAAAACAGTGGTTGAAGGAGATGTGGGCTTCGTTAATAAAATAAATATAATCAGTGCATTACGAACTAAATTGCGAACTACGAACCAAGGGGTCGGGCGTTCGAATCGCTCCGGGCGCACCAACAAATCAAGGGGTTAGATCGTAAATGATCTAACCTTTTTTGTTTTGTAGGAATAATGGGTAAACGTATGGGTAAACAAAAAATTTGCTTGATTTCTATTAGGGAATATTCAAGTCTTACTGAGAGTTGGCCACAATAATTCAAAATATCCTCGCCAATTGCGGTGGTTAATTTTGATAACTTCGCGGAATATCTGGACGAACGCCGCTCCATGATGCAGCAATGGGCGGACTATCTGGAGAAGCTCAAGGCAGGTGCAAAAGTAGTACCACTGCGCGCATAATTCAAGTTATCCACGCCTAGCCTGACGGGGCGAGAACCGTGCATTTGCTTTGCTGGCGCTGATCAATCTGGACAAATGGGGATTGCCACTGACAGGACAGGTGCGTCCAGCGTAGCAAAGAACAGGGGAATATCCCCTGAATGAGGCGATGTGATGCGTGATTGCAGATGAAAAAACAACTTTTTGTTCAACAATCCTGATTCGTGAGCCTATCCTGAATTTTGTGTGTAGAGGTCATATCATGCTAACCCAAGGAGCGATGAATGACCGAAGCAACGAAGAAGCCGCGCAAGCGCAAACCCTCAGGCCCGTTTTCCGACGAGCTGCTTGACCAACTTTTAGCCCAGGTATCCGGCAAGGATGCGGAGAGCCTGTTGGGCGAATCCGGCCTGATCGGGCAGCTTAAGAAGCAGCTTGCGGAACGAATGCTGGCCGCTGAACTCACCCACCACCTGGCGAATGAGGAACCCGAGGAAGGGGCTGGCAACCACCGCAACGGCAGCAGCCCCAAGACCGTGCTCACGCCCAACGGCGCGCTCGACCTGTCCATTCCGCGTGATCGCCTGTCCACCTTCGAGCCGCAGCTGGTGGCCAAGCACCAGCGCCGGCTGCCCGGATTCGACGAACATGTGATTGGCATGTATGCACGGGGCATGACGGTGCGCGAGATCCAGGGGCACCTGGTCGAGCTGTACGGGCTGGAAATCTCCCCGGACCTGATCTCCACCATCACCGACGAAGTCATGGCCGAAGTGGCGGATTGGCAAGCCCGTCCGCTCGATGCCATGTACCCTATCATCTATTTCGATGCCTTGCGGTTGAAGATACGCGACGAGGGCACGGTTAGGAACAAGGCAGTTTATCTGGCGCTGGGCATCGACGCCACCGGGCGCAAGGATGTGCTGGGGCTGTGGATCGAACAGACCGAGGGTGCCAAATTCTGGCTCAAGGTGTTCAACGACATCAAGCAGCGCGGGGTGGTGGATATCCTGATTGCCGTGGTGGATGGATTGCGCGGTTTCCCGGAAGCCATCGAGGCAGTGTTCCCGCAAACCCAGATACAGACCTGCATCGTGCACCTGATTCGCACCTCGCTCAATTACGTGGGCTGGAAGGATCGCAAGGCGCTGGCTGCCGAGCTGAAGGCCATCTACCAAGCGGTCAATGCCGAAGCTGCGGAAGCGGCCCTGACCGAATTCGAGCAAGGCACATGGGGCAAGAAATTCCCGCCCATTGCGGCGGCTTGGCGACGGCAGTGGACGCAGGTGATTCCGTTCTTCGCCTATCCGCCGGAGGTGCGCAAGATCATCTACACTACCAACGCCATCGAGAGTCTGCATATGCAACTGCGCAAGATCGTAAAGAACCGTGGGCACTTCCCCAGTGACGAGGCCGCGACCAAGCTGCTGTATCTGGCCTTGCGAAATATTGTGAAAGACTGGAAGATGCCGCCACGGACATGGAAGGAGGCGGCTAATCAATTCGCCATCATGTTCGGTGAACGGTTTACGGCAGCATTAAATTGATGCCGTGACTAAACCGACCTCACACACAGAATTTCGGATACGTCCTGATTCGTCAACACAACTCCTGCTCCGCGTAGGTACTTGTTCGGCGTTTCCTTAGGTATCCAACAGCGGACGCTGGCGACAGGCCGCTACCGACACTTTCCGGAAGTTCAACTTTCCCAGAAGGAGACACTCGCCCATTACTCAAAGGCGATCAGCCCTGCTTCAGCAGTCCGGTTAAGTACGTTTCAGCAACCGCTCAAACTCATCCAATGGCACCGGTTTGCTGAACAAATAACCCTGGAAAGCGTGACATCGGTGCCTATCGAGGAACTCGTGCTGCTCATTGGTCTCAACACCTTCCGCCATCACATTCAGGCCCAATGCTTCGCTCATCGCGATGATGGTCTGCACGATGGCGGCATCGTTCGGGTCAGTGGTGATGTCGCGCACAAACGATCGGTCGATCTTGATCTGGTCCAGCGGCAGGCGCTTGAGGTATTGCAGCGAGGAGTAGCCGGTGCCGAAATCATCCATCGAAAAGCTAACGCCGAGCAGTTTCAGTTCGCGCATTTTGCTGATGGTGTCTTCGACATTTTCCAACACGGTGCTTTCGGTCAACTCCAGCTTGAGGTGCGACGGTTTCGCGCCGCTCTCCTGCAACACACGCTGCATCTGGAAGACGAAATCAGGCTGGCGGAACTGCTTCGCGCTGACGTTCACTGCAATTGTCAGGTCACAGGTCAAAGTGGAATGTTGCCACGCATTGAGCTGGGCGCAGGCTGTCTCCAGCACCCATAAACCGATCGGTACGATCAGCCCAGTCTCTTCGGCAAGCGGGATGAATTGCATCGGCGCAATCAGGCCACGCTCGGGATGATCCCAGCGCAACAACGCTTCCGCGCCTAACTGATGGAGCATTCTGTCTACCTGGATCTGATAATAGAGGCGGAATTGCTGTCTTTCTAGCGCATGTCGCAAATCCGCTTCCAATGCTGCACGCGCCTCCAATGCACGTTGCATCTGCGGATCAAAAAAGCGGATGGCATTGCGCCCCGCCGTTTTGGCCTGATACATCGCAACATCGGCTTGCTGGAGCAAACCTTCCGCGATTTCGTGATGGCCTTTGAACAGGCTGATACCGATACTGACCGAGGAGAGGAACTCATAATCTCCTAATTCGTAAGGTCGAGCTAACTTGCTGCGAATCTTTTCTGCCACCAATTCGGTTTGGGTGGCAGCCTCATCCGCGTCGCCGCTCAGATCTTCCAGCACCACCACAAATTCATCGCCACCCAGCCGTGCCACGCTATCACCCTCGCGCACGCAAGTCTGCAAGCGTTGTGCCACCTGGATCAACAGCTGATCGCCGATAGCATGGCCTTGCGTGTCATTAATGGTCTTGAAGTGATCCATATCCATAAACAGCAAAGCACCATGCCATCCATTGCGCGCGCTCACTGCCAGTGCCTGCTGCAAACGATCCATCAATAAACGACGGTTCGGTAGAGTGGTCAGCGGATCGAAGAAGGCCAGTTGATAGATCTCCTGTTCCGACTTCTTCCGATTGCTGATGTCGCGGAACACCGCAACATAGTGAGTCAATCTATGGTCATCATCATAAACGGCAGTGATGGTCATCAACTTCGGATATGCTTCACCATTCTTGCGCTTGTCCCAGACCTCTCCTGACCATTTTCCGGTATCAAGCAGCTCAGACCACATGGCCTGGTAGAAAACTGCATCGTGCCGGCCGGACTGGAAGATGCGCGGATTGCGCCCAATGACCTCATCCTTGCTGTAGCCGGTAATCTCCTGGAAGGCCTGATTGACACGCAAGATTTTGGCATCAGCATCGGTAATCAGGATGGCTTCCTGAGTGTCGAAGGTAATGGCGGCGACACGCAATGTTTCCTCGATCAGCTTGCGTTCGGTGATATCACGAACATAGGCACAGTTATATTCCACGTCATCGAAGCGCATATAATTCACTGAGACTTCTACCGGAAATATCTCCCCGCTCTTGGTGCGATGTCGAGACTCGAAGGTATAAGAGCCATGTTTTTTGAGTTCTTCCCAGTGTGTGGGCCAATCCTCAGCCGAAAAATCCGGATCAAAATCAGGCACGCTAAGCTTTAGCATCTCTTCCATCGTGTAGCCCAGAGAGCTACAGGCGGCGATGTTCGCGTAGACAACTTTTGAATCGGAGGTCACCCAGGTAACTTTATCTCCCATGTGATCAATGGAAAATTTCATCATTTCCAACAAACGCTGATCATGTTTGCGCGCGGTGATGTCGAGGCAGTAGCCAATGAAGCCGATGAATTCACCGTCACTGTTATAGCGCGGACAGCCGTCGTCTTGTATCCAGCGATATTCGCCATCGTAGCAACGTAACCGATAGTCCATGCTGAATTTTTCACGTCGATCGAAGGATGACATATACACGTCCAGACAACGCTGAAGATCGTCCGGGTGGACGCCATCGGCCCAGCCATTGCCCAGTTCCTGTTCAATGGTGCGCCCGGTAAATTCCAGCCAGGATTTGTTAAAGTAGTTGCACAGCTTGTCGGTTCCTGATGCCCAGATTAATACCCGGCCGGAATCAGCCAAAGTTCGATATTGCTGCTCGCTTTCGCGCCGCACTTCCATTTCCCGCCGCAGCTCGGCGGTGCGCGCCTCGACCTTCTGCTCGAGCGAGGCATTGAGCGACTGCAACTGCTGCTCTGCCCGGCGATGCGCAGCGAGGGTACGGCGCAGCTCGAGTTGCGCGATGACGGTACGGCTCAGGGCGCGCAGTGCGATTTTCTGCTCTGCGCTAAGTTCGCGCGGCACGCGGTCGATCACGCACAGCGTCCCCAGCGCAAGACCTTCAGGCGTAACCAAAGGCGCTCCAGCATAGAAGCGAATGTGTGGGGCGCCGGTTACGCGAGGGCTGTCGGCGAAGCGCGGGTCGAGTTTCGTGTCGCAAACTTCAAACAGATCGTCAGGATTCAAAATGGCGTATGGGCAAAAGGCAAAGTCGCGCGAAGTTTCTGTGGTACTCACACCGATTTTCGATTTGAACCACTGTCGGTTTTCGTCAACAAGCGAAATGATTGAGATCGGCACCTGGCAAATCTGCATGGCAAGCAGCGTCAGGTCGTCGAAGGCAGACTCCGGCGGCGTGTCAAGGACGTCGTAGCCGCGCAGGGTTTCGAGACGCTGGGCTTCGTTGGGCGGGAGTGGGGCTTTCATGGTCAGCTTCAAGTCGTATTGCGGGAGAGCATAACAATGCCAGCGGTAGTGAGCCTGCTAAGCAGCTGCGGCTTTTGCGGGGATAGAGTCAGGATGCGCTCCTCAGGTTGTTCAGGTGATTGAAAAGTTTTTAGGACTTAAAATTTCCTATACATATAAAGGATACCATCCTCAAACCATGTTTGCGTGCCAAGCCGGCCTGCTTTTAGATTCGGTCTCAGACTATATTCAAAATTAACAAGACGAGTGACGGCTGCTGGCACAAACCGCCACGTCATGATTCCAGATATTGCGCCGCAAAGCTGCCGTTCGCAATTGGAGCGAGTGGCACCATATAGTTACTGCATATATTTGCGTTTTCGTTGGTCTGCTAGTTTGAAAACGCCAAACTGGTTCACCCGATTCGAATTGAAGTTGGCGAGCTAATCATACTGGGAGGCCCAAAACACATTCCAGTCATCATTCTTGTCCGTCTTGGCTCTTGCTAGCGTGCGTTCTTTGAAGTGGGCGACATCCGCCCTCTGCGGTTGTCTGGCGATCTGAGCAACGTGGTTGGCTATCGAGGTTCCTCCGCCATGACGACCATCCAGCGTGAACATATTCATCGCCGTATCTAGTGCATTCGCTTGTTCCAGCATTGATTCCGCTGCAGCTGCCGCTTGTTCTACCAGTGCGGCATTCTGCTGAGTTACGGTGTCCATCTGGGTAATCGCGGTGTTGATTTGTTCGATGCTCATCCCTTGTTCCGCAGTCGCGGCGGAGATTTCCTTCATCAGTGATGCCACCAGTTGCACAGAAGTGACGACATCACCTATTTCATCTGCTGCTTCCTGAACCTGCGTGGAACCGATACTTACTGTTTCTACTGACTCTCTGATCAGTTGCTTGATTTCCTTGGCGGCAGCGGCAGAACGTTGCGCTAGGCTGCGCACTTCAGCCGCTACGACCGCAAAACCGCGTCCCTGCTCGCCGGCGCGTGCCGCTTCCACCGCGGCGTTCAACGCAAGGATATTGGTCTGAAAAGCTATTGCGTCTATGACGCTGATAATATCCTCGATCCTCCTTGAGGATGCATTGATGGCAGTCATTGTTGCGACCAGCATCGCCACCGCTTTACCGCTTTGATCTGCAATATCGCTGGTACCTTGGGCAAGTTGATTCGCATGCCTGGCACTTTCAGTATTACGCCGCACGGTCGAAAGAAGCTCGGCCATGCTGGAAGCGGTCTCTTCCAGGCTGGAGGCCTGTTCTTCGGTGCGCTGCGACAAATCATTGTTGCCTATAACAATCTCTTGAGCGGCGGTGTTGATCAATCCAGTGGAGCTCTTGACCTGGGCAATGATGTTCATCAGCTTGTCCACGGTGATATTGGCGTCGGCCTTGAGTTGGCCGAAGACCCCGGGATAGTTGTTGCTTATCTTCTCGGTCAGGTCGCCGCGTGACATCGCTTCGAGCACGCGCCCCACTTCGTTGAGGATAATTTCGTTCAGTTGTTCCGCAGTGCGGTTGATGTCATCCTTGAGTTGGGCGAATACACCGGGGTAGTCTTTGGTAATCTTCTGGGTCAGGTCCCCTGCGGCCAACGCATTCGTGACACGCATCACGTCACTCAGTCCCGCTTCGGTGGTGGCGCATAGCTGGTTGAGCTCGGCGGCGATTTCTTTGCCAAAACCTTGTTTGCCAACCAAGTCTATCTTCTTGCTGAAGTCACCCTGCACGGCGGCTTGAACGATGGCTTCGATTTCGCCGACTATCTCGCGAAGGCTAACCGCCATGGCATCAAAGCCTTCGGTGATCTCACCAATCGTATCGGAACTTCGTATGCCACAGCCTTCTCGCAAGTCACCCTTGCGGATGCGTTCTGATGCGATGGCGACTTGACGCAGTTTGCTGATCAGCAACCATTCGAGAAGCTTGTGGTTGACGATGCCCATCGTAATGCCGGCAAAGATACATCCCACACAAAACCACAGCAGCATGCCTTCTTTCCAATTAACGAAGAGGCTTGCATAGAACGGGAACACAAGTCCCATCACTAGACCGAATCCAAGGAAGGAGTATTTGAGTTGCTTTAGTATTGAAGCCGCATTCTTTGACATGGACATCCTTTTCAGCGCTATTTCGGGTATCGCATCAAAATGCACGTAGCGGAAGCCAATTCCCCAAAATTCGCCCCACAAAGGGAGAGCAGATGCTGCCATTGGCCCCTCCACCCCGGCTTCTTAACTATTACAGAAGAAGACCGATACCACCAGCGCAACCATACAAGCTGCCGTTCCTGAATGGCAGCATATGGCACCCGATAGGTGTCTATTTTGCGTATCAGTTCTGCCACACTTCGTATAGTTGCATTTGGCACGATCCGGTAATCCATGTTGCCATATTTTCCGCCAGAAAGGTGCCCCTCGAAACCAGTAGACGGCGACACAAAGCAGTTGAGCGGACCTTCTCCGCAGGAAGAGTCCTTTCAACGAGCAAGCTCAGCCCCGCGGATTGTTTGGGTCAAGAGGAATCTTTGGTTAGTCATCTTTGCCGCAGAGATCTATCATCCACCGCTCAGCATCTGCCATGGAACTGAATACCCGAACGAAAGTTCCGCGGGTGACCGCAACATCCTCAGCAAACTTCATATCCGATATGCTTGTGGCGTTCACGTCGACGTAGGCAATGGTTGGGCTCCGTCCGTGACGGCGACTCTGTGCTTGAGATGCAATGTCGAAGACATCCATCGTGGCCAGGCGGGGCCCCTCGAGACGCTCTTCGATCAGCACGCGAAAACAGTTGCGTGCCACGCATTCGTGGAGGACGTCCACAAGATAATGCACTACGTTCTCTTTGTTGTTCTTACCGGTGACGATAGCGTGTAGATATCCGGCCTTCTGTTCGAAAGTTACTTGGTAATTCATAGGCTAACCTACGGCGCTGAGCACTTTTTGGTCCGACTCGTCGGTCAGTAACAGTGAAGATGTGGAAGCGAATGTCTTTTTGATAATAGATCGATTCACTTAAACCCCCTTAATTCTTTGGTCGACATTTGCATAATTGTACCTGCAGGAGTGATGGTCTCCTTTTGGCACACACCGGCACATCATCTTGCCATAATTATCGCCATAAAGCAGCCCTTCATAATTACCAGCCAGAGACGCGAAGCGGTCAATCGCGTGTGGTGGGGCAATATGACTGAATAATCATTGCGGCCTTGGCTATCGTAATGCTCGTCCAGCAATGGACCGAGTGCGAGATGCTTAGCATTCCGCTTGTCCCCCGCCTGATAAAACATGCCGCACTCAGTTCCGGTACACGCGTTCCATTTAGTCAATGGATAGGTCATACTGAAAACCTGCAAATGAGAATTCGGATCAGGTTTAAGATATGAATCAGTCAGTCCAGTCAGATATGCAATCCGAGCTAATCCACGCCTATTTATTTAAGAGTGATGGCGTTGGTCAAAAAGTTGACCCGGAAGCGGCGCTCGAGTGGTTGAAGCGTGGAAACGTGGCCGCATCAGAATTCATTTGGATGCACTTCAGCAATCCTCATGGTATCAACGAGAATTGGCTTGAGTACATGGAGCTGCCAGCGCTATTCAAGCTGATCTCGCAGGACGAGAGACGTTCGTCACGATTAACCCATGCTCATCATGGCCTATTTGCAGTTCTTAACGACGTCACCTATGATTTAACACGCAAGAGGCAGCCAGAGGTTGCCACCTTGTGGTTAAGCATCCAGCAACGATGGCTCTTGAGCGCTTGGGACAAGCCCTTGCGTTCTGTAGAGAATCTGGTGTCACTGATTTCCTCCAACCATGCCTTTCACAACCCATTGGCTTTGGTATTACAACTTTTGAGCACTCAAGCCGATGTGTTAGTCGATATCTTGCGAAATGCTGCTTATAAGGCAAACAGTATAGAAGACATGCTGACGGAGAACCATCTTCCAAAGCGTGCAGAATTAGGTGGGATTCGTCGTGACCTTGTTCGTTTGCAGCGGCTTCTCTCACCTGAACCTGATTCCCTGCTCAGACTGGTTGACCGCCCCCCGCGATGGATGAAGGAAGAGGACATAGACCATTTGCATTTGGCAACAGAAAACTTTTCTGTCATCTTAAGGGACATGGCGAGTCTTCAGGAACGCATCAAATTGTTGGAGGACGAGATTGCAGCACGGGTCGGAGAACGGACGAACCGAACCTTATTTATACTTACTTCGGTGACGGTCATTGCATTACCAGTAACTATGTTGGCGGCAATGTTTGGCATGAATGTTGGCGGATTGCCATTTAAAGACAGCAATTACGGATTTTGGGCGGTTGTTCTAATATCGTCTCTGGCGACTGCTTTCGCAGCGTGGTTGGTCGTCCACTTGCTGTCGGAACGAAGAATCTAGTGTAATCTTCGTTAGCTATGCGCCCATACGCCCACTGGCGGGCCGAATTGTAGATGGTGCAAATATGCTGAGAATTTGGGGCGAAAGATTACCATTACCTTGGATGAAGTGCAGGTCTTGGCACGATCCAGCAGTTCACGTTGCCATATTACTGAGGAGGCCGGTAAATAGTGCGTGATTTTGGTCAGGCGGCATAGCGAACATGTTTTTCCTGAAACAGATTCTGGATCACATGAGGTTGCTTCTGTCGGCGGTGAAGATGGCTACGCAGGCTGGCCACCATCTCCGCTTTGTTGGTTGGCCGGCTCTTTCCCAGGGCGTTAGTCTTGACGTCCTGATTGAGCAACTCATCAGGGTTCAGTTCGGGGCAGTAGCCGGGCAGACGAATCAGCCGCAGACGGTTGGCGTTTTCGGCGACAAACTTCTTCGCGGCTGCCGAACGATGCACCGGGTGACCATCGACGATCAGGAATATCTTGCCCTTGACCTGTTTGAGCATCCGCTTCATGAATTCAATGAACACCGAATTCTGGAACTTGCCTTCGAACACCATGAATGCCAGTGCACCACGATTGGTGATCGCAGAGATCATGTTACAGCCAAAGCGTTGCCCGGTCGCTCGCACCACCGGCGTTTGCCCCATCGGGGCGAAACAAGTTCCGCTGACATGATCACTGCGCAATCCCATCTCGTCACCCCAATAAATCGTCGCTTTCTCGCGCTTCGCTACCTTGACGATGGCTGGGTAGTCTTCGTCAAGCCAGCGGGCAATCGCTACATCGTTTCGCTCGTAGGCACGGCGTACGGGTTTCTGTGCACTCATACCCCATGCCTTGAGGTAACGCCCGACCGTCGTCTGCGAAACTGTGATGCCATACTTCCGCTCGATCAGGCGGGCCACCGCTTCCCGCGTCCAAAGGTAGAACGGCAACTTCAACTGGTCGGGCATCGTTCCAATGATCAGCGCACGAATGCGCGCAGCCTGTGTTGTATTCAACCGTCCGCCGCCAGGGCGTCGACCACGCCTGCCAGGCTTCAACGCCCGCAGCCCACCATCACGAGACAACCTCATCCATTTGCTCACTGCTCGCAGGCTGACGCTGTATGTCGTCGCCGCTTCGGTTTGCGTCATCCCTCCACGCACCGCTTTCACCACCAGCTTCCGCAGGTGAGCTTGCGTGGCTCCATCCAATTTCCGGGCATCAGTCTTGGTACTCATGTTTCCTATAACGCACTACGCACTATTTGGTGCACACGTCAGTAACAGCCGAAAAGCGGCCATTCATGATGCACAGAGCCCGCGACATGAAGCGGAAGTTCGCCACTTCCGGTTCAGTGCAGATTAAGCGTTACTCGCTAGCCATTAACGGGTCAGTACACCAGCACATTCGTTGCGGACATACATTCAGCAATAAACGTTGCGGCACCAACAATCGTAGCTCCATCGACCAGATCCTCCTTCGCTATCTTTCGCGACCCAACGCACGGACCACAAACGTACAACTTACCGCCCTCCTCAACGTAGGTATTCAATAGATCCTTGAGTGGTGGAAAACCGGAGGCAGCGACATGCTCGGCCATGCCTTTGGACATAAGCATTACACCATTACCTTGAAATCCCATTAGGACCTCGACGTCCGACGCTTGTGCCGCTGTCGCCATGACAAATGGAATCGTCGCAAGCTCTGGATTCTCTGGCCCATTTGTTACCATTATCACCAATTTTTTGGATATTTCAGCCATGATAAATACTCCTTTTCGTTATGATCGAAGATTTAGGTTTCACCCCTTGCACATATTTGGAAGACATCAGGATGCATATAATGTCCCGGCATTTGGCACCTCCAAGGCGTAATTAAGTTGAACGCGATTGATCACGCAACCTACTTTCGCAACGTACGCTTTTAAGATCAATAAATCAACCAACCAAATCCCTTATATATCCAAATTGATTATGTATTATTGGCACGTATAGCGAAGGGATGGAGCGAGACAAGTCGCCTAATTGGAGAGCACTGTCGAATGTCCGCAGCACTGAGCAGACGCTCAGAAACGTCTATGAAAGCGAGTGAAGTCCAGTGCAAGCTATTTGACCTAGGCACCCGAAAGTTTGTTTTGTGTGAAATCGGTTGATTTATGAGGGGAGCGAGTTCAGGTATCATGGCTTCCGTTGGAGGTTTGGGTGAGTGGTTTAAACCAGCAGTCTTGAAAACTGCCGAACAGAAATGTTCCGTGAGTTCGAATCTCACAGCCTCCGCCAGTTTATGGCAAGTTGTGAGAGTAGCTAAGCAAAGCCGCCTGCGTGCCCGATTGGCATGAGGCAGCGGCATGATCTATTCTCAGGAAAAATCAAATAATGCACTCTAAATTGCAAAATACACCGCGAACGTTCAACAACAAGATATTGACTACCTCCTTCGGCGCAAGACCGTTGAACAAATATCTGGCCTAAGCAGAGCAACAATTTACCGCTTGATAAAATTAGGGAAATTTCCCCGCCCATTATCCATCGGTACGGGATCGGTGCGCTGGCGGCAATCGGACGTGATTGCTTGGCAGCAGTCCCTTAGCGTTACAAATGAAGGGTAAAATTGACACCGACCATTTACCTTCATAGCATTTATTAACGAAGGACGGCTTAAGGCACATAGCGGAAGGTTAGGGTACTACGGCAACAAAGTCAAAAGATTCTATGGTTCAAGTCAAGCTTTTCATCAGGCGTCCAGGATCGAATTCGGTTTTGTAGGTGTACATCGACCAAGCGGTCCGAGCGAGGCGCCGAGCCACAATGACAATAGCGGCAGTACTGGATAATCCCTTTCCCCGATAGTGCTCATAGATTGGCCTCCAGGTCTTCGTTTTGATGGCGGACAAGGCTGCCACATAGAGTAATCGCCGCAGTTCGGATGGACCGCGTTTGGACAGACGCCGTTTGCCTTGATGTCGTCCCGAGTCATCCGGCCTGGGATCCAGGCCGGTGAATGCGACGAAGGAATCTGCGCTCTTCAAGGGCATACGCTCAAGCGAATTAACCATTGCAGCGCTCACCACTGCACCGAAACCGTTGATCGTACGCAAGTGCGTAACGTGTTCTTTGCGATCGGGGTTTGCCTCGATCAGTTCTTTTACTCGCTGGTCGATGCGGGCAATGACCTGATCGAAGCGTTTTCTAAGGGCCTTGAGTTCGGCAGCGAATCCGTCCACTCCCTTGAGCGACATGCCAAGTGCCTGACGCAAGGAGCTCAGCTTGGCACGGCGTTTGAGCAATCGGTTAATTTCGCGTTGCTCCAGTGTAGGCGGCACCCAGGCGTGCAGATCGACATGTTCTTTCGCGACCATTCGAGCGATGAGTTCTGCATCCACACGATCGGTCTTGCCACGCCTCCCGACGCCTTTTGCATAATGGCGGACATCCTTGGGATTGAGTACAAAGACGATGAAACCGAGCTTGTTGGCAAGGCTGGCAAACAATTCGTGATAGATGCCAGTAGATTCCATGCCGATACGGCTGCGTGGCGGTAGACTCTTGAGAAAGGCCAGCAACGCAGTGCGCTGGTTTACAAGTTTGCGCACTGGAAAGCTCCCCTCCGAACAGGCCACCACGATCTCGTCCTTGGCGACATCGGCGCCGATATTGAGTACTATGCTTGGGGTTTGCATGATGTGTCTCCCATGATTAAGATAAAGGTTGCTGGGGTGGACACACCTGCGTGAGCTTGCGGTCAAATCGGCGGTCAGGGCCGCTAGATTCCTCATCGACGCTGGCGGTGTGGGTGGGGGGATTCTTTTGGAGTTTGTCTCTCGGTTAAGAGAGCAGATGCGGTCAGTAGCCCCTCCACCCCGGCTTCCTAACTGTTACACAGGAAAGCCGATACCACCACCCAAACCATACAAGCGGTCTGTCAGAGATAGCAAGTCGAAAGGTTTGAGAGCTTCCTGAAAACTTTCAGCAAGTTTGCTGACAGCCCATGCGGGCTAATGCCAACGTCAAGAGCTTTTAGTTCGTAGCCAAATCGTAGCTGGGTGGTACTGGACGCCCTTTGTTTTAGGCTTTGTGAGGCTGTGAATGCAATTGGCGGATGTTGCAGGTAATTGATAATAAAAGAATTAAATTAACCTGCGGCTTCTACGAACCAAGGGGTCGGGCGTTCGAATCGCTCCGGGCGCACCAAAGAATTCATGGGTTAGATCGTAAACAGTCTAACCCATTTTTCTTTAGTGGAGCGCATAGGTACACCCATGGGTACACCGATAATTTGCTATCCATTGAAAGAGGAGCCGAAATATCAAATATAAAAATATTTTTGGTTCGCCACGGCGAAAGCGAAGCGAATGTCGCCAACCGCATCAACGATGATCCGACACGGCTGGTCAATATCACCCGGCGGGGCCGCGCGCAGGCCGAGGCTGCGGCCGAGAGGTTGCGAGGGGTACCTTTCACTTACGCTTACGCCTCAGAATTTCCACGCGCTCAACAGACCGCCGAGATCCTGCTGCGCCATCATGATCTGCAACTAACCATCGATGCACGGCTCAATGAGCGCCGCTCGGGCATGGATGGGCTGCCGGTGGACGCATTCAACGACGCGGTGAAACATGATTTACTGCGATACAAGCCGGCGCGAGGTGAATCGTTCCTGGAGCAAATGGAACGGTTGCGCAGTTTTCAGGATGAAATCTCCATACGTCACCTCAATGAGACTGTGCTGGCGGTGTCCCACGAGAACCCGATTGTCGCGGCGCTGGCTTCGACCGTTGTTGACCCAGAGAAAGTGATTGGGGAGAGCATCGCGAATTGCGAATGGATGGAACTTGATTGGCCGGTTCCGTAGCACCGTCAATGCTCTGAAATGCACGCTATCACGCACTTTGATGATCGCCTTCGGGTAACTTTCCTCATTTTTATTGACAAGTCTAGCCTTTAAGAATATATAATATATTGTTAATATATGTATATTAAAAGTGAAGTTTCTTGCCTGACAGTGAATTGTTTGACTCTTAATTATTTAGCGTTTAGCGGCTTTATTTGATGCTCTCCTCTCAAAGGTCCCGGAGGAAAATGGAGTTTACGCGCGAACATATCCTATAAAAATAGCACCGCCAAAATTAGTCTTGTTAATGTTGAAATCACCAAAGGAGAATGATATGAAATCTTTTGTCGTAGGAATTGTAGTAGCGACTGGCTTAGCTTTTGCCGGTAGTTCAATGGCGGTGGATATGCCGGCGCTTGCAAAGAAAAACGGCTGCACCATGTGTCACTCTATTGACAAAAAGGTGGTTGGGCCGGCTTGGCAAGCTGTTGCTGACAAGTATAAGGGTGATCCAGGAGCAGCAGCTAAGCTTAGCGCAAAAATCGCCAAGGGCGGCAGCGGAGTATGGGGCACCACGCCTATGCCCCCTCAAACAAGGGCTAGTGAAGCAGACAGGAATGAGCTTGTCGCTTTCATTCTGGGTCTAGCCAAGTAGGGCGAAATTTCTAAAGAAACTGTCTTGTGTAGCTTGTACTCCATATGAGTTGAACAGCTACTGAGCTTCCGGACTCGAAAAGAATTGAAAGATATTCCCGCTCGACGTAACACCTTCATTAGGCTTGCACCACAGGTTTGCTGGTGTAAAACGCAATCGGATATAGCTACTATCGTTTTGTATAGCTCAATGTCTTGAAAAGCGCTAGAGACTAAATAGAATCCCTCAAATAATTACGGGAGCGAAAGCTCCCGTAATTCCAAAACCATTCGCCGAAGGCTAATCAGGATGGCGCTAATTGCTGACCAATGTCGGTCAGATAATATTATTTAGTTGTTCGTGAACAGCTGCTTAATCATCCACAAAGAAAATAGAACCGCCCCAATTGCAGTACCAACTGCGCAGATTGTTGTCATTATTGCCATTTTAACCTCCCGGGTAACCAGATTAAACACAAGAATTAATCAACCAGATTTCATCGTAGCATAATATTGTACTCAAGCTAAGATCTATTGAATGAAATTTTACACGATTGTTTTGGTCTGATTTTGAAGTGGAATCAGCTTACCGTGTTCATTCAATCCAATTTCCTGAAATTTTCAGCATCGATTTTCTTTGATAATACCCACCATTGGCTCAAAATAATTCATATAACTTTCGATTGCCAGATGAACGAATGTCATATGGCTGGTATGCTGGTCCGAAAGGGAGATACTACGGCATTACGGAAGCCATCAACGCGCCGTTTCCAGGTGAAGTTCCATAGCAAGGACGAACAGTTGCACATGAAGTTATAAAGTATCCGGATTTGAAACTTATGGATCTGAAATTACGGGAACAGGAAAGTGCGCATGACTGAATTTAGCATCATCGCGGTATTTTTTGTTGGGTTGCTGGGAGGCGTACATTGCATCAGCATGTGTGGCAGTATTGTTGGCATCCTCACTTCGCAATTGCCGAAATATGGTGCACGCTGGCCATTTCACCTTGCTTATAACAGCGGACGCATCGCTAGCTATACCTTGGCCGGCTTACTGGTCGGCGCTATTGGACAAGCCGGTTTGTTATTGGGAGATGTGGTGCCGGTACAGCACTTACTTTTTGCACTATCAAGTTTGATGCTGATTGCGCTTGGGTTGTACCTTGCTGGAATTTGGAGCATGGTGCAACGCATCGAGCGGGTCGGAAGTGGGTTGTGGCAACGCATTCAACCGCTGACGCGCTCCCTGTTTCCTATTACATCGCCAGTGCGAGCTTTGCTACTTGGCACTTTATGGGGCTGGTTGCCGTGCGGGTTGGTATACAGCGTCCTGGTCACGGCATTGGCCAGCGGTCACGCCGAAAGCGGCGCGTTGATAATGCTGGCCTTCGGGTTGGGTACCTTGCCCAATCTGCTGTTCATTGGCTTGTTCTGGGAAAGTTGCCGCCATTGGGTACAATCTCCAAAAGTTCGATTATTTGCAGGCCTACTAGTAATTGCGTTTGGCATATATGGACTGATAAAAGTAAGCTATGTTTTTGCTGCATACGGTTGGGCTGGGAGTTGTCATGTGGATGCATAATAACCAGTAGTTCGTCGCGATACACCGTGGCGCTCAGACAATTGTTTTATTTACCCTGAATGCGTCGCTGCAATTTCTATCATGCGCATTGTCTGGCATTGACAACAGCAATTTCTAGGATGATTCTAGATGCGTAACCACTAGTGTCCGGTTAAAAGTCGAACAAATTTAGTTGGTTAGTAAATTCAGTCTGATCTGGCAACTGCCCACTGGCTGCGAAGGCCTGAGATAGCTGGGTTTTCTCAAAAACAGACACAGAAAGAATCTGTAGCAAAGAATATAGAGAGGCATCAAGTTGAAGCTCCTTTTTGACAATGGCGATCAACACGTAAGTGGAGACAGCGCACCAGATTTGCGTCTTCACCGCATTCTCGCTGTTGCCGATGAAACGCTTGATGCGCAGGTGTTGCTTGATCCACTTGAAGAACAGTTCCACCTGCCAGCGGCTCTTGTAAAGCGCGGCAATGGTCAGCGCGGGCAACACGGTGTTGTTGGTCAGGAACACCAGCGTCTTGCCTGTTTCCGGGTCTTTGAAACGGATGCGCCGCAGTTGCTCGGGATAGTCCTGCGAGATGTAAAAGCCATCCAGTGCGATGCGCTGATCGCAAATAATGCCTGTGCTCCGGGCGGACGGCATCGAATACACCCTGCGTGCATCCATGCCGCGCTTGGCGCGAGTCACGAAGAACGCGCCTGTCTGGTGCAACGCGAACAGACGACTGAAATCCAGATAACCCCGATCCATCACATAGAATGCGCCGGCTTCGAAGGTCAGCATATCCAGCACGTTGACCTCGTGGGTCTTGCCGTCCGAGATATGGATGAAGGCCGGGATGTTGCCGCGCAGATCCAGCAGGGTATGCAGCTTGACCGCCGCCTTGGCGGAGCGGAACGGCGCCCATGGAAACAGCGACAGGCACAGATCGATGGTCGTGGCGTCCAGGGCGTAGACGGTGTTGTCCAGATCGATACCAAAGCTGTCGTTGCAATACAGCTTGCGTGCACGCCGAATGAGCAAGGCGGCCAAGTCCGACCAGATGCGCCAGTCGCGCCCTTCGTTGGCGTCGGCCAGCGTCGACCGCCTGATCGGCGAACGAAAGCCCATGCCATACAGTTTTGCCTGATTGGCCAGCAAACAGGTTTCGATGTCGCGCAGGCTCTCGCGGTAAGTCAGTTGCGCAAAGGCCGTGGCGCGAAATTGCTCTGGGCAACTCAAGCTGCGTACTCTGGAATCGCCGCCATAACGCGCCACGATTCGCGTAAAGCTGGTCCATGGAATGTACTCCATAATCTGCGCGAACAGCGTCTTGCCCAAGTTCATGGCTCACCTCCAGAGAATTCAATCTCTGGAAGTTACTCGAAGCGGAATGTGGGTAAACTGATTTCAAATCGGCACCAAAATAAATCGCTTTGTAACCCGCGCCAATACTCAGCCTTGGCTCGGAATTTTGTAAGTTAACCGGACACTACTGATGCGTAACCTTATTTTAATAATACTGATCTTGCTGCTTAGCGGGTGTGGGGAGCCGGAGATGCCATCGCCCTACCATGCCATAGACATCTCCTGGCAACATGGGCAGGCTGACTTCCAGCTTACCGATTCTAATGGCAAACCCCGCACCCTATTGGATTTCAGGGGGAAAGTGGTGGTGCTGTTCTTCGGTTATACACACTGCCCCGAGGTATGCCCCACTACTCTGGCCGATTTGGCGCAGGTTATGCGCCTACTTGGCAATGATGCGGACAGGGTACAGGTCTTATTCGTCACGCTGGACCCGGAACGAGACAGTCCTGAGCTACTCGCGAAGTTTGTGACATCCTTTGACCCGTCTTTCTTGGGTTTGCATGGTGATGCACAGGCCACCGCCCAAGCGGCCAAGGCATTTGGCGTAAACTACGTGAAGCAGTATGACAAGCACGGCGGCTATACACTAGATCATTCGGACGGCATATATTTGCTTGGCGTAAGAGGCAAACCATTACTGCTTTCGCCTTATGGACAGCGCTCAGAATTGCTGGTGCACGACATTAGATTGCTGCTGGCCATCGGTCGATGAGCAAAATCGAATGAGTTAAGCTGGCCGTATTCTGTGAATGCTGGACCCTCTACCCGCACGCAAAATTAGCACCTTGATTAATTTAGTAAACGTATTACGAGTAACAGACTGTTAGGCGCAGCATCCTTCGATTTGCTCTATTGACAAATGATATCCCCCCCAATAAGATGTACATAAAATACATTATTAAAGTGTTGAAGCGTGCGGAAGACAGATTCTGTCCCTTTTTATGTTGGAAAATAATTTGCAGCTTGCTTATTGTTACTCAGGTTAATCGGCTTCAACTCTTGTACCCATTTCGTGGTGCAACTGTTGTCATAATTGAGTAAGGGCACCTCTAATAATTGCTGATAATTTTCAGTGAGCTTATTTTTTTGTCAGGTGGAGAACGGTGGCGGAACGTGAAGATGCAGTCGATGTTTTATCTGCCTTACGCAAGAAGCCAGGTGCGACGTTCCATTGCTGCCCACTATCAGTAATGATGGTCACTGATTTTTTGTTGTAGCGGGTCAACATTCCAGTGAGTTCGGGGTGTCCTTCTGGTTGAAATGAAACGCGGTCACCTATGCTGAATTCAAGCATTTTTGAGTGTGCACGAAATTGTTGAATGAACTTGAGACGGGCAACGATTCGATTGTTGAGATCGATCAGTTCATCTTCAGTGAGTTTTTCAATGTCAATTTTCATGGCCGCGCATTTAATTCGCCTGATATTCTTGGCAACAGTACACGAACCTTGGCGTGAAACGTTATGTACGGGAGCCATTTTACAACGTGAGCATATAGGATGAAACATAAAAGACAACCTGGATTGTTTGATATTGCGGAACGGACTGCCAAGCTGACCGAAATGGGCGATCCGCTGGTTGGATTGAACGCTCAGATTGACTGGGAAGCATTTCGTGCGGACTTGGATAGCATCCACGATAAAGCACGCAAGAGCAATGCGGGTGCCAAGCCTATTGATGTCGTACTGATGTTCAAGATTCTTGTGCTGCAACAACTGCACAACCTCTCTGACGACCGAATTGAATACCAAATTCGTGATCGGCTTTCTTTCATGCGCTTTCTTGGATTGCAACTGGAAGACAAAGTACCAGATGCCAAAACCGTCTGGCTATTTAGGGAAAGACTGAAAGAGCGGCAACTGACGGAGGTACTGTTTAATCGCTTTCATGAACAACTGGCGCAACGCGGCTATGTCGCCCGTGCCGGACAAATGATTGATGCCACCTTTGTCGAAGCACCCAGACAACGCAATAGCCGCGAAGAGAATGCACTGCTTAAAGAAGGTGCTATACCGATTGAGTGGGGCAAAAATGCCAATCAGCACAAGCTGGCACAAAAGGACATTGATGCACGCTGGACCAAGAAGAACAACGAGAACCATTATGGGTTCAAGAACCACATCAACGCCGATCAGGAACACAAACTGGTACAAAGCTACGCGGTAACTGATGCAGCAGTACATGATAGTCAAGTGTTCGAAGCGATTTTAGATCACACGGAGAATGAAGAAGGCAATAAACGTGCTGTGTATGCGGATAGTGCTTATCGTTCGGCAGAAAAGGAAGCGCAACTGTCAGCGTGCAAAATGCAAAGTCAAATCTGTGAGAAGGGATCGCGTAACCGCCCACTGACCGAGGCACAGAAGGCATCAAACAAAGAGAAGAGCCGAGTTCGCTCACGTGTCGAACATGTGTTTGGAGCACAAGCTCAGATGGGCGGTCACATCGTGCGCACCATTGGGCTGCTACGAGCACAGGTCAAGATCGGAATGATGAACCTGGTTTATAACATGGTGCGTCTGGGGCAATTGATGAGACGCGACAGGAAAGTTGCGTCCGCTATGGCATGAAATGGCAAAAAGGCTTATTAGAAAAGCTAAAATGGCCAAGCTTTAAACAGAAAATCTGACGATTAGCAGAAAAGTTGAGCTGAAATTAATCAAGGAGCCGCTAAATCGTATTATTAGAGGTGCCCGTAATTTATTCAGGTATAAAAAGATGCCGCACCCCCATTGATTTACTCGCTTGTGGGCGTACCATGACTGCGCGGTTTAAAAGCTGGAATAAGGGGGTGTTTTTTACTTGTCTCTGCTGAGAGTTAATTACGCGCGTTTATTATTTTAGTTCTAGAGGGGAGGGTTACCGTGGAAGCAACTCAAGCGATACCGGTTAAGTACGATATGGATGTGGTCAAATGGTTTTCCATCATGGCCGTTATATATCTGGTCGTAGGCACGTTGCTCGGTGTGTATATTGCATCTGAATTGGCGTGGCCGTTTATGAATTTCGATATTCCTTACATCACCTTTGGGCGGCTCCGTCCGCTACATACTAACTCGGTGATTTTCGCGTTTGGTGGCTGCACCCTGATGGCCACCGGATATTATATAGTGCAGCGCACCGGCGCGGCCAAGCTGTGGAGCAATGGCTTGGCGTGGTTCACCTTCTGGGGTTGGAACCTGATCATCGTGCTGGCGGTGATCACGTTACCGCTGGGAATGACCCAAGGCAAGGAATACGCAGAACTGGAATGGCCGATTGATATTTTGATCGCCGTGGTCTGGCTGGCATTTGGTTTGAATTACATCATGACTGTCGCGATACGCAAGAGTTCGCACATCTATGTGTCGAATTGGTTCTTCATGAGCATGATCATCATGATCACCTACCTTCATGTGGTAAACAGCCTGGCAATCCCGGTCAGTCTGACCAAGTCCTATTCCATCTTTTCGGGCGTGCAGGATGCCATGATTCAATGGTGGTGGGGTCATAATGCGGTGGGTTTCTACCTGACTGCTGGATTTTTGGGGATCATGTACTACTTCGTGCCCAAGCAATCAAACCGCCCGGTTTTTTCTTACCGTCTGTCCGTGTTGCACTTCTGGGCCCTGACCTTCGGCTACGTGTGGTTGGGGGCACACCATCTGCAATACACCGCATTACCTGACTGGGCCGGCTCCCTGGGTGCTGCCATTTCCCTGGCGATGATCATCCCCTCCTGGGGTGGTGCGATGAACGGAATGATGACGTTGTCCGGTGCATGGGATCGACTGCGCACCGACTACATTTTGCGCTTCCTGGTGGTATCTCTGGCGTTCTATGCGATGTCCACCTTTGAAGGCCCGGTCATGTCCATCAAGACTGTAAATGCGTTGTCCCACTACACCGACTGGACCATCGGTCACGTGCATTCCGGTGCGCTGGGCTGGGTAGCGATGGTTTCCGTAGGTGCGATTTACCACATGGTGAAGAAGCTGTGGCACACCGAAATGTACTCCGACAACCTGGTGAATGTGCACTTCTGGATGGCAACGATCGGTGCTGTGATCTATGTGGTGGCGATGTGGGTGTCGGGCATTATGCAAGGTCTGATGTGGCGTGATTATGACGAGTATGGCGCGTTGACCTATACCTTTGTGGAATCCGTATCCGCCATGCATCCATACTACGCGATGCGTGTCGTCGGCGGCGTTATCTACAATTTGGGTACGTGGATCATGTTGTTCAACGTGGTGATGACTGTGCGTCAAGCAAGTGGTGCGCACAGTACCAGCGCCCTTCCTGCCAAAGCATAAGGAGTGTGACATGTCTGATCACGGCAAAATTTATTCAACAAAATTTCAGGACTCTCTGGAACGGAGCACCATCAAGCTGGCTATAGTAATTGCACTTGCGGTTGCCATAGGGGGCATAGTGGAAATTGTGCCACTTTTTTACGTGGACACGACCATGACCCATCTGTCGCCCAACGTAAAGGAATCACAGAAAAACGCGGGTGATGTTGCGCCCATTGTCTGGGATCGCAAGCCGGGTCAAACCCTGGATGACTGGAAGCCCGGTGATGGCGTGCGCCCCTATAAACCGCTGGAATTGGCCGGGCGTGAAGTGTATATCCGCGAAGGTTGTTATTTGTGTCACTCGCAGATGATTCGCCCTTTCCGCGACGAGAAGGATCGTTACGGTCATTACTCGGTGTCTTCCGAATCGATGTATGACCACCCGTTCCAATGGGGATCCAAGCGTACCGGCCCAGATTTGGCTCGGGTGGGGGGCAAATATTCCGATGAATGGCATCGCCGCCATCTAAGCCATCCGCGTGATGTCGTGCCTGAGTCCGTTATGCCCAACTTCTTTTGGCTGGATAACAATAAGGTGGACCCGGCCATGGTAGCCAAGACCATGAGAGTGATGCGTATGATGCCCTTCTATCCCGCTCCCTATACCGACGCCGACATCGCCAGCGCGAAGGCCGCAGTCGAAGGCAAGACTGAGATGGATGCAGTCATTGCTTATCTGCAAGGCTTGGGCAATCAAATCAAATTCAACGAAGGCGTGGATTACCGTGATTAAGCTGATGGGATACCTCGGGATGGACGTGGAGTCCATGACAACGAATGACTGGCTCGGCGTATATTTTGCCGTATTTGTGTTCGTCGCGATGATTTACGTTTATTTCATGGTGTTCCGACCTGCGAACAAAGACAAGTTTGAGTCCCGGCGCGGTATGGCGCTGGATGACGAAGAGCATTGCCATCGGGGAGAAAAATGATGAGTGAAAAACACGATGTAACGGACGTTACAACTACTGGGCACGTTTGGGACGACGACTTGGCCGACTTTACCAATCAACCACCCAGATGGTGGATGCTGGCCCTGGCTGCCAGTGCAATCTGGGTTGTGGTGTATTGGCTGTACTACCCATCTGTTCCCATTCCGTCCTCCAACACCTTCTTCAAGGGGTTAGGGGGGTGGACGGCAATCAAGGAAATGGAAGCCGACAAAGGTCAAGTTGACGCAGTGCGCAGCAAGTATGAAGCCAAGATCAAAAATTTGACCCCTGCGGCGATCCTGGCCGACGTTGATTTGACCGAGTATGTGAAACGTTCCGGCAAGGTACTGTTCGGCGATAACTGTGCGCCCTGTCATGGCACGAACGGTGTCGGCACCAAGGATAAGGAAGGGCTGGTTGCGCCTATTCTAGACGACGACGATTGGTTGTACGGCGGCAAGATCGATGATATCTACACCACCATTTCCGGCGGGCGGCAAGGCATGATGGTCGCGCACAAGGACAGTTTAACTGCACAGCAAATCGACGATGTGGCTCTGTATGTCAAGGCGATGAGCGACGAGGGCATGGACAAGGCGGATGCTGATTCTGCAGTTGCCGCCGGCAAAAAGGTATTCATGGAAAGCGACTGTACCGGTTGTCATGGCGCCGATGCTAAGGGGATACAAGCAATGGGTTCGGCTAACCTGACCGACAAGATCTGGCGTTTTAATGGATCGTTGGACGCGATAAAACAAACCATCACATATGGTGTGAACTCCGGTGACCCCAAGGCTCGTATCGCCATCATGCCGAACTTCAAGGAAGCCGGCAAATTGAGCGATGCCGATATCAAGAAGTTGGCGGTATACGTGTACAAGTTTGGCGGAGGCCAACCAGATGCACCCGCCGTTCCTGCGCAGGCGGCAGCAGCTGTCACCGCCGCTCCGGCAGTAAAGGCCAAGTAATCTGTGTGCCCGCTCAAGGAATCATGCCTTGCGCGGTACCTTAGAAAAGGAGAAAGCAGATGAATCACGACATGGTGTTCTGGGGTGTGATTATTGCCGTTGCAGGTAGTGCTTTGGTGGCGGCCTGGTTATTGTATTTGGTGTACAGGAACGCTACAAGAAGCAAAGACAATCAATAACATCGAATCGGTACGCGAAAGGAGGAGGTTGCTGTCTCCTCCTTTTTTCATACCGCTATATTAGCAAGCTCTAAACAATCAGTTCTTATGTGGGACTACACAATTGATTCATTCGTTAGTTAGGCTGGTAAATCGGTTCGATTGTGTAGTCGGGTAGTCAGGAGTAAAAGCGTGGAAAAAGAGACCCAACAGAAGGATGCAGCCAGCGTCGCTGCTATTTATCAGGAGTTTGAGACCTGGAGTGTCAATCTGGGTGACAAGACCATCCATGCCAAGCGTATGCCGGGTTTTTTCCGCTCGATAAAATACATGACCGGCTCGCTCTGGTTGCTCTTCTTTCTTGGTCCATACGCACGTTGGAACGGCAAGCAGGCCGTTCTTTTTGACATCGTTGATCGCCAGTTTCATTTTTTTAACCTGACGGTACTACCCCAGGACATCTGGATGCTGTCGCTACTGCTGCTCGTCATGGCGATGACCCTGTTTGCGGTGACTTCGGTCGCTTCGCGGGTATTCTGCGGCTACTTCTGTTTTCAGACGGTTTGGACAGATGTTTTTACCTGGATAGAAGAAAAAATTGAGGGCAATCCCACACAGCGGCGCAAATTGGATAATGCACCCTGGAATATCGAAAAGATCCGCCTGAAAGCGATCAAGCATTCGATTTGGCTTGTGATCGCGGCTTTAACCGGAATCAGTTTTTCAATCTGGTTCGATGATGCCTTCGACTATTGGCACAACTTGCTGGACTTCCAGTTGCCGATGGTGGGATGGGTAACACTAACCATGTTCATTGCGGGCACATACATTTTGGCCGGATTGTTGCGTGAACAAACCTGTTTCTGGCTATGCCCCTATGCACGTATCCAGGCGGTGATGACGGACAGTCAGACCATCATGCCAACCTATGATGTCAAGCGCGGTGAGCCGCGCGGGAAAATTCATCGGGGTGCTGAAGCCGGCGCGCAGACGAAAGGCGACTGCATTGATTGTTTTCAGTGCGTGCAGGTTTGTCCTACCGGAGTGGATATCCGTGAAGGCCAGCAGTTGGGCTGTATTACGTGCGGACTATGTCTGGATGCCTGTGACTCCATCATGGACAAAGTGGGCAGGCCGCGCGGATTGATCCGTTACGCCTCGCTGGATGAGATCGATGGCAAGCCGGTAAAAAGACTTTACCAGCACCCTCGTACCTGGGTTTACATCAGTATCATACTCATCGCGTTGGGCGGCATCGTATATGGGTTGACCCATCTGGGTGCGTTGACTCTTCGGGTGATCCCGGAACGCCAGCCATTGTTTGTCACCATGAGTGATGGCTCGATCCAGAATAAATATGAATTCAAGGTGGTCAACAAGACGGATAATGATTTTCATGTGCACGTGACAGCAACGGGCGGTATACAGGGACAGACAATTATTGGTGCTGAACAGCCATTGCTAACCCATCATGGCCGCGGCACTTCGTTTACGATCTTCGTCAAAGCACCCGGGGGAGACATCAAACAGGAAGTGACACCGATAGAGTTTCATATTCAAAGCACGGAAGATCCAAAAATAACGGCGGAATACGACTCCAAATTCAACGCCCCCAGGCCCTGAACGATATCCGACAAGGAGCGACAAATGCTTTCACAAAGAAGTAAGGATGGTTGGCGCAACCCATGGTTCCTCGGCATGCTGGGCGTGGTCGTCACGGCAGTATTGGTCAATTCCGTGTTGATCTGGTACGCCTTGCACGGCCGTTCCACCTTGGTGGATCACGAATACAGCACCAAGGATCGCAAGTCTGATACAGAAACGATAGACGACATAAGGGCACAAAAAGACCTGGCCTGGAAATTCACCATCAAGCTGCCGAATATGGTCGTGCTCGCCACGCCAGCCGCCTATAAAATCGATGTGGTAGATCGTCAAGGCGCGCCGGTCAACGGGGAAATGGAAGTGGTGGCTTATCGTGCATCTGACGCTGACAAGGATTTTTTGATCCCATTCACGCAAGTATCGTCAGGTAAATATCAAGGCTATATCAGCTTCCCGCTCAAAGGCTACTGGGAGCTGCGCATCCGTGTCAAACGCGGTGAAGATGTGTTCGAAGCGGAGAGCAACAAGTTTCTGGTGTTAGAAACAGAGCCAGCACACTAGCCTTTGGCATCGATGAATCAGCAGAGCATATACAGCACTTGCAACTGCTTTCATTGCGCCTTGCCTATCACCGCCGGGGCAAACTACCACGCCCGCCTGGATGGTGCGGAGCGGGCCTTTTGTTGCTTCGGCTGCCAGTCGGTATGCTCTGCCATTTTCGAGGCCGGGTTGCAAGGATATTACCGGCGCACCCCGGAGGGAGTGCTGCTTGCCCCTCCTCCCGAGCCTCCCAAAGACATCGAAATCTATGACTTCGACGAGGTGCAGCAGGAATTTATCACCCGCTCCGGCGACCTGCGCGATATTCATCTGCTCGTGGAAGGAATCCACTGTCCCGCCTGTGTGTGGCTGATCGAACGCGTGCTGCAGCGGGAACCCGGGGTTCAGTCGGCCAATGTCAATTTGGCCGCCAAGCGCATTCATCTGCGCTGGGACAGCAAGCTGAACAAGCTTTCCTATCTGATCCGTGCCCTGGCCAAGATCGGCTACTCGGCCGTGCCTTACGATCCGGAAACTGCTGAAGGTGTAATCAAAAAAGCCAATCGCAGCATGCTCTTCCGCCTTTTTTTCTCCGGCTTTACGATGATGAACTTGATCTGGATTTCCATCGCGCTATACAGCGGCGCGGATAAAGGCCAGTTCCGCGAGTTCTTCCACTGGATGGGTTTCGTGTTGGCTACGCCAACACTGTTGTATGCGGGTTATCCGTTTTATCGGGGCGCAATCGGCGGGTTGCGGGTTGGGCGGTTGACCATGGACTTGCCGATCGCGATCGGACTGAGCGTGACCTATGCCTATTCCACCTATATCACAGTGACGGCGAATAAAATCGGCACAGTGTATTTTGATACTGTCACCAATCTGATTTTCGTAATCCTGATCGGGCGCTACCTGGAAGGCATGTTCCGCCATCAGGCCCTCTCCGCTACCAAGCGGCTGATGGAATTACAGCCGCGCGTGGCAACAGTCATGCAGGATGGCAAAGAGCAAATTACGCCAACACGCGGAGTAAAGCTCGGCGACCATGTGTTAATCAAGCCCGGTTATAAAGTGCCCGTGGATGGTGTCGTACTTGAAGGAAAGAGTGCAGTCAATGAATCCATGCTGAGCGGCGAATCTGCTCCGGTGAGCAAGTCACCCGGCGCAAAGGTTTCTGCCGGCACGATGAATATCAATGGCGCGCTGCTGGTGGAGGTGAGTTCGACATTACCAAACACTACCTTGGCGAAAATCATCCGGCTGGTTGAAGAGGCGCAAGCTTCAAAAGCTCCGATACAACGCCTGGCCGACACCATCGTTCCATGGTTTGTGCTGGTGACGCTGATTTGCGCGTCGCTGACTTTTTTCATCTGGCACAACAAAAGTTTTGAAATTGCTCTGATGGCAGCGACTTCGGTGCTGATCATCACCTGCCCTTGCGCGCTGGGCTTGGCGACGCCGATGTCGATTGCCGTGGCCTCCGGCTTGGGAGCCAAGCACGGCATATTGGTCAGGAATGGTCTGGTGCTGGAGACGTTGTCCAAGGTGAATCATTTCGTCTTTGACAAGACAGGCACATTGACTGAAGGCAAGATGGGCGTGGCTCATATCCATAGTGTCCCCGACTTCTCCGCGAATGACATATTGCTGAGCGCGGCAGCGGTGGAACGTTATAGCGAACATAGCATAGCCAAGGGCATCATCACCGAAGCGGAAGCGCAGGAGTTGAATTATCGCGATGTCAAAGTGCAGGGGTTTCACGCGACAGCCGGGCTGGGTGTGCTGGCTATTGTTGATGGGGAGACTGTATTACTGGGCAGTGCCGAATGGCTGATCCGAAACGGCATTAAGCTGGATGCCGGGTTGCTGGCGCATGCGCACGGACTGGAAGCGCAGACGATGAGTTGCGTGCACTGCGCGTTGGGCGATGCGCATGCTGGCATGTTCGCATTGACGGACAAATTACGCGCAGATGCGCAGCAATTGGTGAATGAGTTGCGTGCAGCGGGCATCAGAATGACCCTGCTGAGCGGGGATCGCAAGCCGGTGGCCGATGCCATTGCTCAGCGGCTGGGCGGCATGGAAGTGATTGCAGAAGTGCTGCCACAGGATAAGGATCAGGTAATTCGGCGCTTGCAACAGGAAGGCGGGGTGGTGGCCATGGTGGGCGACGGCATCAACGATGCACCTGCCTTGATACGCGCCGACGTGGGTATCGCACTCGGCTCGGGAACCGATGTGTCGATGGAATGTGCCGATATCGTGCTGATGCACAACGGGTTGGACAAGGTGCGCTTGGCAACCCTGCTATCGCGCCGAACCTTGCGCACTATCAAGCAAAACATCGGGCTTTCCTTTGTATATAACGTTATCATGGTGCCTCTGGCGATGATGTCCAAGATCAACCCATTGGTCGCGGCAATAACCATGCCTATCAGCTCGCTGGTGGTGATCGGCAATTCAGCACGCATCCGCAATTTGTTCAAAAATGAAAAAACATAGGAGGTGACATGAGCGTAATTTACACCCTGATACCCGGCATGACATTTCTGGGCTTGGTATTTTTTGTAATAATGATTTGGGCAGTTAAACAGGGGCAGTATGAAGATATGGAAGGCAATGCCAACCGCATTCTGCAGGATGACGATGAAGACATGATGCCCTGACAATCCACCGGCCGGAAAATACTCATCCCGAAGAAATCAAGGATAGCAAGTTCAATAAATCTATTTGACTATCTCCCCGTTAGCCAATAGTGGCTGGATCAGCTTGCCAAAATCCTTGGGCGAGACATATTGCAGCAATGGCTTCTCGCCTCCGCCCAGGGTAATATCCAGCCCCTGCTGCGGGTAGAGCCAGTGTACGGCACCGCTTTCCCTTTCCCTGATGCGTTGTGCCGGTTGCCCAAAACGCTTGGCGAAAACAGCGTCTTCCAAACGAACAGAAGGCATATAGGTCAAGCTGCTGATCGGCATGGTGAATACTCTGGCGACGTCATCTGGAGTCAGAGTAATTTCCTTGCCGCTGCCCGTGGCATTCATGCGTACGCCGCGCTCAAGCATTCCTTCCAGTTCCGTATCCGGGACCGCGATATTCAACACTACCCTGGCTTTCAGACCGGCAAGGTTGACCTCTTCAAAGAAAACCTCCACAACCAATCGGCCGCTGGGCGATTTAAACAAGAGAGTCTTGGCCGCTTCCTTGAAATGCTGCTCGGCTTCGCCGGCGTTGCTTTGTCCCAATGTGATGCCGAAAATCCGGCTGGTGTCCGCAGTGGGATGTTCGATATGCCAAGGCAAGTCCGATTTCTCGGGGGGCTTGTCCCCCTGAACAAAGGCCACACCCAGGATCACCAACGCGATAATTGCAATTCCCCAATAGATTTTTCGTTCCATTTTTTTCGGATCAGTTTGGATTAACAGGCCGATGTCGTATGGAAATCAGGATGCCATTCGACAAAAGCTTTCGGCAGTTTGCCGTTACACATTTTCAATTCCCTGAGCGATTTGAGTCGATCCTGGAAACTCGTTATGGCCATTTACTGAGCAGGCCGGTAAATAGTGCGTGATTTTGGTCAGGCGGCATAGCGAACATGTTTTTCCTGAAACAGATTCTGGATCACATGAGGTTGCTTCTGTCGGCGGTGAAGATGGCTACGCAGGCTGGCCACCATCTCCGCTTTGTTGGTTGGCCGGCTCTTTCCCAGGGCGTTAGTCTTGACGTCCTGATTGAGCAACTCATCAGGGTTCAGTTCGGGGCAGTAGCCGGGCAGACGAATCAGCCGCAGACGCTTGGCGTTTTCGGCGACAAACTTCTTCGCGGCTGCCGAACGATGCACCGGGTGACCATCGACGATCAGGAATATCTTGCCCTTGACCTGTTTGAGCATCCGCTTCATGAATTCAATGAACACCGAATTCTGGAACTTGCCTTCGAACACCATGAATGCCAGTGCACCACGATTGGTGATCGCAGAGATCATGTTACAGCCAAAGCGTTGCCCGGTCGCTCGCACCACCGGCGTTTGCCCCATCGGGGCGAAACAAGTTCCGCTGACATGATCACTGCGCAATCCCATCTCGTCACCCCAATAAATCGTCGCTTTCTCGCGCTTCGCTACCTTGACGATGGCTGGGTAGTCTTCGTCAAGCCAGCGGGCAATCGCTACATCGTTTCGCTCGTAGGCACGGCGTACGGGTTTCTGTGCACTCATACCCCATGCCTTGAGGTAACGCCCGACCGTCGTCTGCGAAACTGTGATGCCACACTTCCGCTCGATCAGGCGGGCCTCCGCTTCCCGCGTCCAAAGGTAGAACGGCAACTTCAACTGGTCGGGCATCGTTCCAATGATCAGCGCACGAATGCGCGCAGCCTGTGTTGTATTCAACCGTCCGCCGCCAGGGCGTCGACCACGCCTGCCAGGCTTCAACGCCCGCAGCCCACCATCACGAGACAACTTCATCCATTTGCTCACCGCTCGCAGGCTGACGCTGTATGTCGTCGCCGCTTCGGTTTGCGTCATCCCTCCACGCACCGCTTTCACCACCAGCTTCCGCAGGTGAGCTTGCGTGGCTCCATCCAATTTCCGGGCATCAGTCTTGGTTCTCATGTTTCCTATAACGCACTACGCACTATTTGGTGCACACGTCAGTAACCACTGGAACAGGCTATATGACATTCTAATGCATAACACCTGTGCGATTAATGTCGAAGCAAACGAACAGACCCACCAATGAGTTGGGCTGGTATCATTCAATACTGGAAATGACGGCGGTTCCGTTGGCGGAGTTGCCGGACCGGAAGCGAGGAAAGTAGCATGTTGAACAAGATCGTCGCACACTTGAACAGGTTGTTCGTCTAGGGTAAAGCATGAAACTCCCGGAACTGAATATTTTCGCGGCCTGGTTCCTGATTCCGCAAACGCTGGCGATGGGTTGGGTAGCTGCTGTCGGGCGCGTGGTGCTGGAACTGTTCGGCGCAGATACGCAGGAGGAAGGGATCCCTGGGCGCATCGTCGGTGCGCTGCTGTTGCTGGGGACGGTCTTTGTATTACGCAGACTGCTCGGTGGCATCCTGCCCATCGTTGGAGACCCGGACGGCAAAGGGTACGGTTGGGGGCATCGTTTGATTTTGACGGGCAATATTCTGGCGGCAGCATTGTTTGTTTTTCAGATGGCTTGGCATTGGTTGCCAAGCCCAGATGTGGTTATGGTACTGGCTCAGTTTACCTCTGCTTTTGGATACTGGGTGATGCCCCTTTGGGCGGCTGGATTTTCTCTTCTTTATCAATCGACGCAGGCAACCTAATATTCCTGTTCCCGAGCAGATAAATGACACACTGCATTTTCATCCAAAAAAAATCTTTGCGTTGAGTCCTAACAAGTGTTTTCCTGGCGCTAACAAGGAGTTTGTCCAGGTCATTGAAACAGTTCCGGAAATCCTGTAAGTTTTTACCGGTGCATTACTGAGCCGTGAATACCAAAAAGCACGATGGCTTCATTTAATCCGACTAAAAGTTAGAATGACCCTGACAATTGATGTTGCAAGGAAACTTCAATGATGACAGGATTGAATCGTTTACGATGAATCGATAGTAATTGTAACTAGGAACGAATGAGGCTATTCAAGCTGCAAGTTCATTTCTAATCCCGGTAAGGCAAGGAGAGATAACCATGAATAAGCTTAGCGATAATTTTGTTGGTGCCGTGTTTGACAAGCCTGACGATGCCCGCGCCGTGGTTGAGGAGATGATCAAACAAGATTTCCAAATGGATCAGGTGTCGATTCTGCACAAGGCGGGCGGGCAGGGTGACGACTTTCTCGGTATTATTTATACCAACGAAAAGGAACGTTTCAAGGTCTGGGGTACCCAAGGCGCGCTATGGGGTTCGTTGGGGGGAATGCTGGCCGGCGCTGCCGGCCTGCTTCTGCTGCCAGGCATTGGGTCTGTGTTCGTCGCCGGTCCACTGATTGATGCCATCGTCGGTGCAGCAGTTGGTGCCGGTCTGATGACTACTGGTGCCCTAGCAACTCACCTGACTATCGCCTTGCGTCGTTTGGGCATTCCTGAGGACAAGCTGAAGATACTTCATCAGGCGGTCATGGATGGAAAAACGGTGGTGCTGTTTCACTGCGGAAATGACGATCCCGAAGCTTGGCGGCGGCGTCTGGCGTGGAAGGGCGCAGATCCTGTATTTACCATGCCTTGAAAATTCGTGAGCAGCAATAGGTGACGTTTTGCGTTAATAATCCAAATGGGGCGTTGAGCAATTGGAGAGCGGACAATTTGTACTAGCCGTGAAGTTATAAGGTGCCAAAAATGAAATTGGCCGGTTTGGTATGGTATTGGAGCGCCAAGCGACAAATCTGAAATCCATAAGGCAACATAGTAAATAAATCTGCGCGACCGTTTCACGTAACGGCCATCAAATGATTTTGGTAGCCTTCTCATAAGCGGTCATTGAAATGTTGATTCGGGTAATTTATTCAGGCTACCCGTTTGCAGACTCTGATGGAATGCAGCAGCCGACCCGATCGAGCCATTCAAACTTGTGATTTCGTCGCCCGAAACCTGACAGTCGTGACACTCGGCCTTCGACTTTTATGTACGCTTTACACAACGACACATTGCGGACGGTCATCTTTCCAGTAACCAGACACTGGACGCCAAGATAAGGGGCGTTTCGTTTATAGACAAAAGTAGGTTACCAGAATAACAATTGATCTGCATTGCGCATAGTGAATCGCCCCGGGTTTTTCGGAGGCTCGTTAGTTTGAGTCATGCAGCCTCAGCCGACTCTTCCATTTGGCGATAGTACGCCATTTCAAACTCCACAGGCGGGACGTTGCCTATCGGCTCCAGCAGCCTGCGGTTGTTGAACCAATCCACCCATTCCAGGGTGGCATATTCGACAGCATCAATGTTGCGCCAGGGACCTCGTTTTCGAATCACTTCAGTCTTGTACAAACCGTTAATCGTTTCGGCCAGCGCATTGTCATACGAATCGCCCACACTGCCCACCGAGGCGTCGATGCCGGCTTCGGCCAGACGTTCCGTATAGCGGATCGACAAATACTGGCTACCGTGATCACTATGGTGGATCAGCCCCTTGACCTTTTTGCGCGACCACAGTGCCTGCTCCAGCGCGTCAAGCACCAGATCCGTATGCAGTGATCTGCCCACGCGCCAGCCCACAATGCGTCTGGCAAAAACATCCGTTACAAAGGCAACATAGACGAATCCGGCCCAGGTTGCCACGAAAGTGATGTCCGCTACCCATAGTTGATTCGGGCGCATGGCGACGAATTTGCGGTTAACCCGGTCAACCGGTCGTAACAATGCATCATCCGCGATGGTCGTCCAGCATTTCCTGCCACGCCGAACCCCTTGTAGCCCCAAGTCCTTCATCAGCCGCTCGACCGTGCAACGGGCTGCGTTGATTCCCTCACGATGGAGTTGCCGCCATACCTTGCGGGCACCGTAAACCAGGAAGTTATCCTCCCAGATGCGGCGGATGTCCAGGCACAACGCCTGGTCGCGCTTGCTTCTGGCTGGTAGCCGCTCAGGCTCCCGTTCCCGCGCTTTGCATTCGTGATACGTCGATGGGGCAATCGGCAATTGCCTGCAGATCGGCTCGACCCCATGTTCGGCACGGTGCGCGTCGATAAACGCCACCATCATTTCGGTCGGCGGTCGAGCTCCGCCTGGGCAAAATAAGCAGATGCCTTGCGCAATATCTCATTGGCCCGCTTGAGCTCGCGATTCTCCCGTTCCAGCTGCTTGAGACGCTCACGATCCGAACTGGACACACCGCCCCGAGCACCTTGATCGGTCTCGGCTTGCCTCACCCATTTACGCAAGGTCTCCGGCGTGCAGCCTATCTTCGATGCGATCGATTCAATTGCCGCCCACTGGGACTCGTGCTCCCCTTGGTGTTCAAACACCAGCCGTACCGCCCGCTCACGCACTTCCGGCGAATACCTCTTCATTTTGTTCATAACTCCATCCTCTCAAGAATTGGAGTCTCCGGCAATCCCGGGGCGGTTCATAGTCACCGGACCGGTGCTGTTTGAGATGGACAACTGAGCATCTGCACAATATAAAAACAATGATGGCACTCAGATACGCCTGATCGTTCTTCGCCCTTACTGTACAACGGTGTGTCGATTGTCTCCAGTTCCACGCCTTCCACGCTGGGCTGTGCTGCCAGTAGGCGCAGGTACTGGCGCAGCGCAGTCACATAGGTTTTCTGGCGCAACGGCATGGTCACGGTGCCGCGTACCCTCGAAGGGTTGCTCGACGCCGGGCTCGCGCTGCAACACCTCGACCACGTGCAAACCAAAGCGGCTGTGCACCAGACGCAGCAGTACACCCACCTCGGGATGGCGGAACGATTCCTTGGCGAATTCCGGCGCGCAATCGTTGCTGGTAAGCCAGCCCGGGTCGCCGCCCAGCATGCCAGCCGAAGAACCACTGGGGCAGTTGGACAGCTCGCGGGCGATTTTCGCAAAGACTTCGGTGTTGTTGTGATAATGGCAACGCACGTCCAGCAAAGCCGCTTCCGCGCGCTTGCGCAACGCCACCACATCCACACCCTGAGTCATGCCAAACAGAATGTGGCGTGCGTGGACTTTTTCACCCGCACAGCGGGCTGGGCACGGAGATCCACAAATTGCGATAGCAATTGCGATAGGCAACTTTCTTGCCGGTGGAATCCCAGAATTTCTGATCTTCTACATCCCATACTTTGATATCAGCCATAACAAATTCCCTCATTTAGATCCACGGCCAAATGCAATTGAACTTATCCTCGATTAATGTGCAATTCTTTTTCCGTGAAACGTGAAACCAGTACTGCACTGATCAAATATTTATTGACTCGGCAATAATATATTGAACTATTTTAGCGGTGTTGTGTCAGAGGGCGCATGGAAAAACAAGACGCGAGGACACTCTCGATGCAGGCATTGGCCGAAAGGCGCAGGCGTGCAGTCCGACTTCGGGAAAAAGGGATGCGGGTGAATGACGTTGCGCGCGAATGCGAGCTATCGCGTGGCACGGTCATCGCTGCGCACAAGGCTTATCGGCTGGGTGGATGGGCGGGAGTGGCCCTGAAACAACGTGGGCGCACCACAGGTGACGGGCGACGTTTGAGCGCTGAACAGGAGCAAGAGATCCAAAGGCTGATTTGCGATAAGACACCCGATCAGATGAAGATGGCCTACGCGCTGTGGAGCCGTGCGGCGGTGATGGAACTGATTGCACACCGGTTCAAGGTCAAGCTGCCTGTGCGGACGGTCGGCATGTATTTGCAAAGATGGGGGTTTACCCCACAGAAGCCGATGAAGAAAGCTTATGAACAGCGTCCAGTCGAAGTGAAGGCGTGGCTCGACAACAGTTATCCGGTGATTGCGGAACGCGCCAAAGCGGAAGGTGCTGAAATCCACTGGGGGGATGAGACCGGATTGCGCAGCGATGATGTGCGCGGGCGATCTTATGCCCCCAAAGGGGAAACGCCTGTTGTACGAGTCAACAGCAAACGCGAGAACGTAGGACTCATCTCTACCGTCACGAATCAAGGCAAGGTGAGATGGATGGTGCTGAACGGCGCGCTGGATACAAATCAACTCATCGAGTTCATGAAGCGGTTGGTGAAAGATGCTGGGCGCAAGGTGTTCCTGATCCTGGATAACCTGCGAGTGCACCATGCCAGACTGGTCAAGGCATGGTTGGCCAAACACCAGGATGAGATCGAAGTGTTTTACCTGCCGAGTTACAGCCCGGAATTGAATCCGGATGAAATGCTGAATGCCGATCTCAAACAGGCAGTGACAAGCAAGGCACCTGCTCGAACAAAGGGTCAGTTACTCAAGGTGACGACGAGTCACATGCGCAAACTACAGAAATCCCCTGAACGGGTGAAAAGCTACTTTGAACATGCCCCGGTAAAGTATGCTGCATAAGTTCAACAATTTATTGCCGGATCAATAATTGCTCCCTTATTCCCAATCCGTAAATTATAAGATATATTACCGATACATCTTGGGTTGCAATCACATTTAAGGAAACCCCGATTAAGTCCACGCGATGAGGATGTAGTGCGTTAATGTCCGAGGCACTCCACAAGGGACGAATGAGATGAAACAACAAACATTGGCAGTGAATGGATTCGAGGCATATCGGAAGACGACCCGGAAGGGAGAATTTCTCTCTCGCATGGACAAACTCGTTCCGTGGTCAGAATTCTGTTCAGTGATTGCGCCTTGCTATCCGAAGGCTGGAAATGGACGTCCCCCTATTGGGCTAGAGCGCATGCTGAGGATGTACTTCATCGCCAACTGGTTCAACCTGTCCGATGAGTCATGCGAAGATGCTCTGTATGACACTCCGTCATTCCGTGAATTCTGCCGGATCGACTTGGGAAGAGAGCGGGCGCCGGATGAGACGACGCTGATGAACTTCCGCCATTTGCTTGAGCAGAACAATCTGGGCGCAGCGATGTTTGCCAAGGTAGGCGAGTTACTTCTGGCCAATGGGATGAAGCTCTCAGGCGGCACCATTGTGGACGCCACCATCATTGCCGCGCCAAGCTCAACCAAGAATGCAGACAACGCACGTGATCCCGAGATGCACCAGACCAAGAAGGGCAACCAATGGCACTTCGGCATGAAGGTACATATTGGAGTGGACAGCAAAACCGGCCTCACCCATAGCGCCAGCGTCACCTCCGCCAACGTCCACGATAGCCAGGAACTACCGAATCTGCTTCATGGCGATGAGGCGCGACTGTACGGTGACAGCGCATACATTGGCCAGAAAGAAGTGCTCAACCAGGTTGCTCCGCAGGCACGTGACTTCACCAATAAACGAGCCCGCCGCAATACCCCATTGACCGATGCAGACAAGGAAACCAATCGCAGGAAATCGCAGGTGCGTGCCAAGGTCGAACACCCATTCCGACCGCTCAAGAGCATCTATGGATTTGCCAAGGTGCGCTATCGTGGCTTGATGAAGAACGCCAACCGTGCATTTGCTTTGCTGGCGCTGATCAATCTGGACAAATGGGGACTGCCACTGACAGGACAGGTGCGTCCAGCGTAGCAAAGAACAGGGGAATATCCCCTGAATGAGGCGATGTGATGCGTGATTGCAGATGAAAAAACAACTTTTTGTTCAACAATCCTGATTCGTCAACACAACTCCTGCTCCGCGTAGGTACTTGTTCGGCGTTTCCTTAAAACTAAAGCTGACATCTGAGTGGTCAAAAATGAAATAACTATAGGCGGTCTGTTTTTGGCAGGTGATATCGATCAGGTTCAGTTACCGCCGATCAAAAGGAGGAGATGACATGCAGGTACCCGACACAGATGATGAGGGATATTTGATAGACCCAAACACCTGGAGTAAGGAAATCGCCGACGAATTCGCCATCGATGAAAATATCCAGCTGACTAAAGATCATTGGGATGCGATCAATTTCATGCGCCAATATTACGCCGAACATCAAGTGGCGCCGGATGTCCGCCATGTGATGAAACATCTTGCTGAACATTGCGGCCATGACTCTCGCAACAAGATATTCGAGCTGTTTCCATACGGCTATGTGAAGCAGGCGTGCAGGATTGCCGGCATGAAACGACCAAGAGGATGGAGCACGGGATGAATGCTGATATTCATAACTGATACATTGTCCTCTTTGCATTTGCCAGTCGATTTAAAGAAAGCGATATTTTGCCCGTCAAAGCCCCGGCCCAACCCGCTCCTGAATTCGCCCTGTTCAACCTCGGATTTCGTCCGTTCTTTCTGCTGGCGGGCGCGTTCTCGCTGGTCTCGATATTCATCTGGGGTAACGTCTCCGTCTATGGCTGGCCGGCGCCACATTTGCCGTTTTCAGTTATGCACTGGCACGCGCACGAAATGATCTTCGGATATGGCATGGCCGTTGCCGCCGGTTTCCTGTTAACGTCCGTGCGCAACTGGACCAAAATTCCCACCCCGCAGGGATACCCGTTGGCGGGCCTCGCCGCACTGTGGCTGGCGGCTCGGCTGGCCGCGTGGCTCAATCCAGGGAAGGTGCTGCCTATGGCGCTGCTGGACCTGGCGTTTGATGCCTGGTTCATCGTTGCGATCTTTGGCCCGATCCTGCGTGCGAAGCAGCACCAGCAAATCGGCATCGCATCCAAGATCATCCTGCTGATGCTGGCCAACCTGTGCTTCTATCTCGGGGTGGCCGGCGTGCTGGAGCAGGGCATCGTGTGGGGCCTGTATTCCGGATTGTATGTCCTGCTCGCGCTGGTCTACAGCATGGCGCGGCGCGTATTGCCGATGTTCATCGAGCGCGGTGTTGGCTATCCCGTGACATTGAAGAACTGGCTGTGGATAGACCGCTCGGTCATCTATGTGTTCGTGCTATTTTTGGCCGCCGATGTGTTCTGGCGCAACATTCCGGTCACCGCCGCACTCGCCGGCTTGCTGTTCGCGATTCACGCCATGCGCATGGCAGGCTGGCACACCGGGGGCATCTGGAAAAAGCCGCTGCTGTGGGTGTTATATGTCGGCTACGGCGGCGCCACATTCGGATTCCTGCTCAAGGCGCTTGCCCCGTTCACATCCTTGTCCCCTTCGCTGGCGCTGCATGCGTTCGCATTGGGCGGCATCGGCATGATCACGGCAGGAATGATGGCGCGCATTTCGCTCGGGCACACCGGCCGCGACATCCGGCAACATTCGCGCTTGCTTGCGCCGGCATTCCTGTCATTGATCGCGGCCTACATTGCCCGTGTGCTGTTGCCGATGATCGCGCCACACTATTACCTGTTGTGGCTCGGCATCGCACAGGCGGGTTGGCTGGTCGCGTTCGCATTGTTCCTTTGGGTTTACGTCCCCATCCTGGTTAAGCCGCGCACAGACGGGATGCAGGGTTAGCGGTTTCTGTGTTCGCTTACTTTGCCAAGTTGAGTGCCACATACTTAGCGATGCAATTTATGACCCTTGGTCATCCGCAAAAAATTGAAATGTGCAAGCATCGGCAATCGGCACCAAGCAAAACTTAGCTTATTGAGCTTTTCATAATTGGCGAATTTTAGGATGAAGTGCAATTTTGAGTAACCCAGGTCAGGTGGGCGGGATGCGGTAGCATCCATGCCTTTTTGACCGGACAGTCGAAATTGCGAAGATGAACTACACACACCTCACCCGAGAAGAACGATACCAGATTTACGTACTAAAGAAGATAGGCCACACCCAAAGCGATATTGCGAGTGTGTTGCAACGAAGCGAATCAACTATCAGCAGGGAATTGAAACGCAACTGCGGGCGACGCGGTTATCGTCCCAAGCAGGCGCACAGCAAGGCTGTTGAACGTCGTGCGCTCAATGCCCGCCAGGTGGATGTGGAAGCATGGCAGTTTGCACAGGAGATGCTTCTGCAACAGTGGAGCCCGGAGCAGATCAGTGGGCATGCCGACATCAGTTCGGAGACGGTCTACCAACGAGTTTATGCAGACAAGCAGTCAGGGGGTCTGTTGTGGAAGCACCTGCGCTGCCAGAAGAAAAGAAAGAAACGGTATGGCAAGATGGAACGGCGTGGCCAGATACCTAACCGGCAATCTATTGAGGACAGGCCGGCCATCGTGGATGAGCGCAAGCGGATCGGTGACTGGGAGGCGGACACCATCATTGGCAAGAACCATCGTCAGGCCATCGTGAGCATCGTGGAACGGAAGACGGGGCTGACGCTGATCCGAAAGGTCGAGCGCAAGACCGCGCAAGCGGTCAGCCAGGCCATGATCGAACTGCTAAAGCCGCACCAAAAGAAGGTGCACACGATCACTTCAGACAACGGAAAGGAATTTGCCGGGCATGAACAGATCGCTAACAAACTGAAGGCCGACTTTTACTTCGCCCACCCCTATGCGTCCTGGGAGCGAGGAACGAACGAGAACACCAATGGATTGATACGACAGTACTTCCCAAAGAACCGGGACTTCACCACCATTACACAACAGGAGATAGATACAGCAATGGAGAGATTGAACAACCGACCCAGAAAGAGACTTGGATTCCTGACACCCAATCAGGTATTCTTCAAGTCAGGCGTTGCACTTCAAATTTGAACTCGCGATTCATGACTATGCTTCATGCGATGTGTAAACCCTCTGATGGAACTACTGATGGAACTACTAGCCATCTCACTAAGGCAGCAAGCTGCCAAGTGATTGGTTATAGCCATTCGACTAGACTGGCAATAAACGCCAGTCAAGTCGCTGGTTATCCCGGCCTTTCGGCCACCCTCTCCCGCTTGCGGGAGAGGGGATTCTGGCACTTCCCCTCTCCCACATGTGGGAGAGGGGCGGGGGAGAGGGTGGGTGTAACGATTTAAGGAAACATCAATAGATCTGCTTACGACACCGAACACCTTTGCATCTCGCAATATGAGCGAGCTTCAAGTCAAAGGTCATTACCGCGGGATTTCAATTTAGACTAAATCAGGCAGGTTATCTCTGTAAAATGTGTCACATTCAATTCGCCTGGCCATCTCATGCAGAACGTGGCGGCAACAGCCGCCGAGTGAACAACAGATGCGCAGTTCGCACCGATAAATAACCGATGAACAGATTGGCTCCAATAAAGACCGGAATGGATAGTATTTTCGCGGCAGAGACCCCGGCCAATGCGAGTTTCAACCCAGTACTGTTGCTGATGCTATTCCGAAAGTGAACGCCCAATGCGCAGGAGAAAAAGGCTGTGCCCCAAACCAGCCAAAAAGTCTCATGCCTAATAACATCTGAAATAGACCGTAACCCCACAGCATCAGCAACCAATGATCGCTGCTACCGGGGCTTACGGCAAGCCAAGCCATCGAACAAACAACAGGTGGTGCAAACTGGATGCCAAGCAATGCTCGTTGCTCGGTGGGAACAGCATGCAGATGCAAAATGCGCTGGATTACAAGTGATTCCAGTGCCAGCCACGAGAACACTCCAGCTCCCATGAATAGCCATGCCCAATCGGCATGCCCCAGGGCGCCTAATGCAGCAGCACTGGTAAAATTTCCTGCCACCGTCGGTAAATACAGTGTAGGCGTTGTATCCAGGGAGTTACGCCCGCCTTTCCACATGGTGCCTGTATGCCATAGAGAAAATGCCAAGTGCCAGCAGATGCCAGCTACCGTTAGGGTATAAGCCAATGAACGAGAATAGGGAATAGCCGCTAGAGCAATCAACAGCGTAGAGATAGCAAGTAATGCTGGCATACTGCCTTGCACGGGATGCTGAAATTCGCTACTAACCAGCATAGGACTTCGCAGCGCCTGTATCACATAAAAAATCACAAGTGCTAGCCAGACCAATGTCGCCAATAACAGCAAGGCCTCTCCAATCCAGTCAGGCATTCCCCACAGTGGCACGGCCACGCGCCATGCCTGTCCCATGCCGGACAAACCGAGCACTATCCCAAAGAATGAAGCAGGAAGAGTAGAATTTTTCATTATTTGATTAGTTTAAATCCTGTAGCGATGGGATGATATAAACCAAGCTTATCGTGGAGCATCTTTATGTGATGCTCCTCAGCAGGTTGCTTATATCCCGATTTCCACACAATAATTCTGAAAATAATGGGAAGCGTCAATCACACGTTTTCAGCCGCCACTCCCAGAGGGGATCTGGGGACAGTGCCAACTATTGATCTCTGAGTCCTTCAATATCGCCAATCGGAACACTCGCAAGAATCCGGAACTTCCGTGTTTGGCAGGAAGCTTCTTTCAGACTTTGTAATAGCTTACCTGAAAGCGGTCATCGAAGTGCGGGATAGCATCCACTTCAAAGCAATGCAGGTGCTACTGAACCGGCCAATCCAGCTCCAGCCATCCGCAATTGGCGATGCTGTCCCGAATCACTTGTTCGGGATTAACAACGGTCAAAGCCAGCGCAGCGACAATCGGGTTCTCGTGGGACACGGCCAGCACAGTTTCATTGAGGTGAAGTACGGAGATTTCATCCAGAAAACTGCGCAGCCGTTCCATTTGCTCCAGGAACGATTCGCCTCGCACCGGCTTGAATCGCAATGGATCAGGATTCACCATATTATTGAATTCATCCACCGGTAACCCGTCCATTCCAGAGCGACGTTCGTTAAGGCGATCATCAATGCGCAGTTGCAGATCATGATGACGCAGCAGGATCGCGGCGGTCTGTTGAGCTCGCGGAAATTCTGAGGCGTAAGCGTGAGTGAAAGGCACCGTGCGCAGCCTATCGGCCGTAGCCTCGGCCTGTAACCGGCCCCGCCCGGTGATATTGACCAGCCGGGTTGGATCATCGTTGATACGGTTGGCGACATTCGCTTCACTCTCGCCATGGCGAACCAGGAAAATCTTCATGTCAGATATTGCGGCTTTTCTTGATCAGGTCATGAGCCAGTTGAATCTCTTTCGCCTGCTCGGTCGCCATCGCGATCATGTCCTCCGGCATGCCCTGCCCCATCAGCTTGTCCGGGTGGTATTGGCTCATCAGCTTGCGGTAGGCACGCTTAATCTCCGCATCGGTGCTGTCCTTGGTCACGCCTAATGCCTTGTAGGCATCGTCAAGTGCTGTTGCCGAGCTGGCCTGTCCACCAGCGAAGCGGGTCTGGTTCAGCACCATCTCGATCATATTCTTGAGCGCGGCCGGTCCGTAGCCAAGATAACCGGCGAGCTGAGTGAGCAACGCTTCCTCAGCCGGATGGAAATGCCCGTCGGCCAGCGCCATCACGATCAGATACGCCAGCAACACTTCCTTCAGATTCCTCGTGTGCCCGCAAACAGACATGAAGCGCTGATAGGCCGGATAGATGTCGAAGGTCGGATCGGCCCCCTGCTTGAACAACCTGATTGCCTGCTCGCGATGCTGGGCAGTCATGTTCAGCTTCTGCATGAACTGCTCGACATGATCGATCTCGTCCTGCGAGACATGTCCGTCCGCCTTGGCCAATTTGCCCATCGAGATGAACACGGTTTCGAGGAACACCGTCTGGCGCAGCGCATTCTGCAACGGGTTAAGCGCACCGGCGCCATACGCGATTGTGCGATCGATGAACGACCCGATGAAAAGCCCGAGCAGCGCCCCGAAGAATCCGAAAAGGTAATAACCCCCAATGAAACCAATGAACTTAAACAAGGCAACTCCAGAAGCAGTTCAGCAAAGACACGACACGATAGGGGCGCGCATTATAACGTCAACAGATAGGATCGCAGAACAGACCAATGCGGCACAATTATTTTTCTCGTTAATGAAATGTTGCCATTACGCTAGCCGAACTTGGCTCCTCGCGTAGGAGAGTGAAGATTCACGGCTTCGTCACTGTAGCCGAAAGGGAAGACCTGCCACCTAGGGATAAGCATAGTTATCGATGGCTAGTTTTCAACCTAACGATGTCAGCATCTTGATTATTTTGACTTCTCAGAAGCAGTAATTCGTGAAGGACGGATTTCGACACCGAGTGGCCCGTTATGTGAATTGCCATAAGGACTGCTCCTCGGCCTTGCGGAAGTCCGGCGTGCTCTGTCGCAATGTCTGTTCTACGCTGCAAAGCGGACTTATTGATTTTGCGTCTCACGTCCGCATCGCATAGATTGCAGACCAAAATATTTTTCCGGAAAAAATACTACCGCAACGTCCGCTATCAAAACCACGGATGCGTACTATCGACGAAAACGGTCTGTCGATCTCGACAAAAACGGTGGTCACCATACCTCATATCATGACCGATTCAGAGCTTCATCTGCTGAGACTGTCTTGCGACATTCAAGATCGACCGGATCCCACTCGAGATGCACCGCGTCACTTTCTTCAACAATTTAAAAGTTGTGATGTTATTGATCCACTCCTAATTTGGGTGGAGGCACAGTTAATGTACAATCAGCGTGCTCTGCATGTCGGGATATTCCCAGGAACGATTTTCTCGGGATGATCTTCATGCACAAGCTTGGGTTCCTACAATGGATGATTTTAATGGGAGAATGATTACATGAAAAAGACTCTTATTGCTACGCTGCTTTTCGGCATGTTCGCTGCATCAGCGTTTGGTGCAGATGCCATCAAGATCGCAATTACCGGCCCGTTCAGCGGGGGTTCTGCCCCGATGGGGACCTCCATGAGGGACGGCGCCAAGCTAGCGATCGCGGAGATCAACGCGGCGGGCGGTATCAACATCGCCGGCAAGAAAATGAAAATCGAGGTCATTGAGCGCGATGATGAAGGCAGGAACGAACGTGGCGCATTGATTGCGCAGGAACTGGCCTCTATGGATTATCTGTCTGGTGTGATCGGCACTGTGAACACTGGCGTTGTGATGGCTGGTGACAAGTATTTTCAGGAAAAAGGCATTGCAAAGATTATCACGCCCGCGGCAGGCTCCGCATCGATGACCCAATGGAGCAAGGCTGGCGTCCAAGACTTGTCAATCTTCCGCTTTTCCGCGGATGACGGTATCCAGTCCGCGATGGTGGTGGAAGAGGCGACCAAACAGAAGTTCACCAAGGTGGCGATCCTGTACGATTCCACCAACTATGGCGTGTCTGGGCATGACGACCTGGTCGACCAGATCAAGAAACACGGTAACGAGCTGGAAGTGGTTGCCGCCGAAAAATTCAACATCGGCGACAAGGACATGACCGCCCAGTTGTTGAGCGCAAAATCCAAGGGGGCTCAGGCTATCCTGATCTGGGGTATCGGTCCGGAAGAGGCTGCCGTTTCCAATGACATGGCCAAATTGGATATGAGGATACCGCTGATCGGTGGCTGGACGCTTTCCATGTCCAACTATATCGACAATGCGGGTAAGAACGGCAATGGCACGTTGACGCCACAGACCTTTATCGAGGACCCCATTACCCCCAAGGCCAAGAGCTTCATCGACGGATATCACAAGGCGTATAACGTGAAGCGCATCCCTTCTCCGATGTCCGCCGCAGAGGGTTATGATGCGGTGTATATCTTTGCGGCGGCGGTCAAGCAGGCGCAAAGCACGGACACCCACAAAATCAAGGAAGCGCTCGAAGATCTGCGTGAACCAGTGCGGGGCGTTATTGCTGTCTGGAACCATCCGTACAGCAAATGGGATCCCTCCAACGAGCAGACCCATGAAGCCTTCCGCCGCAAAGACGTGGTGATGGGCAAGATTGAGGACGGACGTGTGGTATTTTCCGATCCAGCCGACCGCCAGCGTCTGATCGACAACGCATCAAAGTAACATCATGCAAAGTCACGGGGGTAGGCAACGCCTCTCCCGTGTTTTGTTTCATTAAATCCAGCTTATGAATTCGATCATCATCGGCCAGATGGCGGTGAGCGGGGCCTTGATGGGTCTCGTCTATGCGCTGATCGCTTATGGTTTCCAGCTTACCTATGCCACGAGTAGAAGTATCAACTTCGGCCAAGGTGAACTGGTCATGCTGTCCGCTTTTTTCAGTCTGACACTGCTTAATCTGGGCGTACCGTATTGGCTGATGGTGCCGGGCGGATTGCTGTTCGGCGTGGCAATGGGGCTGGTGATCGAGCGTGCCTTCGTGCGTTTGTCGCTGGAACAGAAAAGCGAAGGCTGGATACTGCTCACCATTATTTTCGGTTTGCTCGGTGTTTCTGCCGCAGAAAACATCTGGGGGCGCGATGATCGCCCTTTTCCGTCTCCAATTTCCTCCGATCCGTTGCATTTCTTCGGCATCGACATCTCTCCATTGGAGATTTCTGTGGCCATAGGTGTGTTCGCGGTAATGGGGGTGATTGAGCTGTTCAAACGCAAGACCTTATTGGGCAAGGCATTTGAAGCAGTAGCGGCGGACCGCGATGCGGCCGAGCTGATGGGTATCTCGGCTACGCACACCATCATGCTCTCGTATGGCTTGTCGGGAATGGTGGCAGCGATGGCAGGGATACTCATTTCGCCGATCACCACCGTCGGCCCGACCATGGCATCAGCGCTGATTCTAAAAGCCTTTTCGGTAGCAGTGGTGGCTGGCATTGATTCCGGCTTCGGCGTGGTGGTGGTTGGCATCTTTCTCGGTGCGCTGGAAAGTCTAACCAGTTTCTATGTTGGCAGCGGCTGGCGTGAAGCGCCCGGCCTGATGTTATTGATCCTTGCGCTGGCGGTGCGCCCCAATGGTGTGTTCGGCAAAGCCCGCATCCGGAGGGTTTAGAGGCTGGCCATGCTGAAACGATTTTTACTATTACGCGGCATCGAAGTCATCGCACTGGCGCTGCTCGCCATGATCCCGCTTATGGTCAACAGCTCCTACGCACTGGCGTTGCTCACGCTGCTGGCAATCTATGGGATTGTACTGATCGGCCTGGACGTGACCGTAGGTTATCTTGGCCAAATAAATCTGGCCCAAGCCGCATTCCTTGGACTCGGTGCCTATGCCGCTGGATTGAGTGTCACACTTTTCGGCTTCAATATGATGACGGCACTCGCAATGAGTATGCTGATCGGAGCGGTATTTGGTGGGCTGCTGGCATTCCCGGCGTTACGACTGGAAGGACCACAATTCGCTCTAGCGACACTTAGCTTCTCTGCACTTAGCGCGACGGTGCTTAACGAATGGGAAAAGCTGACTGGTGGTGCGCAGGGATTGTCTCTTAACCGCCCAGCTTTGTTTGATCATTCACTCAATGCTCAGGGCTTTTATTGGCTGTGCCTGATCTTGCTCGCTGTGGTGTGGATGGCGATGCGAAATCTGCTCGCTTCGCAATGGGGGCGCGCTTTTGAAGCCTTGCGTGACAGCCCGATCGCTACTGATGCGATGGGTGTCGGCACCTATCGCCACAAGATCGCGGGCTTCGCGCTAGGTTCGTCGCTCGGCGGTTTGGCAGGTGGACTGTATGCGTTCAATTTTCAGTATCTGCAACCGCAAATTTTTACTTATGAGCTGATGGTCATCCTCCTGCTCGGCGTTGTGCTCGGCGGGCGCAAGAGCCTGTGGGGTGCGTTCTTTGGCGCGTCGCTGATCGTGTTGTTGCCTAACCTGTTATCCAATCGCCTGCTATTCGAAATCATTTCTGCACTCGGCTTGTTGGTAGCAATAATCGCGGGCGTGCGCGGCCAGATGAAGAGAAGCACACAACTTTTTCAGGCAATCGCGCCTATTATTGCCATGAGTATCCTGGTGGTGGGTGGTTATCTGGTTGAAAACACCGAGAACTGGCGCAAGGGGATCTTTGCGCTGATGCTGTTCTCTGTCGTGGTTGGCTTGCCTGATGGCATCATGGGATTTGTCTCGCGCTACTTGATCCGCTTGTTCCGCATCGATCCGCCCTTATTGCCGCCCACCGCGGCACTGGATAATGTGCTGCCTACCAGGCACTCCGATGGCAGCGTACTGCTGGAATTGCAAAACTTGAAACGCTACTTTGGCGGCGTCAAAGCCGTCGATGGAATTAGTATGACGGTACGCTCTGGCCAGGTCCACGGCCTGATCGGCCCGAACGGCTCTGGCAAGAGCACCTTAGTGAATGTTGTCTCCGGTCTGTATGAGCCGACTGCGGGCGAAGTCCTGTTGCAAGGCAAAATCCTGCCCAAGGGCAGTCTGTTCAAAGTGGCACAGACCGGTGTTGCTCGTACCTTCCAGAATTTGCAGTTGTTCGCCGAATTGTCTGCACTGAATAACGTTATGTTGGCGATGAAGGGGGTATACCGCAGCCCGCTACTGCTGGTGTTAATGGGTCTGAGCAAGGCAGAAGAAAAAGGCGTGCAGGCTGATGCACTGGCCTTGTTGGAATTGGTCGGACTGAAAGAACAAGCCAGAACCCGCGCCAAAGATCTGACCTATGGTTCGCAGCGTTTCCTGGAAATTGCCCGGGCACTAGCGCGCAAGCCAGCACTGCTGATTCTCGATGAACCTGCAGCCGGTCTGGCTCATCCTGATGCGAACAATCTGATGGCCATCATTAAAACCATCCACCAGCGCGGCATTACCATCATTCTGATCGAGCACCATATGGATGTAGTCAGTGAAGTGTGCGATTTGGTGACGGTGATTGATGGTGGACGGATAATCGCCACAGGTACGCCTGATCTAGTGAAGCGCGACCCCAAAGTGATCAAGGCCTATCTCGGAGTTTCAAGTGAGGCTGATATGCCGAACTCGACGCCCCTTCCGACGTAAAGAAAGGAACCATGCGGAGATGCTTCAAGTCGAAAATCTACATGCGGGCTATGGTTCAAGCGAAGTGCTGGTCGGTACTTCACTGCATGTGAAGCAAGGCATGGTCGTGGCGCTGATAGGCGCCAACGGTGCCGGCAAGACGACCTTGATGCGCGCCATCTCAGGCATGATCAAGCCGACTGAAGGCCGTGTCCTGCTCAATGGAAAACCAGTGCAGGGTTTAGGTGCATCGCGTATCGCCAAGCTTGGCCTCGCCCACGCGCCGGAAGGCAGAAAAGTATTTGGCCCCCTGTCGGTCGAGGACAACCTGCTGCTCGGCGCCTACAATCACTTGCCGATGTTCTTTGGTTTTCGCAGCAAGGCCGCGCCTGACTTGGATCGTATCTACGGGCAATTTCCGCTTCTGCGAGAACGTAGTCAACAAGCTGCTGGCACGCTGTCCGGCGGTGAACAACAGATGTTGGCCATCGGACGTGCGTTGATGGCCAATCCTAAAGTTATCCTGCTGGACGAGCCATCCATGGGCCTTGCCCCGGTCATTGTGCAAGAAGTGTTCAGCACCATCCGTCACCTTAAAGAAAATGGTATTACCTTACTATTGGTCGAGCAGTTCGCCAAGAGCGCATTGGAAGTGGCGGACTATGCCTATGTTATGGAGCACGGTTGCATCGTTGTGGAGGGAACTCCCGATGAATTGCATCAGAATGAACGGGTGATCGCCGCTTATTTGGGGTGAGTCTCTTCGCCTTTGTTGGTAATCTTGATGACATTCGTCTTTTCGTCCGAATCTGCAAGCTAACCCAAACACAAATGCAGTGTCCACATACAGAGTTGCCCTTCATGTCTTGCAATATACTACCCAAAAGCTGACACTAAAAAAAGAATGCGGACTGTTTTGTTTCGTAAGCAATCTTAAAATGTAGCAAGGGTAGATTCAAGATTAACGGACGAATCCAGCGTGAAGTTATATTTTGAGTTCTTACGGGCTGTGACATAAGGGGCAAAATGATGGGTCAAGATGCTCGGCTTAAAAAGGACTCACTCGCAATAGGCGAGTCCATCATCATGGGGGTGGCAGGAACAGCACCCGCCTTCAGTATTGCGGCGACAACTGCCGCCTTGGTTGCGACGGTTGGAACTTTGGCACCTGCAAGTTTGCTTTATTGTGGCCTGATCATGTTTGGGGTGACGTTGTCCTACATACACCTCAATAGTACCAACCCAAATGCTGGGGCATCATATGCTTGGGTGGGAAGCATTTTTAACCCAGTCCTTGGTTTTTTTGCCGGATGGGCACTGCTGGTAGCTTCGGCGGTGTTCATGGTGTCGGGCACGATTCCGGCTGCTACCGCTACGCTTTTGCTTTTCAACCCGGAGCTTGTTACCAATCCGTCCGTGGTCACCTTTGTCGCTGCCGGGTGGCTTCTCGCGGTCAGTGCGGTCGTGGTTAAGGGCATCAAACCCACCAGCTATACCCAGGTAGTTATGACTGGTATAGAGGTTGTGGTTTTGCTATGGATAGTGTCGGTGGCCATCGTTAAATTCGGCGCAACGCCGGCTCATCCATTCTCTCTAAAGTGGTTCTCTGCTGCGGATTTTACGCCCCAGCGATTTTCGACGGGCGCTCTGATTGCACTGTTTTTTTTCTGGGGCTGGGACGTAACTGTCAACCTGAACGAAGAAACCAGAGACTCGAGTCATGCGCCCGGTCGCGGAGCGTTGTGGGCAATGGTCATCGTGCTGCTATTGTTTTTATCATTTGCCACCATTACCTTGATGGTTCTGAGTGACAAGGAAATCGAGCAATCGAGCACTAATATCGTTTTTGCGGTTGCCGAAAAGCTGTTTCCTAAGCCGTGGAGCTATATGGCGGTGATCGCGGTCATGTTGAGTTCCATCGGCACACTTGAAACTTCCATTTTGCAATTTACCCGCACGATGTATGCCCAAGGTAGAGACGGTGTTCTTCATCCGCGTTACGCCTTGTTGCACAAGACTTGGCGAACCCCTTGGATTGCAACCACTGTCATTGCTTTCTTAGGGGTGTTCTTCCTGTTTCTTTCCTCGTATTTCCCAACGGTCAACCTGATCATCAAGGATTCGATCAACGCAATCGGATTTCAGGTCGCCTTTTATTACGGATTAGCAGGGCTGGCTTGTGCTTGGCACTATCGAAGGCAAGCATTCGGATCGACGTATAACCTTCTGTTTCGGGTCTCGTGGCCTATGTTAAGCGCAGCATTTTTGTTCTATATCGCGGCTTACAGCATTCCCACATTCGACCTGACAACCAATATAGTTGGACTGGGGGGTCTCTTCATCGGTATCGTGCCCTTAGTATTGAACAGAAAGCGACTTCAGTTGTGATCCCACCAGATTGTGACCTGAGATAACGGAACAACAGATTGAGAGGCTGCAATTGGCACTGACCGCCACTTCATGATGCTATATTAACAGCCGGAAAGCAGCCGTTCGTAATGCACCAGCTGACGCTCAGAATTAAAGCTTTTGCTCCCCCTCATCGAACCATGCGGCCAGGTTGCTTGCCCTTATTGTCAGATTCCCCAACTTAGCCTCTGAAAATGTCGAAGGGTTCTATCCTGACCACTTTTCTGATGCCGATATAGCTTGAAATTCCCGCTATGACGACTACCATCAAAAAAGCCGAACCAAGATTCATATAGGTTATCCGGGCTGCATAATCCGGTAGCCTTAGTCTCGCGACCCCGATGACTAATGAAGCCAAGCCGATTCCTAGGCCATAACCTATAAACGCGGTAAATGTTGATTGAAACAGGATCATGTATACAAGTTCATGCCCTTTCGCTCCGATTGCTTTGAGTGCGCCGAACTTATCAAGGTTTTCGAGGATGAAAGTATAAAAAGTTTGTCCGGATATGGATAGGCCGACGATAAAACTGATGGCCGTCATTATCAACAAATTGATGCCAAAGCCGGTCTGATACATATAGAAATCTGAGATCTTCTGAATGAACTCATTGTCAGTCAATGCCAGATAACCCAGTTCCTGTACCTGCTGTTTGATGAAAGGAATGTCACTGCTTTTTTTTGGTTCAACCAGAATATAGGAGGTGGTGAACCGGGTTGAAGGGATGTAGGTGATTGCCCTATTGTAGGTCGTGTACAGTGTTGGAATCCCAAACAGGCCGGAAGAGGCGACTTTTGCTATGCCAACGACGACACCACGATTATCATTGATTTCAAATTCGGTGCCGACTGTGGGATTTTCGAATTTCCTGAATTCTGCATCATTCACGACAACAAAGCCGTTCTCGGCGTAGATATCCTCGATTTTCCCTGCGTAAAGTTCTGGCCTGCCGAACAAGGTGGAGTCATCCAGCCCGATGACCGACACCGCTTGATACGTGCCACTTTTAAGCTTCACCAGCGCCGAGCCCGAATAAAGAGGTACTGCATATTTGACGCCGTTTATGCTTCTGACTGCGTCCAGGACGTAATCCGGCATGGGAATGCTGTTGGCGACAGTATTGACCGCCGGATCCATTACCCACATTTTCGCGCCTATGTTGGTAACGGTGGAGGAAGATCTTCTCAGAATCCCAGAGAACATGGAGGTCATCTGGATCATCAAGAAAACGGCAAAAGTAATTCCGACCAGCAATGCAGCGAACTTGCCCTTGTCATTCACCAGCAGCTTGAATGCAATTTTCAAGATTCCCTTCACTGTGAGGCTCCCTTGTTTCGTCTTCCAACGGGCAGGTTTCGTGCTAACAGTTCTTCATCCTGCTGAACGATAAGCCAATGATCCAGTGCTAAGACACTTTTGAGCAACGGCTTCTGGCACGCAGTATGTCATGATGTCATATTTGCCATCACAAAGCAGTTACGCGTAGCCCGCAGCGCCCGACACATTTTGCGAAATGCACACAGTTGCGGTAAAGCGCATCCAAACAGTCAAGATTGATACTGCCGGCAATCAAATGCGACGATACGAGGTCACTTCTGCATTTCTTCGATTTCGATAGCTGCCGCCAGCAGCGCCAGTCTGGCCACGACGCCATATGCATAAAACCAGTTGGGGACGTCGTTCGGAGTGCGTTCTGGGGTGGTCACGGTGCAACTGGCCTGACAAGCCAACGGCACGAAGTACATGCCAGGCGTATTGAGATTTTCGTCTGTGTCGCGCCCGGCATGAACCCGATAAAAGCCGCCCACTACATAGCGATCAATCATGTACATCACAGGCTCGGCCACTGCTTGGTTGATGCTTTCTAAAGAATATACGCCTTCCTGAATCAGTACGTCGTGAACCGCCAACCCGTCCTTCACCACGGCCATCTTGTTGCGTTGGTGATGTGAGAGTTTGCGCATTTCGCTGGCATCCTTAACCGACATGATGCCTATGCCATAAGTGCCAGCGTCAGCCTTGACCATGACGAACGGCTTATCCTTGACGCCATATTCAGCGTATTTCGCACGTGTCTTCTGCAGGATTTCATCGACGCGTTCGACGAGGCACTCTTCGCCCACATGCTGCCGGAAATCGATCCCGCCACAGTGTGCAAAATAGGGATTGATCAGCCATGGGTCGATGTTGATGAGCTGCGCGAATTCCGCAGCCACCTTGTCGTAAGCCGCGAAATGCTTGGACTTGCTGCGCGTAGTCCAGCCAGCATTCAGAGCAGGCAATACAGTCTGCTCGAGATTTTGGAGAATATCAGGTACACCCGCCGACAGATCGTTGTTAAGCAACACCACACAGGGGTCGAAATCACCTACGACCACACGGTTGTCCTTGCGCCGCAAGGGCTCCAGCGTCAGGCTTGAGCCATCGGATAAATGCAGCGTAGTTGCGGTAGTAATCTCCGCCAGCAGGCTGCCAAGGCGCACATTCAGTCCTGCCTGTTCCAGTATGAAAAAAAGCCGTGCCACATTCTGCAAATAGAACTGGTTGCGTGTATGGCTTTCCGGAATTAGCAGTACTCTATGTGCATCCGGACAGAGCTTTACGATTGCGCTCTTCGTGGCTTGTATACAGAGCGGCAGGAAATCCGGATTCAGATTGTTGAATCCACCGGGAAACAGATTCGTATCTATTGGCGCCAGCTTGAAGCCGCTGTTGCGTATATCAACGGAAGAATAGAATGGAACTATGTGTTCCTGCCATTGTGTGTTTAGCCAGGGTTCTATGGCAGGCCGCGCATCCAGGATGTAGTTTTTGAGGCCGTGCAGCGGACCGTTCAGTGGGGTGGCGACGTAAGGAACCATGTTCGGTGGGTGTGTTATATTTGTCGGCAGTCTAGCCGAGACCGGGATTTTAGGCGGCCTTGGGTGAGATGCTTTCTGGGTAATTACTGACGTGTGCACCAAATAGTGCGTAGTGCGTTATAGGAAACATGAGTACCAAGACTGATGCCCGGAAATTGGATGGAGCCACGCAAGCTCACCTGCGGAAGCTGGTGGTGAAAGCGGTGCGTGGAGGGATGACGCAAACCGAAGCGGCGACGACATACAGCGTCAGCCTGCGAGCAGTGAGCAAATGGATGAGGTTGTCTCGTGATGGTGGGCTGCGGGCGTTGAAGCCTGGCAGGCGTGGTCGACGCCCTGGCGGCGGACGGTTGAATACAACACAGGCTGCGCGCATTCGTGCGCTGATCATTGGAACGATGCCCGACCAGTTGAAGTTGCCGTTCTACCTTTGGACGCGGGAAGCGGAGGCCCGCCTGATCGAGCGGAAGTGTGGCATCACAGTTTCGCAGACGACGGTCGGGCGTTACCTCAAGGCATGGGGTATGAGTGCACAGAAACCCGTACGCCGTGCCTACGAGCGAAACGATGTAGCGATTGCCCGCTGGCTTGACGAAGACTACCCAGCCATCGTCAAGGTAGCGAAGCGCGAGAAAGCGACGATTTATTGGGGTGACGAGATGGGATTGCGCAGTGATCATGTCAGCGGAACTTGTTTCGCCCCGATGGGGCAAACGCCGGTGGTGCGAGCGACCGGGCAACGCTTTGGCTGTAACATGATCTCTGCGATCACCAATCGTGGTGCACTGGCATTCATGGTGTTCGAAGGCAAGTTCCAGAATTCGGTGTTCATTGAATTCATGAAGCGGATGCTCAAACAGGTCAAGGGCAAGATATTCCTGATCGTCGATGGTCACCCGGTGCATCGTTCGGCAGCCGCGAAGAAGTTTGTCGCCGAAAACGCCAACCGTCTGCGGCTGATTCGTCTGCCCGGCTACTGCCCCGAACTGAACCCTGATGAGTTGCTCAATCAGGACGTCAAGACTAACGCCCTGGGAAAGAGCCGGCCAACCAACAAAGCGGAGATGGTGGCCAGCCTGCGTAGCCATCTTCACCGCCGACAGAAGCAACCTCATGTGATCCAGAATCTGTTTCAGGAAAAACATGTTCGCTATGCCGCCTGACCAAAATCACGCACTATTTACCGGCCTCCTCAGTAACTTAATAATGCCCGGACAGCGTCCTTAGAAATTGTCGCTAGGCATCGTCTTTTGGATCTAAATTAGCTCAATGGAAATTCGAGTCTTCTGTTAGCATGATGGGATCCTATTTGGCATCAGTTGGATTGACATGCGAACGGACACTGGCGGCCGTCTGTCCAAAAAGGATTTTTTTGGCTTCTTCAGTCATCGCGGGTTGGTTTGAATATGGCTTGGCTTTTGCATAAGCACAGACCGTCGCGGGCCGTTTGCTGATTGCATCCAGCCAGCGTTTAATATTTTGGAACTCCTCTAAATTCTGTTGTTGAGTCTCCCACGGTACGATCCATGGGTAGGTAGCAATGTCTGCAATAGTATAAGTATCTCCAACGGTGAACTCTCGTCCATCGAGCCTATTATCAAGCACTCCATACAGGCGATTTGTTTCCTTCACATAACGGTCAATTGCGTACGGGATCTTCTCTGGAGCATATTTGGAGAAGTGATGGTTCTGTCCGGCCATGGGGCCGAGGCCGCTAACCTGCCAGAATAGCCACTCCAGTGCTGTCTTTCGGCCGCGCAGATCTTTGGGCAACAACTTCCCTGTTTTCTCGGCCAGATAGACCAAGATCGCGCCAGACTCGAAGACCGAAACGGCATTGCCCCCGTCCGATGGGGCGTGATCGACGATCGCCGGCATCTTATTATTGGGGCTGATTTTAAGGAACTCCGGCTTGAATTGATCACCTGCGCCGATGTTCACTGGGATAATCCTGTACTCTAGCCCTGCCTCTTCGAGAAACATCGTGATTTTGTGCCCGTTCGGAGTGGGCCAATAATAAAGGTCGATCATTGTGGCTCCCTAGCTATCATTTAGATTGAAAAACCCCAAGGGTTGACGTGCTATACCGCGGTGTATATCGAGCACACTTTCGCACCACAGATGGACCGAATCGTCTGGATACTTGTTGGTTATCTTGTGCCTTTAGCTGTAACTTCGCAAGAAAACTCCACCGACTTAGGCGTAGCGATTAAGCGACTGCTTCGCGACGTCAGAAAGTTAACGAAGCAGATTCTACAAGCCTTGTTTTTTCATCAAAAAGTATCCCAGAAACGAACCAGATACGAAACTCAGCCCAAGCACCTGTATGGCGATGTAGCTAAAGTATATGCGCTTTAGCGTCATTGCACGCTTTAGATTGGATGAGGCGTCTGAACTTGCTTGAGCAGTTGTCAAGATGCCTTCAAAGATAACGCCGAACGACAGGGCAAGCAGAGCGCACAAAAATTGAAATTTAAAGGTGGAAATTGTTAGAACAGCATAAGGCGCGTCAAACCTATAAGTGGCGTAGAGCGTTACCAAGCCGCCCAAAACAAGCACATCCCCTTTCATGTAGAATAAACAAGAGTTGCGGATCCGATCAATCAGAGCGTCAAATAGGATTTCGTTCACTTCGCGTAGCTCTTTCGTTATTCGGTTTGTAACAAAGAATATTCCATAAGCGTCCTCTTGAACAGAGGCAGAACTCCTGCTGTAAATACCTCATTCAGTCGCACCTGACAATACCAGCCAACAACTGACCATGATTGTTATCATAGCAGCGTCGCCAAAAGGCCGATCCAAGAAAAAGTGCGCAGCCTATTCTTCCAGACGTAACCATTGGAGCCTGCCATTTTCAATGTTCAAGTCTCAAAATGTCACTTCTTGGCGGATGGCGGGCATAGACTGTACCTATTTCTACATCATTTCAATGGCTGCTTGTATGGTTGCGGTGTTGGTATGGCTTTCTTCTGCAATACCCTGCCCGAAAGCGGCCCATGGTGCTTTGTCTTCAAGTCAATAGGATGTAGGAGAATGCGAATCTTTATCCTAGTAAAAATTCTTTATAAGACATTTCCGTCGGGACATGTTTTGATAATACGCACCGGGCCAATTGGAACAAGTTGAAGTTCGGCTTCTGGCGCGATCCGGTATGTCATGTTGCAATGTTTGTGGCCGCAAAGCAGCTATTCGCATCTTGCAGCCCGCGGCACATTATAGTCACTCCGTCCTGTTTTCAGTGATACTAATCACAGCCTGCCCTTCATATCGAAGGAGCACAGTAAATGCGCGGCAATTTTGGATCATTCGCTGCCGGATGAATTTCCCGATTCAATCGTGATCAGCGTGATTTCCAACGGGGGCCAGCACGCAAGCTAACTGCGCCGCACCGCTGCCGTAGTAGACGAGGAGGCTGTAGTTGATCTAATATTGGCCAGCAAGATCACTTCGTCCCGAGGTCATGATTTCCATCACGGTTAATGGCAAGGCTTATCGCGTGGCAGCCGACCCGGAGAAGCCCCTGCTATGGGTACTGCGAGACGAGCTTGGACTTAAGGGTACAAAGTACGGCTGCGGGGTAGGAGTCTGCGGCGCCTGCCTGGTGCTGCTCGACGGCGAACCCAACCATGCCTGCATGGTGCCATTGGGCAAGATTGGCAGGCGCCGGATCGTCACGATCGAAGGCCTGTCGGCTAATCACCCGGTGATACGCGCCTGGATCGCGGAGCAAACGCCCCAGTGCGGCTATTGTCAACCCGCGCAGATTCTCGCCGCCGCGGCCCTCCTGGAAAAGCATCCAAACCCTGACGATGCGGAGATCGATGCTGCCCTGGCAGGTGTGTACTGCCGCTGCGGTACATATGCACGCATTCGCCGTGCCGTCCACGCCGCGGCGCGGCCGGGTGACTTGCCGCCGACTGTCCTGCACCTGCCCGAACTGGTCGACGAGCTGCCCGCAGACGCGGGCGTGTCACTCAACGAATGGATATGGATAAACCGTGACAACCTGGTCACGCTCATGATCAACCATTCGGAGATGGGCCAGGGAGCGCTCACGGGGCTTGCCGTGCTGTTCGCGGAGGAACTGGACATCGATCTGTCCTGGGTGCGCACCGTCTTCGCGCCGGTCGATGCGCGCTACGGGAATGGGCTGTTAGGTGCCCAGTTGACTGGCGGATCGAGCAGCATTCGCGGCGAGTGGGAGCGTCTGCGACGCGCTGCGGCAAACACTCGGGCTCGCCTGATAGTTGCGGCGGCGAAGCAATGGGATGTCAAAGTCGACGAGTGCCACACGAAAGACGGCCGGGTTTTGCATTCGCCGAGCGGCTCCAGCTTCACCTACGGCGAATTGGCCGAAACCGCCTCGCAACTCAAGGCGTCCCACCGCGCACAGCTCAAGTCGCCAGCTGAGTTTCGCCTGATCGGCCGAGCATTGCCGCGCCTGGACATTCCGGCGATGGCGCTCGGCCGCACGCGCTACGGCATCGACGTAGCGGTGCCGGGCATGCAGGTGGCCGCTGTGGCGCGTTGCCCGATCTTTGGCGGCCGAGTGCGACGGTTTGACGCCAAGGCCGCACTGACCATTTCTGGTGTACGTGAGGTGCTGGCCATCGCCAGCGGCATCGCGGTAGCCGCAGATGATTTCTGGTCGGCACTGCGCGGGCGGGAAGCGCTATCCATCGACTGGATTCCGGGCCTTAACGCTTCGCTTGACAGCGTGAACATCGAAGGTCAGTTGCTCGCCGCCCTGAAAAAGAGCGGTACGGTCGCAGAGCAGCGGGGCAACGCCAGGCGCGCGCTGAAGCAGGCTGACCAAGTCATCGAGGCGATCTACCAGACACCATATCTCGCCCATGCGCCAATTGAGCCGATGAACTGTGTGGCTGATGTGCGCCCGGATGGCTGTGACATCTGGACGGGCACCCAGAATCAGGCGAATACGCGGGCTGTCGCGGCGGAACTCACCGGGCTAGCGGAAGAAAAGGTGGTCGTGCATACGGAGTTCCTCGGCGGCGGCTTCGGTCGGCGGCTGCAGACAGACTTCGTCGCAGAGGCAGTGGAACTGTCCGCGAAGCTCGGCACCCCAGTGCAAGTGCTCTGGACGCGCGCCGACGATCTGCAGCACGATTTCTACCGCCCGACCCATGCAGCGTTGCTGCAAGCCACGCTGGACCCCAGCGGTCGCCCGGCCGCCTGCTTGATTCGCCTCGCTGGTGCCAAGACTGCCCTGGGCGGTGTGGACATTCCCTATGCCATTCCCCATCTGTGCGAGGAGCACCTGGAGGTGGCCTCCGCGCTCCCCACCGGCGCCTGGCGCTCGGTGGGCGCCTCCAACAATGCCTTTGCGGTCGAATGCTTCGTTGACGAGTTGGCCGTTGCTGCCCGACGTGATCCAGTGGACTATCGTCTCTCGCTGCTCGAAGACGCGCCACGCCATCGCGCTGTCCTCGAACTCGCTGCAGCAAAAGCCGGCTGGGGCACTCCTTTGGGCGCTGGCCGGGGTCGTGGCGTAGCGGTCTACCGATCGTTTGACGGAGTCGTGGCTCAGGTGGTGGAGGTGGACACGACCGGCGGTTCGATCCGGGTTCTCCGCGTGACCTGTGCGATCGACTGCGGCGTCGCCGTGCTGCCGGATGCCGTGTGCGCGCAGATGGAAGGGGCTATCGCCTTCGGCCTTTCTGCTGCGCTGCATGAAGCAATCCGCGTTGAAGCTGGCCGCGTTGTGCAGGCCAGCTTCCGGAATTACCCACTGCTGACGCTACCCGAGATGCCGCAGGTGGAAGTACACATCGTTCCAAGCACGGCGTCCCCGGGCGGTGTCGGCGAGCCAGGAGTGCCGGTTATCGCACCGGCCGTGGCAAACGCAGTATTCGCCGCCTCTGGGCAGCGCCTGCGTCGGCTGCCCCTGCGCCTTGCTTGAAGTGTTGAGCCATCATGAACTCAAAATTGGCGGACACTCTCGAAGGGCTGGTTTTGGCTGCGGACTCAACCGGTCGATGCAACACTTTATCTTAAAATGTTTAAGAGGAGGTGTTGATAATGAAATACAGAACTCGGACTTTTTACACAGAAGAACAAAAAGCAGTGATGTGGGAACGCTGGCAGAAAGGCGATTCTCTTCAGCAGATCGCACAGCTATTTGATCGAAACTACTCTTCAGTCCAGCGCATCCTGGCAGAGAGTGGTGGGATACGACCGGCTCAGCGGCGACGTTCCAGATTAGCCCTGACCTTGGCTGAACGCGAGGAGATATCGCGTGCAGTGGTCGCTGGTCAGTCGGCTCGCTCGATTGCAACTTCCCTCGGACGTGCTCCTTCCACCATCAGTCGCGAGATCAAACGCAATGGTGGTCAGGAATGTTATCGTGCGAATCAAGCCGAACAGGCTGCTTGGGAAAGGACACTTCGCCCCAAGACCTGTAAACTAGTCGAGAGTCGAATGTTGGCACACCTTGTGGCCGATAAGCTCCAATGGCAGTGGTCACCGGAACAGATTGCCGGTTGGCTGAAGCAGACTCACCCAAGCGATGAAAGTTATCAGGTGTCACACGAGACCATCTATCGCAGCCTCTATATCCAGGCCCGAGGCGCCTTGAAGAAGGAACTCCTGGATCACTTGCGTCGTACGCGAGCCATGCGTCGTTCGCGTCATCACACTTTAAAGACAGAAGATCACGGCAGGATCACCGACACCGTATCGATCAGTGAGCGTCCTGCCACGGTGGAAGACCGGGCAGTACCAGGTCACTGGGAGGGGGACCTGTTATGCGGCAGTGGCAACAGTCAAATTGCGACCCTCGTTGAACGCCAGACGCGTTATGTGATGCTGGTGAAAGTGACCAGTAAAGACACCGGGACCGTCATCAATGCGCTTGATCAAGCATGCTCATAAATTACCGGACGAACTCTACAAATCGCTGACCTGGGATCGAGGCAAGGAAATGGCCGACCACAAGCGGTTCACGCTGGCAACCGACATCAAAGTCTATTTCTGTGATCCTCAGAATCCTTGGCAACGTGGGACGAATGAGAATACCAATGGATTATTGAGACAGTACTTCCCCAAAGGAACAGACTTATCGGTACACTCTCAGGCACGACTCAATGGGGTGGCTCGTAGACTAAATGAACGTCCACGGAAGACGTTAAACTTCGAAACACCGGCGGAACGATTTAACCAATGTGTTGCATCGACCGGTTGAAATCGCAGCACAGATGCGCCGTTGCTAATTATTCCAGTTAGCAGCCATTGTATGTGATTCGTGTGTTTAGGCAAATGTCTGCCAATGAATGTGATTTGCAGAGCCGCGACCAGTAATCCTGGCGCGGCTTTGCTACTTTCAAATTTCAATCTGTTCAGCAATTTCCAAAGCATCGTCCACTTCAATTCCGAGGTAACGCACCGTGCTTTCCAGTTTTGTGTGCCCGAGGAGCAACTGCACAGCCCTCAGGTTTTTGGTGTGGCGATAAATTATCGTTACCTTGGTCCGGCACATCGTGTGCGTTCCGTAGTTTGTGGTATCAAGCCCGATCTCGCTAACCCAACGGTGCACAAGCATCTCGCACTCGGTCCATTGCTGGACGAGCATTACGATAGCCAAGGCCGCAATGATTATTCAGTCATATTGCCCCACCACACGCGATTGACCGCTTCGCGTCTCTGGCTGGTAATTATGAAGGGCTGCTTTATGGCGACAATTATGGCAAGATGATGTGCCGGTGTGTGCCAGGAACGGAAGTTCCAGAAGTTTTCCGATATCAGCCTCATATTCAAATCAACGGATGCGCTTGAGCATATTATTCCGACATGATCCAAAGAAATGAATTCGAAACTAAGCCCGGTAATTTGCGAGCGCCCTTGTTTGGATTCATTGCCATGAGCGTATTTATTTTCAATGTACTTTTGTCTGCTGACGTAATCGCCGCTCCGGAGGAAATTCAGGTCTATCTGGATGACTTTACGGAAACCGGCAAATATGGGCTTGACCTCCATACCAACTATGTAGCGTCAGGCCAACAGCCAACAGTTCATCAATTCCGTGTTACTCCTGAATTCAGTTATGGCATCAATACCAATTGGGATACGGCCGCATACCTTCTGACTGTCAAGAATCCAGGTAACCCACCTGAAACGGATGGCATTAAACTTCGTGCTCGATGGCGACCAAGAGCGCCTTCAGGAGATTCACCTCTTTATTGGGCGGTAAATTTTGAGGTTGGAAAGCTTTCCCAACGATTTTATCCGGATGAGACAAGTGGTGAAATTAAGCTGATTGGCGTTTGGAAAACAGGTCCTTGGACGGTGGGAATGAACTTAAACCTCGATCGATCATTGAAGACCCATCCCATGCAAGCAGCCACATCCGAGATTGACACCAAGATTGCCTACCAGATCCGGGAAGGATTGCAACTTGGGATAGAGAACTATTCTTCCCTTGGGGCGATAGATTACGATCCGACCCAACCTCAGAGTAGCCAGTCAACCTATCTGGCCGCAGACTTCAACTTGGGTAACTGGGATTTTAATGCGGGAATTGGGTACACATCGGGCCAATCTCCGGACAAGACAGTTCTGAAGGTAATTATCGGTGTGCCAATTTAGGGATGATTACATGATAGCCGGATGTTTCGGTGTGCCAATTGTAGTAGCTAAATCATACTTGGGGATTTGAAATTCCACTGCGTACCCAGTTTTTACGAGCAGCTGCTTTTCGGCACGACATTACAATGACTGAATAGTAACCTCGTGTCACGAGCGACGCTCAAGAACTTTCCACAAATCCGCATTGCTCTAGCATCGGGTGCATCTGAGACTTTCCCGATAAAATCAAACTATTCTACTGAAATAGCACCGGTGCAAATCGTACCGAGAACCCATCATCCCAAGCAACACGTTTAATTCGACGCATCACTTTGCCCATTCTATCTAGCAAAAGCCCCAATCGTGTAGGACAAAAATCGACACGATTTTCAGTGTTTCGCCTATATTTAATCCGGCGAACAGTCGATATTGTGATCACTCCACGCTTCTCCTCCCTAGAGCGTGTGTCTCAAAGCCAGTTGAGACTTTGCCCCCTGCCTCCCCTTGGCTGGGGGCGTTCTTTATTCAGTTGTGGCTTTTTGCTGCTGTGATCTTGGGTCATCTAACAATGCAAATGGTAAATCGATGTTCGAACTTGTCTCCCGGATCAGTCATTGAGCTGGGCGAATTATCGGCTGAAATACAGGGTGTGGCGTGATGAGAAACAGCAAACATGACTTCGACGCACTAACGGCTGAGATTTTCAGGGCGAATGTGCACAACGTAGATTCTGAGATAGGGTTTATATACGGCGTTGATTATCCGCAAGCCCTCGCAATGGCAATTGAAAAAAGAGAGTATGGCCGTCAATTGGCGGCTTGGATGGGATTGGTGCCCAGGCAGAACTCCAGCGGAGGAAAGCAAACCCTGCTGGGCATCAGCAAGCGCGGTGATACCTATCTGCGCACCTTGCTGATCCACGGAGCGAGATCAGTTATCCGGTTTGCGGAGAAGAAAGCCGAGCCGGAAGGTTGGCTGAGAAAGCTGATGGCAAGGCGTAACAAGAACATAGCGGCAGTGGCCCTCGCCAATAAGAATGCCCGGATCGTATGGGCGCTACTGGCTAAGGACAGAATGTTCCGACCCGATTACACCCCGGCAATCGTTGTTGCCGGAGCATAACCGGGTCGGTTGAGAAAACCCCGAGCAATAACGAGCTAAGGAGTTCCACCGATTGCACAGGCAATCATGAAATGATGGCGAGACTGGTCAGACCGTGAGTGGCAAAACCTGAAAGTAACACAGCACATAAAGTGTGAATCGCCCCGGGATTGCCGGAGACTCCAATTCTTGAGAGGATGGAGTTATGAACAAAATGAAGAGGTATTCGCCGGAAGTGCGTGAGCGGGCGGTACGGCTGGTGTTTGAACACCAAGGGGAGCACGAGTCCCAGTGGGCGGCAATTGAATCGATCGCATCGAAGATAGGCTGCACGCCGGAGACCTTGCGTAAATGGGTGAGGCAAGCCGAGACCGATCAAGGTGCTCGGGGCGGTGTGTCCAGTTCGGATCGTGAGCGTCTCAAGCAGCTGGAACGGGAGAATCGCGAGCTCAAGCGGGCCAATGAGATATTGCGCAAGGCATCTGCTTATTTTGCCCAGGCGGAGCTCGACCGCCGACCGAAATGATGGTGGCGTTTATCGACGCGCACCGTGCCGAACATGGGGTCGAGCCGATCTGCAGGCAATTGCCGATTGCCCCATCGACGTATCACGAATGCAAGGCGCGGGAACGGGAGCCTGAGCGGCTACCAGCCAGAAGCAAGCGCGACCAGGCGTTGTGCCTGGACATCCGCCGCATCTGGGAGGATAACTTCCTGGTTTACGGTGCCCGCAAGGTATGGCGGCAACTCCATCGTGAGGGAATCAACGCAGCCCGTTGCACGGTCGAGCGGCTGATGAAGGACTTGGGGCTACAAGGGGTTCGGCGTGGCAGGAAATGCTGGACGACCATCGCGGATGATGCATTGTTACGACCGGTTGACCGGGTTAACCGCAAATTCGTCGCCATGCGCCCGAATCAACTATGGGTAGCGGACATCACCTTTGTGGCAACCTGGGCTGGATTCGTCTACGTTGCCTTTGTAACGGATGTTTTTGCCAGACGCATTGTGGGCTGGCGCGTGGGCAGATCACTGCATACGGATCTGGTGCTTGACGCGCTGGAGCAGGCACTGTGGTCGCGCAAAAAGGTCAAGGGATTGATCCACCATAGTGATCACGGTAGCCAGTATTTGTCGATCCGCTATACGGAACGTCTGGCCGAAGCCGGCATCGACGCCTCGGTGGGGAGTGTTGGCGATTCGTATGACAATGCGCTGGCCGAAACGATTAACGGTTTGTACAAGACTGAAGTGATTCGAAAACGAGGTCCCTGGCGCAACATTGATGCTGTCGAATATGCCACCCTGGAATGGGTGGATTGGTTCAACAACCGCAGGCTGCTGGAGCCGATAGGCAACGTCCCGCCTGTGGAGTTTGAAATGGCGTACTATCGCCAAATGGAAGAGTCGGCTGAGGCTGCATGACTCAAACTAACGAGCCTCCGAAAAACCCGGGGCGATTCAGTGCGCCCCCGTGATCAGGAGCTACTCAGCGAATTCCATCAGGGATAGAGGCGATAGCCTCACCAAAAATCCGGATGTATGGCTGCAATCTTTACCTTTGCCCCATCATCGATTGAAAGCTTGGCAAAAGTGGGCGTCCATGTAAGTTACCCAGTCAAGTGAAAAGTGCAGATTCCGAGACGTTTGCCAGCACTGGCGGTGAATATTGATGAGTGCACTTCCGATTAGTGCCAAAATCAGAATGCCAATATCGCATCGGATTTGATTTAGAAATCATTTTTAAATCGATTCATATCTTTATTTTTCCAAATAATAGGAATCTTTTGTTGAATTATTCCTAGTACCGGTAAAAATTTCTGGCAATTTGAATTTTCAGAATACTGTATTTTCAAAGAAGACCATTGATGGAAGCCATTTTGGATAACCATATATAATTAGGCCTAATTATTGCTTCTATTAATGCGTAATGCGTTGCCAATTGTTTTGATGTCGAATAGTTGGGGAAAAAGAAAGCATATAAGCATTACATCTGTAATTAGGGCAATCTGCTGTTGATCGCAAAGCGCAAGGCTCGGGGTCTTTTAGAAAAACTATAAGTAGTTGCAAGCCGGACTACACAGGTGGCGTTTTTTTATAAGATGCCATTTCGGTAGCCCGGTTTTTTTATTTGAGGAAGCGCTAGGCATTTTAAGTCGCTGAATACTTCTAACAGCTTTTAGAAAATGAATGGAAGATTTTTGCCTTCATGAATTTCCCGGCTTAATTAAAGATACATTTTCTACATCGTTAGGTGGTGCCTCAAACTTCATATGGTAATGAAGGAAACTATGCGAGTCCATTTTTTGCTGCCGGCCGTTCTGGCTGGCGCATTATGCATATACGGTCTTGCCCTTGCAGCAGATGATTCTTCGTCCGTATTGACGATGCATAACCAGAAGTTCAATCCGGATAAACTGACAGTTCCTGCCGGAACTAGGGTGAGAATCGTACTCCGCAATCTAGATTCGATACCGAACGAGTTTGAAAGCTATGACCTTTCGCGTGAGGTCATCGTGCCAGGGCATAGCGAAGTGGTGATCTATATCGGGCCGCTGAATCCGGGAACCTACGAGATCTTTAATGATTACAACCTCACTATGCAAGGCTCGATCGTGGCAGTTCCTGCCGTCAAAGAAGGGGCTGGCCATCCTTGAAAAGCAGCCATCGTGTTTCTGGACGTGCTTGAATCTTGTGTAACTGCAATTTGTCGCAAGCTCTAGTTGCGAACAGGAACTTTCGGATATGCTGTCACTAGGATCAAAGTTCCGTTCGGTGCCAAAAACTGGCGGTTGCATAGCAATAGTAGTCCTGCCTCCGTTAGCGTAAACTCATTGAACAAATTGGACTTGAGAAAGCAGGGATCGTGCGCTGTCGCTTGTGGCTGTCACCATTAACGACGTATCTCCTACTCGTCTGTGCAGGAGCAAACGCCGGTGGCGGACCGCTTGGCATAGACCACCGCTTGAGTTACGACGATAGCGGAATCTGGAAGCGCTCCAACCAACTTGCCTTGCTGGATATCATGATTGTTGGGGAGCTTGCAGGTGGAATCTGGGAAGGCGGTGAGACACGCTTGGGCAGAACGGTCTGGCAGTCCATTGACTCCTCCGTGCTCGCCGGCATCTCGGCCCAAGCACTGAAATATACGTTTACTCGCACTAGGCCCGGTGAAGTCAACGATCCCAATCTATGGTTTCAAGGCAGTCCACACTATAGTTTCCCGAGCGGTGAGGTGGCCGCGGTCAGTGCGATCGTGACACCCTTTGTGCTGGAATACCGGCAGGATAACCCGTCTGTATATGCGTTGGAATTACTTCCAGTCTATGATGGCATTGCACGGATGAAAGTGTGGGGCCACTGGCAAACGGATGTATTGGCCGGCTTTGCCCTAGGGTCGCTTACTGGTTATGCCGCCCACAACAGGGATAATCCCTTTATCTTGGGAATCCTGCCACATGGCTTCACGATCGGTCTGCACAAACAATTCTAGTCGCCTCATCAGGACGCCACTCTGAAATAGATGTACAGCATACCTCAACTTTTTTTAACCGCCGTATCTGGCGCATCTTTGAATCCCCACTTCCGGCAACGCTGACCCTACCTTCGCAATCTGTCGCATTGTCGACATTCGCGGCATGATTTTTCCAGATATTTATATGCGGCTTGGTGCCACAAGGAGCCGATCAGAAATATTTTGCAAACTCCATTCGTATGCCATTCAAAAATCGGCCAGCTTAACTTTGAGCTGCAAAGCCGTTACTTTCGAGGGGACCCAAAACAAATTTATTCCCACACTTTTATATTCGTAACTTGCCATCGGTATAACTGCCGCCGGGAACTTTGCGGAAGTGTAACCGCTGAAGAACCCACCTAAGATCCCCAAATGTGCACCAAAGAAATCCAAAGGTTTGTATATTGCACCCAAATAATTAGTACGATTGTTATCGCTATTCATGTATGTGCCTGCCACGATGTTTATTTCGTGGGGTATTTCGTAGGATAAACCGATCCCGTCATTATTCTGCCTATAATGCCAATAATCCTCATGAGTATGCCAAGAGCGCAATCCGCTTGTTACCCATAAAGAATCTTCGGCAGCCAATGCTGGCTTACACAAGAATATAATCAATAATGCCCTGACTAATGACGCGAATAATCTAACCAATTTGGACATCTCTGTAGACATCTTTGCTTTCCTTGCAGATGTATTTCGACCCGTAACTGCAGAGATGTTCCATCCCCTACAAAACAACGTGGGCAATATATACTTGATTTCCATAAAGTACATTCAACAGTACGCTTTCTTCAGCCTTGACCGTCGATAATGGGTCGGGTTTCATTAAGCTACGAATTGGCTATGCTAAATCCTCTCCCTATCCTGATCGCCGGAGCAACGATGAAGAATCTATTCATACTGATGTTCCTCTCCTTGATAACAACACGGGCAAGCGCCGTGGATGGCGTTTTCATTGAATACGGACGGGGAAACGCCTCAGTAATATCCTCCGCGTCAATGGTAAAGATGTACCGTGTTGGGGCGCTGTGGAATTGGCATAAAAGTTGGCTGAATGATGGTGCTTGGCATGTGACCGGTTCCTGGGAAGCGTCGCTGGGCAGCTGGCGCGGCTTTAAACCTGATGCTAACAACCAGACCGTTACCGATATTGGCATTACGCCTGTGTTCCGCTTCGAACAAAAGGAGGGGTCAGACATGACGCCATACCTAGAGGCAGGGGTTCTTGGTATACATCTGATCTCGCCGACCTCTATATACTCAGGACGCAATTTCAGCACTGCTCTCCAGTTCGGGGACGCTCTGGGTTTCGGGGTTAGCCTGGGTGAGCGTCGCCAGTTTGATCTGGGTTATCGTTTCCAGCATTTGTCAAACGGCAACATCAAGAGGCCGAATAATGGTGTTGATTTTAACCAGATTCATTATTGACTCGGCAATAATATATTGAACTATTTTAGCGGTGTTGTGTCAGAGGGCGCATGGAAAAACAAGACGCGAGGACACTCTCGATGCAGGCATTGGCCGAAAGGCGCAGGCGTGCAGTCCGACTTCGGGAAAAAGGGATGCGGGTGAATGACGTTGCGCGCGAATGCGAGCTATCGCGTGGCACGGTCATCGCTGCGCACAAGGCTTATCGGCTGGGTGGATGGGCGGGAGTGGCCCTGAAACAACGTGGGCGCACCACAGGTGACGGGCGACGTTTGAGCGCTGAACAGGAGCAAGAGATCCAAAGGCTGATTTGCGATAAGACACCCGATCAGATGAAGATGGCCTACGCGCTGTGGAGCCGTGCGGCGGTGATGGAACTGATTGCACACCGGTTCAAGGTCAAGCTGCCTGTGCGGACGGTCGGCATGTATTTGCAAAGATGGGGGTTTACCCCACAGAAGCCGATGAAGAAAGCTTATGAACAGCGTCCAGTCGAAGTGAAGGCGTGGCTCGACAACAGTTATCCGGTGATTGCGGAACGCGCCAAAGCGGAAGGTGCTGAAATCCACTGGGGGGATGAGACCGGATTGCGCAGCGATGATGTGCGCGGGCGATCTTATGCCCCCAAAGGGGAAACGCCTGTTGTACGAGTCAACAGCAAACGCGAGAACGTAGGACTCATCTCTACCGTCACGAATCAAGGCAAGGTGAGATGGATGGTGCTGAACGGCGCGCTGGATACAAATCAACTCATCGAGTTCATGAAGCGGTTGGTGAAAGATGCTGGGCGCAAGGTGTTCCTGATCCTGGATAACCTGCGAGTGCACCATGCCAGACTGGTCAAGGCATGGTTGGCCAAACACCAGGATGAGATCGAAGTGTTTTACCTGCCGAGTTACAGCCCGGAATTGAATCCGGATGAAATGCTGAATGCCGATCTCAAACAGGCAGTGACAAGCAAGGCACCTGCTCGAACAAAGGGTCAGTTACTCAAGGTGACGACGAGTCACATGCGCAAACTACAGAAATCCCCTGAACGGGTGAAAAGCTACTTTGAACATGACCCGGTAAAGTATGCTGCATAAGTTCAACAATTTATTGCCGGATCAATAGCATATCGATTCTGATCTGGAACTATTCTAATCACGTTATCGAGCGCACAACAAATCCAGGGCAGGAGCTTAAGGTGCAGTTCGGATTGCACGTTACGAATTACAGCTTGTATGGTTGCGCTGGTGGTATCGGCTTCCTTGTGTAACAGTTAAGAAGCCGGGGTGGAGGGACCAATGGCGGCATCTGCTCTCCTTACCGAGAGACAAACTCCGAAAGAATCCCCCCACCCACACCATCCAGCGTCGATGAGGAATCTAGCGGCTTTGACCGCCGATTTGACCGCAAGCTCACGCAGGTGTGTCCACCCCAGCATTGTTAATCTTAACCATGGGAGAGACATCATGCAAACCCCAACCCAAGCACTTAATATCGGCGCCGATGTCGCCAAGGACGAAATCGTCGTGGCCTGTTCGGAGGGAAGCTTTCCAGTGCGCAAGCTCGCGAATCAGCGCACGGCGTTGCGGGCCTTTCTCAAGAGCCTGCCGCCAGGCAGCCGCATCGGCATGGAATCCACCGGTATCTATCACGAATTGTTTGCCAGCCTTGCCCACCAGCTCGGCTTCATCGTCTATGTGCTCAATCCCAAGGACGTTCGCCACTATGCAAAGGGCGTCGGGAGGCGTGGCAAGACCGATCGCATAGACGCAGAACTTATCGCTCGAATGGTCGCGCACGAACATGTCGATCTGCACCCCTGGGTGCCGCCTACACCGGAGCAACGCGAAATTAACCGATTGCTCAAGCGTCGTGCCAAGCTGAGCTCGTTGCGTCAGGCACTCGGTATGTCGCTCAAAGGTATGGTTGGATTTTCCACCGACCTCAAGACGTTGAGACAGCGCTTCGATCAGGTCATTGCTCGTATCGACAAGCGCATAAAAGAACTGGTCGAGGCAAATCCAGATCGCAAAGAGCATGTCAGGCACTTGCGCACAATCACCGGAGTCGGACCGGTCGTCAGCGCTGCACTGGTCAACTCCCTTGAGCGCATGCCCCTGAAGAGCGCAGACGCCTTCGTCGCATTCACCGGCCTGGATCCCCGACCCGATGAATCCGGCCAACACCAAGGAAAACGGCGTCTGTCCAAGCGTGGCCCATCTGACTTGCGCAGGCTACTCTATTTGGCTGCGATGTCGGCCAAGAAGACAAAAGCCTGGAAACCGATCTTTGAGCAATATCGCGCAAAGGGTTTATCCACGACTGCGTGTTTCGTCATTCTGGCTCGGCGCATCGCCAGAACCGCATGGTCGATGTACACTTATAAAACCGAGTTCGATCCTGGACGCCTTACAAAAGGCTTGACGTAAACCATAGAATCTTTCGGGCTGCTAATATGGCATCATGAAGTGGTGGTCAGTGCCAATTGCGGTCACTCACGAAAGTTTTCCAAAGCTGACACCCATTCGAGGCTCAAAGCTAGCTGAAGTTCTTTAAAACCGCAATTCAAGCCACAGAGGACACAGAGAAAGGCGAATAATGTACATCCCTATGTTTTACTCCGTTAGCTCTGTGCACTCTGTGGCGTGTGTTTTTCATGATTACTTAATGACTACACCAATTACAAAATCCCCTGCCGAATGGCGCGACGAACTCACGCCTGAGCAATACCAGATATGTCGCCAATGCTGCACCGAGACACCGTTTACAGGGGCGTCTTGGGATTGCCATGATGCGGGAATTTATCGCTGCGCGTGTTGCGGCAACGCCTTTTTTGATTCCGCAACCAAATTCGATTCCGGCAGCGGATGGCCGAGTTTTTGGCAACCCCTATAAACCCGAAAACGTCATGTCGCGAACCGACACAAGTCACGGCATGACACGTGTGGAAGCGTGCTGCAAACAATGTGGCGCGCACCTCGGGCATATATTCCCCGACGGCCCGCAACCCACCGGATTGCGCCTTTGCATCAACTCCACCGCGCTTACGCTGGACAAAAACCAACCTCCTCAGCTATCGCCATGAAACTGCTCTTCAATTTTTCCCCCGTCCTCCTGTTCTTTGTCGCCTATAAATTCGCGGGCATATTTGTCGCCACAGCGGTAGCGATTGCCGCCACCATCGCGCAAATCATCTGGACAAAATATCGGCATGGCAAAGTCGACATGATGCTATGGGTAAGCTTTGTCATCATCGGCGTGTTCGGCGGTGCAACGCTGCTGCTGCATGACGAAACTTTCATCAAATGGAAGCCGACCGTGCTGTATTGGATATTTTCCGCCATCTTGCTGTTCTCGAATTTGCTGTTTCACAAGAATCTGCTGCACACATTGCTGCATGAGAAAATCGCTCTGCCTCACCATGCCTGGAATCGCCTCAACCTGAGCTGGAGCCTGTTCTTTGCAGTGCTTGGTTTTATCAACTTGTATGTGGCGTTCAATTACTCCACGGACAGCTGGGTGAATTTCAAACTGTTCGGCTTTACAGGATTAATGCTGGTGTTCATCCTGGCACAAGGCGCATGGCTGGCAAAATATGTGGATGAGAACAAAGAGGGCAATTAGAAGTAGTTATTCTGTTTGATAAGAAAGGGGTTGCGAATGATAATCATCTAGCCGACCTCCTCGCTGCGTAGGAGCAGCAGGGGTAAAGTTAAGGTTCGAACTGACTTTAACCCAAGGAGGCCGACATGAAGAAGTATAGCGGAATTGATCTGCATTCGAACAACAGCGTAGTGGTTGTAATAGACGAAGAAGACCGGATCGTTTTTCAAAAGCGCCTGGCAAACAAACTGGATGAAATCCTGATGGCGCTTGCGCCACACAAGGAGGAAATCATTGGTGTGGTGGTTGAATCGACATACAACTAGTACTGGCTGGTGGATGGCTTGATGGATGCGGGTTACCAGTTGCATCTGGCAAACCCGTCGGCGATCAAGAAATACGAAGGGCTGAAGTACAGCGGCGACTTTGCCGATGCAGCCTACTTGGCCCATCTGCTGCGCCTGGGACTGTTGCCCGAGGGCTACATCTTCCCACGGGAACTGCGTGCCGTACGAGACCTCGCACGCAAGCGGATGCAGTTGGTGCATTACCGGACGGCGCAGATTCTAGCTATCGAGGGTATTCTGGTACGGGAAACCGGAGGACGAATGAGCAGCGACAGGATCAAGACGATGACAGCCGAAAGAGTTGAGGCGCTCGGGCTGATGCCGGATGTGGCTTTGGCGATGGAATCCAATCGGATGATCTGTCAGGCGCTGCAGCGGCAGATCGAGGTGCTGGAGGAACGATTGGAAGCACAGGTTAAATTGCAGCCAGGATACCAGCTCATCAAAACGATTCCCGGTATTGGTCAAGTATTGGCCACGACGATCATGCTCGAGGCTGGCCCCATGACACGCTTTGCCGGTGTGGGGAACTTCAGCTCCTACTGCCGCTGTGTGGATAGCCTGCGTGAAAGCAACGGCAAGAAGAAAGGCTCAGGCAATACCAAGAACGGCAACAAGTACCTGGCCTGGGCGTTCATGGAAGCAGCGAACTTCGCGTTACGCTATTGCCCGGAGGCCAAGCGCTTTTACGAGCGCAAGAAGCATCGGACCAATCGCATCGTGGCACTCAAGTCTGTTGCACACAAACTGGCGCGGGCGTGTTATCACATCCTGTGCAAACAGCAGCCATTCGATGTGCAGCGATGCTTTGTTTAGAGTTTGGCCAAAGGCGGTGAGCCAGGAAAGCGGACTGGAGTCCAACCACTACGAATGATTTGGACGCCGCCTTTGTGCCACCTGTTTTATTGCAATACTGAATCGCCCAAGCCGTAAGCCATCTAAGGACTGGAGTCGGAATAGTGACAGCCACTTTGAATGTAAAACCAATTGGACGCGGCTTGGCACCAAAGTTTCTCTGGGGTGGCAAAGGCCACCAGGGCGGTCGTAAAGCATCACGACAAGCTTGATCTCGATGGGTGTCTGGTGCGATTCATTTCGCAACCAACTGAATGAGAAAACGGGTGCGGTTAAGTTTGCAAAAAGCAAGGTGGCATGGCTTTATGCTTCGTAGTACCGCAACCAGATTGCGATGCTTTTATTTGGCCCTTGACTTGCGGTCGGCTAATGGGCGTCTGCTTTTTGCAACGCTGACCGTCTGCTAGTGTGTCGATAGTACGCATCCGTGGTTTACATAGCGGACGTTGCGGTAGGATTTTTTCCGGAAAAATATTTTGGTCTGCAATCTATGCGATGCGGACGTGAGACGCAAAATCAATAAGTCCGCTTTGCAGCGTAGAACAGACATCGCGACAGAGCACGCCGGACTTCCGCCGAAACCGGTCGGTGACTACCATCGGCCGGCCTTTCCGATATTGGCGAATCATAAATGACCATAAAGTCCCGGCCGACCAGAAAAGACAGCTCACCACGCCTAGACCATCCGTACTGCTCCGGGATGGTTGTGTGGGGTCACAGATTCAATTTTGGGAACTCTTCTGTCTCCGGATCAGAATTTAGGCTGCCATCTGCAACAACGTACATTCCAAGGCTTTGCCGCAACTTGTCGAGTTCGGCACCTTGGATGAAGTTCATGCCAAGGCGGAAACCACCCCGGAATGGTACTGATGATGTCACTTCCGCCTTCAGCTTGACGATCTTTCGAGGAATACCTTGAATTGGTGGGAGTGCCAGTAGCAAAGTCACGACGGTATGAGCCGTTTCCTCTGAATGGTACTGAACTGATATCCCGGTCAAGGACAGGTCGTGAGTCAAGGTTTGGAAGGTTGGTTTATTGGTTGCGCTGTCGAATACGAGCGTCACTTTCCAGCGAGCAGGGTATCGCGTGACTTTCCTTTGCGAACCCGGGGTGTTATCCCAAACATCAGATGTTTCCATATTTGGCATCCTATAGAAAACAATTTGGCGCCCAGCACAGCCAAGGAGTCGATAAACAGGAAGCGCCACCATCAGCATGGCATACTTCCCTGCCTGTTTTGTTGAATGGATGCCTTACATCGAAATGTGCATGGAAGTCTATGAACTTCAAGGCAGCATTCGAAATGTATCCAATCCTTGTCAAGGATATTCTATATGTGAATTTGTGTCGAGGAGCTTCGAAGCTTGGCCACCATTGCTGCCGGTCAGCACCAGAAATCAATGTCCTGATCGTTGCCGTTCGCGTATCGCCCCGATGGGCAAGAACTGGAACCGGGAACGCCTCCAAAGCGCCGCCATGGCTAGAGAAATCTGGCTCTTTTCCATTTGTGCTGGCGCTCACGGGGCTGATAGAACGAACACAAAGCCGATCTATAGGCTATCTGTAACTGAGCGGATTTACACAACAGGCGGACTTAAAGCCGAGGAGGAGGGTGGATCGTGTGGCGAGAAGTTTGATGCGCCGCCTCCCCATAAGATGCCATTTCGGTATTTCCTCCTGATCACGATATCGATTTTATTGATGTTTCCCAAAATCGTTACACCCACCCTTTCCCCCGCCCCTCTCCCACATGTGGGAGAGGGGAAGTGCCAGAATCCCCTCTCCCGCAAGCGGGAGAGGGTGGCCGCAAGAGCCGGGATAACCAGCGACTAGACTGGCGTTTATTGCCAGTCTAGTCGAATGGCTATAACCAATCACTTGGCAGCTTGCTGCCTTAGTGAGATGGCTAGTAGTTCCATCAGACGGTTTACACATCGCATGAAGCATTGTCATGAATTATGAAAAGCTCAACAGAAGGAGGTAGATTGGGTAATAGGCTGGCCGAAACGGGAGCATTGCCAAGCTCGGGTTACGACCCTATGCGGTAATCTGGACATCCATGCACTTGGATGCCCCCTCTTTTGAATAGCACGGGAAACATCAATTTAAGAACAACGCAAGTCAAATATTTGCGTAAAGGGAGCGATTACTAAGCTGCATGTATATGTGATAATTACTGAGGAGGCCGGTAAATAGTGCGTGATTTTGGTCAGGCGGCATAGCGAACATGTTTTTCCTGAAACAGATTCTGGATCACATGAGGTTGCTTCTGTCGGCGGTGAAGATGGCTACGCAGGCTGGCCACCATCTCCGCTTTGTTGGTTGGCCGGCTCTTTCCCAGGGCGTTAGTCTTGACGTCCTGATTGAGCAACTCATCAGGGTTCAGTTCGGGGCAGTAGCCGGGCAGACGAATCAGCCGCAGACGGTTGGCGTTTTCGGCGACAAACTTCTTCGCGGCTGCCGAACGATGCACCGGGTGACCATCGACGATCAGGAATATCTTGCCCTTGACCTGTTTGAGCATCCGCTTCATGAATTCAATGAACACCGAATTCTGGAACTTGCCTTCGAACACCATGAATGCCAGTGCACCACGATTGGTGATCGCAGAGATCATGTTACAGCCAAAGCGTTGCCCGGTCGCTCGCACCACCGGCGTTTGCCCCATCGGGGCGAAACAAGTTCCGCTGACATGATCACTGCGCAATCCCATCTCGTCACCCCAATAAATCGTCGCTTTCTCGCGCTTCGCTACCTTGACGATGGCTGGGTAGTCTTCGTCAAGCCAGCGGGCAATCGCTACATCGTTTCGCTCGTAGGCACGGCGTACGGGTTTCTGTGCACTCATACCCCATGCCTTGAGGTAACGCCCGACCGTCGTCTGCGAAACTGTGATGCCATACTTCCGCTCGATCAGGCGGGCCACCGCTTCCCGCGTCCAAAGGTAGAACGGCAACTTCAACTGGTCGGGCATCGTTCCAATGATCAGCGCACGAATGCGCGCAGCCTGTGTTGTATTCAACCGTCCGCCGCCAGGGCGTCGACCACGCCTGCCAGGCTTCAACGCCCGCAGCCCACCATCACGAGACAACCTCATCCATTTGCTCACTGCTCGCAGGCTGACGCTGTATGTCGTCGCCGCTTCGGTTTGCGTCATCCCTCCACGCACCGCTTTCACCACCAGCTTCCGCAGGTGAGCTTGCGTGGCTCCATCCAATTTCCGGGCATCAGTCTTGGTACTCATGTTTCCTATAACGCACTACGCACTATTTGGTGCACACGTCAGTAATATGCAACAGGCCCGATCGTGGCTTTACCGATTTTATATCTGAATCGCAACCATAACTCGCAGAGGAAATGTTATGCCAGGTTTACTCCCCAACGTAGATCCCGATGGATTGCTCGAGTTTTCCGTTGTATATACCGATCGATCCCTGAACCACATGTCAAAGCAATTTCAGCAAATTGTTAAAGACATATCTGCTGTTCTCAAGGAGACTTACAACGCCCGCTCGGCGATCATTGTTCCCGGCAGCGGCACGTTTGGCATGGAATCGGTTGCGCGCCAATTCGCGCAAGATCAAAAATGCCTGATCGTTCGCAATGGCTGGTTCAGTTATCGCTGGACCCAGATATTGGAAATGGGGAACATCACACAAGATGTCCATGTATTTAAGGCAAGGCAGATCGACAACTCCGCCACAGGCTGCTTTGCACCGCCTCCAATCGGGGAAGTCGTCGCCTTCATAAAAAAGGAAAAGCCGGCAGTTGTATTCGCGCCCCATGTTGAAACATCCTCCGGGATCATCCTGCCGGACGACTATGTGCAGGCAATCGGTGCAGCGGTTGAATCTGTCAACGGCATATTTGTCTTGGACTGCATCGCTTCAGGCGCGATGTGGATAGACATGAAAAAATGCAAGGTCGACGTGCTGATTTCAGCCCCGCAAAAAGGATGGAGCAGTTCACCGTGCTGCGCAATGATAGCGCTGGGCGAACGCGCGCGCGCGAAGATCGATCATACGCAAAGCAACAGCTTTGCTCTGGATCTGAAAAAGTGGCTGCAGGTCATCGAGACCTACGAAAATGGCGGCCATCTTTATCATGCGACAATGCCGACTGACGCCTTGAAAATCTTGCGCAACAACATGAAAGAAACACAAGCGCTCGGTTTCACGGCAACCAAGGCAAGACAGATCGATCTGGGTATGAAAGTGCGATCCTTGCTTGAATCGAAAAGCTTTGTATCCGTTGCGGCGCCCGGTTTTCAATCGCCCGGGGTGGTGGTGAGCTACACGTCCGACCCTGATATTCAGAACGCGAAAAAATTTCTCCAGGCAGGATTGCAAATCGCCACCGGAGTGCCGCTTCAATGCGATGAAAGAAGCGACTTCCGGACATTTAGATTGGGTTTGTTTGGCCTTGAAAAATTGCTAAATGTGGATCAAACGGTTGCCAACCTGAAAAACGCGCTTGACCGTATCGGCAGCTCTTGATTTTTTCAGATAACCAAATATATCGAATTGATGACGATCAATTTCGCTGGAGAAATCTCACCTGTGCCCGAGTTGGGAGACGCTCGCAAACAACGGCGGTTGGTACGTGGCAGCTACACGCAAATACCAATTTCTTGCGCGATACGACGTTCCAAAATAATATAAGCAAACATTTCCAATGAAATAAATGCCCCCGGCCAAGGGGGAAGGCAGGGGGCAGTTTTGGCAGGCAACCTCATAAGCATGCAGTGTAGAAGGGAGTACGATCCGATGGCGCACATAAGGAAATTCATCACTTTCATCACCCTCATGGTGCTCGCCCTGAATGCCTCAGCCGAAATGAACAAATGCACCGATTCGAATGGGAAAATAACCTACACAAACATGGCTTGCCCGCCCGGCTATGAAGTTACGAATAGTATCGCGGACAATTCCGTTGCCGCCGAAGGCAACCCGTCATTCACCCAACAGGAGCTGGATCAGATGCTGGCGCCGATTGCGCTGTATCCGGACCCCTTGCTATCGCAGATGCTGATGGCTGCGACCTATCCGCTGGAGGTCGTCGAAGCGGCGCGCTGGTCGAACGCCAATCCCAATCTCACGGGCGATTCGGCGGTTCAGGCTGTAAACGGCCAGAATTGGGATGCGAGCGTCAAATCGCTGCTCGCATTCCCGCAGGTGCTGCAAACCATGGACCAATATATTGAGTGGACCGAACGTTTGGGTGATGCATTTCTTGGGCAACAAACGCAAGTGATGGATACGATCCAGAGGCTGCGCCAAAAAGCGCAGCAGTCCGGCAATCTGAGTTCCAACCCGCAAGTCCAGGTTACCCAGTCGGATGGCGACATCGATGTCGCAGATGCAAATCCCGATGTGGCATATGTGCCTTATTACGATCCCAATTCGGTCTATGGATCCTGGTGGTGGCCGGACTATCCGCCTGTGTACTGGGCACCATGGGATGGCTACGGCTGGGTTGGAGGATACGCATGGGGCATCGGAATCGATATAGGCGCAAATTTCTTTTTCGGGTCGTGGGACTGGCACAACCACGGCATCTACGTTCGCAACCCGCGATATCCAGGCAACGGCCAGCCCTGGAGGCATGACCCTGATCATCGTCACGGCGTTCCATATCGCGACGCGTCACTGAACCGTCAATTCGGTCGGATGGTCACACCCCCTTCGACGCGTGCGGAGTTTCGCGGATATGATTCTTCAGTAAACGCCCGCGTTGGCGAACCAGGCAATCGCTTTCCAAAGGAATCCGTCCACGGAGCTCCTCCGACTGAAATGCGGGAAAGGTTGACGCCGGGAAGCGCAAGTCAATCATACGTTGAACCAAGGGCGCATGCTTTCGAGAATGTCGGTCACGGTGGCGAAGTGCGCAGTTTTAGCGCGCGCGGCAATGCCAGCCTGTCAGGCAGATCTTATGCACCTCCTGGCAGATCTTTTGCTCCTGCGCCTTCGCGCGGATCACCCAGCCAGAGGCGCTAGTGAAGTTCGGTGTGATTGATAGCCGGACACTTCCACCATACGTGGCAATGGAATGTGAAACACAATGATTAAAGACCTTAACATCGGTTCATACGGGAGGAACAGGCGGTGACTATTTCGCAGACAATAATTTCACGCGTGTGCAATTATCGGCGCTACGCGAAAATCATCATTGTTGCACTGGGGTTGGCATTCATTGCCCCGGCAATGGCCTTTGCCGTGGATCAGCTAACCTTTGCATCGCCTGAGGCTGGCATTGGCGCGTTGATAAAGGCCATAAAGGCAAATGACGAACCGGCATTGCGCGCAATCTTCGGACGCAAGGGCAGCAAGCTCCTCAGTTCGGGCGATGCGGTTGCGGATGCGAAGGGCCGCGCCAAGTTCAGTCAATCTTACGATGAAGCTCACAAACTGGTGCTTGAAAGCAAAACACAAGCGACGCTTGTCATCGGAAAGGACGACTGGCCTATGCCGATTCCATTGGTCAAATATCAGGACGGGTGGCGTTTCGACACGGCCAAGGGCAAGTTGGAAATACTCAGGCGGCGAATCGGCCGAAACGAACTCGAGACGATGCAAGTATGCCTGGCGATTGTCGGTGCGGAACGCGAGTATGCAGGTCGTCACCTGGACCGCGACGGCATCCCCGTGTATACGTCCCGGTTCGTCAGCAGTCCGGGCAAACATGATGGATTGTTTTGGCCGGCGCAGGCGAACAAAACACCCAGTCCGCTTGGTACTCTGATTGCGGCTGCTGCTGAAGAAGGCTACATCCGCCCGGATGTGTTCTCCAGCCAGCCCTACCACGGTTACTATTACCGTATTCTGACTAGCCAGGGGAATGATGCGTCAGACGGCGCGCGAGATTACATCGTGAAAGGAAAGATGATCGGCGGGTTTGCTGTCTTCGCCTATCCGGCGCGTTATCGCGCATCGGGGGTTATGAGCTTTCTTGTCAATTATGATGGTGTGATCTACGAGAATGATCTGGGTAAAAAAACGAGAACGGTTGCGGCAGCCATCACGACTTTCAATCCGGGGCCAGGCTGGAATAGAGTTGAGCCAATAAAGTGAAGCAAAGTTCACGCGCTGTTTTCAACGTTCACTTTCGGGGAAAATGACCGACCGGTATGTGTGTGCGCCGTGATAAGGCGGCGCTTTTCCAGTGGGTGCAAATCCCATCCGGCCAATTAGCTCCAGCCGGAAGCAACCGGAGCAACTATGGAGGTAACGAAATGGTTGAAGCCTTCGGGTAAAGCGTGTCACGAAATGGTGACAGCGCGAGTGTGCAGGCCGTAACGTGAGTGAACGCTGAGCAAGCCTCGAAAAGGTCGATGCACAGGCCGACCCGACGACACTTTCGGGGAAGGCTGATACAACTGGATGGATGAGCTAGCAATACCACCAGTTGCTGTGCCGGGGTAGTGGCGACAGCATGTACACAAGGAAAGCGCACGCAACACGGGAAGCCCCTTGGTGTGATCAGGGATGATCAACCGGACGCCCGCGAGGGACAGGCCGGGCACCCTGGGGTGACGGAGAGGTTCGTAGTACTGCCGAAACCGGGTAATGCCGGCGGAGGGAAGGAACCTCAGTTCAAGATAGACGCAAGACGTAGTGAGGACGTGGAGATTGGGTAACCTATCAACTCCGATTAGTGTTCAGAAGCTGCAGATGGCGTTACACGCAAAAGCGAAGTCAGAAGTTGGCTGCCGTTTCTATGCGCTGTACGACAAGATCAGCCGTGAAGATATTCTGGCTCATGCCTATGCTCAGTGCCGCTCGAACAAGGGCGCACCGGGCGTGGATCGTCAGGACTTTGCGGATATCGAAGCGTATGGAGTAGAGCGATGGCTAGACGAACTGGCGCTTGCGCTCAGAGAAGAGAACTACCGACCTGACCCGATCAGGAGAGTGTTTATCCCGAAAGCCAATGGCAAGCTCAGGCCGCTGGGCATTTCGACCTTGCGAGATCGGGTCTGTATGACAGCAGCGATGCTGGTACTAGAACCAATCTTTGAAGCCGACCTTCCAACCGAGCAGTATGCTTATCGGCCGGGCCGCAATGCCCAGCAGGCAGCAGAGGAAGTGGAGGAGCGCCTACACCGAGGTCAAACGGATGTCGTAGATGCCGATCTCGCGGACTACTTCGGTAGCATTCCACACCCCGAACTGATGCAATCGCTCGCGCGACGCATCGTTGATCGGCGTGTGCTGCATCTGATCAAGATGTGGCTGGAATGCGCAGTGGAAGAGACCGACCAACGAGGACGGAAGACACGAAGCACTGAAGCCAAGGATAACGGGCGAGGCATCCCGCAAGGCTCGCCAATTTCACCCCTGCTGTCGAATCTGTACATGCGGCGGTTTGTATTGGCGTGGAAGAAACTGGGGCTGGAGCGAAGACTTGGCAGTCGAATCGTTACCTATGCGGATGATCTTGTGATTCTGTGCAAACGGGGCAAGGCGGAAGAAGCCCTGCAGTGGATGCGCGTGATCATGGGCAAGCTGAAGTTGACGGTGAACGAGGAAAAGACACGCACCTGTAGGGTTCCGGAAGGGGAGTTCGACTTTCTGGGTTACACGTTTGGGAAGAGATATTCGGCGATCACAGGGAAGGCTCGCATTGCCTTGTGGCCGTCGAAGAAAAGCATACGGCGCATGGTCGAAAAGGTCTATGAGCTGACGCTTATCTCAGGAACATGGCAGGAGACCACAGAGCTGATTGGCAAGTTGAACCGCATGTTGCGTGGCTGGGCGAACTACTTTAGTGTAGGCACAGTCAGTCGCGCTTATCGTGCACTCGACAGCTACACGGCTGTGCGGTTGCGGCAGTGGCTGCGCAACAAGCATAAGGTCAGGCGAAGAAGGGGCGGGGCCTATCCACTCTCGCTTCTCTACGGGTCTTTGGGACTCGTACGCCTGAGCGCGCGAGGGCGCAGCGTGGCGTGGGCGAAAGCGTGAAGTCTTGTCCGAGAGCCGGATGCGGGAAATCTGCATGTCCGGTTCGATGAGAGGGGTGTGGAAACGGGGTTAAGGTAAGGGTACTAGGGCACCGCCAAACGAAAGGGGCGGCAACAGACAAACCAAGCCTACTTCTACCGCGCCACATCCCGACTCTACCGCCGGCTGCTCATTATGAAAGGCAGATTTATGGCGGCAAATATCGCAACATGCGGTACCGCTTCGCGCCGGCGGCCCTTGGTGAAAGATTCGAAAATGGGCCCCTCGGCATAGGTAAAGGGACTGCGACCAGTGAGTGGACGAAATATGCACGGCGAGCAACGCGGCGAATTGATCCGGTTGGAGGCTCGACTTGGGGCCTTCGAGGACCTCAAAGCCGAAATCGAGCCGTGGCTCATGGAGGAACGCGATGTGTCCGCTCGCGAGGCGCTCGATAACGTCATCGCCCATATCAATGCGGAAATTGTCGAGTTGCACCGCCGCCTCGAGGAAATTAGGCGAGGCACCCGAACCTGAAAGGCATGTGCCGGCTATGCGGCCACAGGATGTCGCTTTCGATGCAGCAAAGGACGCTGGCGGGGTCGTGAGTTGAACGGCAGAGACCGGCCATAGCAGTCAATCAGGAGGCTTCCCCAATGCCATAATTCGCTGAAACTCAGTTCCTGCCAATTCTGTCCGAGAGCTTTTTCTGAACTTCAATTCCAATGGATAACGCGTGCATGATTTTTTGCTTCGACGCGGAGTCCATTTGTTCTATGCGATATTCCAGGTCGGCAACTATCTCATTCCAAGGTAACGCCGCCAGTGTGGCCTCTCTGGCTTCATAGTTATCGATAATCGCATTCAATATTTCCCCTTCTATCTTGTCTTTATCCGCATCGAGCTCGGCATTGACCATGCTGTATGCTGCAACATCCATCAGCTCGTCAAAGCTGAGGTTGCGGCTCAGCAATTCGGCTTTGTATTCAGTAAAGAGAATAACTGTGCGTTTCTGCTCGACGCCAGCCTTCAAGACCGGCTTCAGTGCACTGTCAAATATATCAATGTTCATATTAGATACCTGCGATTTGCCATGTAACGAATTGTCACGCTGATCCACACCCATTTTGCCCTATACGATGATACGCCGTGCAAAAATGCCGCGCCAACCATGCATGCATCAAGGCCACTGCCAACGGTTCTCATTGATGTTTCCCTAAATCGTTACACCCACCCTCTCCCCCGCCCCTCTCCCGCAAGCGGGAGAGGGTGGCCGAAAGGCCGGGATAACCAGCGACTAGACTGGCGTTTATTGCCAGTCTAGTCGAATGGCTATAACCAATCACTTGGCAGCTTGCTGCCTTAGTGAGATGGCTAGTAGTTCCATCAGAGGATTTACACATCGCATGAAGCATTGTCATGAATTTTGAAAAGCTCAATAGTACGTATGCCTTATGGAAGGCGGGTGTGACCTTGGTTACCTTTATCTATTTACTGGACTTGGGGGCATCGTATATCTGCCAACCAGCAAGGACGACAATCATTGCACCTATTGCGAAGGCGTTGATCGCGGGTTCGCGGGTCGCCGCGAAATCGAGTGAAAAGGGCGAAAGTATCAGCCAAACTCCCAGGAGGATATTGAAGATTTCCTGTCCCTGATCAACCAGCCTGCAGACGGACATAAGGTTGAATATGACCAGCACTGCTCCGAGGCCGCAAGCGTTTGCCGTGGCGGCCCCGTTCAGTGAATATTCCATTGCCCATGGAGAGACAACGACCCAGGTGCCCAGCAGCACATTCATCCAATCCTGCCATCGTATGCTCATCGCTGGAGTCCTTGTATGGTGTTTGTTCAACGAATGTTGTTATGACGGGCATCCTCAAATGCGGCTTATCGGCACTTATCTGCACCTCAAACTGAACATCGGTGCCTAATTCTACGCCACCTCCAGGCTAATAGCAGCCAGTCATAGTTGCAAAAAACGTCTACATCATTATGCAATTGCAAGACTGTTGAAGCAGGATCATTTAGATGGCGATTCTTCCCGGTGCCCGGATTCATCGCGTCGGGCGCACCAATCGCGTATAGACCTGTGCACTTGATCACTCAGACGGCCCTTTTTCATTGTCTGCATCTTTGCCGCGATGAAGGGTTGCGGAACTTCATTGCCCATTATCAAAAATGCTTTGGTTAGCGCAAAAGGTCGCGCAGGCTGTAGGCCTGGTCCAAAGCGATCCTTGCCTGCGCGACGGCTGCCTGCAATTGAGACACACGCTGAAAATATGACTCTCTAAACCGCGATCCTCCGCCGACCTTCCCGATGCGGTCGTCACCGGTCGGAACTGAGCCGTTTTGCAGAGCGGTTTCAGCTTGCTGGAGATTTTTGATCGCAACGTCTATCCGCTGGTCGGCACCTTGGAGTTTCGAATGCCGCTCCCGCAACTGGGCATCAACTTTGTTTTCCATGGCATCCAGCATTCTGATGGCCGCACGCTGCTGTTCTACCGGCAATGTCTCGATCTTGACTGTTTGAACTTTTCCGGGAATGTAGCTTTCCGGCAGCGTTTGCGAATACACCGTGACCCCGTCCGGCCCGGTATATTTGTATACGGATGTGTCGGCATGCGCTGGATGTGCCGCGATGAGCAAAATAAATGCGGCGGATACGCCGAGACTTGCTGGGCGCATCGATCTGATTTGATGAGACATGTTGACCTCCGAAAATTAATTCAAGCCACGGCCGAACAGTGCGTGTAATTGTATGTCAACTCCGGTTCAAAACGCGGCAAGCTGAATTGCGCGGATTCCCGCCGCCGGAACTGTTCATGGATAGAGCGACGGCAGCCCGCGCTCGGGTACTTTTGCGCTTGCTAACGCGGGAGGTGCGGGCAATATCCTGGCAAGTAATTCCCCTTGCCATGAGCCCCCGGTATAGCAGGCGCGATCCAGCTGCCTGAGCGCCCCGGTGATCTCGTTGCCACCCAGCCTGCGGGACAGTTCATTCAGGCCGGCCGGCGGATCTGCCGGCCAGGCTGAGCCGGCCCAGGCAAGCAAATGTTTGCGCGCGGCATGAGCGTCGTTGTTCAGGCAAGCGCTCTTGAATGCCTTGAATGCTCCAGCGGAAGGATTCACCGCAGAACGCCTCGCTTCTCTGCCATTCTGGCTTTGCGTCGGCGGTGCTCTGCGCCGTGTATACCACCACGCCGTGGCCGTGCTCAGCCAGAGCAGGGCGAAAACAGCGCTGCTCCACATCCAGGGTTTGGCATTGGCATTCCTGAATGCTTGTTCAGGCGCGCCTTCCTGGAGTGCAATGTCATGCTGGTTCGACTGGGCCGGATTGGCTGACGGCGGCATCGCCGCCGCATAGCTGCCGCCGATGGCAGGCAGTATATCCAGTACACGCGCCGGCAGCGTGGCCACATGCTGGATGTTGTGCACCGTGTCCCACCAGCTCAGCCGCACCGCCGGCAACTCGAAGCGGCCCGGATGCGAGGCGATCAGCGCGATATCCTGGTCACGCCTGCCGAGCACTGTTTCTCCTTGTATGGCATCGTCGGTTTTGGATTGGTCGGGATAGGCCTTGATGCCGTCCGGGGCGGATATCAGCGTGCCGAGATCCGGCAATTGGGCGCCCGTCAGACCGGATGCATCGAGGTGCAGATGGCGCGTTAGCGGTTCACCGACGTGCATCGTGAGTGAATCCGGACTCCATGTTTCCTGCAGCGTCACATTCTGCGCAGGCAGCCAGTCCGCCCCGGTCGCGCTGGCGGGACGCTGCAAGACATTCAATTCTATCGGCTTGGTGTGCAGCCTGATCGGACGCGTGGAATTCAGCATGCCCGCAAGCGGCATCTGCCCGAAGACATTGCCGAACACCGGATCGTTGCCGAAAGGGTCGTTGTTGTTGCCGTGAGTGTCCTGCACCTGGGCATCGAGTACCGGCCCGTCCAGACTCAGCTTGCCGCTGCGCTGCGGGAACAGCAGGTATTTGCGTTCGACGATCTGGTAGTTGCGGCCATTGCGTGTTTCGCTGGTCTGTCTGTCCTTGCCCAGCTGTTTGACCAGCACGTCGCCGCTGGCCGGCAGGTCGAGACTGGCCTGATAGACGGGCCGGTCCGCATACAGCCGCACCGTCAGCACGTCGGCGGCCTGCACATAGGGTTGCTTCTGGTCCAGCGTTGCGGTGAGAAAGACATGCGATGATTCCGATGGCGTCTGTGCACTTGGTCTGGCGGCAGCGCCGCTTCCGCCAACCGTCAGTTCGATTGCCTGGGTCTGCTGGCCGCCCCACTGCAAAGGCGGTATCTCGATCTTGCCGTCATGCTTGGGTGACAGCAGGACCGTGACCTGTGTCTGCGAGGACATATGCCCGTTGATGATCTGCACGCTGGAACCGCTGCTGGTTCCGAGCACATCGAAATCTCTCCTGAGCGGGCCAATATCCGGTTGGCTGTCGGTGGTGCCATCGTGTTGCAGGCGCAGCTGCACGGTTGCGCCGGATGCGACATTGTTGCTGTCCAAAGTTGCCGTGACTGATGCCAGCGCGGGAAAGGCGATGATCCATGCGATCAGTGCAAACAATATGCGATATAGACTGTTCATTGCTGTCCCTTCTGCTGTCTCATCATGTACTCGATCATGAATTTGCGCCTGAGCAAACCGCCCGGGTCGTCCGGGATGCTGCGCAGCCACTGCTCCTGGGCAAGCTGCTGTTCGCTGATCGGTGCTGTGGATTGCTGCACACCAGTTTCACTGCCGCCTTCCTTTCCATCCTGTTTATCCGAAGCTGCATAGCCCAGGCTGGCGGCCGCATCGCGCCTGGCTTGCTCCGCGTCATCGGTGCCCTGGCCCTGGGCGGTTTGCGCCGCCTGTTTGCCGGGACCGGCATTTCCCCGGCCATTCTGTCGTGATTGTTGCAACGGCTGATTGCCTGATTCTCCCTGCGCCGCGGGGCTTTGTCCCTCGCCTGCTCTGTCGCCAGCCTGTCCCGACTGCCCCTGGCCGTTTTTTGCGCTTGCGTCTTGTCCGGACTGCTGGCCTTGCTGTCCGGCCTGTTTCCCCTCTTTCGACTTGTCCGCTGCCGAACCCTGCTGTTGTGGTGTGCCTTGCGCTGAAGGATTCGGTTTGGATGAGTTGACTTCGTTGCCGGATTTGTCACCTGATGATCCCGACTGCGCCTGATTGTTCGCGGAAGATTTTCCCTGTTGGGCGCTGTTGCTCCCATTACCCGACTGGTTGCCTTGCTTGTCTTGCCCATTCCCGCCTTGCTGATTCTTGTCCTGGTCCTGCGGGGATGAATTCCGGCTGTTGCCGTTTCCATCCGGCTTGCCGTCTTTCGACTGGCCGCTGTTTGAATTCTGCTGCGGCGGTTGTTGCTTGAGCGCGTTCTCCACCAGTTCGCGATTGTGGCTTGCGTCCTGATTATGCGGGTCGCGTTTCAGCGCGGCATCGTAGGCGCTGATTGCGCCCTGCAGGTCGCCTGCATAGGCCAGCGCGTTGCCACGGTTATAGTTCGCGTCGCTGTCATCAAAGGCCGCGAGGTCGCGGGCCGCTGCTGCATAATCGCCCGCCTTGAGTTCCGCATAGGCTTTGCGGCGCTCATCCTTGTACACCCTGGCTGCTGCTGCGGCATCGCCATGCTGCAGCAGAACTTCTCCCTGCTGATCCGGGTTGCGCCACAGGCCTGACCAGTTCATGCCGGCTTGCGCCGGCAACACGATCGCGAGCAGGGCGAGTGCAAGCAGCGCGCGCATCATAACCACCGCCTCCTGGCCAGCAGGGCCGTCAATATCAATAATATCGGCAGCAGCCAGATGCCGTTGTCTATCCATTGCGCGACTTCGATACCCTGCACGGCAATCGCACCGCTTGCGGATGCAGGGGCAGCCTGCAGCCGGGCGATCAGGCTGGGCAACTGTGCGATATCGGCATAGTCGCCGCCGCCGGTCGCAGCAAGTTGGCGCAGTTGTTCTGTGTCCAGCCGCGCCAGTTTGGTCAGACCGTGCGCATCCTGTGCAAAGCTTCCCCCGGCGCTGCGCTGGGGAGCACCGGCCTGCGTGCCGACGCCGACCACGCTCAGCGTGATGCCGCGCGCCCTGAGCGCGGCGGCGGCAGAGAACGAGGCGGCGGGATCATCGAACCCGTCGGTCAACACCACGATGCGCTGGTCCTTTGCACCCACCTGCTGCAGCAGTTTGGAAGCCTGTTCCAGTGCCGGAGCGAGATTGTCGCCGGGGCTGGGCATGATATCCGGTGCCAGCGGCGGAAGCAGCGCGCGGACGGTGGCAACATCCCGGGTCAGCGGCGTCACAATATATGGTTCGTCGCTGAACACGACCAGGGCGGCGCGCGCGTCCTTCGCCGCGCCGAGCAGGTCGTCGAGCGCATAGCGTGCGCGGGTGACGCGATTCGGCACGATATCCGTCGACGCCATCGAGGGCGACAGGTCGAGCACGAAGACCCACGCAGTCTGAGAGCGATAAGCGGCGGTCTGGTTCCTTTCCCAGGTCGGGCCGGACAAGGCCAGCGCGGCGATGCTCCACGCCAGGGCCAGCCAGGGCCACGGACGCATACCGGCGCGGCCTGCTGCATCGAGGCGCAGTGCCGGCAGCAATTCGGCGTCTATGATGCCGGACCAGTCTCCGTCGTCTCTGCGCCGCCGCGCCAGCCAGAAAACCAGTGCCCACAATAGCGGCAAAGCCAGCAGCCACTGCGGCCGCAGAAAATGGAATGCGTGCAGGATGTCGCCGCTGCTCATGCTCGCCTCCGCAGCAGCACCGCCGGTATGCTGAGCATCAGCGCGAATGCCAGCGGCCATTGGAACCATTCGGTGTGCGGGCGATACCATTGCTCCCGCCCCGCGCTTGGCTCCAGTTTGTCTATCCTGGCATAGACCTGTTGCAGCGCATCCGCATCGGTCGCACGGAAATATTCGCCATGGGTGATGCTGGCAATGGATTTGAGCGTGTCCTCATCGAGGTCGGTATTGCCGCTTGCGCCCAATATGTTTTGTTGCGCGGCTGCCCCGACGCCGATGGTGTAGATACGCAGGCCGTCGCTTGCCGCCATTTTTGCCGCCGCTATCGGATCCATCAGGCCGGCGTCGTTGCCGCCGTCGGTCAGCAGGATCATCACCATATCGCCCTGTTTCCCCGTGGCATCATGGTCGTTGCGCAGTTGCTTGATGCCCAGCCCGATCGCATCGCCGATCGCCGTTTGCGGTCCGGCGATGCCGACCATGGATACGCGCAGAAAATGGCCGACCGTATCGAGATCGTCGGTCAACGGTGCCTGCAGATAAGGCTGCGTGCCGAACAGGATCAGGCCGACCTGGTCGCCGTGGCGGTGACTTATGAAATCGCCCGCCACCTGTTTGACGACATCGAGGCGCGAACTGTTGCCGGCCATGTCCCGCGTCGCCATGGAACCGGACACATCGACCGCAAGCAGCAGCTTGCGTCCTGTGGTCGGCACCGGCAGCGGATCGTCCAGCCACTGCGGGCGCGCAGCGGCGGCGACCAGCAGCAGCCAGACCAGGCCGAACAGCAATATGCGCCGGCGCGATTGGGCGCGAAAGGCGAACGCATGGTCCGGCGAAACCGAGGCTGCGAACGGCAGAAACAATGCGCCGCTCTGCGAGGTCGCCGGCGGCAACAGCCGGCCGATCAGCCAGGGCAGCGGCAGCGTCAGGAACATCCATGGCCAGGCGATGTGTATCATGATCTGCACTTGACGAATGCGCGCGCGCCAGTCAGCCAGCGCGCGCGGTCGGTGTCGGCCGATCCGCCGTAAGCCGCACGCAGCAGGCTCGCTCCGGTAATGCCGGACCATTCGGCAGCACCATGCTGGACAACGAATGTGATCCAGCGCTCGCCGGTCAGATTCGCAACAGCGTCATGCCCGAAACGCGCCACCGCATAGCGGCGCAGCAGATGCTCGAGCTCGCGCGCCAAGGCGTTATCATCGGCCATCGTTGCTTCGATGTGTTTCAGTTCGTGCAACGCGATACGGCGCAGACGGTTGACCGGGCGGCGCCGCCAATAAATGGCCGCAGCGATCGCGATGACCAGCATGATCATCACGACCCACCAGCCCGGCGCCGGCGGCCACCAGCCCGGCGGCGGCGGGGCATGGGCCGGTGCAAGCCGGGACAGCCAGTCTGGGCTTACGCCGCCCATGCCGGCTCCTTCAGCAGCGCGACGACGCGCTCGATCACGGCATCGTGCGTATTCAGATTACTGAGCGGCAGATTCAGGCGCATCGACAGATCATTCAATTGCTGTTCGCGCGCTTTCCAGGCGCGCTGCCATGTGGCGCGAGTGTCGTCGCCATCCAGCCACTGCAGTCTTCCCGGCAAGCCGACATGATAGGAGCCCGGCGGCAGGCCGCTGCTTTCCAGCGGATCGGTGACCCGCAATAATCTGCAATCGCTATGCGTGCTGGCGCTGGCCAGGATGTTTTCGGTTTGCGGATCGAAATCGGCAAAGTCGCTCAAAAGCAGGATCAGGCTGCCCGGATGCAGCAGCCGACGCAGTGTCGTCAATGCGCCGAGCAAGCCCCCGGGTGCCGGGGTGCCCGGCGCGCGCGGTTGCGCCTCGATCAGCGCTTGCAGAACCGGAAGCACGCCCGCTTCGCGCGCGCGCGGCGGGAAGATGCGCGGCGCACGGTTGCCGCCGGCGATCACCGCGCCGACACGGTCTCCGCCGGTCGCGGCCACCCAGGCGAGCATCGCCGCGCTGCGCAGCAGCACCGCGGATTTGAACTGGCGCCGGCTGCCGAAGAACAGGCCGGGATGCAGGTCGGCGACCAGCCAGACAGGGCGTTCGCGCTCTTCACGGAACAGTTTGGTGTGGGGTACGCCGCGCCGTGCCGTGACGCGCCAGTCGATGTTGCGCGCATCATCGCCGGCCGTGTAGACCCGCACCTCTTCGAATTCCAGGCCGCGCCCGCGCTGGGCGCTGCGGTGTCCGCCCTGCAGTTGCGCCATCGCGGGACGGCGCGCGCGCAAGTTCAATCCGCGCACTGCGCCGCGCAGCGCGGACAGTTCCGCGAGATCTGGAACGATCATGGTGCGGGCACTTTCTGCAGCAGTTCGTTGATGCAGTCCTGGGTGGTGACGCCGCGCGCCTGTGCGGTGTAGTCGAGCAACAGGCGGTGGCGCAGTGCATTCGGGGCGATGGCCTGGACATCTTCCGGGCTGATGAAGTCGCGCCCATCCAGCCAGGCCAGCGCGCGCGCGCCGCGTTCGATCGCGATGGCCGCGCGCGGGCTGGCGCCCCAGCGCAACCATTCCTTCAGCTTGCCGCTGTAGCTGTCCGGGCGGCGGGTCGCATCGACCAGCGCGGCGATGTAGCCGGCGACCGACGATGCAAGCGTCAGTTCCAGCGCTTCGCGGCGTGCGGAGAACACGATCTCCTGGGGCAGGGCGCGGGATGGCGGCGGCAACTCGCGCCCCTCCAGCGCTTCGCGCCGCGCCAGGTCCATGATCAGCAAGGTGCTGGCGCGATCCGGATAATCGACCAGGGTGTGCAGCATGAAGCGGTCAAGCTGCGCTTCGGGCAGCGGATAGGTGCCCTCGTGTTCGATCGGATTCTGCGTCGCCATCACCAGGAAAAGACGCGGCAGTGCATAGGTGGACATGCCCACGCTGATCTGGTGTTCGGCCATCGCCTCCAGCAGCGCGGATTGCACTTTGGCCGGCGCGCGGTTGATCTCGTCGGCCAGGATAAGATTATGGAACAGCGGGCCGCGCTGGAATCGGAAGCTGCCGTCTTCCGGCCGGTAGATATCCGAACCGGTCAGGTCTGCGGGCAGCATGTCCGGGGTGAATTGCACGCGCTGGAAGTCGCACTCGATGCCGTGTGAAAGCGCCTTGATGGCGCGCGTCTTGGCGAGGCCGGGCGGACCCTCTATCAGCAGATGTCCTTCTGCCAGCAAGGCGACGAGCAGGCTCTCGACCAATTTTTCCTGGCCCAGGATCTGGGTATTGAGATAACTGCGCAATTCCTTGAAGCTGGCGAGCGCGTTGTCGCGTGATCTGTTCAGGTTTACCGCGAGGTTGTCCATCTGATTCTCCTGTATGAAATTGAAGTGCCGGTTACACTGGCAAAGCAGGCTCGAAAGGGCGCGGGATATGCCGCGACCGGCTCCGTCCAATTCGATGCGCAAGGTGATCATCAACGCACGGTGTCATGACTATCCAATGAGTTTTGAACCGGTCTGATCGGGCATGCAGATTCGTTGTCCATCATTATGGTTGCGAAAATCACTGCCAAACGGGGTGAGTCGATCCGCCAGTCCAAAACACAAGTCATGCCCCAAACAAAATCTGCTGAGGTGCGACAGCGGCGTCACGCCGACGCGACTATGAATAGCAGGAAAGTTGAAAAGTTCCGCAACAGAATTCATCGATCATTTTTTTCCGGCAATAATCGGCGCAATGCAAATTCAGTCAGGAATCGGTCAGGAATTATTCGGACAATTGGCAAGGCTTCATCTCGCGTCTCGCCTCAATTTCTCAATACGGACAATACCCATGAAAAAAACAGCAGTGGTTTTGGTTGCCATCCTGATCGCAGCCTGCGCTTCGGCGCCGAAGGTTGAAACTTCAAAGGCGCAAACAAGCGAGACGGGTGCCGCTTCTTCGGCAAATGCCGCTCCAGCGATTACTGCGGCAGCAGCCCCTGCAGCAGAACTGGAATCGCAAAAGCTGGCCTCCGAAGCCCAGGCGCTTCAGAATCAAAGTGCCTACTTTGACTTCGATAGTTCGGAAATCAAAGACGAGTACCGGAATGTGATCTTGCAGCAAGCCGATTTCATCAAGGCGCATGCAAATGACGTCGTCACAGTGCAAGGCAATTGCGATGAGCGCGGCAGTTCCGAATATAACCTCGGCTTGGGAAGCGAGCGTGCCAATGCCGCCCGCAAGTATCTGGAGTTGCTGGGCGTGCCCGCAGCGCAAATCAGGACTGCGAGTTTTGGTTCGGAAAAGCCGCGCCTCGCCTGCCACGAAGAACGGTGCTGGAAAGAGAACCGCAGGGACGATTTTGTCCATACCCTCAACCAGTGAAGGCATCGCACTGCCGGATGGCAGCAGGCAACAGGTACCAAAAAGTGAAGAGCCAAAATCCTGATCCGATCTCAATGGCCGGTAGCCAAACTCCTGCGGCCAATAGTCAGGCGCTTCCCCTTGGGACTGAAGAATTGTCTGGTTCAAAGAATGTGCCACAAAGATCGCTGCCTGATTCGATTGGCATACAGGGGCGCAGTCGAACTATCGCGCATTACTGAAGGAAATGGATAATGGGCATATGCGAATGCCGCGGATACGGGAAGGGAATTCTCGAGGCAGGATAAAGTGATAAGATACCTCGCCGATTAAATGTATCAGGAATCACCAGCACCGGGTATTCACACCTTGAAAAATACAGCAGACACTTCGCCGCTGAGCAATCTGGGTTTGCAGGCCAAGATACAGATCGTGGTCCATTCCTTCATACTGGTGCTGTTCACGATTGCGACCGTGGTTCTTTCCCAATCCATCAAAACCATCATCCTCGATTCAGTGCAGCTGCGCGCCCAAGGAGTCGCCAATGCGGTGATCGACAGCGCAAACATGCTGATGGAAACCGGGCAGATCAGCGAGCCGGAAAACAGAAAGCTGTTGATCAGGAAGATTTCCAGCTCCGGAAATATCGTCGGACTGAGGCTGGTGCGTGCCCAGCAGGTCATCAATCAATTCGGCCCGGGTTTGCCTGAAGAACAGATCAAGGATGATGCGGAAAGGGCGGCGATCGCATCCAAAAAGCCGTCCTATTCCCTTGAAGACCGGGACGGCGTGCCGGTCTTCCGCGCGGTCACCCCGTATATCGTCAGCCACAACTTCCATGGCACGGATTGCCTGAACTGTCACAGCGTCGAAGTCGGCAGTGTCAACGGCGCATCCGACATCGATATCGATTTGACCTCCGATTTCGATAAATTGCACCGTATCATCCTGTGGCTGGTCGCCGGCCAACTGGTGGTGCAATTCATACTGTTCTTTCTGATCAGATGGGTGGTGCGCAGATTCGTCATTCATCCGTTGAATGAAGCGGCGGCAATAGCCGACGGTATAGCAAGCGGAGATCTGACCCAGCACATCGAAGCGGCATCGGGGGATGATGTCGGGCGCTTGCTGAAATCATTGAAGGATATGAATGAAAGCCTGGGCCGCATCGTCGGCGAGGTCAGAGACACCACCGAATCCATCACGGTCGCATCCCAAGAGATCGCGGCGGGCAACAGCGACCTGTCGCAGCGCACCGAGGAACAGGCCTCCAGCCTGGAAGAGACCGCTTCCAGCATGGAAGAACTGACCTCGGCCGTGAAGCAGAATGCCGAGAACGCCAAACACGCCAACCAGCTGGCGGCGAACGCCTCGGACATCGCGGTCCAGGGCGGACAGGCAGTGGACGACGTGGTGCAGACCATGGCCTCGATCAGCGCCAGCTCGAAGAAGATCGGCGACATCATCAGCGTGATCGAAGGTATCGCGTTCCAGACCAACATCCTGGCATTGAACGCCGCGGTCGAAGCCGCGCGCGCCGGCGAGCAGGGCCGCGGCTTCGCGGTGGTGGCAGCCGAGGTGCGCAACCTGGCGCAGCGTTCGGCAGCCGCCGCCAAGGAGATCACCACGCTGATCGCCGCCTCGGTGGACAAGGTGGAAATCGGCACCAGACAGGTGGATCGGGCCGGTGAGACGATGAACGAAGTCGTCACTGCGGTCAAGCGTGTCACCGATATCATGGCCGAGATCGCGGCCGCGTCGCATGAGCAGAGCGCGGGCATAGAGGAAGTCAATCAGGCGATCGTGCAGATGGACAATGTGACTCAGCAGAACGCGGCACTGGTCGAAGAAGCGGCAGCTTCGGCCGAGGCGATGGAACACCAGTCGGATGCGTTGTACGCAGCGGTGGGTGCGTTCAAGGTGGCGGGAGGGAAGGAAGGCGCACTGAGGTATGCCGCCAGAAAGGCGGGGCTCAAAACCGGCCTGCCGGCCGCCCCGCTTCATCGCGCAGCCAAACCCGTGAAAGCGCCGCAATCAGGAACGCCCAAGCTGGCCGGTAAGATCGAGGCTGGAACGGACGAGGATTGGAAGGAGTTTTGAGCCGGTGCCGCTGAACGGCCCGGCTTGTTGCACTTGATCTTCTTTGCCGCGCACTGGGAACAATTGCGCGTTTATATCAGGCTGGAAGCAATGTTGATGGTCAGGGCCACCAGCGTGGTATTGAAGAAAAATGCAAGCACGCTGTGCAACAGTCCGGTCCGGCGCATCTCCCTGCCGGTGAAATTCACATCTGCCGTCTGCCCCGAGGTCCCTATCACGCAGGAAAAATAAAGGAAATCGCCATAGTCTGGCTCGGATTCACCCGGGAATTTCAACCCGCCCGGTTTGCCGCGCTCGATGGCCGCGTAGTATTCGTGCGCATAGTGCAGCGCAAACATCACCTGGGTAAACGCCCATGAGGACAGGATGGTCAGTCCGGCGAGTGTGATGTGCGCATACCTGAGCATGCCGTGCATGTCCTTGACCACAGCAAGCTCCGCGACGATCGCGCCCAGGGACACGATGGCAGCGACGATCACCATCCCCAGCACGATGAACTTTCCGTCATCCTGCGCTGTGGCGCGGGCACGCATCTTGTCCGGGCTTGCGCGGAACATCATCAGAGCCGCCAGCATCAGGTAGAGCCATGCCCCGGCATTCCATCCGACAATGGCGCGGGTGATTTCGTGCGGAGCCAACACATCCGGGATCAAAAATACCACCAGCGCGCCGGCCAGGATACAGCTGAACAGTCGCGGCCGTGAAAGTACCAGTCTTAGCCAGGAAGGATGCGAAGTTGAATTCCGGGATTCGGTCATAAGGTGTCGATCATGCCGATGCTGTTCTGTCAGGCAAGCGGGAAGGTGACTCTTATCAACGCACCTCCCAAACTCTTGCCGGTATCAACCGCTAGTGATGCCTTATGGTTATTTGCGATCTCACGCACGATAGCCAGGCCCAGCCCGCATCCGTCAACGCCGGTTGCGTCCAGCCGGTAGAACCGCTCGAATATCCGCTCGCGCTCCGCCGCAGGGATTCCCGGTCCGCTATCTTCGACTTCCCAGTATGTTTGACCGGCAGCGCTGCCGCAGCGTACCGTGATAACCCCGCCACGGGGTGTATAGCGCAAGGCATTGTCGATCAGATTGTTGGCCAGTTCCTCCAGCCAGATCGGGTCTCCCTTCACGATGGCCGGGGCCAATTCGAAACCGAGATCGATGTTGCGCTCGTGCGCCAATGGCATCCATCTATCGGCAGCATCCTTGGTCAGCTGTGCAAGGTCGACCGTCTTTGGTGTATGGATTTGTTGGGGTTCAAGGCGGTTCAAGGTCAGCAGCTGATGGGATAGATGAGTGATCCTGCGCGTTCCAGCCACTATTCTTTTCAGAGATTCGCCCGGATCGGCAGAGCGCAGCGCCATCTCGGCTTCGGCCTGCAGCGCCGCGATAGGGGTGCGCAGCTGGTGCGATGCATCTGCGATGAACCGTCTGTTTGCATCCAGAGATTGGGAGAGGCGCGCAAGCAATTCATTCACCTCCTTGAATATCGGGTAGATTTCCTCGGGGATCTGTTTCAGCGGGAGTTGGCTAAGATCGGTATGGGTTCTGCTCAGCAACTCTTCGCGCAGCGGTTGGATCGAGGCGAGCCCATGGCCGACGCTTCTGCGTATCATGAAAATCGCCGCGATGATCAGCAATCCTTCGGGTACCAGCATGGCCAATACGATTTCGCCGACAATCCAGTCCCGCTTCAGTCTCGTTTCGGCAGAAAGAACGATGAAGGGTGCGCCGTCACGGTTGCTTTGCAGGGCAGCGACCCGAATCGACTTGGCGCCGAGCCGGCCGTCGTAATAGAGCTTGCCATCCTCGAACGTACTGGCGGGGTTTGGCAACCCGGCATTGCCCGCTATCGTTGTCCCGTTCGCATCGACAACCTTGTAAAACATCTTGTCATAGCCGTCGACAAGCAGCACCTTTTCTGCGATAGGCGGAAGCTGCAGGTGCAGTTTGCTGTCCTTGATCTCGACCTGGTTGGCCAGTGCCAGGGACACGTCCATCAGCGCCCTGTCGTAGGCGACAGTGGCCTCCCGGTGCGCGACAAAATAAACCACGCCTCCCCCGGTGACGATGATCGCCGCCATCAGCGGCAGCAATTGCCGCAGCAACTGCCGGGCAAGGCTAGGCTGCCTGATTTTCATCTGTTCCCAGACTGTAGCCCAGGCCGCGCACGGTCCTGATCATCACCCCGGATCCTTCCAGTTTGGCGCGCAATCTTGAAATGACCTTTTCGACCGCATTCACCGAATTGATATCCTCCTGCCATCCGTAAAGCGCCTGCAACAGTTGTTCCTTGGTGACGATCCGCCGTGTGCGGATGGCGATGTACTCCAGCGCGGCAAGTTCCTTGGAACTCAGCTCCAGAAGCCTGTCCTCTATCAGGGCGCGGCGGCCGACCGTATCGATACGCAAAGAACCTATGGATATATCGGGGTCTGCATTGCCATGACTGCGGCGTATCAGCGAGCGGACGCGCGCTTCCAGTTCATTCAGGGCAATCGGTTTGACCACATAGTCGTCCGCGCCGAGGTCAAGCAGACGCACCCTTTCGTCCACCGCCTCCCGGGCAGACAATACCAGAACGGGTACGCGATTCCCGGCTGCGCGCAAATGGCTCAGCACATCGGCTCCGTCCGCATCCGGCAGGCCAAGGTCCAGCAACACGGCATCGTAGCCTTGGCCCAGCAGCCACATGTTCGCTTCGCCCCCGTTCCTGGCCCAATCGATCACATATCCTTCCTGTTTGAGTGCGCGACAAATCACGTCGGCCAGGGGATGGTTGTCTTCAACTAACAGCAGTCGCATATGTGGTCAGGAAATGGTCAGTAACTGCATTTATGATACCAACGTAATATACAGGAAGCACAACGCAATTGACTTGAATCCACATTTTCTCCCTCGGGTTAAATTCCCGGGTTTAGCGGAGCAGATTCTTGCTCCGTTTTTTTTGTTGCCTGACATTTTTTCGTTGCCCAAGACCCGAGTGCGGCGATAATAGCCTGATATTCTAATCGTCCGGAAATGTTACATCGAGATTTGACTTGCAAAATCTACCGCGTCCGAAATATTTCAGTGTCATTCAATAGGCCTCTGATAGTTTCAATGCTGATGTTGGCAGCGCTGGCGGGTTGTGCCGCGGGGCCCGATTTCGTGCATCCGCCGGCTCCTGCGGCCGGCGGTTATATTCCCGGCGGCCTGACGCCGGAAGCGACCGCTTCGGCGCCGGTGCTGGCCGGGGAATCGCAACGATTCAACGCGGCAGCGGATATCCCTTTTGACTGGTGGACGCTGTTCCAGTCTCCGCAGATAAACTCCTTGGTCGAGCGGGCATTCAAGGCCAACCCCACGATAGAGTCGGCGCAGGCGGCACTGCGTCAGGCGCAGGAATATGTCACCGCGCAGCAAGGCTTCTTCTATCCCACGGTCGGCGCGAGCTATGCCGCATCGAGGAACAAGCTGGCGGGCAACATGAGCAGCAATGCTCCGGGGCTCCAGGGCAACGGCGAAATTATCCGCTCCACGCCGCCCAATCCGGTCTATTACAATTTCCATGTCGCGCAATTGACCGTCGGCTACGTGCCCGACGTATTCGGCCTCAACCGCAGGCAGGTTGAAGCCGCGCAGGCAGAAGTCGATGCGCAGAAGCTGCAACTGGAGGCGACCTATATCACGCTGGCATCGAACGTGGTCGCCGCGGCGATACAGGAAGCATCGTTGCGCGCCCAGCTTGCTGCGATGGAAAAGATTGTCGATGGCAATGAGGAGACGCTGGCCATCCTGCGCAGCCAGCTCAAGTTCGGCTATGTGTCCGGCATGGAGGTGGCCGCCCAGGAATCAGCTTTGGCATCTGCCGAGCAATCTGTGATCCCGTTGCGCAAACAACTGGAACAGACGCGCGATCTGATCAGGGCGCTTGCGGGGAATTTCCCCGACCAGGATGTGGCAGAGAAATTCGAATTGGCCGGCCTGCATTTGCCGCAGGAGCTTCCGCTGAGCCTGCCGTCCAGAATCGTCGAGCAGCGTCCCGATGTGCGCGCTGCCGAGGAGCAGCTGCATTATGCCAGCGCCCAGGCCGGTGTTGCGATCGCGAATACGCTGCCGCAATTTTCCGTCACCGCAGCGCTGGGCGGCATGGCAACAGATCCCGGCTGGATGTTCCGTAGCGGCGGCGGATTTTTCGACCTGACCGGCAATGCCGCCTACACGATCTTCGACGGCGGGACATTGCGGGCCAAGTCGCGCGCCGCGCAGCAGGGCTTGATCCAGGCCGGTGCAGAATATCGCAGCACCGTGATCACCGCTTTGCAGAATGTGGCGGACACGCTACATGTCATCCAGTCAGACGCGGAAGCGCTCAAGGCGGCGGATGCATCCGAGCGCGCCGCACAAACCGCGGCTGTCATCACGCGCAAGCAATACGAGGTAGGGTACGTCAATTATCAGACGCTGCTCGCCGCCGAGCAAAGCCATCAACTCGCAGTCATCAATCTGGTCCAGGCGCAAACCAACCGCCTCGGTGATACGGCAGCACTCTATCAGGCGCTGGGAGGCGGGTGGTGGAATCATGTCCCGGATAGCGGGATGAACGGCACGGATAAATCGCTTGCTGCGCATTCCACTGATGCGGCAATTGAAAGGGTTTCACAATGAAGAAAATCATCTGGTTTGCAGCAATTGCGCTATTGACCGGCGCAGGATATCTCGGCTGGCAGAAGTTTCACGTTGCCGAAATCACGGTGCCCGCTGAGCCTGCGGCATCACAAGCTTCCGGGGATACATTGAAATACGCCGTTGACGCGCCGCAATTGACGTTTCTGCAGATAAAGCCTGTGGATGCCTATCCCGAGCCCTTGGTGGAGCCGCTCAACGCGCACATCGCCTATGACGACAATCATACCGCGCGGGTGTTTTCGCCGCTTGCGGGACGGGTTGCCGGGATCGATGTCGAAGCAGGGCAGCATGTCGAGGCAGGGGATGCGTTGCTGCGTATCGATTCGCCTGATTTTGCGTCCGCATCGTCTGACAGCATGAAGGGCGATGCCGACCTGTTGCGCAAGCAGCAGGCCTATGAACGCGCAAAGCAATTGTTGGGTATCCAGGGGATCGCGCAACGCGATCTTGAATCCGCCGAAGCCGATCTGCATCAGGCGGAGGCCGAGGCGTTGCGCGCCAAAGCAGTCTTGAAGAACCTGTCCAGTCATGCCACCACGACGAATGGATTATTCATACTGCGCGCGCCCATTGCCGGCATCGTCAGCGAGCGGCAGGTGAATGCGGGCAGCCAGGTCAGGCCGGATGCAGCCAATCCGCTGTTTGTCATTACCGAACCCCGGCATCTGTGGGTGCTGGTGGACCTGCCTGAACAGGAGATAGGCAAGATCAAAGCAGGGCAACCGGTTCTGGTCGAGGTGGATGCGTATCCGAACGAGATCTTCCACGGGAAAGTCGCCGTCATCGGGGAAACGCTGGATCCGGTCACCCGCAGGATACAAGTGCGCTGCTATGTGAATAACACCAGCCTGAAATTGAAACCGGAAATGTTCGCACGCGTCACGCCGATCGGCGACAAGGGATCGGTTCTGCCGCGGATACCCAATACGGCGCTGGTAACGCAGGGCCTGTACAGTTATCTCTTTGTGGAGAAGGCGCCCGGCGTCCTGCAGAGGCGCCGCGTTTCGCTGGCCACCCAGGACCGCGACTACAGCTATGTCAAGGAAGGTCTGAGTGCCGGCGAGCGCATCGTGACCAGTGGTGCGTTGCTCCTCAACTCGGAACTCGGCGGCAACGATTGATGCCGGTTCAAAAATGCATCGTCCATAAATAAATGTTAGAAAAACTCATCACCTTCGCGCTGCAGCAGCGCGTGTTCGTTCTGTCGGGTGCGGTGGTCTTGCTAATATTTGGCTGGCGCGCGGTCGATAATCTGCCTGTGGAAGCCTTCCCGGATGTTCAGGACGTCCAGGTACAGATCGACACCCTGGCGCCGGGCATGGCGCCCGAGGAGGTCGAGCGCAGCGTGACGCTGCCGATAGAGCGCGAGATGAGCGGGACACCGCACATGACGCAGCTGCGTTCGGTCTCGATCACCGGTCTGTCCGAGGTCATCCTGACCTTCGCCGACAATACCGATGACTATTTCGCCCGTGCGCAGGTCATGGAGCATCTGCAGAACGTCACGCTTCCCCCCAACGTGCAACCGGGACTTGCACCGATGACCAACGCCGTCGGCGAGATCTACCGCTATGTACTGGACGCACCTTCAGACATGCCGCTCAACGAAGTGCGCGCGGTTCAGGACTGGGTGGTGCGGCCTGCTATCCGGCAGGTTCCGGGTGTGGCCGACGTGGACAGTTTTGGCGGCGCGATCAAGGAATACCAGGTACGCGTCGAACCCTCCCTGCTGCGCAAGTTCGGGGTCACCATAGACCAGGTTTCGCAGGCATTGGGTGCCAACAGCAGCAATACCGGGGGCGGCGTCATCAGGCGCGGGGATGAGGCACTCGTGGTGCGCAGCATCGGATTGTTCCAGAAGGTGGAAGACATTGCGCGCGTGGTCGTCAGCGCGACCAACGGCAAGACCGTGCTGGTCGGCGACGTGGCTGAAGTCGGCATAGGAGACCGTCCGCGCTCCGGCATCGTGGCCTACAACGATCGCGACAACGTGGTGGAAGGCATCGTGGACATGACCAAGGGGCAGAACGCCACCAAGGTGGTCGAGGCCCTCAAGGAAAAGATCGCCCAGCTGGCCCAAAAGCTCCCGCCCGGCGTGCATATCGTGCCATATTATGACCGGACCGACCTGGTGCATCACACCGTTGATACGGTGACCGAGAATCTGGTGATGGGCGCGCTGCTGGTGGTGTCCATCCTGATCATCTTCCTGCGCAACTGGTATGCGGCGCTGGCGGTCGCGGTCATCATCCCGCTGGCGCTGCTGTTTGCCTTCGTGCTGATGGATGCACGCGGGGTGTCCGCGAACCTGATCTCACTGGGCGCGATCGACTTCGGCATCATCATCGACAGCGCGGTGGTGCTGGTCGAGGCACTGATGGTCAGGCTGGCCCTGTCCAAGACGGATGAACTGGCGCAGCATCATACCTTCAACTGGCGTGTCCATCTGATCAAGCAGACCTGCATCGAGATGGGTCACCCCATCCTGTTCTCCAAGGCCATCATCATCCTGGCCTTCATGCCGATCTTCACCTTCCAGCGCGTGGAGGGAAAGATATTTTCCCCGATGGCGTTCACGCTGAGCTTCGCGCTGCTGGGTGCGATACTGCTGACGCTGACCCTGTTGCCCGCCTTGCTAAGTTATGCAGTGAAGAACAAGGATCTGGCGGAAAAGCACAGCAGCCTGATGCACCGTTTGCAGGAGCGTTATCGCAACCTGCTGCTGTGGGCGGAACACCACCGCAAGCGCATCGCTGCCGCCTCCGTCGGCCTGCTTGCGATAACCCTGTTGCTGGTGCCCCTGCTGGGCAGCGAATTCCTGCCCAAGCTGGACGAGGGCAACATCTGGCTGACCATCAGTCTGCCGCCGGCCACTGCGCTGGACGAAACGAAAAACATCGAACGTCAGGTTCGAAAAATACTTCGCTCCTATCCCGAGGTGGGTAATGTAGTGACCCAGGTTGGCCGGCCCGATGATGGCACCGACCCGAAGGGCCCGAATAACATGGAGATCATGGCCGACCTCAAGCCGCACAATACCTGGCGCTTCGCCGACAAGGAGGCGTTGATCACCGATATGACCCGCAAGATTCACATGATCCCGGGTGTGCCGACCAATTTTTCCCAGGTGATAGAAGACAATGTGGAAGAGGCGCTGTCCGGCGTGAAGGGTGAGATCGCGGTGAAGGTGTTCGGGCCGGACCTGGAGATCCTGGAAGACAAGGCGCAGCAAGTGGCCGGCATACTAGCCGGCATACGCGGCGCAGCCGATGTGGAAACTATCAAGGTGGGCGGACAGGCCGAATTGAACATCAAGCTGGACCGCACCCGCATGGCACGCTACGGCCTCAACATCAACGACGTGAACGCGACCATCCAGACCGCGCTGGCCGGCAGCGCGGTGAACTCGTTTTACGAAGGCGATCGCATTTTCGATGTCACGCTGCGCATCGCCGAGCCCAACCGCGATGCGGTGGACGATGTCGGCAATCTTCCCGTCGCTTTGCCGGGCGGTGCCGGTACCCTGCCGTTGGGGTCCATTGCCGATATCGGGGTTCGCCAGGGGGCAGCGCGGATCGGGCGGGAGGCGGGCAGCAGGATGGTCGCCGTCAAGGCCAACCTGCTCGGCCGTGACCAGGGTAGCTTTGTCGCAGAGGCCATGGACAAGGTCAAGGACCAGGTCAGGCTGCCCTCCGGTTACAGCATAACGTGGGGCGGCCAGTTCGAGAACCAGCAGCGCGCCGTCAAGCGGCTCAAGGTGATCGTCCCGCTTTCGATACTGTTGATCTTTGTGTTGCTGTTCTGGGCATTCAAATCCATGCGCAAGGCGCTGCTGGTGATACTGATGGTGCCGTTCACGCTGATCGGCGGCATCGCCGGTCTTGGCCTCGCCGGATTGCACCTGTCGGTGTCCGCCGCGGTGGGTTTCATCGCCGTGGCGGGCATCTCGGTGCAGAATGGCGTGATCATGGTCGAGCAGTTCATGGAGATTATGCGCAACGGCAATACCCTGCGCGATAGCGTGATGGAAGGTGCGGTCGCGCGGCTGCGCCCGATCCTGATGACCGCGTTGATGGCCGGCATCGGCCTGATGCCGGCAGCCCTTTCACACGGCATAGGTTCTGAAACGCAGCGGCCTTTTGCGGTGGTCATCGTCGGGGGGATCGTTACCGGGACCTTGTTTACCCTGCTATTGCTGCCGATGCTGTATCCGCTGTTTGCCGAGGAGGCACGCAGACAGAAACACCCCGCGTAGGCAAGAATTTAACTGGTTTCGAGTACAATCAGCCGGATAAGCGAAATATTTCGTGTTGCTGGACGCGGCGTCCCCACGCAGCGATCATTTGCATTGAGAGTCATCGCGGTCAAAGCGGCCACCTCCGGGATAGATAAAATGAACCAGTCATTCTTCAAGGAATTCTTCGCCGGATTCATACGTTCACACGGGATCAGCCGCCACTTCACGCGGCTGGCGATACTCGATGCCTTCAAAGGCGCAGCCGCGATCCGCGATGTCCCCTCGGCGCTCAACCGCACGCTGACCGGCGCATCCTATAGCGAGATCGGCCGGCTTCTTGCCGATCTTGATACCCATATTGACGGCCTGACCGAATCCCAGGCGGAACTGATACGAGAGCGCGTCGGCACCAACGAGGTGGAGCACGAGAAGCCGATGCCGGCATGGCTGCATCTGTGGTATTCGTACAAGAATCCGTTCAGCCTTCTGCTGACTGCGCTCGCGACGATTTCCTACTTCACCGAGGACATCAAGGCGGCCATCGTGATCTCGGCTATGGTGGTGCTTGCGACATTCACGCGATATATCCAGGAAGCGCGCTCCAACAATGCGGCGGACAAGCTCAAGGCGATGGTGAGCAATACCGCGACTGTGCTGCGCCGCGATCCGGCACAGGATGCGGCCGAAGAAGCGCGCCGCTACTTCAATATCGTCCTGCACCCCAAAGGGCCGCGCAAGGCAGAGGTCGCCATCAAGCTGCTGGTTCCCGGAGACATGGTGCTGCTCTCCGCGGGCGACATGATCCCTGCCGATCTCAGGATATTGTCGGCGAAGGACCTTTTCGTCAGCCAGTCGGCGATGACCGGCGAGTCGATGCCGGTGGAAAAATTCCCCGTACAGCGCGTTCCCAACGTCACCAATACCATCGAGCTGGACAACATCCTGTTCATGGGCACCAACATCGTCAGCGGATCCGCAACCGCAACGGTGGTTGCCACCGGCGGCAACACCTATTTCGGCGCATTGACGCAGCGCGTGACCGCCACGACACGGACGCCGACCTCGTTCCAGGCCGGCATAAACAAGGTGAGCTGGCTGCTGATCCGTTTCATGCTGGTGATGACCCCGGTGGTATTGCTGATCAACGGTTTCACGAAGGGCGATTGGCTGGAAGCCGCGCTGTTCGCGTTGTCGGTGGCGGTCGGCCTGACGCCCGAGATGTTGCCGATGATCGTCACCACGACGCTGGCCAAGGGTGCGGTGCTGCTGTCGCGGAAAAAGGTCATCGTCAAACGCCTGGACGCGATCCAGAATTTCGGCGCGATGGATGTATTGTGCACCGACAAGACCGGCACCCTGACGCAGGACAAGATATTCCTCGAGCGCCACACCGATGTGTTCGGGCTGGAATCCGATGCGGTGCTGAACTACGCATATTTGAACAGCTATTACCAGACCGGGTTGAAAAACCTGCTCGATGTGGCTGTGCTGGAGCATGTGGAAATCCACCAGGAACTCGCGATCAATACCGCGTTCCACAAGGTGGACGAGATACCGTTCGATTTCGTGCGGCGCCGCATGTCCGTGGTGGTCTCCGAACAGGACGAGCAGCATCTGTTGATATGCAAGGGGGCGGTGGACGAAATCCTCGCCATCTGCAGCCAGGTCCTGCATGGAGACGGGATAGAGCCGCTGCATCCCGAAATGCTGGAAAAGATCCGTTCGGTGACTGCATCGCTGAATGAAGAGGGATTGCGCGTCGTCGCGGTGGCCGTCAAGGAAATGTCGCCCGCAAAGAACTCCTATGGTGTGGCCGACGAACAGGCACTGACGCTGTTAGGGTATATCGCGTTCCTCGATCCTCCCAAGGAGTCGACGGAGCCCGCGCTGAAGGCGCTCAAGGATCACGGCGTAACCGTCAAGGTGCTGACCGGCGACAACGAACTGGTCACCCTCAAGATATGCCGCGAAGTCGGCCTGCCGATAGAAGGGGTGTTGCTGGGAGCCGATGTCGAGGGCTTGTCCGAGCCGGAACTGGGCAAAATGGTGGAACAGTGCAATATCTTCGCCAAGCTGACTCCCACCCACAAGGAGCGCATCGTCCAGGCCTTGCGCCGCAACTGGCATGTGGTCGGCTTCATGGGGGATGGCATCAATGACGCTGCTGCCCTGCGCGCCGCCGACATCGGCATTTCGGTCGATACCGCAGTCGATATCGCAAAAGAAGCCGCCGACATCATACTGCTAGAGCGCAGCCTGATGGTGCTGGAGGAAGGGGTGGTCGAAGGGCGCAAGACCTTTGCCAATATGCTCAAATACATCAAGATAACCGCCAGTTCCAACTTCGGCAACGTATTCTCGGTGCTGGTCGCGGGCGCCTTCCTGCCGTTCCTGCCGATGCTGCCGCTGCATCTGCTGGTGCAGAATCTGATGTATGACTTTTCCCAGATAGCCATCCCGTTCGACAGCGTGGACGAGGAGCAAGTCAAGTATCCGCAAACCTGGAAGCCGGATGACATCGGCCGCTTCATGATATTTTTCGGGCCGATCAGCTCGGTCTTCGATATTGTCACGTATTGCTTGATGTGGTTCGCGTTCTCCGCCGACTCGGTCGAACACCAGACCCTGTTCCAGTCCGGCTGGTTTGTCGAGGGGCTGATGTCGCAAACCCTGATCGTGCATATGATACGCACCCAAAAGATCCCGTTCCTTCAAAGCAAGCCAAGCTGGCAGCTAATGAGCACTACGGTTCTGATCGTCTCGGCCGGGATATATCTGGTGATGGGGCCGTTTGCAAGCTACTTCAAGCTGCAGGCTTTGCCGCTGATCTATTTTGTATACCTGGCTTTCATCCTGCTTGGCTATATGGTGCTGACCCAGGCCATGAAAGGGATCTACACCAGAAGATTCGGGTGGCAATAGCGAATGGCCGCTCCAGCGACAGGTGTTTCTGACGAACTTAATGGAGCTCCAAGAATATTTTTCTCACACGTCTGGGTAAATAGGTTCACAGCCGCCCGGTAATCCAGTAAAGTATCGTTTCCTTCCTAACCGACAAGAGCAATAACATGAGTGAAAAAGGCCAACAACTGCAAGACCCGTTCCTCAATACGCTGCGCAAGGAGCATGTGCAGGTCGCGATCTATCTGGTGAACGGCATCAAGCTGCAAGGCCAGGTGGAGTCGTTCGACCAGTATGTGATCCTGCTGAAGAACACGATCACGCAGATGGTCTATAAGCACGCGATTTCGACTATCGTTCCGGCACGTTCGGTCAGCATACCCCACGACGCTGCCGAGTAATGCAGCAGCCGTCCGGCGGTCCCGAGGCCGCGGTGCTGGTCAGTATCGATTTCGGCAACAGCGACCACAGTGAAAGTTTGCAGGAATTGCGTCTGCTGGCCGAAACAGCCGGCGTGCGCACTCTGGCTATCGTCGAAGCCAGACGGCAGCGCCCCGATGCGGCGTTGTTCGCGGGCAGCGGCAAGGTGCAGGAGATAGCCGAACTGGTAGCACGGCTGGAAGCGCCGCTGGTGATCTTCAATCATGATCTTTCCCCTGCGCAGATGCGCAACCTGACCGCCAAGCTGAACACCCGCGTCATCGACCGGACCATGCTGATCCTGGATATCTTCGCGCAGCGCGCGCAAAGCCATGAAGGCAAGGTTCAGGTCGAGATCGCACAGCTCAAGTATCTTGCCACGCGCCTGGTGGGCATGAATCAGGACATGGGGCAGCAGAAGCATGCGGTGGGTGCGCGCGGACCGGGTGAGACCAAGCTGGAGCTGGACAGGCGCAAACTGGACAAGCGTGTCCATTTGCTGAAAGAACGCCTTGAACAGCTCACGCGCCAGCGCGAAGTGCGCCGCCGCGCGCGCAATCGCCACGATGTGCTGTCGGTATCCATCGTCGGCTACACCAATGCCGGCAAGTCCACCCTGTTCAACAGACTTACCCGCGCCAACGTGTATGTCGCCGACCAGCTGTTCGCGACGCTGGATACCACTTCGCGCCGAATGTTCACTGAAGATACGGGCGAGATCGTGGTGTCTGACACGGTGGGCTTCATCCGGCATCTGCCTCACTCGCTTGTCGCGGCGTTCCGCAGCACGCTGGAGGAGACGATACAGGCCGACCTGCTGCTGCATGTGGTGGATGCGAACAATCCCAATCGCGATGACCAGATCACCGAGGTGAACAAGGTTCTGGCGGAGATAGGAGCAGCGGAGATTCCGCAGATCATGGTGTTCAACAAGATCGACTTGCAGGATGTGCCGCCCAGCGTGCAGCGGGACGATTATGGTAGAATCTCCCGTGTTTTTCTGAGCGCAAAAAGCGGCGCGGGTCTGGAGGGATTGCGGGTGGCCCTGAAGGACGCAAAGGCTGCATACCAAATTGCCGCAGCAAGCGAAAATGCCTCTGCGGCAAGTGAACATCAAACTAATCAAAAGAGTGACGAACATGGGATTGAATGATCCGCAATGGGGCAACAAGAACAACAGCGGCGGCCCCCCTGATCTGGAAGAGCTGTTGCGCAAACTCAACGCAAAACTGTCCGCCTTGATGGGCGGCGGCAAAGGCGGGGCGGGCAAGCCCGCCGGAGGCGGATCTGCGCAGGGATTCGGCCCGGGTATCGGCTTGATCGTTGCGATCATTGCGCTGATCTGGGCGGGCAGCGGATTTTACATCGTCGATGCGGGCCAGCGGGGGGCGGTATTGCGTTTCGGCAAGAACGTCGAGATCACCGAACCGGGTCCCCATTGGCATCTGCCTTTCCCGGTCGAGAGCGTGGAGATCGTCAACGTGAGCCAGGTCAGGACCGTGGAGATCGGTTATCGCGACAATGTCAAAAACAAGATATTGAATGAATCGCTGATGCTGACCGATGATGAAAACATCATCGACATCCAGTTTGCGGTGCAGTACTTCGTGAACAACCCCGCCGATTATCTGTTCAACAACCGCGCACCGGATGAAAACGTGCACCAGGTGGGGGAATCGGCGATACGCGAGGTGGTTGGCAAGAACAAGATGGACTTCGTGCTGTATGAAGGACGCGAGCAGGTGACTGCCGAGACCACCAAGCTGATGCAAACCATACTCGACCGCTACAAATCGGGAATATTGATCAGCAAGGTCACCATGCAGAACGCCCAGCCGCCGGAGCAGGTGCAGGCATCATTCGATGATGCGGTGAAGGCCGGGCAGGACCGTGATCGCCAGAAGAACGAGGGCCAGGCGTATGCCAATGACGTGATACCGCGTGCAAGCGGTGCGGCGGCACGCTTGATGGAAGAAGCGCAGGGATATCACCAGAGTGTGATCGCGAATGCCGAAGGCGATGCCAGCCGCTTCAAGCAGATATTGGCAGCCTATGAGAAGGCGCCGGCGGTCACGCGCGAGCGCATGTATCTGGATACGATGCAGCAGATGCTGAACAATGTCAGCAAGGTGATGATCGATCAACAGAAGGGCAATAGTCTGCTCTATCTGCCGCTGGACAAATTGATGCAAGCAACCCAGGGTTCGAATGAGGCTGAAGTACCCCCGGCGGCAAAGGCCGAAGCCGCGCCGGCAACAACCCAGGGAAGCGACAATACCGCCGCACAGAGTGCCCGCGATTTACTGCTAGGCCGCGATCGGGAGGCAAGATAATGAAGATCAATATGACCAATATCCTGATCGGATCGGTGGTTGTGCTTGTCATGGCGAGTCTGAGCATGTTCGTGGTGGATCAGCGCCAGAATGCGATCGTTTTCCAGTTGGGTGAAATGATCAGCGTAAAGACCGAGCCGGGTTTGTATTTCAAGACCCCGCTGATGCAGAACGTGCGATTCTTTGATTCTCGCATCCTGACATTGGATTCCGGAGAACCTGACCGCTACATCACCTCGGAAAAGAAGAACCTGATGGTGGATTATTTTGCCAAGTGGCGCATCGCGGACGTCAAGCAATACTATGTCAGCGTCGGCGGCGATGAGGTGCGCGCCACGACGCGCCTGATGCAGACGATCAATTCCAGTATGCGCGAGGAATTCGGCAAACACAGCATCCATGATGTCATATCCGACGAGCGCGATCAGGTGATGCAGGCGGTAATTCAGAAAACCGAGGCCGATGCCAAGTCAATAGGCGTCCAGGTGCTGGACGTGCGCCTCAAACGAGTGGATTTCCCGACCGAGATCAGCGACTCGGTATACCGGCGCATGGAGGCAGAACGCAAGCGCGTCGCCAACGAATTGCGCGCGACAGGTTATGCGGAGAGCGAGAAGATCCGCGCTGATGCCGACCGGCAGCGTCAGGTCATCCTGGCGGGCGCCTACCGCGATGCCCAGCGCATCAAGGGCGAGGGCGATGCGAAAGCCTCGGTTCTGTATGCGGGGGCATTCGGCCGCAACCCGGAGTTCTATTCGTTCTATCGCAGCCTGGAAGCCTACAAGCAAAGCTTCAAGAACAAGAACGACGTGATGGTGCTGGACCCGAGTTCGGCATTCTTCAAATACCTGAAAAGCCCCGGCAAGGGTGGCAAGTAGTGCTGCGATACTGGCTGCTCGGTCTGGCGATGATGCTGGTGATCGAAGGTCTGCTGCCGTTTTTGCTGCCCGAATTGTGGCGCGAGACCTTTCGCAAGCTGGTGACGCTGACCGAGGGACAGCTGCGCTTTATCGGGCTCACGTCGATGCTGTCCGGCCTGTTGCTGTTGTATTTGATCAAATGACTACCGCTGCGGTGTTTGGTTTTGCAGGCCGGGATTTGCCCGAGATGATATCTGGCGGCGGGCAAAGCCCCCGGCCTGCCAGTTTGTGCAATGGATAGATAATGCAAAACTGGCTACTTCCCGAATACATCCAGGACATGCTGCCGGATGAGGCATGGCGCGTCGAACAGATGCGGGCGCAGTTCCTCGACCTGCTGCGCAAGTCCGGCTACCAATTGGTCGCGCCGCCGCTGCTTGAATATGCCGAATCGCTGCTGCTCGATGGAAGCCAGGACATGGACCTGCGCAGCTTCAAGCTGGTCGACCAGTTGAGCGGGCGTACGCTTGCATTGCGCGCCGACATCACCCCGCAAGTGGCACGCATCGATGCCCACTTGCTCAACCGCAAAGGCATTGCCCGTCTGTGTTATGCGGGCAGCGTGCTGCATACCCAGCCGGCCGGGCTGACGCGTACCCGCGAGCTGCTGCAGATCGGTGCCGAGATGTACGGGCATGGCGGCTTGGAAAGCGATCTCGAGATACAGCAGCTGATGCTGCAATCACTCGCCTTGCTGGGCATACCGGATGTGCATCTGGATCTCGGCCATGTCGGCGTGTTTCGCGCTTTGGTGAGCCATGCCGGACTCGGCAGGGATATCGAAGGCGATTTGTTCGCCGCGCTGCAGAGCAAGGACAGCGCAGCCTTGAATGATCTGGCGCGCCCGCTGGCTGCGGATGTTCGTCAAGCCTTGCTGGCCCTGCCGCAGCTGTATGGCAATTGTGCAGACGTTCTGGCCAGGGCGCGCAAGTTGCTCCCCGGTTATCCTGGAATCGATGTGGCACTCGGCGAATTGCAAAATGTGTCCGCCAAACTCCAGCCGCTGGTGTCGAGCGCGGGCATAGACCTCGCCGACCTGCGCGGCTATCACTATCACACCGGCATGGTGTTCGCCGCATACCATGCCGGCAGCCACGATGCGATCGCGCTCGGCGGGCGCTATGACGACCTCGGCAAGAGCTTTGGGCGCGCCCGTGCAGCGACCGGATTCAGCATGGATCTGCGCCAATTGTATCGTCTGTTGCCGCCGCAAGCGGCCGGGCTGGGCATATGCGCGCCCCACAATGGCGACGCCAATTTGCGCGACAAGATCGCGCAACTGCGCGCGGCCGGCGAAGCGGTGGTGGTTGACCTGCTCGGCGATGCGGCATTGTGCGGTGAGTTGCAGTGCGACCGTGAACTGGTTCTGCGCAATGGTGTCTGGCAGGTGGTCGCGCTTTGACTTTTAAAATCCGAAGGTTTCGAAATGGCTAATAACGTAGTGGTGATCGGCACCCAATGGGGCGATGAAGGCAAAGGCAAGATCGTCGATTGGCTGACCGATCATGCCCAGGGTGTGGTGCGCTTCCAGGGCGGGCACAATGCCGGGCATACCCTGGTGATCGCCGGCAGGAAGACCGTGCTGCACCTCATCCCTTCCGGCATCCTGCGCGGCCATGTGATGTGCTACATCGGCAACGGCGTGGTGCTGTCGCCTTCCGCATTGCTCAAGGAGATGGACGAGCTGCAACAGGCCGGTATCGATGTCTACAACCGGTTGAAGATATCCGAAGCATGCCCGCTGATACTGCCTTATCATGAATCGATAGACAAGGCGCGGGAATTGGCCAAGGGTGCGGCCAAGATAGGCACCACCGGACGCGGAATCGGACCGGCATATGAAGACAAGGTGGCGCGGCGCGCGATACGCTTGCAGGATATCTTCTATCGCGAGCGTTTCGCGGCCAAATTGGGCGAGGTGCTGGATTACCACAACTTCGTATTGAAGAATTACTTCAATGCGGATACGGTGGATTTTCAGAAGACCCTGGACGACACGCTGGCGCTGGCCGACCGCATCAAGCCGCTGGTGATGGATGTGCCGCGCGCGCTGTATGAAGCCAACCAGGCCGGCAACAGCCTGCTGTTCGAGGGCGCGCAGGGTGCGTTGCTGGACATCGATCACGGCACATACCCTTTCGTCACGTCGAGCAACTGCATCGCCGGTGCGGCCTGTGCCGGTGCCGGGGTGGGGCCGCAGATGCTGCACTATGTGCTGGGGATCACCAAGGCCTACACCACGCGTGTCGGTTCCGGCCCGTTCCCGACCGAGTTGTACGATGCGGTGGACAAGCGCGATCCGATCGGCGAGGGCCTGGCGAAACGGGGCCATGAATTCGGTTCCACGACGGGGCGGGCGCGCCGCTGCGGCTGGTTCGATGCCGCCGCGCTCAAGCGCTCTATTCAGATCAATGGCGTTTCGGGTCTGTGCGTCACCAAGCTGGATGTGATGGATGGCATGGAAACCGTGCGTCTTGCGGTGGCTTATCGCACCGATGGCGTGGAAAGCGATATCCTGCCGGTCGGTGCGGATGCACTGTCGAATTGTCAGGCAGTCTATGAAGAGATGCCGGGCTGGCGTGAAAGCACCTTAGGCATACAACACTACGAAGAGTTGCCCAAGGCCGCGCGCAACTATCTGGAGCGTATCGCCAAGGTTTGCGGAGTCCCGATCGACATGGTCTCGACCGGCCCGGACCGGGATGAGACCATCGTGTTGCGCCATCCGTTCGAATAGTTCGTAGAGCTTCGAAGCTGCTATGCAGCGTCATGGTGCCTGTCCGGCGTTTACGCTCAGAATGTCGATGGGTTCTGCAGAGCAGCGCGTTTCTTATTTCGAAAATCCGAGGTTTTACTTTTTGCAATTTTGCGCCTATAGTGAACGCAGAACAATAAGCTATAACTACAAATAAAAACATGTAGTTCAATCCACGTCGTTCATACCAACTTGGAGGAGGTAGTATGATTAACGAATCCCATGTTTCTTTCCGGCAACTGCCCGTCGTGCTTTCCTGTTCAAGGAGGGCTGTACCATGAGCAACACACAAGAATCCTGGAATGAAAGCGGTGAACCCCAGAAAGTCCGCAGCATGGGCTGGAAGGAGTTGTATCTTAAAGAGGACTGGTGGGCCATCTGGCTCGGATTGGGTATCGTGATAGTGGCGTACCTGTTCTTTGTCAACGGATCGAGCATCAAATGGATCTCGATATTGCCGCCCGGCAAATGGACAGACTTTTCAGTGGTCACACAGCATTTTTCGGAGCACTTCGGGCAATACATCGCTCAATTCGTGATGTGGTGCGTGATCTTTGGCATCAGTATTCGAGCGCTGCGGTTCAAACTGTCCGAGTTCTACCCGTCGTTCCTGTTCATCTATATCTTCTCGATCATCATCTTTGTGGTTGGCCAGAACAAGACAGTCGTCGACCTCAATCTTGAACCACCCTTGCTGGCGTTGTTGCTCGGGTTGATCATTTCCAACATAATCGGTTTGCCGAGATGGATGGACACCGGATTTCGCGTTGAGTATTACATCAAGACCGGTATCGTTCTGCTGGGTGCCACCTTGCCGTTTACCCTGATCATCTGGGCTGGTCCGGTCGCGATCGTGCAGGCATCCATCGTTTCCATCGCCACCTTCATGGTGATCTATTTTGTCGGATTGAAACTGGGATTGGACAGGCGTCTTGCCGCAACGCTCGGTGCAGGCGGGGCGGTGTGCGGTGTGTCGGGCGCAATCGCAATCGCCGGTGCTGTCAGTGCGAAGAAGGAGCATGCCCCTATCGCGATCACCCTGGTCATTGTCTGGGCGATCGTGATGATCTTCGTCCTGCCGCTGGTATCGAAAGCCATGCATTTGCCCATCGGTGTGGCCGGCGCCTGGATCGGCACTTCGGAATTCGCCGATGCCGCCGGTTTCGCTGCCGCGCATACCTATGGCGACTTCGCGGGGCAGCCGGGCATTGCCGGTAATGCTGATGATGCGGTAAAGGCATTCACGTTGATGAAGGTTGTGGGTCGGGACGTGTGGATCGGCATCTGGGCATTCATGATGGCCTTGATCGCCACAACACGCTGGGAGCGGACGCCCGGCTCCAAGCCGAATCCGGCCGAAATCTGGTGGCGCTTCCCGAAATTCGTCATCGGCTTTGTGCTGGCTTCGATCATCGTGACACTCATCGCCACACACTTCGGTGAAGCCGATTTCAAGAAGTCGGTGGTGCCTGAAATGGTGGGCCCGATCAAGGATCTGCGCACGTGGGCCTTCATCTTCTGCTTTTTCAGCATCGGATTGACGACGCGCTTCAAGGAACTGGCAAATGCCGGGAGCAAACCGTTCATCGCATTTACGTCCGGCGTCGTGGTCAATGTGATCCTTGGATTCATACTGTCCACGATAGTGTTCGTTGAGTACTGGTCGCATCTGAGCTGATCCCTGCCATGCCCGTCCCGGCGAGCCCATGCTCGCCTGGGATCGGGAATTTCATTTATCAAGGAGGTCGTTAATGGCACAACATGGTGGTGCCGAATGCTGTTTTGGTTGTATACACTTCCATAATTCACCGGAATATATGGAAAGGATCTATCCCGGTATCAAGACCTTGAGTTCGGGGTATGCATCGGTGCGCAAAGACGATGGGATCTGCTCCTTGCACGACCTGTATCTGTCGGCGGCCGCACATTGCGATCAATACACCGGTGAAGCACGCTGAATCAAATTACACCGCTTACTTTTCGATCCAATCGGTACAGCCTGGATAGCGCTTGAATTGGCAGATTGCATTTGAAGTTGGATGCAATGCTCAGGGAGAATATGATGAAATCGAAATTGGCGTCATTGGTTGTAGCGGCACTATTGCTGCAAGGCTTCGCCGTCTGGGCTGGTGAGAATGAGGCGGAAAACCTGAAGCCGGCCCTGCAGATAGTGAACCAGACCGGATTGAAGGTTGTGGTTCAGGTCAATTCCGGGGACACCACCCCGGGCGGCATCAGCAAGCGGGCCACGGCTGTCAGGGTCTTTACGATCTTTACTCGTCACTCGGGATGAAACCGGGCAAGGATTATGAGATCGCCGTGGTCTTCAGAGCGAAAGGTTCGCGGTTCTTGCTTGGCGATGAAGCATATGATCTCAGGGCGAGGTAGCCGCATCGGAAGGTATCCGAACCTGCGATGCTCGAAGCCTTGTCCAAGTCAGGAGTGAAGATGTACGAGTGCCAGGTTTCGATGAAAATGAGGGGGTATGCTCCTGCCGACCTGCTCCCGTTCAGCAGCGCCGTGATGTCCGGGATCGGGGCCATCATCGATTTCGAAAAATCCGGATACCAGCAGATCACGCCTTGAGTTGAGGCGTCGGCATCGTCCGGCCAGCCTGCGAATCAGCTGCATCCATGGTTCCACATATGGCATACATGACCTCTTTGCGCGTTACGCGACTTTCATTTCCTGCTATGATGTCGCGCTTTCCCGGCTTCATGCCTATGCCGCGTACCGATCTTTCGGGGGATGCGCGTGGTGCCCGGAAGAGGCTCAGGTCGCACCAGGCTACCCCGGCATCCGCTGCATCGGAGCAATTTCGATTTCTGGCGGGAGCCCAGGTGCAAAACACGAGGGTTTTCGCTTGTTCAGGGCACAAAAAGAGAAATGGCCCGCTTGCGCGAGCCATGTCGTGTTGTGGTGCCCAGAAGAGGACTCGAACCTCCACACCTTGCGGCACACGGACCTGAACCGTGCGCGTCTACCAATTCCGCCATCTGGGCCTGAGATATTTGCGCTGAAGCTTTGCTGAAGGCGCGCAATTTAATTGTTAAAGGATACATTGTCAATGAATAAAAAATGTTTTACACGATTGCCCTTTCTGGGTGAAACAACTAGCCATTCGACTAGGCTGCAAACGACCGCAGCCAAGTCGCTGGTTATCCCGCAGGGATTCAAGAGGGCTTTTCTCGTTCGCCTCCTCGCCCGCTTGCGGGAGAGGATTGAGGAGAGGGGCTTTTCCACGGGGGAGAGCGTAGCGAGGGGGATTTGGATAGGGGGCGCGAATCGATGAAAAATAAAAAGAACCCGCGTTTGCAGGACCCGTTTCTGGAGCGTGAACGCGAGCAATACGAGAGTCCGCTGCCCAGCCGCGAATTCATATTGCAGATACTTACTGAAACGGGCGCTCCAGTGGCTGATGAAGAGCTGCTCGACATGCTGCACATAAACAAGGATGAACAAGACCTGTTTGCGCGCCGTTTGCGCGCGATGGAACGCGACGGCCAGATCATGCGCAACCGCAAGGGCGCCATCTGCGTGGTGGACAAGCTCGATCTGGTCAAGGGCAAGGTGCAGGGCCATCCGGATGGATACGGCTTCCTGATCCCGGAGGACGGCAGTCCGGACATGTTCCTCAGCGAGAAGGAGATGCACCAGGTACTGCACGGCGATGTTGTGATGGTGCGTCAGAGCGGCGTGGACAGGCGCGGCCGTCCCGAGGCCAAGATAGTGGAAGTGCTGGAGCGCGCGAACAATCGCGTGGTCGGCCGCCTGTACGAGGAGCACGGCATCTATTTTGTGGTGGCGGAGAATCGCCGCATCACGCAGGACATCCTGGTTGCCCCCGGAGAATCCGGCGGGGCCAAGGCCGGGCAGGTGGTCGTGCTGGAAATCCTGCAGCACCCCGACAAACACGCGCAGCCGATAGGGCGCATCGTCGAAGTTCTGGGCAACTATGCCGATCCCGGCATGGAGATCGAGATCGCGCTGCGCAAGCATGATCTGCCGTACGAATTCCCCGGGGATGTCGAGCGCCAGGCCAGGGCGATCTCGCCAACCGTCGCTGCCGCTGATTGGGCGGGGCGCGAGGATGTCCGCAACCTGCCGCTGGTCACGATAGACGGCGAGACCGCGCGCGACTTCGACGATGCGGTGTATTGCACGCCGGAGAAAGGCGGCTACCGCCTGGTGGTCGCGATCGCCGATGTCAGCCATTACGTAATGACCGGCGATGCGCTGGATCGCGAGGCGATCAACCGCGGCAATTCGGTTTACTTTCCGCGCCGCGTGATCCCGATGCTGCCGGAAGAATTGTCCAATGGCCTGTGTTCGTTGAATCCGCATGTAGACCGTCTGTGCATGGTGTGCGACATGCATATCAGCGCCAGCGGCAACATCGAAAAATACCGTTTCTATCCTTCGGTGATGCACTCCAAAGCGCGGCTGACCTATAACCAGGTCGCGGCAATGCTGGCCGAACCGGATGGGGAGCTTGCTAAAACCAATCGTTCCATCGTGCCCCATTTGCAGGATTTGCACGAACTGTTCAAGAAACTGTTGAAAGCGCGCGAAAAGCGCGGCGCGATCGACTTCGAGACCGTCGAGACGCAGATGATCTTCACCGATCAGGGCAAGATCGAGCGCATCGTTCCGGTGGTGCGCAACGACGCGCACAGGCTGATCGAGGAATGCATGCTGGCGGCGAATGTCTGCGCGGCCGGCTATTTGCACGAGCACGGACATACGGTTCTGTATCGCATCCATGAAGGGCCGACTCCGGAAAAGCTGGAAGCGCTGCGCGAATTCATGAAGGAGTTCGGCATGCAATTGACCGGCGGAGACGACCCGCAGGCAGCCGATTATTCCAAGCTGCTCAAGCGCATCAAAGGCCGCCCCGATGCTGGCTTGCTGCAGATGGTGATGTTGCGGTCCCTGCGCCAGGCCAGGTACGAGCCGGAGAACGTCGGGCATTTCGGCCTGGGCTACGAAGCCTATACGCACTTCACCTCGCCGATCCGCCGCTATCCTGACCTGCTGGTGCATCGCGCGATCAAGGCGGTGCTGAAGGGGAAACAATACACCCCCGCGCAGAAGTGGGCCGAACTGGGGGCGCATTGCTCGATGACCGAGCGCCGAGCCGATGACGCGACGCGCGATGTCGAAGCCTGGCTCAAATGCTTTTACATGCGCGACCATCTGGGCAGCGTGTTCACCGGATCGGTCTCGTCGGTCACCAGCTTTGGCTTGTTCGTGTCGCTGGACGACCTGTATGTCGAGGGCCTGGTGCACATTTCCGAGCTCGGCAAGGACTATTACCAGTTCGATGCCGCCAAGCATCAATTGCTCGGCGAGCGCACCGGACAGCGTTATCGCCTCGGCGACCGCGTGCAAGTGCGCGTCGTCAAGGTGGATATGGAAAGCACCAAGATCGATTTTGTCCTGCACGAGCTGATCGAAGAAGCCGGACACAGTCATGAAACCAGGCGGCACGACGCCAAGCGGCATGCAGAAAAAGAGCGTGAAACGAAGCCTGCCAAAAAATCTTCCAGCGGAAAAACCAGAGAAAAGAAACGTCGTGGCTGATCTGCGCCTGATCTACGGCTTTCATGCGGTCACCTCGCGCATCCGCCAGAATCCGGATGGCGTGCTGGAAGTCTACCTGCAGGCACAGCGCCATGACCCGCGCATGCGCGAGTTGATCAAGCTCGCCGAAGCGAATGGCGTGCGGGTGATACCGGTGGAAGCGAAACGTCTCGATGGTATGGCTGGCAACGCGCGCCATCAGGGTGTCGCGGCGCGCGTCGATGCTTCGCGCCGCGTGCGGCATCTTGAGGATGTGCTCGATACGCTGGAGGAACCGCCATTGCTGCTGGTGCTGGACGGCGTGCAGGACCCGCATAATCTCGGTGCCTGTTTGCGCAGCGCCGATGCGTTCGGCGTACACGCGGTGATCGCCCCGAAAGACCGCGCGGTAGGCATCACCGCTACGGTCGAAAAGGTTGCCTGCGGCGCGGCGGAAACCGTGCCCTATATCACCGTCACCAACCTTGCGCGCACTCTGCGCGACTTGCAGGAACGCGACATCCGGGTGGTCGGCGCGGCGGGCGAGGCGGAGCATGATCTGTACAGCTTCAAGCACACCGGCGCACTTGCCTGGGTGTTGGGCGCGGAAGGCGAGGGCCTGCGCCGCCTGACGCGCGAGACCTGCGACGAACTGGTGCGCATCACTATGCTGGGCAGCGTGGAAAGTCTGAACGTCTCGGTCAGCGCAGGCATCTGCCTGTTCGAGGCAAGACGGCAGCGGAGTGTCAGCAACTAATCCCTTTTGTACTCCCACCGCCATCTTCTTCGGGCGTAGAATACCCACTTCAAATGTAGTTCCATGTTTAGAACCAACCTGCGAGTTGCCGGGGATAATTCGGGAGAGCGCCATGATATTTCGTGATCGGGAAGATGCAGCACGCCGGCTGGCGGAAGCGCTTGCGCAATATCGCGGCCAGAACCCGCTGGTGCTGGCGATTCCGCGCGGAGCGGTGGCGATGGCGAAGATCATCGCCGAAGCGCTGGGCGGAGAAGTGGACGTGGTGCTGGTGCGCAAATTGCGCGCGCCTGGCAATCCGGAATTCGCGATCGGATCGGTGGACGAGACCGGCTGGACCTATCTCGGCGATTATGCCGGGCGGGTGGGGGGCGGTTCGCAATACATAGAAGCCGAGAAGGAAGCGCAACTCAAGGTGATGCGCGAACGGCGCGCCAGCTATACCCCGATACGCCCGCCGCACAATCCGGCAGGGCGCATCGTCATTGTCGTGGACGACGGCCTGGCCACCGGCTCGACGATGATCGCAGCACTGCACTCGCTGCGCGCTAGGTCGCCGAAAAGGCTGATCTGTGCCGTGCCGGTGGCGCCGCCCGATACGATAGACAAGGTAAAACCCTATGCCGATGAGGTGGTGTGCCTGAGCACGCCGGCGATGTTCTATGCGGTCGGGCAGTTCTACCAGTCTTTCAATCAGGTCAGCGACGAGGAAGTGATCAAGCTGCTGGAAGCAGCTTGAAGCAGGCTTTTGCCGGTGCACGAACAAAGCCATCGTGCCGGAATTCAACTTCAGTGGAGACGCAAAATTGGATGATAAGGCCGGTTCTCCGAACCTCGGCGAGATCGTTTCGGTGCGCGGCAGTGTCGTGGATATCCGCTTCGATCGGTACCTGCCGCCGATCTATACGCTGTTGCGCACGGGCAAAGAACATCATATCGCGATCGAGGTATTGGCACAGCTCGATGCGCATCAGGTGCGCGGTGTCGCGCTGACGCCGACCGAAGGGCTGGCGCGCGGCATGCCGGTGGAAGACACCGGCGGGCCCTTGCTGGCGCCGGTGGGCAGGGCGATCCTGTCGCGTATGTTCGACGTGTTCGGCAATGTCATCGACCGTCATCCTGCACCTTCCAATGTCGAATGGCGCACCGTCCACCAATCCCCGCCGCCGCTGGCGCGGCGTTCCACCAAATCCGAGATTTTCGAAACCGGCATCAAGGTCATCGACGTGCTGGCGCCGCTGGAGCGCGGCGGCAAGGCGGGGCTGTTCGGCGGAGCGGGCGTCGGCAAGACCGTGCTGCTCACCGAGATGATCCACAACATGGTCGGCCATCACGAAGGCGTGAGCATCTTCTGCGGCATCGGCGAACGCTGCCGCGAAGGCGAGGAACTCTACCGCGACATGAAACAGGCGGGAGTCCTGCCGAACATGGTGATGGTGTTCGGCCAGATGAACGAGCCGCCCGGCAGCCGTTTCCGCGTTGGTCATGCGGCATTGACGATGGCGGAATATTTCCGCGACGACGAGCACCGCGACGTGCTGCTGCTGATCGACAACATCTTCCGTTTCATCCAGGCCGGTTCCGAGATCTCCGGCCTGATGGGGCAGATGCCGTCGCGCCTCGGCTACCAGCCGACGATGGGCACCGAGCTGTCCAGCCTGGAGGAGCGCATCGCCAACACCGACACCGGCGCGATCACCTCGATCCAGGCGGTATACGTGCCGGCAGACGACTTCACCGACCCGGCGGCGGTGCATACCTTCTCGCACCTGTCGGCATCCATCGTGCTGTCGCGCAAGCGCGCCAGCGAGGGGCTGTACCCTGCCATCGATCCGCTGCAGTCGGGATCCAAGATGGCGACGCCCGGCATCGTCGGCGAGCGCCATTATGCGCTGGCGCAGCAGATCAGGAACACGCTGGCACAATATGATGACCTGAAGGACATCATCGCAATGCTCGGGCTGGAACAACTGTCCGCAGCTGATCGTGCCGTGGTCGCGCGCGCGCGCCGGCTGGAGCGCTTCCTGACCCAGCCGTTCTACACCACAGAGCAGTTCAGCGGCATCAACGGCAAATTGGTCAGCCTTGCGGACGCGCTCGACGGCTGCGAGCGCATCCTGCGCGACGAATTCAAGGATGTGCCCGAGGGCGCGCTCTACATGATAGGGACGGTCGACGAGGCCTGGCAGAAGATGAAAGCCGAGCAGTCCTCATCCAGCGTCGGCAGACAACAGGCAGTCGCAACATGAAGCTCAAGGTCCTGTTGCCGTACCAGGTGTTCGCCGAGATCGACGAAGTCAACCGTATCGTCATCGAAACGCCGCAGGGCTCGTTCGGCCTGTTGCCGCGCAGGCTGGATTGCGTGGCAGCATTGGAACCGGGGATACTGACTTACGAAACGAAGGCGGAGGGCGAGGTCTACATCGCGGTGGACGAGGGTATCATAGTCAAGGCAGGAATCGATGTGCTGGTCTCGGTGCGCAATGCGATCGGCGGAACCGACCTCGGCAAGCTGCGCGAGGCGGTGACGAAGGAATTCATCAATCTCGACGAGAACGAAAGGCAAATGCGTGCAGTATTGGCCCGGCTGGAGAGCGGCTTCATGCGCCATTTCACGGAGTATCATCTTGGCTGACGATCCGGGCATGCCCGACCCAAAGGGCGGAATTCCCGGCGGCAAAACCCCGGAAGATGAAGCAAAGTTCCTCAGGAAGATCGGCGCGAAGGAGAAGCGCAAGCTCAGGGCGCAGCGCAGAGTCACGCGGGTCGTCTGGTCGGGCTTGGGCATGATGGGACTGATCGGCTGGTCGGTGTCGGTGCCGACCCTGCTCGGTGCGGCGTTGGGTGTCTGGCTGGACAAACGCTATCCGGCCGCCCAATCATGGATGGTCACGCTGCTGGTCGTCGGCATGGCCATCGGTTGCCTGAACGCCTGGCATTGGGTGGCAAAGGAACAAAAGGACATCCGCGAGGAACAGGAAGAGCCGGATAAAGTGAGGGACCCGGATAAAGAAAAGGACAGTGATGAATGAACTGCTGCATATCCTGATGGCGCTTCTCGCTGGTGTGCTGCTCGGCGCGGTATTCTTTGGCGGCCTGTGGTGGACAGTGCGGAAGGGACTCTCGGCCAGACAGCCCGCGCTGTGGTTCGGTGCCAGCATGCTGCTGCGCAGCGCTATCGCGCTGGGCGGATTCTATCTTGTTGCGGGCACCGACTGGAAGCGATTGCTGCTGTGCCTGCTCGGGTTCATCGTCGCGCGGCTGGCCGTGACCAGATTGATTGCGAGACGTCTTGCCCTCTCTCCTAACTCTGATGGAGCTACTAGCCATTCGACTAGGCCCGCAAGCGGGCAAGTCGCTGGTTATCTCCCGCAAGCGGGAGAGAGGGACGCGGTTTCGTTACGCGAATTTCATGTTAACGAGGCCGACCATGCGCCTTAGTTCCGACGAACTGATTCTGTGGCACCACGGTTTCTTCAAGCTCAACGTCACCATCTTGACGACCTGGGTGCTGATGGGAGTGCTGGTCGTCGGTGCCAGGCTCATCACGCGCAACCTCGAGCACAAGGTGCGCATTTCGCGCTGGCAGAGCCTTCTCGAAGTGATCGTCGTCACGATGCGCAAGCAGATCGCGGAGGTCGGCCTGCGCTACCCGGAAAGATACCTTGGCTTTCTCGGTACGCTGTTCCTGTTCATCGCTTTGTCGAATCTGTGCACGATCATCCCCGGCTACGAGCCGCCGACCGGCTCGCTGTCCACCACTGCCGCGCTCGCCTTGAGCGTGTTCATCGCGGTACCGCTGTACGGCATCGCCGAGAGCGGCCTCGGCATCTATCTCAGGTCTTACCTGAAACCGACCCCCCTCATGCTGCCGTTCAACCTGATCAGCGAACTGTCGCGCACGCTGGCGATGGCAATCCGCCTGTTCGGCAACATCATGAGCGGAACGATGATCCTTGCCATCCTGCTGACCATCACGCCGTTCCTGTTTCCCGTCGTGATGAGTCTGCTCGGGCTGCTGACCGGCATGGTGCAGGCCTACATCTTCAGCATACTCGCGACCGTATACATCGCGGCTGCTACGCGCGCGCGCGAAGAGGCGGAAGCATGACCCGGATGATTGAATTTTTAATTCGACCGGCGCCAACCCTCTCCCGGCCTCGAGGCCACCCTCTCCCGCGAGCGGGAGAGGGAACGACAATATTCCCCTCTCACACTTGTGGGAGAGGGGTGGGGGAGAGGGACAAACGTCGTGAATGATATAACTTTGCAATAATTACAACGAAAGGAAACAACCATGGATAGTACAACCCTCATTGCGGCAGTTTCGATCGTCACCGCGGGCATGACCATCGCCATCGGCGGGATCGGCCCGGCACTCGGCGAAGGCAGGTCGGTCGCCACGGCATTGAGTTCGCTGGCCCAGCAACCCGATGCCGCGACGACGATCACGCGCACGCTGTTTGTCGGGCTGGCGATGATCGAGTCCATCGCGATCTACAGTTTCGTGGTCTCGATGATCCTGATCTTCGCCAATCCGTTCTGGAACCATGTCATTGCGCAGGTGGCAACCAAGTAATCATGCTAATTGACTGGTTTACCGTCGTTGCCCAGGCGATCAACTTCCTCATCCTGGTATGGCTGATGAAGCGCTATCTGTATCAGCCCATCCTCAAGGCGCTGGATGCGCGCGAGCAGCGCATCGCCGCGGAGCTGGCAGATGCCGATGCGAAAAAGGCCGAGGCGCAGGCCGCGCGCGAGGAATTCAGGCGCAAGAACGAAGCATTCGACAGTCAGCGCGCCGGACTGTTGAGCAAGGCAAGCAACGATGCGGCCGCGGAGCACAGCCGGCTGCTGGACGAAGTGCGCAAGGATGCCGACGACCTGCGCGGCAAGCTGCAGGACAAGCTGGGCAACGAATTCCGCAACTTGCACGATGAGATCGCGCGCAGGACACAGGCCGAAGTGTTCGCAATCGCGCGCAAGACCTTGTCCGAGCTTTCCGGGACTACCCTGGAAGCGCGCATGGCCGAGGTGTTCGTCCAGCGCCTGCGCGAACTGAATGACAGCGAGCGCAGCAAACTGGCAGCCATTGCGGCACAGGATACCGTCACTGTGCGAAGTGCGTTCGAGATGTTGCAGCCGCAGCGAGCATCTATAGAAGAAACCATCAAGGCCACGCTGGGTTCGAAAAATCCTGCGCTTTTCGAGATCGTCCCCAGCCTGATCGGCGGCATCGAACTCATCCTGCACGGCCAGAAAGTCGCGTGGAGCATCGCGGACCATCTTGGGTCGCTGGAAAAGGAACTGGCAGAACTATTGAAGGCGCAAAGCCATGAGGGTGAAAGCGCAACGCCATGAAGGCTGAGAACCTGCAAGCGACGGTCGACCAAGCCTTCGCAAATATCGATACAGTGCGCGAGGCGCACGCGCAGCGGCTGGATGCGCGCGAGATCGGCATCATCACCAGCCTGTCCACCGGCATCGCCCGGGTATCGGGGTTGCCCGGCGTGTGTTACGAGGAAGTGGTGAAGTTTCCCAGTGAACTTAGAGACGAACTGTACGGCATCGCCTTCAATGTCGACGAGGACGAGATCGGCGTCGTGCTGCTCGGCGACTACTGGCATCTGCATGCGGGCGACGAGGTCGAGCGCCGCGGCCATGTGATGGATGTGCCGGTCGGCGACGGCATGATAGGCCGCGTTGTCAATCCGCTCGGCCGCCCGCTCGACGGCAAGGGGCCGGTGATCGCGGACAAGCGCATGCCGATCGAGCGTCCCGCGCCGCACATCATGGACCGCTCACCCGTAACTGTTCCATTGCAGACCGGCATCAAGGTGGTCGATGCGCTGATCCCGATCGGGCGCGGCCAGCGCGAGCTGATCCTTGGCGACCGGCAAACCGGCAAGACCGCCATCGCGATCGATACGATACTCAACCAGCGCGGCCATGATGTGCTATGCGTGTATTGCGCGATCGGCCAGCGCGCCTCCGCGGTGGCCAAGGCGGTCGCCGACCTGCGCGAGAACGGCGCGATGGAATACAGTGTGGTCGTCGTGACCGAAGGCAACGACCCGCCCGGCCTTTCGTATATGGCGCCTTACTCCGCGACCAGCATCGCGGAGCATTTCATGCAGGAAGGCCGCGATGTGCTGATCGTGTACGACGACCTGACCAACCATGCGCGCGCCTACCGCGAACTTTCATTGTTATTGCGACGCCCGCCCGGACGCGAGGCCTATCCCGGCGACATCTTCTACATCCATTCGAGGTTATTGGAACGCGCGACGCATCTGTGCGAGGAACTAGGCGGCGGCTCGCTGACCGCGCTGCCGATCATTGAGACCGAGGCGCAGAACATCGCCGCCTACATCCCGACAAATCTTATTTCCATTACTGACGGGCAGGTCTATCTTTCGCCCAACCTGTTCTCGCTCGGCATCCTGCCCGCCGTCGATGTCGGCAAGTCGGTGTCGCGCGTCGGCGGCCAGGCACAGCGCGCCGCCTACCGTGCGGTGTCGGGTGCGCTAAAGCTCGCCTATGCGCAGTTCGAGGAACTGGAAACCTTCGCGCGCTTCGGCACGCGGCTCGACGAGACCACCCGCAAGGTCATCGAGCACGGGCGGCGCGTGCGCGCCTGCCTCAAACAGCCGGTGTTCGAACCGGTGTCCGTACCCGGCCAGATCGCGGTCCTGCTGGCATTGACCGGCAGGTTGTTCGACGACGTGCCGCTGGAGAAGATGCGCGAGGCCGAGCTGGCACTGAGGAAGGCGGCGGACGGATTCCCGGCAGATCTGGTCAAGCGCATCACCTCGGTCGAGGAATTGAAGGACAGCGACCGCGAGGCGATATTGCAGATCGCGCGGGATACTCTGGCGCCGTTTAAAATGTAGGGTGGGCACGTTTTTTGTGCCCACGCGGTTAATCAATAACGTGAGGGCACCCAATGTCACGCTACCGCCACGCAACAACTACGGGCGCCAGCTACTTCTTCACCGCGGTAGCTTACCGCCGGCAACCGATCCTGTGCAGCGACCCTATCCGCAACGCATTGCGCGCGGCGCTTGAAGCGGTGCGCGTGGCACGCCCTTTCGTCATTGATGCATGGGTGTTGTTGCCAGACCATTTGCATTGTGTGTGGACATTGCCTGAAGGTGACGCCGATTTTTCCGATCGCTGGATGAAAATCAAGCGCGCGGTTTCTTTGGCATGCGGGGAAGAATTTCGTCGCGACGACTGGGTGACCACATCAAAATCCAGACATCGCGAATCGACCATCTGGCAACGCCGATTCTGGGAACACCAGATTCGCGACGAGAACGATTTTGCCCGCCATGTCGATTACATTCATTTCAACCCGGTCAAACACGGGCATGTTAAACACGCCGCCGATTGGCCGTATTCGACGTTTCATCGTTTCGTGCGCGATGGGTTATATGCGCGTGATTGGGCGGGTGCAATGGATGGGATGGAATTGGAATATGATTGAGATTGTTTGGATATACCGCGTGGGCACAAAGACGTGCCCACCCTACTTGGCTCCGGTACGAAGTAGCGTGGACAGGCGCAATTGTAGGGTGGGCAGATGTTTTATCTGCCCACGCAGTAATGAGTCTAGGCTGGCGGAGTTTCGAGAAAGATTATAAGAATGAGTAATAAACATTCTACTTTACCGAATGGTTGGGGCAACGATTTATTGTCAAATTTTCAAAACATAGCTTTTGAGAATGAATTAGCTACTTTTGTTCACGCTCCACAATGGCAACAAGCACTCCTGGATGTAGCAACAGTTCTCAATAAGTGCGCTCAATATGCGTTAGAGCGTTTGCTCAAAACGGAGGAGCCTTCCGCAATATTGCTATTCTTGACAGCTAATAACCAATTCCTTGCTTCAGCTCGATCTGTAACTGCTGGGCATTGTTTAGCTACCTATCCGACTGGACGCGCTACAGGTGAGTCTGCTCTCTATGGCTGGTATCTATCTAACAATGTAGAAGCTGCATATCGTTGGAATAACAAGCCAACCGATAAAGATAAACTGAAGAGATGGGGGAACGAATTTAAATTTTCGACACTGACAAGATTACTCGAGAAAATTGACAAAGGCTTAGCTGAATGGGCTAAACATCTTCACCAATTTGCTATAGATTTCGGAGCACATCCTAATACAGATGCCCTTTATTCGAATATGGAACAAGAACATGGCAAGGATCGATCCCTCATCATAAAAATGGTAATCCTCCATCCATGGAATCAATTTTCCATTAGCTCCATGAAGTTCACTATTGAGACGGGGGATGATTGCCATCCGTCTTTTCTCGCTCGGCTTTCCGGATGGCTTGCGGATCCTTAACCTCGATCAAGACATTACTAGATTGACAAATAACTTGGCACATCTCCAAAAGATAACTAAATTCGAAAAGAAAAATGCGTTATGACCGACACCCTCGAAACCCCGCGCCGCAAGATCGGCGGCGCGACCGAACTGGAATCGGTGGTGCGCACGATGAAGGCGCTGGCCGCGTCCAGCCTCATGCAGTACGAGCGCGCGGTGTATTCCATTGTGTTCATCCTTTTCATGCTATGTCTCCCTGCTGCCCATGCCCATGAAGCCGGGCAGATAGCTACGCTGGATGCGCACGCGCTGCCGCTCGGCGACGGCAAGGTCAGCAGCGAGCCGAGGCGCGGTTATGTGTATGCCTGCATGTCGTCATTTCGGGGCGGCGGTGCGCGTCATGTCGGCGGCTGGATACATGGCGCGACTTGGGACGAGACGCAGAAGATCCATGTGCAGGGAGCAGTGTCCTGGCCGGACGCGTCCATAACGATCAGGCCGGATGGCGATCGGCGCTTGATCACCAGCAATGCCTTGCCGGACGACCATACCACCGGGATATTCCCCGTGCGGCGCGATGACCCGGCGTTCCAGATAGACCGCAACCCGAATAGCATAACCGCCCAGACGATCTCACTGGCATTGCCGCTGATGCCTGCTGTCGCTGGTCAATCATCGTGCGTGCCGATGGGCATGATAGGCATTGCGCTGGACGGCGTGCCGTTCTTCAATGCGCTCGACGATGCGGGCCGCGACGCCGTTGCTCACGAGGTGCAGGATAGCTGCGACGGACATCCGCAGCATCGCGGCGAATACCATTACCACGGTCCCAGTCCCTGCATGAAGGCGATGACGGATAACAACACGCTGATCGGCTACGCGCTCGACGGGTTCGGCATCTACAGCATGTACGACGAGCATGGCAGGGAGCTGACCAACAACGACCTCGACGAATGCCACGGCCGTGTCAGCCGCATCATCTGGGATGGCGAGCCGGTCGAGATGTACCACTATGTGCTGACACGCGAATATCCGTATACGGTGGGCTGTTTCAGGGGAGCGGTGGCAAGTACGCACGGCATGGAGCGCGCGGCAGATTTGCAACGCAATCTACCGGACATGCACGATGAAAACGGCCAGCGGCGCCGTCAGCCGCCGGCGGAAGCGCTGAACGCGTGTTCCGGATCGTCCGCCGGCTCATCTTGCAGCTTTGTATCGCCGCGCGGCGATACGATCAGCGGGACATGCCATTCGCCTGCCGGTGAACTGGCTTGCGTGCCGCAGCGGCGGTGATGATTTACTTTGTTTTATGAGAACCATCGTGAATCGCTTTGACGGGAATGTGACATGAGCGACACCCTTGAAATCCTGCGCCGCAAGATCGGCGGCGCGACCGAACTGGAATCGGTGGTGCGCACGATGAAGGCGCTGGCCGCGGCCAGCATCGTGCAGTACGAGCGAGCGGTGCATTCGCTGGACGATTACTACCGCACCGTGGAACTCGGACTGGTCGCGTGGTTGCGCCATACCGGCATGGGGATCTATCCGGCCGGCGGGGCAGAGCAGCGCAAAGCAGCGACCGGCGCGGTGGTGTTCGGCTCGGACCAGGGTCTGGTCGGCCAGTTCAACGAGGTGCTGGCAGATTTTGCTGCGGAGTCGCTGGGCGGCATGACCGGCAACAAGCATGTGTGGTCGGTCGGCGAGCGCGTGCAGAGCTACCTCGACACGGCCGGTTTGACTGTGGCCGGTCAGTTTCCGGTGCCGAATTCGATCGCAGCGATCACGACGCTGGTCGGGCGCGTGCTGGTCGAGATCGAGGCGCAGCGCGCGCAGGGAAAAGTCGCGGAGGTCTACCTGTTCTTCAATCGCCCAAAAACCCGGGCAGTCTATGAGCCGGTGATGCAGCGGCTGCTGCCGCTCGACGAAACCTGGCGCGCGCGGTTGTCGAAGCTGCCATGGCCGAGCGCGAACGTGCCGGAAGTCCTCGCAGGCGGCAACGCCACTTTGCAGGCGTTGATCAGCGAATACCTGTTCATATCGCTGTTCCGGGCCTGCGCCGAATCGCTGGCGAGCGAACATGCCAGCCGCCTCGCGGCGATGCAGCGCGCGGAAAAGAACATCGGCGAGCTCCTCGAGGGGCTCAACCGCGATTATCACCGCCAGCGCCAGAGTGGCATCGACGAGGAACTGTTCGACGTGATCGCTGGATTCGAGGCACTGACTCCGCATCGATAGCCGGCGACACGACGCCCAGGCCCGCAGGATCAAGTAGCGGGTGTCGGTTTGAAATGGCACTCATGGAACCCTGGCAGCGGTTCCCGGCACAGCCTTCTGCGAACACCGGATAGCATGTTGCGTAGCGGAATCTAAAGAGAACGCGTATTTGCGGTCTATATACTTCCAGCTGTCAAGTCGATAGGATGTTCAGATAAACACCAATCACAATCCTCGCCCACGCTTTGTACTATAAATTCAATCGGAAGGCGGCGGCAGCCATGTTGGCCTTTACCGTGTTCCACGGAACGTCCATGGCGCAGACCGCTGCATCCCGGCCGCCACAGGCAACCGATGAAGCCGCATCCCAGGAACCTGCTCCTCCTCTCGAATTGGAAATCGAGACGCCACTCCCAAAGCCTCACTATGACAACGCTGTCGGCAGTTCTGATGCCGCTTCGCAAGGGACGGTCAGTGGCGAGCGGTTACAGGATCTCCCGTTGCTAAGACCGGGCGAAGCGCTGGAGACCGTGCCCGGGATGGTAGTCACCCAGCACTCGGGCGACGGCAAGGCCAACCAGTATTTTCTGCGCGGCTACAATCTCGATCACGGCACGGACTTCGCGACGTTTGTCGACGGGGTGCCGGTCAACATGCCCACCAATGCACACGGACAGGGTTATTCCGATCTGAACTACCTGATCCCCGAACTGGTGCAGAACATCGACTATCGCAAAGGCCCTTATTTCGCCGAGGATGGTGATTTCTCTTCAGCCGGTTCGGCGAAATTCCACTATCGCAACAGCCTTGACAGCAACCTGTTCAACCTGACCGCCGGAGCTTACGGTTATCGGCGCGCATTGCTTGCCGGTTCGACAAACTTGGCGTCGCATGAATCCAATCCCGGCAGCACTGCCACTGATGGCAATAACAGCCCCACATTGCTCGGCGCCTTGGAATTGCTGGGAGAAAACGGCCCGTGGACGGAACCTGAGGGTCTGCACAAAATCAACGGCCTGTTGCGCCTGAGCGACGGTGCTCCCGCACAAGGCTGGTCGGCGGATGGTGTGTACTATGATTCGAGCTGGCGTTCGACCGACCAGGTTCCGCTGGAATTGATCGAGTCCGGCCAATTGGGACGTTTCTCCTCGATGGATCCCAGTGATGGCGGCGATACCGGACGCGCGATCCTCTCGGGTGAATGGCACAGCCAGGACGAGCAGGGTTACGCGAAGGCTTCGGCATATGTGCAGCACTATCGCCTGCAACTGTGGTCGAATTTCACTTATTTTGAATTGCGCCCTGCAACAGGCGACCAATTCGAGCAGCAGGAACATCGCAACATCGCCGGCGGGCAAATGGCGAAAGGCTGGACACAGCCTTTGTTCGGCCATGACTCTGTCACCGAAGCGGGTCTGCAGGTTCGCCATGACGCAATCCATGTGGGCCTGTTGAATACCCAGAACCGCATCGCCTTCCAAACGGTCAGCGACGATCTGGTCGATATCACCGACACGGGCGCCTACGCTCAAAACACCACTCATTGGAACAGCTGGCTGCGCACTGTGGCGGGCGTGCGCGAGGAATATATCGCGATGGACATGGATGCCTCGTCCAATCCGCAAAACAGCGGCAATGCGTCGGATAGCAAACTCCTGCCGAAACTGTCGCTGATTTTTGGCCCCTGGTATAAGACGGAATATTTCATCAATGCTGGAGAGGGATTTCACAGCAACGATGCGCGCGGCGTGATCGACAGGGTCGACCCGACTACCGGTGCACCGGCATCTCCGGTGCCGGCCATCGTCGGGAGCATCGGGAAAGAGGCAGGCTTGCGTACAGAAGCCATTCCGGGTTTGCAAAGCTCGTTGGCGCTATGGAGCCTGAATAGCGATTCCGAGCTTGTTTACAACGCGGATTCCGACATTGGCAGTACTTCTCCCAACGGGGCCAGCAAACGTTATGGCCTGGAGTGGAACAACCACATGATTGCGAATCGCTGGTTGTTGCTGGACGCCGACCTCGCCTGGACCCATGCCCGCTACGCGGTCATGAATGACAATGGGCAATTGGGGGACTTGATCCCCAACGCGGTGAGCAAGGTCGCCTTGATCGCGGCCACGGCGCATCAGGATTCGTGGTCAGGCGGTGTCGTGGCACGATATATCGGCGGCTACCCGCTCACGCAAGACGGCAGCCTGACGGCGCCCTCTGCCATCGTGACTAACGCGCAAGTCCAGCGCGAGTTCTCCCGCGATTTTTCAATGAAACTGGATGTGCTCAACCTTTTCAATCGCGACTACTATGACATCGCGTATGGACAGGATTATCAGGTGACACCTGCCAGCCCTGTCGTGCCGAACGGCATCACAGTCCATCCGGGAGAACCGCGCCAGTTGCGTCTGACCGCAATGTTCAAATTTTGAGGACGGCAGCAGACGTTCGTCGGCCATCATCCTCAAATGACTCAGCGTCAATGATGCCGTGGATGCATGAGTGCGCCCGGCACAATGCCCACGGCTATTCCCTATCCCGGCGGCGACTTTCCAGGATGACCTTCCAGTCTTTCAGCTTTTCCTCGTATCGCATGGACGCGTTGGCAGGGCTGGTTGACGGCAGACGCCGGTATCGCAGCGGGAGATGTTCGAGCAACGGCAGCACATGTTTGTGGAAGCATCGTTCAGCCATCGTGCCATTGAAGAATATGTGCGTGATGTGCGGATGTTTCTGGAAGAATGACGCGAAATCGCTGGCACAGATCGAGTCGGCCTCGATGTCCGCATCCATGCTGCTGTGCCGCTTGCATGAAGCGAGCACATCCCAGAGTGCGATGCCGGCGGACTTCAGCATTCCGGTTCGGACTTCATAAGGCAGCGCAGGCAAGGCACCGACCAGTTCGCCCATGATGGGCCAGAAGGCATTGCGCGGATGCGCGTAATATTGCCTTGCCCGCAGCGATTCCCTGCCCGGCATGCTGCCGAGTATCAGCATATGCGCGTTTGGATCTGCTATCGGCGGGAAACTTTGGACGTGCGGCATGGCTTTCAATCTTGAGTGAGTCGATATTTCGCCGCACTCAAAATCAAAATGCCCCTACAGATACTTTGCAAACCAGTCTGCCGCACTGCGCGCCGCCCGCTGCAGCGTACCGGGTTCTTCGAACAAGTGGGTCGCGCCGGGGATCAGCGTGAGTTTCTTCTCGCAACTCATCAGCGCATCGGCTTGCTCATTCAGCTCGATCACGCCATAGTCCGCGCCGCCGACGATCAGCAGCGTAGGCGCAGTCACACGGCGCAGTGCGGCCGCCCCGGCGAGGTCGGGGCGGCCGCCGCGAGACACCACCGCCGAGATCCTGCTTTCCATCTTTGCCGCGGCCTGCAATGCCGCGGCTGCTCCTGTGCTCGCGCCGAAATAGCCGATGCTGAGGTTCTTTGTCTCCGGCTTGCCTTGCAGCCATTCGGTCGCCGCAATCAGGCGTTGCGTGAGCAGCGCGATGTCGAAGCGCGTCTCATAAGTCTGATCCTCTTCGCGTGTAAGCAGGTCGAACAGAAGCGTGCCGATGCCGCGTTGCTGCAGCACTTCGGCGACATAGGTGTTGCGCGGGCTGAAGCGGCTGCTGCCGCTGCCATGGGCGAACAGCACCACACCTTTTGCCGACGGCGGGACGATCAATTCACCGTCCAGTTGGACGTGGCCGGCGGGTATATGCACCGTGCTCATGCTGATCCCGCCATCACGATGGGGATGCGTTGCCGGCCGAACTGCCCGGTGAATTTTTCGAAATGCCCGGCCAGTGCCGTACCGCACTGAGGACAGTTGCCCTGTGCATCGAGCGTGTAGTCGCGGATCGCGTGCCAGTCGCGCACGATCAGCGGGTGCCGGCAAGCGGGACATTGCGTGGTGCCGCCGTTCACGTCGTGCACATTGCCGGTGTAGACATGCCGCAGTCCCGCGGAATGGGCGATCTGCCGCGCCTCGGTCAGCTTCTTCGCCGGCGTGGCGGGGATGGCGGTCATCTTGTAGTCCGGATGGAACGCGGTGAAGTGCAGCGGCACGTCCTCGCCAAGTTCCTTTGCGATCCATTCGCTCATCTTGCCGATCTCGTGTGCGCTGTCGTTGTAGCCGGGGATCAGCAATGTGGTGATCTCGAACCATACATCGGTTTCGTGGCGCAGATATTTCAGCGTGTCCAGCACCGGCTGCAGGTGCGAGCCGGTCTGCTTGACATAGAACTCGTCGGTGAAGGCCTTCAGGTCGACATTGGCAGCATCCATCTTGGCGTAGAAGTCGCGGCGCGGCTGGTCGTGCATATAGCCCGCGGTGACCGCAACGGCCTTGATGCCGCGCTCGTGGCAGGCATCGGCGACATCCATCGCGTATTCGGCGAAGATCACCGGGTCGTTGTAGGTGAACGCGACGCTCTTGCAGCCGAGCCGTTCGGCGGTGCGCGCGATGGCTTCCGGGGTGGCCTGGTCGGCAAGCTTGTCGAAACTGCGGGATTTGGAGATGTCCCAGTTCTGGCAGAACTTGCAGGCGAGGTTGCAGCCGGCGGTGCCGAACGACAGGATGCTGCTGCCGGGGTAGAAGTGGTTCAGCGGCTTTTTCTCGATCGGGTCGACGCAGAAGCCGGAGGAACGCCCATAGGTGGTCAGCACCATTGCGTCATTGACGCGCCCGCGCACGAAGCATGCGCCGCGCTGGCCTTCGTTCAGTTTGCAGTCGCGCGGGCACAGGTCGCACTGGATGCGGCCGTCATCCAGTTTGTGCCAGTATTTGGCCGGATATTGTTCAACGATGCTGATAGGTTTATCCATGCTGATATTCCTTCTCGCTCCATTTGGTGACGGTGTATCGCGACAGCTTCACTTCTTCCGCCCAGAAGTCATCAGGCAGGCCGGCCTTGCGTCTGAGCATCGCCAAAAAGTCGCGCGGTCGCGCGAGGCTTTCCCAGACTTGCGGCAGGAAGGTGCTCCGAAAGCGCCCGTACTCGAACACGATGCCATCCACATGCGGGCGCAATTGTGCCAAAGCATCGGCTTCGTCGCGAACAACCATGGGCTGGGTCGCCGAGAGCAGCGAAACTTCAACGGTGGTGATGTCGAGTTCATCAACGGTCAGCGGTGTAAAACGCGGATCGCGCAATGCGGCCGACACGGCATTGCTTTTGACATCTTCGAGCAGGGAGCGGTGCGCCTGCAGCGAACCGATGCAGCCGCGCAACTCGCCGGATTGCGTCAGCGTCACGAAACATGCGCCATGCTCGGCCAGCCACGGCGCGGATTCATTGGCGGCGTGGTGCACCTTCAACTCGCGTGCGATCGCGGCGCGCGCGATCGGCAACAGGATGCTTCCGCTTTCGCTGTTCATCGCTGCCTCCCTTCTTCGGTAAAGGCGAACGAAGCGTAGCCGACCACCTGGTCGCGAGTCCCGGCGGTGTCGCCGGAGTTGCGCAGATCCAGCAAATGGGGTGCGAGATGGTGTTTCTGCGCCGCGACGATCAGGCCGCTGATCGGCGTGCCGCCGCAGGCCTGGTCATGCGGGATCGGCTGCTGCAGTTTCAGGATGGATTGCGCGGTTGCCTGATCCACGCGCTGCGCGGTGGCGTAAGGCAGATAGTGCGACAGGTCGGAACTGATCACGATCAGCGTTTCGTCACCGCCCCACACCTTTTCCAGCACCTCCGCGACTTCCTCGGCGCTGGCCATGCCGACCGCCAATGGCAGCAGCGTGAAATCCGTCAATACGCTCTGCAGGAACGGCAGTTGCACTTCCAGCGAATGCTCCAGTGCATGCGCCTGTGCGCTGGTGCCGACCTGCGGCAGATCCGCGATGGCGCGCGCGCCGGCAACGTCCAACGGAACGCGGCCAAGCGGCGAGTCGAAGGCATCCGCACCGGGCAATGCCAAACCGCGCACCGCGACGCGATGGGTCGGACCCAGCAGCACCACGCGTCTGATACGCGAGGCGGTTGAGCGCAGCGTGGCGTATGCGGTCGCGGCGATCGCGCCGGAATACATATAACCGGCGTGCGGCACGACCAGCGCCTTGGGCACCAGATCGAAAGGGCGCGCATCAGCCAGGTAATGCTGCACGTCGCGTGCGAGTTGCCCGGGTTCAGCGGGGTAGAACATGCCTGCAACAGCCGCAGGCCGGATATTTTGCATGACAAACCTCGTATAAATTAGTGAGGTCTATTTGGAGGCGGCCGGGTGAAAATCAAGTGGAGGCCCGGCGTGAAACCTACACTTTCGCTGTGAGCAGGGCCACGATATCTTTGTGTTTGTTCTTTTTGGCCAGATCAAGGGGTGTCGTGCCGTCCTGATATTCGGCATTGCGAGTTGCCCCTTTGGCCAGCAGCAGTTTGACTATCTCGGCATGGCCATTGGCAGACGCCTTGTGCAGCGGTGTCCAGCCGTCATTGCTGGCGAGATCGACATCGGCGCCTGCTGCTATCAGTTGCCCGACAGTGACCAGATGGCCGCGTGTGGCGGCTTGAAGCAAGGCTGTCAGCCCGTGCTTGCTGGTGGCGTTGACGTTGGCGCGTTTTTCGACCAGCAGTTTCACCACTTCGCTGTAACCGTTGAATGCGGCCCAGTGCAGCGGCCCGTACCCCGCGGTATCCTTGGCGTTGACATCGGCTCCGCTGTGGATCAGCAGGAGCGCGACTTGTTCCCTGCCATTGAAGGTCGATATCATCAGCGGCGTCCAGCCGTGCTCATCGCGGGCATTGATATCCACGCCGCTTTCGAGGAACAACAACACGGCCTTCTGGTCGCCCTTCTCGGCCGACTGGACGAAGCCCCTTGGGGAAAAGGCGTAGCCTTGCTGCTCGACGGCGGCCTTTTTCGAATCATCCACGCCTTCCCAGGGATTGGCCCCGGCAGACTTCTTCTTTTTTCCCTCGCGTATATCGCTGTGCACGTTGCTCAGCGCGAAGATTTCCGATGCCACTATCGGAGGGAAGCCTTGCCGCGTGCCGCCGCGGTTATCGATCATCAAATCGGTGAAGTAGGCATCGATCTCGCTTGAATTCCACAGTTCAGTGATACGGTCCATCACGCGCGGATACTGCTCTTCCAGGTTCAATGGGTAGAACTCTTCATAACCGTCCAGCAGAAATAGCAGCTTTTCGTTCATCGAATATTGTGCGATATATCGTTAAGGTGTCAGTTTACGGCCGCATGCACGCCCGGCAATGATCGATGCTACTCCGGAATCAGGCTCGGGCCAAGTATTCCACGAAGGTCATTTTAAGCGACGGGACAATACAATGTGCCCGTCCGCAATTGTTCTCCCTCTACCGCAAATATCCAGGGATGGCGTCATCATCACCCCTTCCAAGAACGGCGATACAGGAGTAGCATAACGCTAACCGTTATAGCGGATCTAAATTAACGGAACGATCGATGTAAGACGCAAGGGGAGGCAGGACGCCATGGATGTGTTCGGGCACTTATTCGGTCAAGGCAGCGGCGATGACAACCTCGCGCTGGATGCCGCCATCGATAGGGCGATATCTGCCGTCGATCCGCTGCTCAAACAATTGAGCGGTTATCCTGACATCTATCGCAAGCCGATCGTCACCGCACTGGAATACGCGCACAACCTCGCGGCCGACCTTCCCGGACCGGTCACCGTCGATCGGGAAACCTATGCCAAAGATCCCTTTGTTCACTCTCTGTTCCCTTCTGCCGATCTTATCGATGAAGGATTGTCTGCCAGCCAATCGCTGCGCGACTTCCAGCAAAGATTTCCCGCAAGCGACGAGCTTTACGCCTTGATGGGGATGAGGCGCAGCGAAAAGACTCTGGCGGGTACGGAGTTGTACGGCCAAACGGAACAGCTTGATGGATCGCAAAAGGCGGTCTACTTCAGCAGCCATACGATAGAAGACCCGGCTCCCACCGAGCGGATGGCGAGGGATCTGGCGGCAATGAGTTTCTTTGACAGCCTGGTGAGCAAAGTGAGGATCAGGATCGGGCTGCGCAAACAGGAGTTGCTGTCCCAGATGCAGGAGAAAGACCTGCTGACGGATCTGTTGCGTGCAGCGAATGCAGGGAAACGGCCCGCGCTGGAACTGGAACTGTCCAGAATGATGAAAGTGATCCAGGCTACCAGTGACTCGCTGGAGCTGCGCAATTTCATCGGGGATTTCGAAGCCGTGATGCTCCATCCCGAGGAGCATCTGCGCATGGTCGAGAAGCAGATCATTCTGGACAGCATGGGCATCAAACGGGACGTTGGCGGCGCCATCCGGGGCAAAGCGATCGTATTTAGCGATCTGATCGGCTATGACCGGCGCGATTGGACGGTGACCCTGGTGCGTTGCAATAACCTGCGCAGCGTGTCATTTGCCGGGAAGCCGGATAATCTTTATCGCAAGCTGGTTGCCTGATACGCCCGGGCCATATTGCAGGGGAGACTGCTGATGTGGCGAGCCGCACTAATGAAGATAGCATGCCGCTAGCGGCTTGTCGTCGCGATAAGGGGAAAATACCTGCAGCTTCCACTTGTCGGAGAGGCCCGCCGTCGCGGGCCGCATCTTGCCTGCGATATCCGCGCAAAGCGTTCTGGCTTTCTGGTCATCATCGGTGTCGATCACGATGCCGACCGTGCTGCCAAGATCGTTGAATGAGCATTTTTTGGTAAGCCCGGTGCCTAGCGCCGCTTTGCACAAATTGTCCTTCGCGTTTGCGCTGGCCGCACCGGTGGCGGATTTTCCGCATCCGGCGAGCGTTGCGGCCACGATGAGTGCCAGAAATATTTGCCCGCCAGTATGAAGTCCTGTCGTGCCGGAAACCGGTTCGATCATGTATCTATCCCAGCAGGTTCTTCACGTGGTCGCGTTCTTCGGTCAGTTCGCGGTAGCTCTCTTCCATATGTTTGCGTCCCAGGGTGCTGATCGGCAGTTTCTGCACGATGGTGTAATGGCCGTGTTTGCAGGTGACCGGGAAGCCGTAGACCACGCCTTCGGGGATGCCGTAGCTGCCGTCGGACGGCACGCTCATCGTCACCCAGTCGTTGTGGTGCGAACTGAGCATCCAGTCATGCATGTGCGCGATCGCGGAATTGGCGGCGCTTGCCGCACTCGATGAGCCGCGCGCGTCGATGACGGCCGCGCCGCGCTTCTGCACGGTGGGGATGAACTCGCGTTCCACCCAATCCTGATCTGCCAGCAGCTCACGTACCATGCGGCCGCGGATCTCGGCATGGTCTAGGTCGGGGTATTGCGTGCCGGAGTGGTTGCCCCACACGACCATCTTCTTGACGTCGCGGACCGGCTGGAACAGTTTGAGCGCCACCTGGGCGATGGCGCGGTTGTGGTCGAGGCGCATCATCGCGGTGAAATTGCGCGGATCGAGGTCGGGGGCGTTCTTCATCGCGATCAGCGCGTTGGTGTTGGCGGGGTTGCCCACCACCAGCACCTTGACATGGCGCGCGGCATGCTCGTTGAGCAGCTTGCCCTGCGCGGAGAAGATCGCGCCGTTGGCTTCGATCAGGTCCTTGCGCTCCATGCCCTTGCTGCGCGGGCGCGCGCCTATCAGCATCGCGATCTCGGTATCCCTGAAAGCGACCTTGGGGTCATCCGTGAGGATGACTTGCTGCAGCAGCGGGAAAGCACAATCCTCGAGTTCCATTGCCACGCCGCGCAACGTCGGCTGTGCCTGCGGCAGGTCCAGCAATTGCAGGATGACGGGTTGCTCGCTTCCCAGCATGTCGCCGTTGGCGATGCGGAACAGCGTCGCGTAGCCGATCTGTCCGGCTGCGCCGGTGACAGTGACACGGACCGGTGCTTTCATTGCGTCCTCCTTGGCATCTAAGATGTAGGCATGATAATCACTTTGCGGCTTTTTTGTCCGGTAAAGTGGTGTAGGATTATAGTCGTCCGCTTTATGCCACTGCAGAGAACAGCAATGAACAAGAAACGCCCGAAACACCTCGCCCTGCATCAAATCAAATTGCCATTGCCCGGCATCGTATCCATACTCCATCGCGCCAGCGGCCTGGCTTTGTTCCTGGCCTTGCCTTTTTTGTTGTGGATGCTGCAATGCAGTTTGCGCTCCATCGAAACGTACAGCGAACTGTCCGACAACCTGCGGCTTCCGGCCAGCAAGATATTTTTGCTGGCCGTGCTGTGGGCTTTCTTCCATCACTTTTGCGCCGGCCTGCGTTATCTGGCGATAGACATGCATCTGCTGCGCGATCTCGCCCAGGCACGCAACAGCAGCAAGGTCGTGATGGCGGCGAGTCTGGCATTGACCGTCATTGCCGGGGTGAAGATATGGTGAACCGCGTCGTCACCGGCGCGCACTACGGCTTGCGCGATTGGCTGATCCAGCGCATCACGGCGGCGCTGATGGCGGTGTACTGCGCGGCGCTGGCCGGTTATCTGCTGATGCAGCCCTATGTGGATTATGACGTCTGGACTGCGCTGTTCTCCAACCTGGCGGTGCGCACGTTCAGCCTGTTGTTCCTGCTGAGCCTGTTCTATCACGCCTGGGTCGGCATACGCGACATCGTGATGGATTACGTCAAGCCCGCGAGTGTGCGGCTGGTCATTCATGTCGTGGTCATATTAGCTTTGTTGCTTTATACGATATGGTCGGTGCAGATACTGTGGGGAATGTGATGGCGATCGCTAAACGTACATTTGACGTGGTGGTCGTCGGCGCGGGCGGTTCGGGGATGCGCGCCGCGTTGCAGCTGGCACAGGCCGGGCTGAAGGTCGCGGTGCTGTCCAAGGTGTTTCCGACCCGCTCGCATACCGTCGCGGCGCAGGGCGGCATCGCCGCCTCGCTGGGCAACATCAAGGAAGACAACTGGCACTGGCACATGTACGACACCGTGAAAGGTTCTGACTACCTTGGTGACCAGGACGCGATCGAGTTCATGTGCCGCGCCGCTCCCGAAGTGGTGTACGAGCTGGAACATTTCGGCATGCCGTTTGACCGCACCGACAGCGGCAAGATCTATCAGCGCCCGTTCGGCGGCCACATGCAGGACTACGGCAAGACGCCGGTGGACCGCGCCTGTGCGGCGGCGGACCGCACCGGCCACGCGCTGCTGCACACGCTGTACCAGCAGAACGTGAAAGCCAACACGCACTTTTTCACCGAGTGGATGGCGCTGGACCTGATACGCGATCAGGACGGCGATGTGCTGGGCGTGACCGCGCTGGAGATCGAGACCGGCGAAGTGATGATGTTCCAGGCGCGCGCCACATTGTTCGCCACCGGCGGTGCGGGGCGCATCTTCCACTCCAGCACCAACGCATTCATCAATACCGGCGACGGGCTGGGCATGGCGGCGCGCGCCGGGATACCGCTGGAGGACATGGAGTTCTTCCAGTTCCATCCGACCGGCGTGTATGGCGCCGGGGTGCTGATCACCGAAGGCGTGCGCGGCGAGGGCGGTTATCTGGTCAATAAGAACGGCGAGCGTTTCATGGAAAAGTACGCACCCAACGCCAAGGATCTGGCCAGCCGCGACGTGGTGGCGCGCGCAATGACGATGGAGATCAACGAGGGGCGCGGCTGCGGGCCGCACGGCGACCACGTGATGCTCAAACTGGATCATCTCGGCGAAGATGTGATTCGCAGCCGCCTGCCCGGCATCCGCGAGATCGCGATCAACTTCGCGCATGTCGATCCGGCCAAGGCGCCGATCCCGGTCGTGCCGACCGCGCACTACATGATGGGCGGCATCCCGACCAATTTCCACGGCCAGGTCGTCGCGCCCTACAAGACCGGTCCGGATGAAGTGGTACACGGTATGTATGCTGTGGGCGAATGCGCCTGCGTGTCGGTGCATGGCGCGAACCGGCTGGGCTGCAATTCCCTGCTCGACCTGATCGTGTTCGGGCGCGAGGCCGGCCGGCAGATCATCGAGGACCTGAACAGCAACCCCCATCCCAAACCGCTGCCTGCCGATGCCGCCGAACGTCCGCTGGCGCGCTTGGCACGCCTGGAGAACCAGAAGAACGGCGAGCGCGTGTCCGAGGTCGGCGATGCGATGCGCAGGACGATGCAGAAACACTGCGGCGTGTTCCGTTTTCCGGGCTTGCTGGCCGAGGGCGTCGCGCAGATCAAACAGGTCGCCGAACGGGTCGCGAACACCGAAATAAACGACAGGAGCAAGGTGTTCAATACCGCGCGCATCGAATCGCTTGAACTGGATAACCTGATCGAAGTCGCACAGGCGACGATGATCGCGGCGGCGGCTCGCCAGGAAAGCCGCGGTGCCCACGCGCGCGACGATTTCCGGCAACGCGACGATGTGAACTGGCTCAAGCACAGCCTGTATTTCCGCGAGGGGAACCGGCTGGATTACAAGCCGGTGCGGCTGAAACCGCTTACGGTGGAGTCGTTCCCGCTCAAGGCGCGGGTTTATTGATGAGCTGGTGGCTCGTAGCCGGAAGCTTGCAGCAAAACCGGGGTTGGCTACCCGCTACAAGCTGCCGGCGACATGCTTTTGGGAGTTGAAATGAAATTCAGAATATACCGCTACAACCCGGATGTCGATGCCGAACCGTACATGCAGGACTACGAACTGGATATCCGGCACGATGACAGCACCCAGGGCAAGATGCTGCTAGACGCGCTGCTGCTGATCAAGCAGCAGGACGATAGTTTGAGTCTGCGCAGATCCTGCCGCGAAGGGGTATGCGGGTCGGATGCGATGAACATCAACGGGCGCAACGGGCTGGCGTGCATCACGCCGCTGCACTCTCTGAAAGAGCCCGTAGAATTGCGGCCGCTGCCGGGGCTGCCGGTGATACGCGATCTGATCGTCGACATGACGCAGTTTTTCAGGCAATATCATTCGGTCAAGCCCTATCTGATCAACAACGATCCGCCCCCGGAGACCGAGCGCCTGCAATCGCCCCAGCAGCGCGCGCACTTGAACGGCCTGTACGAATGCATCCTGTGCGGCTGCTGCACCACATCCTGCCCGTCGTTCTGGTGGAACCCGGACAAGTTCGTCGGCCCGGCCGGATTGCTGCAGGCATATCGCTTCCTCGCGGACACGCGCGATCAGGCAACGGCTGAAAGACTTGATGATCTGGAAGACCCCTACCGCTTGTTCCGCTGCCACACCATCATGAATTGCGTTGATGTATGCCCGAAGGAATTGAACCCGACCGAGGCGATAGGGAAGATCAAGGACATGATGGTCAAAAGGCTGGTGTAGGGCATCGTGAATAAGAGTTTGGAGCGGATACGCTGGCGCAGCAGGCGCGGTTTGCTGGAGCTGGATATCGTGCTGGGACGATTCGTCGAGGCGCATTACGCGCGGCTCGATGAAGATGAAAAGAAGGCATTTGAACTATTGCTGGATATGCCTGACAACCCGCTCTGGGATATGATTGTGGGGAGAACGGAGCGAGGGGTACAGGAAGCGGCGCAGGGCGAACAGCAGGCTTTGCTGGAAAAGATCAGGGCAGGTTGAAAGGTTGCACAATTTTCGGGAGTTCATGGCATGGAAAAGAATCGTATCGCGAACCTGACGATGGATGACGGACGCAGCATGGAATTTCCCATCCTGTCGGGCACGCTGGGTCCGGATGTGGTCGATATGCGCGGCATCAACAAGCTGGGGGTGTTCACATACGATCCGGCATTTTCAGCGACCGCAAGCTGCACGTCGGCGATCACCTTCATCGATGGCGATGCCGGATTGCTTTATTACCGCGGCTATCCCATCGAACAACTTGCCGAGAAGTCGGATTTTCTCGAAGTATGCTATCTGCTCAAGAACGGGGAGTTGCCGAACGCGCAGCAGAAGGAGTCCTTCATGCAGACGGTCACGATGCACACCATGGTGCACGACCAGTTGACGCGGTTCTACAACGGCTTCCGCCGCGACGCGCACCCGATGGCGGTGATGGTCGGCGTCGTGGGCGCGCTGTCGGCGTTCTACCACGACTCGCTGGACATCAACAATCCGGAGCATCGCGAGATATCCGCGATGCGGCTGATCGCCAAGGTCCCGACCATCGCCGCGATGGCTTACAAGTACAATACCGGCGAGCCGTTCATGTACCCCAAGAACCGTTTCAGCTATGTGGAGAACTTCATGTACATGATGTTCGGCATCCCTTCGGAGGAATATGTGCAGAATCCGGTGCTGGTGCGCGCGCTGGAACGCATCTTCATCCTGCATGCCGACCATGAGCAGAACGCCTCCACGGCGACGGTGCGTCTGGCCGGTTCCAGCGGCGCCAATCCCTTTGCCTGCGTTGCCGCAGGGATAGCCGCGTTGTGGGGTCCGGCGCACGGCGGCGCCAACGAGGCCGCGCTGAACATGCTAGAAGAGATCGGCGATGCATCGCGCGTTATGGAGTACGTTCAGGGCGTGAAGGACAAAAAATACCGCTTGATGGGTTTTGGCCACCGTGTCTACAAGAACATGGACCCGCGCGCCAGCGTGATGCGCAAGACGTGTTACGAAGTGCTCAAGGAGCTCAAGCTCGAGAACAACCAGCTCTTCGAACTGGCGCTGGAACTGGAGCGAGTCGCGCTGAGCGATCCATACTTCATCGAGCGCAAGCTGTATCCGAACGTGGATTTCTATTCCGGCATCGTGCTGCGCGCGTTGGGCATTCCAACCAATATGTTCACGGTGATCTTTGCGTTGGCGCGCACCATAGGATGGATCTCGCAGTGGAACGAGATGGTGGGTGATTCAGAACAGAAGATCGGCCGCCCGCGCCAGCTGTATCGCGGCGCCACCAAGCGTGATTTCGTCCCCGTGGAGAAACGGCCTTGAACGAGCCTGTCAATTTCATGCAGCTGATGCAGAACAGCTCATTGCTGTTCGGAACCAACGCGCCTTTTGTCGAGGAATTGTACGAGCGGTATCTCATCGACCCCGATGATGTAACGGCGCAATGGCGCAGCTATTTCGATGCGCTGCCGCCGCTGGCCAACGGCAAGCATGACGAATTGCACAGCCGTATCCAGCGCGCCTTTTCGTCCATGCAGCTGCTTGGCATCAGCAACGTGGCTGCAACGGATGCCGGCCTGGAGCGCAAGCAGGTTTCCGTACTGCAGCTGATCAATGCGCACCGCTTTCTTGGCGTGCGCGTCGCCGATCTGGACCCGCTGAACCGTTATGCCAAACCGGTGGTCGCCGAGCTCGATCCGGCGCATTACGGTCTGGGGGAAGCCGATATGGATTCCACCTTCGATACCGGCTCTCTTGTGACGGCCTCGACAGCGGCTAGTAGTTCCATCAGCAACGTGTCGCGGGATGTGGCTACACGCATGACGCTGCGCGAGATCCTCAAGCTGCTGCGCCAGACCTACTGCGGCAGCCTAGGCGCGGAATACATGTATATCAGCGATGTGGCGCAGAAGCGCTGGATACAGAATCGCCTGGAAAGCTCGCGCGGAGAGGCTGGCTACGATGCCGCGATGCGCCGCCGCATCCTGGAACGAATCACCGCGGCGGAAACGCTGGAACGCTATCTGCACACCAAATTCGTCGGACAGAAACGCTTCTCGCTGGAAGGCGGCGAGACTTTGATCGCGTCGCTCGACCATCTGCTGCAGCGCGCGGGCACACAGGGCGTGCAGGAGGCTGTGATCGGCATGGCCCATCGCGGGCGGCTGAATGTGCTGGTGAATATCCTCGGCAAGCAACCCGGCATGTTGTTTGCGGAATTCGAGGGTATCCATGCCGAGCATCTGACATCCGGCGACGTGAAGTATCACCAGGGCTTTTCAGCGGATATAGCCACGCCGGGCGGGGAGATGCATGTCGCGCTGGCGTTTAATCCCTCCCATCTGGAGATCGTCGATCCGGTCGTGGAAGGATCGGTCCGCGCGCGCCAGCATAGACGCAAGGACCATGACGGTTCCAAGGTAATCCCGATATTGATCCACGGGGACGCCGCATTTGCCGGCCAGGGCGTGGTGATGGAAACGCTGGCGATGTCGCAAACCCGCGGCTACCGCACCGGCGGCACGGTGCATATCGTCGTCAACAACCAGATCGGATTCACCGCTTCGGATTCGCGCGACGTGCGTTCCAGCACCCATTGCAGCGATGTGGCGAAAATGATCGATGCGCCGATCTTCCATGTCAACGGGGATGATCCGGATGCGGTATTGCTGATCACCGAGATCGCGCTGGATTACCGGATGTATTTCAACAAGGATGTGGTGATCGATCTGGTGTGCTTCCGCAAGCTCGGGCACAACGAACAGGATGAACCATTGGTCACGCAGCCGTTCATGTACAGTTTCATCCGCAAACATCCCGGCACGCGCGCCCTGTATGCGCAGCACTTGGTCGAGCAGGGCGTGATCCAGCCCGGTGAACCGGATGCGATGATCGCGAAGTATCACGAGGCGATGGATCAGGGGCGCAACTCCATTCAACCTGCGCTGGAAAAGAGCAGCACCAGAGTCGCTTCCGACTGGACGCCATTCAGGGACGACATACCCTGGGATACGCCCGTGCACACCGCCGTGCCGCTGGAGCGTTTGCAGCAGCTGGCGATACCTTTGACCACGGTCCCGGAAAACATCATTCTGCATTCACGCGTGCAAAAGATCGTCGAGGACCGTATCGCGATGGCGCGCGGCGATCTGCCGCTGGACTGGGGCATGGGCGAAACCCTCGCGTATGCCACGCTGCTTGCCGAGGGCTATCCGGTCCGTCTGAGCGGGCAGGACAGCGGGCGCGGGACATTCTTTCACCGCCACGCCGCATGGCATGACCAGAAGCGGGTAATAAACAGCGATGGTGTCTATATCCCATTGCAGCATGTCGCCCCGGATCAGGCTGATTTTGTGGTGATCGATTCATTGTTGTCCGAAGAGGCGGTGCTGGGTTTTGAATACGGCTACGCCACCGCCGAGCCGAATTCGCTGGTGCTTTGGGAAGCGCAGTTCGGCGATTTCGCCAACGGCGCCCAGGTGGTCATCGACCAGTTCATCGCCTCCGGCGAAGTCAAGTGGGGCAGGAAGTGCGGACTGGTGATGCTGTTGCCGCATGGCTACGAGGGACAGGGTGCGGAGCATTCCTCGGGACGTATCGAACGATACCTGCAACTGTGTGCCGACTACAACATCCAGGTGTGTGTACCTTCAACGCCGGCCCAGATGTTCCACCTGCTGCGCCGCCAGATGCTGCGCACTATGCGCAAACCGCTGATCGTGTTCACGCCCAAGAGCCTGCTGCGCAGCAAGGATGCCGCTTCGCCGCTTGCCGAATTTACCGACGGGAAGTTCCGGCCGGTGATTGCAGAAGTCGAAAAACTGGACAGCAAAAAAGTGCGCCGCATCATCGCCTGCAGCGGCAAGATCTATTACGAGTTGCTTGCTGCGCGGCGCGCCAAGCGCATCGGCGACATGGCGATCATACGCCTCGAGCAGCTTTATCCGTTTCCGCACGATGACTTTACCGCGCAGATCGCAGCGTATCCAGATGCCACCGAGATCGTGTGGTGCCAGGAAGCGCCGGGCAACCAGGGCGCGTGGCACCGTATCCAGCATTACCTGCTGCGCCATTTGCGCAAGGGCATGCGTCTCGACTATGCGCTGCGCCCCTCATCCGCCGCCCCGGCCGCCGGCTATCTGGCTGTGCATCAGGAACAACAAAAAGCGGTGATCGAAGCGGCCTTCCGCGACGATCTCGACAACAAACCCAATCCCGGAGCATCACATTATGAGCATCATTGAAGGCCATTTGGTCGAAGTCAGGGTCCCGCAACTTTCCGAATCCGTGTCCGAAGCGACGCTGCTGACGTGGCACAAGCGGGTCGGTGATGCGGTTTCGGAAGGAGAGAATCTGATCGATGTCGAGACCGACAAGGTGGTGCTGGAGCTGCCGGCCTCCAGGAGCGGCGTGCTGACCAGGATCATCAAGGGCGACGGCGAGAAGGTCGGCAGCGAGGAACTTATCGCGCAGATCGACACTGACGCCGCCATCAAGCCGGTCAAGGCAGCAGCACAAGCGGCGGCAGGTTCCGCCGTGCCGCCTTCGGTGCGCAAGCTGGCGCGCGAGCACGAGGTCGATGCCGGCAGCCTGCACGGCAGCGGACGCAGCGGACGCGTCACCAAGGAAGATGTGCTGAATGCGATGCAGCAAGTCTCGCAAGCTCAAGCGCCGGCCACTCCGCAGGCCGTTGCTGGCCTGGCACCCTCTGGCAGCGCGCTATCCGGCAACCGCCCCGAACAGCGCGTGGCGATGACGCGCATCCGCCAGCGCATCGCCGAGCGTTTGCTGCAATCGCAGCAGAACGCCGCGATCCTGACCACCTTCAACGAGGTCAACATGCAGCCGGTGATCGAACTGCGCAACCGCTACAAGGACGCGTTCGAGAAGAAGCACGGCATCAAGCTTGGCTTCTCCTCATTCTTCGTCAAGGCCGCGGTGCTGGCGTTGCAGAAGTTCCCGATCGTCAACGCCTCGGTGGACGGCACCGACATCATCTACCATGGCTACTTCGACATCGGCATGGCGATCGGCAGCGATCGCGGCCTGGTCGTGCCGATCATCCGCGACGCGGACAAATTATCATTCGCCGACATCGAAAAGCAGATCGCCGATTTCGCCGCGCGCGCCAAGGATGGCAAGCTGACGATGGAAGAACTTACCGGCGGCACGTTCTCGATCACCAACGGCGGCGTGTTCGGCTCTATGCTCTCCACGCCGATCATCAATCCGCCGCAAGCCGCGATACTCGGCATACACGCTACCAAGGAAAGGCCGGTCGTGGAGAACGGACAGATCGTGATCCGCCCGATGAACTACCTCGCGGTCTCGTATGACCACCGCATCATCGACGGACGCGAAGCGGTACAGTTTCTGGGCACGATCAAGGAGGCGCTCGAATATCCGGGGAGGGTATTGCTGGATTTGTAAGGTGTGCGTCCCCTCACCCTTGCAGGGGTAACCAGCGACTTGGCCATCGTTCTTTGATGGCTTAATCGAATGGCTAGTAGTTCTATCAGAGGGCTAGGGGGAGGGTAGAAACGCAGATATTCCTCCGTCTGTCTTGTCGCGAAGAAAAACAAAACCGCCGTGGGTTGCCCGGCAAAAGTCGCGGCGTGCGGCTCCGCACGCCGATTACTTTCTTTGTGCAGTCCGGTAGGGTGGGCACGTTGTGCCCACGCGGCATTTCAACAGATGGTGGGCACAGCGTGCCCACCCTACGATTCGAGGTTTGGCGTTTCGTTTTTTCATCCCCTGTGCGCCGCCGAGCAACGCGGGGAACCGCGCAGCGGCGGCAAACCGGGGTCGCCTTCTTTTTGGTTACTTTTTCTTTGGCGAAGCAAGAAAAAGTGACTAACTGTCGGGCTACCCCCGACGAAGTTGACTTGTTTTCTGTCGTTCATGCTTCGACAGGCTCAGCACGAACGGTCTTTTGTATACCCCCTCTCCCCAACCCTCTTCCGCGAGGGGAGAGGGGGTAGTTGTACCCCGGTGGGTTTGATTTTGATTATTCATGACAGGCCGTACATAAATTGCAAACAACAATCACTATGAAAACATTTTCCGCTTACCGTATCTTCGAACAAGACGGCAAATCCGCCTGTCGTTTCGTCGAGCTGTCGCTGGATGATCTTGACCCCGGCGAGCTTGTCATTCAGGCGCATTACTCCGGCGTCAATTACAAGGACGCGCTCGCCGCCACTGGCGCCGGCAAGGTGATACGGCGTTTTCCCTGTATCGGCGGCATCGACGTCTCGGGCGTGGTGTCTAGTTCGTCCGATGCACGCTTCAAGGCGGGCGACGAGGTGCTGGTGACCGGATATGACATGGGCGTGGCGCATGACGGGGGATACGCCGAATATGTGCGCGTGCCGGCCGGCTGGGTGGTGCCGCTGCCACCGGGTTTGACGCTGTTCGACGCGATGGCGCTGGGTACTGCGGGCTTCACCGCAGCTTTGTCGATTCATCGCCTGGAACGGAACGAACTGCGTCCGGAAAATGGCAAGGTGATTGTCACCGGTGCGACCGGCGGAGTGTCGAGTCTGGCCATCGCGATGCTGGCGCAATTGGGTTATCACGTGGTCGCGCTGACCGGAAAAGACAGCGAGCATGACTACCTGAAATCGCTGGGTGCGGCAGAAATTTTGTCGCGGAAAGATTTGGTGATGGGTACCCGCCCGATGGAGAAAGCGCAGTGGGCAGGAGCGCTGGATTCGGTTGGAGGAGAGACGCTGGCGTGGCTGACGCGCACGATGCAGCAGAACGGCGCGATCGCCAGTTTCGGCAATGCGGGCGGAGTCGAGCTGCACACCACGGTGTTGCCGTTCATCCTGCGCGGTGTGCGCCTGCTGGGCATCGACTCGGCCGCGACAGCGATGCCGGTGCGCAGCCGGATATGGCAAAGGCTGGCAACCGACCTAAAGCCGAAGTCATTGAATCGAGTAGCGCATGTCGTACCGTTCAAAGAGTTGCCGCAGGTTTTTCCTTTGCTGCTGCAAGGCAGGCAGCGCGGGCGTTCGGTGATCGAAATAATAAAAATTCACTGAGGCCGCGCTGGCTGTGTTGAAATCACGCTCAAAATGCGGGGTCGCATAGCGACAAATTTTCTATAAACTCCGCTTTTTTGCCCGTTTCCGCCTTGCCATCATCGGCTTGATTGAAGTTTTTGTGGCACCCTGATGTTATAATCGGCCCAAAGCTGGAAGAAACAGCGCGAAAGTGGCGGAATTGGTAGACGCACTGGATTTAGGTTCCAGCGCTGCAAGGCGTGAGAGTTCGAGTCTCTCCTTTCGCACCAGGGCCTTTCGCACCAGGGCATTTCGCACGATAACAAGCGGCCTTTCGCACCAGCAGCTTTTCAACTTTTATTTCAAGGAAACATAAAGTATGGCCAGCGTAGAAACCGTAAGCGCGTTAGAACGTCGTCTGAACGCATCCATTCCCCAGCAAGCCATCCACGGCGTGGTGTCGGCCCGCCTGAAGAACATCGCACGCAACGCCAAGATCGCGGGTTTCCGCCCCGGCAAGGTTCCCGCAAAGGTCATCGAGCAGTTCTATGGCGCTCAAGCCCGGCAAGACGCATTGAGCGATGCCTTGCAGCGTTCTTTCGCCGAAGCCGCGCAAATCAATAACCTGCGTGTGGCGGGGAACCCCAGGTTCGAAGTGAAGACCAAGGATCTGAGCGCCGACCAGATCGAATACAGCGCGACTTTCGAGGTGTATCCCGATGTGGTGGTCGGGGATCTTTCCGGCGAGGTGATGGAACGGCTGGTATATGAATTGACCCAGAAGGATGTCGACGACACGATCGCGACGTTGCGCAAGCAGCGCGCCACATTCCAGAAAGTCGACCGCGCGGCCAGACCGGAAGACCAGGTGAACATTGATTTCACCGGCAAGCTGAATGGCGTGGTGTTCGCCGGCGGTGAAGCAAAAGACTATCCTGTGCTGCTGGGCGAGGGTGGCATGTTGCCGGAGTTCGAACAAGCGGTCGTTGGCATGAAGGCGGGCGAGACCAAGACTTTCGATCTGACCTTCCCCGAAGACTACCGCAGCAAGGAAGTAGCGGGAAAGAAGGTGACCTTCACGATCACTTTGAACCATGTCGAAGAACCCAAGTTGCCTGAAATAGACGCTGAGTTTGCAATGGCTGTCGGTGTGTCCGACGGTGACGCAAGCAAGCTGCAGGAAGAGATCCGCAGCAATCTGCTCAGTGAGGTTTCGCGCCGCCTGCAGGCGCGCAACAAGGACGCCGCGATGAATGCGTTGCTGAGAGTCTCTAGCTTCGAGGTGCCCAAGGTACTGGTGGACGAAGAAGTGCAACAACTGATTCAACTGACCGCGCAGGATATGGAGGCGCGCGGGATGAAGATGAAAGGCGTTTCCCTGCCGCCGGATATGTTCATGGAGCGCGCCGAGAAGCGCGTCAAGCTCGGGCTGATCCTCTCGTATCTGGTTCAGAAACATGGCCTGACAGCAAAACCGGAACAGGTCAAACATTTCATCAATGAATACGCGCAGAGTTTCGATCAGCCGGAAGAGGTGGTAAGGTGGTATGCATCCGACCCCGCGCGCATGCAGGAAGTCGAGCATATCGTCCTGGAGGAGAACGTGGTGATCTGGACGATGGCTCAGGCCGGGACTTCCGACAAACAAGCCGTATTCAGCGAACTGATGGGAAATGCATAACATGACACACTACGAAGAACCCCAAAACATCGGTTTGATCCCGATGGTCGTTGAGACCAGCGGGCGCGGCGAGCGGGCATATGATATCTATTCGCGTCTGCTCAAGGAACGGGTGGTGTTCCTGGTGGGCGAGGTCAATGATCACAGCGCGAATCTGATCGTTGCGCAGATGCTGTTCCTGGAGTCGGAAAATCCGGACAAGGATATACATTTCTACATAAATTCGCCGGGCGGCTCGGTCACGGCCGGAATGGCGATCTACGATACGATGCAATTCATCAAGCCCCACATCAGCACGCTGTGCATCGGCCAGGCCGCAAGCATGGGGTCTTTCCTGCTGGCTGCCGGCGAGAAGGGCAAGCGCTTTTGCCTGCCCAACTCGCGGGTGATGATCCATCAGCCTATGGGCGGCTTTCGCGGCCAGGCTTCGGATGTCGAGATCCATGCGCGCGAGATACTGTATCTGAAACAGCGGCTCAACCAGATGCTGGCCAAACACACCGGGCAGTCGGTGGAAACGATAGAACGCGATACCGATCGCGACAATTTTCTGAGTGCTGAAGATTCGGTCAAATACGGGCTGGTGGACCAGGTGCTGGAGAAGCGCAGCTAGCGATTTATAAATCCGATAACTTGACGGAAGGATGGCAAAGATGGCTGACGAAAAAAATCAAGGCGACAAACTGCTTTACTGCTCGTTCTGCGGCAAGAGCCAGCACGAGGTGCGCAAGCTCATCGCCGGGCCATCGGTGTTCGTGTGCGATGAATGCATCACGCTTTGCAATGACATCATGCGCGAGGAGATACAGAGCGACCAGATCAAGTCCGGCAAGGCCGACTTGCCCGTCCCCAAGGATATCTGTGCCACCTTGGACGAGTATGTGATTGGCCAGGAAAAGGCGAAGAAGATCCTTTCGGTGGCGGTGTATAACCATTACAAACGCCTCAAGAGCAATGACAAGGACGGCGTGGAGCTGTCCAAGAGCAATATCCTTCTGGTCGGGCCGACCGGTTCCGGCAAGACCCTGTTGGCGCAGACACTGGCGCGCTTGCTGGATGTGCCGTTCGTGATGGCCGATGCGACCACGCTGACCGAAGCGGGTTACGTTGGCGAGGATGTCGAGAACATCATCCAGAAATTGCTGCAGACCTGCGACTATGATGTGGAGAAGGCCCAGCGCGGCATCGTGTACGTGGACGAGATCGACAAGATCTCCCGCAAGTCGGACAACCCGTCGATCACCCGCGATGTTTCCGGAGAAGGCGTGCAGCAGGCACTGCTCAAGCTGATCGAGGGCACCAAGGCTTCGATCCCGCCGCAGGGCGGCCGCAAGCACCCCAATACCGAATTCCTGCAAGTGGACACGACCAATATCCTGTTCATCTGCGGGGGTGCGTTCGATGGTCTGGAGAAGATCATTCGCAGCCGTTCCGAAAAGGCCGGCATCGGTTTTGGCGCGACCATCGCCAGCAAGAACCAGCGCAAGACCGGCGAGACCCTGCGCGAGGTTGAGCCGGAAGACCTGATCAAGTTCGGATTGATCCCGGAGTTTGTCGGACGCCTGCCCGTAGTGGCCACGCTGGAAGAACTGGATGAGGCCGCGCTGGTGAAGATCCTGACCGAACCGAAGAATGCGCTGACCAAGCAATACCAGAAGCTGTTCGCGATGGAAGACGTGGATCTGGAGTTTCGCGATGGCGTACTGCTGGCGATCGCCCGCAAGGCGCTGGCGCGCAAAGCCGGCGCGCGCGGATTGCGCTCGATACTCGAACACGCGCTGCTGGATGTGATGTTCGATCTTCCGTCGCTGGACAATGTCAGCAAAGTGGTTTTGGATGAGAGTTCGTCCGGCGAGATCAAGCCCATCATCATATATTCTGATACCCACAAGGCTGCCTGATCCAGCCTTGTTCTGCTCTTTTATCTTGTCCTGATGGGGCAGCTTGAATTATTTCGAGCTATCCCCATCTAACTCCACAACTAAACTGAAAGGTTGCTGCCATGTTAGAACAAGATATCCCAAGCACTATTCCAGGCAATTTGCACCCGCTACTGCCCCTGCGCGACGTCGTGGTGTTTCCGCATATGGTCATCCCGCTGTTTGTCGGGCGTTCCAAATCCATCAAGGCGCTTGAAACTGCGATGGAGGCCGGCAAGGGCATCGCGCTGGTGGCGCAGCGGTCGGCGACCAAGGATGATCCGGGAACGGACGATCTGTATGCGATCGGGAGCATGGCCAATATCCTGCAGATGTTGAAATTGCCCGACGGCACCGTGAAAGTGCTGGTTGAAGGCACGCAACGCGCCAATGTGCTGAAAGTATACGACGCGAAGTCGCACTTCGATGCCGAAGTGCAGATCGTCCCTGCCGAAGACGGCACGGACAGCGAGTCCGAGGCGATGCGCCGCGTGCTGATCGCGCAGTTCGACCAGTATGTGAAACTGAACAAGAAGATCCCTCCGGAGATCCTGACATCGCTTGCCGGCATCGACGATGCCGGACGCCTCGCCGATACCATCGCCGCCCATCTTCCGCTCAAACTGGAGCAGAAACAGGAAGTGCTGGAAATATTCAGCGTGCGCAAACGTCTGGAACATTTGCTGGGGCTGCTCGAGGGCGAGATCGACATACTCCAGGTCGAGAAGCGCATCCGCGGGCGCGTGCGGCGCCAGATGGAAAAAAGCCAGCGCGAGTATTACCTGAACGAACAAGTCAAGGCGATCCAGAAGGAACTCGGCGACGGCGAAGAAGGCACCGATTTCGACGAGCTGGAAAAGAAGATCAAGGCCGCCCATATGTCCAAGGAGGCGCGCAACAAGGCGGAAGCCGAATTGAAGAAGCTGCGCCTGATGTCACCGATGTCTGCGGAGGCCACCGTGGTGCGCAATTACATCGATGTGCTGACCGGGCTGCCGTGGAAGAAAAGGACCAAAATCAGTGCCGACCTGAAGAAGGCCGAAGTGGTTCTGGAAGAAGACCATTACGGACTGGACAAGGTCAAGGAACGGATACTCGAATACCTTGCAGTGCAACAGCGCATGGACAAGATGAAGGCGCCCATCCTCTGCCTGGTCGGGCCGCCGGGCGTGGGCAAGACTTCGCTCGGACAGTCGATCGCCCGCGCCACCAACCGCAAATTCGTGCGCATGTCATTGGGCGGCGTTCGCGATGAATCCGAGATTCGCGGCCATCGCCGTACCTATATCGGCTCCATGCCGGGCAAGATCCTGCAGAACATGAGCAAGGTCGGTGTGAAAAACCCGCTGTTCCTCCTGGATGAGGTGGACAAGATGGGCATGGATATGCGCGGCGATCCGGCTTCGGCGTTGCTCGAAGTGCTTGACCCGGAGCAGAACAGCACCTTCGTCGATCATTACGTCGAGGTCGAATATGACCTGTCCGATGTGATGTTCGTGGCGACTGCCAATACGCTGAATATCCCGGAAGCATTGATGGATCGCATGGAGGTCATCCATGTCTCCAGTTACATGGAGGATGAAAAGATCAATATTGCAACGCGCTATCTGGTGCCCAAAGTGCTCAAGAACAATGGTTTGAAGCCGGAAGAGATCACCATATCCGAAAGTGCGTTGCGCGATATCGTCCGCTACTACGTGCGCGAAGCCGGTGTGCGCGGCCTGGAACGCGAGATATCCAAGATATGCCGCAAGGTCGTGAAATCGCTGTCGTTGAAAGACCGCGATACGAGGGTGACTGTCAATTCGCGAAATCTTGACAAATATCTTGGCGTGCGCCGTTACTCCTACGGTGTTGCGGAGAAGCACAATCAAGTCGGGCAAGTGACGGGCCTGGCGTGGACGGAAGTCGGCGGTGAGTTGCTCACGATCGAAGCTGCGATATTGCCTGGCAAAGGCAAAACCACTACCACGGGCAAGCTTGGCGAGGTGATGCAGGAGTCTATCCAGGCAGCCTTGAGCGTTGTGCGCAGCCGCGCCAAACGTTTGGGCATCGACGAGGAGTTCTATCAGAAGAACGATTTGCACATCCACCTGCCTGAAGGCGCGATTCCCAAGGATGGACCAAGTGCCGGTGTCGGTATGTGCACCGCGATGGTCTCGGTCCTGACCGGCATCCCGGTCCGTGCCGATGTGGCGATGACCGGCGAGATCACTTTGCGTGGCGAGGTGCTGCCAATCGGCGGATTGAAGGAAAAACTGCTGGCGGCGCAGCGCGGCGGGATCAAGATCGTGCTGATACCCGAAGAAAACACCAAAGATCTGGCCGAGATCCCCGACAACATCAAAAACAAACTGGATATCCACCCGGTCAAATGGATAGACCAGGTTCTGGAGATGGCGTTGGAGCGCAAGCCGGAGCCGCGCGCGGAAGCGCCGGAAAAGCACGCTGTCGTTGCGCTGCCGGCGGATGCCGGGCAGGCCGGGTCAGCGCCTGTGACCAAGCATTGACTCTGGAATGTCCTTAACAGCTTGAGTTTGTCCCTGCAAGGCGGCACAAAAAAATTTTTTTTTCTAATTGCTTGACCAAAGCCGAGAAGCCTTGATATAAAGCCTTTGCAGGGATTTCCCTGTTTATTTTAACTAACCGCAAAGGGGACTTACGTGAATAAATCTGATCTGGTTGATGCAATTGCAAAATCCTCAGACATTTCCAAGGCAGCAGCTGCTCGTGCATTGGACGCGACTGTAGACACCATCAAGAAGGCACTGAAAAAGGGCGATACAGTGAGCTTGGTTGGATTCGGTACTTTCAAGGTTGGCAAGCGTGCCGCACGTAATGGCCGAAATCCTCGCACTGGCGCCACGATCAAGATCAAGGCAGCCAAAGTTCCAAAATTTAGCGCTGGCAAGGGCCTGAAGGATGCTGTAAACTAGCCGACTTTGCCGGGTGCTTAGCTCAGCTGGTAGAGCGTCGCCCTTACAAGGCGAATGTCGGCGGTTCGATCCCGTCAGCACCCACCAGTGATATTTTTTGGAGTGGTAGTTCAGTTGGTTAGAATACCGGCCTGTCACGCCGGGGGTCGCGGGTTCGAGTCCCGTCCACTCCGCCAAATTGAGGCGAACGCAAGTTCGCCTTTTTCACTTCCGTTTCCTAGAATCAATAGTGGGGCTGCATCGCTATGTTTGATTTCGTTCACGAAAATAAAAAGCTTGTACAGATAGTTCTGGCCCTCATCATCCTGCCTTTTGCATTGTGGGGTGTAAGTTCATATGACCGGATCCGGAATTCGGCGGAAATCGTTGCCACGGTGGACGGCTATAAGATCACCCAGCAGGAATTCGATAATTCACTTCGTCAGCAACAAGACAAGATGCGCCAGCAACTCGGCGCGAATTATGATCCGGCGATGTTTGACAATCCCGATGTGAGGCACGCGGTTCTGGATAATCTTGTGTCCCAGCGCCTGATCATCGAGCATGCGAAGGCGACAGGATTGGTTGTGCCGGATGACCAGGTGGCGCAGGTGATTGCCGGCATTGAGGCTTTTCAGGAAAATGGAAAATTTGACACGAAACGATATGAATCCGTTCTGAAAAATCAGAATCTATCGCCGCTTTCATTTGAGGCAAATATCCGCGAAGAGTTGCTTGCCCAGCAATTGCAGGAAGCTTATGCGCAGAATGGATACGCCGCAAACAGCATTGTGGACAACATCATCAGACTGAACGAACAGCAGCGTATGGTCGGTGTCGCGCCGATTTCATTAGAGCCATTCATGGCGCAGGCCAAGGTGGATGATGCCTCGTTGAAAAAGTATTACGAGCAAAATCCCGCTGAATTCCAGGTGCAAGAGCAGGCCAAGGTGGATTATTTGCAATTCTCGGTAGACGATCTGCTTTCGAAAGTCCAGGTGAGCAAGGAAGATGCGCGCAACTATTATGACGAGCACCAGAGCGAATTCGGCATGCCGGAGGAGCGCCGGGCAGCGCATATCCTGATCACGATCAAGCCCGGTGCGTCGCAGTCAGAACAGGATGCAGCCAAGGCCAAGGCCGAAGACCTTTTGCATCAAGTCGAGAAAAATCCTGCCAAGTTTGCCGAATTGGCCAAGAAGAATTCAGAGGACCCCGGCTCCGCGGTAAATGGGGGTGACCTCGGATTTTTTGGCAGGGGCATGATGGTCAAGCCGTTCGAAGATGCGACTTTCGCCCTGAAAGTCGGCGAGATCAGCGGGTTGGTGAGATCCGATTTCGGTTATCACATCATAAAACTTGTCGCGATCAAGCCTTCCCGGGTGCAGTCATTCGATGAGGTCCGTGAAGGTATCGTTAACAAGTTGCGCCAGCAAAAGGCTGCCGATATGTTCGCCGAGATGGCGGACAAATTCAGCAATACCGTATATGAGCAAAGCGACACGTTGAAGCCGGCGGCCGATCTCGTCGGAGCGAAGATCCAGCGGAGCGGCTGGTTGTTGAAGGGCGTTCCCGCCGCCGATCCGTGGACAGCGAAAATGCTGCAGGCGATCTTTAGCGATGAAGCCGTGAAGAACAAACGCAATACGGCGGCGGTTGAAGTGAAGCCGAACACACTGGTTGCTGCGCATGTTGTGGAATACAAACCTGCCTCGGTGCGCGCATTCGGCGAAGTGCAGGAACAGATCCGCCAGAAATTGATGCGTCAACGGGCGCAGGAACTGGCTGAAAAGCAGGGCCAGTCAGAGTTGGCTCAGTTGCAAAGGGGAGGCAAGCTTGCCTTGAAATGGGGCGCCGTCCAGACCGTAACACGTGCGCAACACGGTGCTCTGGATATGGCATTGGTGCGGCAGATATTCCAGGCCGATGCGGCCAAGTTGCCGCAATATGTCGGCGCGGCAGATCCGCAAAACGGATACACACTGGTTCGTATCGATGCCGTCAAGGACGGAGGGGCCATCGATGACGAGAAACGTGCGCGGTACGCGCAACAGCTGCGGCAGCTTACCGGTGATGAGATGTTCCATGCATTCCTGGCTGATGCCAGGCAAAACGCGACCATCAAATTGAATTTGCCTGCGGCGAAATCGCAACCCTGATTTTTTTGCACCATTCGCAAAAGGAAAACGCCATCCCGGGGTGGCGTTCATTTTTGTGGACATCCATCCCCTGCTATTCTTCGGTTGTGCCCAAAGCCGTTGTATTGAAACCGCCGTCCACGTATGTTATCTCGCCTGTTATGCCGCTGGCCAGGTCGCTGCAAAGAAATGCCGCGGCATTGCCCACTTCCTCGATCGTGACGTTGCGTTTCAGGGGCGCGTTCTTGGCATTGTAGCTGAGCAGCTTGCTGAAATCGCCTATGCCGGACGCAGCCAGCGTTTTGATCGGTCCGGCGGAAATCCCGTTCACGCGTATCCCCTGGCGGCCGAGATGCATCGCCAGATAGCGGACGCTTGCCTCAAGGCTGGCCTTGGCCATCCCCATCACGTTGTAATGCGGCATGGTGCGCACAGCGCCGAGATAGCTAAGGGTCAAAAGCGAGGCATTGCGGCCTTGCATCATCGGCAGCGCAGCTTTGGCCATGGCCGGGAAGCTGTAGGCGCTGATATCATGGGATATGCGGAAAGCTTCGCGGCTGAAACCATCGAGGAATTCCCCATCGAGGGCTTCGCGGGGCGCAAAAGCGATCGCATGCACAAAGCCGTCGAATCCATCCCAGCTTTTCCCCAGATCCGCGAATAGTTTGGAGATATCGTCATCGCTTGCGACATCGCATTGATAGATCAACCCGCTGCCGAACTTCTTGGCCATCTCTTCGACACGTTCCCGAACCCGCTCTCCCTGGTAGGTAAAAGCCAGTTCCGCACCTTCGCGATACATGGCTTGCGCGATACCATAGGCGATCGAACGGGTGCTGATCATGCCGGTAATCAAAATGCGTTTGTTGGCCAGAAATCCCATGTTATTCCTCTGCAGAAGGTTGGTCGTGAAAATGGTCCATTATAACCTTTGTCCCGGCTTCGCGGACTCATTATCAACTGCAGCTTCTGTATGCCAGGCCTGCAACGAATACCGCATCAAGCCGGTGCAAGGCTGCCCGAAAAGAGAGATTGGATTGGCATTGTCGATCACAGGGTCTTGGTCATTCGGCACAGGTATTTTGCGTTGTCACCATCAGATGCAATCGGCTATAATCCAAAAATAATTTAATATTAGGTTTTCCTCATGCTGGAAGTCAGCAAACTTGCCTGTAGTCGGGGCGATCATCGTTTGTTTTCCGGATTGAATTTTTCGCTGAGTCCTGGTCAGATCATGCAAGTACAAGGCGCCAACGGCAGCGGGAAAACCAGCTTGTTGCGCACCTTGTGCGGATTCATGATGCCGGATGAAGGAGATATCGTCTGGAACGGAGAGAAGATCCGTGAACTGGGTGAGGATTACTACGCCGAGTTGCTGTATCTTGGACATTTGAATGCCATCAAGGACGAGTTGAGCGCGCTGGAGAACTTGCGTATTTCTGCCGGTCTTTCCGGGGTCGCGCTTGACGAGAATGAAGCGAAAGCTGCTCTGCGGCGCATGGGATTGCGGGGCCGCGAAGCACTGCCGACCAAAGTGCTCTCGCAGGGTCAACGCAGACGCGTTGCGCTGGCACGCTTGATGGTCAGTGATGCCAGTTTGTGGATACTCGACGAACCATTGACAGCGCTCGATGTCGGAGCAGTGGCATTGATACAGGAGATGATCGCGGAACATCTGGCGCAGCAGGGAATGGTCATTTTTACCACGCATCAACCGCTGCAAGTCGCGGGGATTCAAATGCAGAGTTTGACCCTTTCATGACGGTCATCTGCGCATGAAAAAATCCTCCCTGCTTGATCTGTTCCTGCTGGTGATCAGGCGTGATCTGGTCCTGGCGATGCGCCGCCGCGCGGATGTGTTGACCACGTTGATCTTCTTCGTGATGGTGGTCAGTTTGTTTCCGTTGGGTGTGGGTCCGGAATTGGCCATGCTGCGCAAAATGGCTCCCGGAGTATTATGGGTTGCAGCCCTGCTGGCTTCGATGTTGTCGCTGGTGCGATTGTTTTCAGCCGATTATCTGGATGGCACCCTGGAACAGATGATGTTGGCGCCGCAGTCCCTGTCGATGCTGGTATTGGGCAAGATGACAGCCCATTGGATGGTGTCCGGTTTGCCGCTGGTGCTGATGGCTCCCGTTTTGGGGTTGCAGTTCGACATGGCGGCACAGCCGCTCGGAGTGCTGGTCATTGGTCTGATGCTGGGGACCCCGGTATTGAGCATGATCGGCGCGATCGGCGCGGCGTTGACGCTGGGACTCCGCGGTGGCGGCGTATTGCTGTCTTTGTTGGTATTGCCGCTGTGCATACCGGTGTTGATATTCGGCACGGGTGCAGTCGAGGCTATATCGAGCGGGTTAAGCGTGGCGTCCCATCTTTCTTTTTTGGGCGCATTATTGGTATTGTCTCTGGTATTCACCCCGTGGGTGACCGCTCAGGCATTGCGAATTTCAATGGAGTGACGATTTGGCAATAAACTGGTTCAAATATTCCGCCCCTACCACCTTTTACGGGCTGGCCGGGAGAATGGTTCCGTGGTTCGCAGTGTCGGCCGCAATCCTGTTTGCCATCGGGTTGTATTTGGGATTTTTTGTCGCTCCGGTCGACGCACAGCAAGGCGAGTTTTACCGGATCATTTTCATCCACGTGCCGGCCTCCATCATGTCGATGTTCCTGTATATGGTAATGGCGGCCTACGCAGCACTTGGACTGATCTTCAATACCCGCTTGTCGGCGATGATGGCCAGCGCGATCGCGCCTACCGGCGCGCTATTCACTGTGATCTCATTATGGACCGGTGCGCTGTGGGGCAAGCCGATGTGGGGAGCATGGTGGATGTGGGATGCACGGATGACTTCCGAACTCATCCTGCTGTTCCTGTATTTTGGCTTCATCGCGCTGCATGCATCGATCGATGACATGCGGCGCGCCGATCGTGCGGCCGCATTGTTGGCCATCGTCGGTTCGGTGAACGTGCCGATCATATATTTTTCGGTTAAGTGGTGGAACACGCTGCACCAGGGCGCGACCATCAAATTCAGCGGCACTAGCATGCAGATCGCGATGCAGCACGCCCTGTTCACGATGATGCTGGCCTGCTGGATGTATGCGATCGCTGTCACCTTGGCGCGGGTACGCAGCATCATTCTGGAGCGTGAACGAAATACCACTTGGATCAATGAATTGCCGGAGGTGCGGCCATGACACGGCGTTGCGTAGCAATCGGAGCGGGAATGACCGCATCGCACCTCCTCGCGCAATCTGCTGGCTTAGCCAGTAACGTGTCGGAGGTGCAGCAATGAGTTTGGATATCTGGATGAGGGAGAACCCGCTTACCTATGTGTGGTTCGGTTCCTATGCCGTTGCGCTGATCATATTCGTGGTCGAGATTGCGATGGTCATGCATAGAAGGAAGATCACACTGCAGCAGGTTCGCATGATGCGTGAAGCCGAAGATGAGGGGATAGCATGAAGCCGCGCCAGAAAAGATTCGTGTTCATCGCTGTCGCCGTTGCCGCAGTGGGCGTGGCGGTAGGGTTGGTGCTGTATGCGCTGAGGGGAAACGTCAATTTGTATTTCACCCCGACCCAGGTGTTCAACAACGAGGTTCCGAAGGACCGCAGTTTCCGTATCGGCGGTTTGGTGGAGCAGGGGAGCGTGAAACGCGAGGGAGACGGGTTGACCACACATTTTGTCATCACGGATATGTATAAGGAAATCCCGGTGGTGTATAAAGGCATCCTTCCCGACCTGTTCAAGGAAGGCAAAGGTGTAGTTGCGCAGGGCAAGATGGAGGCGGGCGGCACGATGGTTGCCGAAGAAGTGCTCGCCAAACATGATGAGAATTACATGCCGCCGGAAGCGGCCGATGCATTGAAAAAGGGCAAAGCCGAAAATGCGGCCAACCAAGCCGCGGCCGCTATGCCAATCGCCGTTCCGGTAGCTAAATAACCAATTGAGAGGCCTGATATGATTCCAGAACTCGGTCATTTTTCATTGATCATTGCACTTTTTCTCGCGGTGTCGCTGGGTGTGCTGCCTATTCTGGGTGCCGCCCGCAACAACCCGGTATTGATGGGTCTTGCGCGCCCTTTGGCGTTCGGGCAATTCGTATTTATCGCGCTGGCGTTTGCGGTCCTAGCCAATGCCTTTCTGCACAATGATTTTTCCGTGCTGTATGTCGCGGAACATTCCAACTCGCAATTGCCGCTGCATTACCGTTTTGCCGCGATATGGGGCGGACATGAAGGCTCCCTGCTGCTGTGGGTGACCATATTGTCGGTCTGGACGATCGCGGTGGCGACCTTCAGCAAACATCTGCCGGAAGAGATGGTAGCGCGCGTGCTGGGCGTGATGGGCTTGATCGCGGTGGGCTTCATACTGTTCATGCTGTTGACGTCGGACCCATTCGATCGCCTGTTGCCGGCCGCGGCCGACGGGCAAGAGCTGAACCCGCTGTTGCAGGATCCGGGTCTGGTGATCCATCCGCCTATGCTGTACATGGGCTATGTGGGATTCTCTGTCGCGTTCGCATTCGCCATTGCCGCCTTGCTCGGCGGAAAACTGGATGCTACCTGGGCGCGCTGGTCGCGTCCCTGGACCACCGTGGCGTGGACTTTCCTGACCTGCGGCGTGATGCTGGGCAGCTGGTGGGCCTACTATGAACTGGGCTGGGGCGGCTGGTGGTTCTGGGATCCGGTCGAGAATGCCTCATTCATGCCCTGGCTGGTTGGCACGGCGCTGATCCATTCGCTGGCCGTCACTGAAAAGCGCGGCGCCTTCAAGAGCTGGACGGTGTTGCTGGCGATAGCCGCATTTTCCCTGAGTCTGCTCGGGACATTCTTGGTACGTTCCGGCGTGTTGTCATCCGTGCATTCGTTTGCGACCGACCCCAGGCGGGGCGTTTTCATCCTGGCGTTCCTGGCGATTGTGATCGGTTCGTCGCTGCTGTTGTATGCGTGGCGTGCCCCCAAGATCGGCATGGGCGGCAAATTCGAGATGGTCTCCCGCGAGTCCATGCTGTTGTCCAATAACCTGCTGTTGTCCGTTGCGGCCGCCGCGGTATTCATCGGCACGTTGTATCCGCTGTTCATGGATGCGCTGGGCATGGGCAAATTGTCGGTGGGGCCTCCCTATTTCAATGCCGTGTTCGTGCCATTGATGGCGCTGGCGGTCTTGATGATGGGATTGGGGGCGCTGGCCCGCTGGAAGCAGGCCAGTGTGCCGGAACTGGCCAGGCGCGTGCGCTGGGGATTCGTTTCTGCGCTTGTGCTGGCGGTGCTGGTGCCGTTGATATTCCGCCATTGGACACCGATGATCTCGCTCGGCTTGCTGATGTCGTTCTGGATAATCGCCTCGCTGGTCATCAGCCTGCAACAGCGCTGGGGAGGGCACGGACCTTTCCTGCAGCGCGTGCGCAACCAGAGCCTGAGCTACTACGGCATGCAGTTCGCCCATCTCGGTGTGGCAGTCTTCATCATCGGCGTCACCGTCGTGAAGGGTTATGAATCCGAGCGCGACGTGCGCATGAACGTCGGCGACACCGTCGATTCGGGGGGGTATATGTTCCGGTTTGACGGCGTAAGTCCGGTCCGCGGCCCGAATTATATGGCTACCCAGGGCCAATTCACAGTCACCAGGGATGGCAAGCCCGTCACCATATTAAGGCCGCAGAAGCGCATCTTCAACGCGTCGGGTATGCCGATGACAGAGGCTGCGATCGACACCGGCATATTCCGCGACCTTTACGTTTCGATGGGTGAACCGATTGCCGATGTGGGCGGCGCCTGGGCGGTGCGCGTCTATTACAAGCCCTTTGTGGTATGGATCTGGCTGGGATGCCTGTTGATGGCATTCGGCGGGCTGCTCGCCATCAGCGACCGGAGATATCGCATCCACAGCAAGAATCCCTCCCGCGTAGGCAGTGAAGGCAATCTCGGCGGACAAATGGCGGCAGCAGGGAAATCATCATGACGCGTTACTGGCCCTTTCTGGCCTTCGCGGTGCTGGCGATATTCCTGTATGTCGGGCTGGGGCTGAACCCGCGCGAAGTGCCGTCACCGCTGATAAACAAGCCTGCCCCGAGCTTCAATCTGCCGCAGTTGCAGGATCCGTCCAAGCAGCTTTCCGAGCAGGATATGAGGGGGCAGGTCTGGCTGCTCAACGTGTGGGCATCCTGGTGCGTTTCCTGCCGCGAGGAACATCCGGTGCTGGTGGAACTGGCGAAACACAACATCGTTCCTATCATCGGTCTGGATTACAAGGACAAGAATGAAGACGGGGAAGCCTGGCTGCGCAATGGCGGCAACCCTTACACCCTGGTGGCCACGGACGCGGACGGCCGGGTGGGGATCGATTATGGCGTGTATGGCGTTCCCGAGACCTACGTGATCGACAAGCAGGGCGTGATCCGCTACAAGCAGATCGGCGCGATCACCCATGAAAATCTGCGAGAAAAGATCCTTCCACTGATAGCGGAGTTGCAAACGAAATGAGACCTTTGTTGATATTGCTGATTTGTCTGATGCCGGCATTCTCGTATGCCGAACAAGCAAAAGATCTGGCCGAAGACCCGGTATTGGAAAAGCGCATGATCGGGCTGGCTGAGAACCTGCGTTGTCTGGTCTGCCAGAACGAGTCGCTGGCCAGTTCACGCGCTGATCTGGCCAAGGATTTGCGCCAGGAAGTACGCGAGCAAATGAAAAAGGGCATGAGCGACCAGGAGATCATCGATTATCTCGTTGCCCGCTACGGCGATTTCGTGTTGTTCGACCCCCCGATGAAGAGATATACGATATTGCTCTGGTATGGTCCATTTGCCTTGCTGGTGATCGGCCTGGTTGCGTTGATCATCAACGTTCGCAAACGCAAATCCCTGGTCTCCGAAGCGACGCTTTCCACTGAGGATGCACAGCGAGCCTCCGCACTGCTAAACACACCGAAAGACTCACAGACATGATCTTATTCTGGGTACTATCTACAGCATTATTGCTGGTGGCGATGCTGTTCGTCGCTTTGCCATTGTGGCGCAAATCCTCCTCCAGCAACGATGTGTTGCGCGATGCAGCCAACCTTGGCATCCTGCGCGACCAGTCGGCAGAACTCGAAACGGATTTGCACGACGGCCTGTTGACCCAGGAAGCCTACGAACAGGGAAAACGCGAATTGCAGGTGCGCCTGATGGAGGAAGTCAAGACCATCGATCAACCCGTCAAACCCCCTCGTGACCCTGCCAGGGTACTGGCGATCGCATTGGTAGTGCTGCTGCCGTTGATCACTATTCCGATCTATTTGGTACTGGGGAACCAGGATGCATTGATATCCCAGGAGCCGATCCCGACGGATGCCGAAGGCATCATACAGTCCGATGAAGGACTGAAAAAAATGGAAAACAGGCTGAAGAGAGTTCCCAAGGATCCCAATGACTGGTGGACACTGGCACGCTCCTATACCGAATTGAAACGTTACTCCGATGCGGCCAGGGCGTACGATCAGCTCGTCAGTCAGGTGCCCGGCGAGGCGCAGCTTTGGGCGAACTATGCCGATGTCTATGCGATGGCACACGGCCAGACCCTGCAGAATCCCGAAGTCGCGAGGCTGCTGGCAAAATCGCTGGAACTGGATCCCAGCAACCAAACAGCGCTGGCGTTGTACGGTTCTGCTGCGATGGAGCGTGGAGATTATGTAGAAGCCATCACTTCCTGGCAGAAGCTGGTTGACCAGGTGCAGCCGGGTACACCGGACGCACAGATGTACCTTGGCGGCATCAATCGTGCACGCAAACTGCTTGCCGCCCAGCCCGGCGGAAAAGAAAAGCTGGCGAAACTTTCGGCAGGGACAGGCCCTGAAAAATCCGCGTCGAATGCGGCGGCAGCCATCACCGGAAAAGTCTCTCTGAGCGCTGCACTGGCTGGAAAGGTCTCCCCGAATGATACAGTCTTCATACTTGCGCGTGCGGCCGAGGGGCCCAAGATGCCGCTGGCGGTGCTGCGCAAGCAAGTGAAGGATCTGCCGCTGAAATTCTCTCTCGATGACAGCATGGCGATGCAGCCGCAATTGAAGCTGTCCGGCTTCTCTCAGGTCGTTGTGGTCGCACGCGTGTCCAAGTCGGGCACGCCCATGGCGCAGTCGGGTGATCTGCAAGGCTTGACGACTCCGGTCAAGCCGGGCGTCAAAGGGTTGAATATCGTGATCGACACAGTCATGCCGTAACGGCGGCGACACTGCATATTGCAAGTTAACGGCATCGGGTCGAAAGATCTGATGCCGTTTTGTTTTACGTCAGGATGTTTGGGTAGAACCGGTGGCGGGCTACTCCGCCATCTTTTGTCGTGAAATGCACTGATACAAAGGGTGACCGGTGGCGATGAATTGGTGCCGGAACCGGAATCGAACCGGCACGCTGGTTTTACCCTAGCGACGGATTTTAAGAATCAGCTTATAAAATTTATTGTTATTTAATTAATGCCTTGCATCATCCGCAATGACTGTTGGGCAGCTACAGAAAGCGCATAAATACTTGATGTAACTTTTAGCATAGTTACGTTTTAGCTACGGCATCAATGTTTACATGACCTTCCGCTTTGGGGTAGGCAATTAGCAATTGCGACGTGCTGCTAAGGACACGTTGCAGTCCGTCGCGATTTCAAACAGCAGACCGTCAACGTAAACTACAAGGGCTTCCCCAAATTCGCAAGTGCTGTTGATGTTTTTTAGTTCATCGCTGTTTCCTGTTCCGTTCCGTTTCAAATCGCGCTGCTTGCATCGTGCGAGAAGGTGAAGGACTGCTAAACTACAACCGGTCATGTTGGGCATCTCGCCCGGACCCTGATGAAAGACGCGCGCCGGGACCTCAATCGTTAGTCGGGAATTGCTTCTTCCCCATAAAGTTGATCAGGCTCTCCCGGCGCGGGTCCAACCCGCTTCACATCAACGCTGGCAGTGCATCGGTGATTCTTTGTCGCCGCTCGGCGGCGCATATATTCCTTTCAGGTTTCTTTTTTCTGGCGGACGGTTTTGGTTTTTAATTCTTGCTCGGCTCCAATTTAAAATCTTCGCCGTACTTCAATACCGCCCAGGCCAGCCGCGCATTCTTGGCCGCAATGGCGATCACCGCGCGCCAGTAGCCACGTCGCTCCTGCAACGATCTGGCCCAGCGGCTGAAGCGATCCTGCTTGTCGCCCAGACTGTTGAGCACCGCCCGCGCGCCCATGACCAGCAGACTGCGCAGGTAGCTGTCACCGGCTTTGGTGATCCGTCCCAGCCGGGTCTTGCCGCCGCTGCTGTATTGGCCAGGCACCAGGCCGATCCACGCCGCCACCTGGCGTCCGTTCTTGAAGTCGTGGCCGTTGCCGATGCTGGCCACAAACGCGCTGGCGGTGACGGGTCCGATGCCGGGACGTTGCATCAGGCGGCGACTAGCGGCGTCTTCGCGTGCGGCTCGGGCGATGAGGCGGTCGTATTCGGCAATCCTGGTATCGAGTTCGGCGGTGTGTGCCAGCAGGTCGCCTACGCACAGGTTGGCATAACCCGGCAGGTCTTCCAGGTGCGCGCCGATTTCGCGGCGCAGGCAGGTGACCTTCTGCGGCAGGACGATGCCGAATTCGGCAATCAGTCCGCGCAGGCGGTTGTAGCTTGCGGTGCGTTCTTCGACGAATCCCTGCCGGGTGCGGTGCAGGGTCAGGATAATCTGCTGGTGCTCTTCCTTGATGGGAACAAAGCGCATGCTTGGGCGGGTGACGGCTTCGCAGATGGCTGCGGCATCCGCTGCATCATTCTTGCCGCGCTTTCCACTCATGCGATAAGGCGCAACCAGTTTGGGGGCCATCAGTTTGACGGTGTGGCCGTGCTGCCGGAACAGCCTTGCCCAGTGGTGCGCTCCCGTACACGCTTCCATGCCGATCAGACACGGCGGCAAGTTGGCAATCAGCGGCAACAGGTCTGCGCGTGAAACTTTTGGCTTGACCAGTGCAGGCTTGCCACTATCATTGACCCCGTGTACGGCAAAAACATTCTTGGCGAGATCGATTCCTACGGTGATAATGTTCATGGACTTCCCCTTTCGTGGTGTTGATGAAATGTCAGAGATTCCATCTTGGCACTTGTTGCCGTTTGCGGAAACTTCTCCGCAGCCTCGGGACGGGGAAGTCCCTTTCATTCGTAAGATACAAGGGGCTGCGCGAGGGTTCATTCGCGCAGTCCATCTTGACTTGACTGACAGGTTATGTTTTTTGCTCATCACCCAAGCTCTCTATCTGTACATCCTCCTCATGGCCGCAGTCGTTGCAACGCATGATGAAAACTTTATCGTCGGTTGTTAGTAAATTAAAATCCATGCTTTTGCACTCAGGGCATTTCTGCTCTGCATCAAACCCTAGAAACTTCAGATAGAGATTTTGAAACATTGAAACGGTTGAGCAGGTAAATAACAGGCAAATCTTTGCATCTGGAATATTCTTGTTTGGCGAGTGGACAACTTCAGATGAATAATCCCAAGCCAATTCTGCCATGCTACGACTATGTTTCCGCAAATTGCTATTGCTTTTTCCTTGGGCATAGATAGAAATGGCAACCTTCGCAATGCCTTTGAAATCTGCTGCCTTGAGATTGTTCTCCTCCAAGAGGGTTGGGTTGGCGTCTACAAGCGCAGCAGCCAGCTCGATCAAGCTCTCTCTGCATGTTAAGCCTACACTTTGAATATCCTCTGCCCCGGCAATATTATTCAAATCTACAGCCGCTAGATTAAGCCGTCGGCTTATTGATTTTATGCCGTCAATATCCAAAGGCAATTCATCAATAATATGCTTAAACTCTTTATGGTGTCTTGCTTGCAGCCTTTGGGTTATCCCCATGTGAAAAGAATAAGCTTCGTCGGAAGAAAAATAAAATTCATCTTGCGTGTAGAGGTTCATAGGGGCGCCTTCACCTTCAACAACCCACCAGTTGCCGCCTTCGGTCTTTACGTTCCAAACATTAATTTCGGAGCCTAAGTCTCTGTATGTCTGCTCCACTTGCATGTATTTAATATTTGTTACGTCATTGCCTTTAAGGTACGACGTAATCCTTTTTTCCGTTTCGATTCGATATTCAGGAGTCATTGTTTGGCCTACATACGCTGCTCGGTAAAAACATAACGAATGAAAGGGACTTCCCCGTCCCGAGGCTGCGGAGAAGTTTCCGCAAACGGCAACAAGTGCCAAGATGGAATCTCTGACATTTCATCAACACCACGAAAGGGGAAGTCCATGAACATTATCACCGTAGGAATCGATCTCGCCAAGAATGTTTTTGCCGTACACGGGGTCAATGATAGTGGCAAGCCTGCACTGGTCAAGCCAAAAGTTTCACGCGCAGACCTGTTGCCGCTGATTGCCAACTTGCCGCCGTGTCTGATCGGCATGGAAGCGTGTACGGGAGCGCACCACTGGGCAAGGCTGTTCCGGCAGCACGGCCACACCGTCAAACTGATGGCCCCCAAACTGGTTGCGCCTTATCGCATGAGTGGAAAGCGCGGCAAGAATGATGCAGCGGATGCCGCAGCCATCTGCGAAGCCGTCACCCGCCCAAGCATGCGCTTTGTTCCCATCAAGGAAGAGCACCAGCAGATTATCCTGACCCTGCACCGCACCCGGCAGGGATTCGTCGAAGAACGCACCGCAAGCTACAACCGCCTGCGCGGACTGATTGCCGAATTCGGCATCGTCCTGCCGCAGAAGGTCACCTGCCTGCGCCGCGAAATCGGCGCGCACCTGGAAGACCTGCCGGGTTATGCCAACCTGTGCGTAGGCGACCTGCTGGCACACACCGCCGAACTCGATACCAGGATTGCCGAATACGACCGCCTCATCGCCCGAGCCGCACGCGAAGACGCCGCTAGTCGCCGCCTGATGCAACGTCCCGGCATCGGACCCGTCACCGCCAGCGCGTTTGTGGCCAGCATCGGCAACGGCCACGACTTCAAGAACGGACGCCAGGTGGCGGCGTGGATCGGCCTGGTGCCTGGCCAATACAGCAGCGGCGGCAAGACCCGGCTGGGACGGATCACCAAAGCCGGTGACAGCTACCTGCGCAGTCTGCTGGTCATGGGCGCGCGGGCGGTGCTCAACAGTCTGGGCGACAAGCAGGATCGCTTCAGCCGCTGGGCCAGATCGTTGCAGGAGCGACGTGGCTACTGGCGCGCGGTGATCGCCATTGCGGCCAAGAATGCGCGGCTGGCCTGGGCGGTATTGAAGTACGGCGAAGATTTTAAATTGGAGCCGAGCAAGAATTAAAAACCAAAACCGTCCGCCAGAAAAAAGAAACCTGAAAGGAATATATGCGCCGCCGAGCGGCGACAAAGAATCACCGATGCACTGCCAGCGTTGATGTGAAGCGGGTTGGACCCGCGCCGGGAGAGCCTGATCAACTTTATGGGGAAGAAGCAATTCCCGACTAACGATTGAGGTCCCGGCGCGCGTCTTTCATCAGGGTCCGGGCGAGATGCCCAACATGACCGGTTGTAGTTTAGCAGTCCTTCACCTTCTCGCACGATGCAAGCAGCGCGATTTGAAACGGAACGGAACAGGAAACAGCGATGAACTAAAAAACATCAACAGCACTTGCGAATTTGGGGAAGCCCTTGTAGTAAAGTTGAGGGGCGCCGCGCTTTTGCGGCGTCCCGCTCGAACGCAAGGCTAGCAGTCATTTTTGAATTGCCTTTACTTGATTATTGAAGTCAATTTGCACATCCACTTGCTTGGATAGCAAATGTAACTGAAGATCAAGCTCTATCAATTTATTTTCTATCATGAAAACATCCTGAATAGATACATCTGGATTTGCTAATATTTTTCCAAACTGGGTCTCTATGGTCATGTTCATAGGAATCAATAAGTGATCTAAATCCTCTATGTCATCCGTGACATTAATTCTGTCTCGTAACTCTTGGGATGCCTTCCGTAACAAAAAGGCTTGTTGTAATACCTCATTACTTTTTTCAAGCCTCTTCAGATTTTTTGTATTTTTAAACTGATATAAATTGAAAGCCAAGCTGGCTAGTGAAATCAGTATTGCAGCAATCGAAATCGTTAAAGTCATATAGCTATGGGATTAATGTCTGCTAACGTTTGACATAACCGGCTGGCGCGGCTTTATCGCGCCAGTCCGTGTCGATGGAAGGGTTAGGCATCACCGCGCATGAGCTCATCGGTGATACTTAGTATCTCGCCGGCAATGGCCTCCTTGCGGCGAAGCAGTTCCGCTGCATAGGCTGCAGGGCCGGCTAGAGTACCAGCGGCTTGAGCCTGGGCGAGGAGTTCAGATGTGACTGCCAACGCAGCTTGTAAGGCGGCAAGGCGAGTTGAAGCATTGGCATACTTCATTTGGCTTTGGGCCAATACAGCATTCGCTTGCTGAGCTTCAATGGACCGTTGTAGTTCCTCTCGCGAATGCTCAAGTTGCCGAGTTTGAAGAACTACAGTGAACACGAGTGCCATGAAGGTGAGAAACGTAAGAATCGGATTGATAGTCCCGCCGACGAAATCACCGAACTGTCCCCAGACTCCCGGATCATTGCTGAAGGTTCCATGAAAATGAGTGAAGTAAAATGCGTAGGTTGCCGCGATGATTACTAATGCAACGGCGACCAGCCAGCCGAGCAGCGTAATCATTTGCTTGCTAGCAATGGTGTCGAGCAAGGTTAAGACTTTTTTTTGTGCAGTCATATCGTCCCTAATTGTGTGGCCTAACAGTTATTAGCCAGACCCACCGTCTGTACTATTACTGACGTGTGCACCAAATAGTGCGTAGTGCGTTATAGGAGACATGAGTACCAAGACTGATGCCCGGAAATTGGATGGAGCCACGCAAGCTCACCTGCGGAAGCTGGTGGTGAAAGCGGTGCGTGGAGGGATGACGCAAACCGAAGCGGCGACGACATACAGCGTCAGCCTGCGAGCAGTGAGCAAATGGATGAAGTTGTCTCGTGATGGTGGGCTGCGGGCGTTGAAGCCTGGCAGGCGTGGTCGACGCCCTGGCGGCGGACGGTTGAATACAACACAGGCTGCGCGCATTCGTGCGCTGATCATTGGAACGATGCCCGACCAGTTGAAGTTGCCGTTCTACCTTTGGACGCGGGAAGCGGTGGCCCGCCTGATCGAGCGGAAGTGTGGCATCACAGTTTCGCAGACGACGGTCGGGCGTTACCTCAAGGCATGGGGTATGAGTGCACAGAAACCCGTACGCCGTGCCTACGAGCGAAACGATGTAGCGATTGCCCGCTGGCTTGACGAAGACTACCCAGCCATCGTCAAGGTAGCGAAGCGCGAGAAAGCGACGATTTATTGGGGTGACGAGATGGGATTGCGCAGTGATCATGTCAGCGGAACTTGTTTCGCCCCGATGGGGCAAACGCCGGTGGTGCGAGCGACCGGGCAACGCTTTGGCTGTAACATGATCTCTGCGATCACCAATCGTGGTGCACTGGCATTCATGGTGTTCGAAGGCAAGTTCCAGAATTCGGTGTTCATTGAATTCATGAAGCGGATGCTCAAACAGGTCAAGGGCAAGATATTCCTGATCGTCGATGGTCACCCGGTGCATCGTTCGGCAGCCGCGAAGAAGTTTGTCGCCGAAAACGCCAAGCGTCTGCGGCTGATTCGTCTGCCCGGCTACTGCCCCGAACTGAACCCTGATGAGTTGCTCAATCAGGACGTCAAGACTAACGCCCTGGGAAAGAGCCGGCCAACCAACAAAGCGGAGATGGTGGCCAGCCTGCGTAGCCATCTTCACCGCCGACAGAAGCAACCTCATGTGATCCAGAATCTGTTTCAGGAAAAACATGTTCGCTATGCCGCCTGACCAAAATCACGCACTATTTACCGGCCTGCTCAGTAAAAATGGTGTGGAATGCATTTTTTCGATAACTGATTGATTCAACGAAGCTCACTGAATTTATTGTTCCACATATGCATAGTAGTACGGACAGAAGCGAATGTCTCCTTGGGAAAAAACGCGAGCGGCTGGTTGTGGCACGTTCCTGTCATTCACCAGTATCCGCTCTCGGGTAGGCGATAGCATTCGTGATCTGCTGTTTCCGACACATTCCAGGTTTTCATTTTTGCCAAAAGTGTTCGTTCGACCTTAAAATTGGTGCGCCCGAAGCGATAAATCTGGGCGCTGGCAACAAGTAGTTTCCTTGTCTTGACGCTCCACATTTACTCATATTCAAAGGCAATTAAATCAATGAAACCAATTGGCACACTATATTATTCAAGGGTTAGGATGTACCAATAGAAATTCAGTAAGCGACAACTATACCGAAGCAGGGCTGGCCAGCTTGAGTTGCTGATTAGGTGGCACGAAAGTTATTTTGGTGCTGATCCTTCAATCCAGTTACCTAACTTAATGTACCCGTCGTCGTCCACATAATCATAAACTTTTGCAATTTGGAAAAAGTAAACAGGATTCCCCTGACTATCTTTTCCTAATTCTCCAAATGTAGTATCACCTTTTGTGGAGGTATTCTTATTTTGATCTTTTAATTTATGAATATGTACACCTATGATGCCATTGCCTTTTGCATAACTTTTTTGTAGTTCATACTGAACATATGGTCTGCTGTTAGTATCACTGCCAATTAAAACAACCGTAACTGAGGTTCCAATCAGTTGGCTATCAATCCATTTCTTAATCGCCGCATCCCCTTCCTTCTCAATTTTTTCAAAATCGGCAGAATCTACAAAACCTGCAGCTTCTTTCCCTTGAGTTACCCAGCTATTTCTAACTTGGTTTGCTCTCCAAACATCATTTCTATAATGAAAGCTGAAAAATACTCTACGTGTCATTTTTGAACCTCCCTAGCCAAGAAATATTGAAATAACCATAACCAATATGATGGAACCTATAATAGCTCCGTGAAAAATTTTTAGTGTGTTGGAAAATGTAGCATCGGACCATGACTTATTGACAGCCTTTAGTTTGGAGGTATCCATCGAAAACTCAATATCGTTTTCGTTCAAAACCCTGACCTCATCATAAAGGGCTCGAAACAAGCGTTCTTGCCACAGGAAGTACCCATCAAGAACCCAGAATGCGATCGCTGGAAAGTAGGCAAGATAAATGAAAAACCGGTTGGAGCTGTTGGCAGCAAGGGCAAACAGGGCAGACACCAAGACTACGCTCCAACCCTTGAGGAGAAACGAGTTTTGAGCCAATCTGTTCACTACGCTCTGTATCATCGCAAGATGTGCGCGCTTGTTTTCCATTTACCCCTCCTGCCAAACTACTTGTGAGTTAGGAGTTATTACCCACGTGTTGTAGGTAGTGTAGCGTGATTTGCTCCTTCGAATATAGAGCGTTTCCTTTTCAGCTCTATTTTGCTGTTGGACTGCATAGGGATATAGGGCAAGGTATTCCTGACCGGAATAGCTGTTGTCATACGACTCTGCCAGAATTGGCACGATTGCCACTTTCTCCTTTTTACCGTCAAAATAGCCACACTCCCACGGCATCCATTTCGAGCTATCTGTATTCGCAGTCGTGACAAAGAACAGAGACTTCGATGAGTTCATTCTCTGACGAAGTTTGTCTGCTGTGGCAGGGGTAACTCTGCTTCGATCCAATTGCGGGTCTTCAATCCAATCCACATATACTATGTAACCTAAATCTTCTAGCGTTCCCTTCATGCCGAGTATTAGGTCGGCATCACGGATACCGTGGGAGAGAAATATGTCATAGCTCTTTGCTGTCGAGTAGGCGGCCGTTGATTCGACAATTAGTTGTTCGGACTTCTTCAACAGACCACTTTTGCGCAACTCGTCATGGGCGCGTTTCCGAATTGTTGCTTCAGTAAAGAGAGCCATTTGACCAATTCTCCTTTATTCGCCTATATCATTATTGAGCAAAGTTCGCTGCGTTGATTCCCCATGCAATGTCATGGAAGCATGATGGTCAAGGTGAACCCCGCGTGGCGTTTTTGGGTGCGTCGGATTTGACTGTGTGGTTCGGTTCTTTATTAAGATTTGGCTCTGCACTGTTTGTTTTCCAGTGGTTTTCAAAGTCGGCGTACAGTCCTGTCTGCGCGAATCCAATGCCGAGTAAAAATGCGGCAATTAAGACGCCAACAAACTTTAACCAGAGGTCAACCGGAGTATGCTTGGACAACCAAGATATCGTAATCTTTTGTGGCCATTCCAATTCCGTTTCACGTCGCTGTGGTGCTTCGGGCTGTTTTTGACCTTTGGGATCGCCGTACTTATCAAAAAGATTAATTGCCGTCTCAAGCTCATTGACCGTATCTTGAAGATCACGGTTGTACCTCGCAATTTCCTCTGCTTGCTCTATTGATCCATAAGCAAAGATTTGAAAGATGCGTGATGAAACGCTGCAATCAATAGAATACCCGCAATCTTCAATTGCTGAAATCAGAGCTGTTACTCGGTGTCGCCACTTGCGAAACGCTGGATCTTCATGAGTTTTGGGTAAATTGAAAAGCGAGGAGGCTTCATCTTTAAGTACCCGCAACTCTTTTATGAAATTAGCGTATTCCATGTCTGGCTTAGAAACCTAAAGTATTGACCGGCGGAAAGATCGACTTACCGAGGGAGATTCTGCGCGTAGGCTGCAAAAAACTCAATTCACATGTTTGTTGTACTAACACATGCAACGAACACAAAAGCGCAGGCTCAGTTCGTTAACCTGGTAACTGAATTATTACCGTGCTGATTATTTTTAGCATGCCTGAAAAGTAGATAGAGGCAAAATATCATTCTAAGCCATCGACCGTGTTCCAGTCGATTTTTAATAGATCGTTATTGATTAAGAAGTCAGTTTTGTAATTATCCAATGGTATGCAATCTGCAATAAAACAACTATTGCATACCCAATAACAAGTATAACGGTGTTGGATATTGCTTTTCCAAAAGCTTGGGCAACATTATTTGCAGGTGACTTCAACCTGTAATAGACAATAATTAACGGGGCGAATGAGATAAGGGCAACCACAGCAGTGACAGCAGTTATGAGCGAGCCAATAATGCTGACATCAAATGACGATATAACGAGGTTCATTATTGGATAGATACTTCCAACCATATACAAATATATTGGGATGACAAGCCATGCCCAATGGTAACTGGCAATGCCAAGCACGGTATTAGGTTGAAAATCATCTTGTTGAACTTGACAACCATTCTGTCCACTTGCATACGCCAAATAAGTTGTTAAGGGGATTGCAAGAAATGAAATTACAATCATCCCGGTCGAAGTCGAAATGGTTTGGTCTCCGTAGATGAGATCATTATTCCTAGTCCATAGAATGAAAATCATCACCACCCATAAAATTACACTAGGAATATTGGATATCGCTGCAACGATACCACCGCGCTTCTGTGCAATCGCACCCGTTAAAAAGCCAGCAAATAATGTTGCAACTACGGATGCAATTAAACGCCATAGATAATGGTTTCCCCATCCCCATTGGCTCGGGCTTACAGCAAGCCCCGTGCCTTGTAGGCGATTAATCATTTCCGGATCGAATTGGTAGGCTGTATTTATTTGAAATGCCCAGACGTAACACAATGAATATATGTTATAGGCAAGAAACGATAGAAATTTCCTCATAATCCATTGTCCCTTTTGCCCAAGCAGTACAGCGCCGAAGACTCCTTTATTCTGTAATCCAAAGTATACGCGATGGAGTTAAAGAGCCCCGTTCAAGTAACATGGGGCTACGGATATATTGTTTAAAAGTTCTGGAATTTTCCCCAGAGCATTCTTTTAATTGTTCGCCAATATACCCCTCACTTATAAAATAAGCCATTTTGGGAAAAAAAGAGTTTCCCCGGTTGTTTTGCATTGCTTCCCACTGTAACGCATACATATAGTGGTTGACTCCTATGTGATACTTTGTTCATAATGCTATCATGTGTCGTACTTGATAGTATGTGGATGACATGAACAATGATGAAATAACCCCCAACCAGTCCAGGGCGGCACGGCATTCCCTGGGGCTGTCGCAACGGTTTATCGCCGAGGAAACCGGCATCAATCGCAGCCAACTGGCCTTATTCGAGGTTGGCAGATACCGTCTTGAAGCATTCAAGCTGTTGGCCTTGCGAAATTGCTACGAACGCCTGCGTTACCGATTCGATGCTCAGGACGACATCACCGCGGAAATCGAAGAAAACGACGCCTTAATCGAGAAACTGGCCAAGAGCCCGGTCAAGCACAGTATTTGGGAGGGCGGGCCGATCACAACCGGGCGCGACGCCATCATCCGCATCATGGCGCGCAATTACCAATTGACTCATATCCTGCAAGGCCGGACGGTGATTACGGGCGTTGGAGACACTGAAACGCCAAAAACCGTAGGCGAATTGGTGATCGCCCTGCTCAAAGAACCCCCGGAAACCGAGTAAAACCGCTGTTAAACCATCGTTAAACAAAGGACAAATCATGGCCAAGCCAAAGTTAAATACCCTGCCTAACCAGATTGGCGAGCGGATCAAGCAAGGGCGCATGGCGCTGGAACTCACCCAGGATAAATTCGCCAAAAAAGCCGCTTTAAGTCGCAGCGCCGTCGTGCACTATGAACAGGGCAATGCGGTTCCGGGTAGCGTGGAATTGGTCAAGCTCGCCCGGGCGCTCAATATCTCCCCCAATTACCTGTTAAGCGGTTCGGACAGCTTCTTTCCGTCCAAGTCCGCCGAACATGCCCTGGCAGATACAGAAAACCCGCAACTGCTCGTTGCCAGGGCGGGGATATGCCTGACAGTGCTTGACCGCGAAGTACGGGAATCCTTTTCGGCATTATTGATGTCGCTGGTAAAAGCCAAGCTCAACAAGCGCCAATTTAAGGAATTAACCCAAGGCATCGTTATGGTGAACCAGTTACTCCCCGGAATGATTCCCGGCGTGGAAAAAGCCGCCGATAAAGCCGCCGATAAAATGCTTGCACGGCGCAACAATAAAAAAACCGCGCCGAAAATTGAAATCAAATAAAAATAATTCGACCAGGCGATAAATCAGGAATTAATAGAATTAATGCGACACGGCGCCGAAAAATAAATTAATTAATGCGAAAAATGAATTTATAAATCGCGAAAATGGATACCCTCAATCTTGAACAAGCTGCCCAATTCTTGCATCTTCACCCGGTTACGCTGCAACGCATGGCAAAGCGCGGCGAAATTCCTGCGGCGAAGCTTGGCAGACGGTGGATATTCCTTGAAGTTGACCTGGTTGCTTGTGTACGCGCACAATACTCCCCGCGGGTGATGCAGGGCGAACATAAGGAGAAATTATGTCGCTCTACAAACGCAAGGATTCTTCCGTCTGGTGGGTCAAGTTGCACCACAGCGGAAGAATCATACAGAGAAGCACTGGGACTGCCGAAAAGGTAAAGGCGCAGGAATACCACGACAGGTTAAAAGTTACGTTGTGGGAACAGGAACGGTTAGGCACCAAGCCCCGCTATTCCTGGCAGCAGGCGGTTGTAAGGTGGATTGATGAAACGTCCGACAAGGCAACACACAAAGAAGACGTGCAGAAACTGAAATGGCTGCATCCGTATTTAGGTGAATTGATGCTCGACGAAATATCGTTGGACACCATCAACCTGATTAAAGCGGCGAAGCACAGGCAAGTGAGCAAAGCCACCACAAACCGTTATTTGGCAGTAATTCGCTCTGTTCTTATTCGGGCACGCGACGAGTGGGAATGGGTTGAGAAAGTGCCAAAAATTAAGCTCTTTAAAGAACCTGAAGGCCGCGAACGTTCGCTGACGCCCGAACAGGCAAACCGGCTGCTTGCCGAGTTGCCCCCGCATATGCGAGATATGGCATTTTTCACGCTTCATACGGGCTTGCGTCAATCGAATGTTCTGCAATTGGAATGGTCATGTGTGGATTTGGCACGTTGCCACGCTTGGGTAAGATCGGAGAACTCAAAAAACCGCAAGCCAATCTCGGTCAACCTGAATGCTCGGGCGATGGAAGTGCTTAATCGGCAAATTGGGAAACATCCAACGCGAGTTTTTACCTATAAGGGTAAACCGATTTCCCAAGTAGTTAACGTAACATGGAAAGGCGCATTGGTTCGTGCAGGTATCCAAGATTTGCGCTGGCACGATTTGCGTCATACATGGGCTACATGGCTGCGCCAATTGGGAACGCCCACCCACGAGTTGCAACGTATGGGTGGATGGAAAACGGTGGCGATGGTCGAGCGGTATGCTCATGTAGCGCCAGACCATTTAGCTCAAGCGGCTGCAAGGTTGGAGTCTATAGGGGTAGGCTACGTTTTGGCTACGGCCAGTAATACAGGTGGTGAGAAACATGATGCCTGAATGGCTCAAAAGCCGCATGTCTGGTGCCCGGAGCCGGGGTCGAACCGGCACGCTGGTTTTACCCTAGCGACGGATTTTAAGTCCTTTCGTTATGCGCTTTATCTAGGTTTATGTAATATTAGTAAGTACGATATAGCTTGATATATTAAGGCTTTTGCGTAAAAATAGTCCTTCGTAACTGTGCCAAGTTTTATCTCTATTACTTACTATTTACTTACTATTTTCTAGGGGTGCGCCATGAAACTGACTAAATCGAAGGTTGAAAACCTACCAATTCCGACCAAAGCCGAAGGGCAGGCCTTTTACTGGGATGAAGAATTACGCGGGTTCGGAGTCAAGACTCTCCCTTCGGGTAAGCGTGTATATGTGGTGCAGGGTTGCGTTAAGTCTACTGGAAAAGAGCGAAGGGTTACGTTAGGCGCACATGGCCGCATAACTTGCGATGAAGCTCGCAAGAAGGCGAGGGCGACACTGGTTGCCCTGGATGCAGGGATAGACCCGCAACTGGAAAAGAAGCGCACTATTGCGGCTGCTGTAACTTTGCGCGAAATTGCACAGGACTATTGCAAGAACCGCCAGACTGCAAAAGGTGGCGCACTCGCCGCCAAAAGCATTCGCGATATTGAACGACATATCAAGGCCAATTTCGCAGATTGGGCGGACAAGCCGATCACTAACATTAACAGCGATATGTGCCGCATCCGCTTTGCGGAAATATCCAAGCGCAGTCCGGCGCAAGCGAATCAAGCGTTTCGCATTCTGCGTGCCCTGATCAACTTTTCCATTGACGAGGAAAGCCCACGACCGAACCCTGTGCAGACGTTGAGCAAGAAAAAGCTTTGGAACCGGAACAAAACAAAAACAGGTTATATTCCATTGGAAAAAGTCGGCTTCGTTTGGAACATGCTGCAGGAGCGGCGCACGTCTCCTGCCCTCCTACCCATTGCGCAGACCGGCGCGGACATTATCACGTTTATCCTGCTGACCGGATGCCGCTGGAGCGAGGCTGCTGAATTACAGTGGGATTGTGTGAATGCTGGTAGCTGGCACATAGCCGATCCAAAGAACCATAATCCGGTGACGTTTCCACTCTCAAGCCCGGCACTTGCCCTGCTGAAAGAACGCAAAGAACAGATAGATGGCAAAGGCGGCGATTATGTGTTCGCTGGCCGCAGCAAAGACACCTTCATAAAAGATGCCCGCATCACGGTGGCCGAGATGTCCAAGCTGGCCGGATTGCGCATTACAGCACACGATCTGCGCCGGACGTTTATCGCTATCGGTATCAAGCTCAAGATTGAGATGTGGAAATTGAAGCTGCTAACGAACCACATCAGCAAAGGCGACGTGACCATCGACCACTACACCGAGACCGGCGACCTGCGCTACCTGTCCGGCGAAGCGGAACAAATAGCCCAGTGGATCGTAAAGCAAGGTGCAACCGCCTCCGGGGGTAATGTGGTGCCGTTGAGGAGTGCTAAATAGAATAACTTGTAGTAGCTAAAACTTGACTGACACAAACTATCTGATCGCCACCATTGCCTTTGCTGCCTCACCATCAGGCCATTTGTAATTGAACTGCCCGGAACCGGACGTTCGGCATACGCTGGTTTCGACACAAACCAATGCTTGGCGCTAGACTGCTAGCGACACATGTTCGCAAATTGAAAATTAATCTTTGGCAGAATCTTTAATTATATCTCTCAGCTTTTTAAAATTGCCCTCGGCCAACGCCCAATTTAAAAGACCTGTCTTGTTTGTGTCATCACCTGCGCAACATGCACTTGTCAGGATGTCTACTACTGCCGCAGTTGCACCCTTATTTGTTTGTAGTATGCCGGCATGATTATAAGCATTTACAGTTGAATCGGCCATTTGTAATGTCCTTTTTTAATTTTGGATGATTTATTGGAAACCTCTAAATTCTATCTGAATACATAAGCACAATTGTACAAAAAATGAAAATGTCTGCTTTTGGCAGACCTGCATTGTAACAAGGTTTTGGAAAGGTGGCGTGTTAACCAGCCGTTTGAGAAACGCCCGTTGAAGCGATTGGTTCGGCGACAACAGGCTTTAATTTCCGAACTAACTCGTCACTGGCAAGTCGTTGTTTGGATATCGCGTCCTCTAAAGCTTGGCTGTAGGCGTCCTCATCAAAGGGGAGTTCGAGTTCTTCTCGTACTGCAGCCAGCAGTGGCGTCACCAATCTTCCAAGTATCTCTGTTTCAGACATACATTCCCTGAATCGCCCCGGGTTTTTCGGAGGCTCGTTAGTTTGAGTCATGCAGCCTCAGCCGACTCTTCCATTTGGCGATAGTACGCCATTTCAAACTCCACAGGCGGGACGTTGCCTATCGGCTCCAGCAGCCTGCGGTTGTTGAACCAATCCACCCATTCCAGGGTGGCATATTCGACAGCATCAATGTTGCGCCAGGGACCTCGTTTTCGAATCACTTCAGTCTTGTACAAACCGTTAATCGTTTCGGCCAGCGCATTGTCATACGAATCGCCCACACTGCCCACCGAGGCGTCGATGCCGGCTTCGGCCAGACGTTCCGTATAGCGGATCGACAAATACTGGCTACCGTGATCACTATGGTGGATCAGCCCCTTGACCTTTTTGCGCGACCACAGTGCCTGCTCCAGCGCGTCAAGCACCAGATCCGTATGCAGTGATCTGCCCACGCGCCAGCCCACAATGCGTCTGGCAAAAACATCCGTTACAAAGGCAACATAGACGAATCCGGCCCAGGTTGCCACGAAAGTGATGTCCGCTACCCATAGTTGATTCGGGCGCATGGCGACGAATTTGCGGTTAACCCGGTCAACCGGTCGTAACAATGCATCATCCGCGATGGTCGTCCAGCATTTCCTGCCACGCCGAACCCCTTGTAGCCCCAAGTCCTTCATCAGCCGCTCGACCGTGCAACGGGCTGCGTTGATTCCCTCACGATGGAGTTGCCGCCATACCTTGCGGGCACCGTAAACCAGGAAGTTATCCTCCCAGATGCGGCGGATGTCCAGGCACAACGCCTGGTCGCGCTTGCTTCTGGCTGGTAGCCGCTCAGGCTCCCGTTCCCGCGCTTTGCATTCGTGATACGTCGATGGGGCAATCGGCAATTGCCTGCAGATCGGCTCGACCCCATGTTCGGCACGGTGCGCGTCGATAAACGCCACCATCATTTCGGTCGGCGGTCGAGCTCCGCCTGGGCAAAATAAGCAGATGCCTTGCGCAATATCTCATTGGCCCGCTTGAGCTCGCGATTCTCCCGTTCCAGCTGCTTGAGACGCTCACGATCCGAACTGGACACACCGCCCCGAGCACCTTGATCGGTCTCGGCTTGCCTCACCCATTTACGCAAGGTCTCCGGCGTGCAGCCTATCTTCGATGCGATCGATTCAATTGCCGCCCACTGGGACTCGTGCTCCCCTTGGTGTTCAAACACCAGCCGTACCGCCCGCTCACGCACTTCCGGCGAATACCTCTTCATTTTGTTCATAACTCCATCCTCTCAAGAATTGGAGTCTCCGGCAATCCCGGGGCGGTTCACCCGCAAGAACTCTAGTTGCTTAGCGTAGAGAGAATTACCTAATTCACTGCGGCGTGCTATCGCTTCATTTGCCCTCTTTTGTTCAAACTCGAAGTTTTTAGTAAGAGTCTGCCAGCGCTTGTCATCAACAAGGCCATCGATATTAAACTGTACGATTAGTTCAAGATAGCGGTCCCGCGCTTTTCCGAAAGCGTCAATCTGAACGTCGAGAGCAGCAATTTCGTTCTTCTCTTTCATCAATTCAAATCGTCTCGCAAATAGCTTCATAAAAATGGTGTTCAGTTCACTACTAAAAGTTCCAAGAGCTCGCATCACCTTGGTTTTGGCAATAACGTCTGCTTTTGCAATGGCGGGAGCCTTTTCTGAATAGTTGGCGGTAACCTTGTTATTTGGTATATCCAAATCCGTGAAGCTACCAACCGCGCCAAAGCCGGCACTCACAGCTTCGGCAGCCGCCAAGTAAATCTCTTTTCTCAACACCATCTCACGGTCGGTAGCTTTTTGCTTTTGCTCGTGCTCGAACTGAGCACGAAGACGTTTGTCGCCTGCGCGGTTTGTCAGAGCTACACCAGTTATTGAGAAAAACGAGCCAATAACGACTCCCCAAAACGATGCGGGAATTTTGTCGATGAGGGTGAGTAAATACATGAGAGTTGTCATACCGCTCGACGAAACCTTATAAAAATATCTTCATAACTGCATCGTGCCGTGAATAAAATTGTAACCTTGGATATCAGCTTTTGGAACTGAGCAGAGATTCATAGTATCAAATTTGATGCCTGACAACGGCCCCTCGCGACAGCTTTTTGTCTAAGTTTGGGAGAAGTATTCAGACACTGCCTGTAAGATCAAATCGCAACCACTACAAATTACTGAAACTCCCAGGCTTGCGATTCTAGCAAGCTCTGCCCACACACTACCAACTGAGCATTGCCAACGTCCATGCAAGCCAATGCTGCAAATGCGAGACTGCCCGCATCAACTTGATCGTCATAGACCGAGTTCGGGAAAAGCCTCATCTCGCTAATCAAGGCATCGTTCCAACCGGCACGCAGCATGCTGATATTCCCTACGTTGATCTGGGATGCAAACGGCATTGCCCGCGTTTCCTTTGAGCCGGTGACAGTGGCGCTTAGGACGTTGTAGCCCATGAGTTGCCGGGTCAGGTAGGCCACCTGTGCCTTGCCTGCCTGTCCAGGGTCTTGCGGGATATGAATTGCACACTCTTTGCCATCACGAGCAGCCGTGTTGAGAATTGCCCTTTCGACTTCTTCACCGCTGGCGCGAATTCTTACGATGTCAGCGATAGTGATTCTGCCACCCTCGTAGTCCATACCCAACTTGAAACCCACTGTCCAGTCACCCTTTCCGGCACTTGCAGCCAAGTCCCATGCGCGAACATAGGTCATGTACTCAGGTAGTGCATCTATAATTGACATGGCGTCAGGCTTGAACAGGTTGCCGCCCGGAGGGGAGGGTGCTTGCTGATATTGTCCGGCGAAGTTGTAACTATTGGCATCCATCATGCGTTGCAACTCTTCGGCAGTGTGCTTCTCAGGCCACAGCGCTGTTCCATCATCCCGCAAGGCTGGCAGACAGACATGCTCCCACGTTTCACCATTCCCGCCATCCAATAACCAGCCAGAGAGATCATGCTCGTGAAGCCTTTGCATTATCAAAACAATCGGTGTGTCGGGGGAGTTCTTGCGGCTCTCTAATGTATTCTGGAACCAGTCGATTACGTTCTGCCTTATTATGTCGGAAAGGGCTTCATCTGCCTTATGGGGGTCATCTATCAGGATTGCCCCGCCAAAGCCTTCCCGGTGCTTCCCCGCCCCGTAGCCAGTGATGGATCCACCCGCCCCGACCGCATAAACAACGCCGCCAGCAGTCGTGCGCCATTCGTCCTTTGCCTGAGAGTCTTCGCGTAACTGGACAGCGGGAAAGATACGGCGGTAGGCTTCATGCAGAACTAGCTCCCGCGTCTGCCAACTATTACCCGAAGCTAGTCTGCCCGAATAAGAGGTGTGAATGAATTCAGCGTCAGGATGGCGGCCTAACGTCCAGGCCATGAAGTCAATAATAGCCAACTGTGTTTTAGAGTACCGCGGCGGGATGTTGATAATGAGCCGTTTGCATTCGCCACGATATACGCGCATCAAGGCTTTGCAGATAATGGCGTGATGCTCGGCCTTCATCCAGAGATAGCCGCGCTGGTGCAAGAACATCCACCGGCAGAAGGTATAAAAGTCTTCTCTGGCTGCGTCGGAGCCAGCTTGTAATTGAATCTCGGAAAAGGTCATATATGATCCCCGCGAAAAAGCCGATCCAGTTAAGTCTAGGGTTAAGAGAGTTAAGTATTTACCCCTGTTTTACCAAAGTCCTCTATAGAGCAGTGCCCTTAGAGAAGTTTGGCCAAATAGGTCAAAATACTTAACTCTCTTAACCCTAAGTCCACCAAAAAGGATATATAATCCTTTCTGCTTAGTAAAATATTCGTTTATATTCATAATATTATATATTGACACTACTCCAGTAGTGAGCTCCTAGTAAGTATTTGATCCCGGGCAGCAGATTAAATAGCTTTCCTCAGCTAAACAGGCAGCATTGACCGATTGCCCTACCTGCCAGCTCGTTGAGCCATTTCTAGGCATGTCCTCGGCTATGAGTTCTTTATCAATTCCACCAATGCCCGGTAAAAGGTTAAAGGTAGGTAAACCAAGTCCACCGAATAAACTAAATTTCATCTAGCACTTGGCGCAATGCCTGCTGGTATTCGGGGACGGAATAGGCCGGCGCGTTATTGATCTGGATCGCTACGCCCGGCGTCTTGGCGGGCAATACGCCTGTGCGTGAAGTGCTCACCACATCCGATACTTGCTTGACCTCGGCCATCGGTACATTCTTCTTAGCTTGCCCCCGTTCATCAATCACTCTGTCCAACGCCACTTGAGCCAAGGTAAGCTGCGCATCATCGAAGAACTCAAGACGTCTGGTTAATTCCTCAACTTCAGAAGTAACAGCGGCCACCATTGGCGCACTTTGCTTTGCGAGCCCTTGCCTATATTGCACTCCGGCGGCCACGATGGCTGGGCCATCCTGCGCGACATCCTTGCACAGTGCCTGGACCGCACCCCGACTACACGCATGCTTTTCTGCAATGCGGCGCATGCTCAGTTCACCCATGCGCCAATCGGCAACAATGGCGTCGCGTTTTGCTGCGGGAAGTGGACGGGCTGCCATGCTGGTTTACCTCCTATGAAAATTAAAATGCCCGGGCTGCGATGGAGAAACAAGAACGCCCCCGGGCTGCGATAGTGGCCAAGGCCTTTTAAACTATCGCCGGGGCTGTTACTCTGCTTCAGCCCGGCTGCATTCCACATAGCGCCGACCCAACTTGGGATCGCGCATGAAGAGAAGCTTCTGGGCTTCAATCAAGTTAGGCGCTTCTTTTTTGTTGACCATAGTCTGACATTCGACGGCAATTTGCCGGGTGAAATCCATCATGCTGATTTCGTCTGGCAATTCGCTCAGGTCAGGCCTGGACGCCGAGAAGTTGCTATGGCTTGAGTACATTTTCCTGCTCAAGCTTTGCGTGTCCCGAATATTGGCCTCGATCATTCCTTTGAGGACAGCTACCTGCTCCGAGAGCAGTTGTATTGCCAATTTGTCGCTGGTTTCCATGCTGTATCGCTCCTTGTCGTTAAAAAATATTACTGGATCTGCCCGCCCTCTTTAACGTAGGCGAGCAGCTGCTGGATAACCTGATTGTGTTCATGACATATGCTTTCCTCCTTTAGTTGGATCAGTTCTTCACGCTGCACTTTGTTAGCAGCCCTTAATGCTTCAAGTTTGTCCGTATAAACCGTTGTCGCCAGCTTTTCCAGAATCTCCATCACGCCTGAGATCGCTTCCTCCAACTCGGCTGGGGTAGTCCTGCCCTTGATGTATCGGGCCGGCTTTCGCTTCATGACTCAAATGGCTTAAAGGGCGTAATAACCTTGCCGGGTGGCACGATCCCCGTGCCTCGCGGTTCGCCGGGGTTGCGCTCAATCGGGGCGATACCGCCGGGATAGCTCTTGTTTTGATCACCGGGGTACGGTGCGTGCCACCGTGCCGTGCCTTTTTCGAGACCGCTGGGTTTATGCTTTTCCATGTTGCTTTCCTTTCGTGAGGTTAATGTTCGCCGCCTTTTCCTAGTGGCTCCCATGATCCGTTCTAGGTCTTCTCTAAACTGTTTTAGATTTGGCCGGCTCATTTTCAAAAATCCGGCTCGGTCTTGTCAGGCCGTATCCTGATCCCTGTCCAATGCTGTACATTGTGTGTACCTGCTCTATCGGTGATGCCGCGTTCCGATAGTTTTCTGCCTAATGACACCTTGGCCATAGGACGCAAGCCCGCAGCTTCTGCCCATTTTTTATAGCATTCATAAACATTTGCCTTGGTTTCTTCGCCGGCTGGATCATTGTCCACACATTCCAACAGCCACTCACCGAGCACATCTTGTTCCTTGCGGTAGCCTGCGGTTTGCTCGGCAATGACCTTCGGCACGTCACCAAGACCAGTCTGTTGCCAGCGCAGACAGCCCTCCGCCATCCACGCGAGAATGTGCGGCGCTTCCGCCTTCAGTTTGTCCTTCAGTTTGAGATCGCGCACCTTCTCATCGAAGGTGATGTTGAACGGGACAAGCCTGACCCGGCGCCAAATGGCGTAATCAACTCCGCGAATTTGGGGCCTATGATTGCCGACGATCAGGAGCTTGAACGCGGGCTTAAATTCAAACGGCTCGCAATATAATTTCCTAACGGAAATCGTGTCGCCGCCGGTAATCGATTTGATTCTCGATTCAGCAAGCACCGCTCCGTCTTCAGTCTCTGTGCTACTCGCAAGCCTGCTGCCCATTAAATCGGCCAGGTCAGGAGTTGCCCCTCCGGCCTGCCGCTTGGTGTCCGTCAGGGTTTCCGCCGAGACTGCACGAACGTAGTCGCCCATTAAATACATAATGGTTTCGGCGAATACTGATTTGCCGTTTGCGCCCAGTCCAAAGAAGAATAGGAAAATCTGCTCGCAGGTTTCTCCGGTCAATAGGTAGCCGCACCAGCGTTGCAACCATCCCACTAATTCCTGATCTCCTTCAAAAATCTCATCAAGGAATTGCAGCCATCGCGCCGCCTTGGTTGCCTCACCAAGGGTGGAGACATTGAGGCTCTTCGTCACATAATCTTGCCGTTCTGCAGGGCGCACCTTCCCGGTTCGCAGATCAATGACCTGCCGGGCATTATCGAAGCCGGCCAGCATTCCATCGGCATCAACGACATTTACAGAAAGCCGGATTGCACTCATGTCCGATAGCACCTTCACCGCGTTACATATAGTTTTTGAAGATGAACTAACGCGAGCCCAGTTCACAAAATGCTTTGCCTGATCGATGAACGCAGCGCCTTCGTTATAAATTATTTGTGGTAGTTTCGCGGCATGACCTCGCACAGCAGCGCCATCACTATCCCATTGCCAAGCCCCCTTTCTGAAGACCAACCAGTTTTTAGTCTCATAAATGAAGCGAAGATTATCGCCCTGGCTATCTGCTAAACGATACGCGTTGCCAAGCTCAGTTAATGATCTTGTCGCATCGGTGCCATCACGCGCATCCGGCGCATACTTCCCGACGGAATGGGCAATCTTTCTAAGCTCTTCATCATCAAGCGGTGGGTCACAGTCTTTTTCATTCCTGATTCTTAATGCCTCAAGAATTGCTTCTTCATCACGACCTCGGTTCCGCAGGGATCCAGCATAGCTAGTCAACCCAACATTGCGCCCGCCATCTACGATCCTGCCTCGCTCGCTTGAAGCAACCTCTTTCGGCTTTCCGTTGACCAATAAATCCAGCAACCATTGCGGTGCAACTGCGATTTCGTGGTCGTTCATATCATAGGGCTTTAGCCATGGAACGATTACACTGGGTGCGGCCACGATGTACCCCTTGTCGGTTCGCACATCGACTCCGGGAGCCAATTTTCCGGCGCTTTGCGGGACGATCACATCAGCGGGTTTGCGGTAGATAAGATGCAACCCGCCTGATGGTGTTTGCTGGAAGCGCGTTTTTGTTATCCCGCCGTGCTTGCGACAGAGGTCATTTAAATTCGCTTTACCGTCGATTCCATGCTTTACATCCACGTCGATGATGAAAATTTCGGGCGGTGGGGTAATGGCGATATTGCCCTTATGCTTGGCGAACATCTTTTCGATCAGCGCCGGGTCGCTCACGGCATCCTTGAAGCCGTTCTTGGTCGCGGGAAGCTTGCTGTTGAGCTTCAGCGGAAAGACTCGGAAACCTTCTGCGGCATACTGCTTAGCAGGCGCCACCAGATCGAGGCTGGGATAACTTATATTGTTTGGCACGAGGTCGAACTCCGCTTTTGAGATTCCAGGTATGCTTCAAGGTCTGCCTGATCGTAGCGAACGAGCCGACCTATCTTGTAAAAAGCAGGGCCAACTCCTTTCAGGCGCCATCCCTCTAAAGTATTTGGTCTGATTCCGCCAAGGAATTCGGCAGCTTGCTCGTTAGTGAGTAGCTGGGGTTTCATTTTTTGCTCGTGCCTTCAGAGGCGATACGCTGAACTTCAGCTTCGGGTATCCTCCTATGACAACCAACCAGTACAGTCTTAATATCGCCGGACTTCATCAAGGTATAAACGTGGCTTCTCGATATATCCAGTGCCTGTGCCACTGAATCGATGCTATAAAGTTTTCTGATTTCTTTCTGCATTGCTAATTCCCTCCCATACGCTATAGTGCATGGGAAGATATTTTAGAAGGCATACTTGTTAACTTCTTAGGGTGGGACTTTTGGGAGATAGCCGAATGGAAAAGGCGACTTTTTACGTCAACAGTACAAGTGGCCTGTCCCTTGCCCGGCTTGAAGAAACTGAGTGGAAATCGCTTATGTCGGCTCGTGGGGGAGTGGAGCTTTCAGACTTGCGAGACGAGGTAAAAGACCCGCTCGTTGATATTGCCGGGTCAGTTGCGTTTCGCTCTCAAATTGAAAAGGCGGCGGGAATTACAAAGCGCCAAGTTTACAAGGGCGGCTATGCCGAGGCCGTGATGGGTGACCCGTCCGTTCTATGGTTTGGTGGGCAGCCGGTTTCATGCGTCAACACAATTTCGGCATTGACTAATAGCCACCAAGCGATCAAGAACGAAAACCGCACCGACAATCTAAAGAAAAAGCCAACTGACGTCGGCAATGGATCTTCTTAACTCACCGTTACGAATATCAGCTCTTCAATTTGAGATAGCTCAATCGCGCCTGGATAGCCTGCTTCTATATAAGGAACGACCATTTGCCTCGTATCGCCATGGCTCCATCCATCCCAAGGCTCTAATTTGTCGTAGGATTCCTGCCCCAGCACGAAAATCACTATTCCTTCTTCAGGTGTTAGTGGTTTCGTTGGCCGACATTTATGGATATGCTTTTTGGGTTCTGCTTCGTGGATATTTCTGTAATCAAAAACAGATACACAGCGCTTATTTTTAAAATAAGAATTACTTGACGAGCCAAACGATGTTTCTAATTCTCCGTTTTCATTTGGCAGTATCCTTCCAATAAACTCGATGTTTGGCCAATTACGTGCCTTAGAGACATGAAAGACCTTTCCTTTAATTCGTGGCATTAATTGTTCAAGCGGATCACCTTGATCGAGATGTATCTTTGTCTTTTTCATTGGCCTAACGTGCCAGCTCTGCGCTCGGCTCTTTCCTTGCTTATTCATTTCCTAAACTACTTACTATTTACTTACTATTTTATTGCCGCCTGGAAAGACCGCACGGTAAAAACGCTGTAACTCATTGAATTGGTGCCCGGAACCGGAATCGAACCGGCACGCTGGTTTTACCCTAGCGACGGATTTTAAGTCCGTTGTGTCTACCAATTTCACCACCCGGGCAGAGATTTTGATGCGACGATCAACGCCAGCCTGCCGTTGCGGAAGCCACAGGCCAGACAGGATTTTGATCATCAGTCGGCAGATCCAAATCCTGCAACGGCAAGATCGAGACACTCCTGAATTCCAATAATGGCGAGGACGATGTTTTGTCGGAGAGAAAATCCAACGAAATTATTTTAGCACAGGCAGCTATCATAGTCTCTGATGCTTTCGTAGATAGAGTTTAAGAATGGTCTTGCATGCTGTAAGCTTGGCAAAGCCGGTATTCCTATAAGGATGGTTTTCATAAATGCAGTTTCGAAAAATTGATAACTCGCTTGAATTTTTGCTGCGAGTCGCAAGCGGCTAGCTGTGCATCGTATTACAATGCCCAGGCAGCCATTCGTGAAGTACCCCGTTGCGTTGCGGTCGATCGAGCGGAGGCATGTTGAGAAAGATAAAGAACGGCATTTGGCACGTTGCACATTGCATTCAAAATGCCGTTCCATTTGGTCGCGTGAAGTTTTCAATAATTCACAATCAAGAAGAGGCGAATTTACATGAAAAACAATTATTCGAGTTTTGCATTTCTTTTTTTTGCTCTTCTCGCCGCTTGCGCAACAGAACCAGTTGGCCCACCGCCGGGCAGCTTATTTGAAGACGATCAGTTAAGCGTTCAACTGACTGTCGTAGACCAGCTTATCGATGCCCACAATACTTGTAAGCTTGGCGTCACACTTACCAATAAATCTCAGCTTGAACTGGCGCCAAATTTCGAGATGTCGATAGTGAATCAAACTGGGCATACTCTTGATCAAGGGACGTTGGGCTTCCCAACCGTAATGCCGAGCCAATCCGTCGACGGGGTTAAAAACTTATACATGGTCGGGTGTTCCAATATTGCGTCCATTCACTTATCAAGAATCCAATAGCACTGCCATCCAATGAAATTGTCGGGAAGCGTAAGATAAATGCTTGACGCTAGGTCAAGAGTTGCAGTTTTTCGTTCCTTGCTCAAGCGGGCCCGCGCAAAGGCGGCCCGCCCATTAATTTGAATGTTGAACGTCCGTTCGGGTACGCTATTTTGAGGATCGCAGGGGTACTATCTGCTAGTGACTATTACTCACCAATCTGTTGCATCGACCGGTTGAATTCGCACTCCGAGGGTAGCCTTCCCCAAGTTCCGCGACCATGAAAATTCATTAATGCCATTTGCGGACTATCAATCTCCCCCGTATCACGCACCATATTTTGCACTCGTTGCGTGCATATAACTGCCAATAAACTTGCGGTTTGATGTTGGCATTTCGTCAACAGTAGAGAATCTTGCGGAATCAGAAATCTGTTTCAACATGTAAACAAATGCTTGCAATGTTGGCACAGGCATTGCTTCTCTGAGATCAACATGATCCTGGAGATACTGATTGCAAACTATGGTCCGTTCAGACTTGATTTCTCGCCTAGCCAAGCTACACCCGCAACTGCAATTCAAAGATGCCGAGTTCACGGTCAAAGTAATCATTGATGCGCTGTGCAGCACGCTGGCAAAAGGTGGCCGTGTCGAAATACGCGGCTTCGGAAGCTTCGGGCTAAATTACACACCACCGCGTGCGGGGCGTAATCCCAAGACCGGTGGCAAAATACGGGTGTCTGCCAAGTATGTGCCGCACTTCAAGGCCGGCAAGGAATTGCGCGAACGTGTGAACTTTGACTGACATGTCGATCGAATCATCTGCTAAATTCACTGCACCGGCTGCCAAGCTCTGGGCAAGCATCCCGGCTGACAGCAAAAAGCAACTGCTCTCCAATGTCTGGTGCGGAAAATGTCGTCATGAGGTCACGATCACCAATTTCTCGGGTGCAATTAAAGCTGGCGATCTGCGGTTAGTGGGTCTGTGTTCGGAGTGCCGTGGATAAGTCGCGACGGTGATAAAATCGAGCTAAAGGCATTACGGGAAGCTCAAGTCTAGCCGAGAGAGTTTTGAAATGCCCGCGCGCCTAAATTGCCCACACCCGGGCTCATACCGACACCGGGAATCCAATACCGACCGAATAACCGACAATAAGAAAGGCTGCATTGCTGCAACCTTTAGGACTTCTTGGCTATTGATCTCAATGGATTTTGTAACATTTAGAATATAAAAAAGGCTAGCAAGTCATGCTAACCTCTATCATGTTTGGCTCCCCGACCTGGACTCGAACCAGGGACCTGCGGATTAACAGTCCGTCGCTCTACCGACTGAGCTATCAGGGAATGAAGAGCTGCGCATGATAGTGATTTTACCTTCCCCGGTCAACCTCAAATTGCCGTTTGGCGGGTATATCCGGGGGTTATCAGCCCGCTTGCTAATGCTGCAGTTTGTGTGTAATGTTTGCCGAATCCAATGTCAACGGGTGTGCTATCAGCTAGAATGAGACATGGACAATAAGACCGTTTTCGTTAGAACAAAAAAGGGCGAGGAAGAGATGCAGGGCAGGACTGCGCATCTTGCCGGCGATATGAGACGCGCGTTGTTGATGGTAGACGGCAACGCTACCTTCGGAGAGATCGGCAAACGCGCGGCACCCAGCCTTCGCGCCAGTCTTGAGGAAATGTTCAACGAGCTGCAAAAGGGCGGCTTCATCCTGGACAGGAATCCGGTTCAAGCCACAAGCGAATACGTCCCCAAGATGTCCATACCCGTCAAGATCGCGACTCCTCCCAAAAGCAAAACGGAGGGCCATGTCGAAGAACTGGATTTTCTTTCCGGAATTGCCGCGCCTCAACGGAAAAAGCCGGCCGACAATGTACCTCCCGCCAATGAAGAGACGTCCAGGCCCGAGTCATTTGACAGATCCAGGCAGGATGCAGAGGTGGCGAAATTATTTGCCCAGCAAGGTGCTGCAGCCGGTTCGCCCAATTCAGGACAGGATTCTGCAAGGTTGCTTGAAGAGGCTGTCCAGCGCGCCAAGGCAGAGGCGGACGGCGCCAAGGTTCGGCAACAGTCCGAGGCCGAGCGCCTCAGGGCAGAGCAAGAGTCGGTCAAGATGCGCATCGAACTGGCCGCGGCCCAGGCAAAAGCAGCACAGGAGTCCAAGGCCCAGCTTGAGCACACAACAGCCAAAGCGCAGGCAAATATAGACGCCGAGGACGATGCCGCCAAAGTGCGCGAGGAAGCCGAGCGCATCATCAGGAAAGAGAAAGAGGAGGCGTTGGCGCGCGCGGCACGGGAACGTGAAGCGCGGGAACTCGAAGCAGCCAAAGTGCGCGAGGAAGCCGAGCGCATCATCAGGAAAGAAAAGGAAGAGGCCTTGGCGCGCGAGGCACGGGAACGCGAGGCTGCCAGGATACGCGAAGAGGCCGAGAGCCTCATCAGGAAGCAACAGGAAGAAGCCAGGGCGCGTGAAGCGCTGGAACGGGAAGCCCGCGAGCGGGAAGCCGCCAGGGTTCGCGAGGAAGCCGAGCGCATCATCAGGAGGGAACAGGAAGAAGCGCGCGCCCGCGAAGCGCTGGTGCTCAAGGAAGCCAGAGTGCGCGAGGAAGTCGAGCGCATCAGGAGGCAGGAGCAGGAAGAAGCCAGGGCGCGCGAAGCGCTGGCGCTCAAGGAAGCCAGGGTGCGCGAGGAGGTCGAGCGCATCATGAAGCAGGAGCAGGAAGAAGCCAGGGCGCGCGAAGCGGCGGCAAATGAACGGGCCGCAAGAACAGCCGCCTCGGCCCCATCGGAGGAATCCAGTGATTTCTCATTCGGTTTGTTCCAGGTTGATAATCCCCTGTATACATCCGAGTCGCACAAGGATAAAAAATCCGGAAGAAAAGAGATCCCGCCGGCAAAAAGGGCCAGCCCCGCGCCGGCGCCACCCTCCGGTAAGCCAGGTTCGTTCGCGTTCGACTCATTCAATGTCGATCAACACCTGCAGCCGCCCCAGCCACAGAAGAACAAGCAGCCTCCCCAAAGAACTGCACCCGTGCAACAACCGGCACCCGCTTCGAGGGCTGCGCAGCCTCCGCAGCCTGACAGCCTGCAAGAAGAAGAATCATTACTCTCGAACAAACCTGTCGTAGGCAAACCCAGCCGGGACCAGATCAAACGTGCGGAGCAGGAGCGTATCGCGGTGGAAAAGCGCATGGCAGCAGAAGCCCTCGCTTCCAAGAAAATGGCTGAGGAACAGGCCAAGGTTTGGGCTGATGCGGAAAATCGCGCTTTGGGAATCGCGAGGTCAGATGTGGACCAGGTTGCCAGGCATGCCACATATTCGGTGGACAGCAGCCCCGCCGTCAGGGCTGCCCCGGTCGCGCGCAGGCGCAAACAAGCCAGTTCGGGCTGGCTGCTAGGATTCATCTTCAAGCTTGGGTTGTTTTTGCTGGTGTTGCTGGTGGGTGCCCTGTTTGTGATTCCGTATGTGCTCCCGATGAGGGATTACATGCCCGTGGCATCTCAAATGCTTTCTGAAAGACTGCACCAGCCGGTGCATGTGGGCAATTTGAGCGGCCGTATCCTGCCGACGCCGCGTCTTGAATTGGGTGAGATCTATATCGGCGATGCCAAACAGTTCCAGGCGGATGTCGCGCAGATCAACTTCTCCTTCATGGGCGTGTTGACCGAACAGAAGCCGATAGACAGCATCGAATTCCAGGGTGTCAAAGTCAGGGCAGCCTGGTTGAAGAATGCCGCCGAATGGCTGCAAAGGATGGCCAACGATCCAAAATATCCGGTGAGCAGCATGGTGATCACCAATGGCACTCTCGATGCGGATGCCTTTTCATTGTCCGGTATAGAGGGCAAGCTGGATTTTGATCCGGACGGCAGATTCACCCAGGCCGATCTGCGCGCCAATGGGGGAAAATATAGTCTCGGCATCAATGCGACACCCGAGAACAAGTCGCAAATTGCATTGACGGTGCGCGGCGGTGCCTTGCCATTGTTGCCTAACTGGACGTTCGATACACTGAATGCAAAAGGCGTGCTCGGCGCCAATGATCTGGTGATCAGTGATTTTGATGCCAAGATAATGGGCGGCTCCATAAAAGGAAGTGCCGGCATCAACTGGCGTTCAGGCTGGAATGCACAGGGAACGCTGAACGCAAAAGCGATCAACATGCAGATGCTGGACAAGCTGGCGGACGGAACGGTGGATGGCTCGGCGCGGTTCAGGATGGCATCCGCGGCTTTGGGCGGCCTGACCGACAGCGTGGTGCTGGACGGAAACTTCACTTCCAAGGACGGCACGATCAGCGGCCTGGAGATCGCCGATACAGTGCGCAAACGCAGCAGGGAGAATCTGCCCGGCGGCAGGATACATTATGACGAACTCAGCGGCGCGGTAACATTCGATAACGGCGTCTATCACTTCAAGCAGACCAGGATCACCACCAGCGCACTATCTGCAACTTCGGCGTTCGATGTCGACGCCGGAAACAGACAGATGTCGGGAACGATGAGTGTGATCCTGTCGATCCATGACCGCACACCGCCTGTCGATCTGCAAATTGGCGGGACGGTGGACAGCCCTACGTTGGTCTACGCGCCCTGATTATTTGGGGCTTCGCGAGGCCGGTGGATCAGACCAGCGCCTTGTGCATCCGCTCCAGCGCATTCTTGAGATTCTCCATCGAAGTGGCAAAGGATAGACGGATATAACCCTCGCTGCCGAAAGCCGAGCCGGGCACCACGGCGACGCCGGCTTCCACCAGCAGATATTCCGACAGCGCGAGATCGTTGGCCTGCTTGATCACGCCCCGCTTGTGCAGACTGGCGATCGCGCCGCCGGCGTCCGGGAAGGCATAGAACGCGCCGCCCGCCATGATGCACTTCACTCCCGGGATCTTGTTCAATTCATTCACCACGAATACGTGCCGTTCGCGGAACGCCTTCAGCATCGGCGCGATACAGCCCTGGTCGCCGTTCAGCGCGGCCTCAGCGGCCACCTGCGAGATTGAGGTCGGGTTCGAAGTGCTCTGCGACTGCACGTTCTCCATCGCGGTGATGATGTTCTCCGGTCCCGCCGCATAGCCGATGCGCCAGCCGGTCATCGCGTAGGCCTTCGAAACGCCGTTCAGCACCATCGTGCGCGGATACAGGTCGGGGCACGCGTTCAGTATGTTGACGAACTTCTCGTCGGTCAGCGCGATGTGCTCGTACATGTCGTCGGTCGAGATCAGCACCTGCGGATGCTTGCGCAGCACCGCGCCCAGCGCCTTGAGGTCGTCCAGCGTGTACACCGCGCCGGAAGGATTGCTCGGGCTGTTGATCACCACCATCCTTGTCTTCGGAGTGATCGCCGCTTCCAGCTGTGCGGGCGTCATCTTGAAACCCTGCTCTATGCCGGCCTGCACGATCACCGGCTTGCCTTCCGCGATCAGCACGATGTCCGGATACGATACCCAGTAAGGAGCCGGAATGATCACCTCGTCGCCGGGGTCGATCACGGCCAGCGCGAGGTTGAAGAAACTCTGCTTGCCGCCGCATGAGACCAGGATCTGCTTCGCGGTGTAATCCAGCCCGTTGTCGCGCCTGAACTTTGCGATCACCGCGGCCTTCAGCGACGGCGTGCCGCCCACTGCGGTGTACTTGGTGAAGCCCTTGTTGATCGCGGCGATCGCCGCGTCCTTGATGTGCTGCGGCGTGTCGAAATCAGGTTCGCCGGCACCCAGGCCGATGATGTCCTTGCCTTCGGCTTTCAGTTTGGCCGCACGCGCGGTGACAGCGAGAGTGGGGGAGGGCTTGATGGCCTGTACGCGCTTGGAGAGTGACACGATATTTCCTCGGGGATTGAACAATGGCGCGCATTATACCCGCGCCGCTGAAAGAGTCGATGGCGGGTCGCGGTACCGGGCGGCCGTGCAGAAGCGGCATGCCTGTCCCGAACCGTCGGGACGGCCTGCGCCGCCTTTTAGTCCGCAAGCATTGTTACTTGCTGTCTTCGTCCACGGCCATCCTGAGCATCTCGAAAATGTCCGGGATGGCCGCGACCACGCGATTCCAGTTCGGGATCAGCGGGGTGCTCATCGGGTTTTCCATGTAGGCCTGCGCGGCCAGCCAGATCGCATCGGTGAAGGTTTCCACGGCCTTGGCTTCCTCGTGCCGGTCGAAATCGAGTCCGTTGATCATCGCATCCGCCTCGTATTTCAACAGCGTGTCTTCCGCCTGCCGCAGATAAGTCACCAGCAGTGATTTGAACAGGCCTTCCGAGAACACCACCCCTTCCGACGCGAGCGTGCGGAAGATCGATTTGCAGATATCCACCGCCATCTTCATCAGGCCCTTTCCCGCATCATCCGGCGACAGCGCCTGGTGCTTGTGTTCATAGGCCGCGGCTATATCCACCTGGCAGACGCGGCGCGGCGAATAATTGCGGTGCACCTCGGCCAGCGAGCCGACCTCCAGCCCCCAGTCCCACGGTATCCGGTTCACGCGGGCCAAGTCGGTGGTCATGCAGAATTCCCCGGCGAGCGGATAGCGGAAGCTGTCGAGGAACATCAGGAAATCATGCTGGCCGATCAGTTGTTGGATGGAACGCACCAGCGGGGTTACCAGCAGCCGCGTGACCCGGCCGTTCATCTTGTTGGTGATGCGGCTGTAATAGCCTTTGCAGAATACATAGTCCAGGGTAGGGCACGCCACCGGGTAACACAGCCTGGCGAGCAGCTCCCGGTTATAAGCGACGATGTCGCAGTCGTGCAGCGCGATCACATCCGAGCGCGCGCGCCAGCACGTATCCGTAGGACATCCAGGCGGAGCGCCCCTTGCCGCGCTGGCCCGCGTCCAGTCCGTGGCGCGCCAGCGTTTCGTACACCTCGGAGATTCTTTTGCCCTTGTTGTGGATGATCCTGACTTCCGTGGGTATCGGCGCCATCAGCTTGCGCACCCGCTTGAACTGATCTTCGGAAGCCTCGTCGAGCGCCAGCACGATCTCGTTCAGGTATTTCACCTTGGTGAGTTCCTGGATGATGCCCGGCATCGCCGGGCCCTCGAATTCAGAATACAGCGCCGGCAGCACCAAGGCGATGGGCCTGGCCTTTGAGAACCGGTACAGATCGCCTTCCAGGCGCTCCAGCGACGATTTGCCGAGCTGGTGCAGCGTCGTGATGATTCCGCTCTGGTAAAAATCGCTCATGGACGTCCCCTGGTCTCAGATGTGCTCGATCTCGTCTTTCGTTTCTTCTTCGCGTTTGGCCGCCGCTTCATTCTCGATCATCCGCCTTGCTGCCGGGATGCCGCCGACGCCGAAGGAGATAGCCAACGCGATCACGATGCCGCCGAAGGTGATCGAGAACGCGGCCAGCACGATGCTGGGGGCGATCTGCAGCTGCTCCATCACCATCGCCAGGATCAGCACGATCAACAGCGTGTTGACAGCCTTGGCCAGCAGTTTTGCGTAGCGGAAGCCGCTGTTTGCGGCGGTGATCAGCACCGTGCGGCTGATGAACCCGGACAGCACATAACCGACGATCATGATCATCGCCGCCGAGAACACACGCGGGATATAGCTGAAGAACTGCCCGACCAGCAGGTCGATCGCCGGTATCTGCAGCGCATTCAGGCCGCTCATCAGCGTCACGATGATCAGCAGCCAGAACACGATCTCGCCCAGTATCGCCGAGGGCTTGGCCCACAGATCGCCCTTGCGCATCAGCTTGGTGAAGCCCATGCGGTCCGACCAGCTGTCGAACTTGATCGCGGTCAGGAATTTCACCAGCAACAGTTTGACGATGCGGGCGATGACGATCCCGACCAGCAGGATCACCAGCATCGCCAGCAGGCTGGGCACGAACGCCTTGAACTTCAGGAACAGTTCCTTCAGCGGCTCGAGTATCAGTTTCAAAAAGTCTTCCATGGCAAACCTCCTTTCGGTTATTTCCAGTTGCTCGCAAGGTAGTCCTTGCCGTTTTCAAACTCGATGCAAAGCTTCTCGATCTCGGCTTCGGCGTCCTGCTGCCCCATGTCCTTTGCCTGCAGGATGAACGAGATGGTCTTGCCGACATACAGCGGCGTCATCGACTTGATCAGCTGTTCGGCCGGCATCTTCCTGTTGCGGAACGCGAGCGCATAGTCGTAGACCACGCGCGTCCACAGGCTGATCGGGAAATGGAATTCATCGTCGGCCAGCGCGCCCAGTCTTACTACCTCCCCGAAATCGCCGGCGCCGAGGATCTCCAGCCAGATCTCGCCCAGGTTCCTCAGCCCTTCACGGAAGATGTTCAGCATCCTCGCAGTGTTGACGTTGACCGGTTCAAGCCCGACCGAATACTCGAAACCGAACGCCGGCACCGGTTCCGAGCCGCGTATCGGCTTCCATCTGCCGGCATAGGTTTCCATCAGCGCGAAGGTCGCGCTGACCACCTGGTAGAGCATGTTGCTCAGGTCGGTGCCCGGATCCTTGGCGTCGTGGATCTTGGCGCCGAGAAAAGACTGGGTAACCCTGAATCCGTTCGCGATCGCGGTCGTCGTCATCCAGATGTCGATGCCGAAACGCGCGACATCGGTTTCCCACACATCCTTGGTCAGGTAGAACTTCGCCACCTCGCCGGAAAACCCGAAATCGCCGCCGATCGGCTGGCGCACGCGCTTGCCGTACAGCGCGCGGGTGAGCGGATAGACGATGCTGTTGGTGATGGTGCCGTCGAACTTGTGGCGGTGATATAGCGGCGCAACGTAGTCGTAGCCGCCATCCAGCACCGGCTTGACCAGCAGCTCTATCCATTCCGGCGTGATGCTCCTGAGATCGGAATCGACGACGGCACAGGCCTTCGCGTCCAGTTCTGCGGCGATCTCGAATATCGTGCGGAACGCGCTGCCTTTGCCGGGAATGCCGGAATAGGGGAAGGCGATCTTTGACGCGGGTTGCACGCGGTGATGCAGCAGTATCGCGTTGAAATCGTCGATCGCGGTATTGCGCACCACATCCATCGTGCCGTCGCTGGAGCCGCCGTCGGAATTGACGATGATCGCCTTGAGGTCCGGGAAATACTTGGCCAGGCCGGCCTGGATCGCGCGCACCACATGGCCGATCGTTTGCGCGTTGTTGTAGCTGGGGATACCGACGAGGATGTCGGCGTGCCCGATGCGTTCGAGTTGCTCATGCACTTCCGTTCTGAAGGCGGCGGTTTCCATTGCCGTTATAGCTCCTGGAAATTCAGCGAACTTGCGTGTCCGGTTGCTCCCCTTTGTGCAATTTCAAACCTTGTCCAGTGTCAGGGTCGATCCAGCAATACGATCTGCATGTCCATCACGTTGGTGCCGGTCGGCCCGGTCTTGAAGTGGCAGTGCGAGCCCGATGCGCTGTCGAGCTGGTGAAAGAATGCGTATGAGTCGTTGTTGCCCAGATAGCGCTGCGGGTCTAAGCCATGCTTCTTTGCCTGCGCCATCGTGTCGCCGTCGACCATCGCGCCCGCTGCATCGGTAGGGCCGTCGGTGCCGTCGGTGCCCGCTGACAGCATGGACACGCCCTGCAGACCATCGATTGCCGCGGCAAAGACCAGCGCGAGCTCCTGGTTCCTGCCGCCCTTGCCTTTGCCGCGCACCGTGACGGTGGTCTCGCCGCCGTAGAGCAGGCAATGCCGCTCGTTCGGTTTCATGGAGGCCAGTTCGCCGCTTGCGGTTTGTGCCAGCGCGCGCGCCGCATCGCCTGCCTCACCCTGAAGTCTATCGGATATCGTCCTCGATTGATACCCGAGCTGGATGGAACGCTCGAGTGCCGCGGCCAACGCCTGGCGGATGCCGGCGACGATCGCGTTTTGCGTCTTGGCCAGGCAGGGATCGTTGGCCTTCACGGTCTCCGGCACCTGTGCGGCGATGCCGCGCTGCAGATATTTCGCGGCGCGCGGCGGAAGCTTTTGCTGCAATCCGAATTTCTCTATCACCGCCCATGCGTCCGCAAAGGTCGAATTGTCCGGCGATGTCGGCCCCGATGCGATCACGTCGAGCGGGTCGCCGATCACGTCCGAGACGATCAGCGTCACCAGCTGCGCGGGGAAGGCGGCCTGCGCAAGCCTGCCGCCCTTCACCGCAGAGAGATGCTTGCGCACCGCGTTCAGCTCGTTGATCGTCGCGCCGGCATTCAGCAGCAGCCGGGTCGCTTCCTGTTTGTCCTGCAATGTCAGACCTTCCACCGGCGCGACCAGCAATGCCGAGGCGCCGCCCGAGATCAGGCAGATCACCAGCGTCTTCTCATCGGCGCCGCGCACCATCTCCAGCACACGCTGCGCGCCGGCGATCCCGGCCTCGTTCGGCACCGGGTGCGCGGCCTCGACCTGCTCGATGATGCTCAGCGGCGCGGTGTGTCCGTCCTTGACGACGATCAGGCCTGCGCTGATCCGCTTGCCGAGCAGCGATTCGACCGCCAGTGCCATGCGCGCTGTGGCCTTGCCCGCGCCGACCACGATGATGCGCTCGAATGACGCGAGGTCGTATGCCGCGCCGGCGACGACAAGCTTGTCGTGCTCGATGCTCGCTGCCTTGCGCACCGCATTGTAGGGATCGACCGCCGCCAGCGCCGCGTTGAAGATGCTGTCCAGATCCTGCCGGTGCGCCGGTGCAGGTGTATCTTCTTCCAGGTCATCCACCAGCAGGCGCAGCACCGCCTCGTTCCAGCCGGCGGAACCCGGGAGTTGTGTCTTCACTAGTCCGGGAATCGAGATGCGCACATCGTAGCCGCCGTCCGCGTGCCTGACCAGCACCGGCCTGTCCACCGCCTTCAGCATCGTCAGATCGTTCAGGCTGTCGCCCAGCCCTATGCTCGCCACGCCGCCGTATTGCTGCTGGTAGAGCGAGATCAGCATGTGCACGGCGCGTCCCTTGTCGTGCTTGCCCATGATGTGGAACACGCGCCCCTGCGTCCAGTGCAGGCCGTCTGCCGCTATCGCCCGCAGAAATCCCTCGTCGGTCTCTGCGTCGAATACGAAGGCCTCGTCGAAATCCCGCTGCCTGGCCAGCACAGCCTCGTCGTGGGAGAGTCCGGCCAATGCCGCGACCTCGTCGACAGTCATGTCCGCGAAGCCGCGCACGCTGGCGTGCAACTGCGCGCGCAGGCGCGTGAAGTGGCTTCTGACCTCCGCATAGGGCATGCCCAGCCGGATCATCCGGTAATCACCCGACTGCTCCGTGTCGAACGGCACAGGAAAATAGCCGCGCGGGATGTAGATGCCGCCGCCGTTCTCCGCGATGAACGGGTGCGTGTTGCTCAGCCGCTTGCGGTAGATATCGATCTCGGCGCGCGTCTTGCTGGAGCAAAACACCAGCGGCGTGCCGCTCGCCGCGACCAACTGCAATGCCGCCTGCGCCTTGGCATGGGAACAGTTCGCCGCATCCAGCAGCGTTCCATCCAGGTCGGTGAAGATGACGGTCTTTTTCATAAGGCTCCCGGGGCATCGCCCGAGATGACATTGGGCATGTCCATCATAACGTATCAGGCATAGCGTAATCAGGCACGGCTCGATCCCGCACGGCGAACCGATATATCAAAGCCCCGCCAGCCACAGCCTCAACCGCAGGCCGATGCCGGTGGTGTAGCCGACCTCGACGAAGCGTATCTTTCCATCGGGGGCGATGATGAAACTGGCCGGTACCGCATGTACACCCCATCTGTTCGAGATCATTCCGTCACTATCGTTCACCACCGGGAAGGCTATCCGCTGTTCACGCATGTGCATGGCAATTTGTTCGGACGAGCCGCTCTGCATCGCGACGGTGATGACGTTGGGGTGATCATCAGCGATCGCGGCGATGGAGCCCTGCTCGGCGCGGCAGATCGGGCACCACGTCGCCCAGAATTGGACCAGCACGGGTTGATCGGGGCGCTCGGGCAACGAGTAGGGCAGGCCCGCGAGCGTGATGCCCTGCAGCGCGGGCGCCGTGCCGCTTTTCATATCGCGATGTTGCCAGATGCGCATGCCCGCAACGAGCATCACCAATACCAGCACGTTGACTGCATAACCGCGCCACTTTGCCGCGCGCGAATGAGCCGGTGCTGAGCCAGTCGATGGATCGGTTTCATTCGCCATGCCCGAATCTTACCGGTACGCGAGCGCCGCGTCCAAGTTCATCCTCGCATCCCGGTTTGGCAGGTGCCGCTTTCGCCGTACAATACACCGGTCTCTCGGCAGGCCTGAGAAAAGGCAAACACCATTAACCACGGAACACACAGAACAGACGGAAAAATGATCAAGCTGATAAGTGAAGAGGAAACATTCCAGATCCGGGGAGCTTTATTCGAGGTCTATCGTGAAATGGGCAGTGGATTTTTGGAAGCGGTTTATCAGGAATGTATGGCAAAGGAAATGCACATGAAGCAAATTCCATTTTTGGCGCAGAATGAGCTAACGCTGCAATACAAAGGCGAGACGCTTGAACAGAAATACAAACCTGACTTCATCTGTTTTGACCGCATCATCGTCGAGCTAAAAGCTGTGAAGGAACTATTGAGCTTTTCATAATTAATGACAATGCTTGATGCGATGTGTAAACCCTCTCCCGGCCTTTCGGGGGAGAGGGTGGGTGTAACGATTTAGGGAAACATCTAATTTGTTGCTTTGCCTTTTCCGTGTGTTCCGTGTATTCCGTGGTTAAACTTTTGACTTTGCATTCATGGCCGCTAAAGCCTTCACCGACAGCTTCTGCATCCTGCAGCAGCCGTTCGTGCCGGCGGCAATGCATTTGATGAGGGTGCTTTGAAGGAAAGCTGAACGACATGATCGGATTGATACAACGCGTCAGCGAAGCGAGCGTAACCGTGGAACACCGCATCGTCGGCCAGATCGGCCGCGGCCTGCTGGTGCTGGTCGGCGTCGAGAAGCACGATACGCATGGAAGTGCGCAGCGCCTGCTCGAACGCATCCTCGGCTACCGCGTGTTTCCCGACGAATCCGGCAGGATGAATCTGTCGCTTGCCGACATCGCCGGCGGCCTGCTGCTGGTGCCGCAATTCACGCTCGCCGCCGACACGCGCGAGGGCGCGCGCCCCAGCTTTTCCTCCGCCGCTACGCCGGAACTCGGCGCAGAACTGTTCGATCAGTTCGTGAAGATAGCGCGTGATAATCATGCCAAAGTGGAGACCGGCTTGTTCGGCGCCGACATGAAAGTCAGCCTCGTCAACGACGGCCCGGTGACATTCTGGCTGCGAGTCGGAGCAGGAGAAAAGCCATGAGACTCGGCATCGACCTCGGCGGAACCAAGATCGAGATCATCGCGCTCGACGATGCAGGCCGCGAACTGCTGCGCCGCCGCGTGGCGACCCCGAAGAATGACTATTTCGAAACCCTGCAGGCCGTCGCCCAACTGGTGCGCGATGCGGAAGCGGAATTGGGACAACTTGGATCGCTCGGCATCGCCACGCCCGGCGCGTTGTCGCGTGCCACCGGGCGCTTGAAGAACTCCAACTCGGTTGCGCTCAACGGCCAGCCCATCGTGCAGGACCTCGAAGCGTTGCTGCAGCGCAACATCAGGATCGGCAACGACGCCAACTGCTTCGCGCTGTCGGAAGCGACCGATGGCGCGGCGGCGGGCGCCTGCGTCGTGTTCGGCGCGATCATCGGCACCGGCGTCGGCGCGGGCATCGTCGTCAACGGCCAGGTGCTCACCGGGCCGAATTCGATTGCCGGCGAATGGGGCCACAACCCGCTGTCCTGGCCCGAGCCGCGCGAACTGCCCGGTCCGCCGTGCTATTGCGGCAAACACGGCTGCATCGAGACCTTCCTCTCCGGGCCGGGCATGATGAAACTGCATCTGCAGGAGACCGGCGTCGCGCTGAATTCAGCGGAGATCGTGGCGCGCGCGGAGCAGGGCGATGAAACCTGCGAGCGCACCATGCAAACCTACGAGCACAGACTCGCGCGTTCGCTCGCGCACGTGATCAACATACTCGACCCTGATGTCATCGTGCTGGGCGGAGGCATGTCCAACATCGAACGGCTGTATCCGAACCTGCCCGAGCTTTGGGGCAACTGGGTGTTCTCGGACACGGTGGATACGAAGCTGCTCAAGAACAGGTTCGGCGATTCCAGCGGCGTGCGCGGCGCCGCATGGTTGTAGGCAGATAGCCATGTGGTAATTTCCCCATTCGCCGTACAATACGCGGCTAACCATGACCACCAGAACTTTCCCCGACAGCCCCTACATCCTGCACCAGCCGTTCGAGCCGGCGGGCGACCAGCCCGAGGCGATCGCCAAGCTGGTCGAGGGCATACGCGACGGCCTGTCGTTCCAGACATTGCTCGGCGTGACCGGCTCCGGCAAGACCTTCACGATGGCCAACGTGATCGCGCAGCTCGGCCGCCCGGCGATCGTGATGGCGCCGAACAAGACGCTGGCGGCTCAGCTGTATTCCGAGTTCCGCGATTTCCTGCCGGAGAACGCGGTCGAGTACTTCGTCTCCTATTACGACTATTACCAGCCCGAGGCCTACGTGCCGTCGCGCGACGTGTATATCGAGAAGGATTCCAGCATCAACGAGCAGATCGAGCAGATGCGATTGTCCGCGACCAAGGCGCTGCTGGAGCGCGAGGATGCGGTGATCGTCGCGACCGTCTCGGCGATCTACGGCATCGGCGACCCGGTCGATTACCACGGCATGATCCTGCATCTGGTGGCCATGACACGGCGTAGCGTAGCTTCTGATGAAACTACTAGCCACTCGACTAGGCCATCAAAAGACGCCGGCCAAGTCGCTGGTTACGGGGCGGGAATGGACACGACACACCCGCTCGCGAAATCAGAAGGCTCCGCTGGTAACGTTGGGCAGGGTGTGAGGAATAACAATAAAATGACACAGCGCGACGTGATCAAGCGCCTGATCGAGATGCAGTACCAGCGCAACGAGACCGATTTCTCGCGCGGCACGTTCCGCGTGCGCGGCGACGTGATCGACATCTTCCCGGCGGAAAGCAACGAGAATGCGCTGCGCGTGACATTGTTCGACGACGAGGTGGAAACGCTGTCGCTGTTCGATCCGCTCACCGGCCACATCCTGCACAAGGTGCCGCGCTACACCGTTTATCCGTCCAGCCATTACGTCACGCCGCGCAGCACCGTGCTGGCAGCACTCGAGACCATCAAGGTGGAACTCGCCGAGCGCATCGCGTTCTTCCAGCGCGAGAACAAACTGGTCGAGGCGCAGCGCATCGAGCAGCGCACCCGCCACGACCTCGAGATGCTGAACGAGATCGGCTTCTGCAAGGGCATAGAGAACTATTCGCGCCACCTGTCCGGGCGCAAGCCGGGCGAGCCGCCGCCGACGCTGATCGATTACCTGCCGCCGAACGCGCTGATGTTCATCGACGAGAGCCATGTCACGATCCCGCAGATCGGCGGCATGTACAAGGGCGACCGCGCGCGCAAGGAAAACCTCGTCAATTACGGCTTCCGCCTGCCCTCGGCGATGGACAACCGCCCGCTGCGCTTCGACGAATTTGAAAAGGTGATGCGCCAGAGCGTGTTCATCTCCGCGACGCCCGCCGTTTACGAAGCCGAGCACGCGGGGCAGGTGGTAGAGCAGGTGGTGCGCCCCACCGGGCTGGTCGATCCGCAGATCGAGGTGCGCCCCGCGATCCACCAGGTGGACGACCTGATGTCCGAGGTCAACCTGCGCGTCAAGGCCGGCGAGCGCGTGCTGGTTACCACGCTGACCAAGCGCATGTCGGAGCAGCTCACCGAATATTTCTCCGAGCACGGCATCAAGGTGCGCTACCTGCATTCCGATGTAGAGACCGTCGAGCGCGTCGAGATCATCCGCGACCTGCGCCTGGGCATGTTCGACGTGCTGGTCGGCATCAACCTGCTGCGCGAAGGGCTGGACATCCCCGAGGTGTCGCTGGTCGCGATCCTCGATGCCGACAAGGAAGGCTTCTTGCGCTCCGAGCGCTCGCTGATCCAGACCATAGGCCGCGCCGCGCGCCACATCAACGGCAAGGCCATCCTGTATGCCGACAAGATCACCGACTCGATGAAGCGCGCGATCGACGAGACCGAGCGCCGCCGTACCAAGCAGGTGGACTACAACTTCGCGCACGACATCACGCCGATCGGCGTGCAGAAGCGCATCAAGGATATCATCGAGGGCATGTACGAACCGGACGCTGCTCGTAGTCAGTTGAAGGCCGCGCAGGAACAGGCGAAATACCTCGCGATGAGCGAGAAGGAAGTCGCGAAGGAGATCAAGCGTCTCGAGAAGGAAATGCTCCAGGCCGCGAAGAACCTCGAATTCGAGCACGCCGCCGCACTGCGCGACGAACTGAAAAAACTGCGCGACAGCGTGCTGATCTCGCCGCTGTAAGAATCCCCTCTCCGCTACCCTCTCCCCTAACCCCTCTCCCGCGAGCGGGAGAGGGAGAGGGGACAAGTTGGTGCTAGCGGTAGACGGTAGTGGAGAGGGTTGGGGTGAGCGTAAAGTTAGGGGGTAACGGCAAAGGAGAGGCTAAGCGTAGGTGAGCGGGTAGGGGAGAGGGAAAGACTGTTCGCCCTTCAATTCCCCGTGTGCAGCCCCTGCTTCAATTGCATCATCGCATGATCGGAAAATTGCGGATTGAAATGGCCCAGCGCCATTGACACCAGCACCGAGGCGATCACCGGCTGGATCAGTACGACGAATGCGACAGCGCTGATCTCCGTGTAGAGGCGCACCAGGCGCCTGTCGCGGCGCAGACCCTCCAGATGCGCGAGATATCGCGCCACCTTCGTGTGCAGCGCCACGCCCTCGGCCACCACAAAGAACAGGCCAAGCACCGCACCGCTCAGCATCGCCATCTTCAGTTCGATTCCGCCCATGATCTCACCCCCTTGTTGCATCTTACTCCGACGAAACCCGGTCCTCCAAATGATTATTTCGCGGCAACTGCATGCGCCCGTATCACAGCGAAAACGCCAACTGTCAGCCATGAATTGCATTGAGCACTTGATTAATCGCACTATCCGGCGTACCATTCAGCGTACTGCGAATAACGCCATAAGGAAATACTATGTCCAACCTGACTGCAAACGACCTGAAAACCAAAGGGATCGCCGCCATCGAGGCTGTGCTTGCCGAACGTCCGGAAGCGATCGTCTCGGTACGCGGCAAGGAGCGCTTCGTGGTGATGAAGATCGCGCAATATCATTATTTGCGCGAATGCGAACTGGAGGCGGCGCTGGCAGAAACGCATGCCGACATCAAGGCGGGGCGCTTTATGAAGGAATCGCCGGCGGCTCATGTCAAGCGGGTAAAGAAGATTGCCGCGTGAACGGTAAAGAAATGCTCGCGCAGCGTGACATTAACCCCCTCGTCCGCTTGCGGGATAACCAGCGACTTGGCTGCGGTCGTATGCAGCCTAGTCGAATGGCAGGTAGTTTCATCAGAAGCCTCGGGCCGCTCCATCCCCTCTCCCGTGTACGGGAGAGGGTTAGGGAGAGGGCGCTGGAGAGGGATAGGGAGACGGCAACGCAACGATCATGGCGCCCATCGTCGTGAGTGACCGCCTGCAATGACCTACACACTGATCTTCACCGAGCAATACAACAAGCGCGCTGCGCGTTTCCTTAAACGCCATCCCGACCTGGAAAAACAATACCTCAAAACCTTGCAACTGGTGGAGATGAATCCGCACCATCCCTCGCTGCGTTTGCACGCGATGAGCGGCAGGCTGCAAGGTCTGCATTCGGTTTCCATCAATCTTTCTTACCGCATCACGCTGGAACTCCTGATCCACGCCGAAGAGATCACTCCGATCAATGTCGGCGACCATAATGCGGTGTATTGACCTTTGCAGGCGCGGGTCCTGCGTCTGTTGATGGGAGCCGGGGCCCCAACTACAAACGCAGGACCCGCCCCTGTAACGAACTTACATATTGCCTCTCGGTTTATCCATCTGCTCCTTGCACGCCGGGGACAATTCGCTTTCATGCTGGCTCAGGCATTGCACGATTCTGCCGCCGCCCTGCTTTACGCCCTTGCAAAGATTGCGTGCATCCTCTTTGCAAGCTTCCTTGAACTCCTTGACCCTCTCTTTTGCCTTCGCGATATTGTCCTTGCAGGCAGGCGACAACTCGCTTGAATGCTCCTTCAGGCATCTCGCTATTGCCCCGCCACCCGGCTGCACGCCAAGGCAAAGCTTGGCCGCATCGTCGGCGCAGGGCTTGGAACCTTGCGCCGCCTGGGCGCCCGTCGCGATCGCCAGACAGAACACCCCGGCAAGCACGGCCAACCATTTAATCTGAATACCCGATAGTGCACTCGTTTTTTTCATCTGCATCACTCCTTCTTTGTGGTTAAAAGACCTGCGATAAAACCTTCAAACAAGCCTGCCCTCAACGCGGCAGCAGGGGGATTAGATGACCGGTTTGTGACCGCGAAATGTAATTGATATTGAAATGTAGTTGATATTACAGACGGATCATTGCGCGCCCCCTCCGTCCCCCCAGTTTCTCCGTCCCCTCTCCCGTTTACGGGAGAGGGTTAGGGAGAGGGTGGATGTTTAGGGCGAGGGCGAGGGATAACCAGCCTGCGTGTGTTGTCGGGGCTTCAGCCCCTTACAACCACGGCGTACCCCTTGCGGGTGTACTTGGCTGCGGTCGTATGCAGCCTAGTCGAATGGCTAGTTGTTTCATCAGAGGGTAGATGTTTAGGGAGAGGGCTGATGCCGTTCCATCCCCTCTCCCGTTTACGGGAGAGGGTTAGGGAGAGGGTGGAGAGGTCGCTCGAGAAGTCGAGGTCGCTCGAGAAGTCGAGGATGCTCAACAGGCCAGCATCACCCCATCCCCCTACACATCCCCATGCAGCCTGACCCGCTGCGAATGATGCAGCAGCTGCAGATAGTGCAGCGTCTGCATCTCCGTCAAACGGCTGGCCGTGCGCGAAGCCTCGCCGAACGACATCTCATCTGAAAACACATCCTCCAGCGGCACCGCCGAGCTCGCCACCAGCCGCACATGGTTGTCGTAAAACACATCGATCAGCCAGGTGAAGCGCCGCGCCTCGGAAGCGAAATCGGTAGTCAGTTGCGGGATGTGCGACACGAACACCGTGGGGTAGCGGTGGGCGATCTCCAGGTAATCGGGCTGCGAGTGCGCGCCGCCGCACAGCTCGCTGAAATCGAACCACACCACATTGTGCGCGATCCTTTTCACCGGGATTATGCCGCCCGGCACCTCCACATGCGCATCATCGCGCTGCGTCTGCCCGGCGATCCTGTCGAACAGCGCCGCCATGCGCTCCTCGTTTACCGAAGCGCCGGCCGCATCGTGCGCCACCAGGAACAGCGGCTCGCGCGTCATCGCGCGCAGGCGGTAGTCATTGCCGCTCTCGATGTGCATCACCTTCAGCTCGCGCTTGATCAGCTCGATCGCGGGCAAAAAGTTCTGCCGCTGCAAACCGTGCATGTACAGGTCATCGGGCGGAATGTTTGAAGTGGTCATCAGCACCACGCCGCGCTCGAACAGCGCCGTGATCAGCCGCCCCAGTATCATCGCATCGGCGATATCATCGACGTGAAACTCGTCCAGGCATAACACGCGGGTGGACTTCTCGATGTTGTCGGCCAGCGCGATCAGCGGATCGGCCTCGCCGGCCAGCGCCTTCATCTCGTGATGCACCTCGGCCATGAAATTGTGAAAGTGGATGCGGCGCTTGCGGCGATACGGCAGGCAGGCATAGAACGCATCCATCAGGAATGTCTTGCCGCGCCCGACCCCGCCCCACAGATACAAACCCTTGGGCACCTCCGGGCTGAGCAGGCTGCGCCCGAGGAACTGGTTGCGCCTCGATTTGAAATCCACCAGCTGATGCCACAGCACATCCAGCTCGGCGATCGCCGCCGCCTGCGCGGCGTCATGGACAAAGTCCGGCAATGAACTGGCGGCCTGATACCAGGCCTTGGGGCTCATGTTGCCGTCGGTTTGCGCGGTTGTTGTGGGTTGTGGCATGCTGGCTATTATCTCTTTTCCCTTGTTCCGTGTCCCTTGCCTTCTTGCTCCTGATTCTGGATGTGGAAGGTTGAGTTTTTTGGGGTGCTTGCTACAATGCACACAGAATAACTGAAGGCGATGCTGCGCCCGTTGGACGACAATAGCTCTGGTTGAATTGGTGTGTTAGCCACAGGAAAGGAAATATGATGAACAGATTCGATTTTCCCATTGCACAACTTTCATTCACCCAAAAGCTGGATTTAATGGAAATGCTTTGGGCGGACATGGTCGTCAACGAAAAAAATCTGGAATCCCCGGCCTGGCATGAAGCCGTTCTCAAAGATCGCGAGGCTGCGTTGGATGCTGGCAAAATAACAGTCTCCAGCTGGGAAGAAGCCAAGGAAAGAATAAAGAAAAACGCTTCATGAGGATAAAGATCCTCGGCAGTGCAGAGGATGATCTTGAAGAAGGCTACCGATTCTACGAATCACAAGCTGGCGGACTCGGCACATATTTTCTTGATACCCTTTACTCTGATATCGACTCGCTGGCATATTTTGCCGGGATGCACCGCGTAGTGCTTGGCTATCATCGACTGCTCTCCAAACGATTCCCCTTTGCCGTGTATTACCGCGTCGCTGAAGATACGGCTTTAGTATTCGCCGTTCTTGATTGCCGCAGGAATCCAAGCTGGATAAGGGCAAAGCTACCCAGGTGATATGCCGCGCCAAACTGGCTGTGGGCGCGAATTAAATCCGAACTCGACCCGTATATCTGGACGCGAGTTCAAATTTGAAGTGCAACGCCTGACTTGAAGAATACCTGATTGGGTGTCAGGAATCCAAGTCTCTTTCTGGGTCGGTTGTTCAATCTCTCCATTGCTGTATCTATCCCCTGTTGTGTAATGGTGGTGAAGTCCCGGTTCTTTGGGAAGTACTGTCGTATCAATCCATTGGTGTTCTCGTTCGTTCCTCGCTCCCAGGACGCATAGGGGTGGGCGAAGTAAAAGTCGGCCTTCAGTTTGTTAGCGATCTGTTCATGCCCGGCAAATTCCTTTCCGTTGTCTGAAGTGATCGTGTGCACCTTCTTTTGGTGCGGCTTTAGCAGTTCGATCATGGCCTGGCTGACCGCTTGCGCGGTCTTGCGCTCGACCTTTCGGATCAGCGTCAGCCCCGTCTTCCGTTCCACGATGCTCACGATGGCCTGACGATGGTTCTTGCCAATGATGGTGTCCGCCTCCCAGTCACCGATCCGCTTGCGCTCATCCACGATGGCCGGCCTGTCCTCAATAGATTGCCGGTTAGGTATCTGGCCACGCCGTTCCATCTTGCCATACCGTTTCTTTCTTTTCTTCTGGCAGCGCAGGTGCTTCCACAACAGACCCCCTGACTGCTTGTCTGCATAAACTCGTTGGTAGACCGTCTCCGAACTGATGTCGGCATGCCCACTGATCTGCTCCGGGCTCCACTGTTGCAGAAGCATCTCCTGTGCAAACTGCCATGCTTCCACATCCACCTGGCGGGCATTGAGCGCACGACGTTCAACAGCCTTGCTGTGCGCCTGCTTGGGACGATAACCGCGTCGCCCGCAGTTGCGTTTCAATTCCCTGCTGATAGTTGATTCGCTTCGTTGCAACACACTCGCAATATCGCTTTGGGTGTGGCCTATCTTCTTTAGTACGTAAATCTGGTAGGAGATGAAGTAAGGGTAGTGTGGGGTAACAATTTCGCGGGTTCCGGCGCGGCGGCCTGGGTGTCCCAGCATGGGGAAGTTGCGCAGGTTTTGTGCGATTTTTAAAATTTCATTCGTTACTTTTTGCGCGGCGGTCGGATTTTCTGTGGCGATATGGTCTTCGATTTGCAGTACGTTCGCAGATGACCGGGAAGACCACTCAAGCTGCTTTTTTCCGCTTCCGCTCATGCCGCGCCTGCTCCAGTGTTTTCAGGAACTCATCGTGCGAAATGACCCTTCCGGTTTTTGCATCCGCCAGCCCGGCATCTATCTGCTGGAGCGCCCATTCTTCGTATTCAAGCTTTTCGGCGATGGCCTGCTTGACGATGGCTTCCGGCGAGCGCCGTGAGGCTGTGGAGATTTTTTCAAGCCGCTTGAGCATGGCAGGAGAGAGTGTGATGGCATTCATGGCGCACCTCGTTGGAATACGGTTGTGTGATTGTACGTCATCTTAAGCGGTGCGGTGTTTTTTGATTCTTCGAGCATGCGCGCGATCGCGTGGGTCACCAGCGTGAATGCGAACGGCGTTGTGGAAATTGAAGCGTAGATCGTCATCACATGTTCAATTTCAGGGTAAAAAATAGCCTGAAGTAAGGTTATTCCGGGCTGGATTGACACGAGAACGAACGTTCTGTATCGTGCAAGTGTAAGTTTTTTTTCACCAGGCACGTATCGTCATTGCAGCACTCGGAAAAAATGAATCTCGTTGTCGAACACACCCCAAGCGCCGAGGCAGAATCTTATCTTGCACGCCTCAACTCCGCACAGCGCAATGCCGTAGAGCATGGCACCGGCGCTGATGAGCTTGCTCCGCTATTGGTCATTGCCGGGGCAGGGTCCGGCAAGACCAACACGCTTGCACACCGCGTCGCGCATCTGATCGCGCAGGGCACCGATCCCGGGACTATCCTGTTATTGACCTTCTCGCGCCGCGCGGCGGATGAGATGGCGCGGCGTGCCGAACGCATCGTGCGCCAGCTCGCTGCCGGCCGCCCGCGGCTTGCCGGCGCAAAGCTGAGCTGGACCGGGACCTTCCACAGCATAGGCGCGCGCCTGTTGCGAGAATACGCCGGCAGGATCGGCCTCGATTCTGGCTTCACGATACACGACAGGGGAGATTCGGCCGATCTGATGAACCTGGTGCGGCATGAGCTTGGGGCGTCCTGCAAGGCAAAGCGCTTTCCGCTGAAGGGCACCTGTCTTGCGATCTACTCGGCTGCGGTGAATACGCTGTTGCCGCTGGAAGAAGTGCTGCAGCAACGCTTCCCGTGGTGTGCCGAATGGCAGGACGAGCTCAAGCAACTGTACCTCGCCTATGTGGAGGCCAAACAGAAACAGCATGTGCTCGACTACGACGACCTGCTGCTGTATTGGGCGCAGATGGTTGCCGAACCGGTGCTGGCTGCGGAGATCGGCGCCCGCTTCGGGCATATCCTGGTGGATGAATACCAGGATACCAATGCGCTGCAGGCGAGCATACTGCTCGCAATCAAGCCGCATGGACGCGGTCTCACCGTCGTCGGCGACGATGCGCAATCGATCTATGCATTTCGCGGTGCGACGGTGCGCAACATACTGGACTTCCCCGCGCACTTCGATCCTCCGGCAAAGATCGTCACGCTCGAACAGAATTACCGCTCCACGCAGCCCATCCTCGCGGCGGCGAACGGCGTGATCGGGCTGGCAAGCGAGCGATACAGCAAGGAGTTGTGGAGCGGCAGGAACTCGGATGAACGGCCGCAGCTCGTCACGGTGCGCGACGAGGCAGACCAGGCGGCCTTCGTGGTGGAGCAGGTGCTGGAGCGGCGCGAAACGGGCATCAGCCTCAAGTCGCAGGCGGTGCTGTTCCGCGCCTCGCATCACAGTGCGACGCTCGAGATCGAACTGGTGCGGCGCAACATCCCGTTCGTTAAGTTCGGCGGCTTGAAGTTCCTGGAATCCGCCCACGTCAAGGATGTGCTCTCGGTATTGCGCTGGATCGAGAATCCGCGCGACCGGGTTGCCGGCTTCCGTGTGCTGCAACTGATACCCGGCATCGGCCCGAAGACATCGGCGCAGGTGCTCGACAATCTTGCGTTGGCGCAGGATGCGATGATGGGACTGCAGGAATCCAAAGTGCCCTCCGGTGCGGCCGAGGGATGGCAGGATTTTCTGGAACTGGTTGAATACCTGGGCCGGCGTGCCGTGCCGTGGCCGCCGGAATTCGAGACGATCGGCAGCTGGTACAAGGGACATCTGGAGCGGCTGTATGAAGACGCGCAGGTTCGCCTGATCGACATCGAACAACTGGAAAAGATCGCGTCCACCTATCCTACACGGCAAAGATTCCTGACCGAACTCACGCTGGACCAGCCCGATGCCACCAGCGATGAATCGGGCGCGCCGCTGCGCGATGAAGACTACCTGATACTGTCCACGATCCATTCGGCGAAGGGGCAGGAATGGAAGTCGGTCACATTGCTGAACGCAGTGGACGGCTGCCTGCCGTCCGACCTGGCGACCGGCAGCCCCGGCGAGATCGAGGAAGAACGGCGGCTGCTGTACGTGGCGATGACCCGCGCGAAGGATCATCTGCAGATCGTCGTGCCGCAGCGTTTCTTCGTCGCGCAGCAATCCCAGTTCGGCGACCGCCATGTCTATGCCGGCAGGACCCGTTTTATTCCGGCCGGCATCTTGGAACTGTTTGAGAAGAAAGCCTGGCCGGTGGTTGAAGCAACTTCTGGCTATGCAGCCGGACGATCACGCGAAGAAGTGATGGATCTGCTGGGCAAGATGAAGGCGATGTGGAAGTAGCGACTGCGATGAATGCATCCCTCGAGTTAGTACTGCAACATCCCGGCATCTGGCGCGGCGACAAACTCGCGCAGATGGGCGGGGATACTTTGCCGACCGGCTTTGCAGAACTGGATGAACAATTGCCGGGCGGCGGCTGGCCGCGCGGAGCGCTGACGGAGATCCTGCTTGGACGGGAAGGGATAGGTGAACTGCGCCTGTTGCTGCCGGCGCTGGCACGCGTGTCGGCAAAAAGCGAATGGCAGGCCTGGGTGGCTCCGCCTCATGTGCCGTATGCGCCGGCCTTGAGCGTTGCCGGGGTCGATCTGAAACAACTGCTGGTGGCGCAACCCCGGTCGGCGGCCGATGCATGGTGGACTGCCGAGCAGGCGCTGCGTTCCGGCGCATGCAGTGCGGTGCTGGCATGGTTGAGCATGCCCGATGAGAAGCGCATGCGCCGTTTGCAGCTCGGTGCGGAATCGGGCCGGGCTTGGGGCGTGCTGTTCCGCTCCGCGAGTGCCGCGCAACAACGTTCCACTGCCGCGCTGCGGCTGCGCTTGGAAGCAACCGCGTATGGTGTTGCGGTACATATCCTCAAACGCCGCGGCGGGCATCTGGGCAGGCCGGTGATGGTGGATATGTATCCAGGCAATGGTGTTCATCGTGCCCGCCCATCGGCGCCGGCATTGTCTGTTGCGTAGTTTCCGATGGCTGACTTATTGAGTTTTTCATAATTCCTGAAATTGTTTTCAAACCCTCTCCCCCATCCCCTCTCCCACTCGTGAGAGAGGGTGGCCGTTAGGCCGGGAGAGGGGCGATCAACAATCAGTGCTTCCCTAATAGCGAATATCGTTCATGTTTTGGCTAGCCCTTCATTTCCCATTCCTTTCGCTGGAAATCTTCTCGCGAGGCGCCGCTGCGCCCGAGCCGCTCGCGGTCCCTGATCCTCTCGCGGTAGTCGAAAAACAGGGCAACCGTTCGCGTGTCAAAACATGCAACGAGGCTGCGAGTGCGTGCGGGGTGAGGCCGGGGATGCCGGCTTCCGCAGCCCATGCACTGGCGGCAAATCTCATCGTGCGCATCCGCGATATCGCAGCGGAGCAGGAATCGCTGGCGGCTCTTGCTGCATGGGCGGGACGGTTCACGCCTGCAATCAGCCTGCAGCCGCCGGACGGATTGCTGATAGAGATCGGCAGCTGTTTGCGATTGCATCACGGCTTGAACAACCTGATCAGGCAAATCGGCAGCGGTCTGAACGAAATGGGCTACACCTTTACCCATGCCTGCGCGCCGGCGCCTTATGCCGCATGGTTGATGGTGCTGGCGGGGAAGGAGGTTGCGATCCGCGAACCGGCCCGGCTCGAAAAGGCCATCGGTGATTTGCCGGTCGGCTTGCTCGATCAATCGCAGGACACATTGGCAAGTCTGGAAATGGTCGGTGCCCACACCCTAGGAGACTGCCTGCGCTTGCCGCGTGCCGGCATGGCGCGGCGTTTCGGCCAGGGCCTGCTGGATGAGCTGGATCGCGCACTGGGCCGGTTGCCCGAGGCGCGCGAATTCTTTGAGCCGCCACCCGGTTTCGAACGGCGTCTGGAATTGCCGTCACCAGTGCACGAAGCGGAGGCGCTGCTGTTTGCCTCGCGCCGTTTGCTGCTGGAACTGGAGGGCTACTTGTGTTTGCTGCAGGCCGGTGTGCAGGAATTCGATCTTGTCTGCTGTCACGAGTATGTGCCGGATACCGTATTAAAAGTGGGTTTCGCCGAGCCTGCTCATACCTTGGAGCGGATGCTGCTGCTGTTGCGGGAAACCCTGGCTCGCACGCGACTAGCGGCCCCTGTTCATACCATCATGCTTCAAGCGAGCCGCATTCAGGCCATGGAGTTATCCAACCTGGACATGTTCGAGGATAGTGCGGACACAGCCGATGGCAACTTGTTGCTGGAACGGCTGCGCATCCGCTTGGGCAAGGAGGCGGTGTTCGGTATCGCGCCGGCATCCGATCACCGGCCCGAGCTGGCCTGGCGGCATTGCGGGACTGGAGAGGAAACCGGACCGACAAACAAACTCCAGCGTCCACTGTGGCTGTTGCCCAAGCCGATGCCCTGCCGGAAAGATCGGATCGAATTGAAGTCCGGACCCGAGCGCATCGAGAGCGGGTGGTGGGACGGCAAGGATGCCGAGCGCGACTATTACGTGGCACAGGGCCGCAACGGCTCGCGGCTATGGGTGTTCCGCGACCGCTCCAATGGCGCGTGGTTTGTGCATGGGCTGTTCGCCTGAAATATTGGGGCCTGAACATACTGGATATCTTCTATGGCCACAAAAATAAATACACATACACACTCCCCTCGCCCACTTGTGAGAGCGGGGGAAGGAAAAGATACACGCTCCCCTCTACCGCAAGCGGGAGAGGGGAGCAGAAGCACTGTAGTCCCGTAGTCCTGCAGTCATGAACGCCTACGCAGAGTTGCATTGCCTCTCCAACTTCACCTTCCTGCGCGGTGCATCGCATCCGGAAGAACTGGTGACGCGCGCCCGCGAGCTGGGTTATGCGGCGCTGGCGATCACCGACGAATGTTCGCTCGCGGGTATCGTGCGCGCCCACGTGGCCGCTAAGGCATGCGGATTGAAGTTGATCGTGGGCAGCGAGATCCGTTTTGCAGCAGGCCCGGGCATCGTGCTGCTGGCGACAGACCGCAACGGTTATGGCAAGCTGTCGGAACTGATCACCAAGGGGAGGCGCAGCGACATCAAGGGCCGTTACAGTCTGGCGCTCGGCGATATTCAAAACGGACTGCCGGGATGCCTCGCACTGCTGTTGCCTGATCCGTTGCCCACACTGGAACAGGCGCAACAAGTCGCGGCCGCTTTTCCGGGAAGGTCATGGTTGGCGGTGGAACTGTTCCGCGCCTCCGGCGACAAGGAACGCCTCAATGCATTGAGCGAACTTGCCGCCGCCGCCGGATTGCCGCTGGTCGCAGCGGGCGATGTGCACATGCATGTCGCAGAGCGCCGCGCATTGCAGGACACGGTCTCCGCGATCCGCCTCGGCGTGCCGGTATCCGAGGCAGGGTTTGCGCTGCACCCGAACGGCGAGCGTCATCTGCGCGAGCTTGCCGACCTTGCGCATATATACGATAGCGAATTGCTGGAACAGACGCTGCTTGTCGCCGAACGCTGCAACTTCTCTCTCGATGAGTTGCGCTATGAGTATCCCGAGGAACTGGTGCCGGAAGGCGCAACGGCCATCTCCCATTTGCGGAAACTGACCGAAGAGGGTCTCGCGCAGCGCTTCGATGAAGGCGTGCCCGACAAGGTGCGCGCGATGGTGGAACATGAACTGGCGCTGATAGCGGAACTCGGGTACGAACCTTATTTCCTGACCGTGCACGATATCGTGCGCTTCGCCCGCAGCCGCAATATCCTGTGCCAGGGGCGGGGATCGGCGGCCAATTCCGCGGTGTGTTACGCATTGCATATCACCGAAGTGAATCCGGCGTGCATGGAGATGCTGTTCGAGCGCTTCATCTCCAAAGAGCGCAACGAGCCGCCCGACATCGACGTGGATTTCGAGCATGAACGCCGCGAGGAAGTGATCCAGTATCTCTATGCGAAATACGGCAGGGATCGCGCGGCACTGGCTGCGACCGTGATCACCTACCGGCCCAAGAGCGCGATGCGCGACGTCGGCAAGGCGCTGGGATTTGATCTTGAGCAAGTGGATCGCTTGTCCAAATCGATGGCGTGGTGGGATGGACGCCAGGTGCTGCCGCAACGGCTGGAACAAGCCGGCTTCGATCCCCGCAACCAAAAAGTACGTCTGCTGATGCAATTGGTGAACGAGCTGATCGGCTTCCCGCGCCACCTTTCGCAGCACGTCGGCGGTTTCGTGATCGCGCGCGGCCGGCTTTCTCATCTGGTGCCGATAGAAAATGCAGCAATGGCAGAGCGCACCATCATCCAGTGGGACAAGGACGATCTCGACGCGCTGGGGCTGCTGAAAGTGGATGTGCTCGCGCTGGGCATGCTCTCCGCGATCCGCCGGGCGCTGGACGAAGTGAGCAGGCTGCGCGGACGGCCGTTCGCGATGGCCGATGTTCCGATGGAAGACCCGGTTGTGTACGACATGATAGGGCACGCGGATACGGTGGGCGTGTTCCAGATCGAATCGCGCGCGCAGATGTCGATGCTGCCGCGCATGAGGCCGCGCTGTTTCTATGATCTGGTGATCGAGGTCGCCATCGTGCGCCCGGGGCCGATACAGGGCGGCATGGTGCATCCCTATTTGAGCCGCCGCCAGGGCCTGGAACCGGTGACCTTCCCGAGCGAGGATGTGAAAGAAGTTCTGGAACGCACGCTGGGCGTGCCGATCTTCCAGGAACAGGTGATGCGGCTCGCGGTGGTCGCGGCGGGTTTCACACCCGGTGAAGCAGACCAGGTGCGGCGCTCGATGGCGGCGTGGAAACGCAAGGGCGGGCTGGAGCATTTCGAGCGGCGATTGATCGATGGCATGCGCGAGCGCGGCTACAAGGAAGAATTCGCGAGGCAGATCTTCCAGCAGATCCAGGGCTTCGGCGAATACGGTTTTCCCGAGTCGCATGCCGCAAGTTTTGCGCTGCTGGTCTATGTTTCCGCCTGGCTCAAATGCCATGAACCTGCGGCATTCGCATGTGCATTGTTGAACAGCCAGCCTATGGGCTTTTATGCGCCGGCGCAGATCGTGCAGGACGCGCGCCGTCACGATGTGCAGGTGCTGCCTGTGGATGCGATGGCAAGCGACTGGGATTGCACCCTCACCACCCTTAATACACCCTCTCCCCCCCGGGGAGAGGGCTGGGGAGAGGGGCGATCCGTACAGCCCGCACTGCGCCTGGGATTGCGCATGGTGAAAGGACTGCCGCCGGAAAGCGCGGCGCGCCTTGCAGCCGCGCGTACGCAACGGTATTTCGAAAGCGTGGAAGACCTGGCCTTGCGCGCCGTGCTGGACAAGCGCGACCTGAAGTGCCTCGCTGCAGCCGGTGCCCTGGCCGCGCTGGCCGGGCACCGCAGGCAAGCCTACTGGGATGTGGCCGGCATCGAGCAGGCGACTCCGCTTGCATTGGCGTCGTCCAATGAAACGCAACCCGAACTGTCCCCGCCGACCGAGGGCCAAAATATAGTTGCCGACTATTCCAGCCTAGGACTCACGCTGGGCAGGCATCCGCTCGCTCTGCTGCGCAACGTTCTGCGTGCGCAAAGATTGGTCACTGCGTATGAGCTGCGTTCATTCCCGCACGGACGTCTCACGCGTGCGGCCGGCCTGGTGACCAGCCGCCAGCGCCCCGGAACCGCGAGCGGGGTGACCTTCATGACGCTGGAGGACGAGACCGGGCAGATCAATGTCGTGGTGTGGCGCGACCTGGCTGAAAAACAGCGGCGCGAGCTGCTGGAATCACGGCTGCTGGCGGTATACGGCGTGCTCGAACGGCAGGGCGAGGTGACACATTTGATCGCGGGACATTTGAAAGATTTGTCTCCTCTGCTGGGCGACCTGGTGACGCAGTCGCGGGATTTTCATTGAGTTGACACCGCTAATTGGACTTGACTGGCATGTGGCGCAGGCGGGCTGGGCGCATCGCTGCTTTCGGGCGTCGAATCTTGATACCATGATATTCCGCCGGCTGCCATTTGCGGCCGGTCGAGCTGTAAGACATCCAGCAGGAAAGGCGATGCTCGCAACCTGCTCGAGCGCCAATTGGCAAATGAGTTCATAATTCCATCATGTCACTCAGGCATGTCACTCAGGAGGCCATCTCGTTGAAAGCCATTCCGCTCCCATCGCCTGCGATGGACAACGGCATGTCAGTCTCAGCCGCGCTGGGACTGCGGAGGACAGTCCGTGAGTTCAGCCCCGGGGAGCTTCCCCGACAGCTGATGTCCAATCTGCTTTGGAGCGCATTCGGGGTCAACCGCAAGTCCGGCCCGTTCGGCGCCCCAGGGAGGACAGCAGCCTCAGCAAGCAATTCGCAGGAGATCGATCTCTATGTTGGATTGAAGCAGGGTGTTTTTTTGTACGATGCAAATAATCACCTCCTGGCGCCTGTCATCGATGGCGATCTGCGTTCGCTTGCCCTTACGCCCGGACAGCGAGGCGTCGATGCCAACGCGCCTGTTCATTTGATCTATGCCGCTGACATCCACAGGCTCACCGATACCAAGGGCTTTCAGGAACCCGGACTGCATGATCCAGAAGTCCAGAAGTCATACTACTTTGTCGACACCGGGCTCATTGCCGGCAACGTGTATCTGTTTTGCGCCGCGCATGGACTGGCGGCATGGTTCCATAACTGCGACAAGGCCGGTATCGCTGTTCAACTCGGCTTGCGGCCGGAACAACATGTTCTGTTCGTCCAATCTGTCGGTTACCCAAAAAACGAATAACGGAGGGAGATCAGCATGCGACTCTCGGGAAATACAGTGCTTATCACCGGCGGTGCGTCCGGTATCGGTTTGGCTTTTGCAGAGGCTTTTCTGGACGCTGGAAGCACGGTCATCATTTGCGGCCGCAGAGCCAAAAGACTGGATGAAGTACACGAAAGTCACCCCCGGATACATTGGCGAGTCTGTGATATTTCCGGGGAAAGGGATCGCGAGGAGTTGGCCGATTGGATCGCGGCAAATTTTCCGGGCCTGAACATCCTGGTCAATAATGCAGGCATCCAGCGGGACATCGATTTCACTCACGGCATCGATGACTTTATGGCAGGCGAGAATGAGATCAGAATCAACCTGGAGGCTTCGATCGTCCTCACCGGATTGTTCATCCCGCATCTGGCCCGGAACAAGGGTGCCGCCATCATCAACGTCTCTTCAGGGCTGGGCTTTGTTCCCGCAGCGCATATGCCCGTTTATAGCGCGACCAAGGCCGGCATGCACGCATTCTCGATGGCGCTTCGTCATCAGTTGTCGGGGATCGGAATCCGGGTTTTCGAGATCGTTCCGCCCGCGGTCGATACTGAACTCAATGCCGCCGGGCGGGCGGCACGCGGAAACTACAAGCCTGGTCTGAGCCCAAAGACTTTTGTGTCGGCAGTGATGAAGCAGCTGGAGAATGATGTGTTCGAGATTGGTTACGGAATGACGGCGGGATTTATCCATGCATCCCGCGCGGAGCTGGATGAAAGCTTCAAGCAAATGAACAGCAGGATGCAGGGATAGCAGCGATCTTGGACCATTTTCCGGCTTTTCGATATTCAATGGCAGTCCCTGGTCAGGCGCCGGAACCTTCGCGGATACTCAATGCCGGGCCAATGGCAATCAAACACCGTGATCATTGATCTCAGCCATTTCACCTCAACCGTCCTGTTGGCTATCGGGGCGTTGCTGCCCATAGTCGACCCGCTGGGCGGAGCGCCGATCTTTATCGCGTTGACGGCCGGCTTCACGCCTGCGGAACGGGTGCGGATGGCAAAGCGTGTTGCGATAAACAGCTTCCTGCTGCTTATCGCTTCGGTTCTGATCGGCGCCTATGTGCTCGATTTCTTCGGGATATCCATACCCGCGGTTCAGATCGCCGGCGGCGTGGTCGTCTGCGCGATCGCCTGGTCGTTGCTGAACAGACCCAATTCGCCGCCCGCGCTTGCCCAGGAGGAAGCGACGACCGCAACAGTGGAGGATCTCGGTCAGCGTGCCTTCTATCCGCTGACGATGCCGCTTACCGTGGGACCGGGAGCGATCTCGGTCGCCCTCACGCTTGGCGCCAATCCGACCAAGGGTCTTCGCAGATTGGTCGAGACCGCGCTTGGGCATATGATCGGCATTCTGATCGTCTCGGTGAGTGTCTACCTTTGCTACCGTTACGCCCATTACATCGTCAAGAGATTGGGACCGATCGGAACCGGTGTGGTGGTGCGCCTTTCGGCATTCATCCTGTTATGCATCGGCGTCCAGATTTGCTGGAATGGCCTGCATACGCTGATAGTCGCCACGTTTCCCGCTGCTGCCTCATAGTACATACGGCTGCCCCATCCGGTCCGCCGCGCCGGCGGGTCATCCGTCTTTCGACAAGGCCACCTTCAGCGCATCATCGACACGCTCCAGCCACACGAATTCGAGCTTTTCCCGCGCCTCGGCGGGAATGTCTTCCAGGTCCCTGCGGTTGCGGGCGGGCAGCATCACGGTCTTGATGCCGGCGCGCAGCGCGGCCAGCACTTTCTCTTTCACTCCGCCGATCGGCAGCACCAGACCGCGCAGGCTGATCTCGCCGGTCATCGCCACGTCGCTGCGCACCGGGCGCTGAGTGAGCAGCGAGGCGAGCGCGGTGAACATCGCCACACCGGCGCTCGGACCGTCCTTGGGCGTCGCCCCCGCGGGCACATGGATATGTATGTCGGATTTCTCGAGCATCCCGGCATCGATGCCCAGTTCTGCCGCACGCCCTTTCACCAGCGACAGGGCCGCTTGCACGCTTTCCTTCATCACGTCGCCGAGCTGGCCGGTGACGATCAGCTTGCCGCTGCCGGGCATCCGCGCGGCCTCGATGAACAGGATGTCGCCGCCCACCGGAGTCCACGCGAGTCCGGTGGCGACGCCGGGAACGGCAGTACGCATCGCGGTCTCGGCCTCGAACTTCTGCGCGCCGAGGATCGCCGGGAGGTCGGCCGCATCCACGCTGACGCGCTCGACACCGCCTTCGGCGATGCGCAGCGCCGCGTAGCGGCAGACCGAGCCGATCTCGCGCTCGAGGTTGCGCACGCCGGCTTCGCGCGTGTAATCCTCGATGATGCTGATCAGCGCGGCTTCGGTGATCTCGCACTGTGCCGGCAGCAGGCCGTTGCGCGAGAGCTGGCGGTCGAGCAGGTGGCGCCGCGCGATCTGCAGCTTTTCCTGCGCGGTATAGCCGGGCAACTGGATCACTTCCATGCGGTCGCGCAGCGGGCCGGGAATGGTGTCGAGCACGTTGGCGGTGCACACGAACAGCACCGACGACAGGTCGTAGGGCACCGCGAGGTAATTGTCGCGGAAGCTGCCGTTCTGCTCGGGGTCGAGCACTTCGAGCAGCGCCGAGGAAGGGTCGCCGTGGAAGCCGCCGGCGCCGAGCTTGTCGACCTCGTCGAGCATCACCACCGCGTTGCGCGTGCCGGCCTTCTTCATGCCCTGGATGATGTTGCCCGGAAGCGCGCCGATATAGGTGCGGCGGTGGCCGCGGATCTCCGCTTCGTCGTGCACGCCGCCCAGGCTCACGCGCACGAACTCGCGCCCGGTGGCGCGCGCGATGCTCTGGCCGAGCGAGGTCTTGCCCACGCCCGGCGGGCCGACAAAACACAGGATGGGCGCCTTGCCCTGGGGGTTGAGCTTGCGCACGGCGAGGTATTCGAGGATGCGTTTCTTGATCTTCTCCAGCCCGTGGTGATCCTGGTCGAGCGTGCGGCGTGCCTCGGCGATGTCGATCGCCGGCGCGTCGGGCGCCTTCCACGGCAGCTCGGTGAGCCAGTCGAGATAGGTGCGCACCATCGCGGATTCGCCGGCGCCCTCCGGCATGCGCTGCAGGCGCTTGAATTCCTTCAGAGCCTGTTTCCGGACTTCTTCCGGCATCCCGGCTTCCATGATGGCCTTTTCGAGGTCGTCGAGTTCGGCCGCGTTCTCGTCGCTTTCGCCGAGCTCTTTCTGGATGGTGCGCAGTTGTTCGCGCAGCATGTGCTCGCGGCCCTTTTCGCCTATGGATTGCTTGGTGCGTTCGTCGATCTCGCGCGACAGGCGCAGCACTTCGGCGCGGCGCGAGAGGATTTCGAGCAGCCGGTCGAGCCGCGCACGCAGGTCGAAGGTTTCGAGCAGCGACTGCTTTTCTTCGATGTCGGCATCCATCAGGCCGGCGACGAGGTCGGCCAGGCGCGACGGCGACTCGATCGACTCAAGGCCGCTGACGATCTCCGCCGGCACCTGTTGCGGGAGCAGCCGGAGGATCTCGATCGCGCGCTGCCTCAGTGTCATGGCCCGCGCTTCGATCTCCTTGTCGGCCTGGGTGCTGTCCGGGATGCGCTGCACGCGCGCGGCGAGGAAATCGTAGCCGTCGAGGAATTCGAGCACGCGAAAGCGCTCCTCGCCCTGGCAGATCAGGTGATGGGTATCGTCGGCTGCGGTGATGTAGCGCACCACGTTGGCGGCGGTGCCCACCCAGTGCAAATCGTCGGGGCCGGGATCTGCGACGTCGCCCTGGCGCTGCAACAGCACGCCGATCGGATGCTGGCTGCGGGCGGCCTGCTGCGCAGCGGCGACCGAACGCTTGCGGCCGATCGTGAGGGGCACCACGGCGCCGGGGAACAGCACCATGTTGCGCACCGGCAGGATGATCATCGCGTCATCGGGCAGCGGCCGCGATTTGCGCGCACCGGACGCGGGCGCGGAGTGGTCCTCCGCCGCAGAGGCGGGCAGGTTGCTTTCGGCCTGCGCCGGAATGCGGGCGGTGTCGGTATCGTTTGCGGTCGTCGCGTTCATCTCATCTTCCTTATAGTCACCACCAGGCAGCCATCCCTCCATTGCTGGGAGCCCAGTTCAAGCCTGATCTGCGGCAGCACAAGGCGCCGCTCGAAGTAGCCGTGGGGGATCTCCATCCGCTCGATCGAGCCGGCGCGATCCCGCAGAGATACCCCGCCCTTGGCCCGGATCAGCAGCGTGCGCCCGTCGATCTTCGCCTCGGCGTTGGCGGGGGACACGCCGGGCAGTGCGACGACGACGACGAACTCGCGCTCGTCCTCGAGCACATCGACCGGCGGCTGCCACGCCACGCGCGCGCCGCGCGGAAAATCCAGGCGGAAGAACTGCCGCTGCAGGCGCTCGGCCTGGTCCAGCATCTGGCAGGCTTCGGCCCACATCCAGCCGATCGGGTCACGTGAGGGCATAAGGGATCTCCCGGTGAACGGGTTTACAGAGTTTGATTAGCATATAAAATTAGGTAATTAGGGCGAAACGTAACCAAAATAGATCTTCAGGAAGAGTTTGAAAATATTTTCCTGACGATGATTGTAACGGTATTCGATTTCTTTCAAGTACATTGGAAAATGATACCTCGATACGCCCCGATAGTTGTACAGAATATGTTTAGCATAACTCCAAAACCCTTCAATGCCGTTGATATGGTTTTTGGTTTTTTTATTAACAAAGCCTTTGGAATGATTAACCACCATATGTTTTCCATAACGTTGCAGCGATTGATATCCACGAAACGCGTCGGTGTAGTAGACCGATCCCTTGCCGGTATGAGCCTGGATATGAGTCATCAGAGTCTCAGCCGAGACCGACTCCACGACCTTGGTGTACACCCTGCCATCCCGCTCCAGCAGGCCGAATACGATGCTTTTGCCTCTTGCGCCACGGCCACGTTGCCCCTTACGAACTCCACCGAAATAGGACTCGTCCAGCTCGATCTCGCCGGACAGCTTGGCACCTTCCAGTTCAGCGGTATGAAACAGTGCAATGCGCAACCGCTGATAGACTCGTGTCACCGTCTTGGCATCCACCCCCAAGTCACTGGCCAGCCGGTAGGCCGGTTGCTGCTGGTAAAATCCTTGCAAAATGGCAATCTCGCGACGCAGCTTGTTCAGGCTTTTTTGCTTACCACACAGCATGCATTTCACGTAGCCTCGCGTGGTCTTCACAGTCTTAAAGGAACCGCAAAAAACACACTTGCGACCATTCAAAAAGTTGGTCGCACAACTAAATACTGTCAGAACCCCAGTAACCATAAGTATCTCCAAGGATACACTGGTTACGAAACGCCCTAATTACCTAAAATTATATGGGGACGGTTATGCCAACTTCCAGAGCAGGCCGGTCGGATTTCGGGGGCAGACAAATTCCCCGGCCGCTGCCAGAGAACGTAAATTGGCAGTTCGAAGATCAGTTGACGATAGAACCCTTCGCCTTGCGTCCCGGTGCCGCTTTTGGCGTGATCCCGGACAGCCTGCATCGGATCCCTTCGATTTTCCGGCCTTCCACGAACCTCGTCGAGTGGTAAGCCACGACCTTGCCTTGGGCCGCAAGCTCGGACAAATAGAGCTGTGTTTTTGACAGCGAGAGCCCGGCACCCACGGCTATCTCGGAATCGAGGCGCTCACCGTGCTTCTCCAAGTATCGCAGGATTTGATCCATTCCATTTCCTTGTAATTCCCAACGGATGGCAAATGGGGGCCGAAATGCGGATATCAAGTGCAAGCCGCGGGAATGCGTCGACACGGCCTTCCTTTGCCATAAACGTGTGAAGATACGTCCGCGTGCCTGGCTGGATCCGGCTGTTGATTGTTGCGGTTATCGTGCCGGTGGCTATCGCGTCAGATATTGAGTGTGTCTCCGACTGTTGCTTTATACTGGGCTATAAATATAACCGCAAAAAGGACCCCGATAGCGGACATCCGCGCAGTTGGATGTCGACAGCGGTTGGCACAAAATCATCATCATTCGGAAAGTAATCTTCATGCAAATCGATCCATTCCAACAAACTCCAGCCGACAACTACAAGCTGCTGACCAATCTGGTGGTGCCGCGCCCGATCGCGTGGGTCACCAGCCAGAATGCCGACGGCGTGGTCAATCTCGCGCCTTTCAGTTTTTTCAACGCGGTGAGCGGCAATCCGCTGTACCTCGTCATCAGCGTCGGCGCGGATGAAGCCAGAGAAACGGATGGCGCGATGAAGGACACCGCGAAGAATATCCTGGCCCGCGGCGAATTCGTCGTCAACCTGGTGACCGAGGATCTGTTCGACGCGATGAATATCTCGGCGGCGGATTTCCCGGAAGGAGAGAGCGAGCTTGCCGCGGCCAATCTCCACGCCGCGCCCTCGGTCAAGGTGAAGCCGCCGCGGGTCGCGGAGTCGCAGGCGAGCATGGAATGCAAGCTGCACAGTTCGCAAGTGCTCGGCAAGAATACGCTGATCATCAGCGAGGTGGTGATGTTCCATGTGGCGGATCATCTGATGGGCCCGCGCATGCATGTGAACAATTTCGCGCCTATCGGCCGGCTCGGCTCGCCATCGGTGTATTGCCGCACCACCGACCGTTTCGATGTGCCGCGCATCAGCTATGCCGGGTGGAAGAAGGGCCTATGACTCACGCGGAGACGCGTACTCCGCGTCTCCGCGTGAACCAGTCAAAGGATGTTTGATAATGCCCGGTTTCACAGCCCTTCTTCCTGCATCGCGGTCTTTACCGCCGGTCTCTCGGCCATGCGTTCCATGAAGTCCTTCAGCGCCAGCCAGTTCGACAGGTCAATCCCGAGGCGCGGCGCCCATCTGAGCACGGTGAACAAATAGGCGTCGGCAACGGTGAAATGGCCCATCAGGTATTTCCTGTTCTTCAGCGCATCTGCCGCGAAAGCGATGCGTTGCGTGAGGCGCGACATCAAGGCCGCCCTGCCTTCATCGTTGAGCTTGGGGTTGAACAGCGGGCTGCAGCCCTTGTGCAACTCGCTCGAGATGAAGTTGAGCCATTCCTGCAGGCGATAACGCTCCAGCGTGCCGGCGGGCGGCGCGAGCATTTTGTCCGGGACCTGGTCGGCGAGGTATTGCACGATCACGGCGACCTCGGTCAGGAGCTGGCCGTCGTTCATCGTCAGCGCGGGGACGTTGGTCTTCGGGTTGATCGCGGTGTAGTCGAGACCGGTCTCGGTCTTCTTGTCGTCGCGGCCGACCTTTTCGACGGTGTAGGCCAGCCCGGTTTCGCGCAGGACGATGTGCGGGGCAAGGGCGCAGGTGCCGGGGACATAATAAAGTTTGAGCATGTTTGATCTCCGTTGGATGTATGGGCAAGTTTACCCTGTAGCGAGAGGCCGCGATATTAGCAAGAATCGCGCGCTGCAGCTCATCGTATCCAAGCCATACTATCTCGGCCATACGCTCACAACTGAGATATCACGGGAAGGAGGGAATTGCTATTGGCGATGGTGACTGAGTTCGACGCAAGCGAGATTCTTTTCTATCAATGCGTGTTCGATTTCCTTGCGGTGATCCAATAGGATGTTGAGCACCACTGTTTTGGAGTGGTTCGGGATTTTCAGCCAGACAACTTGCGGCGGGTGGCCCCCAACCAGTGAGCGTTCCTGAAAATCAGAATCTCGGGTGACGATCACGAAGCCGTTGTCTTTTGCGTATTGCCAAATTTCAGAATCGCTCTCTTTTTCCAATCCTAACAAGGCAACGTGTGAAAAGCCGGGGGAAGGCGGTTTGCAGGAAAGGGACGATACGTCTCGACAGAGTTTCGCCGAGCAGCAGTTTCATCACACGGCCACGGTGTACAGTTTGTGTTCGCGGTCTGCGGCAAAGGCCAGGCAGGCGCGAATATCCGCAGGCTCAAGTTCAGGGAAGTCCGCGATGATGTCTGCTTCATTCATACCTTCGGCAAGCATCTCCAGTATGCCATAGACGCTGATGCGCAGATTGCGGATGCAGGGGCGCCCGCCGCGTTTGCTGGAATCAAGCGTGATACGTGAGTCAGTCATGTTTTGCCACCTTGCAAGACGGATTATTAAACGCACTATAAGTGACATGACCTGTTTATTCAACAGCGTTATTGGATTTTAGCCCGGTTGCCTGAGTTTTCCCGGCAACACTGGTACGCGCCGGTGGAAGACATTCGCTCCTCCACGTACAATTGCGTTACGCGGTCAGATTACCCCAAGGAGAATCATGTGAGTGATATCAAATGGACAAAAACCTACGAGGTCAAGGTCGATACGCGCGTGTTCCGGATCTTCATCACGCAGCATGAAGGCCACGGCTTCCAGGCAAGCTGCCTGTGGTACGAGAAGCCGCGCGTGCTCAAGACACCCGGCCAGTCGGGTATTACACAGTTTCACCTCGAGCAGCGGCATTCGCTCACCGAAGATGCCGCGCTTTCCGATCTGATGTTATGGGTCAATTCCAAATTCGAGCACGACGCAGAGCTGAAGCCTGTGCAAGCCTAGCAATCCGTGACAATACGGGTCGCCTGCCACAATCGGCCGGCTATCCCCCCGTTTCATCTCATTCAACCGTGCCGAAGGACGGGTCGCTGGAGTAGGGCGGCAGCGGCAAACCCGCGATGCGGCTGGCCTGGCTCACCGGGCCGCCGGGGAACAGCTGGTACAGGATGCCCCGCCCGTGTCCATCGGTGAACTTTTCTTCCAGCTCTTTCATGATCTCGCGCGCGCTCTTCGCGTCGCCGTGCTCGCGGTAGCGCTCGCGCAGGTAGTTGATGATGGCCCAGTGTTCATCGCTCAGAAAGATCCCTTCGGCGTGTGCCCGGATCTTTGCAACAAGCGGCGACCAATGTGCGAGGCCGAACATGTTGCCATCCGGATCGAAGCGCGCCGTGGTGGCTTTGTTGATGTCTAGCATGATGGCGGTCCTCCTTTTTGTTCCAAGACCCGAATTCGATACATGACGCAACAAAAAGTTTTATACTTTTTTTCTATATCTATAAGCTTTCGAATAATAAGGGAAAGATCGCTGTACATTGATGCGTTGCGTGACGGACGATATGTTATGAAGGCAATGAGAATGCAAAAGTTATCGAGCAACTCGATCGATGTCGGCGCCAAGTTGCGTTCGCTGCCGGGCGTGTGCCTGGCGCTGATCCTGTTATGTCCGTTCGCCGCGCGGGCCGGCGGTGCAGAAAGCCAGACACTCAGGCGCGCGGACGGCGCGCAGGTCCCGGTGCGCGTTTACGGCGTTGCTGCCGCATCGTGCAAAGGCATCGTGGTGTTGTCGCCGGGTGCCGGCGGCACCGAAAAGGGTTTGAGTTACCTCGCGCAGGCGCTCAGCAGCGACGGATGGCTAAGCGTCGTGGCGGGGCACAAGGAAAGCGGGCCCTCGGTGCTGCGCGCCGATATCCACGGGTTCGATGTCAAAGACGCGCTGCTCAAGATGACGACGGACCGCGCGGCATACGAGGCCCGCTGGATGGACATCGGTGCGGCGCTGGATTACGCGCGCCCGAACTGCCGCAAACAGTTCGCGGCGCTGCTCGGGCATTCGATGGGCGCGGCCACGGTGATGCTGGAGGCAGGCGCAGCCAACAAGTTGAACCTGACCGGCAAAGACCGCTTTGATGCCTATGTGGCGTTGTCGCCGCAGGGACCGGGATCGATCTTCCCGGAGGACGCATGGAGCAAGATAGTCAAGCCGGTGCTGATGCTGACCGGCACCAGCGACAAGGCGCTGGAAGGAGGCTGGGCAACGCGAACCATTCCCTATGACGATATGCCCGCGGGCTGCAAATGGCTGGGCATCATCGACGGCGCGACGCACATGAATTTTGCCGGCAGCGGCTTTTCACGCAAGACCGGGGCGCTGACGATAAAATCGACGCAGACGTTCCTGGATGCGCTCGCGGCGGGCAGATGCGCTATGCTCGCCAATCAAGAAGGCATCACGTTCAAGCACAAGTAGATTTCCGGCGCGGTTTGTGCCGAATGAATTTGCAGGTCAAGGACTGCAAGTACAATCGCTGTCGATCGCCGACCTTCCCATTCATCAATGAAACTCCCATGAAACTGATCGACCCGAGAACAAGCTATGTCCTGAAAAACCCGGTCGCCTTCTCGCTCCGGGTTCTGAAGGCATTCCAGGCCAACCAGGGCCTGCTGCTCGCCGGCGCAGTGGCCTACTATGCGCTGCTCTCCATCGTGCCGCTGCTGATCCTGATGGTGATCGCGCTGTCGCAGGTGGTCGACGAGGACGTGCTGCTGGCGACGCTGAACACTGCGCTGGCGTACGTGGTGCCTGGCGAAAGCAAGGCGGTGGTGGCGGAGCTGAAGGCTTTCCTCGGTCACCGCGAGGTGATCGGCTGGGTGCTGTTCATCACGATGCTGTTCTTCAGCTCGCTCGGTTTCAAGGTGCTGGAGAGCGCGATCTCGGTGATCTTTCTACATCGCGTGGAGCAGCGCAAGCGGCATATCCTCGTTTCGCTGCTGCTGCCGTTCGGCTATATCTTTTTCATCGGCGCGGTGCTGTTCGTGGGCACGTTCCTGATCGTCGATCTGATTGCGATAGGCGGCGAGCATCTGGTGATACTGGGCCATAGCTGGTCGCTGGGCGGGTTCTCGCGCTGGCTGATCTATATTGCCGGCGTGTCCGGCGAGATCCTGCTGATCTCTGCTATCTATTACTTTATGCCGGTGGGCAGGCTATCGGCGCATCACGCGCTGATCGGCAGCGTCACGGCTGGCCTGTTGTGGGAAATCATCCGCCATGCGCTGGCCTGGTATTTTGGCACGCTGTCGCAGGTGAGCGTGGTGTACGGCTCGCTCACCACGGCCATCATCGTGCTGCTCAGCATGGAAGCGGCCGCCACGCTGCTGTTGCTGGGCGCTCAGGTGATCGCGGAATACGAGCGCATCGAGGTCGGCGCGAAGCAGTAGATTTTGCCGCCAGAGAGCGTAGGATATCGCCTCTTGGATGATATGATTTCGCAGCCGCCGCCGGTGGAATCCACCCCGGAAATTTGGGAAAATATCTCCCGGCACGTGGAGGCACGTATGGATAGCGTCGATCTTTCTGTACTCAAGACCCTGCGGGACTGGCAGGCGGGAGACCTTCCGCTGTGGCTGGTGACGGTGGTGGAAACCTTCGGCTCCAGCCCGCGTCCGCCGGGCGCGATGCTCGCGCTGCGCGGCGACGGCCAGGCTGCGGGTTCGGTGTCGGGCGGCTGCATCGAGGACGATCTGGTGCTGCGCGCCAAGCGCGGCGAATTGCCGGCCGGCCGCTGCGAGGTGATCAGCTTCGGCGTCACCAAGGAAGAAGCCAAACGTTTCCGGCTGCCCTGCGGCGGCATGATATGCGTGGTGGTGGAGCCCGTGCAAAAACAGGATTGGGTGGGACAGGTGCTGAACCTGGTCCATGCACACCGGCTGGTCGGGCGCACGCTGCACCTTGCTACGTTGCAGGTGGAACTGCACGACGCCGGCCGCGGCGACAACATCTCTTTTGACGGAACGACACTGGTCACGGTGCACGGCCCGCGCTGGCGCATGCTGATCATCGGCGCCGGCCAGACTTCCGCCTATCTCGCGCGGATGGCGCAAGCGCTCGACTACCAGGTGTACATCTGCGATCCGCGCGCCGGGATGCGCGCGACCTGGGATGTGCCGGACACGATCCTGATGGGCGGGATGCCCGACGACGCGGTGACGGCATTGCAGGCCGACAGCGCTACCGTGATCATCGCGCTGACGCATGATCCCAAGCTGGACGACATGGCGCTGCTGGAGGCGCTGAAATCGCCGGCGTTCTATGTCGGCGCGCTCGGCTCCAGAACCAACAATGCCAAACGCCGCGAGCGGCTCGCGATGTTCGACCTCACCCCGCAGGAGATAGCCCGGCTGCACGGACCGGTGGGCTTGCGCATCGGCAGCCGCACGCCGCCGGAGATCGCAGTTTCGATACTCGCGCATCTGATCGCTGTTCGAAATCAGGTGGCCGGTCGAAATCAAGCGGCGGGTCCTAACCAGTCTGTTGAAGCGGCTTGCGCCTCACAGATCATCAATACTGTCCAGGCTATCACTAATCAGAATCAAACAGGCAATCGGGCTCAACCAAACAACCAGGAGGTATGCTCATGATCACGTTAACCATCAACGGCAAGAAGACCAAGGTCGATGCCGACCCCAGTACACCGTTGCTGTGGGTGCTGCGCGACAACCTGCAGCTGACCGGCACCAAGTACGGCTGCGGCATCGCGCAGTGCGGCGCATGCACCGTGCATCTGGACGGGCGCGCGGTGCGTTCCTGCGTGACGCCGGTGTCGACGGCGAGCAACAAGCAGGTCACGACGATCGAAGGAGTCGCCGAGACCGCGCTGGGCAAATCGGTGCAGGCGGCGTGGCAGGAAGTGGATGTGCCGCAGTGCGGATATTGCCAATCCGGCCAGATCATGGCGGCCACCGCGTTGCTGAAGGAGAACCCGCATCCGAGCGAATCGGAGATCTGCGCGACGATGGACGGCTTGCTGTGCCGTTGCGGCACCTACAACCGCATCCGCGCGGCGATCCGGATGGCGGCTGACCAGACGGCGGCAGACGCGAAGGGAGGTGCAGCATGAGAACCCGGGCCGAAACACAAGATAAGAACAGCGCCGCACAGGATCCTGCGCGCCGCAAATTCTTGAAAGAATCCGCCGCGTTGATGGGCGGACTGGTGATCGGTTTCTACCTGCCGATGAAGGGCGGGCGCGCCTATGCGGCCGATATGCCGCCGAAGGAAACATACCCGCCCAACGCGTTCATCCGCATCGCGCCGGATGACAATATCACGATCGTCGTCAACAAGTCCGAGATGGGGCAGGGTGTATACACTTCGCTGCCTATGCTGATCGCCGAGGAACTGGAAGCGGACTGGAGCCGCATCAGCGTAGAGGCTGCTCCGGTGGCCGCAGTGTATAACCGCCCGGGCATGGGCATGCAGATGACCGGCGGCAGTTCCAGCATCCCGTCGTCGTGGGACCAACTCAGGCGCGTCGGCGCCAGCGGCAGGATGATGCTGATCCGCGCTGCGGCCGAACATTGGGGCGTGCCGGTCAGCGAATGCCGTGCCGAGAACAGCCAGGTGATCCATACCGCCAGCGGCAGGACGGCGAGCTACGGCGCGCTGGCCGATGCCGCGGCGACATTCCCGCTGCCGGACAAGGTCGTTCTGAAGTCGCCCAACGATTTCAAGATCATCGGCAAGCCGACCAAACGCCTCGATACACCGGCCAAGATCAACGGCAGCGCGCAGTTCGGCCTCGACGTCTATCTGCCCGGCATGCTGACCGTGGTGATCGCGCGCAGCCCGGTATTCGGCGGCAAGGTCAAAAGCTTCGACGCTACAGAGGCGCGCAAGATAGCCGGCGTGCAGGGCGTCTATCAGGTGCCGACCGGGATCGCGGTCGCGGCAACCGGCTTCTGGCCCGCGAAGACCGCGCGCGACCTGCTCGAGATCGAATGGGATGAAGGGGCGGGTGCATCGCTCTCCACGCCCAGGATGTTTGCCGAGTTCCGCGACTTCGCGCAGACAACCGGAGCGGTGGCACGCAAGGATGGCGATACGGTCAAGGGTTTCAAGTCCGCGCACAAGACCGTCAGCGCCGATTATGAAGTGCCTTATCTGGCGCACGCCGCGATGGAACCGCTCAATGCTGTGGTGGACCTCAAGCCCGATCACTGCACGATCTGGACCGGCACACAGATGCAGACCGTGGATCGCAACATGGCGGCCAGGACAGCCGGACTCAAGCCGGAACAGGTGGAAATCCATACGGCTTTCCTCGGCGGCGGTTTCGGCCGGCGCGCCAATCCGCGCTCGGATTTCGTGATTGAGGCGGTGCAGGCAGCCATGGCGGTAGGCAAGCCGGTCAAGGTGGTGTGGACGCGCGAGGATGACATGCAAGGCGGCAATTACCGCCCGATGTGGGCCGACCATATCGTGGCGGGCATCGCGAAAGACGGCAAGCCGGTGGCGTGGAAACACACGATCGTCGGCCAGTCCATCGTGGCAGGCACGTTCTTCGAGGGCTTTATCGTGCATAACGGCATCGATGCCACCTCGGTGGAGGGCGCGGCCGATCTGCCCTACATGATCCCCAACCTGCAGGTCGATCTGCACAGCCCGAAGAACGAAGTGCCGGTGCAGTGGTGGCGCTCGGTGGGCCATTCGCATACCGCGTTCGTCGTCGAAACGATGATCGACGAGCTGGCGCATCTCGCGAAGAAGGACCCGGTCGCTTACCGGCTCGATCTTCTTCCCGCTACATCGCGATACCGCGGCGTATTGAAATTGGCCGCGGAAAAAGCAGGCTGGGGCAAGACGAAATTGCCGGCCGGCCATGCCTACGGCGTGGCGGTGCACAAGGCGTTCGACAGCTATGTCGCGGAAGTCGCCGAAGTGTCGCTGCAGAGCGGCAAGATCCGCGTGCACCGCGTGGTCGCCGCGGTCGATTGCGGCCAGGTCATCAATCCGGACGGTGTGCAGCAGCAGATCGAAAGCGCGATCGCATACGGGCTCTCCGCCGCGCTGCACGATGCGATCACGCTGGAGAAGGGCCGCGTGATGCAATCCAATTTTCACGACTACACGCCGCTCAGGTTCTCCGAGATGCCTGTAGTCGAGGTGCATTTCGTCGAAAGCCACGAAGCACCCACCGGCATCGGCGAACCGGGCTTGCCGCCGATCGCTCCGGCGGTCGCGAACGCGGTGTTCAAGCTGACCGGAAAGCGCCTGCGGCACATGCCTTTCGACAGGGAAAGTCTTGTCTGATGCTGTTTCCGGGCCGGGCGACATCGCCGCGATCGTGCTGGCGGCGGGCGCCTCGAGCCGCTTCGGCTCCGACAAGCTGTTGCATGCGCTGACATTGCGCGGCGTGACATTGCCGCTCGCCGCGCACAGCCTGCTCCCCTGGCTGGAGACATTCGGTCATGTCACGGTGGTCATCAGGCCGGGCGCGGAAACTTTTTGCGCCGCGATCGAATCCGCGCTGGGCGAAACCGGGTCGGCACCGATCAACTGGGCAGAATGCGCGAATGCCGCGCAGGGGATGGCGTCCAGCCTAGTCTGCGGCGTGCGCGCAAACCATGACGCCGCCGCCTGGCTGATCGGGCTGGCCGATATGCCTGCCCTACCTGCCGAAGCCATCATCGGCGTGCGCGCGGCGATGCTGGATGGCGCGGCCCTGGCTGCCCCCGCGCGCGACGGCAGGCGCGGCCATCCGGTCGGTTTCGCTTCCAGGTACCGCGATGAATTGCTGGCGCTGCAGGGCGACAATGGCGCCCGGCGTCTGCTGGAACGCGATACATCCCATGTCACGGATATCAGGATCGACGATGCCGGGATCTTTGCCGATATCGATGTTCCGGACGACCTGCGACATCTGTGAAGCGGCGCCGGCAATAAATAATAATATTGATGCAGTTACTTCGTGAGCCGTGCATATTCGTTCGAATGGCAGGCAGGTTTGGCGTAGCGGTTGGATCGATAGACAAAACGGGAATCCTTGTGCAAACTCGAACCTCGTTGTGATCGTGAAGGGGCGTTCCGATGAGCAGGCTGTTGTTTACGCTGTTGCTGGCATTGACTGTCTTGCCGGCGAGCGCTGCCGGCATGGGCGGGTTTTTCAGCCAGGGGCGGACGAGCATAGGGGTGTCGGCCGGGAATGGTTATGCATTCGACAACAGCTATCTGGTCATAGGCGCGAGCGCGACGTATTACGTCATCGACGGGCTGGGTGTCGGCTTGTCTTTGGAGAGTTGGTCCGGGGGCAGTCCTGCGATCACCAGATATGCACCTTTGGTGCAATACGTCTTCTACAGAACGTCTCCGGTGGAGCCATATTTGGGCGGGTTCTACCGCCACACCAATGTCAGCGGAGAGCCCGGCATCGATTCGGTCGGCGCGCGCGCCGGAATATATTATTCTGCCGGTTCCAATGGCTATGTCGGTTTCGGCCTGGTCTATGAGACGTATCTCGATTGCGCGAATTCGATCTACAGTCCGTGCACCTCGACCCATCCGGAAATAAGTTTGACCTTCGTATTTTGACAATGCCGGCCCGGTGGTGCGGATCATCGAGCAGACAGAACACCGGCATCGGAGCTGCCGGTCACGCGCGAGATGCCATTCGGCAAGTACCAGGGCCGCCTGATCCGTTGCGCAAACGATAGCGCCGCTGCCCTTTGCACAAACGATAGGGGCGTCGGGCATACAGCCCCCGTCTTCCCCGCTTCGATCCGACTAAAGAAGTATCTTCCACAGCGCCGGCTCGATGCGATGCCGTTCACGGCAGCCTGCGCTTCCCGCCGCTGAAACGCAATAGCGCGAATCAATGATCCGGGCGGGCTTTTCGATCGGCCCGCTCTCGTCGATCGGCCCGGTCTCGGCATCATGCTGTCATGACCGCGTCATGATCTTGTCACGCCCGCATCACGATTTTGTCACGGTGACATGTCACGATCTGCCGCGTGTCATGGACGCATGACACACGAACCCACTCAACAACCCAAGCAACAGTCCTTATCCAAGGAGGCAATCATGAAACGAGAACATGTACCACTGCACCAGAAAGCAAAACGCATCGTGGCCAGCGTGAGTCTGGCATGCTTCGGATTCTCGGCGTTGGGCATCCCGGCGCTAGTCGCGGCCGAACAGATGAACGACCATGCGGCGCAGAATCCGACCGCCACACCGATCAAGCACGTCATCGTGATCATAGGCGAGAACAGGACATTCGACCACGTGTTCGGCGCTTATCGTCCGCCCCGCGGCCAGACCGTATCGAACCTGCTGTCCAGGGGCATCATCAACGCCGACGGTACACCGGGACCCAACTTTGCGCTTGCCGCGCAATATCAGGCCAATTTGACCGCGCCGGCGAAATATACGCTCAGCCCGGCCGCGAAGACGCCTTATCAGAAACTTCCCGCGCCCCTTACCGGCAGTGCTCCCACCGCGGCCAGCGATACGAATCCGCCGCCCTTTGCTACCCTTGCGCTTGCTACCCTGGCCGAGAGCGGCGCATTGCTTCCCGGAGATCTGCCATTGCTGACCACCGGCGCGACCGGCCTGCCGCAGTACGGCATCGACACCCGGATCGCCAACGTGACCAGCCTGCCCAGCGGCCCGTTCCCGCTTACGCCCAGTCTTTCGTATGACGATTACGCAGCCAGTCCGGTGCATCGTTTCTATCAGGGCTGGCAGCAGTCTGACTGTAATGCGGCCAACGCCACGCGTACCAATCCAAGCGGCTGCCTGATGGACCTGTTCCCCTGGGTAGAAACGAGCATCGGAGCGGGCAGCAACGGCAATGCACAGCCGGCCGGGTTCAACGACCTGAGCACCGGGGAAGGCTCCACGGCGATGGGGTTCTACAATGTGGGCAACGGCGATGCGCCTTACCTTACACAGCTTGCGCGGGATTACGCCATCAGCGACAACTATCACCAGGCGGTTCAGGGCGGTACCGGGGCCAATCACATCATGCTCGGTTCGGCCGATGCGATGTATTACTCTGACGGCCATGGCCACGCTGCGACTCCTCCCGCCAACCAGATCGAAGATCCCGATCCGCAGCCGGGCACCAACAACTATTACACCCAGGATGGCTACTCGGGCGGTTCATACAGCGAATGTGCCGACCCGTCGCAGCCCGGGGTCGGTGCAATCGTCGGCTACCTGAGTTCGTTGCCGGCCCACCCGAAGCCGAACTGCGCTCCCGGTGTGTATTACCTGCTCAACAATTACAACCCCGGCTACAACGGCGACGGCAGCGTCAACACCAGTGCATTCACGATCCCGCCATCATCAGTGCCGACCATAGGCGACCGGCTCATCGCCAAAAATATACCGTGGAAGTACTACGGGGAGGGCTGGAACAGCTTCGTCGCAAACTCGCCGCAGAGCGTCTATTGCAACATCTGCAATCCCTTCCTGTATGAGACATCGATCATGACGAATCCGACCCTTGTATCAGAGCACTTGAAGGATACGACCGATCTGTATGCCGACATCGCCAACGGCGACCTGCCCGCAGTTTCGTTCGTCAAACCGGGCGGATTGCTCGACGGCCATCCGGCTTCTTCGAAACTCGATCTGTTTGAAGGCTTCGCAAGGAAACTGGTGGATGCGGTGCAGGCCAACCCCAAGCTGTGGGCGGGCACGGCCATTTTGATCACATTCGACGAGGGCGGCGGTTACTATGATTCCGGATATATCCAGCCGGTGGATTTTTTCGGCGACGGCGCGCGTATACCGATGATAGTGGTATCGCCCTATTCGAAAGGGGGGCGTGTCGACCATGCCTACACCGATCACGTTTCCATCGCGAAGTTCATCGAACGCAATTGGGGCCTTGCACCCATCACCAATCGCAGCCGCGACAATCTGCCTGACCCCAGGCAGCTGCCGGACAATCCCTATGTTCCGGTGAACTCGCCGGCGATCGGGGATCTGTTCACGATGTTCGATTTTCACACGGTGTATCCTGTGCACCTGATGGATAGTCCATTCGGCAGGTGAATCGGCCGGCAACAGGCGCTTGCCGAACATAATAGCGATGGCGGCATCGTCTTGCAGTGCCGCGGCTCCTCCGGAGCCGCGGCATTTTTTTTGCCGGGGCAAGCGGGATGAGCACCCGATTGCTGAACGGATATCCTGCTGAAGGACTTTCAGCGGGCGGCAGGGTTTTTGAAATCGCAAAGGAAGATGATCATGCAGTGTTCGATGCTTTGCGCAAACGACGGGGCCGCTGCCCTTCGCACAAGCGATAGCGGGCGCTCAAGGTGCCGTGTCCATCGTCCCCGCCTCAATCCGCATCAAGAAGTATCTTCCACAGCTGCCGGCTTGCCTGGATGTCGATCTCATCGGGCGCCACCCGGCAGGGTGTCAGGTTGTTCAGCCGCATGCGGTGCTGTGTCTGGCGCAGCGTGCGATACAGCGCGCGGGTCTGCTCGGCGAGTCCGGCAGGGATCAGGCCCAGCTCGCCGGCGAGTTTGAGCAGCGCGAGGTTGCCGATGTTGGCGGTCAATTGCGGATATTGGTGGGCATGGGCCAGCACCATGTATTGCACGATGAATTCGATGTCCACCATGCCGCCGCTGTCGTGCTTGATGTCGAACAGCCCGCTGTCGTTGGGATGGCCGTCATGCATCTTCCGGCGCATCCCGAGTATCTCCCTGCGCAGCTTCGCCAAGTCGCGCGCCTGGCACAGCACCTGTTCGCGGATCCTGTCGAAAGCCCTGCCGACCTTCTGATCACCCGCGCTGAAACGGGCGCGCGTCAGCGCCTGATGCTCCCACACCCACGCTTCATTCTGCTGGTATCCGGCAAACGCGGCGATCGAGCTCACCAGCAGGCCGCTCGCGCCGTTCGGGCGCAGGCGCAGGTCGGTTTCATACAGCCGCCCCGATGACGTGTAGCTGCCCAGCATCGTGTTGATGCGCTGCGCGAGCCGCGCGTAATTCTCCTGCGCGTCGGGATGGTCGTCGTCGTACAGAAAGATCAGGTCGAGGTCGGAGGCGTAGCCCAGTTCCTTGCCGCCCAGTTTGCCGTAGGAGATGATCGCGAATCTCGCCTCGTCGCGGTGGCGTTTGCGCAGGGCTGCCCAGCATAGTCTCAGCACATGGCCCAGGATCAGGTCGGCCAGCGCGCTCAGATGGTCGCTCAGCGTTTCGAGCGGCAGCAGGCCCTGCAGGTCCATCGCCAGCAGATGGAAGATCTGCTCCTGCTGGACATGGCGCAACACGTCGAGTTGCCGCTCGGTGTCGCCGGCACAGTCGTCTAGGCGGCTGCGCAGTTCGGCATCGATCTGCTGCCATTGCGGCGGCTGGTATATCTCGCGCGAATCCAGCAATTCGTCGAGCAGCGCCGGGTGCTGGGTCAGGTATGCGCTGGCCCAGCTGCTGGCGGAGACCAGCGCGGTCAGGCGCTGCAGCGCCTGCGGAAATTCGGCCAGGAAGGCGAGATACACGGCGCGCCGGCTGACGGTCTCGAGCAGCGTCAGCAATCGGGACAGCGTCGCATCGGGATCGGGCTGCTGCGCGCTCAGCGCGATGAATTGCGGGATCAGCCGGATCAGGCGTTGCCGGCTCAGCTCGGGCAATTGCCGGTAGCGGTTGCCGGCGCGCATCTGTTGCAGCAGTTGCGCGCTTTGTTCAGCCTCGTGAAAGCCGAGGTTCTTCAGCTGGGTTGCCAGCTCCCGTTCGCTGATGCCCTCGTGCCACAGCTGCGCATCGATCTTTTCCTCCTTCAGCGCGCCGAAGATCTGCTCGAACTGAAGGCTGACGAAGGCGCGATGGCGGTCGAGTTCGTTGAGCAGCGCGGCGTAATCCGAGTGGCCCGTCGCTTCGGCGATGATCTGCCGGTCGGGCGCATTTTCCGGCAGTTCCTGGGTCTGCCGGTCATCAAGGTATTGCAGGCGGTGTTCCAGGTTGCGCAGGAACACATAGGCGGCATCGAGGTCCGCGACGATTTGTGCGCCGAGCTGCCCGTTCGCGGCGAGCACCTGCAGCACGCGCCGGGTCGGCAGTATGCGCAGCCTGGCATCCTGCCCGCCGCGTATCAGCTGGAACACCTGCGCGATGAATTCGATCTCGCGGATGCCGCCGGGGCCGAGCTTGATATTGTCGAACAGGTCGCGGCGCTGCACTTCCCGGCGTATCTGCGCATGCAGACGACGCATCGATTCGATCGCGCCGAAGTCCAGGTACTTGCGGAACACGAAAGGCTGCACCAGTTGCGCCAGTTCGTTAACGTATAACTCGCGCAGCGATTCGTTTGCCCCCTCGCCAGGGATTGAAGATTGCCCTTCTCGTTCGCCTGGCTCCGCCCCCCTCGCTTTGCTCTCCCCGCTTGCGGGATAACCAGCGACTTGGCCGTTCACGGGCTTAGTCGAATGGCTAGTAGTTCCACCAGAGGATTGAGGATAACCAGCGACTTCGCTGGCGTTGTTTGCCAGCCTAGTCGATTGGTTAGTTGTTTCACCAGAGGGTCCTTTCGCCGGGAGAGGGTTGGGGAGAGGGAAGCAGGCAGGCGCCACGACGCGCGCCTTGATCCAGGCATAGCGTTCCCATTCGCGTCCCTGGCTGACCAGGTATTCTTCCAGCGCGGCGAAACTGCTCACCAGCGGTCCGCTCTCGCCGTAGGGGCGCAGCCGCATGTCGACGCGGAACACGTAGCCATCGGCAGTGAGTTCGTTGATCATCGTGATGAGGCGGCGCCCGAGCCGCGAGAAGAATTCGTGGTTGCTCAGGCTGTGCGCGCCGCCGGTCTGCCCGTCTTCCGGATAGACGAAGATCAGGTCGATGTCTGACGAGACGTTCAGCTCTTCTCCGCCCAGTTTGCCCATGCCGATGATGAGCAGTTCCTGGGGCGCGCCGCTGGATTCGCCCATCGGGCTGCCGAACAGCTGCTGCAGGTTATGCATCAAACAGGCCTGCGCGCTTTGCACGCAGACCTCGGCCAGCGCGGTCATCGTCGCGATCACTTCACCCAGATCCGCCAGGCCGTTGAGGTCGCGCAGGATCAGCCTGACCATCACCTGCTTGCGCAAGCGGCGCAATGCCTGCGCCAACCCGTCTTCGTCGTAATTTGCCGACGTCGCCTGAGCGACACCATCGCCCCCTCTCACGCCGGAATTAATGAATTGACTTTCTCGTTTGCTTGGCTTTGCCCCCCTCGCTGCGCTCTCCCCGCTCGCGGGAGAGGATTGAGGAGAGGGGTTTCTCTCGGGAGAGGGTTGGGGATAACCAGCGACTTCGCTGGCGTTGTCTGCCAGCCTAGTCGATTGGTTAGTTGTTTTACCAGAGGGGCCGAGCTGCAGCGCTGCCTCAATCTCGCCGCGGCCGAACGGCGCGGCATGATTATCCTGCAACCATTCCAGCAGCGCGGGGTCTGTATCAAGCGCATGCCGGGCATAACGGCTGCAGCGCAGCATCTTGCGCAGCATGGCGCTGAAATTGGCGGGCGGTGGGATTTCGATATTCATGGGCTGCTTAAGATAGAATACGCGTAGTCTGCCGGTTGCATGTCCCGGCGATTATATGTCCGAGTAATTGATCTGGCGCATTTGCCCAGCCTAATATAATTTATTTCAATGTTGAATTCTGCCCATATTCGTCTGGCCTGGCACGGTTTTAACTGGCTGACGAAGCTTGTCATCGTTGCGATATCGATGGTGGCCTTGCTGGTCGCGTTCGCGATCATCGCGCTGCGCTATTGGATATTGCCGGATATAGAGCGGTATCACGACACCATCACCTCTTCGGTGTCGGCGGCGATCGGCAATCCGGTCACGATAGGCAAGATCCAGGGCGATTGGGAGGGCATCATGCCGCGCCTCGATCTGTCCGACGTGGTCATACTGGATGAACGACACCTGCCTGCCCTGGTGTTGACGCGCGTGCAGGGAAGCCTGTCGTGGATGTCGATATTGACCGCGCAACTGCGCATGGACAATCTGGAGATCGACCGGCCTGAATTGATGGTGCACCGCGATGTGAACGGGGATGTCTATATCGGCGGCGTGGCGCTTTCCAAGGGGGGCGGCAATAACGACTTGTCCGATTGGCTGCTGCACCAGTCGCGCGTGGTGGTGCGCGATGCCCTCATCATGTGGATTGACGATCTGCGCGATGCGCCGCCGTTGATATTGCGGCAGGTCAATCTGCAGATCGAGAATCTTTTCAACCATCATCGTTTTGCCTTGCGCGCCTTGCCGCCCGAAGATCTTGCTTCGCCGCTGGATGTGCGCGGCGATTTTCACGGGAAGAGTTTTGACGACCCGCAAGGATGGCACGGCACCCTTTACACCCAGCTCGATTACACCGACCTGACGGCGTGGCGTGCCTGGGTTGACCTGCCCAGGGAGTTCAGTCTCGGGCGCGGCGGTCTGCGCGGTTGGGTGGATGTCGAGGCCGGCAAGATCAGCGGGGTCAAGGCCGATCTGTCGCTGAATGATGTCGTGGCCAGGCTGGCTCCCGAACTGCCGGAAATTGAACTGTCCAGTTTGCGCGGCCGCGCCGCATGGCACGCGTTGCAGGGCGGCTTCGAGGTCTCCACGCAAGGGCTGACGCTGCGGATGCGGGACGGGATCGAACTGCAACCGACCGATTTTTATTTCAGCACTGAAGATGCCGGCAACGGTCAGGTTGCAGTCCGTGAGATACGCGCCAACCTGCTCCAATTGGCGACGATAAACCGCCTGGCAAAATTCATCCCGATCGGGGACGACCTGCGCGCGCGCCTGGACGAGTATGCGCCCAGGGGCAAGGTATCCAACCTGGAGGCGCAATGGAGAGGCACGCTCGACAAACCGGCCGGCTTCGAGATCAAGGGACAATTCACGGGCCTGGCCGTCAATCAGGTCGGGAAGTTGCCCGGATTTTCGGGCCTGTCTTTCAGCGTGGAAGGTGATCAGGCGGGCGGCAGGTTGAGCCTCAATTCGCTCAACATGATCGTCGATGCGCCGGGTGTGATGCGGGAACCGTTGTTCTTCTCCAACCTCACCGGACAGGCGGGCTGGAAGCGCGAGCGGGGAGAAGTGACGTTCACCGTGGACAACCTCGCTGTAGCCAACGATGACATGGCCGGCAATCTGTACGGCAGTTACCAGACCAGGGCGGGCACACGCGGCATACTCGACCTGACCGGCAAACTGACCCGTGGAAACGTCCAGCGTGCTGCCCGCTATACGCCGCTGATCGCGCTGAACAAGGAAGGCAACGACTGGCTGAACGGCGCATTGCTGGCAGGCCACACCGAGGATTTCCGGATACGCATCAAAGGCAATCTGAACGATTTCCCGGCGGAAGCCAACAAGGACACGTTGTTCCAGATCGACGGGCATGCGCGGGATGCAGTGCTGGAGTTCGACAAGGACTGGCCGCGCATCGAAAAGATATCCGGCGAATTCTCGATCAACGGCAAAAAGATGGAGATAAGGGCGCCCTCGGCGACCATCGCCGGAGCACGCCTGCAGAACGTGACGGTCACGATACCCGATATGATGAGCAAGGAGGGTCCGGCGCTGGAAATAAACGGCACGGCGCAAGCCGCCAGCAACACCTTCCTCGATTTCATCCAGAAAAGTCCGGTGCGCGGTTATATCGATGGCTTCACCGACGGCATGCGTGCCAGCGGCAACGGGCATCTGGATCTGTCGCTGCAGATCCCGCTGGTGGGCGGCAAGCCGGTGAAAGTGTCCGGAACGTTCAAGGTGCAGGACAACGATATCGATCTGGGCAAGGGTGTGCCGATGCTGCGCAAGACCCGCGGGGCTTTGGCGTTCACCGAATCCGGCATGCATGCGAGCGATATCTCGGCGGAGATGCTGGGCGGTCCGGTCATCATCAACGTGCAGACCACCGAGGGGGGTGTGGTGCATGCCACACTCAAAGGGCACAACAGCGTCGAAGCGTTGCGCGATTTGCAGCCCGTTCCGCTGCTGGATTTCCTGCACGGGGGTTCGGCCTGGGACGCCGAGATCAGCGTGGCGAAGAAATCCGCACGGATAATCATCAATTCAAACCTGCAGGGGATCAGTTCCGCGCTGCCCAAGCCATTTGCAAAAAGTGCCGATGAGTTGATGCCTTTGCACGTGGAGATCAGTCCCGTCATGATACCGCCCAAGCATGCTCCGAAGCCCTGTCCCGAGCCCTGCCCCAAGGAAGAAGCCACCGTCGCGCAGGGGCGGGATGTGATCACCGCCAGGCTCGGCGATATCTTCACGGCGCGGCTGTCAAGACATGATGAAAACGGCGTGATGGCTGTCAAGCACGGGGTGGTCAATTTCGGTTCCGGCGACAATCTTCCCGAAACGAGAAGGATGCAAAGGCTGTCAAGGAACAGGGATGGCGTGTGGCTGGTCGGCAACCTGCCGGAACTGTCGATACAGGGCTGGGAGGATCTTGCGGGCGGCGAGAACGGAGCAAACCCCGCGGCTCCGGAGCTGCCTGTCGCGGGAGCCGATCTGCACATCGACATGCTGACCGGGTATGGCCAGCACATCAGCGATCTGAAGATCCATGCTTCCAAACGCGGAGACGGGTTGGATGCGCAGCTGACCAGTGCAGCGCTTGCGGGAGAGATAACATGGGAACCGCACGGATATGAAAATGGCGGTCTGGTGCGCGCGCGATTGGGCAATCTGCAATGGGCCGGTGAAGAACCTGCATCGCCGCCCGCGGAGGCCGGCCGGCCGGTGCCTCCGGAACAAGCCGGCCCGGTTGCCGCCAAACCCAAATCGCCCTCTCATCCGGGCCATCTGCCGGCGCTGGATATCCGCATCGAGGAGCTGCAATTCAAGAACAAGAAGATCGGCCATTTCGAACTGGTCGGGAATCCTGAAGGCACGGACTGGCGACTGCGCCGGCTGAACATCACCAATCCGGACGGCACTCTGGTGGGGGATGGCATCTGGAGTGTCGGGCAAGCGGGGGAACAGACCCGGATCAATCTGGTGCTCGATATCACCGACTCGGGAATGATGCTGGGGCGTTCCGGTTATCCGGGTACCGTCAAGGGAGGGAGCGGCAAATTGGCAGCCGAACTGTCGTGGGCCGGCCAGCCATCGGACTTCAATTTTGCCTCCCTGAACGGGACGCTCAAACTGGATACCGGCAAGGGGCGCTTCCTGAAGATGGACGCCGGCGCCGGGAAATTGCTCAGCGTGCTCAGTCTGCAGGACCTGCCGAAACACGTGTTCGGGGGCTTTTCCGATGTGTTCGGCGAGGGTTTCCAGTTCGACAGCATCAATGCCAATGCCACGATCAAGGATGGCGTGATCGACACACAGGATTTCCGGATGAACGGCTCGTCCGCCAAGGTGACGATGAAGGGCAATGTGGACCTGAACCGCGAAACGCAGAATCTGCGCGTCAAGGTCCTGCCGACCGTCGGCGACAGCGCATCGATGATAGGCCTGGTGGCGATCAGCCCGGCAGTCGGTATAGGAGCGATGATCGCCAACCAGATATTGGGGAATCCGCTCGATAAGTTGGTGTCATTTGAATACAATGTCAGCGGCACATGGAGCAAACCTAAGGTTGACGAGGTGGGTAGAGCCCAGCCTCCGGCTAAAGGAGCCCCGACTTCAGGCAAGGGAGTCCAGACGCCGGGAAAACCAGTCAATCCAAGCGAACAGGAAAATAAATGATGTCACCAGGAGATTCCACACAGCAACGCATCGCCGCCCAGGTCAATGCATTCAAGGTCGCCGCCGTGCAGATGGCCTCCGGCCCCAATGTCGCCGGCAACCTCAGCGAGGCGCGCCGCCTGATCGACAAAGCGGCCGAGCAGGGCGCGCGCCTGGTGGTGCTGCCGGAATTCTTCGCTATCATGGGCATGAACGACCAGGACAAGATCAAGGTGCGCGAGCATCCCGGCCAGGGACCGATACAATCGTTTCTCAGCGAAATGGCGCGCGAGCACAAGATATGGCTGGTTGGCGGATCGATCCCGATGGCGGCGAGCACGCCCGACAAGGTCAGGAACACCTGTCTGGTGTTCGATGAGCACGGCAAACAGGTTGCGCGCTACGACAAGATCCACCTGTTCAACCTCGAGCTCGGCAACGAGACTTATCACGAGGCCAACACGATAGAACCGGGCAACGAGGTGGTCGTCGTGGACAGTCCGTTCGGCCGCATCGGGCTGGCGGTCTGTTACGACCTGCGCTTCCCCGAGCTGTTCCGCTCGATGAAGAACGTGGACATCGTCGTGCTGCCGTCGGCCTTTACCGAGACCACCGGCAAGATGCACTGGGAAGTGATGGTGCGCGCGCGCGCGATCGAGAATCTGGCCTACGTGATCGCTCCTGCGCAGGGCGGCTATCATGTCAGCGGGCGCGAGACACATGGCAACACGATGATCGTCGATCCGTGGGGACGGGTGCTGGATCGCCTGCCGCGCGGTTCAGGCGTCGTGATCGCCGATGTCAATCCGTCGTATCAGGCGAGTCTGCGTTCCAGCCTGCCGGCGCTGACCCACCGCGTGTTGTTCAGTTGTGATTGACGGGCAGGGGACCGGGATGAAGCAATTGCAAAAGAATGCCCCGTTCGACCAGCTGTTCTCCACCGCGCAGCAGTCGCTGTTCGCGCCCTATTCCATCGAGGCGAGCCATATCGAGAAAGTGTTCGCCAGCATGATGGCGCACCGGCTCGACTATGCCGACCTGTATTTCCAGTACAGCCGGGCCGAAAGCTGGTCGCTGGAAGAGGGTATCGTCAAATCCGGCAGTTTCAACATCGACCAGGGAGTCGGGGTGCGCGCCGTCAGCGGCGAGAAGACCGCCTTCGCCTATTCCGATGACATCAGCCTGAACGCGCTGGAAAGCGCGGCGCAAGCCACGCGCGCGATCGCGCGCCAGGGCGGCACGCAGTCTGTGCCGGTCATACACCGCGGGTCGCGGCGCGAGATCTATCTGCCGCACGATCCGATCGCCAGCCTCAAGGATGCCGACAAGGTCGCGTTGCTGGAGCGCCTCGAAGGCTATGCGCGCTCGCTCGATCCGCGCGTGGCGCAGGTGATGGCCAGCCTCGCCGGCGAATACGAGATGGTGATGGTGGCGCGCAGCGACGGACTGATGAATGCCGACATACGCCCGCTGGTGCGGCTGTCGGTGACGGTCATCATCGAGAGCGCCGGCCGCCGCGAACAGGGCTCGGCGGGCGGCGGCGGACGCTTCGACTACGGCTATTTCGACGATGCACTGCTGCAAAAATATGCGGCGCAGGCCGTGCATCAGGCGGTGACGAATCTGGATGCATCGCCGGCACCGGCGGGCAGCATGACCGTGGTGCTGGGCAACGGCTGGCCGGGCATCCTGCTGCACGAGGCGATCGGCCACGGACTGGAGGGCGACTTCAACCGCAAGGGCAGCTCGGCATTCTCGGGGCGCGTCGGCGAACGCGTCGCGGCGGAAGGCGTGACCGTCGTCGACGACGGCACGATGGCGAGACGGCGCGGCTCGCTGCAGATGGACGACGAAGGCAATCCCACCCAGTGCACGACGCTGATCGAGAACGGCATACTGCGCGGTTACCTGCAGGACACGCTGAACGCGCGGCTGATGGGTGTGCCGGTCACAGGCAACGCGCGCCGAGAATCCTACGCGCACCTGCCGATGCCGCGCATGACCAACACCTACATGCTCAACGGCAACAAGGACCCGAAGGAGATCATCGCCTCGGTGAAGCACGGCCTGTACGCGGTGAATTTCGGCGGCGGACAGGTGGACATCACCAGCGGCAAGTTCGTGTTCTCGGCTTCCGAGGCCTACATGATAGAGGACGGCAAGATCTCGCATCCGGTAAAGGGCGCGACGCTGATCGGCAACGGCCCGGATGTGCTGACGCGCATCTCGATGATAGGCAACGACATGGCGCTCGATCCCGGTGTTGGCACCTGCGGCAAGGAAGGCCAGAGCGTGCCGGTCGGCGTGGGCCAGCCTACTGTCCGCATTGACGGATTGACGGTCGGCGGCACGGCGTGACGTCCCTTCAACTTGCGGCGCGCCATATTCCAGAGCGCTAGTCCGGCTTGGATTGGCGGTTGACAGGAGCGGGCGTGAATAAAGGGCTCACATCTTTCAGGGCGCTGGCGTTCTTTGCCATCTTCCTGTATCACATCAATCCCGGGCCGGGATATCTCGGCCTGCAAGCCGGCTACCTCGGTGTGCAGGCGTTTTTCGTGCTGTCCGGTTTCCTGCTGACGCCGATATTGCTGGAGATGAAAGCCAATTTGAACCGCAAGGATTTCTTCGTTCATTTCTACGGCAGGCGCGCGCTCAGGATCTTTCCGCTGTACTACTCCTACCTGGCGATAGTTGCGATCCTGTCGGTCGCGGCGATATATCTTTACGGAGCATCCGCGACCGTCCCGCTGCAAAGGTTCATCGAACAATTGCCGTGGACGATGACCTATACCTATGATTTCTTCCATGCCAGCCGATATTTCGAGCAGACGCCATTTGCCACCCATTTCTGGTCTCTGGCGGTGGAGGAACAGTTCTATCTGGTTTGGCCGTTGGCGATATTCTTCATCGCGGACCGGCACCTGAAGAGATTCCTGCTGCTGGTGGCCATCGCCGGCCCGTTGATGCGTTTTCTTTCGGCGCTGATACTGGATGCACACACCCTGCCTACGCTGCGCCAGACCGATCTGGCGATCTATATCCTGCCGTTCTCGCATTTCGATGCTTTCGCGATCGGGGGCTATCTGTCGCTTTACGGCAAAAGCAGGGCTGTCTATCGTGTGTGGTTGTTCATCCTGTCCGTGGTCGTGCTCGGCATGATAACGGGGTGGCTGGCTACGGGGCAGATACTATGGGACCAACTGGGTTACGGGCCGTTCATGAAGGATTCATACAAGTATGTCTGGGGATATACGCTGGTCAACCTGATGTTCGGATACGTGCTGGTACACGTCAGGGACAGGACTTTCATGCCGGCATTGTTCGAGCATCGCTTGCTGGTCTATCTGGGTACCATCAGCTACGGCCTGTATGTGTTTCATTTCCCGGTTGTGTGGCTGGTCTATAACACGATGTACAGATTGCCGGTGATCGCGCAACAGTCGATAAGCCTGGCGATCACGGTGATCATCAGCGCGGCCAGTTATAAATATATGGAAAAGCCCATGATCGATCTGAAAGACAGATTCTTTGCCCGGGCATCTGCCGGCAAAGCGGCTCTCGTTGCGGTGCCGGACTGAAGGCGGCAACTTGACGATCGATTCCTGCCGGAACTGCGGCGCGTGCTGCGCCAATTACCGCGTGTCGTTCTACTGGGGCGAAACCGACGCTGCGCCGGGCGGCACTGTCCCAACACGGCTGACCGAAGCGGTCACGCCACTGCTGCGCTGCATGAAGGGGACCGGCAGCAAGCCGGTGCGCTGCGTGGCGCTGGAGGGCGAAGTGGGCAAACAGGTGTCGTGCGGCATTTACGCGCAGCGTCCTTCCCCGTGCCGCGAATTCGACGTGTTCGAACCCGACGGCTCGCCCAATCCGCGCTGTGCGGCGTTGCGCGCGCAGTTTCAGCGTTGCTGATCGCAGTCGAGTCGCCGAAGACCCGGGCGCGTGCCGCTCATAGGCAAGCGACGGCCGCCGATCTCACGGTATAATTCCACCGTTATGCAGATCCTACGCGGACTTTATCCCCCCGATTCCCGGCCCGTTGCACTCACCATCGGAAATTTCGACGGTGTGCATCTGGGCCATCAGGCTTTGCTCAAAGAGTTGCAGGAAGCCGCGCAAGCGCGGGGCCTGCAGACGGCGGTGGTGATATTCGAGCCTCACCCACGCGAATTCTTCACGCCGCAGCAGGCGCCGGCGCGGCTGACCAGCCTGCGCGAGAAGCTGGAGTTCTTTTCCGGACTGGGCATAGACCGCGTGCATGTCTGCCGTTTCGATGCGCGCTTTGCCAAGATGAGCGCGGTGGATTTTGTCAATGCGCTTTATCAGAAGCTGTTTGCCCGCTTCGTGCTGATCGGCGACGACTTCCGTTTCGGCAGCGGGCGCAGCGGCGATTTTGCGCTGATGGAAAAGATCGGTGCGAAGCTTGGCTTTGAAGTGCAGGCGGTACACAGCGTGAAGCATGACGGCGTGCGCATCTCCAGCACCGCGGTCCGCGCCACGTTGGCCGCCGGCCAGATGCGCACCGCGCAGCGTTACCTGGGGCGGCACTACAGCATCAGCGGGCGCGTGGTGCACGGAGACGGGATGGGGAAGAAGATCGGCTTCCCCACCGCGAACATCCAGTTCAAGCATAATCGCCCGCCGGTGGCCGGCATCTTCGTCGTGAACGCGCATGCCGAAGGGCTGGGCGTGCTGCAGGGCGTGGCCAGCCTCGGCGTGCGCCCGACCGTGAAACAGCAAGACAAGCCTGTGCTGGAGGCGCATCTGTTCGAGTTTTCGCAGCAGATCTACGGCAGGCATCTGCGCGTGGAGTTTTTGCAAAAGCTGCGCGAGGAAGAAAAGTATCCCGATCTGGCCGCGCTGACGCGGCAGATAGAGCTGGATGTGGAGCAGGCAAGAAAATGGTTCGACCAACATGATTGAATATTTATGGAACCTCTGATCAAGTCCTTCATGAACCGCGTTGCTGACAAAAACGGGATGATCGCAAGGCGCGCGACGCCGGTCGTAGTTATTCTACGATGCCAAGGAGCGCAACACCGCGAGCGCCTGTTTTTGTCGCAACCCTCAAGGGCATTGGCTTTGCGGGCAGTCTGCGGTGTGCGGCCGCGACACGTTACTGCGCAGCAGCCGATTGCGGGAGCAGCCGCTTGCAACTCCCTCCCGCACCGGACGCTTACGCGCACCGTGTCGGGAGTGCTGCTCCTAGCGAAGGGAATCACCATTCGCGTCGTCGCCTTTCTTGCATATAGCCCCGCCGACACGTTACCGCGGAGCGGCCGATTGCGGGAGGCGGGGCATAGGCGGCATTCCCGCGCCAAAGGCTTACGCCCACCGTGTCATGCCGCCTACCCTGCAAAGCCGAATGCGCGGCCATGCGGGACTTAATCAGAGGTTCCTTGATATGACCGATTACAAAGCCACTTTGAATCTTCCCGACACGCCGTTCCCGATGCGCGGCGATCTGGCCCGCCGCGAACCGCAGATGCTGGCGCGCTGGCAGGCGCAGCAGCGCTATAAAAGGATCCGCGCCGCCAAACGGGGCAAACCCGTGTTCATCCTGCACGACGGCCCGCCGTATGCGAACGGCGACATCCACATCGGCCATGCGGTGAACAAGATCCTCAAGGACATCATCGTCAAGAGCAAGACGCTGGCCGGCTTCGATGCCCCCTATGTGCCCGGCTGGGATTGCCACGGCCTGCCGATCGAGTTGCAGGTGGAAAAGAAACACGGCAAGGCGATCCCGCCCGCGCAGTTCCGCGAATTGTGCCGCGCCTATGCGGCCGAACAGATCGAGCGGCAGAAAAAGGATTTCATCCGGCTCGGTGTGCTGGGCGACTGGGATCATCCCTATCTGACGATGGATTTCAAGACCGAGGCCGACATCATCCGCGCGCTCGGCACCATCCATGACCACGGCTATCTGTACCAGGGCTACAAGCCGGTGAACTGGTGCCTGGACTGCCAGTCGGCGCTGGCCGAAGCGGAAGTGGAATACGAGGACAAGACCTCGCCGGCGATCGACGTGGGATTCGAGGTCAAGGACCATGCGGAACTGGGCAAGGCATTCGGCGTGTCGCTGCCGGGCGATGCAAAGGCGTATGCGGTGATATGGACCACCACGCCGTGGACCCTGCCCGCGAACCAGGCGGTGTGCGTGCACCCGGATCTGCAATACGACCTGATCAAGACAGACAGGGGCTATCTGATACTCGCATTCGATCTCGCGGCGCAATGCCTGGCGCGCTACCAGCTGGCCGGCAGCAACGACCGGGGCGACGGCAAGGCCGCGACCTGCAGGGGAGCGGCGCTGGAAGGCTTGTTATTGCAGCACCCGTTCTGCGAGCGCGGCGTGCTTGTCATCTGCGGCGAGCATGTCACGCTCGAAGCGGGTACCGGCCTGGTGCACACCGCGCCGGCGCACGGCCTGGACGATTATTTCATCGGCCGGAAATATAATCTGCCGACCGACAATCCGGTCGGCGATGACGGAAAGTTCATCGCAGGTATGCCCCCGGTGGGAAATACGGCTTTGGCGGGGCTGTTGGTGTGGAAAGCCAACGATGTCGTGATAGACGCGCTGCAGAAAAGCGGCAACCTGTTGCATGTCGAAAAGGTGCAGCACAGCTATCCGCACTGTTGGCGGCACAAGACCCCGATCATCTTCCGTTCCACGCCGCAGTGGTTCATCGGCATGGATAACGTCGCGATCACCCGGCCCGAGGATGCCGAACAGCTGGTGCAGGCAAAACGCTCGCACTCGGGAAAGCCGGAGAAGGCTGGGGGGATATCGCTGCGCGATCTGGCGTGCAGGGCAGTCGAACAGACCGGATTCTTCCCGGCATGGGGCAAGGCGCGCCTCGAGGCGATGATCAGGAACCGTCCCGACTGGTGCGTCTCGCGCCAGCGGAGCTGGGGCGTGCCGATGCCGTTCTTCGTGCACAGGGAGACCGGCGAGTTGCACCCGCGCACGCCGGAATTGCTGGAGCAGGTCGCCAAACTGGTCGAGCGCGACGGCATCGAGGCGTGGTTCGGTTTGAACTCGGCGGAATTGCTGGGGGCTGAAGCGGACCATTACCGGAAGCTTAGCGACACGCTGGACGTGTGGTTCGATTCCGGCACGACGCATGCGTCGGTATTGCGTCGCCACGAGGCGTTCAGGGATGAGGTCCAGACCAGGCTGGAGCAGGACGAATCGCCGGCCGACCTTTATCTGGAAGGCTCGGACCAGCATCGCGGCTGGTTCCAGTCCAGCCTGCTGACCGGGTGCGCGATCAACGGCCGCGCGCCCTATGACGCACTGCTGACGCACGGATTCGTCGTCGACGGCAGCGGCCACAAGATGTCGAAATCCAGGGGCAACGTGATCGCGCCGCAAAAGATACAGGACACGCTCGGCGCGGACATCCTGCGCCTGTGGGTGGCGGCTACCGACTATTCCGGCGAGATGACCATCTCCGACGAGATCCTCAAGCGCATCGTGGAAAGCTACCGGCGCATCCGTAACACGCTGCGCTTCCTGCTGGCGAACACGGCCGACTATGAATCTGCCAAACACGCGATGCCGGTTGGACAGTGGCTGGAGATAGACCGCTATGCGCTGGCGATGACACAGCGATTGCAGGATGAGGTTTGCGCCGATTATGAACGCTATGAGTTCCACCTGATCGCGCAAAGACTGCAGACGTTCTGTTCCGAGGATCTGGGCGGTTTCTATCTGGATATCCTGAAAGACCGTTTGTACACCGCCGGAGTGGATTCCGCTGCGCGCCGTTCCGCGCAGAACGCGCTGTATCACATCAGCCATGCGCTGGTGCGCATGATCGCGCCGGTGCTCAGCTTCACCGGCGAAGAGGTGTGGGAAGTATTGAGCCGCGACCAGCAGGGCAGTGTGTTCCAGCAGGAGTGGCATGCGTTGCCCGATGCGCAGCTCGACGGCGATGCGATCGCTGCATGGCTCAAGATCAGCGCATGGCGCGCCCGGGTGAACAAGCAGCTCGAGGAAGCGCGTTCCGCCGGGCTGATCGGCTCCGCGCTGGCCGCCGAAGTGGATCTGTATGTCGCAGGCGAGGATTATCAAGTGCTGGCGCGTCTCGGCGAAGATCTGCGCCTGGTATTGATCACGTCGCGCGCCACTGTGCATCGTGTCGCAACCGAAGCCGAAGGCCATATCGATGTCTCCGCCAGCCTGCACGACAAGTGTGAGCGGTGCTGGCATTACCGCGAAGACGTCGGTGCCGACGCGCAGCATGCGACGCTGTGCGGCCGCTGCGTCAGCAATCTGTATGGCGGCGGCGAGATCAGAAAATATGCGTGATATATTTTCATTTCCCTCTCCCCGAACCCCTCTCCCGCTTGCGGAAGAGGGAAGCGCGTCAGCGCGGGAGAGGGTAAGCAAGGGGACGAACACCCTCTCCCCCGTCCCCTCTGATAAAACTACTAGCCATTCGACTAGTCCGCCAAAAGACGGCGGCCAAGTTGCTGGTTATCCCACAGGCGGGAGAGGGGAGTTATTACGCTGGTTGGCATTGTCTGTTCTGGTGATCGTGCTCGACCAGTTGAGCAAGGCGTGGATCGTCAGCCATTTTGCTTTTGGCGAAACCTACACGGTGCTCAGCGTGTTCGATCTGGTGCTGGCGCACAATACCGGCGCGGCATTCAGTTTCCTGAATGATGCCGGCGGGATACAGCGCTGGCTGTTCAGCATCATCGCCGTTGCCGCCTCGGCATGGATCGTCTGGCTGTTGCGCAGGCACCGTCAGCAACTGTTGTTTTCCTGGGCGCTGAGCATGATACTGGGCGGGGCGCTGGGCAACCTGATCGACCGTCTGAGCTTTGGTTACGTGGTGGATTTCCTGTCGTTCCATTGGGGAGTACACTACTTCCCGGCATTCAACCTTGCCGACTCTTCGATCACCTGCGGCGCTTTTTTGCTTATTCTGGACAGCTTCATGAAGGATAGAAATGGACTTGCTGCTCGCTAACCCCCGCGGCTTTTGCGCCGGGGTCGATCGCGCCATCGAGATCGTCGAGCGCGCGCTGGTGCTGCACGGCGCGCCGATCTATGTGCGCCACGAGGTGGTGCACAACAAATTCGTCGTGGACGGTTTGCGCGAGAAGGGCGCGATCTTCATCGAGGATGTGGCGGATGTCCCCGGCGGCAGCATCCTGATCTTCAGCGCGCACGGCGTCTCGCAGGCGGTGCGCCGCGAGGCCGAAGCGCGCGGTCTGACCGTGTTCGATGCGACCTGCCCGCTGGTGACCAAGGTGCATATCGAGGTGTCGCGGATGCGCGAGCAGGGCAAGGAGATCGTCATGATAGGCCACGCCGGGCACCCCGAGGTGGAAGGCACGATGGGCCAAAGTAAGGGCGGCATGTATCTGGTGGAATCGCCGGAGCAGGTCGCCGGTTTGAAGGTGAGCGACGAAAGGAACCTCGCCTATGTCACGCAGACCACGCTGTCCGTCGACGATGCCAGCGCGATCATCGCGGCGTTGAAGACGCGTTTCCCGTTCATCATCGGCCCGAAGAAGGACGATATCTGCTACGCGACGCAGAACCGCCAGGACGCGGTGAAGATGCTGGTCAAGCAATGCGATGCGGTGGTGGTGGTGGGCTCGCCGAACAGCTCGAACTCGAACCGTCTGCGCGAAGTCGCCGCGAATGTCGGCGTGCCTGCCTATCTGGTCAATGATGCGAGCGAATTGCGGGCGGAATGGTTTGCCGGCAAGGCGCGCGTCGGGATCAGCGCAGGGGCCTCCGCACCCGAGGTGCTGGTGCAAGGAGTGATCTCGCGGTTGCAAGCGATGGGCGGAGACAAGGTCATCGAGCTGCAGGGCATCGTCGAGAACGTGGTGTTCCCGCTGCCCAAGACACTGATCCCGATCGTCGCGCCATCCTGAATCCGATCTTCCTTATTTGATGCAAACGGATTTCCTGATCGTCGGCGCCGGTGCGATAGGGCTGGCCAGCGCGCAGGCCATTCTGCAAGCCGGTCATCGCGTGACTGTGGTCGAGCGCGGCGCTGCCGGGCAGGAGGCATCCTGGGCCGGCGGAGGCATACTCTCGCCGTTGTGCTCGTGGGATTACAAGGAAGCCGTCACGCGTCTCGCGCATCGCGGCATGGACATGTTCGCAGCTGCCGCCGAATCGCTGCATACCGCCACCGGCATCGATCCCGAATACCGGCGCTGCGGCATGCTGCTGTTGCCGCCTTATCAGGAAAAGCTTGCAACGCAATGGTGCGCGCGGCATCGGGTAGCTTTGCGGCAAGTCGATCTCGCCGATCAGCTGCACGGACAACATGGCGCCGGCCTGCTGTTGCCCGACGTCGCGCAGGTGCGCAATCCGCGGCTGATGCAGGCGCTGCGCCGGAGAGTGGAGATGCTCGGCGGCGTGATCCTGGAGCGGCATGAAGTGCTCGGGTTAGAAATCGCTGGCGCGCGCGTGGCCGCATTGCAAACCACGCAGGGAAGATTTGCCGCGGATGCCTACATCGTTGCGGCGGGCGCATGGAGCAGGAACCTGCTGGGTGTACACGCGCTCGGCATGGACATCCGTCCGATACGCGGGCAGATATTGCTGTTCAAGTTCGATGCGCCGCCGTTCCGGCAGATATTGCTCAGGGGAAATCTGTATTTCATCCCGCGACGCGACGGCCACGTGCTGGTCGGCAGCACGCTGGAAGATGTCGGCTTCGACAGATCCACCACCGCAGAGGCGCGCGATAATTTGTTGCAGAGCGTGCGCGAGATCTTTCCGGACTGGGCGCATCATCAGCCGATACAACACTGGGCCGGCTTCCGCCCCGGCTCGCCGGACAACATTCCGACCATAGGCCGCCATCCGGATCTCGCCAATCTCTACGCCAACAGCGGGCATTTCCGCTACGGCGTGACCATGTCGTTCGCCAGCGCGGAACTGCTGGTCAACGAGATCAGCGGTGAGCCGCAGCCGCTGCCGGTGGATGAGTACCGCTGGCGGCCCTGACGCGAGACGCCCATCAAAGCAGTGGCACCAAGTATCGGGTGTCCTTATAATTGCGTACCTTCTTGCTGGAGTAGCTCAGTTGGTAGAGCAACGCACTCGTAACGCGTAGGTCGGAGGTTCGATTCCTCTCTCCAGCACCAGTAAATCAAGGGGTTACATTATATGTAGCCCCTTTTTCTTGTGCGCCCAGCATGGGCGCACTCTTGTGGGTGAAAGTCCCACCGTAAGTTGATCACAGCGAACGAAGCGAAGCGCAACTGCATGATGGCGACAGAGTGTGGGGAGGAAGCGTGGAGCGAAGCTGCGAGCCGATGAACAAGAATCGGATAGAAGGCGTTGCCGAGCAGGGCGAGCGGGCATGATTCCGCGAAGCTTTCGTGATCAAGGCGAGGCGGCGTAGATCCGGCGGCTGTGCAGTGAAGGAGTGCGTTCTTACCTGGGGAGATCTCGCCTTGTGCCCGAAAGGGCGACGGTGTTAAGCCGGAGCGAGAAGTCAGCAGAGGCCGTATTAGCTGCCATCCTGGAGCGAAGGGCCAAACGAGGAGAAGTGTTCAAGGCCATGTCGATGCAGCAAGCAAAGCGTCAGATGCCCGCGCAAGCGGGGCGGGTGGGCGTAGCGCGCGGTGAAGCCGTGCGTGATCCGGCCAGCGACGAAGCGTGCTGTCCGCGACGAGACACCAAGAGCACAGGGTCGGCGCTGCTGATGGCGGCGCTGACGAGAGAGAACCTGCAACGGGCGTTCAAGCGGGTCAAGGCCAACAAAGGCGCAGCGGGCGTGGACGGGCTGGATATTATCCAGACGGCCCGCCATCTGGTGACAGCGTGGCCGATGATTCGTGAGCAACTGTTGTCGGGGACGTACCGGCCCAGTCCGGTACGGCGGGTGACGATCCCGAAGCCGGACGGTGGCGAGCGCGAGCTTGGTATCCCGACGGTGACGGATCGGCTGATCCAGCAAGCGCTGCTGCAAGTGCTGCAACCGATTCTTGATCCTACTTTTAGTGAGCGTAGCTACGGCTTTCGGCCCGGGCGGCGTGCGCATGACGCGGTCTTGACCGCACAGTCGTACGTGCAGTCGGGGCGGCGGATCGTGGTGGACGTTGATCTGGAGAAATTCTTTGACCGGGTCAATCACGACATACTCATTGACCGCCTACAGAAACGCATTGGCGACACCGGAGTGATCCGGCTGATTCGGGCGTACCTGAACAGCGGGATCATGAGTGATGGCGTGGTGCAGGAGAGGCATCAGGGCACGCCGCAAGGCGGGCCACTGTCGCCGCTACTGGCGAACGTCTTGCTTGACGAAGTGGATAAGGAGCTGGAGCGACGCGGCCATTGCTTCGTGCGCTATGCCGACGACTGCAATGTCTATGTGCGCAGTCGCAAGGCCGGCGAGCGGGTAATGGCGCTGCTGCGCCGGTGTTACGCGCAACTACACTTGACGGTCAATGAGGCCAAGAGCGCAGTGGCCGGTGTAGCGGGACGCAAGTTTCTGGGCTACAGCTTCTGGTTTGCCCCGAAAGGGGAGATCAAGCGCAAGGTCGCCGCCAAACCATTGGCGACGTTCAAGCAACGGGTGCGGGAACTGACGCGGCGTTCCGGTGGGCGTAGCATGGATGAGGTCGTCGAACGCTTGCGACCTTATCTGCTGGGTTGGAAAGCGTACTACGGGTTGGCGCAAACGCCACGCATCTGGCTCGGTTTGGATGAATGGCTACGGCACCGACTCCGGGCGATCCAGCTTAAGCACTGGAAACGCGGTACGACGATGTACAGAGAGTTGAAAGCCCTTGGGGCGTCGGCAAGTGTGGCGAAACAAGTGGCCGGAAACTCCCGCTGCTGGTGGCGTAACAGCGACGGTGTGCTGAAAACCGTGATGACCATCGCCTACTTCGATCGCTTGGGCGCACCTCGTCTCTCATGACCTCAACTTCTCGAACCGCCCGGTGCGGACCCGCATGCCGGGTGGTGTGGCAGGGGTGCAGCTATAATGGCTGCCCCCTATGCCGATTTTACGGTAGACCGCAGACCCACAGTTTCTGTAGTGTTGGGACTGGCATCAAAAGTCACATCACTTTTCGCAGTGAAAAGTGCGTTGGTCTACCACAGCATTTCCTTGGTTGTCTTTTACTTTTTCTTGTTCTCTATCATGTCGTGAATAATCGGTGGGAGGATGATTTCTATCGCGTGGCTCATTTTGCCGCCTGGCACGACCAATGTATTGGCGCGTGATATGAAGGAGTTGGGAATCATGTTAAGCATGTATGGGAAGTTAACACCCCTGGGTTCACGGAAGCGGATCACCACAAAGCTTTCGTCTGGAGTCGGGATGTCGCGAGCGATGAATGGGTTGGAGGTGTCCACCGTTGCCACACGCTGGAAGTTAATATGGGTGCGCGAAAATTGCGGCGTGATGTATTTGATATAGTCCGGCATCCGGCGCATGATGGTATCCACTGTCGCTTCGGCGGAATAACCGCGCTCTGCAGCATCGCGGTGTATCTTCTGGATCCACTCCAAGTTGACCACCGGCACCACGCCGATCCCCAGATCCACATATTTGGCCATGTCGATCTTGCCGTCTTTAGCCAGACCGTGAAGTCCTTCATAAAATAGCAGGTCTGAATCTTCTTCGATGTCTTCCCACGGCGTGAAAACACCCGGCTTCAGGTCAGTCAGGCCAAAGTGCTTGTTATGCCGTTCGGCTTCTGCTTCGCTATGCACATAGTAACGGCGTTTGCACATACCAGTTTCACCATAGGTCTTGAAAGTTTCTTCGATCTTGTCGAAGTGGTTGGCCTCCGGGCCAAAGTGGCTGAAGCTGTTGTTGCCGGCCTTGGCTGCTTCTGCGGCGGCGGCGCGAAACGCGATGCGGTCCAGGCTGTGCAGACTGCCACCTTCAATGATCGCCGCATGAATTCCCTTTACGGCGGGGACAAGAGTTCGTCGCTCGACACTGGGGGGAGGATTGTTGGGGTTCTGTCTTTGTTCACGGCGAAATAGGTTTTCAAAGGCATCCTCAGTAAATGTTTCTTCTCTCCACCCATATACAACTTTTACTGAGGTTTGAGAAAACTCTGGGTTGACCTTATTCGGAGAGGAGAAAAAAGAAAAAGTTGGTACCCACGGAATATGAATACCGACCTCATGGTGGTTCAGCATTTTATGCTGGTTTAGCTGCCGTCTTCCTGGCCTTGCGTTTGCAGTTATACCAGTAGGTAACCGCACCTTTCTCAGTCAAGCCGGCACCTTGGACGAATGCGGCGATGACGGTATCTTTATCCTCGTCCTTCAACGCCTCGAAAATTACCATCGCCACGTCGGCCTTGGTCTTGCTCTCCTTGAGCAGTTCCTTGCCTTTCGTGATGGCATCCTTAATCGCCGGTTTGTTCAGGTCGATCTTTTTCGGCTCGGCGACTGCTGGTGCCGGTGCAGGCTTGGATGCAACAGCCGGTGTTGCTGCCACTGGCACAGGTGCCTTGGTTTCAGTTGGCTTTGTGGCTGCTGCTGGTGCTGCTTTGGTTGCTGGTTTTGCTGCTGGTACTGTCATTTTTTTAATCATGATATTGGCTCCATAGTAGTTGAGTGAGTTTGTTGATAGTGCTTTCCTTCGCGGTCTCGAATCCGGGCACGTCTTCCAGCAAGCCGAGCAGGGCATTTGTGAAGTCATCAAAATCCAGCGCGTTGCCGTACTCGTCTTTAATGATTTCCACCAGTTCCTGTTTCTGATCGTTTCTTAGCTGTTTCATGTGTGCTCCTTTGTCGTAGCCACAGGGGCACCATCCAACCGAACCAAGGGTAGGGCAACGGCTATAAGGTAAATATTTTTCAGTTGCTAAAGCAGCAGCGATCCACCGGATGATGCCGTGCCATGTCGGCATCATTTCCGGAGAATAAAAATGCTGTTTAAATTAGGGCAGGTCATCGCAACGCCCGGAGCAATTCGGGCAATCGAGGAAAACGGTGTAGAAATGTGGAGCTTATTGTCTCGGCATGCCAATGGTGACTGGGGATGCGTTCCAGAGGAAGACCGGCTGGAAAATCAGCGTAGCGTTGAGGAAGGGTATAGGGTGATGTCGAGCTATTTCTTAAATGAGAGCGGCGACAAGTTGTGGATTATTACGGAAGCGGATCGGTCATCGACCTGCTTGTTGTTGCCTGAGGAGTATTAGAGTGGGTTTTCCGTAGTTGTTATTGGCTGACTTCGATGCCAGGTGAAATGTTCATAAATGCCTGCCCAGTATAGCCCGAAAGTGAAACCGAAAGCTAGCTCCTCCAGCGGAATTCCAACCAGCAACAAACCCGACAGAGCGGGGAGATTCCAAACCAGCTCGATATAACCCGGCTTGAAAATGATCAGCGACAGCATGGAAACCGCGTAGAAAAACAAAAACAGCACACCGCCGACCAAGGTATTGCGCAGCAAATCCGGACGGCACAGTACGTTGGCGATTCCGCCTATCGCCAACGCAACGATGCCAGGGTAAATAGGATTCCATGGCAGGAAGTACAACAGCGGAAAAACCAGATACGGTGACGCAATGGCAAGACGATGCCATCGGTGGCGCCCGCTGTGCCGCTCTTCATGCGGTATTTCCTCGATATCCTTGTTGGCAAGTGCGTTGTACATCACCGCACTGATGCCGCCGATCGCGAAACAGAAGATTAGACTTTCAATGTCGAAGCCAGTGCGTTGTGCGAGATCGAACAGACTCGGCGGATTCCAATATTTGGGCACGAATATCGGTTCGCTGAGGCCGAGCAAGCTGGTCGCAACACTGACATGCAACATTTCCCGCCGGAAACCGGGTTTGAATAAATACAGCAACACCCACGGTATCAGGAATACACTGGCCCAGATTAACCAAACAAAGTGCATGCCATCACTTGAAACTGGCACGGTTGGCGAAAAAATTGTACAAAGGCACCCATATCAACGCGAAGAACCAGGCGTATCGCCTCCTGTTGCCGCGTGTTGCTCGTGTCCGCCGTGGCCGCCATGTATCATGTGAGCGCCACACCCGAAGCGCATCATCACGTAAAAAAACACTGCGAAAAGCAGCAAAGAAAATAGTCCTTCCATGATTTTCTCCTTTCTGGATTACAAACATTCTAAACACCCTTAGCTTTCCAGATCACGTTTCTTCTGCTCGAATTCCTCACGCTCAATCTCACCGCGAGCGTAGCGCTCCTTGAGAAGGTCCAGCGCGGATTTCCCCCGCTCGCGCTTTGCGCAAGTGCCGGCGCCCCAGGAGCCTCTCGCCAGCAATACGATGGCGGCGATCAATAGCCCCCAAAACAGCAGCATGCCGAAACCCATGCCCCACCCATAGCCGTAATCACCCATATAGCCCCACATCTCCAACTCCTTTCCTGACCAAAAAGTGGTCAAACACTTTAATTTCAATATTTTCAATACAAGCTAATGTCCATGCGCATATTTATTCGGATAACTTCCTGTTCAAGTAATATTTTTGTGATGTAAGTTAAAGTTCCTTGTTTGGTCTTCACCGCGATGCTATTTGAGATTGTTCTGGTGCAGCTAAATAGGGTTAACGTAAGTTTTGGCCCAACTTAATTATTGGTATGCGCATGGCTGCCATGTTCGTGATCATCGGGAGTGGGCATGACGGCATTGTTCATCGAGTCCATGTCATCGTCAGGAGGCGCCTTGGCGACCATCTCCTTGTACTGCACAGGTGTCATTTCCGGCAATTTCTGCAAGAAGGCAACCATGCTCCAGATCGTCGCGTCGTCATGGCTGATTCCCCAAGCAGGCATCGCGCTCATCTTGAGACCGTGCTTGATAACCCAGAATGCTTCGCGTGGATCTACTTTAACCTTGCTCAGATTAGGTGGTTGTGGATACAGTCCAGGACGTATCTCGGTATTCTTCATTCCGGGCGCTAGATGACAATGTGTACACATCGCTGCGTACTGACCCGCGCCTTTCAGAATCAACTGTGAGTCGTTGAGATTGGCGGGTGGTGAAATTTCAGCGGCATAGTGCTCGACGGAACGTTCGCGTGTAGCCTGCAATAATGCGTAAGTGATTTTCCAATGTGGGTTGTCTGCGCCCGGATTGTATATACCTGACCATATAAATATGCCAGCGGCTAGGGAAAACACCAGCAACATAATTAGCGTTGCTTTTAAGAATTTCATCATTATTTAACCCGATCAAAGTTTCACTCGGTTAAGTCGCAGCGCGTTGGTGATAACAGAGACCGAACTGAAGCTCATCGCCGCCGCCGCGATGATGGGCGAGAGCAACAAGCCGAAGAACGGGTACAGCAGGCCCGCTGCAATAGGAACACCAATGATGTTATAGATAAAGGCAAAGAACAGGTTCTGCCGGATGTTGCGCATCGTGGCGCGGGAGAGGCGCACTGCACGCACAATGCCATTCAGGTCGCCCTTGACCAGGGTGACGCCCGCACTTTCCATCGCCACATCGGTACCGGTTCCCATCGCGATGCCCACTTGCGCCTGTGCCAGCGCTGGCGCGTCGTTGATGCCGTCTCCCGCCATCGCCACAAAGCGACCTTGCGCTTGCAGTTGCTTGACGATGGACGCTTTCTGCTCGGGCAGCACTTCCGCTTCGATTCGGTCTATGCCGAGCTTTCTCGCTACCGCTTCTGCCGTGGTGCGGTTGTCCCCAGTCAGCATGATGACTTGCACGCGTTCTTCATGCAGCGCCAGGATCGCATCCGGCGTTGATGCCTTGACCGGATCGGCGACGCCGATCAACCCGGCAGGTTTGCCGTCGATCGCCAGCAGCATCACGGTCTGGCCGTCGCCGCGCAATGTTTCGGCGCGTGCGGGCAACTCGCCCGCAGCAATGTGCAATTCTTCAAACAGCTTGAGGTTGCCCAATACGACAGTATGTCCCTCGACAGTTCCCGCTACACCCTTTCCGGTATACGAGCGGAAATCGCTGGTCGCCTTGAGTGCTAGATTTTTTTCCTGCGCACCGTTCACGATCGCCGCAGCCAGAGGATGTTCACTGGCACGTTCCAGGCTTGCGCCCAGCCGCAGCACGGTGCTTTCATCAAAGTTCGTGAGCGCAACCACAGACATTAGCCTAGGCTTGCCCTCGGTCAGTGTGCCGGTCTTGTCTACCACCAGCGTATTGACCTTCTCCATGGTTTCCAGCGCTTCGGCATTCTTGATCAGAACCCCTGCAGTTGCCCCGCGCCCGGTGCCGACCATGATGGACATCGGTGTGGCCAGCCCAAGCGCGCACGGGCAGGCGATGATGAGCACCGCCACCGCGTTGACAATGGCGTGCGCCAGGTGCGGCTCCGGCCCCCAGATGCCCCATACCACCAGCGTGACGAGTGCAGCTAACACAACTGCCGGAACGAAATAACCGGCAGTCACATCGGCGAGTCTTTGAATAGGCGCGCGCGAACGCTGTGCCTCGCTCACCATATGTACGATCTGAGCGAGCAACGTATCGGCGCCGACGCGCTCGGCGCGCATCAACAGGCTCCCGGTACCGTTCACCGTGGCGCCGATCAGCCTCGCCTCCTTGGTTTTTTCCACTGGGATGGATTCGCCGGTGACCATGGACTCATCCAGCGCGCTCGTTCCTTCCAGCACTACACCATCCACAGGCACCTTCTCGCCGGGGCGCACGCGCAGCACATCACCCGGCTGCACCTGCTCAAGCGGAATGTCTTCCTCGTTGCCATTGGCGCGCACAATGCGAGCGGTCTTCGGCGCGAGACCCAGAAGCAGTTTGATCGCAGCGCTGGTTTGGCTGCGCGCGCGCAACTCCATCACCTGCCCGAGCAGCACCAGTGCCATGATCACCGCCGCCGCCTCGAAATACACCGGCACTGTGCCCATCATGCTGCGCATCGCGGGCGGAAATATTCCGGGCAGCAGCATGGCCACAACGCTGTATGTCCAGGCCACGCCGACGCCCAGCGCGATCAAGGTAAACATGTTGAGGCTGCGGTTGACCAACGAGGCCCAACCACGCTGGAAGATCGGCCAGCCGGCCCACAGCACTACTGGCGTCGCCAGTGCGAATTCGAGCCATTGCAGTGCCGTCATCGAAATGGATTTAGGCATGAGTTGCGGCAGCAGGTCGGTGACCATCGCGATGACGAACACCGGCAAAGCCAGCGCCGTGCTCACCCAGAAACGCCGCGTCATATCGCGCAGCTCCGCATTGTCTTCCGTCGGAGCGTTGCGCGGCTCCAGCGACATTCCGCAGATCGGGCAATTGCCCGGCTCGCTGCGCACAATCTGAGGATGCATTGGGCAGGTGTATTCGGCGACATTCGACTTTGCTGGTATGGGATCTACCGGCTCCAGTGTCATGCCGCATTTTGGGCAGTTGCCCGGTGAAGTCTGCCGGATTTCCGGGTGCATCGGGCAGGTGTACGTCACACCGCCCTGTGCGGCAGGTAATGGTGTCGGATGCGCGCCGACATAGCTCGCTGGAGATGCCTGAAACTTTGACAGGCACGTCGAGCTGCAAAATAGATACGTTTGTCCTCCATGCCACATACAGGATCATTTGCCATGACATGCCCGTTTCGGTGGTGGAATCATGATGTCACGTAACTTCAGCCTCTTACTTCAATAGCCATTGGAAACTTCTTGGCGATGTATCACCTGTCAGACGCATCTGCAGTTCCATCGCTTAATATCCCATCATGGGTCCGTAACCGCGGCCTCTCCACTCCCGGGATTTTTCCCGCTGTTCCTTGGTCAGGATGCTATTGATCCGGTTATGGGCATCAACCATGTTATCCACCATCTGGCGTCGTAAATCATCGACCACTTTATATTGCTTGTCGATTGCCACTGCATCCTGTTTGTCGGCGTCATATAAATCCTGCAATTTGTCCCGGGCATCCATCATTTCTCCCATCAAAGGCCATTGCTTGGCTCGCATTTCCTTGCGGACCTGCGCGATCTTGGATTTTTGATCTGCGCTAAGATTCAGGTCACGGTAATTCTCCCAACCCATCATGCCGGGCCCCATGCCGTAACCGGGTCCGTAGCCGCCCATCATGCCGCCATACCCTGGGCCATAACCTCCCATCATTCCCGGACCCATGCCATATCCTGGACCGTAACCGCCCATCATTCCTGGTCCCATATTGTTCTGCCAATCCGACGGCGGTTCTGCGGCTGCAAGGTTTGAAACAACCCCGAACAACGAGGCCGCCATGACGATACTAAGAATTTGTAATTGGTTTTTCATCATATGTCTCCATAAAAATTAACATAGTGGTTCAATTTGAAATTCATAGGACATCAGTAGTGTCCGGTTAACTTACAAAATTCCGAGCCAAGGCTGAGTATTGGCGCGGGTTACAAAGCGATTTATTTTGGTGCCGATTTGAAATCAGTTTACCCACATTCCGCTTCGAGTAACTTCCAGAGATTGAATTCTCTGGAGGTGAGCCATGAACTTGGGCAAGACGCTGTTCGCGCAGATTATGGAGTACATTCCATGGACCAGCTTTACGCGAATCGTGGCGCGTTATGGCGGCGATTCCAGAGTATGCAGCTTGAGTTGCCCAGAGCAATTTCGCGCCATGGCCTTTGCGCAACTGACTTACCGCGAGAGCCTGCGCGACATCGAAACCTGTTTGCTGGCCAATCAGGCAAAACTGTATGGCATGGGCTTTCGTTCGCCGATCAGGCGGTCGACGCTGGCCGACGCCAACGAAGGGCGCGACTGGCGCATCTGGTCGGACTTGGCCGCCTTGCTCATTCGGCGTGCACGCAAGCTGTATTGGAACGACAGCTTTGGTATCGATCTGGACAACACCGTCTACGCCCTGGACGCCACGACCATCGATCTGTGCCTGTCGCTGTTTCCATGGGCGCCGTTCCGCTCCGCCAAGGCGGCGGTCAAGCTGCATACCCTGCTGGATCTGCGCGGCAACATCCCGGCCTTCATCCATATCTCGGACGGCAAGACCCACGAGGTCAACGTGCTGGATATGCTGACCTTCGAAGCCGGCGCATTCTATGTGATGGATCGGGGTTATCTGGATTTCAGTCGTCTGTTCGCGTTGCACCAGACAGGCGCGTTCTTCGTGACTCGCGCCAAGCGCGGCATGGATGCACGCAGGGTGTATTCGATGCCGTCCGCCCGGAGCACAGGCATTATTTGCGATCAGCGCATCGCACTGGATGGCTTTTACATCTCGCAGGACTATCCCGAGCAACTGCGGCGCATCCGTTTCAAAGACCCGGAAACAGGCAAGACGCTGATGTTCCTGACCAACAACACCGTGTTGCCCGCGCTGACCATTGCCGCGCTTTACAAGAGCCGCTGGCAGGTGGAACTGTTCTTCAAGTGGATCAAGCAACACCTGCGCATCAAGCGTTTCATCGGCAACAGCGAGAATGCGGTGAAGACGCAAATCTGGTGCGCTGTCTCCACTTACGTGTTGATCGCCATTGTCAAAAAGGAGCTTCAACTTGATGCCTCTCTATATTCTTTGCTACAGATTCTTTCTGTGTCTGTTTTTGAGAAAACCCAGCTATCTCAGGCCTTCGCAGCCAGTGGGCAGTTGCCAGATCAGACTGAATTTACTAACCAACTAAATTTGTTCGACTTTTAATCGGACACTAGTGATAGGACATTTCAAACCATAACCAGAAGATTATCAAGCGCCAAAACGTCTAGCGATCTTTGGACTCGGGGCAGAACCCATAATTCCGTTGCCGTTCTGGCTTCCGTGCACACGGTCAGTCGTAACATGAAAATGGCGACACATACCGAAGTATCCCCACACCTTATTGTCTCCCTAACAATCCCCATTCGGCGACACCGTCGCGCAAGTGATTCGCGGAATACCCCTCTTTCTTGAGCAAATCAACCGCATCTTTTGCCATCAGGCAATATGGGCCACGACAATACGCAACAATCGAACGGTCTTTGGGCAGTTCTGCTAAGCGCTGACGCAATTCTTGCAGCGGAATTGACCTCGCGAAAGGAAGATGTGCGGTCAAATACTCTTCCGTCGGCCTGACGTCGAGCACCACCACCTCACCCTTGCGGGCCGCCTTGATCAGGCTTTCACGGTCACTGGCCACCAAGCCATCAGGTTGGGTGACGATCTTCTGCAATGCCAGTTGTAAATCAATCAAACGCTCTTCCGCCAATGTATGAACCTGTACCCACAGGTCGGCTACCGATTTGTCAGCAAGGCGGTAGTATATGTTTTTGCCCTGCCGCTCGGTTTCAACCAGGTGTGCCGTGCGCAACTCGCGCAAATGTGCGCTGACCAGCTTTACACTGAGGGAAGTTTCGCGCACTAAAGTCTCCACAGTTTTTTCACCCTGACATAACAGTTCAATCAGTTCCAGTCGCTTGGGACTGGAAAATACCTTGCCGATCCGCGCTACTTGTTCATAAAGCACATCCTTAACCTTGCGTGCGTCTTTCATGTATTCAGTCCATTAAGTAATAGAACGTGGATGACTAATCTAACTCATATTGACAGGAACTAACAACCAATGATTTAATCATTCTAATAAATGTTAGAACATTAAACAAGCCAAGGAATTTACATGAAAACCCTATTCATTCTCAATGATGCCCCGTACGGTAGCGAGCGCACCTATAACGGTCTGCGCGTGGCAGGACATCTTTCCAAGCAGGAAGGAAACTCGGTGCGGGTTTTTCTGATCGGCGACGCAGCCTCATCTGCCCATCGCAGCCAGAAAGTGCCACAGGGTTTTTACAATATTGAAGTGATGCTCGGTAGCGTGATCCGCCACGGCGGCAATATTGGCATCTGTGGCACCTGCATGGATGCGCGTGGCATGAGCGACAGCGATATTGCCGAGGGAACGCACCGCAGCACCTTGGCAGAATTAGCCGAGTGGACCGCATGGGCGGACAAGGTTTTGGTATTTTAAGGAGCACGCAATGTTTTTCAAACAACTGGCAACGAAAGAATCTTCACTGTCCTATTTTTTCGGCTGTGGCGGGAAAGGCAAGTCCGTGGCGGTGGACGTGGTTGCAGGTGATGAGGAGTGGTTCATCGAGGAAGCGAAGAAGGCGAACGTCACCATCAATTACGTGATCGACACCCATGTCCATGCCGACCATTACTCGGGCGGCAGAAGACTCGCGGCAATGGTGGGCGCACCGTACTGCCTTCATGAATCCGATACCGGCTTGGTAAAATTCGATTTCGAGCCATTGCGAGACGGTCAAACACTTTTCATTGGCAACGTCGAAATCACCGTGTTGCATACTCCAGGCCATACACCCGACAGCATCTGCCTGCTGGTGACTGATATGCGTCGTGGAGAGTTGCCCTGGTTCGTGGTCACAGGCGACACGATGTTTGTGGGCTCGACTGGACGCCCCGACCTGCTCGGCCGCGAGCGTGAGATGGCTGCACAACTTTACGACAGCCTCCACTCCAAATTGTTACATCTGTCCAGCGAAGTCGAAATCTTCCCCGGTCATCAGGCAGGAAGCGTCTGCGGGGCTGGTCTATCGGGCAAGCCCAGTTCGACCATCGGCTTCGAAAAACGCTGGAATCCCGGCCTGTCGATGGACAAGGCAGCCTTCGTCGATTATCTGATTAGGGAAATTCCGCCGCGCCCTGCCGAAATGGACAAGATGGTCGCAGCCAATATCGCTGCCTGAACGATGGATTTGAAACACGGCATCCGGGCCAACCTCGACCAATTCCTGCACCAATTGCTGCAAGTCATGCTGGTGGGTTTCACTATCGGGATGATGCGCACGGTAATACCGGCATTGTCCGAGGCTGAGTTCGGTGTACCAAGAAACTCCTTCATGCTGCTCACCGCTTTCGTGGTGGCTTTTGGTTTCGTCAAAGGCACGCTCAATTTCGTGGCCGGTCGGCTATCGGAGCGCATTGGTCGCAAAAAGGTTTTGCTGCTTGGCTGGATTGCGGCACTGCCCATCCCGTTGCTGGTTTACTTCGCGCCGTCGTGGAGCTGGATCGTGGCAGCCACCGTGTTGCTAGGCATCAACCAAGGGTTAACCTGGTCGATGACGCAGACTGCAAAACTCGACATTACTCGTTCCGACCAGCGCGGACTGACTATTGGCCTGAATGAGTTTTCCGGGTATATCGGATTGGCCTTGGCCGGCATCATCACGGCCTATCTCGCCACGATGCTGGGCGCACGCACCGGACTGCTGGTGTTCGGCTCGGTAACGGTGCTTCTGGCGATTTTGCTGACCTTGTTGTGGGTCAAGGACACCTTGCCGTGGGCGAAACTGGAAGCGGTCAAACACGCTACTGCACCTTCCACAGGCAAGACGCCTCGCTATCCGACCAACGTCAGTGTACGGCCGACGACCTGGGAAGTGTTCTCGCTGATGTCATGGCGTGACAAACGTATGGCAGCGATTTCCCAAGCCGGTTTGGTCGAGAAGTTCGTCGATGCGCTGGTCTGGGTATTCTATCCGGTGTTTCTCTACCAAAAGGGCATCAGCCTACCCAACATCGGCTGGATCGTCGGTGTCTATGGCTTCGTATGGGGTGGTTCTCAATTCTTCACGGGCAAGCTGTCCGATCATATCGGCCGCCACAAACCGAATGTGCTAGGCATGTGGATATGCGGCATGGGTGTCGCGATGATGTTGCTGGGCGAGGGGGTGGCTTGGTGGTCATTGTCGGCAGCTGTCTCTGGTTTCGGCATGGCATTGCTGTATCCGAATCTTTCGGCTGCGGTAGCCGACATCTCCCACCCGAACTGGCGCGGCTCCGCTATCGGAATCTACCGCTTCTGGCGTGACCTGGGTTATGGCATTGGCGCATTGGGCTTGGGCATCGCTGCGCATTTCAGCGGATCAGTCGAGGCTGCATTCTGGTTCGTAGCGGCCTCGATGTTTTTGTCCGGTACAATTCTATGGCTGCGTGGTGAGGAGACGCATCCGCGCATCAATCCGAAATCAACAGGAGATCAAACATGAAGCAAATTTCCATCATCGGTGCCGGTTTCGCCGCGCTGTCTGCGGCTCGCAAATTGCGTCAGCTCAATGCTGAGGTTGAGATCTCACTCATCGCCCCTAAAGCAGAACTGATATACCTGCCGAGTTTGATCTGGATACCATCCGGCAAGCGTAAAGCGGATGACGTGCGCATCCCACTCCACCGTTTTCTGCACGACAACCGTATCCGTTTTGTCGCTGGTGAAGCGACTGGCCTAGAGAACGGCGGGCGCACCGTGCTGACGAACACCGGTAAAGTGGAGAACGACGGCCTGATCATCGCTTGCGGGGGGCGTTTCATCAAAAAGCTGCCCGGCATCGAGCATGCCATCCTGCCTTGCGAAGGCATCGCTGCCGCAGAGAAGATTCGTGATCGGGTGGCTGCACTCAAACAAGGAAACATCGCGCTGGGATTCTCAGGCAATCCGAATGAACCGACCGCCATGCGCGGCGGTCCGATCTTCGAGTTCCTGTTTGGATTGGATACACAGTTGCGCCGCGAAGGACGACGGGAAAAGATCAGCCTCACCTTCTTCAACCCCATGACCAATCCCGGCAACCGCCTCGGTAAGCGAGCCGTGCAGCGCCTGATGGCAGAGATGGATCGCCGCAACATCAGAAAGCAACTCGGCCACAAACTGGTCGGCTTTGAGGCTGATAAGGTGAAGACTGAAGGCGGCGAGTTTGCGGCCGACCTGATCATCTTCATGCCCGGTTTGACCGGCAACGCCTGGTTCGACCAGACCAGCCTGCCGCGCTCACCCGGCGGACTCGTCAAGGCCGATGCCCAGTGCCGCGTCGAAGGATTTCCAGCAGTTTATGTCGTCGGCGATTCCGGCAGCTTCCCAGGGCCAGACTGGATGCCGAAGCAGGCGCACATGGCCGATCTGCAAGGCGAAACGGCAGCTGCAAACTTGCTCGCGGAACTCGACGGCAAGACTCCGCATCAGACATTCAAGGTGGAACTGCTCTGTATCGTGGATAGCCTCGACGCGGGCATGTTGGTGCGGCGCACGCCGGATAGCGAAATGACATTGCCGCCGCTCGGCTTGATGCATAGCGCCAAGTCATTCTTTGAATCCTGGTATCTGCGCAAATACCGATAGGGTTAGCCTATGCACGAAGATTGCTATCGCCTGCTAAGCAAAGTATGAGCACACGAAGGCATTGTCTTTGAATTGTCTGATTCACGACCGAGTGCTTGTGGCTCGAACCAGCAGGTCATAACGTGAAACAGGCAGAAGGCTGCCTGTCACCATACCCTGTATAATTGCGGCATTAGCGTGGTATCAACTTCTCGATTGAGAGTGCCATCAAAATTGATATCACTATTAATCACAGGTGCTACACGCTGCTGAATATGCGAGGGTGATGTCGAGCTACGAGATGAATAAGCGCGGCGACAAGCTGTGGATTATTAGGGAAGCGGATCGGTCATCAACGTGTTTGCTATTGCCGGATGAGTATTAGGGTGGAGAACCCGAGAGCTGTCATTAGCGAAGTGCCGCTGACACATTCCGGCCAGTTCCGTGAAAAGGACGGTCAAAAGTACTGAAGCTGGGGTGACTCAGTAGAAGAATAATTTGAAGCGACCAACTGTGATAGTCCCTCCTGGCCGACCGGGAGCTCTGCGAGCCAAGGCACCAGGGCCGTGCGTTCAGATAACTCGCTGGTCACATGGCGAATGTAGGGCACTTCAAAGTCTCCACGCAGGCGCAACAGAGGGTCTTTAGTTTCGCTGGAAAACAGGCTCTGGTTGATAACCCAGCCGTAAGGAGTAATGCCAGCACGGGCCAACTCCTGTTGCAAGCGCTGAGCTTCATGCACAGGCGTAGCTTCAGACAGGGTGACAATCAGTATGCGTGTGAAATTCGGATCACGCAGTCGCGGCAGCAGTTCCACAACGCTTTTTGGCATATCTCCCTGTGTGCGCAGTACCTCACGATGGAAGGCTTCGGCAGCATCGAGCAGTAACAGAGTGTGTCCAGTGGGCGCTGTGTCCAGCACCACAAAGCCATCACTCCCCTTATCCACAATTTGAGCGAATGCGCGGAAAACAGCAATTTCCTCGGTGCAAGGGGAGCGCAAATCCTCTTCGAGTAATGCTCGGCCGGCTTCATCCAAATTGGGCGCAGCACGAGCCAGAAGTTCTTCGGTGTAGCGGGCCACTTCACGAGCCGGGTCTATACGGCTCACCGTCAAACTAGCAATGTCACCAGCCATTGCCTGCGCAACATGAGCGGCTGGATCGGTAGTAGAAAGATGCACTGCATGGCCACGCTGCGCCAGAGCCAGTGCGATGGCGGCTGCAACGGTGGTCTTGCCTACGCCGCCCTTACCCATGGTCATGATGATGCCCCGACCAGCTTCCGCCAGACTATCCACCATATCAGCCAGACTTGGCGGCAGGTCTATCGATCCATCGGAATACCGCGGCTCATGTTTGGCTTGCGCAGCCTGTTCAGGTTTAATTAATTCACGCAGTGCATCGAGCCCCACCGTTCCGCGCGATATCAAGGGAGTCGTACTTCTAGGAAGTTCTGCCAGCCCGGCAGGCATGGCTGCAAGTGCCGCCACACTGCGCCGCGTCATTGCATCGGCCACGGCGTCACCGGGTATAGCAGCGGTGAAGACGCCGTTCAGAGCAAGGTATAGATTCCTCACGCCCAGCGAACCTAACTCCCCGCGTGTGCGTTCTGCTTCGCGCAACGCAGCAAACTCGGGACGGCTGACCAATATGACGCTCGTCAAGGCAGGATTGGACAAACGGGCAACTGTCGCGCCATAGAGTGCTTTTTGCTTTTCCAGTCCGGCCAGCGGACCGAGACACGAAGCCCCACCCGCCGAGGATGCGATAAACCCGCTCCATGCGGACGGCAAGGTCAGCAGGCGCAGCGTATGGCCGGTAGGCGCTGTATCAAATATCACGTGATCGAAATCGGCCGTGGCGCTCGCTTCACCGATCAGTTTGGAGAATTCGTCGAATGCCGCGATCTCGACAGTGCACGCGCCAGAAAGTTGTTCCTCCATACTGGCGATAGCGGCGGTCGGCAATACACCGCGATAGGGCGCAACGATGCGCTCGCGATACTCTTGTGCCGCCGCCTCTGGATCAATGTTCAAGGCATAGAGTACGGACGCACCGTTAATCAGAGTCGGTGTGGAAGAGAGTTGAGTTCCCAACACCTCATCGAGATTGGATGCCGGATCGGTACTGACGATCAGCACACGTTTGCCGGCATCGGCCAAAGCAAGGCCCATGGCGCAGGACAGCGAAGTCTTGCCGACACCACCCTTGCCCGTAAAGAAGAGATAACGCGTATGCGCTTCTGGCAATGCCATCTGGCTTTCCTTAACAGCAGCCAGATTTCGGTGAACAGCAGGATTGCTTTTGGATGGGCTGCACCGATGTTTCATTTGCGGACATACCCAATTTTTGAGCGAGTTGCTGACGTGATGGATAAATGCCCGTCGAAACGATATGCCCATCCACAGCCAGAATTGGCAGGCGGTCCATACCGGCCTCCATCTCCTTGATCACCGCTGGGTTGGCGCCGAAAGCCTGGGGTTCCTGGCCGAGATTGTATCGCTGCACCGAAACATTCTGTTCAGCCACCCATTTCAGGTCGGCCGCAAACTGCACCAACACGGGATCCACATCCACGCCGCAGACACCGGTGGAACAACACATGGCAGGATCGAATACTTCGAGTTTCTTCATGATTTACTCCTTAATTTTTGGCCGGACTCATACCAACCCTTGCTGGAATTAACAACGCGCACCACCAGTAACATCACCGGCACCTCGACGAGTACGCCCACCACTGTAGCCAGTGCTGCGCCGGACTGGAATCCAAACAGGCTGATGGCTGTCGCCACCGCGAGTTCAAAGAAATTTGATGCGCCAATCAAAGCCGACGGACAGGCGATGTTGTGCTTCTCGCCAACGACCCGGTTCAGCCAGTAGGCAAGCGCGGAGTTGAAAAATACCTGGATCAGGATGGGTACCGCCAACAGCCCGATGATCAGGGGTTGTTCGATAATGGCTTTGCCCTGAAAGGCGAACAGCAGGATCAACGTCACGAGCAGCGCCGAGATCGACCAGGGACCAATCCTTTCCATGACAGCATCAAAGTGTTCCTGGCCCTTACTCAATAGTTGCTTGCGCCATAGTTGTGCCAGAATGACCGGAATAACGATATATAGGAGGACTGAAGTAAACAACGTGTCCCAAGGCACATGGATGCTTGATATCCCCAGCAACAAGGCAACTATAGGTGCAAAGGCGAAAACCATGATCGTATCGTTGAGCGCCACTTGGGATAGGGTGAACAGCGGATCGCCGTTCGAGAGACGACTCCAAACAAACACCATGGCCGTGCATGGCGCGGCGGCAAGAAGGATCAGGCCGGCAATGTAGCTATCGAGCTGGTCTGCGGGCAGCATTGGTGCAAACAGATTGCGCACAAACAGCCAGCCAAGGAATGCCATGGAAAAAGGCTTGACCAGCCAGTTCACGAACAGGGTCACGCCGATGCCGCGCACATGTTGCCTGACCTCGTGCAAGGCGCCGAAATCGACCTTGACCAGCATGGGAATGATCATCACCCAGATCAGCAAGCCCACCGGCAGGTTGACCTGTGCGATTTCCATCTTCCCGATGGTCTGGAAAAATGCCGGGGACAATTGTCCGAGGATGATTCCGGCCACGATACAGAGAAATACCCAGACGGTCAGATAACGCTCGAAAATGCTCATCGGCGCTCCGGTTCCGGCTTTTGCAGCAATTTCACACTGAACACTCATATGACTTTACAGACTGAGAGCATTCCGTACGGCTGGCAAAAGGCGGGTACTGATGTCGTCACGCACTCGCACAAAGCTCTCCAGCGGCTCTCCATGTGGGTCGTGAAATGGAAGGTGAATTTGCGGCACAGGGCGCGGAAAGATCGGGCAGGCTTCCTTGGCGTTGTCGCAGACCGTCACCACCAGATCAATGGGTTCGTTCATGAACACGTCTATATCCTTGGGATACAGTCCATCGGTTGGAAGACCAGCAAGCTTTAAAGCCTCTATGGCACCATCTGCAACTTTGGGTTGAGGACGAGTACCGGCTGACAGGGCACGAACCTTGTTGCCGAGGTCGTGTTTGAGAATGGCTTCTGCCATTTGGGAGCGGCAAGAGTTGCCAGTGCATAGTACAAGGACGGTCTTTGGAGTAGTCATGGAATATTTCTTTGATTTAAAAAGTTGGTATAGCCTAGCTTATAGCCCTTGCTCACGCAGATGGCCGATGGTGTCCAATTCCTTCTTGAGTGACATCGCATCGATTTTGCTGAACGGCAGGCTGAGAAATATGGAAATGCGCCGGTTGAGTTGCGTGAAAGCCTGGTTAAAAGCCTGGCGTTTGTGATCTTCGCTGCCCTCCACGGCCGCTGGATCTTCAATGCCCCAATGTGCTGTCATGGGTTGACCCGGCCAGACCGGACACATTTCTCCGGCAGCCTTGTCGCAGACCGTGAACACGAAATCAAGCTCAGGAGAATCCTGTTTAGAGAACTCTTCCCAATTCTTGCTACGCAAGCCGTCTATGGGAAGGCCGGTGCGTTGCAACTGCTCGATGGCGAGAGGATTGACCTGACCCGCAGGATGACTGCCGGCGCTGAAGGCGCGGAAGCGGCCTTTGCCAAGATGGTTGAGGATGACCTCGGCCATGATGCTCCGAGCCGAATTACCGGTGCAGAGAAACAATACGTTGAAAATCTTGTCCTTCACTTTCTCCTCCTTCAGATGGCTTGTTTGACTGTTCGCCTCGGCTTCACGGCGGCATGGACCGCTGCCGTCTTGGGCAAACAGGCTTCTCCTTGGCAGCAATTCTTAGCCAGATAGGCGATCAGGTCGTCCATGGCTGCGTAATTCGCCGAATAGAAGATGAAACGGCTCTCCTGGCGGGCATTGACGAGTCCGGCACGCGCCAAATGCGCCACGTGAAAGGACAACGTGGCAGGGGCGAGATCGAGAGCTTCTGCGATAGCAGTGGCATTCAACCCCTCTTGGCCCGCTTCGACCAGCAACCTGAAAATTCGTAAACGGGATTCCTGAGCGAGCGCAGCAAGTTTGTCGACTGCATGTTTTACATTCGTCGTCATTCTATATTTCCATTATTACGGAATTGTTAAAGTATTTTAACCAATTTCGTTACCATGTCAACAAAATTTGTTTGGGGATGATTATGGCTTGATTATCGTTTGAGCGAATGGCCCAACCCGTCAGGTCAAAACATGAAGTACCAAAAAGACTGCCGGTCACCATAGCCTGTATAATAGCTGCTTCAGAGTGGTATCAACTTTTCGATAGAGAGTGCCATCAAAATTGATATCACAATAAATCACAGGTGCTACACGCTGCTGAATATGCGAGGGAATACGCTGGTGTCGAGTCCTCGTAACGCGTAGGTCGGAGGTTCGATTCCTCTCTCCAGCACCAGTAAATCAAGGGGTTACATGATATGTAGCCCCTTTTTCTTGTTACGGCAGACCGCAGACCTACAGTTTCTGTAGTGTTGAGACCGACATCAAAAGTCACATCACTTTTAGCATCAAAAAGTGCGTTGGTCTACCACGGTCCTAACCGTATTCTATTCGTGTCCTTCTTTATTGAGTACGCATGAGCACCCAACTAAAATGACTTATACTATTTGCCATGCAATCGCCGCAGGCGATTGACAATGCTCGACAACATTCGCTGTACTTCACGCGCTTACTCATTGAAGGGACTAATTGGCTTGTTGTCCATCATGAAATAATGAAGAAAATTATAGCCACCCATACTTGCCCGCGCACTATTATTAATTCTGGAATTAGGTAATTAGGGCGTTTCGTAACCAGTGTATCCTTGGAGATACTTATGGTTACTGGGGTTCAGACAGTATTTAGTTGTGCGACCAACTTTTTGAATGGTCGCAAGTGTGTTTTTTGCGGTTCCTTTAAGACTGTGAAGACCACGCGAGGCTACGTGAAATGCATGCTGTGTGGTAAGCAAAAAAGCCTGAACAAGCTGCGTCGCGAGATTGCCATTTTGCAAGGATTTTACCAGCAGCAACCGGCCTACCGGCTGGCCAGTGACTTGGGGGTGGATGCCAAGACGGTGACACGAGTCTATCAGCGGTTGCGCATTGCACTGTTTCATACCGCTGAACTGGAAGGTGCCAAGCTGTCCGGCGAGATCGAGCTGGACGAGTCCTATTTCGGTGGAGTTCGTAAGGGGCAACGTGGCCGTGGCGCAAGAGGCAAAAGCATCGTATTCGGCCTGCTGGAGCGGGATGGCAGGGTGTACACCAAGGTCGTGGAGTCGGTCTCGGCTGAGACTCTGATGACTCATATCCAGGCTCATACCGGCAAGGGATCGGTCTACTACACCGACGCGTTTCGTGGATTGAATTGACCCCGAAACACTAGACACCTTTCAGCCTAAAATTAGGGCTACCAAGGAGGTGTCATGAGCAGCAAACGTTATCCGGAAGAATTCAAGATTGAAGCAGTCAAACAGATCACCGAGAAGCGCTATCCGATCTCGGAAGTGGCAAGCCGGCTGGGAGTGTCCCAGCACAGCCTGTACAAATGGCTGAAGATTTACAGCCTGCCCGAATCCGATCGCATCGAAACACAGAGCCAGCAAGCCGAGCTGCGTCGCCTCAAGGCCGAACTCAAGCGTGTCACCGAGGAACGCGACATTCTAAAAAAGGCCGCAGCGTACTTTGCCAAGGAATCCCGGTGAGGTACGCCTTTATCAAGGAGCATGAACCCCAGTATGCCGTGCGCAGGCTATGCCATGTCATGGCGGTCGATCGTTCAGGGTACTACGCCTGGCGGAAACACCCTGTTACGGCCAAACAGCAGGATGACCAACGCCTGAGCGGCCTCATCAAGCAATCCTGGCTGGAGAGTGGAGGCGTCTATGGTTACCGCAAAGTGACTGATGATCTGCACGATCTGGGCGAACGGTGTGGCAAGAACCGCGTTTATCGACTGATGCACGCTGAAGGACTGCGTTCACAGACCGGTTACCACCGTCGGCCAGGCAAACGCTATGGCCGCCCCTCGGTGATCGTACCGAACCATCTGCAACAGCAGTTCGATGTCAACGAACCCAACAGGGTATGGGTAACCGACATCACCTATATTCGCACCCATGAGGGCTGGCTGTACCTGTCCGTGGTGCTTGACCTGTTCTCACGCCAAGTGATTGGCTGGTCAATGCAATCACGCATCGACAGGGAACTGGCGCTCAATGCATTGCTGATGGCGATGTGGCGCAGACAGCCGGGACAAGAAGTGATCGTCCATTCTGACCAGGGCAGCCAGTTCAGCAGTTATGACTGGCAGGATTTTCTAAAGGCTCACAATTTGGTGGGCAGCATGAGCCGCCGGGGAAACTGCTACGACAACGCAGTGGCCGAAAGCTTCTTCCAATTGCTCAAGCGTGAACGTATCAAGCGCAAGATATATATTGACCGTGAAGAAGCCAGGTCGGATGTGTTCGATTACATCGAGATGTTCTACAACCCGAAACGGCGTCACGGTCACAATGATCGCCTGTCTCCCATCGAATTCGAGAGACGGCATTTCGAGAGACTGGGAAGTGTCTAGAGAATCGGGGTCAATTCAGATATCAATCGCTGCAACGTTATGGAAAACATATGGTGGTTAATCATTCCAAAGGCTTTGTTAATAAAAAAACCAAAAACCATATCAACGGCATTGAAGGGTTTTGGAGTTATGCTAAACATATTCTGTACAACTATCGGGGCGTATCGAGGTATCATTTTCCAATGTACTTGAAAGAAATCGAATACCGTTACAAGAGCCTATCCTGAATTTTGTGTGTAGAGGTCATATCATGCTAACCCAAGGAGCGATGAATGACCGAAGCAACGAAGAAGCCGCGCAAGCGCAAACCCTCAGGCCCGTTTTCCGACGAGCTGCTTGACCAACTTTTAGCCCAGGTATCCGGCAAGGATGCGGAGAGCCTGTTGGGCGAATCCGGCCTGATCGGGCAGCTTAAGAAGCAGCTTGCGGAACGAATGCTGGCCGCTGAACTCACCCACCACCTGGCGAATGAGGAACCCGAGGAAGGGGCTGGCAACCACCGCAACGGCAGCAGCCCCAAGACCGTGCTCACGCCCAACGGCGCGCTCGACCTGTCCATTCCGCGTGATCGCCTGTCCACCTTCGAGCCGCAGCTGGTGGCCAAGCACCAGCGCCGGCTGCCCGGATTCGACGAACATGTGATCGGCATGTATGCACGGGGCATGACGGTGCGCGAGATCCAGGGGCACCTGGTCGAGCTGTACGGGCTGGAAATCTCCCCGGACCTGATCTCCACCATCACCGACGAAGTCATGGCCGAAGTGGCGGATTGGCAAGCCCGTCCGCTCGATGCCATGTACCCTATCATCTATTTCGATGCCTTGCGGTTGAAGATACGCGACGAGGGCACGGTTAGGAACAAGGCAGTTTATCTGGCGCTGGGCATCGACGCCACCGGGCGCAAGGATGTGCTGGGGCTGTGGATCGAACAGACCGAGGGTGCCAAATTCTGGCTCAAGGTGTTCAACGACATCAAGCAGCGCGGGGTGGTGGATATCCTGATTGCCGTGGTGGATGGATTGCGCGGTTTCCCGGAAGCCATCGAGGCAGTGTTCCCGCAAACCCAGATACAGACCTGCATCGTGCACCTGATTCGCACCTCGCTCAATTACGTGGGCTGGAAGGATCGCAAGGCGCTGGCTGCCGAGCTGAAGGCCATCTACCAAGCGGTCAATGCCGAAGCTGCGGAAGCGGCCCTGACCGAATTCGAGCAAGGCACATGGGGCAAGAAATTCCCGCCCATTGCGGCGGCTTGGCGACGGCAGTGGACGCAGGTGATTCCGTTCTTCGCCTATCCGCCGGAGGTGCGCAAGATCATCTACACTACCAACGCCATCGAGAGTCTGCATATGCAACTGCGCAAGATCGTAAAGAACCGTGGGCACTTCCCCAGTGACGAGGCCGCGACCAAGCTGCTGTATCTGGCCTTGCGAAATATTGTGAAAGACTGGAAGATGCCGCCACGGACATGGAAGGAGGCGGCTAATCAATTCGCCATCATGTTCGGTGAACGGTTTACGGCAGCATTAAATTGATGCCGTGACTAAACCGACCTCACACACAGAATTTCGGATACGTCCCGTTACAATCATCGTCAGGAAAATATTTTCAAACTCTTCCTGAAGATCTATTTTGGTTACGTTTCGCCCTAATTACCTGGAATTAAGTATGGTTCAAACAACAATATTTCGGGCGCCGTGATTTTCAGGGTATTTAAGATTTTTAAAGAACGCGAGTTCAAATTTGAAGTGCAACGCCTGACTTGAAGAATACCTGATTGGGTGTCAGGAATCCAAGTCTCTTTCTGGGTCGGTTGTTCAATCTCTCCATTGCTGTATCTATCTCCTGTTGTGTAATGGTGGTGAAGTCCCGGTTCTTTGGGAAGTACTGTCGTATCAATCCATTGGTGTTCTCGTTCGTTCCTCGCTCCCAGGACGCATAGGGGTGGGCGAAGTAAAAGTCGGCCTTCAGGTTGTTAGCGATCTGTTCATGCCCGGCAAATTCCTTTCCGTTGTCTGAAGTGATCGTGTGCACCTTCTTTTGGTGCGGCTTTAGCAGTTCGATCATGGCCTGGCTGACCGCTTGTGCGGTCTTGCGCTCGACCTTTCGGATCAGCGTCAGCCCCGTCTTCCGTTCCACGATGCTCACGATGGCCTGACGATGGTTCTTGCCAATGATGGTGTCCGCCTCCCAGTCACCGATCCGCTTGCGCTCATCCACGATGGCCGGCCTGTCCTCAATAGATTGCCGGTTAGGTATCTGGCCACGCCGTTCCATCTTGCCATACCGTTTCTTTCTTTTCTTCTGGCAGCGCAGGTGCTTCCACAACAGACCCCCTGACTGCTTGTCTGCATAAACTCGTTGGTAGACCGTCTCCGAACTGATGTCGGCATGCCCACTGATCTGCTCCGGGCTCCACTGTTGCAGAAGCATCTCCTGTGCAAACTGCCATGCTTCCACATCCACCTGGCGGGCATTGAGCGCACGACGTTCAACAGCCTTGCTGTGCGCCTGCTTGGGACGATAACCGCGTCGCCCGCAGTTGCGTTTCAATTCCCTGCTGATAGTTGATTCGCTTCGTTGCAACACACTCGCAATATCGCTTTGGGTGTGGCCTATCTTCTTTAGTACGTAAATCTGGTATCGTTCTTCTCGGGTGAGGTGTGTGTAGTTCATCTTCGCAATTTCGACTGTCCGGTCAAAAAGGCATGGATGCTACCGCATCCCGCCCACCTGACCTGGGTTACTCAAAATTGCACTTCATCCTAAAATTCGCCGAATATAATAAGGCCACCGATAATATTGATCCGGCAATAAATTGTTGAACTTATGCAGCATACTTTACCGGGGCATGTTCAAAGTAGCTTTTCACCCGTTCAGGGGATTTCTGTAGTTTGCGCATGTGACTCGTCGTCACCTTGAGTAACTGACCCTTTGTTCGAGCAGGTGCCTTGCTTGTCACTGCCTGTTTGAGATCGGCATTCAGCATTTCATCCGGATTCAATTCCGGGCTGTAACTCGGCAGGTAAAACACTTCGATCTCATCCTGGTGTTTGGCCAACCATGCCTTGACCAGTCTGGCATGGTGCACTCGCAGGTTATCCAGGATCAGGAACACCTTGCGCCCAGCATCTTTCACCAACCGCTTCATGAACTCGATGAGTTGATTTGTATCCAGCGCGCCGTTCAGCACCATCCATCTCACCTTGCCTTGATTCGTGACGGTAGAGATGAGTCCTACGTTCTCGCGTTTGCTGTTGACTCGTACAACAGGCGTTTCCCCTTTGGGGGCATAAGATCGCCCGCGCACATCATCGCTGCGCAATCCGGTCTCATCCCCCCAGTGGATTTCAGCACCTTCCGCTTTGGCGCGTTCCGCAATCACCGGATAACTGTTGTCGAGCCACGCCTTCACTTCGACTGGACGCTGTTCATAAGCTTTCTTCATCGGCTTCTGTGGGGTAAACCCCCATCTTTGCAAATACATGCCGACCGTCCGCACAGGCAGCTTGACCTTGAACCGGTGTGCAATCAGTTCCATCACCGCCGCACGGCTCCACAGCGCGTAGGCCATCTTCATCTGATCGGGTGTCTTATCGCAAATCAGCCTTTGGATCTCTTGCTCCTGTTCAGCGCTCAAACGTCGCCCGTCACCTGTGGTGCGCCCACGTTGTTTCAGGGCCACTCCCGCCCATCCACCCAGCCGATAAGCCTTGTGCGCAGCGATGACCGTGCCACGCGATAGCTCGCATTCGCGCGCAACGTCATTCACCCGCATCCCTTTTTCCCGAAGTCGGACTGCACGCCTGCGCCTTTCGGCCAATGCCTGCATCGAGAGTGTCCTCGCGTCTTGTTTTTCCATGCGCCCTCTGACACAACACCGCTAAAATAGTTCAATATATTATTGCCGAGTCAATAATAAGGGGAAATAAAATGGCTATCATCGGTATCGATCTAGGCACTTCCAATTCAGCCGCCGCAGTATTGCGCGGCGGAAGACCTGTCATCATTCCCAGCGCAGAAGGCATCAGCATCGGCGGCAAGGCGTTCCCGAGCTATGTAGCGCTGACCGCAGACGGCCAGATGCTGGTCGGAGAGCCTGCGCGGAGGCAGGCAACATCGAACCCGGAAGGCACGGCCAGCGCGTTCAAGCGCAAGATGGGCCGGCGTGAAAACATCCGCCTGCGGGACAAGGATTATTCGCCCGAGCAGCTATCCGCTTTCCTGCTGCAAAAGATCAAGAGCGATGCCGAAGCGTTCCTCGGCGAGCCGGTGGAAAAGGCCGTCGTGACAGTGCCGGCTTATTTCGACGACAATCAGCGCGCCGCAACCAAGGATGCATGTCGCATCGCCGGCTTGGAGGTGATACGGCTGGTCAACGAACCCACTGCCGCATCGCTGGCCTATGGGTTGGACCGGTTGGGGCAGGAATTGCGCATCGTCGTGATCGACCTCGGCGGCGGCACGCTGGATGTCACGATCATGGAGTTCGGCAAGGGCGTGTTCGAGGTCAAGGCCACCAGCGGCGACACCCAGCTCGGCGGCACAGACATGAATGAACGTGTTTTCGAGCATCTGGCCGAACGCTTCCAGATGGCCACCGGCGTGGATGTGCGCAATGACCGCAAGGCTGCCGCGCGCCTGATCGAAGCGGCGGAGAATGCCAAGATCGAACTGACTGCCAGCGTCACCACGCATATCAGCGTGCCCTATCTTGCGGCCGTCAAAGGCGAGCCGCGCCACCTCGAGCTGGATCTGAACCGCACCGAACTGGAGCGGCTGGTGCGACCGGTAATCGATCGCTGCAAAGGTCCGGTCGAGCAGGCATTGCACGACGCGGGCATCACACCAAACGACGTGGATAGGGTCGTTTTTGTCGGCGGCCCGACGCGCATGCCGGTGGTGCGCGGCTATTTCGAGGAGCTGTTCGGGCGCAAGGCCGAGATGGGCGTCGACCCGATGGAATGCGTCGCCGCCGGCGCAGCGATCCAGGCAGGCGTGCTGGCAGGCGAGGTGGGCGGCATCGTGCTGGTGGACGTGACGCCGCTGACGCTGGGTGTCGAAACGCTGGGTGGCATTGCGACGCCGCTGATCGAGCGCAACACGCCGATCCCGGTCAAACGCACGGAAACTTTCACCACTGCCGCCGACATGCAGACCAGCGTAAACATCCATGTCTTTCAGGGCGAGCGGCCGATGTCCAGCGACAATACCAGTCTGGGCGAATTCAATCTGGGCGGCTTGCCACCGGCTCCCCGCGGCATCCCCAAGATCGAAGTGACTTTCGACATCGACTCCAATGGAATACTCAGCGTATCCGCCAAAGACACCGCCAGCGGCAAGTCGCAGTCGATCAGCATCACCGGTTCCACCCGGCTTTCGGAAGACACCAAGAAGCGCATGGTGGAAGATGCCGCGCGCTATGCCGAGGCCGACAAGAAACGGCGCAAGGACGCGGAAAAACTCAACGCCGCCGATTCAGGCTGTTATGAAGCCGAGAAGATGCTCGCCAACTTCTCCGACAAGCTCACCGACGATCTGAAGAAGCGCATCGAGCGCGCGCTGCGCGAGACCAAGGAAGCGCTGCTCAAAAAAGATGTTGCGCTCGCCACGGAGCGCGCCGAGGCATTAAGAAAAGTGCTGCAGGAAGCCGGCGCGGTGCTCTATTCGCAATCCGGCCAGGCAGCCAAGGGCGGCCCCTATTCGGAAACGCGCTGGAAAGGAACGGAACCGCCACCCGATGTGAGTACAGCGACCGGCGAGCCACGCCCGAGCGGATCAGGCCCGCGCGGTAAGGTGGTGGATGCGGAGTACAAGGAAAACAAGTAAATAAATTTTGGTGTCGCCTGGAATGATTGATTCTGGAAGCACAGCGCTGTAGTCGAAGCAAGGTACATCGTTCGTTAAAAGATAAAATGGCCCTCCATCAACCACTCCAACCGCAACAGCTTTACCATCCCTGCGATCCCGCGCAATTCGGATTCCAGACCACGGCAGAACTGCAGGATATGACCGAAATCATCGGGCAGATGCGCGCGATGGATGCCGTGCACTTCGGCGCAGGTATCCGTCATGATGGCTACAATCTTTTCGTGCTCGGCCCCGCCGGCATAGGCAAACGCAGCATGGTGCGGCAGTTTCTCGAAAAGAAGGCGAAGGACGAACACGAACCAGCCGACTGGTGCTATCTCAACAATTTTGCCGAGCCGCACAAACCCTAGGCGCTCAGACTGCCATCCGGCAGGGGGGTGGAACTGCGCAAGCATATGGAACAGCTGGTGGATTATTTGCGTAGCGCAATCCCCGCGCTGTTCGAGGGCGATGAATACCACGCCAAGGCAAAGGCGATTCAGGAGGAGTTCAGCAAGCGGCATGAGCAGGTGTTCAAGGAATTGGGAGAGGATGCCGAGAAGCTGGAGATCGCGCTGCTGCGCACCCCTGACGGATTCGCATTCGCGCCGACCCGCAACCATGAGGTGATTCCCCCGGAAGAATACGAAAAATTGCCGGAACAGGATAGAAACCGGTTCGAGGCCGCCATCGCGGAATTGCAGCAGCGCCTGGAAAAAGTCATGCGGCAGATGCCGCAATGGCGCAGGGAACGGCACGAGCGCATCAAGCAGATCAATCGGGAAACTACGCTGTCGGCAGTCGAGCACATGATGAACGAATTGCGCGCAAGTTACGCCGACCTGCCCGAAGTGTTGAAATTCCTCGACATCGTCCAGCAGGATATGGTGGAACATACCGATGACTTCCTCAAGCAGGAGGAGTCTTCCACCATTGGCGGCATGACCATCGTTACCCACCAGAGCTTCTACCGCTATCAGGTGAACGCTCTGGTGACTAAAGGCAAGAAAGCCGGCGCGCCCATCGTCAGTGAAGACAACCCGACCTACAGCAACCTGGTCGGGCGGGTCGAGCATATCTCCCAGTTCGGCGCGCTGGTCACGGATTTCACGCTGATCAAACCGGGTGCGTTGCACCGTGCGAACGGCGGCTATTTGCTGCTGGATATCCGCAAAGTGCTGTCTCAGCCATTCGCCTGGGAAGGTCTGAAACGGGCGATGCAATCGCGTGAGATTCACATCGAATCGCTGGGGCAGATATACAGTCTGGTCAGCACCGTGTCGCTGGAGCCGGAACCGATTCCGCTGGACGCCAAAATAGTCCTGTTCGGTGACCGGCTGTTTTATTACTTGTTGCAGGAATACGACCCGGAGTTCGGCGAGCTGTTCAAGGTGGCGGCGGATTTCGAGGAGCAGATCGAGCGCAATGCCGATACCCATCAGCTTTACGCGCGGCTGATCGCCACGCTGGCCCGCAAGGAAGTGCTGTTGCCGTTTGACCGCAGCGCAGTGGCCAGGGTGATCGAACACAGCGCGCGCCTGGCCGACGACGCGGAAAGACTTTCCACTCATATGCGCAGCGTCGCGGATCTGCTGCGCGAAGCCGATTACTGGGCGCGCGAAACCGGACATGCAGCGGTGGAAACCGCCGATGTGCAAAGGGCGATTGATACCCAGATCAGACGGCAGGACAGGTTGCGGGACCGGCTGTATGAGGCGATCCTGCGCGACACGTTGATGATAGATACTCAGGGAGCGGTGAGGGGGCAGGTCAATGGACTTTCGGTGATAGATCTCGGCAACTTCGTGTTTGCCCAGCCGACCCGGATCACTGCGACCACAAGGCTGGGCGAAGGCGAGCTGGTCAACATCGAGCGCGAAGTGAAGCTATCCGGCGCGATACATTCCAAGGGCGTGCTGATCCTTTCCTCTTTCCTTGCCTCGCGTTATGCAAGGAACCAGCCGCTGGCGCTTTCCGCCAGCCTGGTGTTCGAACAATCATATGGTTTTGTCGAAGGCGACAGCGCGTCAATGGCCGAGTTGTGCGCGCTGCTTTCCAACCTGGCGGATGTGCCGATCAGGCAGTCGCTGGCGATCACCGGTTCGGTGAACCAGTTGGGCCAGGCTCAGGCGATCGGAGCGGTCAACGAGAAGATCGAGGGCTTCTTCGACATCTGCGCGGCACGCGGACTGAGCGGTGAGCAGGGCGTGCTGATGCCCGCTGCCAACATAAAGCACCTGATGCTGCGCCGCGATGTGGTGGAAGCCGCCCAAGCCGGAAGATTCAATATTTACGCCGTGGAAAATATCGATCAGGCAGTCGCGATCCTGACCGGCTTGCCGGCCGGCGAAGCAGATGCCAAAGGCAACTATCCGGAGGGCAGCGTCAATTGCAAGGTTGCGGCGCGCCTGGTCGAGTTGACCAGGATCAGGGAATCGTTCGCGAAACAGGGCGGTAAAAAAACGGTAATAAGGAAAAAAGCGGATTGAATTGTTTCGCGCCATGCGCAGGGCGGCATATGACCAGGCTGCAATTCATGTTTAAAGGGGACGATCATTTCTGCCCAGCGTGATTACTACGAGGTGCTCGGCGTCGCCAAGGATGCCGAGCAGAAGGCGATCAAGGACGCGTTCCGCAACCTCGCGATGAAATATCACCCCGACCGCAACAAGGAGCATGGAGCAGAGGAACGCTTCAAGGAAATCGCAGAGGCCTATGCCATACTGTCCGACCCGAAAAAGCGCGCCGAATACGATGCGCGCGGATTCGCCGGCGTGGAAGGATTCAGTCAGGAAGACTTGTAAAGCGGCATCAATTTCGACGATATCTTCGGCGGGCTCAATTTTGACTTTGGCGGAAACGGCCCATTCGAGGGCTTCTTTCATCGCCGCCGCACAGGGCCGGCACGCGGTGCGAATATCGAGGTGGAGTTGTCCATCCCTCTGGAGCGGGTGGCAAGCGGGGGCGAGGAAAAAGTCCGGCTGAGCCGCCCTTCCACTTGCCCGGCTTGCCACGGCACGGGGGTCGAAGGCGGCGCACCGCCAAAGGCCTGCGAGACATGCAAGGGCACCGGACGCATCACCCGCAGCAGCCGCAAGGAAAAAGAACATATCCTGATCCAGCAGATCACCACCTGCCCCGCCTGCCATGGGCGCGGCAGCATCATCGACCATCCCTGCTCAAAATGCCACGGCAGCGGCGAAGTGGAACAGCAGGAAGACCTAACCGTGAAGATCCCGATAGGTGTCGAGGAGGGCATGGCGCTGCGCATTCCCGGCAAGGGGATGCCAAGCCCCGAAGCGGGCGGTGTGACCGGTGATCTGTTCGTCGTGGTGCATTCTAAGTACGACACGCGCTTCGAACGATCCGGAGCTGACCTGTTGCGCCAGGAAACAATACCTCTTACCGATGCTGTGCTGGGTGTCAAGCTTCAAGTCCCAACATTGAACGGATCGGCCAGCGTGACCGTACCGCCCGGCATCCAGCCCGGCGCGGTGCTGCGCGTCAAGGGAAAAGGCCTGCCGGAATTCGGCAACGGGCGCCATGGCGAAATGTATTTGCGCATCGACGTTCAGATACCGGAAAGGCTTTCCCATGAAGAGCGTGAACTGTATGAGCGCCTGCGAGCCATCGGCGGCAAGGAGGGTTAGAGCTTCAGGAAAATGTGGAAGTGAAGTCCAGAAAAAGCTATCAGACAAAACTGTCAATAAATTAGGATAGCGCCACGATGAACGGCCTAAGCCTTTAAATTGGGTTATCCATTTATCAGCAAAAAAAAGCTCCGCCCTTTCCAGCTATTTCTGTGGTTTTATTTGGGATAACTGTTTTAGGGAAACCCCGATTAAGTCCACGCGATGAGGATGTAGTGCGTTAATGTCCGAGGCACTCCACAAGGGACGAATGAGATGAAACAACAAACATTGGCAGTGAATGGATTCGAGGCATATCGGAAGACGACCCGGAAGGGAGAATTTCTCTCTCGCATGGACAAACTCGTTCCGTGGTCAGAATTCTGTTCAGTGATTGAGCCTTGCTATCCGAAGGCTGGAAATGGACGTCCCCCTATTGGGCTAGAGCGCATGCTGAGGATGTACTTCATCGCCAACTGGTTCAACCTGTCCGATGAGTCATGCGAAGATGCTCTGTATGACACTCCGTCATTCCGTGAATTCTGCCGGATCGACTTGGGAAGAGAGCGGGCGCCGGATGAGACGACGCTGATGAACTTCCGCCATTTGCTTGAGCAGAACAATCTGGGCGCAGCGATGTTTGCCAAGGTAGGCGAGTTACTTCTGGCCAATGGGATGAAGCTCTCAGGCGGCACCATTGTGGACGCCACCATCATTGCCGCGCCAAGCTCAACCAAGAATGCAGACAACGCACGTGATCCCGAGATGCACCAGACCAAGAAGGGCAACCAATGGCACTTCGGCATGAAGGTACATATTGGAGTGGACAGCAAAACCGGCCTCACCCATAGCGCCAGCGTCACCTCCGCCAACGTCCACGATAGCCAGGAACTACCGAATCTGCTTCATGGCGATGAGGCGCGACTGTACGGTGACAGCGCATACATTGGCCAGAAAGAAGTGCTCAACCAGGCTGCTCCGCAGGCACGTGACTTCACCAATAAACGAGCCCGCCGCAATACCCCATTGACCGATGCGGACAAGGAAACCAATCGCAGGAAATCGCAGGTGCGTGCCAAGGTCGAACACCCATTCCGACCGCTCAAGAGCATCTATGGATTTGCCAAGGTGCGCTATCGTGGCTTGATGAAGAACGCCAACCGTGCATTTGCTTTGCTGGCGCTGATCAATCTGGACAAATGGGGATTGCCACTGACAGGACAGGTGCGTCCAGCGTAGCAAAGAACAGGGGAATATCCCCTGAATGAGGCGATGTGATGCGTGATTGCAGATGAAAAAACAACTTTTTGTTCAACAATCCTGATTCGTCAACACAACTCCTGCTCCGCGTAGGTACTTGTTCGGCGTTTCCTTAGATATTTCGTTATATTAACGAACTAAACCGATAGCTCCATTTTCTTGGCTGTTGCGAATGACATTGCATCAAAAAGTATAGGTCGAATGGGTAACATAAGGGAAGTTAGCGTATGACTGTCAGTGCACATTGGGAACACTTCCCCCATCAAGCCGATGTCGGCGTGCGCGGGCTGGGGGCAACGCTGGAACAGGCTTTCGAGCAGACTGCGCTGGCGCTGACGGCGGTGATCACCGATGTGGCGGATGTGGCGCCAAAGGAAATGGTGCAGCTGTCCGGCGCAGCGCCAGATGCCGAGTTGTTGTTGGTGGATTGGCTCAATGCCCTGATCTACGAGATGATCACGCGCAACATGTTGTTCAGCCGCTTTGAAGTGCATCTGAAAGGAAATAGTCTTACCGCACAGGCATGGGGGGAAGCCCTGGAGTTGGCGCGCCATCATCCTGCGGTAGAAATAAAAGGCGCGACCTATACCGAACTCAGGGTTGCACAACAACCCGACGGCAGCTGGCTAGCACAGTGCGTGGTGGACGTGTAGCAACCTTCAGCAGGGGATTCGCGATGGATATCGCACTATTTGAACGCAAATCGGAATACGAATGGCACATTAGGCCGTTTGGAAAAATGCATGTGCCGGGTGTGATTTTCGCCAGTGAAACGTTGCTGTGCGAGATTGACGCCAAGGTCTATGAACAGGTCACCAATGTCGCGATGCTGCCGGGCATCGTCGAGGCATCTTGGGCGATGCCGGATGCACACTGGGGCTATGGCGTTCCGATCGGAGGCGTCGCTGCGTTCGATGCTGATGCGGGTGGCGTGGTGTCGGCTGGAGGCGTCGGTTTCGACATCTCATGCGGAGTCCGCACATTGCACACCGGCCTGCGTATCGAAGAAATTAATGAGGTGAAGGTGCGGCTTGCGGATGCGCTGTACCACACGATCCCCGCGGGCATGGGGAGCACCGGTACGATCCGGCTGGATGCTGCCGAGATGGATGCTATGCTGCGCGGGGGCGCACACTGGGCGGTGGAGCGTGGCTTTGGCAGCGCGGCCGACCTGGAGCGAATCGAAGAGGGTGGCTGTATGGGCGGCGCCGACCCGTCGCAGGTTTCCGAACAGGCCAAGAAACGCCAACACGACGAGATGGGCACGCTCGGTTCCGGCAACCATTACCTTGAGATCCAGCAGGTGACCGACGTATATGCGCCAGAGATTGCCACTGCATTCGGCTTAAAAGTAGGCGATATCGTCGTCAGCATCCATTGTGGTTCGCGCGGACTCGGCCACCAGATCGGAACAGAATTCCTGAAGCGCATGGTGATCGCCGCGCCCGGCTATGGCATCGACTTGCCCGACCGCGAGCTGGCCTGCGCGCCGATCGCTTCGCCGCTCGGAAAAGATTATCTCGGCGCGATGCGCGCGGCGATCAATTGCGCCTTGGCGAACCGCCAGATACTCACGCACCTGACGCGCCATATTTTTTTGCGGGTGCTACCGCAGGCGCGGTTGCCGCTGCTGTATGACGTGTCACACAACACCTGCAAGCTCGAGGAACACAAGGTCGACGGGCGAACGAAAAAACTCTACGTGCATCGCAAGGGTGCGACGCGTGCGTTCGGTCCCGGACATCCCGATCTGCCTGCCGCGTTGCGCGATGCCGGGCAGCCGGTGCTGATCGGCGGCAGCATGGGCACCGCCTCTTATATCCTGGCCGGAACGGAGCAGGGCATGCAGCTCGCATTCGGCTCGGCTTGCCACGGCGCAGGACGCGCGATGAGTCGCCATCAGGCGCTGCGCAACTGGAACGGCCGGCATGTGGTCGACGATCTGGAAGGGCACGGCATCCTGATACGCAGCCCATCGATGCGCGGTGTTGCCGAAGAGGCGCCGGGCGCCTATAAAGATGTCAGCGCAGTAGTGGATGCGGCTGATCACGCCGGTCTGGCGCGCAAGGTGGCGCGCGTAGTACCTATCATCTGTATTAAAGGATAAGGTGCGCACGATGACTGGAGCGAATCAACATGACTTGCACCCCCAACAGGGCGACGCGCTGCTGATTGTTGACGTGCAAAACGACTTTCTGCCCGGCGGCAGGCTGGCGGTGGCGGGCGGCGAGAAGGTTGTGCCGGTGCTCAACCGGTACCTGGTCAAGTTTTCGATGCTAAATCTGCCGGTCTATGCGACGCGCGACTGGCATCCGGCTCAACACTGTTCGTTCAGCGCGCAGGGCGGGCCGTGGCCGCAGCACTGCGTTGCAAAAACAAGCGGGGCGGCATTCGCAGCTGCGCTGCAGCTCCCCCCCGCCGCTGTAATCATATCCAAGGCGACCAAGCCGGAGCAGGATGCATATTCCGGTTTTCAGGGCACGAATCTGAATCAAAAATTGCACGCTGCCAATATTCGTCGTCTATTCATCGGCGGGCTCGCCACCGATTACTGCGTGCTCAACACCGTGCACGATGCACTTGGCCTGGGTTACCAGGTGTTGCTGCTGGGCGACGCGATCCGTGCGGTAGATATGCAGCCCGGCGACGGGCAGCGCGCCGAGGCGGAAATGAGCAAGCTCGGTGCGCAACGCATTACTGTGGAAGAAGTGGCTGGATGAATCCTGCGAACAGCGCGCTGCTCACCGATCTCTATCAGCTCACGATGCTGGAGGGTTATCACGATTGCGGTATGGAGGATGTCGCGGTGTTCGAGTTCTTTGTGCGCAAGCTGCGCCCCGGACGCGGTTTCCTGATGGCAGCGGGTCTCGAACAGTCGCTGGAATTTCTGGAAGGCTTGCACTTCTCGCCGGAAGAAATGAAATGGCTGGAGTCCACCGGGCGTTTCAGCAAAGATTTTCTCGCTAGCCTAGAAACGCTGCGCTTCACCGGAGATGTGCATGCAATGCCCGAAGGCACGATATTCTTCCAGAATGAGCCGATCCTGCGCGTGACTGCGCCGATCGCACAGGCACAGCTTGTCGAAACGCGAATCATCAATTTGTTGCACTTCCAGACGCTGATCGCCTCCAAGGCCGCTCGCATGGTGCTGATGGCGCCGGACAAACTGCTGGTTGACTTCGGGCTGCGCCGTGCGCACGGTGCAGAAGCGGGGCTGCTGGCAGCCCGCGCCAGCTACATCGCCGGCTTCGCCGGTACAGCGACGGTGCAGGCAGGCATGGAATTCAAAATGCCGTTGTTCGGCACGATGGCGCATTCCTTTGTGCAGGCCCATGATGACGAGACGCTGGCCTTCGAGCATTTCGCCCATGCCCAGCCGGCCAACGTCGTATTGCTAATCGATACCTACGACACCGAAGCCGCGGCACAAAAGGTGGTGGCGCTCGCGCCCAAGCTGGAACGCAGCGGCATCCGCATTAATGGCGTTCGCATCGATTCGGGCAACCTCGCCGATCACGCTCGGAAGGTGCGGCAAATCCTGGATGCAGGCGGACTCCGGCATGTGACGATCTTTGCCAGCGGCGATCTTGACGAGTATGCGATGCGCGACATGCTGGCATCAGGCGCACCGGTGGACGGTTTCGGCATCGGCACGCACATGGACACATCGAGCGATATGCCCTATCTGGATTGCGTATACAAGCTTCAGGAATATGCCGGCAAGCCCCGGCGCAAGCACTCCGAAGGCAAGCAGACCTGGCCTGGGCGGAAGCAGGTATACCGCAGCTATGATGCCGATGGCCGAATTGCATCGGATGTCGTGACCATTGAAGGGGATGCTCAGCATGGCGAACCTCTGCTGATGCCAGTGATGCGCGGAGGAAAGCGCTTGGCTGCCGTTGCGGCGCTCGCAGACATTCGCAACCATGCGGCGACCAATCTGGCGCAACTGCCCGCATCGCTGCGTCAACTGCAAGAGCCCTATGTTTACCGGGTTGAAATATCCCGTGCGCTGCAGGAACTTGCGGAGAAGGTTGACTTAGACATTAAGAGCGGGCGCTCGTGATGTGCAGTACACGACACTTGATATATGGAACCGAACTATGGGCAAGGTTGCAGGCACTCAATGTGGCGCATTGATAATCGAAATATGGCGAGTCGCATGTTAGGGATAGGCGCTGGACGGGACTGATATGTAGCCCCTTTTTCTTTTTACGGTAGACCGCAGACCCACAGTTTCTGTAGTGTTGAGACCGGCATCAAAAGTCACATCACTTTTCGATGTAAAAAGTGCGTTGGTCGACCACCGTGTTTGGCTCTCTAGACCTGACGGCTGTTGCCTTTGATGCGGGAATTGATGATGGTCTCCAGATCAAATAACCTAGATGCGATTTTATGTTTTTACCGCTGGCGCTCTAGCTCGGCGGCTGTTTTCTGCATGCAGGCGAAAGTTAGGTTCTGAATTACTCACAAACCACTTTGCCAAAGACAAGCCGATAGATAAACGATGGAACACAAAAACCAGTGCTGACATTAACAAACGCTGCGCCCACCAGCGACCATCCAACGATATAGCCGACCATGGGCATGCCGTATTGGAAACCCAAAGCTGCAACGACCAGCATGACGGTAGCCATAAGGCATGCAAAATGTCGACGGGCCGGGTAACTTGGCAGATGAGGCGTGCCGGAGATGTAACGCAGCCCGTAGTTATAGATAACATCAAATGGATGCCCGGGCAGAATGCCGCCTAGTATTGCAAATGGAACCAAAGCCCACAGGATGATTGGTGATGCAAGTGCTGTGCCCACTGCTGACCAGACCATACAAATGGCAGGCGATAAGCGTAGAGGATAATTGATTTGTGCGTAGGTTGTATCATCAAGACTACAGAAGCCTTGAGCCTGGATTCTTTCGCGGGCTGTTGGAGAAATTTGGGACATGGCAGTCAACTCCTTTAGAACATAGGTAATGAATCATCAAACGCCCGCTGTTCAGTTGCTAACGGACAGCCCCTACCTTGCTTAACTGTCAGATCAAGTCGTATTTATTAAAGCTACTGACGTGTGCACCAAATAGTGCGTAGTGCGTTATAGGAGACATGAGTACCAAGACTGATGCCCGGAAATTGGATGGAGCCACGCAAGCTCACCTGCGGAAGCTGGTGGTGAAAGCGGTGCGTGGAGGGATGACGCAAACCGAAGCGGCGACGACATACAGCGTCAGCCTGCGAGCAGTGAGCAAATGGATGAGGTTGTCTCGTGATGGTGGGCTGCGGGCGTTGAAGCCTGGCAGGCGTGGTCGACGCCCTGGCGGCGGACGGTTGAATACAACACAGGCTGCGCGCATTCGTGCGCTGATCATTGGAACGATGCCCGACCAGTTGAAGTTGCCGTTCTACCTTTGGACGCGGGAAGCGGAGGCCCGCCTGATCGAGCGGAAGTGTGGCATCACAGTTTCGCAGACGACGGTCGGGCGTTACCTCAAGGCATGGGGTATGAGTGCACAGAAACCCGTACGCCGTGCCTACGAGCGAAACGATGTAGCGATTGCCCGCTGGCTTGACGAAGACTACCCAGCCATCGTCAAGGTAGCGAAGCGCGAGAAAGCGACGATTTATTGGGGTGACGAGATGGGATTGCGCAGTGATCATGTCAGCGGAACTTGTTTCGCCCCGATGGGGCAAACGCCGGTGGTGCGAGCGACCGGGCAACGCTTTGGCTGTAACATGATCTCTGCGATCACCAATCGTGGTGCACTGGCATTCATGGTGTTCGAAGGCAAGTTCCAGAATTCGGTGTTCATTGAATTCATGAAGCGGATGCTCAAACAGGTCAAGGGCAAGATATTCCTGATCGTCGATGGTCACCCGGTGCATCGTTCGGCAGCCGCGAAGAAGTTTGTCGCCGAAAACGCCAAGCGTCTGCGGCTGATTCGTCTGCCCGGCTACTGCCCCGAACTGAACCCTGATGAGTTGCTCAATCAGGACGTCAAGACTAACGCCCTGGGAAAGAGCCGGCCAACCAACAAAGCGGAGATGGTGGCCAGCCTGCGTAGCCATCTTCACCGCCGACAGAAGCAACCTCATGTGATCCAGAATCTGTTTCAGGAAAAACATGTTCGCTATGCCGCCTGACCAAAATCACGCACTATTTACCGGCCTGCTCAGTAATTACTTGCTCTAGCAGTGTTACCCGATGTAATCTGCGGCCACAAACCGTTGCAAACGCAGATATCTTTTTAAGCCGCACGTTGCTCTATTTGGATCGTTCAAACGAGACAATGCTTCTGGTCATTCCTTTGTCGACCCAGTTGGGCATGACTCGCCATGGTGTGAAAACTTGAAGGCGCTCGCCTTCCACCTTGAAGGTTCGTGACTGTTCAGTACCGACCCATGCCGGATTCCAAGCCACTTCGACACTGGTAATCCACTTGTCTCCTTCCAATCGGTACTTGCCAGTATAGGCAATCAGACTGTCCAGCAGTGCGGCCTTCTCCTCTGCAGTTTTAGCCGGTTTCCGTCCATCTCCCGTCAGGACAAACCACAAACGAGACTCGGGACTGAAGATCACATAACCCGTTGGGTTCTTTCCCATGGGGAACATTTTTTCGCCCGTAGCTTGAACCTCAACCTCGTAGGAAACTAGCTTCCATGCACCCAGAATCTTTGCATTGTCATCAGCAAAACTTGGCTGCAATATAGTGAAAGAAAGAAGCAGTATGGCTAACCATTTGTATCGAGACATGATGTCAACTCCTTTTCGTTTAGGAAGAGCTTGGCTTTCCAATCAGGAAGAATCCATAGCCGAAAGCCAGCAACAGATAGATTGCGACAGATGACCAACCCATTGCGCTCATCACACCAGAGGTCGTGCCCAACACAGCCACGATGACGCCAATGATGTCGGAGATTAGCAGGGAGAGGATAATGGGCCGCTGAAAACGTGGCTCAACAACATCCCTAATCAGCCAGCAAATCAAACCGACACCAATCAGCTCTACTCCAAAAAATTGACCCATAAGGATCGTACTTGGACTCTGTGTTAAGCCATACAACCCTCCCACTGTAGCAGGTACCAGTACAGAGCTAATCCCGAAGACAAGCGCTGCGATAGCATTGAAGACCAACACAGTTTTGAGTTTCATTTTATTGCCTCCTTTTGAGTAGATGCGCCGACATGACCGACCCTCCTTGATTTAGGCTGGAGAAAGATACAACCATGGGACCGGCTCAGGGTGCTGGTGATGATAAGGGCTTGTCTTTTTCCACTACGAAATTGGCCGCAAGCACCAATGGCTCGGGGCCGTTCTGAAGGCTGTGAGGCACTCCTGGTGGAATTTTGAAGGAATCACCAGCCTTCAAATGGCGGGACGGCTGCCCTTCTACGAGCAAATCCCCTTCGCCCTTCACCACATAAGTCATTTCGATGCCAGGGTGAGTGTGTCGGGCAATGAGGCCATCAGGATTAACATCAACCTGAACCAATACTGTCGCGTAAACGTCACCAGGAAATTCTATTTTCTGCAAAACGGTACGTTTAAACGCCGCTTCTGTTGCGGCAATGGCCAATGGTATAGCAATCAAAATGGCGAACAACGCCAACAAGGTTTGTTTACGCATGATATATCTTCTTCATTTAAAGTGAAGCGGTTGGCTGCTTATAAACTTCCTAAAATTGAAGATCAATATATACCGTCTAATTATTAATTCAACGCAGTAAATTACGCATATATTATTATTATTATTATTGGTAAGAGTTACACCTCAGACCCACAGTTTCTGTGGTAAGGAACTCATGACGAGACGGCTGTTGCCTTTGATGGTGGAATTGATGATGGTCTCCATATCAAATCACCATATCGGAAACGCCATGAGCATAGTCAAACGCGGAAACAGCAAAAATTGGTACATCCACTTCCAGTTCAACGGTCAGACCCACATCCGGTCATCGAGAACGACCAACAAGAAGATCGCAGAACAGATGGAGATCGAGTGGAAGGCCAAGCTGCATTCACAGCAGTATCAAGGCCGTAAACAGCGGATCACCTTGGCAGAAGCGTTCCACCAGTACAAACTATCCAAGCAAGGTATCGCCAGTTACCCCAACCTGATTGCGCATGAAACGGTACTGCGCCGATTGCTGCCCATGAAGAAACATATCGACGAAATTACCTCATGCGATTTGGAGAAATTTAAGCGTGACCGCATCGCCGAAGGTGTAGGTGCCGAGGCCATCAAGTACGGCTTGCTGCTGATTCGCGGCACTTTTAAGTTTGCACAGCAGCTTGGCTACCAAGTCAGCGACATTACATTCCCACAAATAAAGTTACCGAAAAATTCACTTCGCTACCTATCCGATGATGAAGAGCGTCGATTGCTATTGGCACTCGACCCAATGCGTCATGGTGCTGGACTTCCACCAGTAGGGGAACGATCAGCAGAGATGCAACGTGCCCTTCAAGATGCCTATGATCTGGTGATACTGCTGCTGGACACGGGCGCACGATACTCCGAGATAGCGAATATCGAGTGGAAGCGCATTGACCTCGCCAGCTCGACAATTCACTTGTGGCGACAGAAGGTGCAGAACGAGACCGTGTTGTTCATGACGGATCGAGTGTTTGATGTGCTATCTCGTCGTGCCTCAGCTGAAGCCGGACAATTCGTGTTTTGCAATAGAAATGGTGATGCGCGTGGGTACTCTGCGATGTCGATACGAAAGGCAATTAAAAGGGCTGGGTTGCGTGATTGCCGTATCCATACATTGCGCCATACACATGCTTCTCGTTTGGTGCAGAATGGAATGTCGGTTTATGAGGTCAAGGAAATTCTTGGACATTCCGATATTAAAACGACCTTAAGGTATGCGCATTTAGAACAGAGGCAGGTCACGTCAAAGGCGCGGGATGTAATTAATAGATTGAACAGCAAGCAGTGAACGGCTAGTATTGGGTCAGGAGCAGCCGTAGAATCGACGCGGCTACCGATAGAGCAGTTTGAGGCGTTGCTGAAGAAGAACTGATTGCTGTGTTGTTGGGCGGTACCGAGTTGCGCCACTTGGCGAACGACTGGTTAGATTTCACTATGCTGACGGTGTGAAGCAGCCGAAACTGACCAGAGCGAAAGTGCCATAGTTCAAGAGGCTCATTATCCGGACTTGGCAAGTGAGTTAAAGAATTTTCAGTCATCTGAGGGGCGATCACGGAAAACACAACTCTGATTATGGCCATCGGACTGGCTGTCCTGTCCATCGCCTCGGGCATGCTGGGCTTGGGTGTGGCCTTCGCAGCGGTACCATTCCTCGGTTTTTTTCTGCATGATCTGGTGCACGAGGTGCAGCCGCTTTCCCTGTTACTCAACGGCGTAACCGCGTTGTTCGCGCTATTCGGCTTTGCGCGCAGCGGGCTGGTTGCCTGGCGGCCGGCATTCCTGCTCGCCATTGTCACCACAGCGTCCGCACCGTTTGGTGCGTGGCTTGCCCTGCATGTGGATGCGCGTTTTCTGTGGGCATTCTATTTCGCCGCCGTCGCTTTTCTTGCTTGGCGCATGTTCCTGCCAGAGAAGCCCGGTACCACCTACACGGGCGAACCAAATTTCAAACTTGTGCTGCTTCTCGCGGTGCCGATCTCAGTTGCCGCGGGCATGCTCGGCGTTGGCCCGGGGTTTCTGCTACTACCCACGCTGATCCTGCTGGGTTACGAGCCCAAACACGCCGCTGCCATCAATGCACTCGCGGTCACGCCACCCTCGTTCTCGGCACTCATCCCGCACCTTGCCACGATCAAGGTAGATCTGACGCTGGCCGCAGTCCTGATTGTTGTGGGCGCGGCGGGATCGTTCTTCGGCGCACGCATCACTAGCCTCTACGTTCCGGGCAAGCGCCTGAAACAGGGCTTTGGCGTGCTGATTGTGGTGATGACCGCGTATAAGCTGTTCCAGATACTGTCCAAATAAGGAGATAGCCATGAAAAAGGTCGTGATTCACATTTTCCATGATGACGTGAGCAGCCTCGGCACCGGTTCCCATGTGTCAGAGCGCATCCGCCAAGTGAAGGATCAGCAAGGCGTGGCGCTGGAAATCTATGTTTTCGGCCCAGCAGAAAAGGCTATCACCGGACTGGCCAACGGCGCATATAGAGACACTCTGGTTTCCCTCGCGAAAAATGGTGTACCAGTGCATATCTGCCGCAGCATCGCCGAGGATATGGGCAAGGCAGAGGAATTTACGCAACTTGGCTTCACGCTGGAATACGCGCGCGATGCATTCGTACGTTACGCGCTTGAGGGGGCGACGGTGGTCAGTTTTTAACCAATTCCATAATACACACTTCGACAGCCGACCCATTGATATGAACGGCGGCTTTTGGGTCGGGTATTTACAAGAACCAGTGACCGAAACGGGCTCATGTCTGCCGGTAATTGTCCCCAGAGCAATCCATCCGCTATTGAGCGGACTTCGATTGTTCAGATCGAATCAACCATTCAACGACAAACTTGAAGCTGAAGCCATTCGTGATTTCCGCATTTCCTCTTGAGCCTTCTTCATCTTACTGAGCAGGCCGGTAAATAGTGCGTGATTTTGGTCAGGCGGCATAGCGAACATGTTTTTCCTGAAACAGATTCTGGATCACATGAGGTTGCTTCTGTCGGCGGTGAAGATGGCTACGCAGGCTGGCCACCATCTCCGCTTTGTTGGTTGGCCGGCTCTTTCCCAGGGCGTTAGTCTTGACGTCCTGATTGAGCAACTCATCAGGGTTCAGTTCGGGGCAGTAGCCGGGCAGACGAATCAGCCGCAGACGCTTGGCGTTTTCGGCGACAAACTTCTTCGCGGCTGCCGAACGATGCACCGGGTGACCATCGACGATCAGGAATATCTTGCCCTTGACCTGTTTGAGCATCCGCTTCATGAATTCAATGAACACCGAATTCTGGAACTTGCCTTCGAACACCATGAATGCCAGTGCACCACGATTGGTGATCGCAGAGATCATGTTACAGCCAAAGCGTTGCCCGGTCGCTCGCACCACCGGCGTTTGCCCCATCGGGGCGAAACAAGTTCCGCTGACATGATCACTGCGCAATCCCATCTCGTCACCCCAATAAATCGTCGCTTTCTCGCGCTTCGCTACCTTGACGATGGCTGGGTAGTCTTCGTCAAGCCAGCGGGCAATCGCTACATCGTTTCGCTCGTAGGCACGGCGTACGGGTTTCTGTGCACTCATACCCCATGCCTTGAGGTAACGCCCGACCGTCGTCTGCGAAACTGTGATGCCACACTTCCGCTCGATCAGGCGGGCCACCGCTTCCCGCGTCCAAAGGTAGAACGGCAACTTCAACTGGTCGGGCATCGTTCCAATGATCAGCGCACGAATGCGCGCAGCCTGTGTTGTATTCAACCGTCCGCCGCCAGGGCGTCGACCACGCCTGCCAGGCTTCAACGCCCGCAGCCCACCATCACGAGACAACTTCATCCATTTGCTCACTGCTCGCAGGCTGACGCTGTATGTCGTCGCCGCTTCGGTTTGCGTCATCCCTCCACGCACCGCTTTCACCACCAGCTTCCGCAGGTGAGCTTGCGTGGCTCCATCCAATTTCCGGGCATCAGTCTTGGTACTCATGTCTCCTATAACGCACTACGCACTATTTGGTGCACACGTCAGTATCTCTCGCTTGCTCGTCCTTAAGCTGTTTCTTGGCCCGTTCCGCGTTTTTCTTGAGTATTTCAATTCGCTGTTTCTCAACGTCGTTGGCAATCTCATTTAATCTCATAATTAATTTCCCCTGGTCGTCGCAGTAGTTAAGGTTGGCAGCGTGATGACGCCGAGGCGACGGCGGCTTGAATAAATCTCTGACGAGCTTTCACCTCTTCGGCTTGAGCCTTCTGCAATTGATACCATGCCGACTTGGCATACGCCGCTTTTTGCTTGGCCGTTTCGGCATTGTTCCTTTTAGTTAGGCGTTGCTGAAGGTCATTTGCAAGGTGGTCTAATTTCAAAATGATATCTCCGGATGGTATGGAGGTATTTATGCTGGAATGAATATTGATTTGTTGGATTAGTTGCATATCTGTAAACTCGGGTTCCAGCAACCAACCACCATAGGAAATAGGAGAATCCCATGGTAGAGAAAAAGAAGCCTGCACATGATCTTGCCTCAAAAGCCGGTAAGGCATTACAAACCGGGAAAGCGACACCAAAAACCATTCGCAGATTGGCGGCTAGGGTGCTTGATTCTGAGCGGAACGATCCTGATCCCCCAGCACCTAGAAAACCTAAGAAGCCTAAGAAAAAGGACTGATACAAACCGTAGCATTTTGAAGGAGCCATTTCGATGTTAGATACTGCAACATGTGAACGCACAGGAAAAAAGATCAAAATGAACGAGGGTCATTTTGTTTGCATCAAAACCACAGGAGAGTGGTCATTTGTAGGCCCTAATGTGCCTGATGGTCCAAATGAATTTGATATACGTATTTCAGATTTACTGCAATCACCTTTTTCATTCAGCGACCGCATGGCTCATCTTAACGAGACGGAATGGTTCGATTCACAGAAATTTTTTGATTTCTTTACTCGCTTTAGAGAAAATTACAAAGCATCGGGCTCGTGATCTTGAGCGAGCCTTTCAGTGCTGCCAATTCCGGAACTTCAACTTGATATTCAATTTGGTTCACGGCAGGATGTAGGTATGAAGATACTTTTGCTACAGCTTCGTCAATCGTCATGAAAATTTCTGATCGTGTGACTGCAGGCATTCTTTATCTAATGTTGGCTGGGTTTGCGCTCGCTGTACTTGTCATCATGTTATTGCCACCTCCGCCGCTATCGTGGGCACTCCTTGTTTCAGAACCAAATGCGCTTTTTCTCGTGGTAACCATTTCATGTCTCACTTTGGTATCCATTGCGGTTGCTTGGATTTTTTTTTGCGTCGTGGCCCACATATCTATCTACGTGGTCGGACATTGAAGGCCCTAATTGTGGCCATGCTCGTGTTGGCTTTAAGCTGGAATCCACTGGCGTCTCTGTTTTGGCTGCTCCAGGCATTTTTCGCTTGGCGAGTGGCCAGTACCCAATGAGCAACTAACGAGTCAGTCAAGCGGGATTGCGAATAAGTGCGCAGCACCTTCTTTTGCGTTGAAGTTCTGCTTATGAGAAGGCTACTGCAATGAATGGAGGGCCCCTGTGTGCCAGAACCGGACAGTCGTACCAAAGATCCATAAGAAAACATTCGCAGGTGTGTAATGATTTGGTGGCAACGTCCAACATTCTGCTGGCTTCCGCCAACGTCAGACCTTGCTCTGTGACTAACTTGATTGCTCCACGCTTAAATTCTGCCGTAAAAATACGCCGTGGAAACCGTTTCATGGATTCTCCTAACAGGTGGATAAAATAACATCAACTTGCCCGTCCATAAAAGCGGGCCTCCCTCACTTCCACATTTGATATTCCACCGCGGTTATCTTCACTTGAAATAGGCCTTGGTGATGTATTGAGAGAGCATCCGCTCGGTGTTGAAAAAAGACGCGTTGAGAGCGATCGAATGGCGCATTACCTCGGCATAGCGATCCGGTTCGTTGCAGAACATCGGTAGGATGATCATCTCCAGTTTGTTATACAGCGCGTGAGCGTCTTCGGCCCGGCTGTCGCCGTTTTCCATGCTGGCATCCTTGTCTCCGCCTATCGCCCAGCCGGTCACGCCTTCAATACATCCTTCTCCCCACCAGCCGTCCAGTACGCTGAACGAAGGGACGCCGTTGACGGCGGCCTTCATGCCGCTGGTGCCCGAGGCTTCGAGGTGTGGCTGCGGCGTATTGAGCCAGAGGTCTACGCCGGAGGTAATCAATTTCGCCAGGTTGATGCCGTAATCCTCAAGATAAACCATCTTGATTTTCCCCTTGAGTGTTTCTTTTACCTCGTGGATGCGGCGTATGACTTCTTTTCCTGCCGTATCCTGCGGGTGCGCCTTGCCCGCATAGACGAGTTGGAACGTGCCAACGTTCTTTGCAATTTCGATGAGCCTTGCGGTATCCCAGAAAAGCAGTTCGGCGCGTTTGTAAACTGCCGCCCGTCTCGCGAATCCGATAGTGAAGACCTCAGGCTCGATGCCAATGCCGGTGAGCTTGTTCACCTGTTCGATGAGCGCTTCTTTCGCTTGGCGGTGCGCTGCCCAGACATGCCGTTTGGAGATGTTGAGCGCGTAACGCAGGCTGGAGTTGTCTTCGCGCCAGCCCGGAATGTGATCGTCAAACATTTTTGCGACGGGCGGAGCGGCCCAGGTAGCCACATGCACGCCGTTGGTGATGGAATGAATGTCGTACTTGGAGAACATCTGTTGCGCAACATGTCCATGGCTTTTTGCCACCCCGTTGATGTAGTGGCTGTTGTCGAGCGCGAGGTAAGCCATGTTAAGCACGCGGTCGGGGCAGAATTCCTGTTCGCGCTCATAAAAGGCATCCTGATAACCGGTGATGACCTGATGTACCAAATTCAAGGGAAACTTGTCCTGCCCGGCAGGCACCGGAGTGTGGGTGGTGAAAATGCACTTGGGTTTGACCAGATGCACCATCTCCATGGTGATGGAATGTTTTGTCTGCTCGTATTCCATATCCCAGGCCTGCGTGAATAGTTCATACGCAAGCTCCAAGGTTAACAGCGCGGCATGCCCTTCGTTCATGTGAAAGCGCTTGATTTTATTGTAGCCCAACGCGTGCAGCATCCTGACCCCGCCTATACCCAGCACCGACTCCTGGCAAAGCCGGTAACGCATATCACCGCCGTAGAGGTGATCCGTGATGGTTCGATCCTGTGCGGCATTCTGCTCTAGGTCTGTGTCCAGGAAATAAACTGGCACGCTGTAGCCACTCACGCCTTTGACTTCGTACTTCCATGCCCGTACAAGAACCTGCCGCCCTTCGATCTCAATCGAACAGCGCGGCTCCATTTCCTGTAGCAGATTGGCTACCGGCCAGACGACATCCTCTTCGCTTTGCCAACCTGAAGCATCAAGCCGCTGGCGGAAATAGCCCTTGCGATGGAGCAAGGTCACAACAATCATCGGGATGCCGAGATCCGCAGCGGAACGCACGGTGTCCCCGGCAAGAATGCCCAAGCCGCCCGCATAGGTCGGCATGGCCTCATCCAGCCCGATCTCCATGGTGAAGTAGGCGATGTAGTCTTTTCCGTCCATGATTTTTCAAGGAGGAAGCAGGCGGTTACCGCACCGCGAGCCGCTTAGCGATCTGGGCGACGTGCTTGCCCTGAAAGCGGGCGATATCCAGTTCGTTTTCGCTTGGCATACGCTTGCCGTCTGCGCCGGCAAGGGTTGAGGAACCGTAAGGCGAGCCGCCGGTGATCTCCGTCATAACCGTGAGCCCCTTGCAGGAATACGGCACACCGACGATCACCATGCCATGATGCAGCAACGTTGAGTGGAAAGAGGTGATTGTCGTTTCTTGCCCCCCGTGCTGGGTAGCGGTGCTGGTGAATACGCTGGCGACCTTGCCGATCAATGAGCCATCCATCCACAACTTGCCCGTCTGATCCAGAAAATTGCGCATCTGGGCGGCCATGTTGCCGAACCGGGTCGGAGTGCCAAAGATGATCGCGTCGTAATTAGCCAATTCTTCGGTGGTTGCGATGGGAGCCTTCTGGTCCAGCTTCACGCCCATGGCACGAGCCTGATCTTCAGGAATGATTTCCGGCACTCGCTTGATCACTGCCTCCACGCCGTCCACCATGCGCACCCCTTCGGTTATGGCTTCCGCCATTCTTTCGATATGCCCATACATGCTGTAATACAAGACGAGTACTTTTGTCATGATAAGCCTCCTGTAATTTCAGAATTAACGTGATCAAAAAGCTGGCTTGATCGAGTATCAGATGGAAATAATGAGGTGTCAGAGTTCAATGTTACTCTCCTGCATGCGAAGGCGCTATGTGCTTATTCTGAACAGCTTTTGAGAAAGTCGAAGGGCAGCTTCGTGACCGGTACTTGTTGAATGGCTGGTTTCGGGCAGTGAATAACATTTGTCATTGGACAATTAGCATCACCCGATATCCTCGTTTTTGGCTCAGCCGGATCGTTCGTCATTGCTGTTGTCTTCTCCTCCGAAATTGATGATGGTCTCCATATCAAATAACGGTATCGGAAACGTCATGTCAGTCGTCAAACGTGGGAATAGCAAAAATTGGTACATGCACTTTCAATTTAATGGCCAGACCTACATTCGGTCAACCAGAACAACCAACAAGAAAATCGCCGAAGCTATGGAGATCGAGTGGAAGGCAAAGCTGCATTCACAGCAGTATCAAGGCCGAAAACAGCGGATCACGTTGGCGGATGCGTTCCAGCGGTACAAGTTGTCCAAACAGGGAATCGCCAGTTACCGCAACCTGATTGCGCATGAAACGGTGCTGTGCCGACTGCTGCCAATGAAGAAGCACATCGACGAAATTACCTCGCGTGATTTGGAGAAATTTAAGCGTGACCGAATAGGAGAGGGTGTTGGCGCAGAGACGATCAAGTACGGCTTGCTGTTGATCCGTGGAACATTGAAGTTTGCGCAGCAGCTTGGTTACCAAGTCAGCGATATAACATTCCCTCAAATCAAGCTACCGAAAAGTTCACTTCGCTACCTATCCGATGATGAAGAACGTCGCTTGCTTGTGGCACTCGATCCCATGCGTCATGGTGCTGGTCTTCCACCAGTGGCGGAGCGATCTGCCGAAATGCAACGCGCTCTACAAGATGCCTACGATTTGGTGATCTTGTTGCTGGACACAGGCGCAAGATATAGTGAAATTACCAATATTGAATGGCAACGCATTGACCTTGTTACACGCACTATTCATTTATGGCGGCAGAAAGTGCAAAACGAAACGGTACTGTACATGACAGATCGTGTGTTTGAGGTACTGTCACGCAGAGATGCAACCAAGGCCAGCCGCTTTGTGTTCTGCAATCGGAATGGTGATCCGCGTGGGTACTCTGCGATGTCGATCAGAAAGGCTATTCAACGGGCTGGGTTGCGTGATTGTTCCATTCATACTTTTCGCCATACGCATGCCTCACGGTTAATACAGAATGGAATGTCGGTTTATGAGGTTAAGGAAATTCTTGGACATTCAGATATTAAGACCACGTTAAGGTATGCGCATCTGGAATCGCGTCAGGTCATGTCGAAAGCGAGGGATGTAATTAACAGATTGAATAGCAAGCTGTGAACGGCTAGTATCGGCGCGGAAGCCGACGTAGAATCGATTTGGTGAACGACCGCGGCATCCAATAGGGCAACATGACATGGCGGTGTGTGCCATTAGCGGAAGGTGCCTTGTAGCAGTAATAAAAATCCCCAAACCTATATGGAATGGGGATAAGGGGGGTTCCGGAAGGGGGTCGGAACACGTGCTCAATGGGAGGAGAAGAGCGCGGACAACATTTACTTCATCGCGAGTTCAAATTTCCATAAATCTTCTGAGGGTACAAGGACGCAAGCGACGGACGGTAAAGCCATGCCGATAAACGGTTGCAGGCAGTTCGAATTCTTCAGTTATTCTACCTCTGCAGCGACTGTTCTTTATGGACGAGATTGTTCTTGTGTTAGCTGCACCTTGCAAGCGTTGTTGCATAATTCACTACAACAATCAACGGAGGGGCAAATTGAGGCGCACAAAATTTAAAAAGATCATCTTGCTGGCTGGCTTGCTCGTCGCAGCTGGTGCGCATGCCGACGATAGGTTTAACATCAATGGCTTCGGCTTTGCGGACTATCGCCAAACCAATGCCAATACTATTGACGACGCAGATCAACGAGGCACATGGAATAACGCCATTTTTGCCCTCGTAATGTCGTTCAAAATCACCGACCACGATTATGCGTGGGCGCAATTGGAATCCAAGCCGACCGAGCCCACTGAGTTCACCTGGGCGTATCTTGAGCATAATTTTAATGACAACCTGTCTGCGCGTGTTGGCCGCATAAAATTGCCCTATGGCCTCTACAACGAGTTTATCGACAACAAGGCGCTGCAACTATCGGCAGTTGTGCCAAGCGCATATAGCTTCCGGGCAGACATGGTCCACGATGCCTATAGCGGCATCGGTATTGACTGGACATCAGGTAGTCTGTTGACACAAGTATATGGCGGCAATGTTTACACTCCGCCCAATAACGGTGCAATCACGGATTCGTATGTCGATCGTCGGCTGTTCGGCACACGCATCACATGGAATACCCCGTATGAAGGGTTGCGCTTCATGTTTTCGGGCTGGGACTCGCAATCCGAGGATGATACCGGAATCACGGCGGTACCACCTTTGGGTCAGATCGGCAAAGAATATCGCGTGATGTACTCGGCCGATTATGTTTCAGATCGGTTCGATATCAAGGCCGAGCACAACCACCACGGCACGCCCACCCAAACTGGCAGCCCAGGTCTGAGCTCGAATGCATGGTACGTACAGGGGGGCTACAAGTTGGGCCAGTGGACGCCATATGCCCGGTTCGACTACTTCATTGGCGACCAGAATATCCCGTCCGATCCGACTTCTTATCAAAAGGATTGGGTGGTAGGTGTAAATTACAAAATCAACGACTACATCAACGCCAGAATAGAGGATCATGTCATTTATGGTTACGGATTAGCTGTGGCTAATCAGGACATGGTGGACTCGACGGGCGCTCCAGTCGCAGGAAAGACCAACTGGAATCTGATGGCGGCGGAAGTCAACTTCATGTTCTAATCAAGGCGGGGTCAGCTCGATGGGCTGGCCCTACTTCATTTTGGAGCAGTAAAACTAAAAGGATCAAGTTAATGAACCAGCCCAATACGCGGATCATGCCATGTCTTTTGCTGGTGGCATTGTTGGCCTCATCCGTCAGTGCGTTTGCGGATGTCGTGGCGATCGTGAATAAGGCGAATTCCGCCGCAGACAAGGCGACGATAGGCAGGCTTTACTCCCTTGAGGCCAAGTCCTGGCCTGACGGAGCGCAGGCAAAACTCTATGACTTGTCCGGACAAGGTGAGCGTGAAGCGTTCTGCCAGGCCTATACCGGGAAAAGTGCCAGCGCGATCAAGTCCGCTTGGGCGAGGGCTGTGTTTACCGGGCGTGCAGTGCCACCCAAGGTGCTTGACTCCGACTCCGAGGTGAAGAATGAAGTCGCCAACGACAAAAATGCGGTTGGCTACGTGGATGAGTCTAGTGTGGACGGATCGGTGCGGGTAGTTCGATAAAGTAAATCTGGTGAAGCGAATACTGCTGTGCCATTGGTCCAGCAACACCTGATAAAGTTAATAAGGCCAGATCGCTTAATAGAGTCAAACGCATTTTTAACAAGGGGACTGCATGTTTGTTAATCTCACCGTCAGGTCGCGTCTGATCCTGATCCTCGCCCCCCTATCAATATTCGCTCTTGTGATAGGCGCTTCAGGCCTGTTAGGCATGAGCAAAACCAAGGATGGATTGCGCAGCGTTTACGAGAACCGCACCATTCCCATGGAGCAGTTCGGTCATATCAAAAGCCTGATACTGGACAATCAGCTCCAGCTGTCCTTGACATTGCTCAACCCGACCGCAGATGTGATCAAGCGCCAGACCGAGTTGGTGGAAAAGCATCTCGGGGAAGCAGGCGATATATGGGCGGCCTATACATCTACCTCTTTGTCGACAGAGGAAAAGCAGTTGGCAGACAAGTTTGAAGCAGACCATGGCCGTTTCATCTCAGACGGAGTGCTGCCTGTCATTGCTGCGCTACGGGACGGGAAGATTGACGAAGCAAAAAGAATCAACGAACAAACGCTCAACCCGCTTTATGCGCCGGTTCGCGAACAGATCGACTCGCTGAGTAATCTGCAACTTGATAAGGCCAAACAAGAATACACGACCGCATTGAGCCGTTATCAGAACACCCGGAATCTATCGATCATTCTTCTGGCCGTTGGCTTGATTTCCGTTGTATTCATGGGGCTCATACTGATTCGCAGCATCCTTCGGCAACTGGGAGGCGAACCTGCCTATGCGGCGCAAGTTGCATCGCGAATTGCTGAGGGCGATCTGACCATAACAGTCCAAACCAAAGCCAACGACAGCAGCAGCATGCTTTACGCCGTAAAGGACATGGTCGATAAGCTCACCAACATCGTTGACGAAGTTCGGAACACCACCGAATCGATCAACACCGCCTCGCGGGAGATCGCGCAGGGCAACAGCGACCTGTCACAGCGCACCGAGCAACAGGCCGCAAACCTCGAAGAAACAGCCAGCAGCATGGAAGAACTGACCTCGACCGTGAAGCAGAACACCGAGAATGCCAAGCATGCCAACCAGCTCGCGGCGAACGCTTCGGACATCGCGGTCAAGGGCGGCAAAGTGGTTGGGGATGTTGTTCAGACCATGGCCTCGATCAGCACCAGCTCGAAGAAGATCGTGGACATCATCAGTGTCATCGAAGGCATCGCGTTCCAGACCAACATCCTGGCGCTGAACGCCGCGGTCGAAGCGGCGCGCGCCGGCGAACAGGGCCGCGGTTTCGCGGTGGTGGCAGCCGAGGTGCGCAACCTGGCGCAGCGCTCTGCGGCGGCGGCCAAGGAGATCAAGACCCTGATCGACGACTCGGTCAACAAGGTGGACGCCGGCTCCAAACAGGTGGACCAGGCCGGGGAAACGATGAACGAGATCGTGACCGCGGTCAAGCGCGTTACCGACATCATGGCCGAGATCGCGGCTGCTTCCAACGAGCAGAGTTCCGGCATCGAGGAAGTCAATCGGGCAATCACCCAGATGGACGATGTGACCCAGCAGAATGCGGCACTGGTGGAAGAAGCGGCTGCGGCAGCCGAATCGATGCAGGGGCAATCGGAAGCATTGAAGCAGGCGGTCAGTTTCTTCAAGCTGAAATCGGAAGTAGACGTGGACGTGGAAGGCGCACCGTTAGGCAATCCAGCAAGGCCTGCAGCCAAACTTGCTATCGCTCGCCTGACATCGAACTCTGATATTCCGACCAAGAAGGAACGCAGGGAGGTGCGCAGGATGGCTAAAACCAAAGTAGTCGATGACGGCGAGTGGAAGCAGTTTTAGGCATATATCGGCTGCTACGGCCCTAACCAGAAGTTCATCAAGTTCCGCTTCGCGCCCTGCGGTAGTTCGTCAAGTCATTTTTGCACATGCCAGCAGTGGCGACCCTCGATCTTTTAGCGCCTTCAAATAAATGGATTCGTCATAAGGCGTCCGCGTCTTCCAGCATCGATGGATGATCCGTATCCACTTGAATGCCAGAGCTCGTACCGCGACTCGATGAAAGCAACCTGTTGGCGAACGACCGGTTTCGGGAAGCAAATTTTAAAGCCACAGGCTATCCAACCAAAGACAAACTTGAAGATGAAGCCATTCGCGATTTTCGCAATTCCTCCTCAGCCTTCTTCATCTTTTCCCTTGCTTGCTCATCCTTAACCAGCTTCTTGGCACGCTCGGCGTTTTTCTTCAGTATCTCGATTCGTTGTTTTTCTACGTCGTTGGCGATCTCTTCTAATCTCATAATGGATTTCCTCATTGGTTGTGGCCGTAGTTAAGGATGGTAGCCGCGTGATGCAGCCGATGCGACGGCGGCTTGAATGAATCTCTGACGAGCTTTCTGTGCGTTGGCTTCGGCCATTGTCATCTCGAGCCAGGATTGAGCCGAATTAGCATAGGCAGTTTCCTCCTTCGCGGTCTGATTTATTCTCTCAATATTTCTTTTCTGGAATTCAAAGTCGATTATTTCTGACAGCTTCATTTGTGTTACCTCCTGTCTGGTGTACAGATATTTATGCCTATGTCTGTCTTGGCCAGTCCTGATAAATACCTCTCAGGAGGTCATTACGACGATGTGGAACAAAATATTGGCATTGCTGGATGTGCAGTTCGGATTTCAATCCATCAAGGCAGCATCCAGGGTGAAGAAGTTATGGCAAGGCTACGACAATCAAACCAACGAACATGTCATCTGGCTGGAGTACAGGGTCAGGGTTCGGAATAATCAACCATCGCAATCTGATTATCAATCCGACCCCAAGGTATTGAGACAGGCAGCCGTCCAAAAGCAACGGTCGGTCATGAATGATCTCATCGCACGGTCTAAGAGGTTAAAGCGCTGGTGATCGTGTTTGATGATGTTGCCCAAGGTTGATGTGAGCAACAGACTTTCCAGTGTGACCACGATCCCTTGAATTCCACAACAGGACAACAGGGAAACGCCGTTGTCCTGTTTACAGTATTGCAGCATGGTGCAGATAGTGGAGAAGAGTTTGTTACGTTGCCCGGAAGCCGACGTTCGAGGCAGGCAGCAAGCGACACTTTCCAGACGTTGGACAACCACAAAAGTGGACTATTTCGTTTAGGGGGCAGCCCACGGGAAGTGGCGACCAGACTTGGATGATAGTTGGCCTTAAGCGTGCCAATTTTTCTTGGCGTCGTCGCCGTGCTCAGACAACTGCGCACCGAACCACCGATGAAGTGCGGTTAAGAAGGGAAGGTCAGTCGTTTCTTTGTCGATTCTCGTTATATGCAAATAAAGCCCCCCAAGCCTATGCCTGGGGGAAACCTGGTACTGACGGGAGTTAAGTGTCAGGCCATCCGTTTAGAAAAAAGATGAGCGGAAGGCATCAGAAGGCTGCGATGAGATATAGCGTGGTCATATTGTCTCCGGTATAGGTCCCAGCTTGGGCCGCTTGAGATGCTGCACCATACATATCGCCGCTATATTTGGAGTAGGTTAAATCGGTCCTGACGTTCAAGCTGATTTTATAAGTAGCACCGACAAGCACAGCGTTGTCAGTCGCATTGCTGATTGACCCAATAGCAAACCCGCTGTTCGCCCTGCGAAGACCGGCCTGCAATGTAACTCTTGGGGCAACGCTGAGTTCCGCACCCATGTTGAACGATGAACGCGTAGCCGTGCCCGGGTTGAAAAGATTGCCCTGAAATCCATCGATGATACCTGTCGGCGCTCCGCTGCTGGGCGCACGCGCATAGGATGCGATGAGTGTCAGTGGTAATCCACCCACATCCCCCATCAACTGTGCGTCGATTCCACTTGACTTGGTATCAAAGACGCCATTTACTGGAGCGCCAAGTACGGGGGGGCTGCCAGGTATTGGAGAAGAAGGTGGTGCAAAAGGATTGCCAATAAAATTATTATTGCAATTGCCGCCAACTATGCCTGGTTTGTTGCACGTAGAAGCAGCGGTACCACTATAAAACTGAACCCCTATGCCAAAATCAAAACCCGGAATCAGATCCGAAGGAGTGGCGGCGAGGCGGAGATAATTGGACGACGGGCTACCTGAACCGGGCTGTGTATCGGGCATCCACTTCCCCAAAACAGCGAATCCCATGTCATTACTTGCAATCAGATCAATTCCTTGGGCGGGGGTTCCAGTGTTAAGATACTGCTGCGCGGAAATGACCGGCATGTTGAACTGATTGAACAGATGAACCGCGTTGGCACCGGTATTCATCACTTCGAGACCAAATGACGGCCCATAAACTGAGGTGGAATAAATAACACCACCCACTTTCGCAGAGCCTGCATCGAAAACGATGGGAAGTTTATAGTTAAGAAGGCCGGCTGGTGTTGGATACATATTCAATTCAGCCTCAAAGCCGACGTGCTCACCCACCCGTCCTCCAAAGAAAACGCTCGCCGAACTTAAGGCTGAAAACTGACCATCGTTGGTGTTTTTGGTGGTCGCGGTTGCGGTGCTTGGGCCGTTGGTTTTTGTATAGCCCGAGTAAGCTTCAATCGCCGCATTGATAACGACGGGGATTGACAGGCCCAAGTCGCCTTCAATTTTTTCCTCAGAGCCGATCATGGTGAAGCCCCCTTCCTTGAAGGCGCGGCCGAAGCTGTTCAAGACAGGAAAGTGCTGGTAATGGCAAGCGTCGCAGGGCATGCCGGTTTGTCGAGCAAACGCGGGGATGGCTTGCGCTTGCGGTGCCCAAAATGCTGCGGAAATTAGTGCAGAACATGCTAACAGCAGTTTATTGAATCGCATCATCAACTCCCCTATATTTGATAGTTAGAAATTTCCCTGCAGCAGCCTTGCCCCATCACACGTCCACCATACCAATCAAGAATAGAACCCCAGCAGCATCTGATCCGATCCTTTACATCAACTTTGGCAAAGCTTCTATGGTTCACAATCATGCATCCTGCCATCAACCCAATAATATCGAATTGCCAAACAGACAGTCCAGCATCGCAATAACTTCTGGGCGATGACGGTAAGAGCTGGCTTAGCCGATTATTACTGGAGCAATAACAATTATTAAGAATACTAAATCGGCAAACAAGACCCAGCTTAGTTTGCTGAACTGTGCTGATAGTAGGGTCATGATAGCGGTCTCCTTTACGGTTTATTGACCATTGACTTGTAATTCGAAAACAACCAAGGACAATTGAAATGCTTACTGTTTGTTAATTGCTTGCAACCTATAAGCAAAGCCAGCAAAGTAGTTTATGTCATGACGCTGGCAGCTACACTAGCTATTGCCACCGATAGCGCAGCCAGCCAGCCGAGTTCGCCGGCGAATTTGGTTTCATCTAACGATAACGAATCACTTTTTTCTAGTATTTTTGCTGCTTGACGAAAATCCTTGCTTTCCGCCAGTTCGCCAGCACGTTTTTCAATTGCCGCACGCCGTTCGGGCGACATAGAAGCAAATACTTCATTAATAATTTCAGATTCCAATGTCTTGTTCATGATAATAACCTCCTAATTCAGCTAATATTAATTAAACGAGTAAGCGCTCCATTGCAACTCATGTCAGCTCCTCTTTCATTACTGCGATAATGGAGCTACATGCGAGTCAAAGGATTCACTTATTGATTCCATATTGTCGTTAGTAGATTACTAATTCATCAACTGCAATAGATGTTGAATTATGACCGGCCAGCAATGGCAAAGACATCAGGCGATACCGCTTTTTTCTATCAGGAAAGAGGAAGGGGAGGGCAGGGATTTCCCTAGTGAAGGGTCTGGAAGAGGGATTAGTCGGCAAGCCCGTGTTTTACGGCATAGCGCACCAAGTCCGACACATTGTGTAGATTCATCTTTACCATCAAATTAGCTTTATGGGTGCTGGCAGTTTTATTGCTGATGAATAATTGCTCAGCGATTTCATTGACACCCTTGCCGGCGACAAGCAGAAGAAATATCTTAAACTCACGATCCGACAGGATCTCGTGTGGAAGCTTTTCCTCCGGCATACTGATTTCGTTGACGAGCATTTCGAGCACTGCTGGACTGAAGAATTTTTTCCCGCTCGCGACTTCGCGAACTGCCTTCACAATTATTGCCGTCGCACACCCCTTGGTTAGGTAACCGGCGGCTCCAGCCTTGATTAGGCGCACGGCGTATTGATCTTCCGGGTAGTTACTGAGAATTAGGATCGCTAAATTCGGCTTTTCTTCATGAATCTGCTTGAGCACCTCAATACCCGTTATACCGGGCATGGAAATATCGAGCAGCGCCACGTCACATTCGTTGTGACGAAGCCAATGCAGCGCGTCAACGCCGTTATTCTTCTCCGCAACGATTTTCATCCCCTGCGTCTTCTCAAATATTCGTTCCAACCCATGGCGCACAAGGTCGTGATCGTCGACGATCAGGATGCGAATCATGTTTTTTCCTCTTTTTGGTTGTCAGCAGGTAGCGGCAGTATCACCGTCACGCCGAATCCGCCATCAGGCGGGCTGTAGAAATTAATCCGGCCTCCCATTTGCTCGGCACGCTCGCGCATGCCGAGCATACCGAAGGAAGTCTGGGCAATAGTGTGCCATTCCGGCAGACCGCACCCATTGTCGTTGATTGTCAGAATAACTTCCTCACCGAGATACCCCAAATCTACTTCCACCCTGGACGCACCGGAATGCCGCGCGACGTTGGTAAGTGATTCCTGAAAGATGCGGAACAGGTTGATTGTCTGTATTTTGTCCAATTCGTATTTGCAATCTTCTGTGTCGCAGGTGACCAAACATTGAATACCAGTGCGTTCTTGGAACTGTCCTGCCTGCCATTCAAGTGCCGCACATAGGCCGAGATCATCGAGTATGGTCGGGCGTAAGTCCGTGATGACGCGCCGTGTGACTGTAGCCGCATGATCGAGCAGTTGTGACATCGATTCGACGTGTTTAAGGAAGGGTATTGCTTCAGTGTTCCCCGATATTTCCTCCGCCAGCCAGTTGATATCCATTTTGAGGGCAGTCAGCGTGCCACCCAGATCGTCGTGGATTTCCCGTGCGATGCTGGCTTTTTCTTCTTCACGTACGGTCAAGAGATGAGTAGAGAGATTGTGCAGCTGGCGTTCCGCCGATTTGTGTTCAGTGATGTCCTGAATAATGAACATGAACACGGGAGTATCCAAATTTATGAACTGCAGGCGCACCTCCACTGGATAGGTTGAGCGATTCTTGCGTTGAAGAACAGTTTCGAAAAATAGTGATTGCTGTTGGCCGGTGATGAGCAATGCCAACATCTGACGGAAGCGCACTTTTGTAATTGATGGACACAGGTCTAGCGGAGTGAATTGTTTTAGTTCGTCAGCCGAGTAACCCAGATTTTTCTCCGCACCTTCACTTGTTAGAAGGAAATGCAGAGAGTCAGCATCGAATATATAGATTTCGTTGAACGAGTTTTTCAGCAAATAGCCCAACTCTTGCGTCAATTCTTCCGTGCGCCTGTGCATTGTCCCACTTTCGAACAATAATGCTTCCTCTTCCCTCTTGCGTTCGGTAATGTCGCTGAAAATGCCCACATATTGGGTGATTTCTTGCCGGTTATTTTTTACGGCGGTTATGGTCAACAATTTCGGATAAATCTCCCCACTCTTGCGCCTGTCCCATATCTCGCCCGTCCACGAGCCAGTAGCCAGCAGCGTTTTCCACATCGCTTCATAAAAAACTGTGTCATGACGGCCTGAACTCAGGGTTCGCGGATTCTTGCCCAGCACGTCTTCTGAACTATAGCCGGTGATATCCTGAAATGCCTGATTGACCCGGATGATATTCGCATGGGCATCAGTAATCATGATCCCCTCATTGGATTCGAACGTAGCAGCGGCAATGCTCAGCTCGCGATGAATCATTTGCTGCAATGCCGCATTGCGCGCCAGTGTGTACAGCCAGAACAATACCAGGGACGTCACCAGCCCGGCCAGGCCTGCTAAGGCTAGCACTCTCCATTGGGTCCACCAGGGATCGCGCTTGTCCAGCAGCACCAGCATCCAATTACCAGCCGGATCCTCCCATAAAAGTGGGCGGCTGTGCACAACATAGATCACACCCTCAATGTTGGTTTCTGATCTATCTAGCGTAAACGGCAAGGATGGGGGTGGCGCCTGATCGAATAAGTTGCCGAATTGCTGAGCTCGCCGAACCCTATTTATTGACTCTTGGTTTGCCTCGGCGGTGATGTGGAAAATCCAGTCTTTGCGGCTCGCAGCAAATACCACGCCTTGTGGCGATAGCAGCATGGCGGGGCCGCCAGTCCAGGATTCAAGGAGCGCGTCAATTTTGTCGGCTCCAAGTTTGAGCACAATAACGCCGATTACCTCTGAACTTTCATTCAGTTCGGCGCGAATCGGAGCTGCAAGAAAAATGCACCGATCATTGGTAATGCTATCCATGGCAGGATATATGTTGGGAATGCCCTGCATGGCCTTTTTAACGAAAGAACGATCGGACAAATCGAATCCTGTGCCGGTCATATCTTCTTCGCTGCTGGATGCGGCAACCACACCCCGCTGATTTACCAGATATACAGTCTCGCTAAAATACAGCTTGCGTAAAATATCCAACCCGGGCAAAACTTGGCGAGCATCAGGTGGAAAATTGCCCCACACCAGTTGTTTGGCATTAAGGTTTTCATATCCGTACAGGATCGCAGCGCCCATAGCGCGGCTTCTTAACGTGTCGCGTTCGAGCTTGGATGAGTAAGTTGACAGCGCAGCAGTCAGCGGTACCTCCCTATCCGCCTCGATGTTTCGGCTAATCTGCCAATGCGCAAGCACCATCACCGATAAAATGATCAGCATGGAAATTGCCCGGTAAATGACCTTGTGCCGAGCAATAAAATATAGAAAACGCATAGGCAGATAATTTTAAATTAGCTTTTGGATGTTACAGCAGCAAGAGATGAGGATATAGATTAATTGTCGCTTTCTCTAGAGAAGAATACATGGGATATTGCAATGTTAGGGAATGCTTTCCATTTGAAGAAACGATGATAAATCTCATTGGCAAAAATGAAGGTAATTAGGGCGTTTCGTAACCAGTGTATCCTTGGAGATACTTATGGTTACTGGGGTTCAGACAGTATTTAGTTGTGCGACCAACTTTTTGAATGGTCGCAAGTGTGTTTTTTGCGGTTCCTTTAAGACTGTGAAGACCACGCGAGGCTACGTGAAATGCATGCTGTGTGGTAAGCAAAAAAGCCTGAACAAGCTGCGTCGCGAGATTGCCATTTTGCAAGGATTTTACCAGCAGCAACCGGCCTACCGGCTGGCCAGTGACTTGGGGGTGGATGCCAAGACGGTGACACGAGTCTATCAGCGGTTGCGCATTGCACTGTTTCATACCGCTGAACTGGAAGGTGCCAAGCTGTCCGGCGAGATCGAGCTGGACGAGTCCTATTTCGGTGGAGTTCGTAAGGGGCAACGTGGCCGTGGCGCAAGAGGCAAAAGCATCGTATTCGGCCTGCTGGAGCGGGATGGCAGGGTGTACACCAAGGTCGTGGAGTCGGTCTCGGCTGAGACTCTGATGACTCATATCCAGGCTCATACCGGCAAGGGATCGGTCTACTACACCGACGCGTTTCGTGGATATCAATCGCTGCAACGTTATGGAAAACATATGGTGGTTAATCATTCCAAAGGCTTTGTTAATAAAAAAACCAAAAACCATATCAACGGCATTGAAGGGTTTTGGAGTTATGCTAAACATATTCTGTACAACTATCGGGGCGTATCGAGGTATCATTTTCCAATGTACTTGAAAGAAATCGAATACCGTTACAATCATCGTCAGGAAAATATTTTCAAACTCTTCCTGAAGATCTATTTTGGTTACGTTTCGCCCTAATTACCAAAATGAATATCTGCTAACGGTTAGAAATTATTGTGAGTGGAGGATTTTAGGAAAGCACTGACCGTACTCATTGAAGCACGGCTGATAGCTACCGACATCTCCACAGCAGGATATCGCTTTTATGTGAAGAGCACGACTGTTCCTTCGATGACCCGTTTATTCAATCCACCTTGACTTAATTGTGGTTACACCTCTTACTGATCTATCCAACCATTTTATAAACCTCAGCAAATTATCGGGGAACATTACGAACGGCAGCTGATAGCAGACATCTGATCACCATTTTGCTAACGGCTCACACAACAATACTATCCGCATCGTACAGCGATACGCCTGCTTCAAGATTTCCTTGTGATGGCAATTGCCGCCAAGGGAGGAAGTGTCAGGGAAAGTGAATACTGCCGATTCATCCATGGCCGATCTTCGGCAAGAATCAGTGCCGAGCCATTTCCCATATTGCTTCCACCATAGTATTCCGAATCCGAGTTGAACACTTCGTGATAGTAGCCTTCAAGGGGAACTCCGATCCGGTAATCGTGCCGCGGGACTGGCGTCATGTTGAGTACGACCAACATCATCTCGTCGTCGTCACCCCTACGCAGAAAGCTGAGCACGGATTGCTGGGCGTCATTGCAATCAATCCACTCGAAGCCATGCCAGTCGAATTCGTGGCGATAAAGGGCGGGAAAGCTTCGATAAAGGCGATTCAGATCTCTCACCAGACGTTGTATTCCCCGATGCAGCGGATAATCTAGCACATACCAGTCAAGCACACCCGCACTGTTCCATTCCATTCCTTGGCCAAATTCGATTCCCATGAACATGAGCTTTTTGCCAGGGTGGGTGAACTGATAAGCGTAAAGCATCCGAAGGTTCGCATGGCGCTGCCACTCATCCCCAGGCATCTTGTTGAGCATGGAGCCCTTGCCGTGCACCACCTCATCGTGTGAGAAAGGCAGCATAAAATTTTCGGTGAAGGCATAGAGCATGCTGAAGGTGAGCATATTATGATGGTACTTGCGGTAGAGAGGCTCGTTGGAAATATAGCGCAAGGTATCGTTCATCCAGCCCATATTCCACTTCAGGTCGAACCCTAGGCCGCCGGCATACGTTGGCCGGCTCACCTGCGGCCATGATGTCGATTCCTCTGCAATCATTAGGATGCCTGGGCATTCTTGGTGCAGCGCGACGTTGAGTTCGCGCAAAAAGTCGATGGCCTCCAGATTCTCGCGACCCCCATACTTATTTGGGATCCACTCCCCCTCTTTGCGGGAGTAGTCCAGATAAAGCATCGAAGCCACTGCGTCAACCCTCAGTCCGTCGATATGCATTTCCTCGAGCCAGAACAGGGCACTGGAAAGGAGGAGGTTTTTCACTTCATTGCGGCCGAAATTGAAGATCAGGGTAGCCCAGTCCAAGTGCTCTCCGAGGCGGGGATCCTCATGCTCGTAAAGCGGCGTGCCATCGAAGCGGGCGAGTCCGTGCGCATCCTTCGGAAAATGGGCGGGCACCCAGTCCAGGAGGACACCGATGCCATTCTTGTGACAGTAGTCGACAAAATAGCGGAAATCGTCGGGTTCGCCAAATCGGCTGGTTGGGGCGTAGTAGCCGGTAGTCTGGTAGCCCCATGAGAGATCGAAGGGATGCTCCGTGATCGGCATCAGTTCTATATGGGTGAAACCCATATCTTTGACGTAGTCCACTAGGCGATGGGCCAGTTCGCGATAGCCGAGAAATTCCCCTTCGATGTCGCGCTGCCAAGAACCTGGATGCACCTCATAGACAGACATTGGGATATGCTGCCAATCAGCTTGGCTACGGTTTTGCATCCACTCACTGTCGTCCCACTGATGGCGGCTCCTGCCGGCTATGATCGAGGCCGTGCGGGGGCGTAATTCGTGCTGCTGACCGTATGGATCGGCCTTGATATGAATCTGGCCGGTGTGGCGATTGCGGATCTCGAACTTGTAGGTATGGCCCGGCTCCAGATCTGGTATGAAAAGCTCCCATATGCCGCTGCCGCTTCTTACTCGCATGGGATGACAGCGACCGTCCCAGCGATTGAAATCGCCGACCACGCTGACTCGTTCTGCATTAGGCGCCCATACCGCGAAACGGAAGCCAGGAACCTCATCTACTTCATGCTCGTGAGCACCCAGGAAACGATAAGCATGGCGGTGCCGACCCTCGCTGAAAAGATGAAGATCGAAATCAGGCAATTGTGGAGCATAGGTATATGGATCGTGGGTTATATGTTCGTAGTGGTCTCTATCGCGCCAGATCAACCGATAATGCTCGGGCAGGCCGTTAGGCTCACCCCTCCATTCAAAAAAATCGCTTCCCGTAAGGCGCTCCAGAGGGATGCTGCCCTCGGCGATAGATACCTTGGTGGCATGAGGCATGAAGGTGCGCACCACAGTCAACCCATCTCTTTCGTGTCGACCCAGGACAGCGAATGGGTCATGGTGACGTGCTTCGCTGATCCTGATTAGTTCTGCGTCTAATTGTTGTGAATTCATGTCAGTGCCTCTTTTGATCTAGGGAATCTCTGATTAAGTCCTGAACGATTTTGTTTCATGCTGTCAGAAGCGAAGATCGAACAAACGGAGCCGAACGATGAAACAAACAACACTCTCTGCAGGCAGCTTTGACCGCTACAGCAAGACGACGCGACGCGCGGCGTTTCTGTCCGAGATGGATCGGGTAGTGCCTTGGTCTGCCCTGTGCGCCCTGATCGAACCGGTCTATCCCAAAGCGGGAAACGGACGACCTCCTGTTGGCCTTGAGCGCATGCTGCGCATCTACTTCCTCCAGAACTGGTTCAACCTCTCCGACCCTACGGTGGAAGAAGCCCTCTATGATTCCCTGTCCATGCGCGAATTCGTCGGCATCGATCTGGGACGTGAAGGTGCGCCGGACGAAACCACGGTGTGCAAGTTCCGCCACCTGCTGGAGCAGCATGGATTGGGCAAACGCATATTCGAGGAAGTTGGCCGACATCTGCAAACCAAGGGGATGAAGGTATCGACCGGCACTATTGTCGACGCGACGATCATCAATGCGCCGTCCTCGACCAAGAATCAGAGCAATGCGCGCGATCCGGAGATGCACCAGACCAAGAAGGGAAATCAATGGTACTTCGGCATGAAGGCGCACATCGGTGTGGACAGCAAGACCAAGCTGATCCACTCGGTGGTCGCCACACCTGCCAATGTACACGACAAACACGCCATCCCCCAATTGCTGCACGGCAATGAGCAACGGGTGTATGGCGACTCCGCCTACGCCAGCCAAAAGGAGTTGATCGCCCAGACAGCACCCAGGGCTCGTGACTTCACCAACCAGAAGGGGTTTCGCCACAAGGGACTCACCGAACGGCAACGGCAGAAGAACAGTAAAAAGTCGAGCGTACGCGCCAAGGTCGAACATGCCTTTCTCATCATCAAGCGCATCTTTGGCTTTGCCAAGGTCAGCTATCGCGGCATGGTGAAAAACGGCAATCGCCTGTTCGTTGTGGCGGCACTGGCGAATTTGTTCATGGCGCGACATCATCTGTTGCGACTTCGCCAGGGAAGGTGCGTCTGATGAACGGGGATTCGACCAGAAGAACCGGCAAAATGACCCTTGCCAGCGCAATTTCCGGCCCATTCGAATATCCACAGCAGAAGATGCGCTCGTCGTTCTCATTTGTTGTTACTTATTCAGACCTTCCCTAGATATATTTTATGACTGTACGTTATTGGCCGCAAATCGTCCTTTCAACATCTTGTTGGGCTCCGTCCATTATGCGATCCATACCGGACATATCATACCAACTTCATCGCCTGACGAAACCCGACCCATTTGCGACATACAGCGTTGAGGAAGGGGACAATCAAAGTTCGCTTTTGAATGTATATAGGGCACCTCTAATAATACGATTTAGCGGCTCCTTGATTAATTTCAGCTCAACTTTTCTGCTAATCGTCAGATTTTCTGTTTAAAGCTTGGCCATTTTAGCTTTTCTAATAAGCCTTTTTGCCATTTCATGCCATAGCGGACGCAACTTTCCTGTCGCGTCTCATCAATTGCCCCAGACGCACCATGTTATAAACCAGGTTCATCATTCCGATCTTGACCTGTGCTCGTAGCAGCCCAATGGTGCGCACGATGTGACCGCCCATCTGAGCTTGTGCTCCAAACACATGTTCGACACGTGAGCGAACTCGGCTCTTCTCTTTGTTTGATGCCTTCTGTGCCTCGGTCAGTGGGCGGTTACGCGATCCCTTCTCACAGATTTGACTTTGCATTTTGCACGCTGACAGTTGCGCTTCCTTTTCTGCCGAACGATAAGCACTATCCGCATACACAGCACGTTTATTGCCTTCTTCATTCTCCGTGTGATCTAAAATCGCTTCGAACACTTGACTATCATGTACTGCTGCATCAGTTACCGCGTAGCTTTGTACCAGTTTGTGTTCCTGATCGGCGTTGATGTGGTTCTTGAACCCATAATGGTTCTCGTTGTTCTTCTTGGTCCAGCGTGCATCAATGTCCTTTTGTGCCAGCTTGTGCTGATTGGCATTTTTGCCCCACTCAATCGGTATAGCACCTTCTTTAAGCAGTGCATTCTCTTCGCGGCTATTGCGTTGTCTGGGTGCTTCGACAAAGGTGGCATCAATCATTTGTCCGGCACGGGCGACATAGCCGCGTTGCGCCAGTTGTTCATGAAAGCGATTAAACAGTACCTCCGTCAGTTGCCGCTCTTTCAGTCTTTCCCTAAATAGCCAGACGGTTTTGGCATCTGGTACTTTGTCTTCCAGTTGCAATCCAAGAAAGCGCATGAAAGAAAGCCGATCACGAATTTGGTATTCAATTCGGTCGTCAGAGAGGTTGTGCAGTTGTTGCAGCACAAGAATCTTGAACATCAGTACGACATCAATAGGCTTGGCACCCGCATTGCTCTTGCGTGCTTTATCGTGGATGCTATCCAAGTCCGCACGAAATGCTTCCCAGTCAATCTGAGCGTTCAATCCAACCAGCGGATCGCCCATTTCGGTCAGCTTGGCAGTCCGTTCCGCAATATCAAACAATCCAGGTTGTCTTTTATGTTTCATCCTATATGCTCACGTTGTAAAATGGCTCCCGTACATAACGTTTCACGCCAAGGTTCGTGTACTGTTGCCAAGAATATCAGGCGAATTAAATGCGCGGCCATGAAAATTGACATTGAAAAACTCACTGAAGATGAACTGATCGATCTCAACAATCGAATCGTTGCCCGTCTCAAGTTCATTCAACAATTTCGTGCACACTCAAAAATGCTTGAATTCAGCATAGGTGACCGCGTTTCATTTCAACCAGAAGGACACCCCGAACTCACTGGAATGTTGACCCGCTACAACAAAAAATCAGTGACCATCATTACTGATAGTGGGCAGCAATGGAACGTCGCACCTGGCTTCTTGCGTAAGGCAGATAAAACATCGACTGCATCTTCACGTTCCGCCACCGTTCTCCACCTGACAAAAAAATAAGCTCACTGAAAATTATCAGCAATTATTAGAGGTGCCCTATAGTTATAGGGTCTTAGGAAGTTAAAGCGGGTTCAATCTCAATAATTTGAGTAATTCAAGGTGAAGGTTATCACGGCGATGATTAAAGCGATATTCAGTTTCTCTCAGATGCAAATAAAACGTATGTTTGGGTAGTATATCTTTCAATGGTTGTTGACGAACTAGGAATTGAGGGTATTTATGTTTGCGGTGATAATTGAAATCAATCCGCAACAATAGTGACTACCATCATGCTCCGTTCGGACCTAATTGCACGACTAGCCGAGTTACATCCCCAGCTACATATCAAAGATGTTGAGCTCGGCGTTAAGGTAATTTTGGATGCGCTAGGCAACGCGTTAGCAAAAGGTGGACGTGCAGAAATACGTGGCTTCGGTAGCTTTGCATTGCATTACAAACCACCACGTCAGGCGCGTAATCCCAAAACCGGTGAAAAATTAAGAGTGCCAGCCAAGTACGTGCCGCACTTCAAAGCTGGCAAAGAATTGCGAGAACGTGTGCTCGAAGGTACTTACTGACGTGTGCACCAAATAGTGCGTAGTGCGTTATAGGAGACATGAGTACCAAGACTGATGCCCGGAAATTGGATGGAGCCACGCAAGCTCACCTGCGGAAGCTGGTGGTGAAAGCGGTGCGTGGAGGGATGACGCAAACCGAAGCGGCGACGACATACAGCGTCAGCCTGCGAGCAGTGAGCAAATGGATGAAGTTGTCTCGTGATGGTGGGCTGCGGGCGTTGAAGCCTGGCAGGCGTGGTCGACGCCCTGGCGGCGGACGGTTGAATACAACACAGGCTGCGCGCATTCGTGCGCTGATCATTGGAACGATGCCCGACCAGTTGAAGTTGCCGTTCTACCTTTGGACGCGGGAAGCGGAGGCCCGCCTGATCGAGCGGAAGTGTGGCATCACAGTTTCGCAGACGACGGTCGGGCGTTACCTCAAGGCATGGGGTATGAGTGCACAGAAACCCGTACGCCGTGCCTACGAGCGAAACGATGTAGCGATTGCCCGCTGGCTTGACGAAGACTACCCAGCCATCGTCAAGGTAGCGAAGCGCGAGAAAGCGACGATTTATTGGGGTGACGAGATGGGATTGCGCAGTGATCATGTCAGCGGAACTTGTTTCGCCCCGATGGGGCAAACGCCGGTGGTGCGAGCGACCGGGCAACGCTTTGGCTGTAACATGATCTCTGCGATCACCAATCGTGGTGCACTGGCATTCATGGTGTTCGAAGGCAAGTTCCAGAATTCGGTGTTCATTGAATTCATGAAGCGGATGCTCAAACAGGTCAAGGGCAAGATATTCCTGATCGTCGATGGTCACCCGGTGCATCGTTCGGCAGCCGCGAAGAAGTTTGTCGCCGAAAACGCCAAGCGTCTGCGGCTGATTCGTCTGCCCGGCTACTGCCCCGAACTGAACCCTGATGAGTTGCTCAATCAGGACGTCAAGACTAACGCCCTGGGAAAGAGCCGGCCAACCAACAAAGCGGAGATGGTGGCCAGCCTGCGTAGCCATCTTCACCGCCGACAGAAGCAACCTCATGTGATCCAGAATCTGTTTCAGGAAAAACATGTTCGCTATGCCGCCTGACCAAAATCACGCACTATTTACCGGCCTGCTCAGTAACACTTGGAAGCTAGACTTGCTGACCTGCCGCTTTCGGCCAGCCAAAAAGATAATATGGTGTACGGCTTCGCGCCAAGAGCCGCCCTTCATCTTGACCCTATACTTTACGTTTCACTTTTAGAGCGTAGAATGCATCGGACGCATATATACATACGCTAGTAACACATTACCGGACCTCATTTCTAGTGTTGTGTCAACTACATGTAGGTAGATTAAATGAATACCGAATTGGGTTACTTGCAAAAAAAGCACCATGTCGCTGAGGGTAATTCAACGCCGCGTTTCGTCAGTCGTATTACCAAAAAAACGTATGCGATGGTGTTGGCAGGGGGGCGTGGTAGTCGTCTTCATCAACTCACTGAGTGGCGTGCCAAGCCGGCTGTTCCATTCGGTGGAAAGTTCCGCATCATTGATTTTGTGTTGTCCAATTGCGTGAATTCCGGTATCCGCCACATCGGGGTGGCAACACAGTACAAATCGCACAGCCTGACCCGACATATTCAGCGAGGCTGGTCTTTCTTGAACGGACATGTCGGTGAGTTCATCGATCTGTTGCCGGCGCAGCAGCGTGTTGACGAACATCAATGGTATAAAGGCACCGCAGATGCGGTGTTCCAGAACCTTGACATCTTGCGCACATCGAGTCCCGATTTCGTGGTGATCTTGGCAGGTGATCATGTCTACAAGATGGACTACGGCAAATTGCTCGCCTTCCATGTGGAAAACAACGCCGACATGACAGTGGCCTGTTTGGACGTTCCTATCGCCGAGGCATCCGCGTTTGGCGTGATGGGTGTGGATAGAAATTCACGCGTCGTCGAATTTGCCGAAAAACCGGCTAAACCTGCGTCTATTCCCGGTAACCCCGATAGATCGTTGGTCAGTATGGGCATCTATGCATTCAATACCAAGTTCCTCTTTGAACAATTGATTCGCGATGCCGACGACAAGAAATCCAGCCATGATTTTGGCAAGGACCTGATTCCACATCTGGTTGAGAAATATCGTGTATTCGCGCAAAGTTTTGACCAAAGTTGCGTCGTAATGGGCAATGACAAGGTGCCCTATTGGCGCGATGTTGGAACCATCGATTCCTATTGGGAAGCCAACATGGAACTCACCAAGGTCATTCCAGATTTGAACATGTATGACCAAGAATGGCCGATCTGGACGCATCAGGAACAATTGCCGCCGGCGAAATTCGTATTTGACGATGATGATCGCCGAGGCATGGCGATTGACTCTCTAGTTTCCGGCGGCTGCATCATAAGCGGTTCCGTAGTGCGAAGAGCACTACTTTTTTCTGATGTGCGTGTGAATTCATATTGCAACATCGAAGATTCGGTATTATTGCCGAACGTGGATGTTGGCCGCGAGGTCACATTGAAGCGCGTCATTGTGGACAAGAACTGCAAAATTCCCGACGGGTTGCTAGTTGGGGTCAACCCGGAAGAGGACCGCAAGCGTTTCCATGTCAGCCCGAACGGTGTGACGCTGATTACACCGGAGATGCTTAGCCAAGAGATTCATCATTTCCGTTGAGTTGATACTTATTACCCCACCCCTTGTTCACTAACGGCTGTTACTAACGCAGCTCAAGCCGCTGGTCGCGATCGTGATGGGCAGCGCCAACGATTGGGAGGTGATGCAGCAGCCTGCGCGGCATATAATGTCGGTGTCATAGTCGGCATGGACTGTTTCGGCGAATCCGCACCGGCACCAGAACTGTTCAAGCACTTCTGGCCGCCACTCAAAACGATAATTTTGGATTTCGTACAAAGTCTATTCAATCTTTCTAGGCCAGTCAGGTTATTCAATCCATGCAAATCGAAGTCAAGATTGCCGCCTAGGTTTTATAAATTCTCTCAGGAGAGTTCGCCATGTCAAACAAACATCCCGTGATTGCCGTGACCGGATCTTCCGGTGCCGGCACCACGACGGTAAAACGAGCCTTTGCCGATATCTTCCGCCGCGAAAAGATCACCGCTGCGATAATCGAGGGCGACAGTCTGCACAGTCTCGATCGCATCGCATTTCGGGCTGCAACGGCCGAGGCAGCCAAAGCCGGTAACAACACGTTCAGCCATTTTGGCCCGGAAGCCAACCACTTCGACAAAATCGAAGGAATGTTCAAGGCTTACGGCGAAACCGGCATGTGCAAACGGCGCTACTACGTGCATAGCGATGAAGAGGCAGAGCAACACAACAAGCATTTTAAGTTGCAAGACCTCAAGCCGGGCGTATTCACGCCATGGGAAGACATTGAACCAAATTCTGACCTGTTGTTCTACGAAGGTCTGCACGGTCTAGCTACCGAAGGCAAGATAGATGCCGCCAAATATGTTGATCTGGGTATCGGTGTCGTACCGGTGGTCAATCTTGAATGGATACAGAAAATTCACCGTGATGCGGCCGAGCGCGGCTATTCCGCAGAAGCAACGGTGGATACCATCATGCGCCGCATGCCGGATTACATCAAATACATCACCCCGCAGTTCTCGCGCACGCACATCAATTTCCAGCGTGTCGCGACTGTGGATACTTCCAATCCGTTTATCGCGCGCGATATTCCGACACCGGACGAAAGTTTTGTAGTGGTGCGTTTCCGCGATCCCAGGGGCGTGAATTTTCCATACATGCTTACGATGATCCCCAATTCCTTCATGTCACGCGCCAATACTTTGGTGGTGCCTGGCGGCAAGATGAGCCATGCAATGGAAATCATCCTTGCGCCCATCATGCATAAGCTGATCGAGGACAAAAAGAAATAAAAGACGAGCGTTGAATTAAACGGGGACGGATGAAAATCTGCCCCATTTGGTTTGCAAAAAACACTCGATTGTTGACAGTCGGCTATGTGTCGGGACCGGTACTTGTTGAATGGCTGGTTTCGGGCAGTGAATAACATTTGTCATTGGACAATTAGCACCACTCGATATCCTCGTTTTTGGCTCAGCCGGATCGTTCGTCATTGCTGTTGTCTTCTCCTCCGAAATTGATGATGGTCTCCATATCCAATCGTATGGAGCCAGTCATGAGCATCGTCAAACGCGGAAACAGCAAAAATTGGTATATGCACTTCCAGTTTAATGGCCAGACCTATATCCGGTCATCCAGAACGACCAACAAGAAGGTCGCCGAGTCTATGGAAATCGAGTGGAAGGCCAAGCTTCATACTGAAACATATCAAGGTAGAAAACAGCGGATCACATTGGCTGATGCATTCGAGCAGTACAAGTTATCGAAACAGGGGATTGCCAGTTATCGGAACCTGATTGCGCATGAAACGGTGCTGCGCCGACTGCTGCCAATGAAGAAGCACATCGATGAAGTTATTTAAGCAGTGGTCTGTTGATCCGACCCAACCAGTCCGACTACTGCTCGTAGCACCTAGTTTTTCTCAAACATTAATTAATCGTTGCAAATGGATCGACGCCCCGATTTCACTTTTTACATATAGCTGTTTGAAATTTGATAATTCCGATGACATTGTCCCTGTCTTTAATGAACAAGCCATTCCATCTCCTATAGAGCAAGTAGAAATTTACACGATTGATAATCAACTAAAATATATTACTGACTCGCAAGTAAAAGAAAACGCTTCCACTTTGCTAAACCAAGCAAAGCAGTTGAAACCTGACCGCATTTCTATGGATGCTGTGAAAGGAGCAATTTCGATGAAAGTGGATGGGAGGGTTTTTGCCTACTTATATCCTCGGCGGAAGCACTTCGTAGTCGGGACCTACAACGCTGATGATGTTTGGACTGATTATCCAATTAATGGCGGGGAAGATTTGATTGCAGTATTGGGGCCAATCAGTGGTTCCGTTGAGCGGCGATCAAAATGAAATCAACCATTCAACGACAAACTTGAAGCTGAAGCCATTCGTGATTTCCGCAAATCCTCTTCTGCCTTCTTCATCTTGGCACGAGCCTGAGCATCTTTGACCTGTTGTTTCGCACGCTCAGCGTTTTTCTTCAGCATTTCAATTCGGCGTTTCTCAACGTCGTTGGCGATTTCTTCTAATCTCATAATGAATTTCCCTACTGGTTGTGGCTGTAGTTACTGAGGAGGCCGGTAAATAGTGCGTGATTTTGGTCAGGCGGCATAGCGAACATGTTTTTCCTGAAACAGATTCTGGATCACATGAGGTTGCTTCTGTCGGCGGTGAAGATGGCTACGCAGGCTGGCCACCATCTCCGCTTTGTTGGTTGGCCGGCTCTTTCCCAGGGCGTTAGTCTTGACGTCCTGATTGAGCAACTCATCAGGGTTCAGTTCGGGGCAGTAGCCGGGCAGACGAATCAGCCGCAGACGCTTGGCGTTTTCGGCGACAAACTTCTTCGCGGCTGCCGAACGATGCACCGGGTGACCATCGACGATCAGGAATATCTTGCCCTTGACCTGTTTGAGCATCCGCTTCATGAATTCAATGAACACCGAATTCTGGAACTTGCCTTCGAACACCATGAATGCCAGTGCACCACGATTGGTGATCGCAGAGATCATGTTACAGCCAAAGCGTTGCCCGGTCGCTCGCACCACCGGCGTTTGCCCCATCGGGGCGAAACAAGTTCCGCTGACATGATCACTGCGCAATCCCATCTCGTCACCCCAATAAATCGTCGCTTTCTCGCGCTTCGCTACCTTGACGATGGCTGGGTAGTCTTCGTCAAGCCAGCGGGCAATCGCTACATCGTTTCGCTCGTAGGCACGGCGTACGGGTTTCTGTGCACTCATACCCCATGCCTTGAGGTAACGCCCGACCGTCGTCTGCGAAACTGTGATGCCATACTTCCGCTCGATCAGGCGGGCCACCGCTTCCCGCGTCCAAAGGTAGAACGGCAACTTCAACTGGTCGGGCATCGTTCCAATGATCAGCGCACGAATGCGCGCAGCCTGTGTTGTATTCAACCGTCCGCCGCCAGGGCGTCGACCACGCCTGCCAGGCTTCAACGCCCGCAGCCCACCATCACGAGACAACCTCATCCATTTGCTCACTGCTCGCAGGCTGACGCTGTATGTCGTCGCCGCTTCGGTTTGCGTCATCCCTCCACGCACCGCTTTCACCACCAGCTTCCGCAGGTGAGCTTGCGTGGCTCCATCCAATTTCCGGGCATCAGTCTTGGTACTCATGTTTCCTATAACGCACTACGCACTATTTGGTGCACACGTCAGTAAGGTTGGTAGCCGCGTGATAACGACGATGCGACGGCGGCTTGAATGAATCTCTGACGAGCTTTCTGCGCGTTAGCTTCGGCCATTTTCATCTCGAGCCATGACTGTGCTGACCTGGCATACGCAGCTTTCTGCTTGGCTGTCTCGGCATTGTTTCTTTTTATTAGGTGTCGCTGAACGTCTTCGGCAATTTCATTTAATCTCATTTTGTTGTCCCCCTGTTGGAGATATTTATGGTCTATCATGTGAGCTACAAACTTATGAGGAGGCATTTCGATGTTAGATACTGCAACATGTGAACGCACAGGAAAAAAGATCAAAATGAACGAGGGTCATTTTGTTTGCATCAAAACCACAGGAGAGTGGTCATTTGTAGGCCCCAATGTGCCTGATGGTCCAAATGAATTTGATATACGTATTTCAGATTTACTGCAATCACCTTTTTCATTCAGCGACCGCATGGCTCATCTTAACGAGACGGAATGGTTCGATCCACAGAAATTCTTTGATTTCTTCACTCGCTTTAGAGAAAATTACAAAGCATCCTCTTAGAGAGAAAATTAAATAAAATCTTCTGGCTACGCATCTTAAGCAAACCCTACAGATCACCCCCAAGGCTGACGAGAGCAACAGTTTCTCCACTGTGGCCACGATCCAATATATTCGACCACAGGTCAACGGGTAAAAAATGTCCGTTGCCTTGTTCTCATTTTGGAGAGACAGTTCCGACACTGGGAGTGGCTTTGTTGCATGAAAAGCCGGAACGTTTACAGAACAGTGATTTCACGCTAATACATCCCCTCAGACCTATGCCATAAACATACAGGGTTTATGACATACCTATTTAATGCAACGGAAACCAAGACGTTATAGAGGGTGGGTCAAAACTGGTGCAACTTTTATGGCAGGTTGTTAGGGATTACAGCGTTGGGAAGTAGAGAGTTTAGAAAAAGGTGGCGGCTGGAACAGTCATTGGAACCTTTTGCTTGACCGATAAACGTCTTAAAACGACCAACAGTTGCCAGACGATCTTAGTATTACGCTGCCGTAAACCAGACGCTGGTTACCTTCAATCACTTTTATGGACAGATTGGATTGGCATGACAGTCTGGTTTCGACCCGATATAGTCAACAGGAAATTACATTAAAGCAGCCTGCTGGTCGTTGATAGACTCGCTTCGCGAATATATCTGCGCGTATTTTTAGTAGCGTCCGTTGGCACGGTAAATGTAATTCCTAAGTTCTGTGGATTGGCTATTCGCGCGCCGCACGATACCATGCATGTTACGCGCCACGCCCCGCATGACACGGTATATGATCATCGGATGGGAGTTGATCAAGCTTTCTAACTTGTCCCGTTCCAAGCTCAATACCTTGGTAGCCCCCACTGCGTAAAGCGTTGCGCTGATCTGCGCAGCGGCGCCCCCGACAAACGTGATCATACCTGCCAGATCACCGGGCTTAAGCACATGGATGATGGATTCTCCATCGCCGCTTTCGATCTTTACCTCAATATCGCCATGCGCAAGAATATATAAATTATCTGGATGCGCATCTCCCGGCTGGACGATGACCTCGCCAGATTTATATTCCTGAACATCAAACAATCCCTCGATAATTTGCACTTCTGCATCACTCAACTCATCGGTAACTGTTGAGGTGCGTAACGTATCTTTCACTAACGACATTTCATTTCCTTTTTTGCATGGTTGCAATCACCTTCCGCATAGGCCCACTAATGCGGCTTTGCAGCAAATCACTGGACCGAAAAAACTTACATTAACTTAACGGGATTGCGGAAATATTTCCGCTAATAACATTGTTCAGACAGTGGGAATAGTAAATCGTTCCATCATGGCGGGAACAGACTGCGCGTAAGGCTTGGTAAATATAAGAGTTGTAACTTTTCGCTTGAATTTAATTAGGACGATTACGCACTACGAAGGTAACGGATTTTCCACTATGGCAACAATCCAGCAAAATCGAAAAGAGGTCAACAGTTGAATATCCGTTGCCCAGTGCTCAATTTGGAAGGATAGTGCGAATAATGGAGGAGGCTCAGCTGTTGAAAAACCGGGACGTTGAACATCGGCACCTTGAATTTGGGCGACAAAAACTCACAGCAGCCAGATATATGGTTGGCGACGGTATCAAGCAAATTAATGACGCTAAGGCTTGCGCCACTTATCAGGTTTTCCGCCTGTAGTATGGCGAACGCGCTCAACCAAGGGCGCCACACCATGATTCAATTCCCGAGCTCGTTCTATTGCTTCGGCCTGAGTGGGCAACACATCACTGGCTCTTTCTGAGTTAGGGAAACCCCGATTAAGTCCACGCGATGAGGATGTAGTGCGTTAATGTCCGAGGCACTCCACAAGGGACGAATGAGATGAAACAACAAACATTGGCAGTGAATGGATTCGAGGCATATCGGAAGACGACCCGGAAGGGAGAATTTCTCTCTCGCATGGACAAACTCGTTCCCTGGTCAGAATTCTGTTCAGTGATTGAGCCTTGCTATCCGAAGGCTGGAAATGGACGTCCCCCTATTGGGCTAGAGCGCATGCTGAGGATGTACTTCATCGCCAACTGGTTCAACCTGTCCGATGAGTCATGCGAAGATGCTCTGTATGACACTCCGTCATTCCGTGAATTCTGCCGGATCGACTTGGGAAGAGAGCGGGCGCCGGATGAGACGACGCTGATGAACTTCCGCCATTTGCTTGAGCAGAACAATCTGGGCGCAGCGATGTTTGCCAAGGTAGGCGAGTTACTTCTGGCCAATGGGATGAAGCTCTCAGGCGGCACCATTGTGGACGCCACCATCATTGCCGCGCCAAGCTCAACCAAGAATGCAGACAACGCACGTGATCCCGAGATGCACCAGACCAAGAAGGGCAACCAATGGCACTTTGAACCGCCCCGGGATTGCCGGAGACTCCAATTCTTGAGAGGATGGAGTTATGAACAAAATGAAGAGGTATTCGCCGGAAGTGCGTGAGCGGGCGGTACGGCTGGTGTTTGAACACCAAGGGGAGCACGAGTCCCAGTGGGCGGCAATTGAATCGATCGCATCGAAGATAGGCTGCACGCCGGAGACCTTGCGTAAATGGGTGAGGCAAGCCGAGACCGATCAAGGTGCTCGGGGCGGTGTGTCCAGTTCGGATCGTGAGCGTCTCAAGCAGCTGGAACGGGAGAATCGCGAGCTCAAGCGGGCCAATGAGATATTGCGCAAGGCATCTGCTTATTTTGCCCAGGCGGAGCTCGACCGCCGACCGAAATGATGGTGGCGTTTATCGACGCGCACCGTGCCGAACATGGGGTCGAGCCGATCTGCAGGCAATTGCCGATTGCCCCATCGACGTATCACGAATGCAAAGCGCGGGAACGGGAGCCTGAGCGGCTACCAGCCAGAAGCAAGCGCGACCAGGCGTTGTGCCTGGACATCCGCCGCATCTGGGAGGATAACTTCCTGGTTTACGGTGCCCGCAAGGTATGGCGGCAACTCCATCGTGAGGGAATCAACGCAGCCCGTTGCACGGTCGAGCGGCTGATGAAGGACTTGGGGCTACAAGGGGTTCGGCGTGGCAGGAAATGCTGGACGACCATCGCGGATGATGCATTGTTACGACCGGTTGACCGGGTTAACCGCAAATTCGTCGCCATGCGCCCGAATCAACTATGGGTAGCGGACATCACTTTCGTGGCAACCTGGGCCGGATTCGTCTATGTTGCCTTTGTAACGGATGTTTTTGCCAGACGCATTGTGGGCTGGCGCGTGGGCAGATCACTGCATACGGATCTGGTGCTTGACGCGCTGGAGCAGGCACTGTGGTCGCGCAAAAAGGTCAAGGGGCTGATCCACCATAGTGATCACGGTAGCCAGTATTTGTCGATCCGCTATACGGAACGTCTGGCCGAAGCCGGCATCGACGCCTCGGTGGGCAGTGTGGGCGATTCGTATGACAATGCGCTGGCCGAAACGATTAACGGTTTGTACAAGACTGAAGTGATTCGAAAACGAGGTCCCTGGCGCAACATTGATGCTGTCGAATATGCCACCCTGGAATGGGTGGATTGGTTCAACAACCGCAGGCTGCTGGAGCCGATAGGCAACGTCCCGCCTGTGGAGTTTGAAATGGCGTACTATCGCCAAATGGAAGAGTCGGCTGAGGCTGCATGACTCAAACTAACGAGCCTCCGAAAAACCCGGGGCGATTCACTTCGGCATGAAGGTACATATTGGAGTGGACAGCAAAACCGGCCTCACCCATAGCGCCAGCGTCACCTCCGCCAACGTCCACGATAGCCAGGAACTACCGAATCTGCTTCATGGCGATGAGGCGCGACTGTACGGTGACAGCGCATACATTGGCCAGAAAGAAGTGCTCAACCAGGCTGCTCCGCAGGCACGTGACTTCACCAATAAACGAGCCCGCCGCAATACCCCATTGACCGATGCAGACAAGGAAACCAATCGCAGGAAATCGCAGGTGCGTGCCAAGGTCGAACACCCATTCCGACCGCTCAAGAGCATCTATGGATTTGCCAAGGTGCGCTATCGTGGCTTGATGAAGAACGCCAACCGTGCATTTGCTTTGCTGGCGCTGATCAATCTGGACAAATGGGGATTGCCACTGACAGGACAGGTGCGTCCAGCGTAGCAAAGAACAGGGGAATATCCCCTGAATGAGGCGATGTGATGCGTGATTGCAGATGAAAAAACAACTTTTTGTTCAACAATCCTGATTCGTCAACACAACTCCTGCTCCGCGTAGGTACTTGTTCGGCGTTTCCTTAGGTTTTCTAACCGCATAGTCACCTTCGGGTCGCCGTTCCACAAATATCTTCTTGTTGCTCATATCAATTCCTATTTGTTTATGGGATCACGAAACCACTAAATCTAGTGATTTTATAAATCGTGAACACTAATTGTAGTACCACGACTAATTTATGCAAGCGATATTCGGGCCCCGGCTAGACTGAAAATACACAGGCCGTTCCGCTTACCATCCTCGGCAAGGAGGAGGTCACGGAAAGGTACTTTGACAAGAAGAAAGGATACTTCGTCAAGAATAAGAAGGTCGTCGATAGCGTAGAGGAAGGTTATAGGGTGATGTCGATCTATCTTTTAAATGATCGCGGTGAGAAGTTGTGGATCATTACCGAAGCAGATCGGTCATCAACGTGTTTGCTGTTGCCGGAGGAGTATTAGAGTGGAATTCCCGATAGGGGTCGCTCGCGATGTGGTGCTTTCGACACAAGCTGTCGATAACAGCATGTGAATCTCATCTTTCTCGAATGCTACCGCCCGCCCAGACTCATGCGCCTGTCCAATAACGTAGGTGTCCCACATCTACATGAACAAAATCGGATCGGGGGTAATAGCCGACTCCGCCACCTTGCATCGCTATAGCAACTTTATGCAGCTCTCTCAGGTCATGCCCGGGAATTCGAATGTCGGCGGCCATACCGTCCATATGCAGGCTGTGCTTCGCCACACCGGAACTGTGGGCATGAAGCAACGCATTGGTGGATGGTGACCTGTAGCCCGAAATGAGCTGCACGGGCTTTGAAGTATCCAGTTGCAGGGTAATTGCATGGAGAAGGTTCAGCAAATTCAGATCGATCGGCTTGATTTCGTTTTTGCGAAAATCGCGCATGAAATGATTGATGTCGGTCAATGATTCGGGAATGTATTCACCCTCCACCCAATAAGCTGTCTTCAGGCTTTCCCCAGTGTGAAGGTTGTAAAAGGACAACGTCCGTTCGGGTGCGATGATTAAAGATTGCGCGAAGACGGGACGGCTGGCAATGGCTGCAGCAGCAACCAATGCTCCGCCGCCTACGGCCAGGAAGCGGCGACGACTGTCTGAATGGGTGCAGTTCAGTGAGTTTCTTAGGCGTTTGATCAATACTGCTCTCCTTGCTATTGTGTCTCGGTTCGTAGGTTGATTTGTCTGGCAAGGCCCTCTTGTTGTTCGGCAACTTGCGCGGCTTTTTGCCAATCAATGCGGTTCGTTAAGTGATTTGCTTCAGCCAGTTTCTTTGATACTTGTAACACATTTATGCCCTCGTTGTATATATCCGGATTAACCTCAAGATAAATGCGCCCATCAGCCAGTAACGCGAGCAGCACAGGTGCGTAAATGATCTGGCCGCTCATACCGATTGTAACTTCTGGAAACAGCTTTTCAGCATCCTGGGGCTGCAATCTTATGCAGCCGTGGCTCCGAAATTGGTAGACGCTCGGCGGTGCGCTGGTGCTATGGATGCCATACCCCGGAAGGCTGAGCCCAATCCAATAGTTGCCGAGTGGATTGTCCGGTCCGGGCGGGACTTTTGTCAGCACTACTTCGCCTTCCCGACGCAACTCATCCTGGATAGAGATGGGCACCGTCCAGATTGGGTTCTTGGTTAATTGTACCACGCTGAACTGACCGGTCGGCGTGGGCCAAGTAGGCTTGCCGAGCCCGACCGGGTATGCACCAGCCAGAGTTCCATCACGGAAGAAAAACAACATACGCTGGGGCAGGTTAATGAGTATGCCGTTTCCCAAGGTTTCTGGAACGATGTGCCGATTATCGATCTCCAACCGCTGCCCCGGGTAGATGCGCCCTTTGTAGTCGATCCCATTGCTTTGTGCAATGGACATGGCCGATTCGCCAAACCGCGCAGCGAGGCCGATGAGAATATCCCCATGCTGGACCTCATATTCAAAGCGTTCGCCCACCAGCGTATGAGAAAGCTCAATTGTGGTTTCGGCTCGCGCAAAGCCGGTTCCAACCCAAGTGATGAACACGACAAGGAATAGGGAGATGCTTTTTTTCATCTGGGAAAGAATTTGAGGTCGGCAGCCCAAAATGGACACCCACGCATTAACACTATGGTGGCTGTCGCATTAATCAGTTCACCTAATTGCGATATGACTATTGGGTTTTCCCTGAAAAATCGTCTTCCAACAGTGACGTAAAAATAACTTTTGTACATTATAGGTGAGTGCGAGATCGGGTGTAAATTTGAATCAGTGTCCATTCCCAAAGCACGACATTAGTGCACCGCCTGCCACGGTTTCAGCTAAACTTCACACTGTTAGGCTGACAATGTCCGTCCGTTCCCAAAAGGATAAGCAGCAAGGCACTAGTTACACCCGTACGATATGGCGACTGCGAAAATTTATAAGCCATATCCGTTCAACCGATCTGGAAGAATGAGGAGAATAGGATGACTACATCGGAAAGAACATCGTGGCGTGAGAAAAACCGGGTGCTCGTCGCGGTATATCCGGATGAGGAGAAGGCCAAGGGCATTGTGAAGCGTCTGATTGATATGAACTACCAGATGGATCTCATTTCTGTCCTGGGACGTATACATGCTTCCGGTGACGATACTCTAGGGATTTATAGCCTGAACGTCGGTGACCGTATGAAGGTTTGGGGGAAACACGGCGTTTTTTGGGGTGGGTTGTGGGGGATGCTTGCGGGAGCTGCCGGATTATTCATAATTCCTGGCGTTGGTCCAGTGGCAGCAGCCGGTTATATTGTGGAAGCTCTAGCGGCAGGCGCGGCAGTCGGAGCGGGTACGATGGCTGGAGCTGCAGCGCTGTCGCAATTAGCCATTGCCTTCCACCGCACAGGGATTCCGGAAGGAACGATCCAGGCGCTGCACAAAGCCATCGAAGAAGGTAAGTGTGTGGTGATGCTGCGCGGCGCAGAGTCCGAAGTTCCTCAATGGCGAGAGGTACTCGAATCTAGCAGCCCGTTGGATATCTATGATTTACCTTATTCCCGGATTATCGACAAAGAGCCAAGGAAGTAACATCGAGCGTATTCACGGTTAGATCGGACTGCACATCAGGTTGAGGCTCAGGCAATAGTGGGAAAAGCAGCGTGAGCGAAGTTCAGCTTATACACTTGCATGATAGGAGGCATCGGTAATGAAGAATTATCAAAAAATATTGTGTGCAACGGACTTCTCAAGCCATTGCAGGGCTGCTGCAGAACGTGCCGTCGAGATGGCTAGGCTATATGGGGCGCAGCTGACATTACTGCATGTCGTGGAGTACTTTCCCGAGGACAGATCCAACCAGGAAATTGCCAAGGAAGATAGTGATCCCGCGGCCTACCGAAACGAGCACGCACACACATTGTTAGCCCAACTGGCCCAGGACCTCGGATGCAAAGCGGCGTACCTGAAGGTTATCTTTTCCACACGTTCTGCAAGACACGGGATTATCGGCTTTGCCGAAGAACATTCGATTGATTTAATCGTCATCGCAACGCACGGCAGGCATGGTATTGCTAATATTTTAGGGTCCACTGCGTATGGCCTGATGCATCGCGCACCGTGCGACGTATTGGCTGTGCGTGCGCGGGCGGCAACAGCCGCATAGGAGGGCATACTGCCAATTAACCAGAAGTCAGTTCAAGTCTATGATATTGAAAACAGTAATTGCTTCTGCCAGCCTTTAGAATTGTCGGCTTTCAAAACATTGCCATTCCGCCTTCCCTGAGTGTCCCTTGGGGAAACCTTGGGTTAAGGCCGACAGGCGAGAATGATGAGGAATCATGCCTCTAAGTCGGCCTAAACTTCAGCTGGCAGCATAAAAGCTATGCTGGACAATAGAAAATCTGAAGCAAGCCTGGTCTCAACCTTCAGAGATTCAATCGGGCTTTTACGAACCCGGCGTTTCGGCACATTCTGGTTTGCCAGCTTGCTGTCCAACATCGGCACTTGGTCCCAGCAGATAGCCCAGCCGTGGCTCCTGCTCAGTCTTGGCGCATCTTCGTTCCTGATAGGGCTTGATGCGTTTGCATTAAATGCGCCGGTATTGTTGTTGACACTGCTAGGGGGTTTGTTGGCAGACCGCCTTGATCGCCGTCGCGTGATCGCCAAGTTTCAGTCAATCCAGATGATGTGCCCAACTTTGCTGGTGGTGCTTCTGTTGTTGGGGATAATAAAACCTTGGATGGTTATTGCGCTTTCGCTGGTGATTGGTATCACCGATGCGCTCTCCATGCCATCGTTCCAGTCTATAGTGCCATCCATAGTTGAACGCAAACAGATTGCTTCCGGCCTTGCATTGAACTCGACCCAGTTCAATCTCTCGCGCATTTTGGGGCCAGCCATAGCAGGGATTTTATTGGTCAGTATCGGTGCAGTGGGATGTTTCGCGGTGAGCGCTGCATCTTATATACCTTTCATTGCCGTTGCGCTATGGATATTGCCCCATCGAGTAGCCACGACGGCTGCCGAAGGAGGCTCTGACAAGCTGTTTTCCAATATACAGAAGATTATCGATATGCCGCGCCTGCGTGGCGCTCTTCTCACGGTATTCCTGACCAGCTTGTTGTGTGCACCTCTTATCACTTTTATTCCGGTGCTCATCAGAGATGCATTTCATGGTGATGCTGGTCAATTCAGCTTTGCCGTTGGAGCATTCGGCGTCGGCGGACTATTCGGTGCCGTCATACTTCTTTCCGTAGATGTCGACCATGATCGGCGATATTTGTGTTCATGGTTCGCCGGAGCATACGGGTTGGTACTGATGCTTGTGGCCCTGAATCCATGGTTCTGGGGACTAACGGCACTGTTGGTTGTTGCTGGCATGACGATGAGCGTCAGCAACATTTCGGCGAACACGCTCGTTCAATCTGATACTCCGTCGCAGCTGCGCGGTCAGGCCGTCAGCCTTTACATGCTTGCCATGCGCGGAGGGCTTTCGATCGGCAGCTTGTTGACTGGTATTTCAGTCAGCCTATTGGGTATAACTCATGCGCTCTGGCTCAATGGCGCCATTGCAGTGGCGGCACAGGTGATTGTCGGACGAAAATGGCTACGTGCCGATTGAATTGTTGGGTAACACGACCGGCTGGTTTTGGCACATAGCGCCTATATGAACATCCTAACTGGGCACCAAAAAGCGACTATTCGTAACACTCAACACGCAATACATTCCGGTTATAGCAAGAGAAGCTTGCGAATTTCTGCTTCACCCCCCAACGGCATTCAACGTAAGGTCCGCATCTGTTCAGGTCGAAAGTTTGCGTCCAAGTTTCTTTTGCACGGAGTCGACCTTGGATTTCAGGCGGCCGCCTGGCCCGGCCCGGTAATCGATCTTGATCTGGGTTTCAACCCGATCGCAGTCCGCCCGCATGGTCTCGAAACAGGCAGTCACGACGGCCATCACTTCGGCCCATTCGCCTTCGATGATGGTACCCATGGCAGTAAGTTGATACGGTAATCCACTCTTGTCAATGATATCAAGCGAGCGTGCGATATAGGGGCTCACGCTTTCTCCTTGGGTCATTGGCGACATCGAAAATTCAATCAGCACCATGGATATCCTTTAAGTTAGTGCGGCGTATTCATGGTTGCATCGTGCCGTGAATCAGGTTGATTATCAAGTTGAAGTTCCGCTCATGGCACAGAGCGCCCCTTCATGATGCAATATTAGTGGTCGTAAAGCAGCCATTCATAAAGTCAGCCCGCGGTAGAGTCGGGATGTGGCGCGGTAGAAGTAGGCTTGGTTTGTCTGTTGCCGCCCCTTTCGTTTGGCGGTGCCCTAGTACCCTTACCTTAACCCCGTTTCCACACCCCTCTCATCGAACCGGACATGCAGATTTCCCGCATCCGGCTCTCGGACAAGACTTCACGCTTTCGCCCACGCCACGCTGCGCCCTCGCGCGCTCAGGCGTACGAGTCCCAAAGACCCGTAGAGAAGCGAGAGTGGATAGGCCCCGCCCCTTCTTCGCCTGACCTTATGCTTGTTGCGCAGCCACTGCCGCAACCGCACAGCCGTGTAGCTGTCGAGTGCACGATAAGCGCGACTGACTGTGCCTACACTAAAGTAGTTCGCCCAGCCGCGCAACATGCGGTTCAACTTGCCAATCAGCTCTGTGGTCTCCTGCCATGTTCTTGAGATAAGCGTCAGCTCATAGACCTTTTCGACCATGCGCCGTATGCTTTTCTTCGACGGCCACAAGGCAATGCGAGCCTTCCCTGTGATCGCCGAATATCTCTTCCCAAACGTGTAACCCAGAAAGTCGAACTCCCCTTCCGGAACCCTACAGGTGCGTGTCTTTTCCTCGTTCACCGTCAACTTCAGCTTGCCCATGATCACGCGCATCCATTGCAAGGCTTCTTCCGCCTTGCCCCGTTTGCACAGAATCACAAGATCATCCGCATAGGTAACGATTCGACTGCCAAGTCTTCGCTCCAGCCCCAGTTTCTTCCACGCCAATACAAACCGCCGCATGTACAGATTCGACAGCAGGGGTGAAATTGGCGAGCCTTGCGGGATGCCTCGCCCGTTATCCTTGGCCTCAGTGCTTCGTGTCTTCCGTCCTCGTTGGTCGGTCTCTTCCACTGCGCATTCCAGCCACATCTTGATCAGATGCAGCACACGCCGATCAACGATGCGTCGCGCGAGCGATTGCATCAGTTCGGGGTGTGGAATGCTACCGAAGTAGTCCGCGAGATCGGCATCTACGACATCCGTTTGACCTCGGTGTAGGCGCTCCTCCACTTCCTCTGCCGCCTGCTGGGCATTGCGGCCCGGCCGATAAGCATACTGCTCGGTTGGAAGGTCGGCTTCAAAGATTGGTTCTAGTACCAGCATCGCTGCTGTCATACAGACCCGATCTCGCAAGGTCGAAATGCCCAGCGGCCTGAGCTTGCCATTGGCTTTCGGGATGAACACTCTCCTGATCGGGTCAGGTCGGTAGTTCTCTTCTCTGAGCGCAAGCGCCAGTTCGTCTAGCCATCGCTCTACTCCATACGCTTCGATATCCGCAAAGTCCTGACGATCCACGCCCGGTGCGCCCTTGTTCGAGCGGCACTGAGCATAGGCATGAGCCAGAATATCTTCACGGCTGATCTTGTCGTACAGCGCATAGAAACGGCAGCCAGCTTCTGACTTCGCTTTTGCGTGTAACGCCATCTGCAGCTTCTGAACACTAATCGGAGTTGATAGGTTACCCAATCTCCACGTCCTCACTACGTCTTGCGTCTATCTTGAACTGAGGTTCCTTCCCTCCACCGGCATTACCCGGTTTCGGCAGTACTACGAACCTCTCCGTCACCCCAGGGTGCCCGGCCTGTCCCTCGCGGGCGTCCGGTTGATCATCCCTGATCACACCAAGGGGCTTCCCGTGTTGCGTGCGCTTTCCTTGTGTACATGCTGTCGCCACTACCCCGGCACAGCAACTGGTGGTATTGCTTGCTCATCCATCCAGTTGTATCAGCCTTCCCCGAAAGTGTCGTCGGGTCGGCCTGTGCATCGACCTTTTCGAGGCTTGCTCAGCGTTCACTCACGTTACGGCCTGCACACTCGCGCTGTCACCATTTCGTGACACGCTTTACCCGAAGGCTTCAACCATTTCGTTACCTCCATAGTTGCTCCGGTTGCTTCCGGCTGGAGCTAATTGGCCGGATGGGATTTGCACCCACTGGAAAAGCGCCGCCTTATCACGGCGCACACACATTGCGGTCATTTGAGATCCCGCGAAGCGGATGTGCGTGAATAGTTCCGGACTGCACTCTCAAGCCTTGCCTCAACCTTTAATCTCTTAGGGGCAAATTCTACGCACATTGTTGCATTCACATTTGTAGTTGTTTTCGACGTTGATAGCCCGTGAACAATCATGGGTTTTTTATTTGTGGTTGGTCTTCGAACTTGAACTCGCTTCTCTTGCAAAAAAGGCCAGTAGCATAAGACGCATTCGTGGAGGAATATCCGCAGGAATAGTTTCTTCTGCGATGAACTGGTGTGGATCTTTGCTGATTTTCCATTCGGGATTAAGCAAAAGGGTAGTACCTAGCGCAACATGGTCAAAGCCAAGTTCAAGAGCGTGTGCCACATCTTGTTTTGTCCTTATTTTACCGACGCCAATCAAAGGCTTCCGGCGACGAATGCAATCAAGCAAAGCTTTGGCGATTAGCGTGTCATCAAAGTAAGAAGTGCGGTCATACCGCTCCAGGGATGCGTGCAGGTAGCTGACACCAGTTCCACATAGATAATCCAATAACCCAAAGGTGTGATGTAGCCGGAGACCACCGTCTTCCCTTTCCTCGGGCGAAAAGCGATAGCCGATCATGAAATCAGGTTTGTTCGCATCACGCTTGGCGTTTGTTGAGAAAAGCGATAGTTGGAAAAAGCTGCGTATTGTGAACGTCGGCTCTCGATCATATAGCTGACGGATTGATCGATAGGGTGTGACGGGCAGCAGCCGACACAAAGCCGCCATCGGCGTAAACGAATTTGTTGCCGGAAAGCAGTCGTTGGTGAAGTATTGCTGTCGAGACGGTGCCGCTATTGAAATTATACTAGTGAATCAGTATTCTCATTCTCTCCCTTAGCTCCGCAGCGGTCTAAAGAATGCACGAATGTCCTCAGCGAGGAGTTCGGGTTCTTCCATGGCAGCGAAATGGCCGCCGCGCGGCATTGAGGTCCAGCGAGCTATTTGCAGTCTCTGCTCGGCCCACTCTTGGGGCGGAAGCAATATATCGGCCGGGAAGAGCGCGATGCCCGTCGGCACATCGATTCGCCCTATTGGTGGCAAAGTGTGGCTGTTCTCGTAGTACATGCGCGTCGACGAGCCGATCGTACCGGTCACCCAATAAATCATTATGTTGGTTAGCAGCTCGTCTTCGGTGAAGCTCCGCCCGAGGTCACCGCCACAGTCGCTCCATGCACGGAACTTCTCGACAATCCAAGCAGCAAGGCCTGCCGGTGAGTCGGAAAGACCATAGGCAAGGGTCTGGGGCTTCGTAGATTGGAGTGACATATATGCCCCCTCGCGTGCAATCCACTCCGATGCACTGCTCCTGTAGCGAAGTTCTCCCTCTGAGAGATCTGTTCGACCAGAAGGGGCCAAGAGATCCCGAAGAATGCCGATGTCGGTGAGATGAATGCCAACGAGAAGTTCGGGATGGGTTGCTGCCAAATATCGCGTCACGCCAGAGCCGATATCCCCTCCCGCTGCGGCGAATCTCGGGTAGTCGAGTTCCTTTGTCATGAGTTTGGCCCAGAGCTCCGCGACATGAAATGAGTTGACGCCGCGCAGGTTAGGGCGACCAGAAAAGCCAAAACCAGGTAACGAAGGAACTATCACATCGAAGGAATCCATCGCGTCGCCACCATGGCGGGCTGGATCAGTTAGTAGCGGTATGATTTTCTGATAGCGTGTGAAGGAGTCAGGCCATCCGTGAGTAAGAATGATCGGTAACGGGTTCGGTCCGACTCCGCGTTCGTGGATGAAGTGAATACTGAGCCCATCGACCTTGGCACGGAACTGAGCCGAGCGGTTTAGTTCGGCCTCTTGTGCGCGCCAGTCGAAACTGTCCCGCCAGTAGGCTACGAGCGACTGCAAATAGCCTAGCTCAGTGCCCTGTTCCCATCCCGAGCCATCCATCTGGTCGGGCCAGCGAATGTGACCTAATTTGTCACGGAGATCGTTGAGCACCTCCTCCTCGACCTGAATATGAAATCGCTCAACTGCCATTACGTCTCCCGTCTCAGTTCAATGTTGTCTCGTCAGCCTATGCTCGAAGTTACTGCTTTGGGATGTATTGCGGAAGTTAAACTTCGATATATGTACTTCTGGTTTTGGCACACAGCGCCACGTCATGATGCCAAATTTTGCCGACATAAAGGGGCCCTTCATAACGCACAGCCCGCGACACATTTCTGCCAGCCGATCTCTCTTGGCGCGGACGCGCAAACGTAGAGTTTCCTTTCTCGCTTTCCCCGACGGCTTCCATCAAATTCTGTCTTGGCGCACTTTAAGCGGCAATGCTTCAACACGTGACGTGAAACAGGCCAATGGTCTTAGCCTTGCCCCTGCTTTTGTTGTAAGTCTCTATGGCATCTGACGTAGGCTGCAGGATCACCCTACAATCATGATGCTTGAAGAATTCGGCTGCCTCCGGCGACAGTGTCACGTTGCCGTACTGTCCTGCGCCCACCAGCAAAATGTCGCAACCTTTCTCGTAAATGAATTCCGCCTCTTCGCGCGAAATGATATGGGAAGTGCCGTAATACTTCTTGGAGAGCTTCTTCTTGCGCTTGGCCACCTCGCCCGACAGGCGGATGAGGACGTCGTGCGAATAGGTAGTGCCGTTGATGGTGATACTGCCAAATTCGGTGGAATCGATTTTCATGGCCGGCCTCCAGGCTCAATGACTACTTATATGCACCATTGGAACCACTGTAGCTCATCTGCGACCGTCCGCTCATGGCACGTTTCTGCCGGTCATGCACCTGTATTTAAAGACATTCAAACGTCGGCTTCCGCGCCGATACTAGCCGTTCACTGCTTGCTGTTCAACCTATTAATCACATCCCTCGCTTTTGACGTGACCTGCCTCTGTTCCAGATGCGCATACCTTAACGTGGTTTTAATATCAGTATGCCCAAGAATTTCTTTAACCTCGTAAACCGACATTCCATTCTGTATCAACCGTGAAGCATGCGTGTGGCGCAACGTATGAATCCGGCAATCACGCAAGCCAGCCCGTTGGATCGCTTTGCGGATCGACATTGCAGAATATCCTCGCGCTTCACCACTCCGATTGCAGAACACATACTGTCCAGCATTAGTTGATGCACGACGAGACAACACATTAAACACGCGATCTGTCATGTACAGTACCGTCTCGTTTTGCACTTTCTGCCGCCATAAGTGAATAGTGCGTGTAACGAGGTCGATGCGCGTCCACTCGATATTGGCAATTTCACTATATCTTGCACCGGTATCCAGCAGCAATACAACCAAATCGTATGCATCTTTCAGAGCGCGTTGCATCTCAGCTGATCGTGCCTCTACCGGTGGAAGTCCAGCACCATGACGCATCGGGTCGAGTGCCGCAAGCAGGCGACGCTCTTCATCATCGGATAGGTAGCGGAGTGAGTTTTTCGGCAGCTTGATTTGAGGAAATGCGATGTCGCTGGTTTGGTAGCCAAGCTGCTGCGCAAACTTCAACGTTCCACGAATCAGCATCAATCCGTATTTGATGGACTCGGCACCCACGCCCTCTTCCATGCGGTCACGCTTAAATTTCTCCAAGTCGCGTGAGCTAATTTCGTCGATATGCTTTTTCATTGGCAGCAGTCGGCGCAACACCGTTTCATGCGCGATCAGGTTGCGGTAACTGGCAATCCCCTGCTTTGATAACTTGTACTGATGAAACGCATCGGCCAAGGCGATCCGCTGTTTACGGCCTTAATACTGCTGTGAATGCAGCTTGGCCTTGAACTCGATCTCCATAGCTTCGGCGTTTTTCTTATTGGTCGTTCTGGATGACCTGATGTAGGTCTGCCCGTTGAACTGGAAGTGAATGTACCAGTTTTTGCTGTTTCCGCGTTTGACTATGCTCATGGCGTTTCCGATACGGTTGTTTGATGCGTAGACCATCATCAATTCCAGCATCAAAGACAACGGCAAAAAAAATGCCCCCGAACCTTACGGAACGGGGGCAAGTGCCTTAACAAGGGGATGTTAAGACAACACGCTCAGGGAGGTAAACGTGTTGCCGGCTTTCGCCAACGAAAAGATAGACTGGGCAGGTATCAAATAGTTCAATAATTCAGTCGGGATTTACAAATCAAAATTACCTCAGGCAGTAGCTTAATTGCCATAGTAGCCCGTTGAACCTAAGGATAGAATTGCCGCTTAAATTATTATAAATCCATCAGGAGAGTTCACTATGTCCCGCAAGCATCCGGTGATCGCCGTGACCGGTTCATCCGGTACTCGCACCACTACGGTAAAACGTGCCTTTGAAAACCTATTTCGCCGTGAACAAAGACAGAACCCCAACAATCCTCCCCCCAGTGTCGAGCGACGAACTCTTGTCCCCGCCGTAAAGGGAATTCATGCGGCGATCATTGAAGGTGGCAGTCTGCACAGCCTGGACCGCATCGCGTTTCGCGCCGCCGCCGCAGAAGCAGCCAAGGCCGGCAACAACAGCTTCAGCCACTTTGGCCCGGAGGCCAACCACTTCGACAAGATCGAAGAAACTTTCAAGACCTATGGTGAAACTGGTATGTGCAAACGCCGTTACTATGTGCATAGCGAAGCAGAAGCCGAACGGCATAACAAGCACTTTGGCCTGACTGACCTGAAGCCGGGTGTTTTCACGCCGTGGGAAGACATCGAAGAAGATTCAGACCTGCTATTTTATGAAGGACTTCACGGTCTGGCTAAAGACGGCAAGATCGACATGGCCAAATATGTGGATCTGGGGATCGGCGTGGTGCCGGTGGTCAACTTGGAGTGGATCCAGAAGATACACCGCGATGCTGCAGAGCGCGGTTATTCCGCCGAAGCGACAGTGGATACCATCATGCGCCGGATGCCGGACTATATCAAATACATCACGCCGCAATTTTCGCGCACCCATATTAACTTCCAGCGTGTGGCAACGGTGGACACCTCCAACCCATTCATCGCTCGCGACATCCCGACTCCAGACGAAAGCTTTGTGGTGATCCGCTTCCGTGAACCCAGGGGTGTTAACTTCCCATACATGCTTAACATGATTCCCAACTCCTTCATATCACGCGCCAATACATTGGTCGTGCCAGGCGGCAAAATGAGCCACGCGATAGAAATCATCCTCCCACCGATTATTCACGACATGATAGAGAACAAGAAAAAGTAAAAGACAACCAAGGAAATGCTGTGGTAGACCAACGCACTTTTCACTGCGAAAAGTGATGTGACTTTTGATGCCAGTCCCAACACTACAGAAACTGTGGGTCTGCGGTCTACCGTAAAAAGAAAAAGGGGCTACATATAATGTAACCCCTTGATTTACTGGTGCTGGAGAGAGGAATCGAACCTCCGACCTACGCGTTACGAGGACTCGACACCAGCGTATTCCCTCGCATATTCAGCAGCGTGTAGCACCTGTGATTTATAGTGATATCAATTTTGATGGCACACTATATCGAGAAGTTGATACCACTCTGAAGCCGCTAATATACAGGGTATGGTGACTACGTATGCGGAAGCGGCATTTGCCTCGGGGTCTTACGCAATTCAATCGCATTGGCGATGCGCGCGAGTTCCAGCACGTTGGTCGCGCCGGTCTTCTGCATGATGTGGGCGCGATGAATTTCCACGGTCCGGTAGCTGATGCCGAGGGTTTGCGCGATTTCCTTGCTGGTCTGCCCGGCGACGGCCAGCACCATGACTTCGCGCTCACGTCCGGTAAGCTTTGCGAGCTGCGATGCAATTGACTGCTGTGCCTGTGCGCGTTTTAGCTGCCATGAATCATTCTCCAATGCGTTCTGCACGCGGGCCAGCAATATCGACCCGTCTACAGGCTTGGTCAGGAAATCCATCGCGCCGGCCTTCATCGCGCGCACCGTCACCGGGATGGTGCCTTTCCCGGTCAGGAAGATCACCGGAAGTTCCACGCCGCGCCTGAGCAGCTCTTGTTGCAACGCGGGTCCGTCCATGCCCGGCATGTCCACGTCAAGAATCATGCACCCCTGACTTTTGGGAGCGCAAATCTCGAGAAACTTCCCGGCACTCGCGCACGTTGCGACGGCATAGCCGGAAGCTTCCAGCATCATGGAGAGAGAATCCCTTATCGCCGCGTCATCGTCTACAACGTATACCATGGCACTGTCGCTCATGTTGCCAAGGGCAAGGTAAAGTGGAACGTCGCGCCGGGACTTTCTTGCGGGTCAATCCAGAGCTGGCCGCCATTTGCTTCGATCAGCGAGCGGCTTATAGCAAGCCCCATGCCGATACCCTTGGTCTTGGTGGTGAAGAAGGGTTCGAATAGGCGCTGAAAATCCTCTTTCTTAACGCCCGGCCCGTTGTCCTGTATCGTCACCTGGGCAACGCCTATGTCCTTTATCGTACGCACGGTCACGATGATGGAAGGCAGTGGCACGCCAAATTCCTGCATGGCCTCGATGCCGTTATGCAGCAGATTGAGCAGCACCCTTTCTACGTGGGTGCGGTTAGCCCGGACCAAAGGTAGCCCCTGTTCCAGCCGGAGAATGGAATGGAACTGCAATTCGTGTTCTGACCTTGCCGTGTCCAGGACCTCAAGGATTTCCTTGTTGAGGTCAAATGCCTCGGTGGGAAACTCATTCATGCTTAAAAATTTGATCAGCTCGCGGATTGAGTCCCCGGCACGGTAGGCTTGCTGCTCGCCACTCTCGATGGCTTTGCTGACTTTGTCGAGTTCGGGCTTTTCAGCTTTCAACAGTATGCGCGCGGTCTTGTTATATGAAGCAATGGCCATCAGCGGCTGATTCAACTCATGGGCGATGGCGGCGGCGGTCTGGGCGGCTATCTGCAGTTTTTGCAACTCTGCCATTTTCTCCCGCCTCTCCATAACCTCTTTTTCCAGCCTTTTCCGTTCGGTGATGTCGCGATTGATCCCCGTCATGCGCAGCGCCAGACCATCAGGGTCACGCTCGACTACCGCACCTGCGCTGCACACCCACATGAATTCGCCGTTGAGTTTCCTAACGCGATGCTCAACCTGATAAGCAGAAGCGTTGTTTCCTTTTATTGCCTCAATGATTGCTGCCTTCACGGCAAGTTGCTCTTCCTCAGGAACCAGTCTGGTAAGGTCGTTTATCGTGGTGATGGTTGGCACTTGTGCGCCACCGAGGAGTTGCGACCAGCCTTCCGACAGATAAACCTTTCCCGTCGTCAGGTCATAGTTCCACAAAGCCAGGCGTGCTGCCGCGATTGCCAGCTTGGCGCGTTGCTCGCCCTCAGTAAGTTCCTGGGTCAGTTTTTGGCTGTGTTGCGTTTCAAGGTTTAGCCATTTGAAAAGATAGATCAGCACGGTGGTAACCGTGGATGCAACCAGCAAAGAGGCCACAAAGCCGGTAAGCAGATAATCGAAGGTAATCTTTCCCCTCAGCAACAATTCCATGCTGCAAACGATGATTTCGGTTGCCGTGACGGAAAATAAAACCGAAACCAGCCAAAGTATATAGGGAGATAACCCTTGGAGTTGTTGCAGGATGGAAGTGCGCACGGCCATATCTGGCTGCACAATGCCCGAGTTAATGGATGAGGGTGCGGAGGATCCAGCCGTTTTCGTGTAGTCTTTTTCCAGGCTTGACGATACGACTTGTCCTGAGCCTGTCGAAGCAGCCTGTGCGGGCGCTACCGGGGAGACACCGGACTTTCCATGATGGGCGTTGCTGCTGGTCAAGCTATCTTCGGGAAGCATCAGAATTCCTGTCTGGATTGTCCAACGGCCTATAGAGAGGGAAACGGAAATGTCACCAAGCCGCAGATAGCTCCAAATCCGCCCCTGAGGCCAGATTGCACTCATCCTTGATGGTCGCGTTTGCTTGAAGCATACACCCGGATCGAAACCGGTCGCAAAATATCACCTCTCCGACGAATATTACTCTGGATGGAAAGGAGATATCCGCATTTTTCAGCGATATACGTATTTCCACTTAGGAATTCGTACGTATATATGCAGTCGCAATGGTACTGTAACTTGTAGATTCCATAATTATCATTACCTCAAGCCTTTTCCAAGGAGCACGTAATGAACCTAGCCAAAGAAAGTGTTGCCACAAGCGAAATTCATTCGCCTCCCCACGCTGTATGGCAGGAGCCACCAGCGCTGACATTGGACGAACGAGGCATGATCTGCGATTGCAGTACAGCTGGCGAAAAACTGTTTGGTTATAGCCGGAAGGATCTGGTCTGGCAGCATGTTTCCAAATTGTTGCCGGAACTATCGGAAATCCATCTGGTAAAGAACGGGCAATTCAATTCGCAACTTGGATTCCTCAGCCGTTGCGGCCAGCCTTTCCTGGCAATAAACCGGCTAGGTAACGTCTTTCTGAATAATTTGCATTTCGTTCTGCTGAATTACGCGGGGAAATACTCCATAAGGGTAATATTGCAACCCTGCTGATAACAGCAAATCATAACGCCTTTTATTTAGCCGTCGTGTTGCTGGAGTCCAAAAAAATTATCCAAAAATCAGAACTGAAGGAGGCAATCATGTTACGCATATTTGCCAGGTTCGCACGTTTCATCCGTAATTACCGCTATTACCGCAAGCGAGGCTTGAATTCCAAAGCAGCCTGGCATCTTGCCAGCATGACACTTCCGTAACCAGCAATGAACAACAAGTGTTTTATAGGGAATACATTTTGGCACTTATTACCGGTTCTGTGATTTACCCTGCAATTATTTTTCATCATAGATTGATTATGATTTTTGATAAAATTATTGGCTATTTTTTAATGAGGCCAATCACGTCACACACGTCTGCAACTCACCAAGGAGAACTTTCATGAAACTCGAAGAGATACGTTCCATCGCCAAGTTGCACACTATTAATCCCGGTAAACTTTCAAAAACCGAGCTGATCAGAACGATACAAAGCGAGGAAGGCAATTTCGACTGTTTCGCCACCGCCTATAGCGGCGAATGCGATCAAGTGAACTGTATCTGGCGCGAGGACTGTTTTGATGCCGCGCAAAATAAAGGAGAATTATCATGAACCTGATCAAATGGGATCCCTTCCGGGAGCTGGAAGATGTTTCTAGTCGCTTGAATCGTATCTTCGGGCGACCTTTGGCTCGCACCGAATCGGGCAATGAAATGCTGGCGGCGGCGGACTGGGCACCTTCCGTCGACATCAGCGAAACAGACACTGCATATCTGATCAAAGGTGAAATTCCCGGGGTTAAAAAAGAGGATGTCAAGGTCACCATCGAGGATGGGATGCTCACCATCCAGGGTGAACGCAAACAGGAGAAGGAAGAGAAAGGAAAGAAGTTTCACCGTGTCGAGTGCTCCTACGGCAGCTTCATGCGCAGTTTCCGGGTGCCGGATGATGCCGACGAAAACAAGGTAAAGGCTGAGTTCAAGGACGGCATGATCAACGTCACGCTACCTAAGTCCGCTAAGCCCGAGGATAAATCCAAGGCGATCAATGTCGCGGTGACGTAAAGAAACGCAGTGCGTTCGTTCTTGGGATTGCCATGTCAGCCAAACAAGTTTTGTTCCACGATGCTGCCCGTGCCAAGATCATTGAAGGCGTGAATGTTCTCGCGGACGCGCTCAAGGTGACGCTTGGCCCGAGGGGTCGCAACGTGATTCTCGATCGCAGCTATGGCCCGCCACTGGTAGCCAATTCCGGTGTGATCGTGGCGAAGGAGATCGAGCTCAAGGACAAGTTCGAGAACATGGGAGCACAAATGGTCAAGGAGGTCGCCAGCAAAACCTCCGATGTGGCCGGCGATGGCACGACCACTGCCACGGTGCTGGCACAGGCGATCGTGCGCGAAGGCATGAAATTCGTCGCGGCCGGCATGAATCCGATGGACTTGAAGCGCGGCATAGATCAGGCGGTTGCCGCAACCGTTGAGCAGTTGCGCAAGATTTCCAAGCCATGCACGACGAACAAGGAAATCTCGCAGGTCGGGTGTATCTCCGCCAATGCAGATAGCGCTGTCGGCGACATCATCGCGCAGGCCATGGAAAAAGTTGGCAAGGAAGGCGTGATAACGATCGAAGATGGCAAGAGCCTGCACAACGAGCTGGAAATGGTTGAGGGCATGCAGTTCGACCGCGGCTATTTGTCGCCTTACTTCCTCAACACTCCCGATAAACAGATCGCGGTGCTGGAGGAACCTTACATTCTGCTGCACGACAAGAAGATCAGCAACATCCATGGTTTACTGCCGCTGCTGGAGCAGATCACCAAGGTCGGGCGCCCGTTGCTCATCATTGCGGAGGATGTCGAAGGTGAGGCGTTGGCGACACTGGTGATCAACAACCTTCGCGGCATTTTGAAAACCGTCGCCGTCAAGTCCCCAGGATTTGGGGATCGCCGCGAGGATATGCTCGCGGACATTGCGATCCTCACTGGCGGGCTCGTGATCGCCGAGGAAGCTGGTCTCACGCTTGAGAAAGTCACGCTGAAAGATCTCGGCCAAGCCAAGCGCGTCGAAGTCGGCAAAGATGACACCACGCTGATCAGCGGTGGCGGGGATGCCAAGATGATCCAGAACCGCATCAAGCAAATCCGTAAGCAAGTTGAAGAAACAACCAGCAGTTACGACAAGGAACAATTGCAGGAGCGTGCCGCCAAACTGGCTGGCGGTGTCGCAGTAATAAAGGTTGGTGCCGCCACCGAAACGGGAATGAAAGAAAAGAAGACCCGTATCGAAGATGCGATGCATGCAACCCGTGCCGCTGTCGAAGAGGGCATCCTTCCGGGTGGAGGAGTGGCATTGCTTCGCGCCAGAGCGGCGATCAGCACACTGAATGGTGATAACAGCGAGCAGGACGCTGGCATCCAGATAGTGCTGCGTGCTCTGGAAGAACCTTTGCGCCAGATCGTCACCAACGCCGGCGGCGAACCTTCGGTGGTGCTCAACAGTGTGCTGGAGGGCAAAGGTAGCTTCGGATACAACGCCGCCTCTGAGGAATACGGTGACCTCATTGAAATGGGCATCCTCGATCCGACCAAGGTGACGCGCAGCGCGTTGCAGAATGCCGCTTCGATTGCCAGTCTGATTCTTACCACAGACGTAATGGTCGCGGATCTGCCAAAGGATACGGAAATGCCTGATGCCATGGGTGGGATGGAAATGTAGTGGTCTCAACTGAGCATATTTAGGAATGTACGACCCCAGCAATGCAGCGCACATCCATAACGAACCCCATAGTGTGAACCAGTGGGTGTCCATTGACGAGTTGCCGACCTCAAATTCTTTCCCAGATGAAAAAAAGCATCTCCCTATTCCTTGTCGTGTTCATCACTTGGGTTGGAACCGGCTTTGCGCGAGCCGAAACCACAATTGAGCTTTCTCATACGCTGGTGGGCGAACGCTTTGAATATGAGGTCCAGCATGGGGATATTCTCATCGGCCTCGCTGCGCGGTTTGGCGAATCGGCCATGTCCATTGCACAAAGCAATGGGATCGACTACAAAGGGCGCATCTACCCGGGGCAGCGGTTGGAGATCGATAATCGGCACATCGTTCCAGAAACCTTGGGAAACGGCATACTCATTAACCTGCCCCAGCGTATGTTGTTTTTCTTCCGTGATGGAACTCTGGCTGGTGCATACCCGGTCGGGCTCGGCAAGCCTACTTGGCCCACGCCGACCGGTCAGTTCAGCGTGGTACAATTAACCAAGAACCCAATCTGGACGGTGCCCATCTCTATCCAGGATGAGTTGCGTCGGGAAGGCGAAGTAGTGCTGACAAAAGTCCCGCCCGGACCGGACAATCCACTCGGCAACTATTGGATTGGGCTCAGCCTTCCGGGGTATGGCATCCATAGCACCAGCGCACCGCCGAGCGTCTACCAATTTCGGAGCCACGGCTGCATAAGATTGCAGCCCCAGGATGCTGAAAAGCTGTTTCCAGAAGTTACAATCGGTATGAGCGGCCAGATCATTTACGCACCTGTGCTGCTCGCGTTACTGGCTGATGGGCGCATTTATCTTGAGGTTAATCCGGATATATACAACGAGGGCATAAATGTGTTACAAGTATCAAAGAAACTGGCTGAAGCAAATCACTTAACGAACCGCATTGATTGGCAAAAAGCCGCGCAAGTTGCCGAACAACAAGAGGGCCTTGCCAGACAAATCAACCTACGAACCGAGACACAATAGCAAGGAGAGCAGTATTGATCAAACGCCTAAGAAACTCACTGAACTGCACCCATTCAGACAGTCGTCGCCGCTTCCTGGCCGTAGGCGGCGGAGCATTGGTTGCTGCTGCAGCCATTGCCAGCCGTCCCGTCTTCGCGCAATCTTTAATCATCGCACCCGAACGGACGTTGTCCTTTTACAACCTTCACACTGGGGAAAGCCTGAAGACAGCTTATTGGGTGGAGGGTGAATACATTCCCGAATCATTGACCGACATCAATCATTTCATGCGCGATTTTCGCAAAAACGAAATCAAGCCGATCGATCTGAATTTGCTGAACCTTCTCCATGCAATTACCCTGCAACTGGATACTTCAAAGCCCGTGCAGCTCATTTCGGGCTACAGGTCACCATCCACCAATGCGTTGCTTCATGCCCACAGTTCCGGTGTGGCGAAGCACAGCCTGCATATGGACGGTATGGCCGCCGACATTCGAATTCCCGGGCATGACCTGAGAGAGCTGCATAAAGTTGCTATAGCGATGCAAGGTGGCGGAGTCGGCTATTACCCCCGATCCGATTTTGTTCATGTAGATGTGGGACACCTACGTTATTGGACAGGCGCATGAGTCTGGGCGGGCGGTAGCATTCGAGAAAGATGAGATTCACATGCTGTTATCGACTGAAATGCGTCGGCAGCAGTCCCTTCAGAAACGTCAACGTCGTGGCAACGTAACAAACTCTTCTCCAATATCTGCACCATCCAGCAAAACTGAAAACAGGACAACGGCCTTTAACTGTTGTCCTGTGGTCGAATTTATTGGATCGTGACCACACCGCAAAATTTGTTTATTTTGAAAATCTAGGGCAAAAAACACGAATGCCAGCGCTTTAACCTCACGAGTTGCGACTTGGCTGTTTTTAATGATTATTTAACCACTCTTTGGCCAATAGGCTTATCACAGTAAGTGTGATGATATTCTCCTTGGGACTGGCAAATGATTTGCTCCTTGCGCGAGGGAATATACTTGACAAAAATACTTGGGTATGCGTAACATGTTTGCACATTTTATGGAGGTTCGAGCAAAGTGTCGTGACAGCCAAAACCGTCATGTATCGTTCCAAAACCAATTGATAGGAGGGCGCAATCATGACCCTGAAATCAGATCACAAACCCAATGTTGACGAAATAAAATTCACCAGCGAATTGGGATGGTTTGCCACATTGGCAATTGTTGTGGTTGCTCTTGCTCCATACATATTTTTTCATTGAGCCGACCTTAAACTGGCCTCGATTCAAAGCGGTTGTTTTTTGCGTTGCCTGTTTGGTAATTCGAATTTGCCAAAGCAGAGTAATCAATTCGTCGAAGTTGCAGTCGCCTAGCGAGATTGATTGCCGGGGAATTTGAACTGCGCATTGAATCCTTCTGTTTCCTTGTCGCAGGAGACGCCTTTTCGATGCGGACAAATTTAAGCAGGCGGAGTACATATTCATTGATTCGCAACAGTGATTGTCTCCATCTCCGTCAACCGCTGGCAGTATCTGTATCTCTTCATTTCCCGCTCTGAATGTGTCAGTCACGACAAGTAAGCGTCTAACCGGCCCTACCCAATAAGAACTCCATCCACCAGCCGCAACCGGCGTTGCATACGCCCTGCCAATTCGGCGTCATGGGTCACCACGATGAAGCTGGTGTTGAGTTTCTCATTGAGTTGTTGCATCAGGTCGAACAGTGCCTGCGCGCTGCTGCGGTCGAGATTGCCAGTCGGTTCGTCGGCCAGCACGCAGGCCGGTTCAGTCACCAGCGCGCGCGCTACCGCAGTGCGCTGGCGCTCTCCGCCGGACAGTTCGGAGGGGAGGTGTTGCAGGCGTTGTGTGAGACCTACTTGTTCCAGCATCGCGGCAGCGCTCGGCAGGGCCTCCGCGCGTTTCATGCCGCGAATAAGCAGCGGCATCGCGACGTTTTCCAGCGCGGTGAATTCCGGCAGCAGATGATGGAACTGGTACACGAATCCCAGCGACCGATTGCGCATCTCGCCGCGCCGGGTCTCATCCATCTTCTGTATATCATGGCCAAGTATCTGGACGCTGCCGCTGCTGGCGTGGTCCAGCCCGCCGAGCAGATGCAACAATGTGCTCTTGCCCGAACCCGATGCGCCGACGATGGCGATGCGCTCGCCGCGCAGCACGTCGAGGTTGACGCCCTTGAGTACCGGGACGTCCGCATTGCCTATCGTGAAGGTTTTGCGCAAATCGCGGCAGGAAATAATGACCTCACTCATAGCGTAGCGCCTCTGCTGGTTGCGTTTGCGACGCTCGGTAGCTCGGATAGAGTGTCGCCAGCAGGCTGATCAGGAAGGAAATGCCCGAGACCACCATCACTTCATGGTAGCGAAGATCGGACGGCAGTTCGTTGATGTAATACACATCCTTGGCGAGGAAATGCACCCCGAACAGGTGCTCGATGAACGGCACGACCACATCCAGGTTCAGAGCCAGCACGATGCCGCCAAAGGTACCGAGCAGCGTGCCGATCAGGCCGATCACCACACCCTGCACGATGAAGATCTTCATGATGCTGCGTGGTGAAGCACCCAGCGTGCGCAGGATCGCGATGTCAGCCTGCTTGTCGGTGACCGCCATCACCAGCGTCGAGACGATGTTGAACGCCGCCACCGCGACGATCAGCGACAGGATGATGAACATCATCCGCTTTTCCATCTGCACCGCACGGAAGTAATTGCTGTTCTGGTGCGTCCAGTCGTTGGCGTACAGATCTGACGGCAATTGGAGTTGCAGATCGTGAGCCACGAGCGGCGCAAGGTCGACATCGCGCAACTTGGTGCTGATGCCGGTGACCGAGTCTCCCATTTGGAACAGTTTCTGCGCGTCGCTGATATTGATCAACGCGAGGTTGTTGTCATAGGGGGCCATGCCGATCTCGAAGATGCCCACCACGCGGAATTGCTTGAGGCGCGGCATCATCCCGGCCGGCGTGATTTGCCCCTGCGGGGCGATCAGCATGATCTTTTCGCCGAGGCGCACGCCGAGCGCGCGCGCCAGGTCGACACCGAGCACGATACCGAATTCACCGCTGCGCAGATCTTCCAGGGAACCTGCCTTGACCTTGTTGGCAAGCTCGGTGATCGCAGTCTCTTTCGACGGATCGATACCCCGCACCATCACCCCTTGCACGCTCTGGCCGAATGACAACATGCCCTGCCCGCCCACATAGGGTGCCGCGGCGAGGACTTGCGGGTTTTGTCGCACTGTGTCCAGGATCGCTTGCCAGTCATTCATCCTTCCGCCGTCTGCAACTACCTCCAGTTGCGGCGTTGCACCCAGCATGCGTGCGCGTATCTCCTTCTGGAAGCCATTCATCACCGACAGCACCACGATCAGTGCCATCACGCCCAGCGCCATTCCCAGCATCGAGATCAGCGAAATGAACGAGATGAAATGGTTGCGTTTTTTGGCACGGGTGTAGCGCAGGCCGATGAATAGTTCGTAAGGTTGCAAGGGCACCTCTATAAATCTACTGCGCAGCCAGATTGCTGTGTCGCGCGCTTGTTCAATCCTCGCCTATCCATTCGATATGTCTCGCCATTCACTGATATAACTCCTAGCCATTCGACTAAGCCCGCAAGCGGGCAAGTCGCTGGTTATGCGCGGCTCCTCGCACCCCGGCTTGCTCGCGACGATTTCTAGAGCCGCCCAGAATTTTTGTAGGGCGCTAGTTTGCCACAAAGATGAAAGGCTATGACAGGAAATACTGAAGCAGTGGCAAGATTCGGGTCAGCTGCCCTTGTAAAAATGGTTGGGCAGCCACACGGCGATCTCGGGCATCAGGCACAGGATAAGGATGCCCAGCACCATCAGCCCGATGAAGGGCAGGGTGCCCCAGATGATGCTTTTCAGCTTGATGTCCGGGGCGATGCCGTTGATCACGAACAGGTTGAGCCCGACCGGCGGATGGATCAGGCCCATCTCCATCAGTATCGTCATGATGATGCCGAACCAGATCAGGTCGATCCCCATCGCCTTGAGTGACGGCAGGATTATCGGCGTTACCATCAGGATGATCGCCACCGGCGGCAGGAAGAATCCCAGCACGACCAGAAATATGTTCACACCGAAAAAGAAGGCCCATTTGGAAAGGCCCAATCCGACCAGCCAGGTGGCCGCCTGCTGGGTCACGCCAAGGTAGCTCATCACGAAGGTGAACAGCGCGGAGGTGGCAATGATCATCATGATCATCGTGCTCTCGCGGACCGTCCCGGAGAGTATGGCTATGAGATCTTCTTTCTGCCAACATTTGTAGACGGTCATCACCATGATCACGGCGCCGGCCGCCCCGATACCGGCAACTTCCGAGGGCGTAGCCAATCCGCCGTACAGGGCGATCATGATGACGGCGATCAGGATCACGAAGGGCAACAGCCGCGGCAGGGATTCCATGCGGTCGCGCCAAGTGAAGTGGTCGTCTTCCATGATCGCGCGCGTGGCGGTACCAATTGCTGCGAAGGCGGATCTGCGTTCCATGCTGTACTTGAACATGACCCAAAACGCGAACAGGATGACCAGGAGTATGCCCGGCCCGATGCCGGCCATGAACAGCCGCCCGATCGACTGTTCCGAAGCGAGGCCGTAGAGGATCAGCGTGATGGAAGGCGGGATCAGGATGCCCAGCGTGCCGCCGGCGGCAATGATACCTGCGGCCAATCCTTCCGAATAGCCTCGCTTGATCAGTTGCGGTATCCCCGAGGACCCGATCGCAGAGCAGGTCGCCGGGCTCGAGCCGCACATCGCGGCGAATACTGCGCAGGCAAACACATTGGCCAGGCCGAGCCCGCCGGGAATCTTGTACATCCAGGAGTTGAGGGAGTTATATACATCCGCGCCTGCACGGGTCTTGCCTATCGCCGCACCCATCAGCACAAACAACGGGATGGTCAGCAGCGTGAAGTTGTCCAGCTCGGAGAATAGGGTGTCAGCCACGGAATGGATCATCGGTGCCGGCATGAAGACCGCCATGAATCCCAGTGAGGAAAGACCCAAGGCGAACGCGATGGGCATCCCCGAAAAGAGCAGCAGCAGGGTTATGCCGCCGTAGAGCAGGCCGATCGTGCCCGTAGTCATTTAGAGGCACCCATCATTCTTTCCACTCGGGGCCGGTTACATGTTTGTGTCCCTTCCAACCGGCCCTTTTTCCATCAATCACGGCGTCCACGATCTGAACCAGCAGTTGCAGAGCCAGCGCCGTCGTTCCGATCACCATGAAGAGGTAAGGTATCCACAGCCTGGGCCCCCAGGTGCTGTTACTGACACGCCCGTCTGTGTAGGCTTCATGGAAGAACTCCCATGAATTCCATGCGAGGAACGCGCAAAAGACCAGGGAAAGGATGTCGCCAACAAGGTAGCGCCACTTGTTGGCGCGCGCGGAGAGCAGATGCTCCAGCACCTCGATGGTCACGTGGCCGCGCTGCAATTGGGTATAGCCGGCGCTCATGAAGGTGGCGATGATGAGCAGGAAGATGCATAGCTCCAGCCCCCAGTCCATCGACGATGAAAAATAATATCGCATTACGACGCCATAGCAGACGATGACGCTCGTGACCACGATAGTGAAGGCGGAAAGATAGCCAGTCAGGACATTGAAGCCCTTGACTGCCTGCGAGAAATGCCGCCAGACGGAACGGCTTTTCACCTTAATCGGCCCCATGCCGGAGCTTTGCCGGAGCTTTGCCGGAGTTTTGCCGGAGTTTTGCCAGCGCTTTGATGGGAAGCCGCACTCATGTCACTTGACCGCCCATATCACTTGACCGCCCATATCATTTGACAGACAGGGCCATGTCCAGCAGTTGCTTTCCGTTAGGCACATTCTCAGCGAAGTTCTTGTAGGAGGTTTCCTTGGCGATGGCCAGCCACTTGTCGAAGGCGGCCTGATCCATGTCCACCACTTTGGCGCCTGCCTTCGCATAGACTTCGGCGAGCAGCTTGTCATCCTTCTTCGCGCCTTCGACTGCAAATGGCTCGAGGGATGCGCCGACCTCCATCACGACCTTCTGCTGGGCAGGCGTGAGGGTGTCCCAGGAGGCCTTGGAGATCAGCAGGGGCTCGAACATGAACCAGAAGGACTTGTTCCTCGCCGTGGTCACGGCCTTGGAAACTTCATAAAGGCGGAAGCTGATCAGCGAAGTGCTGGACGTGACGGCGGCATCCAGCACGCCGGAGGACATCGCGCTGTAGATTTCGCTGGAAGCAACGTTGGTGGGAGATCCGCCCGCGCCCTGCAGCATCAGGTCCATGGTCTTGTCGCCGCCGCGGATCTTCAGACCCTTCGCGTCGTCGGGATTGACAATAGGCTTATCCCGACTGACAGTGCCGCCAGCCTGCCATACCCAGGTCACGATCTTGATGCCCTTGGCATCGAGGATCTTCTCCAGTTCCGCGCCTATCGGCGCGGTCTTCCAGCGCAACCCCTGATCATAGCTCTGGACCAGGGCGGGCATCAGGGTCAGACCCACTTCGGGCACTTCGCCGCTGCCGTAGGCCAGCGGCAAAACGGACATGTCCAGAGTGCCTTTGCGCAGCGCGCCGAACTGGCTCATGGTTTTGACCAATGAGCTGCTTGGATAGATTTCAATCTTGAGCGACCCGCCGGTTTTTTCCTCGACCTGCTTGGCGAACTTGCGTGCCAGGATATCGCGGAAATCCCCATCATCGCCGCTTGAGGCAGGGAACTGATGAGAAAGCTTGAGTACCTTAACTTCCGCTGCGTGACTGGTTGCGGAAAGGCCCAAGGCCAGGATGCCAGCTAAAGCGGAAAATAGCAAACTCCGTGCGCAGGATTTCATGTGTTTCTCCTCTGGTTGTTATGGGGCCGGACGACGGCAGTGCGGATCAGGAACAACGATGTTTGAATCTAAGGAACCTCTGATTAAGTCCATCATGAACCGCGTTGCTGACAAAAACGGGATGATCGCAAGGCGCGCGACGCAGGTCGTAGTCATTCTACGATGCCAAGGAGCGCAACACCGCGAGCGCCCGTTTTTGTCGCAACCCTCAAGGGCATTGGCTTTGCGGGCGGTCTGCGGTGTCAGGCTCCTAGCGAAGGGAATCACCATTCGCGTTGTCGCCTTTCTTGCATCCCATCCCGCAAAGCCGAATGCGCGGCCATGCGGGACTTAATCAGAGGTTCCCTAATATCCAGTTGCTTTGATCTGGATGCAAAATACATAGCCAAGCATCCGCTGTCAATGTTTACCGAAAGGACGCCACGGGCGTTTTGCGTCCCCGACGACAGCCGGTTGACGAGATAGAGCCGCGTCTCGCAACCGACCGGTACTGGCGGGTTATTCGTTTGCACGATACGCGGCCCGGTTCGATCACCGAGCACGGCTGGCGAGTCAAATCAGCGTGAGCTACGGAGACATCATCGTTGCTCGGGCCGGAATTTCGCATGTTGAAATTTTATCTGATAGCGGAATATGATTTTTGCTGATAGATTGCGGTTCCATATATCTGAAGCCGCGATGTAGCGCAAATGAGGGGCGCAGATTATGGATGATCGGCCGGGGTTTATCCGTTCATTGATTTTCGCCATCTGGTTTGGCATGCTTGAATTGTATTTGCACTCGGAATCTATATTTCAAATAATACTGGCCCAGGCAATCAAGCCATCGGCCCAATATCAGGGAGAAGATATATGAACCAAGCCAGTGTATTACCACAAAGCCGCTCGCTATTCGCCTCCAAATGGATACAACTCATCATCGGCATTGTCTGCATGACGATGATTGCAAACCTGCAGTATGGCTGGACATTTTTTGTTCCCGACATACAAAAGCAATTTGGTTGGGACAGGGCATCTATCCAGATCGCCTTCACACTGTTTGTCCTGTTTGAAACCTGGCTGGTGCCGGTCGAGGGTTGGTTTGTCGACAATTATGGCCCGCAGATCGTGGTATTTCTCGGTGGCATCGCTTGCGCTCTCGGATGGAGCCTGAATTCGTATGCATCTACGCTTGGAGGCTATTACACCGCACAGATCATCGCGGGGATCGGAGCGGGTGCGGTATACGGGACCTGTATAGGCAATTCTCTCAAATGGTTTCCGAAACGCAGAGGCCTTGCAGCCGGTTTGACCGCCGCAGGTTTCGGGGCCGGATCAGCGCTGACTGTCATACCTATTCAGGCAATGATCAGGGATGATGGCTTTCAAAACACCTTCCTTTATTTTGGAGTAGGCCAAGGCATCATCATTTGCCTGTTGGCTTATGCAATGATGGTTCCGGTCGGGCAATCAAAATCCGAACTAATCAAGCATGCCTCGGTTAACAGTATCCGCGATTTCACGACCAGGCAGATCATCGGACCCGATCGTCCGTGGATACTGGCCACATTGTTTTCGCTGATCGGGGGGCTCACGATGTGGTCATTGGGCCTGCAGTTCTATATACCATTGGCGCTGGCTGCAGTGATATTTCTGGTTGGCGGGTCCATCATATGGAAGCAGGGGCAGCCTATCTTCATACTGATGTACTTCATGTTTGTTTTGGTCGGCGCGGGCGGACTCATCGTGACGGCCAATCTGGCTCCCATTTCGCTGGATCTGCATGTGGGCAAGGTGCCCGTCACCATTTTATGGTTGACATTGCCCGCTCTTACTTTCGCCGCCACGCTGGACCGCACGCTTAACGGCATATGCCGGCCATTTTTTGGCTGGGTTTCAGACAAAATCGGCAGAGAAAATACGATGTTCATCGCCTTTTCACTGGAAGGTGTGGGAATTTTCCTGCTCTATAAATTCGGCGCGGATCCGTTCTGGTTTGTGGTCCTGAGCGGCATGGTGTTCTTTGCCTGGGGCGAGATATACAGTCTGTTTCCGGCAACGTGCACGGACACGTTCGGAGCGAAGTTTGCGACCAGTAATGCAGGCTTGTTATACACAGCAAAGGGTACCGCATCTTTGCTGGTTCCCTATGCCAGTTCCATCCAGAAAAACACGGGGAGCTGGGACGCGGTGTTCCTCATTGCGGCAGGTGCGAACATCCTTGCTGCCGTTCTTGCAGTCGGGGTGCTCAAACCATGGCGACACAAAGCCATTGCAGGCCATGAACGCAGAGTCAATTCACCCCGAGAGCGCAGAGCCACTCCAAGAGACGATGCCACAATCGCTCCCGGAGGTCGTATTTGATTATATTTCTGCTAGGGGATCTATGGCGCAGTGGATAGCATACACCGACAACGGCAAGCGGGGATTCGGCCAGGTCGAGGGTGAAAGGGTCATTGCCCATGAAGGGGAGATGTTTGCCGCACCGCGCAGCACAGGAACGATTCTGCCTCTGAAGGACGTGAATATCGATCTTCCCTGCCGTCCCGGCAAGTTCATCGCATTATGGAACAACTACCATGCTCAGGCGGTCAAGCAGAATCTGGCGATCCCTGCCGAGCCCCTGTATTTCGTCAAAACGCCCAACAGCTACTGGGCGCACGAACATACCGTTCCGCAACCAGTCGGCTACGATGGGCGGGTGGTTTATGAGGGCGAGCTGGGCGTCGTGATAGGCAAACGGTGCAAGAACGCCAGCGAGGAACAAGCCGGAAAGGCGATATTCGGTTACACCTGCATCAACGACATCACGGCTTTGGACCTAATCGCAAAAGACGCTTCTTTTGCGCAATGGACCCGAGCCAAGTGCTTCGACGGCTTCGGGGTCATCGGTCCGGTCATTGCAACCGGGCTGGACTGGAAGACCCTGAACGTCAGAACGATACTCAATGGCAGGGAACGCCAGAATTATCCCTGCAACGACATGATATTTTCACCGGAGCAGATCGTGCATGCGCTGAGCCAGGACATGACACTGGAGCCTGGCGACGTGATCGCTTGCGGCACTTCGCTCGGGGTATTGCCGATGAAACCGGGATCTGTCGTCGAAGTGCAAATCGAAGGTATCGGCACGTTGCGCAACGCGTATGGAGTATCGGGCACGGCTTGATGTGTTGATTTTTCAAATCACCAAAAGATAATATTCATGAAAATTTGTATCGTGGGTGCGGGTGCCATAGGCGGCATGCTGGGAGCAAAGCTGGCGCTGAGCGGGAATGATGTGACCCTGATCCTGCGCGGGGCCAATCTGGAGGCGGTACGCCAGAACGGCCTGAGGCTGATAGAAGAAGACGGCAATGAACTGCTTGCCCGGCCGATCAAGGCCACCTCAGTCATCGCGGAAGCGGGTGTTCACGATGTGGTGATACTGGCGCTGAAGGCGCACCAGGTCGCCGGCGTCGCCGCCGACTTGCCGTCGCTGATGCACGCGGATACGCGCGTCATAACGATGCAGAACGGCATACCCTGGTGGTACTTCCACAAGCTGACTGGCGAACTGGGGCAGCGTTATCAGGGCACACCGGTCAAGGCCGTCGATCCCGACGGCATCATCGCCAGATACATACCGGTCGATCGCGTGATCGGCAGCGTTGTCTACCCGGCCAGCGAAGTGATACGCCCGGGAGTGATCAAGGTCATCGAGGGAAACCGCTTCACGCTGGGCGAGATCGACGGAAGCGACACGCCGAGCATACGCGCGATCAGCGAAGCATTCAAAGCGGCCGGTTTCAAGGCGCCCGTCATCAGTGATATCCGCTCGGAGATCTGGCTGAAGCTGTGGGGAAACCTCAGTTTTAATCCGATCAGCGCGTTGACGCATGCAACATTGGAAGACATCTGCGTGTATCCGGCCACCCGGGAACTGGCTGCGCAAATGATGCGCGAGGCACAGACCATAGGTGAAAAGCTGGGTGTCCAGTTCAGGGTCAGCCTGGAAAAGCGCATCAACGGGGCGCAGGCGGTCGGCCAGCACAAGACCTCGATGCTGCAGGATGTGGAGCTGGGCCGGCCGATCGAACTGGAGGCGCTGGTCGGGTCTGTCATCGAACTCGGCAGGATCACAGAAACTCCGACGCCCACCATCGATGCTGTCTATGCGCTCGCATCATTGCTGGCGAAAAAATTGCAGCAGCACAAAGCGACCCTGCGCATGTCCTGAACGTGTAACACCTTTTCGAGCCAGATCACCACAACACTGACCATGAAAAAATTCACCACCCTGCCGGAAATGATCGCGATCCATGCGCATGACACACCCGACGCGATCGCGATCACGGCACCCGCCGCAAACCCCCTGACCTACCGGGCTTTGCATCTTCTTGTGGAAAATACCGTGAACGAACTCAACAGGCTGGGCGTGGGCAGGGGAGACCGGGCCGGGATCGTGTTGCCGAACTGTCCGGAGATGGCTGCCGCGTTTGTCGCGATCGCCGGCGGCTGCACGGCTGCACCGTTGAACATGGCGTATCGCGCCGATGAATTCGAGTTTTATCTGAGTGACCTGAAAGTCAAGGCGCTGGTCGTCGCCAGCGGGAGCGACACCCCGGCCAGGGAAGTTGCAACAAAACTGGGCATCGCAATACTTGAACTGACGCCGCATCCGGAATCGGGCGCGGGCAGTTTCACGCTCAGCGGTACAGCGCATGCGGGCAAGCCGAACACGAACGGGGGGCTTGCCCAAGCTGACGACATCGCACTGATACTGCATACATCCGGCACCACCTCCCGTCCCAAGATCGTGCCGCTGACCCACAGGAACGTATGCGCTTCGGCGCGCAACATAAGCACGACGCTCAAGCTCACGAAAGAGGACCGCGAATTGCATCTGATGCCGCTGTTCCACATCCATGGATTGATCGCTGGCGTGCTCGCGCCTATGGCGGTCGGCAGCCAGATCTTTTGCACGCCGGGTTTCAACGCCCTGAAATTCTTTGGCTGGATGAAAGAGTGCAAGCCGACCTGGTATACCGCGGTCCCGACCATGCATCAGACCATCCTGGCCCGCGCGGCAAGCAACATGGATGTCATCGAAGCCAATCCGTTGCGCTTCCTCCGCTCATCCTCGTCGTCGATGCCTACGCAGGTGATCGCGGAGCTGGAAAAAGTGTTCAACGCGCCGTTGATCGAATCTTATGGCATGACGGAAGCCGCGCACCAGATGGCGAGCAACCCCTTGCCTCCGGCCAGGCGCATCCCCGGTTCGGTGGGCATCGCAGCGGGTCCGGAGATCGGTATCATGGATAGCGACGGCAAGTTTCTTGGCGCTGGCGTGATCGGGGAGGTTGTTATACGCGGCGAGAACGTCACGCTGGGTTATGAGAACAACCCAAAAGCGAATGCGGAAGCCTTTATAAACGGGTGGTTCCGCACCGGCGATCAGGGCTCCCTGACCAGTGATGGCTACCTTACATTGACAGGCCGCTTGAAGGAGATCATCGTTCGGGGCGGCGAGAAGATATCGCCGCTCGAAGTCGATGAGGTACTGATGCATCATCCGGCCGTGATGCAGGTGGTCACCTTTGCGATGCCTCATGAAAAATTGGGGGAGGATGTCGCCGCGGCAGTCGTGCTGCGCGAGGGCAAAAGTTTGACCGAGCGTGAACTGCGCGACTTCGCTGCAACCAAACTGGCGGCTTTCAAGGTGCCGAGAAAGATACTGTTCATGGCCGAGATTCCCAAGGGCGCCACGGGCAAGTTGCAGCGTATCGGCCTTGCCGCCAAGCTGGGGTTGAATGCATAACCCGATGTGCATTTCACCTTTCGGACAAAAAAGGAATCTGCTTATGGTTTGCGAGCGAGCGTTTATCACTGTCTTTTTGCTGCTTGCTCTAGCCGGGGCATATGCAGCCGACTGGCAATATGCGGGTATCGTAGGCAAGGATAGAGCCTCGTTCTTTGATGCCGCAGATATTCAATATCCCGACAAGGACCTCGTGCGACTTTGGGTCAAGGATATTTCCGAGAAGACCATTAAACATTATTTCAAAGGCAAGGAACGCGACCGGATAATAGATGAGTCGGCGCGCAGGATCGCAAGCGGGTATATACCTGAATTTTTAAAGCTGGAGTCGACCAAAAGCAGGCTTCCAGATGATTTCATGATGCAGGACGCATTGGCGACCATGGTGAGCGACGAGATCATCGCCAACATGGAAGGCGTACCAGCCAACACCTCTACTTACTTCGAAATCGATTGCAAGGGCAAACGGATCGCACCGCTCGCCCTGATCAAGTACCGCAAGAACGGAAGCATCGCCAAAACCCAGACACCGCAGCCGGTCAAATATTTCTATATCGTGCCGGATTCGTCCGGTGATTGGTTGTCGATGCTGGTTTGTCCAAAGAACTGAGTCGACCCGATTCGAACTTCTTCTGTTCTCTTTGTGCGAGAACATGCCATACCAGCCGGAAAGATGCATTTTCACCAGGCAAAAAAATGGCTTGCCGGGAGAGCAAGCCAACGGCTTGCAGGGGGGGGCAAGCCGAGGAGGGAACATTTACAATCTATACGAATATAATAATACACTAATATTTATGAGTGTCAACTATAAGTTTCGGCGGCTGCCCGTAACTTCATCCGATATCGAGCGCTCACGCAAACAATAATAATTGCTGAAGAATATCCGTTGCTGAACACGTGCCGCGATTATTCCTGAGCGGTTGTCAATGCCGTCAGAATTCGCTGCAGGAGATGCGGATGCTACAATCGGCCCTTGGACAATGACGTTGTATGCTGAAGGCGGTTATGTCTTTAAGTCGCCCACATTCACACATGACGATCACCGGGAAATACATTGGATTTCAATCGTAAAATGAAGAAGACCATACCAGAAAGCCATGCGGGAGACCCTACGGAAGACAATTCTTCTGAATTGGAGCTTACCGACGACGACATCCTCGATGCGATGCAGCATATACCGGGCTATCTGGATATCACCACCGGGGATTTCCGGTCGATTTATCACCTCGCCCACCGCCATGCCCTTGAGCGCCTGTTCTCAGGGGTAACAGCCGGGCGCCTCATGCGCAGCCCGATAGCAGCGCTCCACCCCGATACGACACTGGACATTGCGGCAAGGGTGCTCGCAGATTCAGGCTACAAGGGGCTGCCAGTCGTGGATGCGGACGGATATGTGACGGGCATGCTCACCGAGACCGATTTCATGAAACGCCTGAAGGCAAGGAACTTCATGGAGTTGCTGCTGAAATTGCTGGATGACTCCTTCGAGTTCACGCACCGCTGTCATGAAACGATGGTAAGCGCAGCCATGACCCAACCGGCGGTGACAATCCGGCGGGACGCCGGATTTGTCGAGATCATGGAGGCGTTTCACCGGCATGCCGGCCGCAGCATGCCTGTCGTCGGGGACGATGGCAGGTTGCTTGGCTTGCTGCTGAAGAAGGATCTGTTCGCTGCTTACAAGGCAACGGGTGCTCCGTGAGTTTGCGCGAATATCTGAACAAGATGAAAGGTTCGACCCGCGGCGGTCCGCCCCGAGTCAGCAATGCAGAGATCCTGTGGTCATGGGTGGGCGCATTCCTGGGTATTGCGGGAGTCGCATTGGTGAGCCGACAGTTCTTCGAGGGGCTCGATATGTCCTTGATGATCGGCTCCTTTGGCGCATCCGCTGTCCTCGTATACGGCGCCGTGCGCAGTCCGCTGGCGCAACCCCGCAACCTGCTCGGCGGCCATATTCTCTCCGCTGTGATAGGCGTTATGTGCTGGAAGCTCTTGAGCCAGAATCTGTGGCTCGCCGAATCAATGGCAGTCGCCACATCGATCGCCGTCATGCATGCGACACGCACGCTTCATCCACCGGGCGGGGCAACCGCATTGATCGCGGTTATCGGATCACCGGCGATTCACAAACTGGGATTCCTGTATGTATTGATACCCGCCACTGTCGGACCGCTGATACTGCTGATCGTCGCGTTATTGGTGAACAACATGCCGGCTTCGCGGCGCTACCCGGAAATCTGGTTTTGAGTGGGTTGAAGTATTCGTTTTTACGAACGAGCCTTGTGATTTGGCTGCGATATAACATCGGCTGATCTGATTCACGCGAGAACCTCCCATGTGCAAATCGAACCATCACCGCATTCGATGGAATTGGCATGAGGCGGCAACAGGAAGTTCGACAGAGTGTGATATTGTTCGATGAAAATTCAGAAATGAAGCGGGGGGGGGATATGCTGGAGCAAACACACATCGGCGATTCAGGGCCAGATGTTCCAAAGACCGAATTGAAGAGCAGGGCGCTGCTGGTCTATGGCAGGATACTGGATGTCATCGTCACCGCGTTGATCTTTGTCATGCTGCTGACACTGATGGGTGCCGTCGTAGGCCTGATACTTGATTTTTTTGCGGCCGCGAATGCCTTGCGAAGCGGTGTTTCTAATAACCTTGCGATCGGAACCATAGACAGCATCGACCGCGAGCTGGTCATCGACGTTCTTTCGGTCTTTGTCCTTATCGAACTGTTTCGCACCTTTACGGATTACCTGGAGTTCCATCGCGTCCGCTTGAGGGTGCTGGCCGAGGTCGGCATTGCGTTTGTCCTGCGGGAGATATTTATCGGCCTTTACGGCCATAGTATGCAATGGACAGAAATTCTGGCGCTCGCCGTCTTGCTTGCCATACTGGTGTCAGCACGGATCGCTGCCGTCCATTTTCAGCCCCGCAACGACCAGCCTGAATAGGCCTGTTGATCGCGAAAATCCAAAAGCCATATTATGAAATTTCAGGCGGATGTAAGGTGCATACCTGAGCATTTTGGTTATAATTTGCACCGGCTTTAAAGAAAATGTGGGGGATCGATGCACCAAATCGTCATCCCAGGTTTGTATTTGTTGGCCGGCATCATGGCTTACGCCACGGTCCATCATGTTACTATCGCCCTAAGTCCGCCACGCCAACCCATGCAGGTATTGTTTGCCGGCTTGTGCCTGGTGGCCATGCCGTTCGCTGTTTCTCATGCACAGATGTTGCAAGCGACCAGCTCTGCGGCGTTTATTCTGGCGCTCAGGCTGAATGTTGCCTTCATACTCCTGTTCCTCATGTTGTTTCCCTGGTTTGTAGCGCTGTACACCGAAAAGCGGCCCGCTCCCTGGCCTGCGGTATTTAGCCTGTTGTTTGCGGTCCTGTTCGTGGTCAATCTGACGCAACCCGGCAGCCTGCAATATGAGCCCTTCGACGGGATACGCACGCTCAACCTTCCCTGGGGCGAGCCGGTCACACGCGGGTTAGGCCAAAGAGGCCCCTGGACATACGTCACCTTCGTTAGTGCTCTAGCGATGTTCGGATACACGATCTACGCTTTTGGCAGCGTGTACCATCGGCGCCGAAGGCACTCAGACCTGTGGATGCTGCTTGCCGTCGGCTTGTTCATGGTCAGCGGGTGCGAAGGAATGTTGACGCGTTTGTCTGTCATCGACTTCATCGAACTCGGCCCGATCGGGCTACTGGCCATGGTGATCGTCATGAGCGTAACGTTGACCCACGAAACGCAGACGAAGCTGCGCGATTCCGAGCGCCACTTCCGCCTGCTGTTCGAGAACTTGCCCATCGGAATGGTGGCTATCGATCCGCAAAATGGCCGTTTCGTGCAGGCCAACCAGTCTGCGTTGAAATTGACCGGCTACAGTGCCGACGAATTCCTCGCCATGCACGTGGACGACCTGACCCTTCCCGATGAGCTGGCGGATTCCCGAAACCGCTACGAGCAACTTTCCAGTGGATCGGCCGATCACCTATATTACGAGAAGCGCTATGTCAGGAAAGATGGAAGCAGTTTTCTGGGATACTCGTCGATCTCCATACTGAAAGATGATAAGGGTCAAGTCATGCGCCTGATCGGCAGCACGATCGATATCACCGAGCGCAAGGACGCTGAGGAACGGATCCATCATTTGGCGTTCTACGACCACCTTACCGGACTGCCCAACCGGCGGCTGCTCACGGACCGGCTGCAGCGGGCATTGGCTACGGGCGCACGAAGAGGCCGATACGGTGCGCTGCTGTTCATAGATCTGGATAATTTCAAGACCCTCAACGATACGCTGGGCCATGTCACGGGGGATATGCTGTTGCAGCAGGTTGCGCAGCGCCTGGTCTCCTGTGTTCGGGAAGAAGACTCGGTGGCGCGCCGCAGTGCGATTTTTTCAGCGCGCAGAACGGCATTGCAATGGTTGACCATGGGTAGAAAATGGTGCAGTCTGTAAAAAAACACCGTGGAGGCTGTGATGCGTAAGGCGATCTCGCTGATGCTGCTGGCTGTTCTGGGCACCAGTGCCCGTGCTGAAGATATAAAGGATCCCTCCGACCCTTACGGCGTGATCAAGTATGCGCTGCCTTATGCAGAAAAAGGGAATGTGACCGGTCAGCTAACCGTGGCCAGCACTTATTACTACGGCAAACATGTACCCCAGGACTACACCAAGGCGATCAAATGGTTCCGGCTGGCTGCAAAGCAGGGAGATACCACCGCGCAGAACTTCCTGGCGCTGATGTACCTCAAAGGCCAGGGCGTTACCCAGGATCCGGTGCGCGCGCAGATGTGGAGCGATGTTGCCGCCGCTTCGGGAAAGCAAAGCAGGTTCTTGACTCCCGACGATCTGGCGCAGACGCGCAGCGAGCTGGCAAAACAGCTTAGTCCAAAGCAAGCTGCAGAAGCGCAGAAGATCGCAAAGGAATGCATCGCGAACAATTACAAGGGTTGCGAATGAACAACGGTCAACCCAGCCGGCCCTATTGCACGGAAATATATTCTGCCAATGCCTTGAGGTCATCATCGCCTAGCGATCTGACTATCCTGTTCATGATGATGTTCGGGCTGTTGACGCGATTATCTTCCCTGAAATCGGTGAGCTGTTTGAACAGATACGCCTTGTGCTGGCCCCCGATCACGGGGTACATCCCCGTTGAGGGATTCAGGCCTTTGCCGCCTTCACCGTGGCAATAGACGCAGGTCATCACCATCTCCGAAATATTGCCTTTCAGGAACAGGTTTTTGCCTTTCTCGTTCGGCGTCCCTCCGCTCCCCTTCATGATAGTCTGGTCGGCGAAGTATGCGGCAATATCGGCCACATCCTGGTCGCTCAGCGGCGCCGCCATGCCGTTCATGATCTCGTGGGAGCGTATGCCAGCCTGGTAATTGTGCAACTGTTTTATGATGTATTCATCATATTGTCCGGCAAGCTTGGGGATCATCTCATCGGTACTGTTGCCGGTCACCCCGTGGCAACCCTGGCAGACCTGGGATTTGGTTTTGCCGGCAACCGGGTCGCCGCTGCCGGTGCGCCGCTGCAGCATGTTGGCAAAGCCGCTGGCTGCGAACGCTGGCGGAACGGCAAGCAGAAATGCGAGTGCCAGACAGACGGCCATGCGGTTTTTGTTGTGGATCATGTCATTCTCCTCAAGTCGCTATGGTGTCAGGCTGGTGACAGTAGACAGGTAGGCGGCGATGTCCGCGATGTTCTCGTCGCTGAGTTTTTTCGCGATCCCGCGCATGATCCCGGTCCTGTCGACCACCCTGTCATTCGCCCTGCTGCCGTCGCGGTAACCGTTCAGCTGGTTGACCAGATATACATATTTCTGCTGGTGGATGGCGGGGATGTTCTGGGCGCGCCCGCTGAACCCGTGGCAATCCTGGCATGCCGGGACCAGCGGCTTGATACCCTTGGTCACGATGATCTTCCCCGCTCTCGGATTGCCGACTTTGCCGCCGCCGGCGGCAAGCGCCTTGAGGTCTGACGGCTCCGTTTCATATTCGAATGAGTCCAGATAGGCGGCCACATCGAGCCTGTCCTGAGTGCTCAGCGCCTTGGCGATGTCATTCATTGCGGCACCGCCGCCGGGTGCGATGCGCATGCCCGAGGCGAATTCATCGAGTTGCTTGGCGACATAGATCTGGCCGATATTTGCCAGGCGCGGCGCGGCCATTGCGTCCATGCCCAACGCTTTTTCTCCATGGCAACCGCCGCATGCCGTGGCATCGCCTTTGCCCTCGTTGTAGATCTTTTGGCCGTTGGCGACATCCGGGCGCAGATCCGCAGGCGCATCGGCAAATGCCGCACGGAATTGCAGCGTGACGGCTGACAGCGCCAGCCATGACAAAAACATGAATGTTGATTTGCGCATCTTGTCTCCCCTGTCTATTTCCCCCGGGTTCATTTCCTTGGGTTCATTTCCCCGGGTTGTTTCGAATCCAATGCTGCAGCGCGGTCAGATCGCGTTTGCGCACCAGACCGGTCATAGCCCTGAAACATAATCCGCCAATGCCTCGAGTTCGGCATCGCTCAATCTGTGCACGGTGATATTCATCACGCCGCCCGGGCTGTTGTTGCGCGCGCCTTTTCTGAAATTGATCAGCTGGGCGAGCAGGTATTCCCTGTGTTGTCCGCCTATCACCGGGTATACCGGGTTGCCGGGATTCAGGCCCTTGCCTGTGGCGCCGTGGCAATTGCTGCAGCGCACCACCATCCTGGCCAGGTCGTCGTTTTCAAAAAGTTTCTTGCCGAGCTTGTTGCTGGACGGGTGATCGCCTTTCATGATCGGCTGGCTTGCGTAGTAGGCGGAGATATCAGCCAGATCGCCGTCGCTGACCGTTGCTGCCATACCGCTCATGATCTGGTGGGTGCGGGTGGTGGCCTGGAAATTGCGGATCTGTTTTGCGATGTATACCCCGTACTGGCCGGCAAGCTTTGGTGCCATCGGATCTGTGCTGTTGCCGTCTTCACCGTGGCAGCCGAAACAAATCTCTGCCTTGCTCTTCCCGGCGACCGGGTCGCCGGGGCCGATGCGCAATTTGCTTTCATCGGCGGGTGTTTGATTCGCGGATTGCTTTTGTGCAGCTTCACTCGACGCAGGCGGCTGCGCTGCGGGTTTGTCGTTCTCCGCGAGCGCCGCCTCAGCGGAAAGCAGGGCGGCCAGCGCGAGGCAGGCGAAGATGCTGCTTTTGCTGTCAAACATGTCATTCTCCTCAAGTCATTGCCGTATGGTCTGACCGGTCAAGGTTTGCATGGATATTTGAACGAATGGCCATGGTTCGTATTTTCTCACAACTCCTGACTTGAACGTGCGCCGGCGATGACATTCAGGCAAGGTTTGGACACGTTGCCGTGCAGTTTCTTACTGGTGCCGCTGTTATGAATTCAGCTGTTATAAATTCATTAGCGCGATGAGTTCTGATAGCCGCTTGGTGACTTATTGCAGCAATTCCTGCGCGGCCAATACACCACTTCCTTTCAGCTTGACGCCAAATGCCTTCAAACCCATTTCGCAGCCGCTGATCGCAGCCATCAAGGATAGTGCATTGCAGTCCCCGAGGTGGCCGATCCTGAATACGCGCCCCTTGACCTTGCCCAGGCCGGTGCCCAACGAAAGGTTGTAACGCTCCAGGATGAGTTTGCGCAGTGCGTCCGCATCGACACCTTGCGGCGTCACCACCGCTGTCACTATCGGCGAATGTCCGGCTGGATCCTGGCATTGGGTTTCCAGACCCCATGCGGCAACTGCTGCGCGGCATGCCACGGCCAAGCGCTGATGACGGGCAAATACATTATCAAGACCCTCGGCCATCAGCATGTCGATCGCCTCGTGCAGGCCATAAAGCAGATTGACTGAAGGGGTGGTCGGCCAATAACCGGTTTGATTCGCAGCGAGGATGTCATCCCAGGCCAGAAACGCCTTGGGCGATTTTGCTGTTTTGCTTGCTTCGAGCGCCTTGGCAGATAAAGCATTAAACCCCAGGCCGGGAGGAACCATCAAACCTTTTTGCGAGCCGCATATCGAAACGTCCACACCCCACTCATCATGGCGATAATCGACGGAAGCCAGGCCGGAGACCGTATCGACCATCAGCAAAGCCGGATGTTTGGCTGCGTCGATCGCTTTGCGCACGGCGACCATATCGGAAATTATGCCGGTCGATGTTTCGTTATGCACGACACACACTGCCTTGATCTGGTGACCGGTGTCTGACCTGAGGCGCGCTTCGATCTTTGCGGCATCCACGCCATAACGCCATTCCTTTGCGCCTGATCCACCCAGAAACTCTGTCTTGAAACCCAGGCGGTCGGCCAGTGCTTTCCATAAGGTTGCGAATTGACCGGTCTCATACATCAGTATCTGGTCGCCGGGAGACAGCGTATTCACCAGCGCGCCTTCCCATGCGCCGGTGCCGGATGCCGAGTAGATGATCACGGGTTGTCTGGTTTTGAAGATCTGCTGTATGCCGGAAAGTATTTTCAAACCCAATTGACCGAACTCCGGGCCGCGATGGTCGATCGTCGGCAGGCTGATCGCTCGCAGGATGCGCGCGGGCACTGGGCTGGGACCGGGAACATTCAAAAAGTGACGGCCGGATGGATGTGTATCGAGTTTGAGCATGTTTTATCCCCTTAAAGTCTGTACTGTTATTTTGAATTTATACCAACCATTTCCATTCTCACACAAAAGTCGGCTGAATGGCGGGGGCGGTTGGATATTTGAGGCGACCGGTTGGCGAGCAGCAATCCAGACCACAATTCCATTGTGTTGATCACCTGCTTGCCCGCGGATCATATTGATTATGGCAATGCTGCATCGCAACTGTAATGCAAAAGGATAGCGCGCTGAAGACTGGCGTAAACCCTATCAGGCCGGGCCGGCGAGTCCCGGCAATGGCCGATATCAGCGCGGTTGCGCCAGGGTTCCAGAATGCAAGGATGAATCGTCCAACGGACAGGATGGCTTTACATCAGGGGATTTATTCCTCACAAGTTCGGACGCCAGAGCCCATTCATTGTGGGTAATCGATTGTTCAACCGTCGTCCACAATCTGCCCGACTGGGCGCAATCGGCGCCATAATCGAACAACTTGCGTGAAGTGGATTCCTGAAAATCGAGCGGACCTTGAAAGGGGTAGTCTATGGGGATCACCGTAAGCCTGAGGTTCATGCCGTATCTCTGGGCAAATTCCGACGTCAGCGCTATTTGAGTCCTCACCATGTGGTTAAGAGCCGCTTCAGAGCTTCTGGAAAGAATGGGGATCGTACTGACATCAGTCGATTGCGGGATCGCGGCCAACTGGCCGTTGATGATGATGTATATGTTCGCGCCTTTCAGGCCGTTCGCATTGAGCGGCAGTACGTAGGCCAATGCGGGCGCGATAAAGAATGGAACGGTTGTGCTGCCATCGACGTGCATTTCATCATAGCGGACATTCCCGATCCCGACCGGAATGATGATAGGCGGGAACACTCCGGGGATGCTTGCCGATGCCACCAGGACATCGCGAAACAGCGTGCGCGCCGCTTCGCCGCCGTAGGCGGCGATCTTCCCCATATCCCAGATAACCGATTCTTCCTTGTCCAAATCGGTTGTCGCTACCAGAAGCGATCGGCCCAGCGCATCCTGGGCGGCCACCTCCTTGATCATCTCCGATGTTACGAAATGATCGACAAATTCGATAAGTGGTTTATTTTGATACACCCCCGGATTGAACAGGATGCCTATGCCGCGTGAGATGAGGAAGTTGTTGCTGTGGCCGCCGGAAAAATTCTCATCGAGCCGGCTATCCCACTCCGGTCCCAGAAACGCAAAAGGCGCGATCAGGGCGCCTGCACTGACTCCGGTGACGATATCGAATGTCGGGCGCTTGCCTCGACGGCTCATCCCGACAAGCGCGCCTGCGCCGAACGACCCTCCTGCCCCGCCGCCGGAAAGCGCCAGGATGTTCAGCGGCGCGTCGCTTGAAATGTCGCGCCGGTGCTGAATGACCCTGGAAAAGTGGGAATTGATCGCGTTGGGGTCGGTGCTGACGTAGCGAATGTCGGGTTTGAAACCTATCGGAGCAGACGTGTTGAACATCAATTCCGGCGCTTGCAAGCGGCCAACCGTGGTACAGCCGGAAGCTGCCAGGATAACGAACAGGAAGAATGACCGCATCGCTTTCATTGTGGGATCACTGCTCTGTGGTTGTGAACTGTTGCCAAACTTTTATCATATTCCGCGAGGATAATCGAATACCAGGTCATCGCCCGTCTGATTGCTGATCATACAGCCGAATTTCAGTCGCACAGGATACCGGAACCGAAACATTTTATGATGGTCACTGGCACTTATGGACACGATATATACTCCGGCACATGTTGCCGATGATGGAAAAAATATGAACGAATCCGGCTACTGGCTGCTTCGCTGCGAAAGCCAGCTGTTGACCGCAGTCGACCGGCCAGGGCGAAATGTTTTTCCTCGCGGTCTGGCATCGGATTTCGGCAGTCCCAAGGATGCTTTGCTGGTCGGGGAATGGCAAGGGATCCGGTGCTATGCCGCCGAAGTGGACCAGCTCCCCGAAAATGTTCCCGGAGAGCTGATGCCAGTCCGTAAGCTGCTGAGTTTGCTTGACGCGGAGGCAATTTATTTGGTGAGCCGCGGCACCCAACTTTTGGATTGGCAGAAGAACCACCGATATTGCGGGAAGTGCGGCGCGCCGACAACCGTCAAGACCGGACAGTTTGCGATGTTGTGCCCTGCATGCGGTCTTGTCGCATACCCGAGAATCTCGCCGGCTGTGATGGTGCTGATCAGTCGCGGTGATGAACTATTGTTGGCTCGCAGCACCCGTTTCAAGCCCGGTGTGTTCAGTGCCTTGGCCGGGTTTGTTGAAGCCGGCGAGACCCTGGAGCAATGCGCCGCCCGCGAGGTTCTTGAAGAGGTGGGTGTAACGATCAACAATCTCAGGTATTTCAGAAGCCAGGCTTGGCCGTTCCCGGATTCTTTGATGGTGGCATTCTTCGCAGATTATGCGGGGGGAACCATCAAACCTGACCCGCTTGAGATCGAAGACGCAAGATGGTTTTTACGCAGTGCATTACCTGCGTTGCCAGATCCGGTGAGTATCGCCCGCCAACTGATCGATGCGGCGTGCCGATAGTCGGAGCCTTAGCTGATGCAAATCAATCCAATGAAACTCATGGTCAGTGCCAAGGTCGATTTTGACCTTGGCACTGCCGGACTAGATAATCAATAACACAATCACGATGACCAGGATCAGGATCCAATCCCTGTCACTCAGTGCACCACCGGCCGGCATGGAATCGATCTTCTGCGCCATGGCATGTACCTCCTGGTCAGTCATCGCTGCAACCCTATCCTTTGCCGAAAGCTCATTGACTCCCAAAGCCTGAAGGCGAACCTTGACGTCGGCCCTGTCCATGAATGCCTGAACCTTGGCTTTTTCCACGTCGGTCTGATTCGGCGCCGCCATTTGATCGGTGCTCACAATCTCTGCCATACCGGCAGATGTCTGCAAACACAGAGCGGCTCCGAGTACAATGACACACATCCGGTGAATAAGTGTTGCGTTCATGATGGTTCCTTTTCTTGTTGAATAAATAAGTAGATAAGCACTAAGAAAAATCGCTGCAATTAAGACCTTGCTTCGCCGACATGCACAATTCCATATGTTGTCGCACATAGAAGCAAATGGTTCGCCTGCACTATGCGGGTCTATTTTAAGGCATAAATGAACCGGGCAGTTGCAGTCGGTTCGTCCGTATTATCATGTCGATCGTTCCGAGCGGCTGGTCGGTCTATAAGCGATAGACACCCGCGGCGGGTGGCGAGGAGGCTAGAACGTGCTTAGAACCACTTCGCTTGCGGCATTGCTGCTGATGGCGCTTGCATTGGCGGGACTTCTTGTTCGCGGAGCATTCTTCTCTTCGCAGCCGGTTGCGATCATCGCTGAAGTCGCAGCCGTAGCGTTGATGGTGTGGGCGCGCCTGACCTTTGGGCAGCGAAGCATGCAAGCGGCAGCGGATCCATCTGCCGGCGGCCTGGTCAGGACAGGGCCTTATCGTTATATCCGGCATCCTATCTACACGGCTGCCTGCCTGTTTGGCTGGGCTGGCATCCTGGCGCACTGGTCTCCGACCAATGTCATGCTGGGCGTCTTGCTCATTGGCGGTGCCATTGCCAGAATGCTGTGCGAAGAGCGCCTGATCATTGAAGTCTACCCGGAGTACCGCGACTACGCCCGGGCGACCAAGCGCATGGTGCCTTATATATTCTAGCGATTCCGGCCTTTGGTCCGGACAGCGATCAAAGCGGAGTGCTTGACCAAGCGGAGGTGAGCGATGCAAATTGAAATCTGGTCGGACGTGATCTGCCCCTGGTGCTACATCGGCAAGCGCCGCTTCGAGACAGCACTCGCCCAGTCAGGGCATCGCGGAAACATCAACATCGTTTGGCGCAGCTTTGAGCTTGACCCGAATGCACCCGGACAACAGCCCGGCACGATAAGAGAGTTGCTGTCGCACAAGTACCAGGTGAGCCTGCAGGAGGCGGATGAGATGATCGCGCGGGTAACTGCACAGGCCAAAGGAGCCGGCCTGGAATATCGCATGGATGTCGCCAAGCGCGGCAATACCTTCGACGCACACCGCCTGATCCATTTCGCTGCCGGAGAGCAAACGGGCGACAAGGCCACCGAAACCATCATGCATGCCTATTTTTGCGAAGGATTGGCAGTCGGCGACCCCGTTGCGCTGGCGAAGCTTGCGCCAAAGTTCGGCATCGCCGAAAGCGAGGCACTGGCGATGCTGGAGAGCGACAGGTATGCGGATGCGGTGCGAGCCGATGAATCGCGCGCAGCATCATTCGGCATCTCCGGCGTACCTTTCTTTGTGTTCGATGAAAAGTCGGGCATCTCGGGTGCGCAGCCGGTCGAGGTGTTTGCCGAAGCGCTGCAGCAGATGTGATTCGCTCATACGGGTCTGCCGGTTCGTGAATTATTGATATTTCCCCAAATCGTGATACCCATCCTCTCCCCCGCCCCTCTCCCACATGTGGGAGAGGGGGAGTGCCAGAATCCCCTCTCCCGCAAGCGGGAGAGGGTGGCCGCAAGGCCGGGATAAGCAGCGACTTGGGCGGCGTTTATTGCCAGTCCAGTCGAATGGCTATAACCAATCACTTGGCAGCTTGCTGCCTTAGTGAGATGGCTAGTAGTTCCATCAGTAGTTCCATCACGGGGTTTACACATCACATGAAGCATTGTGATGAATTATGAAAAGCTCAATAATGGATTGAACCATTGCATGCCCCGGCCGGTTATTTTGCGGGACCATGCGCGAACCGGCTGACCGCGTATGCGTGGAGGGCGTCCACTGCTAGCGTATGCCGTGCTGGAAGCGATATCCCTTATAGCTGAAGATCTCGCCGTCCGGCGTGATCTGTTCCAGCCGGAGTCCCGGCATCAGGGAGTCGCCTTCGCGCAACTTTTTGGAATTGATATAGACAAGTCGCTCGCCCGGTTTTCCCGAATAGGAATGGAGCTGAACTGTGATGTCCGGAATCTCGCGTTGTATCGGGACAGGCAACTCGTCGAAGGCAATCGCTTTTTGCTCCTGCGCAATCGTGGCGGGATAGTCAGGCTTATGCCGGACGGGTGCCGCCACAGTCTCATGTGCATCATTTTTGGCAATGTCAGGCGATGGGTTCATCGTTGACGGTGCGGCCTGCTGTGAAATCATAGCCGGCGATCCTTGTGCAATGGGTTCGGACTCGGAAGGCATTTGCTCCGCTTGCCATGGACGCAGCAAACCGATTGCGACTCCTGTGACCAGCAGTAACACTGCAAGCAGTCCGTAATAGAACAATGATGGCTTTTTTCGCGCAGGCATCGTTGCCTGCGCGAACTGCAAGGTCGGCGGGGCGCCGAGATTCCGCTGCTGGTCGGATTTTTTGAGCGCATCCAGGATATAAGACATTTAGTCTTTCTCCTGATGTAGTTTGGGAGCCGTCGCATCCGTCGCCGCGATCAGGCGCATCAAGGTCTGTGGCCCGACTCGGCCATCGGGATTGAGACCCTGGCCGAGTTGAAATTGTTTTACCTGACGCAACATCGTCTCGTCGAACAACTGCGTGTTGCCGGTTTCCGCTGCCTTGCCGTCGAGTTGCGCGAGCTGCTTGCCCAGCCATTTGATGTCCGGTCCGTAATCGCCCAGTTGCAGTTTTTTGCTGGCGACCGGCGGCTTCCGCCACAGCAGCGTGTAATGGCCGGACCACTGGGCCGCCAGCACGCCCAAAGCGACTTTCCGGCGTTCGCCCCCGATGACAAAGGTTGCCGACTTGTCGTCCAGCCCGGTCAGCGCGGCGCTGAATTCCTGCCCATGCGTGTCATGCATCTGCAGGACCGCCGGCAGGTTCAGCCGGCGCAGGTCATCCAGCCAGCCGCGCGCGATCGTGCAGCGCAACCCGGCCGATTGCGCCAGTTTGCACGCGTCGTATTTCCTGCTGTCGTTGTTTGGGTACTCCTCGCCCCATGCCTTGAACAGCGCGGCATATGCCAGTGACTTGCTGTCGGCGATCGGCTGTGCCGCCGGCCATTCCAGCACATCCGGCAATGCCGCCGGTTGATTGATTGCCATTGCCTTCATTTCGGTCTTTGCCGGTGGCGCAGCTTGTTCGGCGGACTGATAATGCGCCACCGCGAACACGGTGCTGGCCAGCATCAAGCCCGCCAACAGCGGCCGCAACAGACTGCGGCGTTGCGCCGCCGGATTATGGAACACCTCGTACGCCGCCTGCTTCAGGGTCGCGCGATCGACACGCTCCTTGCTCTGCGAATAGGCGCCCAGCAACGCACGGTCGCACAGCACGTTGATGATCCGCGGGATGCCCCTGCTCAAGCGATACAGTGAACCCATCAACGCGGCCGGGAACATCCGGCGCTGCGCGCCCGCAACGTCGAGCCGATGCTGGACATAACCGGCGACCTCGTGTCTGTCCAGCGGCCCAAGGTGATAGCGTGCGATGATGCGTTGCGCGAGCTGCCGCAGTTCCGGCCGCGCCACCATCGCCGCCAGTTCCGGCTGGCCCAGCAATATGATCTGCAACAGCTTGCGCCGGTTGGTTTCCAGATTCGTGAGCAGCCGCAGTTGCTCCAGCACTTCGGCGGAAAGATTCTGCGCCTCGTCGATGATCAGCACCGTGTGCCTGCCCTTGGCGTGGGCGGCTAGCAGATAGGCGTTGATGCAATCGATGTACACCTTGATGCTGGTGTTGCCCGGAGGGCAGGCGATGCCGAATTCAACGCAGATGGTCGAGAGCAGTTCCGCGACCGTCAGCTTGGGATTGAAGATGTAGGCCACGTCGCAGGATGTCGGGATCTGCTCGAGAAAGCAGCGGCACACTGTGGTCTTGCCGGCACCCACCTCGCCGGTGAGCAGCACGAAGCCGCCGCCTGCATTCACGCCATACAGCAGATGCGCGAGCGCCTCCTGGTGGCGCTGGCTCATGTAGAGATAGCGCGGGTCCGGCGCGATCGAAAACGGTTCTTCGGCGAGGCCAAAGTAACTCAGGTACATGGGATGTCCCGGAGTGAGGTAGATGCGCCATTATATACATGGCGACATGCCCCGCGCATTTCACCCGCTGATGCTGTTCTAGGGAGTAGTCGTCCAATGCCATGCTTGGTGGTATTGCACCGGTGAAACTGGAGAAGCGGTCATGATTGTGTAGAATACCCTGGCTGTACGCCTGAATTCGACCTTCCGATTTCAAGCTTTTTCTAATTCACCTTTAAGGATTTGCAAATAATGTCTATTAAATCTCGCATTTTGTTGGCAAGCGCAGTATCCCTGTTGATATTGAGCGCCTGCAACAGCAAGACCGGAAATACGCCCGCAGCGGGGGATATCGCCGCCACCGTAAACGGCACCCCGATCAGCAAGTCTAGCGTCGACCAGATAGTCGCGCAGCGCTCGGCGATGGGCCAGCCCGACAGCCCGGAAACGCGGAAAGCCATCATCAACCAACTGGCCATGACGATGCTGGTATCCCAGGAAGCGATCAAGAAGAACCTGGACAAGACGCCGGAAGTTAGCGACCAGATCAATCTGACCCGGCAGTCCATCCTGGCCAATGCCTTCGTTCAGGACTACACAAAGAATAATCCGGTCAGCGACGACATGCTGAAAGCCGAGTATGACAAGGTCAAGGCACAGATGTCAGGCACCGAATACAAGGCACGCCACATACTGGTCGACAAGGAAGCCTTAGCCAAGGAGATCATCGCCAAACTGAAAAAGAATCCCAAGCTGTTCGACAGTCTGGCCAGGGAATATTCAAAGGATCCGGGCTCCAAGGCTGAGGGCGGCGAACTGGGCTGGTTCGACCCGCGAGGCATGGTGCCCGAATTTGGTGCTGCCGTCGCCAAGCTTGAAAAGGGCAAATTCACGCTCGAACCGGTCAAGACGCAATTTGGCTACCATGTGATCCTGCTGGAAGATACACGCACCCCGCCGGCTCCGACCTTCGACCAGGTCAAACCTCAACTTGCCAAACAGGTGCAAGACCAGAACCTGAAGAAACTGATCGACGACATGATGGCAAAGGCCAAGATCGAGATCACCGCTTCACCGGAAGCGGCACCAGCACCAGCAGCACCGGCCAAGAAACCGGAATAAGCCGGGACGCAGCAAAGAGTGACGAGGGGCCGGGGACGAATTTTATGCAGAACAGAAATTCGAACCCGGCCCCTTTTATTTCTTTAATTTGAAATTACTGAGGAGCTCCCGCCATGCGCTATCGATTGCTCGGCAACACCGGCCTTTATGTATCCGAACTTTGCCTCGGAGGGATGACCTTCGGCGCCCAGGGATTCTGGAAAGTCATGGGCGGGCTCCAGCAATCCGAGGTCGATGCGCTGGTAAGTGTATCTTTTGCTCAGGGCGTCAATTTTTTCGATACCGCCAATGTGTACTCGCTAGGCGAATCGGAAACCCTGCTGGGCCAGGCGATCAAAAACACCGGCCTGCCCAGGGACGAGATCGTGGTCGCGACGAAATCCACCGGCATCATGAACGAATCGCCCAACGGCCGCGGCCAGTCGCGCTTCCATATCTTCAACGAGGTCGATGCCAGCCTCAGGCGATTGCAGATCGACCATATCGATCTTTACCAGTTGCACGGCTTCGATCCGCTCACACCGTTCGAAGAATCGCTTTCCGCGCTCAACGACCTGGTGAGGTCCGGCAAGGTGCGCTACATCGGCCTGTGCAACATGGCGGCCTGGCAGATCATGAAGGCATTGGGCATCTCCAGGCAGCATCACTGGACCGAGTTCGCCAGCGTGCAGGCTTATTATTCGATCGCCGGGCGCGACCTCGAGCGCGAGATATTTCCGCTGGTGCAGGATCAGAAACTGGGCGTGATGGTCTGGAGTCCGCTAGCCGGCGGATTCCTGTCCGGCAAATTCAAGCGTGGCCAGACGCCGCCCGCCGGTTCGCGCCGCGCCGAATTCGATTTTCCGCCGCTGGACAAGGAAAAGGCCTACGCCTGCGTGGATGCGATCGAGCCGATCGCAAAAGCGCATGGCGTGTCCGTCGCGCAGGTGTCACTGGCATGGATACTCAGCAAGCCGCAAGTGTCGACCATCATCATCGGCGCGCGCCGCATGGACCAGCTAAAGGACAATCTCGCTGCAAGCAAACTGGTACTCTCCGATGCGGAATTGAAAACGCTCAATGAAGCAAGCGCGCTATCTCCAGAATATCCGGGATGGATGCTCGCCGTGCAGGGCCAATACCGCGCCAAGCCGCCGGTAAAGGAGTAGCAGGCGAACTTGATTGTGCAGAATGCCGCAACAAGGGGAGAGGCAATGACCGGCCTAAAGATAGCAGACAAGAAGTTGATTCTCTCGGGCGAGTTCACAGACGCGGTCTGCCCCGATTGTTTTGCATTATTTGAAATCGAAGACAGCCAGACCGTAACCGTGCTGGCCATGCGTCATCAGCGCGAAGAAGATTTCTTGTGGCGGCCGAAAAAGTGCGCCAGATTATTGATAATTACATAAATGATGACAACGCGTTCCCTCATCCCCACCCTTCTCCCGGAGGGAGAAGCGCTTGCCTTTCCTCTCCCTCCGGGAGAGGGATCGAGGGTGAGGGAAGTGACGATGAACTTTTGCTGTCGCCATTTAAGTAATGCTCAATAGAATTGCTTTTGGGAGTGGGTTCGCCAATTCTTGACACGCACTATCAATGCGCATAATATATGCGTATCTGAAATGTTAAGGAGAGGCCGTGAGTAATATGATTTTCAATCCAGCAGCCCCCAAGAAATCCGCCAATCTCAGTATCAACGCCGATCTCTTGCAGCAGGCGAAGCAGCTCAACATCAATCTTTCGCAGACGCTGGAGCAGCATCTTGCCGAAATCATCCGGCAGGCGCAGCGCAGCCAGTGGCTGGCAGAAAACCAGAGCGCGCTGGATGAATACAACCGCCGTATAGAAAAGCACGGCACGTTCAGTGACGGCCTGCGGCGCTTCTGATGGCGCAGTTTGACGTTTATCTCAATCCGAATGCGGCCACACGCAAGGCTATTCCGTACTTATTGGATGTGCAGGCTGATTTGCTGGATACCTTGGCAACCCGTGTTGTGGTGCCGCTTGTCCTCGAGGGAGAAATGGGGCTCGCAGCCAAACATCTCAATCCACAGTTCAAGATCAAGGGCGCAGCAGTCGTGATGTCCACCGCCGAACTGGCTGGCGTCTCTGCCCGCGCGTTGGGCGATAAAGTCACGTCGCTTAAAAACAAACGCGATGAAATTATCGTCGCATTGGATTTGCTGTTCACCGGGATTTGATTCGCGGTTGAAGAGATGGCCGCACTCGAAAAGAAATACACACCCGGTTCAAGGCGGTTTTCGTAGCTATCCGCGAACTCATGACATCTCTGGAACCGAAGAAGAAGTGCCCGATCGGCTTTGCGCCTCGGGAGAAAAAAATGACCCCGATTTATTTTTGTGGTTAAGATATACGAAGTATGCACAGAAGGAGAATGTCATGGGGAAACAGGAAATCGTCGCACAGGCATTAAAGCTCGACCCCGCAGAACGCTTTGACCTGGTTGACCAGATTTTGCATAGCCTTGATAAACCAGACCCTGTAATTGACCGTGTTTGGCTTGAAGAAGCAGAGAAGCAGAGAAGCGGCTTGCCGCCTATCGAGCAGGAAAAGTTAAAGGCGTACCGGCAGAAGAGATTTTCGGGAAATTCTGATGCGAGTGGTATTCTCGCCAGAAGCGAGGCAGGAATTTGAAGATGCAGAACGTTATTACAACCTGCAAGTCCCTCAGCTCCGCAGCCAATTCCGCAGAGAGGTGCGTGACGCCTTGCCGCGCATACGGACATAGCCCTTGTCGTGTCAAATAGAGCGGGGCGAGATCAGGCGCCTGACATTAAGCCGGTTTCCCTATAAATTGCTGTACTCGGTCGAAAGCGACCATGTTTATGTGATCGCGGTGGCGCACCAGCACCGAGAGCCGAGTTACTGGATTGAGCGGGCATAAACTGTCCGTCACAGAGTAGACATGATGATCAAAAAAATTTACCGAAAATATCAGATCAATTATGAAACCGTGGTCTGTCCCCGATTGTTAAGTTATATCATGCGCGCCTTCGTGCGTTTGCTGCAGATGCTTTCCACCAACGCCGAACTGTCCCGCAAACTGGCCTCACCAGAAAAGAAATACGACATCCAGTTCAAGGCGATTTTTGTAGGCATCCGCGAACTCATGACGCCGCTGGAACCGAAAAAGAAGCGCCCCATCGGCTTTGCTCCTTGGGAGAAAAAATGAAGCTGAAAATCATCTAGCCGGCCTCCCACCGCCGAGGCGGTGGGGTTAAAGTGAGTTTGCGAACTTGCGATAACCACAGGAGGCCGACATGAAGTATAGCGGAATTGATTTGCATTCGAACAACAGCGTGGTGACGGTGACGGATGAAGAGGATCGCGTGATAGCCGAGAAACGATTGCCGAACGACTTGACGAGGATCGTTGGATTTCTGTTGCCATGGCGCGATGAATTGAAAGCGGTTGTGGTCGAATCCACCTACAACTGGTACTGGCTGGTTGATGGCTTGCAGGCGGCCGGATTTGTAGTGAAACTGGCCAACACCGGAGCCATCAAGAAATACGATGGACTCAAGCACAGCGGCGACGAGGCCGATGCCCGGCAACTGGCGCATCTGCTCCGCTTGGGCATCCTACCGACGGGCACCATCCTGCCACCAGAACAGCGGGCGATACGTGATCTGGCGAGGAAGCGCATGCAACTGGTGCGCAGCCGCACCAGTCACATCCTCGCCATCGAGAACATCGCTGCCCGACAACGGGGCATGAAGATCAACGGCAACCAGGTCAAACGCCTGACTGCCGATGACGTGGATCAAATGAAATTCCCGGCGGACGTGGGGCTGGCGATCAAAAGCAACCTTGCGGTGGTCACCACCCTGGGCGAGCAAATCGACCGGCTGGAAAAGCGCCTGCAAGAAGTGATGGATGAGCGGCCTGAATACAGCTTGTTGACCAGCGTGCCGGGAATTGGTCGCATCCTTGCGGCGATTATCCTGCTGGAGACGGGCACGATTGACCGCTTTGCCTCCGTTGGCAACTTTGCTTCATATGCGCGTTGCGTCGATAGCCAGCACATGAGCAACGGCAAGAAGAAGGGGGAAGGCAACACCAGGAACGGCAACAAGTATCTGTCTTGGGCCTTTGTCGAAGCGGCCTACTACGCGCAGCGATTTTGCGCTGAGGCCAAACGGTTTTACGAACGCAAGAAAGCGAAGACGAACACGGCGGTAGCCACCAAGGCGTTAGCGCACAAGTTGGCAAGAGCGTGTTACCACATGTTGAAGGAGCAGAAGCCATTTGATGTGGCGCGCTGCTTCGCATGAGTTACGACGGCAACGGCAAGCCCGGCAATGGGGTCTGGCGCACCAGCCACGAAGCTGAATGGGATGCCGTTCGCCGTCGCCCGAGCAGTAAACGAATCGCCTGCAACGCGAGCCCGCAAGGGGTTGGCACCGCAAGTCGGTAGCCACGATAGCTGTGATTAAATCAATTGGACGCGAAGCGGCACCAACGTTCTTCTGGGGCGGCAAAGCCGCCACGGCGACAACAGAACACCGCTGATCGTTTGATCCTGATGGGTGACTGGCGCGATTCGTTCGCAGCCATGATTGAAGAAACGGGCGCGATTCAATAACTGCAACGGGGATGTTGGAAGATTTTAAAACCGGCGGCTGATGCCGCCATGGATTTGTTTACTCGCTTGACGCAGGTCGGCTAATGGGTGACCCCTTTAACTCCGTTATTGGAAAGAAACCTCATATGCCACAACCACTCTCGAAGGTAAAACCGGATGCAAGCGTGAACATTGGCAATAATTCGGATAATCCTTCTGACCATCGACCGCAATTGTCACTACTAGCTATGAAAGTTATTGCTGAATGGTCAATTCTTGAGTCATTCAACAATGCGCTCTTTGTAAAACTTCTAGGTGCTAATCCAGCTCCTGGCGCAGCGATGTATTCTTCGCTTAGTGGCGGAAATGCAAAACGCGATGCGTTAAATGCTGTGGCACAAGTTGCGCTAACAGAAGAGGAGCTTGAGATTTTCAATGCAATCATTTGGCTTTATCAATCAGCTATAAAAGAGCGAAATAAAGTTGCTCATTGGGTTTGGGGCAACTCACCAAACCTCCTAGATGCAGTCCTTCTTTGCGATCCTAATATTCTCATGGAGTACCAATTAAAACTTGAAAAGTTTACTCGCAAAATTCGCGATGACCATAGGCATAAGTTGGAAATGCCAGAGTTCCCGAAGGACAAGATATTTGTTTTTTATGCTTTAGATTTCACAAGAATGTCGGAAAACATCCAAAAACTGATGGAATTACTGAGCAGGCCGGTAAATAGTGCGTGATTTTGGTCAGGCGGCATAGCGAACATGTTTTTCCTGAAACAGATTCTGGATCACATGAGGTTGCTTCTGTCGGCGGTGAAGATGGCTACGCAGGCTGGCCACCATCTCCGCTTTGTTGGTTGGCCGGCTCTTTCCCAGGGCGTTAGTCTTGACGTCCTGATTGAGCAACTCATCAGGGTTCAGTTCGGGGCAGTAGCCGGGCAGACGAATCAGCCGCAGACGCTTGGCGTTTTCGGCGACAAACTTCTTCGCGGCTGCCGAACGATGCACCGGGTGACCATCGACGATCAGGAATATCTTGCCCTTGACCTGTTTGAGCATCCGCTTCATGAATTCAATGAACACCGAATTCTGGAACTTGCCTTCGAACACCATGAATGCCAGTGCACCACGATTGGTGATCGCAGAGATCATGTTACAGCCAAAGCGTTGCCCGGTCGCTCGCACCACCGGCGTTTGCCCCATCGGGGCGAAACAAGTTCCGCTGACATGATCACTGCGCAATCCCATCTCGTCACCCCAATAAATCGTCGCTTTCTCGCGCTTCGCTACCTTGACGATGGCTGGGTAGTCTTCGTCAAGCCAGCGGGCAATCGCTACATCGTTTCGCTCGTAGGCACGGCGTACGGGTTTCTGTGCACTCATACCCCATGCCTTGAGGTAACGCCCGACCGTCGTCTGCGAAACTGTGATGCCACACTTCCGCTCGATCAGGCGGGCCACCGCTTCCCGCGTCCAAAGGTAGAACGGCAACTTCAACTGGTCGGGCATCGTTCCAATGATCAGCGCACGAATGCGCGCAGCCTGTGTTGTATTCAACCGTCCGCCGCCAGGGCGTCGACCACGCCTGCCAGGCTTCAACGCCCGCAGCCCACCATCACGAGACAACTTCATCCATTTGCTCACTGCTCGCAGGCTGACGCTGTATGTCGTCGCCGCTTCGGTTTGCGTCATCCCTCCACGCACCGCTTTCACCACCAGCTTCCGCAGGTGAGCTTGCGTGGCTCCATCCAATTTCCGGGCATCAGTCTTGGTACTCATGTCTCCTATAACGCACTACGCACTATTTGGTGCACACGTCAGTAATTTCTAAATTTCGGTTTTTAGTAACTCGTGACCATCCCGTGAATCAAGATGGTCGATTATTGAAAGAGCTACTTCAACAGCCTGATATTCTTGAATACATAAACCGACAGCGTCAGCGTCAGAAAAATAATGCATAAGCGCATCTACAATTACATCAATACGATAAGATAAAATGGGTCAGGTTCGATATATTTTTGATGTACAAAAAAAGCAAACTGAACCTAGTCCTTTAGCTTATGCATCATCAAAGAAGGAGTGTGTTATGGAAAGTAAACCTTCTAGCGCAGACAGAATATCGATCATCAATGCACTTATGCAGCAGGATAGAGAAGAAATACGATTCCTAAAGAACATACTGTTTAACGCAACAATTGTGTTTGTTTCTGGCTTTGTTGGGATTTCAGCCTATTTCATTAATTTGCTGTGGAACACGATGGAGATCAGATCAGCCCAAATATATCTGCCTATCGTGGCAATATGGATGCTGGTTTTGTTTTATATGATTATTTTTCTATTTCTAATGAAATTTCTTCGTGATACGAGAAAATGTTTAGACATCAGAGAACAATACTACAAACCAGTTGTAACATTGACCGATGAAAGATTGTTCTTGCCTCTGAAATCCATAGAAGACGCAGGATTAACTTCACCCTCAATTGGAGACGATTATCTACTTGGACTACTTATAGTTACTTTGACAGCTGCAATTGCTAATTCGGCTGCAGTTTATTACATCCTGTCCAATTTGAAATTCTTGCATTAGTAGAGACATATCCCGAAAAATCATGCTAAAGCCCTCCGAAAAAATCTGGGATCACGAACGACAGAGACGCAATCGCAAGCTGGAGCGCGCTGCATCGGCGCTGGGCGCATCGCTGCGCGACAAGGTGGTTACTGCCAATAAAGTGGTTCAACTGCTGGAAGCGGTGATCGAACCGGGCGACCGCGTGTGCCTGGAGGGCAACAACCAGAAGCAGGCGGATTTCCTGGCGCAGGCGCTGACGAAAGTCGGTCCCACGAAGGTCAATAAACTGCACATGCTGCAATCGGTGCTGGCATTGCCCGAGCATCTTGACCTTTATGAATTGGGCATTGCGGAGCAACTGGACTTTTCGTTCTCCGGTCCGCAGGCCGCGCGGCTGGCGCGCATGGTGGGCAAGGGGCAGATACATATCGGCGCGATCCACACTTATCTCGAATTGTTCAGCCGCTATTTCGTCGACCTGACGCCGCATGTCGCGCTGGTAGCCGCGCAATCCGCCGATGCGCAGGGCAATCTGTACACCGGCCCCAACACCGAGGACACGCCCGCGATCGTCGAGGCGACCGCGTTCAAGAACGGCATCGTGATCGCGCAGGTCAACGAGCTGGTGGACAAGGTGCCGCGCGTCGATATCCCCGGCGACTGGGTGAACTTCGTGATCCCCAGCCCGCGCCCCCATTACATCGAGCCGCTGTTCACCCGCGACCCGGCGCAGATCTCCGAGATCCAGGTGCTGATGGCGATGATAGCGATCAAGGGCATCTACGCCGAGTACGGCGTACAGCGCCTGAACCACGGCATCGGCTTCGACACCGCCGCGATCGAGCTGCTGCTGCCGACCTATGCGGAACGCCTCGGTCTGAAGGGCAAGATCTGCAGCCACTGGGCGCTCAATCCGCATCCCGCGATGATCCCCGCGATCGAGGCCGGTTTCGTGAAGTCGATCCACTCGTTTGGTTCCGAACTCGGCATGGAGGATTACATCGCCGCGCGCCCCGATGTGTTCTTCACCGGGCCGGACGGCACGATGCGCTCGAACCGCGCCTTCTGCCAGGCGGCCGGCCACTATGCCTGCGACATGTTCATCGGCTCGACCTTGCAGATCGATCTGGCCGGCAACAGCTCGACCGCGACGCTGGACCGCATCTCGGGTTTCGGCGGTGCTTCCAACATGGGCGCGGATGCGGCAGGGCGGCGCCACGCCAGCCCGGCCTGGCTGAAAGCCGGCGTGCAGCGGAAAACGCAATATCCCGGCATCCCGCGCGGCCGCAAGCTGGTGGTGCAGATGGTCGAGACCTTCCGCGAGCACATGCATCCGGCCTTTGTTTCCAAACTCGATGCATGGAAGCTTGCCGAATTCGCCGGCATGCCGATCCCGCCGGTGATGATCTACGGCGACGATGTCACCCACATCCTGACCGAGGAAGGCATCGCCAACCTGCTGCTGTGCGCCAATGCCGAGGAACGCGAGCAGGCGATACGCGGCGTCGCGGGCTACACCGGGATCGGCCTGGGCCGCGACGTGCGCATCGTGGAGAATCTTCGTGATAAAGGCGTGATCCAGCGCGCGGAGGACATGGGCATCGACAAGCGCGACGCAACGCGCGACCTGCTCGCCGCGCGTTCGATCAAGGATCTTGTTCGCGCATCGGGCGGGCTGTACCAGCCGCCGGTGCGGTTCAGGAATTGGTGACCAGATTGCGGATTGCGTGATTAGCGAGTGTAGGGTGGGCAAGTTTTATTTGCCCACGCGGACACAATACAATAACGGTGGGCAGATGAGGCTTGCCCACCCTACGACTATACCAGCCGCCGGTAAGATTCAGGAATTGGTGATGTGTTGGGTTCATCATTGACGCTAGAGAGGTGACTCCCTATGAGCAAATCAATTGAAAATCTCAAATCAGCCCAGCAACGGGCGATGGCGGGACGTCCCAAGGTTGGCGGCTTCCCGTATCTCGCCGAGACACTCCGCCGGGTGGGAGTCACGCGCAACCTCTGGTCCCTGCCTGCTTGCCAAAGCTTGTACCTGACTGAAGAGGGTCCGGTCATGATGCAAGGGACGCCCCTGGTCGCTGGCATGGTAGACGTACCGCGGTTCGATCGCGATGCCCTGATCGCTGCGCTGCGCGCTGACCAGGCCGGCGTAAGTACATTCCCGGAGTTCCTGATGGCAGCCTGGAAGGCTGGTGTTGTAAGTTACGATGTGGATTTCGTTGCGCGCAACGTGACGTATTACGGAGCGGGCGAGGAGAGTTATGTCGAGTCGTATCCAGCCGCAACGGTGTAGGTTCAGGAACTGGTGAGGCATTGGAGTTGCATGATTCGATATTTTGGCAGCCCTCTCCCTAGCCCTCTCCCGCAAGCGGCGAGGGGACGATTGCTCTCTCGCCCCTGTAGGGGAAAGAGTTGGAGATAACCAGCGACTTGGCTGCGGTTGTTGTGCAGCCTAGTCGAATAGCTAGTTGCTTAATCAGAGGGGGAAATGGCGGTTTAGAATAAAGGAACAAACATCATGACCATCGAAAATCTGAAGTACCGTTTTAACGGCGGCGCGCCGACCAAGGGATCGACCGCGATCGTCGGCGTGCTCGGCTCCGGCAATCTCGAGGTGCTGGTCGAACCGGCCGCGCTCGGTGGCGCGTGCGAGATCGAGGTAAGGACCGCGGCGAACGGATTCGGCACGATCTGGCAGGCAGTGATGAAGGATTTCTTCGCGCGGCATCGCGCCGGCGACATCCGCATTTCGGTGAACGATGCAGGCGCGACGCCGGCCATCGTCAGCCTGCGCCTCGACCAGGCAATCGAGACATTCAAAGGTAAACATAGATAATGTCACGCAGCTACTACGAGAGCAGCGCCCGCGCCCGCATCGCCGGACTTCTGGATGACGGCAGTTTCCATGAGTGGCTGCCTGCCGCCGAACGCGTGACCAGCCCGCATCTGGCGACGCTGGAGCAGCCGGCCGCGTTCGACGATGGCGTGGTCATCGGGCACGGCAATATCGCGGGGAAGCATATTTTCATTGCCGCGCAGGAAGGCGGCTTCATGGGCGGTGCGGTGGGCGAGGTGCACGGCGCGAAGATCGTCGGCATGCTGGAACGCGCGGTGCGCGACCATCCTGCGGCGGTCGTGCTGCTGCTGGAGACTGGCGGGGTTCGCCTGCAGGAAGCCAATGCCGGGCTGATCGCGGTGTCGGAAGTGATGCGCGCGATCCTGTCGGCGCGTGCGGCGGGTGTGGCAGTTATTGTTGTAATCGGTGGGCAATACGGCTGCTTCGGCGGCATGGGCATCGCGGCGCGCTGCGCTACGGCGATCATCATCAGCGAAGAAGGGCGGCTCGGCCTGTCCGGCCCGGAAGTGATCGAAACCGCGCGCGGTGTCGAAGAGTACGACTCGCGCGACCGCGCGCTGGTGTGGCGCACCGTCGGCGGCAAGCACCGCTATCTGCTCGGCGAGTGCGACGCGATCGTTCCGGACAGCATGGCAGCATTTCAGCAGGCGATTATTGCATCCATCGACAACGGCGACGACTGGACACTCGCCGCACTGGAGCAGGAACATCAACTGCTGAGCGACCGGGTGCAGCGCTTCGGTGCATGCAAGGATGGCCGCGACATCTGGCGCAAACTGGGCTGGACCGATCCGGACGCGATCGCGATGATGGACAACGACGAATTCGTTGCGGCTGCGCAGGGGCGCAGGGCAACTGGAAATTGAGCGTTAACTATATTTAAGACAACGCTCGAATCGAATGCATCAGTTATGCAAAATATACTTCATCGCCATTCAGGCACCCTCTCCCTAACCCTCTCCCGCATTCGGGAGAGGGGAAGATTACTCTCTCCCTTTGGGGAGAGAGTGGGAGAGAGGGGGAATAGAAATGACAGCAGCTTGATAGTATCAGCCATAAGTTACATAAAGGTACATACTTAACATGGAATGGAAAGAAGTCGTTGCGCAGATTTTTCCAGATGGCAATGATGTCAAACAGCAGGGCGATCTGTTGTCGGGAACCGGACGCTGCGGCCAGCATACCGTCGCGGTGATCGGCACCACGAACCACACCGAGGTCGGCATCGAGCTCGCGCTGGCGATGGCATCTGAGGTGCTTGCGGTGATACGCCAATATCCATCGCGGCCCATCGTGTTCCTGGTCGATACCAGCGGGCAGCGTTTGCGCCATCGCGACGAGATGCTCGGGCTGAACGGTTACATGGCGCATCTGGCGAAGTGTGTCGAGATGGCGCGCCGCTGGGATCATCCCATCGTCAGCCTGGTGTACGAAAAGGCGCTTTCCGGCGGATTCCTCGCCAACGGCATGATGGCGGACGTATGCGCCGCGCTGCCCGAGGCCGAGATCCGCGTGATGGGCCTGCCGGCGATGGCGCGCGTGACGCGCATCAGCGAGGAAAGATTGACTGAGCTAGGCAAAACTTCGCCGGTGTTCGCGCCGGGCGCAACAAATTACCTGAAAATGGGCGGCCTCGACGAATTGTGGGAAGGCGATCTGTCGGCTTGTCTGGCAAAAGCACTGGAGCACGTCGACGCTACGGATCATCGCCGGGTGCGCGGGATGGAGCGCGGCGGGCGCCTGCTGTCCGAAGCAGTGGTCAAGCGTGTGCTGGCCAGTGCTTAAAAAATGAATCTGTACCGACATTCGCTGGTGTGGATACGGCCGGAAAGCCGCGTGCAGGTGGCCGCACAGATCACCGGTGGCGGGGCGCACGCGCATGTCGCCGCATGGCTGGCAGCGGATCGGCCGCTGGTGGTCGCTCGTCAACCGGATAACCTTGCACCAGACACCATTGCAGTCGGCCTCGCGTTTCCGCCCGCGCGGGGCAAGCGCCGCATCGCGCTCCGCGTTGCCACTCATGACATCGCACGATCAACGCCTCCGTTGTTACTTGCCGATGCGCTAACTTATGCGCCTGCCGCGTGGCAGCCTGCCTTGGCCGAACTGGATGCTGCGGCAGCCGATATCGATATCGAGTTGCGCGTATTCGGATCGCTGGCATGGCAGGCGCTGAGCGGCATGGATTATCTGACCCCGCAATCTGACATAGACCTGCTGTGGCACCCGCTGTCGCACAATCAGTTGCAGCAGGGCATTGCGCTGCTCGCCGAATGGGAACGATCCAGCGGCCTGCGCGTGGATGGCGAAGTGCTGTTCGGCGGCAGCAGCGCGGTTTCATGGCGCGAATGGGCGGCTTTGAAGTCCGGCGACGATCGGCGCGTTTTGGTGAAAAGGCAAACCAGTGCGGAACTGGTCGGCACGCGCGAATTGCTGGAGCTGCTGGCATGAATCATCCAATGTTCAAATCACTTGTTGCCGCTGAACCCAATTCATCGCGCACCGCATACCGCATTGCGAGGCTGGCGGTGCGCAGCCTGTATCAGGAACTGGCGCTTTATCCCAAGCCGGGGCTGGTCAGCTTACGCGACAACGGCGCGCACCGCGACATGGATGCCGTGACCTTTGTGCGCAGCCTGTTCTCGCTGCGCGCTTACTTCGTGGCGATCGCCGCGGCGGGGATGCGCGAAGCAAAATTTGACGAGCTGCAGCAGCTCGGCCTGGCCGCCGAGTCGCGCATGCTGCATGCCACGCGCGGCATCAATACGCACCGCGGCGCGATATTCACCCAAGGCATACTGGCCGCTGCTGCGGGTTGTGCGGCTGCGCGCAACATCGAACTGTCCGATGAAAACCTGCGCGTGATCGTTACAACCAACTGGAGCGGCGAGTTGCGCGCGATCGCGGTTGCACAAGCCGCAACACCTTCCCACGGCCAACTGATGGCGGCACGACACGGCGCGAGCGGTGCGCGCGGCGAAGCGTTGCTCGGTTTTCCGTCAGTGTTTGAGGTCGCGCTGCCAGCCTTGCGCAGCGCGCTGGCGCGCGGCGCCGACATGCATCTTGCGTTGCTGCATACCTTTTTCGCATTGCTCTCAGATATCAGGGATACCAATGTATTGTTTCGCGGCGGGGCGGAAGCACTGGTGTTTGTCCAGACGCGAGCCGGGGAATTTCTCGCGCGCGGCAGCGTGTTCGTGCCGGGTTGGCAGCAGAGTGCGGAATCTATACATCGCGAGTGCTCGGCAAGGAATCTTTCGCCGGGCGGCTGCGCCGACCTGCTTGCCGCGGCGTGGTTCGTGCACGAGTTACAGTCCAACCAACCATGAGCCTGGCCATCCTGTGTTCCGGTCAGGGTGCGCAGCATCCGGCGATGCTGGACATGATCGCGGATCATCCGGCTGCTGCCGCGGTGATCAAGGCAGGTGAAGCAGGAATTGTATTCAGGTTGCGCGATGTGCTCGCGCAGCGCGATGAGATGTTCCGCAATGCGATCGCCCAGCCGTTGATCTGCCTTGCACAGTTGGCACTCTGGACTGCGCTGCGGCAGGATGCGCCCAAGCCCGCCGCCTTCTGCGGTTACAGCGTCGGCGAGTTGGGCGCCTATGCCTGTGCGGGTGCGCTCGACGCAGTCGAACTGGCGCGCATCGCTGCGGCCCGTGCGGCGCTGATGGATCAGGCGGCAGCAGCTGTGCACGGCGGCATGCTGGCGGTGCAGGGGCTGCGCCGCGGCGAAGTGGATCGCCTGTGTGCAGGGCAGCGCGCCTGGATAGCGATCGCGATCGGCGCAGAGGAATTCATTATCGGCGGAGAGGACGCTGCGCTGGCAAAGGTGGGCGAACAATTCTCGGAACACGGAGGCAAACTGACACCGCTAAAAGTCGGTTTGGCATCGCATACGCCGTTGCTCGCCGATGCTGTACAGCCGTTCCGGGCATTGCTCCGCGCTTCGTCATTGGCTGCGCCCGCCACACCGGTGGTCGCCGGGATCGATGCCAGTTGGGTAGTGCGCCGCGACGCTGCGATCGAGAAGCTGGCGCTGCAACTGGATCAAACCATCGAATGGGCGAACTGCCTGGATATGCTTTACGAACGCGGCTGCCGGGTGTTCCTCGAACTCGGCCCGGGTCGCGCGCTGGCGCGCATGACGCAGGCGCGCTTTGCCGATGTCGATGCAAGGTCGGTGGATGATTTCCGCTCGCTTGAAGGCGTGTGCTCGTGGCTGGCCAAACATGCTCTTGCTTCATAAAGCTATCGCGACTGAATCGGAATGAAAAGCGTCCAACTGCTCATCCCCGATCTTTTTCTGCCCAAGGATGTTGCCGCCGAAGCGTGTGCAGGATTGTCATTGCTCGCTTTGGAAAAGCTGCTGTCGCGCGGACACAGCGTATCGTCCGAACCCATATCGCTGGAAGCGTTGCTGTGCGATTGCTTCGATGTGGCATACCGGGGCGATGCGCCGATCGCGAGCATCTCTGCCTCGTTCGACGGGCTCGCCGCAGGGTGCTGGATGCGGGCCGATCCGGTCAATTTGAGTTTGCAACGCGACCGGTTGCTGCTTGCCGGCGTGCAGGCCGGTATCGAGGAGGCGGCTGTGTTGTGCGCAAGCTTGAATGCGCACTTTGACGGGCAGGGCATGGAATTTTTTGCGCCGCACCCGCAACGCTGGTATTTGCGCCTCGATACTTTGCCACGCATCAAAACCACGCCGCTCTCGGAAGTGATCGGGGGCGATGTGCGGAGCTTCCTGCCGACTGGCGAAGACGCGATGCGCTGGCACCAGCTATTCAACGGGATACAGATGTTGCTGCATGCGCATCCGCTCAACGAAGCCCGCGAAGCGCGCGGGGAATTGCCGATAAATAGCTTATGGCTGTGGGGAGCAGGAGGGCAGCTGGAACCATTGCGTAAAATTTATGACTTTGCAGGTTCAGACGACGTGCTGGCCGAGATGTTCGCCGCGGCCGCGGACATTCCATTCGCGGCCATGCCGGCAAAATGGAATGAGGACAGCGTTGCGGGAAGGCAGTTGCTGGTGTGGACCGGTTTGCGGTCTGCCTTGCAGCAGGGCGACCTGTCGGCATGGCAATCTGCGCTGCAGGACTTTGAGAACGGTTATGCGCAGCCGTTATGGGCGGCATTGCGCTCCGGGAAGATCGCGCTTGTGCAACTGGATATCCCGGGAACGCAGAGCGTGCGCAGCGTGCAGCTGAGGCGCGCAGATGTCTGGGCGTTCTGGCGGCGATCCAGGCGCCTGCATGAATATTCGTCAAAGTGAACATCGCTTAGTGATCCCATATCACGCTCTCCCTTCGGCGGATAACCAGCGACTTGGCTGCCGTCTTTTGGCTGCTTAGTCGAATGGCTATAACCAATGACTTGCCCAGCGTCGTTCGCTGGGTTAGTCAGATGGCTAGTAGTCGTATCAGTCGTTTCATCAGAGATAGGAGAGGGGGAACGGACAAGGTGGCAGCGACATTCATTATTAGTCGTGGCGCTGGACGCCATGTCCGTTGGTGTAGAATGCACCAACCAGTACGCGAGGAGTGAACGTGTCATTTTGGGATACCGCAATTCATTATTTCTGGCGCGAAGAATCGACACTGGTACTGGTGATGACCCTGTCGCTGGCGTTCCTGCTGTTCCATTTTCACAGGGAGGAACGCCGCAGCATCCTTAACACGCTGGGGTTCTTCTTTGCCTGCCTGATAGGGCAATTCATCGCCGGCCTGGCTCACGCGATGCAATTCGACACGGCTGCCGACGTGCTGCACGAGGTCTTCGTGATCGGCGGCGGCATCGCGCTGATCCGGCTGTGGGGCCTGCTGATCTTCCGCATGGTTTTGCCATGTGCGCGTTTGACACTGCCGCGCATCACCGAAGATATTTTCGTGATTATCGCCTACATCGCGTGGGGCCTGGTGCGGCTGCGCTATGCCGGCCTGGATCTGGGCAGCATCGTGGCGACATCGGCGATGATCACCGCGGTGGTCGCTTTCGCGATGCAGGATACGCTGGGCAACATCCTCGGCGGCCTTGCACTGCAGCTGGACAACTCTGTCCAGATCGGCGACTGGATCAAGGTCGACGATATCGCCGGGCGCGTGGTGGACATACGCTGGCGCTCCACGCTGGTCGAGACGCGCAACTGGGAAACGGTGGTGTTTCCGAACAGCCAGCTGATGAAGAACAAATTCATGGTGCTGGGACGGCGCACCGACCAGCGCGTGCAATGGCGCCGCTGGATCTGGTTCGGCGTCAGCCTGGATGTCAGGCAGACCAAGGTGGTCAACGCCGTCGAAGAGGCCATCCTGCAGGCAGAGATCGGCAATGTCGCCAAGAACCCCGCGCCCAACTGCGTGCTGATGGATATCGACAAGGGCTATGCGCGTTATGCGCTGCGCTATTGGCTTACCGACCTTGCCGCCGACGATCCTACCGACGGGGAAGTGCGTTGGCATGTCTACACCGCGCTGAAACGCGCCGGCATCAAGCTCGCCGTGGAGGAACAGAATGTCCATTACGTCAGGGAAAACGAAAAGTACGAGGAAGCGGAACACCAGCGCGAATTGATGCGCCGCGTCAAAACCCTCAAGCGCGTCGCTCTGTTCAAGCAGATGACCGACGAAGAACTTAACAAGCTGGCGGCACGTCTGAAGTATGCGCCATTCGCCAAGGGCAATGTGATCACCAAACAGGGTACGCCCGCCCAGCACTGGCTGTATGTGATCATCAACGGTGAAACCGAGGTTTATCTGGAAGCACCAAACGGCGAGAAACACCGTTTGAACACGTTGACCAAAGGTGATTTCTTCGGCGAGATGAGCCTGATGACCGGAGAGCCACGTGTGGCTTCTGTGCTCGCCAAGACGGATGTAGAATGCTATCGGCTCGACAAGGCTGCTTTCGAGGAGATCATGCAGGCGCGCCCGAGCATTGCCGAGGAAGTCTCGCATATCCTGGTCGAGCGCCGTGCACAGCTGGACAGTGCGATGCAGAATATGGGCGAAGGATCGCTGAGCAAGGTGAACCTTCATCAGGAAAACGATGTCATTGCGACGATTAAACGTTTCTTCGGTTTGTAGTATCATCGCGGCGCATTTTTATTGGGGCACCGATCATGAAAGTAGCTTTTCTGGATTTTGAAAGTTCCATAGCCGAACTTGAGGACAAGATCGAGCAACTGCGTTATGTGCAGGACGATTCCGCGCTGGACATCGCGGACGAGATCTCGCGCCTGTCAAAGAAGAGCGAGGCTTTGACCAGGGACGTATACAGCAAGCTTACCCCCTGGCAGATCTCGCAGGTGTCGCGCCATCCGCAGCGTCCCTACACGCTGGATTACGTCGAGGCGCTGTTCACCGATTTCGAGGAATTGCACGGCGACCGCGTGTATGCCGACGACAAGGCGATCGTCGCCGGGCTGGCGCGTTTCAACGGCCAGAGCGTGATGGTGATCGGGCATCAGAAAGGCCGCGACACCAAGGAAAAGATTATCCGCAATTTCGGCATGCCGCGTCCCGAAGGCTATCGCAAGGCGATGCGCCTGATGCGCATGGCGGAAAAGTTCAATATTCCGATCATGACCTTCATCGACACGCCGGGCGCTTATCCCGGTGTCGGGGCGGAAGAGCGCGGGCAGTCGGAGGCGATCGGCCGCAACCTCTACGAGATGAGCGAATTGCGCGTGCCCATCATCTGCACCGTGATCGGCGAGGGCGGCTCAGGCGGCGCGCTGGCGATCGCCGTCGGCGATGCGCTGCTGATGCTGCAGTACAGCACCTACTCGGTGATCTCGCCGGAAGGGTGTGCTTCGATCCTGTGGAAGAGCGCGGAGAAGGCACCCGATGCCGCCGAGACCCTGGGTATCACCGCGACGCGCCTGAAGGCGCTGGGTCTGGTGGACAAGATCATCAGCGAGCCGCTGGGCGGCGCGCACCGGGATTATTCCGCGACCATGCAGAGCGTGAAGAAGGCGCTGCAGGAGGCGCTGAAGATGGCGCAGAACAAGCCGGTTGCAACCCTGATGCAGGACCGCTTCAACCGGCTGATGAGTTATGGCAAGTTCAAGGAAGTCTCTCTTAGTTAATTTCACCGAACGCGTGGCAGCGCAGATCGCGCCGCTGCTTCCTGCGCATAGTTCGATCTTGGTCGGTTTGAGCGGCGGAGTGGATTCGGTGGTGCTGTTGCATCTGCTGCACAAACTCTCCGCGCGTTTTTCCTGGCAGCTGTCCGCATTGCATGTCCATCACGGTATCAGCCCGAATGCGGATGCATGGTCGGATTTCTGCGCAGACCTTTGCGCCGGCCTGAATATTTCGCTGCACATCGAACGCGTGGACATAGCGCCATTGCGCGAGCATGGAATCGAAGCCGCGGCGCGCAAGTTGCGCCACGCGGCTTTTGCCGAGCAGGATTGCGATTTTGTGGCGGTGGCACACCATGCCGACGATCAGGCTGAAACGCTGCTGCTGCAATTATTGCGCGGTGCAGGTGTGCGCGGCGCGAGTGCGATGCCCCAGTTGGTTGAACGTGCGGGTTCGGTCCCGCTGGTCCGGCCCTTGCTGCACTGCTCGCGCGACGAGATACTGGCCTATGCGGCAGCGCACCAGTTGCACTGGATAGAAGACGAGAGCAACGCCGACGACGGCTATCCGCGCAATTTCCTGCGCCGCCGTGTGCTGCCGTTGCTGGGTGAGCGTTTCCCCGCTTATCGCGACACGCTGGCGCGCAGTGCGCAGCATTTCGCCGAGGCGAGCGGCTTGCTGGATGAGCTTGCGCAGCAGGATGGCGTGCAGGCGATACAAGCCGATACGCTGGATGTGGCTGCATTGCAGGCATTGAGTGTGCCGCGCGCGAGGAATCTGCTGCGTTTTTTCCTTCATCGTGCCGGCGCACCGATGCCGCAAGTGGTGCAACTGGATGACATGCTGCACCAGGTGTGCAGCGCACGGCAGGATGCGTCGGTATGCGTAAACTACAGCGACTGGCAGGTACGCCGCTATCGGGGCAGGGTGTATGCGCTAAGCGCGCTGGGCGAGTTCGATCCGAACATCGTGCTGCCGTGGCGCGGCGAATCCGAAATGGAATGGCCCGCGCTGAATGCATGGTTGCACTTCAATCGCAGGCGATATCTTCAAGGGAATTCCATGCAGCCTTCCGGGGTCAGCCTGGAGAAATTGCAGCGCGCGCCGGTGACGTTGCGTGTGCGGCAGGGCGGAGAATCTTTGCGTCCGCACCCGGATGGAGCGACCCGATCCCTGAAAAATCTGCTGCAGGAACATAATGTCCCGCCCTGGCAGCGTGAACGCATGCCTTTGTTGTTTAGCGGCGACGAACTGGTTTGTGTGCCGGGCGTCGCGGTTGCGGCAGATTATCTGTCAAACGGGCCCGAAGCTGCTATCCAGGTCGATTTGCAGGGCAGGTGAACCATGCTTATAGGATGGCGAGCCGCTCTCCACCAACTATCATTTTATCCGGAGTAAGGTAGCATGGCCGTTGAACTCACCCTGTCGATTATCATGACCCACTGCAATATTCGTGAACCTCATCGGCCAGAAATGAGGCATGCTTGTTTGACTCGTAAGGCCGCATTGATCTGAAGATGCCGCCCGATAAACCGACCCCGAACAGCGGCGCGGGAAGCGAGCCGAGCCCCCAGGAAATCAGTCTGCTGATCGCCCTGTACAAACAGGGGCGACACGCCGAAGCAGAGGCTCTGGCGGGAGAGATGACTGTGCGATTCCCCCGGCATGGTTTTGGCTGGAAGGCGATGGGAACCGTACTCCTGCAGCAGGGGCGCGCTCAAGAAGCTGTGGCCCCATTTCAAAAGGCACTGGAGCTGTCGCGGGGAGATCCCTTGCTGCACAACAGCCTGGGCAATGCATTCGCGAAGTTGGGGCGATTGCATGAAGCGGAAGCCAGTTATTGGCAGGCATTGATGCTTGACCCAAACTCTGCCGAAGCGCGCCACAATCTGGACAATATACTCAGGTTGGGTCGAATATCTGAAGCGGAACGGCTGTCCCTGGGCATTTTGCAAAGACAGCCGGGCCAAGCTGATGCCGATCCCGGAAGATTCAGCGACTACCTGTTTATCGTCGGCGCGCAGAAGGCGGGTACCACCTCGTTGTACAGCTATTTCGATCAACGCCCGGAACTGGTAGGGGGCGAACTCAAGGAAAAATCCTATTTCAGTACCGACAGTTTTTTTGAACAGGGCGATAAATATTATCGTTCCCTGTTTCCGATCGGTTCAAGGTTTGCCCGTGGAATCGATGCGACACCTGAATACCTCTACTACGGAAAATGCGCGAGCCGTATTCATGCCTTTGCCCCGGATGCGAAAATCGTTGTTCTTTTGCGCGAACCCGTATCAAGGGCTCTGTCAGCTTTCAATATGTATCATCAACTTGTCCGGAATCAGTATTTCAGGGACAGGATCCGGGAGGATAATACATACTCGCAAGACTTTTTTATGCCGATCATCGAAGGCAGGGTTGAACCCACGCTGCGTTATTTCCTCGATCGGGAACTTGAGATCATGAGCCACGGCGGGATGGAGGAAGAGCCATCACTTATCAGGCGGGGTTTATATGCCCCGCAGCTGGAGCGCTATATCCGCCTGTTCGGGCGCGAGGATGTATTGATCCTGTTCAGCAATGACCTGAAATCGGATACACATAACACCGTCAACAAGGTGTGCGATTTTATCGGGCTGAAGCCATTCGGCGACAGGGAATATCCGATGAAGTATGTTCTGGAATATACGGTGGACAAGGGCGGCAAGAAGTTGATCAGCCAGCTTGCAAGCGATTTGTTTGCAAGAGACAAGCTGGAATTGGCCAGCACATATGGACTCGATGTTCCATGGTAGAAGCGATGAATCATCCCGCCTTTGCTATTGCTGAACGGCCAAACCGGGCGCGGTGCATGATGGCCGGTTCCCGCTACAAGCGATCTGCGGGCATCGGGCGCTGGCGGCGATTAAATAGCCTTTGGGCCGCTGCCCGATGCGCCGGGCGAGCGCACCGGCAAATCCGCGTGCGGGCGTGCGCCGGCCGGGACAGCGTAAGCAAATCCTGATAGAATGCCAACCCGTTTTTTATTAACTGTTATTCAAGTTTGGAGAAAGTAGCATGCCCGTTGAACGTACCCTGTCGATTATCAAACCCGATGCAGTCGCCAAGAATGTAATCGGTCAGATCTACACCCGTTTTGAAAATGCCGGTTTGAAGATCGTCGCCGCGCAGATGCGACACCTGACGCGGGCAGAGGCGGAAGGTTTCTATGCCGTGCACCGTGCCCGCCCGTTCTTCAAGGACCTGGTGGATTTCATGATCTCCGGCCCGGTGATGATACAGGTGCTGGAAGGCGAGAACGCGGTTCTGAAGAACCGCGATCTGATGGGCGCGACCGACCCGAAGAAGGCCGAGAGGGGCACGATACGCGCCGACTTCGCCGACAGTATCGATGCCAACGCGGTGCATGGTTCGGATTCCGCCGAGAACGCAAAGACCGAGATCGCCTATTTCTTTGCGGAGAAGAATATTCATACCCGCTGATGCCCATTACCCCGATGCAGAATCTCCTTGACTTTGATGCTCACGCGCTGGCCGCCTATCTCACGGAATTGGGCGAGAAGCCGTTCCGTGCGCGCCAGCTGATGCGCTGGATCTACAAGGACGGGGAGTCTGATTTCGGTGCGATGACCGACATCTCTGCCGCGTTGCGCGACAGGCTTGCACAAATCGCCTGCATCACCGCACCGGACGTGATGCGCGAGGAGCTTTCCGACGACGGCACGCGCAAGTGGCTGCTGAATGTCGGCACCGGCAATGCCGTTGAGGCGGTATACATCCCCGAAGAATCGCGTGGCACATTATGTATTTCCACCCAGGCCGGCTGCGCACTGAACTGCTCGTTCTGCTCGACCGGCAAGCAGGGTTTTAACCGCAACCTCAGTGTGGCCGAGATCATCGGCCAGCTGTGGTGGGCGAACCATCAACTGGGCCGCGCCTCCGACACGTTACCGCGCAGCGGCCGATTGCGGGAGGAGGCGCAGGCGGCCCTTCCCGCACCTGACGGCTCCGCTGCACCGGGTCCGGGCAGCGCCTCCGACACGTTACCGCGCAGCGGCCGATTGCGGGAGGAGGCGCAGGCGGCCCTTCCCGCACCTGACGGCTCCGCTGCACCGGGTCCGGGCCGCCATATCGACGGCAACTGGAAGATCAGCAACGTGGTGATGATGGGCATGGGCGAGCCGCTGCTGAATTTCGACAATACCGTGAGTGCGCTGCGCCTGATGCTGGACGATCAAGCCTATGGATTGTCGCGCCGCCGCGTGACGGTATCGACATCCGGCATCGTGCCGGCGATGGACAGGCTGCGCGAAGAATGTCCGGTGGCGCTGGCGGTGTCGCTGCATGCGCCAAACGACAGACTGCGCGATGAACTGGTTCCGATCAACCGGAAGTATCCTCTCAAAGAATTGCTGGGCGCCTGCCGGCGCTACCTGGAACGCGCCCCGCGCGATTTCATCACCTTCGAGTATGTGATGCTGGAAGGCGTGAACGATACCGTGCAGCAGGCCCGCGAACTGGTGAACCTGGTGCGCGACGTGCCATGCAAGTTCAACCTGATCCCGTTCAATCCGTTTCCGCAAACCCCTTATCGGCGCTCAAGTCCGGAGGCGATCCAGCGTTTCCGCGAGGTACTGATGCAGGCCGACATCGTGACCACCACACGCAAGACTCGTGGAGACGACATCGCGGCGGCCTGCGGGCAGTTGGCCGGCCAGGTGCAGGACAGAACCAAGCGAAACCTGCCGCGCTCAGCCGGCGTGATACAGATGAATAACCGGGGTGCACTGTGAACAGAGTGTTTGCCCGATACCTTTCTTCGGCGTCTTATCCGGCATTACCCTTGCTGTTGTTGGCCCTCGTCTTGCCGGCTTGCAGCACGACGGCTGACCAAGCGAATGCACTCAAGAGTGCCCAGGTACATACCGAGCTCGCGGGGCTGTATTATCAACGTGCGCAATACGGCGTTGCACTGGAGGAATTGAATAACGCCTTCAAGGCCGACCAGGATTATGCGCCGGCTTACAGCGTGCGCGGTTTGATCCATATGGCGCTGCATGAGGACAAGGATGCGGAAGCGGATTTCAAGAAGAGCCTGCGCCTCGATGATACGGATTCCGACACGCATAACAATTATGGCTGGTTCCTGTGCCAGCGCGGCCGGCCGGGCGAATCGATCGAGCAGTTCATGGCGGCGATCAAGAATCCGTTATATCCGACTCCCGGGCTTGCATACCTGAATGCCGGCCTGTGTTCCAGAAAAGCGGGCGATGACAAGGAGGCCGAGGATTTTCTGCAAAAGGCGCTGCAGGTACAGCCTGACCTGACCCCGGCCATGTATGCGCTGGCGGATTTGAATTTTGCCGATGGCGATTACTTTGCAGCCAAGAAATATTTTGCAAAATTTTCACAAAAGACCGACAACCTGACTGCGGAGCAACTCTGGCTGGGTGTACGCATCAACCGCAAGGTTCGCGATCGCAATTCAGAGGCCAGCTATGCCGCGCAGTTGCGCAATCGTTATCCCGATTCTCGTGAAGCTCAATCGTTGACAAATGGTGAATGATGGAAAATCTCCCCGAAAATAATTCCGGCCAGGGCAACAATCCTGCCGCAAAGAAATCTTCCTCGACCGGAAGCATGCTGCGCGAAGCCCGCGAGGATCTCGGCTTGACCGTGGCGGATGTTGCCGGCCAGATCAAGTTTGCGCCGCGCCAGATCGAGGCATTGGAAGCGGATGATTTCAAGCATCTGCCAGAGGCGGCATTTTTGCGCGGTTTCGTGCGCAGTTATGCCAAGATATTGAAACTGGATGCGGAATCATTATTGGCGAACATGCCGTCTGCAAAAACGGCTGCGGCAGAGCTGATCCCCTCTTCCGTTGATGTCCCGTTCCCCAGCGAGCAAGACAACCGCCAACAGAATCTGGTCTGGCTCGGCGCAGCTTCGGTGCTGGCCGTTTTGGTGTTGGGGCTCGCATTCTGGCATTACAAGAGCCCGCTGAAGCAGCCAAAGGAACTGGCCAAGGCGCAGACAACAGAGCCGATAAATGCAACCCCGGTCGAAGCACCGGTTGCTTTGCCCGCCGAACCCAAATTCAACTCCGAGCCGCCGGTCCTTAAATCGAGCATGATCGAACCGAATGTCCATCCTGTGCCGAAATCCCGGTCGGCTGCCGCAGCGTCCTCGGTCAAGGACACAAAGACGCTGGCTTCAGCGCATAAAGCGAAGACTGCATCCGCAAAAGCGGCTTCAAATGTCCCTGCAACGGCCACCATGGCTTCAGATGGGGCGGGATTGAAACCTGCAGAACTTCGCCTGGTGTTCGGGGAAGAGTCGTGGACCGAGATCAAGGACAGAGACGGCAAAGTCATATCGTCGCAGATCAATCCAGCCGGCAGCGAATTGCATGTGGAAGGCAATCCGCCCTTCTCGATGCTGATCGGCCATGCCGCTTCAGCGAGCCTGTTCTACCGGGGCAAGGAAGTGGATTTGAAACCCCACATCAACCAGTATAGCGAAGTCGCGCATCTGACATTGAAGTGACAGGCATGGCGAATAGACACCTCTTGATAATGAAGCCAGCCATGCCTGCTTCCCTCTCTCCTACCGTTCCCCCGGAGGGGGAGAGTGATGAAGTATCGCTGCGCGAGCTTTTATTATCTTGAGCGCGGCTTTCATCAAACGTCGCCCGTCTCAGCGGGTGTTGGTCGGCAGGGTTATGCTGGGCGGCGGCGCGCCGGTTGTGGTGCAGTCCATGACGAACACAGATACTGCCGATGCCGAGGCGACCGCCCGGCAGGTGTTCGAACTGGCCAGGGCCGGTTCCGAACTGGTGCGCATCACGGTCAATACGCCCGAGGCTGCGGCGCAGGTGGCGAACATACGCGCGCGCCTGGACAGCATGGGTTGCGATGTGCCGCTGGTCGGCGACTTTCACTACAACGGCCATCGCTTGCTGACCGATTATCCGGACTGCGCACAGGCCCTCGCGAAGTACCGCATCAATCCCGGCAATGTCGGGCGCAGCCGCAAGGAAGACGACCCCTTCACGATGATGATAGAAACCGCGATCCGGTATGGCAAGCCGGTGCGCATCGGGGTGAATTGGGGCAGCCTGGACCAGAACCTGGTGGTGCGCATGATGGACGAGAACTCGCGGCTTGCTCAACCAAGAGACGCCGGTGAAGTGACCCGCGCCGCGCTGATCGCGTCCGCGCTGGAGAGCGCGCAGCGTGCCGAGCAACTGGGCATGGCGCATGACCGCATCGTGTTGTCATGCAAGGTCAGCGATGTGCAGGATCTGATCGCGGTGTACCGGGCGCTGAAACTGCAGTGCGACTATGCGCTGCATCTCGGGCTGACCGAAGCGGGCATGGGTTCCAAGGGCATTGTCGCTTCGACTGCCGCGCTCGCAGTGCTGTTGCAGGAAGGTGTCGGCGACACGATACGGATATCCTTGACTCCCGATCCCGGCGGCGACAGAACCCAGGAAGTGCAGGTCGCGCAGGAGATCTTGCAGACCATGGGCTTGCGCGCGTTTGCACCGATGGTGACGGCTTGTCCGGGTTGCGGGCGGACCACCAGCAGTTTTTTCCAGGAACTGGCGCAGAACATCCAGACGCATTTGCGCGACAACATGCCGACGTGGCGGGAGCGTTATCAGGGCGTGGAGAACATGACCGTGGCGGTGATGGGCTGCGTCGTGAATGGACCGGGTGAGAGCAAACTCGCCAACATCGGCATCAGCCTGCCCGGAACCGGCGAAAGTCCGGCGGCGCCGGTGTATATCGACGGCGAAAAGGCCGTGACCCTGCGCGGAGAAAATATCGCGGCAGAATTCACCCGCATCGTGGATGAGTATGTGGAACGGAAATATTTGAGGAAGCCCGTAGCGGTTAGCGCGTAGCGGGTAGCCAGCGGCATTTGCTGCAAGCTACAGGCTACGAGCTACAAGCTTGGATTATTTATGAGCAACGAGACCCTGCAAGCCGTGCGCGGCATGAACGATATCCTGCCGGACGAGGCGGAGCTGTGGCTATGGTTCGAGGAAGTCATTCGCGACTGGCTGCACAGTTATGGTTATCGCAACATCCGCATGCCGCTGGTCGAGCCGACAGTGTTGTTCAAACGCGCGATCGGCGAAGTGACCGACATCGTCGAAAAGGAGATGTACAGTTTTGCCGACGCGCTGAACGGTGACGAGTTGACACTGCGCCCAGAGGGCACGGCATCCTGCGTGCGCGCCGTGTTGCAGCACAACCTGTTGTATAACGGGCCGCAGCGCCTGTATTACAGCGGGCAGATGTTCCGCCATGAGCGTCCGCAAAAGGGACGCTACCGGCAGTTCCACCAGTATGGCGTCGAGGCGCTCGGATTTGCCGGGCCCGATATCGATGCCGAACATATCTTGATGTGCGCGAGGCTGTGGGCCAAGCTGGGCCTGCGCGATGTCTCGCTGCAACTCAATACCCTGGGTGACCCGGCATCCCGCCACCGCCACCGCGCCAAGCTGATCGCGTACTTCGAGCAACACAAGGATGCGCTCGATGCCGACGCCCTGCGCCGTTTGCACAGCAATCCGTTGCGCATATTGGACAGCAAGAATCCGGCGATGCAGGGTCTGATCGAGGCCGCGCCCGAGCTGGGGGATGAGTTGGAAGATGATGCATTGCGTCATTTTGACGATGTGCAGGCGATACTCAAGCGCCACGATGTGTTATACGAGATCAATCCGCGCCTGGTGCGCGGCCTGGACTATTACAACCGTACGGTATGCGAATGGGTGACCACCCGCCTTGGAGCGCAAGGCACCATTTGCGCCGGCGGCAGATATGACGGACTGGTCAGTCAGATCGGCGGGGGGCAGATCGGCGGCAAACCCGTCCCCGCCACCGGATTCGCGATGGGTGTCGAGAGGTTGCTGGCCTTGTTGCAGGATGATGGCATGGCATTGCCGAAGCCCGCCGTCGATGTATATGTGGTGCATCAGGGCGAACTGGCCGGCCGCCTCGCCAGCCGGGTAGCGGAACAATTGCGCGACGGAGATCTGCGCGTGGTGTTGCATTGCGGCGGCGGCAGTTTCAAAGCACAGATGAAGAAGGCCGATAGCAGCGGTGCGCGGGTGTCGGTGGTGATCGGTGACAATGAAGCACAGGCGAACGAAGCCGGTGTGAAGCCGATGCAGGGTGGCGAGCAGGTGCGGGTGAGCATGCAGAACCTGATCATGACAATCAAGGAACTTATCAAGTAGGAGTAAACATGGCAGCATTGGATTTGCAGGAACAGGAACAGCTTGAGGCGCTCAAGGCCTGGTGGAAGGACAACGGCAATTTTGTGCTGGGTACGCTGCTGACCTTGGTGGTTGCGGTGGGCGGCTGGCGCGGCTGGCAATATTACCAGCACCAGCAGGAAACCGGGGCCGCCGCCCTGTTCCAGCAGGCTGTCGAGCAGGTTGCCAGCAAAGATCCCAAGCGAGTCAATGATGCCGCTGCCGCAGTAATGGATAAATTCGCATCCACTACCTATGCGGCGCGAGCCGCATTGCTTGCCGCACATGTGAATGAACAGGGCAATGATGCCGCGCATGCCAAGGTGCAGCTGCAATGGGTGATCGACCACGCCGGCGATGCCACCCTGAAAGACGTGGCCAGGTTGAATCTGGCGGCCGAGCTGCTGGACGAAAAGAACTATGCGGATGCGCTGAAGCAGCTGGACGCCAAACATCTGGAATCCTTCGACGGTCTGTATGCCGACCTGAGGGGCGATGTGTTGAGCGCGCAAGGCAAGCCCGATGAGGCAAGGAGCGCATACAAACTTGCCTATGAAAAGATCGATCCGCAAAACATGTACCGCAGCCTGATCCAGATAAAACTCGATGCATTGGGCGCGGCTCGATGAGATTTGGGTTCTTGCCGGTGCGCAGTATCTTGGGAAAAGTCCCCGGATGCCGCGCCTGGCAAATCCTGCTGCTGGCATCGATTGCGCTTGGCGGCTGCGCATCCACGGATGAATCGATACCGGACTGGGCCGGCGTGAAGGGCGACACCGGCCCGGCGCCGCTGGTCGAATTCAACGAGACGAGCAAGTTTGAAGTGCGCTGGCATGCCAATGTCGGCAATTCCGGTGCCAACCCGCAAAGACCCGCACTGACCAGGGATGCGGTCTATGCCGTGTCCGGCAATGGCGTTTTGACACGCCTTGATCGCGCCACCGGCAAGCAGGTCTGGCATATCGAGACAGGCATCGTCGCCAGCGGCGGGGGTGTGTCCAGCGGCGCTGGCCTGGTGCTGGTTGGCGGCGACAAGGGCGATGTCCTGGCATATGGTGAAGACGGCAAGCTGCGCTGGAAGAGCCTGATGTCCAGCGAGGTGTTGAGCGTTTCATCGGTCGCGGACGGTGTGGTGCTGGTGCGCACCGGCGACGGACGCATCGCGGCATTGAGCGCGACCGACGGCAAGCGTATCTGGTTGTATGAACGCAGCACGCCGGCCCTGGTGGTACGCAGCCATGCAGGTGTGACCATAGTGCGCGGAGTCGCCTATGCGGGATTCGCCGGCGGGAAGCTCGCGGCGATAAATATCAAGGATGGCACGGTCCTATGGGAAAGCTATGTGTCGCAACCGAGCGGCAACACCGAGCTGGAGCGCATCAGCGACATCACCAGCGACCCGGTGGTGGATGACCAGCAGGTATGCGCCGTTTCATTCCAGGGAAGAGTGGCTTGTTTTGATATCGATCAGGGCGGCCCGCTTTGGAACCGCGAAATCTCCAGCGACAAGGGATTGGTGGTGCAGAGCAAATATATCTACCTCACCGATACCAAGGGATCGATCATGTCTTTGGATAAGACCAGCGGGAGCACGGTGTGGAAGAACGATCAGTTGCTTATGCGCAGTGTCACCGCTCCGTACGCATCGGATAAATTTGTCGTGGTGGGCGATTTTGAAGGCTACCTGCACGGCTTGAATCGCGAGGATGGCAGCTTTGTCGCGCGCACCGAGCTTGACGGCGGCGCGATAAAGGTCGCGCCGCTCGACATGGACGATGGGCTTCTTGTGCTGACGCAAGGCGGCGAACTGTATTCGCTCTCGATAAAATAAAGGCAGGTACAAGATACAAGGTACAAGATGAAAGGGAATCCCATGCACCGTTTCAACTTGCCTCTTGGATCTTGAACCTTGCATCTTTAAATTTAAGGTTATTAAAATGTTGCCCACAGTAGTTCTGGTTGGCCGTCCGAACGTCGGCAAGTCCACCCTGTTCAATCGCCTCACGCGCAGCCGCGACGCGCTGGTCGCCGATCTGCCGGGGCTGACCCGCGACCGCCATTACGGACGCGGAAGGGTGGGGGACAGGCCTTATCTGGTGGTGGACACCGGCGGGCTGGAGCCGGTCGCCAGGGAAGGCATCATGTTCGAGATGGCCAAGCAAAGCCGCCAGGCGGTGGACGAGGCCGACGTGGTGATGTTTCTGGTCGATGGCCGCGCCGGCTGCACGCCGCAGGACGCGATCATCGCCGAACAATTGCGCAAGACCGGCAAGCCGATATTGTTGCTGGTGAACAAGGCAGAGGGCATGGCGCATGCCAAGGTGACTGCCGATTTCTTCGAACTGGGTCTGGGCGAGCCGCTGCCGATCTCCTCGGCGCACGGCGACAACGTCAACGAAGTGATCGAGATCGCGCTGGAGAAATTTCCGCCCGAGATCGAAGAAGAAGCCAACCATGAACATCCGCCCAAGCTGGCCATCGTCGGCCGGCCCAATGTCGGCAAGTCCACGCTGGTGAACGCGATACTCGGCGAGCAGCGCGTGATCGCATTCGACCAGCCGGGCACCACGCGCGACAGCATCTACATCGATTTCGAGCGAGACGGCAAGCGATACACCATCATCGACACGGCCGGGGTGCGCAGGCGCGGCAAGGTCGAAGAGGCGGTCGAGAAATTCTCGGTGATCAAGACCATGCAGGCGATCGAAGATGCCAATGTGGTGGTGCTGGTGGTGGATGCCCGCGACCAGATCACCGAGCAGGACGCGCACGTCGCCGACTACGTGCTGCAGGCGGGACGCGCGCTGGTGCTGGCGGTCAACAAGTGGGACGGGCTGGACGAACATCACCGCGACCAGGTCAAGCGCGACATCGAGCGCAAATTGCATTTCCTTAGCTTCGCCAAGCTGCATTTCATCTCGGCATTGCACGCCAATGGCATACCGGGCGTGCTGAAATCGGTGGACGAAGCCTATGCGGCGGCGATGGCGAAACTGTCCACACCCAAGCTAACCCGCGCGCTGATCGGCGCGCTGGAAAAGCAGCAGCCGCCCAAATCCGGGCGCTTCATACCGAAGATGCGCTATGCCCACCAGGGCGGCAGCAATCCGCCGCTGATCGTGATCCACGGCAGCGGCCTGGACGACGTGCCGGCCAGCTATAGCCGCTATCTGGAGCGCACCTTCTGCGAGATATTCAAGCTGAAAGGCACGCCGCTGAAGATCCAGTACAACTCCAGCAGGAATCCGTTCGAGGGGACCAAGCCAAAACCGCTTACCGAGGGCGAGCAGCGCAGGGCACATCGGGCGCGGATACGCGGGCGCAAGCTGTATGGCTGATAAGGTGTTCGCTCGTCATCGTTCTGGAATCTCCGAGATTAGGACAGAAGATCCGGGCCATCAGGCTCGTTGCATTCCAATCTGATTCAGCGGTGGCCGGCCGATATCGGAACCTGCTAACATAAACAGCGCATACAGATTGTGGTTGCTGATCGGCAAACAATTCTGATGGCGTAACACCGGCATTTTTCCAATCCAACCCGCAGAGGGACAGCAATGAGCACATTTGCCTTTTACCGAAAAGTCGTGGCACTCGACTCGAATGTGCACCGCAACCTCAGATTTGCCTGCAATGAGGTCAATTTCAGTTTCGCGCGCGATACCACAGCCACATTGCTGGCCGGAGTGGAATTTGCAGAGGCGGCGGGAGAATATCCCATCGTGTTCGTACGCGGGCAGGATAAGCAGATGAGACCGGTCGCGCTGCTCGGCGTGCGCAACGGCGAAAATCTGTTTGTCGACGAGCACGGGAAATGGGATGCGCGCTACATTCCGGCTTTCGTGCGCCGCTATCCGTTCGTGATGGCCGACGGCGGCGCGAACGGGCAACTGGTGGTGTGCATAGACCAAAGCTGTCCCGCGCTGAACGCGGAACACGGCGAGTTGTTGATCAATGCGGAAGGCAAGTTTGAGCCGCGCATGAACGAGTTGATGCAGTTCATGCAGAATTTCCAGCGCGAATTTGCGCGTACCGAATTGATCGTGAGGCAACTTGATGAGCTCGGACTATTCATCCAGCAGGGCGCGCGTTTTGATACCGGCTCCGGCGAGACCTTCCAGCTGAATGACTTCTATCTGATCGACGAAGCAAAATTCGGCCAGATCGCGGATGACAAATTGCCGCAACTATTCCGCAGCGGTGCACTGGGTTTGGCCTATTTGCACCTCGCTTCGTTGGTCAACATGCGCAAACTGCTGGATCGTGTGGCTGCACGTTCGGAAAGACAGAAACAACCGACGCCGTCCGGAAATGCCCCCCTGCAAATGTTCAGTTGCATTGACCCGGGAGGATTCCCCGATACGCGGGTTTTGCCGGGCGGGGAATGGATCAACGCAGGAATGCATTCATGAAGCCGGCCAAACAGACGCCGTGCAGTTGCGGCAGCGGCAAGCCCTATGCGCAATGCTGCGCCGTGCCTGCGCCGGAACAGATCAATGCGCTGATCGCACTGTACAACGCGCGCCGCTATGCGGAGCTGGAAGGCCGGGCGCGGCTGCTGAGCGAGCGGTATCCGGACTTCGGGTTCGGCTGGCAGCTGTTGGGCGGTGCATTGCAGATGCAGGGCAAGGACGCTTTGCAGGCGTTCCACAAGACCGCGCAACTGCTGCCGGAAGACGCAGTGGCGCATTACAACCTGGGGGTGGCGCAAAAGAGTGCCGGCCGGCTAGACGAGGCGGTGGCGAGCTACCGCCGCGCGATATCGCTCAAGCCGGACTACGTCGAGGCGCATTACAACCTGGGCAACGCATTGAATCACCTTGGCCGCATTGATGATGCGGCGGAAAGTTTCCGCCGGTCATTGCAACTCCGACCCGACTACGTCGATGCGCACAGCAATCTGCTGTTCACCTTGAATTTTGCAGCCAGTCATTCTGCTGCGTCTTTCCTGGAAGAGGCTGGCAAGTACGGCCGTATGGCGGCCGGCAAGGTGAGGGCACGTTTCTCGACCTGGCAGTGCGCCCCCCGCCCGGAACGTCTGCGGGTCGGGCTGGTGTCCGGGGACTTGCGCAAACATTCGGTGGGGTTCTTTCTGGAAGACCTGCTGGCGCATCTTGATCCGGCGCGCATCGAACTGATCGCCTACCCGACCCACGACGAGCAGGACGAACTCACCGAGCGCATCCGCCGGCATTTCTCGGCGTGGAAGCCATTGTTCGGTCTGAATGATGAAGCGGCCGCGCGGCTGATCCATGCCGATGGCATACATGTGCTGATCGATCTTTCCGGACACACGAAACACAACCGCCTGCCGGTGTTCGCGTGGAAGCCGGCGCCGGTGCAACTGAGCTGGCTGGGCCTGCCGGCCACCACCGGGGTGGCGGAGATCGACTATGTGCTGGGCGACCGGTGGGCGATCCCGGAGCAATGCGAAGACCAGTTCAGCGAAGGGGTGTGGCGGCTGCCGGAAAGCTATGTGTGCCTGACCGTGCCCAGCCGGTCGGTGGAAGCCGGGCCGCTGCCGGCATTATCAACGGGATATATAACCTTCGGCAGCTTCAACAACCTGACCAAGATGAACGATGCGGTAGTGGCGGTGTGGGCGCGCATCCTTGAGGCAGTGCCAAACTCGCGGCTGCTGCTCAAGGCCAAACAGCTGAGCGATGCCGCGGTGTGCGCACAGACCCGGCAGCGTTTTGCCGCCCATGGCATCGCGCCGGAGCGCTTGCAGCTGCAGGGCATCCTGGCCTCGCGCAACGAACATCTGGCCACCTACCACCAGGTCGATATCGCGCTGGACACCTTTCCGTATCCGGGCGTGACCACCAGCGTCGAAGCATTATGGATGGGTGTGCCGGTATTGAGCCTGCAGGGCGACCGGTTCCTGTCGTGCACGGCGTCGAGCATCGCCCGCAATGCCGGGTTGCCCGAGTGGATCGCAGCCGGCCAGGACGACTATGTGAGCAAGGCGGTGGCATTCGCATCCGATCTGCCCAAACTGGCCGCGCTGCGCGCGGAATTGCGCTCACGGGTGCTGGCCTCGCCGCTGTTCGATGCGCCGCGCTTTGCCAGGAACTTCGGGGACGCATTGTGGGGGATGTGGCAGGTATGGAATGGCAAGCAGCAAAAGGGATGATGCAATTATCCTGTTGAATCCCGGTTCAGGAGTAAAATGCAGGACCACTTGCCGTTCATTCGTATATTCAGGCTGTGCATGGAGATTTAATCAGCGCAGCTCCGCAAGGAAAAATCATGCTCGACGAATTCATCCACGCACCGCGCGTCGCCTATTTCTCGATGGAGATCGCGCTGCGCAGCGAGATACCGACTTATGCGGGGGGGCTGGGGGTGCTTGCCGGCGATACGATGCGTTCGGCCACCGATCTCGGCATATCGATGGTCGGTGTCAGCCTAGTCAGCCGCGAAGGTTACTTCCGCCAGGAGATCGACAGCCAGGGTCGCCAACAGGAGCAACCTGCGACATGGGATCCGAAACGCTGGGCACTCCCGCTCGACGCCAAGATCGCTGTGCCGATCGACGGACGCACGGTCTGGATAGGCGCATGGTTATACATCATGGAAGGCAGCATGGGCGGACGCCAGCCGGTGCTGCTGCTCGATACCGACCTGAACGAGAACAGCGATGAAGATCGCAAGATCACGCACTATCTGTATGGCGGAGACAGCGTCTACCGTTTCAAACAGGAGATCGTGCTGGGTGTCGGCGGGGTGCGCCTGTTGCAGGCGGTCGGTTTCAATATCCGGCATTTCCACATGAACGAGGGGCACTCGGCGCTGCTCGGGCTGGAACTGATGCGGCGCTATACCTATTCTCCCGAGGAGGTGCGTCCCGGCGAATCTCGTTTTGACATTCCGCGCGTGCGCGACCTGTGCAGCTTCACCACGCACACGCCGGTCGAAGCGGGCCACGACCGCTTTCCCTACGATCTGGTGCAGCGTGTGCTCGACAACGACTTTGACATCCAGGTCATCAAAAGCCTGGCCGGGGTCGACAGCCTGAATATGACCCGCTTGGCGCTGAACCTTAGCGAATACGTCAACGGCGTCGCGAAGAAGCATGCCGAAGTGTCGAACGCGATGTTCCCCGGCTACAAGGTCCACGCGATCACCAACGGCGTGCACCAAATCATCTGGACCAACGAGAATTTCCGCCAGCTTTATGACCATTACCTGCCCGGCTGGCGGCACGAGCAGCAGTTGCTGATGCGCGCAGACTGCAGCATACCCGACGCAACGATCTGGGAGGCGCACGCGCAGGCCAAAAAAAACCTGATCGAGAAAGTGCAATCGCTGACCGGTGTGGTGTTGCAGCCGGATGTCCCGGTCTTCGGTTTTGCGCGGCGCATGACCGCCTACAAGCGGCCCGACCTGTTGTTCACCGACCTCGAACGGCTGAAGGCGATCGCGCGCAAGCACCCGTTCCAGATCGTGCTCGGCGGCAAGGCTCATCCACAGGACGACAGCGGCAAGCAGATGATCGCGCAGCTGCATGCGCATGCACGCGACCTTGCCGGTGCGATCACGGTCGTCTACCTGCCCGAATATGACATGGCGCTGGCACAGGTGCTGACTTCCGGTGTGGACGTGTGGCTTAACACGCCGCTACCGCCGCTCGAGGCTTCCGGCACCAGCGGCATGAAAGCCACTTTCAACGGCGTGCCCAATCTGTCTGTGCTGGACGGCTGGTGGATCGAGGGGTGCCTGGAAGGCGTGACCGGCTGGGCCATAGGGGACACGATCGGGCTGCCCGACGACAATGCACGCGCGCTCTATGACAAACTCGAGCAGGTGGTGCTGCCGCTGTATTACAACAGCGACCACCGCGGATGGATCAGCGTGATGAAAGGCGCGATCAGCAAGAACGCCTCCTACTTCAACAGCCACCGCATGATGCGCCGCTACGCTACCGAGGCATACGCGCGCTGACTTTATTGCATGGAGATGGAAATGAGCACAGCCATAGATATCACCGCAGGCGCTGGCGCACGATCCAACATAGACCCGGTGTGCGGCATGACCGTGAAGCCGGACACCCAGTTGCGCTTTGCGTACAGGGACAAGACCTATCTGTTCTGTAATCCGAAGTGCCTCGCGAAGTTTTCGGCCAACCCTGAAAAATATCTCTACGGCAACGTAGGCAAGGGCGGTGAGATAAAAGACCCGGTATGCGGCATGACAGTCGAGCCGGACTCTCCGCTGCGCTACGAGCATGAAGGCAAAATCTATCTGTTCTGCAACCCGAAATGCCAGGCGAAATTCTCCACCGATCCCGAAAGATATCTCCATCCTGTTCCTGCAGATTCCCGGGTTGTGATACCGGGCGCGGTATACATCTGCCCGATGGACCCGGAGGTGCGCGAGTCCAAACCGGGCAGCTGTCCGATCTGCGGGATGGCGCTGGAACCGGATATGGCGTTCGTGCCCGGCAAGGTGCCGGTGGAGGACAAAACCGAACTGAACGACATGACGCGGCGCTTCTGGGTCAGCACCGCGCTGGCATTGCCGGTGTTCATCGTTGCGATGACCGCCGACCTGCTGCCGCAGGCGATACCGTCATCCGTTTCGATGACGGCGCTGCAATGGTCCGAGTTCCTGCTCGCGACGCCTGTGGTGCTGTGGGGCGGCTGGCCGCTGTTCGAGCGCGGCTGGGCGTCTGTCGTGAATCGTCATTTCAACATGTTCACGCTGATCGCGCTCGGCGTAAGCGTAGCATGGGGCTACAGCGTCATTGCGATGCTGCTGCCCGGCATTTTTCCACCCGCGATGCATACGATGATGGGCGCCGTGCCGGTTTATTTCGAGGCGGCCTCGACCATCATCGCGCTGGTGCTGATGGGGCAGGTGATGGAACTGCGCGCGCGCAGCCGGACCGGCGCGGCGATCAGGTTGCTGCTCGGCCTCGCACCCAAGACCGCGCGCATCGTGCGAGGTGATGGTATCGAGGAAGACATTTCGCTCGAACAGGTGAAGGTGGGCGATGTGCTGCGCGTGCGCCCCGGCGAAAAGGTGCCGGTGGACGGCGTAGTGCTCGAAGGCGCGAGTTCGCTGGATGAATCCATGGTCACCGGCGAATCCATCCCGGTCGAGAAGACGCAGGGGGCGCGCCTGATCGGCGCGACGGTGAACGGCACCGGGAGCCTGTTGATGCGCGCCGAAAAGGTCGGCGCGGATACGCTGCTCGCGCATATCGTGCGGATGGTCAGCGAGGCGCAGCGTTCGCGCGCGCCGATTCAAAGACTCGCCGATGTCACCGCCGGTTATTTCGTCCCGGCGGTGGTGCTGGCCGCGATCATCGCATTTGCGGTGTGGGATATGGTAGGTCCCGAGCCCCGTTTGGCACATGCCATCGTCAACGCGGTGGCGGTACTGATCATCGCCTGCCCGTGCGCATTGGGACTGGCCACGCCGATGTCCATCATGGTCGGCACCGGGCGCGGCGCGACGATGGGCGTATTGATAAAGAACGCGGAGGCGCTGGAGATGATGGAGAAGGTGGACACGCTGGTGGTGGACAAGACCGGCACGCTGACCGAGGGCAAACCGAGACTGGTGTCGGTGAATGCGCTCACTGGGCATCACGAAAGCGAAGTGCTGCGCCTGGGCGCGAGTCTGGAACGCGCCAGCGAACATCCGCTGGCCGCAGCAATCGTCGGAGGCGCGCGGGAGAAAGGGATAACACTCGCCACGGTGAATGATTTCAAGTCATACACCGGCAAGGGTGTGGCGGGAACGGTTGAAGGCCGGACGGTTGCGCTCGGCAATCTCAGGCTGTTCGAGGAACTGGGGATAGCAAGCGGAGAACTCGCGGTGCGCGCAGATGCGTTGCGCAACGAAGGCCAGACCGTGATGTTGCTCGCGGTCGATGGCAAGGCGGCTGGCCTGCTCGGCGTGGCCGACCCGGTCAAGGCGTCGACGCCGGACGCGATCCGCGCACTGCATGCCGAAGGTGTGCAGATCATCATGCTGACCGGCGACAACCGCATCACCGCGGTGGCGGTGGCGAGGAAGCTCGGCATAGGCCGCATCGAGGCGGAAGTGCTGCCCGACCAGAAGGCCGCAGTCGTCAAGCAATTGCAATCACAGGGATGTTTCGTCGCGATGGCCGGCGATGGCATCAACGATGCGCCGGCATTGGCGCAGGCGCAGGTCGGCATCGCGATGGGCACCGGCACCGACGTGGCGATGGAAAGCGCGGGCATCACGCTGGTGAAAGGCGACCTGAATGGAATAGTCCGCGCGGTGCGCCTGTCGCGCGCGACGATGAAGAACATCCGCCAGAATCTGTTCTTCGCCTTCGTCTACAACTCACTGGGTGTGCCGATCGCGGCGGGCGTGCTGTATCCGTTCTTCGGCCTGCTGCTGTCGCCCATGATCGCAGCGGCGGCGATGAGTTTCAGTTCGGTGTCGGTGATAACAAATGCGCTGAGGTTGGGGCGGGTGAAGCTATAGAAGAACGTAGGGTCGCAGACAGGGGTTTCGTCTGCCCACGGGTTTGGTATCCGCGTGGGCACAAAATCGTGCCCACCCTACTTGGCTGAGTCGGGTGAAATTGTAACTTTTGTTTGTTTTACGATTTAAGCGTTGATTTACGCGCTGATCACATCCGCGCATTTCAACCCGCTGATCACCGCGCCTTCCAGCGTTGCCGGATAATCACCCGCCGTGTAGTCCCCCGCCAGCAGCAATCGGGGCAGGGGTGTCAACTGGGATGGGCGTTGCAGATTGGGCGAGCAGCAGAAAGTCGCGCGCCTTTCGGCGATGACCTTGTACCATGCCGGTGGTTCAGCGATACCGAATTCTGCACGCAATTCCGCGATCACTTTCTTCGCCAGTTCTTCCTGCGGCAATTCCTGGTGAATGCCTTCCGCACTGATCACCGCGGCGAGCAGGCCGTGTTCGCCGGCGATGCGTCCCTTGTCGAACAGCCACTGGCTGTAGCGCCGGTGCAGGCCGAGCATCGGATGGGGCAGTGTGACATGGGGGGGGTATTGCAGATAGACGGTGTAGATCGGCTGGTATTCGAGCGTGTCGATCTGAGCGGCGGTTTCTGCAAGTGCGGCAATCGGGCGCAACAGCCTGCTTGCAACCCTGGGTGACGTCGCGCAGATCACCTGGCTGAATGTTTCAGTGCCTTGCGCAGTGCTGATCCGGATGCCGTCGTCGACCGGTTGCAAGGCCTGCACGCCGCACGCGAGCCTGACATGGCCGCCCTTCAATTCGACAAAGTCGGCAGCGCGCTGCGGGAACAGTGCGGTGAAATTGATGCGCGGCAGCAGCATGTCGCTGTGTTCGCGCGTCTTGTTCAATGCATCGCGCAGCACGTTGAGCATTACCTGCGCGGAAGCCTTCTTGATCGGCGTATTCAGCGCGGCAATGCACAGCGGTTCCCAGAGCTTTTGCGCGAGCGCCTGATCCTGTTTGTGTTGCTCGAGCAGTTCGATTACGGTGATGTCGTTACCCTCTCCCCCAGCCCCTCTCCGATGAATGGGAGAGGGGAGTATGAAATTCATGCGGCGCAGCATGAGCATGAAGCGCGCGGCACTCAATCGTTCGCCGAGCGTCAGGCCTTGCGCGTTCAGCAGCGCAACCAGCAAATGGAGCGGGGCGGGGAGCCGCGGTGCTTTGAGCGAGAACTGCTTGTGCAGGTCGAGCTGCAGCGGCAAACGCAGGAAATCTCGTTCGATATTTCCGCCTACCTTTTCGATCATGTTCAGGGTCTGGACATAGCAGCCGAGCAGCAGGTGCTGGCCGTTGTCCAGCTGGGTGTCGTGATAGGAGACACCGCGCGCGCGTCCGCCGAGTTGCCGGGCGCTTTCGAACACGGTGACAGATATGCCGCAATCGGCAAGCGCGACCGCAGCGGCCATGCCGGCATAGCCTCCGCCGATCACCGCAATGTTTAAGGATTGCATATCACGATTGATCCCTTGCCCGCGTGCGGGATAATCAGCGACTTGGCTGACGTGGTTGGGCAGCCTGGTCGAGTGGCTGGTAGTTTTCCCGGAGGGTTGGGGAGAGGGCAATTCACTTAGGGAACCGCTGATTAAGTCCCACATGGCCGCGCACCCGGCTTTGCGGGATGGAATGCAAGGCGTGCGACGCAGCGAATGGTTGATGCCCTTCGCAAGGAGCACAACGCAGCAGACCGCCCGCAAAGCCAGTGCCCATGGGGGTTGCGACAAAATCGCGCGCTCGCGGCGTCGCGCTCCTCGGCATCGTAGTCCTGGCTACGACCTTCGTCACGCTTCTTGCGATCATCGCGATTTTGTCAGCAACGCGGCTCATGGAGGACTTAATCAGTGGTTCCTTAGTTCTTGAGCCATGTCGTGAATGCCAGCCACAACTTGTAACCGGTGCCGAGCGAGACGCGCTCATTCAGCACGTGGCAGCCGCTGGCGACGACTTCGTTCAATGTCGCTTGATAGATCGCGGCCATGATCAGGCCGGTGCGCTGTGTCTTGCGATCCGCTGCGGGAAGCTGGTCCATGGCCTGCTTGTAATATCGCCGAGCGCGCTCGATCTGGAACGCCATCAGCTTGTGGAAGTTATTGGAATCCTTCGAATTTAGGATATCCGCTGCCGTTACGCCGAACTGCTGCAATTCGTCCATCGGGATATAGATGCGGTTGCGCCGCGCGTCTTCGCCGATGTCGCGGATGATGTTGGTGAGCTGGAACGCGATGCCGAGGTCGTGCGCATATTTGAGTGTCTTTCGGTCTGTGTAGCCGAAGATCTCCGCGGCGAGCAGGCCGACCACCGACGCGACGCGGTAGCAATACAGTTGCAATGATTTGAAATCGGGATAACGCGCCTGCTCGAGGTCCATCTCCATGCCGTCTATGATCTCCAGCAGGTGTTCCTGCGACAGGTTGTATCGCTGGACGATTGATACCAGTGCCTGTGCCACCGGATGCTGCGGCTTGCCGCCGTAGATCTCGGCGACCTGCATGCGCCACCAATTGAGCGTGGCGCGCGCCACGTTGGCGTCCGAGCATTCATCCACGACATCGTCCACCTCGCGGCAGAAGGCATACAGCGCGGTGATGGCGCGGCGCCTGTCCCTGGGCAGAAAACGGAAGCTATAGTAGAAGCTGGAGCCGCTGGCAGCGGCTTTGTGTTGGCAATACTGGTCCGGATCCATATCGGTTTAGAACGGTGCGCTCTTGGCCAGCATGATAACCCAGTCGAACGGCTTCAATACAGGACGGTGCCGGAACATGTCGTAGTTCGCATTTTCCAGTTTGGCGAGTATGCGCAGGCCGCCCGCGATGATCATGCGCATCTCCAGCCCGATGCGGCCGGTGAGTATGCTGCCCAACGGTTTTCCCGAGAGCATCATGTCACGGGCGCGGGTCACCTGGAACTTCAACAGGGCTCGCCATGCATCGTTGCATATCTTCTTCTCGATCTGCTCTTCGCCGACGCCATATTGCGCGAGTTCATCCTGCGGCAGGTAGATACGCCCGATCGCGTAATCCTTCGCGACATCCTGCCAGAAATTGATGATTTGCAGCGAGGTGCAGATCGCATCCGAGTAGGCGATATTGACCGGCGTGGCCTCGTCGTAAAGATGCAGCAATAAATTGCCGACCGGGTTGGCGGAGCGGCGGCAGTAGTCGAGCACTTCGGCGAAATCGGCGTAGCGCTTCTTCACAACGTCCTGGGAGAATGCATCGAGCAGATCATGGAACGGCTGGATGGGGAGGCGATGCTGGTGGATTTCCGCGGCGAGGTTCAGGAACAGCGCGGTCTGGGGAGTTTCATTGCGTTCGATGCGCGCCAGTTCGGCGCGGAACCCGTCGAGTTGTCTGAGGCGCTCTTCATCGGGCGTGTCACCTTCATCGGCGATGTCGTCTGCAGCGCGCGCGAAATGGTAGATCGCGGCGACCGGCTTGCGCAGCCGCTTCGGCATCAGGATGGAAGCTACCGGGAAATTTTCGTAATGGTCGACCGGCATGAATCAAATGAGGTCGTTGCGGTGCAGCATGAACACGAACTGATCTCCCGCTGAAACATCCAGCCAGGTGAACGGCAGGCCGGGGTAGGCGGCTTCGAGCGCGTCGCGGTTGTGGCCGATCTCGACGATCAGCAAGCCATTCGCGGTAAGGTGCTGCGCGGCGTGCTTGAGTATGACACGCGTGGCATCCAGCCCGTCATCGCCGCTGCCGAGCGCCATTTCCGGTTCGTGCAGATATTCCTGCGGCAGCGCGGCGACCGAGCCGGCGTCCACGTAGGGAGGGTTGCTGATGATGAGATCGTATCGTTTGTCGCCAAGCTTGGTGTACAGATCGGATTCGACCAGACTCACGCGATCCTGCAGGTGGTAATCGGCAACGTTGCGTTCTGCGACGGCCAGCGCGGCCGGAGACAAATCCGCTGCATCCACCAGGGCATTGGGGAAGGCATGCGCTGCAAGGATCGCGAGGCAGCCGCTGCCGGTGCACAGATCGAGCACGCTATTGATCTCTTCGGGATCGGCGATCCACGGGCTGAGCCGCTCGAACAGCAACTCGGCGATGAACGAGCGGGGCACGATGACGCGTTCATCCACATAAAAGCTGAATTCACCCAAAATGGCCTGATGGGTAAGATACGCCGCAGGGATACGCTTTTCGACGCGCTGCCGGATGATGCCCAAAACTTCCGCGCGTTCGCTTTCGGTCAGGCGCGCATCGAGGAAGGGTTTCAGCCTGTCCAGCGGCAGATGCAGCGTGTGCAGGATCAGGTAGGCGGCTTCATCGTACGCATCGCTGCTGCCGTGCCCGAAAAACAGTTTGGCCTGGTTGAAGCGGCTCACCGCGAAACGCAGATAGTCGCGCACGGTGAACAGGTTTTGTGCGGCCTGTGAAGAATAGTCGCTCATTTGCACAGCAGGATTTCGAGCGTGCGCTGGTAGGTCAGTTTGAGCGGTTCGATATCGGCTACAGCCACGCATTCGTTGAGCTTGTGTATCGTGGCATTCAACGGGCCGAACTCGATCACCTGCGGGCAGATGTCGGCGATGAAGCGCCCGTCCGACGTGCCGCCGCTGGTGGACAGTTCCGGCGTGATGCCGTAGGACTGTTCTATCGCCTTGCCGATCGCCGCGACCAGGCTGCCCCGGATGGTAGGAGGGGGGGCAGTGAGATAGGGCTTGCCGGACAGTTCCCACGTCAAGTCGTAGCCCAGGCCGTGTTTGTCCAGTATCGCGCGGACCTTGTCTTTCAAACCCTGCTCGGTGCTGGCGGTTGAAAAGCGGAAATTGAACCAGATCTCGACCGTGCCGGGGACGACATTGGTTGCGCCGGTGCCGCCGTTGATGTTGGATATCTGCCATGACGTCGGTGGAAAATACTCGTTGCCGTTGTCCCAGGTGGTCGCGGCGAGTTCGGCGATCGCCGGCGCTGCCATGTGGATCGGATTCTTGACCAGATGCGGATAGGCGATGTGTCCCTGTATGCCCTTGACGATCAGCGTGCCGGACAGCGAACCGCGCCGCCCGTTCTTGATCATGTCGCCGACCATCTTGTTCGAGGTCGGTTCGCCGACGATGCAATAGTCTATCTTCTCGCCGCGCGCCTGCAGCGCTTCGACAACGCGCACCGTGCCGTCCACCGCGACTCCCTCTTCGTCGGAGGTGATCAGCAGCGCGATCGAACCGTCGTGTTTCGGGTGTTGCCCGAGGAACGCCTCGATCGCGGTGATGAAGGCGGCGATCGAAGTCTTCATGTCGGCCGCACCGCGTCCATACAGCATGCCGTCGCGTATCGTCGGCTCGAACGGCGGACTGAACCAGTTTTCCAGCGGACCGGTGGGTACCACGTCGGTGTGCCCGGCAAATGCCACGACGGGGTTGGTCGCGCCGCGCCGTGCCCAGAAATTATCGACATTGCCGAAGCGCATGCGCTCTATCTTGAAGCCAAGCTTTTCCAGCCGTTCGATCAGGATGTCCTGGCAGCCTGCGTCATCGGGCGTGAGCGAGCGGCGGGCGATCAGGGCTTGGGCGAGTTGCAGGGTTTCGGACATGGCAGTGATCAGGATTTGATATTGAATATTTTGGAATAAGTCGCCGCATCAAAACCGGCATGCAGCAGTTCGCCATTGTGTTCGAGTATCGGCCTTTTGATCACGCTGGGCTTTTCCAGCATCAGGGCAAGTGCGGCCGCCGCGTCCCGGATCTCCTGTTTGCGTTGTTCGGGCAGGCCGCGCCATGTCAGGCCGCTGCGATTGATCAGCCTGGTCCAGTCAGCTTGCCGCAGCCAGGCTTGAACGGTTGCGGCATCAAGACCCTGCTTTTTGAAATCGTGGAACTCGACCGCGATACCGCGTTGCGCCAGCCAGTCGCGCGCCTTCTTGACAGTGCTGCAGTTTGGAATGCCATATAACCTCATTCGTTCAAGTTGAGCTTGATGCTGCTGATATCGGAATTGGCCGAAGGGTTGCTGCCGGTCTGGGCCGGATCGAACACCGGGACCTTCTGGGTATTGGTGCGCTCGGAGAAATCGACCAGCGAAGCGAGGTTGCTCGCCGAGTCTGCGTTTCGCAGCGCTTCCTCCTTGGTGATCATTCCCCGCTTCAGGAGTTTGTACAGCGCCTGCTCGAAGGTTTGCGAACCGGCCGAGACGCTCTTCTCGATGGACTCGCGTATCTTGTCGAGTTCGTCGTTCTTGATCTGGTCGGCTATCAGTGTGGTGTTCAGCAGGATCTCGACGGCGGGGACCTGCTTGCCGTTCACGTTGCGCACCAGACGCTGCGAGATCACCGCGCGCAGACACATCGAGAGATCGGCCAGCACGCCGCCGCGGGAATCATACGGAAAGAAATTCACGATACGGTTCAGGGCGTGGTAGCTGTTGTTGGCGTGCAGCGTGGCCAGGCACAGATGCCCGGTCTGCGCGAAGATCAGCGCGTGCTTGAGCGTTTCCCGCTCGCGTATTTCGCCTATCATCAACACATCGGGCGCTTCCCGCATCCCGCTGGACAGCGCATTCTCATACGAAAGGGTGTCGGTGCCGATCTCGCGCTGGTTGACGATGGATTTGCCGTGCCGGAAGATATATTCGATCGGTTCTTCTATCGTCAGTATGTGGCCGCCGGTGGTGTTGCTGCGATGCTCGATCATCGAGGCGAGCGTGGTGGATTTCCCGGAGCCGGTCGCACCGACCACCAGCACCAAGCCGCGCTTTTCCATGATCAGATCCTTCAGGATCTCCGGGAGATGAAGTTCTTCTGCAGACCCGATCCTGGCCTTGATGAAGCGGGCCACGATGGCCATGTCGCCGCGCTGGCGGAAAACGTTGATACGGAAGGTCCCGATGCCGGGGGCCTGGAATGAAAAATTCAATTCCATCTCGGATTCGAATTCGTCGATCTGCTTCTGGGACATCATCTCATAGGCGATGCGCTTGACGACATCCCCGTCGAGGATCTGCGCGTTGACCGGCATCGTGATGCCTTCGATCTTGATGTTGACCGGGGCGCCGACCGAAAAGAACAGGTCGGAAGCCTGCTTGGTCGCGGCTAATTGCAATAATGGCGTAATGATCATTTTGTCACCTCAATTAATCTACTGCGCAGCCCGATTGCTGCGTCGCGTGCTCGTTCAATCCTCGCCTACCTATCAGGTATGTCTCGTCATTCACTGCGCGGCTCCTTGCACTCGGGCTTGCTCGCTACGATTTCTTGAGGTGCAAAAGTCCTGGCGCGTACTAACAGAAACAGATCATATTCCCCGCAGCAATTCGTTGATGCCCACCTTGGACAGGGTCTTGGCATCGACTTTCTTCACGATCACCGCGCAGTAAAGGCTGTAGCTTCCGTCCTTGGAGGGCAGGCTGCCGCTGACGACCACCGAGCCCGCAGGTACACGGCCATAGCTGATTTCGCCGGTCTCGCGGTCGTATATCCTGGTGCTTTGACCGATGAACACACCCATCGAGACCACGACGTTGTCCTCCAGGATCACGCCCTCGACGATTTCGGAGCGCGCACCGACGAAGCAGTTGTCGCCGATGATGGTTGGATTGGCCTGCACCGGCTCCAGCACGCCGCCGATGCCGACCCCGCCCGAGAGGTGCACGTTCTTTCCGACCTGCGCGCAGGAGCCGACCGTCGCCCAGGTGTCCACCATCGTCCCTTCGTCGACGTAAGCGCCGATGTTCACGTAGGATGGCATCAGCACCACGTTCTTGCCGATGAACGATCCTCTGCGCGCCGCGGCCGGCGGCACGACGCGAAAGCCGCCTTCGCGGAAATCGCGGCTGTTGTAATCGGCGAACTTGGAGGGTACCTTGTCATAGTAGTTGGTGAAGCCGCCCTTGATGAAGGCGTTGTCTTCAAGGCGGAACGACAACAGCACGGCCTTTTTCAGCCATTGGTGGGTGACCCACCGGCCGCCGATCTTCTCGGCGACCCGCAGCTTTCCCTGGTCGAGCTGGGTGATGACGTTGTCGACCGCCTCCTTGAGCTGCGCGTCGGCGTTGCGCGGCGTGATCTCGGCGCGGCGCTCGAAATTTGTTTCGATGATTTGTTGCAGTTGATCCATGATTACTCTCGGTCGTTTTAAAAGTCAGTTCAGCGCCGTAACGAATTTTGCGATGCGCTGCGCGGCTTCCACGGTCTCTTCGGTGCTCGCGACCAGTGCCAGCCGCAAGAAATCCTTGCCTGGATTGACGCCCTGGGCTGACCGTGCCAGATAGCTGCCGGGCAACACGGTGACATTATAGTCGCGATACAGGGCTTGCGCGAAGGCGGTGTCGCTGAGCGGTTTGCGCAGCCCCGCCCGCGACAGATCGGGCCAAAGATAGAAACCGGCATCCGGCATCCCGACCTTTAATACAGGCTTGAGTATTTCGACCACTCTGGCGAACTTCTCCGAGTACATCCGGCGGTTTTCCTCCACGTGCGTTTCGTCGTTCCATGCTGCGATGCTCGCAGCCTGTATCGCCGGATTCATCGCCGAGCCGTGGTAGGTGCGATACAGCGCGAATTTCCCGATGATCTCGGTGTCGCCCGCAACAAAACCCGAGCGCATGCCCGGGACGTTGGATCGTTTCGACAGGCTGGAGAACACCACCAGATTCCGGTAATCGCCGCGGCCCAGTTGCCGGGCGGCCTGCAGCGCGCCCAGCGGCGGCTCGGAAAAATAGATCTCGGAATAGCATTCGTCCGACGCGATCACGAATCCGTATCGGTCGGACATCTCGAACAAGGACTTCCATTCCGCCAGCGGCATCACCCGCCCGGTCGGATTGCCCGGCGAACACACGTAGATCAGTTGGGTGCGTTGCCAGACATCTTCGGGCAGTTGCGCGTAGTTCATCGCGTAGTTGTCTTCGGGCAGATTATTGAGGAAGCGGGGCGTGGCTCCCGCCAGGATCGCCGCGCCTTCATAGATCTGGTAGAACGGATTTGGGCAGATCACCACCGGATCCCTCCGGGTGCGGTCGATGACTGCCTGGGCGAAGGCGAACAGTGCCTCGCGGCTGCCATTCACCGGCAACACCTCGGTCTTGCCGTTCAGTAACGGTAATCCATAGCGTGCGGCCAGCCATTCGGCTATTGTATTGCGCAGCGCGTCACTGCCGGCAGTTGTGGGATAATTCGCCAGTCCGTCGAGGTTGGCGCTCAACGCGTCGCGGATGAATCGCGGCGTGGCGTGTTTCGGTTCGCCGATCGACAGGCTGATCGCGCGATAGTCCGGGTTCGGCCGGACTTCGCTGAACAGTTCGGCGAGTCTCTGGAACGGGTAAGGCTGCAGTCTCTGTAGATCTGGGTTCATTTTTTTATCAGCCACGGATTAACACGGATGAAACACGGACAAACATCCCAGGATGTTCTGAATACCGGGTTAAATCAGTGTTTCATCCGTGTTAATCCGTGGCTAAATTCCCGTTTCATGATTAACCGGATTATAAGGGCGGAACCGGTGTCATCAAAACAAAATGTATTGCCGATAGCCGGGATCCTGAGCGGCGCGCTGGTGTGGGGGCTGGTCTGGTATCCCTACCGTGCATTGCAGGAATCCGGCGTGGCCGGCCCGGTTGCGACACTGATCTCCTATATTTTGGCGATGCTGTGCGGCGGGTTCATGCTGCCGCGCGTGTGGCGGGAATTGCGCCGCTATTATGGGGTCGGGGCCGGCTGGTGGGTTGTCGTGCTGGTGTTGAGTGCGGGTTGGGCCAATCTGGGGTATGTGCTGGCGATGCTGCACGGCGAAGTGATGCGCGTGCTGCTGTTGTTCTATCTTGCGCCATTGTGGACGATCCTGTTTTCCTATTGGCTGCTGCGTGAGCGGCTGGATCGCAACGGCTATCTGGTCATGGCGCTGTCATGCAGCGGTGCGGCCATCATGCTTTGGCAGCCGCAACACGGTCTGCCGCTGCCGCTGCCGCAGAATCTTTCCGAATGGATAGGATTATCGGCAGGTATGGGCTTCTCTTTTTCCAATGTGGTATCGCGCAGGGCCGCACACTTGAGCGTGGAGGCGAAGACATATAGCGTATTGTTCGGGACCGCTTTGCTGACCGTGCCGCTGCTGCTGTGGCAAGGGGGCGCGGCGCTTCATCTGCCGGGCGCGGATATGCGGTCCTGGAGCATACTCGGCTTGCTGGGAATCGCGCTTTGCGCCACCGGGTTTGCCGTGCAATACGGTGTCACCCATTTGCTGTCCAACCGCGCGATGCTGCTGTTTTTGTTCGAGCTGGTGATAGCCGCGATATCGTCATATCTGCTTGCCGATGAAATGATGCATCTTCGCGACTGGATAGGCGCTTCCCTGATCGTCTCCGCCAGCCTGATATCGGGGAAATTGTCCGCATTGTCAAAATCATAGAAGCCACTGCTGGAGTGTGTTCACCGGCAATGCTGACATATAAATTTTATCCAAAATCCGCCGCTATCCTGTAATATGGCCTGCAGATCGAATGAAGTGAGTTTAAGGGGAGCTTCACGCGCTGATTTTTTGAACATGAAATCCATTCCGACTTCCGCCGAGATCAACAGCCTGTTCGCCAACAGCGATCCGGGAACGGTTTGGGCCAAGGCGGCCTCGATTCTCCGCCGCATCGATCCCGCCTACGACATATCGCGGATCAAAACCGTCTTTGATGACGTCATGAGACTGTTTCGCGGCGAATATCCCGGCTACAGCGCGATCAAGACGCTGTATCATGACAAGTCCCATACGCTGGATGTATTTCTGTGTGCTGTCAGGCTGATGCATGGCGTGCAGAAGTCCGGCATCCGCCTGAGCGACGAAGAAATGACGCTGGTCATGATGGCCACTCTGATGCACGATATTGGCTATTCACAGCTGGACGGCGAGCAAGGCGGTACCGGCGCCCAGTATACGAAGGTCCATGTTAAACGCGGTATAGCATTCATGAAGAAATACGTCGCCGAGCGTCACCTTCCGGGAAATTATGCGATCGCGCTGGAGCCCATGCTCGGCGGTACCGATCCCGCACTGGATTTTTCCCGGATCGACTTTCCCGATGGGCGCACCCGCGTGCTTGGACAGATCGTTGCTACCGCCGATCTGACCGGGCAGATGGCTGACCGCACCTACCTGGAAAAACTGCTGTTCCTCTATCTGGAATTCAAGGAGGCGCATTTCGGGAATTACCAGAACATGTTCGACCTGCTGCGCCAGACCAAATCGTTTTACGGGAACACACGGGCCAAACTTGATGGTGCGCTCGGCAAACTGTATGCCAAACTGGCTAATCACTTCGAGGATATGATGGGCGTGGAGAACAACTACTATCTGGAGTCGATGGAGAAGAACATCGCCTATCTGGAGAAAGTCATCGCGCAGGACGAGGCCGAATATCTGTCGATGCTCAAGCGCGGCGGGATAGCCGAAAGATCGCAGACGTTCGTCGTGCCGGGCTGACCTTCAGGATCCTTGCGGAAGACCAGTCCGGTCGCCGGACATGTTTTATATTCCAGGACCGGCGCTATCCGGTCATGCCACCGTCACCGATCTATCCAGATACACCTCCTGGATCGCATTGAGCAGCGTCACGCCGTCCTTCATCGGTTTCTGGAACGCCTTGCGTCCGGAGATCAGACCCATGCCACCGGCGCGTTTGTTGATCACTGCGGTGCGCACCGCCTGGTGCAGATCATCCTTGCCTGATTCCCCGCCGGAATTGATCATGCCCACTCGCCCCATATAACAGTTGGCCACCTGATAGCGCACCAGGTCGATAGGGTGATCGGTGGTCAGTTCACTGTAAACCTTGGGGCTGGTCTTGCCGAATTTGAGCGCGGTATAGCCGCCGTTGTTCTCGGCCATCTTCTGTTTCACGATATCGGCATTGATCGTGACGGCGAGATGGTTGGCCTGCCCGGTCAGGTCGGCGGACACGTGATAGTCTTTGTCTGCGGTCTTGAATGCCGGGTTGCGCAGATAGGCCCACAGGATCGTAGCCATGCCCAGATCGTGGGCGTGCTCGAATGCTTCGGATACTTCCAGTATCTGCCGGCGCGAATGCTCCGAGCCGTAGAACACGGTCGCGCCCACTGCCACGGCGCCCATCTCGAAAGCCTGGTCGACACTGGCGAACAATGTCTGGTCGAATTCGTTGGGATAGGTGAGCAACTCGTTGTGGTTGATCTTCACGATGAAAGGGATCTTGTGCGCATAGCGGCGCGCCACCGAGCCCAGCACCCCGAGCGTGGAAGCCACGCCGTTGCAACCGCCTTCAATAGCGAGTTGCACGATGTTGTCGGGGTCGAAGTAGATCGGATTGGGGGCGAACGACGCACCGGCGGAATGTTCCACGCCCTGATCCACAGGCAACAGTGACAAATAACCCGTATTGGCCAATCGACCCTGGCCGTACAATGCCTGCAGGCTGCGCAGCACGCCTGGCTTGCGGTCCTTGATAGCCACCACCCGGTCCACATAATCCGGTCCCGGCAGGTGCAGCGATTCTTTTGGGATGCCGGCGCAGCGGTATTTCAACAAATGTCCGGCTTCTTCTCCAAGTAATTGCTCGATGTTGGGCATGATCTTTCTCCTTGTGGTTGCGTGTGTAGTTCAAATGGACGGCTTATGTTACTCCTGTTGCCGAGTAAAATCCCTGGGCAGGAAAAGGCCACCTCAGTGTGTATAATTTCACGCGATCCCAACCATTGCCACTGCACTGCATGACGACTCAAATGAACCCCCTAAACATCGGCACGCCGCTCGCTCCTTCCGCCACCCGCGTCATGCTGCTTGGCAGCGGCGAACTGGGCAAGGAAGTCATCATCGCGCTTCAGCGTTTCGGCGTGGAAACCATCGCGGTGGACCGCTACGCCAATGCGCCCGGACACCAGGTCGCGCATCGTGCGCACGTGATCAACATGGCGGATGGCAGAGCTTTGCGCGCGCTGGTCGAACAGGAGAAGCCGCACATCATCGTGCCGGAGATCGAGGCCATCGCCACTGCGATGCTTGAAGAGATCGAGCGCGAGGGACTGGCGCGCGTGATACCTACTGCGCGGGCTGCACGGTTGACGATGAACCGCGAAGGCATCCGCCGCCTGGCTGCAGAGACGCTGAGCCTGCCGACCTCGCCGTATAGATTTGCGGATAGTCTGGAAGAGCTGCGTGCAGCTATCGATTCCGCGATCGGCTATCCGTGCATCATCAAGCCGGTGATGTCTTCGTCCGGCAAGGGACAATCCAAAGTGGATAGCGCGGACGAGCTGGAAGCAGCATGGAATTACGCAGCGAGCGGAAGTCGTGTGAACCAGGGCAGGGTGATCGTCGAAGGGCTGATCCGTTTCGATTACGAGATCACCCAGCTTACCGTGCGCGCGATCGGAGCGGACGGCAAAACGGAAACCTGCTTCTGCGACCCGATCGGCCATGTCCAGGTGCATGGCGATTATGTCGAGAGCTGGCAGCCGCAAGAAATGTCGCCGCTGGCGTTGCAGCGCTCGCGTGAAATCGCCAAAACCGTGACGGACGATCTTGGCGGTCTCGGCATCTTCGGCGTCGAACTGTTCGTAAAGGGAAACCAGGTCTGGTTCAGCGAAGTCAGCCCGCGCCCGCACGATACCGGCATGGTGACGATGTGCTCTCAGGTCCAGAGCGAATTCGAGCTGCATGCCCGCGCCATCCTTGGCCTGCCGGTGGATGTCAGTCTGCGGGCGCCAGGTGCGAGCGCAGTGATCTATGGACAACATGAAGCAAAGGGTATCTCTTTCTCCGGCGTGGCAGAAGCCTTGCGCGTGCCGAACAGCGATGTGCGCCTGTTCGGAAAGCCGGAATCCTTCGCGCGCCGGCGAATGGGCGTGGTCCTTGCGACCGGCAAGGATACCGATGAGGCAAGGGATCGTGCCAAGCTCGCGGCGAGCAGGGTGGTGCCGCTCAAAGTATCATGATCAGCGGAATTCTTCATGCTTCCTTTCTAACCTCAGACTTGGCAGGATCGCGAGCGTTTTACGAAGGGGTGCTCGGTTTGCGGCCCGATCCAAATCGGCCAGCGATGAGTTATGACGGCGTATGGTACGACGTGGCGACGAACCAGCAGATTCATTTGCTGTTGTTGCCAGATCCGGAATCAGGTTTGCAGCGCCCAGTTCACGGCGGCCGCGACCGCCATGTCGCGCTGGCGGTGTCCGACCTTGCGAAGCTGATCGAACGACTGGATCGGGCGGCGATTGTCTACACACTCAGCCAATCGGGCCGACGTGCGTTATTTTGCCGCGATCCAGACGGAAACGCACTCGAGTTCATTTCGACTTGACGATCAGGTTTTCGGCACCGAGCCGAACTTCATGACTGCCTGCCTTAAAGCAGTCGCCCAAGGCGGCTTCCGACACAGGCTGTGCAAAAAAACGCCTGATACATTCGGTTAAGGAAGCGCTGAACAAGTTCATTGGTGGAATAGGCGAAGAAGGCAGGCCCATTTGCCGCTGTCGAGGTTGACGATGGGTCTGTCAGTGAAACAATCTTCTGCGGGGTGGCGGGTCCATTCGTTTCTTCCAGTGCGGTAAGGTACTCGCGTACCGGACGGGATGATTCCTCGCTGTTGCGCCAATCAACGGCCTCTTCGTCCGGTCCGGCATGCCACGCTGGCGTTGTGCATCCGCCTTGATGATGCTGGCATCGGTGGCGAATCCTTCACCCTTTACCAAGCCATCCTTCATGCAACGTTGCAATACGGTTTCAAACATGTGTCGAAAAACACCGCTGTCGCGAATCCGGCCGCGCCGCCGGGTCATTCATTCCTGAATGATTCTTCCAATCCTACAAAAATAGAGACCATTACAAATCCGATAAGGGGCTATCGCCATATTTATCGTCCCGAATGCGTAATTGGTCGATGACCTTAATCAAGGACACCTCCAAAGACAGTAGAGCGGATTCTGGTAATGCATTTAATGCCTCGGGAAGTACACCTTCAGCAGGCCCAGGAGCATTTTGCAAGATTCTTGTGGCTTCCTTAGTCAAGCACAATCCCACTCGACGCTGATCTTCCTTGCTTCGCTCCTTATTGATCAAGCCAAGAGTGACAAGCTTTTCTACAAGCTGACTGCAGGTGGATTGGTGAATAGATAACCGATTCGCCAGTTCAGAAACACCAATATCGGGAGCTCGGGCCACTTCTTGTAATATCCACAGCTGAGAGCCCGTAACGCCACAGCTCTTTTCAACTTCGCGGAAGTGTTGCCGAACGGAGCCGTATATGATCCTAAACTTCTTGAGGACCTGGAACGAAAGCTGAACTTTGCTGCGCTTGTTCAATTTATTAATCCCTTCCGTAGGCGTATATGCTTCAACTTGTTAGATTATATCGCTTATATTTAATTCTGATCTATAACAATTGATGTCAACTAAATGGAGACCAATGCGTTTAGGTAACTGCGTCAAATGTAACCAATATTTACAAAGGAGATTAGTTGTGAAAAAAGTGTCAGTTGTTTTGCTTTCCATTCTTATTGCGGCCTGTGCCAGCACCCCTAAGTCGCCCTCGCCGCCAACACCTCAAGCAAACGAGAGCAAAACGCCCTCAGAATCAAGTGTAACCACCGCTACAGCTCCTACGGCAGAAACGGAATCGCATAAATTGGCTGTTGAAATACAGGATCTTCAGCAACAGAGTGTCTATTTTGACTTCGACAAATCCATCATTAAATCCGAGTATCAGGACAATCTCCTGAAGCAGGCTGCATTTCTCAAGGCCCATAACAATGATGTCGTCACAATAGAGGGTAATTGCGATGAGCGTGGAAGTCCCGAATATAACCTGGCGTTGGGTGATAGGCGTGCTGATGCTGCCCGAAAGAGCTTGGAAATCTTGGGTGTCCCGGAAACCCAAATCAAAGTCGTAAGTTTCGGGTTAGAGAAGCCGCGTCTGACATGCCATGAAGAGCGGTGCTGGAAAGAGAACCGCAGGGATGATTTTGTCCATAAGCTTGATTAACCATCATAACTCTACAATGAGGAAAGGTTGTGCAAAAAAAGGTACAACCTTTCTTAGTGAACGTTGGGCTATTGTGGCGACTTCATCCATCAAGATATGCATTTGAGCAATAGGCATTCCCGATAGCAGCAAGTCTGATTCATTGCTAAGGTTTATCCATGAAATCACCCTCGTGGGTTGCGATTATATCGATAGTCTTGGTAGGTAGCGTTGCGGCATATTTCTACTGGGAAGATAGCCAGCCCCAGAGTGCGCCGGTGGGCCTGCAGGCACCACCCCCTCCTTTGCCTCCTCCCAAGACTGTGGTGCGTCAGGTCATTGAAGCCCCACCCACCACGCCTGCTCTTCCGGCATTAGCCAACAGTGACAGCTTCATGCTCGATGCCCTATCGGGACTAGTCGACGATAAATCATTGATGAAGTTATTCAATGCCGAAAAGATAATCCACAACATTGTCGCCACAATCATCAACCTGAATGACAGTCGTGCTCCGATGAGCGTAATGCCGGTCAAGCCGGCACCAGGCACGTTTGGTACAGAGAGAATTGGTGGGGGTCTAATCATCAGCCCAAAAAATGCAACTCGCTATGCGCCGTACGTGAGAATCGCGGAAGTGATTAATTCTAAAAAGTTGGTGGAACTATATATCCGGGTCTACCCATTGTTTCAGCGGGCATATGAACAACTGGGTTATCCGAATAAATACTTCAATGACCTTTTGATCCAGACGCTCGACAATCTGTTGGATACGCCGACTATCAAAGAGCCCGTGAAGCTTGTTCAGCCAAATGTACTTTACTTGTTTGCAGACCCTGATCTTGAAGAGCAATCCAGTGGCCGGAAAATCCTTATGCGGACTGGAAGTCGGAACGAGGCAATAATCAAATCAAAGTTGCGTGAGATCAGACAAGAATTGCTTCTCCACACGCATGAGAAGAACATGGACGGTGCCGGGTAAATCGTGCCTTCCATGATGATCAAAAACATCTTGGGTAATAACAATCAACATTAACCGCTGGCCTAATCATACGCTTGGCCGAAAAACACTCACTGTTTTCTAGAAAAGTGGAGAAAACAATATGCATCGCATATCGTTCTTTACGATCGTGCCACAGATGACACCTCGAATCCAATCTGCGTTGCTCCACCACGAAGAGAGCAGCGATGTTTTCCTTAGTCCTCACGTCAGACTTTGCGGTTATACGGCAATGGCTCATGTTGACTCATACTCCTTGGCACGGATGTTTGCAGACGCATGTACTCCATTTCTGCAAAAGCGCTATGGATTAGAGACAATGTTAATGATAGAACGCCGCTGGGAGGTGTCTGAAACCAATAAGATCGAAATGCGAATTCAGGCGGATTCAGCGATTATTCGTAAACGCCTGGCCACCGGGAATTTTTCACCAAACAAGGCACGCTAGAACACAAAATGAATAACTTGGTATTCCTTAGATGGAAACGGAATTATTGCTTGTCTTCATGGCGGGTGTCGTCTTGGCTCTTTTTCTGATTGTGATTGAAATTGAAGTATTGCGGAAACGTGCATCAGGGATCAGAACACGGCTGGTTAGCTTACAAGGCAGCACTTAGATATTCGCCAACAGTACAGCAATCAGTTCCTTTTCAGCAACGCCTCAAACTGCTCAATCGGTCCCGGCCGGCCAAATAGATAGCCTTGGTAGTGATTGCAACCATTGATCACAAGAAGCTGTCTTTGTTCTTCCCGCTCCACTCCTTCCGCAATGACACTCAAATTCAAGCTTCGAGCCATGGCAACGACTGTGCGGACAATCGTTACATTGCTGCTATCTTCGGCAATATCACTTACAAACGACTTATCAATCTTGACCTGATCGAGCGGCAATCGTTTCAGGTATTGCAAGGATGAAAAGCCGGTGCCGAAGTCGTCCAATGAGAACTTCACGCCAGTGTCGTTCAATGCGTTCATGGTCGCTATGGTGTCTTCGACGTTTTCCAGCAACAGACTTTCGGTCAGCTCCAGCTTGAGCAGCTTGGGATTGATGGCGTGGCTTTGTATGGCTGCTCCAACTTGCGCCACGAAATCGGCCTGATGCAATTGCCTGGCACTTACGTTAACCGCCAGCGTCAGGTCGCGGGTACGTTCATCTTGCTCCCAAGACTTGAGCTGGGCACAGGCCGTCTCCAGCACCCAAAGACCTATGGGCAGGATCAGTCCGGATTCTTCAGCCAGCGGAATGAATTGATCAGGAGACACCAGACCGCGCACAGGGTGTTTCCAGCGGATCAATGCCTCTGCACCTAAGGGATGCTCTGAATCATCAACCTGGATCTGGTAATAAAGATGGAATTGTTTGAACTCAAGTGCATTTTGGAGTTCGCCTTCGAGCGAGACACGTGCAGAGATATTTTCCTGCATCTTCTGGTCGAAGAAGCGCAAGGCGTTGCGCCCCGCCTTCTTTGCCTGGTACATGGCGATGTCGGCTTGTTTCATCAGTTCATCCATTTGATCTTGCTTGCCACTGAACAGGGTGACCCCGACGCTGGCGCTGCAACGGTATGTATTCTTGTCGAGCTGGTAGGGCTGGCCAATGGCAGTGAGAATCTTTTCGCCGATCGCTTCTGCCTGTGCCGCGGCTTCAATGGGTTGTTCACTCAGGTCCAGCAGCATCAGAAGAAATTCATCGCCCCCCAGCCTGGCTACGGTGTCGCCTTCACGTATGCAGGATTCCAAACGTCGCGCAACCTGTTGCAATAGCAGATCCCCGATGTCGTGGCCGAGCGTGTCGTTGAGGTTCTTGAAATGGTCCAGGTCGATAAATAGCAGTGCACCTTCCCGGCCATTACGTGCGCTGGAAACCAGAGCCTGCTTGAGTCGGTCCATCAGAAGCCTGCGGTTGGGCAGGCCGGAGAGCGGATCATAGAACGCAAGATGCTGGATCTCTTCTTCTGATGCCTTGCGTTCCGTGATATCGATGTGAGATCCGACGTAATGGGTAACAACCCCGTCGTGTCCTTTGACAGCCGAGATGGAGAGCCATTTTGGATAGATCTCGCCATTTTTGCGCCGGTCCCAGATTTCCCCCTGCCATGTTCCGGAGCGAAGGAGCGTCTCCCACATCGCCCGATAGAACTCGGCATCATGGCGACCCGACTTGAACAGGCGCGGGGTCTGGCCAATTATCTCCTCTGTCGTATAGCCGGTGTTTTCGGTAAATGCGCTGTTGACCCGCAGGATCACACCATCAGGATCGGTGATCATCAAACTTTCTTGTGACTCGAAGGCAGTTGCAGCGATGCGAAGGTCGGCCTCGGCTTGTTTGCGCCTGGTAATGTCATGAAAATTGCCTAAAATGTGATCCACACCAGCAAGATTCACGCGGCTAATTTTTATGTCAGCATAAAACACAGACCCGTCTTTACGCTTTACAGGTAAATCTGTGGCGAGTTGAATCTCACCCCGAAAACTCCTTGAAAACTGTTCGCTGACATACGGCAAATCCTCCTCAGGATGAAAATCCGTGGCATCAAGGTGGGTAAGCTCTTCGGGGCTATACCCTATCATGTTGGAGAATGCCAGATTGCTTGTTACATACCGCAAAGTCTTTTCATCCACTACACAAATTCCGTCGAGTGTCCCGTCAAATATGGCACGAAGTGTCTCTTCCGACTGGCGCAATTGGGTTTCCGTCTCTTTGCGTTCGGTGATCTCTCGGACTATGCTGAAAATCACTTTTTGCCCGACCAGTTCTACTTCTCTGGTGCATACCTCTACAGGCAAAACAGTACCGTCTTTGCGAACTTGGGCCGATTCGTAGATCAAAAATCCTTCTTTTTGAACCGTGGTAAACCTGCTGTCCAATTTGGCAGCGAACTCGGGAAAAATGAAACTGGCGATATGTTTTCCCAACATCTCGGCTTTCGTATAACCTACCCGATCATGAGCGATAGGATTGATCTCCTTAATACAACCGTCCATATCGAGAATGAAGATGGCATCAGCAGCCAGATCGAATAACGTTTGAAAATCTTTCTGATCCATCGTCAATTTTGCCTCATCAATCTGTTTTTACTCTGCCGTAGCAAGAGAGACTGCCTGAATTCGTTAATGCTAGGCAATAGTTCAATATATATGGCCATACCACGAAGACGAATCATTGATCGTTGCCGAGTTTCAAGGACAGTCGGGGGATACTTGCGACTGGCAGCCAATGGCACTTTTTTGCCGGTCACGAACGACCGCATCATTGCTGCCTATTTCACAGCTCGAATGTCGCCTGATGGCTGCGATTTCATGCTTTGCAATAGCTTACCCTCCTATAGGGTTCAGTTAGCGACAGAGAAATATTCTCCTGGTCCCGGGACAAAAGATTGTAGGTCGTAGCGCCGCGAAATGAATCTGGATGAGGCGCTCCACTGCAGTTAGTTGGAGCAGGTTATGTATGGCAGCCAATCAGATGTCCGCGACCCCGGAATATGCGGTTGAAACAGGGCGGCTAATTTGGTTGTAGCGCTCTGATGGCATCCGCTAGCGCCGGATATAAGCATGGATGGATATTCTCTTTCGCATCCAATAGCTTGATCAGCAATGCATGATCCCCTTGTTCAATTGCCATTTCGATGGCTTGTGGATAATCAACGCAGTATATGAACTCGGTTTCAGATTCTACGTTATGTACATTCGCCCTGAAAATCTCAGCGGTAAGTGCATCGAAGTCATGTTTGTCAGTTTTCATCGCGCCACGCCCATTATATTCAGCGAATAATCAGGTTTGCCTGAATTGTGGTTCCAAAATAAATCAGTGCTTTTCACGCACTCGTGTCAGCCAGTCCTTATCATGATCGTGTTCCGGTGGCTTGTGGCCACTTCCTGACGCGACTGACGCAGCAAATTGATTTGCAAGAAGCGCATGGGCTGACGCGGTTGGGTGGACAGCATCCCAAAACAGGAAGCCTGAAGCCGGTCCGCCATTGAACGAACTCAGGACGCAGGAATAGGTAGGATCGCTGACGCATGCATCGGTCACGTTCTGGAAATTATAGGAAGCCGGGCTGGCCGCGACATTCTCCAAAAGCGCAGCGACATCAACCGTCCTTATATTGGCGTACCTTAATTGCTGGCCAAGATTCTGCAGGGCGGCTGCAAAGGCTTGATTGAAGGTCATCGAGAGGTAAGTCGCTCCTTGGGCTTGGGCTCCCTGATTGAGTGGTATCAATCCCAGGTCCGGCAGGTTTGGAACGAGGAAATGGCGAGCGCCGTGTGTATACAGAAGGCCAATCGATTGGGTCAGATTATTGATCGCATCGGCGATAACCGCTTGGGCTACACTGGGTGAGCCGAGATTTGTTGCTCCCAGAAAATCATTTGCGCCGCCCCAAACCACATAAAGAGCTTCACCATCAAGCACTTCATTTGAAGCGATATAATCCTGCACTTGGCCAAGTACCCCGGAGCGGGGGAAACGCGGGTCTTCATTCGTCAGGCCGCTCGTCGCTCCTCCAACTGCATAATCGTGAAGAGGCAACTCCAATTCGGCTGCAAGGAGTTCCACGGCTACCGGGCCATTCGAGTAGCGACCGAAGAAATACGGCAGAGGAGGTTGCCCATCTTGCGGCGTCAGCGGGGTCAGCTTATCAACGAGGCGATAATAGTTCCCGTTGTCGGAAAGACTGTCACCAAAAGCGACGACAGAGGAAAAGCTTGAGTCCGCAAAAGCACTATAGCTGGCCAACATTGCGGCGACAGCGACAAGCAATCTCATACTTGAACTTTTCATGGCTCCCCCTTGAGTATTAGATCAAGCGTGTTCGGCAAACTCGTGCAGCCAGGAAAACCTGACCATGGCTTGGCTTTGTGGTGCTGGTTTATTGTCGCCAATATCGCACGCGAATTATGATAGCACAACATAAAATCATGATGCAGAACTACAAACCTGTTATTGGTGCCAAGCCCTTGAACCGATTCGAACGGCAGGTTTTGGCACGATGCAACACTTCGATTTCTGCTATAGCCTACCCTGAAGAAGACGTTGGGCATTTGCGACCACGGTAGTTACTGACGTGTGCACCAAATAGTGCGTAGTGCGTTATAGGAGACATGAGTACCAAGACTGATGCCCGGAAATTGGATGGAGCCACGCAAGCTCACCTGCGGAAGCTGGTGGTGAAAGCGGTGCGTGGAGGGATGACGCAAACCGAAGCGGCGACGACATACAGCGTCAGCCTGCGAGCAGTGAGCAAATGGATGAAGTTGTCTCGTGATGGTGGGCTGCGGGCGTTGAAGCCTGGCAGGCGTGGTCGACGCCCTGGCGGCGGACGGTTGAATACAACACAGGCTGCGCGCATTCGTGCGCTGATCATTGGAACGATGCCCGACCAGTTGAAGTTGCCGTTCTACCTTTGGACGCGGGAAGCGGTGGCCCGCCTGATCGAGCGGAAGTGTGGCATCACAGTTTCGCAGACGACGGTCGGGCGTTACCTCAAGGCATGGGGTATGAGTGCACAGAAACCCGTACGCCGTGCCTACGAGCGAAACGATGTAGCGATTGCCCGCTGGCTTGACGAAGACTACCCAGCCATCGTCAAGGTAGCGAAGCGCGAGAAAGCGACGATTTATTGGGGTGACGAGATGGGATTGCGCAGTGATCATGTCAGCGGAACTTGTTTCGCCCCGATGGGGCAAACGCCGGTGGTGCGAGCGACCGGGCAACGCTTTGGCTGTAACATGATCTCTGCGATCACCAATCGTGGTGCACTGGCATTCATGGTGTTCGAAGGCAAGTTCCAGAATTCGGTGTTCATTGAATTCATGAAGCGGATGCTCAAACAGGTCAAGGGCAAGATATTCCTGATCGTCGATGGTCACCCGGTGCATCGTTCGGCAGCCGCGAAGAAGTTTGTCGCCGAAAACGCCAAGCGTCTGCGGCTGATTCGTCTGCCCGGCTACTGCCCCGAACTGAACCCTGATGAGTTGCTCAATCAGGACGTCAAGACTAACGCCCTGGGAAAGAGCCGGCCAACCAACAAAGCGGAGATGGTGGCCAGCCTGCGTAGCCATCTTCACCGCCGACAGAAGCAACCTCATGTGATCCAGAATCTGTTTCAGGAAAAACATGTTCGCTATGCCGCCTGACCAAAATCACGCACTATTTACCGGCCTGCTCAGTAAAAGGTCTCCCGGATGCTGATATGCTGCACAGGGCATTAAGTCGACAATCAACTTGGTTCAGTGTTGTTCTAGTATCCAATCAGCCAATTCCTTTGCCTCGGCATCGGATACATTGGGCCGATTGCCTTCTGAAGAGGGCATCGGGGTGGAGCCCCAGTGGTCTACGCCGCCGCTTTTTATTGTTGTTATCAAACTCGCTTCGGCACTGGCTTGACCCCTATATTTCTCCGCGATCGTCTTGAAATCCGGCGCCTTGCTAATCTGTGTGGCAACGATCTGATTCATGGACAAAGTGTGGCAGGCAAAACATTGCTTTTCCATCGCCAGACTTTTGGGATCAGCATGAGCGACCGATACCATTGCCATGGCTAGAAGTGTAAAGGTGGCAATTGCAAATCTGATCATAATCTTTCCTCGGGTGAACGCCTGCTTTTCGGAACATTCTCGAACTTGCGCGCGTGGGACACGGCAGAACTTCATGTTGCCGCTTCGGTGTCCAGAAAGCAGTCACAGGACATTTCGATGACTTTACTCGATGGAATCTATAGTTCGTTCATTCCCAGCGCTGAATAATGCCACATATCTTCACGGCATCGTCCCTCGCATTTTTAACTTCAAAAACGAGATCATCGCTTTTTATCTTATTCAAATTCAGATTTATTTCGTCCAGGTAAGGCCCGCATTTATCTTTGAGAATCCTTACATCATCAATCACCCTTGCATTGGCCGATGTCTTGCCGTGTTCGCTCCCCATTTTGCCAAACAGGGATTGATGTTCGATCAGAGTTTCAGACTCAATGCTTATTTCGGATAATACGGACAAGACATCATCGGAATATTCTACATCCTTTACATTCCTTTGGTTTGTTGGTGCCTGTGTCAATAGTCCTTGCTTTATAGCGAGGATATTGCCGCTGTGATGCTTGATCGAATTATCAAGGTCATGAAGTTTTGCCGAACCAAGTTCTTCGTCGTAGGCAGCGTTAACCGATATTGCAAATCCGGTCAGTGTAATCGCTGCAAGCAGGCTTACGATTCTCATGATGTATCTCCCTGTATAAAATGTTCCTGAATTGCACACATATATACCGATGATCAATATACCAAAATTTCCGGTAAAGCGAATCCGTAAAGATGCCTGTTATGTCCGCGTGACAGGAATGATGTCATATGACCTTCGTTGACGAGATGGAACCCGATGGGCCCAGACAATTCCATGGAGATATTTCATCATTCCGATGGCTGTATGTGCTATTGGGGCGGCTGCTCCTTGCCCGGAGTAGAGTGCCCAATTATCTCGATGCCTCCATGCTGCCGTTCGACATATGCAGACTGCGACCCAAGGCAGATGGCGGATCTTCTCTGCAGCAGTCGCCACTTCAATGGGCAGGCTCCTGCGCAGCTTGTCTGGGCCAACCGGAAGGCCGGAAAGAAGTGAGAATCTCCGATGAGTGCCTGCTTCACTGGCGATGCCACAAATTTGCTGCCAATTCATGCACGATAGCAGCGGCTCGAGCGCATGTCTCGTTTAGGCACGATGCAGATGGTTGTGCCCCGGTACTTCGCAGCCGAAATCGAAATTGGGGTCTGCTGATCTCAATCCCCCATGCTGATTCCAATGCTTCGTGCGCTCTGTACCCAGGGGTGATCGGGCGGCACCGTTTTGACGTTTCCGGCAACATCTTCCAGCTTTACTGCCTTGGTGCCATTCCCTCTGGCTGCAACCATCACGCCATATTGACCTTGATCGATCAGTTCGGTGCAAGACGTCCCCAGCCGGGTGGAGAGCAGGCGGTCGGCAGCGGAAGGGATGCCGCCGCGTTGCAAGTGACCCAGGATGGTGATACGTGATTCCAGTCCGGTCAGCAGCTCGAGTTGTTTGGCCAGGCGCACCGTTTTTTCCGCGTATAGCGTTTCGGGTGTGGACTTGGGTTCCGCATTTTTTTTCTCTTTAAGCTTGGCGTCTGTTTTCTTTTTCTTCGCTTCCAGATGTTCCGCGTGTTCATGCAGCGAGAGCGCTCCTTCGGCAATGGCGACGATGCTGAAGCTTTTCCCGCGCCGGCTGCGTTCGCGGATCGCTTCCGCGACGCTTTCCACCGCATAGGGGATTTCCGGGATCAGGATCACGTCTGCGCCACCCGCGATGCCCGCGCCCAGCGCCAGCCAGCCCGCCCGGTGGCCCATGATTTCCACCAAGATGATGCGGTGATGGCTGTGTGCCGTACTGTGGAGGCGGTCGATCGCGTCGGTGGCAATGCCAAGGGCGGTGTCAAAGCCGAAGGTAATGTCGGTCATGGCGATGTCGTTGTCTATGGTCTTGGGCAGGGTGATGATGTTGAGGCCTTTTTCCTTGAGGCGCAGCGCGTTCTTTTGCGTACCGCCGCCGCCCAGGCAGACCAGGACATCAAGATGATTGTCGCGGTAGTTGTCGACTATCACGTCGGTCATATCCTGCATCTTGCCGCCAATCGGCATGCGGTGGGGTTTGTCACGGCTGGTGCCGAGGATGGTGCCTCCGCGGGTCAGGATATCGGATAGATTTGCGGCCTCCAGCGACATCGTCCGGTTTTCCATCAGTCCGCGGAAACCATCGCGAAAGCCGATCAGCTGCATGTCGTACTGGTTCAGCGCAGCCTTACCGACACCGCGGATCGCCGCGTTCAGACCGGGACTGTCACTGCCTGAGGTGAGGATGCCTATGTATTTTGTCACAGGAAGCACGATTCATTTGCTGTAAGTCGGCATGATTAACCATTGCTTGCTCCTGGTCAATGTATTGGTTTGGCGTTGCATCCGGATGTGCCGCAACAATGCGGCAACGTTGTTATCAATTCCTTTGCATGGCTAGTCTCCATGTATGCCCGAAAAAACATAGTCAAAGTTTATATATTAGCGTATGATTATATATGAATGAGCTTCTACCCGCCGGATTGAGGGTCTTTACGCAAACAACAAAACAAAGCGGGTGGTGCAGGGATCGCATTTCATAATGCTTCACAATTTACTCAAATCTAAGGAGAAGAAATGTCACGAATCGTGATCTTGGGTGCAGGCATATCCGGGCACACTGTCGCCAGGTATCTGAACAAATGGATAGGCAAGCACCATGAAATCGTCGTTGTCTCGCCGAATGCAAAATGGAACTGGATCCCTTCCAATATCTGGGTGGGTGTTGGCCAGATGAAAGAAGAGGAAGTCACGTTCGATCTCGCCGAGGTTTACAGCAAGACCGACGTGGACTTCCGTCAGGCCAAGGCGCTTTCAATCAACCCGGAAGGCAGTGCCGCGAGTGCGAGCCCGTTGGTGACCATCGAATACACGCATCCGGACAAAGCAGGTGTGCAGGAAAACATCACGTACGACTACCTGGTGAATGCCACAGGGCCCAAGCTGAATTTTGGCGCTACTCCGGGGCTGGGGCCGGAACATGGTCATACGGTATCTGTTTGCACTGCCAACCATGCTCTGGACGCCAACAAGAAACTTCAGACGATCATCGACGACATGCGCAGAGGCGAACGCCGCACTATCGTCGTCGGCACCGGCCACGGCATGTGCACCTGCCAGGGCGCCGCGTTCGAATATATCTACAACGTCGATCATGTGCTGCGCGAGGCCGGGGTTCGTGACATGGCGCGCATCGTCTGGATTAGCAATGAATACGAACTGGGAGATTTCGGCATGGGCGGCGTGCATATCAAGCGCGGCGGCTATGTCACCAACGGCAAGACCTTCGCCGAATCGCTGATGGTCGAGCGCGGCATCGAATGGATCACTCGCGCTCATGTGACCAAAGTCGAAGCCGGAAAGATCCATTATGAGACCATGGACGGAAGTTTCCATGAGCAGGAGTTCGATTTTTCAATGCTGATCCCGCCGTTTGCCGGGGTCGGACTGAAGGCCTACGACAAAGCCGGCGGCGACATATCGAGCCAGGTATTTGCACCCAACGGTTTCATGAAAGTGGACGCCGATTACACGCCGCGGCCTTATCTGGAATGGAGTGCCAAGGACTGGCCGAGGACGTACCAGACACCGGCCTACCGCAATATATTCGCTGTCGGCATCGCTTTCGCGCCGCCGCATCTGATCAGCAAGCCGATGCAAAGCGCGAATGGAACACCGATCAATCCGACAGCGCCGAGAACCGGGATGCCGTCCGCTGCAATGGCGAAAGCGGTTGCGATGAGTATCCGCGACATGATCAACGGTGCTGAAAAGCCGACCCATACGGCGTCGATGGCCGAAATGGGTGCTGCGTGCGTGGCATCTACCGGGTCGGATTTCTTCAAGGGCACCGCAGCCACGATGACGGTGTTTCCGGTGGTTCCGGACTTCGAGAAATACCCCGATTACGGCCGCGACATCGACCTGACTTTCGGTGAAATCGGATTGGCCGGCCACTGGATGAAATACCTGCTGCACCACGCTTTCATCTACCAGGCGAAATTGAAGCCGGGCTGGTCGATACTGCCGGATTAATATCCGCGAAATAATCTCAAGGAGCAATACATGTCAGGCAAGATCACCAACAGGGAGCCTTACCAACAGGCTTATTATCCGCCGTCTCCGACCGGACTCACGCGCTATATGCGGACATCGCTGATATGGCAGGGGATACGTTTTCTCGTCATCAATCTGAAGATCCTGAAATTGATGGCGAGATCGCATCACTAGAATCTGCAAAGGAGGTCTGCTGCTGGATGTCCGTGAACCGGGTGTATATGCCGATGCTCGTGCCCCCGATGCCACACTGATCCCGCTGGGCGAATCGGGTGCGCGACTCGGTGAAATTACGGCATACAAGCACAAACCGATCGCCGTGATGTGTCATTCAGGCAACCGCTCCGCCAAGGCAGTCCGGCTGCTGGAGAAGCCGGCTACAGCCAGGTCAGCAATGTGAGGGGCGGCATTGCGGCTCGGCAAAAAGCAGGACCGGGAGTCATCCATAAGCAGTAATGCTGCGGGAACCTGATTCATCGCATGGCGGCGAATGGCACGCACGCCCGTGTTTCATCCGTCCTGTTTCACCCTGCTTATCGTGTCAGCCATTTCAGCATCCATTTCTGGATGGTTCCTCCGTAAGGCGGGTACATGAATCTCATGGGATTGAACTTTCCCCTGCTCAATATCGATTTTGCCTTGGACATCGTCAGGAATCCCTCGTGGCCGTGGTAGTGGCCCATGCCCGAGGGACCTATGCCGCCGAAGGGCAGGTCGTCCACGGCAACCTGGAGCACGGCATCATTGATGCACATCGAGCCCGCATGGGTATTGTCCGTGACCAGATCTTGCAGTGCCGGGTCGTTGGTGAACAGATACAGGGCCAGCGGGCGCGGCCGCCGTTTCACATAGTTGAGTGCCTCTTCGATGCTGTCATATGGCACGACCGGCAGGACGGGCCCGAACAATTCTTCCTGCATGATCTTCATCTCGTCCGTCACATCTGTCACCAGGTGCAACGGCATACGGAAGGTTCCGTCGCTTATGCTTTCATCGCTGAGCCTGTCTATCCTTGCGCCCTTCGCGGCGGCATCCTTCAGCAGGTCGTGCAGGCGCCGATGGCTGCGGGCATTGACGATGCTGGTGTAGTCCGGGTTGCCGTTGATGGAGGGGAACATCTTTCTGAACGCGGCTTTGAAAAGCCGCATGAAATCTTCGAGCTTGCCGCGCGGGATGAGGATGTAATCCGGCGCTATGCAGGTTTGTCCGGCATTCAGCGACTTGGCGAAGCAGAGCCGGTCGACGATATCGGCCAGCGGAATATCAGCGGCGATGATGGCCGGCGACTTGCCGCCCAGTTCGAGGGTGACGGGGGTGAGGTTGTCCGCCGCCGCATGCATGACCTGTTTGCCGACCGGTGTCGAGCCGGTGAACAGGAGGTGGTCAAAAGCGAGTCGGGAAAATGCGGCGGCGATATCCGCCTCGCCGGTCACCCCGGCGACATGGTCTTCGTCGAAATATTTGGCCAGCATTTCTCCGATCAGCGCCGCGGTTCCCGGCGCGAACTCGGACATCTTGATCATCGCCCGGTTGCCGGCCGCAAGCGCCGCCACCAGCGGGACCACGGCCAGGTTCACCGGATAATTGAACGGCACCATGATGCCGACTACGCCCAGCGGCTGGTAAACAACGCGGGCGCTGGCCGGCAGAAGATCCAGACCGACGCTGCGTGGACTGGGCTTCATCCAGCGGCGCAGGTTTTTCAGCGTGTAGTCGATGCTGTGAATGCCGGGTATGATTTCGCCGAGCAGCGTTTCATCGACGGAGCGCGCCGTGAAATCGGTGCTGATGGCAGCGGCAAGCGCATCCGTGTGTTGGATCAGCAACGCCCTGAGCGCCGCGAGATGCCTTTTGCGTTCTGCCAGACCAGGCATCGGAGATCCGGCAAAGGCTTCCCGTTGACTTGCAAAGATGGATTGCATGCGCGCAAATCCGGCGGCCTGTTGCGACGGATTTCCAGATGGTTGCGGATTCATGTCTATTCTTCTTTTCCTGTCATGGGATGCATCGCGTCAAAACCGGAACAAGCAGCCGGCTCGTCCATTCGAACCGTATTGAAGCCAGATGGAGACGCGCCGGCTGCGCACGATCAAGGTGCCGGATTTGGATATATCTTGTTGACGGCCTCGATCCTTTCCAATACCTGTGGCGGCAAATCTACCTCGGCACTGCCCAGATTTTCCCTTAACTGATCCGGATTCGTTGCGCCGATGATCACGCTGCCGGTGAACCATCGGGTGCGTGCGAAGGCAAGCGCCATCGTTGCGGGAGTGAGACCGGCTTCCCGGGCGATGGCGACGTACTCCTTGCTGGCTGCGGGCACGTTTGGCTTTGCATAGCGCTGGCCGAAGCCGGAAAACAGCGTGATGCGACCCCTGACGTTCGGGTCGGCGAGATATTTGCCGGTGAGCCAGCCGAATGCCAATGGGCTGTAAGCCAACAGTCCGACATGCAGGTGGTGACAGACTTCCGCCAGCCCGCTCTCGAAACTGCGGTTCATCAGGTGGTAGGCATTCTGCACCGAGACGATCTTCGGCAGGCCGAGTTTTTCCGCACACCGTGCGAATTCGCTCACACCCCACGGCGTCTCGTTGGAAAGGCCGATGTGGCGCACCTTGCCGGCCTTCATCAGACCCGCCAGCGCCTGGAGCTGTTCGGCGATCGGTGTGCTGTCGTGTTCCTGCGCAACGTCATAACTTGTTGCCCCGAACATCGGCACATAGCGATCGGGCCAATGGATCTGGTAGAGGTCAATATAGTCGGTCTGCAACCTTTCAAGGCTTGCGTCTATCGCTGCATTGAGATGCTCGCGGTTGATGCGCGGGTTGTCGCGTATCCAGGCGAAGCCCCGCGACGGGCCGGCAATCTTGGTGGCGACGATCAGTTTGTCGCGCTGCTGGTGTTTCAGCCACGAGCCGATATAACTCTCGGTGCGCCCCTGTGTTTCGGCGCGCGGCGGAACCGGATACATCTCGGCGGCGTCGATGAGATTCACTCCGCGCGATACCGCCAGATCGAGCTGCGCATGGGCATCCGCCTCGCTGTTCTGTTCACCGAAGGTCATCGTGCCGAGGGCCAGTGCCGAGACATGCAGATCGCTATCACCCAAACGCCTGAGTTCCATAATCTTCCTCCAAAGGTTCTGTTGCCATTTTAGTTCAGAGCTGACTGCGGAAGCTTACGCGGCAATGACGATATTTTCACAGCATCCTCGCGACCTCAATCAGCGCATCCCCCGACAAATCCTCCAGCGGGACGCGCTTTGCCTTTTCAAGATTGGCATAATGTCTGGAAGTTGCGCGGAAATAACTGGGATCATAATGCAGCGTGAGCAACTCCGCGACCACGGTCGCGAATGCTCCGGAGCGGATCATCATGCTCCAGTGTTCGAGTTGCCTGGCGCCGTGAAAGCGGTAAAGAGGCTTCAGGTGCTCGATAAATATATCCGGGTTATCGGTATAGTAGCGGTAGTCTTCAAGCAGCCCGGCGACACGTATTGCCAGAGGAGTTTCCAGCAGCAGGCACTGACTGGCATGCATCGCGGCGATGAGCGCAGGGGGCAGGGAGATCAGGCCGATCTTGTTGCTCTCGGCTTCCACATAAACCGGCCGGGCCGGATCGAATCCCCGCAAGGTCTGCAGCAGCATGCTGTCGAATAATTTTTGCGAAGGCTGCGCCTGATCCGGCAATCTGCCCAATACGGACCCGCGATGTTTCGCCAGCATTTCCAGATCCAAGACCTGTTGTCCTGTATCATCCAATACAGCGAGCAGCCGGCTTTTCCCTGATCCGGTGGCGCCGCAGACCACTTTGAATGTGAGGCTTTGCGGCAGCACTTCCAGTTCATCCAGAACTTTGCGCCGGTAGGCCTTGTAGCCGCCTTCCAGCTTGTGTGTCGCCCAGCCTACCTGCGCGAGGATGATGCTCATCGCGCCGCTGCGCTGCCCGCCGCGCCAGCAGTAGACCAGCGGGCGCCACGACTTCGCATGATCGCGAAAGCGCGTCTCCAGATGGTGCGCGATATTTTTCGCGATCAGCGCCGCGCCGACCTTGCGCGCCTCGAACGGCGACACCTGCGTGTACAGCGTGCCTACGGTGGCGCGTTCCTCGTTGGACAGCACCGGGCAATTGATCGCGCCGGGTATGTGGTCCTCGGCGAATTCCGCCGGCGTGCGCACGTCGATAATTTCGTCAAACTGGTCCAGCTGTGATAGGTTTGCAGTTCTGAATAGCATTTTTGCCTGAAAATTATTTTCAAAGATGAGGAGTAGGTCGTGTCTGAAGTTCAAGTAATCCCTGAAACCGTGGCAATTCCGGAAATCAAGCTGACCCGATTGTCGCACGGCGGCGGCTGCGGCTGCAAAATAGCGCCGGCCATGTTGCAGGAGATCCTGGGTGCCGCAAAGGAAAAGCTGCCGTTTGGCAACCTGCTGGTCGGCACCGAGACCAGCGACGATGCGGCGGTGTACCGCCTGAACGACCAGCAGGCGATCATCGCGACCACGGATTTCTTCATGCCCATCGTCGATGACCCATTCGACTTCGGACGCATCGCCGCGACCAACGCATTGTCCGATGTGTATGCGATGGGCGGCACGCCGATCATGGCGCTGGCGATCGTCGGCATGCCGATCAACAAATTGCCGGTCGAGACGATACGCTCCATTTTACAAGGCGGCGAAGCGGTCTGCGAATCCGCCGGCATCCCGCTGGCGGGCGGCCATTCGATCGATTCAGTCGAGCCGATCTACGGGCTGGTGGCGATCGGCATCGTGCATCCCGACAAACTCAAGAAGAACAGCGAAGCGCAGGCAGGAGACGTGCTGATACTCGGCAAGGGACTGGGTGTCGGTGTGCTTGCGGCTGCATTGAAGAAGGATGCCCTGTCCGCAAATGGCTATGCGCAGATGATCGCGACCGCGACCCAACTCAACACGGTGGGCAGCGAATTATCGGCCCTGAAAGCCGTGCGTGCGCTGACCGATGTGACCGGATTCGGTTTGCTTGGGCATCTGCTGGAAATGTGCCGCGGCTCTGGATTGTCTGCCGATCTGCGGTTCGGCCTGATCCCGATCCTGTCGGAGGCATTGCCGCTGGTGCAACAAGGTTACGGCCCGGGCGCGATCGAGCGCAATCTTGCCAGTTATGGGCACGAAGTGGATTTCGCCGCGCATCTGCAGAACTGGCAACGCCGCATGCTGGCCGATGCGCAGACCAGCGGGGGCTTGCTGGTTTCTGTTGCGCCCGAAGCCGTGAACGAAGTGTTGTCCTGTTTCAGGCGGGCGGGATTTGAAAATGCGGCGGTGATCGGCAATATGAAACAGGGCCCATCCCGAGTGTCGGTGACCTGACCGGTCAACGATCGGACTTATTCGCCCAAGCCTATCATCCGCAAAACCTTTACTGCCAAACTGCTTAAATCAAACACGCTATCCTTGGCAAAGCCAGGGACAGCGCATTTGATCCCTTTTCGCTATACGCTATAATCTCCCGTCCCATTTACAATCAATCGATCAGGGCAATAACTTGGCATCGAATAAGGCACGCGCCCACTTCACACTCAGTGGTTATCATTTCGATCCTGATGACATCACGCGTCTGCTTGGCATCGAACCTACCTCGGTTGATGCATCCGGCGCGCGCAGTGCCCTCGATAAACCCGTGATCAGTTCATGGGAGTTATCGACGGAAACGATGACGGACAATATTGATGTCTATAAGATGACGGACATCATCATTAAAAAAATAGAACCGGCCAAGGAAAAGATCCTGCAAGTAATTAAAAGCCACAACTTATCGCCCAGAATCTGCGTAGTACTGGTTTTATCTATTGATAAAAATGAATCGGTGCCCGATGTCGGATTCGGTGCCAGAACGATTCGTTTCCTGGCCGATATTGGCGCTTTTATTAATGTGGATTACCAGCTTTCTGAGCGTATTTAAGCTTTAGAGCACTTTATATCAAAAAGAAAAGCACGCTATAAAAGCGTGCTTTTCATTAACCAAATCCAGGCTTGAGTTGTTTGGCGTTATCCGCGCGGCCTTCGATCATCTATCCCTGCGACCATCTGTCAGGGTGCCGCGCAACCGATTGCCTTGAATATTCTTGTCAGGGCTTCTTGGGAGTGGTGTAGGGAACTTCTTTCTGGTGCGGTTCCCAGATAGTTTCATAGCCAACAAAAAATTGTCCTGGCGTAATCTCTTTCTGACGAGTTGTCACGTGGAATGCGTGGCCATCCGGAACCTTGGGACGGATAAAAGGCTTCTTGTCATCGCTCATAATCGTATCTCCTTGCTGGTTGAAAACGGGAGGTATTTCAACAGGGTTGCCAGCCCCTCCCACTAACTGACGAAATTATACTGTCTAGCGCGTGTAATGTCCCTTCTTTGGAATCACATGGCGCACGCCCCCCTGGGGATTCTCGACATCACCCCGGTAGCGCGGAATGAGGTGAATATGGACATGGAATATACTCTGTCCGGCAGCCGGTCCTACGTTAACGCCGATATTGTATCCATCAGGATTGAATTCCTCGTCCAGTCGCCTGCGCTCCTCGGTGATCAGCCCCATGCAGGCATTGACCTCTTCGGGCGTCAGGTCGAAAAAGCTGGCTACATGGCGACGCGGGATAACCAGGGTATGGCCCGGGCTCACCGCGTAGGTATCACGCGCGCTGTAAGCAAGTTCATGCTCCAGTGATACGCCACGCGGATCTTTGCAGAACAGGCATGGATCGTTCGGATCCCGCTTTTTTTCTGTTTTTTCTGCAGCCGACAAACTTCGACCCCCTGATCAGCGGCTTGCGCTAGTGGCAAGCGCCAGCGATCTTGCCTTACCCATTTGCTCCTCGCAATGCCTTAAACAGAGCGGCTGAAGGGCATGCGAAAAACACTCGATAATTACTTCAAACTCATCGGCCACTTCTTCTGCAAGCCCGGTATCGTTTGTTAATTCTGCCAGCACATTCTGTGCTGTCGTCTTGTTTACCCTGCACAGTACCGCCAGATGAATTGGAAGTTGCTGCTCCATACTGACCGTTAACGCCTTTTCATAAGATCTTATCGCTTCCTCCATGCGTTCAGGGTTTTCTTCCGTCTCACCGAGATGATGCAATACTGCAGCACGGTTGTTATGTGTGGCAGTCAACTCTAATGCATAATTATCCGCATCGAGTACGGCAAGCGCATTTTTATAGGCAACAACGGACTTTTGAAATTGACGGTTGCCTTTAAGCAGTTTTCCGTACGCATGGAAAGTATCTCCAAGCTGATGCATCGTAAACATCCAGTCTTCCGGAGACTCATTTCGCGTCCAAACCAGCAAAGCATTGGTATAAGCATCCACGGCGATTTTTAGCGGCTTTGTGGCATCAAGCAGCCGGCCAAGCGCCTGGTTAGCCGTGCCCAGGTTATATTGCGTAGCTGCCCATTCCAATGGTGAGTTTTCCTGTCTGAACTCCTCCAATGCATTGCCAAAGCACTGAATGGCCCGTTCATACAATTCAGCATCTCTCCGCTGCTGTCCTAGTGCCGCCAGAATGTTTCCAAGATAATTCTGAGTCTCAGCCCAGGCCAATGGCTGCTGGTCGCGGCTTATGTTTGGAGGGGGGGCTGCAAGCGATCCCTCAAGTGCCTCGCGTAAACTCTCAAAAATTTTAGAACTGAAACGGTGCTGCTCATAATTTCCCCGTGTGTAACGAAAATTGTCCGCTACAGTAACTTTGGTATCCGGAACAGCCGCTGCAGCCGCCTCTTCACTCAGCATGCCTATAGAATTCGCTATTGCACGCTCCAGAGCCCTGTTCTCGGGATAAATTAGGTAATTGGTTGAGAATTTCATTTTGCCCGGTCGAGTATTTCATTTAAGTCAGGATCGGCGCCGACCGCTCCGCCAAGCTCGATTTCTTCCTCGGTAGCTTCGCGTATAGACAAGACTTCCAGCATGAAAGTGACTTCTCTGCCGCAAAGGGGGTTATTACCGTCGACCGTCAATGTCTTGTCATCGAACCGGGTAACGATAAAGTTTCTGGGCTCACCCTTTTCATTTTCCATGGTGATAGTCATACCAATTTCCCGATATTCTTCCGGGACATTTTCTATACGGTCGGTAAATACCAGAGATTCATCTCTCTCGCCGTATAGCTTTGTAGTATCTACTGGCACTTCGATGATATCGCCGACTTTTTTACCGTACAATTCCTTTGTCACTTCTTCAGACATTACATCATTCACACCATGAACATAAGCCAGCGGATAATCTACAGTGACAAGTATGTCGCCGGTTTTGTTATCGATGACTTTATAATTTAGTTCAACGAATTTTTCGTCTTCAATTGTATCTGACATGTCTAATAATTCTTTTTAAAACAGTGTGGCCCCAAAAATTTTCACGTTGTCCCTTTCATAACCCAGCACCAGTCTGCCCAGCCATTCACTTTTGTTTTTTTTGTTTATCACTTTATATAAAACAGTGACATATTCTCCACGGCGTATCATGCCAAGATACGAATAATCATCTGACAGGTTTTTCGCAAGGTCGCTTCTCGCAAACTGCTTGCCCATTTCAACCTCATTGGCACCCGCAATAAAAGAGCTCGAAAAATTACGCGTGAAAGCACCGTAGTTTCCTTCATTGGAGTACTTGATAAGATCAGCCCACATCGGGTTGGCCAACTCTAAAATCTCTTCATCTGTTTTTTCAAGAATGTTCATAAAATATCTCACATACACAGTGTTTCATAATTTTATCTATAGCCATGTCACACAACTCGCTGAATAGACAAAAAGAGGACCAACATAAAATATGCCGGTCCTCTTTTAATACACTAACAAGTTATGGCAAATATATTTTCGCAGGCCTGATTTTACAAAACCGGTAAATCAAGCCTGCATTTGCTTAGTGCGCTTCTGGCGGCGCTTTCTCTACATCACCTACCAGGTGGTAGAGCGGCGCTTTTTCCATCGTGTACTCACCCGTCCTGGGATCACGACGGGAAACTGTCAGTACGTGCCAGTTCTTATCATCCAGCTTCATTACATCACCACGGTAGTAGTAACCCGGCCAACGTGTCTCCTTACGGAACAGCGTATGCTGGAATACACTCTCAGAAGTAAGGAAACGATGCTTCAGCTCCCATGCACGCAATAGCTCGTGTATATCTGAAGCGGCGACTTTTTCCAGATCCTGCCCCAGAATGTACATTTTCTTGAGACCGATGTTCAGGAGCTTGTCGTTGGTCATGTAGTTAACACCAAAACCACCACAGTACTCATCCATCAGCTTCTGCAAACGATCAAGACCTTGTCTTGGATTGATGAAGTTGGGATTAACGGTACCGGCAACCACTTCATTACTGTAAACACGGTAAGTTTCCATGGGCTTGTAGATCTGTTCCTTACGACGATTGATCTGAGCGTCAGAAACACGGATGCCCTCTGCTTTGCCATCATCAATATATTTACAGGCAGCCTTGGCAGCCAGACGGCCTTCAGTAAAAGAACCTGATGAGAACGCGTGTGGTGTACCGCCTACCGCATCACCGGCACCGAACAGACCTTCAATAGTCGTCATGCGGTTATAGCCCCAGTAGTACTCCGGCGGCGACACGTCTTCAGGACCGGAGCACCATGCACCGCAACCCGTGGCATGCGAACCCATAACATAGGGTTCAGAGGTTGTCAGCTCAGGATTTTCGTACTTGGGATCAACGTCTGTGGCTGCCCACAGTACCGCCTGACCAACGGTCATGCCCAGGAAGTTGTGCCAGCCGATCTCTTCAAGATGAGGATCCTGGAAGGCTTCCATGGTGACCATGTGAATCGGGCCGCGACCCGCATTAACCTCGTTGATGATTGCGTGGTTGCGCAGACAAGTCGGAATGGGTCTATGAGTTCTGTGCGAAACCTCCGGGTCCAGGTATTCTTTGCCTACCATTTGCTGCAGGGCAGGGAACCACTTGGACTCGTATTCTTCACCGTAGGCATTCTGAGTATAGGTCTTGAGATGCAGGAAGTAGGCGCCGACAGGACCGTAACCATCCTTGAATCGAGCCAGCACGATACGGTTTTCCATTTGTGTCATCTTTGCGCCGGCTTCGATCATCAGGCCATATGCAGAACCAGAAGACCACGGCGCGTACCAGACACGGCCCGCACCTTCACCAATAGAACGCGGCTTAAAGATGTTGGAAGCACCACCGGCACCACAGATAACGGTCTTGGACTTGAATACGTGGTAATTACCCGTGCGAACATTAAAACCCACGGCACCGGCAACACGGTTTTCCTTGGATTCATCCATCAAGAGATGGGTCACACAAATGCGGTTGAAAACCTTGTCCGCTGACTTCTTGGCCGCTTCAGCAACGATAGGCTTGTAGGATTCGCCATGAATCATGATCTGCCAACGCCCTTCACGCAGAAACGAACCCTTCTTCTCGTTGCGCATGATGGGAAGACCCCACTCTTCAAAGTTATGCACGGTGGAGTCTACGTGGCGTGCCATGTCAAACAGCAAGTCTTCACGCACCATACCCATCAGGTCGATACGTGCATAGCGCACATGATCTTCGGGATTGTTCTCGCCAAAGCGTGTACCCATGTAGCAGTTGATCGCATACAGACCCTGGGCTACCGCACCAGAACGCATGATGTTTGCTTTTTCGGCGATGACGATTTTTTTGTTCTGGCCCCAATATCTTGCTTCAAATGCCGCACCGGTGCCACCCAGGCCCGCACCTACAACCAGGATATCGATATTGCCTTCAATAATTGTCTGGTAGCTCATTAGTATTGCACCCCTTCTTTGATTTCCAAGCCATTAGATTTCAGTGTGTGCAACCCACCGTCATCCATACGGATGTATTTAGGCTCATTAAACAACAGTTGGCTGTCTCGCATCTCCTTGCTAGGAGCAGGCTGATCAGCCAGCTTGGGAATATGCTTGCCCCAGGGCTTGGTCGTGATAGGTGCCAGTAGCTCCATGTCTTTCTTACCGTTACGGAACTTGATGGTCCACGCAATAGTGCCTTTCTCTTCATCACGGAGTACTCGAACACTGTGTCCAAGCGGTGCAAAGTCGGCATAACCGCGTACATCGATCGCCTGGTGTGGACAGGCTTTTACACAGGAATAGCATTCCCAGCACATACTAGGTTCGATGTTGTAAGCACGACGCAGCTTTTTATCGATGTGCATGATGTCGGACGGGCAGATGTCGACGCATTCTCCACAACCATCACAACGCGTCATATATACAAAAGTTGGCATAATATATTCCTCTATTTCTTATAGATAATTAGTCAAGTCAGTGTTAATAGTGGTTTGGTCTTTCAGCCTTGATACAAAGCCCCATGTTTGGCGGGTTCTTGCCCATATACATAGGGATATCCGGAAACTTTCGCTGTACTTCAGGATCCGTCAAATCATAGTCAGGAGGCAAATTCTCCCGGGAACCATCGGCCTTGGTAATTTTTTTCTGGTAGGCCGCAGCGGGCTTAAAGAACATGTGGGCAAACTTGGACCAATAAACGCCGCCAAATAGAACTGTGCTTGACAGGATAAACAAGGCAAAGAATATGGTTAGTCCACCGCCGGTAAATGACCAGATCAATGCGAAAGTTGAGGTAGCAAGAAGCGAGAGAATAAACAAATCCGCACGCTCGAACCGAAACCATGGAAGGCCTTCCGCAGACACATCAACGCGGATAAAAAGCCAGAACCAGTATCCACCAACGGCCAACATCAGTGCGCCGATATGCCAGAGCTGCGGCAGGATGGCAGGTGTGGGCGTTGCCGGAGTGGGATAGCCAAAAATCATGATCGCGGTAGTCACAACGAAAATAATCGTCCCCCACATGGTCAACAGATGGGAAAGCCTGCGTCTTGTATTGCTGAATTCGCCAGAAGTTAATACTTCTTTTACCAGCACTGAAGCGGCAATCGATGCTTTTTCTCCACCACCCACTGACCGTTTTGCGCTCTTCTTCGCTTTTTTCGCATTTTCGAAAAAGTACTGCGCGCTCTTCTTATGCATCATGTCAAGTATTGTCCCGCCCATGACCAGCAGGATCATCAAGACGATATACCCCTGCATGTAGACGGTTGGAATTGATGCCGAAAGTTCGGCAAAGGGGTTGCTCGCGAACATTATTAGGTTCTCCTCAAAAATTTTAGACGCAAAATTATCCTTAAATCGGTTGGCCGTCGAGTATAGAAAAAGTTATTCCCCGCAAAAATTCTGACCCTGCGAACCTACCACCATTACTTTACTTAATCAACCCGAACAAAAATTGGTAAAAAAATTGGTAAAAATGGGGGCAAAGAAGAGTGTCCCCTCTCCCCGGCACTCCCCCATGTGCGAGGTTGTTGCCGCTTCAGCGGCTGTGCAACCACGGCCTACCCCCTGCGGGTGCAAAGGGAAGGGCTGTTTTCTAACGTCCCGAGTGACCGCTGAGCTTAACTTCCACTTTTTCTTCTTCAGCCAAACCGGCGTAATAGGCGCGCAATATTTCCAGCACCTCCGGCCTGCTGAATTCGGCCGGTACATCGGCGCCTTCAGACAGCCATTTGCGCAACTTGGTACCGGAAACCAGCAGCCGATCCTTCTCGTCGTGCGGGCAGGTGCGCGCCGAAGCCATGCCGCCGCACTTGTAACACCAGAAAGTCCAGTCGATCTTGAGCGGCTGGGTTTCCATCGATCCCTTGGGGATCTCGTCGAAGATGTGATGCGCATCGAAGGGGCCGTAGTAATTGCCGACCCCGGCGTGGTCGCGCCCGACGATCAGATGCGAGCAGCCGTAGTTCTGGCGGAACAGCGCATGCAGCAGCGCTTCGCGCGGGCCCGCATAGCGCATATCGAGCGGGTAACCGGCCTGCACCACGGTCTTCTTCACAAAATATTTGTCTATCAATACCGAGATCGCTTCGGACCGCACATCTGCGGGAATATCTCCGGGTTTGAGGTGGCCGAGCAGCGAGTGGACCAACACGCCGTCGCAGGTCTCAATCGCGATCTTGGCCAGGTATTCATGCGAGCGGTGCATCGGATTGCGCGTCTGGAACGCGGCGATCTTGCTCCAGCCCATCTCTTCGAACAGCTCGCGAGTCTGGTGGGGTGTCATGAACAGATCGCCGTATTTCTGGTCGAATCCGCCCAGTGTAAGCACCTTAACCGGGCCCGCAAGATTTATCTCGCCCTGTTCCATCACCATCTTCACGCCGGGGTGCTCAGGATCGATCGTCTTGAATACCATCGCGCACTCGTGAGCCTTGTCGATGGTGTATTTCTCGGTGACCTTCATCGTGGCGAGGATCTCGCCGTTGTCGGCATCGACCAGTGCGACGTCGGCGCCTGTCTTGAGTGTATCTGCGGTGGCCTTGCCGGTGGAAAGTGTGATCGGGATAGGCCAGAACAGGCCGCTGGACATCTTCATGCCGTCGCACACGCCTTCCCAATCTGCGCGGGTCATGAATCCGTCGAGCGGAGTGAATCCGCCGATGCCGAGCATGATCAAATCGCCCTTTTCGCGCGAACTGACTTTGATCCGAGGCAATGAACGCGCGCGCAACAACTCTTCAGCGAGTGCCTTCCCTTTGAGCAACAACGGATTCAGACCATGCCCGCCATGCGGACTTACCAGTGCCATGTCAATCTCCCGATACCCCGATAATTTTTCAATAGCGGAGATTCCAAAATTTTCAGAGTCAATCTCAAAGATGCTGTTTTGTGAAAAAATCGCATACTCGCATATAATCACTGCATATGCGGAACTACCGGAGCTACCGGATCTTTCGCTGGCTTGGCATTTATAACGACTCTGGAGTTGTTTAGAATAACCCTATGAACGTGTGACTATGCTAAGACTTTCGCCGACAAATCACGATAACCCTAACGGGCTATAAGTCAATAGCTCATCACGGCTATGGATGGTGGGGTTGGCTGATGCGCATACTAACGCCCCAGCCAAAGTGGAACTTCAGATTCGCCACAATGACATCAGATCAATAACAGGCCGTCGATGAATAACCATAACTTTGGCGACTCCCGGAGCACAATCACCCCGCTGCACGACCCGCTGGCTTCCCCGGCACCGGATGCAAAGAACGAGGTGCGCAACACTACCTGCTATATGTGCGCATGCCGATGCGGGATACGCGTCCATCTGCGCGACGGCGAGGTACGCTACATAGACGGCAACCCGAATCATCCGCTCAACAACGGCGTGATCTGCGCCAAGGGCAGTTCCGGCATCATGAAGCAGTATTCCCCGGCGCGGCTGACCAAGCCGCTGCGCCGCAAGCCCGGCACGGAACGCGGTGCCGGAGAATACGAGGAGATCAGCTGGGAAGAGACTTTCGACATCCTCGCCGAACGGCTGGGCAAGCTGCGCGCCACCGACCCGAAGAAGTTCGCGCTGTTCACGGGGCGCGACCAGATGCAGGCGCTGACCGGCCTGTTCGCGCGCCAGTTCGGCACGCCCAATTATGCCGCGCACGGCGGCTTCTGTTCGGTGAACATGGCCGCCGGCATGATCTACACGATAGGCGGTTCGTTCTGGGAATTCGGCGGGCCGGACCTGGAACGCGCCAAGCTGTTCGTGATGATAGGCACGGCCGAGGACCATCACTCCAATCCGATGAAGATCGCGATCTCGAAGTTCAAGCGCGGGGGCGGCCGCTTCATCTCGATCAACCCGATACGCACCGGCTATTCGGCGATCGCCGACGAATGGGTGGGCATACGTCCCGGCACCGACGGCGCGCTGCTGCTCGCGCTGATCCACGAGATCATCGCATTGGGGCTTTACGACCGCGACTTCCTGGTGCGCTACACCAACTCGGGCCAATTGGTGAACCTCGACGATGCGCACGACGAATTCGGCATGTTCGTGCGCACCGAGGTGCCGGAGGAGGAGGGCTGCTATGACCCGCAAAACAAACTGTGGTGGGACCGCAATACCAACAAGCCGGTGATCACGCACTCGGAAGGAGCCGACCCGTTCCTGTTCGGCGAATTCAAGCTGGCCGACGGCGTGCCGGTCAAACCGGCGTTCCAGTTATTGCAGGAACGGGTCAAGGATTACACGCCGGAATGGGCCAGCCAGATCACCGGCATCCCGGTCGAGACGATACGCCGCCTCGCCTACGAGATGGGCATCACCGCGCGCGACCAGAAGATCGAATTGCCGGTCGCATGGACCGACTCGTGGGGCAAGGAACACGACAGCGTCACCGGCAACCCGGTGGCTTTCCATGCGATGCGCGGACTGGCTGCCCATTCCAACGGTTTCCAGACGATACGTGCACTGGCGATACTGATGACGCTGCTCGGCACCATCGACCGGCCCGGCGGCTTCCGCCACAAGACACCGTTCCCGCGCCCGATCCCGCCCTGCGCGCGCACGCCCAACACGCCTCTGGCGGTCAAGCCCAACACCCCGCTGGACGGCATGGCGCTGGGCTGGCCGTCCGACCCGGACGACCTGTTCGTCAACCCGGACGGCAGTCCGGTGCGGATCGACAAGGCATTCTCGTGGGAATATCCGCTGTCGGTGCACGGCATGATGCACAACGTGATCACCAATGCCTGGCGCGGCGACCCGTACAAGATAGACACACTGCTGATCTTCATGGCCAACATGGGCTGGAACTCGACGATGAACACCGTCGAGGTCAGGAAGATGCTGAACGACAAGGAGGAAAACGGCGAGTACAAGATCCCGTTCATCGTGGTCTGCGATGCGTTCCATTCCGAGACGACCGCCTATGCGGACCTGATCCTGCCGGACACGACCTATCTCGAGCGCCATGACGTGATGTCGATGCTGGACCGGCCGATCTCGGAGTTCGACGGTCCGGTGGATGCGGTGCGCATCCCGGTGCTGCCGCCGACCGGGGCATGCAAGCCGTTCCAGGAAGTACTGATCGAGCTGGGCTCACGCCTGAAGCTGCCCGCTTTCGTCAACAAGGAGGGCAAGCGCAAGTACCGCGACTATCCCGATTTCATCGTGAACTGGGAGAGCGAGCCCGGCTCCGGCATCGGTTTCTTGGCGGGCTGGCGCGGCAAGGGCGGGGAGAAATCCCTGGTCGGCGAGCCTAACCCCAAGCAGTGGGAGATGTACGAAAAGAACAACTGCGTGTTCCATTACGAGTTGCCGCGCTCCTACCAGTACATGCGCAACTGGAACAAGGGCTACCTGGAATGGTCGCAGCGCAACCGCATCACCCGCTACGGCGAACCGATCCTGATCCACCTGTATTCCGAGGTGCTGCAGAAATTCCGCCTTGCGGCGCAGGGCCGCGGCATCACGCGCAAGCCGCCGCAACATCTGGCCAAGCGCATCGCGGAGTATTTCGATCCGCTGCCGTTCTATTACGAACCGCTGGAAACCCAGTCCAGCGACAACATCAAGTATCCGCTTGCCGCGGTGACGCAGCGGCCGATGGCAATGTACCATTCCTGGGATTCGCAGAATGCCTGGTTGCGCCAGATCCATACCCACAATTATCTTTACGTGAATCCGCTTGCCGCGCAGGATGCGGGCATAGACGATGGCGGCTGGATGTGGGTGGAATCGCAGTGGGGCAAGGTGCGCTGCATGGCGCGATATTCCGAGGCGGTCGAGCCGGGCACGGTATGGACCTGGAACGCGATCGGCAAGTCGGCGGGTGCATGGAGTCTGTCGCCGGATGCCAACGAATCGCAGAAAGGTTTTCTGCTCAATCACCTGATCTCCGAAGAATTGCCGGCCAATCCCGACGGCTCGCGCTATTCCAATTCCGACCCGATCACCGGGCAGGCTGCATGGTATGACGTGAGGGTGCGCATCTATCCGGCAGACGCCGGGGAACCCGGGCAGACATCGCCGCAGTTCGAGACTATGCATGCCGTGCCGGGCATGGGAAAAAGCCCGAAGTGGCTCGCCTATTTCGGCGGCGGCAAGAAGGGGGGCAAGCAATGACCCAACTGGCTCTGGTTATCGATCTTAACGTCTGCGTGGGCTGCCATGCCTGCGTGACCAGCTGCAAGGAGTGGAATACATCCGGATCCGCCGGACCGCTGTGCGACGAGAATCCCTATGGCGCGGACCCGACCGGCACGTTCTTCAACCGGGTGCAGACCTTCGAGGTCGGGCAATATCCCAACACCGAGACGGTACATTTCCCGAAATCCTGTTTGCATTGCGAGGATCCTCCCTGCGTGCCGGTGTGCCCGACCGGCGCATCCTACAAGCGCAAGGAAGACGGCATCGTGCTGGTGGATTACGACAAATGTATAGGCTGCAAGTATTGCTCCTGGGCCTGTCCCTACGGCGCGCGCGAGCTGGATGAAAAGCAGCAGGTGATGAAGAAATGCACGCTGTGCGTGGACCGCATCTACGACACCGCGCTGGCGGAACGGGACCGCAAGCCTGCGTGTGTGCTGGCCTGCCCGACCAGTGCCAGGCTGTTCGGGGATGTGCATGATGCCGAATCGGTGGTGTCGAAGGCGATCCGCGAAAGTGCCGGTTATGCGCTGATGCCGGAGTGGGGCACCCATCCGGCCAACCATTACCTGCCGCGCCGCAAGACCAGCCTCAAGATACATCTGGATGAACTGGAGCGCGTCGATAATCCGCTCAAGGTCGACGGCAAACTGCCCAAGCCGCAAAAAACCGATCCTACCCTCGACGACGTGACGTCCTGGTAATTAAAGACGAAATACCTATGAAACCGGCATTTTCAGTCATCTTTCTGACCACCCTGATCGGCGTCGGCCAGGGCTTGTTCCTGGCGCTGTATACCCAGCAATCCTATGCGCTGTTCGGCCTGTTGCCGCTGCAGAACGATGCGTTTTACGGGTATGGCAGCATGCTCGCGCTGGTATTCCTGGTAGCGGGGTTGGCCGCTTCTTTCCTCCATCTCGGCCATCCGGAACGCGCCTGGCGTACCGCGACGCAATGGCGCACCTCGTGGTTGTCGCGCGAGGTCATCGCGCTGCCCGCGTTTATGGGCGTGGTGTTTGTGTATGGGATGACGCACCTGCTCGACTTCAGGCCGGTGCTGGTCATTCTGCGCGGCGGGATGCCGGTCGACCTCAGTATCGTGTCGGGCGGCGTCGGCACCATATTCGCCTTCGGGCTGTTCGTTTGCACGGCGATGATTTATGGCTGCCTGCGCTTCCTGCGCGAATGGCACACGCCGCTGACGGTGATCAATTTCGTGCTGCTCGGTGGCGCTTCCGGATTCACGCTGGCCGCGTTCTATGCCACTTTCTTTGCCACCTACAACACCCCGGCCCAGGCAGGGTTCTTTGCCGGCTGGGCATTCATCCTCACGCTGCTCGGGCTGCTGGGCCGCAGCGCCTCGCTGTGGCGCAATGCGCGGTTGCGGCCGACATCGACCCTGCAAACGGCGATCGGCATCAAGCATACGCGCATCGTGCAAAAATCGCAGGGTGCGATGGGCGGCTCGTTCAACACGCGCGAGTTCTTCCACGGAAAAAGCCCCGCATTTCTGCGCGCGATCAAGCCCGCATTTCTGGTGCTGGCCTTTGGCATACCCTTGCTGCTGCTGTTCATCAGTCTGTCCCATCCTAATGCATGGCTGCTCGCTGCGGCCTTCGTCGTGCAATATGCAGGGCTGCTGGCGGAGCGCTGGTTTTTTTTCGCCGAGGCGAACCACCCGCAAAACCTCTATTACCAGACGATAGGCTGAAATGATCAATCAACGATTCTGGTCGGACCGTCAACGCAACTTGCGCATCCTGATCTGGTTGCTGCCGGCGGTCATGCTGTTGTCGGCGCCGGCACAAGCCGCTACCGCAACCGCAGCCGGCACCATGGCCTGGTGGGTGTGGCCGCTGGCGCTGTTCGTGGTGTGTTTCTTTCTCGGCATGATCGCGGTACCCGCGGGTGTCGGCGGCGGGGTGCTGTTCGTGCCGATCGTCGGCAGCTTCTTTCCGTTCCATCTCGACTTTGTGCGCGGCGCCGGTCTGCTGGTGGCGATGGCCAGCGCACTGGCAGCCGGGCCTTCGCTGCTGAAGAACGGCATGGCCAACCTGCGGCTCGCGATGCCGCTGGCGCTGGCAGCATCGATCAGTTCGATCGCCGGCGCGAAACTGGGACTCGCGCTGCCGGCCAACATCGTGCAAATCTCGCTGGGTCTCACTGTGCTCGGCATCGCGGCGCTGATGATTTCGGCCAAGAAATCCGAATTCCCGCATGTTCCAGAGCCGGACAGCCTGTCCCGGAAACTGGGTATCGGCGGCGTGTTCCGCGACGCGATCTCGGGCAGGGACATACCCTGGCACATACACCGCACCTCGATGGGGCTGGTGCTGTTTTTGATCATCGGATTTCTCGGCGGTCTGTTCGGCGTCGGCGCCGGCTGGGCCAACGTGCCCGGTTTGAATCTGCTGATGGGCGTGCCGCTCAAGGTGGCGGCCGGAACGTCCAGCATGATCCTGTCGATGGCCAGTTCCTCGGCCACCTGGTATTACCTCGACAATGGCGCGATCCTGCCGATGATTGCGGTGCCGTCCGTGGTCGGCATGATGATAGGCGCGCGCATTGGCGCCCACCTGTTGACGATACTCAAGGCTTCGGTGATCCGCAACATGGTGATCGCGATCCTGCTGTTTGCCGGTATGCGCACCCTGCTCAAGGGGCTGGGCTGGTGGATCTGAGGAGATGAGCATGGAACCGATACGCCAGACCGCTTCAGAACAACTGTCCTATGCCGAGGTGCTGCACTGGAGCATCCTGCTCGGATTCATCGTGCTCGTCGTCACCTTTTTCGCCTATGTGCTGGGCTGGCTGCCCGCATATGTGCCGCTGGAGCGGCTGCCGCAATTGTGGGGCCTGTCCGCGAGCGAATACCTGAAGGCCACCGGCACCCCGACCGGCTGGAGTTGGCTGTTCATGATGGGCAAGGGAGATTTTGCGAGCCAGCTCGGCATCGCGATCCTGTCAGGCTGTTCCGTCGCCTGCATCGTCGCGATCATGCCGGCCTACGCCAAAGCCAAAAATTTCACCTATATCGCGATCTGCATTCTGGAGATTGCGGTGCTGGTGCTGTCGGCTTCGGGCATCTTCGGGCATTAAGATTAAGAGGGAATCATGAGCCATCCATTTGAACGCATCCTGCTGGCCACCGAGCATACCGAGTTCGACGCGGGCGCCGAACAGCTCGCCTTCGGCATGGCCAGGCGCTGCGAGCTGCCGCTGTCGGCTGTGCTGCCGGTGGTGAGCAACCCGGAATACGAGATCATTGCACCGCAGCTTGCCGAGCGCGGCGAGCAGGAAGCCGCGGCCAAGATCAGGATGCTGCACCAGGCTGCCGAGGCGGAGGGCGTGAAACTCGACGTCGTAGCCCGGCGCGGTGAAGAACCCTATCACGAGATCGTGCAGGAAGCGACCGAGCGCAATGCGGACCTGATCATCATCCGCCGCCGCGGCAAGCGCAGCTTCCTGTCCAAGCTGCTGATCGGCGAGATGGTCAGCAAGGTGGTGGGTCACGCGCACTGCAATGTGTTGTTCGTGCCGCGCGCGGCGCGGATGTGGTCACGCGGGATAGTGGCGGCGGTCGATGCCTCGCCGAACGCGCGCAATGTCGCGCATTTTGCCGCAAAGGTCGCAGCAAAATGCGAACTGCCGCTCACCCTGGTTGCCGTCGCCACTCATGATGCAGAAAGTGCCAGAGCGCAAGCCGAAGCGACCATGTCCGCTGCGCTCGCGATCGCCTCGGCAGCTGGTGCGCATGCAGAAAGCCGCATTCTGGTCGGCAAACCGTTCGAGCAGATTCTGGAAACGGCCAAGGCACAGCATGCCGACCTGATCGTCGTGGGCCGTCATGGCGAAAGCAATCTGATCCATACCCCTTTCGGCGGCACCACGCAGAAAGTGGTCGGTCTGGCCGACATGCCGGTGCTGGTGGTGCGCGGCTGAAGGTGTTCGACCATGTTCCCGGTCGTCAAATCGTGAGAGCGGTGCAGGAATTTCTGGGTTGGCGCGAGCACGGACAATCGCCCCAGCCGCATGACTCAGTTATGTTCATGGTCTTGCGCACCGCTCCCTTGCTGTTGTCGAGCAGAACGTCAAAACGAGACGCCGTATTCCATAGCAGCGGCAAACAAGGCATCATCGCAGAGAATCTTGCCAGCATGGTTATCAAGGCGGGCTATATGCTGGTCGCCGAGGGTCTCGAAACCGAAAGAGCATTGCAAAAAATCGTCACGAGCGGATTCTCATACGGCCAGGGCTATCTGTTCGGCCTCCCGGAAAATACCTGCCGGGACGCCGCCAAGTTCTCATTTATCAATGAAGTCGTTGCGTAATGCACAGAGATGAACCATGCAAACGGGTCATGCATCGCAGTTTCTGTTGCATAGCCGCGTTCACCAAATTCACTTCGGGCTACAGGTTCAAATTCATACTTGCGTCAATCACAGTCGATTGTTTTGATGCGGCGCATTTCCAAGCCGAAGTGAAATTGATTTTTTCGAACTGATCGCCGTGAGTATGCCCTGCATTATCGCAGCGGGCGCAGGGGGACAACCGCTTACCACCACGTCCACCGGAATGACATTGGAAACCTTGCCGCAGCTCGCATAGCTTTCGCCGCCGTCCTCGGGAGAAAAGATCCCTCCATCGCAGGCGCAGTCACCGATCGCCACCACCAGCTTTGGCTCCGGCGTGGCTTCGTAAGTTCGCTTGAGCGCTACCTCCATGTGGCGCGACACCGGGCCGGTGACCAGCAGCATGTCCGCATGGCGCGGACTGGCGACAAATTTGATCCCCAGACCTTCGATGTTGTAATAGGCATTGCTGGCCGATTGGATTTCCAGTTCGCAGCCGTTGCATGATCCGGCATCGACATGGCGTATGCTCAGCGCGCTGCCGAGGATATGCAGGATTTCCTGCTGCAGCCGCTGAGTATCGACGCGCATCGCTTCGTTCGGCTGCGGCGGATCTTCTGTTTTGATGCCTGTCTTCAATATCTGTTTGATAAGTTGGTACATATGCGAGCCTCTATAGGTCCTGCCCTGAGTAACTCAGATTGAACGATTTGTTGATCAGCGGGAAATCCGGCACGATGTTGCCCATCACGGCATGTTCCAGCACTGGCCAGTTCTGCCAGGAAGGGTCATGCGGATGCACGCGCGTGAGATTGCCTCGGGCATCGGTGTGTATCGCTACCAGCACCTCGCCGCGCCAGCCTTCCACCATGCCGACTCCGAAGCCATGCGAGGGAAGTGCTTCGAGCGGCACCGACAGGATATCGTCATGGATCAGATGATCCAGGATCTCGCGCTGCAAACGCAACGATTCGAACAGCTCATCGAAGCGCACAATGACGCGCGCTGCGACATCGCCGTTGCGATAGGTCGCCATCCGCACATCCAGCTTGTCATAGGGAGTGCAGGGAAACTGCACGCGCGCGTCCCAAGCCAGTGCGCTGGCGCGCCCAGCCAGACCGCATAGCCCCAGCTGTGCAGCCAGCCTGGGCTCGATGCGCCCGGCTCCGATGAAGCGATCCTGCACGCCGGCATGCTCCTCATAGATGCCGCGCAGCACAAGCACCTCGCGCTCCAGCATCGCGCATTCCTCGTACAGCGTGCGCTTTCCGGATTCCGCCAGGCCTGTCGTTACGCCGCCCGGAATGATCCTGTCCATCAGGTAGCGGTGCCCGAATAGCGCGGCATTGTTGCGCAGCACTTGCTCCTTCAGGATCCAGAACTGCGAAAAGCCGAACGTCAACGCGACATCGTTGCCAAGATAACCGAGATCACCCAGATGGTTGGCGACGCGTTCTCGTTCCAGAAACAGCGCGCGCAGCCACAGTGCGCGGTCCGGCGGCGTGACCTCGGAGATGGTCTCCGCCGCCATCGCATATGCCCAGGCATAAGCGACGGTACTGTCGCCGCTCACCCTTCCGGCAAGTTTTGCGCCCTGTTGCAAAGTCATGCTCTCGAATCGTTTTTCGATCCCTTTGTGCGCGTAGCCCAGGCGTTCTTCCAGGCGCAGCGGTTTTTCCCCGACCACGGAAAAGCGGAAATGCCCGGGCTCGATGATGCCGGCATGCACCGGCCCCACTGCGATCTCATGCACGCCCTGTCCTTCCACCGGTACAAAAGGATAAGCATCCGCTTCATCGGTGCGGCTCTGTACCGCGTCAAAATCCTTGCGCAGCGGAAAGCTGCCGCTGTGCCAAGAACCATGGCGCAACCACTTGCGATGATCCTGGCCTTCGTGGGCGTAGATGCCGAGCAGGTCATAAGCAGCGCGTTGCATGCGGTTGGCCACCGGAAAGATACGGCTGATATCGGGATAGACGGGTTGAGCAGCAGGCAAGGGTATGCTCAAACAGATCAGGCCCGCCTCATTGACCAGCGCGACATGCAAAGCATATCCGGCACCCAGCTTGCGGTCATCGCTGCCCCACAATGCCACCAGCCTGCCGCCGCCGTCCTGCACGTTCTGGCAGATCGGCTGCAGATCGTCGGAGCTGATCTCGCCCGACCATGCTGGGATCGCACCGGGAATTTTAGTTAGATGAAGACCATGATGATTGATCGGCATGGTTTATCCTCCCAGCAACGCCGCCGCCTGTCTATACCAGCCGGCCAGATAGTGCGGCATATACAGTCCAAGGATCAGCACCAGCAACAGGTGCGCGAATACCGGAACCAGTGCCGGCTGGTGCGGCAAACGGCGCGCCGTGGTTTCGCCGAACACGATAGGCTGAATTTTGCCGAACACGGCGGCAAAAGCGATGCCCAGCGCGATCAGCAGTATCGGTGTCGCCCAGGGATAGTCGTGCATCGCGGTGGTGATGATCAGGAACTCGCTGGCGAACACGCCGAACGGCGGCATTCCGAGGATCGCCAGTGTTCCGAGCATCAAACCCCAGCCCACCGTGGGGCTGACTTGCAAAATCCCGCGTATGTTTTCCATCTGCTGGGTGCCGGCTTTTTGCACCGCATGGCCGACCGCGAAGAAGATCGCCGACTTGGTCAGCGAGTGCACGGTCATGTGCAGCATCGCCGCGAACGTGGCGACCGGCCCGCCCATGCCAAAGGCAAAGGTGATCAGTCCCATGTGCTCGATCGAGGAATAGGCGAACATCCGCTTGATGTCCTTTTGCCGCGACAGGAACAAAGCTCCGACCACCACCGACAGCAGGCCGAATCCCATCATCAGGTTGCCCGCGAGATGTGTCCCCAAAGCACCGTCAACCAGCACCTTGCTGCGCATCACCGCACACAGCGCGACATTCAGCAACAGGCCCGAAAGCACCGCCGATACCGGCGTGGGACCTTCCGCATGGGCATCCGGCAACCAGCTGTGCAGCGGCACCAGGCCGATCTTGGTGCCATAGCCGACCAGCAGGAACACGAATGCCAGCTTGAGCACCGTCGGTTCGAGTCCGGCCTTGACCTGGTTCAAATGCGTCCACAGCAGGGCCGTTCCGCCTTCGCCGAGCAGGCGCTCAGCGGCGAAATACAGCAGGATCGTGCCGAACAGCGCGAGCGCGATGCCCACGCCGCACAGGATGAAATATTTCCACGCTGCCTCGATGCTGGCCGGCGTGCGGTACAGGCTGACCAGCAGCACCGTGGTCAGCGTGGCCGCCTCCATCGCCACCCAGATGATGCCCATGTTGTTGGAGGTCAGTGCGACCAGCATGGCCAAGGTGAAAAACTGGTACATGCTGTAATACAGATGCAGCATCGGCGTGGTCAGTTTCCCGTGATGCTGCTCGATGCGCATGTAGGGCCGCGAGAACAGCGAAGTCGTGAACGCGACAAAAGCGGTCAGCGCGACCAGGAATACGTTGAACTGGTCGATGAAGAATTCCTCGCTGAACGCGACCTGCGGCCCGGAGTCGATCACGCGCATCGTCAGCACCACCGCCGCGACGAAAGTGCAAAAACTCATCAGCGAATTCAGCTCCGCCGCCCAGGCGCGCGAGCCGAACACGGCCAGCAACAGGCCGCCCGCCAGCGGGGTAAGCAGCAGCGTCATGATCTGGAGGTCAATCATGTCCGTGCTTCAATCATCCTTGGGCCTCAATCATCTTTGAGCTTCTCCATGTGAGAGATATCCAGGCTGTCGAAGGTCTCGCGTATCTGGAAGAAGAAGATACCGAAGATGAAGGTGGCCACCAGCACATCCAGCGCGATGCCGAGCTCCACCACGAGCGGCATGCCGTGCGTGGCGCTGGTTGCGGCAAAGAACAGCCCGTTTTCCATCGCCAGGAAACCGACCACCTGCGGGACCGCCTTGCGCCGGGTAAGCATCATCAGCAGCGACAGCAGCACGCTGGCCAGCGCGATGCCGATCAAGCCGCGAGTGATGCTCTCGGAGAGTTGCGAGATCGGCGCGGCAAGATTGAAGGAAAAGATCACCAGCACGATGCCGACCAGCATCGTGGTCGGGATGTTGATCAGCGTTTCCACGTCCCATCTCACATTCAGCTTGCGTATCAAACGATGCAGCAGCCACGGCAATACCAGCACCTTGAGCAACAACGTCAGCCCGGCGGAATAATACAGATGATGCTGGTCGGTCGAGTACGCCACGACGAAAGTGCTGAGCGACAATACCAGCCCCTGCCACGCGAAAAGATTGATCAGCGACAGGATGCGCCGTTGCGACAGCATTGCAAATGCTATCAGCAGCAGCAAGGAAGCGAGCAGGTTGATGATCTGTGTTGTGTAAGTCATCGTGAATATAAAACTCGCATGGCGAACGCTTGCCTCTTCCCATGCTTGCGGGAAAAGCATGGGATCGGGGAAATGTACATGCAAGGCGTCATTGTCATCATTTTCATATTTGCCATGCCGGTTATGCCCCCAGCAGAAAATGGATCAACAGTCCAAGCACCGCGAGTAGAAATGCGGTGCCCAGAAACTCAGGTGCGCGGAATATGCGCATCTTGGCAAGCACGGCTTCCAGCAAAGAGAGCGCGGCACCGGCCAAGATCAGTTTAACCAACAGTGCGATGACGGCAACGGGCAAAGCGCGCAAGTTGCCCACCTCCGCAATGCCGTATGGCACGAACAGCGCGATGCCTATGGACATATAGGCGAACAGTTTGAGGCTGCTAGCCCACTCGACAAGGGCCAGGTGGCGCGACGAATACTCCAGGATCATCGCCTCATGAACCATCGTCAGTTCCAGATGCGTGCTCGGGTTGTCCACCGGGATGCGCGCATTCTCGGCCAGCAGCACGATCGCGAATGCCATTCCGGCAAAAGCGAGACTGGGATACAGGATGAACTGGTGGTGCGCAAGCGCTTCCACGATTCGCGGCAGCTGCGTCGAATGGCTGATCAGCGAAGCGGTGAAGAACACCATCAGCAAAGCGGGTTCGGCGAGGAACGACACGAGCATCTCGCGCCGTGCTCCGAGCGAGCCGAATGCGGTGCCGATATCCATCGCGGCGAGCGAGATGAATACCCGCGCCAATGCAAATACGCCGACCAGCGCGATCACATCGGCGGCCGGCGAGAAAGGCAGATCCACCGCGATGATCGGAATGATCGCTGCTGCCAGCCACATGCAACCGAATAAGATATAAGGTGTGGCGCGAAACAACAACGAAGCGTTATCGGCCATCACCGCATCCTTGTGGAACAATTTGCGCAGCGTGCGATAAGGTTGCAGCAAGCCCGGGCCGCGGCGGTTCTGCAACCAGGCGCGGCACTGGTTCACCCAGCCCGTCAGCATTGGCGCAAGCGCCACCACCAGCAATGACTGGTAGATTTGAAACAAGATGCCGAGGGCCTGGTCGGTGCTCATCATACAAAGGCCAACAACACGACCAGCGTGACAAAGGTATATGTCAGGTACAAATGGATACGCCCGTGTTGCAGCAATGATGCCCACGAGGAAAGTTTTTCGGTGATCCGCTCGATCGGCAGATATAGCGCGTACCAGATTCGGTCGTCGCTGCGGCCATGGTAGCGGGGATGCGTATCGAACGCGCTCGGCAACTCCCTTTCGATGCGGAAGAACGGCTCGAAGATGCGCCGGATCGGCTGCCCGAATCCTTCGGCGGTATCCTGCATGCGCGAAGTTTGCGCCGGGAATCCGCAGTCCCAGGCCGGGCCGCGGCGCAGCCGGCCGTGATGGAAGTGATGCACAACCAGTCCAGTCACCAGCATCACGCCCAGCACTGCCAGCAGGAAATACACCGGACTGTAGCTGGCACGCTCGATATCGACCGGTGCGAGGAACAGCCAACCCGGAGCGGCATTGCCCAGCCCGCGCCCGACCAATACCTGTGTCACCAGATCGAGTTGCCGCACCACGAACACCGGGACCATTCCCAGCACCATGCAGCCGAGCGCCAGCCAGCCGAGGCCGATGCGCTCCCAGATACCGGCATCGTGCGGTCGAGCGCGCGCCGTGCCGCGCGGCTGGCCGAGGAAAATGACCCCGTAAAATTTCACCATCACATAGGCGGCCAATGCGGCGGCCAGTGCGATCACTGCCGCCGCCACCGGTATCAGCATGTTGATGTAACTGTTGGGCAAGCCCGGAGACAGCAGGAAGGCCTGCAACAACAGCCATTCAGAAACAAAGCCGTTGAACGGCGGCAGGCCGGACAAGGACAGCGCACCGACCAGCATCAGCACCGCGACCCACGGCATGTGGCGGATCAGGCCTCCCATATGCCCCATATTTCGCTCGCCGGTTGCGTGCAGGATCGAGCCTGTGCCTATGAACAGCAGACTCTTGAAGAAAGCGTGATTAAGGCTGTGGTATAGCGACGCAGTCAGCGACAAGGCCGCCAGTGCGTCCTTGCCATACACATGGAAGATAATGGCCAGGCCGATTCCAACCAGCATCAGCCCGATGTTCTCGATCGAGGAATACGCCAGCAGCCGTTTCATGTCTCCCTGCACCGCGGCGAACATCACGCCGAAGATCGCGGTGATCAGGCCCAGCGCCAATATCAGCACACCCCACCACCATTGCTGCGCGCCCAGCAGATCGAAGGTGACGCGCAATATGCCGTAGATCGCCATCTTCAGCATCACGCCGCTCATCAATGCGGAAACCGGCGAAGGGGCGGCCGGATGCGCCTCGGGCAACCAGACGTGCAGCGGCAACATACCTGCTTTCGCGCCAAAGCCGAACAAGGCCAGCAGGAACGCGACGGAGGGCCAGAATCCTGTCAGCTGCGCCTCGCGCATCGCCGCGAAAGTGTAAGCGCCTATGCCATGCCCGCCCTGCATCACGCCAAAGCTGAGCAGGATCCCGATCGCCCCGACGTGGGCTATCAGCAGATACAGATAGCCCGCCTTGCGGATATCGGGTATAGCGTGGTCGGTGGTGACCAGAAAATAGGATGACAGGGCCATCGTCTCCCACGCCACCATGAACATGTAGGCATCGTCCGCCAGCAACACCAGCGCCATGGAGGAGAGGAACAGGTGATATTCCAGACACAGCAAGCCCAGCGTATTGCCCTGCATGGTCTTGAAATAACCGGCGCCGAACAACGACACGCCGAACGATGCGCCGCCCAGCAGGATCAGGAAGAACGCCGAGAGCGGATCGAGACGAAGATGCAGCGGCAGGTCGGGCAGGCCCAGCGGCAAAATCGCGTAGCTGGCGGCCTCGCCGAGCGCCCACAAACCGGTAGCGGCAAGTACCAGCGATGCGATTGCGCCGGCGGGGAAGACGACATTGGTGATCAGGTGCGGATTGCGCTGCAGTGCCAACCCCGCCAATCCCAGCGCCAGCCAGAACAAGATGACAGCACCCGCAACGTCCAACGGCAACACACCGACAATGTCCATCCTGATCTGTTTCCCTCACCGTGTTGGTTGGCGCCCTGGTTGGCTGGCCAGACTGCCTGAGTGCGTGATTCTACTCCCTGATAAAACAACTAGCCATCCGACCAGGCTACCCAAAAACAGTAGCCAGGTCGTTGGTTATCAGTTGCAGCACCCTCAATAGCGTTAACGCGTTAGCGCGGTCCAACCGTGAAGTGTATATAGGCTGACCGGAATGATCGGCATAGCCGTAAGCGGCGATGAAACGGATAAAAAGAGTTGTTCAGGCTTCCCGCATCATGATGCGGTACTGTATCTTCATCGTGATCGCTGAACCGGCAACGATAGATCCAAGCGCCAAGAATGACCCCAGAGAAAGTGTCGAAACGCCGGTAATGCCCTGGCCTATCGTGCAACCCATCGCCGTGACACCGCCGAATCCCATCAGCGTGCCGCCGATGATGTGGTAGAACATGTCCTGCGCCGACGAAAATGCTTCCCAGCGGAAGGATTTGGTGATCACGGCGTAGAGGAAGGAACCGATGCCGACACCGAATATCGTGGCAACGCCAAAAGTCACAATGTTCGAGGCATCGGTCCAGTATGCCCAATATTCCAGCGTGTAGGCGGTCGGGGCGACAAAGGACATCGATTCAGCCAGATGGGAATTGGTGCCCAGGTAGGTCATTTCCAGCGTATCCGGATTCTCGCCAAAGCCGAGATGACCGGTCAGATACCAGCCGCCTATGATCAGCAGGCCGACGACCAACCCGGCCAGATTGTTGTCCAGGCTTTTACGGAAACTCTTGTCCTTGAAAACAAAGATCAGGATGGCCGATCCGATCACGCAGGCAATCGCCAGTTGCAGCGTGTCGGGTGCAAGGCCGACCATGCCGGACAGCAGGGCGGAGAGTGTTTGTCCATGGTCGAACTGGATCGTGACAGCCGGCGCCTGCAGCACGTAGACACGGAATGCCCCCAGGATGCCTTTCAGCGTCACCAGTGCGGCAAACCCCAGGTAGATGAACACAACGACCGATCTCAGGTTGCCGCCCCCGACGCGCACCAGCGTCCTGTTCGCGCAGCCGGATGCGAGCGTCATGCCGGTACCGAAGCACAATCCTCCGACGATATACGCAAGCCAGGGAAAATTGTTGCCGGTATAGAGGGTCTTGGGCAGATCCAGGTAACCAAAATAGGCAAGCACATTGGTGCCTATCATCGCCACCGCGATCGCGAGCAGCCAGGCGCGCATGCGTCCCCAGTGGCCGATGTTCACGACATCCGAAACCGCACCCATCGTGCAGAAATTGGTCTTGTTGGCGATGAAGCCGAATACGATGCCCAAACCAAAGCCCCACCAGACTATCGTTTTGATCACAAGCGATGCATCCATAATTGTTTTATCTCATAAAAAATTGACGAAAATTTAGGACTCAGTACTTGAGTCATGTGTATCGGACCAGCCTGGCCTGCATTTGCTCCCGGTTCAGGCGATGCCGTCATTGCCTTCGACGCCGATCAGTTTCGGCAGGTTGAGCTTGCGCGGCGAGATCACTTTCTTGTCGCGCAAATAGCCTGTCACGACATCCCAGATCGGCTCGCCCGTCACGCCTTCGGCCACTGGCGCCCATCCCGCCACCTTGTATTTCTTGTTCGGAGCTAGCGCCTTGCCGTTCAGCATCATGTTGTTGATGCGCTTGCCGATGGTCTGCCGCAGATCGCAGGTATAGCTGATGCCGCCGACGCGCACCATGTCACCGCCTTGCTGTTTGTATGGATCAGCGTTGAACAGGTTGTCGCAGACGTCTTCCATGATCGCCTTGATGGTTTCGCCGGTCATCTCATTCAGCGTGGTCTGGGGATAGGTGATCGCGGTCTGGTCCATCACATGTTCCAGCGTGATCGCGTCACCTGGCAGCAGCGAAGTTCCCCAGCGGAAACCGGGAGAGAACGCCACCTCCGCACCCTTCACTTCCATCAAGGCATCCAGGATCAACTGGTCAAAGGTGCCATTGAAGTTGCCGCGGCGGTATAGCGTGCCCTCGGTGACGGCGAGTTTTTCCCCAAGCGTCGCCTCATACGGTGCACGCACATTCTTGATATATGTTTCCATCTCCGCATCCGGTGCGATCAGGTTGGCAAACACCGGCATCAGTTTGTATCTGATGTCGGCGACCTTGCCATTCCTGACATCGAAATCCATCACGCCGAGAAACTTTCCGCTACAACCGGCATTGGTCACCAGAGTCTGTCCGCCGGCATTCTTTACGATGATCGGTGCGGGTACGCCGTCATGGGTATGACCGCCCAGTATCGCGTCGATCCCGCTGACCCGTCCTGCCATCTTCAAATCAACATCCATGCCGTTGTGGGACAGCACCGCGACGACTTGCGCACCCTTGGCCCGTGCTTCGTTGACGGCCAGTTGCATATTGTCATCCTGGATACCGAAGCTCCAGTCCGGCGTCATGTATCTCGGGTTGGCGATCGGCGTGTAGGGGAATGCCTGGCCGATGATCGCAACAGGGATACTGTTGATCTGCTTCATCGCGTAAGACGGGAATACCGGATCGCCGAAATCGTTGGTTCTGATGTTCTGCGCGACGAAATCGATCCTGCCCTTGAAGTCGTTGTCAACGACGTGTTTGACCCGCTCGGCGCCAAGCGTGAATTCCCAGTGGCCGGTCATGACATCGACCCCTAGGAGTTTTCCTGCATCCACCATATCCTGTCCTTTGGTCCACAATGCTGTGGCGGAGCCCTGCCAGGTATCTCCGCCATCGAGCAGCAAAGAACCCGGGCGGCCGGCGCGGACTCTTTTGATCAGCGTCGCCAAATGCGCAAAGCCGCCCGCTTTGCCGTAGGTGAGGGCAGCATGGTCGAAATCGAGGCAGGTGAACGCGTGGGCCTCACGCGTTCCCGGCCGGATACCGAAAGCCTTGAGCAGGCTTTCACCGACCAGATGCGGCGCCTTGTTCCTGCTTTGCCCCAGACCGATGTTGACATCGGGTTCGCGAAAGTAGATCGGCAGCAGCTGGGCATGACTATCGGTGATGTGCAGCAGCGAAACATTGCCAAACGCAGGCAGATCGTAGAAGCCGCCCGAACGGGCCGCAGACTTTGCAGTGCGGCTGTCCAACGCAAAGCCCGAGGCGGCCGCCACCGCGAGCATCTGCAAGAATTCGCGACGGTTCATGGACATGATGGCACTCCGGAACGGGGATCTGGCGACGAGACAAAGCGGATCAACCGGACGAAATCCCCGTATTGATCCGTTCTGCTGCCCTTACTTGCGGAACACCGGGCTCTGCATCGGCAGGCCGTTGCTCATGTAGGTCAGGAAATATTCCAGATCGTTGTATTCCTCGCTGTTTGCGTTCTTCGGTTTCGCGCGCACATTCTTTTCGCATTGCCGGAAACGCCCCTGCAGTGTAACGATGTCCGTGCCGCCGCGAAACTCCGGCCAGTGCGATGCCTGGCCGATCATCATCGAAAGCTGGTCGCTGCGCATGAATTTGCCGGCATTGCCGACATGGCATGTTGAACAGGCAAAATTCAGTTGGCCGTTCCTGGTGTAGTAATATTTCCTGCCTTTCTCGTAAGCGGCCAGCGCACCGTTGCCTTCCACCTTGATGTTGATCTCCATCCCGTCAGACAGGCTTCTGGCATAGGCGGTAAGCAAGCCGATTTCCGAATCGCCGTATTTCAGCTCCTCGTCGCCGTTCGCCTTCAGACAGGCGTTGATCGCGTTTTCGAAAGTCACCACACGATTTGAGGCGCTATCGAAATAGGGATAATCGCCGGCAACATTCTTGCCGCCATTGGGAAAGCAGGATGAAAATTTCTTGCCGTTCTTGAAAGGCTTTTCCCACATCTTCTGTCCCTTGTCCACATCGATGGAGTAGGGCGGGAACGCCATGATCTCATCGTACTGGCTCTTTGCGTCCGGATTCATCGCCAGTGCGCCGTATACATAATCCCCGAACTTTATGTTGGGAAACATCTGCCGGTATTGTTTGATCAATGCATCGCGGTCCTCTTCGGGGCCGGCTTGAGCAGCTAAGCTGATGACGGCCAACAGCCCCGCGGCGATATATGTGAGTTTCCGTTTCATGTCGCGCTTTCCTCTTGGTTGGAAGAATCAAATGTTCTCAAAGCTGAAAGACCGCGTCAGGAAACGACAACTTCGCCATCGAACCTGGTGCCGAGATTGTCGACAGCACTGACCGCGATCTTGTCTCCGGGCTTGGCACCCTTGACCCTGAAACCGATAAACGGGTTCTTGGCGATTCCGACGCCCCACTGGGCTTCCATCACTGTCTTGCCATTCAATGTGGCAACGACCTGATTGATGAAGTGTGCCGGTATCAGCTTATCGTTCTTATCCTTCATCAGCCCGGTGTCCATCGGATGCTGGATCAGCACCTTCACGTCGGCCACGCCGCCGTCCATCGTTGCGCGCATTTTCATTTCTTCAGCCATGTTCGTATCCTCTGTGAAATTATCAAATCAACAGATCGGGATGAGTTCCCGGACCGCCTAAGACGTATCAGCCGCCGCAACCGCCGATCGTGACTTTCACTTCCCGGCTGCTGGTGTAATTCTTGCCGCCCGCATTTACCGCCACCCATACGAGGGAAGTCTTGGCCATCTTGATTCGCGTGGAGATGTATGGTTCCGCTCCATTTGAAAATTTAAAATCGGCGATCATCGGGGAAGGATTCTTGTCAACGAAAATTGCGATGGAGGTGGTGCCGGGGATATTGCTGGTGGCTGAAACCGGAACTACAGCCCCGTTTTCAGCGATATCCGGCGCCTTGATCAGTATGTCGCTGCTCTCGGTTGCTCCGCCGTAACCGGCATTCTTGAGGGCTTCGACCGTATCTTTCGCGGTGAATGCGAGGCTGTTCCATGCTGCGGCGATTGCTGCACCGGGTTTTAGCAAGCCGGCGGCGATTGCAACTGCGGCCGCTCCGACGGCACCGGCGTTTTTCAGGAACGCTCTGCGTAATTGGTTCATATCGCACCTTTCTAAATAAGATTCTTCTTGCCGGGCATCGCAAAAATGCCGCCCCTGATGATGAAACCCGCCATGCCCGTTCCCCTCTCCTCAATCCTCTCCCGCTTGCGGGCGAGGAAGCAAACGAATCGCTGCGCGAGTTTCATGTTTATAGGCCCTGTATGTAATCGGTGACCAGATCTATTTCCTGTTCGGTCAGTATCTTGTTCTTGCCGTAGGGTGGCATCGAAGTATCGGGGTTGGCTGCGGTGGCGTCCCAAATCTGGGCACGCAATTTGGCGCGATCGGGATAGAGTTTCTTCATGTTCACAAGGGGAGGGCCGATATTGCCCGGAGATTCGGCTTTCGGGTCGCTTGGCATCGCATGGCATGCCAGGCAGTTCCCCTTCATTCTATCGAAAGCGATGCTCCGCCCATCAAGCTGTTGGGCAACTCCTTCTGCCGCAAAACCCGGGCTGGTCCAGCGCAAAGAGGCAACAAATAAAATCAGGATCATTGATTTGACGCGCATCACAAACTCCTCCTCGTGGACAATCTTGATATACGCTTTAACCTTATTTCATTTGCACCGTTATTACAATCCCCTTTTCGGATTATCAAAACCTGGCATTCCGTGTGACGGGTATTCCTGTTTAGGAACCACTGATTAAGTCCCACATGGCCGCGCACTCGGCTTTGCGGGATGAGATGCAAGGCGTGCCGGCCCTCTATCCAACTTTCCCCCAGAGGGGGAAAGGGCGATCGTTCCCTCTCCTTCCGGGAGAGGGTTTGGGTGAGGGTCGCAGCGAATGGTTAATGCCCTTCGCAAGGAGCGCAACACAGCAGACCGCCCGCAAAGCCAGTGCCCATCCGGGTTGCGACAAAATCGCGCGCTCGCGGTGTCGCGCTCCTCGGCATAGCGGCCTGGACACGGTGGGGCAGAGCCCTTTGGCGCGGGAAAGGCCGCTGCCCCCACTCTCGCACCAGACGGCTACGCCGCACCGTATCGTGGGGGCAAGTCTCGGCTACGACCTTCGTCACGCTTCTTGCGATCATCGCGATTTTGTCAGCAACGCGGCTCATGGAGGACTTAATTAGCGGTTCCTTTATTTGACTGCACATCCGGATGCATGGAATGCCGTTGCATTACAATGACCCTCTGTATGCACTGGGAGTGGAGCATGGTTCGAAATGCATTGGCAGCGATCCTGTTGTTCGCCGGAGCCATCCATTGCGCTTTCGCGGCAGGAGATCACATGGCCGTTTTCACCAAGGCGGGCAGCTTTGACGACGTCAGGGACGCGGTTGATATGGCGATCACCGGCCGCGGGCTGGTGGTCAACAATGTTTCCCACGTGGGCGAGATGCTGGAGCGCACCGGCAAGGATATCGGGGAGACCAGGCAGATTTTCCTGAAGGCCGAGGTGCTGGAGTTCTGCAGTGCTGTGGTGTCGCGCAAGATGATGGAGTCCGATCCCGACAACATCGTATTCTGTCCGTATGCCATCTCGGTTTATGTGCTGCCGGAAAAGCCGGGTGAAGTCAGGGTGGCATACCGCAAGCCGGAGATCGCAGGTTCCCCTGATTCCCGGAAGGCGCTCAAAGCGGTGGATGAGCTGCTTTCCGGTATTGTCAAGGAAGCGCTGAAATAACTGCATATATTAGAAATGAATATCCGCGCAACGTATGCAAGCCGGCAGTGATCAATCATCCTGGCTTGCTGCGGTGAGATTTTGTTCGAGCAGGTCCAGCGTCAGGATGCCGGGCCGGATGATGCCGTCCTCGAAAATCAATGTAGGCGTTGCAGTGACACCCAGCTTTTTGGCCAGCATGGAAACCCTGGTCAATGCCGTTGTATCGCATGATTTTCCGGATTTGGGAGCGATGCCTCTCAGCATATGGTCCTCCCATGCCTTGAGGCGGTCCGGCGAGCACCAGATCGCTCTGGCCTTCTGTTCCGAGCCCGGCAGTATCGGAAGCACGAAAATGTAAACCGTTGCATCGGTCAGATCGACCATCTCCTTTTCCAGGTTCTTGCAATGCTGGCAATTCGGATCGGTCATCACAGCCAGCTTCCTCGCGCCATTGCCCTTCACGTGCTTGATTGCGATGGCTATGGGCAGGCTGTCGAAATCGATCGCATAGAGCTGCTTTTCCCTTGCTCTGGTCAGGTTCTTCAAGTTATGCAGATCGATGATGCTGCCAGAAAAAAGATAAGTCATGCTTTCGTCGGCATAAACCACATGGTCATCGAAAGCGATTTCATACAAGCCCAGATAGGGGGTTTTGCTGACACTGATGATCTTCGAATAGGGGAACTTCTTTTCCATCTCGGCCTTGATATCAGCTTCGCCGGCGAACGCGGTATGGGCCGATATCAAAGCAAACAGCACAAAATGAGCTAATGGTTTCATAGTTCCTTCCTGTTGCGCATCAGAGGGACGGTTGCCAAGGACATAAGATATGGGAAGCCATAATGAGCATCTCATCAGTCTGCGCCTTTCCCTGATATATTGCGATTTGAAATTATAATGCGATTTGAAATCGCTGGAGGCTGGCCAACCGAATGCAGAATATGCAGCGCCCGTCAGCGATGGAATGGGTATTGTTCGATATCGTTAATAGACGTAATATCTGTGCCGTTTCCCTCGGGCTGCAGCGGGAGCAACTCTGGTTCCGCATTAAAACCCGGCCGGATCGAACGGGCGCTCCTTGAACGTGAATAACCCTAACGGGTTATTCCCTATACTCTTAGAGGGTATGGACGCTGGTAAGCTGCTTATCCCTATAATGCCTTAAGCACCGATCTTTCAAGCATTGACGAATCAGGTTTGGGCGGTATTTTATAACTTGCAGGAGACGAATATGAACTTTGACAAAGAATTTGATGCGAGCGGCTTGTCCTGCCCTTTGCCTATCCTGAAGACCAAGAAGGCACTCGCCGATATGGCGTCCGGACAGGTGCTCAAGATGATTGCGACCGATTGCGGCGCAGTGAAGGATATGCAGGCTTTTGCAGACCAGACTGGCAATCCACTGTTGTCCTCTACAGAAGAAGGCGGAAAGTATATATTCTTCATGAAGAAAAAATAGGCTGGCCGGCACTATCCAAAACCACACTTGAGGGGAACAAATGACTACCAAGAAAATGGCGATCATCGCCACCAAGGGCACGCTGGACATGGCCTATCCGCCGTTCATACTCGCCTCCACAGCCGCTGCTCTGGGATATGAGGTGCAGGTGTTCTTCACCTTTTACGGATTGCAGTTGCTGCGCAAGGACCTGTCCAATGTGATGATCAGCCCGCTGGCCAACCCGGCGATGCCGATGCCGATCCCGATGCCGGTGATGGTGCAGATGCTGCCCGGCATGGAATCGATGGCGACGATGATGATGAAGCAGAAGCTCAAGAAGCACGGTGTGGCTTCGCTGCAGGAGCTGCGCGACCTGTGCCTGGAAGCAGAGGTGAAATTCATCGCTTGCCAGATGACGGTCGACCTGTTCGAATTCGACAAGAGCGAATTCATCGAGCAGTGCGAATATGGCGGCGCCGCGATGTTCATGGGCTTCGCGGGAGATACCGATATCTGTCTGTTTGTTTGAGTTGCAGTGGCGGGTAGCAATGAGGGGTGTTTTATAAATCAACTAGGGAGTGTAGTCATGAAAATGAATAAAATCGTATTATCTTTGCTGGCTGCCGGCATCATGGCATCGCCGCTGGCATATGCCACCGACGGTTACTTTCCGACCGGTTATGGCGTAAAGAACGAGGCGATGGGCGGGGCCAGCATCGCGCTGCCATTGGATTCCCTCGCCGCCGCGAACAACCCGGCCGGGATGGTGATGGTCGGCGACCGTATCGATTTCGCGCTGACTTGGTTCAAGCCGGATCGTAGCGCTGAGATTACAGGCAATACCATAGGATTGAATGGTACTTATGACGGCAATGGCAGGAGCAACTTCTTCATTCCCGACTTCGGCTACAACAAGATGGTCAACGCGGACACCTCGCTGGGCGTGTCCGTCTATGGCAACGGCGGCATGAATACCCAGTACAACACCAACCCGTTCGGTCCATACGGTAACCTCGGCATCAACCTGGAACAGTTGTTCGTCGCGCCTACCTGGGCGATGAAGCTCAACCCGACCAACGCAATCGGCGTCTCGCTGAACCTGGCCTACCAGATGTTCAGCGCGACCGGCTTGGCTCCTTTTGCGGCATTTGGGTATTCAAGCAATCCTAACGCCTTGACCGACAACGGCACCGATACCTCGACCGGCTACGGCATCAAGCTGGGCTGGACCGGCGAAGTCACGCCGACCGTGACATTGGGCGCGACCTACCAGAGCAAGACCAAGATGAGCAAGTTCAGCAACTACAGCGGCCTGTTCGCAGATCAGGGCGAATTCGACATCCCGTCGAGCTATGGCCTGGGCATCGCGTTCAAGGCCATGCCGGACACCACGGTCGCGTTCGATATCGATCGCACCAATTACTCGGATGTTTCTTCCGTTAGCAATACCTTTCCACAGGCGGCACAGTTTGGAGCAAGCGGCGGCCCCGGCTTCGGCTGGCAGAACATAAATACTTACAAGCTCGGGATCAGCCATGCCTACAGTTCGACGTTCACGCTGCGCGCCGGCCTGAATCACTGCGACCAGCCGATACCGGACAGCCAGACGCTCTTGAACATCGTGGCGCCGGCGGTGGTGCAGAACCATCTGTCATTGGGCGGGACCTGGACATTGGCGGACAAGTCCGAGATAACGGTAGCTTATGTCCACGCGTTCAGTCAGACCGTGAATGGTTCCAATTCGATCCCACCCGGCTCACCACCTGGTGGCTTGGGCGGCGGCAATGCCAACCTGACGATGCACGAAGACTCGATCGGCATCGCCTACGGCTGGTAATAGCGCGGGATACATAGCTGCAAAGCTGCAAACAAAAAACCCGCCATCGCAAGATGGCGGGTTTTTTATCGTCGCTGAGCGAATTCCGGAATCCGGCGATCAGCTTGCAGCGATCCGCTCGTGATAGCGCGCGCGGTACAGCAGGCGGGCGCTGCCGGGGGTGTCGCTGAACGCGGCGCGGTCATGCAGCACGTTGTTGCACAACAGGCCCATGCCGGGTTCGAGCAGCGTGCGGTGGATGTATGGCAGGTCGGAAGCCAGCAGTCTTTCCAGCGCGGCGACTGCCGCGAGCGTGTCCGCGTCGTACTTCCATTCTATGCTGCGGGTGCGCGCGGTGTAACGCATGTGCAGTTTGCCGTTTGCCGGATCGACCGAAAACACCGGGCCGGTCTGTGCGGCGCGCGCCGCGCCGTATTCGTCGGTGCGCTCAGGTATCGTCATCGCATCCGGCGCGGACAATGCGCGGATGAAGCCGGGGTTCTCGTCGCGCAACATCAGGTAGGCGATCTCGTGATCGAGCAATCGATTCTCGCCGCCTTGCCCGGCGCTGTGCACGCAATGCAATATCATGCCGCGCACCTGCCGCTCGGGCGGATTGTAATAACCGTCGGTGTGCCATTTGATCGCGCGGTCGGTATACGGGATGTAAGCCTGGCGTTGTCCGTCCTCGGTGCTCACCGTGACGCGTGTGATGCCTCGTTCGCCCGCCAGCCAGTTCGCATCCAGACTGTCCAGCCCGAACTCCAGCCCGAAGCGGCGCACGGTCTCTTCATCGACCGGGGCTTCATCAACCGCTGCATTGCGGGCGGCGTAGATCGCCATGTTGCTGCGCCGGCAGCGTTCCCCTAGCGCGGCATGTTCGGCTTTGCTCAACGAGCTCAGATCGCCGATCTCGACGATCAGTTCGCCGGTATCGGTGATGGCGTGCGCAAGTTTTTGGTCGCGCCAGCCGAGGTATGCATCGGCGCTTTCAAGATCAAATGGGCTGGCGGGATCGTGATGGTTCTGCATCCTGGTTGCGGTCAACATAAGCGGCTCAATCCCCTGTCGTGACCTTGCGGATGCGGGTTTGCGCGGGTTCCTTTGTGTACAGGTTCTTCATGGTCTTCTCCACCATATCCACGGCATTGGGGGCTTCGATGCTCATCATCTGGTCGATCACCCATTCGACGTCCTTTTCATCCATGACTTCGCGCATGCAGAATGCGAGGTAGCGGGTGAAGGCGAACTCAGGGCCGTCGGCCCCGTAGTTGAAGTCGGCATACTCGCCCGCGCGCTGGTTAAGTTTGTCGATGAAAAGCTGTTTGTGATCGGTGACGCTGTCATCCATCAGCCGGCTCTGGTTTTCGGCCAGGGTTTCCGCGACGCGATTGGCCAGTGTGCTGGTGAATGCGTAGCGATCCTCAGCGGACAATTGACGATGGGCGATGCGATCCGCGACCTGGATCAGGAACACGAGAAACTCGGTGATGAATGAAAAGTACTGCGGCCCGATCGCGATCTCGAAATTCGCCCTGCGGGTATTCTTCAGCGCATTGTCGGCGATGCGCCAGATCGTGAACGCCATCGCTCCGGCGATCTCTTGCGGGGTCTTCTCGCGGTCGCTTTTGAACCACTGGCTTTTGATGCGCATATCAGGTGAGCCGGCAGCCCGTGTCAGCCCTTTTCCAGGAAAAACTCATACTCGCCGGGACTCGCCTCGACCGTGCTGACGATCTTTACTCCGGTCGTTTCCGCCCAGCCTACGATGTCGGAGCGTATGCCGGGGCAGTTGCTGACAAGCTTGAGGATCTCGCGTGATTTCATTCCATTCAGCAGCTTCTTGGCTTCCACTATGGGCCCCGGGCAATGCACGCCGCGTATGTCCAGTATCACATTGGCCTTGTGCGATGCACCCTTGCCCTTCATCACGTAATAGCCTGTGCCGCCGTCGGGCATCGCTTCCGTTTTCAACACCTTGTTATGGGTCTGTTCCGCCCACGAAAAAAGATCGTCCTTGGTGCCGGGGCAGTCCGAGATCAGCAGCATGATCTGTTCGTTTTTCAGATCGTCGACCACGCGCTTGGCACCGAGCAGCGGTGCAGGGCAGGTCAGGCCGCGCATATCGAGCGTTACATTGGCGTGCAGGTCTTTGGTACTCATTTTGATTGTCCTGTAAATTTCTGAAACATCGCTGTTTCAATAGCCGCCTTTGCCATAAGGTTGCGGCAGGCCGGCGACTTTTGCACCCTGTTTGGCCGGGCCGGTCGGAAACAAGTCGTACAGTGCCTTGCTGTCCGCCTCAGGCCAGAATTCATTCACACCCTTGAGCATATTGCGGAAATTGGGTGTGTGACCGTGTTCGCGATACTGATCTCGCATGAATTTGACGATCTCCCAATGCCTGGGCGTCAATTCTATGCCTTCCGCCGCCGCGATGATGTTTACTATTTCATCACCAAAGTCCGGTTCCAGCAAGTAACCATCATCATCGGTTTCGACTTCCTTGCCTGCAACTGTATAACTCATGACTGACCTCCATCAAAAAAGGCAACAAAAAAAACTTAATCTTCACTCAGCCCTGTAATAACCTTGTAGGGCACAAAAATACCGCAGCCGAATTGGCGGTCTTCACCCAGGCCGGCATATTGCAAATGCAGCGATGCTTCAGGTTTAAGGTCATGCAAAACCAGGCTGTAACCGTCGATGGATCGTTGGCTGCCGCTGACGGAGAGGCGCTTGCCGCAGATCAATTTTCCTGTGACGCCCAGATTTTGCATCTGTTCCCTGATATCTTCGACGAACAGCACTTCGTCACTGGAGCCCGTGACCAGCTGCGCGTGTATCGTGGGGTAGGGCTGGATAGTGCGTTCTTTCGCAGCCCCCACTCGCATGGGGCTCCCGGCTATGTCGAGTTGCTTTCCCGTCAGGGCGGATGCAGTTTTCTCGGCAAGTCGAGTCGGCATACGGACCGCCAGCTTGGCGCGTTTCGCAAGCAGCATACCCTGGCTGTTCACCGTTGAGCGCAACGGCAACACTCCGACCAGCTTTTCTTCTGCGAGCTGGGGAACAAAACGCAGCAGTGCGGTCCAAAGTGCAAAGCGATACGCGGCTGGCAGTGTCCCGCCCTCAAGATCGAACACGATATCGATCATGTCCGGAAGTTTCTTGTCAGTCATTTGCCGCCAAATTCTGGGTGTCTGCCCAGCGTTGCATAGCTGCCGCCCAATGCCGGGCCGTAACGGGGTCTATGTCGAATATGGTAAAGCGTTTCCCTTCACGGATACGGATGCGCAACAAACTCATCCCCCCTGCGACATGGTCTATCTGCTGCAATTCGATCTCCTGGCCTCCCAGGGGAACCTTGAATTTTGCCAATTCGCCGATTTGCGCCATTGCGTGCCCTCGATCAGGATAGATAACGACACCCACTCAGAACATTCTGAACGAGATTTTATACACAGCCTAGTCTATCGTTAATATACTTGACATTGGAATACTACTGGGGGAAGCCGATGCACTACCCATAAGGGTTATTGAAGATAGCCGCTAAGGGTGATGGAATGCAAAAGCTAATACATCGTAGTATCCTGATAGATCGATAAACATCGGCATACCGCACTATCGCAGCGGAAGAGTCCGGATGGATCACCCAGGTAAAATCAAGCCCCGCCTCTGCCGGGTCATTAATCGTTTGCCAGCAGCATGCTACGGGCAACGCGACTGAAAGGAAGATTATTATGGCTAAGAAAATGCATGATACCCCGAATCTGGATCAACTCGAGGATGGTGAGTGGCCGAGTTTTGTGACCGGCTTGAAAGAGTTGGCCAAGGACAAGGATTATGTCGTAGATCTGTTGGGCCAGCTTGAGACATCCTACCGGACCAGGAAAGGCTACTGGAAGGGCGGAACCGTAGGCGTGTTCGGCTATGGCGGCGGCATTATCCCGCGCTTCACCGAACTGAAGGACGAAGCCGGCAAGCCGGTCTATCCGGATTGTGCCGAATTCCATACATTGCGCGTGATGCCGCCTCCCGGCATGCACTACGATACCGATACGCTGCGCAAGTTCTGCGACATCTGGGAAAAGCATGGCTCCGGCCTGATCGCATTCCACGGCCAGTCGGGCGACATCATGTTCCAGGGAGCGACCACCGAGAATGTGCAGAAGGCCTTCGACGAGATCAACGAGATGGGCTTTGACCTCGGCGGCGCGGGCCCGGCAGTGCGCACTTCGATGTCCTGCGTGGGCGCGGCGCGTTGCGAACAGTCCTGTTACGACGAAGCCAGCACGCAACGTAGCGTGCTGAATACTTTTCTGGACGATATCCACCGTCCTTCTCTGCCCTACAAGTTCAAATTCAAATTCTCCGGCTGCCCGAACGACTGCATGAATTCCGTGCAGCGTGCCGACATGGCGGTGATCGGAACCTGGCGCGACAACATACGCACAGATGAGGAACTGGCGAAAAAATGGTTCGCCAAGCACGGCATGGACGAGCTGGTGAATGACGTTGTGGCGCGCTGCCCTACCAAGACCTTCCAGCTTAAACAGATCAAGAATGTCAGAAAAGGCCCCAGCATCACCAGCGTTGCGGTCAATGACACTCATGCGATCGAGATCGACAACCACGACTGCGTGCGCTGCATGCACTGCATCAATGTGATGACCGGCGCTTTGGCTCCCGGCAAGGACAAGGGTGCAAGCGTGCTGGTCGGCGGCAAGAGCACGCTGAAGATCGGCGGACTGATGGGCACGGTCATCATCCCGTTCATGAAACTTGAAACTGAAGAAGAGGTGCAGAAGCTGGTGGACCTGGCGCAGCGCACGATAGACTTTTTCGCGGAAAACGCGCTGGAGCATGAGCGCACCGGCGAGATGATCGAGCGCATCGGCTTGATCAACTTCCTGGAAGGTGTGGAAGTCGAGGTCGATCCGAACATGGTTTCCACCCCGCGCACCAATCCGTATGTCCGCACCGACGGTTGGGATGAGGAAGTCGCGAAGATCAACGCCCAGAAGTCACAGAAGAAGCAAGCCGCCTGAGGAGATAGAAAATGAATCAAGCTGTTCAAGCCGAGAAGCCCGCTGCAAAGCGCAAGCCCAAAGAGACCGGGGTGCCGGACAACAAGAAATATCTGCATCCGCTGATGATAAAGAACTACGGCAAGTGGAGATATCATGACCGCCCGCGTCCCGGCGTGCTGCGTCATGTGGCGCACAGCGGCGACCAGATCTGGACGGTGCGCGCCGGCACGCAGCGGCAAATGGATGTGGGCACGATACGTTTGCTGTGCGATATCGCCGACAAGTATGCGGAAGGCCATGTGCGCTTCACGATACGCTCCAACATCGAGTACATGGTGTCCAAGGAAGAGAAGGTGGCCCCGCTGATAGCCGAACTGGAGAAGCACGGCTTCCCGGTGGGCGGCACCGGCAACTCGATTTCTATGATCGCCCATACCCAGGGCTGGCTGCACTGCGACATTCCGGGCACGGACGCATCCGGCGTGGTCAAGGCGTTGATGGACGAGCTGATCGTCGAATTCAAGCGCGAAGAGATGCCCAACCGCGTTCACCTTTCCACTTCGTGCTGCGAGATCAACTGCGGCGGACAGGCCGATCTTGCGATCATCGTGCAGCATACCAAGCCGCCGGTGATCAACCATGATCTGGTTGCCAACGTGTGCGAGCGTCCCACGGTCGTGGCGCGTTGCCCGGTTGCAGCGATACGCCCGGCCATGGTGAACGGCAAGCCTTCGCTAGAGATCGACGAGACCAAGTGCATGTGCTGCGGCGCCTGCTATCCTCCCTGCCCGCCGATGCAGATCAATGACCCGGAATATTCCAAGCTAGCGATCTGGGTGGGCGGCAAGAACTCCAATGCGCGCGGCAAACCGACTTTCATGAAGATGGTCGCTTCCGGCCTGCCCAACAATGCACCGAGATGGCCGGAAGTCAGCGAAGTGGTGAAGCGGATATTGCATGTGTACAAGGATGATGCGCGTCCCTGGGAGCGCATGGCCGACTGGATCGACCGTATCGGCTGGCCGCGCTTCTTCGAGAAGACCGAATTGCCGTTCACCAAATATCTGATCGACGATTGGCGCGGTTCGCGTTCCACGTTCAATGCTTCCACGCATATTCGCTTTTAACCTGGGACGGCCGCATGAAATTCGGGATAGTCGTTAATGAAGGGCCCTACCAGCACCAGGCCAGCGATTCGGCTTATCTGTTCTGCAAGGCCGCGATAGAAAAGGGCCACGAAGTGTGGCGCGTGTTCTTTTATCACGATGGGGTTAACAACGCCTCGAAACTGACGGAGCCGCCACAGGACGACCGGAATATCGTGAATCGCTGGGCCAAGCTCAACGAGGAACATGGCGTGGATCTGGTGGTTTGCGTGGCCGCGGCTTTGCGGCGCGGCATCAGAGAGGAGAATCTGGCGAAAGGCTTCAGGATTTCCGGGCTGGGGCAGATGGTGGAAGCGGGCGTCAAAACCGATCGATTGATCGTGTTCGGCGATTAAGGGGGCGCGATGAGCGATATCAAGAAATTCATGTTCGTCAACCGCAAGGCCCCGCACGGCACGATCTACGCGCTGGAGTCGCTTGAGGTGGTGCTGATCACGGCGGCCTTCGACCAGGATGTATCTCTGGTTTTTCTGGATGACGGGGTGTACCAGCTGAAAAAAGGGCAGCAGACCAAGGGCATTGAAACCAAGAACTTTTCGCCCGCGTATCGCGCGCTGGAAGGTTATGACATCGAGAAGCTCTATGTCGAAAAGGAGTCCATGGAAGCGCGCGGCCTCGGCCAGGAGGATCTGCTGGTGGATGTGACCGTGCTGGGGCGCGCAGAAATGGGCGAGCTGATGGACCAGCAAGACGTGGTCTTGAGCTTCTAGGGGAGAGCCGTTAAATGCTGCACATCATCAACAAATCTCCAATGGCGAATTGCGCGCTGGACAGCTGTCTGCGTGTGGCCCTATCCGGCGATATCTTGCTTATCGAAGATGCGGTCTACGCTGCCACATCCGGTAATGCATTTGAGGGTAAAATACGCGAGGCGATGGGGCGTTTCAAGGTCTATGTCTTGCAGCCCGACCTTGAGGCGCGCGGCCTTGCCGACCGTATCATCGACGGTGTCACACCGGTCGATTACGGCGGCTTTGTCGATTTGACCACGGCCAATAAGAATTGCCAATCCTGGCTCTAACATCAATATTATAAGGAGTATTACCATGGCCAATATCGAAGTTGACGGCAAAACCTATGAGACCGATGAAGAAGGTTACCTCGTCAATCTGGCTGACTGGAACAAGGATGTAGCCGAGTACATCGCCAAGACCGAAAACGTCGAGATGACCGAGCAGCATTGGGAAGTCATCAATTTCCTGCGCGAATATTTTGAAGAGTACCAGATCGCGCCGGCGGTACGTGTATTGACCAAGGCGATCGGCAAGAAGCTTGGCGCGGACAAAGGCAACAGCGAATATCTTTACGGCCTGTTCCCGTACGGTCCGGGCAAACAGGCCTGCAAGATCGCCGGATTGCCGAAGCCGACCGGTTGCGTTTGATCCGGTCTCTGTGGATTTTTTGCGCCTGACTCGCGATGAGCATCTTTTTTGCGATCCTGTTCTACTTCGCCACTCTGGTGTTTGTCGTGGGTTCGTTATATCGCATCGGCGTCTATACCCGGGCTCCAGCACCGCTCAAGATACCCACCACGCCGGCACCGACCACCGCCGGCGGAGTGGTGTTGCGCATGATGCGCGAGGTTTTGCTGTTTGAAAGCCTGTTCAAGGCGAATCTGTGGACGTGGGGCCTGGGATGGATGTTTCACGCCAGTCTGGCCCTCGTGCTGATCCGTCACCTGCGATACTTTACTGAACCTGTGTGGGGCTGGGTGGCCTTCATCCAGCCGTTCGGAATGTATGCAGGCTTCACGATGGTGCTCGGCGTGGCCGGACTTTGGGCGCGGCGTATCTTTGTTGAGCGCATCCGCTATATCTCCACCCCGTCTGACCACTTGATGCTGGCGCTGTTCCTGATGATAGGGATATCCGGGCTTGTGATGAGATTTGTCGTGCACGGCGATGTGATATCCGTGAAGGGATTCATGCTCGGATTGATGCATTTCGATCTGCAAAAATTGCCTTCCAACATTCTGCTTTATGCGCATCTGTCCCTGGTCGCGTTGTTGTTGATGATCTTCCCGGTCAGCAAATTGTTGCACGCACCGGGCGTATTTTTCTCGCCGAGCCGCAACCAGGCCGACGATTCACGCGAGAAACGCCATATCTCCGGCTGGGCAAGACAATTGGAATCGGAGAAATAGCATGGCGGATATCGCTGCACCGGCCTACCGTATCATTCCGATCATCCCGGCATTGAAGCCGGGAGCAATGGAAGGCAGCGGACCGTTTGTCGCGAACGACAAGATTCAGGAGGCGCTCGGATTCCCGGGCCAGGTGGTCGAAGACTGGCATGATCGTGCGATAGCCAAGATGGGCGAGTTGCTCGGCAAGTACCGCTCGCTCAAGGTGTATATGGACGCTTGTGTGCATTGCGGAGCATGCTCCGACAAGTGCCATTATTTCATCGGCACGCAGGATCCGAAAAACATGCCGGTCGCGCGCCAGGATCTGATGCGCAGCGTATACCGCCGTTATTTCACGCTGCCCGGCAAACTGTTTCCCAAGCTGGTCGGTGCGCGCGACTTGACCCGCAAAGTGCTGGACGAATGGCACAACTACTTTCACCAATGCTCGGAGTGCAGGCGCTGTTCGGTGTTCTGTCCGTACGGCATCGATACGGCCGAAGTCACGATGGCTGCGCGCGAGATCCTTGATTCCGTCGGCTACGGCCAGAAGTACGACAATGAGATCATCGGCAAGGTGCACAAGATCGGCAATAACCTCGGCCTGCCCGGTCCTGCCCTCAGGGATACGCTGGAGGGGCTGGAAGAAGATATCAAGGAAGACACCGGCATCGATGTGCGTTTCCCGGTAGATGTCAAGGGTGCGGAGGTGTTGCTGATCACGCCGTCTGCTGACTTTTTCGCCGAGCCGCATATCGACAGCCTGATCGGCTATGGCAAGGTGTTTCACGCAACCGGCACCAGCTGGACATTGTCGTCGATGTCGTCGGAGGCTGCCAACTTCGGCATGTTCATCGGCAATTACGAGCAGTTGCGCAAGGTGGCATTGCGCATACGGCAGGCTGCGCTGGATCTTGGTGTGAAGCGCATCGTCGTAGGGGAATGCGGCCATGCCTGGCGTGTTGCCTACAGTTTCTGGAATACCCTGACCGGAGTCGGAGACGGCGCCGACCCGGATGACAAGTTCGCGATGATGCTGCAGAAGCAGCTCGACCATCGTTACAAGCAGCCGGCGCATATTTGTGAGTTCACCTGGGACATGATCGAACGGGGAGCGCTGTCATTCGACAAGGAAGCCAATGACAAGCGCATCATCACCTTCCATGATTCATGCAATGTGGCGCGGGGCTCGCGCATGGGCGGATACCCCGGCGGCCAGTTCGACATCCCGCGCAACATCGTCAAGGCGGTGGCCAATCATTTCGTCGAAATGTCTTCGGACACCACGCATGAGCGGACTTTCTGCTGCGGCGGCGGCGGCGGCCTGCTGACCGACGATCTGATGGACCTGCGCGTCAAGGGCGCACTGCCGCGCATGGAGGTATTGCAGCAAGTGGTGGATCAGCACGGGGTCAATTTCATGGCGTGCATATGCGCTATTTGCAAGACACAATTTTCCAAGGTGATGCCGTATTACGGATTCGACAGGAACATGGTGGGCGGTGTTCACCAGCTGGTCAGCAGCGCGATCAGGCTGGGTGATAAATAACAATCTACTGGAGGCTGGCAATGTCATCAACGACCGAAACTACTCAACAAATCACGTTCCGCCGTTATAAGGACGGCGACAACAAGATCGGCCGCCTGAACGAAAAGATCTTTCAGGCCAGTTACACGCACAAATGCCCGACCTATATCCAGTCGACGCCCCCTTGCCAGGGAAGTTGCCCGGCGGGTGAGGATATCCGCGGCTATCTGGCCATAGCTCGTGGCACGGAAAAGCCGCCAATGGGCGCCGATGGCAAGCCTGCGATGCCGTGGCAGGAGTATGCCTGGCGCCGATTGACCGAGGCCAATCCGTTTCCTTCGGTGATGGGCCGGGTCTGTCCCGCGCCGTGCGAAACCGGTTGCAACCGGAACGCGCTGGAGGACCATGTAGGCATCAACTCGGTGGAGCATTTTCTCGGCGAATATGCGATCACCAATAACCTTGCATATCAGACGAGCGCCAAACCGACCGGCAAAAAAGTGGCAGTGATCGGCGGCGGCCCCGCCAGTTTGTCCTGTGCCTATCAGCTCGCGCTGAAAGGGCATGAAGTGACCGTGTTCGACGAGCACGAGCATCTTGGCGGCATGATGCGCTATGGCATTCCGGGTTTCCGCACGCCGCGCGAGGTGCTGGATGCGGAAATCAAGCGCATCACCGATCTCGGGGTCAAGACGCGGATGAATTGCCGTGTGGGCAAGGACATTACACTGGAGCAGATACGCAAGGATTTCGACGCGGTGTTCCTCGGCATGGGCGCGCAAGCGGGACGCGCCCTGCCGATTGCCGACAGCGCCGCACCCAACGTCGTGACTGCCACTGCCTTCCTCAAGGCTTTCAATGACGGGCGTCTCCAGCACGTCGGCAAGCGCGTGGTCGTGGTCGGCGGCGGCGATACCTCGATCGACGTGGCGACCGTCGCTCGCCGTCTCGGTCATCTGGAGGAATCCAAACCGACCGATTTCGAGCAGGCCATCGCAGGCCAGGTTGCGCATGATGTGGCCGAAATATCGGCAAAGCAGGGCGCGGAAGTGACTCTGACCTCGATCTTCGCGATCGACAAGATGCAGGCGAACAAGCACGAGATCGAACAGGCGCTTGCGGAAGGAATCGCGATCCGCGGCAGCCTGGCGCCGATCGGCATCGTGCGCGGTGCGGACGGGCGCGCCACCGCGTTGCGCGTCAGCGAGTGCGAGGCAAAAGTGGCCGGCGGGAAATTGGAAGTCAAGAACATACCTGGAACAGAGCAGGATATCCCGGCCGACCTGATCGTGTCCGCTATCGGTCAGGCAGTGGACTTTACCGGGCTGGAAGAATTCAACAACGGCAAGGGTGCTGTCTCGACAGACCGGAATTATCTGGTTGCCGGACAGAAAGGGGTGTTTGCCGGCGGCGATATCATACGCCCGCATCTGCTGACCACCGCTATCGGTCACGGTTCTATAGCGGCGGATGGCATACACAACTATCTGCTCGGCAAAGATCTGGAAAAGCGCCCCAAGATCGACGCTCACCAGTTCGACCTGATGCGCAAGATGATGGAGAAAGGTCTTGAATTAAAGGAGACCCACGAACCTTTGCGCGGCACGGACCGTTCCAATGTGGCAGTGCACAACTTCGACAATCGCTCGGACCGCTATGTGATCCCGCATGACAAACTGTTCCTCGGGCACTTTTCGATCGTCGCGCGCAACAAGCGCAATGTCATCACCCTGAGCAAGGAAACCGCGCTGGGTAATTTCCAGGATCGCCTGGGCGTGCTGAGCCAGGATGATGCTGTCGCCGAAGCCAAGCGCTGCATGAGCTGCGGCATGTGCTTCGAATGCGACAACTGCGTGGTGTACTGCCCGCAGACGGCCGTATTCCGTGTGAAGAAGAATCAGGCTACGCTTGGGCGTTATGTGGACACCGATTACAACAAGTGTATCGGCTGCCATATTTGTGCGGATGTGTGCCCGACCGGATACATCCAGATGGGCCTCGGCGAATAATACAGCCATGAAGCTACTGTGCGATCAATCTGATGGAGCTACTAGCCATTCCACTAAGTCGCCAATAAACGGCGACCAAGTGGCTGGTTATGCTGTGTTGCGTGCTCGCTCACTGCTCGCCTGCTGCCATGACACGGCGCGCGAAGCGTCTGGTGCGGGAATGGCAGCAGGCGGCTGCTCCCGCAATCGGCCGGCTTGCGCCAGTAACGTGTCGCAGCCGCACCAGGGTATGTCTCGCAGTTCGCTGTGCGGCGCCTTGCATATTGATCTGCTCGTGACGGTTCCTGGCCGCATTATTACTTTTCTTGTCGCCTTGCTGTGTCTGACAAATTTCGCGGGTGCAACGGAAAGCTACGGCATGCCCAAGCTCGATATCGGCAAGGGCGGACAGTGTGTCGCAGATCCTCAGTGGATGCGCAAGAACCACATGAAGGTGCTGTTCCAGCAACGCGATGAGACCGTACACCAGGGCATACGTGACGGCAAATTCAGCCTGAAAAATTGCATAGAATGCCATGCCAGCACGCGCGATGACAGCGTGATCGGGCGTGCCGACAGTTTCTGCGAAGGCTGTCACGTTTATGAAGCAGTCAAGATAGATTGCTTCGAATGCCACTCCAGCAAACGAAGCTCAGCTTTGGTACAGAAGGATTCCAGATGAGCGACATGGATATACAGCGCAGGCAATTCCTGAAAACCTCTGTCGGGGCAGCGGCGGTCGCTGTCGCGCCGGGGATGTTGCTGTTCGATATGGCGCACGGCAAGTCAGAGCCGGTTTCGAGCAAGGTGCGCTGGGGCATGCTGATCGACACCGAAAACTGTGCTGACTGCGACAAGTGCGTGCAGGCCTGCAACAAGGAGAACGGTTTGTCCGGCGGTTTGAGCCCGACCGACTCGCAATGGATACGCAAGGTCGAACTCAAGGACGTGCGCAGCGGGCGGACGCTTGCATTGCCGATGATGTGCCAGCATTGCGCCGAGCCGCCCTGTGCGGATGTCTGCCCGACCGGTGCCTCTTTCAAACGTGCCGACGGCATCGTGCTGGTGGACAAGCATCTGTGTATCGGTTGCCGTTACTGCATGATGGCCTGCCCCTACAAGGCACGCTCCTTTGTACACGAACCGCTGCATGACCAGAAACCCGATGTGCCGCGCGGCAAAGGTGTGGTGGAGAGCTGCACGATGTGCGTGCAACGTGTCGATAATGGCAAGATCCCCGCCTGTGCCGAGGCATGCCCGAACAAGTCCATCCTGTTCGGCAATCTCAACGACCCGGACAGCGAGATAGCCAAGAAAATCCGCACGGTGGCTTCAACCCAGATACGCGCCGACCTGGGACTGGACACCGGCCTTCGTTACCAGGGAATATAAAAATAATGGCCAACCATTCTCCATTGCGATTCAGGACCAGACTCTATTACGCATTGCTTGCCGCCGGCGGGCTGGTTGCGCTGATAGGGCTGTATGCGGCTCACATGATGGAGGAACACGGCCATATCATCACCGGGATGAATAACCAGGTCGTCTGGGGAATGCCGCATGTGTTCGCGATATTCATGATTGTCACTGCTTCCGGCGTGCTGAACATTGCCTCCATCGGCTCTGTATTCGGCAAAGCCGTGTACAAGGGCCGCGCGCCGCTGGCCGGCATGCTTTCCATTGCCCTGTTAGCCGGGGGGCTGGCCGTGTTGATGCTGGACCTTGGCCGTCCGGACCGCATTATCGTTGCGGCAACCCATTTCAATCTGACCTCGGTATTTGCGTGGAACATTGTGCTGTACAGCGGGCTGTTTACATTTGTCGCGATATATACGTGGACCTTGCTGGAGCGGCGCATGAATCGCTGGATCAAACCTGCCGGCCTCGTTGTGTTCACTTGGCGCATCATCCTGACCACCGGCACCGGCCTGATCTTTGCTTTCCTCGTCGCACGCCAGGCTTATGCTTCGGCAATATTGCCGCCATTATTCCTGGTCATGTCCTTCACCTGGGGACTGGCCGTATTCCATGTTGTGCAGTCGACGATGTATAACTGGAACAACATGATACAAGATCCGGTAATACTGAAGCGCATGAAGAACCTGCTTGGCATCTTCGTGCTCGGGACACTGTATCTGGTCGCGGTTTACCACCTGAGCAATCTCTATTTCGCGAAGCAAACCGCTTTCGAGCATTTCATTCTGGTCAGCGGCGGTATCTATCCCTGGTTGTTCTGGGCCGGCTATGTTGTGCTGGGAAGCTTGCTGCCGTTGTTGCTGATATTTCACCCCAGCCTGGGCAAAACAAAATATGTCGTTCTCGCTTCACTGATGGTGATACTCGGCAGTTTTGCGCTGCTCTATGTTTTCATCATCGGCGGCCAGGCTTTTCCGCTGGACATCTTCCCGGGTTATGAAGTCACCAGCAGCTTTTGGGATGGGCAGATCGGGCAGTATCAGCCTTCGCTGTACGAATTCATGCTGGGCTTCGGCGGCCTGGCCATTGCCTTCCTGATCACCACCATTGGCGTCCACGCATTGAATTTCATGCCGCAAGACCAACCGCAAAGTGCATAAGAGGACAACCGATTAACCTGCCATGAATCGGATGTTGATCTCAGCTGCTCACAAGTCCTCCGGAAAAACGATGGTCAGCATAGGCTTGTGCGCCGCGTTGAGCAAACGCGGGCACGTTGTCCAGCCATTCAAGAAGGGCCCCGATTACATCGATCCGATGTGGCTGGCACAGGCTTCCGGGCGCCCCTGCCGCAACCTCGATCTGTACCTGATGGAACGCGACGACATCGTCGCCACCTTCACTCGCCACAGCAAGGAAGTCAATATCGTGGAAGGCAACAAGGGGCTGTATGACGGCCTCGCGCTGGATGGCAGCAACAGCAACGCCGCCCTGGCGAAGCTGCTCGACCTGCCGGTGTTCCTGGTGATCGATGCGCGCGGCATGACGCGCGGCATCGCGCCGCTGATCCTTGGCTATCAGGCGTTTGACCGGGACATCAGCATCGCCGGCGTGATCCTGAACAACCTTGGCGGCAGCCGGCACGAAGCGAAATTGCGCGCGGTCATTGAGCATTACACAGATGTGCCGGTCGTCGGTGCGATCCATCACGATGAGCGGCTCAGCATCGTCGAGCGGCATCTGGGACTGATGCCCAGCAACGAGTCGCATGTCGCGACGGCAAAGATCAAACAGATCGGCGATGCCATTGCGGAACAGGTCGATCTGGACAAGCTGCTTGCGCTGTCGCGGAAACCGCCATTGAATTTTTCGCACAAGGCCAGTGTGACGCCGTTGCCATCCAGGGACAAGGTGCGTATCGGCATCGCGCGCGACCGAGCGTTCGGATTCTACTACGCAGACGATCTCGATGCGCTCGACGCGGCGGGAGCACAACTGGTGCCGTTCGATGCGTTGCAAGATGAACACCTGCCTGCAGTGGATGCGTTGTATATCGGCGGAGGTTTTCCCGAGACCTGTGCCGCGGAACTGGAAGCCAACGCGACATTGCGCGGCGAAATCAAGCGGGCCATAGAAAACGGCATGCCTGCCTACGCCGAATGCGGCGGTCTGATGTATCTGTCGCGCGGCATCGAATATCAGGGCCGCACCTATCAGATGGTCGGCGCGATCCCGGGCGATGTGAAGATGCACGACAAACCGGTCGGACGAGGTTACGTGCATCTCAAGGAGGACGAAGCGCATCCGTGGCCGCGCCCTGATGCGTTCAAGGAAAAACCCTCTCCTCAATCCTCCCCCGCAAGCGGGGAGAGCGAAGCGAGGGGGGCGCAGCCGGGCAAACGAGAAAATCAATCGTTAATTTTTGCGCATGAATTCCATTATTCCAGTCTCGAGAACCTTCCGGCGGGGACCCGCTTCGCGTACCATGTGGAGCGCGGATTCGGTATAGACGGGGAGCGGGATGGCCTGATCCTGAACAACCTGTTGGCTTCCTATACCCACCTGCGCACCATCGGCACCTGCTACTGGGCTACCCGCTACGTCGCTTTCATACGACGGAAATTGCAACAGCACGAGAACTTGGAGACCGTACACTCCGGCCTACAAGCAATATGACCCGGCAATCAATATGACAACGAATCTTTATCAAGCAACCATCGCGGCGTTCGACCAGGCCAACGCGGAAGACCCGAACAAGGAGATGTCCGACGGAAGGGAATATCCCAAGGAACTGCTCTACGCCCGGCGCATGAGCGATATGCAGGAACGCTACGCGCCGGAGGCTTCCGAGGCGGTAAAACTCGCGGTGCGGGCCCAGCATATTCAGCGCTGGAAGGTTCCGCGCAACAGCTATCCGATGGACAAACAGGGTTATCTGCAATGGCGCACCGGCCTGTACAAGTTCCACGCAGAGACAGCCGGGCGCATCATGCAGGAAGCGGGATATGACGAGGAGATGACAGACCGCGTCAAGAAGATCGTCAGCAAGAAAGGCCTGAAGGTGAATCCGGAGACGCAGTTGATGGAAGACGTGGTCGATCTGGTGTTCATCGAACATTACATGGTCGGATTTGTCGCGCAACACCCCGAGTATGACGAGGCGAAATGGATACCGATCATCCGCAAAACCTGGCAGAAGATGTCGTCGCGTGCCCATGAGTTCGCGCTGGCGGGCAAGATCAGGATGCCGGAAGCGCTGGTGCCGCTGATCCTGAAAGCGGTACAGTAATAATGGATTATCTGCCCATCTTCGCCGATGTCAGGGGCAAGCTGTGCCTGGTGGTCGGCGGCGGCGAGGTCGGCAAGCGCAAGGCAGGCGTGTTGCTGGACGCAGGCGCGAATGTGCGCGTGGTCGCACCGCAGATAGAACCTGCGCTCGTGCAACAGAAAGGCGTCAATGCGATCTACGCGCGTTTCGAGCCGCGGCACCTCGATGATGTGACGCTGGTCATCGCGGCGACCGACGACCGCGGCGTCAACCGGCAAGTCTCAGAGTCGGCCCGGGCGCGCAACATCCCGGTGAATGTGGTGGACGATCCGGAGCTGTGCAGTTTCATCATGCCCGCGATACTCGACCGTTCGCCGCTGATGGTGGCGTTCTCCAGCGGCGGCGCATCGCCGGTGCTGACGCGCATGATGCGCGGCAAACTGGAGACCATGATCCCGCAGAACTACAGCCGCCTTGCGGCATTCGCGGAACGTTTCCGCGAACAGGTCAAGCAGCGCATCTCCGATCCGGCGAAACGGCGCATCTTCTGGGAGAACGCGCTGGAAGGCGTGGTCGCCGAGAAGGTCCTCAGCGGAGAGGAAATCCGCGCCGAGTCGATGCTGCGACAGATGCTGGAGAGCGGGGACAATATTCAGCGCGGTGAAGTTTATCTGGTCGGCGCGGGTCCCGGTGATCCGGATCTGCTGACCTTTCGCGCGCTGCGCCTGATGCAGAAGGCCGATGTGGTGGTCTATGACAATCTGGTGTCCAAACCGATAGTCGATATGACGCGGCGCGACGCAGAGCGCATCTACGTGGGGAAAAAGCGCAACGACCACACCCTGCCGCAGGAAGAGATCAACGAATTGCTGGTGCGCCTTGCCAGGGAGGGAAAGCGCGTGGTGCGCCTCAAGGGCGGCGACCCGTTCATTTTCGGGCGCGGCGGCGAAGAGATCGAGACGCTGGCCGGCGAAGGCATACCTTTTCAGGTCGTGCCGGGCATCACCGCCGCGTCGGGCGTCTCGGCGTATGCGGGCATTCCGCTGACACATCGCGACCACGCACAATCCTGCATTTTCGTCACCGGCCACCTGAAGGACGGCACGATGAATCTTGACTGGGAAGCGTTGGCCAGGCCGAAACAGACCATCGTGGTCTACATGGGGCTGCACGGACTTTCGACGCTCTGCGCGGAACTTGTCGCGCATGGTTTGCCGGCTGCGACTCCGGCCGCGATCGTGCAACAGGGAACGACAAAGAACCAGCGTGCCGTTACCGGCACCCTTGCGACGCTGCCTGGAAAGGCCGAGATTGAAGAATTGCATGCGCCGACCCTGATCATTGTCGGCGGCGTCGTCACACTCAGGGAAAAGCTGGCTTGGTTCCACCCGGAGAAACTGGCGCTGGAAGCGTGAATGCAGGGAAAGTTGATAACCGTATCTAAACGATAGCTGAGGAGACGCATGATGAACAGATTTGCATTGCAGAATGTACTGCTGTCGGGGTTGTTGTTGCTCGGTATCGGCAACGCGCTGGCCGATGAGGCGAACCTGAAGCCGTTCGTGCTTGCTTCAAAGGGAGCAGGAACCGTCGCCGAAAAAACCGAGCAGGCTAAAGCGGCACTGATCGCCGGGGGCTTTACCGTGGCCGGAGATTACTCTCCCTACCCCGATGCCGAGATTCTGATAGTGACCAATGACGAATTGAAGAAGAATGCGGCGGATTCGGAACATGGCGGTTTCGGAGCGATACAGAGAGTTGCAATCACCAGGGTAAAGGATGAGGTCCAGGTAAGCTATACCAACCCTGTTTACATGGCGAATGCATACCGCATGAAGGGCGATCTGAGCGACGTCGCTGCGCAGCTGGGGAAGGCGCTGGGCAAGGTCGAAGAGTTCGGATCAAAGGAGGGTATGTCCGCCAAACAGGCGCGCAAATATCACTACATGATAGGCATGGAATATTTTACCGATCTGGATGTGCTGGCCGAATATCCCAGCTATGAAGAAGCAGTGCAGTCTGTCGATGCGAAATTGACATCAAACAAGAATGGGGTCACCAAAGTGTACCGCGTCGATATTCCCGGCAAGCAGGAAAGCGTTTTCGGTGTCGCGCTGAAGGGCCCCACCGAAGCGGAAAAATACATGGACGACAGATTCATCATGAACGAGATCGATTTTCATGACGTTAGGTCTACCGCTCACCTGCCGTATGAGGTATTGGTTGACGGCAACAAGGTCTATGCGATGTATGCGCGTTTCCGGATCGCGATCGATTTTCCCGATTTGAGCATGATGGGCAAGAACAGTTTCATGAACATCATGAAAACACCCGACGCGATCCGCGACGCATTGCGCAACACGGTGCAAAAATAGGCTGTGCGAGTATTTGATAAATTGGAAACTGGAGAATGTAATGTCTGATAGTGAAGCTTTGGGCGATGCCAAGCGCCGCAATTTCTTGATCAAAGTGACCTCTGTCGTCGGCGGGGCCGGGGTGGTTGCAGCGGCGGTGCCGTTTGTCGCCAGCATGAATCCGAGCTCGGACGTGCTGGCCAAGGCTACGACCGAAGTGGATCTGTCCGGGATCCCGGAAGACGGCGTGCATACCGTCGCCTGGCAGGGCAAACCGGTGTTTATCTTCCACCGCACCCCGGAAGAGATCAAGGCCATGGAGGCCTCCGATGGCGGATTCGATCCGGAGCCGGATGCAAAACGCGTCTTAAAACCGGAATGGCTGGTGGTGGTCGGGATCTGCACGCATCTGGGTTGCGTGCCGAACAAGGAAGGGCCGGGCTGGACCTGCCATTGCCATGGCAGCCAGTATGACGACAGCGGCCGCGTCGTGCGCGGCCCCGCACCGAAGAACCTCGCCGTGCCGCCGTACCATTTTGTCGCGGCTGACAAGATCATCATCGGCGAGGCATAGGAGACGCACATGGCGAACAGAATCATTCAATGGATAGACCGGCGTTTCCCGCTCACCAGTTTCGTCAAGCACGAATTGACCGGATATCCGACCCCGCGCAATCTCAGCTATTGGTGGAACTTCGGGTTTCTGGCCGGCTTCGTGCTGGTGCTGCAGGTCGCCACCGGCATCTTTCTGGCGATGCACTACAAGGCGGATGTCACGCTGTCTTTCGATTCGATCCAGCACATCATGCGCGACGTGAATTACGGCTGGCTGCTGCGCTTCATGCATGCCACCGGCGCATCGGCATTTTTCATGGTGATCTATATCCATATGGCGCGCACGCTGTATTACGGCTCGTACCGCGCGCCGCGCGAACTGATGTGGTGGACCGGACAGGGATTGCTGCTGTTGCTGATGGCAACAGCCTTCATGGGCTATCTGCTGCCGTGGGGACAGATGTCCTTCTGGGGGGCGACCGTGATCACCAATCTGTTCCGTGCCACGCCATTCTTCGGCGATCAGGTGGTGGTATGGCTGCGCGGCGACTATGCGGTCGGCGACGCGACATTGACGCGTTTCTTCGCGCTGCATTATCTGTTTCCGTTCCTGATCATCGGCGTGGTGGTGGTGCATCTGGTCGCGTTGCATACCGTAAAAAGCAGCAACCCGAGCGGCATCGATCTGGCGGCTAAGGACAATATCCCTTTTCATCCCTATTTCACGATCAAGGATCTGTATGGCTTGGGAATATTCCTGATCGTGTATTGCTGCTTTGTGTTCTTTTTCCCGAACAATTTGATGGAGCCGGCCAACAACATTCCGGCCAATCCTATGCAGACCCCGAATCACATCGTGCCCGAATGGTATTTCCTGCCGTTTTACGCGATCCTGCGTTCGGTTCCGGATCTTGTTGGAGGCGTCGTGGCAATGGGACTGTCGGTGATGATGTTTGCGTTCATGCCGTTTCTGGACCGCTCCCGCATTCCCGGCGGTGCGAGCAACCGTCCGATGGTCAAGCTGGGCTTTTACCTCTTTTTGGTAAATATGCTGGTGCTGGGTTATGTCGGCGCGACCCCGCCGTCCAATCAGACCATCCTGATAGGGCGGATCGCGACACTCTGCTATTTCGGCTCGTTCTTCCTGATCCCGTTCATATCCAAGGCGGAAGAGCGCTGGCTGATCAAGCGCGGGTTGCCGCCGGAAGTGCAGGCCCTGATCGCAAGCGAGGCGAAAGAAAAGGAGAAGACCAGGATGCCCTTCCGCCGTCGCAAGGAGGACACCGCATCATGAAAAATCTTATTGTCGCAGCAGCATTATGTTGTTCGATCACGCCGGTCTGGGCCGCGGAAGCGATGCTGGAGGATGCGCAGGTGGACACCAGTCTGCCGACGGTCGAGCGCGGCGTCGAGGACTTGATGAACAACTGCCACAACTGCCACACACTCAAGTATATCCGCTTCCGTGACCTGGCCAAATTAGGCATAGACAGGAAGAAGATCGATGAGTGGCGCGGCGACCAGACGATGGATGCGCCGCTTGCCAGCCTGATGTCCGACGAGGCGGCGATGCAATCGTTCGGATTGGTGCCGCCGGATCTTAGCCTGATGACCAAGGCCCGCGAGGGCGGGGCGGACTATGTGTATTCCTACCTGCTGGGTTATTACAGCACCCCTGACGGGGTGACCAAGAACCACATCTTCGCCGAGACCAAGATGCCCGACCCGCTCGGAATCAGCACCACCACCGACCACGCCCAGCGTGAAGAAATCAGGAAAACGGCGCACGATATCGTTTCGTTTCTTTCCTGGGCGGCCGACCCGCATAAGCAGGAGCGGCACAGGCTCGGCTATTATGTCATCGGTTATCTGGTCATCCTGACGCTGCTGCTGTATTTTGTTAAGGACCGGATCTGGTCGAGACTGAAATAGCGAAATGAACAGATCGGCAATCCGGAAGATTTACGATAATATCATTTGATGCGGCTATAACTTTACGAGGAGCGACTTATGAAAAAAAAGACTTTGCTGGCCACTGCCGTTCTTGCACTGCTAGCCCTTCCTGCTCTGGGTTCGCCAATGCCCGGGCAGGGAGAAGTCAGCTACAAGAAAGATGTCGTTCCCATCCTGCATGACTATTGCCTGAGTTGTCACCAGCCGGGTGGCAAGGGCTATGAAAGAAGCGGATTGGATATGCGCACCTACGAGAGCCTGATGAAGGGCACGAAGTTCGGGTCCGTGATCAAGCCGGGAGACAGCTTTACCAGCATCATCATCCAGGTGATCGAGGGACGGGTGCACGAGTCCATCAAGATGCCGTTCGGGATGAGCGGCGGCCTGGCCAAGGACAAGATCGAGGTATTGAAGAAATGGGTGGACCAGGGCGCCAAGGACAACTGAGCGCCTGAAACAATCCGGATCCAGGCGGGAAGGAAAATCGTATGTCAGCAGAATTACTTCAAGCTGTGAAGAAGGGCGACATCGCTGCCGCCCGCCGGTCGTTGGTCGCAGGTGCCGATGTCAATTCCCGCGACAGCGAAGGCGCCACACTTTTGATGATCGCAGCTCACTCAGGCAATCTCAACCTGGTAAAGGCATTGATCGAAGCCGGTGCTGATGTGAATGCCGGCGATGAGCGAGGTTGGACTGCGCTGATGAAGGCTGCATACAACGCCGATCTTGACCGCGGGTTTGCCGACGTCATACAGGCCCTGATAGCCGCGGGAGCGGATGTCGAGGCGCCTATCGGCTACGGGATACGTCCTCTCATGCTGGCGGCAGGCTATGGTGAGACGGCGGTTGTCGAGACGCTGCTGAGGGCGGGTGCAGATGTCATGGCCCGCAACGAAGGCGGCCTCACGGCCCTGATGATGGTGAAGCAGAAACACTATGTCGATGTGATCAACGTGTTGCACGAGGCCGAACGGGATGCCGGGGTCGGCGAGGGCAGCTGTGCGAGCAAGAATGCGCCCGGGTCGAATGTGGTCACTTTCCTGAAACCGAAAAGCAAATCCTGACCCGATACTCGAAACGGGCCGGTTCGCATAACCCCGAGGAAAGTGACATGCCATACTTCGTTTACAAGATCTTCGAAACACCGATACGCCGCCTGGAAAAACTGGAACAGCATGATGCGTTTCGTGAAGCATCCAATCGGGCCAAACAGATACGCAGCGAACTTCCGGCTGATGCGGCATGCACCATCAAAATGATCTTTGCCGAAACGGAATTCAACGCCGAGGATCTGCTCAATCAGGTGCGCGAACCGGCTCCCAACCCCCAGGATGATTAACAGGCATGATAGTACACGCTTGATTGGCGGGAATGATTGAACAGGCATGCAATGGATGAAACCGCTTACCGGCAGATATTTTCTGCGACCCTGCACGGAGCCTGCCCGTTTGAAAAATCAATCCTGACCAATTGTGCAGCATGCTCGAAGGCGGAAAAGCGCAATATCGCCGAACGTGAGGCCGTCGTCTGCAACAAAACAGAAGCACTAGAGCGTTGCCTGGCACTGCGCGATCTATTCCGGATCAACTTCACTTTCGCGCTGGGAAAACCTCATATTGACGGTCCCTTGCCGCACGCGCAGGAGATGCGCTTGCAATGCGGCGGCTTGAAAGGGCTTCAAGTTGCGCTGGATGCCAGCGATCAGGTGCGGGATGTGGCGGCACTGCTGGAGATGTCTGTACAGAAATTCGGCAGCATGAGCGATTTTCCGTTTTCACGGATCGTTCGTCTGGCAAATTCCTCATATAAGATGCGATAGATCTTTTCAACAGCGATTTTGCCGCACATCACAGGAGCAACACCGGCATCATGTCAGAGCAGCCAACGGAAATAAAATTGCACCAGCAGTCGCGCATGCTGGAGATCGCGTTCGATGACGGCGCCAGTTACAAACTGCCCTGTGAGTTCCTGCGGGTGTATTCGCCATCGGCCGAGGTCGCCGGCCACGGCCCGGGACAGGAAGTGTTGCAAGTCGGCAAGAAGAATGTCGGAGTAACCGAACTGATCCCGGTCGGCAGCTACGCCGTGCAGATCAATTTCGATGACGGGCATGATACCGGGCTATACACGTGGGAATATCTTTATAAATTGGGCAAAAACCAGAGCGCCCTGTGGCAGGATTACCTGGACAGACTGGCTGCCGCCGGGGCCAGCCGCGAACCCGCTCCGGGTACTAAAAAATAGCCCGAAAGATACCCGACAATAATGGTCAACATAGTTTAAAATCCGCATCCAAAATCGAATAGTTCAAATACAGGAGCAAGTGATGAGTTTTAGCGAAGCAGATGTGCAGGGCGCATTGAAGAATCTGGTCGACCCGAACACCAAAAAGGATTTCGTCAGCGGCAAGTCCGTGAAGAACATCAAGATCAGCGGCAACGACGTGTCGCTCGACATCATGCTCGGCTATCCGGCCAAGAGCGTCTGGGACGAGATACGCGCGATGGTCGAGGCGCACCTGAAGAAATCACTGCCGGGCGCGGGCAAGGTCAGCGTCAACGTCTCCAGCAAAGTCGTGCCGCACGCGGTGCAGCGCGGCGTGAAGCTGGTCGAAGGCGTGAAGAACATCATTGCGATCGCCAGCGGCAAGGGCGGCGTCGGCAAATCCACCACCGCGGTGAATCTTGCACTGGCGCTGGCCGCCGAAGGCGCGCGCGTCGGCGTGCTGGATGCCGATATCTACGGCCCTTCGCAACCGACCATGCTGGGCATCTCCGGCCAACCCACATCAGTAGACGGGAAGTCACTTGAGCCGATGACGAATCACGGCCTGCAGGCGATGTCTATCGGCTTCATGATAGACGGCGAGGACACGCCTATGGTGTGGCGCGGCCCGATGGTGACCCAGGCGCTCGACCAGTTGCTGCACCAGACGCGCTGGGACAATCTGGATTATCTGGTGGTGGATCTGCCGCCGGGCACAGGCGACATCCAGCTGACGCTGGCGCAAAAAGTACCGGTCACCGGCGCGGTGATCGTCACGACGCCGCAGGACATCGCGCTGATGGATGCGCGCAAGGGACTCAAGATGTTCGAGAAGGTCGGCATCAAGATCGTCGGCATCGTCGAGAACATGAGCACGCATATCTGCTCGAAGTGCGGCCACGAGGAACATATCTTTGGCGCGGGCGGCGGGGAGAAGATGTGCGCAGATTACAACGTGGAATTCCTCGGCGGCCTGCCGCTGGACATCCGCATCCGTGAGCAGGCCGATTCAGGCAATCCGACCGTGGTGGCCGACCCGGACGGCAAGATCGCGAAGGTGTACAAGCAGATCGCGCGCCGTGTCGCGGTCAAGGTCGCGGACATGGCGCAGGATCACAGCGCTGCGTTCCCGAAGATAGTGGTGCAGAACACCTGAGGCATGGCACCCACATGCGGCACTGATGAATAAGATTCTGCAATACATGAAATTGCAAGGCGAGCAATTCGACAAGGAGATCGCGATTGCGACGGGCATCCCGCTCGCTTCCGTGCGTTTCCAGTTGGCGGAACTTACCGAGTCGCATGAGATAGTGGCGTGCCAATCGATCAGGTTTAGCAACGGCAAGCAATCCGAGAGGACGCTATACAGGATAGCCGGGTATACACCGTCAGCCTCACCCGGCAGGAAATCAAAGTAGCGGTAACATTTGCTTCGATTCGGCGTTCGGGATTTCCGCAATGTCGATTTCGCTCACTGACAGCATTCTTCGGTATGGATACCCAAAACCAACATTGCAAGAATTTGGAGATGGAATGAAGCGAATAGCTAAGGTGCTTCTGGCCTTGTTTGCGCTGCTGCAGCTATCCACGATGACGGCTTGTTCCGAGCCCAAGTCGCATGTTGCAAAGATCAATCTGATAAATGACCTTGGAACCGAAGCGGAACTATCCCTCTGCAAGGATGATGTGCACTGTGAATCTATCTCGGAGCTGTGGCCGCCGACCAAGATCGCAGCGAAAGAGACTCGATCTATTACCGTGTCCAACGAAGAGATCACCGTGTTCAAGGTATCGTCAGAAATCAACGGAAAAGCCGGGGCGCGCTGTCTGCGGGTACGGTTGGATGAATCTCAAAATCCCTTACATAACCTGCTTCTTTCATCTGCGGGAGACTGTTAGTCTGCATGCCGGAATGTGAGGTGGAAAGTCCTCTATTGAATTAGACTGTCCGAAGGCCGCCATTCGTGAAGTTGTGCTTCGCGCCCGTTGAACACAGTCGAGACCACTAGATGGAATGGCTGTTTCTCGGTGCCAAAGCGGCCGCTCAGTCGTTTAATCACGCCGACGGCTTTGAGATTCAAAGCTGTCGTCGGAAGTCCGTCTCAGTTGTCACTTGCGGCGCTATGCTCCACTATCTTGACGAGCGAGTACTGCGCGAAGGCAGTCACGGCGAAATCGTCAACACGCGTGGCCGGACAGTGTTTGAGGTGGGCTTTGCCCGAGCGATTCGCAAAGTTCTGGAAGGTTGAGCGTGCGTCCCCACCTGTTCGACCACACACTCTCGAATATCGAACGTTAGCTTATGTCGGCCGAGCTATAAACGTTGCCTTGTTCAAGTACGCCTGATAGTTTTTTGACGACTTCAACATATAGGTTCGCCCTTCCACTACAAATCCGTCCAAACCGCGCTCGATCGTATAGGCCGAGAGATCGGATATGTTGTTTATGAATCCCTTTTTCTTGAAATTTAGGGAGGTATTGCACAAGACGCCATAACCTGTGCGTGCCTTGAATGCCAAAAGTAGCTCATGCAAATTTCGATTGGTCGCGGCTGACACGGTTTGGATGCGCGCAGTCCCATTGACATGTGTTACCGCAGCGAGCGCATCCGTAGAAACTAGCTGCGTGTAAAGCATAAATGGGCTCGGACGATTGCAGCCAAACCATCTCCCGGCATCTTCTTCGAGGCAAACAGGCGCAATCGGACGAAACTGTTCGCGCTGCTTAATTTTATTCAGCCGTACTCTGGTGCTGCTCTGAAATGGCGAAGCCAAAATCGAACGATTTCCCAGCGCGCGTGGTCCGATTTCGTATTTTCCATTTACCCATCCGATGATCAGGTTACTAGCCAGCATGTCGGCAACCATCGCGTAGTTCGTTTCGCACTCGTCAAACTGATAAGCATCGAATGCCTCGTTGGCAACAAACTCAAGACCGGAGTAAATACTCCAATCAATCTTCGGATTCCCCGTGAAATGGAATTGCGCGTCAATCGCCGTGCCGATTGCCGAGCCGGAATCGTTTGCGACTGGCGGCACGAATACCTCAGAAAAAAATCCGGTTTCCCTCCACTTCGTGTTCCAGTCGCAATTTAGTCCGCACCCCCCAGTTACCAGCAGTGGCATGCCTTTCGTCATGTTCGATTTCGCAAACCGATAGATGTGAAGATAACAATGATCTACACCATGTGCTGAACGTTGGTGGCTTGGGGGTGCGTAGACCGATGGGTGCTCTGCCTAATCTCAGTTGGCCGAAGCTTGCCGGGAAAGTAGGCGCCAATGGAGCGTCTGCTAAATGTTTGCCAAGCAGACGTTGCTATCGATGACTCCCACAGGCGGCTTTGGCCGATTATGTAGACTGCTCGATTATGGAGAATAGGAACAGTGAATTATCGCGGACGCCAAGCACCAAGCGACTTCTCTGAAGAAATTGATTGTGCGAAGTCGACATAATTTCTGTAGCTAGGCAACTGCCTGTAAAAGCAAAATCGGTCGTAGATTTCCTGTCAGACCGCACAGGGGCTGGTAGTGCCGCGATGACGATCATGTGAGTGTCACCTCATCAACAACTCCCTACCTTTGGTGGATTGCGGATTATGTAGACCTTTGCATTAACGTCTTCCGCACCAGTTAAGGTCTTAGGGCGGGCGCAGAGCATCAAGTCCACATAATCAAGCAGTCTACATAATCGGCCTTATGTAGCGCTCCACATAAGGCCGAGGAACGGTCATTATGGCAATTCTCGTGACGAGCCACTCGGTATCGGAAGCAGCCTTTTTCCTCGATAATTGCCTGCCTGAAAGCGCAACTTCAGGGAAGTAAGACGACTTGCTTCCCAATGCCAAAATTTGTAGCTCTGGTGCGGCATCAGCGCATCCGGAAATTTCATTTGGCCAAGAAAAAAACGCTGGCCATCGACTCCTGCGCGGAGTCCTGCGGCGAGCTTTCCTAAACTTCGGCATCATCCAGAAATCCCGAAAGCGTTCTGAATCCCTGGGGGCATCCGATATGGAACCAAGCAGCCAAGCCGGGCAAGAATCCATCGCAAATATACGAGACTGGCATAAAGTGCTCGCGGCGGCCGTAAAGCCGCGCGACGCCAAGCACAACGATCAAAATGAAGAGTGCGATGGCAGAATATCTTCTGAACGTTTCCATATGGAAAAAGTTGTAGCGAAATGGTGGGCATCAAATGACCATGGATTGCTCCTATCGACGAGTCTAGGGGCAAAGCATAAGCGCGAGATGAACACGGCACTATCGGCGCTTCAAGTCCTGGGGCAATCGGGATCGCCCGGTCTTGCTTCGATCTGATGGAGATGTAATGTCATGCCGGGCTCCCCCGGGCAAGGTGACCGGATTGGCCGCGCTGTATGCCGGCAGAGATACGTTGGTGCGTTTCGCGTCTATGGGTAGATCGACCCGCTTGATCACGCCGCCTTCGGACAGCAATACATGGTCGTGCTGCACTTCCTTGACTGTGACGCCGGGCACCACTTCCGCATTGGTTCTCACCGCTTGCGGCTTCTTTCCGTTCGCAACCAGTATTGCAACGCTGTCTGCCGGATCGCTCGCCATCACCACGCCGGTCAATTGAAAGTTGCTGGCAACGACAGCAGGTGATTGTCCGCCCAGCAGAGTTGCCGCCGCATCCAGGCTGGGTGCCGGCTGGGACGTCTGGGGTGGTGGCGCCACCGCGCGCTGCGGCGGGTTGAACAATTGCATCGCCCAATACGCCCCGGATACGCACAACGCGATGAACAATGCAAAACTTGTTACAAGCGGCAGGCGTTTCATTGTGTTAATTCCCTCTCCCCAACCCTCTGAGTGAAACAACTAGCCATTCGACCAGGCTGCAAACAACCGCAGCCAAGTCGCTGGTTATCCCACAAGCGGGGAGAGCGCAGCCAGGGGGGCGGCGCCGAGCAATCGAATCGCTGTGCGAATTTCATATTAACGCACCAGCTGATTGATCTCGATAATCGGCATCAGCACAGCCAGCACGATCAACAGCACCACCACGCCCATCGCCAGTATCAATGCCGGCTCAAGCAATCCAGCGAGGGTCATCGCACGCCGCTCCAGATCCTGTTCCTGCGCATTGGCGGCGCGTTCCAGCATCGCGGGCAATTCTCCTGTGGTTTCGCCGGAGCGTATCATGTGGATCAGCATCGCCGGAAAATGTTTGTGCGCCGACAGCGCGCGCGCCAGGCCGACGCCTTCGCGCACGCTGTTGGCCGCTTCGTCGACCTGCGCGCGCATCGCGACATTGGTCAGCGTGTCGCGGCTGGTTTGCAGCGCGCGCAATATCGGCACGCCGGAACCGGTGGTGATCGCCAGCGTGCTGGCGAATCGCGCGGTGTTCAGGCTGCGCTCGAACCTTCCATACAGCGGTGCGTTCAGCAGCCAGGTATGCCAGCGCATCTTGATCGCGGGATCCTGCAAGGCACGGCGCCAGGCAAATGCCAGCGCGATGACGACCAGCAACACGATCCAGCCGTAATGCCGCACGAAATCGGATACGCCCAGCATCACCGTGGTCAGGAACGGCAGCTTTTGTTTGGTGCTGGCGAACACCGATACGATCTGTGGCACCACATAGGTCAGCAAAAAGATCACGATCAGGAATGCAACTACCGTGACGATCGCCGGATAGGTGAATGCGAGCCGGACCTTTTGCACCAGCGCATTGCGCCGTTCGATATAGTCTGCCAGCCGCGATAGAACCTTCGCCAGTTGGCCGATCTGTTCGCCGGACGTAACCAGAGCGCGGTAGATGTCGGCAAAATCTCGCGGATGTTGCGCCAGCGCATCGGACAATGACGCGCCGCCGATGATTTCGGAACGGATGGACGCGATCAGGTCGCGCACATAGGTGCGCTCGGCCTGTTCCAGCAACGCGGAAAACGCCTGTTCCAGCGGCAGGCCGGCTTCCAGCAGGCTTGCCAGCTGGCGCGTGAACAGGGCCAGCTCGACCGTTGAGAGCCGGTCGCCGAATGCACTCCGTTTGGCCAGTCCGGTTTCATCGAGCTGGGTTGCGATCGCGGTGACGCCGATAGGAACCAGACCCTGCGCGCGCAAGTCGGCGCGTGCGGCGCGTGCGCTGTCGGCATTGACCACGCCTTTTTTGCTGGCGCCCGCCGCATCGACGGCTTCATAGCTGAATGCCGGCACCTGGATTAATCCTTGGTAACGCGCAAAATTTCGGCTTGCGTCGTCGTGCCATCCGCCAACCAGCGTTCGCCGTCCTCGCGCATCGTGCGCATCCCGTCCTGTTGCGCGGCAGCTCTGATATCTGCTTCAGAGGCGCGGTTATGGATCTGCGCGCGGATCTGCTCGGTGGTCAGCAACAATTCATACACGCCGACACGGCCCTGATAGCCGGTGTGTCCGCATTTGTCGCAACCGACTTCGTGCCAGTACCGGCCGTCATAGCGTTTGCAATGCTCACACAATTTGCGCACCAGCCGCTGCGCGACCACACCGAGCAGCGAAGACGACAACAGGAACGGTTCGATGCCCATGTCGAGCAAACGCGTGACTGCCGCCGCCGAATCATTGGTGTGCAGGGTCGCCAGAACCAGGTGGCCGGTCAATGAAGCCTGCACCGCGATCTGTGCGGTTTCCAGGTCGCGTATCTCGCCTATCATGATGATGTCCGGGTCCTGCCGCAGGATCGCGCGCAGCGCCTTGGCGAAGGTCATCTCGATGCGCGGATTCACCTGGGTCTGGCCGATGCCGTTCAGCTCGTATTCGATCGGGTCCTCGACCGTGAGAATGTTGTTGCGGGTGTCATTCAGGCGCGACAGCGCGGCATACAGCGTGGTGGTCTTTCCCGATCCCGTAGGACCGGTGACCAGCACGATGCCGTGCGGCTGAGAGATGAGCTTGTCGAATTGCGCCAATGTCTCCGCGCCCATGCCCAGATTTTGCAGGTCGAGCCGGCCGGCCTCCTTGTCGAGCAGGCGCAACACGGCACGTTCGCCGTGGCCGGTGGGGAGGGTGGAGACCCGCACATCGACGGGTTTGCCGCCGACGCGCAGCGTGATGCGGCCGTCTTGCGGCAGGCGTTTCTCGGCGATATCGAGCTGTGCCATGATCTTGATGCGCGAGATCAGCGAGGCATGGATAGCCTTCTTGGGCTTCACCACATCGCGCAAACTGCCGTCGATGCGAAAGCGCACTACCGAGTTCTGTTCGAAGGGTTCGATATGGATATCCGATGCTCCCTCGCGCAATGCCTGGGTCAGCAGCGCATTGATCATCCGGATCACCGGTGCATCATCGGCCGATTCGAGCAAGTCTTCGATGGCCGGCATGTCCAGCATCAGCTTGTTCAGGTCGAGATCGGATTCGTATTCATCGATCACTTGCGCCGCGTCGCCGCCGGATCCGGCATACGCTTTTGCGATCGCCGCTTCGAGTTCGGTTCGCGGCATAGCTTTCAGCCTGACCCGTCCGAAACAGCGGCTGACTTCGGCAATTGCGCTGGGTGTCGTCGCATCCGATATCCAGACCTCGACAGGATTATCGGCGGCGCTGTCGCGTTGCGCCAGCAGCGCATAGTCGCGGGCGTATGAGTAGGGGAGCAGGCGGGCATCCATCAGAGAGTTACCATTCCTAAATCGCTACTGCGGCGCCGCCGGTTGTTGCGGAACAGGGGCTTCTTGTACGGGCGCCGCTTTTTGGTTTGCCGACGGCACCTGTTCCAGGCGGCCGCCCACCATACGTCCGTCCTTCAGCGGAGGCAACTGCGGCGGCTCCATGTTGGGCAAGACGGCAGTCTTTTCAGGCTGCCCGGTGACTTCCTCATTGCGGATATAGTCATAGCGGTCCGCTGTCAGGTCAACGCTCTGCTCATTGTTGCGTATGATGGTCGGCCTGAGGAACACCATCAAGTTGGTTTTGACATGGCTGCGCGTCTTGTACCTGAACAAGGCGCCGAGGAACGGGATATCGCCCAGAAGAGGCACCTGCTCTGTGGTGTCCTGCAGGTTGTCATCGATCAGGCCGCCCAGCACGATGATCTGTCCGTCGTCCACCACGACGTTGGTGTCGAGCGAACGTTTGCTGGTGATGAGTCCGGCGGGATTGGTCGAATCCGTGACCGCCGAGTTCTCCTGATAGATCGCCATCTTGACCGTGCCGCCTTGAGAGATCTGCGGTCTCACGCGCAACGTCAAGCCGATATCCTGGCGCTCGACGGTCTGGAAGGGATTCACTCCCGCAGTGCCGCCCGAAGCCGGGGTCGTGTACTGGCCGGTGATGAAAGGCACGTTCGAGCCGACGATGATCTTGGCTTCTTCATTGTCAAGCGTGATCAGGTTGGGCATGGACAGGATATTTGCGCTGGTGTTGGTTTCAAGCGCGTGGATCACTGCGCCCAGTCCTGCACTGTTCAGTATGCCCACGGTCAAGCCGTTGCCGGGCGGCGTCAGAACGGTTCCCGCGGCTTTTCCAGCCAACTGGCTGATCAGGTTGTTGCCGCTGGTCGCGGTCGTAAAACCGGTGATGGCACCAAGCCGGGCATTGCTGTTGCTGTCTCCGGACAATCCTGCAAATTGCGCGCCCAGTTCGGCGGAATTGTTCGCGTCCACTTCGACGATCAGCGACTCGATATAGACCTGCGCGCGGCGTGCATCGAGCTTGTCGATGACAGCGCGCAAGTCGCGGTATACCGATTCGCTGGCGGTGATGATCAGCGTGTTGGTGGTTGCATCGGCCTGGATGAATCCGGCCGGCCCGCCGGTAGACAGCGTCGTTTGCGAAGATGATGAAGATGTCGATGATGGCGAGGACAATGAAGACGACGGGGTTGACAAAGAAGTGGTGGTTTGCGAGACCGACCGGGTAGACTGGGGCGAGCCAGAAGTCGAAGCTGAAGTGTCCGACGTGACGACAGCACGCAGGGTTTGCGCAAGCTTGGTTGCTTCGGCATTCTTCAGATAGACCACGTGCACATTGCCGGGCTCCGCGGTCGGCTGGTCGAGCTTTTCAATCAGCGTCTTGGCCAGACTGACGCGTGCCTCGGAAGATGCGCGTATCAGGACCGAATTGGTGCGCGGATAGGCCAGCACCGTGACGCGTCCCGCATCGCCGGCGCCTGCTCCCGCCGCGCCCTGTTCCAGCAGTCTGTTGACTATCGTTGCGATGTCGGTGGAGATCGCATAACGTATCGGCACCACGTCCAGGTCGTTGCCGGCCGGTTCATCCAGCGTGGAGATGATCTTCCCCAGACGCAACAGATTGTCCGCGTAATCGGTGATGACCAGCGTGTTGTTGCCGGGATCGGCGTTGATCGTGTTGTTCGGTGAGATCAGCGGTCGCAACACCGCCACCAGGTTGGCCGCATTCTCGAAATTCAAATGGAATACCTGTGTTGCGATCTGGTCGCCGCGCACTCCGCCGCCCTGCATGGGGCTTGCCTGCAGCTTCGCTTCCGCCTCGGGCACCACCTTGGTGTAGCCGTTGCCGGTCACCACCGTATAACCGCGCAGGCGCAGCACCGAGGTCAATAGCTGAAACGCCTGGCTCTTGGTGAGCGGCTTCTCGGATACCAGCGTGAGCGTGCCTTTCACGCGGGGATCGATGATGAAAGTGGTATTGGTGTAATCCCCTACGGCGGCGATCACCGATTCGATATCAGCATCGACGAAATTAAGCGTGCCGGTATTCGATCCGCCATCCTTGTTTGCAGCAGCGGTCGCAGTCTCCTTCTTGACAGGCGTGACAGGAGGGGGAGGGGAATTACCCGGTCCGCTGCCTGCATTGGTCTGCCCGGGCTCATCCCTGCCGGAGTCCTGCGCGTGTGCCGGATGAACGGCTGTCATTGCGCATAACATCGCCAAGATGACGCTGCGGCACCGCCATGCTTTCATCGTATGCACCAATTCCGGCATTCTATCCATATTCGATTTGTCTTTTATCATTTGAAATCCAGCCCGATAATATCCTTGTCGCCTTCCCGGCGGCGTTGTCCCAGCAGATTCAGGAAATTCCCCAGCCGGTCTTCCTGCCCTGCCTCGGCTTGTGCCGTGCCGGAGAACTGCAGGCGTCCGTCGGCAAACATCCCGGAACCATTCAACAGCATCGGCCCCTTGATCGTGCTGAGAGTCACCGTGGCCTGCGAACCGTGCCAGTCCATCGCCAGGTCATAGCTGCCCAGCGGCTTGACCGGCGACATCCGGGAGCCCATGTCATTCAATGTCAGCTTCAAGTCTCCGGTCATCTCTATCTGTCCGTTGCGCCGCAACAATTGCAGCGGTCCCCATGACAAGAGCATCCGGCCAGACGGTTGTATCGTATTCAGCGGCGCGCCCAGCGCGGCCAGCCTTTCCGCCGGCAATTGTACCGCCCCGGAACTCACCTGCCATTGATGCCAGCTGCCCGTCACGCTGACCGGCTGTGATAGTGCATCAGAATTTTCCAGTTCGGCATCGACACTGCCCAGCAACACCATCGGCGACAAGCGCCATGAAAAGCGTCCGGGCAACAGCGCTGCCACCGGATCGCTGCCGCTCGCTGCGCCGCCGATGAAGGCCGAACCGCGCCACAATGTGCCACGCGCATCCCCGAGCGTCAAGCGGCCGTCAGTCTGATCTTCAAGCATCGATGAAAGCCAGGTTGCCGGAAAAAATATCAGCACAGTGAGCACGATGCTGGCGATCCCCGCCAGAACCCATTTCGCCGAACGGAGCATCATTCATTCCCCGGCTGGCGCAGCGTAATTGTGGCATTGACGATATCGGGTTGAGCCTGCGCGACAATACTGGCATCGACCACGGAGACCAGCGCGGTCTTTTGCATTTCGTCCAGCCAGTTCAGTATCCCGGCAAAAGAGGCTCCGGAGAGCTGCACCTTGGCAAAGTCGCCTGTCAGCATCACGCTTTGCGGTTTCAAGCCATTGCGTGCGAGTGCCGCCTCGATATTTTCCCTGGACATCGCGAGCGATGGTGCCGCAGTCTTTCCGGAAAGCGACTTTGCTACCGTGGACAATGCCTGCATCCGCGCGGCTTGCTGGCGCAGCAAGGGCAGGTCTTTGTTCAACCGGTCGCGGCCGGAAAGTGCAGGATCGATCAGCAGGGCGTAGACCAGGCCCATTGTCACTACCAGCGCGGCCACAGCAAGCATGGTCCGCTCGCGCACATCTCGCGCCGTCCAGAATTCCGATAACGATAGCCTGGATCGATCCAGCAGGCCGGTCGGATTCATTTCGCGCCCCTGATCTGCCAGACGGTTGCACCGGATTGTTCGGGCGCAAGTTCAAGTATCAGATCGTATTTGGCCAGAGCTGCTTTGATCTGTTGGGTCGGGGCATCGCTGCCCGGTTTCAGGCGCACGAACAGGCTGCGATCGTGATATTCGAGCGCGGCGATCGCGGTTGTCTTGCCCGCCGCTGCAACGACACCGGGCCACACCCCGCCCAAGGCTGCTGCGATAGCCGTGAAATCATCCGGCGCGGGCAGCCCCGAGTTGTGTCTTGCGATAGCGATCTTCTGCTGCATCTGCGCGATCGGATCGATGATCACGGACTGATTGGGGTATGCCGACTTGTAGGTCCGGATCATCGACGCGCGCAGCGTATCGGCTTCGCTCTTCATGTGCCACCAGTCGAAATTCAACGCGGTGACATTGACGATCAGGATCGCGGCGGCCAGCGCAAGCGGCCAGCGCCACGGGCGCCAGTCCAGCTTGGGCCCGGTTCCGGGACCAAGTCCCGCCGCCAGATCGAGCGGCGCGTCGCTTGCATCCGCGATCCAGATCGACCAGTTGTCGGCGGATACGCTGATGCGCCTGCTCAGTGTGACCTTATTCTGGGCGACAGTGTCGTTGACTGTCGCCTGATAAGCATGCACCAGCGATTGCGGCACATAGAGGACGATCGGCGATTCCGGAACTAGCGCGCATAAGGTCCGGATCGCAACGCGCTCAGCCGGCTCGTCCTTTTCATGCGCGATTGCCAGGCCGATCCCGTCGTGTTCCGACAGGCGCAGCGTCATGTCGATTTCTGTGTTCCCGCCGGCATCATCCCGGTCGTAGATGGCGGCGGTCAAGCTGCCCGGTTGGTCGGGCAGGCATAATTGCGCCGGCAATACCGCGATATGGCGCGCACCGAAACCGATCAACGTCCTGACCAGCACGTCCAGCCAGGCGCGCTGCATCACGGCAATGGTGCGCAACCCTCCGGACGAGCCGCCCGCGACCACCACGCAATCGGACGGGTCGGTTAGCAACCGGTCTTCCACCAGGTTGGGCAGTGCAGCCTTCAATCTGGCCGGCGATAACGGCGGAACCTGCAAGCGCAACACCGTGACATCGCTTGCGGCCAGCAGCAGCACCACGCGCTGCGCCTTCGCTACCGTGTCCGACAATTCCGACAAAGGCGCAATGCCCTGGCGTTCGACAGTGGCGCCATGCGACAGTTTGCCATCTGCTGCAAGGGCGAAAGGGCAGGGCAATGCAGGCCATTGCGGCGCGCTACCGGCGGCGGCTCTGGAAGGCAAACGGATATAAAGTGTGCTCAAGGGTCCTCGTAATTCGCGCTAATCTTCCCGGATCCAGATCAGCTTGGTGATGGTTCCATCGCGTTCAATCAATGCCTGCACGTCCAGGTTGGCGCGGCTGATGCGTACTTTACCATTGACCAGAAAATAATTGGTCGAAACAGACGCCTCCAGATTGGACACGGACAGGGAGTCGCCCGGCAATCGTTCGGTAAAGTCTGAAATGAAACGGAAGCTGGCGGTGTTGCGGCTTGCCACCAGCGCGGTTGCATCGGCAAGCGTAAGCCCGTCGATTCTGGCTGCCAATACTTCCGCCGGCGCGGTGTTGACATTGACCGGCGTGGCGCGCGGCAAAAAGATCACGAAATCCCTTATCTTGCCCAGTATCTCGGGGGTGAAGCCCGGCACGGCGAGCAGATCATCGACATAAGTCAGATTCATCGGCAGCGTGCCGGATTGATTGCCGGGATTTTCGGCTGTTGCCACGGGTGTTTTTTGCGCAGCCGCCATCAAATCGGCGGTTGCCTGCGCCAATGCCGGATTAAGATGCGCGTTGTTGAGCAGCTGCGCAAAGACCGCGACCTCGGCCGGGTTGATGGTTCCATCGGGGCAAAGGTTGGTCAGGTTATAACGCGCCTGGGCATCGCTGATGCTGCCTGATAATGTCGCATTGGCCGTATCGGTGTCAGCCTCGCCGTTATCGACGAATTGATCGAGTCGCGTCTCCTCGAGAGGTACCGCCCATGGTTCGGTCAGATCGTCAATGCTGGAATGTCTTGCATCCTCGCGCAGGATCAGGGCTGCCCAATCGAGTGCGCCGCGCAACACCCATTGCATCTGCAGTTGCAGGCGCTGGTTCTCGATCGAGCGCACCTGAACTTGCTGTTGCCAGAAAAGACTGGCAACGATCGTGATCGCCAGCGTGGTCAGCAAAAGCGCAATGATCACCGCGACACCGCGCTGCCGGTGACGACAGGATGAAACCTTCACACTGCCCCCAACAGGAATATCTTCAGCATGCCAGTTTGCCGCCCGCGCAGCAGCATCGTGATTTCCAGGCCGGTAGGTACAGCGGGAGCTGCGGTAGAACCGGGATTAAGTGATGGCGTCAGCATGCTGATATTTGCGAGCCAGACACTGCCGCCATCGACCCATAGCCGCATCGTCATCGCAGCCACATCCGATTGCAGTACCACAGCAGGACTGTCATCGGCGTCGTTCACTGCAGCCAGCCACATCGCATCCAGCAGCCGCAGGTCGCGCGTGGCTATCGATTCGCGTCGGGTCAGCACCCCGTCATTGACCCGATAGGCGACCACTTGCAGGCGCGTCGGCTCGTTGTCGGCAAACACTGTGCGTATCAGGTTGAGGCGGTTTGGTCCGGTGGCGAGCGGTACCCTGTCACGCATAACGTAGGTGCTGGCCAGATGCTCACAGTCGCTTTGCAACTGGGCGAATGCGAGCTGCATTCCGCGCGTCTGCTCCAGCTCGCTGGTCAGCGCGATGCGGGCGCGCACGATGCTGTCCAGTCCGCGCCAGCCCAGCACCGCGACGAATCCGAGCACGCTGATGGCGACCAGCAATTCGACCAGGGTCAATCCCCGGTGTCTGGAAGGTCCGGCGTCGCCGACCCGGTTAGTCCTATTGCGCATTCGGCACCACCTGGGTCAGCTTGATGATGCGCCGATCCGGATCTTGTGCGTCGTAGACGCCGACTTCGACGCGGCGGAAAAAGGGGTTAGGTGTGGTATATACATTTTCTTCGCACACCAAGTCCAGCTCACCCTGCGGGCAATCGAACCGGCTTTGACCCAGCGCCGGCCATTCATGGGCAAGACGGATCTGGGATAGCTGGTTTTCGGCCGACCAGGTCGCCATCATCGATGCGCGCAAGTCGTTGCTGTTTTGGGTCAGGCTGCCGACGGCACGCAGGCTGGCGCCTAACGCCGTCCCGATAATCACCAGGGCCACCAGCACTTCGAGCAACGTGAAGCCTGCGCCGCGCTGCATCGATCGGATCAATGGCTGACGATGTCGCAGGCGCATCTTATTCAACGACGAAATGTCCTATCCCGTCGGCATGTATTGCGACTTGAGCATCCCCGACGGCCAGCGTCAGGACAAACGGAATGCCAACCGGTTCCCGGCCGAAGACTATGCGCAGGGGAGCCGTTTGATCCGCCGCGGGCGGGATGATCGATAGCGAGACCGGAGAGAGTTTGAATTGACGCTCACGCAGCAATTCGTCGCCGATCAGCGGTTGCCAGGAATTATCCTCATGCAACAGGAAGCGGTAACCGGCAGGGTCTGCTTCAAAAGCGACCGGGCGATTGCGCACGATCGCCTCGTCGCGTGCCGATTGCAGCAACAGCGCGATCCTTTGCGCATCGTTTTGCAACACTTGACGTTCGCTCGGCATCGCATTGAATGACACCGCCCCGAGCGTGATGCCGACGATCACCATCACCACCAGCAACTCAAGCAGCGTGAATCCGCGCGCCGGCCGCAGGCATTTCCGGTTCAGTTGAGAGCGATCCGAAGCAAGCAGGTAATGCGTGATTACAGCTCCCACGAACCGATATCTGCATCGACGCCGGTGCCGCCGGGCTGGCCGTCCGCGCCGAAGGAGAACACGTCGATCTCGCCGTTGATGCCGGGAGACAGATACTGATAAGGATTGCCCCAGGGGTCCTTGGGCAGCTTGTCCAGATAACCGCCGGTCTTCCAGCCATCTGCAGGGGGGCCTGAAGTGGGTTTGGCAACCAGTGCCTGCAAACCCTGATCGGTGGTCGGATAATGCTGGTTGTCGAGCTTGTACAGTTTGAGCGCCTGCATGATCGTGGCGATATCCTGCTTGGCAGCGATGATGCGCGCATCGTCGGTTCGTCCCATCAGCTTCGGTACGATCAGCGCGGCCAGGATACCCATGATGACCACCACCACCATGATCTCGATCAGGGTGAAGCCGCGCGTCCTGGTGCGAGTCAATGCCCGACGACGGTCAGAAGTGAAAATAACATTGTTCATACGGATTGGCTTTAAAAGTAATGGATGAATCGTAAGTATAAGGCCGAAGCCGGACTTTTATACCGTCATTGAGACGAATAAAATTCAATCCGGTTCCGGCCGGTCATAATTCTGTAAAAAATATAAGGAGCTGTGGAGGACTTAATCGGAGGGAGCCTGTTGCATACAAGGGTTCGATCCCCTTCACCCGCTCCATTGTTTCTGCGGTCTTACGCGGCTCTCTATGGTGCTACCAGAATTGCTTTACGACGGTTTAAATGCATTGATCCCATGCAATGAATTGTAAATTCTTCTAGCGGCACTATAATGCGCGGTCTTAAGTGCGGCATCGCCGCACTTTGTGTTTCGTATTTCCGGAAATGGAAGAAGCAGAAAACCAGAAAAGAAAGAAATAGAAAAGATATGCCAGTCATCATCACTTTGCCTGACGGTTCGCAACGCAGCTTCGCGCAAGCCGTGACCGTCGCCGATGTTGCGCTCAGCATAGGCGCGGGTCTGGCGCGCGCCGCGCTGGCCGGCAAAGTGGACGGGCGCCTGGTGGACACCTCATATCTGATAAAACAGGATGCCGCGCTGGCCATCATCACCGACAAGGATGCCGATGGTCTCGAGATCATACGCCATTCCACTGCGCATTTGCTCGCTTATGCGGTTAAGGATCTGTTCCCCGATGCACAAGTGACGATAGGCCCGGTGATCGAGAACGGTTTCTACTATGATTTTTCCTATCATCGCCCGTTTACGCCAGAAGACCTGGCCGCGATCGAAAAACGCATGACGGAGCTCGCCAAACAGGACATTCCGGTAACGCGCAAGGTGTTGCCGCGCGACGCCGCGGTTGCCTATTTCAAGGGTATCAACGAGCATTACAAGGCGGAGATCATCGCGTCGATTCCGGCGAACGAAGATGTGTCGCTGTATACCGAGGGCGACTTCACCGATTTGTGCCGCGGCCCGCACGTCCCGTCTACCGGCAAGCTGAAAGCCTTCAAGCTGATGAAGCTGGCCGGCGCATACTGGCGCGGCGATTCGAAGAACGAGATGCTGCAGCGCATCTACGGCACCGCCTGGGCGAAGAAGGAAGAACTGGACGCTTATCTGCATCAGATCGAGGAAGCGGAGAAGCGCGACCACCGCAAGCTGGGCAAGCAACTGGAACTGTTCCACATGCAGGATTCGTCGCCCGGCATGGTGTTCTGGCATCCCAAGGGCTGGACATTGTGGCAGGAAGTCGAACAGTACATGCGGCGCAAGTTCATCGAGCACGGTTATCAGGAAGTGCGCACGCCGACCATCATGGACAGGACGCTGTGGGAGAAGTCCGGGCACTGGGAAAACTATCACGACAACATGTTCACCACATCTTCGGAAAATCGCGATTACGCGGTGAAACCGATGAATTGCCCGGGCCACGTGCAGATATTCAACCATGGCCTGCACAGCTACCGCGATCTGCCGCTGCGTCTGGCGGAATTCGGTTCCTGTCATCGCAACGAGACTTCCGGTTCGCTGCACGGTCTGATGCGGGTGCGCGGTTTCACCCAGGATGACGCGCACATATTCTGCACCGAAGAACAAGTGCAGTCGGAAGTGTCCAGGTTCATCGTGATGCTGAACGAGGTATATCGAGATTTCGGTTTCAACGAGGTGCTGGTCAAGCTGTCCACCCGCCCGGAAAAACGGGTCGGTTCGGACGAGACGTGGGACAAGGCCGAGTCCGGTCTGGCATCGGCGCTCAAGCAGAACGGACTGGCATACGATGTCCAGCCGGGCGAGGGGGCATTCTACGGGCCCAAGGTCGAATTCACGCTGAAAGACAGCCTGGGCCGCCTGTGGCAATGCGGCACGATACAGCTTGATTTCAATCTGCCGGTGCGCCTGGGCGCCGAGTTCGTCGATGAAGACAACAGCCGCAAACCCCCGGTGATGCTGCATCGCGCGATACTTGGTTCGATGGAACGCTTCATCGGCATCCTGATCGAGCACTACGCCGGCGCATTCCCGCTGTGGCTGTCGCCGATCCAACTCGTGTTGATGAACATCTCGCAGGCGCAGGAGGAATATACGACCCAGGTTACGCATGAATTGCGTGCTGCGGGGCTGCGTATACAGACAGATTTGCGAAATGAGAAGATTACCTATAAAATACGCGAACATAGCTTGCAGAAATTACCTTATCAGCTGATCATCGGCGATAAGGAAGTGGCAGGAAAATTGGTGGCCGTGCGGACCCGCAGTGGCGAAGATCTCGGACAGATGGCGTTGGAAGTACTGCTTCAGCGTTTGCAGTCCGAAATCAAAACGGGTAGCGCGGCTTAGTATTGTTCAAGCGGAGATATTGCAATAGCACAAGATAAATCGCAGCGCATCAATGAGATGATCACGGCACCGCAAGTGCGACTGATTGGTGTAGAAAAAGAGCCCCTCGGGATTGTTCCCGTCGCAGAAGCGTTGCGTATGGCGGATGAAGCGGAACTGGATTTGGTGGAGATTTCCCCATTGGCGGATCCGCCGGTATGCCGCATCATGGATATCGGCAAATTCAAATATGCCGAGAGCAAGAAGCTGCATGAAGCGAAGCTCAAGCAGAAGCAGATACAGATCAAGGAGATCAAGTTTCGTCCGGGTACGGATGAAGGCGATTACAACATCAAGTTGCGCAACCTGATCAAGTTCCTGGGGGAAGGCGACAAGACCAAGGTCACGTTGCGGTTTCGCGGCCGTGAGATGGCCCATCAGGAAATCGGCATGCGTTTGATCGAGCGAGTCAGGGCCGATCTGGAGGAATACGGCGTGGTCGAGCAATTCCCGAAGATGGAAGGCCGCCAGATGGTGATGGTGTTGTCACCCAAGGCCAAGAAGAAAGCAGGCTAGGTTTAGTTGTCTCGGCAGCAAGGGATGGCCGTGATGATGCAGCAAAGAGTCCCGATAACAAGTGGTGTACGGGTTGACAAGTTTTTCCGTTGGAAAACACCTCGCACCATAAATTAAGGAGCAATCATGCCCAAGATGAAAACCAAAAGCGGGGCGGCCAAGCGTTTCAAGATCCGTGCCGGCGGCAGCGTCAAACGCTCACAGGCGTTCAAGCGTCATATCCTGACCAAGAAGACCACCAAAAACAAACGCCAGCTGCGTGGCACGGCTGAAGTCCACCCAACCAATACAGCATCGGTTCGCGCCATGATGCCTTACGCATAAGGAGCAGATCATGGCAAGAGTCAAACGCGGAGTAACGGCACGCGCCAGCCACAAGAAGATCCTGGATCTGGCCAAGGGCTATCGCGGTCGCCGCAAGAACGTATACCGTATCGCCAAACAGGCGGTGATGAAAGCAGGACAATATGCCTACCGCGATCGCCGCCAGAAGAAACGCCAGTTCCGCACATTGTGGATCGCCCGTATCAACGCGGCAGCACGCGAACAGGGAATGAGCTACAGTGTGTTCATGAATGGCCTGAAAAAGGCGGACATCCAGGTTGACCGCAAGGTGTTGTCGGATATTGCGGTATTCGACAAGCCGGCGTTTGCGCAATTCGTCGCGCAAGCAAAGGCCAGCCTCGGCGTTTAAGTTAATTCGTTGAAAAAGAAGGAGGCGGCAAGCCTCCTTTTTTTGTTTCTGATGTCCCATTAGGATTCTGGTGTCCATTTTTGGTGTAAGGGATGGAAGAGCTCCAACAAATTCTCGATACGGCTCTGCAACAGTTTGCGGTGATCAGCGACGAAACCGAACTGGAGCGGGTCAAAGCCGGCTATCTGGGCAAGGAAGGCATCCTGACCGTAATGCTCAAGCGATTGGGCAAACTGTCAGCGGAGGAACGTCCCGCCGCGGGTGCGCGCATCAATCAGGTCAAGCAAAGCATTGAGGCAGCTTTGCTGCAGCGCCGCGATGCGCTGCAGCAAAATAAACTGGCGCAAAAGCTGGCGGCGGAATCGCTGGATGTGACCTTGCCGGGGCGCGGCCCGGGCGCTGGCGGACTGCACCCGGTGACGCGCACGCTGGAACGCATCGAGACGCTGTTCCATTCGATCGGCTATGCGGTCGCGGAAGGTCCGGAGATCGAGAGCGATTTCTACAATTTCACCGCGCTTAACATCCCCGAGGACCATCCGGCGCGCGCCATGCACGACACTTTTTACATTGACGATAAGCATGTGCTGCGCACCCATACGTCGCCGATCCAGATCCGTTACATGCAAACTCATGTAGAAAAGCATAAACATCTTGCGACGATGCCCGATATCCGGATCATCGCGCCGGGGCGCGTGTATCGCGTGGATTCCGATGCCACCCATTCCCCTATGTTCCATCAGGTCGAAGGCCTGTGGATAGGCGAGCGTGTCAGCTTCGCCGACCTCAAGGGCGTCATCGCCGATTTTCTCAAGTGCTACTTCGAGACTGCGGACATGCAAGTGCGCTTCCGTCCTTCGTTCTTCCCCTTCACGGAACCGTCAGCCGAGATTGATATGAGCTGGAAGGGCGGCTGGCTGGAGATCGGCGGCTGCGGCATGGTACATCCCAACGTGCTCAAGCACGTGGGCATAGACAGCGAGAAGTATCTCGGATTCGCGTTCGGTGTCGGTGTGGAGCGTCTCGCGATGTTGCGCTACGGCGTGAATGATCTCAGGCTGTTCTTCGAGAACGACCTGCAATTCCTGAAACAATTCAACTAACTGGCATGTCGAGACCGCCCATGATAATGAAGCGCGATATACCAGTTTCCCGCTCCCTAACCCTCCCCCGGAGGGAGAGGGGACAAACGATCGCTACACGAATATCTAATTAACCATGCAATTCTCCGAATCCTGGCTGCGCTCATTGGTTAATCCATCGCTTTCTAGCGGGGAGCTGGCGCACCTGTTGACCATGGCAGGCCTGGAAGTTGAAGAAATGATTGCAGTCGCGCCGCCGTTCGACAAGGTCGTCGTCGCGCAGGTGCTGACGATGGAAAAGCATCCCGATGCTGACCGGCTGAGCGTGCTGACGGTGGATGCGGGTCAGGGCGAACCGCTGACCATCGTGTGCGGCGCGCCAAACGTGACAGTCGGGATGAAAGCACCGTGCGCACTGGTCGGCGCGAAGTTGCCAAGTAATGATATTGAAAGACCCATCGAGATCAAGCAGGCCAAGGTGCGCGGCATCGCTTCATTCGGCATGATGTGTTCGGCGAAAGAACTTGGTATAGCCGAAGAGAGTAGCGGCCTTATGGAACTGGCCGCTGTTGCGACAGTTGGCCAGAGCATACGCACCCTTCTCGATCTGGATGATCGTCTGATCACGCTCAAGTTGACGCCGAACCGCTGCGACTGTTTGTCGCTTTATGGCATCGCCCGCGAAGTGGCGGCGCTGACAGGCGCGTCACTGCAGCCCGTATCCGCTGCATCGTTCAAGCAGACCAGCAAGCGTGTCTGCAAGGTGACGGTATCTGCATCGACCGCTTGTCCGCGCTATACCGGGCGTGTTATCGAAGGTGTCAACGCAAAGGCGGCCACGCCCGCATGGATGGCGCGGCGCCTTGAGCGTTGCGGATTGCGCAGCATCAGCGCGCTGGTGGACGTGACCAACTACGTGCTGCTGGAAATGGGGCAACCTTTGCACGCCTTTGATCTGGCCAAATTGCAAGGTGACATCGAAGTGCGGTTTGCTCGCGACGGGGAAAGCCTGAAACTGCTGAATGAGCAGACCGTCACGATGCAAAGCGACATGCTGGTGATCGCAGACGGCAAGAATGCCATCGCATTGGCCGGCGTGATGGGCGGTGCGGACAGCGCGGTGGATGATGCGACAAAAGACATCTTTCTGGAAAGCGCGTTTTTTGCACCCGGCGTGATCGCCGGCAAGTCGCGTCGCCTGGGTTTTGGCTCGGATTCATCCTATCGCTTCGAGCGCGGGGTGGATTTTGCCGCCACGCAAACGGCACTGGATCATGCCACGCAACTGATCCTGAATATCTGCGGCGGTCATGCCGGGGCGATGACTGAAGTGTGCGGCGAACTGCCGGCGCGTCAACCGGTGAAACTGCGCACGTCGCGCGTGCACCGTGTGCTGGGATTGGCTATCGATGCGGATCAGATCTCCCGCATACTGTCGCGTTTGGGCATGGTGTCCCGGCGTACCGGCGATGAATTTTCAGTCACGCCTCCCAGTTACCGCTTCGACATTGCGATCGAGGAAGACCTCATCGAAGAAGTCGCGCGCGTATGCGGCTACGAGAACATCACGCCGCTTCCGCCGCTGGCTACCATGGGCATGTTGCCGCATAGCGAGGCGATGCGTCCATTGGCGAAATTGCGCCAGGCACTGGTGCTGAGGGATTATCAGGAGACCATCAACTATGCTTTCGTGGAAGCCGGGTGGGAACGGGACCTGTGCGGCAATGCCTCGCCCGTTGCACTGCAAAACCCCATCGCCAGCCAGATGAGCGTGATGCGCAGCATGCTGTTGGGTGGCCTGCTTGGCTGTTTGCGCACCAACCTTGCGCGGAAACAGGCGAGAGTGCGCTTGTTCGAAGTGGGCGGGTGTTTTGCTGCCCAGGGCGGCAGCTACGTGCAGCATGAGCGTGTCGCCGGGTTGGCATATGGCACGGCACTGCCCGAGCAGTGGGGAGAGGCTGCGCGCAATGTCGGCTTTTACGATGTGAAGGGCGATATCGAAGCGTTGTTCGGACCACTCGTGTTGAGTTTCCAGAGCGCGCATCATCCTGCTTCACATCCGGGACGTTCGGCGCGCATCCTGGTGGATGGCGGCGCCATCGGTTGGATTGGTGAACTGCATCCGCAATGGCAGCAGCAATACGATCTGGCTCAAGCCGCGGTTTGGTTCGAGGTCGAACTGGATGCCCTGGCAAAGAGCAGTGTACCCAAAGCACTGGATATATCGCGCTTCCCCAGGGTAAGGCGCGATATAGCCGTGGTCGTGGATGGGGACATAGAGGTGCAATCGCTTTTGCAGGCCATGCAAGCTGAAAAAGTGCCCAACGTGGTCGAATTGGCACTGTTCGACCTGTATCGTGGCAAGGGTGTCGAGCAGGGGAAAAAAAGCCTTGCATTCCGTGTCTTATTGCAAGATACTCAAAAAACGTTAACCGATGCAGAAATTGAACTAAGCATTGCGCGCCTGCTGGCGGTGTTGCAGCGACAGGGCGCTCAGTTGCGCATTTAAGTAAGGGGAGAACATGACATTGACCAAAGCAGAGCTTGCTGATCTATTGTTTGAAAAAGTCGGCCTGAACAAGCGAGAAGCCAAAGATATGGTGGAAGCCTTCTTTGAGGAGATTCGGTCGCAACTGGAAAAGGGTGAAAGCGTGAAATTATCCGGGTTTGGAAATTTTCAGCTGCGCGACAAACCCCAGCGTCCCGGACGCAATCCCAAGACCGGCGAGGAGATACCCATCACTGCACGCCGTGTGGTGACCTTTCACCCCAGCCAAAAATTGAAGACCATGGTGGAAAAGTCCTATCATGGAAAACCACAAGCCTAATTCGGAACTTCCGCCGATCCCCGCCAAGCGCTATTTCACGATAGGTGAAGTCAGCGAATTATGCGGGGTCAAGGCGCACGTGCTGCGCTATTGGGAGCAGGAGTTCACGCAGCTCAAGCCGGTAAAACGCAGCGGCAATCGCCGCTACTATCAGCACCATGAGGTGATGCTTATCCGGCGCATCCGCGAATTGCTGTATGGACAGGGTTTCACGATCAGCGGCGCGCGTAATCTGCTGGAGAACCCTAATCAGCAGGAAAGGCGCGTTGCGCAGTTTGATGTCGATGTTGCCCTGCTGCGCCATGAAATCAAGGAAATCATCGCGCTGCTCGGCGCATGAAGACTGCTTAATTGACCTTTTGAACTTGTCCTACAAACAGTATTTCCTTGAAGCTGCGATTCAATTCCTTGCTGTAAAAGCCGCCCATCACGACACCATTGCTGAAGCGCACAAGACTGTTCGGTTGAATCTGTAGTTTCGGCCCGGCCAGCCAGATCACGCCTTGTTTAAGGCTGTCCACCTGCAGATAGGTATAGGCTTCAGCCTGAAGAACGGTGATCACGGTACCCAAATTCACCAGTTGGGATTGTTCATTCCTGCGTGCTGCCAGTTTTGCTTTGTAGGCTAGTGCATCCGACTCGAGCCCCCAATATCCGAAATCAGCATTGTCGTTGAACGTGGCATACTCCACATCAGATAGATAATTATCCCGGCCTGTGCCCCCTATGACATAAATCCAGTCTTTATATTCGATCACGCTGAACATTCCGCGTGCCGATTGCAGCGGCGTACTCATTTGCCATTTTGACAGCTGCCCATCGGGGTTCACTTTGCTTTTTTCCACGCTATCGAGAAACTCCTGTCCGGTCAGTCCGCCGAGCGCGTAGAGGTAATCTCCATGGGATGCGGTGGCTAATCCATATCGTCCTTTTTGCATCGGTTCGGTTGCTTTCCAGTCGCGTTTCTCGGGATCACCCAGCGGTGACCACTCCACGTCGGTAATACCAACACCTTTGTCTTGATCGTGCCCGCCGATGACATATGCCGACTTGCCCCACTTTTTGACGCCGCCGACATAGCGAGGCATCAGCATGGTCTTGTCTTCAAGTTGCCATTCCCCGAGACTGCCATCCGGCATGAAGTCTGCGCGCTCGACTGAATCCAGCAATACGCCGCCGAAGCCGCCAAACACAAAAAGGGATTTGTCTGTCGCAATGAGCTTGCTGCAACGGCGCGCCACCTGCATCTGATTTTTTTCGGTTTCCCATGGCCCCAATGTGCCGTCCGGCAAAATACGCGCCCGCTCTGCGGTGCGAAGCAGATTATGCCCATTAGGCCCATTGCCGCCGCCAACCACATATATGAAGCCGTTATGTATCGCGGCATCGATAAAGCCGCGCCTTTCATTCAAGTGCGGGCCCTGTTGCCAGGGGCCCAGCGACCGGTCTTTCTGGATTTTGGCATATTCAGTCGTGTCGAGAAAATCTTTGCCGTCTACACCCCCGATCAGGTAGATCGTGTCATCGGCGGCGGCTACGGCGGTTCCTGCGCGCGCGGCGGACAAAGGCGATGTTTCTTTCCAATCCGGGATCCAGAGTTTGTTTTGTGCGCTGCACGCGGAAAGTAGATATACCAGCAAAAAGACAACAATTTTGTTCATGTACATTTCCTTAAGTGGGATTCTGCCTTAAACGTGATTCGGTTTGACTATAAGCAGATCGGTCTGCATGGCCTTATGATCAGAGCCACATTATGAGTCTGCATATTTTGCGGGGCTTGCTATACAAGGCCTCTAAGGGTTATACCTTGCAATATCCCCGGCCTGGAATCCGCTGCCTGAGACGATGGAAGCTTCGGACGTATTTTCATCCGAATTTCGATTGATTCTAATGACGCCGACCCTGGTTTCTTTATATCCCAAAATCTGCCCGCTTATGGGATCGTGCAGCGCATCACCCACATGGAATACGATCAATTGAGCACCGTCCTTTAATTGAGATCGGCTGCCGGCTCTTAGCATCACTATCGGACCGTCAACCGAAAGCAACCTTCCCTGAAAAGGCAAAGTATTCAATTTTTGAACAACTTTGTCGACGGCTTTTGCAAGGGCGTCGCGCAGAACGTTATCACGAACATTGGGGTCATACATCGATTTGGCACCCATCGCTGGAGTGCCCGTGAGGTCTTTGCGGTATGTTCCCGTACCCGATTCTGACAGGAGAGGTTTGCCGGTGACGACATCGGTCAAAGCATAGTCCACAGAGGTGCGCGCAACCACAGATCTCTTCTGAAAGGCATTCGCGTCTATGCCTTCCTCCACTTCCGAATATGCGGTGATTGCACCAGACAGGCGAAAATCGGCGTGATCAAAGCTGCTTTCGAGGTGCTTCCCGCCGGTTTTGGCGGGACTTGTGCTACTCAGCGCGATGGTCTGATCTTCCTCCTTGACAGCGTTGGTATCGAGCAGAATCGTATTGAGTCCAGCCGCCTCCAATTGCGTACGCAGAATCGTTGCCGCAGCTTCCCCGGCGCCGGAGACTTTGGTCGGCACCATGTTGTTAAACTTGACGATTTCTATGGTGTATTGCGGACCGGCGAAAATCGCACCTGCGCTTTCCGCCAATTGCGTATTGCCGGAACCTTTAGTCTGGCCACTCATTGGCGTGGAGCAGCCGCCAGAACATACGGTTATCGCAAAAAGGATTATCAAAGCAATATGACGCGACATGAATCCCCCGGACGAAATATGTTCCAGCTTATTTGTTATGTTTGCCGGAGCTGTCGGCAATATGTGTAAGCACGTCATGCCTTGGGGCTCCCATGGATCGCTGCACGACATTACCGACCGGCCCGGCAATGATTGGAATATGAAGTATACGTCGTTCAGTTTTACAACTGGCCAATCCGGAACGTTTCAATTTTTATTCACTCTGGCTGACTTTATCAAACCAGATTATTGCAGAAGTGACGTAATCCATTATACGACAATAAATAAAGGGCACCTCTAATAATTGCTGATAATTTTCAGTGAGCTTATTTTTTTGTCAGGTGGAGAACGGTGGCGGAACGTGAAGATGCAGTCGATGTTTTATCTGCCTTACGCAAGAAGCCAGGTGCGACGTTCCATTGCTGCCCACTATCAGTAATGATGGTCACTGATTTTTTGTTGTAGCGGGTCAACATTCCAGTGAGTTCGGGGTGTCCTTCTGGTTGAAATGAAACGCGGTCACCTATGCTGAATTCAAGCATTTTTGAGTGTGCACGAAATTGTTGAATGAACTTGAGACGGGCAACGATTCGATTGTTGAGATCGATCAGTTCATCTTCAGTGAGTTTTTCAATGTCAATTTTCATGGCCGCGCATTTAATTCGCCTGATATTCTTGGCAACAGTACACGAACCTTGGCGTGAAACGTTATGTACGGGAGCCATTTTACAACGTGAGCATATAGGATGAAACATAAAAGACAACCTGGATTGTTTGATATTGCGGAACGGACTGCCAAGCTGACCGAAATGGGCGATCCGCTGGTTGGATTGAACGCTCAGATTGACTGGGAAGCATTTCGTGCGGACTTGGATAGCATCCACGATAAAGCACGCAAGAGCAATGCGGGTGCCAAGCCTATTGATGTCGTACTGATGTTCAAGATTCTTGTGCTGCAACAACTGCACAACCTCTCTGACGACCGAATTGAATACCAAATTCGTGATCGGCTTTCTTTCATGCGCTTTCTTGGATTGCAACTGGAAGACAAAGTACCAGATGCCAAAACCGTCTGGCTATTTAGGGAAAGACTGAAAGAGCGGCAACTGACGGAGGTACTGTTTAATCGCTTTCATGAACAACTGGCGCAACGCGGCTATGTCGCCCGTGCCGGACAAATGATTGATGCCACCTTTGTCGAAGCACCCAGACAACGCAATAGCCGCGAAGAGAATGCACTGCTTAAAGAAGGTGCTATACCGATTGAGTGGGGCAAAAATGCCAATCAGCACAAGCTGGCACAAAAGGACATTGATGCACGCTGGACCAAGAAGAACAACGAGAACCATTATGGGTTCAAGAACCACATCAACGCCGATCAGGAACACAAACTGGTACAAAGCTACGCGGTAACTGATGCAGCAGTACATGATAGTCAAGTGTTCGAAGCGATTTTAGATCACACGGAGAATGAAGAAGGCAATAAACGTGCTGTGTATGCGGATAGTGCTTATCGTTCGGCAGAAAAGGAAGCGCAACTGTCAGCGTGCAAAATGCAAAGTCAAATCTGTGAGAAGGGATCGCGTAACCGCCCACTGACCGAGGCACAGAAGGCATCAAACAAAGAGAAGAGCCGAGTTCGCTCACGTGTCGAACATGTGTTTGGAGCACAAGCTCAGATGGGCGGTCACATCGTGCGCACCATTGGGCTGCTACGAGCACAGGTCAAGATCGGAATGATGAACCTGGTTTATAACATGGTGCGTCTGGGGCAATTGATGAGACGCGACAGGAAAGTTGCGTCCGCTATGGCATGAAATGGCAAAAAGGCTTATTAGAAAAGCTAAAATGGCCAAGCTTTAAACAGAAAATCTGACGATTAGCAGAAAAGTTGAGCTGAAATTAATCAAGGAGCCGCTAAATCGTATTATTAGAGGTGCCCTAAAGACTCCAATTATCCTGACGCATGGGTTGCGTCGAGAACTAATTAGCACTAATATAGTCTTATTTAGCGGGGTGAGTATGTTACGTTTGAGCAAATTAGCAGATTACGGCTGTCAGGTCATGGCGTTTATGGCCAGGGATAGCGGCATCCACAGTGCAAACGAGGTTGCGAACGGCTTGGGAATGGCAGTCCCCACCGTCAGCAAGATTCTCAAGATGCTTGCACGCGATGGTCTTGTCGGTTCCGTGCTGGGTGCAAAGGGTGGCTATACGCTTGCGCGCTATCCCAAGGATATTTCGATTGCAGAAATTATTCATGCCATGGATGGCCCGATTTCAATCACTGAATGCAGCAGCACCTCGACGTGTGAACGTGAATCATACTGCTCGACCAGGGGAAAGCTGCAGGGGCTCAACCACATCATACAGGCCGCCCTTGACAAGGTCAGTCTTGCCGAAATGATTGCACCAAAATCCCATGTTGTGGATATACGCGCGATCCGGTCGCGCGGCGCATTGTTATAAAACTTGAACGGAGAATAGCATGGCAATTACATTGACTGAATCGGCAGCAAAACATATATGCAACCAGATCGCGCAAAGCGGCAGCGGTATCGGGTTGCGCCTGGGTGTGAAGAAATCCGGATGCAGCGGCTTTGCCTATACGATGGATATTGCGCAGGAAGTCGAGCAGAACGACACGGTATTCGAAAGCTTTGGTGCAAAGCTGGTAGTGGATGCTGAGAGCCTACCCTTTCTCGAGGGCACCGAGCTTGCGTATGTCAAGGAGGGCTTGGGTCATGTCTTCAAGTTCAACAATCCCAATGTCAAGAATCAATGCGGCTGCGGCGAGAGCTTTGCGGTCTGAAGTATTCCGGTCGGGGGATCAATCATGAGCACCGCATTGCACAATCTGGTCAATCAGCCATACAAGCACGGCTTTGTCACCGATATCGAATCCGAGGTCGTTCCGAAAGGCCTGAGCGAGGAGGTGATCCGGCTGATCTCGGCCAAGAAGAACGAACCGGAATGGCTGCTCGAATTCCGCCTGAGTGCATACCGGCACTGGCTGACCATGGTTGAGCCCGAATGGGCGAACGTGAGTTATCCGAAGATCGATTTCCAGGACATCATCTATTTTTCCCAGCCCAAACCGAAGAAGAAGCTCGCGAGCATGGACGAAGTTGATCCGGAATTGCGGCGCACCTTTGAGAAATTGGGCGTGCCGTTGCACGAACAGAAACTGATGGCCGGCGTGGCGGTCGACGTGATCTTCGACAGCGTGTCGGTCACCACCACCTACAAGGCCAAGCTGGCAGAGGTCGGGATCGTCTTCTGCTCGTTCTCTGAAGCGGTGCATGAGCATCCGGAACTGGTGAAACAGTATCTGGGCAGCGTGGTGCCGAGCGGCGACAACTTCTATGCCGCGCTCAACTCGGCGGTATTTACCGACGGTTCTTTCTGTTTTATCCCGAAGGGTGTGAAGTGCCCGATGGACCTGTCCACCTATTTCCGGATCAACACCGAAGGCTCCGGGCAGTTCGAGCGCACCCTGATCATTGCCGAGGAAGGGGCTTCGGTGTGTTATCTCGAAGGCTGCACCGCACCTCAGTTCGACACCAACCAGCTGCATGCGGCGGTGGTCGAGCTGGTCGCGCTGGACAATGCCGACATCAAGTATTCGACGGTGCAGAACTGGTACGCCGGGGACGAGAACGGCAAGGGCGGAATCTACAATTTCGTCACCAAGCGCGGCCTGTGCAAGGGCGTCAATTCGAAGATCTCCTGGACGCAGGTCGAGACCGGCTCCGCAATCACCTGGAAGTATCCGAGCTGCGTATTGCTGGGCGACAACTCCACCGGCGAGTTCTATTCGGTTGCGCTGACCAATCATCTGCAGCAGGCCGACACCGGCACCAAGATGATCCACGTGGGCAAGAACACCCGCAGCAAGATCATTTCGAAGGGCATCTCGGCAGGGCGTTCGAGCAACTGTTACCGCGGGCAGGTAAAGATCGGCAGACGCGCAACCGGCGCCCGGAATTATTCGCAGTGCGATTCGATGCTACTCGGCGACCGTTGCGCAGCGAGCACATTCCCGACCATCGATGTGCAGAACATCACGGCCACGATCGAACACGAGGCGTCGACCTCGAAGATCGGTGAAGACCAGATGTTCTTCTTTGCGCAGCGCGGCATCGGTTCGGAAGAGGCGGTTTCGATGATCATCAACGGTTTTTGCAAGGATGTGTTCGTGCATCTGCCGATGGAATTTGCGGTCGAGGCAACCAAGTTGCTCGGCCTGAAACTTGAAGGGAGCGTAGGGTGATTAGCAAGGGAAGCAAAGTGTTGCTGGAAGTGAAAAACCTCAAGGCGGAAGTCGGCGGGATCGAGATACTGAAAGGTGTCGATCTCACCGTGCGCGCCGGCGAAGTGCATGCCATCATGGGCATCAACGGCTCGGGCAAAAGCACCTTCTCCAAGGTGCTGGCCGGCCATCCCGACTATGCGGTTACCGGCGGCAGCGCGATGTTCCAAGGCAGGGATCTTTTTTCGCTTGAACCCGAGGAGCGCGCGAAGGCGGGCCTGTTCCTGGCGTTTCAGTACCCGGTCGAGATTCCCGGCGTGTCGAACAGCGCGCTGTTGCGCCTTGCCTACAATACGCTGCAAACCGAACGCGGGCTGGAGGAACTCGACCCGCTCGAATTCGACGACCTGATCCAGGAAAAGATCAAGGTGGTCGAGATGGATCCCAGCTTTCTCGCCCGCAGCGTGAACGAGGGCTTTTCCGGCGGCGAAAAGAAGCGCAACGAGATCCTGCAAATGGCCGTGCTCGAGCCCAAACTGGCGATCCTCGACGAGACCGATTCCGGGCTCGACATCGACGCGCTGCGCGTAGTCGCAAAAGGCGTGAATACACTGCTCACGCCCGACAATGCCGTGGTGATGGTGACGCACTACCAGCGCCTGTTGAATTACATCGTGCCGGATTACGTGCATGTGATGGACGGCGGGCGCATCGTCCGGACCGGCGGCAAGGAACTCGCGCTGGAGTTGGAGGCGCGCGGCTACGACTGGCTGAGGGCGGCAGCGTGATCATGACTGCAAAACCCGCCAGCAAAGAACAATGTTTCGAGCAATTGCTGCTCGGCAAAACCTTCAAAACGGATAACTGGCTGACGCCGATCCGCGACAAGGCGGGGGCTCGTGCCCAGGCCCTGAACTTTCCCACGGCAAAACAGGACGAATGGCGCCTTACCGATCTGTCCGCGCTGTTCCAGCACGATTTTCGTCCGGTCGATTCCTATGCCTCTGTCACGCTGGCCGACATCGATCACTTGCTAATTCCGGGTTCGATACGTCTGGTCTTTGTCGACGGAAGCCATGCACAGGTACTTTCCGACCTGGAACAGGCGGGCGCCGGAGTGACCGTGTCTTCGCTGCTTGAGCGTTATGGTGACAAGCAAGTCGAGGCCAATTTCGCCCGGCATGCGCCTTTCGACCGGGATGCCTTTGCGGCATTGAACACCCGATTCTTCGAGGATGGCGCATTTGTTCATGTGACCGGCGAAGCGGCCGCCCCGATCCATATCCTGAACGTCGCAACCAGGCGCGATACTTCTTCCGCAATCTACCCGAGATGTCTGGTGGTGATGGCGGCCAACAGCCGCGCCACCGTTATCGAGGACTACGCGGGACTGAACGACGGCATCAATTTGACCAATGCGGTAACCGAGGTCGTGCTGAATGACCATGCGCAGCTCCGGCATGTGCGCGTGCAGCGCGAGGAAAAGAGCGCCTTTCATATCGGAAACTGTTCGGTCGATGCGGCCAAGGGCAGCGTCTATTCCTCGACAGCACTCGCATTCGGCGCGCGCGTCTCGCGTCATGAACTGCATGTCACGCTAAGGGGCGAGGGTGCCGAGGCCACACTGGACGGACTGGCCCTGATCGGGGGCCGCCAGATCGCCGACACGCATACCCGGATCGACCATGCGACACCGCGTTGCAAGAGCAACCAGTTGCACAAATGCATCGCCGACGGCGCTGCGCATGCGATCTTCAGCGGCAAGATCATCGTGCGCGAGGGCGCGTCGGGGACCGACTCCGCGCAAAGCAGCCGCAACCTGCTGCTGTCCGGCAAGGCGCACATCGACACCCAGCCGCAGCTCGAGATCTTCAACGACGACGTCAGCTGCAAGCACGGCGCAACGATAGGCCAGATCGATGCCGAAGCGCTGTTCTTCCTCAAGAGCCGCGGACTGACCGAGGAACGGGCCAGGAATGCGCTCACCCATGCTTTTGCGGCCGAGATCATCGACAAGATCCCGGTGCCGTCCCTGGTTGAGTCGCTGGGCAGGACGATCCTTGACCGCATGAACGGGGACCGCACAGGCGGGGTAACGAAATGAAGATCGAGCACATGTCTGTGGCGGCAATGAAAGGCGTGATCGATCAGGCTAGGCTGGAGAAGATCAGGGCGGACTTTCCGATACTCAAGCTGCAGGTTTCCGGAAAGCCGCTGGTCTACCTGGATAATGCCGCGAGCAGCCAGATGCCGCAGCAGGTCATCGACCGCATCGTGCGCTACCAGCAGCAAGAGCACTCCAACATCCACCGCGCAGTGCATTATCTGAGCGAGCTGGCCACGAAGGAATACGAGGAGGCGCGCGTCAAGGTCCGGCATTTCCTGAATGCGAAGGAATCGCGCGAGATCATCTTCACGCGCGGCACTACGGAGGCCATCAACCTGGTGATGCACGGCTACGGCCGCCCGTTCATCGGCAAGGGCGACGAGATCATCCTGTCCGGCATGGAACATCATGCGAACATCGTCCCATGGCAGATGCTGGCAGAAGAGAAGGGCGCGGTGATCCGCGTGATCCCGATGAACGATAGAGGCGAATTGCTGATCGACGAGTTCAAGGCGCTGTTCAACGAGAAGACCCGCTTCCTAGGGCTGACCCATGTGTCGAACGCGCTCGGCACGGTGAATCCGGTCAAGGAGATGGTCGCGTTCGCGCATGGCAAGGGCGTGCCGGTGCTGCTCGACGGCGCGCAGGCTGCGCCCCACCATGCCATCGACGTGCAGGATCTGGATTGCGACTTTTATGCTTTCTCCGGGCACAAGATGTGCGGACCGACCGGCATCGGCGCGCTGTATGGCAAGGCGCATTTGCTGGAAAAGATGCAGCCCTACCAGGGCGGCGGCGACATGATCCTGTCGGTGACCTTCTCGAAGACCACCTACAACGTGATCCCGGGGAAATTCGAGGCGGGTACACCGCCGATCATGGCGGCCATCGTGCTGGGCGCGGCAATCGATTATCTGAACGGTATCGGGCTGGCCAATATCGAGGCCTACGAACATGAATTGCTCGAGTATGCGACGCAACGCGTTTCCGCGATGCCCGGTGTCAGGATCATCGGCACGGCTGCCAAAAAGGCAGCAGTAATGTCGTTCGAGATCGAGGGCGTGCATCCGCACGACGTCGGCACGCTGCTCAACGCCGACGGCATCGCGATCCGCACCGGCCACCATTGCGCCCAGCCGGTGATGGACCGCTTCCATGTACCCGCCACCGCGCGCGCTTCGTTTGCGTTCTATAACACCATGGAAGAGATCGACAAGCTGGTCGATGGCATCCGCAAGGTGCAGGAGATGTTCGCATGAGGGAGCCTCAAAAAATTCAGGGTTCGCCCAAATGCAAGGCGCGCGAAAAATTTAGCGGTGCCGCATATGGGCTATATGCAAGCAAGAAATTTTTTTCGCAACACAGCAGTTGGAATGAAACCTGGTTTTTTGGAGGTTCCCTTGAGTGATATGAAGCAGCTCTATCAAGAAGTCATCCTCGACCACAACCGGAAGCCGAGAAACTGGGGCGCGGTCGCGGATGCGAACCGCCATGCCGAGGGCCACAATCCGTTGTGCGGAGACCATATCAAGCTGTCTTTAAACGTCAAGGACGACAAGATCGAGGGCATCGCATTCGAAGGCCACGGTTGCGCGATCTGCAAGGCGTCTTCCTCGATGATGACCAGCGCAGTCAAGGGCAGGACCGTACAGGAAGCCGAGATGATGGTCGACGAGTTCCGCGGCATGACCACCGGCACGCTTGATCCGGAAGCCCAGCCCAACCATCTGGGCAAGCTCAAGGTGTTCGCCGGCGTCAGGGACCTGCCATCGCGGGTCAAGTGCGCGATCCTACCCTGGCATACATTGCATGCCGCGCTGAATGCCGAACAGACAATTTCAACCGAAGGCGACGCCGATCCCCTGCCCGATCATGCCCCCGATCATGCCTAAGATAGCCGACATCGAAGACACCCCGAACCCGAACGCGGTCAAGTTCATCCTGAAGGACAGGCTGACCTGGGGTACCGCGCGTTCGTTCGACAGTTCCGAAGCGGCTGCCGGCGATCCGCTTGCCTGCGCATTGTTTGCGATCCCGCATGTCACCAACGTGTATTACATGGACAAATGGATCACCGTCACCCAGGATGGCGGGGCAGACTGGCCGAAGCTGGTGCGCGAGATCGCGATGCCGATCCGCGAGGCGGAGGCCGCCGAGAAGCCCGAACATGAAGCGGTCTCGAGCTTCGATGACGACGATCCCAGACTCGCCGCGATCCGGAAACTGCTGGACGAACAGGTCAGGCCCGCGCTGGTCGGGGACGGCGGCGACCTGCAGATCGTCGGCCTGGACGGGAACGTGCTGTCGATACGCTATTTCGGCGCTTGCGGAAGCTGCCCGAGCTCGCTTGCCGGCACGCTTTCAGCGATCGGCAACCTGGCGCGAACCATAGAGCCCGATATCGAAGTGGCAGTGGTATGAGCGAATGGGCGGATGTGGCCAGCGCGGAAGATATCGTTGCCGGCAAACCTGTCCATATCGAAATCGACGGCACCGGAATCGCGGTATTCAAACTGGATGACGGGTTCTATGCAATCGAGGACGTCTGCACCCACGACGGCGGTGTACTGACCGGAGGCTGCGTCGAGAATGACCAGATCATCTGTCCTCGCCACGGCGCGCGCTTTTCGATCAGGACCGGCGAAGCGCTGTCTGCCCCGGCCTACGAACCGACCGCGACATTCCCGGTCAGGATCGAAAACGGCATAGTCCAGGTCAGGGACGATCGCTGGGACTAGATGCTATCTGCAATCAATTGCACTTTCCCGCGAGAATGATTTGTCATGAGTCTGGTCCACTCTGTATAATCCGCGCCTTCGGGGCGTAGCGCAGCCTGGTAGCGTACTTGCATGGGGTGCAAGTGGTCGGAGGTTCGAATCCTCTCGCCCCGACCAGATCAATTCAATGAGTGATGTTCGAATTCCTCCTTCCATACCGGCCTCTGCCATCCGGCGCAAAGTCGCCATCGCGGCGTGCTTCGGCACTTTTTTGGAATGGTATGACTTTCTCACTTTTGCCTCGCTAGCCACCTATTTCAGCACGCTGTTCTTTCCCGAAGAAAATCCGGTAGCCGCACTGTTGGCGAGCCTTGCCACATTCGGGGTGGGCATGCTGGTGCGCCCGCTGGGTGCGGCACTATTCGGATCGCTGGGTGACAAGTATGGCCGCCGCCCTGCCTTCATCGCGACGATCGTGCTGATGGGCATCGCGACTTTCGGTGTCGGATTGTTGCCGACCTACGCGCAGGTTGGCATGCTGGCACCCATACTCTTGCTGCTATTGCGCCTGCTGCAAGGATTTGCGGTTGGGGGTGAGATAGGCGGCGCGGCGGTCTATCTAACCGAGCATGCGCCGGTCAACAAACGCGGCGCATATACCAGCGTGCTGCAATTGATGGGGCCGCTCGGCATATTGGTGTCAACATTCCAGATCGTCTTGCTGCAATCGCTGTTGAGCGCTGGAGATTTCCAAGCATGGGGATGGCGTGTGCCATTCCTGCTTTCCATCTTGTTGTTGCTGGTCTCGATCAAGAGCAGGGTGAACATGTACGAGTCCCCGGTCTTCATGCATCTGCGCGAACGGCATGCCTTGTCGAAGGCGCCGCTGCGCGAATGTCTGTCCAATCCACACACTCTGGGTCGCATGGCGCTGCTGTTCTTCTGCATCTCCGCAGGCGGCTCGCTGCTGTTTTTTTCGTCGCAAGTATATGTGAATGTGTATCTGAAAAGTGTGGTCAGGCTGGATCCGCAAACCGCTTCGACGCTGGTGATGCTGAGTACGCTGTTGTTGTTCCCCCTGACGATTCTTTTCGGCTGGCTGTCTGACAGAATCGGGAGAAGGCCGGTGCTGCTTGCCGGTCTGCTGCTCGGCAGTCTGGCCATCTTCCCGGTGTTCAGGGGACTGATGCATTATGGCAATCCGACGCTGGAGCGTTTCAATCAGGAGGTTGCGGTAGCGTTATATGGCGAATCATGTTCCTATGACCCCTTTGCCGCGCCGCACAACGACTGCGAACGCAATCAGCAATTGCTCGCCAAACTGGGCGTGTCCTATACGCTTTATCCTGCCACGTCTTATTCCGTGGCGCCGACCGCCAACACTGTGGTTCGCATCGGCAATAGCGAGATTGCAGGCTTTCAGCCTGTTGAACTCACGCAACTGCTGAGGTCAGAGGGCTGGACGGAACATGCCGACGCAAAAGGCATGGACAGAACGATGATATTCTTGTTGTTGCTGATCCTGTTGACAGCGGTCGGACTGATCACCGGCCCGCAGACAGCCACGCTGGCGGAATTGTTCCCCGCGCGCACGCGCTATACGGCGGTCGCGTTGCCGCACAACCTCAGCGCAGGATGGATAGGCGGCCTGTCGCCGTTCATGATCACTTTGCTCAGCATTAAGGCGGGCAATGCCTTGTCGGGCATGTGGTATCCGGTCGGATTGCTGGCGGGTGCTTTTGTGATCGGTTTGATCTTTTTGCCCGAGACACGCAATGCTTCGCTGGAAGGTTGAATGTGTTCATCGGAATACAATTCATTCTGCGCCTGTGGCACAATCGCGGTGATATTTCCAAGTTCAATCCTAACCCTCGATGCGCATTCTGATCAGCAATGACGATGGCTATTTCGCACCCGGCCTGGCCTGTCTCGCCGAGCATCTGGGCAAGATCGCCGACGTGGTGGTGGTCGCCCCGGAGCGTGATCGAAGCGGCGCCAGCAATTCGCTTACGCTCGATCGCCCACTCAGGTTGCGTCGTGCCGGCAACGGTTATTACTATGTCAACGGTACTCCGACAGACTGCGTGCACCTGGCCGTGACAGGGATGCTGGATCAACAGCCCGATATGGTGGTATCCGGCATCAACGCAGGGGCCAACATGGGCGATGACACGATCTATTCCGGTACCGTGGCGGCAGCGATGGAAGGATTTTTGCTGGGTATCCCCTCCATCGCGGTTTCGCTGGTGGGCAAGGATTTCTCCTATTATGAAACGGCCGCGAGGGTGGCCGGCGATCTGGTGCGGCGTTTTGCCAGACAGAGGCACAGCCATCCATGGCTGCTCAATGTTAACGTGCCTGATGTCCCTCACGAACGATTGCATGGCATCGAAGTGACCCGTCTTGGCAAGCGCCACAAGGCCGAGCCGGTGGTCAAGGCAAGCAATCCCCATGGCGAACCAGTGTATTGGGTGGGTGCCGCCGGGAAGGCACAGGACGCGGGCGAGGGCACGGATTTTTTCGCTTTGGCACAACAGCGTGTCGCGGTCACCCCGCTTCAGATAGACCTCACCCAATACAGCCAAATCGATGCAGTGCAAGGCTGGCTGGCGCAGGTTTGAGGAACACCCATCGATTCCGGGTTCACGATAATGCAATGCGGGCAAATAATCTGTCGCGTGGCATATTTTTCAAGTATCACGACAGGGAGTCTCGGGAGATGTGTCATCGCGATGTACTGCGGATCTTCAGATGAATAGGAATATTAACGGCATCGGCATGACTTCGCAGCGCACCCGTGCAAGGCTGATAGAACGGTTGCGCGAACGGGGGATCAAGGACGAGGCCGTCCTGGCCGCGCTTTTCGAAGTGCCGCGCCATCTGTTCGTCGATGAGGCTTTGGCTAGCCGCGCCTATGACGATGTGTCGCTGCCGATAAATTTCAGCCAGACCATCTCCCAGCCTTACGTCGTGGCACGCATGATAGAAGTCCTGCGCGCCGGCAATCTGCCGGAAAGGAGGCTCAGCAGGGTGCTGGAGATAGGCACGGGCTGCGGTTATCAGGCGGCGGTGCTTGCCCAGTTGGCCCGCGAGGTCATTACGATCGAGCGCATCCAGCCTTTGTATGAGCGGGCGAAAAAGCAGTTGCGCGAACTGAAAATACGCAATGTCAGTGTCAGATATGCCGATGGCAGCCTCGGCTTGCCCGATGAGGGCGAGTTTGACGGCATCATCATGGCCGCGGCAGCCCCCGCACTGTCGGCAGCATTGCGGGAGCAACTTGCGGTCGGTGGTAGAATGGTGCTGCCGGTTGGCTCACAGGAACAATGGTTGTATCTGGTCGAACGTGATGCGTCCGGATTTCGCGAAACCCGCCTGGAGCCGGTGAAATTCGTACCGCTATTAATTGGAAAAGCATGAAACCGATCCATATTTGCGCGCTGCTTTTGATCTCTATTGCATTGGCAGGTTGCGCTTCCGGGGGGCATCATGCTCCGGTGGTCGACCGCAGTCTGGAGGGAAAAGGGGGCGCCACATCAAGTGAGGCGGCAAGAAAGAAGTCTCACCGCGAAAAGGATTGGCGGCCCGAGTCCATCGTCGTGCAAAAAGGGGACACGCTTTACAGCATCGCTTTCAATTACGGGTTTGATTATCACGAACTGGCCGAATTGAATGGCATCAAGGATCCCAGCGTGATTTCCGTAGGGCAGGAGATCCACCTGTTTCCGGGGAGATCGATTAATGCCGTCCGCCCCGGCGCGGCTGCTGTGAGCAAACCTGCCGAACCTATCGTGAAAGATCAACCCAAACTGGTGAAATATCCATACAGCGACGCTGCTTTGGCCCAGATCGAAAAAGTCCAGGAGCCGGCGAAGCCCGCTACAGCTTCGATCGCAGCAGCAGACAATGCCAAGCCAGACGATGAATCCAACGATGCACCCGATGAAAGCGAAGAGGCTGCCATCGAATGGGGTATGCCCACCAAAGGCAAGCTGATCGGCCAATTCTCGGAATCCGCCAATCGCAAGGGCATAGACATCGCCGGAAAACTTGGCCAGCCGATTTTAGCCAGTGCCGCAGGCAAGGTCGTATACAGCGGCAGCGGGCTGCGCGGCTACGGCAAGCTGATCATCATCAAGCATAACAAGACCTATCTCAGCGCTTATGCACACAACGACAAGATAGTTGTCAAGGAAGGCCAGAGCGTCGCACGCGGACAAAAGATCGCCGAGATGGGCAACACGGACGCCAAGCGGGTCGAACTGCATTTTGAGGTGCGCCGCCTCGGCCAGCCCGTTGATCCGGCGAAATATCTTCCGATCGGCAAATCCTGAACATATCCCATCTCTAATCGCCACCATGCAGTGACAAACGATCATCAGAGGTTTCCTTGACTGACAAGATTCTCGATGTAACAGACCATGATCGCGACAGCGCGGCCTTGCGCTACGTTTATCCCGTGGTGTCGCGACGTGCAGGCGGTGTCTCGATCGGCATCAACCTGAATACCAATAATGCCTGCAACTGGCGCTGCATCTATTGCCAGGTTCCCGGCCTGATCCGCGGTGCTGCACCGGCAACAGACCTCGCTGTTCTGGAGAACGAACTGCGCAATTTCCTCGATGAATTGCTGCACGGCGATTTCATGCAAAGCCGTGTCCCTGAAGACGCCAGGCGCATCAATGACATTGCATTATCCGGCAACGGTGAACCCACCAGCAGTGCTGAATTTGTCCAGGTCATCGCACTGATCGGGCGAGTGCGCAGCGCGGCTGCGTTGCCGCAAGCAGTGAAAACCGTCCTGATCACGAACGGCAGCCTGATGTATCGCAGCGAAGTACAGCATGGCCTGCGCGACATGGCGAAACTGAATGGCGCAGTCTGGTTCAAGCTGGATCGCGCCAGCGAGACCGGGATGCAACGGATCAACGATACCCGCACCAGCATGGGCAAAGTCCGCGAAAACCTGATTGCCTCGATCGAATGTTGTCCGACCTGGCTGCAAACCTGCTGGTTTGCGCTGGACGGAGAGCCGCCATCGCGCCGGGATGAGGACGATTATCTCGAATTTATCGCTTCGCTGCTGCGTGTTGGACATGAACCTCAAGGCGTGCTGCTCTACAGTCTGGCGCGGCCCTCGATGCAAGCAGAAGCGCCGCGCCTGTCCGCTCTTTCTGCACAACAACTGCAGGTTTTCGCGGATCGCATAGGCAAGCTCGGATTGCCAGTCAAGGTCAGCCCCTGACAGGGCGCCCAAAAAACTGCTGCACTTGCCAATACTGCGTCAGAAGTGGGCTCAAAATCCTCGTGTAGACTTTACCTATTCGCGCATGAAACAAGCACCCGAATGGAACAGGGAAGCATTGCTGAAATCCCCGTTTTTCACGCCGCTGCATCCGGTACTGGCAGAACTTGAGTCGGAAAGTTTCCCCGCACTGGGCGATTGCAATGCACTGCTTGCCGCACGTACTCCAACCATAACCGTGCAGAGCGGGAAGCCGTTGCGTTTCATGCCACAGGAATGCGGCAAGCTGCCGTTCGAAGCGCAATACGAACCGCGCTGTTATCTTAAGGGAGAGGTGCAAACGCGCGCAAATAACTGGCATGACCTGTTCAACGCGCTGGTGTGGTTGACCTTTCCCAAGACCAAGGCGGTCCTCAATGCGCGCCACTACGATGCGCTGACGGTAGAGGGGGCTGCGTCTGGCAGCCACCGCGGCGCAGTGCGCGACGTGAACACCCTATTCGATGAATCCGGCGTGATCGTGGTATACGCCGATGCCAATTCCGATATCGATCTGGCCGGGCTGCTGCACAACTTCGAATGGAAGGAATTGTTCTGGCACCGGCGCGAACAGGTAATGACAGGGATGGGCTTCTATCTGTTCGGCCACGGGCTCTGCGAAAAGGCGCTGCAACCCTATGTCGGCATGACCGGACAAGGTTTGCTGATCAGGGTGGAGCAGGGATTCTTCTCGTTGCCACCGGCGCAACAGTTGACCCGTCTGGACAGTCTGTTGGCGGCTTATCTGGCCAAGCGGGATCATTTCCGCAGTACCCGCGACGTTTCCCCTGTGCCTTTGCTCGGCGTGCCGGGTTGGGCGGCGGACAACGACTGTGCGGCATATTACGACAATGCTGCCTATTTTCGCCCCGGCAGGCGCGGGGCAAAAACCCTGCAGGAGCGGGCCAGGCCCTAGGTTCTCGCGAGCATGCCCCGTCCCTGCAAAACAGGTATCGCCCAACTTTGGTATCATGGCAACCTTGCGTAATACCACTTATGTCGCCAGTATCCCCGAAAATCAAGCTTTCCCGAATGTTAAGCAAACTCAACGCAGTGCAGCGCGAAGCCGTTATGCACCTCGACAGCCCATTGCTGGTTCTGGCCGGTGCCGGCAGCGGCAAGACACGCGTGATCACCCACAAGATCGCCTACCTGATCGAGCAGTGCGGCTATGAGCCGCGCAACATTGCGGCGATCACGTTCACCAACAAGGCCGCCAACGAGATGAGGGCGCGTGTTGGAGACATGCTGAAGAACACCGATACAAAAGGATTGGTGGTGAGCACCTTCCATTCGCTGGGCATGAACATCCTGCGCGCCGAGGCCAGGCTGCTGGGCTACAAACCGCAGTTCTCGATCTTCGACAGCAGCGACACCTGGAAAATATACAGCGAGCTGAGCAACTCCGCCGACAAACAGGAGATCCGCGATATGCAGACGCAGATATCAAACTGGAAATCGGCTTTCGTCTCGCCTGAACGAGCCTCCGTCAATGCCGGAAACGATGAAGAAAAACTTCATGCCCGCATCTATGCACGCTATCAGGAAACGCTGCGCGCCTATCAGGCCGTGGATTTTGACGATCTGATCCACCTGCCGGTGGTGCTGTTCAAGCAGCATCCCGAAGCCTTGCTGCGCTGGCAACTGAAGCTGCGCTATCTGCTGGTGGACGAATATCAGGACACCAACAATTGCCAGTACCAGATGATCAAACAGTTGGCAGACATGCGTGGCGCGCTGACCGTAGTAGGCGATGACGACCAATCGATTTATGCATGGCGCGGCGCCAGCATCGAAAACTTGCACAAGCTGCGCAACGATTATCCCAAGCTGCGTGTGATCAAGCTGGAGCAGAACTATCGCTCTTCGCAGCGCATCCTCAAGGTGGCGAATCACCTGATCAACCACAACACCAAGGTATTCGAGAAGAAGCTTTGGAGCGACCACGGCATCGGCGATGCTATCCGCATCTATGTGGCACGCGACGATGAGCACGAGGCCGAGAGCGTGGTGATGAAACTGATAGCGCACAAGTTCGAACATCGCACCCGGTTTTCCGATTATTCGATCCTGTACCGCAGCAACCACCTTTCGCGCGCCTTCGAAGAGCAGCTGCGCGCCCAGCGCGTGCCATATAGCGTCAGCGGTGGCACGTCATTCTTCGAGCGTGCCGAGATCAAGGACATCACCGCCTATCTGCGCCTGATCGCCAATCCTGATGACGATCCGGCCTTCATCCGCGCCATCACCACGCCCAAGCGCGGCATCGGCAACACCACTCTGGAACAGCTCGGCAGCCATGCCGGAGAGCGCCATATCAGCCTGTTCGAAGCAGCCTTCGAGCCGTACCTGCAGCGCGAAATTCAGCCGCGCCAATATGAAGAGTTGGTGCTGTTCTGCAACTTCATCAACCGCATCCAGGATAGAGCCGACAAAGACCCGTGTGCAGAGCTGCTGGACGAATTGCTGCGAGCGATAAATTACGAGACCTGGCTTTACGATACGCATGATCCGCGCCAGGCCCAGAGCAAATGGAGCAACGTCGAGGACTTCATCGGCTGGCTGAAACGCAAGGCCGAGGCGGACGAAAAGTCGCTGATCGAGATGGTGCAGACGGTCGCGTTGATCAACATGCTCGAAGGCAAGGACCAGGAGCCGGATGCCGTCTCGCTGTCGACGCTGCATGCCGCGAAGGGACTGGAATTCCCGCATGTGTTCATCGTCGGTGCGGAGGAAGATATACTGCCGTTTCGCAACAGCGACGAAAAGCAGATCGAAGAGGAACGCCGCCTGATGTACGTCGGCATCACCCGCGCCGAGCGCAGTTTGCAGATCAGCTACTGCAACCGCCGCAAACGAGGCAAGGACTGGGCAGCTTGCGAGCCGAGCAGATTTCTGGATGAGATGCCCAAGGATGAAATGGTTTATGCCGGCAGTCACGCAGATGCCGTTCCCGTGGTCACCAAAGACGAGGGAATGGATAAGCTGGCCAAGTTGAAGGCGATGCTGAACAAGCAGGTGGCAGAATAATGGCTATATGCGCGTGCGGATGGATCGTACTTGGCCGAATCAGACATTGGACATGCATCTGGAAGGTCTTCCAGACGTGCCGGCAAATATCGCGGAATTCAACCGTTCGGCTCCGGCGAACGTTTAAAGCGAGCGGTACAGTCAGCGACTTGTTGCGCCCATCATGCTCAGCTGGAGTTGCTGACCGTAACACCGGTCGCCTATCAGGAAGCGAGGAATTGCCTGAAACTGGTTACAGGCCGTAACCGTTGAACGTGCACCGTTCGTATCTTCAGCGTTTGTAGATGCCGCCGCATACCACGGTATCATCAAGCCGCTCGCAGAACATCGATTTGGGTTCGACCTTTCTGCTGATCGGGTCGGTGAACTTGTACTCCTGCCAGAAGCTCGGTTTGGTTTTGCCCAGTTCGACGCGCTCGCGCACGAATTCCTTGCCGTCCACATCCTTGAGGTCGATCAGGTTCTTGCCGACCATCTTCTCGTTTTCGCCGTGGGCGCGGACCACACCATCCAAACCGTAAACGACGAGGTAGAGATCGCGGTCGGTGAAAGGACCATTCTTTTTCGTGATTTCGGCGTAGCCTTTTGCATTGCCGTTCGCCTTGATGTACGCAACGCCTTTCTTCACCATCGCCTGCGCCTCGGCAGCCGTCGCGAATTCGCCCTTCTTGGCGGCAAAGGCTGTTGCCGATATAGCCATCACAACGACTACAACTGCTACCTGCCATTTTAATTTCATGATTCTATCTCCCTTTGTTTGGTTAAATATCAAAATTGCTTTTGCATCTGCTGGACAGTACTAAACGTTTGATCGCTGTGCCAGTAGCCGGAGCAACCATCGTCAAACCATACACTGCCTGCACTTGGTTAGCTCTTTTTTGGATAATATACAAACTTGTGTTGTAATGCCAGCAAAGGTTTTTATGATCAATTACTGGAAACTGCTGGTATCCTGGCTTTCTGCAGTTCGATTTCAGAGTACGCCGCTAATTTGGTTTTTTGTCCATCAGGATTAACCCATATCTTGAGCAGGGTATGTGCTGATGCTGACTTGATATCGACAATCAATGACGGGGAAATGCCATTATTTGAATTGTTTATCCCATGCCGTCATTATAGAACCACATTTTTCGCTTAATGCATAATATGTTGCAGAAGACGGCATGATCATTGCGGTAATTTGGCAAACAGTTTTTGAAATATCCGGAATCCGTTGTTCATCAAATCGGGGGTTAACATGAAGGTCTGGCATAAGCTTGTGGTGGCGCCTGGGATAGCGATATTCTTTCTGATGGTCTTGGGAGCCATGTCGTATGGCGTGCTCACCTATCAGAATTCCAAAATTACCGAGCTATTCAAAGACCGATTCGCAAATTATCAGACTGCTTCCGGATCGGCGCAGGATATCAGCGAGGTGCATTCAAATGTGTACCGGTTGTTCACCTGGCTTGGCAACCTCAAGGAAGACAAGATCGATCAGATCACCGCCGAACAAGAGGCCAAGATAGACACTGTGACGCAGACCATGACCCGGTTTGCAAGTCGTTCCGGTATTAGCGAAGATGAAAAAAAGATCGCGGACGGAATAATCGAAAAGCTCGGCAAATACAAGAAGGACGTCGCCACGTCGATCGACCTGAGCAAAGTGGACTTCAACACGGGCATGAGCGCGATGCAGGGCGCCGATAGTGATTTTCAAATCACGATCAAGGATTTCGATGACCTGGTACAGCTCGAGCAACAGTTGGCGCAGGAAAATTACGACAGATCCAGTGCCGCGTTTGGCAAGGCGATCGTGGCGATGCTTGCCATCCTGATGTTCGCGATGGTGATTTCTGTGGGCATATCCCTGTTCATGAGCCGGAAAATAATCTTCCAGATCGGCGGAGAGCTTGATTATGCCGTCGATGTGCTGCGCAAGGTATCGGAAGGAGATCTCACGGTCGAGGTCGAAACCAATGCAAGAGACCAGTCCAGTTTGCTCTATGTGATGAAGCGCATGAGCGAAAGCCTCACCAAGATCGTATCCGGAGTGCGCGACACCACAGAATCCATCACCGTTGCATCGAAGGAGATCGCACAGGGCAACAGCGACCTCTCGCAGCGCACCGAACAGCAGGCCTCCAGCCTGGAAGAAACGGCAAGCAGTATGGAAGAACTGACCTCGACCGTGAAACAGAACGCGGAAAACGCCAAGCAGGCCAACCAGCTGGCGGCTAGTGCCTCGGACATCGCTGCCAAGGGCGGGCAAGCGGTGGATGCCGTGGTGCAAACCATGGCCTCGATCAACACCAGCTCGAAAAAGATCGGCGACATTGTCAGCGTGATCGAGGGTATCGCGTTCCAGACCAACATCCTTGCGTTGAACGCGGCAGTCGAAGCGGCGCGCGCCGGCGAACAGGGCCGCGGCTTCGCAGTAGTGGCGGCTGAGGTGCGCAACCTGGCCCAGCGTTCGGCTGCGGCCGCCAAGGAGATCACCGCACTGATCGCTGCCTCGGTGGACAAAGTTGACACCGGTACACGGCAAGTGGACCAGGCGGGCGCAACGATGCACGAAGTCGTCACTGCGGTGAAACGCGTCACAGACATCATGGCCGAGATAGCCGCCGCTTCCCATGAACAGAGCGCAGGCATAGAGGAAGTCAATCAGGCGATCACCCAGATGGATGATGTGACACAGCAGAATGCCGCACTGGTCGAACAAGCCGCCGCCGCCGCAGAAGCGATGCAGGGTCAATCGGAGACATTGAAGCAGGCGGTTGATGTATTCAAGTTGAGGACCGAGGGAAGCAAGCAGCTAAGCAATGCTGGTCAGCTCCGGTCCATAGCCAAACCACCGTCTCAGGCTGCTCACACGTCGACATTGGCAGTACCGTCCAGGAAAGAGCGCAGGGGAAAACACCGGGTAGCCGAAGTCAAGGAGGACAAGGACGGTGAGTGGAAGGAGTTCTAGCCCTATCCATCCGGGATGGACGGCAAGCATTGGATTTTAGCTGGGATAAATTGACTCAAAGCCGCCGCGCAACAATTCTTGATTTTCTTCAAGCTGCGATCTCTTCAGAATAGCTTGCGATTTGTAAGGCCAACCAACTTGCCTTTGCAGAATGGAAACGGCTGCTCTTTGGCAATAGGCGCGCATTCGCTGGCCTGTGGATATTCTTCAGAACGGACAGGGCTCGCTCGTTTAAAGCTTTGACAGGCCATGAGTCAAAATACTCATCTGTCATGGCACAATCACAATTAGCACAATGCCTGATTTAATTAAATGCTGAGTTACCGCCACGCCTTCCATGCCGGCAATCACGCCGACGTGCTGAAGCACTTTGTCGAGGTGCAGTTGCTGGGCTATCTGGCTCAGAAGGACAAGCCGTTCTGGTACATCGACACCCATGCCGGGGCAGGGTGCTATGAACTGGACAGCGGCTATGCCGCGCATAACGCCGAATTCGAAACCGGTATCGCGCGGCTGTGGGACCGTGACGATCTGCCGGCGCCACTGGCAGATTATGTGGCACTTGTGAAACGCATCAATCCTGACGGGCAACTGAAGCTATATCCCGGTTCGCCACTGGTTGCGATGGAGCTATTGCGCGAACAGGACAGGATGCGGTTGTTCGAATTGCACCCGACGGACAGTGATATTTTGCAGGAGAATTTTGCGGGGCAAGGTTCGCAGGTGCTGATACAAACCGCCGATGGATTTAGCGCACTGAAAGCCTTGTTGCCGCCCCCGCCACGTCGCGCGCTGGTGATGATTGACCCGTCTTATGAAATCAAACAGGATTATCAACGCGTGGCAACGGCGCTGCGCGAGGGCTTGAAGCGCTTCGCCAACGGGATCTATGCGGTATGGTATCCACAACTGCCGCGCGCCGATGCGCGGCAGTTGCCAGACCAACTCAAAAAACTGCCGGTAAAGAGCTGGCTGCATGTCACGCTCAGCGTGCACACATCCAGTGAGGATGGTTACGGGATGCATGGAAGCGGCATGTTCATCCTCAACCCGCCCTGGCTGTTGCATGATGTATTACAGCAGGCGATGCCGTATCTGGTCAAGGTTCTGGGCCAAGACGACGGCGCGGCATTTACACTTGAATATCAGGAAAATTGATCCGGCTGGCTTGTATAATCAGTCCTTATTCAATCCGGGGAGCGGCATGCATAACGCACACACATGGAATTTCTTTCGCGCTGGAGGTTTTGATCAGGTTCAACTCGATAGCGGCGCTGATCTTTTGGCCCTGAAGGAACTGGATCAAAAACTGTGGGTGGCGCTGAGTTGTCCAACGCGAGGCATTGAGTTCGACACCGGGACGCTGGATTTCATCGACGCTGATGCGGATGGCCGGGTGCGCGCCAATGAGGTTCTGGCGGCCATCGCGTGGGTTGGCGGGCTGCTGAAGAATGCCGATACCCTGCTCCAGGGTTCGGATAATTTGCTCCTCGCCAATATCAATGACGAGAATGAGGAAGGCAGGCAGGTGCTGGCCTCCGCGAGGCATGTCCTGAAGAGTCTGGGCAAGGCTGATGCGGCTGCGATCTCGCTGGCCGATATGGCCGACATAGGGGAATTGGTGGCGGGGCTGGAATTCAACGGCGACGGGGTGGTTAGCGCCAAGCAGATCCGTGATCCCGTATTGCGCGCGGCGGTTGAAGACATCATCAAGTGCAGCGGCTCGGTGCCTGACCTGAGCGGCTATGCCGGTATCAACCAGGATATCAGCGACAAGTTCTTTGCCGAGGCGAGCGCCTATTCAGCGTGGCAGGCCGAAGGGGAGGGCGATGTGGCGATATTGTTTGCTGGTGAAAATACGCTCGCCGCGGCGCAGGCCTTTGCTGCGGTCAAGGACAAGATCAACGACTATTTCACCCGCTGTGCCCTGTCGGCATTTGATGCACGCGCGGCCGCGCCTCTGAGCCGCTCGATCGAGGATTACCAGCATCTCGCCGCGCAAAATCTGTCAACACAAAATCCTGAGATCGCCAATTTTCCGCTGGCAGGGGTTGAGGCAAACAAGCCGCTACCCCTGGTTTCAGACATCAATCCTGCATGGCAGAGCAAGGTGGAAGCATTGCGTCAACGGGCTATCATTCCGCTGCTCGGAAACAAGGAAAATCTGAGCATATCGGAATGGACAGAGCTTTGTGCCAGGTTTGTGGCGTTGGAAGCATGGCAAGCGAAAAAGCCCGCAAGCAGCGTCGAGCAACTCGGGGCCGCACGGATACGCGAAATTCTGGGAGGAAACTCAAAGGCGGCGATCGATGAACTGATCGCCCAGGACAAGGCTGTCGAATCCGAGGTAAAGGCAATCCGTTCGGTGGAAAGATTGCTGCGCTATAACCGCGATCTGTTCAGCCTGGTCAACAATTTTGTGTCGTTCCGCAGTTTCTATACCGGCAAAGGCAAAGCGGTATTCCAGGTCGGCACCCTGTATCTGGATGGGCGCAGTTGCGAGCTGTGCATCAAGGTTGACGATGTGAACAAGCACGCGGCCTTCGCCAACATGAGCGGAATGTACCTGGCATATTGCGACTGTGTGCACAACGGCGGGGCGGAGAAAATGAGCATCGCTGCGGCTTTCACGGCGGGAGACTCGGATTTTCTGCTGGTGGGGCGCAATGGTGTTTTCTATGACCGCAAAGGCAGGGATTGGGATGCCACTATCGTGCGCATCATCGACAATCCGATCAGCATACGCCAGGCGTTCTGGTCTCCGTACAAGAAGCTGGTCAACGTGATCAGCGAGCAGTTGCAGAAATTCGCGGCATCCAAGGCAGATTCAGTTCAGGGGAAGGTGATCAAGACCGTGGTGGAAAGCGGCAAGGCAGTGGCCGAAGCACCCGCCGTGCCGCCCAAGCCGCCGTTCGATGTGGGCAAATTCGCCGGTATCTTCGCGGCGATCGGTTTGGCGATCGGCGCCATCGGTGGCATTCTCGCCTCCATAGTCGGAGGTTTGCTGGGGCTGAAATTCTGGCAGATACCCATTGCAGTGATCGGGCTGATGCTGCTGATATCGTGCCCATCCATGCTGCTCGCATGGTTCAAGCTCAAGCGGCGCAATCTCGGTCCGATTCTGGATGCCAACGGGTGGGCGATCAACGCGCGAGTGCGGATCAATGTTCCATTCGGGACTTCATTGACCGGTTTGGCAAGTTTCCCGAAGGGGGCGAACCGTTCGCTAGCCGATCCGTTCGCAGTCAAGAGAGTTGTATGGCCCTATTACCTGATTATCGCCGTCGCTGTCTGCGTGCTGATCGGTTTGTGGTACGTTGGCGTGTTCGGGCATGGCAGAGGCATGGACAATTAATGGCTTTTTCAACCGATTGTCGCTTATGCCCGCGTTTGGCCGGATTTCTCGAACATGTGCGTGCTGAGCATCCCAACTATCATGGGTTGCCGGTCAGTTCGTTCGGCAAGAGCGGCGGCAAGTTCCTTATCGTCGGACTGGCACCCGGGATGCACGGCGCAAATCGAACCGGCCGTCCTTTTACCGGTGATTTTGCGGGCAATCTGCTTTACAGCGCGCTGCACAAATACGGTTTCGCCAGCAGTGCAGAGCCTTTGGACGCGGCGGGAAATGCCAACACCGCTTTGACGTTAGTGAATTGCCGCATCACCAATGCGGTGCGCTGCCTTCCGCCTCAGAACAAGCCGGAACCGGGCGAGATCAACAACTGCAATGGTTTCGTTGCCGAGGAACTGTCCAAGCTGGAAAAAGGATCGGCAATCATGGCATTGGGCACAATCGCCCATCAGGCGGTGCTGACTGCGTTGCAACTGCGCAAAAGCATTTATCCCTTTGTTCACGGCGCTCGGCACATGCTTCCGAACGGGCAGACTATGTTCGATAGCTACCATTGCAGCCGCTACAACACCCAGACCAAACGCCTGACCACGGCGATGTTCGAGGCAGTCATCGCTGATATTGTCATGCATCTTAAGCTGCAACCTTCTTGAGTCCCGATATCTTGGATGCTGAAAAATTCGATCCCAAACCTGTTCTTGACAGCTTACCGTTGCTGCCGGGCGTCTACCGATTCTTCGACGGCAACGGCGACGTGCTGTATGTCGGCAAGGCCAAGCAACTAAAGAAGCGGGTTGCCTCATATTTTCAAAAAACAAATGTCTCGCCGCGCATCCGGCTGATGGTATCGCACATCGCGCGTATCGAAACCACCGTGACGCGCTCCGAAGCAGAAGCATTGCTGCTCGAAAATAACTTAATAAAGTCTTTAAGACCACGCTATAACATTTTGTTTCGTGATGATAAGTCATACCCATATATCGTGCTGACCGGTGATCAGTTCCCGCGCCTGACCTATTACCGGGGCACACCCGATCGCCGGAATCAATATTTTGGTCCTTACCCGAACGCTTATGCGGCCAAGGAAGGCATCCAGCTGCTGCAGCGGATTTTCCGCATCCGAACCTGCGAGAACAGCGTGTTCAACAACCGTACCAGACCCTGTCTGCTGCACCAGATAAACCGCTGCACTGCGCCGTGCGTCAAGCTGATATCCGAGACGGATTACCACGCCGACATCCGCAATGCGGTGCTGTTGTTGCAAGGCCGTCACCTGGAAGTCGAACAACACCTGCGTGCGTCCATGGAACGGGCTGCCGAAGGACAGCATTACGAACAAGCGGCAGTCTTGCGCGACCAATTGCGGGCGTTGCATACCGTGCAGCAGAAGCAGTTCGTCGAATCCACCGGCGGCGCCACCGATGCAGATATCATTGCGCTGGCGGCGAAGGATGGCCTGGTTTGCGTGAATCTGGCAATGGTGCGCGGCGGACGGTATCTGGGCGATAAGAGTTTCTTTCCCGATCATGCCGAGGATTTGACCGCGAGCGAGATCGTGCAGGCTTTCATCGCGCAGCATTACCTGGATCGCAGCGTGCCTCCGCTGCTGGTGCTGGGAGCGGAATGCGGCGACGAAACGCTGGCGCAATTGCTCGGCGAACAGGCCGGACATACGGTTAAGATCAGCCCGGCGGCGGGCGGGGAACGCAAGCAGTGGCTGGAAATGGCGCAGCACAATGCGTTGCTGGCCCTGCAACAACGGGAAACCCAGCAGGGAGGGCAGAAGCTGCGTCTCGACAAGCTCCGCGAATTGCTGGACATGCCGGACCTGCAGCGCATCGAGTGTTTCGACATCAGTCATACCATGGGTGAGGCGACGCAGGCTTCCTGCGTGGTGTATGAGAATCTCGACATGCGTTCTTCACAGTACCGTCGCTACAACATCAGCGGCATCACAGCCGGGGACGATTATGCGGCGATGCGCCAGGCGTTGACGCGCCGCTACCAGAAGCTCGCTGAAGACGGCCAGAAAGAAGAGCGTGCACGCCCTGATCTGATCCTGATCGACGGCGGTCTCGGGCAGTTGCACATCGCGATGGAAGTGATGCATGAACTGGGTTTGAATGATCTGACCCTGATTGCAGTCGCCAAAGGCGAGGAACGCAAAGCCGGATTGGAGCAGCTGGTCTTCCCGGATGGCACGGCAAGGCAGTTGCGCAGCGACGATCCGGCGCTGCATCTGATCCAGCAGATACGCGATGAAGCGCATCGCTTTGCCATTACCGGGCACCGCGCCAAGCGCGGCAAGGCACGGACAGCGTCCTCGCTGGAAGAGATCAGCGGAGTGGGGGACAAGCGTCGGCGCAGTTTGTTGACTCACTTCGGCGGCTTGCGCGAAGTGGCACAGGCGAGTGTCGAGCAGCTGTGTCGGGTCGAAGGGATCAGCAAAGCACTCGCTGAAGCGATTTACCGGCAACTTCATTAAGAAATCATAAAGATTTTGTTGCTGAAGCGATTTACCAGCAACCCCTTTAACAAATATCGATAATTTTGTTGCTGAAAAGATTTATCAGCAGCTACACTAACCACATGCCGCTCAATGTTCCCAATCTGCTTACATGGTTAAGGATACTGCTGATCCCGGTATTCGTCGCGGTGTTCTATCTTCCCGACCACACACTGGGTCCGCATGTCAAAAATCTATCAGCGACCGCGGTGTTTCTGCTGGCGGCGATCACGGATTGGCTGGACGGTTATCTGGCGCGCAGGCTGAACCAGTATTCCGCATTTGGCGCATTTCTTGACCCGGTGGCCGACAAACTGATGGTGGCCGCTGCGTTGATCGTGCTGGTCCAGCTTGGACGCGCTGATGCGATCATCGCTTTCATCATCATCGGACGGGAAATCACGATTTCCGCATTGCGCGAGTGGATGGCCAAACTTGGAGAAAGCAGAAGCATCGCTGTCTCGATGCTGGGCAAGGTAAAGACTTCTTTCCAAATGCTCGCCATACTACTGCTGCTGTATCACGAACACCTGCTGATGATGGATTGTCAGGTGATCGGCTCGCTGCTGTTGTACCTGGCTGCACTGCTCACCTTGTGGTCGATGGGTTATTACTTGATGATGGCTTCGCCCAAACTAAAAAAACATCTAAACTAAATTGATTTTCAGCACTGCGTCTGTATAATGCGCAGCCTTCGGGGTGTAGCGTAGCCTGGTAGCGCGCCTGCTTTGGGAGCAGGATGTCGGGAGTTCGAATCTCTCCACCCCGACCAGTTTTAGTAAGCATTGAGATAGCCCAAGAAAAGAATTGTGCCCGTAGCTCAACCGGATAGAGCACCAGCCTTCTAAGCTGGGGGTTGCAGGTTCGATTCCTGTCGGGCACGCCAGTGTCTGTCAGCGAACGGTTCAATGGTGGCTGTAGCTCAGTTGGTAGAGTCCCGGATTGTGATTCCGGTTGTCGTGGGTTCGAGCCCCATCAGTCACCCCAGATAAAAATGAGTTGGAGAAATCCAACTCATTTTTGTTTTTGGATTGTGCTGCCAAGATGTTCTTTAGGGAACCAGCATGTTTGCGAGCTTGGCGGTGCTATATTCACCCCACTGCGCCTGTTTCTGGGTTTTGGTCAAAGACATCTTTTCATTTGCCTCATGCAATATCTCGTTAAAACTCCGTGCGCTGCCGGTTACCGTAACATGACCTTGCAATAAGGACATCGACCAACATTCAGTTTGAAACTTCTTTTGTGCTGCCGCCTCGATCCTCATTCCCAAGATGCCGCAGATATATTCATCTGTTTCAGGGAACAATAGCCCGAATCGATTCTCGCCTATTCGCGCCACCGTATCAATGCACCTGGAATTATCCAGTAATATGCCGGCCACAGCTTTCAGAACCGTCTGGGCGAGAAGATGTTTATGGTTGTCATTCAATATCCTGAATTGGTCAATTTCTACAAAAAGCAAAGAGTAAGGCCTGTTTGTCCATTCGCTGCGCAATTGTTCAGCCGCAAATCTGTCGTCAAATTCCAAACGATTGGCCAAACCGGTCAACAAATCCCTGCGGAAAAAATCCCTCTCCTTCCACCAAAGCTTGGTCAGCACCCTACCAAGAATCGTAAATGTGACACTGCGTGTAAAGATATTCATTGCAAAAGCACCCAGGGGATAGCCGGGCCAGACGACGGCTGCTTCAGCAATACTCCAGACCACAGCAGCGATGACCCCCACCAATGCCGTCATCTGGCTGTCAGAGTGGCGTTTGGAACGTATGGAGCCTATGCGCGCCGCTTGAATAATCGGCAAGCAATACAATACGTCAAGGGAATAATACGACCCGGACATCTTGTAATTCCAGAATGTGATGAACAGAATTTCTGTTACAACAATGACAAAACGACTGACCATATTCCTGCCCCTCTATTATCAGGTTCTCAATCAGACCTTTGAGACGGTTGACCGAAGAGTCATGATGCTTGCATCAAATCTCGGGTTTTAATATGCGGTAAGAACCTGTCAATTCATTGATGATTCGATGAAACAACCGCTCGAATTCATTCAGTGGCAAAGCCATTCCGAACAGGAACCCTTGGAATGACATGCATTCGTGATGTTTTAAGAATGTCAATTGAGACTCGGTTTCGACCCCTTCGGCTATCACATTCAAGTTGAAATTTGTGGCCAAATCGATGATGGTCTGAACTAACATGGCGTCACTGCCATCCTTAGTAATTCCTTGCACAAAACTCTGATCGATCTTAAGTTGATCAAGCGGCAGTTGCTTCAAATATGACAGTGAAGAATATCCGATGCCAAAATCATCCATGGCCAAACCGACACCCAGTGATTTCAGGGAGTGCATCTTTTCAACGGTGGAAGACATGTTTTCCAGCATGACGCTCTCGGTCAATTCCAGCTTCAAACGAGAGGGGTCGACCTGATGATTTTTCAGGACATCGGCCACGTTCGCCACAAAATCCGGAATTGCAAATTGCTTCGCGCTGACATTAATAGCCAGCGTCAAACGACGGGTTTCATCGTTCTTTGCCCATAAAGCCAGTTGCCGGCAAGCAGTGTCCAGCACCCAGCGACCCACATCCAGAATCAGGGCACTTTCTTCGGCGATCGGGATGAATGTGGCTGGAAGCACCAAGCCACGAATAGGGTGTATCCAACGCAACAGGGCTTCCGCACCTATTGGGCGATGATTCTTGTCTACCTGCAGCTGATAATACAAATGCAATTGCTGTTGCGCGATGGCATGGCGCAAATCGTTTTCCAGAGCAGAATGCGATACGACCTTATTTTGCATGACGGGGTCAAAAAAGCGAATCGAGTTTCTGCCGGCACCCTTGGCCTGGTACATTGCCATTTCTGCGTGCTGTACCAATAGATCCACTGATTTATCATTGCCGTCATACAAGCTGACACCGATACTGGGTGAACTAAGTATCTGATGTCCGTTGCAATAATATGGACTGGCCAGTGATTCCCGGATTTTCTCGGCAACCAACCCGATCTTGCGTGATGCATCGTCCTGATTGTCACTGACGTTTTCGACAAGCACGATAAACTCGTCAGCCCCCAATCTTGCAACCGTATCCATTTCCCGCACACTGGCATTCAGTCTCGAGGCCACTTCGATCAGCAGCAAATCTCCGCAGTCATGTCCCACCGTGTCGTTCAGTATTTTGAAGCGGTCCAGATCAATCAGTAATATTGCACCAATGCTATTTAGTCGTGATGCACTGGTTAATGCGGCATTGAAACGGTCAAAGAACAAATGGCGATTGGGCAACTTGGTAAGTCCGTCATAGAAAGCCAGATTGCGGATTTCAGCCTCGCTTCTCTTGCGTTCGCTAAGATCGGTATAGATGGCGACATAATGGGTGATCTGCTGCTGTTCATTCCTTACCGCAGTGATCTTCGCCAATTTCGGGTACAGCTCGCCATTCTTGCGCTTGTCGATTATCTCCCCGGACCAAAAGCCGGTTTGGATCAATTGCCTCCACATCTCTGCATAAAATGATTTATCTTGCTTCCCCGAGCTCATCATGCGCGGATTCTTGCCTATCAATTCATCTGAGGTATAGCCGGTAATATTCAAATACGCCTGATTGACCCTGATGATGTTGGCGTCTGCATCGGTAATCATGATGGCATCGTTGGTCTCGAATGCAACCGCCGAGATTCTCAATGCTTCGCTCACTTCAGACTTGAATTTCATCGTGTTTGTATCGGTGAATTCCATATTTATGCCTCAATCCCCATAATCTCTGTTACCGGCAGCGCCGCAATGTCGTAAAGTTTTTCATTGCGGGCCGTGTCATTCAGATAAGCCAATTCGTTGATCCTGGAATAGAATGCTCCGACAAACACTTCGCGCCCTTCGGCATCCTGGCGGCGGATGCCAAATTTGACGCGTTGCCGCTCTTTCGAGGGCAGTTTGCCCAGCAGATTTTTCGTCGCCCATATTGCCCCGCCACGCGCAAAGTCGGACAATCTCGCGGCGTGGTTTATGGTATCGCCCAGAACGGTGAATTCCACCTTGGTCTCTATGTGGAAGATGCCCAGCCACTCATACCCCTCGTTCAAGCCGGTATTAAGATACAGTTCATTCATCCAGTTTTTGCGCAACTGCCATTCCTTGCTGATTCTGCGCATGGTGGCTTTCATTTCCTGTGCGCACATCAGCGCATTAAAGATGTAATTGCAATCTGGCTGGGGGAAAAAATAGTAAACCATGCCGTCGCCGACATGCTTGCCGTGAGTACCGTAGTATTTTCGGAATATGGGCTCCATCGCGGCCCAAATTTGATTGATAAGCTCGAAGTATTCCTCCGGAGGCAATTCGGTACAGATGCGCACCGAGCTTTGCAAGTCAGCCACCAGTACTGCAACATCTGTCAACACCGGCAGGCGTTTTTTCAGAAGATTACGAATCACTTCATCGCGTCTTTCCAACAATCCCAACAAGCTGTCGCTTTCAGCGTGTGAAGGAAGGTGTATGAACAGAATACCCTCACGATAATAGGATGCATAGACGCTGTAATGTGCAACTTCATCATTGTCAAGGTGCAGCGTAAGTGGCATTTGCACCAAGGTGCCGTTGGGCCGCAATTCGGCAAGAGAATCCTCCCGTTGCCTTGGAGTTGCTTCGGCCTTACCGGTGAGTATGTTCATCAAGTCATTTCTCGAATAGCGGCCTTTCCCCAGCAAAAGATAAAATTGAAGCAATTCCTCCCGATTTTCACCGTTTCTCCCGAGTCTTCCCTTTAGCAGATAAGACAGCGCATTGCGTTCCCTGATATCTGCTGGCAAGTGATCAAACGCGCCCAGTAGCTCCGAACGAGCCTCCTCGTTGAACCAGGTGATCTCAAAATTGTAATTGACCATGTAGGCCGGGTAGGGGATGTGATCGATGGTGAGGCGAAGCAAATTCGATTTGGATTGCATCACCGTTCGCGGTGTATCGGTAACACCAGTTGTTACGAACTGCACGGTTGATTCTTTGCGTGGTTCATGATTCAAGACGTTATGCGCTGGTGCTTTCGTAGGCACTTCGAAGCCTTCTGCCTCTAACCGGCTTGCGATGTCTGCCATTGCATATCCGTCTTTCTTGAGCTGGCTGATGCGCTCTAAACGAGTGAGTACCTCTTCGGGGAAATATCCAATCTGACGGGCGCTTGTTGGCGCTCCGGGCTCAGGATTCTTTACCAAAGGTCGCGGCAACAGACCCTGTGCTATATAGTTATTCAGCGTGGCTCGCGAAATGTTCGCCGCTGCCATAACTTCAAAACTGGTTAACATATTTAGACAGTCCACGCATGAATTAGACAGTCCGGATTATATCTACTAGACAGTCCATGTCAAGTCATATTTTTAAATAGGCATTATTAGAAACAATTAAACTTATTATATGTTTTAATAACAACAAGTTATTTAACATAACTTATAATATATCTTATTGTATTAGACAGTATAACAAATGTATGTGGACTGTCTAACTCAGCGAGGTGGTTGTCATAATTTCATGCAAATAAACAGTATGAATGTTTTACTATTCTGTTGCGCATAGACCAACCTTTGTGGTTCTGTACGACATCTATTTGATTCCTGTTTCACGAAACTGCCAACTAATTCAATGAAGGAATTCCTCAAGGTCGGGCAGATCTCTCAAGCCCGGTCAGTCTCAGGGAGTATCAGGGGTGAAGTAGGCCGGTTGCTGTTTCACTGCCCGAGAATAGCGCCAGATAGGTCAGCGATGCGCGCGGTCAAATTCAAATCAGGGCCATGATTACCATCGCAAGCGCAAACCACCTGAGCTACAGGCAGATCGGAATCAAGAGTACCGCCAACGCTAGGCCAACGTGCCAATCAGAGAGTTTTGGAGTTCGTCAAGACACTACATGTTGATTTTCAGTTATCGATAGCAACTGACAGGTCTGGAAAGTGTCAAGGCGGACTGGCAATAGTTCATCTGTTCGTTCCGCATTCGTGGCTATACCTAGCGGGCCTTGAAAAGCAGCAGGGCGGTTATTTTCACATCGTATAAATCTTGTCCAAATGTCACTTATTCAGTTTAAGCAGGGCCTTGAATGTTGGTATTTCGGGATTTGATCAAGAAAATGCATTTGTGACGTTCCTGGCCTTTAGTGGTTTCGTTTGTTTTTTGCAAAAGCGCGTCTTTTATTAACTTGTTACTCTACATCGATAATGCGCATAATGTATATTATGTCAAATCGCTATTTAAGGAACTAACAAATATTGCACGAATTTAAACATGCCAAGAAAGTGCTCTATTCTCTTAAGGGCACCTCTAATAATTGCTGATAATTTTCAGTGAGCTTATTTTTTTGTCAGGTGGAGAACGGTGGCGGAACGTGAAGATGCAGTCGATGTTTTATCTGCCTTACGCAAGAAGCCAGGTGCGACGTTCCATTGCTGCCCACTATCAGTAATGATGGTCACTGATTTTTTGTTGTAGCGGGTCAACATTCCAGTGAGTTCGGGGTGTCCTTCTGGTTGAAATGAAACGCGGTCACCTATGCTGAATTCAAGCATTTTTGAGTGTGCACGAAATTGTTGAATGAACTTGAGACGGGCAACGATTCGATTGTTGAGATCGATCAGTTCATCTTCAGTGAGTTTTTCAATGTCAATTTTCATGGCCGCGCATTTAATTCGCCTGATATTCTTGGCAACAGTACACGAACCTTGGCGTGAAACGTTATGTACGGGAGCCATTTTACAACGTGAGCATATAGGATGAAACATAAAAGACAACCTGGATTGTTTGATATTGCGGAACGGACTGCCAAGCTGACCGAAATGGGCGATCCGCTGGTTGGATTGAACGCTCAGATTGACTGGGAAGCATTTCGTGCGGACTTGGATAGCATCCACGATAAAGCACGCAAGAGCAATGCGGGTGCCAAGCCTATTGATGTCGTACTGATGTTCAAGATTCTTGTGCTGCAACAACTGCACAACCTCTCTGACGACCGAATTGAATACCAAATTCGTGATCGGCTTTCTTTCATGCGCTTTCTTGGATTGCAACTGGAAGACAAAGTACCAGATGCCAAAACCGTCTGGCTATTTAGGGAAAGACTGAAAGAGCGGCAACTGACGGAGGTACTGTTTAATCGCTTTCATGAACAACTGGCGCAACGCGGCTATGTCGCCCGTGCCGGACAAATGATTGATGCCACCTTTGTCGAAGCACCCAGACAACGCAATAGCCGCGAAGAGAATGCACTGCTTAAAGAAGGTGCTATACCGATTGAGTGGGGCAAAAATGCCAATCAGCACAAGCTGGCACAAAAGGACATTGATGCACGCTGGACCAAGAAGAACAACGAGAACCATTATGGGTTCAAGAACCACATCAACGCCGATCAGGAACACAAACTGGTACAAAGCTACGCGGTAACTGATGCAGCAGTACATGATAGTCAAGTGTTCGAAGCGATTTTAGATCACACGGAGAATGAAGAAGGCAATAAACGTGCTGTGTATGCGGATAGTGCTTATCGTTCGGCAGAAAAGGAAGCGCAACTGTCAGCGTGCAAAATGCAAAGTCAAATCTGTGAGAAGGGATCGCGTAACCGCCCACTGACCGAGGCACAGAAGGCATCAAACAAAGAGAAGAGCCGAGTTCGCTCACGTGTCGAACATGTGTTTGGAGCACAAGCTCAGATGGGCGGTCACATCGTGCGCACCATTGGGCTGCTACGAGCACAGGTCAAGATCGGAATGATGAACCTGGTTTATAACATGGTGCGTCTGGGGCAATTGATGAGACGCGACAGGAAAGTTGCGTCCGCTATGGCATGAAATGGCAAAAAGGCTTATTAGAAAAGCTAAAATGGCCAAGCTTTAAACAGAAAATCTGACGATTAGCAGAAAAGTTGAGCTGAAATTAATCAAGGAGCCGCTAAATCGTATTATTAGAGGTGCCCTTAAGCTAATTCAGATACCAAATTATTTCGACCATGCTCAGCAGCCATATGGGATAAGAATTTGGTGTATCTTGGCAAGATTTGAGGCCAAGAAAATCGCCATTCCCAGCTTCCGGTATTTTGCCCGGGGACATTCATGCGATTCACGCCACTCAATTCGAGGACATCCTGCATAGTGAATATTACGATATTTGCTTTAGAATCAGAAATGGCGCGCATCATGTCAAGGTGGATCTGTTTTCCATCGGATTTTAGATAGGACTTGGCAAAAGTCCTTTCATGTTCAGTCAGCGTGCCCCACCAACCAAGTATCGTGTCGTTGTCATGTGTACCTGTATAGGCTACACAATTAGCTACATAATGATGTGGCAGAAAAGGGTTGCTCTCGCCTTCGCCAAACGCAAATTGAAGGATACGCATGCCAGGCAACTTGAATTTATCACGAAGCTCGATGACATCAGGTGTGATCAAGCCCAAGTCCTCAGCGATGATGGGCAAATGCGGGAAGGATTTCTGGAATGCATCAAACAGTTTTGCTCCGGGACCAGCCACCCACTTCCCCCCAATCGCGTTGGGCGCGTCTGCAGGTACTTCCCAATAGGCGGCAAACCCGCGAAAATGGTCGATACGAACAAGGTCAGTCTGTTGAAGTGCACGTCTGAGTCGTGCTATCCACCATGCATATCCGGTAGATTCGTGCACATCCCAGCGATAGAGAGGGTTTCCCCACAGTTGACCCGTAGCGCTGAAGTAGTCGGGAGGCACGCCGGCGACCACTCTGGGACGGCAAGTCTCATCCAGATCGAATAATTCCTGATGCGCCCAAACGTCGGCGCTTTGATAAGCAACAAATATCGGCACGTCGCCAATGATCCGAACCCTTCGCTCATTCGCATATAACCTTAATTTTGACCATTGCCGGTCAAAGCACCATTGGCAGAATTTCCAGAATCCGATTTCATCAGAAAGGGACTGCTCGATTTGCCGTAGCGCCTGAGGTTCCCTGTGAGCAAGCTCTTTGGGCCATTGATCCCACTCAGGCAAACCCTCTTGTCCGGCAATTGTCATGAACAAAGCGTAGTCATCCAGCCATTCGCTTTCGGCAATACTGAACTCGGTAAATGAACGGTGCATTTCATCGTGGCAACTTGCAAAGAATTTCCTGGAGGCGTGGCGCAGCCGTTCCATGCGGAAGGGCCGCATGATGTCGTAATTTACCCGTTCGGCTTGAAAATCAGGGTGCGGCATAAAATCCTTTGAACCGAGCCAGCCGTGACTGGACAGTTCAGCCAAATCAACCAGAAGGATGTTGCCGGCGAAAGCTGAACTGCTCATGTAGGGTGAATTACCCGGTCCGATTTCGCCGAGAGGTAAAACCTGCCAATATGTCTGGCCGGCGCTCGCCAGCCAATCGACGAATTTGTATGCATCCTCGCCAAAGTCTCCGGAACCGAAAGCGCCAGGAAGGGAAGTCGGATGAAGCAATATGCCGCTCGCGCGATCAGTTAACATAACTCATTGGCTATTCGGTAGCACGGCGCATCGCTCCACCCATCTCGGTGTCCCCTGCACTTCCCTGGCTGATAGGCTCGGACAGATTGTGCGGGGCGGGCAATTTCAGCAAATTATATAGTTCAGTCAGGTTATGCCTGAAAAGCCGGTCGAAACTGACAACTGCGTGCGACGGATTGTAGTCGCCAAACCACCAGAACCAGTCGGAACTTTCGCATGAGCAAAGCTGATTTTCAGCCGCGTCCTGTTCTGCCTGGCTGAGTCGTCCGCTGGCCATCACAATGTCATAACTCTGTTTGGCCGCGCAAAGCAAATCCCAGGCGCGGTTTTTATCTCTGGATCCTATCCAGGTTGAAAAATCACCATATACCCAGCTTCCGGCAACGATGCCCAGCAGACTGCGCAATTGTGCGCTGTCCGAACGCGCTGCGCTGGACTCCAGGTAAGCACTATAAGTTGCGGTGTGAATATCGGGGTGCGCTTCCAATTCGTTGTAGAGTTCGTCGAGAAAGTAAAAGCCGTTGTAGGGGTAATATTCCCATGCGTTTTCGCCGTCAAGAATGATGCTGACTATGGGCGTTTTGCCCTCAGGGGATTGCTGGGCGATTGTTTCGATTTGTTCGATGAAATGGCGTGCCGCATCCTGACCGTGCCAGCGTGAATATTCGAAACCGATCAAGTCAGACAATCGGTCATCGCGGAAAAACAAATTCAATCCCTGTGCCCCATTTTCCAGGCGGTAGGGTCGATAAAGGTATTGGGCGCGCTCTGGCACTCCGTCATGTGATTGTTTCATCAAGCTATTGACCAGCACACCTTCACCGCTGGCCGCCCAGCGACACCCTCCCTCGGCCAGCACTTCCAGCGTCTCGTTCGAGATCGAACCTTCGGCCGGCCACATTCCGGTCGGCTCGCTGCCAAACCGCGCTGCATGACTCTTCCTTGCCTTGGCGACATGCGCTGCGACGCGAATTTTGCCTGCCGGATAACGGACGGCTTGGGGCAATGGCGCGTCAGGCATCGCATCCTTGGCGCAGGAGAAGTCGATCAGTAACGGAGCGAGAGGGTGGTAATGCGGAGTGGCTGAAATTTCTATCTGGCCTGATTCGGCCAGTTTGCGATAGCGCGGAATGATGCCGTTTATCAACTCGCCGATGAGCAGCAACAGCTGCTTCCGGTCATCGAGGCTGAAACCCTCGGCCTTGCTCATCAAACGCACTACCAAAGCATGCTCTCGACGCACGCTTTCACCGCACCAGGCCAAGTGATACCAGGTCAGCAAATCCGCCATATACTGGCCCGACAAATAAGACAGTGCCGCTTCACCGTCCGGTTGCAACCGGTTGAATAAATCAAAAAGTCGCTTGTACGCCGGATATGGTGCGATCATTTTGGTATGGTTGCTGCGGAAACAGGCATCCAGAATCAGTTGCCGTTGGTCGGCAGACAATGCACAGGAATCCTCATGAGCCAGCATACGCAGCAAGGGGTCGCGCAATGTTCCCGTTGCGAACTGGTCGGTGTAGTCCTCCAGCTGGTCAAGAAGAATAGGCACAAAATTCACCACGGCACGCACTTTGGGGTGTCGCTCCAGATGATAGGCCATGTCGGTATAGTCCTTTATGGCATGCAGATAAGTCCAGGGCAACACAAAATCACCGTTTGAGTAATCGCGGTAATCCGGTTGATGCATGTGCCAGAGAAAAACTAGGTCAACGGGTCTCTTCATGATTGGTTATTACTCCCCCATTCTTCGGGGGGGTGAAATCAACGGCTGCGATGGGCAGTTTGACCTAACATATCCGGAGTGATCAGTGTCACTCCGTTCGGGCTTACATGAAAACGCTTGCGGTCCTCCTCCGGATTGACGCCGACCTGAAGTCCGTCCGGGATCTTGCAGTTTTTGTCCACGATGACGCGCTTCAATGTTACTTCGCGACAGACATCCACGTTGGGTAGCAAGACCGAGTCTTCTATGAGGCAATGACTGTTCACGCGCACATCGGAGAACAACAGCGAGCGGCGGACTATTGAACCGCTGACGATGCAACCGCCTGAAACCAGAGAATCTACTGCCATGCCACGGCGATCGTCATCGTCAAATACGAATTTTGCCGGGGGCAATTGTTCCTGGTGCGTCCAGATCGGCCATTCCTGATCGTACATGTTCAAATCGGGAATCACCTTGGTCAGTTCCATGTTGGCTTCCCAATATGAATCGATGGTCCCCACGTCCCGCCAATAAGGCACGTGGCCATCTTCCCTGCCCACACAACTTTGCTCGAAGCTCTGTGCGAATACGCGGTATTTGTTGATCATATGGGGGATCAGATCCTTGCCGAAATCATGGCTGGAACGGGGATCATCGGCATCGCGTATCAATTGTTCGAAAAGGAAGTCCTTGTTGAACACGTAAATGCCCATGCTGGCCAGTGCCTTGTCCGGTTTGGCGGGAATGGATGCCGGGTTGGCCGGCTTCTCGGCGAATTCGACGACACGCGCATGTTCATCGACGCCAATCACTCCAAATGCAGTCGCGTCGGAGATGGGCACTTCCAGACAGGCCACAGTCATGTCGGCCTTGTTTTCCACATGGAAAGCGAGCAACTTCCCGTAGTCCATCTTGTAGACATGATCACCCGCCAATATCAGCACGAAATCGGGATTCGATTCGCGCAGGATATCCAGATTCTGGAAAACTGCATCGGCGGTACCCTTGTACCAATGGTCCTCGCTGATTCGCTGTTGCGCCGGTAGAAGGTCAACGAATTCACCGAACTGGCCATTCAAGAATGACCAGCCGCGCTGGATGTGCTGAATCAGGCTGTGAGATTTGTACTGTGTCGCAACTCCGATGCGCCTGATACCGGAATTCACGCAGTTGGAGAGCACGAAATCAATGATGCGGAACTTGCCGCCGAAAGGTACCGCCGGCTTGGCACGCCAATCCGTCAGTTGATGCAGACGGCTGCCGCGACCCCCCGCAAGTATCATCGCGTAAGTGTTCTTGGTGATGCGGCTGACAAATCTGGGTGCGGGGTCGCCCACCGCGACATGATATTTTTTTTGCAGATAACCCAATTCCGCGTTCATTTCGGCCACTCCTGATAAACCTTATTAAGATTGTGCATTATCGTTTACAATCGCCCTACTAGACAAGAAGAATGGGTGCCCAGGTTGGATACGTTAATCGAATCGTTGCTGCAATCACGTCTTTTTGACCCTTTCGCTTTGCTTGGTTTGCATCAGAATGGCTCAGAATGGGTCATTCGTGTATACGAACCTTACGCCACCAATGTCGCTTTGCTTGACAAGACTGAGGGCGAGCCGTTCAAACGCATCCATCCCTCCGGTATTTTCGAATGGTGCGGCAAAACAGAGCCTGGCCGCCCCTACCGCCTCCGCATGCACTATGGCAGTGTGACGCACGATCTATACGACCCCTACCAGTTCCCATCACATATCTCGCAACAGGATTTGTATTTGTTCGGCGAAGGCAAGCTTCATCAGGGCTATCGTTTGCTGGGTTCGCACGCCATCGAAATGAACGGGGTGCAAGGGGTGCGCTTCGCATTGTGGGCGCCGAACGCCGAGCGCGTCAGCGTGGTGGGCGAGTTCAACAACTGGGACGGACGCATACATGCAATGCGCTCACTCGGTTCCAGCGGCGTGTGGGAATTGTTCCTTCCCGAGATCAAGCAGCATGCGCTGTATCGCTATGAGATACGCAACCGCAACACCGGCCAGTTGCTGATCAAGACAGACCCCTACGCGCAAGGCTATGAGTTGCGTCCCGGCACAGCCTCCTTGGCTGCACCCGCCAACGAACATCGCTGGCAGGATGCCGAGTGGATGAAGCAGCGCGGGCAATGGGACTGGCTGCACGGCGCGATCAACATTTACGAAGTCCATGCAGGCTCATGGAAGCGCCATCCTGATGGGCGATTCTATACTTACCGCGAACTGGCCACCGACCTGGTGCCCTACGTGAAAGGCATGGGCTATACGCACATCGAGTTCATGCCGGTTTCCGAACATCCGCTGGATGAATCCTGGGGTTATCAGGCGACCGGTTATTTTGCCGCAACCAGCCGTTTTGGTTCGCCGGACGAGTTGCGCCTGCTCATCGACACCTGCCATCAGGCCGGCATAGGCGTGATCCTGGACTGGGTTCCGGCGCACTTCCCGCAGGACAGTTGGGCGCTGGCGCGCTTCGACGGCACTGCGCTGTATGAACACGAGGATCCGCGCCTCGGCTTCCATGAGGACTGGGGGACGTATATATTCAACTATGGGCGCAACGAGGTGAAAAGTTTCCTGATGTCCAGCGCGCATTTCTGGCTGTCCGAATTCCACTTCGACGGGCTGCGTGTCGACGCCGTCGCATCCATGTTGTACCTGGATTATTCGCGCAAGGCGGGTGAATGGATACCCAACAAGTACGGCGGGCGCGAAAATCTTGAGGCAGTGGATTTTCTTCGTGCGATGAATATCATGGTGCACGAGGAATTCCCGGGTGCGCTGACGATGGCCGAAGAATCCACCGCATGGCCCGGTGTATCGCGCCCGGTCTACCTCGGCGGGCTGGGCTTCTCGATCAAGTGGAACATGGGCTGGATGAACGACACATTGGGCTATTTCCATCATGACCCGATACACCGCCGCTATCACCACAATGAACTCACCTTCGGCCAGTTATATGCCTATACCGAAAACTTCGTGATGCCGTTCTCCCATGATGAAGTTGTGCATGGCAAAGGTTCATTGCTTTCCAAGATGCCTGGAGATGCCTGGCAGAAGTTCGCCAATCTGCGCCTGTTGCTGACTTACCAGATGACCAGTCCCGGCAAGAAACTCAACTTCATGGGGAACGAATTCGCCCAGGGACGCGAATGGCAGTCGCGATGGGAACTGGAATGGTGGCAGTTGGGCAATGTGTTGCATCGGGGCATGCAGAATCTCAGCCATGATCTGAACGAGCTATATCGCAACACGCCTGCCCTGTATGATCTCGACTTTCAGGCGGAAGGATTTTCATGGGTGGACTGCAACGACGCGGAACATTCGGTGCTGTCTTTCCGGCGCCGTGCGCGCGACGGTTCCAGCGTGGTCGTTGCGCTGAACCTTACGCCGGTCCCGCGCAAGCACTACCGCATCGGCTTGCCTGAACAGCGGCAATATCGCGAAGTACTTAATAGCGATTCGCAATTCTATGCCGGCAGCAACATGGGAAATGCCGGAGCTATCCGTGCGGAACCAATGCCATGGATGGGGCTGCCCTACTCTGCCGATATCACGCTGCCGCCGTTGGCCGGGGTAATACTGATGCCGGAATAATTGTCGATTGCAACGCTTAAACCTGATAGCCGATGAAATATATGAAGTCAAATTGGCTGTTTTATGAAGTCGATTTGAGCCAATACCACCATGTCTAAACTGACCGAATCCCCTGCCTGGCATGCTCTAAAGTCTCACCACGCCGCCATCGAATCCATCCATATGCGCCAGTTCTTCCGCGACGATGCCGCGCGTTTCGAGAGATTTTCGGTCAAGCTTGAAGGGTTGCTGTTCGATTATTCCAAGAACCGCATCGACGGACAGACGGTCAGCCTGCTGATCGAACTCGCAGAACAAGCCAGGCTGCCGGAATGGATAGAGCGCATGTTCGTCGGAGACAAGATCAATTCAACCGAACACCGCGCAGCGCTTCATACCGCCCTGCGCAACCGTTCAGGTCACCCGGCTCTGGTGGATGGCAGAGACGTCATGCCGGATGTGCGGCGTGTGCTGGCGTTTATGCGTGATTTTTCTGAGGCAGTACGCAGCGGCCGGCATGCCGGACATACCGGCAAGCGGATCACCGACATCGTCAACATCGGCATCGGCGGCTCCGACCTCGGACCGTTGATGGCGTGCGAGGCGCTCAAGCCGTATGCGGGATCAAACCTGCGCGCGCATTTCGTTTCCAATGTCGACGGCACGCATCTCGTCGAAACCCTGAAGAATCTCGATGCCGCAACCACGCTGTTCATCATCAGTTCCAAGACATTCACCACACAGGAGACCCTGACCAATGCCCGTTCGGCGCGGGAGTGGCTGGTCGAAAAGCTGGGCAGCGAACAGGCCGTGGCAAAACATTTTGCCGCCGTCTCGACCAATCTCGACGCGACCACCAAATTCGGGATCGAGCGGGAAAATGTGTTCGAGTTCTGGGATTGGGTCGGCGGGCGCTACTCCCTGTGGTCTGCTATCGGCCTGCCGATCGCTCTGTATATCGGCATGGATCGCTTCGAGGAGTTGCTGGACGGCGCATACGCGATGGATGAGCATTTCCGCAGCACGCGCCTGGACAGGAATATCCCGGTGCTGATGGGGATGCTCGGCATCTGGTATGAAAACTTCTTCGGCGCCTGCGCAAATGCGGTTTTCCCCTACGACCAATACCTGCACCGTTTCCCTGCCTATCTGCAACAACTGGAGATGGAAAGCAACGGCAAGCGCGTGGATCGCGACGGCAACACGGTGGATTTCGGTACAGGCACGGTCGTATGGGGCGAGCCCGGCACCAATGGTCAGCACGCCTTCTACCAGCTCATCCATCAGGGAACCCGCATGATTCCGGCGGATTTCCTGGCCCCGATGCAAACCCACAACCCGCTGGGCGAGCACCATGCCATCCTGCTAGCCAATTGTTTCGCGCAGACCGAAGCGCTGATGGTCGGCAAGACCGCGGAACAGGTACGCGCCGAACTGGAAGCACAGGGTTTGCATGGCGATGCACTGGAATCGCTGCTGCCGCACAAGATTTTCCCCGGCAACAAGCCGACCAACACACTGCTATTCGACAAACTGGACCCGCACACATTAGGCATGCTGATCGCGTTATACGAGCACAAGGTGTTCGTGCAAAGCGTAGTATGGAACATCAACCCGTTCGACCAATGGGGTGTGGAACTTGGGAAGCAGCTGGCGGGAAAGATATTGCCGGAATTGCGCGACGCGGCTATGTCTGCCGCGCATGATTCTTCCACCAATGGATTGATCAACCATTACCTTGATCGCGTATAGGGATACTTGAACTTGATATCCGGTTTGATTAACGGCAGGATGTGCCGATGATGTTTGTTGCATCATTTGTCAGAGAGCGCGGGTGGCCAAATATGACCCAAAGGAGCTGTTATGCCGTTTGAGAACGTTTCAAAGAGAAAATTGGCTTTTGCACCAAAGAATGTCATCCTTGGCGATGATGAAGAGGAATTCAGGATAGCCATGCAGGAAACGAATTTTTCCCATACGGAACGCATCATAGCCCACAACAAAATGGTTTTCCTGGTCTGTGCCGACCCGCCGAGGGAATTCGAGAATCTGCCGGAGCTCACCTATATCGAAGGGCACCTGTCCTTGCCGGAAGGAAGCACTGTAATTGCCACAAAACTCTCGAAAATTGAAGGAGATCTGCATGTGGGTGTCCGTGCAAAACTTTACGCTCCAGTGCTCCAGGAGGTGACCGGCTTTATCTACATAGGCAATGGCGCCACGGTGAATGCGCCCAAGATTGAACACATGCTCAGCAACGACGACCCCAGCAAGGTTCTGGATGCAAACGCACCTGAATGGCTCAATTCACTATAGACGCAGTCGCTTGCCAAATGAGTCGGTGAGGATAACTGTTGCGGCTGGTGTTGTTCTGGCACTGCCATAAAATGAACAGATGACGAGGGAGAGGTGATGATCAGTAGAGAAGCCGTCCTGCAAACGCTGATCGGCAAAGTGACCACCATGTGCCGGTCGTAATTCCCCGCTCCATCCGAATCTCATCCCTACAGCGTGATGCTGTTGGCACGGTTATACAATTCCTGCCACATCTGGGCGGGCGGGCTGTCGAAAATGACGGCCTCGTCGAGCGGCAAGACATACCAGCCGCCGCGCCTGATCTCGAATTCCAGTTGGCCTGGCGCCCAGGAAGCAAAGCCATGTATTACGCGCAAATCCTTGTAACGCCGCTTTCCATTTAGCAGTTCTTTCAGTGTCCGTACGTCATAGGCAAGATAGGTGTCGCTCGATATCGTCAGCGCTCCCTCCAATGCTTCCCCGCCACGAACCAGATAGGAGATCGCTCCGGGGTAGGCAGGCCCGCCATAAAGCAGACTTAGATCCTTCGCTTTTGGAAAGTCGGGGAAGATCTTGTCGAGCCTGATGTCTTCAGGACGATTGACGATGACCCCTATTGGCCCGGTATTGCCATGGCTGGTCACCACAATGACGGTCTTGCGGAATCTCGGATCGTTCATCTGTTTGCTGGCAACTAGCAAAATGCTTGAAGCGGACGGTTTCGGTGGCAATTGCCCGGAAGGATCGGCATGGAGCAAGGCGGGACGGCTGCCAACCACCACCGTGCAGAGGAACAGTAGAATGCGAAATCTGCTAATCATTGTTTGTTTTAGGCCGGGCCGGGAAAAGAATGAAAGCAGTGTATTGTAATCGGAAAATATCAGCCACAATAAGCGACTACGCCCTGACATCCGAAGATTTCACCGCAATCTGAAAACCATTCGGCACTTGTTGAATTCGAAAATCGGCAGTTCCTGATGATGCTCGTTCCGTTGCGATGGCTGGATTGATTCAGGTCAATGTTAGGCTACTTGTACAATTCCAGCTCATCCGCGTACGGTTTGCAGGGGTATTGAAACGCGATCGGGCCATCCGGCTGGGCATGGACGAATTGCCTGACAAACGGGTCATTTGATTCGATCATGTCAGCCACGTCGCCCTCCGCAACCACGATGCCGTCATTGATGAAATAGGCATAATCGACTATCTTGAGGGACTCCGACAGGTCATATGTCACGACCACCGAGGTCACGCCGAGCGCATCGTTCAGCTTGCGGATCAGGTTCGCGATGGTGCTGAGCGAAATCGGGTCGAGGCCGGCGAACGGTTCATCATAGATGATCAACGCCGGATCGGTGGCGATCGCGCGCGCCAGCGCCACGCGGCGTTCCATTCCACCCGACAGCTCGCCAGGCATCAGGTTGCGTGCATTGCGCAAGCCCACCGCTTGCAGCTTCATCAACACCAGGTCGTGGATAAGCTCCTCCGGAAGATCGGTATGCTCGCGCATCGGGAAAGCCAGATTATCGTAGACCGACAGGTCGGTGAATAAGCCGCTTACCTGGAACATCATGCCCATTTTAAGGCGTATCTTGTACAGCTCGTCGTTGCCGAGTTCGTGAACCACCTGGCCCTGAAATTTGACGCTGCCACGCGATGGTTTCAACTGGCCGCCGAAGTGGCGCAACAATGTGGTCTTGCCGCTGCCGCTGACTCCGAGGATGGCGACGATCTTGCCGCGCGGGATGTTGAGATTGATGCCCTTCAGGATTTCCCGCTGCCCGTAAGCGAAATGGAGATCATTGACTTCGACGATGTATTCAGGTGTTGGACTCAATATCTTTCGCTCCTGTTGCGGCTGTTCGCGCGCTAAAATGCTGCCGCCGATTGATTGCCGATCGGATACATGATGGAATTGTAATCTCCCCGCCTTCGATCACGCTACATAAATCATCGATGACATCGCCAACCGTCCGCCAGATACCCCATAATGTCTTCGGCTGCACGTCTTTTCACGGCGAGCAACAGGCGATCATCAAACACGCAACGGCGGGTGGGGAGTTAATATTTCCGTAATTTCGCTTGCTCATTTCCCGGGATATTCGTTGATAATATCCTAATCGGAGCTGTTGCAAAAACTTTATGCCCTAACCTGCACTTTCGCCATGGCAATAAGTCTCAACCGCGTATAACAGTCAAATTCATCATGTTCAGGATTCTAGAATCCCTCATCCGAGGTACCCGGCCCCACGCCCCGGTCACGCCCCCAAAAGGACTGCTGTCTTTCTATTGGCATTTTATCAGGCAGACACCATGGCCATACTTGGCGATGGTGGTCACCAGCCTGTGTGTCGCGCTGGCGGATATGTGCATACCCGTATTCGTCGGCAAGCTGGTGGCGCTGATGGCGGCGCCGGACCGAGCTGCGGCATTGACCGCACAGGCTGTGACCTTGTCCGGCATGATGCTGGTCGTCCTGATCGTGCGCCCTTTCCTGCAGATGACCGACATTGCGATACGCCACAACGCGCTGATGCCGGGAGCCACCAGTCTGGTGCGCTGGCAAAGCCATTGGCACGTGCTGCGGCAGAGCTGGCCGTTCTTCCAGCAGGATTTTGCCGGACGCATCGCCAACCGCGTGATGCAGACCGCGCAGGCGCTGCGCGACAGCGTCATGTCTTCGATCCGCGCCGGCTTGTATCTTTCCACCTACGGCATCCTGACGCTGGTGCTGGTCTCAAGATTCGATTGGCGCCTGACGGTACCGACCCTGCTTTGGCTGATGGCCTACGCGGTCTTCCTGAGATTCTTTGTGCCGCGATTGCGCGAACTGGCCAGGCAGAGTTCCGACGTGCGCTCGCTGGTGATGGCGCGCGTGGTCGACAGCTATACCAACATCCTCACCGTCAAACTGTTTTCCAAATTGGTCGACGAAGATGCCTATGTGCGCGAAGTGCTGGACGAACACCAAGATGCGATCTCCCGGCACATGCGCATGACCAGCCGTTTCATGTTCACGCTGCAATCATTGAATGCGCTGTTGCTGGTGAGCACCACCGTGATCGGCCTGAGCCTGTGGGCGCAGGGGCTGGCCAGCGCCAGCCAGGTTGCGACCGCATTGCCGCTGGTATGGCAGATCACCAACATGGCGGGCTGGGTCTCGTTCGAAGTGGCGGGCATCTTCGAAAACATCGGCGTGGTGCAGGACGGGATGCTGACCATCTCGGTGCCGCATACACTGGTTGATGAAAAAGACGCCCAACCGCTCAAGGTGACGCGCGGCGAGATCCGCTTCGAACAGGTGAGCTTCAGTTATGGTGCGGGTGAACATAATCCGGGCAAACCCAATTTTGACAAACCCGTTCTGGACCAAATCGACCTGGTCGTGCGTCCCGGTGAACGCATAGGTCTCGTCGGCCGCTCCGGAGCCGGCAAGTCGACGCTGGTCAACCTGCTGCTGCGCTTTTTCGACATCGAGCACGGGCGCATCACGATAGACGGGCAGGATATCCGTCACGTCACCCAGGAAAGCATACGCACCCAGATCGGACTGGTCACTCAGGACACCTCGCTGTTGCACCGCTCGATCGCCGACAACATCCGCTATGGCCGCCCGCAGGCAACGCAGGCGGAGATTGAAGCCGCGGCGCGCAAGGCGCAGGCCCACGAATTCATCCTGGCCTTGCGCGACTGGAATGGCCGCACAGGTTACCAGGCCCATGTGGGCGAGCGCGGCGTGAAACTTTCCGGCGGGCAGCGCCAGCGCATCGCGATCGCCCGCGTCATCCTAAAGGACGCGCCCATCCTGCTGCTCGACGAGGCGACATCGGCGCTCGACAGCGAGATCGAGGCCAGCATCCAGGAAAGGCTTATCGGTTTGATGGCCGGCAAGACCGTGATCGCCATCGCCCACCGCCTATCCACGATTGCGCGTCTGGACAGACTGGTCGTGATCGACCACGGCAAGATCGTCGAGCAAGGCACGCACAACGAATTGATACGCCGCAACGGTTTATATGCGGCGTTGTGGCAACATCAGTCAGGGGGATTTCTCGCCGATGAATTGCCCGGGGTTTCCGGTCCCCGGCCTGAGCGTAGCGATATATTGGCGTAAGCAATGTGAGGGCGCGACGAAATCTTGCCTGGCCGCCATCACCCATCGGCGTCCACAACGCCAATACCTCCCGCTCCTACCTCCCGCTCCAAGGGGTGCCCAGGCCAGCACTCAAACCACCGGCAATGTCTTCACCGGCTTCAGGTGCCAGATGTCCCTGTTGTATTCCTGTATGGTGCGGTCGCTGGAAAACGTTCCGCTGGCGGCGGTATTGAGTATGCTCATGCGCGTCCATTGTTCCTGATCGCGGAAGGCGTCTGCCGCGCGCTGTTGCGCGTCGACGTAGCTGCGGAAATCTGCTATCGACATCCAGTAATCACCATGCGATGTCAGTGAGCGGATGATGGGGTCGAAAATGTACGGCTCGAACTGGTTGAAATGTCCCGAGCCAAGCAGCTGCATCACGCGGCGCAAGTCCCCGTCAGCATCGATGATCGCATTCGGATCGTGTCGCGTCCTTTCGGCCTCGACTTCCGCCGCCGTCAGCCCGAACAGAAAGAAATTCTCCTCCCCCACTTCTTCACGCATCTCGATATTTGCGCCGTCCAGTGTGCCGATAGTGAGTGCGCCGTTCATCATAAATTTCATGTTGCCGGTACCGGAGGCTTCCTTGCCCGCCGTGGAAATCTGTTCGGACAGATCTGTTCCCGGGCAGACGATTTCCATCGCCGTGACGCGGTAGTTGGGAAGAAATGCCACCTTGAGCAGATCTCCTACATCGGGATCGTTGTTGACGACATTCGCGACATTGCACACCAGCTTGATGATGTTCTTTGCCATCACATATCCCGGAGCTGCCTTGCCGCCGATCAGCACGCAGCGCGGCGCCCAGTCGGCGGTGTCGCCGCGCTTGATGCGGTCATAGAGATGGATGACGTGCAGCACATTCAATAACTGGCGCTTGTATTCATGGATGCGCTTGACCTGGACATCGAACAGCGCGCGGGTGTCGAAAGTGACGCCGCAATCCTGCCTTACCAGCGAGGCAAGGCGCTCCTTGTTGGTTTGATGGGCCTCGCGCCACTTTGCCCTGAATGCGGGATCGTCGGCGTAAGGGGCCAGGCCTTCCAACTGGGAGAGATCGGTGATCCAACCGTTGCCGATCTTTTCACTGATCAGCCTGCCGAGCGACGGGTTGGCCCATGCCAGCCAGCGGCGCTGCGTAACACCATTGGTTTTGTTGTTGAACTTTTGCGGCCACAACTGGTAAAAATCGCGGAACAGGGTCTGTTCCAGCAGTTGTGAATGCAGCGCTGCGACACCATTGACCGAAAAGCTGGCCACGATCGCCAGATAGGCCATCCGGATCTGCGGTTCGGCGCCTTCCTCAATCACGGACATGCGCCGCAGGCGATCCGTGTCCCCGGGCCAGCGCCGCGATATTTGCGCCAGATAGCGCGCATTGATTTCCAGGATTATCTCGAGCGGCCTGGGCAACAGGCTGCTGAACATCCGCACCGGCCATTTCTCCAGCGCTTCAGGCAGCAGGGTGTGATTGGTATAGGCGACAGTGCTGCTGGTGATCGCCCAGGCCTGATCCCAGGGCAATTCATGTTCATCGATCAACAGCCGCATCAGTTCCGGCACGACGCAGGTCGGGTGGGTATCGTTGAGCTGGAAGTGGTTCTTTGCCGCAAAATTCCGGAAGTCCTTGCCATTCCGGCCGATCCAGCTGCGCAGAATGTCCTGGAGACTCGCGGAAGCCAGGAAATACTGCTGGCGCAGGCGCAACTCCTTGCCGTTTTCGCTGGCATCGTTCGGGTAGAGTACCATCGTGATGTGCTCGGCATCGTTCTTCGCGGCAACAGATTCGGTGTAGCTTCCGGCATTGAATTCACCGAGGTCGAACTCGTCCGTTGCGGCAGCATGCCATAACCGTAAAGTGTTGACCGTCCCGTTGCGGTAGCCGGGCACGGGAATATCGTAGGGCACTGCAAGCACATTATGAGTGTTCACCCAGCGCATGCGCATTTCTCCGCTATGACTGTGATAGCGCTCGGTATGGCCGCCGTAGTGTACCCGCTGGGTGAATTCGGGCCGTTCCAGTTCCCATGGGTTGCCGTCCCTGAGCCAGTGATCGGGTTCCTCGACCTGGTTTCCGCCTTCGATACGCTGGCGGAACATCCCGTATTCATAGCGTATGCCATAGCCCATTACCGGCAGCTCCAGGGTGGCACAGCTATCCAGGAAGCAGGCTGCCAGCCTGCCGAGGCCGCCATTGCCAAGACCTGCATCGCTTTCCCGGTCGGCGATTTCCTCGAGCACGATCCCGAGATCGTGCATTGCATGCGTGGTCTCGTCCTGGACGCCGAGATTGAGCATGGCATTGCCGAGCGCCCTGCCCATCAGGAATTCAAGCGACAAGTAATAGGCACGTTTGCTGTCGCTTTCGTCGTATGCATATTGGGTGTTCTTCCAGCGCTCCATCAGCCGATCGCGCAGTGTGTAAGCCAACGCGGTATACAGGTAGTATATGGATTTGCAGTTCCTGTCGCGCCCCAGCGTGTGGCTGTAATAACGGCGGAAATCCGCAGCTATGCTGTCCGGGTCCATGCCCAGGGCAGGCAGTTCGGTGATGGTGTCTTTTGGAGTGCTTTTGATTACTTGGTTGTGTGCCATGCGTTTTTTGTTCAATAAAAAGTGATTTGTCCGCGCGCGAGTTGCCCGGAGTTGAAAACCTTCTTGCCTGACTGCTGATGCATCCCTAACGTCCCAGTACTTTGAAATACACCGCGCGATAAGCAGCGGCACTGGTTTTCCAGCTGAAATCCTTGGCCATGCAATTCTTGCACAGCGCCATCCAATTGTGCCGGTCATGGTAAAGACCGACAGCGCGTTGTATCACAGCGATCAGATTCTTGGCAGTCATGCCATCGAACACGAAGCCGCTGGCCGTGCCGCCATTGAGGGTTGCGGGTGTGCAGTCGACTACCGAATCCACCAGGCCTCCGGTGGCGTTGACGATGGGCGGTGTGCCATAGCGCTGGCTGTACATCTGGTTCAGGCCGCAGGGCTCGAAGCGCGACGGCATGACGAACATGTCCGCGCCTGCTTCGATCCGGTGCGAGAGTTCTTCGCTGAAGCCGATCATCGCGCTGACCTTGCCGGGATAGAGATGCGAGAGGTCACGCGCGCTTTTCTGCATTTTCGCATCGCCGCTGCCGAGCATGGCCAGTTGTACCGGCAATCTGGTCAGTGACGGCACGATCTCCAGCAGCAGATCCAGCCCCTTTTGATGGGTGAAGCGGCTGACCACGCCGAGCAACGGCACATCCAGTTCGATATCCAGTCCCATCCTCACCTGCAGATCCTCTTTGTTTGCCGACTTGCCAGACATATCTGCTCTGCTGTACTGGCTGGCGAGAAAAGTGTCGGTCGCCGGATCCCACTCTTTCGTGTCGATGCCGTTGAGTATGCCGATCAGATGATCGCTTCGAGTGGTCAGCAATCCTTGCATGCCGAAACCGAGTTCCGGCTGCTGGATCTCTTTGGCGTAATTCGGGCTGACGGTCGTGATGTAATCGGCATAGAACATCCCTGCTTTGAGAAACGACATGTTACCGTGGAACTCGACGCCATCGATGCTGTAACAAGAAGGCGGCAAATGCAGTTGTTTTACAGTCGCCGGCGGGAAGTTGCCCTGAAATGCCAGGTTGTGTATCGAAATGATGCTGGGAACCGAACCCGTTGCAAAATGCAGATAGGCAGGCGTCAGCCCGGTCTGCCAATCGTTGCAATGCACCAGATCTGGTCGCCAGGCAAGCGGAGATGCGCTGTTGCCGAGAAGGGCGCCCGCTTTGGAGAGCAGGCCGAACCGCAGCGCGTTGTCCGGCCAGTCGTGTCCGTAGGTATTTTGGTATGGCCCGCCCGCCCGCTGGTATAGCGCTGGACAGTCCAACACAAACAGCGGCACGTCATTAGCCATCGCGCCGGACAATAGACGTGCAGAGGGGAAACCCGGCAGGTCATCGAAGTTTGCCACGACGTCGTGATTCGCCAGTTGCTCGATTACCTGGCTGTAACCCGGAACCAGCACGCGCACATCCACACCGATCGCACGCAACGCGGCGGGCAATGCGCCGCTGACATCGGCCAATCCTCCGGTCTTGATCAACGGCGCGACTTCGGAAGTCGCAAACAGGACTTTCAATTCCGCCAACGCAGGCTCTCTTTCCGATGATTTGTCACCGGGCTTGGAAGTGGTGTGCTCACAGCCAGCGCATCATGCCCATCTCGAAAGGATGAGTCAGCATTTCGTGGAAAGGATATACGCGTATCCGGTATTCAAGCTTGCCGCATTGTTCCGGTTGCACTTCCAGCGCGAAGACATGTTCTCCCGAATCGGTCATCGTGCCGGTGGCCTCAAAACTGTAATGATTCGAGTCCCTGATATTTTCCCGCTTTGTATATAATCCGAGCAGCATCTCGACGACCACGTCTTTGGGATCAAGGCCATTCAACCTGACTGCAACTTCAAATCTCAAGGCGTCGCCAAAAGTGATCGTTGCGGGTGCAATGTCCAGGCGACGCAATGAAACGCCTGTCCATGCTTTGCGGACACGCGATTTCCATGCGGCGATTGCATGGGAAACCTCGAAGTTGTTCTGTCTGTACAAGGCGTGCTGCTTGCTGGCCGGCAGGTAACACTTGGCAAGATACTCGCCCACCATGCGTTTTGCATTGAACCGCGGCATGATGGTCGCCATCGACCGTTTCGACATCTTGACCCAGTTCGGCGAGAACCCCATGTTGCTGTGTCCATAATACAACGGTATGATCTGATCCTGTATCAGTTCATACAAAGTGCTGGTCTCCTCGCGCGTGCGAACCTCTTCACTCAATTTTTCCGACACGGGCTTGATCGCCCAGCCATTCGTGCCGTCATAACTCTCACCCCACCAGCCGTCCAGAACGGAAAGGTTGATGACCCCATTGATACCTGCTTTCATGCCTGATGTCCCGCTCGCTTCAAGCGGATAGAGCGGGTTGTTCAACCAGACATCCACGCCGGCAATCAGCTTGCGCGACATCGCCAGATCGTAACCTTCCAAGATCAGCACCTTGCCGACGAAATCCGGCATCTTTGAAATCTGGGTGATGCGGCGTATCAGATCCTGCCCCGGGATGTCGGCAGGATGCGCCTTTCCGGCAAAGATGAACACCGCCGGACGTTGCGTATTGTGGAGGATTTCACGCAGCAAATCGAGATCACCGAAAAGCATGGTCGCGCGTTTGTAAGTGGCGAAGCGCCGCGCGAAGCCGATGGTCAGGACATTCGGGTTTTCCGGGTTGACGAATTTTAACAGGCGATCGAGATGAGCTTCGGAACCGTGATTCCGGAAATGCTGCGCGCTGACCCGTTCGCGCACCATGTTCAACATCTTGGCTTTCAGCGTTTGGCGCACACTCCAGAACAAGTGGTCGGGGATGTCTTCGACACCCTCCCAGAAGTCCACGTCATTCATGCGCGCGCTCCACTCCAGTCCCAGATGGCGTTCCAGCACTTCGATCCACTCTGACGCCAGGAATGTGGGAGCATGGACTCCGTTGGTGATATAGGTCATCGGGTTTTCCAGAGGCTCGATCTCCGGCCACATGCCGCCGCAAATATTTGATGACACTTCGCCATGGATGCGCGAGACACCATTGTTGAATCTCGTCCCCCGTATCGCCAGCGCTGTCATGTTGAAATCGGCGCTGTCCTTGGCGTGGCCGAGCGCCAGAAACTCCTCGCGGCTCAGTTTGATTTCAGTGTAGAAAGATTCAAAGTAGGCTTGCATCATGCCTTCGCTGAAATAGTCATGTCCGGCCGGCACAGGCGTATGGGTAGTGAAGACGGTGTTGACTGCCACGCATTCGAGTGCAGATGCGAATTCCACGCCTTCATTGATGATTTTCTGGCGTACCCTTTCCAGAACAAGGAAAGCCGCATGACCCTCGTTGATGTGCCAGACTGTCGGCCTGAGCCCCAGTGCCTGCAAGGCGCGCACACCTCCTATACCAAGAACGATTTCCTGTTCCATGCGCATCACCTTGTCGCCGCCATAGAGGCGGTGGGTGATGTCGCGGTCGCGAGGACTGTTGCTCGGCAGATCGGTGTCCAGCAGGTATAGCGTGATATGACCTATCTTTGCCAGCCATATTTTCAGATTGAGACTGCGGCCCGGCAGTTCTACCGAAGTGTAGGCCTCGGAACCGTCAGGTTTCAGGGCTGGCATGATGGGCAGGTCTTCAAAATGCGAATCGCTATTGCTGGCAACCTGATTCCCGTCGCCGTCTATCGTCTGATGGAAATATCCCTGGCGGTACAACAATCCTACACCTACGAATGGCAATCTCAGGTCGCTGGCGGCCTTGCAGTGATCGCCTGCCAAAATGCCCAACCCACCGGAATAAATCGGAAAGCTTTCATGGAAACCGAATTCAGCGCAGAAATAAGCGACCAAGTCATCCCTGTGCAACCAGTCCGAGCCGGTCGCAGGCAGACGAAAATCATGGTAGGTGTCGTAGGCCGCCAGTACGCGGTTGAAGTTGCCGATGAATATCTGATCGTCCGCCGCATCGATCAGGCGTTGCTCGTCGATACGCTTTAAAAATGCCTTCGGAGATTGCCCGGTGGCTTTCCACAAACCGGGATGCAAACGAGCGAACAACGCGCGTGTAGGACGATCCCAGCTATACCATAAATTATTTGCGATCTCCTCAAGACGCGCCAGACGGGCCGGTATTTTCGGACGCACTTGCAGGATGTACGGGGTACCTTTTTTCATGGTTCAGATGTTCATTCAGCGATTAGCCATGGTGATCAGTAAAAACCAAATTATAGCGCAAGCTCATCATGTCTCGATGCGCTTCGGATCCAAAGCCGGCAGTGGGAACCCAGAATGATCAAATTTCGTTCTTGCAAGCGTGCAAAGCGGGTCCATACAGGCCGGCACGGTCATTCAGAATCACTTTTACAGGCATTGCTTCCAGCAACGGGCGCATGCGTCCCTTGCTGAAAAATGCTTCCAGGAAGGTTCCATTTTGCAGCCGTGGCAAGATCTTTGGCGCGATTCCTCCGCCCAGATACAAACCGCCCCGGCTCATCACTTTCAGCGCAAGATTGCCAGACTCTGCACCATATAGGCGCACGAACCAATCCAATGTCTTTACACATGTTTCGTCGCGCCTGGTTAACGCCGCGTTGGCGATCGCTGCCGCTGCATCCCCTTGCCGCATCTCCTGCTGGAGCCATTCTGGCACGGGAATATGACAGAACAGGCAATGAAACTCATGCAGGCTGACCAAGCCAGGACCGGATATTACACGTTCCCAACTGACATGCCGATGAACGCGCATCAAGTGTTTCAACAAAGCCATTTCCAGGTCATCGCTTGGACTGAAGCTGGCATGGCCGCCTTCGGTGGCAAATGGCCGGTATTGCAATCCATCCCAATACAAACCGGCTTCGCCCAACCCGGTTCCCGCGGCAATGACAGCTTGATTGCCCCAGGCATCAGGCACTCCGGGATGCAGGGTCAACAGGTCTTCTTCGCCAAGTGCCGGAATGCCCCAGGCAGTTGCTTCCAGATCATTGAGCAGAGCGCATGACCGGAGGCCAAATTCAATTCTCAAATCGCTTGCATCGATACGCCAGGGCAAATTTGTCGTCTGGGCGACACCGCCCAGCACCGGGCCCGCAATCCCGAATGCCGCACGATCCGGCACATCCGCATTTCGCAGGAATTCACCAAGCAGATCACCAAACTCGGCGTAATCCCTGCTCGGATAGCTTTGTTCCTGTTCGGTACGCAACTTGTTGCCATTCACAACAATGACGGCAAGGCGGGTCTTCGTACCCCCGATATCTCCACTCAATACTCGAATCGGATGTGGCTGCATTATCTTTCTTGAACTCTGGGACTGCGCAATAGTACGCAAACAGGTTGGAAGTTGTCGAGCTTATTGGAGGCGAGACCCAGAATCGAACTGGGATAGGCGGATTTGCAATCCGCTGCATAACCATTTTGCTATCTCGCCCTGTTGCGAAACGCCGACTTGAAAGAATTAAGGGAAAGCCAGAATGCTTTCCCTCAGATTTGGAGCGGGAGAAGAGTCTCGAACTCTCGACCTCAACCTTGGCAAGGTTGCGCTCTACCAACTGAGCTACTCCCGCAAAACGAGTTGCGCATTATAGGGATATTCGCATTCCTGTCAATAATTTCAGTTGCGGAAATTACTGGACAATTCCCCCAAGCTTGAATAGCCGCGCAAAGTTTTCCGTGGTGCTTCGCCCAACTTCCCCAACGCTGATCCCCCGAAGGACAGCAATCTCCTCGGCGACGTGCTTCACATATGACGGTTGATTCAGTTTTCCGCGATACGGCACCGGGGCCAGATAGGGCGAGTCCGTTTCAATCAATATGCGATCCAGCGGGACGCGTTGCGCAACTTCCTTGAGCAGTTTTGCATTCTTGAAAGTGACGATGCCGGAAAAGGAAATATAAAATCCCATTGCCAGTGCGGCTTGAGCCACTTCCCAGGTTTCAGTGAAGCAATGCATCACACCGCTTGCATCGGCAGCATTCTCTTCGGCCATGATGCGCAAGGTATCCGCCGCCGCTTCGCGGGTGTGGATGATGAGCGGTTTGGCGATCTGACGCGCCGCACGGATGTGTGTGCGAAAGCGCGCGCGCTGCCATTCCAGGTCGCCCTTGAGGCGAAAATAATCGAGGCCGGTTTCACCGATTGCGACAACCTTGGGGTGATGTGCCAGCCCGACCAAACGCGCCACGTCGGGCTCTTCGACACCTTGATAGTCGGGATGAACGCCCACCGATGCGTAGATGTGCGGGTACTGCTCGGCAAGTGCGAGAACTTGCGGGAAATCCGCCAGGTTGACCGACACGCAAAGTGCGCTGACGATTTCATTCTGACGCATTCTGGCCAGCACATCCTCGATGTTCGCGGCAAGTTCGGGGAAGTTTATATGGCAATGTGAATCTACGAATGGCATGGTTAACGTGAAACTCGCGTAGCAATTCGTTTGCTTCCTCGCCCGCTTGCGGGAGAGGATTGAGGAGAGGGAACGGGCATGACAAATTTCATCATAATCTGTGGCTTCTCGCTATGCCCGTTATTCGAGCATCAGTTGGCGGTATGCCATCAACAACGATTCAAAGAATAATTTGGGATTGAGCGTATGTTGCGCATCGCGTTTAGCCAGCTGCAGATGCTTTTGCATGCGAGCCAGGTTTAAAGGCGCAACAGGTCCGACCAGTTTTTTGATGGCGGCTTCGTCATTCGGGTGGTAGCGCACCCTTCCTGCCAGCTTCATCGAGCTGAGATCGTAACACCATTGCTGCAGCCACTGCACGACCAGGGTCTGCTCGGACTTTTGCAAGGCCTCGGCCAATGCGAACACATCAAGGTCCTGTGGCATTCGGATCGCGCGCAGCAATTTATCATATTCCTCGCCCAAGCCTGCATCCAGTTGAACCGCTTGCAGCGGTGAGAAACCGGAAACGGCAAGAGTTTCAGCGGGCTTCTTTACGCCTTGTCCTGACAACCAGCTTGTGGCTGTTTCCTCATCCGGGGAAGACAGCGTGATCATCACACAGCGGCTCAAGATGGTGGGCAGCAATTGCTGCGGTTTGTGCGACACGAGGATGAACAGGAGTCCCTGCGGCGGCTCTTCCAGGTTTTTCAGCAAGGCATTCGCGGCATTGATGTTCATAGCCTCGGCGGGGTGTATGACGATCACGCGCCTGCCGCCTTGATGGGCGGACATGCCGAAAAAATCGGCCAATCCGCGTATTTGATCCACGGATATCTGCTTGCTGGGTTTTTTACCGGACACGGGCTTGGATTCATCGCTTTCTTCACCTTCCAGACTCAAGGCTTCCGGTTGCAACAAACGATAGTCTGGATGCGAGCCCTGCTCGAACCAGTGGCAGGATGGACATTTCCCGCAAGCGTAACCCGACTCATCCTGGCGTTGGCACAACAGGCTTTGGGCGAAATTGATCGCAAGATCAAGTTTGCCTATCCCCTTGGCCCCCTTGAACAACAAACCATGCGCCGGACGCTTGCCGAGCTCCTGCAAACGCATCCAATCGTCCTTTTGCCAAGGATAAATACTATTCATATCAAAGTAATATGATTATTTCTTCAAGTTTATGTTTAACGTATTCCAGACTCTGTGCCGCGTCGATGACTATGAATCTTGGCGGGTTTTGATGAATGCGTTTGAGATAGCCGGCACGCACGCGCTCGAAAAATTCGGCTTGCTCCCGTTCGAATCGGTCCAGACTGGTATTGCTTGCCCCCGATCTATCAGACATCATCAGGCGCCGTCTTGCCACTTCGACGGGGACATCAAAAAAGATCGTCAAATCAGGTTGCAGATCAGGATGCACCCATTGCTCAAGCTGGTTCAATTTTTCCCAATCCATGCCTCGGCCGCTTCCTTGATATGCGAAGCTGGCGTCACTGAAACGATCTGAAATCACCCACTTGCCGTTAGCCAAAGCTGGCTTGATCACTTGTTCGATGTGCTCCAGTCTGGCTGCAAACATCAGCATCGCCTCGGTGCCCGCGCTCATCGTCTGGTTCAACAAGATTTCGCGCAATTGTTCTCCGAGTCGCGTGCCGCCGGGTTCTCGTGTGACCACCACATCCAGACCTCTATTCCGCAGGCCGTTGGCAAACCAGGCAAGATGGGTGCTCTTGCCGGCACCGTCGACGCCTTCAAAGGTGATGAACTTGCCTTTTTCTGGGCTCATTTCTGGTAGCGATCCACGGCGCGGTTGTGTTCGGTCAAGGTGCTGGAAAACTGCGAGCTGCCGTCACCGCGTGACACAAAATATAACGCGTCGGTCTTGGCGGGGTGCATGGCTGCCTGCAAGGATGCCACGCCCGGCAAGGATATGGGGGTGGGCGTCAGTCCGGCACGCCTGTATGTGTTGTAGGACGTGTCCTTGAGCAAGTCGCGCTTGCGCAGGTTGCCGTCGAAGCTGTCACCCAAACCGTAAATCACCGTGGGATCGGTTTGCAGCAGCATCCCCCTGCGCAGTCGATTCACGAACACGGCGGCGATCATGCTCCGGTCTTCCGGAGCACCGGTTTCCTTCTCGACGATGGAAGCCAGGACCAGCGCCTCGTAAGGGGTCTTCATTGGCAGATCGGGAGCACGGGTTAACCACGCCTGCTGCAAATGTTTTTGCATGGTTTGATAGGCGCGCTTGAATATCACCAGATCGTTGCTGCCCGCCGCAAAATAATAGGTATCTGGGAAAAACAAGCCCTCAGGATGATTTTCCGCCGCCCCGATACGCTGCAGGATTTCCTGGTCGGTCAGGTTGAGCGTGGTGTGAACTATGTCAGGGCTCGAATTCAGGGATTCACGCAATTGCTTGAACGTCCACCCTTCGATAACACTTAGCTGTCGTTGGCTGACCTCTCCCTTGGTGACTATTTCCAGCAGCTTGAGAAGCGACACCGGATGGTCCAGCACATAATTACCCGCCTTGAGTTGTGTAGACTTCCCTGACAATCGCACCAGCCAGATGAGCGGCCAGTCATATTCCAGCAGGCCCGCCTGCTGCATCTCCCGCGCGGCACCCCTCAGGCTGTGGCCCTGTTTCACGTCGAATATAAACGGTGTGGCCGGTAATTGCAGAGGGCGGGTGACATAATAACCCAGCCCTGCAACAACGACCAACGCCAGAAAAATGAACAAGGTGAATATCCGTCGTATCATGCGTCTTGTCCGTAAAGTTGATCGCGGATTCTTGAGGTGACGGGAAAATCCATCCAGCATCGCTGGTCCAGTTCGCGTATCGTCCAGATGCCGATGATGCTGTTCACCACGAATAATTCGTCGGCATTCATTACCTTATCCAGTCCTACATCACATACTTGCAACGGCACATTGTGCTGCGCTGCCCACTCGATCACCCGATCGCGTTGCACTCCGGCCACACCGCAACGGGAAAGGCCGGGGGTAATCAATTTTCCTCGCGAGACCAAAAAGAGGTTGGTGCGCGTGCCCTCTATGAAATTCCCGGCTGCGTCCATCAGCAGTCCTTCGGCGACATCGGCATCACTCGGCTCGTTGTTGTCCCACTCGGATGCTGCCAGCACGTTTTCAAGGCGATTGAGATGCTTGACCCCGGCCAGGCGCGGTTGCTCGCTCAACCGCATTTGGCAAATGCGTGCCCTGATTCCGTACTTGGACCAACCTTCGGGGTAATCCGGACAGGAAGAAACATCCCAGATATGCGTCGGCTCTGCACCTGCTGGCGGTGAATATCCGCGCCTGCCCTGCCCGCGCGTGACTATCAGTTTCGCAACTCCGTCGGGGTGATTCAACAGCAAGCCGTCTAATTCGGCCGAAAGCAAGTTGAAGTCCGGACAGGCAATGCCCATCACAAGACAATCATGCCGGAGTTTTTGATAGTGCAACGGCCAGTGTAGCGGCTTGCCCTGCTGAACACGGAGGCTGCGAAATATCCCGTCACCATACAACAACCCCCGATCACGTATGCTGATCAAATCACCCTGTTTGCCATTGACCAGCATCGCGAAAAAAACTAGACCTTCCGGAATATCAATGAACCGTTGGTCCCGCCGAAACCGAAGTTGTTGTTCAGGGCGACATCGATCTTCATGTCGCGCGCCTCATTCGCGCAATAATCAAGATCGCACTCGGGATCTTGCTCGAAGATATTGATAGTCGGCGGCGAAATTTGGTGGCGCACCGCCAATGCACAGAACACCGACTCCACGCCACCCGCACCGCCCAACAGATGGCCGGTCATCGACTTGGTGGAATTCACCACGAGCTTGTGGGCATGATCGCCAAATGCCAGCTTAATCGCGTCCGTCTCGTTCTTGTCGCCCAGCGGGGTGGACGTCCCGTGCGCATTGACATACTGTACCTGGGTTGGATCCAGCCCCGCATTCTGCAGCGCGTTCAACATGCTGCGTTTGGGGCCATCGGTATTCGGTGAAGTGATATGGTAAGCATCTCCACTCATGCCATACCCGGCCAACTCGGCATAAATCCTTGCCCCGCGCTTTCTGGCGTGTTCATATTCTTCCAGAACCAGCACACCCGCCCCTTCGCCGATCACAAAACCATCACGATCCTTGTCCCAAGGGCGGCTGGCAGTAGCAGGATCGTCATTCCGCGTGCTGAGCGCGCGCGCGGCAGAAAACCCGCCAACCGCCAGAGCGCATACGGTTGCCTCTGAACCGCCCGCAATCATCACATCCGCGTCTCCGTACTCGATGATGCGCGCCGACTCGCCGATGCAATGAGTCCCGGTGGTGCAGGCAGAAACCATCGCCAGATTCGGGCCCTTCAATCCGAACATCACCGACAGATTTCCGGAAATCATGTTGATGATGGTGCCAGGAATGAAGAACGGCGATATCTTGCGCGGTCCCGCAGCAAGATATTCATTGTGAGTATCCTCGATCATCGGCAGACCGCCGATACCGGAACCGATATTCACCCCGATACGCTCGGCGTTCAGTTCGGAGACTTCCAGGCCCGAGTCCTTGTATGCCTCTATACCGGCCACCAGGCCGAAATGGATGAACCTGTCCATCCGGCGAGCATCCTTGGCGGAAAGAAATTGCGTGACGTCGAAACCCTTCACTTCGCCGGCGATCTGGGCCGCCATCGCGCTGGAATCAAAGTGCGTGATTCTGGTGATGCCGGACTTCCCTGCAATGATATTCTGCCAGACCAAGGGAACCCCTATCCCGACCGGGGAGACGATTCCCAGCCCGGTTATGACGACTCTACGCTTGGACAAATCTACTCCGCCGGACAAAAAGGAAGGATGACAAGAACGGGGTGGACAAACAAAAAATGCGGTTTATTTTTGGTGCGCCAGGACGTAGTCGATGGCCTGCTGTACTGTGGTGATCTTTTCAGCGTCTTCGTCCGGTATGTCACATTCGAATTCTTCTTCAAGAGCCATCACCAATTCAACGGTATCCAAAGAGTCGGCACCCAAATCGTTGACAAAAGAAGATTCATTCTTGACTTCAGATTCGTTTACACCCAGTTGTTCGGCGACGATCTTTTTAACGCGTTGTTCAATTGACATCTTTATTCTCCCACCTTGATTAAAATTCAAAAAAGCAGCGGCATTGTATCAAATTTGCCCAAAATTCCAAGCAACTTGTATTCGGTTCAACAGGATCATTTTATAAGCTGTCCGGGGCCAGAGCGTCCCGCGCAATGTCAAATCTGTTCGCTTATCAGGGTGTCGTTGGTTCTTCATTTGGCGATGGAGGCTGGTCATTTTGCTGCTGTCCACCCTGGGCGGCCATTTTGCGCATCCTCTTTTCCTCCTGCTTCTTCTTCTTGGCAATCTCTTTTTGGCGCTTTTCGAACGTGTAGTTTGTTTTGGCCATTTTCGCTCCCGGTCCCTGTAATTTGGTTGAATGTGTTCATGATAGCAGGTACTGCTTTGTTCGATTGCTGTTTATGCATGCCATTGGGACAGTCAGCCTGTCTGCTGGAATCGCCCAATTCAAATATTGAGATGCGGAAATCCAATCTGATTCGCGAAGAATAAGGCGCGAATGTTTGCAAAACCGTCATATCGGAGATCTGCAAGTCTGGCGGAAAGCCGCGCGATGAACAGGACAGTCTTCGAGCATGCTTCAGGCAGCCGCGATGAAATGGATTACGGTGCGCTACCGGATGAATAGAGGGTTGGCGGGTGCAACAGTTTTCGTTATGCGTCCGGCAAATCGATGCCCTGGATCAGGATACACTCGACTTTTTGCGCATCTGTTGTCTGAATGGAAAAACCGGGCTTCAGCATATGACTTCCAAAATGACATGGCCGCCCGATTCTTGAACATCGATTGGAAGAATCAATCCACGGGAGGGGCGATCAAGGTTATCTCCTTCGCGGTGGTCAATCCAGCCACCACTTTCTCGGCGCCGCTCAGCCGCAACGGTTTCATCCCCTCCCGGTGAGCCTGGGATTTGATCTTGGAAATCTCTGCATCTCTGACCACCAGCTTCTTGATCTCCGGGCTGAGCGTAAGCATCTCATAAATGCCGGTTCGGCCGCGATAACCCGTCATGCGGCATTCAAGGCAACCAGTGGCCGTGTCGACCTGACTCGGCTTCGCAGCCTTCCACGGGCTGACCAGTTCCTGCCAGGTCTCATCACTGATCTCCCCTTTCGCCTTGCAATGTGGGCAAAGTGTCCGCGCCAGCCGCTGGGCCATGACTCCCAGCAAAGTCGAATTGATCAGATAGGCCGGCACGCCCAGTTCGAGCAAGCGCGTGATGGCGGACGGAGCATCGTTGGTATGCAGGGTCGACAACACCAGATGGCCGGTGAGTGCCGCCTGTATCGCCATATCGGCGGTTTCTATGTCGCGGATCTCGCCCACCATGATGATATCGGGATCCTGGCGCAACAGGGTACGCACACCGTCCGCAAAGTTCAGCCCGATGTTGTGCTGCACCTGCATCTGGTTGAAGGCGGGCTCGATCATTTCAATCGGATCCTCGACCGTGCATACATTCACTTCGGGAGTCGCGATCTGCTTCAATGTGGAATACAGCGTGGTTGTCTTGCCCGAGCCTGTCGGACCGGTGACCAGGATGATCCCGTTGGGTTGGTGCGTCCAGTTGTTCCACAACGCGGTCTGTTCCCGGGAAAAGCCGAGATCGGTGAAATTCTTCACCAGTATCTCGGGATCGAAAATGCGCATCACCAGTTTCTCGCCAAACGCGGTCGGCATCGTGGAAAGGCGCAGCTCGATCTCCTCGCCATTTTCGCTGATCGTCTTGATCCGGCCATCCTGTGGTCTGCGCTTCTCAACCATATCCATGCGTCCCAGCAACTTGATGCGGCTGGTGATGGCGTTGGTAACGGTATTCGGGAGCTGGTAGACCTGATGCAGAACGCCGTCTATCCGGAATCGGATCAAACCGATTTCGCGCCGGGGTTCCAGATGGATGTCGCTGGCGCGCTGTTCAAAAGCATATTTGAACAGCCAATCCACCAGCGTGACGACATGATGCTCGTTGGCATCCAGATTCTTGTTCTTGCCCAGCTCGACCAATTGCTCGAAATTCTGCACTCCCACAGGCTGTCCCGACTTGGACTTGTTCGCAAGCTGCACCGATTTGGCAAGGTTGTATATTTCCGGCAGGTAGCGGTTGATCTCAAGCGGATTGACCAGCACCAGCCTGATTTTAAGATTGAGGATACGCTCCAGATCGGTTATCCAATCGGTGATGAAAGGCTCTGAAGTGGCGATAGTCACCTCGCCCTCGCTGACTTTGACCGGCATGATCTTCAGTCGCTCGGCATAGGATTTGGAGACGATATTTCCGACTCCGCTGAAATTCAATTTCAGCGGGTCGATATGCAAATATGGCATAGCGACACGCGCTGCCAGCCACTCGGTCAGGAACTCCGCGCTGAGTTGTTTGCCCGGCGGCGACAAGTTGCGCCAATTTTGTCCGCCGATTGCTTCAAGCGGATGAGATGAATCAGCCTTGCGATTCTTGGCCAGCCGCTCGGCATCCGCCGGAGACACCATGCCATCCAGCACCAACAAGTCCAGCACTTCTGCAAGCGTCAGCTTGTGTTGGTGGGATTGTGACAGGGTGGGAGGCTGCTGGTTCATGGCGCATCATCCGGATCGAATGGCGTAAGTCTAACGGCTTATCGGGAGGAGGGGAAAAAGTTTTTGCGTGACTATCCGGACTGTGGCTTCCCATCGCTGCAATGGAAGCGAGTAAAGAACCGTCCTGAACTGATTCGAAATGCGCGGGAAGCAGGTCAATACCCCGACGCGAATCGGGATTACTCCATGTACATCCCGCCGTTCACATGCAGGGTGATGCCGGTGATATAGGACGCGCCCGGGCTCGCCAAAAATGCAACCGCAGCGGCAATATCCTCGGGCCGGCCGAGCCGTTTCAGCGGCACGTGTTCGACCAGTTTGGCCCGCTGTTCCTCTCCAAGGGTATTAGTCATGTCGGTATCGACAAAGCCAGGTGCGACACAGTTCACGGTGATATTGCGGCTGCCTATCTCCTGTGCGAGCGATTTGGTGAAACCTATCATGCCCGCCTTGGAAGCGGCGTAGTTTGCCTGGCCGGCATTGCCCATGCTGCCGATCACAGACGAGATACTGATGATGCGTCCTGCTCTGGCTTTCATCATCGCGCGCAATACCGCGCGGCTCAGACGGAACACCGATCTGAGATTGGTCGCCAGCACGTCGTCCCACTCTTCGTCGGTCATGCGGGCCAGCAGATTGTCGCGGGTGATGCCGGCGTTGTTGACCAATATCGATATCTCGCCGAATTGTTTGCGCAGTCCGCCCAGCACCAGCTCTGTTTGAGCGGTGTCATTCACATTCAACGCCATGCCGGTCCCCTTGATACCCGCGGCATCCAGATACGCACTGATCACCTTGGCGCCATCATCGCTGGTGGCCGTCCCGATCACGGTCGCGCCCTGTTTACCCAACTCCAGCGCGATAGCCTGGCCGATGCCGCGGCTTGCTCCGGTCACCAATGCGATTTGTCCTTTCAGTGTCATGTCAAATTTTCCTGTGCGAATGTAGTCAACGCCAGTTTCAATGCCGCGCCATCATTGATGGCGGATGCCTGCTGGTTGCCGTCGATACGTTTGTTCAAGCCAGCCAATACCTTCCCCGGTGCACATTCGACGTTGTGTGTGACACCCCGTTTGCCGAATTCCAGCACGGTCTCGACCCAGCGTACCGGCGAATACAATTGTCGCACCAGCGCATCCTTGATCGCAGTGCTATCCGAATAGCTCTTCACATCCGCATTGTGCAATACAGGGATGTCCGGGGATTGCACCGGCACTCTGGCAAGATAGTCGCGCAACTGCTCCGCCGCGCCCTTCAGCAAAACGCAATGCGACGGCACGCTCATCGGCAGCATGATCGCGCGCTTGGCGCCCCTGGCCCTGGCCAGTTCCATGCCGCGCTCCACCGCCGCCCGATTCCCTGCGATCACCACCTGTCCGGGAGAGTTGTAGTTCACCGCCTCCAGCACTTCGCCTTGCGCGCCTTCGCTGCAAACGGCACGCACCACTTCGTCATCCAGTCCGAGTATCGCCGCGATGCCGCCTACCCCTTCCGGAACGGCTTGCTGCATGCACTGCGCGCGATAGCGCACCAGCGGCAGCGCATCGGCAAAGCGCAACGCGCCCGCGGCGACCAGCGCGGTGTATTCACCCAGACTGTGCCCGGCCATCATCGCGGGTTTGGCGCCATTCTGTGATTGCCAGGCGCGATACACCGCGACACCGGCGGAGAGCATGACGGGCTGGGTATTTACCGTGGAGCTCAGATCTTCGTCGCTGCCTTCCGCTACCAGTCGCCACAGGTCCTGTTTCAGCACATCGGAGGCTTCGGTGAAAGTATCGCGCACCGCAGGATAATCGGAATAGCCGCCCATCATGCCGCGCGATTGCGAACCCTGGCCAGGAAATACGAAAGCAAATTTAGTCATTGGAAAAACAGTTATTAGTCGTTAGTCGTTAGTCGCTAGTTGGGGTCGTTGTTTGGTTTTAACTAAAAACTAACGACTAACAACTAGCGACTGCTTTTCTCCTACCACCTGATCAAAACTGCACCCCAGGTAAACCCGCCACCCACGGCCTCCAATATAATGTTCTGTCCCGCCTTGATGCGGCCATCTCGCACCGCGGTATCCAATGCCAATGGAATGGATGCCGCCGAGGTATTGCCGTGAGTGGCGACCGTAACGATCACGTTGTCCATGCTCAAGCCGAGTTTCTTTGCGGTTGCTTCCATGATGCGGATATTGGCCTGATGCGGCACCAGCCAGTCTATGTCCGAGCCTTGCAGCCTGTTTTCTGCCAGAACCTCTTCGACCACATCACTCAGCACTTTGACGGCGAACTTGAACACCGCCTGGCCCTCCATCTTGATGAATGCATCACCCTGCACTTCCCCGTTGCGAATATTGCCTTCTGCTTTCAGCATGTCGCGATGGCTGCCATCGGCATGCAGCTTGCCTGTAATGAGGCCCGGATTTTCGGATGCACGCAACACCACTGCACCCGCACCGTCACCGAACAATACGCAGGTGGTGCGGTCATTCCAGTCCAGGATGCGCGACAGGACCTCCGCACCGACCACCAGCGCAGTCCTGGCTTGTCCTCCGCGTATGTAAAGATCAGCCGTGTTCATCGCATACACAAAGCCGCCGCAAACCGCCTGCATGTCGAAAGCCGCGCCGCGGTTCCTTATGCCGAGCTTGTCCTGCAGGATGCAGGCGGTGCTGGGAAAGACCTGGTCCGGCGTGGTGGTCGCGACGATCAACAGGTCGATCTCATCCGCGCTGATGCCCGCAGCTTCTATGGCGCGGATGCTGGCTCGCAGCGCCAAGTCGCTGGTGAGTTCCTTGTCATCCGCGATATGGCGTTCCACGATGCCGCTGCGCGACACGATCCAGTCGTGTGAAGTATCAACGATCTTTTCGAGGTCGAAATTGGTCAATACTTTTGCAGGCAGATAACTTCCGGTGCCGATGATTTTTGAGTACATCAGGCAATCCCCTCTGCCTTTTCCAGGTTTGAGTGGTGCCATTTTTCAATGTGTTCGCTGATATGCTGCAACATGCCGCCGCGCGTCTCCTCCGCGGCGCGTTCGATGGCGCAGCGAAACGCAAAGACATCCGCGGAACCGTGGCTTTTTACCACGATACCTTTCAAACCGAGCAGGCTCGCGCCGTTGTAGCGGCGATGATCCACCCTACGCTTGAAGGCTTTGAGCACCGGCATGGCCACCAGCGCCGCCAGCTTGGTAAAGATGTTACGGCTGAATTCCTCGCGCAGGAAGCCGCCAAGCATCTGCGCCAGCCCCTCGGTGGTTTTCAATGCCACGTTGCCGACGAAACCATCGCACACCACGACATCGGTCGTACCTTTGAAAGTGTCGTTGCCTTCGACGTTGCCATAGAAATTCAGGTCGCTTGCCCGCAGCAGCTCCGCGGCCTGCTTGACCACTTCGTTGCCCTTGATGTCTTCGCTGCCGATATTCAACAGGCCAACGCTGGGATTGGCCTTGTGTTCCAATGCGGTGACCAGAGTGGAGCCCATCAGTGCGAATTGCAGCAGGTGCTCGGCATTGCAATCGGTGTTGGCTCCCAAATCGAGCATGCAGACCTGGCCATTTTTGGTCGGCAGATAGGAGGCTATCGCCGGCCTGTCGATACCCGGAATGGTTTTCAGAACATAACGCGCCGTTGCCATCAGCGCACCTGTATTGCCGGCGCTCACGCAAGCCAATGCCTCACCGCTCTTGACCAGATTGATGCTGACCCGCATCGACGAGTCCTTTTTTCCGCGCAATGCGGATTGCGGCTGTTCGTCCATGCCCACCACTTCGCTCGCCGGATGGATGCGCAAATGGACTCCGGGCTGCACACCTTGGGCACGCATCTCGGTTTCAATGGCATCGTGGATACCCACCAGAATGATGGTATCGTCGGGAAACTGCTTCAGATACTCTACTGCGGCGGGCACGGTGACCGTCGTCCCATGGTCACCACCCATCGCATCTATGGCCAATGTGACATCCACTAAGCGATCCTTGGCTAAGACTTCCAGAAAAGAAAACGCAGCCGACCTTGATGATCGGCTGCGTGGTTTAAGGCCTTATTCGCCCTTGGTCTTGACTACTTTCTTGCCGCGGTAATAACCGGTCGGGCTGACATGGTGACGCAGATGGGTCTCGCCAGTGGTTGCCTCAACCGCCGTTGCCGGGTTGGTCAAAAAATCATGGGCGCGGTGCATGCCGCGCTTGGATGGGGATTTCTTATTCTGCTGAACTGCCATGTCAACTGCTCCTTAAAGAACCGCTCAATTACGTTTCAAATTAGACAAAACCACAAATGGATTTCTTTCATCCGTATCGGGATACTTGCCCACCGCCGCCTGACAAGTGCCCAAGCCGTGTCTGGGTGCGATCGGCAGGCTTAATAAAATCTCTTCTTCCAGCAGATCCACCACACTCAAATGCTTTTCCGCCAATATACTATCAAATTCCTCGTCCTCATCGTCCAGCACATCCAGGCTTTTCTGGTCACGGAGCAACAATCGCGTAGCAATTCGCACCGGATGATCCAGGCCGCTGAGGCAACGCTGGCAAAGCAACCGGCATAGCCCAACAACGCCGACATCCAGGAAGCGCATGCCTTGTTTATCCACGCCCCCTTGCATCGTGTAATGCAATACGCCCTCGGGAGTTTCCAGCATATCCAGCACACGGGACAGTTCGGCTACCGGCAGTTCACCGCTTATATACTGTCCATTCAGGGCAAAATCCAGGCTGTCGATGAAAGGCCGTGCATACATGAGGCGCGCATGATATATTTTTCGCCGCCCTCTGTCAAAAGACATGTCAAAACCATCGTAAAAGCCCTAAGGAATATCGTTGAATTCTCAGTTGCTTGTCCTCGCCTCCAGTTCCATTTACCGCAACGAACTCCTCAAGCGACTTCAACTGCCCTTTGAGGCAGCTGCCCCCAACGTGGATGAAACGCCCTTGCCGAATGAGTCCGCGCGCGCCACCTCGATGCGCCTCGCACAGGAAAAAGCCCGTGCACTGGCCGGCAATTATGGCAACGCTCTAATCGTCGGCTCCGATCAAGTCGCCCTGCTGGAGGGTCAGCAGCTCGGCAAACCGCTCAACCATGACAATGCGGTCAAGCAACTGCGCGCGATGCGCGGCAAGACCACGTGCTTCTATACCGCGGTAGCGCTGTTGAACACTAGGAACGGCAACATGCAGACCGAGGTCGCGGAAAACCACGTCACCCTGCACAACCTCAGCGATGCGGAGATCGAAGGCTATTTGCGCAAAGAACAGCCCTATCACTGTGCCGGTAGTGCGAAATCGGAAGGCCTGGGTATCGCGCTGATCAGCAAGATGACCGGTGACGACCCGAATGCGCTGGTCGGTCTGCCGCTGATTTTGCTGATTCAAATGCTGCAACGTGAGAACGTGCGGCTATTCTGAACATGACGGTAAAACCTGGCACGCTCTACCTGATTCCCGCTTTGCTGGGCGATACTCCTCCAGAACAGGTCTTGCCTCAACACGTCATAGATGTGGCACGCCGCTTGAGTCACTTTGTCGTGGAACAACCCAAATCAGCGCGACATTTTCTTGCCACACTGAAACTCGAACAGCCGATCCAGTCGTTGCACTTCGCCACTCTAAACGAACACACTTCCGCCAATGAGCTGCCTGAACTGCTGTCCCCGCTTCTGGCCGGGCACGATGTCGGGCTCCTTTCGGAAGCCGGCTGCCCGGGCATCGCAGACCCGGGTGCCGATTTGGTGAATCTTGCGCATCGCAATGGTATCCGTGCTGTGCCGCTGGTCGGCCCTTCGTCAATCTTGCTGGCATTGATGGCTTCCGGCCTGAACGGCCAGTGCTTCGCCTTTCACGGCTATTTGCCGATAGCGGAAGGCGAGAGAAACAAGGTGATTTCCAGGTTGGAAGGAGAATCTGCAAAATTGAAGCAAACCCAGATGTTCATCGAAACCCCCTACCGCAACGACAGGCTATTTGGCACGCTGCTCGCCCGGTGCCGCCCGGAAACGCTGCTGTGCGTCGCAACCGACATAACTGCGCCCGGCGAACAAATCCTGACGCGCTCCATCGCGGCGTGGAAATCCCTGCCTGCCCCGCAACTTAACAAGCGCCCCAGCCTGTTTCTGTTGCTCGGGGACAGCTAATATAGTTGCCCAACCAGCCGCTTTCTGGTATTAAAGCAGACTTTAATTTTTATCCCGTTGGAGAAGTGCAATGCCGGAACAGTCACACAAACCCGTCGCCCCATACAAGCCCAAAAAAGGCGAGGCTTACATGAACCCCAAGCAACTCGAACACTTCCGCCAGATCATGAACGATATCAAGGCTGGGCTGGGCAAGGACATCGATCGCACCGTACACACCATGCAGGACGAGGCAACCGTTTTTGCCGACCCGAATGACCGCGCCACGCAAGAATCGGACATGGGGCTTGAGCTGCGCAACCGCGACCGCGAACGCAAGCTGATCAAAAAGATCAATGAAATGCTCGCCAAGATCGATGCGGGGGAATATGGCTACTGCGACAATTGCGGGGTCGAGATCGGCCTGGATCGCCTTGAGGCAAGGCCGACGGCTACGCTGTGCATCGACTGCAAGACGCTGGACGAGATCCGTGAAAAGCAGGTAGCGAAATAGCATTTCGCTACCTGCTTTCGGTGCAGACTAACCTTTAGGTTATGTCGGAACCAAAAGCAGCTCGCTTCATTTCCTGCTTTCGGCTTAACATGACTTGCGACCAACACGAATCTTGCGGAATTTAATCAAGCAACAAAAAGCCCCGCGATCGCGGGGCTTTTTGTTGAAGAAGCAAAGCTCCTTAACCTGCAGTGGAAGCGGCTTCTGGGGCTGCCAGCAACGCCTTCATGCTGAGCTTCATACGGCCCTTGTCGTCCACCTCCAGCACCTTCACGCGCACTATTTGGCCCTCTTTGAGGTGGTCTGATACGCTTGCAACACGCTCGTGGGCGATCTGCGAGATGTGCAACAGGCCATCCTTGCCCGGCAACACATTCACCAATGCGCCGAAGTCCAGCAACTTGACTACCGGGCCTTCATATATCTTGCCAACTTCCACGTCGGCCACGATGTCCTCGATGCGCTTTTTGGCCAGATTCCCCGCATCACCGTTCACACAGGAGATGGTGATATTGCCCGCGTCATCTATGTCGATCGTCGTGCCGGTCTCTTCGGTCAGAGCACGTATCACCGCGCCGCCCTTGCCGATCACATCGCGGATCTTTTCGGGATTGATCTTCATCTTGATCATGCGCGGCGCAAACTCGGATACTTCCGTGCGTGCATTCGGCAGGGCTTGTTTCATCAAACCAAGGATATGCATGCGACCTTCACGGGCCTGGGTCAAAGCAGCTTTCATGATGTCGCGCGTGATACCGTTGATCTTGATGTCCATCTGCAGCGCGGTTACGCCTGTTTCGGTACCAGCCACCTTGAAATCCATGTCACCCAGGTGATCTTCATCGCCCAGAATGTCTGTCAGCACCGCAAAACGATTGCCGTCCTTGATCAGACCCATTGCAATTCCCGCTACATGCGCCTTGAGCGGTACACCCGCATCAAGCAAAGACAAGCAGCCGCCGCAGACCGAAGCCATCGAACTGGAACCATTGGATTCGGTGATTTCAGACACCACGCGCATCGAATAACCGAACTCTTCCTCGCTGGGCAATACAGCTACCAGCGCGCGCTTGGCCAATCGGCCATGGCCGATTTCGCGGCGCTTGGGCGTGCCCACGCGGCCGGTTTCCCCGGTGGAATACGGCGGGAAATTGTAGTGCAGCATGAATCGGTCGGAATACTCGCCTTGCAGCGCATCGATCTTCTGGGAATCACGCATGCTTCCCAACGTAGCTACCACGATGGCCTGAGTTTCGCCGCGCGTGAACAACGAGGAGCCGTGGGTGCGTGGCAATACGCCGTTGCGTATCGTGATCGGACGCACAGTGCGCGTGTCTCGGCCATCGATGCGAGGCTCGCCGCTGAGGATCTGTCCCCGCACGATCTTGGCTTCCAGAGCGCTGAACAAGTCATTCACATGATTCTTTTGCGTCGCCATGAGTTCAGGCGACATGGCGGCCATCACTTTATCGCGTATCACGGCAACCGCATCGGTGCGCGCTTGTTTGGAACGGATCGCATAGGCTTTGCCAAGCTCGGCTTCGGCAAGACCGGCGATCTGCGCGATCAAGGCCTCATCCCTGGCCGGCGCAGTCCAATCCCACGCATCGGCACCAACCGCATCGGCCATCTCGTTGATGGCCTGAATCACTACCTGCATCTGTTCGTGGCCGAACATCACCGCGCCCAGCATGATTTCCTCGGACAACTGCTGAGCTTCGGATTCGACCATCTGCACCGCACGGTCGGTGCCGGCAACCACAAGATCCAGTTGCGAAGTCAGCAGTTCGGTCGCGGTGGGGTTGAGCAGATATTGACCGTTGGCATAGCCCACGCGCGCAGCTCCTATCGGGCCGTCGAACGGGACACCTGACAGCGCCAGTGCTGCAGATGCGCCTATCATCGCGGGAATGTCGGAATCGATCTCTTCATCCGAAGACATGACTGTCGCTACGATTTGTACCTCATTGTAAAAACTCTCGGGAAACAGCGGCCGCAAGGGACGATCGATCAGCCGCGAAGTCAGGATCTCCTTTTCGCTGGGGCGGCCTTCGCGCTTGAAAAATCCGCCGGGAATCTTGCCCGCGGCGTAAGTCCTTTCCTGATAATCCACGGTCAGCGGGAAAAAGTCCTGCTCCGGCTTGGTGTCTTTTCTGGCGACGACGGTGACCAGCACCACAGTGTCATCCAGGCTGACCATCACCGCGCCGCTGGCCTGACGCGCGATCTCGCCGGTCTCCAGGGTAAGTTGATGGTTGCCGTATGCGAATGTTCTTTTATAGTGACTCAAGATAGACCCCTCTGTGCATCGCATGACGCTCGAACGCGGCATACGTTGTGGCTTGAAATAACGCGGGCCGCTGATGCGACCCGTTAAATGCGCAAATCTTACTTGCGGATTTCCAGACGCTGTATCAACGCACGATAGCTTGCGTCATTGGTGCGCTTGAGATAATCCAGCAACTTGCGGCGGCGGCTTACCAGGCGCAGCAAACCGCGGCGGGAATGGTGATCCTTGACGTTATCCTTGAAATGCTCGGTCAGATATGCGATACGTGCCGTGATCAATGCCACCTGCACCTCGGGTGAGCCCGTGTCACTCTTGGCACGCTGAAAGTCGGTCACGATTTGCGCTTTTTGCGCGGCGGTAATTGCCATTTGCCTATGCTCTCCTAAAAAAGAGCAGCATTCTACCCCTTATCTGGGGTCTTGCTCAACCCCAATATTTTTCCCCGTACCGGTTCGTGCCGCAGCCATAGCCACATTCGACAATAGCCTGTCAGGCGCAAGGCTCCGGCCGTGCAGCAGACCCACCCCGACAAAGCCTTGCGGGCCATGCAGGCTGACTTTGCCATCCGGCAAGCCTGCATCCAGCCCCAGCCGCTGCCCCTGCGCCATACGCCTGACTTGCTCGGCATCCAACTGCAACCTGGGCATATCAGGCATGAGCGATTCGAGCGGCAGAACGCAAACATCTCGCTGGGCATCAGTCATATCTTCCAGCTGTTGCAGGGTATAGGCATTATTTAATGAAAAATGGGCAATATCAGTGCGGCGCAAACCGGTCAGATGGGCGCCGCAACCGAGTGCCGTTCCAATATCCTCAGCAAGCGTGCGTATGTAAGTGCCTTTGCTGCAGCGCACGGTGATGTCCATCTCATTGCCGGATATTGAATTCAGGGTCAGCTCGTGTATCACCACGCTGCGCAGTTCGCGCTCTATGGTCTCGCCTTTGCGGATATATGCATAGAGCGGCTTGCCCCGATGCTTGAGCGCGCTGTGCATCGGCGGGAGTTGCCGGATCTCGCCGCGAAATTTGCCCAGCGCGTGATCGGCGTCGGATTGCTGAACCTCGACAGGATGCTCGGCGACGACCTCGCCTTCGGCGTCTCCGGTACTGGTGCTAATGCCCAAGCGCAGCAGGGCGCGGTAGGTTTTGTCGGCATCCAGCAAGGCATTGGAAAATTTGGTGGCCTCGCCGAAACAGATCGGTAGCAGGCCGGTGGCGAGCGGATCAAGCGTGCCGGTGTGGCCGGCCTTCTCGGCCCGGAACAGTCGGCGAACCTTCTGCAGCGCGGTATTCGAGCTTAATTCCAACGGCTTGTCGAACAACAGCACACCGTCTAATGGGCGCTTATCGCGAGTCATATTGTTAGCTTGTAGCTCGTAGCCTGTAGCTTGTAGCTTCTAGCAAACCCGGCCTGGCTACCCGCTACATGCTACCGGCTACGAGCTGTCTCCCTTGTCGCTGGCAACCGCCTGGTCGATCAGCTGCGACAAATGGCTGCCGCGTTCGACCGAGGCATCGAAGACGAAATGCAACTGCGGCATCACGCGGAGCTTGATGCTGCGCGCCAACTGGCTGCGCAGAAACCCGCTGGCGTGCTCCAGGCCTTGCTGGGCTTCGTTGTGCTTTCCATCCAGGCGGGTGAAAAAGACCTTGGCATGCGTATAGTCGCCGGCCACTTCCACGCCGGTGATCGTCACCAGACGCACGCGCGGATCATTGATCCGCAGGCGTATCAACTCGGCAATCTCGCGCTGCATTTGCTGCGCGATGCGGTCGGCTCTGGCGAAATTGGCCATTACAGGGCGCGGGCGACCTCAACGATCTCGTAGACTTCGAGCTTGTCGCCCACCACCAGATCATTGAAATTCTTCACCGACAGCCCGCACTCGAAACTGGCCTTCACTTCTTTGACGTCATCCTTGAAGCGTTTCAGCGAATCCAACTCACCGTCATGTATCACCACGTTGTCTCGCAATACGCGCACCTTTGCGCCGCGTTTTACCAGGCCCTCAAGCACGTAGCAACCGGCGATCGTGCCGACCTTGGATACGGTAAACACCTGGCGCACTTCGACCATACCGAGGATGACCTCCCTCTTCTCCGGGGCCAGCATGCCGGACAGCGCCGCCTTGATCTCGTCCACCATCGCGTAGATGATGTTGTAGTAGCGTATCTCGACGCCGGAAGATTCCGCCAGCTTGCGCGCGGCCGCATCGGCTCGTGTGTTGAAGCCGATCACGATCGCCTTGGAGGCCAGCGCCAGATTGATGTCAGACTCGGTGATCGCCCCCACCCCGCCATGGATGAGATTGACCTTGACCTCGTTGGTTGAGAGTTTTTGCAGCGACTGCGCAATCGCCTCGGCGGAGCCCTGCACGTCTGCCTTGACGATCAGCGACAGGGTGCGAACCTCACCTTCGCCCATCTGCTCGAACATGTTTTCCAGTTTGGCAGCCTGTTGCTTGGCAAGTTTCACACCGCGATACTTTCCTTGCCGGAACAATGCGATCTCGCGAGCGCGTTTTTCGTCCGCCAATACCATCAATTCTTCGCCCGCAGCGGGTACTTCTGACAACCCCTGGATTTCCACCGGGATGGATGGACCCGCTTCGTTGACTGCCTTGCCGTTTTCATCCAGCATCGCGCGCACCTTGCCGAATACCGAACCGACCAGTACCGCATCACCGCGCTTCATCGTTCCGGACTGGATCAGGACGGTTGCGACCGGTCCCTTGCCCTTGTCCAGACGCGCTTCGATAACCAATCCTTTCGCGTGGGTTTCACGCGGCGCTTTCAGCTCCAGCACTTCGGCCTGCAACAGCACACCCTCCAGCAGCTGGTCTATGCCTTTCCCGGTCTTGGATGAAACCTCGACGAACATCGAATCTCCGCCCCAGTCTTCGGGCGTCACGCCTTCGGCGGCAAGTTCCTGCTTGACTTTCTCGACATTGGCTTCGGGCTTGTCGACCTTGGTTACTGCCACGACCAGCGGCACGTTTGCGGCCCTTGCGTGCGCGATCGCCTCCTTGGTTTGCGGCATCACGCCATCATCCGCGGCTACCACCAGGATCACGATATCGGTCGCCTTGGCGCCGCGCGCCCGCATCGCGGTAAAAGCCTCATGGCCCGGCGTATCGAGAAAAGTGATCATGCCGCGCGGAGTATCGACGTGATATGCACCGATGTGCTGGGTGATGCCGCCCGCTTCTCCGGATGCGACACGGGTGCGGCGTATGTAATCGAGCAGCGAAGTCTTGCCGTGATCGACGTGGCCCATCACGGTGACGACAGGTGCGCGCGGCTCTAGCGCCACATCGTGATGCGCTTCGGTATCGATCAAATAGGCGTCCGGATCGTCCAGCTTTGCGGCCTTGGCAATGTGCCCCATCTCTTCAACCACGATCATCGCGGTTTCCTGGTCGAGCACCTGATTGATCGTAACCATCGAACCCATGTTCATCAACACCTTGATGATCTCGCCGGCCTTGATAGACATTTTTTGCGCCAATTCAGCGACCGTGATGGTTTCCGGCACAGCTACCTCATGAACGATAGGTTCGGTCGGCAAGGAGAAGGCATGTTCAGGCTCGGCAGCATGCTTGGGGTGCTTGTCATGGCGCGGTGCACGTACAGGGGTGCTCCACACGGCCGTTTTTTCCCCTGTCTTGATCGGAGTGCGTTTCTTGTGCCCTTTCTCGTCCCATGGACTGCTCTTGGCTTCCGGTTTGGGCTTTTTGCTGGGTTTGGTTATCTTGTCTCCGGGCTTGGGTGCCGGTTTGTGCAACGTGCCTTCTGCGAGACTGACGACGGGTGAAACCGCAACGGGAACTACTTCTTCGACCTTGGCGGCAGTTGCTACTGCAGCAGCCTGCAGCTCAGCCTCAGTGGCTTTCTTGGTGGTTTTGCGCTTGCTGCGTTCTTGTTTGACCTGCACCTCGGCCGCCTGACGTGCTGCCAATTCAGCCTGCAATCGCGCTTCTTCCTCGCGCGCAGCCAGCTCCTGCTCATCCACAACCTTGGCAGGCTTGCCCTTCTTGGACGGAGGCGCGACTTCGACAGGCGCCGCTGTTTCCGGTGCTGCTACCGGAGCCACCACGCGGCGCTTGCGCACTTCCACTTGAATGGTGCGTGCGCGGCCCGAGCTGTCGGCCTTCTTGATTTCGGTGGTTTCGCGGCGGATCAGCGTGATCTTCTTGGCTGGCTTTTCGGCACCGTGCGCCTGGCGCAGGTGTTCCAGCAATTTTGCCTTGTCTTTTTCGGTCAACGCGCTGGATTCTTCATCCTTGGCGATCCCCGCCGCCTTCAACTGCTCAAGCAGCAAGGCAACCGGCAATCCCAGTTCAGTCGCAAATTGAGCTACGTTCATTTTTGCCATTGCTATCCTTTAACCTATCCTCACCAACTTAAGCAAACCAGGGTGCACGTGCCGCCATGATCAATGCGTTGGCACGTTCGCCTTCCATGCCGGAAAGCTCCACCAGTTCATCCACGTCCAGGTCCGCCAATTGGTCTTGTGTCGAGATGCCCTTGCCGGCCAGGATGCGCGCGGTCTGTTCATCCATTCCTTCCAACTTGAGCAGATCCTCTATCCCGTGTTCAACTTTTTCCTCGCTGGCGATCGCCGCGGTCAACAGTGCGTTGCGCGCGCGGCTGCGCAATTCGTTCACCGTCGCCTCGTCGAACGACTCGATCTCCAGCATTTCCTCCAGCGGCACATACGCCACTTCTTCCAGCGTATTGAAGCCTTCCTGAACCAGGATATCGGCGACCTCTTCATCAACATCCAGCTTTTCCATGAACATCGCGCGGGTCTTGGAAAATTCCTCGTTATGCTTTTCGCTGGACTGTTCTACCGTCATGATATTGAGTTCCCAGCCGGTCAGTTCGCTGGCCAGCCGCACGTTCTGTCCGCCGCGCCCGATCGCCTGTGCCAGGTTTTCCTCCTCGACCACCACATCCATGCTGTGGCGCTCCTCATCCACGACGATGCTGCTCACCTCGGCGGGAGCCAGCGCATTGATGACGTAAGTGGCCGGGTCTTCCGCCCAGAGGATGATATCGACGCGCTCTCCTGCAAGCTCGTTGGTCACGCCCTGCACGCGCGAGCCGCGCATCCCGACACAGGTTCCGATTGGGTCGATACGCGGATCATGCGACAGCACCGCGATCTTGGCACGCGAACCCGGATCGCGCGCGGCGCTGACGATCTCCAGCAGTTTTTCCTCGATCTCCGGCACTTCCAGTTCGAACAATTTGACCAATAATTCAGGCGAGGTACGCGACAGGATAACTTGCGGTCCCCGCGCACTGCGATCCACGCGCAGCAGATGCGCCTTGACGCGATCGCCGACCCTCAGATTCTCCTTGGCGATCATCTGCTCGCGCGGCAGCAAGGCCTCGATCTTGCCGAATTCGATGATCGCATTGCCGCGCTCGAGACGTTTTACGGTGCCGGATACCAGGTGTTCCTTGCGATCCATGAAATCCGCCAATACCTGTTCGCGTTCGGCATCGCGGATCTTCTGGAAAATGACCTGCTTGGCTGCCTGCGCCCCGATACGCCCGAAATCTATGGATTCCAGCGGCTCCTCGATGAATTCCCCGACCTGGATATCGGGATTGCGCTTTTGCGCTTCTTCCAGCTTGATATGCAGGTCGGGGGTCTCGAAAGTTTCATCATCCATCACTTCCCAGCGGCGGAATGATTCATATTCGCCGGTATTGCGGTCTATCGACACACGCACGTCGGCTTCGTCAGCAAAACGCTTTTTGGTCGCAGAGGCCAAAGCCGATTCCAGCGCCTCGAAAACGATCTCCTTGTCCACGTTCTTTTCACGAGACAAAGCATCCACCAACAACAAAATTTCTCGACTCATACCATCTCTCCGGCAAATCACCCGTTAAACACAAAAATTAAAATGTCGGCACCAAACGTGCCTTATCCACATTCGACAAATCGATCGCAACCTGATTGCCGTCCACATCCAAGCGCAATATTCCGTTGCTTGCCCCAGCGATCACGCCGGCAAAATTCCTGCGCCCGTCAAGCGGCATGCGCAGCTTGAGCTGCGCCTTCTCACCGGTGAAGCGCACGAAGTCCGATTCCTTCTTCAGCGGCCTGTCCAAGCCCGGCGATGAAACCTCAAGGCGGTCATAGTCGACGTTTTCGACCAGAAACAGACGCGTCAACTGGTTGCTCACCGCCTGGCAATCATCTACGGAGATGCCTTCCGGTTTGTCGATATACACGCGCAACAAGCCGCGCCCGGAGCGTTCCATATCCACCAGTTGATAACCCAGTCCATTTACCGTCGTCTCGACCAGCTTCACCACATCCATAGCACCAGCTTCACCAGCAAAGTTATGCCCCACAAATAAAAAACGGGCCCGAAGCCCATCATCAAAACGCGGCGCATTGTACCAAAACCTGCCGTTAAATGGAATTAAATTTAAAAGCCATCCTGGTAACTTGCGGTGATCGGATAACGCCAGTCTTTGCCGTAGCTGCGCTCGGTGATGCGGATGCCCACCGCGGATTGGCGCCGCTTGTACTCGCTGATGCGGATCAAATGCACCACGCGGCGCACGTCTGCCTCGGCAAAACCCTGTGCGATGATTTCGGGAATAGAGAGGTTCTGTTCAACGTAGCATGCCATGATGGCATCCAGCACATCGTAGGGCGGCAAGCTATCCTGGTCTGTTTGATCGGGCCGAAGCTCGGCGCTGGGGGCGCGCGTGATGATGCGTTCCGGGATCACATGTCCAACGGTGTTGCGATAGCGCGCGAGGCGATAAACCATTGTCTTGCTGACATCCTTCAAAACCGCAAAACCGCCGGCCATATCGCCGTACAGCGTGGCATAGCCGACGGTCATCTCCGACTTGTTGCCCGTCGTCAGCACCAGCGAGCCGAGCTTGTTGGACAGGGCCATCAGCAGATTGCCGCGTATGCGCGCCTGCAAATTCTCTTCCGTGGTATCGATTGCGCGTCCGGCGAAAGCCGTTTCCAGCGTGGCCGAGTAGCTGCGGAATATCGGCTCTATCGGAAATTCGTCATAGCGCACCCCGAGGATGTGCGCCATCTCGCGCGCATCGTCCAGGCTGATCTGAGCGGTGTAGGGCGAAGGCATCATCACTGCATGTACCCTGTCGGAACCCAGCGCGTCCGCTGCCAATGCCAGCGTCAATGCCGAATCGATCCCGCCCGACAACCCCAGCACTACACCGGGGAAGCGATTCTTGCCGATATAGTCCCTCACCCCGAGACACAAGGCAGCATAGACATCAGCCTCTGTTCCCATCTTGGAAGCCAATGCTCCGGACGGTCGAAAATCATCAAGGATATCCAGTATCGGCATGGCCACTTCGAAGTGCCGGCACTGCGCAGTCAGATCGCCTTTGCCGTCCATGGCGAAAGAACCGCCGTCAAATATCAATTCGTCCTGCCCGCCTACCATATTGGCGTAGATCACAGCCATGCCAGTCTCAGAAATCCGCTCGCGAACGACGCGTTGCCTGGTCTCATGCTTCCCGATGGCGTAAGGAGATGCATTCAGCACCAGCAAAACCTGGGCACCCGCTTGGCGCGCCCGGCGCGCCACTTCAGGGTACCAGACGTCTTCGCAGATGTTCAACGCAAATCTGACACCTGCAATCTCGAATACGCAAGGAGCCACGCCATGATCGAAATACCGTTCCTCGTCGAATACCGAATAGTTCGGCAACTCGGATTTTAGATATGTGGCAGCTATCACGCCGTCACGAAGCAATGAGGCCGCGTTGTATCGTTTGCCGTCCAACGCATGAGGGTGCCCGACGACGACGGCGATGCCCGATATCCTTCCGGCGAGCTCACCCAGCGCCTGTGCACATGCGCGGTAAAACCCCTCGCGCAGAAGCAGATCTTCCGGCGGATATCCGCACAGGCTCAACTCGGGCGTCAATAATAATTCCGCACCTTGTTGCCGCGCCTCTTGGGCATACTGCAAGATTTTTGCAGCATTACCGGACAAATCGCCTAAAACACAGTTGATTTGTGCAATTGCCAGTTTCATCGCTGAATCATATAAAAATTGAATGGTTATGCATCTTACCATCGCGATGCATGGTTGCTGTCAGCAAAACGGCCCCGCCTTCTGCGGTCTCACGGGAAATATATGGAACAGCCTGCGTCCCAGAATAACTATCCAAAGGAGCACCTGTGAGCACTTATGAGTCGCAAGAAGTTGCCGCGACCTTTCCTGTAACTATGCAACCGAGTGAATTTCCACGCGGCGATTCTTGGCTCGCCCCTGTTTGGTCTTGTTATCGCCAACCGGGTTCGCAGAACCGCCGCTCTTCGTGGTGATGCGACTGGGTGACACACCTTTGTTCACCAGGTATTTCTTTACAGATTCGGCACGCATCAAAGACAGTTTTCGATTGAGCTCTGCGGAACCGGTGCTGTCCGCATACCCCGTCAATTCAAACTTGCTGTCAGGGTATTTGCCGGCAAAGCCGACCACTTCGTCCAATTCCTCGACAACCTTCGGGTTTGGGATGCCCGAGCCAGACTCAAAACTGGTCCCTTCCATGTTGACGAGAACAGGTTTGTCCTCTAGCAGGATCTTCCATGTCACCGGAGCGGTTGCCGGCACTTGTACCGGTACCGGTACCGGTACCGGTGCTGGTGCTGGTGTTGCTTCACCTGTCTTCTTTTGGCCACGCGCTACCGCGCGGATCTCCACTCTGCGATTCTTGGCCCTTCCTGCTTTGGTATTGTTATCACCTATAGGATTGGCAGAGCCCGCGCCACTGGTAATGATCCGGCTGGCTGTTACGCCCTTGCCAACCAGGTATCTATTGACCGACTCCGCACGCTCCGTTGACAGCTTCAGGTTCGCTTTCGCGGAACCGGTGCTATCCGCATAACCCACCAATTCAAAATTCTTCTCGGGGTATTTAGCCGCAAATTCAACTATCTCATCCAGCTCGTTGCCGATTTTTGCATTCCGGCTATCCGCCGATCCGGAGACAAAAGCAGCGCCAGCGATATAGATCACAACGGGCTTGTCTGCCAGCAAAAGCTTCCATGACTCGGGATCAGATATTGCAGCTGGCACCGGCAAAGGTTGCGGTTTGGGTACAGAACTCGCTGCGCTGGCTTTCATTTGCTCCGTCGCGATCGCCGTGATCTCCACGCGACGATTTTCGATGCGCCCCTTATACGTATTGTTATCGCCGATAGGATCCTTGGAACCCTCGCCCTTCGTTGAAATCCGGTTCTCGGCAACGCCCTTCTTGACCAGGTAATTCTTGGCAGATGCGGCACGCGCCAAAGACTGCTCCTGGTTAAACTCATCAGTGCCGACGTTATCGCTATACCCGACCAATTCCAGTTTGGCATCGGGATATTTGGCCGCAAATCCGGAAACGTCATCCAATATCTTGATAGATCCTTGATCCAGCACCACTGAACCAGAGACTAACCCCGATTCCAACACGACTGAACCTACGACAAATTTGTTCCCTTCGATGCGGACAGGCTTCCCCGCCAGCAATTCTGCCCAGGATTCCGGATCAAGGGCTGGGCCATCAGCCGCTGTGGAAGCCATGCTTGACCCGATATCAGGAGGTGGCTCCGCATCCAATTCCGCTTCAGCCTCTGGGTCCGGCAACTCGGGCTCAAGTTCTGGAACAGCTGCAACAATCACCTCCTCCTTTTCCGGCCTGTCAAAGTAATAATTCAGGCCAAACGCAAAGGTCCTGTTCTCGATCGAGGTCGAAGACTCCTGGCTCGAAAAGTTGTCGATCTTGAACTCAACGACCGCTCCCCAGCGGGACACTATTTTATATTCTGCACCGATCGCCGCATTCGGGCTGCGACCTGAAACGGAGCTAAGGTCTCTGGTCCCGCTACTGTATCCATAGCCGAATTTTCCGTACAAAAGCCAATCATCGTAAGTCTTGCCCAGCTTGACATCCAGGCCAAAAGCATGGCTGCCATATTCGACTCCGTTGCTATGTATCTCGTTGGGGTTGATGTCGGCATAGGCACCCAAGCCGAGGGTAGCGGTGCTTATGTCCCAGTTATATCCGCCCTCCAAATACCCGCCCTGAACACCATAAGCAAAGGTGCTTGCACTGGGTGCACTGATCGCGCCTGTTGCAGTGGACTTGTTGATCCCGAATTTCCCGCCAAGGTATCCGCCCTTATAGTTGCTGGCTTCTGCTGCAGCCAAATTCAGCAGCGTGGCTATCAACACCATAACGATGCGAAAAATCCCTATATTCATTGCTTTCCTTAGTGACAACAAAAAATCCGAGTCCGGTACCCGCGACGTCATCGGTCAAGCTCGGATAAAGTTTACCTGAACCTTTCAGGCTGACATGCATAGATGCGGCAGCCGGATTACCTCAACTTGCCCTGGTTTGAATCGTCCTGCATCCCCGCCGATTCGATCTTGGCGAATTGATCGCTGATCTGGCGGCTGGAATTTCCCGTCTGACCGGATTTGTCACTGGAATCTCGTATGTTGCGAGCAGGCGTCTCATCCGAGGGCATGTCCGTCAGGTTTTGCGGCAAGTGTTTGGTGGGCTTGATACCGAGTTCCTTCAGCATCTCGGCTTGGCGAATTACGTTCCCCCGACCTCCGGTCAGTTTGCCATATGCCCCGTCGTACGCCTTCTGCGCCTGCAATAGTTTGGTGCCCAAGTTATCCAGGTCTTCAACGAAACCCGCCAGTTTGTCGTACAACTCCGCGCCACGATTGGCGATCTCCTGCGCATTGCGATTCTGCTGCTCCTGCCTCCACAGATGCGCCACGGTGCGAAGCACGAACAGCAAAGTGCTGGGGCTGACCAGCAACACATTCTTCTTCCACGCATCCTGCCATAATTCGCTGTCATGCGCGATGGCCAGCATGAAAGCGGGTTCTACCGGGATGAACATCAGCACGAAATCAAGCGATTTCAGTCCATAAAGTTGCTGATAATTCTTTACCGACAATTCCTTGATATGACCGCGCATGGAATCCAGGTGTCGTTTCATCGCCGAATCTCGCTGATGATCGGATTCCGCGTTGGCATATTCTTCATATGCCTTCAGCGACACTTTGGCATCGACGACAAGATGTCTGTCTTCCGGCATGTGTACCACCACATCCGGCTGAGCCCGTGTACCGTCCCCGCGTGTATGGCTTTCCTGCACATCGTATTCATGGCCCTTGCGCAAACCGGAAGTCTCCAGCACCCGTTCCAGTATGAACTCACCCCAATTGCCCTGCGTCTTGGCCTGACCTTTGAGCGCACTGGTAAGGTTGTGGGCGTCCTTCGACAACTGGTTATTGAGGGCCATCAGTTGCTTGACCTGCTCGGTAAGTGCAGAGCGGTCCTTGCCCTCTTGGACATACACTTCCTGCACTTTAGTTTGAAACTCATCGATCTTGGTCTTGAGGGGATTAAGCAACTGATCGAGATTGGTCTGATTCAGCTTTGTAAAACGCGCTGATTTATCTTCAAGAATTTCGCTGGCCAAGGTTTTGAAACGGTTTGTAAGCTGTTCCTCGGCATTCTTCAGTAATTCGATCTTTTCTCCATTCTGGGTCCGTTCCGATTCCAGGTTAGTCGTCAATTCAGCAACTTGATTGCTCAATCGCTGCCGCTCAACCGTAAGTTGGTCGCGTAGCGCCTCAAGATTATCCCTTTCTTTTGTCAGACGATTGGCATCCTCCTGTGATGCGGTTAATCGCTCATTTAGACGGGCCACATCGACTTGACTTTCACCCTTCGCCTTCTCCACAGCAACCGAAATGCGTTCACGCAGAACCAGCCACGTCGCCATCACACCAACGAGTAAGCCAGTGAAAAGTATAAAGAGGATGTTGATTAGCGGTTCCATAAATAGCCGTCCGTATATGACTTCATGTCAGTATAAACCAATCAGACAGCCCAAATAAAAAGGGATGCATCGCATCCCTTTAAATTCACTCGAACCCTGCGGGGAATTACAAGGCACGACCTGCGCGTTTGCGTTCGTTCTCCGTCAGGTAACGTTTGCGCATGCGGACGGAAAGGGGCGTGATCTCCACCAACTCATCATCGTCGATGAATTCGACCGCAGACTCCAGCGTCAGGCGAACCGGCGGGGTCAGACGCACCGCTTCATCGGTGCCGGAAGCGCGCACGTTGGTCAGCTGTTTGCCCTTGATCGGATTGACGACCAGATCGTTGTCGCGGCTGTGGATGCCGATGATCATGCCCTCGTAAACCTTGTCGCCGGGGGACACGAACATGCGGCCGCGGTCTTCCAGTTTCCACAACGCATAAGCGACCGCTTCGCCGTTTTCCGCGGAGATCAGCACGCCGTTGCGGCGGCCGGGCATCTCGGCCTTGACCGGCGCGTAGTCATCGAACACATGGGCCATGATGCCGGTGCCGCGCGTCATCGTCATGAATTCGGACTGGAAGCCGATCAGGCCGCGGGCCGGGATGCGGTATTCCAGGCGCACGCGCCCGTGCCCGTCCGGCTGCATGTCCTGCAGGTCGCCGCGCCGGCGGCCCAGTTCTTCCATCACCGCGCCCTGGTTGGTGTCTTCGACATCAACGGTCAGCACTTCGAACGGCTCGCACTTCTCGCCGTCGATGTCGCGGTAGACCACGCGCGGCTTGCCGACGCCCATCTCGAAACCTTCCCGGCGCATGTTTTCCAGCAGTATCGTCAGATGCAACTCCCCGCGGCCGGCCAGCAGGAACACATCGGTCTCGCTGGTTTCTTCGACACGCAATGCCACATTCACCAGCAACTCCTTGTTCAGGCGGTCGCGTATCTGGCGGCTGGTGACGAATTTGCCTTCCTGTCCGGCCAGGGGCGAGGTGTTGACCATCAGATTCATCGTCAGGGTCGGCTCGTCCACCTTGGGCATAGGCAAGGCTTCCGGCTTGTTCACGTCGGCGATCGTCACGCCGATGCCGATCTCCTCGATACCGTTGATCAGCACGATGTCGCCGGCCAGCGCTTCATCCAGCGGCACGCGCTCGATACCGCGGAAACCCAGCACCTGGTTGATGCGTGCGCGCTTCGGGGGCTTGTCGCCGCTCATCACCATCACGTCCTGGCCGGGCTTGACGCTGCCGCGGCGCACGCGGCCCACGCCTATGCGGCCGACGAAGCTGGAGTAGTCCAGCGCGGAGATCTGCAATTGCAGCGGCGCATCCACATCGGTATCCGGTGCCGGAACATTCTTGATCACTGCTTCGAACAACGGGCGCATGTCCGTGCTGGGCTTGGCCAGATCCAGCGTGGCATAGCCGTTCAAGGCCGAGGCATATACCACCGGGAAATCCATCTGCTCTTCGGTCGCGCCCAGCTTGTCGAACAGGTCGAAAGTCTGGTTGATCACCCAATCCGGGCGGGCGCCATTGCGGTCGACCTTGTTGATCACCACGATGGGGCGCAGGCCGAGGGCAAGTGCCTTCTTGGTCACGAACCTGGTCTGCGGCATCGGGCCTTCGACCGCGTCCACCAGCAGCAGCACGCCGTCCACCATGCCCAGCACGCGCTCCACTTCACCGCCGAAGTCGGCGTGGCCGGGTGTGTCCACGATGTTGATATGCACGCCTTCATAATCGACGGCGCAGTTCTTCGCCAGAATGGTGATGCCGCGCTCTTTTTCCAGGTCGTTGCTGTCCATCACGCGCTCGGCGATATGTTTATAGGAAGCAAAAGAACCGGCTTGACTCAGCAGCTTGTCCACCAGCGTGGTCTTGCCGTGGTCGACGTGGGCGATAATGGCGATGTTGCGGAGTTGGCGGGACATGGATACAGCCTTGCTCGAAAAGGGCGCGCATTCTAGCACAAGGCTGGTAATGACAAACTTTTACTGGCTTTTATTTTTTCTATCCGTATAATGCGCGCCTTGTCGCCGCTAAGGCGGCATTGGTTCATCGTTTTCTGACCTATCTCTCGCGCGTATGCAAATCGCGCCTGTCTAAAAAAGCCCTTCAAGATTCTCTCGGGTTTTCCGGTTAGCAACGATGTTTTATGCGCCGGTCAATCCGTCTGCCCGTTTTACGGGTCGTTATTACTGACTGTGCGCGCACCAGGGAACTTTACAAGTTCGTCATGCCCGATATGAATCGGCATCCGGCTTTATCTAGCCGGATATTGGTTTGTATCCGGATAACGACGTGGATTCCCTTTGATAATAAAAAGGAAGCAAGATGTCATTTGAAGATCTGAATTTGAACGCCGCAATACTCAAGGCAATCGCCGATACCGGCTACACCGAACCCACGCCGATCCAGGCGCAGGCTATTCCCGAAATCATCGCCGGCCACGACCTGATGGCTTCGGCTCAAACCGGCAGCGGCAAAACAGCCGCTTTCATCCTGCCCGTGCTGAACCGTTTGGCCACGCCTTCCGCGCTGCCCGGCAAAGGTCCGCGCGTGCTGGTGTTGACCCCTACCCGCGAACTGGCGCAGCAGGTCTGCGATGCCGCGACCAAATACGGCAAGAACATGCGCTTCAAGATCATCAGCATCCTGGGCGGCATGCCCTACCCGGTTCAGAACCGTATGCTGTCCGGCCATGTGGATATCCTCGTCGCCACACCCGGCCGCTTGATCGACCATTTGGAGCGCGGCCGCATCGATTTTTCGCGGCTGGAAGTGCTGATCCTGGACGAAGCCGACCGCATGCTGGACATGGGTTTTGTCGACGATGTGGAACGCATCGCCCAGGCCACCCCGAAAACGCGCCAGACATTGCTGTTCTCCGCGACATTGGAAGGAGTGGTCGGCAATCTGGCTTCGCGCCTGCTCAAGACACCGAAACGGATCAACGTTTCGGCAGCAAAGGACAAACACGAAAACATCGAGCAGCGCATGATGTTCGCGGATGACGTGGCGCACAAGAACAAGCTGCTCAGCCATCTGCTGACCGACGTGGACATGAACCAGGCATTGATTTTTACCGCCACCAAACGCGACGCCGATTCGCTGGCAGACAGATTGTCCGCACAAGGCCTGTCGGTCGCAGCATTGCACGGCGACATGAACCAGCGCGAACGCAACCGCACCCTGCTCAACATGCGCAACGGCAACGTGCGCATCCTGGTCGCGACCGATGTGGCGGCACGGGGTCTTGACGTGCGCGGTATCTCGCATGTGATCAACTTCGACCTGCCCAAGTTCGCCGAAGACTATGTGCACCGCATAGGCCGCACCGGCCGCGGTGGTTCGTCCGGTATCGCCATCTCGTTCGCATCCAACCGCGATGCGCAGTTGCTGAAGCGTATCGAACGCTACACCGAGCAAAGCATCAAGATGCACACCATCGAAGGACTGGAGCCCAAGTACAAATTGCGCACCGGCCCGTCTTCGGACCGTCCGCGCGGCAACAGCGGTCCGCGCCGCAGCGGCGGTTTCGGTGGCGGCAGCAACGCAGGCTTTGGCGGTAACCGCACGGGCGGGTTCGCCGCTAAAACCGGCAATGGCTTTCACCACAGCGCGCCGGATAGCCGTCATAGCCATACCGGACGCAAGGAAGGCCATGGTCAATGGCATGGGCAAGCCAACGGCAACAACGGCCATACGCTGGGCGTGGGAAGTGGCCAGGGTTTTGGCGGCCATGGCCGCGGTCAGGGTGCCGGCCAGCCGCGCAGCCAGGAACGCAGCTTTGGCAACAATCGTGGCGGCAGCAGTGCACCGCGCCGCAACGGCGATCGTCCCGGCTTTGCACTCGGGCGCGGCAACAATGGCAACAACCGTTAATCATCGATAGTGGTGCGACAAAAAAAGCACGCCCAGGCGTGCTTTTTTCATGCTCCACAAGTTCTTCAACGTTCAACCGCATAGCGGCCAAGTATGCGGTTTTGCATCTATCCGGCATTGCCGCATAATCAGGAGCCGCTATACTTGCGTCGTCAAATAACCCGCTCATGAACACTGGGATTATGCGCAATATTCTCCTCACGGTGCTTTGCATATGGAGCAGTCTCGTCGTTGCCGGTACGATTGCCGACCCTTTCGGCACCGAGCAGATCGTGCCGCACAAACCCTCCTTGGATACGGAAAATGCGGCCCCATGCGAGGCACAGCCTCTTGACCGCGCGCTCGGCCTGTTTGAGGTGGTCAACCTCGCGTTGTGCAACAACCCGCAGACCCGCGTGGCATGGGCCAATTCGCAGGTCCAGGCTGCGCAGGTCGGGGTGAGCAAGGCGGCTTACCTGCCCGATGTAAGTCTTAGCGCTTCCGATAATCACATCACAGGGACCGCTGTTCCCGGCATGGAGCAGCGCGACATTGGCGTGACATTTTCCTATTTGCTGTATGACTTCGGCGCGCGCTCCGCCACCCTGGAGAATTCCCGCCAGTTGCTCGCCGCCGCAATTGCGACACAGGACAGTACCGTGCAGTCGGTATTTCTCGCCGCGGTGCAGGATTATTACCAGGTACAGGCCGATTCGGCCGCGCTGGATGCGGCGCTGGAATCGGAACGGGCGGCACAGGAAAGTTTTGATGCCGCCGACGCCCGCTACAAAGTCGGCAGCGCAACACCCGCCGACAAGCTCCAGGCGCAAACCGCCTATTCGCAAGCCACGCTGAACCGCATCACCGCCGATGGCAACCTGAGGAACGCACAAGGCACGCTGGCAAACATGATCGGACTGGATGCCAACCGCAGCGTCGCGCTGATACCCGCCAACATGGCCGCAATTCCGGAAAATTTTGAGGGTGACATCAGCACGCTGATCGAACAGGCGCGCCTGCACCGCCCCGACCTGCAAGCCGCCGCGGCGCAGGTGAAGGCTGCACAAGCCAATGCGGACGCGGTCCGCTCATCGGGCTGGCCCACCATCTCGCTGTCTGCGTCTTCAACTCAATACAATTACTCGGGTATCAATTCCAACGACTCTTCGGTCGGTATCAATTTAAGCGTTCCACTGTTCACGGGGTTTGCAACTACCTATCAGGTGCGATCTGCCGAGGCCCAGATTAATGCCAAAAATGCCCAGTTGGAACAGGTGCACCTGCAGGTTGCGCTGGATGTCTGGACGGCCTATCAGAACCTGACCACCGCGACGCAGTCCTTGCGCACTTCCGCCGTGCTGCTGGACAGCGCGCAACAATCGGCACAGGTTGCATTGGGCCGCTACAAGGCGGGAGTGGGCACCATACTGGATTTGCTGAATGCGCAAAGTGCCCTGGCCAGCGCCCGCCAGCAACGCATCCAGGCTACTTTCAACTGGAATATCGACCGCGCCACACTTGCCCAGGCAATGGGCAGTCTGGACGCAGGCCTGTTGCAAACCTTGTCCGATGACAGTGTTCAAAAGACACGCGAACATTCACCGCAGAAAACCCAGCCATGAAAAAAATATTCCACTCTCCACTCGCACTAGCCGCTATGGCTGCCATCGTCGTCGCTGCCGGTACCGCCTTGTATTGGCGATATTACCAGGTAACTCCGCCGCAATACCGCACCCAGGCGGTTGAAACAGGCGATGTCAGTCAGACCGTATCCGCCAACGGCACGATCAACCCGGTGACGCTGGTCAGCGTGGGCACCCAGGTGTCCGGCACGGTAAGCAAACTTTTTGTAGACTACAACAGCAAGGTCAAGAAAGGCCAGATCCTGCTGGAACTCGATGAGGCGTTGCTCGCTGCACAAGTCAGGCAGAGTGAAGCGGGCGTGCAAAGCGCCCAGGCTTCCCTGGATCTGGCGGCCGCCAACGAAAAACGCAGCCGCGACCTGTTCGCGCTGGAATACGTCGCCCAACAGGATCTGGATACCGCGGTGCAGGCAAGAAAATCCGCCGAGGCAGCTTTGCTGTCGGCCCGTGCCCAATTGGACCGGGATCGTGCCAACCTCGCCTACTCGGTGATCCGCTCGCCTGTTTCAGGGGTGGTGGTGGACCGCGAAGTGGATGTCGGGCAGACCGTGGCCGCCAGTCTCCAGACACCGACTCTGTTCAAGATCGCGCAGGATCTGTCGAAGATGCAGATCGATACCAATTTTGCCGAGGCGGATATCGGCGACATCCGCGTCGGGCAAACGGTGCGATTTACCGTGGATGCGTTCGAGAACCGGCATTTCAGGGGCGAAGTCAAACAAATCCGCCTGAATCCGACCACGGTATCGAACGTGGTCACCTACGACGTGGTGGTCAACGTGAACAACCCGGAGCAGATCCTGTTGCCCGGCATGACGGCCTACGTCAACATCACAGTGGCCGAACGCAAGAATGTATTGCTGGTCCCCAACTCCGCATTGTGCTTCAAGCCCTCCACCGACGAACAGGTTGAATCGCCGGCCGGAGATACCGGGAAGAATGTCGCCGGCAATAGCGGTACTGTCCAGGGCGGCAAACCCGCCGCAAAGCCGGCTTCCGGGGGGCCGCGCGACACATTTCCCGGCAAGGTATATGTTGTTTTGGGGAACGGAAAGCTGAAACCGGTCAGCCTGACTGTCGGCATCACCGACAACCGCAATACCGAGGTCGCCGGCGGCGATCTCAAGGCGGGCGATCAGGTGGTGATCGGCGAAACAGTGGAGGACCAATCAAAAAGCTCCGGCAGCCGGCCGATGAGATTTTTCTGATGAGCGATGCTGTCATTCGCATCGAAAACCTGGACAAGTCGTACCTGACTTCGGCCGGATCGTTCCCCGCGCTCAAGCAGGTGACGCTGACCATCGATGCGGGCGAATTCGTCGCGATCATGGGGCCTTCCGGTTCCGGAAAATCCACCTTCATGAATATCCTCGGCTGTCTCGACAAACCCAGTGCCGGGCGCTACCTGCTGGATGGGAGGGATGTCGAAAACCTCGGCAAGGATGAACTCGCTTTGCTGCGCAACCGCACCATCGGCTTCGTGTTCCAGGGTTACAACCTGCTGCAGCGCATGTCGCTGCTGGACAACGTCTCGTTGCCGCTGATCTATTGCGGCGTGGAACATCAGAAACGCAACCAGCGTGCACAGGAGCTGCTCGCCAAGGTCGGGCTGGCGGATAAGGCGGATTCCGTGCCCAACCAGATCTCCGGCGGCCAGCAGCAACGCGTGGCGATCGCGCGCGCGCTGATCAATCACCCACGCCTGATACTTGCCGACGAGCCGACCGGCAACCTGGACAGCAGAACCAGCGAAGATATCATGGGCTTGTTCGAGGAACTCAACCGCGAGGGCATCACCATCGTGCTGGTCACGCACGAAGAGGATATCGCACGCCATGCCAGGCGCCAGGTGCGTTTCCACGACGGTTGCATCGTCAGCGACCAGCTTACTCATCAACAGGAGGCTGTAACATGATAGGAACATCTAAAAATTCAGAGTTCGCCAAAATGCAAGGCGTGAAAAAAATTTCGCCGCGCCGCATATGTGATATAGGTAAGCAAGAAATTTTTTACGCAACACGGCAGTTGGGATGAAATCTGGATTTTTTGCGATGCTCGGCGAAGCCTGGCGCGCGATGGGCGCTAACCGTCTGCGCACATTCCTGACCATGCTCGGCATGGTGATCGGCGTGGGCGCGGTGGTGCTGATGATGGCGATCGGGCAAGGCGCGCAATATGCGATCAAGCAAACCATCGCCTCGATGGGCAGCAACCTGTTCATTCTGCTTGCAGGCACTACCTCGACAGGCGGCGTGCGTTCCGGCGGCGGCGGCGGATATACCCTGACTATCGGCGATGCCAACGCTATCGCCGAGCTGCCCGGCGTGCAGGCGGTCGCGCCGATACAACCCGGCAGCGCGCAGGTCGTATACGGGCCCAACAACTGGAATACTTCGGTACTCGGCACGACGCCCGGCTATCTGGAAGCGCGCTCCTGGCCTATAGCCTCCGGTGACGCATTCACCGATTCGGATGTGCGTTCCGGCACCCGTGTCGCATTGATCGGAAAAACCGCCGCGGACAATTTGTTCGGCGACGAAGACCCGGTCGGCAAGACCTTCCGCATCGGGCAAAGTCCCTTCGTCGTGCTCGGGACGCTGGCGGTAAAAGGCCAGGGTATGGACGGACGCGACCAGGACGATACCGTCATCATCCCGATCACGACCGCACAGCGCCAGGTTTTCGGCTCGCAGTTCCCGGGATCGGTGCGCATGATCATGGTGCAGACCACCACCCAGGAGATCATGCCGGCAGTGGAAAAGTCGATGACTGAGTTACTGCGTCAGAGGCACAGGATACGCGAAGGCATGGACGACGATTTCTACCTGCGCAATATGACCGCCGCCGCGAATTCAGCAGCCGAAAGCACACGCGTGATGTCGCTGCTGCTCGGCGCGATCGCGTCGGTCTCGTTATTGGTCGGCGGTATCGGCATCATGAACATCATGCTGGTTTCGGTCACAGAACGCACCCGCGAGATCGGCATACGCATGGCGATCGGCGCGCGCGAACGCGACATACTGATGCAATTCCTGCTGGAAGCAATCATCATCTCGGTGGTTGGATGCTTCATCGGCCTGCTGTTGGGGATAGGAGGAGCGCTGCTGGCCGACAAGCTGGCCGGCACGATGGTCATCATCTCCGGCAGTTCCGTCATCGTGGCTTTCGGCGTCGCGGCGGCGGTGGGTATCTTCTTCGGTTTCTATCCGGCTCGCAAAGCCGCGCGGCTCGATCCGATAGAGGCGTTGCGCTACCAATAGCGCCGAACGACCCCGTCTCCCCGCTCAGTTCAGCGATTCGCACGACTAAAGAATGAATTGACGCAACAACGCATATAAGAAACAATTGCCTCGGCTTAATCGGTCTACCAGGGAGAATGAATGTCGCACTGCAAGAAAATCATTGCCGCCGCTTTGGCAGTAGTGCTGTTCGCAGCGACCTTCGCCTATCCGGCCGAAAATCCGGTGTCGACTTCGGAAATAGACCGTCGCTTCGGTATCGGCAATCCGGATACTCCGTCGGATATAAATCAGCGCATCGGTGTCGGTGATCCGGTCGCAGGCAAGGACAAATCGGCACTCTGCCAGGGTTGCCATGGGGAAGACGGCAACAGTGTGACAGGAGCGTTCCCCAAGCTTGCCGGGCAGTGGTCAGATTATATCCAGAAACAATTCCGTGAATTCCAGAATGGCGCCCGGGTTAACGAGACGATGACCGATATGGCAGCAAGCGTGTCGGAATTCCAGGATGTGTTCGACATCGCGGCCTATTTCGCCAGCCAGAAGCAGATGGTTCCAGGTCCGATAGAAAACGAAGCCGAACAAAAACTGTACCTCGAAGGTGAAAGGCTATACACAAAGGGCAATCCCGAAACCGGATCTTTCCGGTGCGTGAAATGCCATGGCATCCACGGCAGCGGCGAGCCGCTCAACAACAACCTGTTCCCGGTGCTCGGCGGCCAGCACAAGGACTATCTCATCAAGCAATTGACCGATTTCAAACATGAGGTTCGCGAGAATGACCGGTCCGGCATGATGCTGCGCATCACTACCGACCTGACCGCTCACCAAATTGAAGCCCTGGCGACTTATCTTTCCCGCTACCCATCCGCGCCCGTTGCCGCACCTGTCTCTGCGCCTGTCCCTGCAGCCGCGCCATCTCCTGAAACAATTCCGTTAACATGGAAGATTCTTCTCGAGAACAAACCGGTACGCATTGAAGGCACCGGTTTTGTCGCCGGTTCCAGCAAATTAAATCGAAGCGTAACCGGCGAACTGAATGATGTAGTCGGGTTTGCGGCCAAATACCCCGATGCGATACTGGAATTGATTGGTTATTCAGACAACACTGGCAATGCCAAAACCAACCAAAGGCTGTCACTGGCTCGCGCCGAGTCGGTCAAAAAATTTCTGGTCAAGAAAGGCGTGGCGGCCAGCCGAATCTCTACGAGGGGAGAAGGAGCTGCCAATTTTGTGGCCGATAACAAGACCAAGGAAGGCCGCGCAAAAAATCGCCGTGTCGAGATACATTCCGTGATCAAGGAAGAGAAGAAGGTTCGCGTCAGCGGTTAGTCGTTCTTTGCAATCCACAAAAGCGGGCTGCCCGAACCCGTGTTTTTTTTCAGAATCAACCCTGCATATAGTTTGCCTGAACAATCTGTCGCTGTTTGGTCCGTTTCAAGTGAGCAAAGCGGCAGCTGACAACAATTAATTCCCAATCACAATTGTCAACTATTAGAATCGCATGATATTCTTGCACATTGATCAATCGAACCAAGATATATGTCTGTCTCCATCAAATCTGCACAGGAAATCGAGAAAATGCGTGTCGCCGGCCGGCTGACCAGCGAGGTGCTCGACTACATCACACCTTTCGTCAAGGTGGGCGTGACCACCAACGAGCTGGACAGGCTCTGCCACGACTTGATCGTCGATGTGCAACATGCGATCCCCGCCCCGCTCAACTATGCACCCGGCGGACATGCGCCCTTCCCAAAATCGATCTGCACCTCGATCAATCACCAGGTTTGCCACGGCATACCAAGCGAAAAGGTGCTCAAGAACGGTGACATCGTCAATCTCGATATCACCGTAATCAAGGATGGTTATCACGGCGACAGCAGCCGCATGTTTTATGTCGGCGAGCCGTCGATCCAGGCGCGACGCTTGTGCGAGGTAACCTGGCAGGCGATGTGGCGCGGCATACGCGTGGTCAGGCCAGGTGCGCATCTGGGCGACATCGGTCATGCCATTCAGAGTTTCGTGGAGCCGCTGGGTTACAGTGTGGTGCGTGAATTCTGCGGGCACGGCATCGGGCAACGCTTCCACGAAGAGCCGCAGGTGCTGCATTACGGCCGCCCCGGGACCGGCATGAAGCTGGAAACGGGCATGACATTCACGATCGAGCCGATGATCAATGCAGGCAAGGCGGCCATCAAACAACTTGGCGATGGCTGGAGCGTGGTCACCAAAGACCACAGCCTTTCTGCGCAATATGAGCATACCGTACTCGTCACCGATTCCGGCTATGAAGTGCTAACCGTCTCCGATGGCGCCCCTCCCCCGCCAAGCCCTTGATGAAACCGCTGGCCATCTGACTGAGCGAGAAGACGACACTCGCCGGGTCACGGGTCATGGTTCGATCGCAAAGCTGCGCATATCGTTGCGTAACGACCGCCTGGCGCTCGAAAAAAGCTTTCAGCGGCATGGCAAAGCGGCGCGCTTGCTCGGCGCCCACAGCCGGCTGGTCGACCGTTATCTGGTTCGCATCTGGCAGCAGCTCGCTTTGCCGCCCCATATTGCCCTGGTCGCGGTGGGTGGTTACGGGCGCGGCGAGCTGTATCCCAAGTCGGATATTGATCTGCTGATCCTGCTCGATTCGGAGCCGGATATGGCTTTGCAGCAAAAGTTGCAGCAATTGATCGGCATGCTTTGGGACATGGGCATGGAAGTCGGCCACAGCATACGCACCGTGGCGCAATGCATCAAGGAATCGGCTGACATCACCGTGCAAACCAACCTGATCGAGGCTCGTTTGCTCAGCGGTGACATGAAGCTGTTCACTTCCCTGCACGAAGCAGTGCAACAGCATCTCGACCCGCGCCAATTCTTCCAGGCCAAACTGCATGAACAGCAGCAGCGGCATGTGCGCTTCGTGGAAACGGATTTCAACCTCGAGCCCAATCTCAAGGAAAGCCCCGGCGGTTTGCGCGACCTGCAAACCATCACCTGGATCAGCCGCGCAGCGGGCTTGGGCACGCGCTGGGCCGAACTTGCCCGGGCAGGATTGATCAGCACGGCCGAGGCACGCCAGATCGCCCGGCATGACACGCTGCTGCAAACGCTGAGAATACGTTTGCATTATCTCGCCAATCGCCGCGAAGACCGTCTGATCTTCGAGTTCCAGACCCCGCTCGCCGAGCAGATGGGCATCACTGCCTCTGCCAATCGTCGTGCCAGCGAACATCTGATGCAGCGTTATTATCGCACCAAGGTCGTGGTGCGCCAGTTCAACTCCATCCTGCTGCAGAATCTGCACGACTACCTGTTCCGTGAAGTGCCGCCCCAGCACGGACTGAACGAGCGGTTCAGGGTCGTCGGGACATTGCTGGATATCCGCGACGAGAATCTGTTCGAGCAATCGCCCGGGGCGATCTTTGAACTGTTCCTGCTGATGCAACAACACCCCGAATTGACCGATCTCACCGCAAAGACGCTGCGCGCGCTGTGGCGCGCACAGGTCCAGATCGATGCGGCGTTCCGCCGTGATCCGTTGAACCAGTCGCGTTTCATGGAAATCCTGCGCCAGCCGAAAGGGGTTCTGCATGCCCTGCGCAGGATGAATCAGTACGGCATACTCGGCGCCTATATCCCCGCGTTCGGGCGCATCGTCGGGCAGATGCAACACGATCTGTTCCATGTCTACACGGTGGATGAACACATACTGATGGTGGTGCGCAACCTGCGCCGCTTCTCCGTGCCGGAGTTTGCGCACGAATTGCCGCTGTGCAGCCGGTTGATGAGCGGGTTCGCGCGCCCGGAAGTGCTGTATATCGCCGGCCTGTTCCACGACATCGCCAAGGGACGCGGCGGCGACCATTCCCAGCTCGGCAAGAAGGACGCACGCGCATTCTGCATTCGGCACCAGCTCAGCCGCGACGACACCGATCTGGTGGTGTGGCTGGTCGAGCAACACCTGACCCTTTCCGCCACCGCGCAAAAGCAGGACTTGTCGGATCCCGATGTGATCGCGGCTTTCGCCGGAAAGATAAGGAATGAACGCTATCTGGTCGCGCTTTATCTGTTGACGGTTGCGGATGTGCGCGGCACCAGCCCTAAAATATGGAATGCATGGAAAGCCAAATTGATCGAAGACCTGTACCGGGCAACACGCCGATACCTGAGCGACGGGAAGATTGCTGATCATCTCGATGAGATTCGCAACCAGGCCGTCACTACGCTGAACCTCTATGCGATGCCGGCGGATTCCTATCAATTGTTCTGGGCGCAACTCGACGACAGCTACTTTCTCGACCATGAAGCGCAGGAGATCGCCTGGCATACCCGTTTGCTCGCGTTCAAGGTGAATACCGCCGCCGCGATCGTAAAGGCCCGGCTGAGCCGCGCCGGCGAAGGCTTGCAGGTGGTGGTGTATTGCCCGGACCAGCGCGGATTGTTTGCGCGCATCTGCGATTTTTTTGCGCGCATGAACTTCACCATCGTCGAAGCCAAGATACACACCACCCAGCACGGCTATGCCCTGAACAGTTTCCAGATCATGGAAGCGACACGCGGCGATACCGAATATCGCGACATCATGAATTACATCGAGTTCGAGCTGGCCCAGCAGATCGGGCAGGCCGGGCCGTTGACTGTCGCCGCGACCGGGCGTGTCAGCCGCCAGCTCAAACACTTCCCGATCAGCACCGAGGTCGATATCAGGCCGGACAACAAGGGGATGCATGTATTGTCGCTGGTTGCGGGTGACCGTCCCGGGCTGCTGGCGCGCGTCGCGCTGATCCTGGACAAGCACGATATCCGCCTGCATCGCGCCAAGATCAATACCCTGGGCAGCCGCGCCGAGGATGTATTCTGGATCACCGGCGAAGCGCTCGCCCATCCCGAGCAAACCGGCGCGCTGAAGAACGCATTGCTGGCGGTATGACAGGCCGTGAAGCGCCGGTAGTGCCGGTGGATCAAGCCGCGCAAAATTTGTAGACGTTTCCGCCGGCGGCTTTGGCCTGGTACATCGCGGCATCGGCATTTTTCAGCAGGTTGTCGGCATCGCTGCCGTCATTCGGGTAAAGGCTGATCCCGATACTGCCGCTGATGAAGAATTCCTCGTTATTCAGCTTGAACGACTGTATCAGAGTGGCAAGGACTTTCTGCGCGATCGCTGCTGCATCCGCGGGATCATTTAGCATCGGCAACACCACGGTGAATTCATCGCCCCCGTTGCGGCCGACCGAGTCGCCTTCGCGAAGACATCCCCGCAAACGCACGGCAACCTGTTTCAGAACGATGTCACCTGCAGCGTGACCCAGTGTGTCGTTGATGGTCTTGAATCGGTCAAGGTCGATGAACAATATCGCCGCCAGCATTTTCGCCCGGGCGCATTGGGTGATCGCCTGCTGCAGGCGATCATAGAGCAGCGTCCGGTTGGGCAGGCCGGTCAATGCATCGTGCGTCGCGAGGTATTCCAGCTCGCTTTCAAAGATGTGTCGCTCGCTGTTGTCTCGCGCCATCACCGTGAAAAACCGGGTGTTGCTGACATTGCCCTCGCTGATTGACAGGAGCAGGAAAAATATTTCCCCGGACTTGCGCACACCGGTGAGTTCTTCATGCGACAGCGGAACGGGTTGTCCCGTCGGGGAAACAAAGCGTTCGACATCTTCAGGTATCAGCAGGCGGGTGAACGAGGTTCCGAGCAATTGGTCCTTGCCGTAGCCAAAGATGCTTTCCGCCGCGGGATTCAGGCTTTGGATGCGGCATTGCTCATCCAGCGTGATGATGCCTTCGTCCGCTGTGTCGAGCACCGCACTCTGCCTTGCGGCATGCAGCGCGATTTCACGCTCCCGGGAAACGAGCCTGCCGCGCATGTGCTCCAGTGCTGCCGCCATATCATGGACTTCGTTGATGCTGGTTGTGATCTCCAGGTGCTCGTTGATATTGCCGTTGGCGATGCGCCGCGCAGCATCGCGCAATTGCCGCAACGAGCGCGTCAGATGATGGCCGAAAAAGAACACGAACAGCAGGGATACGGCGATGAAACCCAGCCCGACCGTCGCTCCCCAGCGGTATGTCTGCCTGATATGCTGCTCAACCGGAGTTTCGTCAAAACCGACCCTCAGCTCGCCTATCGTCACGTCGTTCGCACCGATCACCGGTACGATAATATGGTAGATTTTGTCGCCGCCCTGGCCAAAGAAAAAGTCCTCTTTGAAATCGCCGCTGGGCGGAGCGCCCGGACTCTTGAATTCTGCCAGGGCCACTTGCCCAGCCAGCAGCTGATCATTGATGATGGCCTTGATCCTGTCCGGTCTTGGATCCACGCTGATCAGGTTTGCCAGCAGGTAGGACTGCGAGCGCGCATTGTTGACGAATTGGGACTGATAATCGCGTTGCAGGATGAACAACACGCCGACAAACACCAGCGGCACCAGTATGGTGTGGATCAACAGCATTCCAAGCAGCATGCGCCCGGTATAGCTCGAAAAGAAACGCCCTGTTCCGGGAAATTTATTCATGGATTGTCGATGATCCGGATGCCGGGCGTGGCGATGGCTGTGTCATACGACATAAAAGTGATGGCCATATTGTTGGTCTTCAACGCCGCCAGCAAATCTGCAAGATCATTATAGGCCTTCGGGCTGCTTTCGCCACGGAATGACCGGGAGATCGATTGCCGCTCATAAGCATCGGCGGACATGAACAATACCTTCTGCAAGAACATCTCGGTCACCAATTTGTCGCTTTGATTAAGCAGCGGCTTTACCTCGACACCGTTCACGACGATGATTGCCCCGAGATAGACGCGCCGCACTTCCTTGATCGACATGCTCTTGATGCTCGAATCTGCACTTGCAACAATAACGAGGTGATGCTCCTCGGCCCTTGCCACCTGCAGGGCCTGCAACAGGAATGCAGCGCACAACATGGCCAGAAAATTTCTCACAGCGGCAATACCATGCACCATTGAGCGCTGATGGAGTTGAATTCAAGGCCGTCCTGGCGCTCTGTTCTCCCCGCTTCGACCTTGATCGCCTGTTTTGCCGTGAAGTCATACCTAACACCGGCAAACAACTGGTGCGGCGAAAATTCCCTGTACAGCGACAGATAACCGTCCTTGGCCGCATTCGGTGTCGTCTCGACCCGGGCATACAGGGTCGTCATGCCGCTCTCGCCCGGCTTGTATTCCGGCTGCAAATAGGCGCTGACCGACGTGTACCGGGAGCTGCTGCCTGTGCCTGACACAAGGTCATCCAGGACGAACAGTTCACCGGTCAGGTGGAATTTGCCTTCTTCATAGTTCAGGAAAGTGCTGAACACGGTTTGCTGCACTTCATTAACCAGCGTATTGCTGACCGGGTCGGTCAGCGCATCGGTGAACGGGATATCGGCATAGCCCAGTGCGGCACCGAACTGGTTCGGGTTGCCGACCTCCGGGTGGAAGCCAAGACGGAAACTGCCGGCAACCTTTCCGGGGTTGACGGGATTCAGCAAATCGAGCGGTTCCAGCCCCGTATCAATAAATGACGGGCCCACGCCCAAAGCTGCCATGTAATTGATCTCGGAATCCACTATGGTCCGGGTGCTCTCGAGCAAAATTCCGGTTATATGCGTAGGCAGGGGTCCAAGGTCATCTTCATAGTTGGCTATGGTTGGGCGGCTCAGCGACGTCTGCAAAAAATCGCCATGGTGCACCTCGGTATTCCAAAAGCTGATCGGATTATGGAAACGCCCGACCCACACAGTCCTTCCCGGCAGGATCCGCCAACCGAACTGAAAGCGTTCAAGATCGGCTTCCTGGGAAGATTTCAGGAATTCAGTCAGGAAGCGGGTTTGACCGAAATCGTGATTATAGAAAATATCGACAGCGGGCAGGAATGGCTTGGCAGCCAGATCAACGTCCTGCTGAGATTGATGAACCGAAGTGATGCTGGGAAACAGCAACAGATCATCAGCTCGGGAGGGAAGTGTATATACAGTCCACAACAACGCAAATGCACACGTTGCAGCTTTTGATACAAAATTGTTTTTTATCAAAATAATCCCTCCCCGGTCTTATTTCAATATTGTAACAAACCTTCGGCTTGTAGCAGGCTATCCTAATGGGATTACCCGGATTTATGTGTTCGTTGCCGGTTTCACTGAACCTGTCCCGGCATCCGCTTAGACAGTTCCACGATGTTGACTCTAAGCCTGATTCGCGGATAGCGACCCTACCCGCACCGGACGGCTGCGCCGCACCGTGTCCGGGTCGCCATCCCCGCAAGCGGGGCCCCTGCTCCGCCCTCCGAATCGCTGCCCGCTCTATACATGCTATCGCGCTTTTCGTAATTCATGACAATGTTTCATGCGATATGTAAACCCTCTCCCGGCCTTTCGGCCACCCTCTCCCGCTTGCGGGAGAGGGGATTCCGGCACTCCCCCTCTCCCACATGTGGGAGAGGGGCGGGGGAGAGGGCGGGTGTCACGATTTAAGGAAATATCAATAGGTGAATTCAAGGCTCGGCTTTTCGCGTACGCATCCTCACCGCCGTGTGGCTGTGACACGTTACTGATGAAACAACTAGCCATTCGACTAGGCGAGCCAAATACACTCGCCAAGTCGCTGGTTATGGCGTACGCCAGCCGTTTGCGGGAACAACCGCGAGCGACCCATCCCGCACCAGACGGCTTCGCCGCACCGCTGGGTGCTGCCCGCTCAGTATCACTCTCTGTAAATTTGAGATTCAATGTTTCGCGGACGCATCCTCTCCGGGGTCGCATCCCCGCAGGCGGGGCCCCTGCTCCGCCCTCCGAGGCGCTACTCCCATTCGATTATTTCTAGCTATATAATACAATGAGTTGTGATTCATAATCCTAAATTGACCGTCAGATTTACCGTCGGCGTTATAGGCACAAAAAACCGCCCGCAGGCGGCAAGTTGTAGATCGTGTGCCGGCTACTCAAAAATAAGGATCGCAGCCAAAGTTTCTCAATACTCGGTGCGCCTCGGCCATGCCGTCTATGTAAGACCGCTCCATCAAATATCTGGTAGAGCGGCACTCGCCCTTCTCCTCCGCACCGTGCGCTTCCAGCAGGGCGATGACTTCCTGACTTTTGTAATACCTCGCAATATCGAGCGGATAATCACCCCAGTCGTCAGCGATGTTTGGATCGGCCCCTTCTTCGAGCAGGTACCTCACTGTATTGGCGCCGTATTGGCTGTTGACAGCATCCATCAGCGCGTCATCCAATCCATCTTTAACAAGGCTGGCGACCCACTCGTAGTCGCTCACATGGGCGTCCTGTATTTCGATGTCATCAATATCTGTCGTCATGTCAGACCTCTTTTACCGTCCTTTGATGCGTAAAGCATACGCCTAAAAAGTAGCGATTGATACGTCCCCAGTGTACAGTAGCGCTTTGTCATTTGAATTACTGCTATGCTGCATCGACATCACCCGCCACTCATAGCAATACTGCCCGCAGGTTTGACGCTGGAAACCACCGGCTGAGCGGGTATCGGGAGAGACCATGAAACTCAAGACAGTACAAATCCGGATGTTCCGCAATATCCTCGACTCCGCCGAGGTGAAAATTGATGAGAAGGTGACTTGCCTCGTCGGGAAGAACGAGTCCGGCAAGACCGCCTTCCTTCAGGCATTGTGGCGTCTCAATCCAGCACGTTTGAGCCCAAAGTTTTCTGTGCCAGACCACTACCCGGCATGGCTCGAAAAACGACACCGCCTCGATGGGGAAGACTTAGATAAGGTGCGGCCCCTCGAAGTACATCTTGAATGGCAGCCTGCGGACGTCGCTGCGGTGGAAGCAAAGTTTGGTGCGGAAGTCGTTGCGACTGGTGCGACCCTGAAGTTATGGAAGACGTACAAGAACGAGTTCCTCTGGGAAAGCGGCTGCGACGAATCTCACGCTGTGATGAACTTCGTCGCCAAGATGGAGCTTCCGGCATCCGAGGTTGCCTCCTATAACTCGCTCAAGAGCTTCAGTGAGCTTGAGAAAAAATTGGCGGAGGACATCGTGAAGAGCGAGAAAGTCCCCGAAACACTCGCGCAGTTCACGAATGCTCAGGCCGCCCTCAAGACACTTCTGACTACTGACGCAACATTTATGAGCGCACTTTGGACGATCGCGGTGGCGCGAATCCCAAAGTTCTTCTATTTCGCGGAATTTAGTAAACTGCCATATACCGTGAAGATCCAACAGGTATTAAAGGGCGAGAAGTTGACAGATCCCGAAGCTACAGCCCGGGCACTACTGAAGCTCGGCGGGACGGAAAGCGAGTACATGCTGAATCCCGACTACGAAAGGCGGAAGCGCGAATTGGAGAATGTAGCCAACGTCCTCACGGATGACGTTAACAACTACTGGTCTCAAAACCCGGATTTGCGCGTTGAGCCGGATATTACGTCGCGGACTGAAGCAAGAGCGGATGGCCAGCACGCAGTTTTGGATGAAATGAAATTGCGTATTCGGGATAACCGCCACTCGCTGACGCTCCCATTTAGCGAACACTCTGCGGGATTCCAATGGTTCTTTTCGTTCTTGGCAGCATTTTCGGAATATGAGCGGGAAGATCCGCCGGTCGTGATTCTTCTCGATGAGCCGGCTGTGGGTCTGCATGCAAGGGCGCAAGCTGATTTCCTGCGCTTCATCGAAGATCGCTTAACGAAACGTTGTCAGGTCATATACACAACGCATTCGCCGTTTATGGTGCAGCCCGGCAAACTCGAACGCGTGCGGCTTGTAGAGGATCGTGGCAAAGAAACAGGCTCTGTGGTTACTAGCGACGTGCTTACGCGAGACCGTGATACCCTGTTCCCATTGCAAGGCGCTCTTGGTTATGACTTGGTGCAACACTTGTTCGTTGCAGAGAACAATGTCGTTGTTGAGGGCACATCCGACTATGCCTATCTCAAGGTCATTTCCGACTTTCTCGCATCGAAGGATCGTATCAGCCTTGACCCAAAGTGGAGCATTGTTCCGGTAGGTGGCGCTGATCTTATTCCAACGTTCGTGGCACTGCTCGGCAATCACCTAAAGGTGACTGTGCTTGTGGACTCGCGTAAGGAAGGTCATCAGAAGCTTGAACGTATGGCAAAGGACGGCTACTTGGATAAACAGCGCATTGTTCTTGTTGGCGATATTCTGGGCCGCAAGACCGGCGACATTGAGGATTTGTTCGAGGAGGACGAGTACCTCAAACTTTACAACAAGGCCTTTGGCAAGACGGTTAAGTCCAAAGAACTCAATGGCAGTGATCCAATCGTAGCGCGTATTGCTCGATATGAAGGGGTCGAACGCTTCGACCATGGACGCCCGGCGGACGTGCTCTTGCGCGAGCGTGAGGCAGTTCTGTTGACACTTAGCGAACAAACATTGAAGCGGTTCGAGACACTCTTCGAGCGCATTAATAACACAATGGGAAAATAGCAGCCTTGCATCGAGCAAAGGTTAAAGCCGGCCAATTAATTCTAACCAGCTCAGAGGATCAAACCCCACCCCGGCAGCTTGCTCCTTGGCCCATGTAGCCTGAGCTTGTGCGTTATGGAGCGAGTTGAATATTGATTGTTTTCTCGATTCCATTGCGAAGAATTTTCCAGATTGAGAGACCGTTGGCTGGTTGAGTGTCGTGCATCAAAGCCAATGCTTGGGGCGCGCTCTCGACGGCTTTTCCGTCAATTTCTATGATTACATCGTTCGGCAGAATGTTGGCGCTAAAAGCAGGAGTGTCTTCCACCACTAACTCGACCAAAGCCCCCGTATTCCGTTCATACTTCGCTCGAAGTTCGGGAGGCAGAGGGGCAACATTTACCCCGAACCTCAGTTTTTTTGTGTAGCGGACGAAAAAGACTGCCTGTTGGTCATAACGGGATTGGACGGAAGTTAATGGAACAACTGTTGTCCCATACGTGGTTGCAGTACCCGTCGTATTAGAGTTGTAGTTTGCACTGTTCCCATAATTTCCATAGACCTGACCAGTGGTCGTACCGTTGTAGTATGTGGTCTGGTTATTTGGTATGAACAATGGAGTCGTGATGGTTCGATTTTCCGTGAACTGTGAACTCACAAGCACCATAGAAGCACCGAGCGATCTAGCTTCACTTAACACTTGTTCTTGAGTGCCCATAGCTCCGTTAAACGAGGCATAGCCGATCGGCATCCAATGTTTAGAACGAGCAATCAAAACGTCACGTGAAATGTCATTCGAGGTAAAAATTTGCGGGGTCTCGTTCTGATCTAGGAGTTTGATATCACCAGCTAATGCCGGTGGAGGCGAGTGTGGGTCAAAGTATGGTTGGTAAAACTTGCTGTAGCCATTTTGTGCACAGCCAGTCAGAACAACGAGACAGAAAACCAATAGTGAGCGCATGACTTCCCCCTGAGATTTTGTTGAATACAAAGCGTACAGAGATATGTTGAATGGCGCAATTGGACATTATTGCTCCCCGAACTCCACCCCCGCAGCTTGCTCCTCCGCCCACGCTGCCTTGCCGCCGAATCGCACCTCGTTGACATCGAAGCGCAGGCTGCTCATTTTGAAGGGCAGCTTTTTGGCGGCAAATATGGCAACATGACGTACCGTTGTGTGCCAAAAACGGATATTCCCCACTGGCCGTCTTATTATCGCAATATACTGATAGCCAACATGGAGTGGTTCAATTGAAATACAAAACAGAAAACGTATTCGGAGTCAAAAGCACCTTAGTTCTTTCATACGTTGAGCGAGAACTAGTTGACACGCGCTTTAAAGCCGCTCTCGCCAGTAGCAACGAGGTGGTTGTTTACGGCTCATCGAAACAGGGTAAAACCTCTCTTATTCTCAAGCATCTGCCAATCGATTCCTACGTAAAAGTGGAATGCTCGCCACAAACGCAGCCAATCGATATCTACAAATCAATACTGCGCCAGCTCAACATTCGTTACATCGACTCCGAGACCACCGAAGCAGGGTTAGAACATGGCGGAAAAATCGGCGCTGGCTTTAAAGTTAAGATTCCGTTTTTAGGAGACACTGGTGTTGACGCGGAGGTCTCAGACAGTAGCACGAACAAAACAACGCGTTCTGAGCAATATGTCGAGTACAACCTTTCGTTGGCTCAGGACCTTTCCGAACTCTTAAATACAAACAAGTGCCAAAGGTTTATTGTTCTCGAAAATTTCCATTATCTGCCCATCGACGTGCAGGAGGCGTTGGCATATGATCTACGAATCTTCCAAGACCACCATATCGTTTTCATCATTCTTGGTATTTGGCGAGAAGCCAATCGTCTCGCACAGTTCAACGGGGATCTGCTTGACAGAATAACCGAGGTGCCTGTGGAGCCGTGGGAGCGAGACGATTTCTATCGAGTGATCGCAGCCGGAGAACCGCTACTGAATGTTGACTTCTCTAAAGTACGTGAGAGAATCATAAAAGAATCGTTCGATAGCGTTGGTGTCGTACAGGAAATCTGCAAGCTGTGCTGCTTAAACGCAGGAGTGGTGGAAACCGCCGATTCTCCCGTCACAATCGAACAAACTCAGCTTGATGCCGCGCTAGCACAAAAGTCGAAAGACTATGGTGCGCGGCATATACGCAATTTTGAGTCGTTTGTGGACATCCGAGTACGAACCAGCACGCAAAGTGGGAAGCCATCGCTAGCCTACCCGTACTACTTCATTAATTTGCTTCTCACGCAGGAGTTCGAGGATATCCAAAAAGGACTTTCGCGCGCAGTGTTACTAGAAGAGATTAGAAGAATTCATCATCGGCCGGATGATGTTAGATCTAGCGATCTAGGAGCCTTTTTGCATAACATCACACAACATCAAATTGGAAAGAAAATACAGCCGCCATTCGTGGATTATGATCGTGGCGGAAAAGTAATGAAGATAATCGATTCATCACTCTACTTTTTTCTAAAGAACTGCAATAGAGAAGAAATCCTTGCCGATATCCCCAATCCCGTCGATGACCTGAACGTGTCATCCGATGAATCAGCCTCTTGAGAGGAAGGCTTTCATCGGTGCGTTGAGGTCTAATATGTGTCGGGAGCAGAATTTGGCGAACGACCGGTTTCGGACACTGAAATCTGCCCATCAGTCTATTCAGTCACACCAGCGGCCTGCTCCTCGGCCCACGCAGCTTGTGCTTGTTCAAGGGTCATCAACCCGAAGTCTATCATTGTCCAATACCTCCCCGGGAGCTGAATGGGCACAAGGTGTTCTGCGGGTTTCGTGTCGTCACTCATCATATTTCTCCTTAAACATATTTCATCGGGTATACCAACCGACCCGCAGACGGGCTTTCGCAATTCGTCCGGCGAGGCCGGGTGACTGGGCTTGCTTATCGAGCATTTCCTTGGTACTTTTTTTGGGGGTATTCCCGGCGGCTATTTCGTTGCGTGCGGCGAGGATCAACTCCGCAATACCAAGTTGCTTGGTTATGGATTTTTTGTCTTCAATTTTCTGTATGCGACTTTTCAACCTCATATTAGATGCTCCCATTCGCAATGCTCATTGACCTGCTTCCCGGCCTCTAAGGCAGCGACGCGCTGCTCCAAGATGTCCGTCTCGTGTGCCCGCCTATACACGTCCAATAATCGAAGAACGCGCTCTCCGGCCTCCGCGGAAATATCGCCCATGCTTACTGATAAGATCACCGCGTCGCACTTGGCCGTGAAAGTCGTGGCTTCGGCCAGCCCCGGTACTTCGATCTTTTCACTTTCCTGCTTTGGTGCCGGCGCCAGTCGCTCGAGACAGATGCGGATGGCGTTGGCCGCGGCGAACGGATCGGCGGACTGGGTGAGTGCCAGAGCACGCTCGATCAGTACAACCCGATGCGGTTCGATAAGCACCCGAACAAGCTCGCTCTGACTGCGGCCCTTGGGTCTGCCAGCACCCGGCAGTCCTCCGTGCCCGGGCAGGAAGTGTCCGCGCTCGTCGCGGATCGGCATCACTTCATCGGTCATCTGGATAGGATGCCCGCATTAGGTGGAAAACCTTTCATCGCTTCGTCCCAACTGTTTCCGGGGCGCACGTTCTGAGATTGCAACCCGTCACTCGTGAGGGGCCCCGCTGCCGGTGGATGAGCTGATGGCGCATCTGGCACGGGCACGTTGTCGGGTATCGCAGGATCGGGTTGTGTGAGTAGTGTGTCGGTCATGGTGTTCTCCTATGAAAGCGATGCCATCAACTTCGCACGGTGTTGCTCGGCGATCTTGATCTTCACGTTAATGTCAGCAAGCTGCTGCTGTGCGGTTGATGTCTGCGTGCCGAGTTCAGCAAGCTGCTTGTTCTTGGCGGCGATGTCCGTGTTGACCTTCGCTTGCAGGGCGAGTGCATCTTTTGCTACCAGAGTGACCTCAGCATCGTGCTGCGCAGCGATGACGGCGAGCTTGCGTGTGTTGAGGTCGAGCTCGTCTTGCGCAGCCTTGACCTTTGCGAGCCAACCTGCTGCTGCTGCCTCGGCGGAAGCGAACTGCTCGAGGGCCTTTGCGATGCTGTCGGCCTTCGAGAAGACCACCATCATCTTGCGCAGCCCCTCGACTGCTTCGCGTTGTGTTATTTGATCCATGTTCTCGGTCTCCTCAAATGAATTTTGTAGCGCCGCGCTCAAGATCCAGCATCCGCACCACGCCCCTCAGGTGGATCTCGCTCAACCTGCAAACCTCGTAATAGAGCTGCCCGTCCTTTTGTTTCAGCCAGTATTGAGCCGACAGCCAGAGCAGATATTCCGGCGGCACGATAGCCAGTGGTTTGTCTTTATGTTTGCCGAAGGGCATCCGCATGATGTGGCTATCTCTTGCCGGTCGCGAACGTGGCCGTGGGCTGCACCTGCTTTGTCACGGTCTGTTTTGCCTGCTTTGACGGGGCGTTTTTGGTGGAGACCGGAGGGCGGCTAGACAGGCCGCCATACAACTTCGCGGCTGCCTCTCCCGGCGTGTGGCCGGACTTGGTGACGGGCTTCTTCTTGTGCAAGCTCGACTTAGTAGGATCTTCGACGAGTTTGGTCTTCTTCAATGACACGAGTGCTTTGGACATGTGCTTCTCCTTCTGTGGTTGGTGGGGTGATTAGATTCTGCCGGCTGCTTTCGCTGCCCGGGCGCGTTGTGCGATCAAGAGAACTGTTGCAGCGTCGTCGCCGGCGCGGGCAAGCAGTGCCGCACGTCGGGGGTCGGCCTTCAAATAAGCCTTGGCGTCATCGAGTGCCTGCTGCGCGTCGTCAGCACCAAACTCTCTCGCCAGTAGTTGCATGGCCTTGGCTTGCATCGCCGTGCGCTCGGCATCGTTCTGCGCGGGCTTGTTTATCGCCTTGATGACCACGGGCAGGTCGGCTGCTGAGATCCCCATGTCGCGGACGATCTCCCGGGCCTCGACCGCTGCGGGCGTGTTGCCGCCGGGGATGGCTGCGAGCTCGACCTGCGCGGTATAGAGCTTGCGGGCATCATCCTGCGCACGCTGCTCGCGGATCGCTTCCGGGATCTTGGTGAACTCGTCTGCGGGATGCGGTTTGCTGACTGCGGGTTGCTCGACAACGGCAGGCGCAATTGCAGGGGCCTGCACAGGCTCGGCCGAGGTATCAGTACTAGCCGGCGGTGCTGCCGGCGTGCTGGCGGGGCCATAGAGCGATGCGGCGGCGGCGTTGAGATCAATCATGCGAACCTTTCGATCAGGAACTTGGCATCGAGGGTGGCTGCCTGCTCGAGTGTTTGCGGGGCCTTCGGCACGAACCCGTTAATGGCCACCCAGTTGTCGAGTGGTCGGCTGCCGAGTTCATCAAGGATCTTTTTGAAGGTATTAGCAAGGGCCACGGCGATGTCTGAACCGGTGCTGGTGCTGCGTGGCGCGACCGTTATCAGAGCGTCGAACATTCGCACAGAGTTCGATCCATACATTTCGGCCAGCGCGTCTTGCAAGTGCTTCTCACACGCGACGCCGTTCAATCTGAGTGTGCGGATAGATACGAGCAACGCGTTGGCCGCGGCGTCAACTTGCGCAGCGAGCACGATAGCTGTCCGGGCGCGATGCAAGCCTGCGGCCCTGTTGGCTGCCGAGGCGGCGATCGCCGCCTGCTCGCGCTGTATGAGTGCAGCGGCCTCGGCTTCCGACAATGCTGCATTGAGGGCCTCGATACGGATGAGCGCGTCGCGGATGCTGGCATCCGTTTCGTTGATCTTCACCGTCGCGTTCACAGGATCGTTGATAACCCCGCGCAGAAGTTCCGCACGGTAGCGACGCAGCGCGACGAGATCGGCTTGTTGCGCTTCCAGTGCTTCTTCGTAGAGCTTCACGTCGATGATCGCGGGCTGCGGTTGTGGCTCCACGACGACGGTATCCGGCGCCGCTTGTGATGTTGTTTCTGGTGCTGATGCTTTCTTCCATTTGGCCATGTCATCGTTCTCCTTGGTTGAGCCTGCATTGTTCGTGAGATCGACAAAGGGTGCGAACTCGAATACGCCGAAAATACGCGAATCACCAAGGGCCGAGCTCGATGATCTCGCGGGGGTTGTGTTTAATGGTAATGCGCCCGTCATTGGACACGCTGATCGAGCGGTAGGCGTGGGCGATCGCATGGCAGCCGTTGTCCTCGAACACCTTACCGGCACGCGCCAATGTGTTGCGCAGGTTGTCCGCGGGCCGCGATCCGCTGCCTACGAAGTCGCGGGCCTCCTTGGTGACACAGCCCCGGGCCCCGAGGCTGAGGATCTCGCGGCCGATGTCGACGCCGCGCTGGTTGCGGCCCGCCTTGAACGGGGGCCTAGGGCAGCCCTTGGGGCCGGCGACGATGTGGCCGTTGTGCCGCTCGAGGACGTAGATGTCGGGCTGGCGGATCTTGGCCTCGTGATGCCGCTGCAACGCCTCGTCGACCCGGGCCCGCAAATCCTCCCGCCGCTCGGCGTCCTGCTCTCTCTTGAACACTTCAAGGAAGGCGAGGTGCGCTTCGTAGTGGTAGGTGCGGTCGTCGGTCATGTTGTCGATCTCATCCCCGACGGTGAACCTGACGGTATTTGGTAAATCTGATGCGGCCACTTCCCTTTGATAGCAAGGGATAGCGAGCCACTGTAAATAATAGGCAGTGAGTGATTCACGATGATCGGGCTGCCGATCGAGGCTGCCGATCGTGCGCGTGTGTTTGCGCGTAAAATTTCGCCCATTGCGCTCGTGCCATGCTCTCTTCCTCGACCGTTTGTTCCCTCTTTGTCCCCTGTCCGCTTCTCGTAATTTTTACGTGTTGACTGAAAAAAGAGGGGCGCCCTTGGCTGCAAATGCTGCATGTCATAGACATTTGCAGCATTGCATCCAATTTTCGGGTTGTGCTGCAAGGCTGCAAATACTGTTTGCAGCCAGTTGCAGATTTGCATCCATCCAAAGAGCGGCGTTTCTGTGCCCTTGGCCGCAAAGCTGCAATTACTGTTTGCAGACAGTTGCAGCATTTGCAGCTCCCCAAAGTGCAACTCGCCTGTCATTTTTGATAAGGAACTTTTTGGCCACCATCGACTTGATTGCCCTGCGTGCCGATCCGGCCATGTTACTTTTTGCTTTGTTGGAGACTGGGGCATCTGCGTCGGCAACCTCCCGCTCGACGACATGATTCACTACATCCTCTACCAAGGGCCACACGCCCTCTTGGGTGACGAGGTCGCGCACCGCATCGAGCACGGCGCGTTGAGACGTCCCTGCGCCCTTCTTTTCGGCAACCACGGCCTCATTGCTGTGCTCGATTACACAGGAACTAAATACCTCACCGTCATCGTCGATCCCCAAGGGCACCACCAGCAGCTTGAAAGGGAACTGCGCATAGTCCCCGCCGTCCTTCAACTTCGTCACGGTCAGCACTCGGGCGTCATCATGCCTCTCGACACACAGTTCGACATCGGCGGCGGCCTTCATGCCACTCCAACCTCGCGCCCCCCGGCTTAAATCCTTACCCGCGTGATGGATGAGGAGCACCATCGCCCCGGTGTTGGCCGCAAGTCGACGGCAGTGAAACAGTGCCTTGCTCATATCATCAGAACTATTTTCTGACGCGCCGGGGATGGTTTGCGCGAGGGTGTCGACGATAATGAGGTCGGCGCCGCCTTCGGCGTTGATCTGTTTGGCGAGAGCAACATCGTCGACGTCTTTCAAGAAGTCGGGCACGTCCGTGATCGCCTTGAAAGGCACACCAGTGAGATCGACCTGATGGTGGCGGGCATACGCCTGCAATCGGGTAGAGAGTCCCGCCTTGCCCTCAGCGCATATGTATGTCACCCGGCTTTCGCGCACCTTGTGGCCACGCCACGGAACCTCTCGGGCGACACACATCATCATGTCGAAAGCCATGAATGATTTTCCGCTACCTGATTCACCGAAGAGCACGCCGAGTTCACCCTTAGGCAGTACGCCCTTGATGAACCATTCCGGGTGTTTGGTCGCCAGCATCTCGCTCAGGGGGACAGATGCAAACTTCGGTCTGCCGGCCGCACCCAACGACTGCCGGATCTCCTCTTCGGGTTTTTCCAAAGCCTGCGCGATGCGCGCTATCACGTTCCTCGTCTCTTCTTGGGCGTAGTTTGCGGCAGCAATATGATCCTTGATCTCGGCCACAGCCCGCTCTGCATCGTCACCCACCAAGAGCACGCCTTCAATGTGACGCCTCGCCGCTTCCCACACTGCGCGATCCGCAGCATCGAGGTCGGTAAATAAATTCAGGCAGTAGTCGTCGTTACTCTGCCAGTGAGTTGTGCCGTCGCCGACATCGTAGATAAATAATTTGCCGTCACCGCCTTTGCTCAGAAACGCGGCTACCGACTCGGAAGCCCTGAACGGCGTCTGGCAGCGCAGCTTGTCCCCCGGCTTGGCGAGACGTTGCGCGGCATCAGCCACAGGCAGGAAGGTGCCGTCTTCGAGCTCTATGACGGTGCCCAGCGTTAGGTCGTAGGCGTCGACCGCAAGCGTGCCGTCACCACCGCGGCGGACACTCATTTCGGCACCGGCCTTGCGTGTGAGCTCACGCACTTTGTCCGGCTCGGGCAACACAATCGTCGAGGTGTCCAGCGGCACCGTTCCCTCTCCGACATCCACCGTCTGCGCAATCACCTCCATGCCGTCGATCGCGGTCGGCTTGCCGCAGAACACGAGCCGCCCACGGATGAACACCGAGGGGTCGATGATGGTCGTGAGCCTACCGCTTTTGCCGTGCTTGTTGAATTTGATCCAAGTCATGCCTAGTTCCGCAGCGCGAACCATCAGGGCGACGCGGAGACGCTCGGCATCCTGCGCGTCCGCGATCTGAACCCACACGTGTCCGTTACCTTGGCCGAATGGCGTGCCATCTTTCAACACCCGCGAGCTGGACGATCCGGTGATCACCATCGGCGCTTTTTCGACACCCGGCAGCAGCTTCTCGACTCCCCCGCACCATTTGACGAAGTCCATCTCGGCACCGAACTGCGCAGGAGTCTGGTCGTCGACATCGCGATCGTGAAGCACCCAACGTGACGGTGTGGTGTTTTCCTTGAACCGCCCCACCGCTTTCATCGTGCGGCCTTCGTATTCGACGGTATGCACGCCGAGCTGTTCTTTGCGGGTCTTGAGTTTGAGGCGCTTGGCGATCTCCCGCTCGGACAGGATGAGAAACTCCTCACCGACGGGGATGTCCTTGAAACCGGAGTTGATGAGTGCGGCGTGTGGATCTTCCGAGACCTCTCGTATCACATCTGCCAGTGCGGCAGCGGTCGGCACATGGCGTTGCACTGCGATGCCTACTGACACGCTGACCGCTGACTTTTTGCCTGCCTTGGAGAATTGTTTACCCAGTTTGTGCACGGGGTCGCGGATGATCGTTATCACGTCGCCGGTATTTTCTGCGATCGCCGTGCTCATAGCATCGCCCATCCGAACGCTGCCGCGATCCAGTGCGTGACCTTGACCTTGGCATTAAAAAAGTGCACCATTCGCTTCGCAGTGTTTTCGTTTGTTGAGATCGCCTCGGTTTGCCCCCGAGGCTTTCTCTTTTCTAGGATTCGCATTTTCGTTCTCCTTGTAGTGCAGTAATTGTTTTGTACTCCCACAGCCTCCCGCCGTGGATCGTCTGCGCGGCGTTCTTGGGCAGCTCGCCGGCCGCGATCGCCTCGGATATATTTTTGATCTCGAGCAAGTCGATCACCTCGCGCTCGGTGTAGAACGCGATCAAGCCGCCACCTTTTTTCTGGCGCCCCAACCCCGGACACCACGCGGCCGCGACTCAAGCCACGCATCGACCTCTGTGTCGAGCCAACCCGATACGCGGTCGTTGGTGAGCTGCACCGGCTGCGGAAACTCGCCGCGTTTTATCAGCGCGTAGATGCTGCTGCTCCGCATCGCCAGCTTCTTTTCCAGTTCCTTGATCCTGATTATTGTGGCCATCACTGTCTCCTTAAAATCATCTAGCAAAAACTCGCTACGGCTAAGTGTATGTCAGGTTTTCAAAGGTAAGTGAACTCGGGCCGGCACGCTCATGCCGTACCCCCGACGCCGTGAGCTGCATCACGTTTTTGTTTACCCTTCGCCGTCCTGCGCTTCTTCACATCTGGCGGAGGTGTGGGTTTCACGTTGGCGGCGCCGCGACCTTCGAGCCACGCGTCGACCGCTGCCTCGGGCCATGCCGCGCAGCGCGGTGTGAGCATGATGTGCTTGGGGAAGCTACCTGCCTTCTCCATGTTGTAGATCGTGGTAGCCGAGACATTGGTCTTCTCGAGCACCTCCGGGCGGCGTATGTATCGCAGTATTTTTCGCTGTGTTTCCATGTCGTTTCTCCGTGGTTAATTGATAGTGATGCTCGCGCAAGGTATATAAAAACTTCTCCCGAATCGTCGTGTTTAATTGGGAAACTTGCAGACGTAAAAAAGGCCGCATTGCGCGGCCTGTTGTTGTGGTGGTGATGGTGACGCCGTTCACTCGATGCCGAACTCCTTGCGCCACTCATTGACGCGGTTCAGCGCAGTCTTGTGCTGCACGTCGCGCAGGTAGCCTTCTGCCTTGAGCAGCCCCACCCACTGCTCGCCGGTCAGGTATTGGATCGGCACCGCACGCCCGGTATCGTCCAGCAACTCGAACGAGGCAAACGTCTCCATGTAATGCCTAGCATCACGGTAGACATCAGCGCGGCCACTAACCCCGAGCGCATGGAGCGCACCGCGCTCACGCACCGTGGACGACTGCCCTCTGGCGTCGATCACGTTGGCCTTGATTTGCTTGGCGACGTGCTGCGCCCACATCAGGGTATCCGATACGCTTGCATCACCGGCAGCGATCTCGGCCCACAGCTTCTCGGCAGCGGTAGTGTCCGGCTTACCCGCGAGCAAATCGTTGCGCTCGCGGTCGATCTGCGCGTCACGATTATTGGCGAGCCACGAGGCGATGTTCATCACGCCGCCACCGGATGTGCACGTGCAGCCTTCAGCGGGATCACCTTCGCGCCTGCGATCCAAGCGTCCACCATGCCCGCCCAAGCCTGCAACAGCTCGCGACGTTGGTCAGCATACTCGGCCTTGTTGTAGACCGCCCTGACCCCCTTCTGCTCGTGCGCGAGGCACTTCTCGATGTAGTCTGTATTGAACCCGGCCTCGTGCAGCAAGGTCGATGCCGTGCGCCGAAGATCGTGCACGCAGAAGTGCGGCAGCTCGCGCCCTTCCTTTTGGGCCTTCTCCACGGTGGCGGTTATCACCCGGTTCAGCGTGGCGTCAGACATGCACTTATCGGTCTCGTAGCGCCCGGGCAGGATGTAGGGGCTGCTGCCGGCACAGGTCTTGAGTCCCACCAGCAGATCGAGCGCCTGCTGGCTGAGGTACACCACGTGCGGCCGGCGTGCCTTCATCCGATCGGCGGGGATAGTCCACGTCGCGGCCTCGAAGTCGATCTCCGGCCACTTGGCCTGCAACAGCTCGCCCTTGCGGCACATGGTCAGCAGGACGAGCTTGACCGCCAGCTTGAGAGTGGGCAGCGTGCCGACGGTATCCATGACGGTAAAAAAGGTGCGGATCTCGGCAGGCGTCAAAGCCCGTTCCCGCGGCTTAAATGTGGCAATCGCACTTGAGGATATGCTATCAGCAGGGCTGTCTATTTTGAGGCCGCGCTTGTTGGCGTGACGGTAAATTTGCTGCATGATCTCTAAGGCGTGGACGGCGGTGGCCGGGGCTCCGCGGGCCTTGATCTTCTCGCACATGTCCATGATCTGCGAAGACTTGACCTCTTCAAGATAGCGGTTCCCGAAGGTTGGCAGCACGTCGCGATCGAGTATGGCCTTGCGCATGGCGATGGTGCTGTCTGCAAGCCCTGCATCGCGCAGCCAGATGTCGGCGAAGGTCTTGACGGTACCGGTCTCGCGCACCTCTTTTTTACCGTCAGATTTTTCCTGAGCCGGGGAAATACCGTCATGGATCTTCTTGCGGGCCGCTACGAGCTGCTCCCGGGCCTCGGCCAGCGACATCGCATCAGGGCCATAGCGGCCGATGGTCAGGGTCTCGCGGCGCCCGTTGAAGCGGTAGTCGTAGCGGAAGGTGACGGTGCCTGCGTCTGACATGACGGCGTATAGCCCGTCACGATCAACACGCTTGCGGTCGGGAACCTCATCCCCCTTCTTGCGGACAACCTTACCTTTTTTGATAACGTCCTTCGCGCACTTCTTAACATCGGCCGGCCGCCAGTTCTTTAGTTTGGTGTCTGTGAGCATGTTCATCTCCTTACCGTAGTTTTTACCGTCAACCACTCTTGACGGTAAATTTTCGCGTTAGCGGATGTCGGTAAAATTAACCGTCAACTCAACCGACATCAGTGGGTTGTTACCAATGATAGTTGGCGAACGATAAAAAGACAAGAACTATTGATTTATAAGGCTTGCAGAGGTGATGCTTGAACGACGTTGAACGGTAAAAAACGCTATCTAATCACTCCCACTCTATCGTTGCGGGGGGTTTGCCGGAGATGTCGTAGACGACGCGGTTGATGCCGCGCACTTCGTTGATGATGCGGTTGGAGACTTTGCCAAGGAGTTCATACGGCAGATGCGCCCAGTGCGCGGTCATGAAGTCCTGCGTCTGCACCGCGCGCAATGCCACCACCCATTCGTAGGTGCGGCCATCGCCCATCACGCCGACGCTCCTGACCGGCAGGAACACGGCAAATGCCTGGGAAGTCTTTTCATACCAGGAATTGCCATCATCGTCCCTGGCAGCATGCAGTTCTTCGATGAATATCGCATCGGCCCGGCGCAACAGGTCGGCGTATTCCCGTTTCACTTCGCCGAGGATGCGCACACCCAGGCCGGGGCCGGGGAAAGGATGGCGATATACCATATCGCGCGGCAATCCAAGTGCCACGCCGAGTTCGCGCACTTCATCCTTGAACAGTTCACGCAACGGCTCCAGCAGCTTGAGGTGCAGGCTCTCCGGCAAGCCGCCGACGTTGTGGTGGGACTTGATCGCGTGCGCCTTTTTGGTTTTTGCGCCGGCCGACTCGATCACGTCCGGATAGATCGTGCCCTGCGCCAGCCACTTGGCCAGTGGCAATTTTTTCGCTTCGCGCTGGAATACCTCGACGAACTCGCGCCCGATGATCTTGCGCTTTTGTTCCGGATCGGAGATCCCCGCCAGATGATGCAGGAACTCGCCGCCGGCATCGACATGGATGACCTTCATGTGCAGGTTCTTGGCAAAGGTCTCCATCACCTGCTTGCCCTCATCAAGACGCAGCAGGCCGTTGTCCACGAAAACGCAGGTGAGCTGGTCGCCGATCGCGCGGTGGATCAGCGCCGCAGCCACCGAGGAGTCGACCCCACCTGACAATCCAAGTATCACTTCATCCTTGCCCACCTGTTCGCGGATATGTTTCACCGCTTCGCCGATGTAATCCGGCATGTTCCAGTCATGGCCGCAACCGCAGATGTCGTGCACAAAGCGTCCCAGCATCGCCTTGCCCTGGCGGGTGTGGGTCACTTCGGGATGGAATTGCAGCGCATAATAGTGCCGCGATTCGTCCGCCATGCCGGCGATCGGCGTGGCGGCATTGCTGGCGATGACGGCAAAACCGGGCGGCAATCTTGTCACCTTGTCGCCGTGGCTCATCCACACGTCGATCAAACCGTGGCCCTGCGCATCGGTTCTGTCCTGGATGCCGCGCAGCAAGGCGGAATGTCCCTGTGCACGAATCTCGGCGTATCCGAACTCGCGCACCTTGCCGCTTTCCACCGCCCCGCCCAACTGTGCGGCCATGGTCTGCATGCCGTAGCAGATACCCAGCACCGGCACACCCAGCCCGAACACGATCTCTGGCGCCTTCGGTGTCTGTTCCTCGTATACCGAATTCGGTCCGCCGGAAAGTATGATACCCGCCGGTTTGAAGGCGCGGATGTCTTCCTCTGCCATGTCCCATGGGTGCAACTCGCAATAGACATTCGTCTCGCGGACGCGGCGCGCGATCAATTGTGTGTACTGCGAACCGAAATCGAGGATCAGGATTTTTCTATGAGCAGTCATTAGTCGCTAGACGTTAGTCGTTAGTTGGTGTTGAGGGATTTTTGCAAGCCCTTGAGCATCTTGGCGATCTCATCAGCATTTTGCAGAGCCGGGCTGATTTCATCTTCAGTCAAATAGTCCAATTGTTTCGCCAGAATGAGCTGTGTTTCCAATTCCGCCAACGACCCCAAGGCTATGCCGAGAAAATGATTAAATTCCTTGTGTGAATTACGCCCATGTCCTTCAGCAATATTGGATGGCAGAGATACCGCCGAGCGCTGCAACTGACCAGCAAGACCATAAGTTTCATGTTTAGGAAACCGGCTACTCAGCCGATAAACCTCCTCAGCCAAGCGCATGGCCGATTGCCACACTTTCAGATCACGGTAACCGGCCATAACTAACGACTAGCGACTAACGACTGCCAACTACTCAATATGGTAATTCGGCGCTTCCTTGGTGATCTGCACGTCATGCACATGCGACTCGCGGATGCCGGAAGAAGTGATCTCGACGAACTCTGCCTTGGTGTGGACCGTGGCGATATCGGGGCATCCCATATAGCCCATGCTGGAGCGCAGTCCACCCATCAGTTGGTGGATCACCGCAATTACGCTGCCCTTGTAGGGCACGCGGCCTTCCACGCCTTCCGGCACCAGCTTGTCCTGGCTGTCTTCGTTATCCTGGAAATAACGGTCGCTGGAACCTTGCTGCATCGCACCCAGGCTGCCCATGCCGCGGTAGGATTTGTAGGAACGTCCCTGGAACAATTCGATCTCGCCGGGAGCCTCTTCGGTGCCGGCGAACAAACCGCCCAGCATCACCGAATGGGCGCCGGCAGCGATCGCCTTGGCGATATCGCCGGAATAGCGGATGCCGCCGTCGGCGATCAACGGCACTCCGGTTCCCTGCAGCGCTTTGGCGACGCTCTGGATCGCGCTGATCTGCGGCACACCCACACCCGCGACGATGCGCGTGGTGCAGATCGAACCGGGGCCGATGCCCACCTTCACACCGTCCGCACCGTGGTCCAGCAATGCCTGTGCCGCGCCGCCGGTAGCGATGTTGCCCCCGATCACCTCGATGTTCGGGAACCGGGTCTTGACCCACTTGACGCGATCCAGTACGCCCTGCGAATGACCGTGTGCGGTATCCACGACGAGTACATCCACACCGGCCTCGGCCAGCAGCGTGACGCGCTCATCGGTCCCTTCTCCGACGCCGACCGCAGCACCGACGCGCAGATGACCAAAGCTGTCCTTGCAGGCAATCGGGTGCTCGCTCGATTTCAAGATGTCCTTGACGGTCATCAGGCCGCGCAATTCGAAAGCATCGTTCACCACCATCACGCGTTCGATGCGATGCTTGTGCATCAGGCTGCGCGCTTCTTCCAGGCTGGCGTTCTCCTTGACGGTGATCAACCGCTCGCGCGGAGTCATGATGTTCTTCACCGGCTGGTCCAGGTTGTTCTCGAAGCGCAGATCGCGATTGGTGACGATGCCGACCACCAGCTTGCCTTGCACCACCGGCAACCCGGAGATCTTGTGTTTGCGTGTCAACTCGATCACGCTCCTCACCGTCATGTCCGGCGTGATCGTGATCGGATCCTGGACCACGCCGCTTTCGAAGCGCTTCACCTTGGCGACCTTGGCCGCCTGTGCCTGGGCAGACATGTTCTTGTGGACGATGCCGATGCCGCCTTCCTGGGCAAGCGCGATCGCCAGCCGCGTCTCGGTGACGGTATCCATCGCCGCGGACAGCAGCGGGATATTCAGATCGATGTTGCGGGTAAGCTGGGTGCGCAGACTGACATCACGCGGAAGCACATTGGAGTAAGCAGGAACGAGCAGAACGTCGTCAAAGGTTAATGCTTTTTGAATGATGCGCATGAAGCGGCCCTCGGCAAAGCGGGCATTATACGCATGTCGGTGCGCCATAACCAGTCACTTGGTCGGTGTCGTTTGCCGACCTAGTGAAATGGCTAGTAGTTTCATCAGTAAACGCCGGTTCAGCCGGACGAGTCATTTACAGTGCGGATTCGTCCGTTTCTCCGGTACGTATGCGAACCACCTGCTCAACGGACGAGATGAAGATCTTGCCGTCACCGATCTTTCCGGTATGCGCGGCCTTGACTATGGCATCGACCGCCGCATCGAGCAGGTTGGCCGGGATGACCACCTCGATCTTGATCTTGGGCAGAAAATCCACTACATATTCGGCGCCGCGATACAGCTCGGTGTGTCCCTTTTGCCGGCCGAAGCCCTTTACCTCGGTGACCGTCAATCCGCTCGCACCCAATTCCGACAGTGCTTCGCGCACATCATCCAGCTTGAACGGCTTGATCACTGCCTCGATTTTCTTCATTATCTTTCCTTGATGAGTGGTTGATACTTCAGATTTGCTTCGTGCGCCACTTCCAGGTCAGCGGCATTCTCCATCGCAAAGCGGCTGTTTCCTACGCCTGGTCATCCCTTAGACGCTGGGCCCAGGTGACCGGGCTTCCCGGTTCATTTTTTCCTTCATGGACCATGTTCAAATAGATGATGTCGGAGGCAACCGTCTGGGGAAAGCCCTGGCGATTGGTTCGGGTAGTCGTCATGAGCTCGGCAAGATAGGCATCGAACTCGGGGGAATCCCAAAGTGACATGATCTTTTCAAGGATGCGCGGGAACTGCTTTTCCAGTGCGTGAGGATAATTTTGTTCGCGGTTGTTCAAAATCTTCAACAGTCTTTCGTTCATGATTTGGAGTCGGATCGCAAAAATTTTGAAAGAACCGGAATCGATACCGGCGACCTATGCACCTTGAGGCTGGCAACATAGCAAACTTCCGGCAAAGCGTAAAGCATCAATCATCATGCATACCGGCATTCACATCCAGCGCTTAATCCAGCTCGCAATAAACGATGCTGATCACCTCAAGTTCATTGACTCCGTTAGGGGTTCGTAACATCGCCACCTCCCCTTCCCGCATCTTAAGAAGCGCGCGAGCGAGCGGCGAAACCCAACTGATCCTGCCAACCGTCACATCCGCCTCGTCCACGCCTACGATACTGTAGGTGTTCTCGCACCCGTCAGTGCCGCACACCGTCACCGTCGCTCCGAAAAACACCTGGTCGCAATCCGCGCGTTGCGCAGGGTCGACCACCTCGGCGAGCTCCAGGCGCTTGCGCAGGAAACGCACGCGGCGATCGATCTCGCGCAGGCGCTTCTTCCCGTAAATGTAGTCGCCATTCTCGGAGCGGTCGCCGTTGGATGCGGCCCACGTGATGGTCTTGACCAGGGCCGGACGCTCGACCTTCCACAGATGGTCAAGTTCCTCCTGCAGCTTGCGGTATCCGCCCGGCGTGATGTAATTCTTGACGCCCGCAGGCAACTGCGCCGAGGGTATCAATTCCTCGTCATCTGTATCGCTTTCGCGTGTGAATGCTTTGCTCATGTGTGGATTTTACAACATTGATGGCAACCGTTTTGCAGTACTTCCGGTGTTCCTTGAACGATGGACTCATTCAGTCGGCACACCCGCGGGTGCCTTGAGCTTGAACCCCTGGCAACTCCATATCCTTGCCTATCGGGCTGGCTTGCCGCGGCCGGCATTGCCCGAACACTGATATGGTGGATCGACTCGCGCGATGCGAGTATTCTATCAAATGTCGGGGGAGACGATTCGAAGGGGAGTGATGCGTAATCTAATTTTGATGTTATTGCTGTCTGGCGTGAGCATCAATGCGATGGCTGAGCTGGTGCGAATCGGCGGCTATGGCGGGCAAGCCATCTACACCGACACATCCAGCTTTCACAGGGAGGGCGACATAGCAAGAATGTGGAATGTGTATGACTACAAAATAGCCCACCACGAAGCAGAGGGAAAGGCGTATTTATCAGAAGAGGAACAAGTTGAATTCGACTGCGAAAATGAGCAAATGCGAACACTTTATTTTTCTTACCGGTCTGGAAATATGGGCGAAGGTGAATTGGTTGGATCCACTTCCAATTCCGGCAACACCACGTGGGACCCAATCGAACCAGGCCGTACAGCAGCTCTTCTGTGGAATTACGCCTGCGGCAAGAAGTAGGTGAACTGTTTGTGTGTCGTGGAATGGCGTTTCAAGGCGATTGATTGTGTTGCTGGCGTGTGGCGATAAATCCAGCCAGAGTGCGGATATCAAGACCGCAATTTTGTTGGCCAAAAATCTTTAGGAGAACAACATGGCAAAGACTAAAACCCACGCCTACGACGTGGCGGAGCAATTGAGAACACCGGAAGAAATGGCGCTTTATCTTGATGCCTGCATCGAGGAGAGTGACGGCGATGCGGCTTTTATCGCCAAAGCTTTGGGCGACATTGCACGCGCGCAAGGCATGACCAAGGTGGCGGTTGTTTGAATTGCGGTTGATGGGCGCCGAAGGGATTGCACGGGTAATGTTTTGTACGCGGTCCGGCCGGCGGATGATGATGTTGCACGGGTTTATCAAGAAAACCCAGAGAACGCCGCATGCGCAATTGGAGATTGCGATGCGGCGCATGAAGGAGGTTGAACATGCTGAAACACGATGAGTTAAGAGCCAAGATGTTGAAAAACCCGGCTGTACGCAAGGAGTACGAACGGCTGGAAAAAGAGGAGTTTGCTTTGCTGGATCTGTTGTTGGAGGCGAGGCACGCGGCTGGCCTGACGCAAGCCCAGGTGGCCGAGCGCATGAGTTGTGAGTACGCAACCGCCCGCAGTGGCCCGCCGGAAGTGATGCTATGAAGGTCTCATCCTCGGCGAGGCTGTGTAGAAACTCAGAAAGGATCACCGTGTAGCAGATTCGCGGACGCTGATCTTTGGGTTCTACGTTAGCAGGAATTTTTGCGGGCAGATGCTCCCCCGTCACGCCTGCATCGCTGCAATCAATCCCTTTACTCCCATTATCTGCATGACCCGCTTCATGTTGTACGCCAGGACATGCAAACTCATCTCGGTACCGACTCGCCCTAACGTCCGGGTCAGAAAGTGCCGGGCTCCCATCCAGAATTTGATCGTCCCGAAGGGATGCTCCACAGTTTGCCTGCGAATCTTCGTGGCTTCCGGCCTCATGTCGAGCCGTCTTTGCATCGCCTCCAGACTAGCTTCATGTTCCCAACGACTGACACGGCGTTGCTGGCTGGGCGTACACTTTTCCTTGATTGGACAGCGCGGACAGTCAGAACTCCAGTAACGGTGAATCAGATGCTCCCGCTCCGCGCTGGCGAAACGCCAAGTCAGCCGACTGCCAGCCGGGCATCGGTATTCATCGGTCTGCGGGTCGTATACGAAGTCAGCCTTGTCGAACCGGCCCTCCGCCCTGGCTTCGGAGGTCTTGGGCTTTGACACATAGGGTGTGATCCCGGCCTGCTCGCAGGCCAGTATCTCGTCGCCATTGAAGTAGCCACGGTCGGCAATCACGTTGAGTTCGTCCGCCTCCATCACGGCCTTGGCCTGCTTCGCCATTCTGGATAGCTGTTGGCGATCCGAACCCGAATTGGTGACCTCGTGGGCGACAACAAGGTGGTGCTTCACGTCAACAGCCGTCTGCACGTAATAACCAACAAGGCCGCGACTGGTACTGGTCGCCATCGCCCGCGCATCAGGATCCGTCAGCGACACCTGGCCTGAAGGCGATTCATTCAACTGCACCTCGATCTCCCGCAATTCCGCCAGGTCCTTCTTCAGGGTGGCGATCTTCTCGCGCAGGCGGGTCGTCTTGACTTCGGCAACATCCGTCGGCTGCCGGTCAGCCGTGTCCATCTCGGCCAGGTAACGTTCGATGCACTGATCAATCTGCTGCATGCGCTTCTCCAGCTTGGCGCCCGTAAAGTTGCGGTCATGCGCGTTCACCGCCTTGAACTTGCTGCCGTCTATGGCCACGATGGCCTGCGAAAAAAGGTCCAGCTTCCGGCACAGCAGGGTAAATTCCCGGCATACATTGCGGATCGCCTCGCCGTTGTCGCGGCGGAAGTCGGCGATGGTCTTGAAGTCCGGCGCAAGCTTGCCGACCAGCCACATCAGCTCGACGTTGCGCTGGCATTCACGCTCCAGCCGCCGGCTCGACTGGATGCGATTCAGGTAACCATACAGGTACAGCTTTAATAAATCTAATGTTTGAGGTCAGGGGCGCGAATGAACGATAGCTACTTTCTACTACCCAACTAGTGCGTACCTGCGCCCCGGTTGCCGCAACCTCGTTGCTTCCGCTTTGGGCACGCTGCGGAAGTAACAAGCGCTGCCTGTAACGCCAGCTAAGCTGCGCAGAGCAGACATCTCGACAGTCCGCCCTGGACTTCCGCAGGCCGAATTACTGTCCGTCACATTCTCGGCCGATGCAGGCGATCGGGTCGAAGGTCGATATGGCCGCTCCATATGTGCGATTTCAACCGGTCGATGCAACACATTGGTTAAACCGTTCAGCCGGTGTTTCGAATTTTAACGTCTTTCGCGGACGTTCATTCAGTCTACAAGCCACAGCATTGAGATGTGCCTGAGAGTGTACCGATAAGTCTGTTCCTTTGGGGAAGTACTGTCTCAATAATCCATTGGTGTTCTCATTCGTTCCAAGCGGATGCGCGCGACCTGCCGCTTCCGACAAGCGAAGCGATATTCAGCGTTGCGAAAAGTGGCCATTGAGAATTTGATAATTTGTCACTTCATCATCCAGGCGTTACGCATTCCCCAAGAACTCCATTTATATGTGGACCGATTTTAAAGGGGGTTTACAATAGTACATTCCTTGCCCTTGATCGAAAGGAGTCAGTGTCATGTATCAGCGCATATTGGCAGCGGTAGACGATAGCCGTTCATCGGATCTTGCACTAAAGGAAGCCATCGGCCTGGCAAAGGATGAACACGCCATTCTGCGGATCGTCTATGTGGTTGACGAAGTCAGTCTCTACGGTGATGCCCCATTCGTTGACCCGTCTGAAATCGAGAGGGCTTGGATCGAGACTGGACACGAGATCTTGGCAAAAGCGCAAAGCGCGGCCCGCTCTGCGGGAATTGATGCCGAAGTCAAATTGCTCGAAACCGAAAACATAGGTGAGCGAATGGCCGACGCCATCGTGGCAGAAGCCAGGGCTTGGCCGGCAGACCTTGTTGTGGTGGGCACACATGGACGGAGTGGCTTGAATCACCTGCTGATGGGAAGTGTGGCAGAAGGCATCGTACGCAGCAGCCCGGTGCCCATCTTGCTGGTCCGTATGCGGCAATCGAATACTGCGAATTGAGGACAACCTTCCGACCTGACTCAAAATGAAAAAAATGCCCGAAGCAATCCCGCTGCAAGGGCTGACCAGCGCCGAGGCTCGGCAACGGCTAATCAAGTTCGGCCCCAACACGGTGGCGGAGGACCGCCCGCATCCCTGGCTGCTGCTGTTGCGCAAGTTCTGGGCGCCGGTTCCGTGGATGCTGGAAGCCACGATTGCTTTGCAATTCGCCCTCGGCAAGGCCGACGAGGCGGCGATTATTACCGCCTTGCTGATATTCAATGCCGTGCTGGGTTTTGCCCAGGAGCATCGAGCCAACAATGCACTTGCCCTGTTGAAAAAACGCCTGGCGATCCAGGTGCGCGTGCTGCGCGACAAGGTCTGGCAAAAGCTGGCCGCACAGGAGCTGGTGCCGGGAGATGTGGTGCATCTGCGCATGGGCGACCTTGCGCCTGCCGATATCCGTCTGCTTGATGGCCAGGTGCTGCTGGACCAATCCGCGCTCACCGGCGAATCGCTGCCGGTCGATGCAAGGGCCGAGGCGACCGTCAACGCCGGAGCCATCGTCAAGCGCGGCGAGGCATCGGGTGAAGTCACGGCGACCGGAGTGCATACCTATTTCGGCAAAACCGCGGAATTGGTGCGCAGCGCGAGGACGGCAAGCCACCTGGAGATCCTGATCATTGCCATCGTCAGGTATCTGGTGACGCTGGACGCGATACTGGTTGCCGCCCTGTTGCTGTACAGCTGGATACACGGCATCGCGATAACCGAAGTGCTGCCCTTCGCGCTGATCTTGCTGGTCGCTTCGGTGCCCATTGCGCTGCCGGCAACCTACACGCTTGCAACGGCGCTGGGTGCGCTGGAACTCGCCAGAAACGGCGTGCTGGTGACACGGCTGTCGGCGATCGAGGAAGCGGCTGCGATGGATGTGCTGGCCAGCGACAAGACCGGCACCATTACACAAAACAGTTTGGCACTCAGTGCGCTCCAGTCATATGCACCTTATACCGACGATGATCTGCTGCTTTGGGCCGCGCTCGCCAGCGACCATGCGACACAGGACCCGATAGACATGGCGATCCTGGATGCGGCGCGCTCGCGCGGACTGCTTTCCGCAATGCCACAGCGCATGGGCTTTATTCCGTTCGACCCGGAAACCAAGCGTTCCGAAGCCAGTTATGACCGGAATGGCAGTAAATTGCGGGTACTAAAGGGGGCGCCGCGGATGATAGCTGCGCTGGTCAAGGCTGGGTTCGATATCACCGCTGACGTGGAGCGACTGGGTGCGGATGGTTCTCGCGTCCTGGCAGTTGCCGTCGAAACCGGTAACAACGGCCTGCAGCTCGCCGGGCTGGTAGCGCTGCAAGACCCGCCGCGGGAAGATTCGCAAGCGCTGATTAAAAACCTGCACGATCTGGGCGTGCGGGTGCTGATGGTCTCCGGCGACGGCCCCGCCACGGCCCGCGCGGTGGCCGAAAAGGTGGGTATCGGCACACGTGTGTGTTCCCCGGAAAATCTGCATGAGGCGATCGGGCAAAACCCGCTCGACTATGACGTGTTTGCGCGGGTATTGCCGGAAGACAAGTTTCGTCTGGTCCGGGCCTTGCAGCAAAGCGGGCATGTGGTCGGCATGAGCGGCGACGGTGTCAACGATGCACCGGCGCTCAAGCAGGCTGAGGTCGGCATTGCCGTGGCCAATGCCACCGATGTCGCCAAGGCCGCCGCCAGTCTGGTGCTGACCAACCCCGGATTGATGGATGTGAAGGCAGCGGTGGAAACCAGCAGGCGCATCAATCAGCGCATGCTCACCTATACGATGAACAAGATCATCAAGACGCTGGAAATCGCCATCTTCCTCAGTATTGGCGTAATGCTGACCGGTGTGTTCGTGATCACCCCGCTGCTGATCGTGCTGCTGCTGTTCACCAATGATTTCGTAACGATGTCCATCGCGACGGATCGCGTTTCTTATTCACTCAAACCCGAGCGCTGGAATATCCCCAAACTGATGCTGACTTCGGGCATCCTGGCGGGATTGGTGCTGGTCCTTTCGTTCGCGGTATTTTTTGCCGGGCGCGATTGGCTGCATTTGCCGCTGAGCCAGTTGCAGACGCTGATCTTCGTGATGCTGGTGTTCACCGGCCAGGGCAATGTGTACCTGGTGCGGGAGCGCCGTCACTTCTGGAAATCGGTCCCCAGCCGATGGTTACTGGTGGCTTCACTGCTAGACATCATCGCGGTGGTTATCCTCTCCACGCAGGGGATACTGATGGCGGCCATTCCGCTGTGGCTGGTTTCCGGGTTGATGGTGTTGGTGCTGGTTTACCTGACCGTTGTAGATTTCATCAAGATCCGTGTCTTTCAGCATTTGGGTTTCTAGATAACCGTGAGTATCCGCTATTGAGCGAATTGTCGAAGGACCGTATGCGGCACAAAGTGACGTCCAAGGCTAGGCAGCACATAGCGGGCGACCAGACGTTGTTGGAATCTGTCATGCAATCGTGCGCTTAAGTTTAGAACCTGACCGTCATTTTCTCGGCCCAGGCAGACATCAGTGTCTGACCTGCTTTAGCCGGTCACGAAAGTCTGCTTGTCAGAAATCCGAACAGGTGCTTTCGACGCGAACCGGTTCGTGCAAATTCCGGAAGGCGGTCAGTCGGGTCGCAACAATAGACATGGACTCCACCCGGCAAAAAGTGTCATATTGCCAGCGCGAAATATGGCGTCACTCCGAAGTCTGATCCCGGACATTTATACAAGATTTTTATATCTGCACCTTCAATCTTTATACCATCTTAACTTGGTACTCCCTAGCATCCGCACCCTGAAGTTCTTACAAGGAGAAATCGAATGGACTGGATCTATCTATTGCTGACCCTGGCCTTCTTCGGCCTGAGCGTGCTGCTGATATACGGCATCGAAAAACTGGGGAAGCCATCATGACCTTTTACATTCTGGGCGGCATCGTCGCCCTTGGGTTGATAGTTTATCTCTTCATCGCTTTGCTTAAACCGGAGTTGTTCTCATGAGTGCCAATGGATTGCTGCAAATTGCGCTGTTCCTCGGCGTGCTGATCGCGCTGGCGAAGCCGCTTGGCTGGTACATGGCGCGCGTTTACGAAGGCAGGCTGCCGGCGTTCGTGCGCTGGATGGCCCCGATCGAAAATATTTTTTACCGCCTGTGCGGCGTGGACAGCAAGCAGGAGATGCGCTGGCCCCGCTATGCGCTGGCGATGCTGTGGTTCGCATTGCTCAGTGTGCTGGTCGTGTATGCGATGCAGCGCCTGCAGGGCATGCTGCCGCTGAATCCGCAGGGTTTCGGCGCGGTCACGCCTGACTCCTCGTTCAATACCGCGATCAGCTTCATGACCAACACCAACTGGCAGGGCTACGGCGGCGAAACCACGATGAGCTACCTGACGCAGATGCTGGGGCTGGCGGTGCAGAACTTTCTCTCCGCCGCTGCCGGTATGGCCGTGATGGTGGCGCTGATACGCGGCTTTGCGCGCCACACGATGGAAACCATAGGCAACTTCTGGGTAGATATGACACGCAGCATCATCTATATCCTGCTGCCGCTTTCCGTCGTGCTGGCGCTGGTGCTGGTCAGCCAGGGCGTAGTGCAGAATTTTTCTGCCTATCAGGCCGTGCCGACGGTGGAAACGATCACCTACGACAACCCAAAGGTCGATGCCGCCGGCAACCCGGTGAAAGACGCTGCAGGCAATCCCGTTACAGAGAAGGCAACCAGCAAGGAGCAGAGCCTGCCCATGGGACCGGCCGCCTCCCAGATCGCGATAAAGCAACTGGGGACGAATGGCGGCGGTTTCTTCAACGTCAACTCGGCTCATCCTTATGAGAATCCCACGCCGTTCTCCAATTTTGTGACGATGCTGGCGATATTGCTGATTCCCGCCGCGCTGTGCTACACCTTCGGCAGCATGGTGGGCGACACGCGCCAGGGCTGGGCGTTCCTCGCCGCGATGACGATATTGTTCGCCGGCTTCCTCGCCGTGGCTGAATATTCCGAGCTGCAAGGCAATCCCGCCTTTTCGGCATTGGGTGTGGATCAGACCGCTTTGGCTATGCATTCCGGCGGCAACATTGAAGGCCCCGTTGGTAACATGGAAGGAAAAGAAACGCGCTTCGGCATCGTCAACTCCGCGCTGTGGGCCACCGCCACCTCGGCCGCCTCCAACGGCTCGGTGAACTCGATGCACGATTCCTTCACGCCGCTGGGCGGGCTGGTGCCGATGGCGCAGATCCAGTTGGGCGAAGTGATCTTCGGCGGGGTCGGTTCCGGCTTGTACGGGATGCTGATCTACGCCGTGATCGCGGTGTTCCTCGCCGGGCTGATGATAGGCCGCACGCCGGAATATCTGGGCAAGAAGATCGAGGCGTTCGACATCAAGATGGCTTCTCTGGTGATCCTGATTCCGCCGATGATCATCCTCGGCGGGACTGCGCTGGCAGTCATGGTGGACGCAGGCAAGGCGGGTGTCGCCAACCCCGGCGCGCACGGCTTCAGCGAAATCCTGTATGCGTTCTCGTCGGCGGTCGGCAACAACGGCAGCGCCTTTGCCGGACTGTCCGCCAACACGCCGTTCTATAACACCGCGCTGGGCTTCGAAATGTTCTTCGGGCGCATCTGGCTGATGATCCCGGTGCTGGCGCTGGCCGGTTCGCTGGCGGCCAAGAAACGCATTCGCGCCAGCATAGGCAGCATGGCGACCCATACGCAGATGTTCGTCTGGCTGCTGATCGGCACGGTGCTGCTGGTGGGTGCGCTGAACTTCGTGCCGGCGCTGGCGCTGGGGCCGGTGATCGAACACCTGAACATGATTAGTACGCATTAGGAGATTTACATGACAAGCAAGACAATTCCGTTTCCGCTGTTTGAGCGCGACATCGTCAAACAGGCCGTGGTGGACTCGTTCAAGAAGCTGGGCCCGCAGCAACAGATGAAGAACCCGGTGATGTTCGTGGTGTGGGTCGGCAGCATATTGACGACGCTGCTGTTCATCCAGGCACTGGCCGGGCACGGCGAAGCACCGGCCCGCTTCATCCTGGCGGTGACGCTGTGGCTGTGGTTCACCGTGCTGTTCGCCAACTTCGCCGAGGCGATAGCCGAAGGCCGGAGCCGCGCCCAGGCTGCTGCGATGCGCAAGGCCAAACGCGACATCCAGGCCAAGAAACTGACCCGTCCGCAGCATGGTGAAAAGTATGCTTTGGTGCCCGGTTCCGGCTTGCGCAAGGACGATGTGGTGCTGGTGGAGGCGGGCGATTTCATACCCGGCGACGGCACAGTGATCGAAGGCGTGGCCTCGGTGGACGAAAGCGCCATCACCGGCGAGAGCGCGCCGGTGATCCGCGAATCCGGCGGCGACTTCAGCGCGGTGACCGGCGGCACGCGGGTGTTGTCCGACTGGCTGGTGGTGCGCATCACCACCAATCCCGGCGAGACTTTCCTGGACCGCATGATCGGGATGGTGGAAAGCGCCAAGCGCCAGAAGACGCCCAACGAGATCGCGCTGACCATTCTGCTGGTGGCGTTGACGCTGATCTTCATGTTTGTCATCGTCACGCTGTTGCCGTTCTCGCTGTATAGCGTCGAGGTGGCCAAAGCGGGTGCTCCGATCGGCATCACCGTGCTGGTGGCGCTGCTGGTGTGCCTGATCCCGACCACGATAGGCGCCCTGCTTTCCGCGATCGGCGTGGCAGGCATGGGGCGCATGCTGCAGAAGAATGTGATCGCGACCTCCGGCCGTGCGGTGGAAGCGGCGGGCGATGTGGACGTGTTGCTGCTGGACAAGACCGGCACGATCACGCTGGGCAACCGCCATGCCAACAACTTCCTGCATGCCAGCGGCGTGACCGAGGCTGATCTGGCCGACGCGGCACAGCTCGCCTCGCTGGCCGACGAGACGCCGGAAGGGCGCAGCATCGTGGTGCTGGCCAAGGAAAAGTTCGGCCTGCGCGAACGCGACATCCATGCGCTGGGCGCGACCTTTGTGCCGTTCAGTGCCCAGACGCGCATGAGCGGCGTCAATATGGGAGATCGTCAAGTCCGCAAAGGCGCCGCCGACGCGATCCGCAATCATGTCATCGGCCTGGGTGGAAGCTTTCCTGCCGAGGTGAACACCATCGTGGACAATGTCGCACGACGCGGCAGCACGCCGCTTGTGGTGGCGGATGGCGTGAAAGTGCTCGGCGTGATCGAGCTCAAGGACATCGTCAAGGGCGGCATCAAGGAACGCTTCGCCGAACTGCGCCGCATGGGCATCAAGACCATCATGATCACCGGCGACAACCGGCTTACCGCCGCCGCCATCGCAGCCGAAGCCGGAGTGGACGACTTCCTCGCCGAAGCCACACCGGAAGCCAAGCTGAAACTGATCCGCGAACATCAGGCGCAAGGCCGGCTGGTGGCGATGACCGGCGACGGCACCAACGACGCCCCGGCACTGGCGCAGGCCGATGTCGCGGTGGCAATGAACACCGGCACGCAGGCGGCCAAGGAAGCCGGCAACATGGTGGACCTGGACTCCAATCCGACCAAGTTGATCGAGATCGTCGAGACCGGCAAACAGATGCTGATGACGCGCGGTTCCCTGACCACATTCAGCATCGCCAACGACGTGGCCAAGTATTTTGCGATCATCCCGGCGGCCTTCGTGACCACTTATCCGGCGCTGGGCGCACTGAACGTGATGCACCTGGCGACGCCGTCCAGCGCGATCCTGTCCGCAGTGATCTTCAATGCGCTGATCATCATCGCGTTGGTGCCGCTGGCGCTGAAGGGCGTGAAATACCGCGCCATCGGGGCAAACGTCTTGCTGCGCAACAACCTGCTGATCTATGGGCTGGGCGGCCTCATCATCCCGTTCGTAGGCATCAAGCTGATAGACGCATTGCTTGTGGCCATCAATTTGGCCTGAGGCGGGGTGGCGGCCATGACACGGCGTTGCGAAGCATCCGGGGCGGGAATGGCCGCCTCACACCCGCGCCCGCAATCGGCTGGCTTTGCCATGCGTCGGCGTGGGCACAAAAACGTGCCCACCCTACGCGAAATGAATTTATGCAAATTGAAATATGAAAGGAATTGCCATGTTTAACGAATTACGCCCCGCCATCGTCAGCTTCCTGCTGCTGACATTGATTACCGGAATCGCCTATCCGCTCGTCGTGACCGGCATCGCCCAAGTAACCATGCCCGGCAAGGCCAACGGCAGCCTGATCATCAAAGACGGCAAACCGGTGGGCTCCAGCCTGATCGGCCAGTCGTTTTCCGACCCCAAGTATTTCTGGAGCCGCCCCTCGGCGACCGGCCCGATGCCCAATAATGCATCGTCTTCAAGTGGATCGAACCTGGGGCCGACCAACCCGGCATTGATGGATGCGGTGAAAGGCAGGGTCCAGGCCTTGCGCGATGCCGACCCCGGCAATAAGCAGCCGGTTCCGGTTGACTTGGTGACCGCATCCGGCAGCGGACTCGATCCGCACATCAGCCCGGCGGCTGCGGAATACCAGCTTGCGCGCGTGGCGCGAGTGCGCAATCTCAACCCGGATACTCTGCGCAAGCTGGTGGCGGAACACACCCAGGGTCGCCAGTTCGGGATTCTCGGCGAACCTCGGGTGAACGTGCTGGAGCTCAATCTGGCGCTGGATGCTGCGCATTAGTGTCGCCGGAACTGTCCTCAAAATGCGTATGGCGAATCTTTTGCATACACATAGTATTTTGGCGCAAATTGACTGTGTGGAACTATCCTAACGGGCATGGCACAAATTGCCGCCCTTAATCATGAAGCTTGCCATGCCCGTTTCCCTCTCTCCTGGCTCTCTCCCGCAAGCGGGAGAGAGGGACGCAGTCTGATAGAACTACTAGCCACTCGACTAAGCCCGGCAAAAAAAACGCTGGGCGCGTCGCTGGTTATCGCTACGCGAGTTTCATGTTAACCGCGGCGTAATTTCTTGATGAGTTTTTTACATCCGATGGTTAACAATTTATGCTGTTTTTACTCTGTTTCACATAGTATGCATCCCATCCAAAGAAGGAGGATTGCATGAAACGAATCACTACAGTGTTAAAAGAGTCAGAAGCGATGGCTGTGCGCAAGGCTGTTTGTGTTGCCGGTGGGGAACGTGTCGTAATTACTCCGATGCCACAGCGCCCTTCTGCCGTCGACCCGGAGAAATGGGACTGCGGGCAGTCTGTCGCAGAAAAGGATGTGCATGTTCGCCTCGAAGTGACGGCGGATGACAGTCACTCTGGCAGCATTGTTTCTGCCATTCAAAGAATCGCGCATGCAGGAAAGATCGTCTTGGCTTCGCGCGATGACAGACTGCACCGGTGCGCCGCCCAAATATGAAAGCGCTAGAAATGGATGCTATTTTGGAGCCGTTGTTCGCCATTCTCGCCATCGCCGTTCCACTTGGATTGGCGTATATCATCGTGTTATTGCAATCGCGCAAACCGGCTTGCGGTTGCCGGAAAGAATCTGCAATTACACACGATGTTCCGTTGCAAAGGAAGACGCTGCGCGATTTCGAAGCACATATTGGGCAGGGACGGAGGCTGTAAGTAGCTAAGGAAACACGTATACTTCGCGCACCCATAACCGACCGTGAACCGCCATGCTGATCAATTGTGTCGCCTACCAGAACGGCGTCAAAATCGCCGACCTTCCCGTCGAAGCCATCAGCGATTACCTTGAAAGACCGGATTGTTTCGTCTGGGTGGCGTTGCGCGATGTGACCGATGATGAGCTCGATAAAATGCAGGAGGAATTCGGGCTGCACGACCTTGCGGTCGAGGATGCGGTGAAAGGCAGGGTCCAGGCCTTGCGCGATGCCGACCCCGGCAATAAGCAGCCGGTTCCGGTTGACTTGGTGACTGCATCCGGCGGCGGACTCGATCCGCACATCAGCCCGGCGGCTGCGGAATACCAGCTTGCGCGCGTGGCGCGAGTGCGCAATCTCAACCCGGATACTCTGCGCAAGCTGGTGGCGGAACACACCGAGGGTCGCCAGTTCGGGATTTTCGGCGAACCTCGGGTGAACGTGCTGGAGCTCAATCTGGCGCTGGACAACACCCATTGATTTCGTAGGGTGGGCACGTTTTTGTGCCCACGCGGATGCCGTGCCGGAATATGATGGCCGCTGACTGCGTGGACACAAAGACGTGCCTACTCTACATTGCCAACCGCGCGGGCACACAAAACGTGCCCACCCTACCATGAACTTGTATTGGCGATGAACGATAGCGACCAACGTCCCGATCCCGACTCTTTGCTGGAAAGAGTGCAGCGCGCCGAAGCCAGGCGCCGCCGCGGCCGCCTGAAGATATTCTTCGGCGCCTCCGCCGGTGTCGGAAAAACCTTTGGCATGTTGCTGGCGGCGCGCGAGCGGCGCGCGGAAGGATTGGATGTGGTGGCGGGCTATGTGGAAACACACAAGCGTGCCGAGACCGAGCAGTTGCTGGAAGGGCTGGAAGCACTGCCGGCGCGCCTGGTGGAATACCGCGATACAGCTTTGCGCGAGTTTGATCTGGATGCGGCACTCAAACGTCGTCCGGCGCTGATCCTGGTGGATGAATTGGCGCATACCAATGCCCCGGGTTCGCGCCATCCCAAGCGCTGGCAGGATGTGGAGGAACTGCTGGATGCGGGTATCGATGTCTATACCACGATCAACGTCCAGCACATCGAAAGCCTCAACGACGTGGTGTCGCAGATCACCAGCATCCCGGTATGGGAGACTGTGCCGGACGCGGTGCTGGAAGGAGCTGACGAGATCGAACTGATCGATCTTCCCCCGGACGAGCTGTTGCAGCGGCTGAAGGAAGGCAAGGTCTACCTGCCCCAGCAAGCGGAACGCGCGGCCGAGAATTTTTTCCGCAAGGGCAACCTGATCGCATTGCGCGAACTGGCGCTGCGCCGCACGGCGGATCGGGTCGATGCGCAGATGCGCGACTACCGTGAAGATCATGCCATCCAGAGCATATGGCAGGTGAAAGAACGGCTGCTGGTCTGCATCGGGCCGGGCGGTTCTGCGGAAAACCTGGTGCGTGCATCATACCGTTTGGCGCAGTTGCTGAAGGCAGAGTGGATTGTGCTGTATGTCGAAACGGCGAAGCTGCAACGCCTTTCCAAGGAACAGCGTGACACTGTGTTGCGGACGTTGAAACTGGCAGAGGAACTGGGCGCGGAGACGGTGACGCTAAGCTCCCACCGGCTGGCCAATGAGGTAATTTCATACGCCCGCACCCGCAATGCCACCCGCATCGTGCTGGGCAAGCCGACACTGTCAGGATGGAAACGCTGGCTGCTCGGGTCGCTGGTTGACACCATCGTCCGCCAAGCCAGCGACATAGACATTCATGTGGTGGGCAAGGAGTCCGATTTCCTGTCGCAGACCAGGGAGAATCCCTATTTTTCGCGCAGCCGCCTGTATCTGGGGCTGGAGTCCGGGGAACAGCGCCTGTTGTTCAAGTGGCGCGCGGGCTATGCATGGGCGGTTGTCGCGACGGTAATCTGCACCGCTGTAGCTTGGTTCATGCTTCGCCATTTCGAGCTGGCCAATCTGATCATGGTTTACCTTCTGGGTGTGGTGGTGGTCGCCGCGCGCTACGGGCGCGGACCATCGGTACTGAGTTCGTTCCTGAGCGTGGTAACGTTTGATTTCTTTTTCGTGCCGCCGCGATTCAGTTTTGCCGTTTCGGATACACAGTATTTGATCACTTTCGCGGTCATGCTGGCGGTGGCGCTGGTGATCAGCAACATGACGGTAAGCATCCGCCACCAGGCCAAGATCGCCGGGCATCGCGAGCGCCGGATGGCATCTCTGTACGCGATGAGCCGCGAACTGGCCGCGACACGCGGCGAGGAAAATCTTGTGCATATTGCAGTCAAGCATGTTGCGGAGGTGTTCGAAGCCCAGGCTGTCGTGTTGCTGCCGAATCAGGCGGGCCGCATCGTTTATCCCAGGAGCGCGGGAACTGCGCAATCCTGCCATGGCAGTGACCTGAGTGTGGCGCAATGGGTGTATGACCATGAACAGATGGCGGGGCTGGGTACGGACACATTACCGGGGGGCGATATGGTTTACCTGCCGCTCAGATCCGCTTCCGGCACGATAGGTGTGCTGGCCCTGTTGCCGCTCAACCCGTCGCGGATCGCGCTGCCCGAACAGCAGCGTCTGCTGGAAACCTTCACCAGCCAGATCGCGCTGGCCCTGGAACGTGTCAGGCTGGCGGTGGAAGCGCAAAGGGCCCAGATACAGATGGAAGCGGAACAATTGCGCAATGCATTGCTATCCGCGATCTCGCATGACTTGCGCACGCCGCTGGCGGCGATCGTCGGCGCATCCAGCAGCCTGGTGCGGGATAACGACAAACTCGACAGCCATGCACGCCATGAACTCAGCCAAGCGATATATGACGGGGCCATACGCATGTCCGGACTGGCCAACAACCTGCTGGACATGGCCCGGCTTGAAGCGGGCGCTGTCGTGCTGAACCGGCAATGGCAACCGCTGGAAGAAGTAGTCGGCGGCGCGCTGGCTGGACTGGCAGCGCGCATGGACCATCATCCGGTAACCGTCAAGCTGCCGCACGACTTGCCTTTGGTCGAAATAGACAGCCTGTTGATCGAGCGTGTATTTGCGAACCTGCTGGAAAATGCAGTCAAGTACACACCGCCCGGGACCCCCATCGAAGTTTCTGCCGCAACCGGCCAGAACGAATTGGTGGTGACAGTTTCTGATCAGGGTCATGGAATTCCGGCCGGAGAAGAAACTCGCATTTTCGAAAAATTCCACCGTGTCGACACTGAAGGCAATCAGGGCGGAGCGGGACTCGGTTTAACCATCTGTCGCGCCATCGTGGAAGCGCACGGCGGCAGGATATGGGCAGATAATTTGCCTTCCGGAGGCGCTGCATTCCATTTTGCATTGCCGTTGACCGAATCTCCCCCCATGGTTGAGGGCGAAGAAATCACCGAATCATGAGCAAGTCCGCCACCATTATTGTCATCGAAGACGAAGCGCAGATTCGCCGTTTTCTCCGGGCTTCGCTGACCTCGGAAGGCTATCAGGTATTCGAAGCGGAAACCGGCAAACAGGGTATGACCGAAGCGGCTACGCGCAAGCCAGATCTGATAATTCTCGATCTTGGCCTGCCCGATATGGACGGCGTGGAAGTGATCAAAAGCATACGCGCATGGTCTTCTGTTCCTGTCATCATCCTGTCGGCACGCTCGCAAGAGAACGATAAAATTTCCGCTCTGGATGCGGGTGCAGCCGATTACCTGGTCAAACCCTTCAGCGTAGGCGAGCTGCTGGCACGGATACGCGTGGCATTACGTCATGTGTCTTCAGCTACCAGTTGCGAGGAAGAAGGCGTTTTTTCTGTCGACGAATTGAAAGTGGACATGATTCATCGCAAGGTCACCGTCAGCGACGTGGAAGTTCACCTTACCCCGATCGAATACCGCTTGCTGACTGTGCTGGTAAAACACGCAGGCAAGGTGCTAACGCATCGTTTGCTGCTTAATGAAGTATGGGGACCTAACTGCGTTGAACGCGCACACTACCTGCGCATCTACATGGGTATCTTGCGGCATAAACTGGAAAAAGACCCGGCCCGGCCGCGCTTTCTTCTGACGGAAGTCGGGGTCGGTTACAGACTGGCAGCGGTCTGAAAGCACCCCCGGTATTTTTTCCGCTTAACGTATCACGATACGTCCGAGTGCCGAGAAAGCTTTAACCTTCACTTACTGAGCAGGCCGGTAAATAGTGCGTGATTTTGGTCAGGCGGCATAGCGAACATGTTTTTCCTGAAACAGATTCTGGATCACATGAGGTTGCTTCTGTCGGCGGTGAAGATGGCTACGCAGGCTGGCCACCATCTCCGCTTTGTTGGTTGGCCGGCTCTTTCCCAGGGCGTTAGTCTTGACGTCCTGATTGAGCAACTCATCAGGGTTCAGTTCGGGGCAGTAGCCGGGCAGACGAATCAGCCGCAGACGGTTGGCGTTTTCGGCGACAAACTTCTTCGCGGCTGCCGAACGATGCACCGGGTGACCATCGACGATCAGGAATATCTTGCCCTTGACCTGTTTGAGCATCCGCTTCATGAATTCAATGAACACCGAATTCTGGAACTTGCCTTCGAACACCATGAATGCCAGTGCACCACGATTGGTGATCGCAGAGATCATGTTACAGCCAAAGCGTTGCCCGGTCGCTCGCACCACCGGCGTTTGCCCCATCGGGGCGAAACAAGTTCCGCTGACATGATCACTGCGCAATCCCATCTCGTCACCCCAATAAATCGTCGCTTTCTCGCGCTTCGCTACCTTGACGATGGCTGGGTAGTCTTCGTCAAGCCAGCGGGCAATCGCTACATCGTTTCGCTCGTAGGCACGGCGTACGGGTTTCTGCGCACTCATACCCCATGCCTTGAGGTAACGCCCGACCGTCGTCTGCGAAACTGTGATGCCATACTTCCGCTCGATCAGGCGGGCCACCGCTTCCCGCGTCCAAAGGTAGAACGGCAACTTCAACTGGTCGGGCATCGTTCCAATGATCAGCGCACGAATGCGCGCAGCCTGTGTTGTATTCAACCGTCCGCCGCCAGGGCGTCGACCACGCCTGCCAGGCTTCAACGCCCGCAGCCCACCATCACGAGACAACCTCATCCATTTGCTCACTGCTCGCAGGCTGACGCTGTATGTCGTCGCCGCTTCGGTTTGCGTCATCCCTCCACGCACCGCTTTCACCACCAGCTTCCGCAGGTGAGCTTGCGTGGCTCCATCCAATTTCCGGGCATCAGTCTTGGTACTCATGTCTCCTATAACGCACTACGCACTATTTGGTGCACACGTCAGTAATTGGGAAGCTACTCGACGGTCTCCCTTTGGCACGAAGTAACCGACTGGCCCATGCACCGCAAAGCGGGCATCCAGTTGCTGGCAGAATTCACCATATAACGGTCAGCAAAGGATTCCCGTGCCGGAATAGCCTACTGCCAGCCGTAGCGGCGCACATAAAAGCCTTTCATGGCCTGGGTTAGCGCCATATAACAAAGCAGGATGGCAAGCAGCCATGGGAAGAACACCGATGGCAACTCCTCAAGCTTGAAGTAATGTGCCAATCCGTACATCGGCAAGTAGATTCCCGCCGCCATCACCAGTGATGTCATCATCAGTAACGCGACAGATGCGCGGCTTTGAATGAAGGCAATCTTCTGGGTGCGTATCATGTGTACGATCAGGGTCTGCGACAACAGCCCCTCGATAAACCAGCCGGATTGGAAAAGCGACTGATGTTCAGGCGTATTGGCCTTGAATACAAACCACATCAGGCAGAAGGTGGTGATGTCAAAGATCGAGCTGATGGGGCCGAAATAGATCATGAAGCGGCCAAGGTCTTCGGGTTTCCAGCGCTGCGGCAATCTCATCTGTTCCGCATCCACGTTGTCCCATGGAATGGCGATCTGCGAAATGTCATACAGCAGGTTTTGCGTCAGCAACTGCAGCGGCATCATCGGCAGGAAGGGCAGAAAGGCGCTGGCCACCAGCACCGAGAAGACGTTGCCGAAGTTGGAGCTGGCCGCCATCTTGATGTATTTGAGCATGTTGGCAAAGGTCTTGCGGCCCTCCAGCACGCCTTCTTCCAGCACCATCAGGCTCTTTTCCAGCAGGATGATGTCGGCCGCCTCTTTGGCGATATCCACTGCGGTATCCACCGAGATACCGATGTCCGCAGCGCGCAGCGCGGGGGCATCGTTGATGCCGTCGCCCATAAAGCCGACAATGTGGCCATTGTTGCGCAGCGCACGGACGATGCGTTCCTTGTGGATCGGAGTCAGTTTGGAAAATACGTTCGATGTTTCGACCGCCTGCGCCAGTTGCCTCTCATCCATTGCTTCAATGTCCGAGCCGCGCAACAATCCGGCGATATTCAAGCCAACCTCGCGGCAAATCTTTGCGGTGACCAGTTCGTTGTCGCCGGTCAACACCTTGACCGCTATGCCGTGTTCCTGCAGTGCATTGAGCGCGGGTTCGGTGGTTTCCTTGGGCGGGTCGAGGAAGGCGATGTAGCCGATCAGGTTCAGTCCCGACTCGTCGGCCACGCCATAGATTTCCTTATCCGGCGCCATTTCCTTCGCTGCCACCGCAACGACACGCAATCCTTCCTCGTTCAGCGAGGCGGTCACGTTCTGCATTCTCGCAAGCAGTTCAGGAGTAATAGGCTGCACTTCGTCTCCATGCTGGACGTGGGTGCAGATCGCCAGAATCTCTTCCACTGCGCCTTTGCAGATCAGCAAGTGATGGGTATCCTGTTCGGCCACTACAACCGACATGCGGCGGCGGTGGAAATCAAATGGCACCTCATCCACCTTGCGAAAGTTGGCAGCAAGGTTGAGCTCGGAATGCACTTCGGCATGCTCCAGCACAGCGACATCCAGCAGATTCTTCAGTCCGGTCTGGTAGTAGCTGTTCAGGTAGGCATAGTCCAGCACCTGCTCAGATTCTTTGCCGAACACGTCGGTGTGGCGTTCCAGAAAAATCTTGTCCTGCGTCAGCGTGCCTGTCTTGTCCGTGCACAGCACGTTCATTGCCCCGAAGTTCTGGATGGCGTCCAGCCGCTTTACGATGACCTTCTTGCGCGACAGCGACACCGCGCCCTTGGCCAGTGTGGTCGTCACGATCATCGGCAGCATCTCCGGGGTCAGTCCTATCGCGACAGACACAGCAAAGAGAAAGGCTTCCAGCCAGTCACCCTTGGTGAAACCATTGATCAGCAGTACGACCGGCGCCATCACCATCATGAAGCGCATCATCAGCCAACTGACCTTGTTTACCCCGGCCTGGAACGCAGTCGGTGCGCGATCGGTTGCCGTGACCCTTGCCGCCAGCGCTCCGAAATAGGTGCGGTTCCCGGTCGTGACGACAACCGCACGGCCGGTGCCGCTGACCACGTTGGTGCCCATGAAGCCGATGTTGTCAAACTCGATCGGATTGCCGCTCGAGCCGTGCCGGTTGAGGGAAAATTTTTCAACCGGCATCGATTCTCCCGTCATGGCAGACTGGCTGATGAACAAGTCCTTGGAAGACAATATGCGCACGTCCGCGGGTATCATGTCGCCGGCCGAGAGTTGTATCAAGTCGCCGGGCACCAGCAGCTTGATCGGCAACTCCACCCGTTTGGCCTCTTTCGTGTGTATCCGCACACCGAAATACCTGATCGCATCGGGCGCGGCATTTTCAGAGGGGTCACGCCGGATCACCGTGGCGGTGTTGCTGACCATTTCGCGCAGTTTGTCGGCGGCCTTGTTGGAGCGGGCTTCCTGAATAAAGCGCAGTATCGTCGAGATGACAACCATCGTCGCAATCACGAGGCTTCCGATATGATCGTCGGTGTAATAGGAAATGACAGCCAGCAGGCTGAGCAGCAGGTTGAACGGATTCTTGTAGCAATACCACAGATGCGTCCACCAGCGGGGCGGCTTCTCCTGCGCAATTTCATTCAGCCCGACGCGGTCACGGACAAATTCCGCCTCGGTCTCGCTTAGTCCATCGGTATGGCTGTCCAGTTGCTGCAGCAGCTCATCAGGTTCGCTGTTGGCTGCCGCGACCAGGGCTTGCACCAGTGAAGGGGGAAGATCCCCGGTGTTCTTCTGACCCTTTACCAGATCAAGAAAAGCAAAACGGCGGAAATGCCGGCTCAGGCCGCGCGTGCGCACGAAGCCGACAAACAATTCTTTCAGAAAGTTGATTTGCATCTGGTCTCACTCCCAAATATGTCGCTAAAACTCGGCATGCGCGCGAACTCCGAAGATCGAGACCGGCCCGCGGTCGTGGTTATATGCCGGATTGACGACATATTGATAGTCCAGAGTGAGCATCAAATGCTCAACCGCAGGCACTGCATAGGAATAATAGGTTTCCAATATCTTTTCGGAACCGTAATTCAAACGCCCGTCCCCGATCAGGATGCCCATTCCCCCGGCTGCAAAATAATTGCGTGCATCGCCGGACAGCCCGTTGGCAACCGCAGCAACGCCGAAGGTATCATCCTGACGCCCCCAGCGGTCGCCGCGCAGGGATAGCCCCGCCGCTAGCGATTGATTGATCTCGGTGAATTCAAAGGCTTCCTTGCTGCCGCCGTTCATGCTGGCGCGGGCAAAACCGCCCAGACCGGGAGAAACTTCCTGTTCCAGATTGATTGCAAACCCGGAACGCGAGCTGCCGCGCCGAACGAGTGCTGTATCCGGGACACTGTTCGTTTGCTGTGCGAGCTGCACAGCATCCGCGTAACTTCCCATGTTCCCCCGGTTGACGAAGCCCAATAGCTTTAGCTTGCCCGGATGTCCCCGCAGATGATGTCTCTCCTCCAGCTCGGCTACCCATTCGTGCTGGCTGAATGTCGGATCGAGTGTCGTGGAATTCGGGACCGTGGGAAGGTCGAAAAAGCCGCCGCGCAAAGTCCACCAGGACTGCGTCCATTCTATCGATGCGCCCTTGGTGAACCCCCACGCATCGGCCGCATAGTCGAATGCTCCCGAATCCGCGATCGACCAGTTGAAAAAATCAGACCTGGGGTCATGCGCGTAGGTATTGGTATCAAAGACATCGGTAACAGAAAACTTGCCTATCGTCAGGATGATATTGTCTGCCGATCGGGTGCGTCCCAGCTGGTTGGCCGCTGACGCGATGGTTTGCTGTTCTCCTCCCAAATTGAAACTTTGCCGGTAAAACAATCTTGGCAGCCGGAGATAGGGGGCATTCGCCCCTACCTTGTACGCTTCGCCGCTTGGAAAGCCGGCTACACCAAGGGTATTGCTCAAGCCAAACCCCTGGTCGATTTCCGGATTGATCCATAGCTCGCCGCCATCCGATATACGCACCCCGGCAAATAACGTCAGATCGTTCGTTGCAGCGCTGTCGCTGCCCGGGTTCAGGCTATTCTGTCCTTGATAAGGAGACGTGAATGCCGGATGCCATTGGGTCACGTTGGTAAATTGACCAAGCACGTTCCATGCTTGTTGGGCAGTTGGCACGGCAGCAGATGCAACGTACTCGTTGTTCGCAGAGCTGGTACCCGGCATCCCTGTTGGTTCAGCTACCGCGAGAGGAGCAATGCAGATATAGGGGCCGCACAACAAGCATTTTAGAATTTGCCGTGCTGCAAAAGTTTTGAGATGTCCGAATCGTCGCAGCACTGCACATTCTGTCGTTGAATTAAAAATTATCGAGATGATACTAAAATAAGACTACGGCAATGTTGCAATTTTAAAAGTGTTGCAGCTTTAACATATTTCCAGAGAATCTTGTCGCCGATGTTGATTCATCTCTCTCGATAGTAAAACGCTATGGGGCGCTTCAAGCCTTGCTCAGTGCAAGGTTGCTCCCGGTCTTCCATGGCAGCCCGACAGACCGATTGTAAAGACGATCGACAGCCTCGCTTACAGCAGCACTCAGCCCGGGTTCATTGTAAAACACGCCGCGAATCTGGATCGTATATGCAATTGCGTCAACGAATGCATCAACCAGCAAAGGATCAGGCGGGGATGCCTCTTTCCAATAATTATCGAGCTGTCCCTGATAAGTTAGGCCAGTCACGTTGTAAATAGCCTTGCCAAGGGTCATAACCGGACTGCCAAGCTTTAAGGCGCTGATCCCGGACGTGCTGTTAACGGTAATCATGCCCTGAGAACCACTTATGATTTCGCCAAGATTCCCGCCGTCGATAAAATGAACACGACTCCCTATGTTCAGTCCCTTTGCCGAACAATATATGAACTTACCCCAATTCTTTAATCCGGGCTCCAGAGGATGAACTTTCACCAACAAATGGGTGCCGGTACCCGCATGTTCTGCGAAAGATCTGATTACCTTTTGGATAGCCTCTTCCAGGCTGTTAAACGAGGAATAGGCAACGATCTGAAAGTCATGCTCCAGTTGAAGAGGAAACACAAAATAGCGGAAATTTCCAGCCTTGATTTCTGCCAGTTCTTTCTCGGCTCGCTTGTTATTGCTTTTGGCAAACAGAAGGCGCTTGCCTATCGATAAGTAATGCAAGATAGGATGGTCCCTCTTATAGGGACGGCGATAGCCGGGAAACAACCACCAGCAGAAGTAATTCGCGAAGTGATACAACATATCTGCAACCGCCATCGTCCAGAAGCTGTCCTCGTAGCGTCTTGCCAGATCCGCCCTGGGCAGATTCGAGGCCAGCTTCAGGATGGCCTCAGGATCTTTGGGAAACCTTGAATTGCCGTTCATCCCATCCCTCTCGAAGGTAATCCAGTCAGGGCGCATATATCCGAAATCAGCAACGGTCACTCTGATGCCCCGCGCAGTCGCAGCCTGAATGGCGACCTTGTGATAGCTGCGCTGTTCGCCCACCAGAACGATGTCGGTGATTCCGTTCCTATCCAGAAAATCTGCGATATAGAGCGGCCAGTCGGCTTCCGTACCCCGGTAATTCACCGTGTTCGCTCCACGCCAAAATAGCCGGTCACCGACGCAGAGATTAATCCCGGTGGTCCTGCAACCCAATGCTGAAAGCCTTTTGGCAATCCTGCTAAAAAATGGGGAAGGCAGCCCTTGCAGAAAAAGAAAATGCATTGTTTGCATTAAGTCATCACAGTCTTGATAATTTTATTCATTGAGGAAAGTCTATTGGGCCAGGCTCATCTTCTTGAGCGACTGTCATCCAGGAACCACCGGCATGATCTTTCCATGGCTTCATCAAATCCAATCCTCTGAACGCCTCCCCTGTCGCTCCGGATCTTTGCGGCGCTATGCCCGCAGGTTCTGCCGAAGAAACGCACCAGCAACCGATGCAGAAGTGGCTCTTTGGATGGAAACAACACTCTGGAGATGGCTTCAAATCCCCCAGCGACCGCATCTGCAATCGGAAAAGGCAAATCGACGATGATCCCCTTTCCTTTGATCGCTGCACGAAACCTGGTCAGGAAAGTTTTCCAGGTCACGTCATAGTCATCCCTGACGTTGTAAACCTGCCCCAGTGCCTTTACCGCGCCAGCAGCCCAAATCATGTCATCAACAAGATTGTCGATATAGAGCAGCCCGGCATTTGCCCGCCCGCCATCGACGGTCAACATGATCCCGGACTGAAGTTCATGGCCGATGCGAGTGATAAATTGGCTGCCCGGCCCGATTACGTTCGCCGGCCGAATGATCGTGTAAGGAATATTGTTCTTATCGCCGTACTCTTTCACCAGCGATTCACCAAGCAGCTTGGTTTCTCCATAGCCGAAGCCGCTGCCTGTCGTGTTGCACTTTTCATCACAAGGTAAAACCGGAAATCCATACACATCCACCGTCGAGAGATGAACCAGACGAGATAATCCGGGATTCTCCTTTGCAATGGAATCCATCAGGTTCTTAACACCCAGCACATTAGCGGCATAATAAGATTCCCAAGCATCCCACGTGCTGACATTTGCAGCGCAATGAAAAATGATGTCGACATCTTTGACCGCGCTGCCAACTGAATTCGCGTCAAGCAGATCCCCGACGACTATATCCTGCAAAGGCCGCAATGTAGCCGCGAGCCTGCCGGGATCCCGCACCAGCAGCCGGACAGACCAACCCTCCTCCAATAGCCGTTCCGCCAACCGCCTGCCGATGAACCCGGTTGCTCCGGTTACCAACGCGAATGATTTTGAAATACTTGCCATGATGTCATTCTATTGATGTTTCCCTAAATCGTTACACCCACCCTCTCCCCCGCCCCTCTCCCACACGTGGGAGAGGGGAAGTGCCGGAATCCCTTCTCCCACGTGTGGGAGAGGGAAGTGCCGGAATCCCCCTCCCGCAAGCGGGAGAAGGTGGCCGAAAGGCCGGGGGAGGGTTTACACATCGCATGAAGCATAGGCATGAATTATGAAAAGCTCAATAATCGAATCAAATCCGGAAGGCCCAAAGGCAGGCTAAAATGCAAAGCCCCTATATCGCCAACACGCTAGCCATGCGGATCGTACCCCGCCGCGGCAATTTGCCGAACCCACAGTAATATTGCGAAAGAAGTTCAGCACGATAGTCCAGACGATGAAAGCAAAGATTTTCCATAGCATACGCGACATACCCGGGGAACAATGGAATCAGCTGTTGGTCGGCCGTTCCTGCACCTACTTTCGTGAATTCTGGGAAGTCGTCGAACAATCCGGGTTGAATGACTTTTCCTATTACCACGTTTTATTTTATGACGAAGCAGACAATCCGGAGGCCTTGGCAAGCTTCTATTCGATCACGACGGATATTGCCATTTTCGCCCCAGGCACGCTCAGGTTTCTTTTGCTAAAGATACGCAAAATATTTCCAACTTTCCTGAAATTCAAAATGCTGGAGTGCGGCACGCCAATCACGATCAACAAACCTTTCGTTGCCCGTGATGACAAGTTGAATGACGAGGTTGTCAAAACCCTGCATCAAATATTGCTTGGCATCGCAAAGGACCAGGGACATTTTCTGATCGTATTGCGGGACTTCGAGCCTGAATCATATTCCTTGCTGCCACTTTTCAGGAAGCTCGGTTATCACTTTGTCGACAGCCTGCCGACAACCTACATGGAGATCGTGTGGTCCACCCCGGACGAGTATGTGTCGTCCATGAAAAGCTACTATCGAAGCAAATTGCTGAAGCACCTGCGCATAAACCGGGAACAGGGAATCAGGCACGAACTTCGGGAGAGCTTTGATGACCTTGCAACCATCCTGTGCGATCAATGGCAAGTGGTGCATAGCAATGCAGACGAATATCAGAGAGAAATCCTGACCCCGGAGTTCTACAAGGAATTTTCATCCAGGCTGGGGCCAGGTTCCAAGGTGCTGTTGTTCTACCAGGAACAAGAACTGATCGGACATGCGCTGCTTTTGAAAGATGGCGACATGCTCCGATGGCTGTATTTTGGCCGGAACCAGGCGATCAACGACAGCCTTTACATTTATGTGGCTTACACCGTGGTGGAGACTGCGATCATAGTGGGTGCAAAACGACTGGAACTGGGTCTTACCACCTATGCAATCAAGAAAGACCTGGGCGCCTGTATGTCGCCGATCAAGCTTGCTTTGCGATCGCCATCGAAATTCATCAACCCATTTGTTGGCCTAGGCTATGCCCTGCTGAACCACACACCGAAGATTCAGAACAAAGACATCTTCAAGACGAAGTGATGGATTTTGTGACGTGTGATCCTTACCTTACCCCCACGATACGCCGCAAAAAGATTCTGACCACCTCCCGCCACCACGGAGTTCCCCCGCCCGAGCGGGCGTACCATGATGATAATTCGTCCAAAGCCTGTTCAGGTGTTATCAGTTTCTTGCCGTTTCGACTCAAATACAGCGGGTACTTGATCAGAGCAACAGCCACCAATTCGTCCAGAGTCAAACGGCGACTGCGTCTGGCGTTGGGAACAAGATCATGAGTCAGTCCCCAGCCCGAATAGAAAGGCTGCCCGTAGCACGTGACCCGTTTGCCTCGCAGCAATGCCTCAAAACCGGCCAGTGATGTCAACACATGAACCTCGTCGGCCTCCCTGAGCAGATCGCCCATAGGCACATCAGTCACAACCTCGTTGCACCAACGATACGCCTCCTCCTCGCCGCGCCCCGCGGCACGCAAACGCGCCTCAACGTCCGGGTGGCGTTTGTATACAAGGTGTGCCTCAGGATTGGAATTCCTGACTGCCAAAAGCAGTTCCATGTTCGTGCTGATAGTGGCTGCCCCGTAGGCGATCGACGCGTCACTTTCCACTTGGCCTGGTACCAGGATCACCCTGCGCGCATGATGTGGCCGTAACCAGGTTGATTGTCCGACGTTGTATTTGGTCAAACCGGCCGCAGCGATTCTGGAGCGTAACTTGGCCGCACGGGACAGCAGTTCTTCGTCGAAGGTGCTTGTTGAAAAAAGCATCTCCAAATCAGACGATCGGGTCGCGTCGTAATACAAACCCAGGCCATCCACTACCCACGAAAGTGGCTTGACCAGATCCGCCCCGAGCCCCACGGAGCGAAGAAACCCATCCTCGACACGAAGCACGCGTACATCCTGGGAAAGACCATCTGGAACTGGACACATACCCCAAAGCGCCAGCCATGAGTTCGGCGGCACGGCATTCGCCCGCTCGATAAAAACGATACGGCGTCCCGGGAAACACTGTCGAACCACGGGCCACTTCCAGTAGGGAAACCGATAAACGTAAAGCACTTCCGGCATCTCGGGAAAGCGAGCTACTGCCTCAAGTTCGCTGGCCATTCACTTTCTCCAGCAGACTTTCCACAATCGCAAAGTGTGCTTCCCACGTCGGCACGCTGAACATACGCATCCGCTCCAGCTGCGCTCGTCGTCGAGGATGTGCGGTATCGGTATATGTCCGTATCATTTGTTTCCACCCCAAGCCGTCAAGGGGATCCAAATATTCAGGGATATCACCGGCAATTTCGTGAAAGACCGGAAGATCGCTTGCAATGACCGGCAGGCCCATGGACAAGGCCTCCACCAACGGCATGCCGAAACCTTCGGCGTATGAAGGAAACAACAGCGCCTGAGCATGATGCAGCCAAGTGGAAAGCTGTGCGTCAGTACAGCGCGATTCCTCAACAACATATTCACGCAGTGCTTCGCACCGTTCGAGCATATCCGCGACCTGTTCGCTCTCCCAACCGCGCTGGCCGATTACGACAAGGCGTGGCACGGTTGTTCCCGTTTCCTCCGCCAGTTGGCGCCACAGGTTGAGCAGCAGCAAATGATTCTTGCGGGACTCTATCGTGCCCAAGACGACAAAATAGGGTGGCCGCAATGGGCGGGCAGTTGATGGCGGAGGCAAGGAAGCTGAGGCGAGGGGTGCGATGACGCAGGGAGGAAGTTTCCATCCCGCTTTTCCGGCGTATTGCTCCAGTGCCGCGCGAGTAGCCGCAGAATTGACGATCATCCCGCGTCCCACTGAGACCATGGTTGCCAGCCGGCTATGGTGCTTTTCCGCCTCGCCTGGACGGGAATACTCGGGATGCGTGATGGGAATGACGTCATGCAGGAAAAAAATCGGCCGCAGCCCACGCCGCTGTATCTGAATATCATAGCGTCTATGGTTCAGCCCGCTGTGAACCGCGTTGATGCGCCGGACCCGGATAGGATAGCTCTTGAGATTCAGCCCGCTATGTCCCGTGTTCAGCAGTACACGTCGCCCACCCTTCCCATGCCAACCCAGCACATAGCTCCTGCCTACGCACCAGCGAACTACGCTTCTGAAATTAACGCTTGGCGCAAGGAGTTCATCGAATATCCTTTGTGAATCATCTTTGTCCAATTCAACCCAGCGCCCGGCAAAGCGAACCAGGGCAGTGGCACGATTTGCGAAATGCTGCACATACGCGATGCTTACTCGATCAACCCCGGTGGGCAGTCGTCCTTCCATAAGGCGACTCAATAGCCGGGTAACGTCGATCAGCATCTCATGCATAGCTGCTCACGACTCTATTGAATCACATTCAGAGTTTTGAGCGCCACGGCAGGGTATATTGTTGATACCACAAGACTCATAAACTTCTGCAGCTGGGCTGACGATGCATTGGAAACGTAGAGCACGTCGCCGTTTTCCACAGGAAAGCTTTGCGAAACAAAGAAGCTGGCCGGATCTCTAAGATCAACCCGATAAATTACCGGCACCTTGCCTTCCGGCGTAGTCACCGGCGGTGATTTCCAGTCCAGTGCCGACTTGCCTTCGAAGCGGAAAATAAATACTGCCGCCGCATCGGCGTGTGCATCGTCAAGCCCACCGGAACGAGCCAGCGCTTGTGCAAGCGAAATCCCCTGCGCTTCAAAACTGATCTCGTCATTTTTGCCGGTTGCCCCGAGTACCGTAAAGCTCAATGGCTGATAAAGTGCAGTGATCAAATCACCCGCCTGCAACACGATATTCTGCTTGGGGTCGCGAATGATAGTATCGAGCGGCAGCGACTGAACCTTGTTGCCACGGGTGATTTGCAGTGTCGTCTTGTTTATCGGTTGCTTGAGGCCGCCAGCCGCCGCCAATGCATCCATTAAACGCTCACCTTGTGCGGTCAGTGGCATGCGCATACTGGTGCTCACCTCGCCTACAATCGTTACATTTGAACTGGCATTATGGCTTACCTGTACCAATACCTGTGGCTGGTTAGCCAAACTCTTTAGTCGTCTAACGATTTCTTCTTCGATCCATTCAGGGGTATGACCTGCCACCGCTACACGACCGGCAAACGGTATATTGATGGTGCCGTCCCTGCTCACCATCTGCTCAGGAAAAGTTGTAGCCTGAGAAGTTGGGCGCAGCATATTCATCGTCTCCGTCCCCGTTCCCGAACTAGACCCTGATAGCGAACTTGCCATCATATTTCCGAACAGTATTGCGGGTGGAGCCTCCCATATGGAAATTGCGAGTACATCTCCGGCCCCAACCACATAGCCGGATTGAGGAGACGTGGCAAAGGATTCAGAAAAAAGGATTTGCTTACGGCTGGAGAGTAGCTTGCGTGTGACGGCGTCATTGACATCGACAAGTTGTATGTTGTTTATGCCTCTGGCATCCTCCGGCGCTCCCTGTACCTGCGCACGACTCGGGCCGGAAGAAGATAGCCAGCCTGGATAGGTCGCACAACCTGCCAGCAAATTCGAGGTTATGGCGAAAATAAATAATAACTTTACATAGCGAATACGATGCTGTGCTACGATCAATTTATTGCTATTCATTTAAACCCCGTAGTCAATTGAGCGCTTTAACTGGCGCTATAGGCCAACGTTTTCATTATGTCGCTAACCGCGCAGCCAATTCGTTGCATCCGTAATGACGGTCCGGTTCTGGTACTCTTTATAAACAGTTGCATGAATGGCCGTTCTACGACCCTTACACAAATTTTTTATAAACAGCACTCAACCTTTTTTTATGAGCGTCTTTAGAAAATAGTTTCGCTTGAGCAAAACCCTTTTCAATAAGAGAATTACGTAGGCCTTCATCAATGTCAATCAGCCGAATCGCATCTGCAATGGCTCGTGTGTCATAGGGATTCACCAGAATAGCTGCGTCACCAGCAACCTCCGGGATTGATGCTGTTGTCGAAGAGATAACCGGCGTTCCCAATAACATGGATTCGAGTACAGGTAGGCCGAAACCCTCATAGAGAGAGGTAAATATAGTTCCTTTGGCCCCCTTTATTAAGCTAACAAGCAGCGAAAATGGAGCGTAACTCAGCTGAATCACTTTGCTTCTGGCGAAAAGTGATCGAACGTTTTCATCATAGAGTAACTTGAGTTCATCTTCCGATTTCCATGCTTGTGCACCAACGATAACTAAAGGCGCCTTCACGCCACTTGACAGATACGCCTCAATAATTCTTCCAATATTTTTCTTGGGTTCTATTGCACCCCAGAATAAATAATAATTTTTGTACTCAAGTCCGAAGGTTCCCTCTACTTCCCTTTGCACAATTTCAGGCGACTTGTTTGAATATATTTCTGGAATACTTACTGATTGATAAGAATTTGTGATTCTCTCCTCGTCAACACCAAGAAGAGTGACTATATCCCTTTTGGAAGACTCAGATACTGTAACAATATGATCTGCTGTCTTTGCAATATTTGAAACCATGTTGAAATATCGCCTTTTGTTGTCCAGCGTCGTATATGGCAGTCGCAAAGGAACAAGATCATGAAGTGTATAGATATTCGGGATTTTAGAAATTAATAATGGCAGGGGATATGTCCAGTGCATCAAATCGGGCTTGTTCGTCATATGCACTTTATGCATCTTGATAAGCCAGTTCAAATCATGCGCCTTACGGAATAGATCAGGACTGTTGTAAATTGCGTCGAAATATGGCAGACGACTTTTGAATGTATCCTTAATTACCAGCCCTGTTATAGGCACTTTGGTCGCCTCGTAACCTAGCGGTGACAATAATATTTCCTGTGCGTTCCTTAGTAGACGTAACCATCTTGGTATGTCACTGGCATTGGTATCAAAAAATGCGATTTCCTTCATTAGATCCGTCATGCCCGGTGCTGCATGATTGCCGTACAACACCTCAACTTGATAATCCAGGCCATGAAGACAATAACTCAAATTTCTAGCATAGGTTGCCACACCTGTCCCCTTGTCAAGGTTCAAATTTCGCCCATCAATCATGATTCTTTTCTTCATTAGGAATCCTTTGGATATGTCACGAGGCGAATCACGGTATCTGCTTTCTCAATGGGGGAATAGTCTGTTGGTGTTAGGAGAAGACTAAGGCTCGAAGCTGTTCTTTCATGACAAACCCGCTGGTTTTCAGAAGGCAGGTCGGCCAATTGGCCTTGCTCATCCTGCAGATATTACCCACGGTTTGGGACAATTATTCCGTGTTTGTAATTCCCAAGATTTCCAGCCATCTCGTCTTGCCAGGAACAATCAAAAGGTATCCAACATAAAGTAGAAGCAAAATTCGCTTAACTGATGCGTTACAGAATTATTTGAGCTCTTGTTAAGCGATACAATGCGACATTTCGATTTTAGTGACCAAACTCAAATTATAATTTTTTTATGTTGATAGAAATCCAAATACATTTCAGACAATAACCATCGTTCAAACCTTGCGGCCACTGCCACACTCCATTCGGTTGACTGTACTTGAAGCCGGTCGCTAAGCACAACATCAACAGGAGGTAAAATCTCTAAAAACTTCAATATGGACGCAACCGATGCCTTTCTGTCTTGAATGTATTCTTCATAAACAACCTCAATCCATCTGCCATGAAAGTATTTTGATAAGAAAATATCAATTGCATATTCTTCAAGTTGAATCTCCTGCAATCGATCATAAATTCGGATGAATAACTCTGGATCTTTCAAAGCCTCCAGACTTTGCGATGCTTCACTATTAGCGGTACTAGAAGAGTTCCATTGGTTTGTTACAGCAGCTACGACCAAAGATAACGCCTGCCTAATTTTATCAATTCTTTTTACTCGAATAATTGAAACGTTACCAAATAAATTTGGTAATACATCCTCTACGGATTTGCTTTGAAAATATTTTTTTATTAAAAGAAGAGATTGATAATTTATTTTAAAACCAAATGCACCATTTCTAGTAAACAAGGATTGTATTAATCTAAATTCAGAAAATGGCAAGTCATTATTCAAACGCAAAAAATCAACCTTTTTGAATGTACATGTTTTATCCATAAATATTTCCGAGGAAGTGCCATATCCATTTTTTTCAAGGTCGTCCGCAACTAAAGTGCTTCCAGAGCGCGGTGTAAAGAGTAATGCAAAATTCTTACTGTCCATTTTTAATTACAAATTATTTAAATCAAAATAACAACATAGGTTCTAATTAAAACGGTTAAAGTACTCGTGTACCATGGTACCTGGACCATATATTGTTTTTGTGTCTTTGCACGATGTAAAACCATCAAAATTGGTTGATTTTGAGAAGCTGTTGTCAATCATCAAAGTATTGGGATAATCAAAAGCCCATGCAACTAATCCTATATTCTTATTTTGAAGATAAGACAATAACGCTTTGGATAGTGACGGAATATCATTAATGCAACCCGCAAAGGTTCCAGCATTCCATTCGCTAACAAGACAAACATTTTTTGAGCAAAAGTTGCCAAAATACTGGTTCCAGTGTGGAGGGCCATATGGAATATGGGAGGTATTAAAATAGGGGTGAATTGCATAGACTATCTTATCGAGTGGGTCGTGAATTATTGGCGCATCGACAGTTAAAACTGCAGCACCGTGTAGCCCGTCCACAACCAACACATTTTTTGTTTCGAGTTTTCGCAAATGGAAGACCAGTGCTTGAAAGTTGTCCTGCCATATTTTCCAGTTTGCTTCAGGAACCTCATCCAATCCAGGCTCGTTAAATAGCTCGAACATAATTCCTGCGTCGTGAGGAAGCACTTTGATCAGCGTCGTCCAAGCATTTTGAGTATCCGATACTGGCATATTGTTCTCATGATATGAGCCGCTGCCCGATTCCCATTGCATCGAGATGAGAACCGTGAATCCCATAGAACGGGCCAACTTCACGCCGGTAACTACATAGCCAGCATATTCTGGGTCGAAAAGTTTCGAAGTGGGGTTCAAGCCGGGCTGACTGACCTGGAATCTAACCAGATCCGCCCCGAAATTCTTAACGCCTATCAGTTCGGAAGATCCAAAATTTTCCGCGGCTTTAACAAGTGGAGCAAAATGTGAATCGCCATGAAGTTGTTTTGGCAATAACCGACCGACAAGGACAACCCCCTTGGGCACCCACGGCTTATCATCACGATATAATTTTCCGTTGACTACTGAGACAACACCTTCCTCGCTGACTGCATTTGCCTTAAGTGACAATCCGCCGAATAATACAATCCAGAAAGCAATAGAGATAATCCTCAAGACGTTGAGCAAATATTTTGCTTGCGGTGGTCTATCAATCATTTTATATTCCTCCAATGGTTATATAATTAGTTGCTTTCATTCACACATCAGTAAAATAGTCACTAAAAATATTTTAGTCCGTTAAATTGTACTTATGGCGGGATTACCTTTACCAAGAAATGTTGTCCGAGACAAGTTAAAATCAACCAGTGCACGACGTGCCTTTTCTCCAATTTCGCCTGCACTCTGATCTGCCTTTAGCATTTCTTTGAGTGCGGCCTCCAGCTCGAATTGTGCTTGCCGTTGTTCTTTCGGGAAATTGGATTGTTGTCTGCTCGATTCAGGCTTTGTTACCGTATTGCGAGCGACAGCTACTATATGATCGGCTAATTCCTTTTCCTCTTGCCCCAACCCCTGTCGGAGCAGCAACCAACAGAAAAGCTCCTCAATCGATTCAAGTTTATCTGCATATATCGCCGCCTCTGATGGAGGTACAATTTTTCCGTTAATAATGCGAAGAGCTTCATCAAAAAAATCTGGTTCAAGTTTCATTAACGCCCCCTAGCAGCAGCACGATATATTTTTTCAGCTGTTTCAACCATTCGTGCCACCGTAAATTTATCGATAAATGCTTTACGTGCTCTATCCTTCATGCCTTCAAGTAGATCAGGATTCTTTGCTAATTGTATTAGCCGCGTAGCGATTATCTTTGCTGCGTCGACATCTGGGGTTACAAGAAACCCCGTCTCACCATCTTCAACAACTTCTTTTAATCCGCCGCTGGCCAATGCAATTACCGGGGTGCCAGCTGCCATTGCCTCAATCGCGACCAATCCAAATGATTCATATCTGCTTGGCATTACAATAATATCACTCTGAATATATATCTGATCAAGCTCTGTGCGGGGTACTATGCCTTTGAAATTAACGCGTTTATCAGCCTGAATCGATTCAGCCTCATTCTCCTTAATAGTTCGAATGGCGGCGTCGTTGAGATCGCCCCCAACAAGCGTAATCTCAACCTCCTTAACTTCATGCAATAACGCCGCGAACGCAGCACAAGCAAGATCGAATCCCTTGCGTGGTTCAAAGCGACCAACGTATGTCACCTTCAACGGTTGTCCGTTGCGCGGCGGTTTTTCTAGCAAAGTATGCTTGGCAGTGTTTCCGCATTGGAATGGGTCGAGTGTACCGTGAGGTGCAATAAGCGCACGATCCGCGAATTCGACTGAATAATGTTTGGTAAGATCATCCACAATGGCTTGAGAGTTTGCCAGGATGTGGGAGACATTTTGCAGTAATACAGTCTCTGCTTTGATTACTTTGTTTATATGGAAATGCTCGAATAGTGGCCGCTCTGACCATTCTGGCTTGAATGGCTTAGCCATTGCATAGCTTGTGTGCAGACTCATGACGACACCGATTGATTCATCTCCAACAATCGCCATCCCTTCTACATCCCATATTGGAAAAGAGACAACTTCAAGGCCGAAACCCTTGAGCTTTTTAACCTGTCCTGCAACAGCGACACACCAACCAGCAAGGCCAGATGGTATGTTTTTTTGTACAGCGACTCGCGCCCCATCCTCTGATTGATCTTCCTCAATCGCGTGAATCCAATAGCCATTTTCATAACGGGTAAAAGGCTCAGGGGTAGCCAAGGTGATGACGTGTACCTTATGGCCACGTTCTGCTAAGCCATTGGCCATCATCCACGTCCAACGTGCGATGCCGTCTTCTATCTTAGGTGGAAAAGAGCGACTAACTAGTGCGATTGTTAACCCAATTTTCGGAGCCATAGGCAAAAACTTTTCAGGCGTCTTTGAAGAATCAAGATCACCCTGCTGTCCCTTCTTAGCCACAATAGCGTGCAATGCCCGTTTGCTCCCCTCCTGGATGCCAAATAGTAGATCGTCATCCAGAGAAACACGGTGCTGTTGCGTAATTTCGTTGTGATCTACTAGCCATTTATTGGATGCTAGAATTTCCTGCTCATACTTTTGGAGTTCATTGGCAGCCCGTTGTTCGGAAAATTCTCCGCCGTGTTTATGAATGAAATAGGATTTGCTTACTGCGGATGGATACAGTGTCTTTGGGATTTTGTTTTTACTGCGAATATGACTCGGTGCAAACTGGTGATACACCAGCGCATTGGGTTCGTAAATTATATTATAGCCGTGATCAACAAGCCTTAGACATACATCTGTCTCATCTAATAGATAAGCAAAAGTGTGGTCAAACCCTCCAATTTCTCTTAGAGCTGTTGCCCTAAATGATGAATTGGTGCCAAGCAAACTTGGGTAGAAAGGGCTTCCCACGATGGATAAAGGGCGTTCATCAAAAAAATCTGAAGGGAAGTGTGCGTTACCGAATCGGTCGCATATTGTCTTACGAACTTGATATGCTAAGCCTGTATTGTCGATGGTAAATCCACCCACGCCGCCCACATTTTGGTTAAGGTAATGCGGTGCTAACTGCCTAAGCCAACTCGGATGAGGCACTGCATCATCGTCTATAAATGCGATTACTTCGCCTGAAGCCAATTCGACCCCGACATTCCTCGACATGGAAAGATTCGGTTCTTCGCACCGACCTATTTTTATCTTGCCTTTCCATTTATCTAGGACATCTTCGGTATGGTCGGACGACGGGCCGTTGACGACAATGACTTCAAAGTTGTAATAGTCCAGTTCCGACAAACCCAAAATTGCGTCCTCAAGAAGGACTGCACGGTTATAAGTATTAATAATAATTGAAAATGAAATCGTCATTTCGCGCTCCAGCCAATTTCGTCTAATAAGCGCAACGTATCTCGATGTGTGCGTATAAAGTCCGCGCCCTCTACCAGCGCGAGTACCAATTCTCGTCTGTTTATGCACTTGCACATGTATCTACAAACATCGGACATCGAAGGATCATGGCCATGCAATAAATTAGTTAACGTATAAATATCCTTGCTTGTCAACAACCAATCCAACGCATCCTGGCAGTGACTAGGTTGCACATTTTGCCGTTTAAAAATGGCGGACACATCATCAAACAGCCCGATAGAGCTTGCTACAAAAAGCGCATGTTGTTTGACATCCTTTTGGGAAGCGCCAAAATAATAAGCATCAATATATTTGGGCAATGCGTCTGCAATCAACCCTTGGTCTTTCAAGCAATGCCCATACTGTATAAGGAAGCCTGGGTGCGAGGGAAATAATTCCAAGGCAGACCAGTAATGGAATTGCGCCTTGCTCAAATCGCCCTTAACTCGGCTGGTCTCTGCCTGAACGATGTGTCCACAAAAATCCGTATCTGAATTGGCGAGTCGGATAGAAACTGCTCCCAAAAGATGCCGGTCCATCACTGCATTGGAAATGGCTCGCCCAAGGAGGTTCGGTTCTAGCCCCAGACCTTGGGCTCGCAAATTATTGCGTACGCGCTCCAGTAAACTAATTGTGGTAGTTCCCAATCCAGATGGATGAAGCAGTCCCTCGGAATGAAATAAGGTAAGACAGTGCTCGACAGACTCCACCTTACGAAAAATCTCTTCCAACTTACTAGCTTCCGCGCCTAATGCGGAACTATTGTTACTTGTTCGCCCCATATTTTTTTTAAACATGTTTTGTGCCGCTGCCTATCAATTACGGGAATTGGTTATCATTATAAAATTCATATGCTGTATCGACGTCCGGGAATTCATGCAGTTGGCCGTTGCTTAATACGCACGCGCGCGAGCAGTGTTCGCGAATGTTGTGCGCTTCATGAGAAACTATGATCATGGCACGGTCACTGCGCTTTTCAAAAAGCTCTTTTTGGCATTTTGCTTGAAAGCGACTGTCGCCCACAGCGATTACTTCATCGATCAAAAAGCAATCGAATTCTATCGCCATGGAAATAGCAAACGCCAGCTTTGCACTCATGCCTGACGAATAAGTTTTAACCGGCTCTCGCAAGTACAGTCCCAGTTCTGAAAACTCTTCTACATAAGAAGAAACCACAGATACATTTGCATTATAAACTCGGCATATAAAACGAATGTTATCGAAACCCGTCAAACTACCCTGGAATGCACCGCCAAATGCCAAGGGCCATGAAACGGACATTCCCCGAAACACTTTTCCACGTGTTGGCAATTCGGCGCCGCTGATCACGCGGATCAGCGTCGATTTACCAGCACCGTTTCGCCCTAGAATTCCGATTTTTTCGCCTTGGCCGATACTTAAATTAAGATCTTTGAACACAGTGTGATATCCGCTTCTTATGCGATATTTTTTTGTCACTTCCTGCAAGTGAATCATTCGCCCTCCACCTTAGCTGAAATGTATTTAAGAAGGAGCAATCCCGGCAGCATAAGAATAATGTTGATTATGATTATGTATTGGAGGTTGTAATGAGCATGTACCAAAGGGCCGAAAAGTCCTTCACGCAACAGCTCGGTGCAATCCACAGTTGGTATCCAGACCGCATAGTTTTGAAGTGTCACCGGCAACCATGAAACCATGAAAAATGCACCTGATAATGGCATATATAGATAGGTCCATACGTGCAACACTCGATAAAATGATTCGCTGACAACAGCAAGCGCGCCCATGATCACCGCCAAGTCGAATGAAAACCAGCAGAGCAGCAACCACGCGCCAGCCATTTTTAAAATATCGTCCGGCAACAACATCAGGTTGATGGACATAAAGATAAGGGAGAGAATAAAAAATGACATGGTCGCACCAGAAATTTCTAGAATGATGCGAGCAACATAAAGATCAATGACACGTACATTGCGGTGGTGTAACAGGGCACGGTTGGGTTCCAGTGCGTCGCCACATCGGTTAACAGTGTTCCGCCAACACAGTACGGTTGAATATCCGCTCAGCACGAACGCGACGGCAGGCAATGCAAACTTTCGCATATCAAATGCCGTATAAAGAGCAAGAACTCCTAGCGAAAAGATCATCGGCTCGACGAAAAGCCACATAAAACCAATGTTATGGCGCCCAAAACGGGTCAGAATTTCTCGCATCAGCAAGGCGCCAATGATTCTTCCCTGGATTCTGGCGGAGCGGGCCAGGCTTGCGTCGCTTTGAATTTGGATGTCGAGGTTAGTCATTATGTTCTTTGACAGCGGCAATTGTGAGGGACAATATCCACCAAATAATCAAACCTAGCAACAGGGTGGCGGCTACGCTCCTTAATCTACGCGGCTCTTCAGGCCAATCCGGTTTGCTTGGCTGAACGATGCGCTCAAGATACAACTGTTGGCGCAGAGCTTGGCTGCGAGCATCTTGCAGAGAACTCATCGCGGTAGCCAGTATTTTGTCGGCAATGTCCTTTTCCAGCATTAAGTGCTCGTATTCGGTAAGTTTGCTGGCGAGCGAATTATCCTTTCCGGAAATTGTTGTGCTTTTGGTTTGCATTCCCGCAAGGGCCATGGCCGCTTCCTTGTCTTTGATTTGTGCCTTTGTTACCTCCTGAATGGCAAATTCAATCATATCCTGGCGAGCGCGTTCGCTGAGTTGGTTAACTATCGCTTCGCTCATTTCGAGCAGATGCTGGTTCATTTGGTAGCTGTCTTCTGCGGTAAATGCGCGGGTATCAAGCGTAATAATGGACGAGGTACTGTCCATTTGCGCATCAACGGCAAATTTCTGATAGTACTTGTACAGCGCCTCAAAGCTCTTATCCCAATAAAAACCGGGAAAGCGGCTGAAGATGTCAACATCACTGTTCGTAAAAGCTTTGCGTATGTTGATCTGATCGTTCAGTCCACGAAGTGCATCTCTGGAAAGAATGAAATTCAGCACGGAATAATTTTCGTTATCTGAAGGGGAGATTCCAACTCCCTGTAGAATAGACCCGAACGGGGATAATGTTTGTTGAACCGGGCTGCGAACCACAAATTGCGACTCGGAGATATAAACATCGGAGGCGATAAACCCGAAATAAATGCAAGCGATTAAGGTCGGCAAAACGACGGTAATGAGAAATAAGCGATTCACGCCTTTGATTCGCTCAAAAATTCCACGCACAAATTGCGAGGTATCATTTATAGGCGCCAGCGCGATATTTTGCTTATCTTGGCTCTTAAATACGTTGCTAACATTAATAAAACCTATCTGTTCGGGTTTGCCCACAACATCAGCCATCAATTCAAACCTGTCGGAGTTGGTTGCCCAATCGGGTAACGCTGCAACTTCATCCACCACAAAGCGACTTTTCGTGGAATGAGCAACTTGCGGATGCCTTTGCATCACGACTGGCGAAGCCACATTTTTTGGAGACAATGCGATTTTTTCATTCCTGCCTGAAACCGAAAGCGAAAACCCATCAATCGTTGCATTACTAAACAGGACGACAACTTGAAATTGCAGACGCAATTGTTTATTTTTTGGATCAAACCAACCTGCACCAAAATTGTCGGCAAAGTTTTCCAAATGCTGCGCATGCTGCAAAGGCAACATCGCCACGCTGATTTCGTGAACTTTAGTTTCGGACGGCGCCTCGGATGTTGACAAGACGGTACCCGGTACTTTCGGTGCTGCGGGTATTGGGAAATTTTGGCCTTGCTGGTTCATTTATGACATCCATATATATCTTCGAAGCGAACAATATCATCTTCGCCCAGATATTCGCCGCTTTGTACATCAATCATCACCAAATCGATTACACCCGGATTTTCAAGCGTGTGGTTATGTCCGGCGGGTATGTAGGGAGTTTGAATGCCACAGACTGGCGCCGGCGCCGCCGCGAATAAATGAATCGACCACATCGATTTTTCCTAAGGAATATCTGATTAAGTCCGGAACGATTTTCTTTCATGATGTCAGAAGCGAAGATCGAACAAACGGAGCCGAACGATGAAACAGACAACACTTTCCACCGCAGGATTTGACCGTCATGGCAAGACGACGCGACGCGCGGCGTTTCTTGCCGAGATGAACCGGGTGGTGCCATGGTCTGCGCTGCGCGCATTGATCGAGCCGGTCTATCCTCAAGCGGGAAACGGACGCCCGCCCGTCGGCCTTGAGCGCATGTTGCGCATCTACTTCCTGCAGAACTGGTTCAACCTCTCCGACCCTGCGGTGGAAGAAGCACTCTACGACTCCTTGTCCATGCGCGAATTCGTCGGCATCGACCTTGGGCGTGAAGCGGCGCCCGACGAGACGACGGTGTGCAAGTTCCGCCACCTGCTGGAGGCGCATGATCTGGGGAAACGCTTGTTCGAGGAAGTCGGCAGGCATCTCCAGAACAATGGGATGAAGGTCTCGACCGGCACCATCGTCGATGCAACGATCATCAACGCCCCATCCTCCACCAAGAATCGGGACAAGGCGCGTGACCCGGAGATGCATCAGACCAGGAAAGGCAACCAGTGGTACTTCGGCATGAAGGCCCACATCGGCGTGGACAGCAAGACCAAGCTGATTCACTCGGTCGTTGCCACGCCAGCCAACGTGCATGACAAGCATCCCATCCCGGCGTTGCTGCATGGCAACGAGCATCGGGTCTATGGCGACTCGGCGTATGCCGGACAGAAAGAACTGATTGTGCAGGCTGCGCCGAAGGCCCGCGACTTCACCAACCATAGGGGTTGCAGGAACAAAGCGCTTTCCGGGCGAGAGCGGGAGAAGAACAGGAAGAAGTCGAGCGTGCGCGCCAAGGTCGAACATGCCTTCCTTATCATCAAGCGCGTATTCGGTTTTGCCAAGGTCAGCTATCGCGGCATGGTGAAGAACAGCAACCGCTTGTTTGCGGTAGCGGCGCTGGCCAATCTGTTCATGGCGCGACACCATCTGTTGCGGCTTCAACAGGGAAGGTGCGCCTGATGAACGGGAAATGGGCAGAAAAGGTCGATGAAATGACGAATGGCGGGATGATCTCCAGCCAAATTCAACCTTCGTTGCTGAATGGGCGCTCGTTGTTCTCATTTGCCTCTACTTATTCAGACCTTCCCTAAGTATTCAAATCAATTGAGAAAGCGCATTAACAGCGCTTTGCAATTGGCTTTCATTATGCAAGCTGCTTATGAAAAACCGCAATCGCGCGGCGCGCTCTTCCACTGCCGGGTAAATGATGGGTTGCACGTTGATGCCCCGCTCAAAAAGCCTGTTGGATATTTTTGCGGCCTTGAGCGAGCTGCCCAAGATAGCGGGGATGATGGCAAATCCTTGCGATAGCCCTGTGTCGATGCCCCGTTCCCGAGCAAGCGCGACAAAATGTCTCGTCCGATCCCTCAAACGCTCTACCCGCTCCGGTTCTTCCAGCATGATATGCAGGGCTTCCAGCGAGGCTGCCGCCAGAGGGGGTGATATGCCGACGCTGTAGACGAAACCCGGCGCAGCGTATTTGAGGTGTTCGACCAGGGCGCGCTCCCCGGCGATGAAACCGCCGCATCCCGCCAGCGTCTTGCTCAGCGTACCCATCCAGATGTCGACCTCGCGGCCTGCGATGCCGAAATGCTCATGTATGCCCTTGCCCGTCTTGCCCAACACACCGAGGGAATGCGCCTCGTCGATCATCAGAAAAGCCTTGTGTCGCTTTTTGATGTCTATGAAACGCGGAAGATCGGGAGCATCGCCTTCCATGCTGTAATGTCCTTCGATGACAATCAGCACCCGCTCGAACTGGCCGCGAATCTCATTGAGGATATTATCGAGGGCAACGTGATCATTGTGCGGGAAGCCGCGCCGCGCAGCTCCCGAGAGCTTGATGCCTTCTATCACGCTGTTGTGGATCAGGCTGTCGTGGATGACCATGTCCTTGGGCCCGAAGAGATATCCGATCGTCGTGACATTGGTGGCATGACCACTGACGAATACAATGCAGTCTTCAACGTCATATATCCCGGCGATCGACTTCTCGAGTTCACGCTGGATAGGTCGCTCGCCCGCTACCAGTCGGCTCGCCGAAGACGAGGTGCCGTAGCGGTCGATGGCGTTCTTGGCAGACTTGTTCACCCGCGGATGGCCGGCAAGGCCAAGATAGTTGTAACTGGAAAAATTGATCAAGGTTCGGCCATCAATCCTGGTGGTGGCACCGGCAACTCCCTCGTGCGTCTTGAAGAAGGGATTGTCGAGCCCAAGGCGGGTGGATGCCTGCTGGGGCACGAGGAGTTTTTCATAGCCGGGGAACCGGTCGAAACGGTAAAAAGCTTCGGGAATGTTGCTCCACCTGCTGCCGGGATGTACGGACGCGGGCGGCACTTCTACGCTTCGATCCGTTGCCTTGCGACCGAGAAAACGTTTGACGAGTTCGTCGCGCGCCTTGTCCACCAGGCCAAATTTTTCCTTGTTCATTTGATCAACCTCACGTCTGCGCGATTCATGTCCCGGATCTGCTCGGCGGATTGTGCCATATCCTCTGCAGAGATCTCCTCGCCATGTTGTGCCGCCATTGTAATCACGATGGCGTCCAGTTGATCACCGGTGCCCTCGGCGCCTTGGGCGTTCGCACCCAGAATACGTTCCGCGATGCGCAGGCTCAGGCGTTCGACAGTGGGGCCTTCGTTCAGCATCATCGCGGGTAGCTGGATACCGAAGCGTTCTTCCAGTCCCAGTGCCAGTTCCACACCCATCAGCGAATCCATGCCAAGATCAAGAAGGGATCGCGCCGGATCGATGCGTTCGGTACCGATACACAGGATTTCCGCTACCGTTTGCAACACCAGTGATTGGACTATGCTATGCACTTCCTCGGGAGTTTTTCCGGCAATGAGTGCGTGAATGTCTTCGCCATTGGTATCTGCGTCCGTTGCCGGGCCGGCTTGTCTGCGCAATATCTCGAAACGCGGGTTCCGGGCAGAAGGCAACACGCGCGAAAGCGTAGCCCAGTTCAGATCAGCCAGGGCAATTGTACCGCTGTCATCAGCTAGCAGGCTGTCCAGCATCACCAGTGCGTCGCGCGCGCCAAGTGGAGCTGCGCCTAGCCGTGCCGTCAGGCTCTCCTTGACTGCCTGATTGCGCGTAAGGTAACCGGCATCGCCGATCGGCCCCCAACCGATGCAAGTGGCAGGCAAGCCCATGGAGCGCCGCATCGCGGCCAGACTTTCAAGTGATGCATTGGCGGCAACGTAGTTGGCCTGACCCGGGTTGCCGATGAAGGTGGTCACCGATGAATACAATACGAAGTATTCAAGCGGGATATTCAGCGTCAGGCTGTGCAGGTTCCAGGCACCGAGCATTTTGGGAGCCAACACCTTGTTCAGGCGATCTCTGTCCAGGTTGGCAATCAATGCGTCATCCAGCACCATGGCGGCATGCAGAATGCCGGAAACCGGCGGACAGTTGGAACTTATATCGCTCAGCATCGATTGAACGGCAGTACGGTCGGTAATATCACAAGCGACGACCTTGACGCACGCACCAAGCGCTTCCAGAACATTCACTGCTTCCGCAGCCCCCGGAGTCCGTTCGCCGCGCCGGCCGATCAGCACCAGACACCCCGCCCCTCTTTCGGCAAGCCAGCGCGCCGACTCCAGGCCGAAACCGGATATCCCGCCGGTGACAAGCCAGGTGGAATTTTTTTCCAGGCGTAGCGGTGGCAAAACGGATTTGGCAGATTCGACCTGAACCTTCGCTCCGTCGAGCTTGACGACCACTTTGCCGATCTGTCGCGACTGCTGCATGGTGCGGAAGGCGTCGGCGATATGATGCGAGGGGAATACCTGATAGGGAAGAGGAAACAGGATCCCGTCGCGGAACAGTGTCATCACTTCGCGGAAAAGGCGGGCAGCCAGCGCCGGACGATCGATAAGCAGTTGATCGGCATCGATGCCGAAATAGGTGATGTTGTCCTTGAACGGACGCAGACCTATCGGGGTGTTCTCGTAAAAGTCGCGTTTGCCGAGTTCAAGGAAGCGGCCGAATGGTTTGAGCACGCCCAGATTGCGCCGGATGGCTTCTCCCGCCAGCGAGTTAAGGATGACATCCACTCCTTCGCCGCCGGTGAGTGCGAGGATTTCGTCGGCAAAAGCCAGGCTGCGCGAATCGTGCACATGGTCGGCTCCAAGAAGTTTGACGAAGTCGCGCTTTTCTTCGCTTCCGGCAGTGGCAAAAACTTCCGCACCAAAATATTGTGCGAGCTGTATCGCGGCAATTCCCACGCCGCCGGCTGCACCATGGATCAGCACACGCTCGCCGGGTTGTATGTCCGCCAGATGCTTAAGCGCGTAATACACGGTAAAGAACACCGTCGGCACCGTGGCTGCTGCTTCAAACGACCATTCGGCAGGCTTGCGGGTGACCGCATTAGTCTTGGTGACAACATGGCTGCCAAAGCAGGCAGAGCCAAAGCCCATGACTTCATCACCCACTTTGAATTCTCCTGTTTGCTTGCCCACGCGCGTGACAACGCCGGCAAATTCCAATCCCAGATTGGCGCCGGCAAATCCTTTCTCGACGGCTTCGTCGGGCAGCAGCCCCATCAGATACATGACATCGCGAAAGTTGAGACCGGTCGTGATCACACGCGCTTCGATCTCATCGTCGGCTAAATCGCGTTCCGCTTGTGGCAGCCATACGAGATTGCGCAACTGCCCCGGCACGTGAAAATCGAGACGGAAATGTGGCACGGATTCATCGACCTCTTGCTGCTTTGCCGCGAGCGATGCACGCTCCATGCGCAGCACGAAGCGGCCGTCTTCCGTGAGTATGATTTCATTTTCACCATCGGGTTGCAGGAGTTCCATCTGCAGGCGGCTTGCCGTTGTGCTGCTCATCGGATCAATGTCGAGATCGATCAGCGTGCAATCAAGCGCGGGGTATTCGTTCATGATTACCCTGCCCAAACCCCACAACGCGCCGTGCAGAGGATTACCCGGAAAATCATCCGGGATGACATTGGCCAGCGCGCCTCCGGCTGTCACCAGCCACAGTCGAGGTTGCTCAGCGGTGCGGGCCATCGCCTGGACGACATGAAGGACGCCTGCAATATGGCCATCTTCCGGCAATGCCCCCTCTTCCTGGGCAACGGCATGATCCAGGATACCCAGGTGGACGATGTGATCAATTTTGCCCATAACCTTGCGGGCTTGCGCAAGCGCGTCAACAATGGATGCCGGATCATTGGGAGTCCATGACAACTGCCTGTCTTCCGGGATACCCCCGGTACATGCCACCATGACCTGCTGCCCCCGGGATTCCAGCAGGAGGCGGAGACGGTCGACAAGGAGATACGAAGAGTCAGTTCCATCACAGGTTAACACCCAGCTTGCCACAGCCAATTCCGCCTTGCGCATGTTCTCTTCTTTCGGCCGTTTGGCCAATAGAAGGTAGGTGCCTTCCACCAGGTTATCGCTGGGCAGTTCGCGGAAAGTGTTGATATCGACGAAACCCTGCTGCATAAGCGTGTGCTCCCATGTCTTGGGCGACATGAGGGGAGAGACCGGTTCGCTGCCGGAATCTTCGTGCCACCATCCCGGATCGAGTCCGGAGACGAAATCAGCAATAAAGTCGGGATGCCGTTCCGCCAGGACCAACAGGCCTCCATTGGCGAGCTTTTGGCGTGCCGCAGCCAGGGCACCAACCGGATGTGATGCACTGTGCAGCGAGTGGCGAAAGATGATCACATCGTAGAGCTCGGGCAGTGCGCGATCGGCAGAGAGCTTGAGCCCTTCTTCGCCGATGTTGGCAATGGTGACGAACGAGTGACCCGCGTATTCGGACTGCAACGTCGCGCTTGCATTCTCGTCGGCATGGGCGATCACATAGTCGAGCCGTTCCTGCGGGAAAACCTCGGTCAGGTCGTGCACCAACCCGGTTGTACCCGCGACAATTTCAAGCACGCGCAGACGCCGATGCAACGGCCAGTCGTGGGCGGCAATATGCAATATTTTCTGCACGGCCAGCCGGGTACCCAGGTAGGCAGGCGAATCGTCATAGAGTTGCTCGCCCTGATGGTTGCGGCGCAGCCTTTCTGCCAGCGAGCAAGGATCGATCTCACCGCTTAACATCGCCGTCAGATTGCGGCCTACGGATGCAGCCAGCACAAGTTCGGGCAGACTCGCCGGGCATTCACGCAACAGGCTGCGCCAGATATTTTGTGCGCTTGGTAGGTCTGACGATTCGAGTTTCCAGGAACCGGCCGGCTGTTCGACGAGCAGGCCTTCCTGACGCAGAACGCGCCTCAACCAGAGAAAATAAGGCCTTATCGAACTGTCAACGATCGCCGGCTGATCGAGCGCTTGCTGCAGCCATTCACCGCTGCGGGCGAACAACTCTTGAAATGCATCTCTTGCAAATGCAACGGACAGTGCCTCGAAGAGCGGCAGCTCTCCCTTGTAGTGAGCTTCCCGCTGAAGCGTGTCTTCAGCCTCGGCGAACCACGCATGGAGTTGCTGATTGAACTGCTGGCCGGCCGGCAGCTCGCATTGCAGTTGCTCGTTCGCCAGCAGTTTCAGATGGGGCAGTATCTTCCAGGACATCGGCTTGGTCTGGCTCCGGCGAAGAATCGCCGCGGCGCGGAAGCGACAGTCGGTCAGCACCGCGACGATTTGCCCATCGGCATCCAGAAGTTCGAAATCGGCCAGCACCGAATGTGTGCTGCGGCGCTTGAGGCAAGCGCGAAATCTTGCGATCGCCGTATCGGCGTATATGCGTACTCTGCCAAACTTGACCGGCAGCAGAGGCGTCCCGCGCCCTGCTTCGATCTCATCCTTGAAAAAATCCACCAGCGACTGAAAACAGACATCCAGCATTGCGGGATGAAAAAGGTATTGTGATTTATCCTGTTCCACGTCAGCCGGAAGCGAAAGTACCGCGTGCAAGGTATTCCCTTGCACTTCCGCGCTTTGCAATCCCCGGAACGATGCCCCGTATTCGAGTCCAAGCTCGCTGGTCAACTTGTAATGCGTGTCGCGGTCGATCACGGTTACATCATCGAAGCCCTGCAAGTTCTGAATAGTGGCAGCCGGCCCTGCCATGGTTGGCACACCGAGAAGACGACCCGCGACATTGAGTGTCCAGTCGTCTTCGCTCAAACGCTGGCGGCTGCGGATCTGGAACCTCCCGTCCCGCAGAGACAGCTCGAAACGCAGGCTGCGGGCATGTTCGCCATCGAAAACAATGGGGGCGAGAATGTCCAGTTCTTCGAGTTCCTGACGCGTGCCGCCGAAGCGCTCCCTGGCGGCGGCCAGCGCCATCTCCACATAGGCTGCACCCGGCATCACGAGCCCGTTGGCTACTTTGTGGTCGGCGAGCCAGGGAAGAATTGCGGCATCAAGGACATTTTCCCAAGCGGCCGGCGCTTCCTTGAGACGCCAACCCAACAGCGGATGGACCCGGTGCCTTTCGATCAATCCATAGCTTTCACTGGTGCGGGATTGCCAATGGCGCTCGCGCTGCCAGGGATAATTCGGCAGCCGGACCCGGCGGCCATGTTCCGGGAAAAAAACTCCGAACTGTGGCGGTTCAATCAGCAGATGGATGCGCAGCGCCGCCTCATCGACGCGCTCGAGGCCATCGTTATCGCGCAGCAGGGTAGGCAGAACACGGCCGGCAATGCCCTGCGCGGCGAGGCATTCATTCATATAACGCTGCAATATGGCGTGCGGGCCGATCTCGACGAAAACCCGGCAACCCCGGGCCGCAAGTTCCGACATGGCCTGTGCAAAACGGACCGGATGTCGAACGTTGTGCCACCAGTAACTTGCATCCAGCGCAGTCCCGTCCAGCATTCCTCCGGTGACCGTGGAAACGAAGGCAGCGACAGTGGTTGACACCGGTGCAAGCGCGGCGAGGCGCATTACGAGACCGTCCTTGATCGGATCCATGGAACGACTGTGAAAGGCATAGTCAAGATCGAGCAGACGGAAAAATACGCCCCGCGGTTCCAGGATGCTCCCCAGCCGTTCCAGCGCAGCAAGATTTCCGGAAAGGGTGACATTGTCCTGGCTGTTGATACCGGCGATCTCGATCTCATCGAGATTTTCGAAGGCTATCAGTTCGCTTGCCGCCGCCTCGGATAGACCTGCCACTCCCATACGGCCGGTGCCCCGGGTGGACTCTTGGGCAGCACTGCGTGCGCAGATGACTTCGATCGCCTGTTCGAGACTCAATGCGCCGGCTGCCCATGCGGCCGTCACTTCGCCCACGCTGTGGCCCGCTACCGCTTGGGCTTCGACACCGCGCTCGCGCAATAACGTGGTCAAGGCCACCTGCATCGCAAACAGAAGCGGCTGGGCGATGATCGTTTCGTTCAGCCGCGATGTTGTCGTATCGGCCTGCAACTCCTCGATGATCGAAAATCCGGCAACGGCACGAATCTCCTGATCCATTGCTGTCATCAGTTCAACAAAGCGCGGCGATTCGGCCATCAACCTCTGTCCCATGCCCAGCCATTGAGAACCGTTGCCGGAATAGATGAACGCGACACCGCCAGGATCGGCTAGCGCGTCCTCGGATACCGCTTGTGCGACAGCCTCGCCTTGCCCGAACCGGGCAAGGCGATCCGCCATCTCCGCGGCATCATTTGCGACGATGACCAGGCGCTTTTCCATGCGATCACGGCGCGTGGCTGCGCCGTAAGCAATGTCGTAAAGCGACCCCGAGTCTTGTCGCAGCAATTCTGCATAACGGCCGGCCAGGTCACGCAAGGCTTGCGGAGTACGCGCCGACAAAAAGAGGGGCGGTGTGACAGGCTCTGTCGGCCGGCGGGGTTGAACTTGCTGTCGAGATTCAACTTCTTTGGGGAATTCTTGCAGCAACAGGTGCGCGTTCGCGCCGCCAAAACCGAATGAGTTGACGCCTACAACCAGTTTTTTTTGGCCCGCCATCGGGAATGGCGAGTAGCGTGTCACCACGTCGAGGTTCAGTCCCGCGAAGTCAATCCGGGGATTAGGCGTTAGCAAATGCAATGACGGGGGGATGGCGCGATTTTTTAATACCAGCACTGACTTTATCAGGCCCGCCATACCGGATGCTGATTCCAAATGGCCGAGATTGGTCTTGACTGAACCTATCGGCAACCGTTGCGAAGTGCGGGCACGCCCATAGACCTCGCCTATGGCCGCTGTCTCGATCGGGTCGCCAACTGCGGTTCCGGTGCCATGTGCCTCGACATAGTCGATATCGCCGGCCGAAAGTCCGGAACGCCGCAATACATCCCTCATCAGTTCTGCTTGTCCTTCAGGGCTGGGGATTGTGATCCCCGTTTTTTGACGTCCGTCGCAGTTAGTCCCGCTCGCGAGTATCACAGCCTGGATGTCGTCACGATCAGCGAGTGCTTTTCCCAGAGGCTTCAGCAACAGCACGGCACCGCCCTCGGCTCGCACATAACCATCTCCGGACGCATCGAAAGCGCGGCAGCGACCATTGGCAGACAGCATGGCAGCCTTGGTGAATCCAACGAAGGGATACGGGTGCAACAATAGATTCACGCCTCCGGCCAAGGCGATCGACGATTCTCCTGCGCGCAAGCTGTTACAGGCATGGTGAAGCGCCACCAGCGAAGAGGAACATGCAGTGTCTATCGCAACCGATGGGCCGCGCAGATCGAAGACATAGGACAAGCGGTTGGCGGCGATGCTGAATGCGTTACCGGTCATCGAATGCGACGTCATGCCGGAAAGGTCGTCAATTATGCGCATCCCATAATCGCCGCCGGATATGCCAACATGGACCGAACAATTCGTGCCAGCCAGTGAGGATGGCGGCAGCCCGCCGTTTTCCATCGCTTCCCAGGCAAGCTCGAGCAGTAATCGTTGCTGCGGATCGAGCTGGCTTGCCTCGCGCGGGCAGATGCCGAAGAAGCCGGCGTCGAATTCGTCGATGCGGGATAGTACCCCGGCCGAGAAGGTGACGCTGCGGCCGGGTTCCGAGCGTTTCGGATGTTGCATCAGATCGGTTGCCCAACGCTCCGATCCGACAGCCGTTACCAAGTCGTGCCCGTTCTCAAGTGAATTCCAAAAGCTTTGCTCTTCACTCAGATCACCGGGAAAACGAAAAGCCATTCCGACTATGGCTATGGGAACTGACGCCCCATTTCTTTCTGGCTCCAAGCTATTCTCCCCCACGATATTCGCCCATTTATTGGCCAGGACACCGCATAGCATTCGATACCACGTTAACAGATTACCATGGATTATGTAATACCCATGCCATTTATACAGGCGGAGAAGCAATTACGAATACGCCAAGCAACAATAAACGCGGTGAAACTCATTCCCGGTTAAGCTCCATTATTGATAGTCACATAAATGATGACAACGCGTTCCCTCATCCCCACCCTTCTCCCGAAGGGAGAAGGGCTCGCCTCCCCTATCCCTCCGGGACAGGGATCGAGGGCGAGGGAAGTGACGATGAACTTTTGCCGTCGCCATTTAAGTAATGCTCAATAGTCAGAGGTTCCTTCGTCAAGCAGGCGCGCTTATCGGGTGCCGGCACCCAATGATTGGGCAGAATTGAAAAAATACGGAAAGATTTCCTCGTGATCGATGTTCTGCATCATCCGGAAAAGTGTCGTTGGATTGGTTGATGGACCGGATCAAGACGATCTCAAACACTTGCTTCGCAACTGAATGATTGCGCCGCATTTGATCACTCGAAAATGGACTGTTGTAGTTACTGCGAAATTCCGACTGAAAGTCGGGATTTGGTGGCGTCCCCAAGCCGATTGGGCGAAATCCAGACCATCAATTTGACCCGCACATGTCGGATCCTACGTAAACGGATATGACCAAACCCATTGATGTTTTTGCTCGACCAAAGCGATAGATCCAATGGGTACTGGCAAACATCAGAGCGGCCCCGGAACAGACTCATGAAAAGTTCGATCTTTTTGTCCGTGCTTAGCCTAGAAACTTCTGACTCTTTAGTTGTTGGCTGAACCAGATCTGGATTGTCCGGTTTTTTCCAGGTTATTCCGTGAGTTTCAAGCAGAGCGATCAGTCGCGCATTCTCAGCGCGAAGATTTTCAAATTCGGGTGCCTTGTCTATCACAACTCAAAAGCGCCAAAAAATATCACTTTTCGTTAATTTGTTGTGAACGCCACCTGGATGTCGCGGGTAGACGCACCACTTGCAATGAGTGCTCGTACAATCAAATCCAGCGAAACAGAAGGATCTCCAGCTTCAATTTTAGCAATGCGTGACTGACTAGATTTCATGCGGTGTGCAAGGTCAATTTGAGAGAGTTTTCGTTTAATTCGTGATTTTTTTACCGCACTAATCAGCGAAAGTTTGAGTGCGACAAGCTGTGCCTCTTCATCACTTAATTGCAGAAAATCCTCTGTGTTGCCAACTTTCCAGCCCCCAGCTTGGAGGCGTTCTAATTTGCTAGTTTTCATGGCCTTTATCCTCATTCAAATTGATTTGTAGTGTTTCAGTCTTGCCTTACAAACGTCAATTGCGGCTTGTGGTGTTTTGCTAGTGGTTTTAGCAAATACTTCAAGAATCACGATGGCCTCTGCATCAACGTAGAACATAATGCGCCACGTTCGATTTTCATCTGAAATTCTTAATTCATGACACCCCCGACCGATACTGGGCATTGGCCTTGAGTGTGGCAACGATATTTTGATACCTTCTTGCAGGTGTCGCAATAACACGCCTGCCTCAATTCTCGCCTCGGCTGAAAAAGGAGGCGTTTTAACTTCGCCGTGTAGCCACACCAAAGGCTTGCGCTGTTTATCCACGGTTTTCATGATATGTCAATATTGACATATTTGCAATCACGGCAAGTTCGTGAGCTACAGCTGATTGAAGGGAAAGATGTGAATATGATTAAGTAAGGCACCGCTGAAGAATTCAGCTATGCGGGTTTGAAACAATCCGAAAATGATTTTTCTTGGCCGAGCTCGAATCGGTCAATTAATAGACTATTTACAATAATTGGCGTCCCCAAGCCGATTGGGCGAAATCCCGACCATCAATTTGACCCGCACCTGTCGGATCCTATGTAAACGGATTGACCAAACCCATTGATGTATTTGCTCGACCAAAGCGATAGATACAATGGGTAGCCTAGAAACTTCTGACTCTTTAGTTGTTGGCTGAACCAGATCTGGATTGTCTGGTTTTTTCCAGCTTATTCCGTGAGTTTCAAGCAGCGCAATCAGTCGCGCATTCTCAGCGCGAAGATTTTCAAATTCGGGTGCCTTGTCTATCACAATTCAAAAGCGCCACAAAATATCACTTATACCTTAATCAAAACCATTCGACCCTTGCTGGACGAGCCCCATCGATCAGGCTGTCACAATATGAAAGTCTGTCGCCATGGCAATCGGACGTACATGATTTTTTTCGCGCCTCATTTCGACGATGCCATAGTTGGACATGGTTTTAAGTGTCCTAGAAAGATTGCTAGGCTTGCGTCCAGTCATTTCCGCCAATGACGAAATCGACTCCGGCTGCGAGTCCTTGATCACATGGAGCAGCGCACGGTTGTCATCGCTAAGCACTTCGGCTAACGACTTCATGGAAGTGAACCATATCTTGGGTTCGCTTACCTTCGGCTTATACTCGCCTTTGGCAATTGCATAGATACGTTCACGAATCTTGTCTTGAGGCATGATACCAATCATGATGCTTTTCATTTTCCCGTCTCCTTCAATATTTGATCTACATCTGCGAAAAAATCCCGAAGCAGTTGGTAAGCATCTTTGAATTCGTAAGGCACACCTTTATCAGAAATGTGACCATGCTTATGGTCATAAGGAAAAACCTGACCAACATACTTGAATCGACCGGATGCCTTGATCGCGTGAGCATTGTCATAGCCCATCACGCGCTTACCGCTTTGTTCATGCAGAGTTAATGAATAGCGCACACCATGCGGTATCAAAACAGAAGATTCAACACGCCATGCGTGAATCTCAATCCAATAACCGCGCTCCTGCTGAACGATGTTACCGTTCAAATCTATCAGAGTGTCAATGCCATCGTCGATATATATAAAACATTATATCATCTGCTGATAAAGCTTGCACGATACAACCAAATCTATTTAGGGAAACCCCGATTAAGTCCACGCGATGAGGATGTAGTGCGTTAATGTCCGAGGCACTCCACAAGGGACGAATGAGATGAAACAACAAACATTGGCAGTGAATGGATTCGAGGCATATCGGAAGACGACCCGGAAGGGAGAATTTCTCTCTCGCATGGACAAACTCGTTCCCTGGTCAGAATTCTGTTCAGTGATTGCGCCTTGCTATCCGAAGGCTGGAAATGGACGTCCCCCTATTGGGCTAGAGCGCATGCTGAGGATGTACTTCATCGCCAACTGGTTCAACCTGTCCGATGAGTCATGCGAAGATGCTCTGTATGACACTCCGTCATTCCGTGAATTCTGCCGGATCGACTTGGGAAGAGAGCGGGCGCCGGATGAGACGACGCTGATGAACTTCCGCCATTTGCTTGAGCAGAACAATCTGGGCGCAGCGATGTTTGCCAAGGTAGGCGAGTTACTTCTGGCCAATGGGATGAAGCTCTCAGGCGGCACCATTGTGGACGCCACCATCATTGCCGCGCCAAGCTCAACCAAGAATGCAGACAACGCACGTGATCCCGAGATGCACCAGACCAAGAAGGGCAACCAATGGCACTTCGGCATGAAGGTACATATTGGAGTGGACAGCAAAACCGGCCTCACCCATAGCGCCAGCGTCACAATGTTCGCCTCATCGTGGATTGAATTGACAGAGAATATCGAATGACCGCCTGCTTCACGCAAATTTGCCGTTTACGAACATTTGTAAACGACACATGGCCACCGTTATATTGGTGATATAGCGAAAACATTCAGGCGATCATCCCAGCCGCGACGGTATTGTTGGTCGCCTCGTCGATCACAATGAAGCTGCCGGTGGCACGGTCAATGGTGTAACTGTCAAACACCAGGGGTTGCTGAACTTTCAGTGCCACACGCGCGATGTCGTTCATGTTCAGCGACACGGTTTCATGCTTTTCCAGCGAATTTACGTCCACACGATATTCGATATTCTTGAAAATGCATTTTGTGGTTCGCGTGGTGTGCTTGACAAGGTACTTGCGATTCTTGTCGAGCGGGATCTCGGACAGCCAGCACAGCATGGCTTCAAATTCCTTTTCTACCTTTGGTGCATTAGCACTGCTCCTGACGAACATGTCACCGCGCGAGATATCGATCTCGTCTTCCAGCGTCAGCGTGACCGATTGCGGCGCATAAGCACGCTGTAATTTGCTGTCATAGGTGACAATCTCTTTGACCCTGCTGGTTTTACCCGAAGGCAGCACCGTGACTTCTTCGCCAACCCCGATCTCCCCCGCCTCGATTCGCCCCATGTAACCTCGAAAATCATGATATTCCTCGATTTGCGGACGGCAGACCCATTGCACAGGGTAGCGAAAGTCGGTGGTGTTCACATCGTAATCGATCACGATGTTTTCCAGCAGATTCATCAGCGTCGTGCCCTGATACCAGTCCAGGTTATCGCCGCGCTCCACCAGCATGTCGCCCACCAGCGCTGAGAGCGGGATGCAGGTGATGTCGGTCAAACCCATCTGTGCGGCGAATTGCAGGTACTCCGCGCATATCTCGCTGTATATGGCTTCAGAGTAACCCACCATGTCCATCTTGTTGACCGCCAGCACGATGTGCGGGATGCCGACCAGGCTCGCCAGATAGGTATGGCGGCGCGTCTGCACCAGCACGCCCTTGCGTGCATCGACGAGGATGATCACGAGGTTGGCTGTGCTCGCCGCCGTCACCATGTTGCGGGTGTATTGTTCATGACCTGGGGTGTCTCCGATGATGAACTTACGTTTGGGCGTGGCGAAGTAACGGTATGCCACATCAATGGTGATGCCCTGCTCGCGCTCGGCCTGCAGGCCGTCGGTCAGCAGCGAAAGATCGACGGCAGCCATGCCACGTTTTGCGCTGGTCTTGGAGATCGCCGAAAACTGATCCTCAAAGATAGACTTAGAGTCATGCAGCAAACGGCCGATCAGCGTGCTCTTGCCATCGTCCACGCTGCCCGCGGTGATGAATCTCAGTAATTGTGTTGTGGTGCTCATGATTAAAAATATCCTTCCTTCTTGCGCAACTCCATCGATGCGTCAGATGTTTGATCGTCCATGCGCGTCGCGCCGCGTTCGGTGATGCGCGTGGTCGCAGTCTCTTCGATGATCTCGTCCACCGTGCGTGCCGCGGATTCCACCGGGGCGGTGCAGGTCATGTCGCCCACGGTGCGGAAACGCACCGAGAGAACTCCCACTTTCTCGCCGGGCCTGGGCCGCACCAAGTGGGACACCGGAATGACAGAACCGCCGCGGCGGATCACTTCGCGTTCGTGCGCGTAATAGATGTCGGGAATATGCAATCCTTCGCGGCCGATGTATTGCCAGATGTCCATCTCGGTCCAGTTGCTGATCGGAAACACGCGCATGTTCTCTCGCGGATGCACGCGGGTGTTGTAGATATCCCACAGCTCGGGACGCTGGTTCTTCGGGTCCCACTGGCCGAATTCGTCGCGGAAGGAAAAGATGCGCTCCTTGGCGCGCGCCTTCTCCTCGTCGCGCCGTGCGCCGCCCATGCAGGCATCGAAGCCGAATTCGGCTATGGTCTCCAGCAATGTCACGGACTGGTATGGATTGCGCGGTTTGTCCAGGTCCTTGATAACGATGCTGCCGCGCTTGATCGAGTCTTCCAGCGAACGCACGATGAGCCGCTCGCCCAGGTCTTTCGCCAGCCTGTCGCGGCACGCGATCACTTCCGGGAAATTGTGCTCGGTATCGATATGCACGAGCGGGAACGGAAACTTCGCCGGACGGAACGCCTTCTCCGCGAGGCGCAGCATCACGATGGAATCCTTGCCGCCGGAAAACAGCAGCGCGGGATTTTTGCACTCAGCAGCAACCTCACGCATGATGTGGATGGATTCGCTCTCCAGCGCGTCAAGATGGGTAACGGTGTGTGCAGTCATTCTATCTTTCTCGATCAATTCCATAATATTTTCCGGTTCAATAATCTTGATTCAGACCAGCTCCGCATTATTCTCAGCATGTATCCTCAAGGAGACACCGGAACCATGCGCCACCTGTGGCGAATTGCTGGCGTGCAGCCCGCACTCTTTATTCTTGGGATCTTCCCACCACCAGCGTCCCGAGCGGATGTCCTCGCCCGGCGTAACAGAACGTGTGCATGGTGCACAGCCCAAGCTCGGATAGAACTCGTCATGCAGTTTGTTATAGGGCACATCGTGCTGGCGGATGTACGCCCACACATCCTTGTTCGACCAATCAAGTAACGGGTTAAACTTCTGCAAACCGTTGTCTGCATCGAAAGCCGAGGTCTCCAAGTTGCCGCGCGTCACCGCCTGATCGCGGCGCATGCCGGTGATCCATGCACCCTTGCCTTTCAGCGCGCGGCGCAATGGCTCGACCTTGCGCACGAAGCAGCATCCTTTGCGATTCTCCACGCTGTCGTAAAATCCGTTGATGCCGTGCCGCGCGACATACTCCTCGACCAGTGCGCTGTCCGGAAAGTACACCTGCAATGGCGCCGCATAATGCTTGCGCACTTCCTGCATCAGGTCATAAGTCTCCTGCGGCAGGCGGCCGGTATCCAGGCTGAACAAACCGATGTCGATACTATGTTTGGCGATGATATCGGTCAGAACCATGTCCTCCGCGCCCAGACTGTTGGCAAACACCACCGGAGAAAAATCCCGGACTGCCTCGCCAAGCACTGCTTTAACCTGTTCAACTTTTTGTTGCAATGTCATTGTCCGTCCCCGCGTTGCACACGGCGAAACAACGGCAATCTTTCATCCGATGAAGCCTGATAGGAGAATGTGAAATCGCTCAAACCCCTCCGGGCGTCGCCGATGTCCTTGTCGGTCCTGGCGGCAAACGCATCGAAGCCGACGCGCTGCATGTAAAACATCTGGTCGCGCAGCACATCGCCGATGGCGCGCAATTCACCGCGATAACCCAGTCTGGTGCGCAAAAGACGGGCGATGGAATAACCGCGCCCGTCGGCAAACTTCGGGAAATCGACTGCGATCACGGAAAACTGGTCTATATCGTCCTTCAGGTCTTCCGCGCGCTCGTCGCTGGCCAGCCAAACGCCCAATTCCGCGCGGTCATGCAGCGCATCGCGCTGCGCCTGCCAAACGTTCAACGGAACAATGACTTTCCCCGGCGGCACGACAACGCCGTCCGGCGTGTCCTGTTCGCCCAGGCGCAGTACGGTCCAGTCGTCATTCGTGATCGTTTTATTCTTGATGACCATGTTTCAAACCCCCGCTGAATATAACGGTGTGTCATAGGGCGCCGCCAGCAGCGCATATTCCTCGCCGGTCAAACCCTCGGCGGCCTCTACCGGGACCGCGTACACATATTCCTTGAACGGACCGTGCCCAATGCGGCGCACGGTATCGATGAAACGCTCGTCGGCAAAACGCTCGCGCACATACACCTGCAACAGGCGCGCGATCACACCTGGCGTTTGCGTGAAAGTGAAGGAGGGACCGATGACCTTGCCCAGGCTGCTGTCGTTGCCCTGCGCGCCGCCGATCGACACCTGGTACCACTCCTCTCCGTCCTTATCCACGCCGAGTATGCCGATGTGCCCGACGTGATGATGCCCGCAGGCATTCATGCAGCCCGACATGTTCAGCTCGATCTCGCCGATGTCATGCTGAAAATCGATGTTGTCGAATCGCTCGGCGATCGCCTTGGCCAGCGGAATGGAACGCGCATTCGCCAGCGAGCAGAAGTCCCCGCCCGGGCAGCAGATGATGTCGGTCAGCAGTCCGATGTTGGGCGTCGCCATGCCCAGTTCTTTTGCGGCCTGCCACAAATCGAACAGGTCTGTCTGCCTGACATCCGCCAGCACCAGATTCTGCATGTGCGTGACGCGCAGCTCGCCGAAACTGAAACGCTCCGCCAGTTCCGCCGCCGCATCCATCTGCTTTGCGGTCGCGTCCCCCGGCGCGATGCCGGTTTTCTTCAGCGACAGCACCACTGCCGCATAACCCGGCATATTGTGCGGCTTGACGTTGCGCTGCACCCAGTTGGAAAAGGCCTGGTTGTCGCACTGTTGCGCCGCAAGCAAGGCAGCGCTCTCAGGCAGATGCTCGTAATCGGGCGCGGTGAAGAAGGCCGAGACGCGGTTCAATTCCCCGGTCGTGATGGTGCACGGGCCGTCCCTGGTGTATTGCCAATCGGCTTCCACCCGGCGCCTGAATTCATCGATACCGATGGCTTTGACCAATATCTTGATGCGCGCCTTGTAGATGTTGTCGCGGCGGCCGTATTCGTTATACACGCGCACGACGGATTCCAGATACGTGATGACGTGCTGCCAGGGCACGAAATCGCAGATCTCCGTGCCGATGATGGGCGTGCGCCCGAGGCCGCCGCCCACCAGCACGCGAAAGCCGACCTCGCCCTGCGCGTTTTTCACCGCCGCCAGGCCGATGTCGTGCACCGCTGTGGCTGCGCGGTCTTCGGTTGCGCCGGTGATCGCGATCTTGAATTTGCGCGGCAGATAGGCGAACTCGGGATGGAAGGTGCTCCACTGCCGCAGTATCTCCGCGTATGGGCGCGGGTCGACGATCTCGTCGCGCGCCACGCCGGCGAACTCGTCGCAGGTGAGATTGCGTATGCAATTGCCTGAGGTCTGGTTGGCGTGCATCTCCACGCCGGCCAGGTCGGCGAGGATATCCGGCGCGTCCTGCAGCTTGATCCAGTTGAACTGGACATTCTGGCGCGTCGAGAAATGCCCGTAGCCGCGATCGTATTTGCGCGCGATGGTCGCCAGCATGCGCATTTGCGCCGCGCTAAGCAAACCGTAAGGCACGGCAATGCGCAGCATGTAGGCGTGGATCTGCATGTACAGCCCGTTGTGCAGGCGCAGGATGCGGAATTCATCCTCGGTCAGTTCGCCGGACAAACGCCGGCGCACCTGGTCGCGAAACTGCGCAACGCGTTCCGCGGCGATCTTGTGGTCGAATCGATCGTAACGATACATTTAGTTTTCCCCCGCTTCTTCGTAGACAGAATAATTTTTCGACACCGGCGGCAGCAACGCGGCCTGCAGCGGAAATCTGGCGCCATGCTTCAGGATATGTTCCACGTCCTCGTCTTCGTCATGGCGCAATGCCATGCCTATGTATGCATGTTCTCCGGTTTGGCCGACCACCACGCCGATGCGTCCGCCGCAGCCGTTGAACCAGCTGACTTGTTTGGGCACATCGGGTTTGTTTGCACTCATGATTCTTTCCCTGATGTCTAGATAAACACCATCTTGAAACCGATGACCAGCAGCATGGTTGCCAGCACCGGGCGCAATGCTCCGTCAGGCATCTTGGAACTCAGGTGGCTGCCGATATAGATGCCGGGCAGCGAGCCCAGCAGCAGGCTGCCCAGCAACACGATGTCCACAGTGCCCAGGGCCAGATGCCCCATCCCGGCGACCGCGGTCAGCGGCACCGCATGTGCGATGTCCGTGCCCACCAATTTGGCGGGGGTGTGTCGCGGATATAAGAACAGTAAGACCACCATGCCCAGCGCACCGGCGCCAACGGACGAAATGGTCACCATGATCCCGAGCAGTGCCCCGGTGATGATGGTCGCGGCCGGCAAATGGCGATGATGCAACTCGAATATCGTGCCATCCTCACGCTGCGCGAGCTTTCTGATCCTTGATTTCAACAGCAGAGCGGCAGCCGTCAGTATCAGGGCCACGCTCAACACGCCGGTCACCAGGCTGCTCAACGTCTTCTTGTCCAGCGCCAGATATTTCAGCAGCGCGATCGTGACCACCGCGGCGGGCAGGCTGCCCAGACCGAGCAACCCGACGATCTTCCAGTCCACCGTGCCGCGCCGCGCATGCACCCAGCCACCGAGCGTCTTGGTCAGCGAGGCATACAGGAGATCGGTGCCAACCGCGGTCGCCGGGGAAATGCCGAACAGCAGCACCAGCAACGGCGTCATCAATGACCCGCCACCCACGCCGGTGACGCCGACGATCAGCCCCACCAGAAAGCCCGATAATGTGTACATGCCATCCATGCTCTACCACCTGTTGGAATTCATGGGACGCATTTTAGGCCGCACACCTTATATCTCGAAATACTTTTATGTTAGTATCTTATAGCCGATTAATATAAGGATAAGACGAAATGAATCTGCAACAGTTACGCTTTTTGAACGAGATCGTGCGCCAGGGACTGAAGATCTCCGATGCGGCCAGCGCGCTGTATACCTCGCAACCGGGCATCAGCAAGCAGATCCGGCTATTGGAAGAAGAATTGGGTATCGAGATCTTCGTGCGCAACGGCAAGCGTATCGTCGCGATCACCGAGCCGGGCAAAGCCGTGCTCGCCATCGCCCAGCGCATGCTGCACGATGCCGGCAACCTCAAGCAGGTGGCCGAGGAATTCCACTCGCAGAACAGCGGCAGCCTGACCATCGCCACCACGCACACCCAGGCGCGCTACGCGCTGCCGCCGACGGTCAAGCAATTCATCAAGCGCTATCCCGGCGTGAAACTGGGTCTGCACCAGGGCAGCCCGACGCAGATCGCAGAACAGGTGCTCAGCGGCGAGGCCGACATCGGCATCGCCACCGAAAGCCTGGCGCTGTATGACGACCTGGTCACGCTGCCCTGCTACGAATGGAACCACTGCGTGATCGCGCCGCTCAAGCACCCGCTGCTGAACGAGAAGAAGCTGACGTTGGCGAAGATCGCGCAATACCCGATCATCACCTACGACTTCGCCTTCACCGGGCGCAACAAGATCAATGCCGCGTTCGAGGCGGCGGGCATCCAGCCGAACATCGCGCTGACCGCGATCGACGCGGACGTGATCAAGACCTATGTGGAACTGGGACTGGGCATCGGAATACTGGCGAAGATGGCCTTTATACCGGAGCGCGACAAGCAGCTGCGCATGATGGACGCGGGGCACCTGTTCCAGCCCAGCACCACGCGGATTGCGATACGCCAGAACGAATACCTGCGTGGCTACACCTACGACTTCATCGAACTGTTCGCCCCGCACCTGACCCGCGCGGTGGTGGCCAAGGCGATGCATGTCTCGCTCTTGCCGGAGTAAATCATGACGCAAAACACCTTGTTACCATTTGATTGCCGGAAAGCCGCCAATCGCGAGTGGCAGAATTTGCCAGATCCTGACGTTCGGAAAACCGAATTTGACAGCCTTAAAGATGGTGAGTACGACGTTTCAGCGAAGACATCACAGTTACTGACGTGTGCACCAAATAGTGCGTAGTGCGTTATAGGAAACATGAGTACCAAGACTGATGCCCGGAAATTGGATGGAGCCACGCAAGCTCACCTGCGGAAGCTGGTGGTGAAAGCGGTGCGTGGAGGGATGACGCAAACCGAAGCGGCGACGACATACAGCGTCAGCCTGCGAGCAGTGAGCAAATGGATGAGGTTGTCTCGTGATGGTGGGCTGCGGGCGTTGAAGCCTGGCAGGCGTGGTCGACGCCCTGGCGGCGGACGGTTGAATACAACACAGGCTGCGCGCATTCGTGCGCTGATCATTGGAACGATGCCCGACCAGTTGAAGTTGCCGTTCTACCTTTGGACGCGGGAAGCGGTGGCCCGCCTGATCGAGCGGAAGTATGGCATCACAGTTTCGCAGACGACGGTCGGGCGTTACCTCAAGGCATGGGGTATGAGTGCGCAGAAACCCGTACGCCGTGCCTACGAGCGAAACGATGTAGCGATTGCCCGCTGGCTTGACGAAGACTACCCAGCCATCGTCAAGGTAGCGAAGCGCGAGAAAGCGACGATTTATTGGGGTGACGAGATGGGATTGCGCAGTGATCATGTCAGCGGAACTTGTTTCGCCCCGATGGGGCAAACGCCGGTGGTGCGAGCGACCGGGCAACGCTTTGGCTGTAACATGATCTCTGCGATCACCAATCGTGGTGCACTGGCATTCATGGTGTTCGAAGGCAAGTTCCAGAATTCGGTGTTCATTGAATTCATGAAGCGGATGCTCAAACAGGTCAAGGGCAAGATATTCCTGATCGTCGATGGTCACCCGGTGCATCGTTCGGCAGCCGCGAAGAAGTTTGTCGCCGAAAACGCCAAGCGTCTGCGGCTGATTCGTCTGCCCGGCTACTGCCCCGAACTGAACCCTGATGAGTTGCTCAATCAGGACGTCAAGACTAACGCCCTGGGAAAGAGCCGGCCAACCAACAAAGCGGAGATGGTGGCCAGCCTGCGTAGCCATCTTCACCGCCGACAGAAGCAACCTCATGTGATCCAGAATCTGTTTCAGGAAAAACATGTTCGCTATGCCGCCTGACCAAAATCACGCACTATTTACCGGCCTCCTCAGTAAGAGGATTTTTCTAAAGCTTTTTTAGAATGACAGTTTGGCCATTGCAATCCATTCCCGAGCAAAAGTGCTGAAGGTAGTTCCGATAGGCTCCTGATACCCTAAACCAATCGTCAGATTTTTCCTGTCTTTGATATCGAATCGTCCGAGAACCATTCCATAGGTCAGCATCAACTGATTTTTACCATCATACGGACCGCTGTGCCAGTGTGTATAGCTTGTCTCGATTTCCGGCCAAACATGCTGCGTGATATGTGCCTGAAATGCGGTGGACCAAACCACAGGCTCGCCAATCTTCGACAAATTGTTGTCCGGGACACTGGCCGAAAGGGATGTCTGAGTGCTGAATCCGGAATGTCTCGTCCCCCAGCCCTTACCTGCTGCAAGGGTAGGTGAATAAATCTTTTCATGGGACGAAAGTTGGCTACTGCCGGTTGGAATGCTGATTCCGAGCGAGCCGCTTACAATATAATTACCTGATTCCTCGTTGGCGGACATGAACCGATATCTGCCCAAGACGGTTTCGTCTGCCAATCCGCTCAAACTGTTAAAACGAAATTGCTTGTCGATATAGGCTGGAACACCGACCTGCAGTTCGAAGTCCTTTGCGATGATCAACTCCAGACCTTTCCCCATGCCGTAGTTAGTGGTGGTGCCATTGGAGGTATATTGACGCGAGTAGTCATATCGAAATCCCTGAGTCAGGCGGGGAGAGCTCATCCCTAGGAGAGGCTCCCAATGGGGTTGAGCCTCCTGGGTTGCAGAGACATTGGCTAACCAATCTGCGAGAAAGCTATCGTCATTGCCGGATATTGACGATTCGGCAAATGCGGCGGTTGATACGAAAATAGCTAAAATCTCTATGAGTCCGATTAGTGCTACTGGCAGGAAATGTTCGGCGGAATGATGGCGCAGAAACAAGTACGTTTACCTTTCGATGTGATCGAAAGCGTACAGTTTAAGTGACCCGTATATATTCCCATAAGTAATTAAAAGTAATGTTGATATTCCAAAATGCGCATATTCAAAAATGGAATGGCCAAAATAAGCCGAAGCGTCGCCGATTGTTAAGATTACGCGATTGCCTCTTTGGAATGCTCAAGCTCACAACTTACCGTTTGCTGCCGCAATAATGCAATCGCTCAAATGTTCCACGTTGAAAGTCCCCAACGGGTCGACAAGCGACGGTCAAGCTGATTCCATTCCGCCAAGTTGTATGACTGCTTTCGGGCGGCGAATATGGCATCATGAAGTGGTGGTTAGTGCCAATAAGAGACAGTCGCAAATATTCCAAATTGGGGATGTTCAGAATAATTCTCTTGTCGTTTGATGGTTTTGCTTTAGCGGTGGAAGATGACCCTAGTGACGCTCAGGACATAAACCGTTTGGCAATCAGCACTGCATTGCTCCCGCCGAATGCGAACGAATTGGACATCACGGCGTTGAGTTTGACATTTGCCCGACCTTGGTTGGGGACATAGTCCAGATCGCATTCCGGATCAGGAACATGTAGGTTGATGGTCGGCGGAATGGCGTTGTGTTGCAATGCCAGCACCGCGGCCATGAATTCCACTGCACCTGTTGCGCCCATCAGATGCCCGTGCATGGACTTGGTCGAGCTGATTGGAACGCGGGTAGCCTGTGCGCCGAACACCTTCTTGATCGCTTTGGTTTCTTCAATGTCGCCTGCTAGTGTAGCCGTGCCGTGCGCGTTGATGTAGTGGATGTCCTGGGGCTGCAATTGTGCATCGCGCAAAGTATTCAGCATGGTGCGCGCTTGCCCTACTGCATCTGGCTTGGTGATGTGACTGGAATCGGATGAGCAATCGTATCCGATGAGTTCTGCATAAATCTTCACACCGCGTTGGATAGCGCGATCGGCATCTTCCAGCACCAGTACCGCGGCACCCTCACCGAGCACCAGGCCAGTACGGTTTTTTGCGAATGGTTTGCAGGATGCGCCCGCATCATTCGGGTCTTCCAGTGCCAGGGTGCGCAAGGCTTCCCATCCTTTCATCACGCCCAGCGTGAGTAAAGCTTCGGAACCGCCGGCCAGCATTACATCCGCAAAGCCGTACCTGATCTGGCGGTAGGCCTCGCCGACAGCAATCGCCGAGGAAGAACAGGCGGTGGCGTAAGTGATGTTCGGGCCTTGCAGATGATATTTGATGGACAGGTGTGAAGCAGCGGCGTTGTTCATGCTGAGCAACACGCTGAGCGGCTTGATGCGAGGGTTGTTGCGCCGAAATACCTCAATATAACCCTCTTCGAGCGTACTGGCGCCGCCCTGGCAGCAACCCATATATACTCCAGAACGTAGTTGTTCGGCTTCGTTTAATACCAGATGTGCATCTTGTACGGCCTGTTCGGCGGCGACCAGTGCGAACTGGCTGAAGCGTTCGATGCCGGTCAGTTGCATCTTGCTGAAGTAATCATTCGGATTAAAATTCTCCACCGGCGCGCCAATGCGGATGGAAAGTTGCTCGATGAAATCGGTTTGCAGGCGTTTGATGCCGGAACGTCCCGCCATCAGGTTGCTGAAAAATTCCTCGGGTGACTTCCCGACCGGAGAGACGATACCTAAGCCAGTAATCACGACGCGCCTAGCCATATAGAACCTATTGAACAGAGCTTTTTTGCTCGGCGATTATCTTGTCTACGACGCTGGCAACATCGCCGACCGTCTTGAGTTCGACTCGCTCGTCGGGCAGCTTGATCTTCAGTTCATCTTCGAGATTGAACATGAATTCGATGACTGAAAGAGAGTCCAATCCCAAGCTCTCTAGTTGAGCATCTGGACTGACATCTTCGATCTTAAGGTCGAATTGCTCAACCATCATGCGTTGTATGGTTTGCAACGTGCTCATAAGTTATAGTAGATCAAATTTTAACGTTTAAAACATCATACCAGATTGAAAATGAAATTACTCAGCCAGCAATGCCAGCTAAGTTCACTGCATTGAAGAAACGGATGGTATCGGAGGCGACCTGTTCACGCTCGTTGTCTATGGTGAGCATGTGATAGCTGTCGTGAAGCAATATGCTTTCTACGGTCTTGGAGCCGATGTTCTCGGCGACGAATCGGGCACTGCGTGGTGTTGAGACGTCATCATCCACAGCGTGAATAATCAAGGCCGGTGCAGTGACACGGGGCAAGGATTTTTTTACCGACTTGATCAATAGCTCCGCTTCATGCACGGCGGGCAAAGCAAGTTTGGCAGCGCCCGCCATTGAAGAATCCTTGTGACACATCTCACGTGCTATCCATTTGCGCAATTGCTTATTCTTCATGCCAAAAGGCTCGCGCTCACGATAGCTGTAGATATAGCGAAACGGCGTGTAATAACCGATCGGCAGCAGAAAGCGATACCAGGGGATGCTCCACCCATCGTAATACAGCGTAGTGGCAAGCAGCGATAATGCAGCCACTTCTTCTCCCAGTTCTGCGGCGATACTGAGCGACAGTACCGCACCAATGCACAACCCACCAATGGCAACAGTCTTATGTTGTTGTTTGAGGGCATGAAACTCAACTAATGCCTTTGCGTGCCAGTCTTCCCAATGGGTGATGGAATGCGCATCGTCGCCATGCTCGTAGCCATAGCCACGGATGTGAGGAACATTAACGGTATATCCAGACTGATTGAGCCGCTTAGCCAGCGGTAGCATTTCAGCAGGGCTGCTCTGTAGGCCGTGAACCAGCAGCACAGCATGTTCGCCGCCGGCCAGTGTGATTGGATTCATATAATGCTAGTAAAAAAGTGGTGCATTCTAGCAAATTGCACCATTAATAACCTGTGAATTTCTGATAAATTTTGAAAAGCACAAAGACGCTGCTTGCCCTTGACAGAATTGGCATGGCAGAACAATTTGTAGGCGACTCTGGATGTCTCGCTATTTGGACAAACTGCAACGATGCGTCTTCAGAATGTCTGTTGAGGTTAGTACGACAGGTTATTTGGAATATATTTAATGCAATGGAAACCGGTTTAGCACCTCTTATGCAGCAGCTGCACATCAGTGTGATACTTTGCCGATTCATGTTCGGATTCTTGATCAGTACATTGTTTGGCGCCATGGCATGGGCCCAAACCGAGGAATTTCCAAAGCGCATCGACGGAGATATCGGCCTGGGCATTTACTACACTCGCAGTATCATCCGCGGCAATACCGATCAGGTCTCTGTCTTACCTTATGGCAATTTCGACTATGGCAGAATGTCCGTGCGGATAGATACGCTGAGCTTTAAAACGGTGCAATTAGGTTATGGCTACCTGGAGATCGCAGGCAGATTCAGCCAGGATGGTTTTAGCGCGGCCGCGATTAGTCTGCGTGGCTTGGCAAACAAGCAGACCTCGATTCCCTTAGGCTTGGGCACATTGCAAATAACACCCATAGGCGCGTTTTTCATCAATGCCCTCCACGATTTCAACAAGTCCAAGGGTAACTTGTTCGAGGGAATATATATCGCCGAATTGGGTACGCCACGATTGACGTTTTATCCGCTGGCGGGTGCCGAATATCAGTCCAGTGAATATGTGCGCTACTACTATGGGATCTCGGCTCAGGAAGCTGCACTCAGTCAGTACACTGCCTATCAGCCGACCGGCGCATTCAATCCGCTCCTTGGCCTCTTGGTCGATGCCCGGTTAACCGAGAAATTCCACCTCAATCTCTATCTGCGCCGCAATTGGCTGGGCAATTCAATTCAGTCCAGCCCTATCGTCAGCAAAAGTACCATGGATACAGGCTTTATCGCGGTAAGCTACCGTTTCTAATAGAAGCGAGGGCCATAAAGCACGCCCTTTCGTTCTATAAACAAGTATCCTTTGTAAATCGTTTGCCGACGGTCGTGGGACTCCGCTTCAGACAAAGTTCACGATCTGCTTTGTGTCGCGGGGGCAAGCTGCGACTATCTGCTTTGCGGTGCAATATATGGGATCATGACATGGCGGTTTGTGCCAAAAGGAGATATTCAGCACTGCGGCTACGAGTTAAACTGCAACCCTTTCGTTTGGTTCGTCGGCGCTCTTATCTTGGAACCACTTACCCTTTCTTCTCCACTGGCACTGATTGACACAATCGTAGCTCCTGAAGACTTCCTGACCGAATATCCTTTAGGAGGAGATTTCTACCGGGCAGCTGGGTCTGACGAGATACCCGGTTTCGATTTCGGCTATCTGGTGGCCCACCGAAATAGTGTTCGCGAAGCGGTGGTTCCCTATTTCGTTACTGATTTCAAATTCAATACGATGCTAGACGAGGGTTGGTTGAAGCATGCGATGGGGAACATTGGTTTACGTATCGCATGTGTTGGCCATCCGTGCGCACCATTCGGACGCATCGAGGGGGCATTCAGCACTGAGCTATTAGAGTGTGTGTTCGCAAAACTGAAAACTCGCGCTTCGGTAGTGGCCATGAAGGGCTTTGGCCCTGACCTGCCGACGCAAGATTTCGTGCGTGTCGCTGGTCTGCCAGTAGCGGTACTGCAGCTCCGTAAAAATTTCTGGGATACTCTGAAGAGCCATCGGCGCAATGATTTCAAGCGTAAACTTAAGGCAGCCTCCGGGCTGCGTTTTGAGGTGGTCGAGGGGCTGCCGGAGCGGTATTTGGAGCAGGTGTATCGGCTATACCTGAACACATATGCCAAGGCCAATGTGCGTTTTGAATGCCTGTCGTCAACCTATTTCTCCGCTACAGCACATTTAAGCAATTATCTGCTAGCGTTTCTGGATGAGCAGATGGTTGGATTCATTCAGATAATTCGCAAGGGATATAGTATGGTTGCCTTCTATATGGGACTGGACTATGCAGTGGATCGCAAACTCGGCGTGTATTTCGCCATGCATTTGCACGCCGTGGACTTCGCTATCGCTAGCAATTGCAGCGAGCTTGAGGTGGGCGAAACAAACTACATGTTCAAGAAGAACTTGGGCTGCGATCTGATCAATACCTGGGTATATTACCGCCATCGCAACTGGTTCACCAATTTGTTGTTGGCACGCTTTGCCTTTCTGCTGGCGCCAAGCGAAAAAGAGCTGCGCTAAAGCTTTGAAGACATTTTTGCAGTTTGGCATTCAAATCGAAGAATGAACGTTTAACCGCCTTATGAACCGCTCAAAGAACGAAAATGAATATTTGCCGTAAACAATAATTTGACATTTTCGTTATATCGGGGGCGTTGAATTTCCGGTTCGCGCCCTGAGGCACTCCGTCAAGTCATTTTTGCAGATTCCGCCAGATTAGCCAGCAGTGGCGAACCACGACGACGCAACGATTTCAAATAGACGGACTCGTCATAAGGAGTCCGTGTCTTCCAGCAACGATAGATTATCCTGATCCACTTGAACGCCAAGGCTCGAACCGCGACCTGATGAGAGCAACCTTTCTTGCGTTGCTGCTGATAATAGGCGCCGGCCCAAAAGGATCTCGGTATGGTTGAGCCCGCCCATTCGACAAACGTCTGGCGCAGGAAAGTGGGACAAAAGAGGCGCCAGTGGATCCAACACTTGTTGCCGCTGCGCTCGAGTACCGGGGCAATTCCCGAGTAGCGCTGTACCTGTGATGCATTTGCATAGCGATCTCGATCCTCGCCAAAGGCAACCAGCAATCGGGGAGCCTGGATGTTTCCGGCGCCTGGCAAGGCCGCAAAGATATCGTAGTCAGGCAGGCTCTTGGTGATGTCATCGATCTCGGCATCGAAGCGGTCAATGGATTGCAAGAGGGGGCGCAACTGCTCGACCAAAGCTTGCACGACCATCTGGTATGGGCGGATAACGCCCTCATCCTCCGTGAGTGCAGTCGCAGCCCGGATGCCCTGGATGCGTTTCTCAACGAGGTATGCCCGGCGGGCATTGTGTTGGTGGAAGAAGGATTCCAACGTTGATTTCCTTGCCCGTTTGGCGTGCTTGAGCGTTGGCCAACGTTCCAAGAAGTCACAGAAGATCAGGGTATCCCGGTGTTCGAACCAGCCCAGCACCTGTGGATAGTATTGCTTGAGCGTGCTGACCAGTCGGTTCGTGATGCGCGTTACGTCACCGGCCAGCCAACGACGCTCCTCGACCAGCGTTGCCACCTTGCGCATGGCGACGCTTTGCAGCTTGATTGGCTGTAGCTTCTCCGGGTGGCGGAGCAAGATATCCAGGGCTGCTTCAGCGTCGGTCGGGTCGTCCTTGGCACCGCTGGGAACGAAGGCTTTCCGATATTCTGCCAGCGTTGAAGGATGAACTTTGAACAGCACGAGGAATTCATATCGCTGCAGCGCATAGACCAAGGGCCCCTCGGCAAGCTCCAAACAGATGGCAATGTGGCCGCCAAACCGGTCCCGCAATGAATACGCCCATTTCGCGATCGCTTCCGGTGAATGATCCATAGTGCCGAACTCATGCCGGTCTGAACCAGCGGCATGTATACAGAAATCATGTTTCACATCGGCCCAGTCGATGCCAACGAAGGCCGTGAAAGAAAGGGTAGATTGTGACTTCATAATCACCTCCATAAGTGGTAGATTACAAATACGGACATGCATGCATGGGTTCTGCGAAGACAATATAGAGAGCCGGTCGCACGGCACGCCCTGAGTATTCGTTAACGAACCCAAGCGCACCTGTGGACTCGAAGCCAAACCGGTAAACATCGAATGTTGGTGTCGATTATTCGTAATCCGCAGGTGCATGTCCTGCCTTCACTGACAGCTACCTGCCAGCTGTGACTAGTATCACTGAAAACAGGGCGGAGTGACTATATTGTGTCGAGAACTGCCGAAAGACTCAGTCCGTTATCGGGCAATACGAATCAAATTTTGCGAATGTCTGTTTTAGGGCAGTGTGATATGAAGGTGAAATGGCAGAAACGTGCCAGGAGCCGCCCTTCGCGAGTGTTAGCTCAGAGGTGAGAAATTTGCCAGCTTTATGCGCGGCTTCGCACCAAAACCAGGACTCAAAGTCGAAATCCAATTTGGTCCGGCCCCTATGGTTAGCCTTGTGAGTCTTAAGTAAACTGTCTAAGCTGTATTGCAATAACACGTTGCGGGAGAATCCGTCTCCCTATTATCAAAACATGCCCCGACCGGTCTGCCATATAAATAGCTGTTCGGCGCCGGCCGCGCGTTGCCGTGTTGTCAAACACTTTTGCGAATTTTGGAGAGACGCCACATGAGCATCATGGAGGATTTCGGCTTCTTGCTCTCTCGCACCTTCGCCAGCACTAAAGCGACGAAGCGCGCCTGGCCCTTTGTGCCCGGCAAGTATTTCGTGCTGGACCCTGCAGCGCCAGTGGCGGTTACCACGTTAGGGAGCGTAGCCTTGTCGGAACAGCTGGCCGAGGCTGCGCCCCAAGGTCTGTGCATCGTCGGCAAGTTGGAGACCGAGAACATCGGCATCGAGAAGATCATCAAGAACATTCTCTCGAATCCCGCCATCCGATTCCTCATCTGCGCCGGCAACGAGCCACCGAGGCACCTGAGCGGCGCCACTTTGCTCGCCCTATTCGAGAACGGGATCGATGGCGCCAAGCGGATTCCCGGCTCTCCAGGCATGCGCCCGGTTGTGCCCAACACCACGTCCGAGGAGGTGGAAGCCTTCCGGCGACAGGTGGATTTGGTGGACATGATTGGGTGCACCGACGTCACCCCCATCGCCGCCAAGATAGCCGAGCTGGCGGCCTGCGTGCCTGAGACCGCTGTGGTGGGATTCCATCCAACGCCGGGTCTGGAGGCGCAGGAAAGCGTGCTTCGCGTCATTGCTACCGCGCCGCCCCCGGAGCACATCAAGCTCGACAAGGGCGGATATTTCGTCATTAACATCGACAATGGCTCCATTCTGGTGGAGCACTACGATTACAGGGAGCGGCTGCGGCACGTCATAGAGGGCAATGACGCGCGCAGCATCTATTGGACGCTCATCAACAACGGGTGGGTTACCAAATTGGACCATGCCGCCTATCTGGGCAAAGAGTTGGCCCGGGCTGAACTCAGCATCAAACGCAGCTTCGACTTTGTCCAGGACGGGGCCTGAGAATGGGCAGGACAGCCGGCGGCGGCCGCCGCTTAGCATTGGCGTTAGGCCGCCATTCCCTTAAGGCACGCTGTCGACAATTTCCTGCTTGGCCCCTGTTAATTTCGTAATCCGCCCCTATTAATTCCCTCGTACCTCATGAATAATTCCCTGCTAATGGGGACGAAGCTTTCTGATCGGATTTGACGTAAGGGCACCTCTAATAATTGCTGATAATTTTCAGTGAGCTTATTTTTTTGTCAGGTGGAGAACGGTGGCGGAACGTGAAGATGCAGTCGATGTTTTATCTGCCTTACGCAAGAAGCCAGGTGCGACGTTCCATTGCTGCCCACTATCAGTAATGATGGTCACTGATTTTTTGTTGTAGCGGGTCAACATTCCAGTGAGTTCGGGGTGTCCTTCTGGTTGAAATGAAACGCGGTCACCTATGCTGAATTCAAGCATTTTTGAGTGTGCACGAAATTGTTGAATGAACTTGAGACGGGCAACGATTCGATTGTTGAGATCGATCAGTTCATCTTCAGTGAGTTTTTCAATGTCAATTTTCATGGCCGCGCATTTAATTCGCCTGATATTCTTGGCAACAGTACACGAACCTTGGCGTGAAACGTTATGTACGGGAGCCATTTTACAACGTGAGCATATAGGATGAAACATAAAAGACAACCTGGATTGTTTGATATTGCGGAACGGACTGCCAAGCTGACCGAAATGGGCGATCCGCTGGTTGGATTGAACGCTCAGATTGACTGGGAAGCATTTCGTGCGGACTTGGATAGCATCCACGATAAAGCACGCAAGAGCAATGCGGGTGCCAAGCCTATTGATGTCGTACTGATGTTCAAGATTCTTGTGCTGCAACAACTGCACAACCTCTCTGACGACCGAATTGAATACCAAATTCGTGATCGGCTTTCTTTCATGCGCTTTCTTGGATTGCAACTGGAAGACAAAGTACCAGATGCCAAAACCGTCTGGCTATTTAGGGAAAGACTGAAAGAGCGGCAACTGACGGAGGTACTGTTTAATCGCTTTCATGAACAACTGGCGCAACGCGGCTATGTCGCCCGTGCCGGACAAATGATTGATGCCACCTTTGTCGAAGCACCCAGACAACGCAATAGCCGCGAAGAGAATGCACTGCTTAAAGAAGGTGCTATACCGATTGAGTGGGGCAAAAATGCCAATCAGCACAAGCTGGCACAAAAGGACATTGATGCACGCTGGACCAAGAAGAACAACGAGAACCATTATGGGTTCAAGAACCACATCAACGCCGATCAGGAACACAAACTGGTACAAAGCTACGCGGTAACTGATGCAGCAGTACATGATAGTCAAGTGTTCGAAGCGATTTTAGATCACACGGAGAATGAAGAAGGCAATAAACGTGCTGTGTATGCGGATAGTGCTTATCGTTCGGCAGAAAAGGAAGCGCAACTGTCAGCGTGCAAAATGCAAAGTCAAATCTGTGAGAAGGGATCGCGTAACCGCCCACTGACCGAGGCACAGAAGGCATCAAACAAAGAGAAGAGCCGAGTTCGCTCACGTGTCGAACATGTGTTTGGAGCACAAGCTCAGATGGGCGGTCACATCGTGCGCACCATTGGGCTGCTACGAGCACAGGTCAAGATCGGAATGATGAACCTGGTTTATAACATGGTGCGTCTGGGGCAATTGATGAGACGCGACAGGAAAGTTGCGTCCGCTATGGCATGAAATGGCAAAAAGGCTTATTAGAAAAGCTAAAATGGCCAAGCTTTAAACAGAAAATCTGACGATTAGCAGAAAAGTTGAGCTGAAATTAATCAAGGAGCCGCTAAATCGTATTATTAGAGGTGCCCGTAAATGAATGCCCGCTTCGGGGAACGCTCTATGTCCCTTAAGTGTTGATAGTGACGGTTCGAAAAACCTGGAAGCGGACACCCAGCAAGCTGTGCTGAGAGCCTTTTCAGCAAATCGCTACAGTCCGCTAAGGCCGAAATGAAGGCCGTTTCGAAATCGGCCTATATAGCGGACTTAAGCGATTTCTCAAATAGCTGTTAGTTCTGGCTTCCGGAATTAGTCGCGGTAGAGAAGCCGGTTGCCCGACACCCCCCGCACAGATCCGTACTTGCGGAATTGCCGCATACGGCTCCTGCCTTGGGTCATGACGCAAAACGCACGGACGGATAAGGATGTACCAGTCGCGGAATAGGCAGATATTGTTCTGCCAGACGGCCAAATAGCGCCCATGTCATCTTGTGTTTCTGGCCACGACGGCGCAGCTGTTTAAGCCACACACGGCAGACTTCCAGACGGAATCCAGCTAACCTCTTCAGGTTATCCGGTACCGCATGATAGTTGAAGTAGCCGCGCAGGGCTCGTGTAAGCCATGCGCCAACCCGACCCACCGGATCGTGTCGCTTTCGTTTCAGTGCATCCCGAATTGCCGCAAGCGTCGCTCGCAGCCGCTTCTTGATCGTCAGTCGCAGTATCTTGAAGTACCCGTGACGGGTCTTCGAGCAGCAGTGCGTGAAGCCAAGGAAGTCGAATGTTTCCGGCCTTCCCAGTCCTCGATTCCTGCGCCGTTGTTCTGCGTGCCGACCAAACTCAATCAGCCGCGTTTTCTGCGGATGTAGCGCCAGTCCGAATTTGGCGAAACGTTCCTTCATTGCGTCCAGAAATCGCCTCGCTTCTCCTTCGTACTGGAATCCCAACACACTGTCGTCAGCATATCGAACCATGATGACATCGCCTCTGGCGTGATGTTTGCGCCAGTGCTGCGCCCAGGTATCGAAGACGTAGTGCAGGTAGATATTGGCCAGCAGCGGGGAGATCACCGCACCTTGCGGGGTACCCCGTTCGCTGGCTGTTCGCTTGCCGTCTTCGATGACTCCGGCCTTGAGCCACTTCTTGATGAGCCGCAGTATTCGCTTGTCCGCAATACGGTGTTGCAGAAATTTGAGCATCCAGTCGTGATCGATGGTGTCAAAGTACGCGCTGATGTCTGCGTCCAGTATCCACCCAATCTGCCGGGTACTGATTCCCATCCATACTGCGTCGAGCGCATCGTGTTGCCCACGCCCAGTCCGGAATCCATACGAGAAGCCGAGGAAGTCTGCCTCGTAGATCGCGCTCAGCACCTTACCGACGGCCTGTTGCACGATCTTGTCTTCTATCGCCGCAATACCCAGCGGACGCAGTTTGCCATCCGCTTTCTGAATATAGGTACGCCGCGAGGCTTGCGCACGGTAGGCACCGGTATGTATCTCCCGGTGCAACTCGTGTATCCGCCCATAGAGAAGAGTCTCGTAGTCCTGCCACGTCACGCCGTCCACGCCCACCGCCGCTGTTTTGTTAAGGTCGTAAAAGCTTTCGACCAGCAGCGACGGGGTGATGTGATGCAGCAGTGCCGTGTATTGATGCCGCCTGTTTCGCTTGGCGGTTTCGCGTACGCCTTCGAGTCCCATCGACGCAGTTTCCCGGCTCTGAGTCCGGCCCGCGGGAGGCTCTCCAGCATTTCCCTTGGCTGCACCCCTTCCCTCCACCGCCTCCGCAGGTTGCCCCTTGTTCGGCGGTTTCTTCGGTACTATGGATGCATCCGACTTCTCACCGGCGTAGATGGCAGAATTACGGTTTCCCTTCTCTGCCCCGCCCGACAATCCTCCGTCGGGCACCGATGAGATCTCCCAGCTCCTGTGCAAGTAACTTCCCGGCATGCTCAGTGTCTCCGACCGCGCAGGATCACAGCAGGCCTCGCGATTGCGCCCTGCTGAGTATTGCCTTCCGTTAAACGGAACAACGTCGGCATCCTGTTTCTATTGATTTCGCGGCTCAATGGCTGGCCTGCCGGTGTTCCCTGTCAACGCTTCGCTACGCACCTCACGATGCGCAACGCATGACTCGGGGTCAAGACGGTTCGCTACTCCTTCCTTGTATGGGACTTTCACCCACTATCACTTGCCAGTTTGTGCTGGCGCACTCCGCTTTCAAATTTCTAGAACCCATTACATTGGCCTGTTGATGATTAACTTTCAACTTCAATCACTGAATCCACTACCCGTAAAAATGCATCACCATACCTTGCCAGCTTAGCCTGACCCACACCGCTGATCTGCGCCATTTCACCTAATGTCTGCGGCTTCCGGTTAAGAATTTCTAGCAGGGTACTGTCGTGAAAAATAACATAGGGTGGCACACCTTGTTCGCGGGCGAGTTCGAGGCGTTTAGCTTTAAGCGCCTGCCATAGCGGATCTTCGTTTGCACCTGCAAAGGATTCGCGCAGGCGTGAACCGCGTTCGGCTTTACTGGTTTTGCGTTTGGCCGGTTCGGCGTCGCGCCTGAGCCATACGGATTGTTCGCCACGCAACACAGGGCGGGCAGACTCGGTCAGCTTCAGTCCGCCAAATGCTTCCATGTCAACATTGAGTAAACCGGCGGCTGCGAGCTGGCGATAAACGCTGCTCCATTGCGCTTGCACCAATTCTTTGCCGATGCCGAAGGTGCTGAGTTGCTGGTGGCGAAATTGTGCAACCTTCGCTGTTGCCTTGCCCAGCAGGACATCTATCAGGTGAGCGACACCGAAGCGCTGCCCGGTACGATAGACGCAGGACAGCGCCATCTGTGCAGCCTGCGTGGCATCCCATGTATCCACAGGAGAAAGGCAGTTGTCGCACTGTCCGCAATCGCCGGGATGCTCTTCGCCAAAGTAGCGCAGGACGGTCTGGTGACGGCAGTCAGTAGATTCACAGAAGCCCAGCAGCGCATCGAGCTTTTGCAATTCCACTCGCTTACGTTCTTCGGGGGCATCGCCGGAAAGCAGCATCTGGCGCATGGACACCACATCACCCAAACCGTAAGTCATCCATGCATTTGCAGGCAGGCCATCTCGTCCTGCTCTGCCAGTTTCTTGATAATAACCTTCCATGCTTTTGGGTAAATCGAGATGCGCAACGAAACGCACGTTTGGCTTGTCTATTCCCATGCCAAACGCGACGGTAGCGACCATAATGATACCTTCCTCACGCAGGAAGCGGCGCTGGTTGGCGTTGCGCGTGGCGGCATCCAGGCCAGCGTGGTAAGGCAGTGCATCCCAGCCATTTTCGTTGAGCCACGCTGCTGTTTCATCGACCTTCTTGCGCGACAGGCAATACACGATGCCTGCATCGCTTGGATGCTCGGATTCGAGGAAGGACTGTAACTGTTGCCGTGCATTATTCTTCTGGGTCACGCGGTAGCGGATGTTGGGGCGGTCGAAACTGGAAACAAACTGGTTTGCCCTTTCCAGCGTTAGCCGCTCGACGATCTCGCGCCGTGTGGGTGCGTCTGCTGTGGCCGTCAGTGCGATGCGCGGTACATTTGGGAAGCGTTCGTGCAGCACCGTCAACGCCCGGTATTCTGGGCGGAAGTCATGCCCCCATTGCGAGACGCAATGTGCTTCGTCTATGGCGAAGAGGGAGATGCCAGAGTTTAGAGTGTTAGAGTTCAGGCGCTCCAACAGATTGAGAAAACCTTCAGTCATCAGCCGTTCAGGCGCAACATACAAAAGTTTCAACTCCCCGCGAAGCAAGCTTCCCCACACCTCCCGTGCCGCATCGGCATCCAGACTGGAATTCAGGAAAGCGGCTTGCACGCCTAGTTGTTTGAGCGCATCCACCTGATCCTGCATTAGCGCGATCAGCGGCGATATAACAATACCGACACCAGGGCGCAATAAGGCAGGAATCTGATAGCACAGTGACTTGCCGCCACCGGTCGGCATTAGCACTAGCGCATCGCCCCCAGTTGCGACATGCTCGACAATAGCCTGTTGTGAGCCGCGAAATGCGGTATAGCCGAAAACATCACTGAGTATTTGCTGTGCGTCGTTAGTAATCATGCGTGGAGTTGCTGTCCATTTGTATTCGCAATCTTAACTCGGCATGAAGCCATCGCCAACTGCGAACTTGTTGAATTGGATTGCTTTCAACTTTTTCGAACCGTCACTTTTCCCCCATCGACCGCTAAGGCCGAAATTTTGCCCTTTGGTTTCGGCAGAGATTCGGCCTTATGTAGCGCTCCACATAAGGCCGATTATGTAGACTGCTCGATTATGGAGAATAGGAACAGTGAATTATCGCGGACGCCAAGCACCAAGCGACTTCTCTGAAGAAATTGATTGTGCGAAGTCGACATAATTTCTGTAGCTAGGCAACTGCCTGTAAAAGCAAAATCGGTCGTAGATTTCCTGTCAGACCGCACAGGGGCTGGTAGTGCCGCGATGACGATCATGTGAGTGTCACCTCATCAACAACTCCCTACCTTTGGTGGATTGCGGATTATGTAGACCTTTGCATTAACGTCTTCCGCACCAGTTAAGGTCTTAGGGCGGGCGCAGAGCATCAAGTCCACATAATCAAGCAGTCTACATAATCGGCCATTGCAGACCTCAACCAAAGCAAGCTGATTAGTCCGCTCTGTTAACTTATTGACTCGGCAATAATATATTGAACTATTTTAGCGGTGTTGTGTCAGAGGGCGCATGGAAAAACAAGACGCGAGGACACTCTCGATGCAGGCATTGGCCGAAAGGCGCAGGCGTGCAGTCCGACTTCGGGAAAAAGGGATGCGGGTGAATGACGTTGCGCGCGAATGCGAGCTATCGCGTGGCACGGTCATCGCTGCGCACAAGGCTTATCGGCTGGGTGGATGGGCGGGAGTGGCCCTGAAACAACGTGGGCGCACCACAGGTGACGGGCGACGTTTGAGCGCTGAACAGGAGCAAGAGATCCAAAGGCTGATTTGCGATAAGACACCCGATCAGATGAAGATGGCCTACGCGCTGTGGAGCCGTGCGGCGGTGATGGAACTGATTGCACACCGGTTCAAGGTCAAGCTGCCTGTGCGGACGGTCGGCATGTATTTGCAAAGATGGGGGTTTACCCCACAGAAGCCGATGAAGAAAGCTTATGAACAGCGTCCAGTCGAAGTGAAGGCGTGGCTCGACAACAGTTATCCGGTGATTGCGGAACGCGCCAAAGCGGAAGGTGCTGAAATCCACTGGGGGGATGAGACCGGATTGCGCAGCGATGATGTGCGCGGGCGATCTTATGCCCCCAAAGGGGAAACGCCTGTTGTACGAGTCAACAGCAAACGCGAGAACGTAGGACTCATCTCTACCGTCACGAATCAAGGCAAGGTGAGATGGATGGTGCTGAACGGCGCGCTGGATACAAATCAACTCATCGAGTTCATGAAGCGGTTGGTGAAAGATGCTGGGCGCAAGGTGTTCCTGATCCTGGATAACCTGCGAGTGCACCATGCCAGACTGGTCAAGGCATGGTTGGCCAAACACCAGGATGAGATCGAAGTGTTTTACCTGCCGAGTTACAGCCCGGAATTGAATCCGGATGAAATGCTGAATGCCGATCTCAAACAGGCAGTGACAAGCAAGGCACCTGCTCGAACAAAGGGTCAGTTACTCAAGGTGACGACGAGTCACATGCGCAAACTACAGAAATCCCCTGAACGGGTGAAAAGCTACTTTGAACATGCCCCGGTAAAGTATGCTGCATAAGTTCAACAATTTATTGCCGGATCAATAAGCTGACTTTAGTTCGAGTCCGGATCAGCTCGCCGGTTCAGACGAATCTGGGCACTGGATTATCGTGGTTCCAATTTAATATTGGTGCACCCGGAGCAATTCATACGGCCGATCCCTTGGTTCGTAGAAGCCGCAGGTTAATCCATTTCGTTTATTATCAATAATGCAACA
>CAVRQB010000003.1:0-693444 GCA_963723415.1 uncultured beta proteobacterium | reverse complement strand
CAAAGGCCCTATACCTGGGACGACAGTTACTGGAAACGTCTTTGGTCTGACTTAAAAGATCTCTACCAAAGTTCAGACAATAGGCCACATTTCTTCGGTTCAATTGTCACTATGCCGAGTACCTCTGTACCTGAAGGAATCACCAAATATCTACTTATTGACGGCCAACAAAGATTAACAACAGTAGCAATACTGTTAGCCGTTATTCGGGATCAAGCACTTCAGAGCGGAAAGACAAGTTTTGCAGATGAAATAAACGAAAATCTACTTATTAACAAATTTAAATCCAATAATGATTATTTCAAGATTCAACCCACAAAAACAGATCGGGATGTTTTTCATTGCATAATTCAAAACAAAGGCGATCCAAGTGCAGATTCAAGTATCACAAAGGCTTATAGGTTTTTTGATCGAACTCTAAAACGCGAACTTATAGATATTGAGAGGCTTGAAAATATTCTTATAAAGAGGCTTTCTGTTGTAAGTATCGTACTCGATAACGAAGACAATCCCAATGTTGTTTTTGAAGGTCTTAATTGGAAGGGAATGTCATTAACGCAGGCTGATTTACTCCGAAATTACTTCGTAATGATGATTCATGTGGATAAACAAGACGTGATTTATGAGGAGTTGTGGGAGCCAATTGAAGTATCGTTGAGAGAAGTTTTGACCGAGTACATCCGGCATTATTTGATGAAGGATGGGAAGGATGTGAAAAAGAATGAAGTCTATTTAAATCTTAAGGATGAAATCAACCCTACAAACGCGATCGACCGACTCAGAGACCTGAATAAATTCTCAAGATATTATGAAAAATTGATATATCCCGAGCGAGAAACCAATTCGGTAATATCTAAAGCTATTACGCGTTTCCAACGGCTTGATATTAGTTTTTGCTACCCATTCTTATTAAACTGTTATGAAGAATTCCAGCAGGGAAAGATAAAAGATGTTGATTTTGTATCCGTCCTCAAGTTAATCGAGAATTTCATTTTAAGACGATTCGTTTGTAATGTTCCCACCTGGGGTCTGCATAAAGTCTTTGCTGCATTATTTGGTCAGATAAACAAATCGAACTTGATCGAAAGCATGGCGGTACAACTTCAGGCACACGATTACCCTACTGATCAAGAATTTGCCGAACAACTTAAAATATTTAAACTATACGGTAGCGGGGAAAGAGCTCAGAAGGCAAAGCTGATCTTAGAGTCGATAGAAGAATCATTCATGCACAAGGAACCTGTGAATTATTCGGCGTTGTCTGTTGAGCACGTGATGCCACAAACATTGACCGATGATTGGCGCAAAGAATTGGGTGGTGATGAAGATGCTGAGGTTGTCTATGATTTATACCTTCATACTATTGGCAATTTAACTTTGACTGGATACAACTCTGAACTTTCTAATGCCCCATATAAGGTTAAGAGGGACAAGCTGCTTCAGAGCCATATCGAACTGAATTCTTACTTTGCAAAAATTGATCATTGGGGAAAGAATGAGATACTTATGCGGGCAACAATGCTTACTGAAAACGCTTTGACAATATGGCCCTATTTAGGGAAGAGAGAACTTGAAGGAAAATTCAAATCTTCAGTTGCAGGAACCAAGCCTATAAAGCTTATTTTATTGGGTCAAGAATTCCCGGTTCAAACCTGGCGAGATGTCTTCGAAAAAACAATGAGTGAAATTGCTCAATTGGATCCAGAAAAATTTGAAGCATTGCTTATATTGCACCCGAAATTTGTTGGGAGAAATAGAAATGCATTTAGATCTGCTAGGGAATTAGTTGGCGGAGTTTTTATCGAAGTAAACTTGTCGGCAGATTCAATACGAGATTTTTGCCTTCAGACAGTCGAATTTGTTGGTTTAACGCGAGCAGAGTGGCGCATAGAAACCACAGAGTAGCCCTAGTTTACTAACATTGCTGGTAAATACAGTGGAAGGATTTGTTGATTCATCCTTTTAAATCGAAGATGAGCCTTACGGCGGCTTCGCCGCTCAAAAAGACGCCATCATTAGAAAGTGCAGGAATAACTGTGCAATTCAGAGACTCCGGAAGAGACATAGAAGAAATATCCGATACTTGGTTATCAAAATTGATGGCACTGTCAGACCCACTACGGGCAATAAATGCCTTACGGGCCTGTGAAATATTCCCTGTAAACCAAACGACGTGGACATCCTGTGACTGAAGCTCTTGCACCCAAGATAGACACGATTGGGGAAATCCCCAATCGAGAACCACCCGTTTATATCTCGAACGTAAGTGTTTGACGAATTCTGATCGAGATTGATCCCAAATGGCATGAAGATCGGGATCTGGCCAAGCCTGATAGGGTTGCTCTAAATCAAAGTGGGTGAAGTTGTACTTTTGCACAAGATATTTCGCAAAGGTACTTTTCCCGGTGGCTGGAATTCCAGAAACAAGCAGAATGACATTGTCGAAGCGCAACATGGCTCAATCCACATGCCCAAACCCATGCCCATGCTTCTTCCCATTAGCATGGACATACTTCTTGTACGCCTCGATCCAATTCGTCGCTATCTCAGCCTGGGCATCCTTGAGCGATATCTCGTTCCTGCACACCATTCGGTACAGCGTAAATTCCAAATCATCTTTTTTGGCTGCATTCAACTCACTCTTGCGGGGTTCTGGCCAGAGATTGAGCGGGTCCCTTGGATTGCCGCCAATGCTTAGCGGGATCAAATGATCCTCTTCATAGTGCTTAGGGTTGAGGTCATCATAGCCATATTCCCGCAGCTGCCGCTTCTTTAATTTGTTGGTGTAGTTAGCCGGGGGCCTGATCGTTTTTGTGTAGCCTTTGACACAAACTGTTTGATGGATGTTTTGCTGGGTAATGTTTGGGTCAATTTCGCCTGGGGTAAGGGATGGGTTGGGGAGGTCAGAGGCGAAGGCTTGGGTTGTGAAAAGGGTTAATGCGAGGGTCGCTAGTAGTAATTTCACCTTTGTCGATTCGGGCAAGGCTGGCAACTGAATTATCATAGTTCCAATTTGACATTTGTGTGCCTCAGAAGAGATGAATCTAGCGCTAAATTCTCTAGGACTTTTCACCTTTTAGCTGCATTACAGTCTTTACGAGTTGCTCCAAACCATCAAAGGTACTGGGAACCTTATCCAAATCCGCAACGATCCCACCAAAAACAAGTGATTCGAATTTAGACAGGTCGGGGGATTCGTTTTGTTTGAGAAACGTGACGTACTCTTGTATAAAGGCCAATGCAGCCATTTTAATTTCTAGTTGTAGTAGTTGTGCTTGAGTTGAGTTGAAGTGAAGCAGCACTACCCGAAAGAAATAAATGAGCAAAAAAATGAGCACTGCGAATGGAATATACTTTTCGAGTTGCTCCAACATGGATTGTCCCGTTGCATTAGCAAAATGATAACCGGCAACTGGCATTATCAATATCACAATAAAAAGGACAGCAAGGGCCCCGCCAAACCAATTACGTTCAGTTGTTTTGCGCTCAAAGAATTTCTTATAGGCTGCTGCCATCCCAAGGAATCCAAACGCAACCTCATATTCCTCTAAAGTTTTATTGTAGGCACTGATTTTTGCTTCGGCCTTATTCGTGCGATCCTCAGTTGCATTTAAACGTTGTTCCCAACCAGATAACCGTGTTTCCATGCCGTTGATTTGCTCTAGACCACCCTTCACGCTTTGTTCAAATCTGTTGAGTAACAGCGTCGAGTTTAGGGTGCTATGTGTAAAGACGGCAGTAAGAACATCTTTTTCATTTACATTTTCAGGCAAACCCATCTGCATAGCTGCGATTTCGGCAAAATCTGGTCCGCTAAGTTCTATGGTTGTTCTGCCTGTAACCTGACTATTCCAAACCGTTTCAATATATGCCCATCCCAATAAAAGCCCTAAGCGCTGTATAGCACCGGTGGGATTATTGCCGTAACTTTGAATTGCTTGAAAGGTACTAGGCCAAAGTTTATTGAACGTCAAAGGGGCTTCAATGAGTACATCCTGCAAAATGGACGAAATGGAATCCTTATTGCCTTTCGCTATTCTTTGAAGAGCCTCCGTTTGTTTTTGCAAGCGACTATCATTTGATGTCGTGAAGTTTGGGTTAGTAAGTAACTCTACTATCTGGCGGGCACTTGATTCGATTTCTTTTTGATTGTCTGCCATGATCTGTCCTTATCTATGCACAAAATACGGTAAATCGGCTACCCAAGCCCATATGCACGTAACGGCAGGGCAACAAATTTATGGTCCAGCAATCTAGCATCAAAAACCCTTCTATACTATCTGCCAAATTATCTAGGCAATCTCATTGATTCCATCCCGTTGCTTATGCAATGACCGGGCAATTTGTGAATGCAAGTGAGTGTTAGGCTTCATCGAGGTTGAATAGCTCCCTCGCTTGACCAGCAATATGGTTTGCCGTAGGCCTACACACTTCTGCGGGAGCTCCACTACATCGCAGAATATGAGATGACCAGTTGCAGCCATCTTCATCTTTGTCCGCTAAACGCAGGACAGAAGCAAATCGGCAATCTTTGCATTCTTCATGCAGCCGTAGTTTCGAATTCATCCACTCGATAAGTGCTTCTTCAGATACCAGCGTTCGTGACATACATTGTGCCTTCCCTCTTGCCTAGATTCTCTTTTGAATATGGCCTCAAAAACATACGATTTGTTTGCCGCCGATGAAAGGACGGAAACGCTGCTACGGCTACTACTTCTTGCCACCACCATTCACCGCAGCCTTGAGGGGAGTACCGGCCTTGAATGCCGGAGTCTTGCTTGCCTTGATCTTTATCGCAGCACCGGTCTGTGGATTACGTCCATTCCTGGCTGCACGCTTGCGGACTTCAAAAATACCAAAACCGACTAGGGCAACGCTGTCTCCTTTCTTCAGGGTGGCGGTGATGATGTCAATCAGGGCTGCGATGTTTTTGTCTGCGTCGGCTTTCGTGGAGTTTGTTTTGGTTGATAGTGCAGCGATCAATTCTGAGCGGTTCATGATGAGTCCTTTCTGGTGGTTGGTTTCTGGGGGCTTTAAAGCGTGGTCAATATACTAGATTTGTCCGTAAGTAGAATAGGGGATTATTTACTGGGTTAGACGTATGATGAATGCCGAGCTGGTACTAATAAATGGCTGGCGTCATCCAGGAGGTGCTTCATGAACCATATATTTGTTCCTACACAGACGGCATCTGATTGGCAACATCTCCTTGCAAAGCCGAAGCTTCATTGGAAAAAGGGACACTCTGCAATGACTACGGCGGCGTGTTGGGACGCGGCAAACGATCAATTGCCCAATGAAATTTCTATGGTATTAGATTCGTCGAATGAACCTGCGCTTACAACACTACAATTGCTTGTCGCTTTCCCCGAATGGGAAGTCCCACTTCCAGGTGGCGAGCGTTCATCCTTTACTGACGTTCTTGCGCTTGCCAGAAATTCGATGGGGTTGGTTTGTATAGCAGTAGAAGCAAAAGTAGATGAAGAGTTTGGTCCAACTTTGCTTTCCAAGCGGGCGGAAGAATCTATCGGACAAAGCGAAAGAATTGACCACCTTCATAAGGTGCTGCGCCGAAAATTGCCAATGCCAGATGCAATACGCTACCAGTTGCTCCATCGTACGGCATCAGCTTTGTTCACGGCAGAGCAGTTTCATGCGAACACTGCGGTAATGCTTGTGCATTCATTTAGTCCAACAGGACGATGGCGTGAAGACTACATGGCTTTTTGTTCCGCTATGGGGGCGAAACCTCTGTCAGATAGTATCAGCGTAGTGCCAGGCTTCGAGGGGCCACGCTTATACTTGGCTTGGTGTGCAGGCAATAAGAAGTTTCTTGAAGTTGAACTTCCAAGTGTGGTTTAAGCTTGCTCAGCAAAGGAGCCACTCGTTCATGCTGTCGTTTTCATGGTCAGCGTTAAAAGTTTCTCGTCAGCAACCATCTGGTAAGCGACGGTTTGTAGCCTACACTCCCAGAAAGCATGTCGCCACGCATCCGTGCTGTCAGGGCAATAGCAATTGCCCTTCTAAGTTTTAGTCTTCGCTTGATCCGTGCTGTCGTTTTCATGGGAAGCGTTATTGGTTTCTTGTCAAAGATCCTCCAATCCTTCCGGCGAATCATCTACACCTTGAATCATCCAATCGTGGAGTACCCCCGTGATGAACTCGTTAAATTCATTCCTGTCACGAACGGACAGTTGCTTACCGTCAATTTGCATTGCCTGACAATGATAAACGTACCCTTGGCTTGTAAGTCGAACGAAAACACTCCCCGACTTATCAATCCAGAAATCGGCATCTGCGCTTGATATGTCCGCTAATTGAACGCCAACTCCAGGAGATTTCCATCTTCTATAGCCCCGTCTCGCATCGAAGGGAGCAACAGCAACAAGTTTGAACTTTCGAGGTTTAGATTTTATGCGTCTCTCCTTCAAGTGCACCGGTCCATTCGATTACATCATTAACGAATCCTGAAAACTTGCTCAAGGGGAGATTAGCCGATTGAGCAGCTTTTGCCCATTCACCAATCGTGCATAGGGGTACTAAATGCCATGGTGTAGCATCTGGATTTGCATTTGAATTATCGCCAAGGCGCTTCTTTATGGCAGTCGTTACCTTGTTGATTTTGTCTGAAGTTACGGCATTCGTTACTGCTACCACCCGAATGATCGCATGTGGATATTTCTTTTTTGCGATTCTTCCGTATTCACTTAAATTTGTGAGTTTGCGAGTGCTGCCCGGCGATCGTTCGTCGACATCGTCCATAACGATGACGTGACTTGGGTTCAGACTAGTTGGAAAGAACAGCGTCAAATCGGGCCATTTACTTTTACGGTTATCATCAAAGCCTATTGGTTGCTCAGTTTGTATTTCGCAATCCTTTAGTGCTTCGCCAAAAACCTGATTCGTCAAACCAGACAATACTACATGACCCAATCCATGGCTTTCACTCGGATCAAGCAACCAGGCAACAAGGTTCCAAGTTGAATCCCACTTGATCTTTCCGGAACGCGGGCCAAGGGTTAAAGAGACAAGATTCGTGGAGCTCATGATTTGCTCCCGTTATTGCAACACTAACGCCACCACAATAACCGCAATTACCAAAACCCAGATCCAGATCCAGCCAGGTATTCCGGAACGTGTTGGCAGCGGATCTGTAGAAGTCGTTCTGTAACTCAGACCGGTGCCAGGAAGGCTGGCCGTAGTCCTGACCTTGCTGTCCTTGATGTTAACAGTTAAGCCTTTGCCGCCGATGGACGTGCTGACTCCACGCTTGCTCAGGTTGAGCCAGAGGCCGGGAAAGATTCTTACTCGTTTGCGGAAAAGGAAGCCCATGGTGACACCATAGCACGGCTCGCACTTGCAAACAGAAATCCAGCGGCTTTTTTGTGTGGTTATGAGAGGATTTTTTTCAGCTCAATCTTGGCGTAATTGATACCAAATAAATTCACATTCAGCGGGACGGTCTTAAAATTAGACCATTGTTAAGAAATGGCATCCTATATAAACTGGCATTATCAGAACGGGGGATATGAACAGTATGAAGGATCCGCTAACTAGCTTTGATTGGTCTTCACTTCACCATAGGTATGACGACAAGTGTCGAGGATTCGACAGAGCCTCTACATACCTGGATGCTTTTAAAACTGATCGACCAGAAAGTGATAGGTCCTTGTACTACAAGTTGATCAATGCCTTCTCCGAAGAACGTAGATCCATAACCACGACAACAAATCCAATTGAAATCTATGAGGCATTATTATATTGGAAGCTTTATTCTCAACCTGCTGCTATATCCAATACTGTCCTGAAGTTGCGAGAAGACTCAGCATTACGCAAGGAGACCGAGCGGAGCCTTCCACTTTTGTTCCAAGCACTTCCTGCCAAGCTTGAGAAGAACGCAGCTTCAGTGCTCAATATAATTAAAGAACTGGATGATTTTAAGATTCATGGAATGAAATCTTCCACTGCGCTTCCAGTCCGTACAACACTTCTTCATTTTTTGTATCCGTCTGTCGTGCCAATCTTTGACAAAATGGTTTTGCAAGCAGTAGGAGTCTGGGACAAACACGCTAATCAAAGCCCAACATTTCTTAGGGAGTATTTATCGTTTGCTTGGGTACTTGCCGATAGGTATACACAGAACCTTTCCGGTTTTGAAAGGGAAACTTCAATTCGAATAATCGACATGGCGCTTTGGGTTGGTCGAGGGACGGAATCGATGGATTACATCTCCTCAGTGAACAATGTAAGCAAAGAATCAGGTACGGATAAGATTCAACATCATATTGCTTCCCATGCGCCGATTGATTCAAATTTATCTGTGCCTGAACGAGTTAGGCTAATCTGTCAGGAACTATCAGCTCGAGGCACGATAATCCTTAGAAAGGACATTCTTATCTTGGCCAAGGAGCGTGGAATCAATGAAGCCTCGGTTCTTCCAGCTGACTATTGTGATAACACAGAAACTGGAAAATGGTCCAGACATTCATTTCTCCATTCGGTCGGTCCTGGAAAATACATTCTAAGATAACCTTTATAAATTGACCTGCAATACCAGCCGTCAAATGGCTCATGTAGCCACATTCCCTGCCTCTGAATCCAGTCACTCATCCCCTCCGAGTGTTATGGAACGAATTTCCAATACTTGCGTCTGAAATATTGCCCTGATCGTTGGGATAACGATAACTTTCTTTGGAGATCAATAATGAGCGTCAATAATCGCAGCAAAACCCTTTCTCAAGACCACAGGTTCCCTATTGCCTTGGGCTGGATGCTGACGGCTACCGTGGTAGCAATTGGCACTTGGGTCGGTCTTTATCTACAGCACAGGGTGCTATAATAAACAAAGCCGGCGGTTAAGCCGGCTTTTTTACATCTAAATAGGCATCGGTCAGATGGATGAAATCCTGAAATACTTAAAGAAGCATGGCGAAAAACTAGACGCCGAGATTGCTGAAAGTGCCGGTCTCTCACTTTCAAAGACACGTAACTACTTGGCTGAGCTTGCTGCTAAAAATGAGGTCGTGTTGTGTGACTCGATCAGGTTTGAGAAGGGTAAGAAAATCGAAGGGATACTATGCCGGGTGTCTGGGTTCGTTCCACCAGCTGCGCCAGGTAGGAAAGCCAAGGCTTCTGCGGTTAACTGATAGTTGATTTGCCGGTGTAAGACACAAGATATTTTCGCTGCCCGAAAGCGGAACCTGGTTATGTGCCGGTCCCGACACAAAGGAGTCATTGGAGGCTCGAAGGAAAGCCGCATTTGTCAAACCCTAGTTGCAGTCTGCTTTAGATATGCTAGTTTCACCAAAATGTACATCATTCTTATCGTATAAGGCTGACTTCACAGTTGCGCCCCAGTTTAACAACTCTCTCATGCCTGGCGTAGAACACCACATGTGTCGCTGGCGCTGCTGGTCTGCCGCAAGTAACCTGGTTACTCTTTCCGATGGTATCTGAGAAGTGCTATAGTCCTTCACCTTGATATCGTAAATCACGGTAGTTTCATAGACACTCAAACCGGTTACAATAGTTTCCTTGCCTATGGTTATTGGGACTTCAGCATTGACTTCGTTCGCAGCTTGTACCAATGCGGCGTGTAATTTCTCTTGAGTTGCACCATGTTCTGCCATTGCGTTGTTGCTCAATGTTGCCAGCTTTTCTGAGGCAACCTTCTGCTGCGAATAACCCCTGATTGCACCACCCAACATTGCAGAAACCATTACAAGCACTATTGAAACGGAAACTCCAATGACCCCGCCAACCCAGCCTCTTCGATCAGTTGCCTTCCAGTAATACGAGAACAGCCATCCTGTCCATATCATTAAGCCGAAAATGGCCTGCCCAAGCGGCCTACTCTGTTGAGCGTCATTTGATCCGTAAATTTGTCCGTAAATAATTACCGGTAATAAAACAGAATAGCTGATTAGGAGCAGCACAGCCCATATGTATAATTTTGTAGTTTGTTTCTTAGTGAGACCGGCGTATTTTTGAGACTGAGGCGCTGCTTCAGGTGGGTTGAACTTAGGCAGTGCACTGTCCGCTAGATTAGGTTCTGCAATCTTGTCTTGCGTCCGAATTTGCTTCCCGCACTTGGGACAGAACTTGCAATCTGCGGCCAGTTCAGTTCCGCATTGGGGACAATACATATGCAATTCCTTTACTAGTCCACTTAATATGTTAGTCACTCTTTGCAAATCCTTGAAGAACCCAACTGATCGCTCGACCACAACCTGAAGAGAATGCACCGCCTATTAGCCCAATCCAAAGCCCCCACATGTCATCATTGTTGGATATCAAGATGGATACTCCGCCGACAATGCATAGAATACCAAGCCCATCGCCGATCCAGCGTACCACTGTAGCCAGCCGCCTAACGCCTTCCGCCGTATTCATTGCAACCCCTTTTATGATGTCGCTCGACCAATTGCTCTATGATGTTCCTAAAGTGGTCTCGTAGATAGTTGAAACAATTTCGCCGCATTATTTATTAAGTTTGTCAGTTGCTACATCAGTACCCTGGTTCTGAAGTGCTTGCTCCTCTTTCACATATTTTTCAATATTGGATATGTAGGAATTGAATTCCTTTAAGTCACTATTTTTGGCAAAGAGAAATTGGCCACTTTTGACGTCCCATAATCCTCGGTGAGTATTCTGGTAAACGTGAACAGTGATTCTGTTCGAACGTGAACGCCGGAACGACGTGTTGTGCTGGTAGTTGGTTTTTACTTCATGTGTTCACGTTGGGTCAAGTTTTTTTGTCTTTTCTCATGGATTCCCCGGTTAATTTGATTATGTGAGCACGATGGACGATGCGATCGAGAATCGCGTCGGCAAGTGTGGGTTCGCCGATGACCTCATGCCATTCCTTGACTGGAATCTGGCTGGTGATGAGTGTGGATTTCCTGGTGCGGTCGTCAATGAGTTCGAGCAGATCCTGCCGCTCCGATTGCATCATGGTGGATAAGCCCCAATCATCCAGAATCAGCAGATCCATCTTGGCCATTTGCGATAACCGTTTGCGGAAGCTGCCATCACCGTGCGCCAGTTTCATCTCCTCCATTAATCGCGATGTTCGGGTGTATAAAACGGATAGCCCTTGCCGGCACGCCTGATTGCCCAGGGCACACGCCAGCCAAGTCTTGCCGCAGCCGGTTGCGCCGGTCAGGATCAGGTTCTGTGCTTGCCGAATCCAGTCGCAACCAATCAGGCTGGCCATGACAGCTTTATTTAACCCTCGCCCAGAACGGTAGTCGATGTCCTCTACGCAAGCGGGGTGTTTTAACCGAGCGTTTTTCAACAAGCGCCCCAGCCTTTGGTTGTCGCGGTGGCTTGCCTCTCGGTCGACGATGAGCCCGAACCGGTCATCGAACGATAGAGATTGCGTGACCGGCTGAATGAGTTGTTCTTCAAATGCCGCCGCCATGCCGGGCAGCTTGAGTGTCTTGAGGGTGGTCAGGGTGTGTTGGTGCAACATGGTGAATCCTTTCTGTGGGTTGGAATAGCGTTGGTGTGTTGTTGTACTCAGTGGTAGTAATCCGGCCCGCGTACGTTTCCGTGCGTAGGCAATGGCGTGGCCTCTGCCGGAAACAGATCGGCATGGCGATCGAGTCCTGCCTCCAGAATCGACTGAACCGTCTTGCGTTTTGGCGACCCGATGACGAGCGCCCTTGCACATGCCGCTTCCAACCGGTCTTCGCCATAGCGCCTGGCCAGGCTGAACACACCCAGGCAGGAGCGATACCCCATTTCAGGATGGGGCTTGTCTTCCAGCAGGCGACGAATGATGGAGCACGTAGCGGGGCCGATGCGTTCACCCCAGTTCAGGAGACGCTGAGGCGTCCACTCCAGATGCTTCTGGTGTGACTTGGGCATATGTGCCGTTATCGTGGTGTGTTTCCACGCCAGAGGGCTTCTGGCGTGCGAGGCAACCCGCTGTCCCTTGTGCAGCACTTCCACTACCGCTCCTGTCAGGCGAACGTCCAGTTGGATCTTGGCAAGCTGGAATGGCACGCTGTAATAGTGGCGATCCACCTCGACATGATAGTCAATATTGACCCGTGCCTTGAGCCATTCGGCGTACTCGTATGCTTGTGCGGGAAGCGGCTTCATGGCGGGGCGGTCAAGGCTGTCAAACTGCGAGCGGCGGGATTCTGATTTGTTCTTCTGGAATGGACGGCTGTTCAAGCCTTGCAGCAGCTCTCCAATGAGACGGTTCAATTCGTGCAGGCTGAAGAAGGTGTGGCGGCGCAGGCGGGCGGTGATCCAGCGTTGCACCAGCAGCACGCCCAATTCAACCATCGCCTTGTCGCGTGGCTTATAGGGGCGTGCCGGGATGATTGCCACGCCATAGTGCTGCGCCATGTCGGCATAGGTGGTGTTGAGTTCTGGCTCGTAGAAGCAAGGCTTCGTCACGGCTGACTTGAGGTTGTCTGGCACCACGATCTCCGGCACGCAACCAAAGAAGTCGAACGCCCTGACATGCGAGCCGATCCAGTCCGGTAGCTTCTGGCTCAACGTGGCTTCAGCAAAGGTGTAGCCGGACGCACCGAGCACCGCAACGAAGATTTGTGCATATCGAATCTCGCCGGTCTGGGGATCAACGATGGGCACACCGCCGCCGCTATAGTCAACGAACAGTTTCTCCCCGACCTTGTGGGATTGCCGCATGGAGAGTTTGAGGCAGCTGCGGTATTGCCGGTAATGCACGCAGAACTGCGCATATTTGTATGACTGGCCCGCACAGGATGCCTGATACTCTTCCCACAACAGCATTAGCGTCACGCCTTTACGCTTCAGTTCCTGATGGATATAGGCGCAGTCAGGCATGACATGCTCACGGACTGATGGGACAGGCGGAAACAATCGCGCTTCCAGCGTGGTGTCATCCAGTCCGGCTGGCAGCGGCCATGACAGACCCGCAGCTTCAGCAGCCTGCGTATATTTGGAAATGACCCCGACAGACAGTTTCAAGCTGGCGGCAATTTGCCGACAACTCAAGTCGGCTTCGTATTTGAGGCGCAGTACGTCTTTGATCTTGCGCATGGAACTCCTTGCTGCCGGCATAGCCCCTCCAAAACTCGGGGATGCTCCAGCATTTACAGGTTAAGTTCCAGCACAAATCACACTAGGTTCTGCCTTCGTGAACACTCATTCTGGTGAGTGGCAAAAAGTGTTCACGTTCGAGCAGAATCGATGTTCACGTTCCTTCAGAATCACTGTTCACGTTCGCCCAGAAAGGGTGTTCACGTTGCCCCAGAATATGCACCTCGGCGTGTAGCGAGAAAATTAAATATATTGTCGAATTCTGAAACCGTTTTTTCTTCCAAATCCCATATAGCATCAATACGTGGGCGAGTTGTTGATAATCCGCTATTAAAGCCATTCAGGATTTGTTTTTTTGAAGTCTCACTGACATTTAGCATGTTGATGTCATTTTGTGACTTCTCAATCAATGTATACGTATTAGCTCTGTACTTGGCAACAATATTTCTAGCTTTCTGAATGGTTTCCCTGCTTCTTATAAGATTTTTATCTTGCTTCACTCTATCTGGATTCAATATATTGCCCCAACCAATAGCATCAAGCTCCCGACCGTAATCATTATGCAGAGACGCTATGTTGTTTAAAAACGTCTTAACAAACCGCTCCTCTTCTCCGAGGTCACCTGTATGCGTTGGGGTTGTATCCAATTGCTTTTCAATTGGCTTTGTAAATCCCTGTTCATCAAAACCTGATTTAGCAAGATCAGTAGCGTCCTTTTTTATTTCTGAAACAAGCTCAGCGGCCTCATATTTTTGTTGCGAACGAATGTGCATCGTTTCACCGAATAAGACAACCACCGTTGCAACTGCAACCCCAACTAGTGCGCCTATCCAGCCTTTTCGATTGTGGGCCTTCCAATAATTCTTGAATACAAATCCGCTAATAATGCACAAGATGATCATTCCTGATCCAAGATTTTGACTATGTTTTGACTCACTTGGACTATAAGGAATATTTGTAGCTATCCAGATCGCATAAATAGCGAAAAGTAACAGGAGCTCATAGCCAGGTCTGACTCGGTATGAGAAACCAAATAGTTTACGTATTTGTCCTTTGGCAGGTAACTCGGGATTTGTTGGCTGAGTAGCTGATTCGAGCTGGCTGGATTTCGGCAGCGTGCTTTCGCTTCGTGAAGGGGCATCAATCTGGGGCCGAGCAGCAATTGGCTTTCCGCACTTTGGACAGAAATTGGAGACAGCGGCTAGTTCAGTTCCGCATTGTGAGCAATACATGGGAATTCCCCGTTTTTGACTCGATCAGCGCTGATCGCTTACTCGCACCCGGCAGTCCGATAGGCCTAATAACAGTTTCCTGGCACCAACCTGCCTCTTCAATCTTTGCAATAGCTTACCCGAACGCGGCCCTTCGAGTGTTGCAATCAAATCAGTTGATCAGGTTTCACGCTTTCGACCAGCAACTTTTCCGATTCATCATTTTCCCCCGGCCTCGATAGAACCCCTGCAATCGATTTTCTGCCTTGAGGTGAGGGGTAAGCCTGTCCGAATGGGGGGCGGGGTTCTTTTATAAATGCCATATAAACAATATATTACGCGTGTTTCTGCCACCATGCCCCCCTGGCAACATCCTCTTTGGCTTTCTGTGGATTTTACTGGACGACCAGTCGAGACGGGGAATCGCAGCTTTCTGCCTGAGGACATTGCGGGGACTGAGGGAGAGACTGGTCGCTTGGCCGAATTGTGAGTGGCAAACGGCAGCGATACGAAGATGGACATCTGCATGTCTGCTTTACACCCGCATTCTGACCGTTTGCCATCGCTAACTCAACCGTCCGGTTCTCACCCGATTTCGGCCAGTCGATTTTCATTCTTCAGTCCGGCAAACCTTGATCCATTTGAGACCTCCTCCTTTCCAAGGATGAGCGTTCGATTTTGTCTACTTAACATGTGCATCGCTGGACGCTGCCTGAAATATCGGATTATTTGGAGCCAGATAGGGGTTTAACTCTTCCCATGGAATTGTCACCGTATGCTCGCCTCCTGCATAACCAAAACCAATAACTGTATCCGTACCAAATGTAATAACAAGTGCATCTTTGGTAAATGACCAAGACCCCGTGTGTGAAACGATTGCTAGAATTTCTTTACGCATTACATTTCGATCAATTTGAGGATCACTTGATGATCGTCCTATATCAACTGCTTTATCGAGAACAACAAAGCTGCGATCGGCCAAGAAACCAGCCCAGTCTCTATCACTTGCAAATAGATCGCCAGAATGCAATAAATGAAACTGCGGCGTTAAAACAAAAGTCTTGGTGTCACTTCCACCGTATCCATGAGCAGCACCATGACAATACATCCAGTTGCTAAGTTGAGCGCTTATGATGTTTTCAGTGGCAGACTTAATTACAAAATCTATATCTATGTCTCCTGGCCTACCGTCACACCAATCATCACCTTCCGCTTTGGATTTTCTTGCCATTGCGGCATTCCACTTTTTGCCGGTCTCGGATAATGGGCTATCTATTCGAGGATAGGACGTTTGCCCCTGAAATGGTCTGCCGAACACGTCATCACGTTTAGAAAAAAAGTAATCAATTCGACTAAATACAAAAGGGCCACTCTGAATCGCTGCCGTTTCCATATCCTTGATTCGATTTTTATACATCTGTTTCGTGCACGCAGACGTACCACTACTGTTCTTGTATACCAAGCAAACGTTTGTTACATGACGAAGCCAACGCCGTTGTCCATCACGCAAAATGACCTTCCCATCCGGTGAAAGCTTATTTATGGCATTGCTGTAGCTTTTGGCTAGTGTTTCATCAAGTGATGAAATCTCTGAATCAGCGCAAATGGTTTTTTCAAGAACTGAAGATGCATTCCTACAGTCAAAACTAGCAGCTTGCACTACTGGAACTATAGTTAAGCATACTAATGAAATTAACCCAATTCGCTTCATACTGCCCCTTTTTCAGTGCTGATACTAAATATTGAGAGACATATCGGAGTGTCTCCTTTTGGCCGCATTCTGCCTGTTAGCAGTCATGAATGCCAGCGTCTGCTTCTCATCCAATTTCGGCCATTCGCTTTTCAATTCTTCATGCCGCAAACGCCAATTCGAAGCGGACGGTCAGCATTTGAAGAGCGGAGATTCAGCATTGCAAGTTACTTCCCGGTGGTAGCAGGTAACGTCCAGCGGCTGGTCAGAGTGTGATCGTCCTGTTTCCAGACTTCAACCAGTTTGTCAACACCGGTCCCATTCCAAACACTTCAACTCCAGTTGATCTTAGTGCCTCAGTCAAACCGTATTTGTCGGCACATGCGACGCAAGCCATGACACGAACCCCCATCTTCTGCAACTCTTCGACTTCAGACCTAACTTCGGGATCATTGATAAACAGACGCTGGGACGGCCCCCACAGAATCAGAGAAATATGTTCCCACCACCCATTCTTTATGGAATTCCGGGCGTACATGGTCATCATATTTAGGGCGACCTCCCGATCACCGCTAGTCCAAAGGATCAGGAGTTTGGCTTGTTCTGACTCATCCATTTTGTCTTTTTCATTCTATAAGCTTGACTGCTGTTCAATCACTATTGAATCAGACCCTCCGCCTTCATCGCGGCACGCACGTTTGGGCGCTCGGCTATTCTCGCAATGTACTCCTTGATCTTCGGGAATGGGCCAAGATCGAAACCGGCACGGCCGCTCCAGTTCAGTACCACAAACATATACGCATCAGCCACGGTAAAGCTGTTTCCCATTAAATATGGCTTGTTTGCCAATTGAACTTCCACATAACCCAGGCGCCGCGTGAGCAAATTACGTGCATTGGCTTTTGCTTCCTCTGGGAGGGTCTTATTAAATAATGGACCGTATGATTTATGAATCTCAGTTCCGATGAAGTTGAGCCATTCTTGCAGGCGGTAACGCTCCATCGTTCCAGCCTTAGGTGCTAGCCCGGAATCTGGTTTCTGGTCGGCAATATATTGCAGAATCACAGCGCCCTCAGTCAGGACGCTTCCATCATTCAATCTGATCGCAGGTACATAGCCTTTCGGATTGATCTGCATATAATCATCGCCAGCGGAAGTTGTTTTGGCAGGAACATTCAACTTGTCAATTTCAAAAGGCATTCCTGATTCTTGCAATGCGATATGAGATGCCAACGAACAGGCACCGGGGGCGTAATATAATTTCATGCGAACTCCTTTTGTCGACTATTTGAGGACATCAGATTTAACTGCGGCCTGCCGCTCCTGGCCACTTAGCGACGTTGATGGTAACAGTTTACGCCCATTTCAATGACTGCTTTATGTCTCAGAACAGCCAGATAAATGAGCCACTTTCTAAAGGGGCTCGGGGCACACTACAAAATACCCGTTGCATCAAGTTTGATGCTCCAAGAGCAGTTCTTCGGCAATAAATAATGGACGAAAGGGGACGGGGTAAGCGACTCCAAGAGTCAGTACAAGAGCTCAAGCCGGAACTTGGTACATCAGCAATCAACAGACGGCCAAGCCGGTGGTGTATGGGCGATAGGCGAAAAAAAGCCCCCGACTAGCAGGGGCCTTGCATCTACTACTACTCATCCCCATCATCCTTATCATCTTTATCATCCTTATCGTGGTCATTATCCCAGCCGTAACTTTCCCAGCCCCATCCCTCTAAGAGTGTGCGGTTAGGCGTGCTTTCATTGTGGTTCATGATGTGTCCTTTCATTAGTTTAGTTTCAGGGTTGGGGCTACGACGATTGTACTAAAACTGACCGGCGCAGCCACAATGCCGTTTGAGTTTGATCGCAGTGTGCTGGCTTTCGCCAACAGTCCCGTGAGACTGGGCTTGCGGCGAATGGTTCCGCAGGATGCCCGGAATATGAATCGCGAGTTTGCGTGAGCAGTGTGTCAGCTGCGTGAGCTCTCAATAAACTGCTAACGCGGACCTTCGGCAATGGAATCTGGCCGAAAAGCCAAACGCGTTAGCTGCGTTAGTACTATTGCGCAACTCATCAATATTATTTCATTGGTGGCATTGCACCACTCCCCCCATCCCCCTAATCCCAAACACAACCCCTAAAACAAGAAATCTTCATTCTTATTGAAAAGTACTAACGCAGCTAACGCGTTTTGCTCCAGTGCCAATGCTTGTTGTGGAAAAAGTGCGAGAGCTCTATGCCGACTGCTAACGCACTGCTCACGCAGCTAACGCACTTCCCCATGCCTGAGATTGTGGCCACCGATTGTTTTGATGCTGTCAGTCTCGATGGCTGGAGCGATGTCAATTGTCACGCCAAATAGCCGGGCCTCGTTCCAAACATCGTTGCTTTCTGGGCTCGGTTTTACCAACCAACGCTTGCCACTATGCACACGGACCTGGTCAATTCCAAAGTCAGGAAGGCGCTTGCCGAAGTTGTTTTTCGCCTTGGCCCTGTGGCCCGATGCCCTGCACCAGACGACATAACCTGCGTATATCTCATTCGGTGTCATTCCTTTACCGGCTAAATCGAAAACCAGGCACTCATCGAAGAACATGCGCTCCGGATCGGAATCAGTCCTGTATTGAGCCAATGCCTCAATCGACGATTCGGGTATGGCAAACATCTTGCGCTCACGCAGATTTTTCAACCCCTGCACAGCCCAGACCAGAATACCTGGCAACTCTGCGACCAGTTTATCGATCAGCTTGGTATCACGATCAGCGTCCTCGAACTTGCGGTTAAACGTCAGGATGATGGCCCGACGAAAGAAGCCATCGGACAAATCCAGCAAGCGTGGCAGGTGGTTGGTTGCACCTATCATTCTCACGGTCGGCTTGAATGAGAACGGCTTTTTAAACTTGCGCTCGGCCTCGATAAAGTCCCCTGCCACGATGGCCTTGAAGTTGGAGTCTGACAGGGTGGCTTCGGCTGACATTTCCGAGCTGATGTTGACCAGCTTGTTTTCCAGCTCAGCCAGTACCGCTGGCCTTGTCAACCTTTCGATGTGGGCATCGCTGACATACCTTAGGCCAACCAGCAGCCTCAAGATGTCCAGCAGCACCGACTTCCCATTGCCGCCTCCACCGACCAGCCATAGAAACTTGTGCTGTGAATTGTCGGGAATCATGCAGTAGCCGAACCACTCTTGCAGCAACTGTATTTTCTCGGCCTTGTCCGGGTCATCGACGAAGATCTCATCCAGGAACTGCAGCCAGCGATTGCATCGTGCTGCGGGATCCCATACGCAATTGATCCGGCTCTTCAGGTTGTGGTCTGGGCTGTGCGGGATGAGCTCGCCGCTACGGGTATTCAAGGTGCCATTTAACAGGCAGATCAGGTTCATGTCTGGCGCCACGGCCTGCTCCGTTCTGGCCTGGAATATCTGCACTAGGGAAAGCAATTCATTGACAGCGGCCTTGCTGACTTTCTTGCCCAGGTAATGTGCAATCAGCTGTTCCACTTCCACACGCTCGTCCAGCATGGGCCAGTGCCCGTCTATATAGGCATAGGGCTCGCCATTGATGTACTGCAGGTGGCCGTCGAACATGGCCACGATATTATCGACGTGCTGCTTAGTCGTGAGCTTGTCCTGGCCGGTGCTTTGCCGATGCGTAGCCCAACTGCCAAGCCCCGCCGGAGCTTTGGTCACCTTGCCCGTGGGAGTCTTGCAGCCCCCGGCTGGACAGCCCTTGAAGCCCAGATCCTGAATCCTCTGGCAGGTCATCGGCCCAAAGCTGCCATCCCGGAACCGCTTGATGCTTTTGTCGGTTACCGCCTTGGAATACCCGTCATGGTGGCAGCTGGCCTGGTGTATCCACTCGTCTGCATTCTCGAAGCAGGCGGCATTGGAAATCATCGCCTTCCATAGTGGCTCGCTGACCGTATTCTGGTTTTCCGGCAATGACACATGCCCCATGAAGCCACAACGGCTGCAGACTTCGTGCAATCCCGCCTCGGGGCCAAGGTCCCTTGGGATGTCTTCAATCCCCTCGATCTTGACGTTGCTATGGCTGTTTGTAGATTGGATTTGTGCCTTTGCCGCCTGTGGCAGCTCGGGTAGGTCGGCAATATCCAAGGGCTTGCCTTCACCCACCGCAACGAAGAAATCACCTCGGCCTTCAGGGTGGCTGGGCAAATAATAGATCCTGGCAGGGTCCTTGGTGGCCGGGTCGTTGATTCCCCCCAGAAACAGGTTGAGCCTCGGCCAAATCTGCGGCCAAACCTGTTTCGGCACTGGCGTGGTGAAGGGAACAATCACCCGATAGCTGGGCTTGTCCGGGGTATGGCTCCATGTGCTGTGCAGGACGTACGCAAAGCCGCCCAGGATTGATTTGACGGCCTCGGGTGTCACTCCCACATCCACATCGAACACGGCCATGGTAATTGCCTCTACGCCGTCGTTGCCTCTCCTGGCCCCCGACTTATACTTGACCGGAGAAAACAGCTTGGTGCCTTCCTTGGTCTTCCTGGGGGTGTGATGCTGCATACGCGTTGAAAAGTCGGCCCAGGTACGTCTTCCTGCCTCCGGGATGTTGTCCTTTTCGTTTTTGAAGACCGTATATTCGAATGTTTGATCTGCCGGATTCGGCGATGGATTTTGTGCTGCGGATAATGTGTTTGCTGCAACTGCGGGTGATACGTTCGCATTGTTCTGCGAGTTAAAATACGATAATGAGGGCATTTTATTATTCTCCTTGTTATGCCTTCACCCCTTTTCGGGGTACGGCCACCTGGTAAGTGTCCGTAATGTGAAACTGGCCGGAACTACCCGGCTAGTTTTTTGCTGCACCTATCAATAATCTGACATGGTCATTCCTTATTTTAGTTGATTATTTTTTGTTGCTTGTTATGGGCAGCAAACATGAATAAATGCTGACCCTGGATACACGGTGAACCCACCGCCGTGTATCCAGAGCAGCCGTTGCCCACTGCCAGACCATCCTCTGACATAGATTTCAAGCAACTGTTAAAAACCTTTAGCGTCCAAAAATTCAAACAAAAGCCCGTATGGATCGCTCTCACCTGAATATGTATATTGGTAGAACGGAGCATCATCATCACTATTTGTCAGCTTGATTTCACCGTTTTCAAACATCGACAATAATTCTTTTTGTGCTAGGTCTGGTTGTTTGCAATACAACACGAGATGTAATTGTCCCAGGATAATATCTGCATAGCTGAGAAAACCTTTGGTATGTTCCTCAGCGAACACTTCAATTTTGTCGATTATTTTGATACCCATCTCAAACTGCTCCGCTAATCCAAGATTTTCCAGATCGACAATAATCGTAAGGAATTTTGGATTTTCGAGATTTCCTGACGGGTTGTTATGTGCATTTAGGGTATACATTAAACATTTTCTCCTACAATATTAGATTTAATAAAGGCATCCAGCGCACTTTGCTGGTACATCGCCCTACGTCCGACCTTCACAAAAACAAGTGCATATCGTTTATTGCTCGCCCATGCGGAGAGCGTCTGTTCTTTAATGCCCAAGTATTGGGCCGCTTGCTTTCGACTCATTAAGTTATTTGTGTTTTGCATTTACATTTATTTCTCCTGTTTAGAACCGGCAAATTTCGCCGGGGAGTTTCATTAGATTACATTTGGGGAAATTATCTGCGGTGAAGAAATTGGAAATAATTCCCGCAACAAGTAGCTCACCAGACAATTTATTTCGATACATATATTGCTTCCCGTAACAGCCGGATAATTCCAACTGTAAGTTCACTTTATTTCATTTGAAACAGATTCTTGCGGGGCAAAATTGTTAAAAAATTCCCGCAGAAACCTGTCCGTAGCTGGCTAGTATTAATGCATGGCTCCCGCTTAGTTGCCGCTTGCTTGCAGCAGCATTCGGATGGGTTATACAGGCTTGAAGAGATGGAATTGTGGAAGGAATATTTTGAAATATTCCCGCAAAGCAGACAGGCTAATTGTGTAGGTCAGGAAGTGGGAGGAGAAGCATTTGATGCAGAGAAAATCAAATCAAAATAGACATCATCGGTAAATATCCATGCTGCTTTTTCTCTGATTTGTCGGATGATGTCTCTATTAGCAAAATCCAAGTCAAGCCAATTAGCCATGACGGAATCCTTGGGCAATTCCCGACCATGGCGCTTATGCCACAGCTTCAGATCTTGGTAAGGCAAAATCGGGTGATTTATTGCCCAGGTTTGGGTCACGGGTGCAGTAATAGCTGGCGCTCGTTTACGCTCTAGAAGAGACGTTTCAAGCCATGCGTCAAATTGCTCTTTTAGCAGCGTTCTGGGTGCCTTTAGATTCACAAACAATATGGATTGAGCTCCATACAGATCCGGATCAATCTCCCGCAGCTTTTCATCACAGAATTCATCGTCCCCGCAACCTGCATCGGACAGAATGTTTGTTACGGCTCTTGCAACCCCAAACGACAAAGGAAATACAGTTTTGTCAGAAGGATACGACCCTCTATAACCAAGATCGTCAAACGGGTTTGCCGCTATCCGTGTAAAGGATTGATCGAACTCATCGAGTTTTCCATGGGTGAGTTGAGCGCCAAGCAGAAACCTGTTCCCAATCTGGGTTGCCCATTCCCGAAAACCGAAGCGCCTTGCAGGTTCATATCTTTCGATTGCGAACCAAGAAGGCGGTGATGGGATTTCACGCATGATGTCGTCGGATCTGACAAGGAAAAATCGTGGGCGTGCAGCATAGCAAAATACTTGATGCTGATTGATTGGGGTGAATGTAGAGCGTAACCCCAGCGTAACCCCAGGCAGAAAAAGAAAAAGGCCTGCATCGCTGCAAGCCTTTTAATTACTGGTGGCCCGGGGCGGAATCGAACCACCGACACAAGGATTTTCAATCCTCTGCTCTACCGACTGAGCTACCAGGCCATTGTTGCTGCGTTTCTCCGTTTAACCAAGCCCAATAAATTGAACAAGTCCAGCCAACCCCTTAGACATAACCAGCGACTTGCCCGCTTGCGGGCTTAGTCGAATGGCTAGTTGTTCCATCAGGCTCAGGACAGGCTTGGGAAGCCGCGCATTATACCGGTCTAGCGCCAAATAACAAACCCCGCCGTAGCGGGGTTTGTTGGTATTGCTCTGAATCGCGCAGCAGGTTAAGTTACAGCATCCCTTCCATGCCACCCATCCCGCCGCCGCCCATGCCGCCGCCGGCTGCTGGTTTGTCTTCCGGCAATTCGGCCACCATGCAAGCGGTGGTCAGCATCAGGCCGGCGATCGACGCTGCATTCTGCAATGCTACGCGGGTCACCTTGGTCGGATCAACCACACCCATCGCCAGCATGTCGCCATATTCACTGGATGCGGCGTTGTAACCGAAGCTCCCTTTGCCTTCGATCACCTTGTTTACCACCACCGATGGCTCGTCGCCTGCGTTGGCAACGATGCAGCGCAACGGAGATTCCATCGCGCGCAACACGATCGTGATGCCGGCGTCCTGGTCGTGGTTGTCGCCCTTGAGTTTGCCGACGGCAATCTTGGCGCGCAGCAATGCCACGCCGCCGCCGGGAACGATGCCTTCTTCAACGGCTGCACGGGTCGCATGCAATGCATCTTCCACGCGGGCTTTTTTCTCTTTCATTTCCACTTCGGTTGCCGCGCCGACCTTGATCACCGCAACACCGCCGGCGAGCTTGGCCTTGCGCTCCTGCAGCTTTTCCTTGTCGTAGTCGCTGGTGGATTCCTCAACCTGCTTGTTGATCTGATTGATACGTCCCTTGATCGCGTCTTCCTTGCCCGCGCCGTCGATGATGATAGTGTCGTCCTTGCCCACTTCGACGCGCTTGGCCTGGCCCAATTCGGCCAAGGTGGCTTTTTCCAGAGACAGGCCGACTTCCTCGGCGATCACGGTGCCGCCGGTCAGAATTGCGATATCTTCCAGCATCGCTTTGCGGCGGTCGCCGAATCCGGGCGCCTTGACGGCTACAGTCTTCAGGATGCCGCGGATGTTGTTCACCACGAGCGTGGCCAGCGCTTCGCCGTCCACGTCTTCGGCGATGATCAGCAAAGGGCGGCCGGACTTGGCGACTTGTTCCAGTACCGGGAGCAGGTCGCGGATGTTGGAAACCTTTTTGTCGTGCAGCAGGATGTAGGGGTTTTCCATCAAGGCCAGCTGGCGATCATGATTGTTGATGAAGTAGGGAGACAGGTAGCCGCGATCGAACTGCATGCCTTCAACGATATCCAGTTCATCTTCCAGACCTTGTCCATCTTCAATAGTAATCACGCCTTCCTTGCCGACCTTTTCCATCGCCGCGGCGATCTTCTCGCCGATCACGGTGTCGGAGTTGGCGGAGATGCTTCCCACCTGCGCGATTTCCTTGCTGGTGGTGCATGGCTTGGAGATCTTCTTCAGTTCGGCAACGGCGGCGATGACCGCCTGGTCGATACCGCGCTTGAGGTCCATCGGGTTCATGCCTGCGGCGACGAACTTCATGCCTTCCTGAACGATGGATTGGGCCAGCACGGTCGCTGTTGTGGTGCCGTCACCCGCCACATCGGAAGTCTTGGAAGCGACTTCCTTGACCATTTGTGCGCCCATGTTCTCGAACTTGTCCTTCAGTTCGATCTCTTTTGCGACCGATACACCGTCCTTGGTGATGGTCGGTGCGCCATAGGAACGATCCAGCACGACATTGCGGCCCTTGGGCCCTAGGGTGACCTTGACCGCATCGGCCAGGATGTTCACGCCGACCACCATCTTGTTGCGTGCGGCGTCGTGGAATTTTACGTCTTTAGCTGCCATTTTATATTCTCCTTAAATTCAGTATTTATGTGCCAGGTTCAAAGCTAAGGTGAGACAAGGCGGCAACGAACTCGTGACCAAGACAGTGCATCAAGCACGGCTAGGAACGAGTGAGGATGCCAACGCAGTATCACCGACGATTTGAATCTGGATTAGGCTTCGACGACGCCGATGATGTCGTCTTCGCGCATCGTCATGTATTCCTGGCCGTCCATCTTGAATGCCTGTCCGGCGTACTTGCCGAACAGCACACGGTCACCGACCTTGACCGTCATCGCCTGCAGTTTGCCGTCGTCGCCGACCTTGCCTTTGCCCACGGCGATGATTTCGCCTTGATCCGGCTTTTCAGTGGCTGCATCCGGAATCACGATCCCGGAGGCGGTCCTGCGTTCTTCTTCCATGCGTTTAACGATCACGCGGTCGTTCAAAGGACGAATTTTCATACTGGGTCTCCTAAAACAAGGGGTTGTAAAAAAGTGGAAGCGGAGTTTAGCACTCTCTGCCTTAGAGTGCCAATAGTCGGGGCGACCCATGCCGAATTCAAGGGCAGGGTAGGAATTTATTTAGCGGGGGTTCTGAATCTAGAGGTGGGGCGGGGGTAGAGCTATCTTGTTGTCGGTGCTGAACTGGTAGTCGTGAAATATGTGTTCGGCACTCAGCAGTTGGTAGCTTCCATCGGCATTGCGGCGGGTTGTGTCTTTCAGCCGGTAGGTGTAATGCCCGCAAGTCCAGCAATCAAAGTTGCGCATATGGGTGCACAGACAGGTCTTGTCCATCACGGAGATCTTCTTGGCATTGGGGTGCAGCGCCACTTCGCGGTTGTACGCATCGATGTAGGCGCAGTGGCCATTGCCATCGAGCAGATACCCGTAAGCCTCGCAGTTCGGGCGTATGCCGGCGCCGATCGCCGGACTGCTCTTGATCATGCGCATCGGGTAACCGGTCGGGGAGATCATGTTCACCTCGATGTCCTCCTCGTTGGCCTTGAAGTATTCCTGCTTGATCTTATCCGGGATGCCGCATTCCTTGGCTATCGTGAAGCGCGTTGCCACCTGAACGCCTGAAGATCCGGTTTCCAGATAGCTCACCGCATCGCTGCCGGTGAATATACCGCCGGCCGGTATCACCGGGATATCCACTTTTTCGGCCAGAAGATGCTGCTGGATCTCGGTGACGATTGTGCGCAGGTCATACTGCGCCCAGTCCATCCCGAAGCCCAGGTGCCCGCCCGCCAGCGGACCTTCGACGACGATGTAATCGGGCAGGCGGTTGAGTTTGGCGTTTTTGCGCAAAAACAACTGTAGTGCGCGCAGCGAGGAGACGATGATGCCCAGCTTGGCATCGCGAAAGCGCGGATTGTCCTCCATCAACGCGAATGATCCGAGATGCAGGCCCGCGCTTAGCGTGATGCCGTCGATCCCGGCATCCAGTGCCCCGCACAGCCGCACGCGCAAGGTTTCACGCGGGGAGTTCATCGTCAGTTTCTCCATGCAGTTGACGAAGATCATGCCGTCGCCCCGTTTCGCTTCCATGGTTTTGCTGACATGCAAACGGGTCGATTCCGCCACCTGGCCCAGATCGAATTGCACGATTGATTTGTCGGTTTTTTCGACGTTGAGCTTGTATTGTTTTTGTTTGACGCTGACGAATTTTGTCTTGTAGTGGCGATCAGCGACGGTAGGCAGCATCGCATCGGAAATATGTCCGATCCCGCCCAGTCGGGCTGCTTCCCAGGCCAATTCGCGACTGGAGATATCCACACCCATACCGCCGATTATGATCGGAACCACTTCGCGCTTGCCAAAGCGCAGGCGGAAATCATCAACTCGTTTCATTACTTACATCCTCCCGCTGCCTCGTGTTCAAAAAAGGGACAGAAATATACGCAGCGCAATTACGTTAAGGTATGCAGGATGCCACAAATGGGATGATACTGAAAGCAAAGCCAGCTTTGTCGAATGGAAATAAACTGCAAAAACCAAGGAACCTCTGATCAAGTCCCGCATGGCCGCGCATTCGGCTTTGCGGGATAGGCGGCATGACACGGTGGGCGTAAGCCTTTGGCGCGGGAATGCCGCCTATGCCCCGCCTCCCGCAATCGGCCGCTCCGCGGTAACGTGTCGGCGGGGCTATATGCAAGAAAGGCCAACCCCCTTTCTAACTTTCCCCCGCAGGCGGGGGAAAGGACGATCGCCTCCTCTCCCGCGAGCGGGAGAGGATTGAGGAGAGGGCTGACGCGAATGGTCATTCCCTTCGCTAGGAGCCGCACTCCCGACACGGTGCGCGTAAGCGTCTGGTGCGGGAGGGAGTTGCAAGCGGCTGCTCCCGCAATCGGCTGCTGCGCAGTAACGTGTCGCAGCCGCACACCGCAGACCGCCGGCAAAGCCAATGCCCTTGAGGGTTGCGACAACAACGGGCGCTCGCGGTGTTGCGCTCCTTGGCATCGTAGAATGACTGCCGCCATGACACGGTGCGCGCAGCGGCGGTGCGGGAATGGCAGCAGGCGGCTGCTCCCGCAATCGGCTGCTACGCAGTAACGTGTTGCAGCCGCCACCTGCGTCGCGCACCTTGCGATCATCCTGTTTTTGTCAGCAACGCGGTTCATGATGGACTTAATCAGAGGTTCCCTAGCTGCCAAGCAAGTCCTGTAGCGCATCCGCGAGATTTGCAAAGGAATACCGGCAAGCAGATGATTGCAACCGTTCCGGGAGCACCCTTTGTCCTTCCAGCATCAGGCAGGCGCGCTCACCCATGACCCATCGCAAAAAAATTGCCGGCACGATGAATGGGGCTGGACGATGCATTGCCGCCGCCAGCGTCGTCGTGAATTGCGTATTCGTGACCGGTTGCGGGGCGGTTATATTGTATGGGCCCCGGGCATGGGCATCGCGCAGCAAATTCAGCACCATCGCCACATAATCGTCGATATGTATCCAGCTCATCCATTGCTTTCCGTCACCGAGACGCGCACCCATGCCCAGTTTGAACGGCAGCAGCATGCGCCCCAGCAGGCCGCCATCACGAGCCAATACCAACCCGGTGCGCAGCAGACAAACTCGTGCCCCCAATTGTTCAGCACCTCGTGCGGCTTCTTCCCAGGCCTTGCATAAGCGGGCGGCGAAATCATCACCGGCCGCGGCCGATTCATCCAGCAAGGCATCGCCGCGATTGCCGTAATAACCCACCGCCGATCCGCTCAGCAATACGCCGGGCCTATGCCGCGCGGCGGCGATGTGCCGGACGAGACCTTCAGTCAACGTGACCCGGCTATCCCACAGAGCCTGTTTGCGTCGTTCAGACCAGCGTGCATCGATGATAGCCTCGCCGGCCAGATTGATGACCGCATCGAAAGTCCTATCGGGCCGCCATTCGTCCAGCCCCGCCATCGCATGCACGCCTGCGCCCCACAATGACGTTACGGAATCCGGAGTGCGGCTCAGCACTGTCAACTGATGGCCTTCCGCAATCAGCGCCTTGCAAAGATGCCGGCCGATCAAACCGGTGCCGCCGGTGATCAGTATATGCACTCGCCCTCCCTCTCTAAACCGGGTCGGATTGCAGGCTATCGCAAACATTGCGGTGCGCGCAAGCCGCAAAAACCGCTATGATTCCGGACATGTCGATCCGGCCGGAAAACAACACCGATCTCCTTGCCCGCAGCCTTGCCGCCGTGTGGCATCCCTGTTCCCAGATGAAGCATTACGAGAATTTCCCGCTGCTGCCGATCCAGCAGGGCAGAGGTATCTGGCTGTATGACTATGACAACAAGCGCTACCTGGATGCGGTCAGCTCCTGGTGGGTCAATCTGTTCGGGCATTGCGAACCGCGTATCGGCGGCGCGATAGGCGACCAGCTCGGCAAATTGGAGCATGTGATGCTGGCCGGATTTACCCACGAGCCGGTGGTGCAGCTGTCGGAACGGCTGATCGAACTCGCGCCGGATGGTCTGGGACATTGCTTCTATGCTTCGGATGGCGCATCGGCGACCGAGATCGCATTGAAGATGAGCGCGCATTTCTGGCGCAGCAGCGGCAAGCCGGACAAGACGCAATTCATCAGCCTGGAAAACAGTTACCACGGAGAAACCCTCGGTGCGCTGTCAGTGACCGACGTGGCGCTGTTCCGCGATGCATACGGTGCGCTGATCCGGCAGCAGGCTACCGTGCCCAGTCCGGACTGGCGCAAAGCAGATACAGGAGAAAGCGCAGAAGCTTGCGCATTGCGTTGTGCTGATGCGCTGGAGTTGCATCTACAGCGGCATCATGCACATCTGGCCGCGTTCATCATCGAACCGTTGGTGCAGGGCGCGGCGGGCATGGCGATGTACCACCCGATTTACTTGCGGCGCGCGCGGCAGCTTTGCGACGAATATGGCGTGCACTTGATCGCGGATGAGATCGCAGTCGGCATGGGACGCACCGGAACGATGTTCGCGTGCGAGCAGGCGCCAGCCACCCTCTCACCCAACCGGCTTCGCCCCCCTCGCTACGCTCTCCCCGCAAGCGGGATAACCAGCGACTTGGCGGCTTTGCAGCCTAGTCGAATGGCTAGTGGTTCCATCAGAGGGGAGTATGACAGAGCAACGGGAGAAGCACGGAAGAACGGAATCACCCCGGACTTTTTGTGTCTCTCCAAAGGCATCACCGGAGGTTATCTGCCATTATCGGTGGTCATGACGCGAGACATTGTCTACCAGGCATTTTATCGGGATCAGGTGGCAAGCGGCTTTCTGCATTCGCATTCATACACCGGGAATCCGCTGGCTTGCCGGGCGGCGCTCGCCACGCTGGATATCTTTGCGCAGGATGACGTGCTTGCGGTGAACTCGGGCAAGGCGGCATACATGAACGAAATAGTAGCGCCATTGCGCGAACATCGCGCGGTGCGCAACTGGCGCAATACCGGGATGATCTGGGCATTTGAAGTGGAGACGGCGCAGCGAGATTTTGCCCGGCGGTGTTTTGCGCTTGCGCTGGAACGGGAATTATTGCTGCGCCCCATCGGCAACACGATTTATTTCATGCCGCCGTATATAATCAGCGAATTGGAGATGGATCTGCTGGTGGATCGTACCCTGCACATCGTGGACGGATTGACTTGAAATATATGCGTATCTTTTTCACCGGGCTGTTCTTGCTGGGCCTGATCACTGCCCGGGCAGTTGCGGCTGATTTGCCCGACCAGGTCAGCGCGGCGCTGAAACAAGCGCACATCCCGTTGTCCAGCGTCAGCATCCTGGTCCAGGAAACAGCAAGCGACACCCCCTTGATCAGTTTGAATGCCGACAAGGCGATAAACCCGGCTTCCACAATGAAGCTGCTCACCACTTTTGCCGCACTGGAGACACTGGGCCCGGCGTATCGCTGGAAGACGGAAGCTTACCTAGACGGGAAACTGGAAAATGGCGTGCTTCAGGGTGATCTGGTGTTCAAGGGACATGGCGATCCCAAGCTGACCGTGGAGCAGTTCTGGATGTGGCTACGCGAATTGCGCCAGCGCGGGCTGCGCGATATTCACGGCGACATCGTGCTTGATCACAGTTTTTTTGCGGCGGTCAATCAGGATCCGGCGGAATTCGACAATGACCCCACCCGTGCATACAACGTTGGGACCAGCGCTTTGCTGCTCAACTTCAATGCGCTACATCTGCATCTGATCCCGAATGGCCACGCAACCACTGCGCTGCTGGAACCGGATTTGGCCGGCTATACGGTGATCAATCGCATCACCACCTCGGCAAAGTCGCGTTGCGGCGGCGAAGTTGCCCATGGAGCCCGCTTGGATGGACACAATATCGTGCTGGAAGGCAGCATTCCGGCCGATTGCGGCGAGCAGGACGATTATTTTTCCCTGTTGCCGCAGGACGAATATTTCTATGCGGTGTTCAAGGCGTTATGGGAAGAACTCGGCGGGACGCTGCAGGGCAAACTGCGCGCAGGTATTGCACCTGCGGACCAGGTTCCATTCGCCGAATATATCTCCCCGCCGTTGTCGGAAGTGATACGCGACATCAACAAGTTCAGCAACAACATCATGGCGCGGCAGTTGTTCCTGACACTGGGGACTCTTCAATCTGCGGGCGATGCGGTACATGCCTCTGCAGCACAACAGCCGTCCGGCGAAAACAAGGACAGCCGTGATGATCTTGCCAAGGCACAGGACCCTGGCGAGACTTCGCTCATTGCAGGACAGGAAGGCGGGGATACTGCTGAATCGGATTTGCCGGTTGCATCGCCCGCAGCGGAAGAGCTGCTCACGCCGGCAACCATCGCTCGCAGCACCGAGGCGATCCGGCAATGGTTAAGGACACAGCAGTTGCAGTTTCCGGAGCTGGTACTGGAAAACGGCGCGGGATTGTCACGCAAGGAACGCATCAGCGCGAAACATCTTGCCGAATTGTTGCAGCGTGCCGCGGGCAGTCCATTTAGCGCGGAACTGGAGGCTTCACTGCCCATCCTGGGCATGGACGGAACTGTAAAGAAGCGTTTTGCGGATACTGATATCGCAGGATATGCGCACCTCAAGACCGGTTCGCTGGAAGGAGTGAAATCCATTGCCGGCTATGTGAAAGCGCACAGCGGGAAGCAATGGATCGTGGTTTTCATCGTCAATCACCCCAAAGCCGCCATGGCCCAGCCCGCGCAAGACGCGTTGATCGAATGGCTGCAAAAGGGCTCATGATGGAATGCTTTACGCCGGAGCCGCTGGATATCCGGTTTTTCCGTCCTGTTGGCTGCGAGTTCTCGAGGACCGGCGGAAAGCCATGAACATCAACTTCTCCCCGGGGGAATTCAAGCCATGAAAAGAACCGCTGTTGTTGTCTTGTTGACCATGTTTGTTGCAGCGTCCGCTGAGGCAGCGCCGACTGTCAAAAATGACACTTCGCATTTCGAGAGCAGTGTCGGGCTCAATCTGGGGCTGGCCAACAATGGTGTTATAGGGTTGCAGGCTGAGTTCGACATTTCCAACTGGTTCAACAAGGCACCGGTTGCCTTTCAGATTTTTTGGAAGGATTATGCAAAACCCTACACTGTTCCTGCAGGGACTTTCAGCGACAAATATGTCGGCATTGGCGTCGCGGCGATCTATGACTTCAGCTCTTTGGTCAGTCTGGGTACGAAAATCAAGCCTTACGCAGGCCTGGGGTTGGTGGATTTGAGCGCAAATCCGTCCGGACCAGCCGATCCGGGGGCCGAGTCGGGCGGGCTATATTTCACCGGCGGGATTCGCTATGCCCTAACACGCAGCCTTTCAGCCGATGTGAATTACAACAACCTGGGCGGTTTGACCGTAGGCGCTATATTGAATTTTTGATAGCTGTCGCTATGCGGCTTTGCCGATGCCAGAGTTAACATTGCCACGGGATTCGCATTATCATGTCATGTTTGCACCAGGCTGACTGTGTGGCAGGTACCGCTGTCCGTGGATCCGGGGGATGAAGAATGAAAAAAATCGCCATTGTATTGCTGCTGTACTCAATTGCTGCACCGGCAGCTTACGCAGCCACCGGGATCGACAACGTCAATGGCAGCGTTGGCATAAATCACGGTGAGGATGGCATGCTGGGCATAGAAGGGGAGCGAAGCATTTCTTCTTTGGCCAACAATCAACCCGTTTCGCTGCAGCTATTCCTGAAAAACTATATTCAGGATGTCAGCCCCGGTGTTTCATGGGATACGATGGGTATAGGTGCCGCGGCGCTATATCATTTCAACGCCGAGGCCATAATGGATGCAAAGATCCATCCCTATTTCGGCATAGGGCTGATGTATGTAAATCACAGCTGGAGCGGGACGGGGCCGGCACCGGGATATGACGGTAGCGGAGTCGACAGCGGGTTGTATCTGGTCGGAGGGGCCAGGTATTACCTGAACTCCAACTGGGCCGCCGACCTGAACTTCAACGTCTTTAGCGACCTGACCGTTGGCGTGGTTTACAGTTTTTGATTGACGGTGCCTGACGGTTGCAATCGAAATCAGGTTGATTTTTTGTGCTGCTGACCCGAGCGTTGACTAAGCCGGGAGAGATGGCTAATGTGTGCCGGTTGCAGGCGGAATACCCGCTTAATCTGAATTTTTAATACAGAGAAGGATGGATCGAATCATGAAAAAAATCGCAATTGCCGTTTTGCTTGCTGCGTTCATCGCCACCCCGGCGCTGGCTGATAACACGGGCACATTCTACATGGGCGCAGATCTCGGTGTCGCAAAGTGCTGCAACCTGACCAACTACGGTGGCTGGCCGAATTGGTCCAATCCAGGCGTGTTCAGCTTCGAGGGCGGCTATCACTTCAACCCGATTTTGGCGGTTGAGATGGGGTATACGACGTTCGGTGATTCGAATGGAACGGTAAGTGGCGGGGTTCCCGCCACGCTTTCTCTCTCCTCATTCGATGTTGCATTCGTCGGCAGCCTGCCGCTCACACAGCAGTTTGACCTGCTCGGCAAGATTGGATTTGCCAACAACTCCGAGCAATATTCGGACGCAAGTGGAGGATATGACAACTATTCGCAAAGCGATTTCATGTACGGTTTCGGCGCGGAATTTTACGTCAGTCCGCAAGTCGGCCTGCGAGCGATGTACAACAACTATGGGAAATTCGACACCTTTGACCCGCCCGTGAAAGTAAGCTCGTTTACGCTCGGCATGGTTTACAATTTTTACTGAAGTTGCGGGCCAATCACTTGGATCAAGCCGGGCGAGCCCGGCTTTTTCATATGCAACACGAATGCCGAAGCAGATTGAAACGAATCACTAACCCGGAAATATGATCGTGAAGAAGATGACTGCACTGCCGATTGCGATCGCGATGTTGGCAATGACGATGGTGGTGCGCGCGGAGCCCCTGTTTCTGGAAACGCAAACGGGCAATGACATAGGCCTGTCACTCTCTTCATACAACTATCATGAGCCCGGGTATATGTCGTTGCAGGGTGCGAAAGCCGGGCTGGACCTGCATGTGATCAGGGTATCCCAGGGCGATGATGCTTTGATCTTTCGCGGCGATCTGCGCTTTGCAGCGGGCACGGTCGACTACAGCAGCAATAGCACTGGCAGCGCAAGCGGGGAGCCGGATTGGTATGTCGAGGCCAGAGCGCTGGTCGGCAAAGACTGGGCGATCAAGGAAGCGCTGATTTCACCCTATACCGGCTTGGGATATCGCTATCTGTACAACGATGGCCGCGGCATTACCAGCACCGGTTACGCGGGTTATCGCCGTGAAAGCAATAATATCTATTTGCCCGTCGGTATCATCCATCGCATCGCGCTCAAGGACGAGGCAAGACTGGAGAGCACGCTGGAATACGACCAGCTTCTGGCAGGCAAACAAGTCACCAGTTTGTCGGATGCGGGGGCGGGGTACAGTGATGCGACAAACAATCAGAACAGTGGCTATGCGTTGAAGATGAGCGTCATCTATCAGAAAGACAAATGGGCGATCGGGCCGTATGTGTATTACTGGAATATCGGTGAATCAGATGTCGTTTACGAAATGCAGAATGGTTCGCTGACTGGCCTCGTTGAGCCGGCCAATAATACGGTTGAATTCGGTTTGAAAGCCAGCCAGCGATTCTGATCCGCTTCGACGGCAGAATTTTCGCTACAATCCCACCTCGCTCCACATCGCGTCCACCTTCGCCCTCACCGCCGCATCCATCACTATAGGCGTGCCCCATACACGCCGGGTCTCGCCCGGCCATTTGTTGGTCGCATCCAGCCCCATCTTGCTGCCCAGCCCCGACACCGGGCTGGCGAAATCCAGGTAGTCGATCGGCGTGTTGTCGACCAGCAGCGTGTCGCGCACCGGGTCGACGCGGGTGGTGACCGCCCAGACCACCTCCTTCCAGTCGCGGATATCAATGTCGTCATCCACCACGATGATGAACTTGGTGTACATGAACTGGCGCAGAAAACTCCAGATGCCGAACATCACGCGCTTGGCGTGGCCCGCGTACTGCTTCTTGATGCTGACCACCGCCATGCGATATGAGCAGCCTTCCGGCGGCAGGTAGAAATCCTGGATCTCCGGAAACTGCTTTTGCAGCAGCGGCACGAACACTTCGTTGAGCGCCACGCCGAGCATGGCCGGTTCATCGGGCGGCTTGCCGGTGTAGGTGGAGTGGTAGATCGGGTCGCGGCGCATCGTGATGCGCGCTATCGTGAACACCGGGAACTTGTCCTGCTCGTTGTAATAGCCGGTATGGTCGCCGAACGGTCCTTCGAGTGCCATCTCATCGGGATGGATCGCGCCCTCCAGCACGATCTCGGTACTGGCCGGCACCTGCAGGTCGCTGCCGATGCACTTCACCAGCTCGGTCTTGCTGCCGCGCAGCAGTCCGGCGAACTGGTATTCGGACAGGCTGTCGGGCACCGGCGTGACCGCGCCGAGTATCGTCGCCGGATCGGCGCCGATCACCACCGCGATCGGGAACGGCTCGCCGGGATGCACCCTGCACCAGTCCTGGAAATCCAGCGCTCCGCCGCGCTGCGCCAGCCAGCGCATGATGACCTTGTTCGGCGCAATCACCTGCTGGCGGTAGATGCCGAGGTTCTGGCGCGGCTTGGTCGGCCCGCGCGTGACCACCAAACCCCAGGTGATCAGCGGCGCGACATCGCCGGGCCAGCAGGTCTGGATCGGCAGCCTGCCCAGATCGACTTCGCTCCCTTCCCAGACCACGTCCTGGCAGGGCGCGCTGGACAGGACCTTGGGCGACATCGTCAGCACCTGCTTCAGTACTGGCCATTTTTCCCAGGCGTCCTTCAAGCCTTTCGGCGGTTCGGGTTCCTTGAGGTAGGCGAGCAGTTTGCCCACCTCGCGCAGCGCTGCCGTGGATTGCTCGCCCATGCCCAGCGCAACGCGGCGCGGCGTGCCGAACAGGTTGGCGAGGACGGGCATATTGTTTCCGACAGGGTTTTCGAACAGGATCGCCGGTCCCTGCGCGCGCAACACGCGGTCGCAGATCTCGGTCATTTCCAGGTGGGGCGAGACGGGTATGGCGATGCGCTTCAGTTCGCCGAGTTTTTCCAGTTGGGCGATGAAGTCGCGCAGGTCGTGGTATTTCATTAAGAACTCCTTGGTTGGTAGCTTGTAGCGAGTAGCCAACCCTGGTTTTGCTACCAGCTACGAGCTACAGACTACCAGCTAATAAAACCTCTTCTCCCCTTCCGGCCTAGTCTTGAATCGCTTGTGCAGCCAGAAATACTGTTCCGGCATCTCGCGCACTCGGTCTTCGATGAACTCGTTCATGCGCCTCGTGTCGGCGATGTCATCGCCAGTCGGATAATTCTCCCAGGCCGGATAGAAGGTCAGCACATAGCCCCCAGCGCCGGGCAGCAGGCGCGTGATGCACGGCAGGACCTTTGCGCCGGTCATCTGCGCGATGCGCGGCACCGAGGTCATCGTCGCGGCAGGCACGCCGAAGAACGGGATGAATGCGCCATCTTTTACACCCTGGTCCTGGTCGGGCGGATAGACAAACGGCATGCCTGCGCGCATCCCCTTGAGGATCGGGCGCAGCCCCTGCTGGCGCGAATACAGGCGCTGGTTGCCGAAGCGGGCGCGCTTTTTCAGCAGCAGGTTGGTCAGGTAGACGTTCTTCTGGTTCGCATACATGCATACGGTATCGGCATGCTGCGCGATCCACTGGCCGCCGGCATCCATGCCGACGAAATGCGGGGTAAGCAGGATGGCAGGCTGACTTTTCAGCGCATCAAAATGTTCGACACCCTCGACACGGATCAGGCTGGATATGTATTCGGCACTCGACCACCACAGGATGGTGCGTTCGATCAGGCCGCGCGCGAACATCCTGAAGTGGTCGCGCAACAGCCGTGTGCGTTGTTCATCGCTCATGCCGGGAAAGCACAGACTCAAGTTAATGGTCCCGACACGCCGGCGTTCCGAGGCAATCGCATACAACAGCAGACCCAGTGTATTGCCGATCCACACCAGCACGCGGAACGGCAGAAAGTGCACCAGCCATAATATGAAGATCCCCAGCCGGACTAGCATGAAGGTTCCCCGGTCTCTGGTGGCGCAACGCCACTGGGGACTTTGTAGCGGTTATAGCTCCACAGGTACTGGGCGGGAGCGCGCGCGATCACGCGTTCCAGCGCGGCATTGATCTGCAATGGCACGGATCCGGAAAAATCCAAAGGCAGCGGCTCGAAATTCAGACTGTACCCGGCTCCGTGGGGCAGACGTTCGGCATAAACGAGCAGCACCGCCGCACCGCTGCTCTGGGCCAGACGGCCTATCAAAGTCATCGTGTAAGCGGGGCGGGAAAAGAAATTCACCCATACGCCTTCGCCCTGACTGGGCACCTGGTCGGGCAACATGCCGATCGCCTCGCCGCGCTTGAGAGCCTTGAACAGCAGCCGCACGCCGCTGACATCCGCTGTCGCCAAACGTGCCAGGCCGCGTTCACGGCCGTTGCGCATGGTTTCTTCCAGCCAGGCCTGCCTGGGTATGCGATACAAGCTGGTCAGCGGCAGATGCTGCGCGATGTACAGAGCGGTGACTTCAAAGCAGCCCCAGTGCGGCGTCAGGAATATGATCCCCTTGCCAAGTGCATGTGCTGCTTCCACGTGCTCCCATCCCTGGCAACGTTTTACGGCTGCGCAGACCTGTTGCAGCGGCCTGCACCATACCCACGGCAATTCGATGATACCTTTGCCCGCCTCGGCGATGGTCTGTTCGAGCAGGGCGGCATATTGCTTTTCATCCGTTGCCAGGTTTGCCTGGCGCAGGTTCTCGCGGGTAAGCGCGGCGTAGGGTGCGGACATCGCGAAGGTGATGCGGCCTAGCATGGCACCCAGGCCGTGCAGCCAACGGAGAGGCAGGCCGGAAAGCATGTGAAACGTCAATTTGAACAGGGAAGAGGTCATCGGTGGCCAGGCGAACTATTTGGTACAATGCGCGCCTTTGATTTTTACTTGATAGAGTCGAGAACCATGAGTGATTTCCTGTTTACATCCGAATCGGTATCGGAAGGCCATCCGGACAAAGTGGCGGATCAGATCTCCGATGCCATCCTGGACGCCATTCTAGCGCAAGACCCGTACGCGCGGGTGGCAGCCGAGACACTGACCAATACCGGGCTGGTGGTTCTGGCGGGCGAGATCACGACCACCGCCAACGTCGATTACATCCATGTCGCGCGCAACACGATCAAGCGCATCGGTTATGACAACACCGAATACGGCATCGACTACAAGGGCTGCGCGGTGCTGGTTGCCTACGACAAACAAAGCCCGGATATCGCGCAGGGCGTGGATCGCGCATCCGATGATTACCTCAACCAGGGCGCGGGCGACCAGGGGCTGATGTTCGGCTATGCCTGCGACGAGACGCCGACGCTGATGCCGCTGGCGATCTACCTGGCGCACCGCGTGGTGGAACGCCAGGCGGATTTGCGCCGCGACGGGCGGCTGCCCTGGCTGCGCCCGGATGCCAAATCGCAGGTGACGATCCGCTACCTGGACGGCAAGCCGCATTCCATCGACACCGTGGTGCTCTCGACCCAGCATGCGCCGGAAATGACACAGGCCCAGATACGCGAAGCCGCGATCGAGGAGATCATCAAGCCGGTGCTGCCGAAAGAATTGATCAAGGGCAATATCAACTATCTGATCAACCCGACCGGACGCTTCGTGATCGGCGGGCCGCAGGGAGATTGCGGACTGACCGGGCGCAAGATCATCGTCGATACCTACGGCGGAGCAGCCCCGCACGGCGGCGGGGCATTCTCCGGCAAGGACCCGTCCAAGGTGGACCGTTCCGCAGCCTACGCCGGGCGCTATGTCGCGAAGAATATCGTCGCTGCCGGTTTGGCGACCAAATGCCTGGTGCAGGTTTCCTATGCGATCGGCGTGGCCAAGCCGACCAGCGTGATGGTGGATACCTACGGCACCGGCAAGATATCGAATGAAAAACTGACCGAGCTGGTGCTGCGCCACTTTGATCTGCGTCCCAAGGGCATCGTGCAGATGCTCGACCTGTTGCGCCCGATCTATGAGAACACCGCCGCCTACGGCCACTTCGGCCGCGAGGAACCGGACTTCACATGGGAGGCCACGGATCGTGCGGTCGCATTGCGCGAGGACGCCGGTAAATTTAATTGACCCTACATAACACCCACCCTCCGAGGGGTGCTGCAGCGGGGCTGTATACCAGTCCCCCGTCAGGCTCGGAGTCAGTGGTTCAACGATGCAACCGCACCCATTCATTGACCGCTTATGAATGGAGCTATATATGAACGTTGCCGCAAAGCAATTCACCGATTACAAAGTAGCCGATATGTCCCTGGCCGGATGGGGACGCAAGGAACTGGCCATCGCCGAAACCGAGATGCCCGGGCTGATGGCGATACGCAGGGAATTCGCCAAGACCCAGCCGCTGAATGGCGCGCGCATCACCGGCAGTCTGCACATGACCATCCAGACCGGCGTGCTGATCGAGACGCTGAAGGAACTGGGGGCGGAAGTGCGCTGGGCATCCTGCAACATCTACTCGACCCAGGATCATGCGGCCGCCGCGATCGCCGCCACCGGCACGCCGGTCTTCGCGGTCAAGGGAGAGACGCTGGCCGAATACTGGGATTACACCCACCGCATCTTCGAATGGCCCAGTGACAGCAACGGAGCGGTCTATTCAAACATGATCCTGGACGACGGCGGCGACGCCACCCTGCTGCTGCATCTGGGCGCACGCGCCGAAAAAGACCCATCCCTGTTGAACAATCCCGGTTCCGAAGAAGAGACCTGTCTGTTTGCGTCCATCAAAAACAAACTGGCCACCGACAAGACCTGGTATTCCGCGCGTCTCGCCGCGATCAAGGGTGTCACCGAGGAAACCACCACCGGCGTGCATCGACTGTACCAGATGCACGAACGCGGCGAATTGAAATTTCCCGCGATCAACGTGAACGACTCCGTCACCAAATCCAAGTTCGACAATCTCTACGGCTGCCGCGAGTCTTTGGTGGACGGCATCAAGCGCGCGACCGACGTGATGGTGGCCGGCAAGATCGCAGTCGTCGCGGGCTATGGCGACGTCGGCAAGGGGTCCGCCCAGGCGTTGCGCGCGCTGTCCGCGCAGGTTTGGGTGACCGAGATCGATCCGATCTGCGCGCTGCAGGCCGCGATGGAAGGCTACCGGGTCGTGACGATGGATTATGCCTGCGAGCACGGCGACATCTTTGTCACCGCCACCGGCAACTACCATGTCATCACCCATGAGCACATGAAGAAGATGAAGAACCAGGCCATCGTGTGCAATATCGGCCACTTCGACAACGAGATCGACGTCGCCTCGCTGAAGCAATACCGGTGGGAAAACATCAAGCCGCAGGTCGATCACGTGATCTTTCCTCCGATGAACGGAAAACCCGAAAAGCGCATCCTGCTGCTGGCCGAGGGGCGCCTGGTGAACCTGGGCTGCGGCACCGGGCATCCGTCCTACGTGATGTCCTCTTCATTCGCCAACCAGACCATCGCGCAGATTGAACTATACACGCGCAACAAGGACTATCCTGTCGGTGTGTACACCTTGCCCAAGCACCTCGACGAGAAGGTCGCGCGCCTGCAACTGACCACGCTGAACGCGCAGTTGAGCACGCTGACCGACCGGCAGGCCGCTTACATCGGCGTGCCCAGGGAGGGACCGTACAAGGCCAACCATTACCGATACTAGGCAGAGTTGTAGGGTGGGCACGTTTTTTGTGCCCACCGTTTATCCGCGTGGGCACAAAAAACGTGCCCACCCTACGTCTGGTCGGTGCCGGCTGACAGCCTTGGTACCCCCGCTGAAATGTCAGCGTGGTGCCGATCCGCATATGGTGCGGCATTGCGCGCGCAAACCGCCGAATCTGCAAAAAGGAAAAGCAAATGACCCCGCAATTGAAATTACTGTTGATCTGGATACTCAATGCCCTTGCATTGCTCGCCGTGGCGAACTTCGTGCCGGGCATACATGTGGACGGTTTCGGCGCGGCGCTGATCGCGGCGTTCTTCCTCGGCCTGGTCAACACACTGATCAGGCCGCTGCTGCTGCTGCTCACGCTGCCGGTCACGCTGCTCACGCTGGGACTGTTCATCTTCGTGATCAACGGCGCGCTGTTCTGGCTGGTCGGTTCGGCGCTGCGCGGTTTCGTCGTGGACAGTTTCTGGCACGGCGTACTGGGCGCGGTGCTGTACAGTATCTTTTCCTGGGCGCTGTCTTCGGCGGCGGCACAGTTGATGAGGCCACAAGACAAATGAGAACGGTATAAGGCTCCCAAGATGACCAGGCAACTTTTCAGTTTCGAATTTTTCCCTCCGCAAACCCCGGAAGGCGTGGAGAAGCTTGCGGCCACGCGCCGGCAGCTTGCGCTGTTGCATCCCGAATTCTTCTCGGTGACTTTCGGTGCCGGCGGTTCCACACAGGACCGCACGCTGGAAACCATACGCCAGATCAAGGGCGAGGGCCTTAATGCCGCACCGCACCTGTCCTGCGTCGGCTCTTCGCGCGCGAACATCCGCGCCATGCTGGACACCTACAAGGATATGGGCATCAAACGCATCGTCGCATTGCGCGGCGACCTGCCTTCCGGCATGCACAGCATCGGCGAGTTCCAGTACGCCAACGAGCTGGTGGCTTTCATCCGCGCACAGACCGGGGATCATTTTCACATCGAGGTGGCGGCATATCCTGAGTTCCATCCGCAGGCCAGGTCCGCGCAGGAGGATATGCTCAACTTCAAGCGCAAGGTCTCTGCCGGGGCGGATTCGGCGATCACACAGTATTTCTACAATGCCGACGCGTACTTCCGCTTCGTCGAGGCGACTCGCAAACTGGGAGTCGGCGTTTCAATCGTGCCGGGCGTCATGCCTATCGTGAAGTTCGCGCAACTGGCGCGCTTTTCCGATGCCTGCGGAGCGGAGATCCCGCGCTGGATGCGCAAGACGCTGGAAGGTTACGGGGATGACAGCGAATCGGTACAGGCTTATGGTCTCGATGTCGTCACGAAACTGTGCGAGCGATTGCTCACCGGCGGCGCGCCGGGTCTGCATTTCTACACGCTGAATCATGCCGGTCCTTCGCTGGAAATCTGGAAGCGGCTGGGACTCTGATGCGCGCGCCTGAACTATTGCTGCCGGCCGGCACGCTGGAGAAAATGCGCACCGCGTATGCGTTCGGCGCGGATGCGGTGTATGCCGGACAGCCGCGCTACAGCCTGCGCGCGCGCAACAATGAATTCCGGATGGAGGAATTGTGCACCGGTATCGCGGAAGCGCACGCGCTCGGCAAGAAGCTGTTCGTCGCCAGCAACCTGATGCCCCACAACGCCAAGGTGAAGACCTATATGGCGGACATGGCGCCGGTGATCGAGATGAAACCGGATGCACTGATCATGGCCGACCCGGGCCTGATTGCGATGGTGCGCGAGCGCTGGCCGGAAGTTGCAATCCATCTTTCGGTGCAGGCCAATACCGTGAATTATGCCGCGGTGAAGTTCTGGCAATCGCTGGGCCTGACCCGCGTGATCCTGTCCCGCGAATTGTCGCTGGATGAAATAGAGGAAATCAGGCAGCAATGCCCGGATATCGAGCTGGAAGTGTTCGTGCACGGCGCGCTGTGCATCGCCTATTCCGGGCGCTGCCTGCTGTCCGGTTACTTCAACCACCGCGATGCCAACCAGGGCACCTGTACCAACTCCTGCCGTTGGGATTACAAGGTGAACAGTGCCATCGAGGACAGCACCGGCGACATCCGCCCTCTCCCGAGCTCCCTCCCGCCAGCGGGAGAGTGGGCCAACGTTCCCTCTCCCGCTGGCGGGAGGGAGCTCGGGAGAGGGTCGGCAGATTCCGGTCAACCTGAAAAAATTGATTTCGACTTCGACAGGGCACTGAATGAGAGCGCGCTGTCCGATTGCGGCTCGCAACCGCGCCATCCGCAGGCGGACAGGGTGTATGTCATCTCGCGCCAGGACCATCCCGGTGAACTGATGCCGGTGCTGGAAGACGAGCATGGCACTTACATCATGAATTCCATGGATCTGCGTGCCGTCGAGCATGTAGCGCGGCTGGTAAAGATAGGCATCGACTCGCTGAAGGTCGAGGGCCGCACCAAGTCGATCTACTATGTGGCGCGCACCGCGCAGGTTTACCGGCAGGCGATAGCTGACGCGGTCGCGGGCAGGCCGTTCGATTACTCATTGCTTGGAGCGCTGGATGCGCTGGCGAACCGCGGCTACACCGACGGCTTCTACGAGCGCCACCACACCCATGAACAGCAGAACTATATGCGCGGCCACTCGGAAAGTTCCCGCCAGCAATATGTCGGCGACATCGTCATGTGTGCAAACGGTATCGCCGAGATCGATGTGAAGAATCGTTTCCAGGTCGGCGACAGGCTCGAGATCATCCATCCGTCCGGGAACCGCATCATCCAACTTGCCGAGATGCGCAGCCTTGCAGGCGAGACACTCACCATCGCGCCCGGCAGCGGCCATCGAGTGCAGATCCCGTTGCAGGGCGAAGTCGCGAAGGGCATGGTGGCGCGTTTCATCTGACCGGGTCATAGGATGCAGCCATGATCTTTTCCACCCTCTGCAATGCCGATCGCTATGCTGCCCTGCATCCGCTGTTCCCGCGCGCGTTCGAATATATCCGTGACACCGACCTGCATGCGCTTGCACCGGGGCGCCATGCCATACTCGGCGAAAACCTGTTCGTCATCATAGAGCATCAGCAGGGACGCACTCGTGCGGAGGCGCTGCTGGAATGCCACCGCAACTATATTGATATCCAGCTGGTGCTGGAAGGGGTGGACGAGATGGGCTGGAAGCCGCTGGCGGGTTGCCGTGAGCCAGTGGACGATTACAGCAAGGAAAGGGATATCCGGTTCTTCCGCGATGCCCCGGATACATGGATCGCCACGCCGCCGGGTGCATTCTGCATCTTCTTCCCGGAAGATGCGCACGCGCCGCTGGTGGCGAGGGGCAGCCGTTGTGACACGTTACTGCTGGAACCACTAGCCATTCGACTAGGCGAGCCAACAACGCACGCCAAGTCGCTGGTTATGGCGAAGCCAGCCGATTGCCGGAACAACGGCGAAGCCACCGCTGCCGTACCAACCAATACATCAGACCCTGGCGGTGGCTTGATACGCAAGGCGGTGTTCAAGATCGCTCTGCGACCAGCGTGAGCAACGGGGCTTTGTTTGTCGGCCCCCGAATCGCCGCGGGAGCGCGGCGGTCACCGGCTTAGAACGACAACCTGACGCCTATCAGGACCCCTTCATCCACCGTGGCGTTGGATGAGGTGCTGTTGATGTTGAATTGCATGTTGCGGTAACCCAGGTAAGCCGCCGTATTTGATACGATCGAATATTCCACTTCAAATTCTTCTTCGACATAGCGGTTGGCATCGCCAAAGGTGGTGATGTTCGGGGCAAAATACACTTGACCGACCAGACCGAGGCGCGAAAGGCCGGGCGGCGAATACTTTATCAAACCTCCTATTGCCACGGCAGACTCATTGGTGTTCTGGGTATGGGCCGCCACGCCTTTTATGCCGGCGCCGACAGACCATCCGGGGGCGTTGTTGCCCAATTCATCTTTCACCACGATACCCAGGTCGCCCAGCGTATTGTTCGAATTGTTTGAATTGGAATATAAAGCGCCGACATGCAATTCGGTTTTTCCCAGAGAATCGCGGCCCATCGATGTGCCGTACTGGACCTGGGCAGCGCTGTTGCGCAGGTTAAGATCGAGGTCGTCTGCGATGGCGGCGGTGCCGAATATCAGCAGGGAAAGGGCAACAATATTGCGCAATAACATAACTTGACTCCTTAAAAAATATTTCGTTGCAGGGTGGATCCGAATGATTTATATCGGTCAGATCGTAACTAAACGGCGCGCCGAGTTTGGGAATTGCAGATTTAACAGAAGCAAGCATATCACAGACCGTCGATAACACGAACAGGCGGGCACGCCGGGACAAGAGTTGCCTGGTGCGCTCATGAAAGGCCCGATTCGAGCGAGCGGGTTCCCGGCAGGGACTTACAAATCGTCATCGAACGCCGTATCGCCTTCTGCGGCATTTTCGCCGACCGGCATATTTCTGAAATCGAACAGCTTGCCGTCCAGCAGGTGCGAGGGCGCGACATTCAGCATCGCGGTAAAAATGGTCTGGCTGCGTCCCGGATATTCACGCTCCCATGCGGCGAGCATCTCCTTGATGTTCTGGCGCTGCAGGTTTTCCTGGGCACCGCACAAATTGCACGGGATGATCGGAAACTCCATGCCGCGCGCATAGCGCGCGATATCCTTTTCCGGGCAATAAGCCAGCGGACGGATCACGATGTGGTCGCCCTTGTCGGTGACCAGCTTGGGCGGCATCGCCTTGAGCTTGCCGCCGAAGAACATGTTCAGGAACAGCGTTTCGATCATGTCGTCGCGGTGGTGCCCCAGCGCGATCTTGTTCGCGCCGAGCTCGCCGGCCACGCGGTAGATGATGCCGCGCCGCAGCCGCGAGCACAGCGAGCAGGTGGTCTTGCCCTCGGGTATCTTTTCCTTGACGATGGAATAGGTGTCCTGGGTTTCGATGTGATATTCGACGCCGAGCTGCTTCAGGTAATTCGGCAGCACGTCGGCCGGGAAACCGGGCTGTTTCTGGTCGAGATTCATCGCGACGATGCGAAAATCGATCGGCGCGCGCTTGCGCAGCGTGAGCAGGATATCCAGAAGCGTGTATGAGTCCTTGCCGCCGGACAGGCACACCATCACGCTGTCGCCCTCTTCTATCATGTTGAAATCGGCGATGGCCTGCCCGACCATGTGTTCCAGCCGTCCCTTGAGGCGGTTGAAGTTGGTCGAATGGTGCTCGAAATGTATGGCTTTAGTAATATCGTTCATGGTTTATTTTAGCTTGTAGCAAGTAGCTGGTAGCGTGTAGCAGAAGCAAGGCCGGTTTTGCTACGAGCTACGGGCTGCCCTTTCAAATATTCACGCTTCTCCCGCCATCCACCGCGATTACCTGACCGGTGATATAGGGTGCGTCCTGGATCAGGAAAGCGACCGTCCTGGCGATGTCGTCCGGTTCGCCTTCGCGCTTGAGCAGCGTGTGCGCGACGATCTTGCGGCGCTGCTCCTGATCCATCCATGCGTCGTTTTCAGGCCACACGATCACTCCCGGGGCGACGGCGTTGACGCGCACCTGAGGAGCCAGCTCCTGAGCGAGTCCTTTGGTCAGCGCAACCAGCCCGGCCTTGCCTGCGCTATATAGCAGATGTCCATGCATCGGACGCTCCGCATGGATGTCCACGATGTTCACGATGCAGCCATGGCGGCGGCGCAATTCGTCAGCGGCAGCCTGCGCCAGGAACAGCGGTGCTTTCAGGTTCGTGCCGAGCAGGTCGGACCACTGTTGCTCGTCGATATCTGCCAATGGTGTGGCATAAAAACTCGAAGCGTTGTTGACCAGCGCATCCAGCTGCCCGAATTTCTTGATCACCTTGTGCACCAGTTGCGGCAACATGTCCAGGTCGAGCAGATCGGCATGGAACACCGCGGCGCTTTTCGGGCGCAGTTTGTTCAGCTCGTTTTGCAGCGCCAGTGCCTCCTGATCGGAGCTGCGGTAATGCACGGCGATCTGCGCGCCAGCCGCGTGCAGGCGGCGGCAAATCGCCGCGCCGACGCGCTTCGCTCCACCCGTAACCAGCACCACCTTGCCCTGCATCCCGCCTTCCTCGCTTCGCTTCCGGTCAAGCTGTTAAAATCGAATCCGCGGATTATACCCGACCATGCCCAGCCACCCCACCACCACATTACCCTCGCCAACGCCGGAGGCCGCCGAACACAGCGCGACACTGGTTGAATTCATCCGGCGAGAGATCGCCGCACACGGCGGCTGGATCTCCTTTGCACGCTATATGGAATTGGCGCTGTATGCCCCGGGCCTTGGCTATTACGCGGCAGGCGCGCGCAAATTCGGCGAAGCAGGCGACTTCATCACTGCGCCCGAACTCTCGCCATTGTTCGGCCGCACGCTGGCGCGGCAGGTGGCTGAGATCATGGCGGGCAGTGCACCGCGCATACTCGAGCTGGGCGCGGGCAGCGGCAAACTGGCAGTGGACATGCTGGCCGAACTGGAGCGGCTGGGCAGCCTGCCGGTCAGTTATGGGATCCTGGAGGTGAGTGCCGATCTGCGCGCGCGCCAGCAGGCGCTGATGCAGGAACGGCTGCCGCATCTGCTGGACCGCGTGCAATGGCTGGACACGCTGCCGGAAGGATTCAGCGGCGCAATCGTCGGCAACGAGGTGCTGGATGCGTTGCCGGTGCATCTGGTGCATTGGCGCGACAGCGCGGTCACCGAGCGCGGCGTGGCTTGGGGCGAACAAGGTTTCATCTGGCAGGAGCGCGCCATCGGCGATGCGGCTTTGTTGCGCGCCGCCCGGCAGATCATGGTGCCTGATGATTATGTCAGCGAGATATGCCTTGCCGCGCGCGGACTGATCAACAGCCTTGCGCAGCGGCTGGAGCAGGGCGCGATATTGTTCATCGACTACGGTTTCGGCGCGCGCGAGTACTACCACCCGCAGCGCGACAGGGGCACGCTGATGTGCCATTACCGCCACCGGGCCCATGACGATCAGTTCCTTCTGCCCGGCTTGCAGGACATCACCGCGCATGTGAATTTCACCGATATCGCCGAATGCGGCATCGATGCGGGTCTGGAGTTAATCGGCTACACCACGCAGGCGTTCTTCCTGGTCAACTGCGGCATCGCAACATTGCTGAAAGACACCTCGCCGGAAAACCTGCGCGAGTATCTGCCGGAATCGGCCCAATTGCAGAAACTCACCAGTCCGGCCGAGATGGGCGAGCTGTTCAAGGTGATCGCTTTGGGAAAAGGGCTGGCGAACCCGATGTGCGGATTCAAGAGCGGTGACCTGACGCGCTCTTTGTGAATCTATAACAGCTCATTTCCCGCCGCGTGCCCACCATTGCTTTCAAACTGACCGGGTGTCCTCGCATCGACCGCGCTGACGACACAGCAACAATTGCCGCTTTAGGATGATGTTAATTTTTCAGTCAAAGTCATTTATCCACTACCCGAAACCTGCCGTTGGCGAATCGGAGCTTTCGACATCGGGCCGATCTTCGGATGTCATCCGGAATGGCTGCCGGTGTGCATCTTCGTGTCTTATAAACCCGGCAATCACATTTTGGCGGGCAACCACTTGCAGCCTCGTTGCATTGTGGTGCATTCATGACTGAATGGCACTATATGAGTGCGATCCACGCTTTCAGCAATCAATATCCAACGAAGCTATTGCTGGGGGCTGCCATCCCGGCATTCAAGGCGAAATAGTTGCCCGAACCGGCCTGAATGGCCATCCTGCCGACAACGCGCCAAGAAAGATATTCAGCACACTTGACAGCCAGGCTGGTTGAATGACTTAACGTTATGGCCAGTGGCACAACATTTGCTAAGTGTATTCATGCTTACTCCATCTTAATTTTAATTAGGGGAAAATCATGGAAAACATGGCATCAATAAAATATGTCACTTACGTAATCGTGACCACTTCATTATTTCTGGGGTGTCCGGACAAACGAAGCAGCGCAGAGATCGCTGATGATATAAGTGCCGAAGAATTTTCAATACATCAGAATTATGATGCAGATACGATGCCATATTATTATGACCCTGAGATGTGAGCCATGAATACGCATTATCCGGCCAGGGTGTTTGAACCCCGTTATTCTCGGAGCAAATCGAAAACGATAATCCGCTGAGGTAATCCACGGCTGCCGTGGGGTTGCAAGGGGTTGCAGCTATGCGGCGGTCGCGAAGCCGAAGTGGGAATTGCCGCATTTGTCACCGAGTTGAACTTCGTGCCTTGCAACAGCCTTCCGGAAAGCGGCCGGTTTCGGCGCGCGCGAGTACTACCACCCGCAGCGCGACAGGGGCACGCTGATGTGCCATTGCCGCCACCGGGCCCATGACGATCAGTTCCTTCTGTCCGGCTTGCAGGACATCACCGCGCATGTGAATTTTACCGCTATCGCCGAATGCGGCATCGATGCGGGTCTGGGGTTAATCGGCTGCACCACGCAGGCGTTCTTCCTGGTCAACTGCGGCATCGTAACATTGCTGAAAGACACCTCGCCGGAAAACCTGCGCGAGTATCTGCCGGAATCGGCCCAATTTCAGAGACTCACCAGTCCGGCGGAAACGGGAGAGTTGTTCAAGGTGATCGCCCCGGGAAAATCTGTCTTGGGCCCACGCAAAAAAGCAGGCCTGCATAGCCAAAACCAAGGGATGCCGGGCCGGTTGTGCGGCTTTTCCCGGGGCGACCAGACGCGCATGCATTGAATCGGAGCACCGGCGGCAAGCCGGCAGGGCGCATACCTGCCATATACCAGAAAGGGCGCTGTTGTATCCCCTAGTAGAAGTAGCGCAAGCTCACACCTGAAACCGGAGTGGGCCGGAAATCGAAACTTGCGGCCATCTGAAGTTTCGGGGTGAAATTGAACCCGAGTTGAGCGTTGATAAAGTTGTCGGTGCTGGCATATATGCCGCCCGAGGTGCTGGAATGGACAGCCGCCAAGATGCCTTCGAACCTGGTTGACATCTGCGCGCGTACTCCCGCGGCGATATCAAAGCCGCTTTCACTGGTGCTGTTGCCGCCCGTGTCGACCGAACCCGAAATGACATCGCCCTTGAGGATGCCGTCGACATTTTGATGCAGCGGGATATGGTACCCAGCACCTAACGTGATCGCACTTGTATGGTTTTCGCTCTGGAAGTTGTTTGCGACCTGGCTGCCGCTCGCATAGGAAGCTGTTAGGTAAAAATTGCCGGGTATGCTTTTGGAAACGGCTATATTAAATTCGGTCAGATTCGAGCTGTAACTGGCAACGTAGTAACCCGCCTCTACCGAATTGTAACTCAGCTCGGCCCGCGCGATATGCGGCGTTATCGCGGCAGAAAGTGCAACTACAACGAGAATTCTTTTCATCTATATTCCCCGAAGTGATCCATCTGATCAGAACATCTTCCGCCAATCCTATTTTTTTTGAAAGCGCCCATACCTGAAACCGGCGGGGCGCACCGGCAGCCTCTAGTATATTGCACTGCCCGACTTAAACAACTGGCACCGCGTCGAATGCCGCGTTTATGCGCGGCAAACATTACACCTTCTGCGCATCCACCAGTGGCGCTATCGCATCGGTGCGTGCCTGTCGCACAGCGGCAGCGATCTCCCCGCCCTGGTGAAGCCTGGCGATACCGCCTGCATCCACTTCGCGTGCGACGGTCAACAGTTGGAGCAGGTAATCCGCCTGGGGATATTGGTCATGTTCGTGTCCGGTGCGCCCACGGGCATCCGAACAGCATGCCTGCAACAAATGGGTGAACCGTTCCGGCCTGCGCCACGCATCTGCCGACTGGAATAATCTGATGATGGTTTCGGCGCGCAATTCCCTGGCGCGATGGATATCACCGTGGTAGCGCGCTGCCAGCAAGCCCAGGTCGCGGCATTCTCCCGGCACGCGCAGCCGCTCGCAAAGCGCCAGCAGCAGATCCACGCTGCGCAACTCGTGCCCGGTGTGGCGCGGCAAAATCTCCTTGGGAGTGGTCGCCTTGCCCAGATCGTGGGTGAGTGCGGCAAAGCGTACTTCCAGTGTGTAGTCATGACGCGCGGCATCGTCCACCACCAGCATTGTATGGATGCCGCAATCGATCTCCGGATGATGCTTTTCCGGCTGTGGTACCCCGAACAGCGCGTCCACTTCGGGAATGATCCTTGCCAGCGCGCCGCAACTGCGCAGCGTTCCGAAAAAAAGTGACGGCTTCTTCTCCATCAGGCCGCGCGCCAGTTCCTGCCACACCCGCTCTGCAACCAGCGCGTCGACTTCGCCGTTGTTCACCATGCCGCGCATCAGCGCCAGGGTCTCGGGAGCGATCGTGAAACCGAAACGCGCCGCAAAGCGCGCCGCGCGCAGGATGCGCACCGGATCCTCGCTGAAGGCATTGCTGACATGGCGCAGGATGCCCGCGCGCAGGTCGGCGACACCGTGATGCGGATCGATCAGATTGCCGCCGGCATCCTCGGCGATCGCATTGATCGTGAAATCGCGGCGCAATAGATCCTGCTCCAGCGTGACATCCGGAGCGGCATAGACCGCGAAACCCTGATAGCCGCGCGCGGTCTTGCGCTCGGTGCGCGCAAGCGCATATTCCTCATGCGTGTCCGGATGCAGGAACACCGGGAAATCCCTGCCGACCGGCTGGAATCCCCGGGCCACCATCGCTTCCGGCGTGCTGCCCACCACTACCCAGTCGTGATCCTGAACCGGCAACCCGAGCAGGCGGTCGCGCACCGCGCCGCCGACGCAATAGATCTCCGGTTCACGGGACATCGGCAGCCGCTCCCTGATTGTCCGGTGCCACATCGTCCGATGTCTTGCCGGGAACGATGCCCAGGCGCTGCTTGAGAGAACGCGGCGGATCGCCGAATTGGGCCGCGTAATACACCGAATTGCTCATCACTTTCTTCACGTAATCGCGGGTCTCCTCGTAAGGGATGGTTTCCGTGTAGATCGCGCCTTCCATAGGGCGGTCCCCGCGCCATTGGAGCGCACGCGTCGGGCCGGCATTGTATGCGGCCGATGCCAGCACCGGGCTGTTCTCGGACTGCGACAGTATCGCCTTCATATAATAGGTGCCCAGGCGCAGATTGGTATCGAGTTGCTGGATCAATGCGTTGCGATAGCTCTTCAATCCGAGTTTGTTGGCCGCCCAGCGCGCGGTGCTGGGCATGATCTGCATCAGTCCCGCCGCGCCGACTTCGGATTTTGCGCTGGGGGTGAAGCGGCTTTCCTGGCGCATCAAACCGTATACCCATGCCTCGTCCAGACCATGTTCGCGGATATGCGCCTGCAGGTCGGCGCGGTAGGGGGCGAGATAGCGCAGGCTGAGGTCATGCGTCGCAACGGTCTTTTCGGCGGCGCCGATGGCGCGGTCGTACATCTTGTTGCGCAGGGCGATCTCGGCGGCGGTGAGCAGCTCGCGGTCGTTAAGGTTGCGCAGCACCCAGCGCCATTCATCGAGCGCTTCATTGCGCAATCCCATACGGTACAACGCCAAAGTCCGCTGAACACCCGGCAACGCCGATACCGAGTCTATGGCCTGCTGGTCGGGTTTGTAGACCGGCCTGGCCTCGCTCAATACCGGATCGGCCAGTTCGGAACTTGCGAGCTGGCCGTAGAAATTGAAATCAGCGCTCAATGAGGCGAATATCGCTCTGGCGTCGGCGGGCTTGCCGAGTGCCTGCAGCGCGCGCGCCTTCCAGTATTGCCATGCGCCATCGAGTTGCTGCTGCCCGCTCATGGCATTGACTGCGGCCAGCACCTCAGGCCAATCCTGCACGCGCAATGCCGCGCGCACCCGCCAGGCCGATTGGCGATCGTCCAGCGGCGTGTCAGCCGCGGCCCTGTACCATTGCAGCGCGCGGGGGTCCAGATCCCGCGCCGCCTGATATGCCAGCCGGCCATAAAAATAGCGCTGCTCGCTCAGCGGAAAATATCCGGCGATCTTCGCCCAGCGTGTGTAGGCCAGTTCCGGGGATTCCTTGGCCAGGCGCTCCAGCGCGAACAGCGCAACCATGCGCTGGCCCTTGCCTGTCAGCTTCGGATACCATCCCATCGGTGGAACGGCATCTGTATCACCGATATCCACACAAGGCGGCTGGCACGCGGGATCGGTCGTTCTTGCCGGATGCACATCTGTCAAAGGCGTCAATCCGTAATATGCAGAGGCGGGCACCGGATCCGCCGCCTTGCCGAAGCCCAGCCGTGACAAAAGATTGCCCCACCGCGGCCAACCCGATGAAGGAGATGGCGCGACTGCACCAGAAATGGAAGCACGCATCTCCAGGGTCAACCCTGAAGCGCGGCGTTGCTCATCGTCTGAAGACCAGTTTGCCAGCGCCGAACTCACATCGGTTTGCTCAGACGCCTTTGCCGAACCTGCCATTGAATTGGAGTCATTCGGGGTAAGCTTCTTCAGGTAGCGTTCCGGATCGGCGGCGGCATTCTTCAGCAAGGCCGGCAAGACTGCGTATTCGCCTGACATTTCTTTCGCAAGCTGGGCGGCAAATGTCACGTTGTTCTCTTCCAGAGACATCCGCAGCCGCTGGGCGATATCATGTTCCGTGATGATGCCGGCTTTCAGTGCCGCATCAAACAACGGCCCGCAGCTATCTGGCAGCCCCTTGCCGGTGAACCATAAGTTGCGCGCTTCGCGGAGCGCAGCCTGTTCGTGGGTGCGGCGCCGTGACTGCAGGGCATAACAGGTCAGATCCGTATCTGCGCTGAGCAGGCGGGGATATTCGGCATCGAATTGATCCCATTGCTGCCTCTTGCCGAGCAGCTTGAGCCACTCACCGCGCAACTGGTCGATTATCGGCGAGTCGTCCGGGCGTGACAGGAATGCGTTCACCGCCGTTTCCAATGAGTCCGCGACATGACCTTTTCCCTTGCTCGGGGCGGGCTTCTTGTCTGCGTTGGCTATGCCCAGACTCAACTGGTAGTAGCTGACATACACTTCCAGCGGCGATTGCTTCAAGCGCTGGGCATAACGTGCGAGTTTGACCCTGTCACCGGCCAGATAGGCATCGTGCGCAGCAAGAAAATCTGCGTCCCCCGCGACGGGCCGGCCGGCGGACTCACCCTTGGTGTGCGGCAAGCCTTGCGCGGCTCCGCCGGCCGGGTTCGCCGATACGTAAGGAGCAGCCAACAACAAAAAGTAAAGTAAGAACCTCATTTCAAGCCATCAATAAACCGTTCGCGCGGAGCATAGCACAACGAAAAATCAAACCGCGGCATGCCCGGGTCGAATAACCCGGGCCGGCCCGTGCTCTGCTCATTTCTCCGGCGCGGCTTTCGCTATATCCGTATCCTGCCGGAGCATATCAAGGTTGTCGGCTTCGAACAGCGATCTCAACTGGTCGGTGGCGAGCTGGACATTCTGGATAAGCTGTGCCTCGTCGTGATGAACCGCATGCTGAACCTCAATCAATTCCTCGTCATGTTTCCTGAACAGGGTGGCGGCGCGCTCGGCGGCCGCGGCGGTGAAACCGAGATGGGACAAGGCCTGCTGCGCGACAGCTATGCTGCTTAGGAATGTCTCGCGATAGATCATCCTGATACCCAGGTCGCGCAACTGAAAATGGTGAGTCCTGTTGCGCGCCCGCGCCAATATTGGAAGATCCGGGAAATGCTGGCGGACCAACCCGGCAGCCTTCAGCGAGGCTTCGACATCGTCGATGGCGAGCACAAAAAGCCTGGCATTGCCGGTCTTGGCCGCCATCAGCAGATCGAGCCGGGTGGCATCGCCGAAATAGATCTTGCTGCCAAAGCGGCGCACAAAATCCACCTGCTGGTAGTTCACTTCCAGCGCGGTGAATGGTATCCCGCACATTCTCAGCACGCGCGCCACGATCTGGCCGACGCGGCCAAAGCCGGCGATGATGACCGGGTTGCCCGGGCCGTCTATCACGTCATACTCGGGAGGGGCGTTGCGATCGAGCCAGCGTGTGATTATTCGATCATGCGCCGCCATAAGCAATGGTGCAAGCAACAGCGATACGGTCACTGCCATGATCAATAGCTGCGCGGTGGCAAGATCGAATACGCCCAATCCGGTTGCGGCGGCGAAAAGCACAAAGGCAAACTCGCCGCCCTGCGCCAGCGCGACAGCGAGCCGCTGGGCGGTGTCGTTGCTTGCCCCGGTGGCGCGTGAAATTCCATACATGACCGTAAACTTGATCAGCATCATCGCCAGCGCCAGCCCGAACAGGGTGAGCGGCTCACTCCACACCAGGGTCAGGTTGGCGCTCATGCCGACCGCGATGAAGAACAGGCCGAGCAGCAAGCCCTTGAACGGTTCGATGTCCGCTTCCAGTTCGTGCCTGAATTCAGAATCGGCAAGCAATACCCCTGCCAGGAATGCGCCCAGCGACATCGACAGCCCGATCATTTCCATGATCAGCGCCGTGCCTATCACCAGCAGCAGCGCGGCGGCGGTAAACACCTCCTGGCTGCGGTTGCGGGCGATGAATTTGAGCGCAGGGCGGATCAGCAGCCTGCTGCCGGCGATGAACACGGCGATGACGGCGATTCCCTTGGCCGTAGCCAACCATCTGTTTCCATCATGCCCTTGCACGGCAGCCAACAGCGGCAGAAGCGCGAGCAACGGGATGACCGCCAGATCCTGGAATAACAGTATTGCAAACGACTCCCGTCCATAGCGGGTCAGGAGTTGTCCGCGCTCGGCCAAAGAGGTCATGACCAATGCGGTGGAAGACATCGCGCAACCCAAGCCGATGATCAGCGCGGCCTGCCATGCAAATCCGGCTGCCAGCGCAAGCATTCCAATCACGATTCCCGTCGCCGCCACCTGTGCGCCGCCCAGTCCGAACACCGAATTGCGCAGCGTCCATAACCTCCGCGGTTCCAGTTCAAGACCGATCAGGAACAGCAGCAGCACGACGCCGAATTCGGAAAAATTCAGCGTGGACTCGACGTTGGCGATGATGCCCAGGCCCCACGGGCCGATGATCATCCCCGCCGCCAGGTAGCCGAGCACGGCGCCGAGCCGCAGGCGCTGGAAAATCGGCACGATGAGCACCGCGGTGAGCAGGAAGATCGACACTTGTTCGAGTAGCTGCATGTTGTCCACCAAAGATCATGGCTGGCGAGTGCGGCAAAGAAGCTGGTTGCTTGTCTTGGATGTCCGATCGCCAAGGATTTAGCCGGATAGCCGGCGCTGCAAAGGTTTCCCGGTTTACGGCCCTGTCGGCCGGGGCAACTTTGCAATCACACCCAGTCCTTCACTACCAGAAACTCTTCATACAGCTGCGCTTCCGCCGAGCCCTTTTCGGGATGCCAGTCATAGCGCCATTTCACCAGCGGCGGCATCGATAGCAGGATGGACTCGGTGCGGCCGCTGGTCTGCAGGCCGAAGAGGGTGCTGCGGTCGATCACCAAATTGAACTCGGCATAACGGCCGCGCCGGTAAAGCTGGAAATCGCGTTCGCGTTCGCCGTACGGTGTGTCCTTGCGGCGTTCCAGGATGGGCACATAGGCAGACAGGAAGTGGTCGCCCACGTTTTGCTGGATCGCAAACGCGGTGTCGAAGTCCGGCGCGCTGAGGTCGTCGAAGAAGATGCCGCCGACGCCGCGCGGTTCGTTGCGATGCTTGATGAAGAAATACTCGTCGCACCATTTCTTGTACCTGGGATGCAGCGCCGTACCGAACGGAGCGAGCGCATTCTTGCAGGCCTGGTGGAAATGCACCGCGTCTTCCGCGTAACCGTAATACGGCGTCAGGTCCATGCCGCCGCCGAACCAGAACACCGGGGCGGTGCCGTCCTTCATCGCGACGAACATGCGCACATTCATGTGCGCCGTCGGCGCATAGGGATTGCGCGGATGGAGCACCAGCGACACCGCGATCGCTTCCCACTTTCGGCCGGCCAGTTCCGGGCGATCTGCGGTGGCGGAAAGCGGCATCTTGTCGCCCGCCACGTGCGAAAATGCCACCCCGCCGCGTTCCAGCACGTTGCCTTCCTCGAGGACGCAGCTTATGCCGCCGCCCCCTTCAGGCCTGCTCCAGCCGTCGCGGCGGAATGGTTTGCCGTCGACCTGCTCCAGGCGTTCGACGATGAGTTCCTGCAGCTCGAGCAGATACTCTTTTACGGCCGCTGAATCGAAACCACCCATACTTGCTCCAACAGGTTTAGCTGCGGATGATTTTACCATCAGCCCATCTGCTTATGGTCGAAGGATGTTTGCGTGCGCCCACGCGCCCCGGCAGCACCCACACCTTGTGCCCGAACAATCTCAGGCATTGCGCATAAGTTCTGGCGGGACGCTGGCCGCTGCGGTTGGCGCTGGTGGAGACCAATGCGCTGTTTACGCCGCGGCAGAGTTGTCTGGCTTGCTTGTGCGCGGTCAAACGCACTGCCAGCGTGTCATGTCCGCCGCGCAACCAGCGCGGCGCGGAATGCAGTGCCGGCATCAGGTAGGTGATCGCCCGGGCACCCGCTGCTGCGAGTTGCTGCTGCTGCGCGGGCGTGAGCGGATGCAGGTAGCGCGCAACCTGGCGATAACTTGCCGCGATCAGGATCAGGCCCTTGTGTTGCGGGCGCTGCTTGAGCCGGAGCAGGCGTTGCACCGCGATGCGGTTGTCCGGATCGCAGCCCAGGCCATAGCAGGATTCTGTGGGGTAGGCGATCAATCCGCCGCGTCTGAGATGGGCGGCGATGCGATGCGCGGGGATAACGGGATGATGCAAGCGCGTCTCCGGTCAAATTCCCTCTCCACCAGTTCCTCTCCCGCGAGCAGGAGAGGAGTGCGCGTTACCGCGGGAGAGGGTGTGAGGATTATTTCTTGCGCGAAGTGATCGCGCGCCAGCCGATGTCACGGCGCATCTGGCAGCCGTCGAAATGGATCCCGTCGGCGATCTCGTAGGCGAGCTTTTGCGCCGCCTTCACCATCGTGCCCAGCGCGGTGACGCACAGCACGCGCCCGCCGCTGGTGACCACATGCCCGTCGTGCAGTGCCGTGCCGGCATGGAATACGTGCGCGTCTTCAAGCTTCCTTGCTTGGCTGCTATCGGGCAACCCGGTGATGACATCGCCCTTGCGCGGAGTGTCGGGGTAATTCGCGGCGGCCAGCACCACGCCGAGAGCAGTGCGCCTGTCCCATTCCGCCTCCACCTGGTCCAGTGTGCCGTTGATCGCGTGTTCGACGATAACCGCGAAATTGCTTTTCAGGCGCAGCATGATCGGCTGGGTCTCGGGGTCGCCCAGGCGGCAATTGAACTCAAGCACCTTGATGCCGCCCTGCGGGTCTATCATCAGGCCGGCATAAAGGAAGCCTGTGTAGGTGATCCCTTCCTGTTCCATGCCGCGCACGACCGGTTGGATCACCTCGCGCAATACGCGTGCATGGAGCTGGGGAGTTACCACCGGCGCAGGCGAATAGGCCCCCATGCCGCCGGTGTTGGGGCCGTTGTCGCCGTCCAGCAGACGTTTATGATCCTGGCTGGTGGCCAGCGGCAATATGTGCTTGCCGTCCACCATCACGATGAAACTGGCCTCCTCGCCGGCCAGGAATTCCTCTACGACGACACGGGCGCCGGCATCACCCAGGCTGTTATCGGAAAGCATCATGTCTATCGCGGCGAAAGCCTCGTCCTTGTTCATCGCCACGACCACACCCTTGCCTGCCGCCAAACCATCCGCCTTGACGACGATGGGCGCCCCATGTTTCTCAACATAGGCGCGTGCCAGCTTGATGTCGCCGAAGGTCTCGAAGTATGCGGTGGGGATGTTGTGGCGCACCATGAATCGCTTGGCAAAATCCTTGGAGGATTCCAGCTGCGCCGCGGCTTTTGTAGGCCCGAATATCTTCAGTCCTGCGGCGCGGAAGGCATCCACGATACCCGCCGCCAGCGGGGCTTCCGGACCGACGATGGTCATGTGGATGTTCTCGCGCTGCGCGAACGCGATCAGTTCCGGGATCGCGGTGATGTCCACATTCTCCACGCCTTCTTCCAGCGCCGTGCCGGCATTGCCCGGCGCGACATAGACCTTCTGCACCTTGGCGCCCTGCGCCAAACGCCAAGCCATTGCGTGCTCGCGCCCGCCGGAACCGAGGACCAGAATTTTCATTTCAACCTCAACGTAGGGTGGGCGCGGTTTGTGTGCCCACCATTTTTATTCCGCGTGGGCACAAGAATGTGCCCACCCTGCATTACTACGGGCTACGAGCTTATTAATGTCTGAAATGCCGGTAGCCGGTGAACACCATCGCAATCCTGTGCTCGTCCGCCGCCGCGATCACTTCATCGTCGCGCATCGAGCCGCCGGGCTGGATCACGGCCTTGGCGCCCGCCGCGGCCAGCACATCGATGCCGTCGCGGAACGGGAAGAACGCGTCCGATGCCACGATGGAACCGTTCAGGTTCAATCCCGCGTTCTGCGCCTTGATGCTGGCGATGCGCGTGCTGTCCACGCGGCTCATCTGCCCCGCGCCCACGCCCAGCGTCTGGCCGTTTTTGCAGAATACGATCGCGTTGGATTTAACATATTTCGCCACGCGCCAGGCGAACAGCAGGTCCTGCAGTTGATCCCCGGTCGGTTGCGCCTTGCTCACGACCTTGAGCTGCGAGGCTTGCACGTTCATAACGTCCGGCGTCTGCACCAGCAGCCCGCCGCTGACGCGCTTGAAGTCATACTGGTTGTGGGCATTTGACAGCGGCAGGGTGAGCACGCGCACGTTCTGTTTCGCCGCGGTGACTTTGAGTGCCGCAACGCTTGCGGACGGAGCGATGATGAGTTCGACGAACTGGTTTGCGGTGATCTGTGTCGCGCTCTCGGCATCCAGTTCGCGGTTGAACGCGATGATGCCGCCGAACGCAGACGTGGTGTCGGTCGCATAGGCCAGCCTGTAGGCTTGCAGCGGGGTTTCGGCGATCGCCGCACCGCATGGGTTGGCGTGTTTGACGATCACGCAGGCCGGCTGGTCGAAGGTCTTAACCAGTTCCCATGCCGCATCGGCATCCCCGATGTTGTTGTAGGACAGTTCCTTGCCCTGCAGTTGGGTGTAGCCGGCGATGCCGCCCGCGACCGGCACGAGATCCCGGTAGAAGGCCGCGCTCTGGTGCGGGTTCTCGCCGTAGCGCATGTCCTGTACCTTGGCGAAATTGAAATTGATCTGCTCAGGGAATGCCGCCCTGTTGCCTTCGGCATCGATCGCGGTGAGATAGTTGCTGATCGCGGAATCATAAGCGGCGGTGTGCGAGAACGCTTTTTTTGCCAGGTCGAAACGCGTCGCGTCGCTGACCGAGCCTTTGTTGGTCTGCATCTCGGCCAGCACCGATGCGTAATCGGCCGGGTCGGTGACGATCGCGACATGCGGATGGTTCTTTGCCGCCGCGCGCACCATCGTCGGCCCGCCGATGTCGATGTTCTCGATCGCGTCCTCGAGCGTGCAGCCGGGCTTTGCCACGGTCGCAGCGAACGGATAAAGGTTCACCACCACCAGGTCTATGGTCGGGATGCCATGCTTTTTCAATGTGGCGACATGTTCCGGCAGGTCGCGGCGCGCCAGGATGCCGGCATGCACTTTCGGCTGCAGCGTCTTGACGCGCCCGTCGAGCATCTCCGGGAAACCGGTGTAGTCCGCCACTTCGGTGACCGGGATGCCGTTGTCGGCGAGCAGCTTCGCGGTGCCGCCGGTGGAGAGTATCTTTACGCCCAGCAGGTCCAGTCCCTGCGCGAATTCGAGAACGCCGGACTTGTCCGACACGCTGATGAGTGCCTGTTTGATCGCTGCCATGATGATTCCAGAGAAACGTAAATCGTGGGCACGGACACGGCGCAAGCGCCTTTAATCTATGCCGTGCAGCTGCATCTTCTTGCGCAGAGTATTGCGATTGATGCCCAGCATTTCCGCGGCGCGCGTCTGGTTGCCGCCGACCTGTTCCAGCACCATTTCGAGCAGCGGCTTTTCGACGCAGTTGATGACCATGTCGTACATGCCGCAACAGGGATCTTCGCCGTCGAGATCCCTGAAATATTCCCTGAGCGTCTTGCGCACATAACGCGCCATATCGTTTTCGCTGATCAAAGCATCGCTCATGCTGCCAGCTCCTCCAGATAATGCAGTTGTTCTCCACGCGCCGCCTGTTCCGCAAAAAAATCATCCACCGCTGTCAATTGTTCGGAGGGGGATTCCAGTTGATTCATCCGGTGCCTGAAGTGCGCCGAGCCGCTCAGACCCTTGGTGTACCAGGAGATATGTTTGCGCGCCACCCGCAGGCCGGTGTGCTCGCCATAGAAACCGTAAAGTTCATCCACATGATCGCGCAACACGCGGTGGATCTCGCCGACCTGCGGGGCGGGCAGATGTTCGCCGGTGCCGAGAAAGTGGTTGATCTCGCGGAACAGCCAAGGCCGGCCCTGGGCCGCGCGGCCTATCATCACCGCATCCGCGCCGGTTTTTTGCAGCACGTATTTGACCTTTTCGGGTGTGGTGATGTCGCCGTTGGCGATGATCGGGATGCGCACGGCTGCCTTGACCGCGGCGATGGTGTCGTACTCGGCGTCGCCGGTGTACGCACAGGCACGGGTGCGGCCATGGATGGCCAGCGCCTGGATGCCGCTGGATTCGGCGATCCTCGCGATGCGGATCGCATTGCGGTTCTGCTTGTCCCAGCCGGTGCGTATCTTCAGCGTGACGGGCACATCCACCGCGCCGACCACCGCCTCCAGCAGGGCCGCCACCAGGGGTTCATTCTGCAACAGCGCTGATCCGGCCATCACGTTGCAGATCTTCTTGGCCGGGCAACCCATGTTGATGTCGATGATCTGCGCGCCGTTGTCCACGTTGTATTGTGCAGCCTGCGCCAGCATCTTCGGGTCGGCGCCGACGATCTGCACCGAGATCGGATCGACCTCGCCTTCGTGGTTGGCGCGCCGCCTGGTCTTCTCGGAGCCGTACAGCAGCGAATTTGAAGACACCATCTCGCTCACTGCCATTCCCGCCCCCATGCGCTTGCAAAGCATGCGGAAAGGGCGGTCCGTCACGCCGGCCATCGGGGCGACGATAAGGTTGTTCTTCAGTTGGTAAGGGCCGATGCGCATCTTGTTTTGAATTGTATTGTTCGACAGGTGATTTTCCGCGAGGGAGTGGAATTATAAATGAAACTGGCGGTTGCGACACGGTGGTGTGCAACACTTTCGTGCGGGAGCAACCGCCGCCCTTCCCGCACCGGATGCAGTCCTCACCCAAACCCTCTCCCGGAGGGAGAGGGATCGATCGCCCTTTCCCCCTCTGCAGGGGGGGAGCGAAGCGAGGGGGCTTTGGATAGAGGGTTGGCAACATCGTGTCCGGACGGCCACCATGCTATGATTCTGTGCATGAAATTCGACATCGTGATTGTAGGCGGCGGAATGGTGGGAGCCAGCCTGGCTGCAGCACTCAAGGACAGCGGGCTGTCGCTGGCGTTGGTCGAAAGCCAGTCCTTGCTCATGCGGGAAAACGTGCCTAATAGTAAAGCCAGCTCCCCTCTCCCCAACCCTCTCCCCAACCCTCTCCCCAACCCTCTCCCCAACCCTCTCCCCAACCCTCTCCCCAACCCTCTCCCGCAAGCGGGCGAGGGGGCGAACGAATCGCTTCGCGAGTTCGACATCGACGATTGGGATAGCCGGATATACGCGATCAGTCCGGGCAGCCGCAGTTTCCTCGAACAGTCTGGTGCCTGGTCATTGCTGGATGCCGGCCGCATTGAACCGGTGGAAGCGATGCGCGTCTTCGGCGACACGGGTGCTGAACTCGAATTCAGCGCCTATCAGATGGGCGTGGCAGAGCTGGCGTGCATACTGGAAGGCAGAGGGCTTCAGCAGGCTTTGTGGCAGGTGCTGGCGCAGCAGGAGAATCTGACCCTGTTCCGTCCGGCGCGGTGCGCCGGACTTAGCTTTGCCGGCGCAGCCGCCACGCTCACGCTGGAAGACGGCCGCTCCCTGGACGCAAAACTCATCGTCGGCGCGGACGGGCGCGATTCCTGGGTGCGCGATCAGGCGGGCATCAGCGCAGCGCCGTTGGATTACCGTCAATCCGGGGTGGTCGCCAACTTTGCGTGCGAATTGCCGCATCGGGGCATTGCGCACCAATGGTTCCAGGCGGATGGCATCCTGGCCTTGTTACCGCTACCGGGCAACCGCGCTTCGATGGTTTGGTCTGCGAGTCCCGGGCAGTCGGCTGAATTGTTGGCGCTCACTCATGAAGCGCTTTCCGCCAAAGTGTCAGCGGCTGCGCATCATACGCTGGGCGGAATGCGGGTCATCACGCCGCCAGCCTCGTTTCCGCTGCGCCTGCTGGTGTTACCCCGGATCACCGCGCCTCGCCTTGCATTGATCGGCGATGCCGCGCACAACATGCACCCGCTGGCCGGGCAAGGGGTGAATACCGGATTTCGCGATGCGCGCCAATTGGCCCGGATACTGGCCGAACGGGGCGCCCAAAACGACTGCGGCGATGCGCGATTGCTGCGGCGTTATGAACGAAATCGCAAAGAAGACATCTATTCGATGCAGGCGACGACTTACGGCCTGAAGCATTTGTTCAACAATGATGTCCCGCCGTTGCGTATGATGCGCAATTTTGGGCTGGCCGCCGCCAATCACCTTGCCCCGCTGAAGAAATTGCTGATGCGGCACGCCCTGAATTAAATGACCCGAACTGAACGATCCGAATCAACCCTGAGAAAGCATCCCATGAAAACGAAGCAAAGCGAAGTTTGCGAGCTTTCGCCCTCCGGTGAAATGCCTGCTTACACCACCTCAGATAAGGCCAATGCCCGCCAAGGCGGGCGCTATGCCGCAGCTAAAACACTGACCGCAATTTTTCTGTTAACGCTGATGTCTTTCGCGCATGCCGACGAAGACGACATCCGCCAGGCGCTGCAAAGCAGATTTCCCGGCATCGGCAAGATCGAGCATATCGTGAAGACGCCCTATTCCGGACTGTATGAGGTCGTCATCGACGATCAGCTCCTGTATACCGATGCCCACGGAGATTACCTGTTCGAGGGCAACGTGATCGATACAAAGAGCCGCCGCGACCTAAGCGAAGAGCGCCGCCGGGTGCTGTTTGCGATCGATTTCAACCGGCTGCCGCTCGAGCTGGCGGTAAAAAAGGTCAAGGGCAACGGCAAGCGCAAGCTGGCGATCTTCACCGATCCCAACTGCAGCTTCTGCAGAAAACTGGAAAAGGAATTGAGCAGGGTCGACGATGTCACGGTGTATTTCTTCATGTACCCGATCTTCCCGGGTTCCGACGTAATCGTGCGCAACGTGCTGTGCTCGAAGAATCCCGTCAAGACATGGGATGACTGGATGTTGAGCGATATCGTTCCCGCCACGGCAAAATGCAAGACCCAGACCGACAAGGTCATGGCATTGGGCCAAAAACTCCATGTGAACGGCACGCCGAATCTGATCTTTGCCAATGGCGTGCAGGCTCCGGGATTTTTGCCCGCGGAAGAGCTGGAAAGAAACCTGAACGGGACCAAGGCCGATTAGGGAGCAAAATGAGCCTTGAGGAAAATATCCCGCCTGCGGCGGATGTGTCACGTGACCTGCTGGTCCATGCACTGAACGAATCGCGCGACGGCATCACCATCGCCGATGCTCGGCAGCCGGACGCTCCGCTGATCTACGTCAACGGGGGATTTGAAAAATTGACCGGCTATTCCCCGGAAGATGTCATCGGAAAAAATTACCATGTCCTGTTCGGGGCCGATACCGGGCAGCCGGAAATCGCCTCATTGCGCGCGGCCATCGCAAAAGGCCGGGGTTGTGTCGTCACGTTGCGCAATTACCGCAAGGACGGGACGATGTTCTGGAGCCAGCTCAGCATCTCTCCGGTGCATAATTCCGAAGGCACGCTCACCCACTTTATCGGGATCCAAAAGGATGCATCGGACAGGCATTTGCTGGAAAATGGCCTGAGCGCGATGCTCTACACCGACCCGCTGGTCGGGATCAGCAATCGCAGGCATTTTGATGAGCGATTTTCGAACCTGCTGCACGTGGCACAGCGTATCCACAGCGGCATGTCGCTGATGATGATCGATCTGGATCACTTCAGCAAATTCAACGAGCGTTACGGGCAATCGGCGGGGGACGAGTGTCTGCGTATGGTTGGCGACTGTATCGCGAAGACATTCAACCGCACATCGGATTGCGTGGCCCGCTACGGCGGGGAAGAATTTGTCGTCGTGTCTTTCTCATCCGGTGTGGAGGCTCTCCGCCAGCACGCGCGCAAACTATGCGAGCAGGTGCGCCTGCTCAGCATCCCGCACAGCGATTCCCCGCATGGTGTGGTCACCATCAGTATCGGCGGTGTCCATCGCCTGCCGAATCGGGACACCACGGAACAACTTCTTGTTGAGCAGGCTGAGCGGGAATTGCTTTCCGCCAAGCGCGGCGGGCGCGACCGGGTGCATATCATCAGCTAGCTGGCAGGGCGTGACGCGCCTGAGCCCGGCAGCACTTTCAGTTCGGGTTTGGGGTTTTCTGAAAATCGTCAATATGGCAGGAGAGTCTTTCATGGCATCGACGAATCAAAGAGTTCACGGGATCATACACTCGGCATCCATTGCTTGTGCCGGAGGCTTGTCACAAGTGCCGGAATCACATTCAGCGGCAATTGTTCCGATACAGACCACGATGATAGTAGCAATCGCAGCTGAACACGGTATCGAGATTACCAGTGCTGCCGCCGCAGATTTGCTGCTCAAGTTTGCTGAAACTGTGCGCAGCCGCCAGTTGCCTGTTGGCCGTCAGGCGCTTGTTGGGTGGGTGCCCGGAATTGATAACGCCACCAATGATTCAAAGGCAGCAGCCCTCACTGAAGCAATAGGATGGGCCGCCAACACCCATTTCGGCCTGACCGCGTCGAAAACGCAAATTTAGTTTTTAATGCAGGGAAGGATGCTTGCTACGGGATCAGCGCCGGTTCTGCACCCTTGGGGAACAGCACCCACATCTGGCCGGCCTGTTTCATGCGTCCGGCCAGAGTCCCGGCCTGTTCGCCAAAGCCCCAGAAGAAATCGCCGCGCACCGCACCCTTGATCGCGCCGCCGGTATCCTGAGCGAGCATCAGGCGGTTCAACGGCGCGGTCGTATTGGGATAAGTGGTGGAGAGGAACACCGGTGCGCCGAGCGGGATGGTGCGTGTATCCACAGCCAGACTGTATTCATTTGTCAACGGCACGCCCAGCGCACCGAGCGGGGCTGGCAGATCATTCGGCAATTCACGGAAGAACACGTAACTTGGATTCTGTTCGAGCAGGCTGGTCAGTTTATCGGGGTGCTGCTCCGCCCACTGCTTGATATTCTGCATCGAGGATTCTTCGAGTTTGAACGCGCCCATGCTGACCAGTGTCTTGCCGATCGAATTGTAGGGTTGGCCGTTCTGTTCCGCATAACCCACTTTCACCATGCTTCCGTCCGGCAACTCGATGCGCCCCGAGCCCTGTATCTGCATAAAGAACAGATCGACGGCATTGTCCACCCAGAATAATTCGCGCCCCTTCAAAGGGGCTTTCCCATTGTCGATATCGGTGCGGCTGTAATAGGGCACGACGCGGTTGCCCTGCAGGCGTCCGCGCAGATGCAGGTCTTTCAGTTGCGGATATGCGTCGCCCAGATCGATAGTCAGCAGATCGTCGGGAGGGCCATATAGCGGATAGCGGAACCGCGCGGTCTTGACCCTGCTGCCATACAGCTTGGGTTCGTAGTAGCCGGTGATCAGCCCCTGTGATGTCCCATCCGGGTTGTAAACCTGATAAGGGGTGAATCCCTGTTCGAAAAATGTGTGCAGGGAATCGTTGTCAGGCTGTGTCAGCTGGTTCGCGCGCAAGCATACCGTCTGCCAGCCCGGCTTGTTCTTCAGCGCGTTGCAGCTCTGCCAAAAGGCTGTCCACGCGGGCTGAAGGTCTACCGTACGCCAATCCGGCAACATCTCCCACTTGCTTACTGCAAACGGTTCGTAGGGGGTGACAGCGACAGGGGGAGACACGGCGGGAGGCTTGGGCGAGGCGCAGGCGGCAAGGAATACCAGCGGCAACAGCGCGGCATACAGCGACACTCTGCGACTGGCGAAAATTCTATCATTACGGCCGTCAAATACCGTTGCAGCCATTCCCGATAACCTCCTAATGCAAAACACGGGGAACACTCAACACGAATTGCGGGATCTCGACCTCGAATGGTTTGTCGTTCTCTCCCTGCATCTGGTAACTGCCGCGCATCGTGCCGACCTGCGTGGTCAGCACCGTGCCGCTGGTATATTCGAAACTCTGGCCCGGTTTGATCACCGGCTGCTCGCCCACCACGCCCTGTCCGCGCACTTCCTGCACATGGTTGCCGGCATCGGTGATGATCCAGTGGCGGCTGATCAGCTTGGCGGAGGAATTGCCCAGGTTGGTGATCGTGATCGTGTAGGAAAACACGAAACGGTTGCCCGCCTCATCGGATTGTTCCGGCAGGTAATTCACCTGAGTCTGAATGACGATTCCATGTTGGGCGATTTCTTCCATGCGCGGCATTTGAACCGATTTTCGCTTATGTCGCAAGGGCTTCGCGGTGTTTTTATGCTAATCTTTACGTGTCATTTTCAGGGCGCGTATTTTTCAGGGCAAATTATTTATGAACGGATATTTGAAACGCATCCTCAACGCGCGCGTCTATGACGTGGCGATCGAAACCCCGCTGGAGCTTGCCCCCAACCTGTCGGCGCGCACCGGCAACACGATATTGCTGAAACGCGAGGACATGCAGCAGGTGTTTTCCTTCAAGCTGCGCGGCGCGTACAACAAGATGGCGCAACTCACGCCGGGGCAGCTCAAGCTCGGCGTGATCGCCGCCTCGGCTGGCAACCATGCGCAGGGCGTTGCCCTCGCCGCGCAGAAACTCGGCTGCAGGGCCGTGATCGTGATGCCCACCACCACGCCGCAGATCAAGATCCACGCGGTGTCCGGACGCGGCGCGAAAGTCGTGCTGTACGGCGACTCGTATTCGGACGCGTATCAGCATGCGCTGGAGCTGGAGCAGCAGAACAAGATGACTTTCGTCCATCCCTATGACGACCCCGACGTGATCGCCGGGCAGGGCACCATCGCGATGGAGATCCTGCGCCAGCATACCCAGGCGATACATGCGATTTTCGTCCCGATCGGCGGCGGCGGCCTGATCGCCGGCGTGGCGGCTTACGTAAAAAATTTGCGGCCCGAGATCAGGATCATAGGCGTGCAGCCGGTGGATTCCGACGCGATGTATCGCTCGCTGAAAGCCAAAAAGCGCGTCATGCTGGAACATGTCGGCCTGTTCGCCGACGGCGTCGCGGTGAAGCAGGTCGGCAGCGAAACCTTTCGGCTGTGCCGCAAGCTGGTCGACGAGATCATCCTGGTGGACACCGACACCGCCTGTGCCGCGCTCAAGGACGTGTTCGAGGACACCCGCTCGATCCTGGAGCCGGCGGGTGCGCTGGCTATCGCCGGCGCCAAGCTGTATGCCGCGCGCGAAAAGCTCCAGGGCGAAACGCTGGTCGCGATCGCCTCCGGCGCGAACATGAATTTCGACCGGCTGCGCTTCGTCGCGGAGCGAGCCGAGATCGGCGAAAGGCGCGAGGCGATCTTCGCGGTGACCATCCCCGAAACGCCGGGCAGCTTCCGCAAATTCTGCGCGCTGCTGGGCAAGCGCAACATCACCGAATTCAACTACCGCTATGGCGACCCCAAGGCGGCGCACGTGTTCGTCGGCATCCAGGTGAGCGGACAAACGGAAACCGGCGGACTGGTCGACAAGTTGCGGCGCAACAAGCTCGCTACGCTGGACCTGAGCGACAACGAGATGGCCAAGCTGCATCTGCGCCACCTGGTCGGGGGGCATGCGCCCGAGGCAAGGGACGAGATCATGTTCCGCTTCGAGTTCCCCGAGCGTCCCGGCGCGCTGATGCTGTTCCTGAACAGCATGAGCAGCAACTGGAACATCAGCCTGTTCCACTATCGCAACCACGGCGCGGATTACGGCCGCGTGCTGGTCGGCATGCAGGTGCCGCACCACGACAAGAAGTCGCTGAAGACCTTCCTCGACACGCTCGGCTACCGCTACTGGGACGAGAGCGACAATCCGGCGTACAAGCTGTTCCTGGGATAACAAACATTCCGGCTTCGTTTCATATGGTCAAGTCCGACATCCGCAAGAAACTCCTTGCCCAACGGGAGCTGCTTTCACCCGGGATACGCGCGTTGCACAGTGCGGCGATCTGCGCGCGCATCGTCAAGCTGGAAATCTACAGGCAAGCGGAAGCGGTGCTGGGCTACATGAACTTCGGCGCGGAGTTCGCCAGCGAACTCTGGATAGCGCAGGTGTTGGCGGATGGCAAAAGGCTGGCCTTGCCGCGGGTGAACCGCCACACCAACCGGCTGGACCTGTATTGGGTCGATGATTTGGAAAACCAGCTGGCGCCGGGCTTGTGGGGGATACGCGAGCCGGTGGTCGAACGCTGTGAGCGGCTAATTAGGCTAAATGAGGTAGAATTCGCCCTGTTGCCCGGGGTGGCATTCACCCGGGAGGGAGCACGGCTGGGCTATGGCGGCGGTTTTTACGACAAGCTGCTGGCGCGGCGGGGTGGCGGAACGGACGCGCAGCGGCCCGCGTTGGCCGCCGCGGCCTTTGCGCTGCAGATCGTCGAACAAATCCCGCAGGAAGCGACGGATGTAAAAGTCGAATGGATCATCACCGAGCAGGAGACGTTGCATTGCGCAACATGATTTAAGCAGTTCTCCCCTCTCCCCTGACCCTCTCCCCGCACACGGGGCGAGGGGGTTAGTCCCCTCTCTCGCTTGCCGGAGAGGGTTGGGGAGAGGGTATTTGTATAACAACAGAGGAAATCGATAGACAGATGGCATCAATACCCGATTACGACCCGCAGGAAACCCAGGAGTGGCTGGACGCGCTTGAGTCAGTGCTGGAAAACGAAGGCGCGGACCGCGCCCGTTTTCTGCTCGGGCAATTGATCGACAAGGCACGAAATTCGGGTGCAAGCCTGCGTTTCATTGCGACCACGCCGTATTGCAACACGATACCGTTGGGCGAGGAACAGCGCTCCACCGGCAACCAGGATCTGGAACACCGCATCCGCGCCTGGATGCGCTGGAATGCGATGGTGCTGGTGTTGAATGCAAACCGCGACTCGTCCGAACTGGGCGGGCACATCGCCAGTTTTGCCTCGGCTGCGACGCTCTACGACGTGGGTTTCAATCATTTCTTTCACGGCAAGACCGACACGCATGGCGGCGATCTGGTGTATTTCCAGGGGCACTCGTCGCCCGGCATGTATGCGCGGGCCTTTCTCGAAGGCCGCATCAGCGAGGAGCAGATGTACAAGTTCCGCCAGGAATCCGAGGGCGGCGGCTTGTCTTCCTATCCGCACCCGTGGCTGATGCCGGATTTCTGGCAGTTCCCCACGGTGTCGATGGGGCTCGGGCCGCTGATGGCGATCTACCAGGCGCGCTTCATGCGCTATCTGGAACTGCGCGGCATCGCGCAAACCGCGGGGCGCAAGGTGTGGGCATTCCTCGGCGACGGCGAGACCGACGAGCCGGAATCGCTGGGCGCAGTCTCGATGGCCGGGCGCGAGAGGCTGGACAACCTGATCTTCGTGATCAACTGCAATCTGCAGCGCCTCGACGGCCCGGTGCGCGGCAACGGCAAGATCATCCAGGAACTGGAGGGCGTGTTCCGCGGCGCGGGCTGGAACGTGATCAAGGTGGTATGGGGCAACCAATGGGATCGCCTGCTGGCCAAGGACAAGAACGGCCTGCTGCAAAAGCGCATGCAGGAAGCGGTGGACGGCGATTACCAGACCTACAAATCGAAGGACGGTGCCTATGTGCGCGAGCACTTCTTCGGCAAATATCCGGAATTGCTCGAAATGGTGGCCGATATGTCCGACGCAGAAATCTGGCGTTTGAATCGCGGCGGGCACGATCCGCGCAAGGTGTTTGCCGCTTATGCGGCCGCAAGCAAACACACCGGCCAGCCTACCGTGATCCTGGCCAAGACCGTGAAGGGCTACGGCATGGGCGAGGCGGGCGAAGGACAGAACATTACCCACCAGCAAAAGAAAATGGCAGATGAAGTTCTGCTCAAATTCCGCGACCGTTTCAATATCCCGCTGACCGACGAGCAGGTCGCCAGCCTGAATTTCTATCGGCCCGCCGAGGATAGCCTGGAGATGAAATATCTCAGGGAGCGCAGCAAGGTTATGGGCGTGGTCCCGCAGCGCAAGCCGGTCAGCGAACCGCTGCAGATACCGGGTCTGGACGCATTCGATGCGTTGCTGAAAGGCACCGAAGAGCGCGAGATCTCCACGACGATGGCTTTCGTGCGCCTGCTCGGCATCCTGGTCAAGGACAAGAACATCGGCAAGCAGGTCGTGCCCATCGTGCCGGATGAATCGCGCACCTTCGGCATGGAAGGCATGTTCCGCCAGCTCGGGATATTTTCCCAGGTCGGGCAGCTCTATACGCCCCAGGATGCGGAGCAACTGATGTTCTACAAGGAAGACCAGAGCGGGCAGATCCTGCAGGAAGGCATCAACGAGGCCGGGGCGATGTCATCGTGGATCGCCGCCGCCACCGCGTACGCCAACCACGGCAAGGCGATGCTGCCGTTCTACATCTACTATTCGATGTTCGGCTTTCAGCGCGTCGGCGACCTCGCATGGGCTGCCGGTGACCTGCGCGCGCGCGGTTTTTTGCTCGGCGGCACGGCGGGACGAACCACGCTGAACGGGGAAGGTTTGCAGCATGAGGACGGCCACAGCCATCTGATGTCGGCAACCATCCCGAATTGCATTTCCTACGATCCGGCCTTCGCCTATGAACTGGCCGTGATCATTCATGACGGCATGCGCCGCATGTATGTCGAGCAGCAGGACGTGTTTTATTACCTCACGGTGATGAACGAAAACTACGCCCACCCGGCGATGCCCAAGGGCGCCGAAGCGGGAATCATCAAGGGGATGTACCTGTTCAGAGGACAGAGGACAGAGGACAGAGGACAGAAAAAACCGGAGGTGCAACTGCTCGGCAGCGGGACGATATTGCGTGAAGCGATCGCCGCAGCAGAATTGTTGGAAAATGATTTCGGCATCGCATCGGACATCTGGAGCGTGACCAGCTTCACCGAACTGCGCCGCGAGGGGCTGGATTGCGAACGCTGGAACATGCTGCACCCGGAAGCCAAGCCCCGCGTCAGCTATGTCGAACAATGCCTGTCGGGACACAGCGGCCCGGTGATCGCCGCAACCGATTACATGCGCTCGTTCGCCGACCAGATCCGCGCTTTTCTGCCCAAACGGTTCAAGGTGCTGGGCACGGACGGTTTCGGCCGTTCCGACACGCGCAGGAAATTGCGCCGCTTCTTCGAGGTGGATCGTTATTACATCGCCGTTGCCGCCTTGAAGGCGCTGGCCGATGAAGGCACGATCAAGGCCGGAGAGGCCGGCAGGGCGATCAAGCTGTATGGTATCGACCCCGACAAACCCAATCCAACCACCGTTTAAGGTTGGGAGGAGACACGCAGTGGCAGAAATCAAGCAAGTATTGGTGCCGGACATCGGCGAGTACAAGAATGTGGACATCATCGAAGTGATGGTGAAGGCCGGCGACACGATCAAGGCCGAAGACAATCTGGTGACGCTGGAAACCGACAAGGCGGCGATGGAAGTGCCGTCGCCCTATGCCGGCGTGATCAGGGAAATGAAGGTCAAGGTCGGCGACAAGGTGTCGCAAGGCTCGCTGATCCTGCTGCTGGAAAGCAGCGATGCGGCGCCCAAGCCCGAAAAACCAGCTGCCGCAGCCGCGTCTGCTCCAGTCAAGGAGACGCCCGCAGCTGCCGAAAAAGCAGCCGGAGCGCCGGCGGCCGCGCAGACATTGCAGCCTGCAGCGGCTGCCCCGATGCCGGACAGCGCCGCCTCCCCGGGAAAGGCCCACGCCAGCCCGGCGATACGCCGCTTCGCGCGCGAACTCGGCGTGCAGATCGCACAGGTCAAAGGCAGCGGAGAAAAAGGCCGCGTCACCAAAGACGACGTGCAGCAATTCGTCAAGGCGGCGCTCTCGCAACCGCGGGGCGCAACCGGCGGGAATGGCCTGCAGGTGCTGGCGCTGCCGGTGGTGGATTTCGCGAAGTTCGGCGCGATCGAGACCAGACCGCTGTCGCGCATCAAGAAGATCTCCGGCGCAAACCTGCACCGCAACTGGGTGACCATTCCGCACATCACGCAATTCGATGAAGCCGACATCACCGAGATGGAAGTGTTCCGCAAGGAATTGAATGTGGAATACGCCAGGCAGAACATCAAGATCACGCCGCTGGCCTTCATGCTCAAGGCGGTCGTCGTCGCGCTGCAGCAGTTCCCCGAATTCAACGCGTCGCTGGATAACGGCGGCGAGAACCTGGTGCTGAAGAAATACTTCCACATCGGCGTCGCGGTGGATACGCCCAACGGCCTGATGGTGCCGGTGCTGCGCGATGTGGACAAGAAAGGCATCGTGCAACTGGCGAAAGAACTGGGAGAGATCAGCGCCAGGGCGCGTGACCTGAAGATTACGGCTGCCGAAATGCAGGGCGGCTGTTTTTCGATCTCCAGCCTCGGCGGGATCGGCGGCACGGCATTCACGCCCATCATCAACGCACCGGAGCTGGCGATCCTCGGCGTGTCCAAGGCCATCATCAAGCCGATGCACCAGGATGACACGTTCGTGGCGCGGCTGATGCTGCCGCTGTCGCTGTCCTACGACCATCGCGTGATCGACGGTGCGGCGGCGGCGCGCTTCATCGTCTTTCTCTCGCAAGTGCTGGCGGATACGCGCCGGCTTGCGTTGTAACCGCAGTCCTTGCAATCCCGAGATTTTCATTCGGCGGCCAAAACAGCGACCGGCACGCCTGTCGGTATCCTGGGCGGGACATTCGACCCGATCCATTTCGGGCATCTGCGTCTCGCAGAAGAGATGCTCGAACTGGCGAACCTCGCGCAGATCCGTTTCATCCCGGCCGGAACGCCGCCGCATCGCGAGCCGCCGCAAGTCTCCGCGCAACACCGCAGCGCGATGGTGCGTCTGGCGATCGCAGACCAGCCGGCATTCGCGATGGATGAGCGCGAGGCCATGCGCACTACGCCCTGCTATACGGTGGATACCCTGCGCGAACTGCGCGCCGAGCTGGGCAGAGCACAACCCCTGTGTTTGCTGATGGGCGGCGACGCGTTCCTGCAATTGCATACATGGCACGAATGGGAACAATTGTTCGATCTGGCGCATATCGTGGTGGGTTACCGCCCCGGCTTCACGCTGAGGGAGCGCATCGATACCGCTGCGCCGGCCCTGCGTGATCACTATCGACGGCGCTTGTGCCCCGCCGATTCCCTGTCCCGTCAGCCGGCGGGGCTGGTTTCCGAACTGGCCATTCCGCAACTCGAGATATCCGCCACACTGATACGCAGCCGCGTCGCGGAAAACCGCAGCATACGTTATCTGCTGCCCAACACGGTTGCCGATTACATCCATCAACATCATCTATACAAACCATGCTGACTACCGAAGAAAAGACCCAGGCCGTCGTCGCGGCGCTTGAAGACGTCAAAGCCAACAACATCAACGTGATCGACACCAGCAAGCTCAGCACGATGTTCGAGCGCATGGTCATCGCCAGCGCCCAATCCATGAGGCAGACCAAGGCGCTTGCCGACAACGTGGTCGTCAAGCTCAAGGAACAAGGCGAAAGGATATACGGCCGCGAAGGGGAGGACAGCGGCGAGTGGATACTGGTGGATCTGGGCGAGGTTCTGGTGCACATCATGCAGCCCGCCGTCCGCGACTATTACAACCTCGAGGAGTTGTGGAGCAAGGCGCAGGCGGCACGACCCAAGCTTGCCAAGCCGCCAAAATAAACTTGAAATCAGAAAATAATTTGGCCACGGATAAACACGGATTAACGCTGATAAAAAAATGACTGGACAAATATTCGCGCCTGCCTTCAAGGCAAATTGCCTTCCCGGTACAACCCGCCGATTATCCGTGGACATCCGTGTTAATCAGTGGCTGAATCACCGCTTATAGGATGAAGCTGATCATCGTCTCGGTTGGCCACAAAATGCCGGACTGGATCACCGCGGGATTCAACGAATACAGCAAGCGCATGCCGCGCGAGGCGAGGATCGGGCTGCTGGAGATCAAACCCGAGCCGCGCACCACCGGGAAGACCACGGCGCAGATCATGGAGGCCGAAGCGCAGCGCATTCTCGCCGCGCTGCCGCAAAACTGCCGGCGCGTCGCGCTGGACGAGCACGGCGCACAGATTACCACGAGACAGCTGGCCGCCCGGATGCAGGAATGGATGCGCGAAGGGCGCGACGTCGCGTTCATCATCGGCGGCGCGGATGGCTTGCATGAATCGGTCAAACAGGCCGCGCATCAGCTGCTGGCGCTGTCCTCGCTCACGCTGCCGCATGCTGTCGCAAGGGTATTGCTCGCAGAACAGTTGTATCGGGCATACAGCTTGATGCACAATCACCCCTATCATCGTGAATAGGAACGCACATGCGCATCATCCAGCCACGCATCTACCTTGCTTCCCAGAGCCCGCGCCGCCGCGAGCTGCTCAAACAGATCGGCATCAATTTCGAGATGCTGCTGCTGCGTTCCGACTCGCGCCGCAACATCGTCGTCGACGAGGTGCCCCGGGCCGGTGAGCAGCCGGAAAGCTATGTCCGGCGGGTCTCCCAGGCCAAGGCCGAAGCCGGCTACTCCGCGCTCAGGTTCCGCAATCTGCCGGCATTCCCGGTGCTGGCGGCGGACACGACCGTTACGCTGGACGGGAACATATTCGGCAAGCCGGGCAACGTCGATCAGGCCGCCGACATGCTGCGCAAACTTTCCGGACGGGAACACCAGGTGCTCAGCGCAGTCGCGATCGTGATGGACGAGCATATCGAAGTGGCGGTTTCCGCATCCACGGTGCGCTTTGTCGCGCTCAGCGAAGACCGCATCCGGCGTTACCTGCTGACCCGCGAGTACACCGACAAGGCCGGCGGTTATGCGATCCAGGGCTACGCAGGTGCTTTCATCGAGCATCTTTCCGGCAGCTATTCCGGGGTGATGGGCCTGCCCCTGTTCGAGACCGTGCAGCTGCTGCAGCATTTCGGCTATCCCACCCCTTGAGCCCGGTCGGACATGAGTGAAGAGATCCTGATCAACGTCACTCCGCAGGAGACCCGCGTCGCGGTGATGCAACTCGGCGTGGTGCAGGACCTGCATATCGAACGCGGCAGCAGTCGCGGCATCGTCAGCAATGTCTATCTTGGCAAGGTCGTGCGCGTGCTGCCCGGCATGCAATCGGCTTTCATCGACATCGGCCTGGAACGCTCGGCCTTCCTGCATGTGGCGGACATCTGGGAGAACAGCCACAACGGCGATCTTGCCAAACCGATCGAAAAAGTGCTGTACGAGGGCCAGATACTGCTGGCGCAGGTCATCAAGGAACCGCTGGGCAGCAAGGGAGCGCGGCTCTCGACACAACTGAGCATCGCGGGACGCTTGCTGGTCTATCTGCCGCAGGAGGCGCATATCGGCGTGTCGCAGCGCATCGAGAGCGAGGAGCAGCGGGATGCGCTGCGCGCCAGGCTGCACACCGTATTGCTGCCGGAGCACAAGGGCGGATATATCATCCGCACCGTGGCGGAAGCCTCGGCGGAACTTGATTTTGCCGCAGACATCACCTACCTGGACAAACTGTGGGCGAATCTGCAGGAGGCCGCCGGGACCGCCAGCGCGCCGCAGTTGCTGTATCAGGAACTCGATATCAGCCTGAGGGTGCTGCGTGATTTTGTCGGCCAATCCACCGCGCGCATCCTGGTCGATTCACGGGAAACCTACCAGCGCATGGCCGCGTTCGCGCAAGCCTACAATCCGGCCGCGGCCGGACTCATAGAGCATTATCCCGGCGAGCGCCCGCTGTTTGATCTGCATGGCGTTGAAGAGGAGATCGAGCGGGCCCTGTCAAAGCGCGTCGACCTGAAATCGGGCGGTTATCTGATCATCGACCAGACCGAAGCGATGACGACGATCGACGTGAATACCGGCGGGTTCGTCGGGCTGCGCAATTTCGATGACACGATATTCAAAACCAATCTTGAGGCGACGCAGGTCATCGCAAGGCAGCTGCGTCTGCGCAACCTGGGCGGCATCATCATCTGCGATTTCATCGACATGGATACGCAGGAACATCGCGATGCGGTGCTGGAGGAATTCAAAAAGGCCCTGGCTCGCGATCACACGCGCATCAGCGTGAACGGTTTTTCCTCGCTCGGTCTGCTGGAAATGACCCGCAAGCGCACCCGCGAGAGCCTGGCTCATGTGCTGTGCGAGCCATGCCCGACCTGCCAGGGGCGCGGGGAAGTGAAGACCGCGCAGACGGTGTGCTACGAGATCCTGCGCGAGATCGTGCGCGAGGCGCGACAATTCAACGCACGTGAATACCGCATCCTGGGTTCGCAACAGGTGATCGATCTGTTCCTGGAAGAGGAGTCGCAAGCGCTTGCGATGCTTTCCGATTTCATCGCCAAGCCGATCTCGATGCAGGTCGAGACGCTGTATACCCAGGAACAATATGATGTGATCCTGATGTAGCGGTCACCGAAAGTTGCTTCATCCGGGCGGTGGATTGCAGCCCCGGATCCATACGGACGATCTCAACGGGCCTCGGCTGATTGGATGCTTGCACCGCCGGGCCCGCAGGTTATTCGTCCGGGAGATTGTCAGCCGGTCCCTCTGTTATTGCCAATCATGGCCTTTGCGCCAACCTTGGCATCGAATTTTTCCTTGTTGATCACGAAGCGCTCGTGCCGGCCTCTGGAAATCAGGTCCACCCCGTCATGGGCTTCCACGGCGAACACCAGCTTTCTGCCCTCGACCGCGGTCAATTCCACGGTCACCGTGACTTCCAGGCCCGGAGGTGTTGCGGCTTCGTGGCTGACATCGATGTGCGTTCCGACCGTTTGTTCCTGCGGCCAGTCCAGATGAGGGTTGACCGCCTTGATACAGGCCCATTCGAGCAAGCCCACCAGAAATCCGGTTGCAAACACCTCCGGCATGGCCGTGAACTCGGCAGCTTCAGGATAGAGGGCGGGAACGGTTTTCGACAGCGGTACCGTGAACTTGTGCTCGTATCGGATCCCGGGTTTCAGTGTTTCTTTCATGAGGCCCTCCCCTTGCACATGACAGCTTCTGGCCTGACATGTTCGTCCGGATGTTCGATCGGACTTATCCTGATGCTAGAGTCATAACAGGCTTTCCGGCTCGATTTTGCTGCCGGTGACCGCCACCACCTTGTGCCGCGATTGCCCGCCCTGTTTGAGCTCGGTATTGCGCAACGGGACCGCGAACAGGTCGGCGATAAATCTCAACAGCTCATCATTGGCGCGCCCTTCTATCGGCGGCGCCGCCAGCCTGATCTTGAGGGCATCGCCGTGCAGCCCGGCGATCTCGCTGCGCTTTGCGCCGGGCTGGACATGCAACGTCAGCGAGATGGTCGGGCCGTTGCGGCGATACCATGGCTGCATTAAAACAATCTCACCGCCAGGCTGTCCAGCATCGCCAACGGCACGAGCAGGATGATCTGGCAGATCACCAGCAGCAACAGTGCCGACAGGTCCACGTTGCCTATCAGCGGAACGATGCGCCGCAGCGGGCGCAGAAAGCGCTGGGTGATCGCAGCAAGCAGCGGGGCAAGCGGAGTAAAGGGATTGACCCAGGACAGGATGGCCTGCGCCACCACCGCGCTCATCAGCAGATAGACGCTTATTTTGACGAGTTTCACCGCAGTCCAGGCCAATAGTCCGGGCAACGGAAAATGCATGAACGGATAGCCCTGCAGCCACAGCGTCAAACCCGAATAGATCAGCTCGACGATGAAAGCAAGCAGCAGGCTGGAGCTGTCCAGCCGCCATACCGGGGGGATGAAGCGGCGCGCGCGCAACACCACAAAATCGCTGACCGCCATGATGAATTCGCCGACCGGGTTGCGCATCGGGGCGCGCAGCCATTGCAGCAGAAAGCGGAACAGCAGCACGCCGGCGAATCCCTGCACAAACACGTCCAGCAAGAATTGCATGGTGTCGCTGAACATCATGCCTTGCCCAGTTCAATGCCCATTTCGCGGGAGCGCGCGGCGGCGGCTTGGGCCGCAGTGATGATGCGCTGTTTTACTGAAGCTGCAATTTTTTCTTCCATGCTCAGCAGCGCGCGCTCGGTGGTGCCGTTCTTCGAAGTGACGCGTGCGCGCAGTGTGGCGGGATCTTCCGTGCTTTCACGTGCCAGCTTGGCCGCCCCGAAGGCGGTTTCCAGAGCGAGCTTGCGCGCAATTGCTTCGGGCAGGCCGAGCTCTTTCCCTGCTTGTTCGAGTGCCTCGATGAAATAGAAGAAGTATGCCGGGCCGCTGCCGGAAATGGCGGTGACGGCGTCCATGTCATCCTCCCCACGTACCCAGACGAAGGAACCGATTGCCCCAAAGATCGTTTCCAGTTTGCTCTTCTGGTCTTCGCTAAGAAATGGCGGGTATGCCTGCAGGCCGATACAGGTCATGCCGGCGCCGACCAAGGCAGGCGTGTTTGGCATGGCGCGCACCAGGATATAACCTGCACTCATGTGCCCCAGCCATCTTGCCAGGTCGGATAACCGGATGCCTGCCGCAATCGATAATACAATCTGCCCTGTTGAAAGTTTGGAGCCGAGCTGCCTACCGACTTCCGGCATATCGAGGGGTTTTACTGCCAACACAATGACATCGCAGCCTTCGATTGCTTCCCGGTCTTGTTTATCAAATACAAGGAAATTTTGCTTTTCCAGCCGGGTGCGGTTGGCGCTGTTGATTTCCACCACACGGATGTCGTCGGGTTTGCATGTTTTGTTACTCACCAGCCCGCCCATGATGGCGCTTGCCATGTTGCCGCCGCCGATGAAGCAAATATTCATTTTTCTCTCCCACATTCCTCAAACCACATCGCCACAGATGAACACGGATAGACACGGATATTGAAACCAGACCGGCAAGCCAGGCTGCGCCAGAGGTTGATGCCTATCGCAATTCGGTCACCGGATTATCCGTGAAAATCTGTGTTAATCCGTGGCTAATCGTTTTCCCCAAGATAGTCACGCGTCCCAAAAATTGCGGTACCGATACGCACTATAGTCGCACCTTCCGCGATCGCCGCGGCAAAATCATGCGACATGCCCATCGATAATGTATCCAGCTGCAAACCTCGCAGGTTCAACCGCTCGCACAACTCGCGCAGCTTCGCGAACGGCATTCTCTGTGCGGCGAAATCGTCGCCGGGTGCGGGCACCGCCATCAAGCCGCGCAATTTCAATCTCGGCAGTTTGGCGACACCATGCGCCAGCGCCTCGGCTTCGTCCGGAGCCACACCGCTCTTGCTGACCTCCCCGCTGATATTCACCTGCAAGCATACCTGCAACGGGGGCAGATGGGCGGGGCGCTGTTCGGACAAGCGCTCGGCAATCTTCAATCTGTCCACGCTGTGCACCCACATGAAGTTCTCCGCTATGGGTCTGGTCTTGTTGCTCTGGATCGGCCCGATGTAATGCCACTCGATGGCCAGATCCCGCAGCGCGGCGACCTTGCCCAGCGCCTCCTGCACATAACTTTCCGCAAAGCACGTTTGACCGGCAGCGTAAGCCTCACGCAACGCACCGGGTGCGAAGGTCTTGCTGACCGCCAGCAGCCTGATTTTGCCGGCATCGCGCCCGGCCCGCGCAGCCTCCGCGGCAATCGCATCGCGCACTGCTTGCAAGTTGGAAGCGATTGTTGTCATAATCTCGTGCGACACATGATACTAATCCGCGCGGCCCCATTACAGTGCCGCATCATCAAACCGGGACGATTATAATGGATATCACCGAACTGCTTGCCTTCAGCGTCAAAAACAAGGCTTCCGACCTGCACCTTTCCGCCGGTCTGCCGCCGATGATACGCGTGCACGGCGACATACGCCGGATCAATCTGCCCGCGATGGAGCACAAGGAAGTGCATGGCCTGGTGTACGACATCATGAACGATGCGCAGCGCAAGTTCTATGAAGAGAACAAGGAGGTCGACTTTTCCTTCGAGGTGCCCGGATTGGCACGCTTCCGCGTGAATGCATTCATACAGAACCGCGGCGCGGGCGCGGTGATGCGCACCATCCCTTCGAAGATCCTGTCGCTGGAAGAGCTCAAGGCGCCCAAGAGTTTCGAGACCATCTCGGATTTTCCGCGCGGCATGGTGCTGGTCACCGGGCCGACCGGTTCCGGAAAATCCACCACGCTGGCCGCGATGATCAATCATCGCAACGAACACGAACTGGGCCACATCCTGACCGTGGAGGATCCGATCGAATTTGTGCATGAGAGCAAGAAGTGCCTGATCAACCAGCGCGAGGTCGGGCGTGATACGCTATCGTTCCAGAATGCCTTGCGCTCGGCGCTGCGCGAAGACCCGGACATCATCCTGGTCGGCGAGATGCGCGACCTTGAAACGATACGGCTGGCGATGTCTGCGGCAGAAACCGGCCACCTAGTGTTCGGCACATTGCACACCAGCTCTGCGGCCAAGACCATAGACCGTATCATCGACGTGTTCCCTGCCGATGAAAAGGAAATGGTGCGTGCGATGTTGTCCGAATCGCTGCGCGCGGTGATCTCGCAGGCACTGTTAAAGACCAAGGACGGGGCTGGCCGGGTGGCGGCGCATGAGATCATGGTTTGCACCCCGGCGATCCGCAACCTGATCCGCGAGGCGAAAGTGCCGCAGATGTATTCGGCGATACAGACCGGTTCGGCAATGGGGATGCAGACCCTGGATCAATGCCTGACCAACCTGATCAAGGAAAACAAGATCACAGCTGCGGAAGCGCGTTCCAAAGCGGCCAACAAGGACAACTTTCCGGGGTGATATCAGCTATACATCCTGACCGGGAGTTCTATCTAGGAGTTTCATCATGGAAAGAGATCAAGCCACTGATCTGATACACAACCTGCTGCGCGGCATGATCAGCAAAAAAGCCTCCGATCTGTTCATCACGACCGGCTTCCCGCCGGCATTCAAGGTGGACGGGAGAATGACGCCGGTGTCCAACCAGGCTCTCACGCTGACACACACCCAGGAACTGGCGCGCAGCATCATGAACGACCGGCAGGCCGCCGAATTCGAAGCGACGCATGAATGCAATTTCGCGATCAGCCCCCACGGCATCGGCAGGTTCCGCGTCAACGTGTTCATGCAGCAGCAGCGCGTCGGCATGGTGCTGCGCACCATCACCACCAAGATCCCCGATCTCGACGAGATGGGGATGCCGCCGGTGCTCAAGGACATCGTGATGACCAAGCGCGGCCTGGTGATACTGGTGGGCGGGACCGGTTCGGGCAAATCGACCACGCTGGCCGGCATGCTGGGCCACCGCAACAAGAACAGCTACGGGCACATCATCACGATCGAAGACCCGGTCGAGTATGTGCATGAGCACATCAACTGCCTGATCACGCACCGCGAGGTCGGGGTCGACACCGATTCCTGGCACGCCGCGCTGAAGAACACGCTGCGCCAGGCCCCGGATGTGATCCTGATCGGCGAGATCCGCGACCGTGAGACGATGGAATATGCGGTGGCTTTTGCCGAAACCGGCCACCTGTGCCTGGCCACACTGCATGCCAACAGCGCCAACCAGGCACTGGACCGCATCATCAACTTCTTCCCCGAAGAACGCCGCATGCAATTGTTGATGGACCTGTCGCTGAACATCAAGGCGCTGATTTCGCAGCGCCTGATCCCGAGGGCAGACGGTGCGGGGCGCGCCGCCGCGATCGAGATATTGCTGAATTCCCCGTTGATCGCAGACCTGATCTTCAAGGGCGAGGTCAATTCGATCAAGGGCGTGATGGCGCGTTCCCGCGAACTGGGCATGGAGACATTCGACGGCGCGCTGTTCAAACTGTACGAATCCGGAACCATCTCCTACGAGGAAGCCTTGAAGAACGCCGACTCGGTCAATGACCTGCGCCTGCGCATCAAATTGGAAAGCAAGCTGGTGACAAACCGCGACCTGATGAGCGGCACAGAGAACATGAAGATGACCGAATAGGAATCCGGATCTTCCGCCCCAGCCGGCAGGGTCCAGGCGGTCAGCGGCGATTGCTCCCCGGCACGATCCTGTATTCCAGCAAGCGGCATTCGATCGCGCCGTTGAACAGCGGCGTGCGTTTCGACGGAGACAGCCGCATCAGCTTCAGGATCGCCTTGTCGGCGGTGAACAGATAAGCCGTCCAGCCGCCGAATTTCCTTTTCAGCGCATCGCCCAGCTTCGGGTAAAGCTCGGCCAATTCATCCAGTTCCCCCATGCGCTCGCCGTAGGGCAGGTTGGCCACCAGTATCCCGCTTTCGGCGGGCGCGGAAATTTCCAGGATATTGGCCTGCTTCAGCTTCACGCATTCCGACAGTCCCGCTTCCTCGAGATTGCGCGACGCGGATTTCAGCGCGTCGCCGTACAGGTCGCTGCCGTATAGCTCCAGCGGCCGGGGCGGCAGTTGTGCCGCGATGGCCTGCTCGCGCATCCCGCCCCACAGCGCCGCGTCGAAATTCTTCAGCTTCTCGAATGCGAAGCCGCGCGCGATGCCGGGCTGGATGTTCAGCGACATCTGCGCCGCTTCGATCAGGAACGTGCCGCTGCCGCACATCGGGTCGAGCAGCGGCGTGCCGGGCTGCCAGCCCGCCAGGCGCAAAATTCCCGCCGCGAGATTCTCGCGCAGCGGCGCGATGTTGGTGTGTAGTCTTACGCCGCGCTTGAACAGCGCATCGCCGGAGGTGTCCAGATACAGCATCAGCCGGTCGTCTTCGATGAACACATGGATGCGCATGTCCGGCTCCAGCGTGTCGACGCTGGGACGTTCGCTGCAGTGGGCGCGGAAGCGGTCGCACACCGCATCCTTGACCAGCAGCGTGACGTACTCCAGGCTCTTCAGCGCGCAGCGTATCGCGGTGGTGTTCACGCGTATCGTGCGGGTGACATCGAACCAGCGTTGCCACTGCAAGTCGAACACGGCCTGATAGATATCCTGCTCGGTCCGGTAGCGGGTTTCCTTGACGCGCCACAGGATGCGGCTCGCGATGCGGCTCTCCAGATTGGCGCGGTAGCACAGCGCCCAGTCGCCGGAAAATTGTACGCCGCCTTCGGTCTTCCGCAGGTCCTGTGCGCCCAGGGTCTCGAGATCGGCGAGCAATATGGTTTCCAGGCCGCGCGGGCAGGGGGCGAAGAAATCAGGCATAGACCTAAGCGGAAATTTTCAAAATGGCTTTACGGTGACCAGGATGACCACAGCCATCAGTACCAGGACCGGGATCTCGTTGAACCAGCGATAGAACACATGGCCGCGGGTGTTCCGGTCGGCGGCGAATTGCCTGACCAGCACGCCGCAGTAGTAGTGATAGCCGATCAGCACCAGCACCAGCATGAGTTTGGCATACAGCCAGCCGCCGGTGATGCCGTAGCCCAGCCACAGCCACAGGCCGAAGGCCAGTGCCAGGATCGCGATCGGCGTGACGAAGCGGTACAGCTTGCCTTCCATCAGCTTCAAGCGGGCGATCTCGGCGGGCTCGGTCGCCATCGCGTGATTGACGAAGATGCGCGGCAGATAGAACAGGCCGGCGAACCAGCTGACGACAAAGATGATGTGAAACGATTTAACCCACAACATGCGAGATCCTCATTGGGACAGCCTTCTCCTGAACAACACCAGCGACACATAGAACCCGGCCAGCATGTAGCCCAGCAATACCGCGATATGCAACGTGAAATTCGGCGGCACCAAGTTGGTCAGCAGCGGCCGGGCCAGGTCTATCGCGTGGGTCAGCGGCAGGATGGACGATACTTTCTGCAACATTGGCGGGAGCTGGTCGACCGGAAAGAATACGCCGCATAATAGCACCATCGGGGTGACGGCCAGCGTGAAGTAATACATGAAGTAGTCATAGCTGGGCGCGAGCGCGGTGACGATCAGACCGATCGAGGCGAAGCAAAGTCCCACCATGAACGCGAGCGGGATGATCCAAAGCGACAGCGGCGAATGCGACAACCCCAGCATCCAGATCACCAGCAGTACCGCCAGGCCGGACAGCAGGCTTTTGCTCGCCGCCCAGACGATCTCGGAGAACACGATGTCGTCCAGCGTGACCGGCGTGTTGAGTATCGCCTCCCAGGTGCGCTGCTCGTGCATGCGCGCGAAGCCGGAATACAGCGCCTCGAAGCTGGCACTGTTCATCGTGCTGTAGCACACCGTTCCTCCCGCCAGGAATGCGATATAGGACGTGCCGCCGATCTGCGGCAGCATCCCGCCCAGACCGTAGCCAAGTCCCAGCATATAGATCACCGGGTCCGCGAGGTGTCCGAGTATCGACGAACCGGCCATCTTTTTCCACACCATGAAATTGCGCCGCCAGATCGGGATGAAACGGCGGCTGAATTCCGGCAGCGCGAAATCGCGATTGTTCATTTCAACCTGTCCTGTTCCACCGCGGCGATCGCGTCTGCCGGACTGACCACGCCGATCCCGCGCGCGTAAACGCAGCCCTTCGAGGTTCCCTCCGCGACGATGCGCTCGCCGCTGTGGAAGGTATGATTCATGTAGAAATATTTCTCGTCCCAGCGGGTGACTTCCAGTTCCACCCGGAATCGTTCGAACAACCCCAGCGGCTTCTTGTACGTCATGGTGTGTTCCGCGATGACAGGTATCCAGTGGCGCCTGAACATGGCTTTCAGCAGTCCGGTGCGGATGAACAGGTCAACCCGGTTCAGGTCGCAGATGGTCAGGTAACGGCCGTTGTTCATGTGGAAATTGATGTCCAGATCGTTCGGCAACACGCGCAGGCTCAGCCTGCTCACCGAGTTGCCGATGCCGAGCGGCTCGCGAAACCGCGACAGGACGAAGACATACAGCATCCGGAAGACAAGATTCATTCCCGCATCTCCCTGCCGGTCAGTTTCAGGAACACATCTTCCAGATTGGCCGGCCGGTGCAGGTAGCGCAGTTCCGGATGCTGCTGCAATTCCCGCAGCAGCGGTTGCGCATCCGCCACATAGCAGAACACCGACTCGCCGCTGACCTCGAAGCGCTGCGTATGGCGCGCAGCATGCTCATGCGCCCAGGCCGCAGCCCGTTCGCCGAACACCTCGACCACCTGCGGCTCGATGTTCTGCGCGATCAGTTCGTGCGGAGGACCTTCACTGATGATGCGCCCGTTGTCCATCACCGCGAGGCGGTGGCACAGCCGCTCCGCCTCATCCATGAAATGCGTGGTGAGCAGCAGGGTCTTGCCGCGCGCGGTCAGCTCGCGCAGCCGCTGCCAGATCAGGTGGCGCGCCTGCGGATCGAGCCCGGTGGTCGGCTCGTCGAGAAAGATCACATCGGGGTCGTTCACCAGCGCGCGCGCCAGTGTCAGGCGCCGCTTCATGCCGCCGGACAGCGTCGGCACCTTGACGTCGCGTTTCTGGGTCAGATTGGCAAACTCCAGCAGCTCCGGCAAGCGTGCCTCGATCGCCTTGTCGCTCATACCGAAGTAACGGCCATACACCAGCAGATTCTCCGCCACCGTGAAATCAGGGTCGAGATTGTCGATCTGCGGCACGACGCCGACGCGCACCCGCGCTTCGCGCGCATGCCGCGGCACGGCATGATCCAGCAACTGTAACTCGCCGGCATCCGGTGTGATCAGGCCGAGCATCAAACGCAATGTGGTGGTCTTGCCCGCGCCGTTCGGCCCGAGCAGGCCGAAGCATTCGCCCCTGTTGAGGCTGATGTTGACGCCATCCACTACCATCTGGCTGCCGTAGGATTTGCGCAGGTTGCGTGCGCTCAGAACGGGGTTCATAGCAAGAGCTTTCTCCGCTCGCCAGCTTGCGGGATAACCAGCGACTTGGATGGCGTTGTTGGACATCCCAGTCGAATGGCTAGTCGTTTCATCAGCGGGCGCGGGGGAGAGGGTTGCAGAATGACGAAATGATTTCTTCGAAGAGCGGCCCTCTCCCTGACCCTCTCCCACAGGTGTGAGAGGGGATGCAAGGCGCAACCGCATAGCATTTTGCTCATAGCGGCTGCCCGTTGAATGCATGCAGCACGATCTGCTTGAGCTGGTTCAGCCGCCCGTGGAAAAAATGTCCCGCCTCCGGCAATACCACGAGGGGCAGATGCAGCGGGCGAGCCCAGTCGAGCACATCGGCCAGCGGCACGACCTCGTCCAGTTCGCCATGCACCAGCAGCGTGTCGTGCCGGACCGGCGGCATGCCCGTACTATCCTTGAACGAAGGAACGGAGCGCCCCACTGCGGGCGCGATCAGCACCAGCCGGTGCGGATGCGGGTGCAGATGCTGTGCGGCGCGCGCCTGCACATACCCGCCGAAAGAGAACCCGGAAAGGATCAGCGGCAAGTCCCCGTGCTCCTGTTGCGCATGGCGCACGATAGACAGCACATCCTCGACCTCGCCGTTGCCGCTGTCGAATTCGCCCTCGCTGTTGCCGACTCCGCGAAAGTTGAAGCGCAGCGCGGCAAAACCCAGCTCGACAAAGGTCTTCGCCAGCGTCGTGACGACCTTGTTGTCCATCGTGCCGCCCATCGTCGGCAGCGGATGCGCGATCACCGCGATCGCGCGCGGTGCATCCCTTCGAGCCGGCTCATGACAGGCGTCGGGCAGGTGCGCGATGCCTTCCAGGTGGCCGGCTGCGCCGGTGATTGAGAATTTTTTCAGGATAGGCATTGATTTCTTATTCCTGCTGTACGATAAGCTTACGGCTCACTTTGCTCGATCACTTCGTCGATTTCAGCGTGAATTTTTGATGACGGCTGTTGCTTGCGGCGAGAGAAGAATAAAAAAAGAATCGCAATACCTACAAGAATGGCGATTGCCAGCCAAAGATTTTCTCTTGCCGTGGCGGTTGTCCGGATCAGGGATGCAGTATCCCTGATATTTGCCAGGCTGTCCGCCGCCAGGCCCCTCATTGTCCGGTCGCTAGCGCTCGGCTCGTTGCCATTGTTGTCCCCATTGTTATCCGGCGATGCCGCCGGTGTCCCGGACTTCTCGAGTTCCCGGGCGATCAGTGCGCGTTCTGCCGAGCCGTCGATGACGGTGACATTTTCTGATACACTTTTTTCCTGATAGCCGGACGGGCAGTCCGTGTTTGTATAGATCACGTTCCCTTGCGCGTTCATGCATTTGCTGGTGACGGCTGTGGCGTGAGAAGCAAGCATCATCAGGAACATGAATGTTATGGACCTCTTTGTCTGGTTCATTGGTTTGTTCCTCCTCCCTCAGTGTGTGCAGTGCGCAATAGCATCAGACTGAAATTGTAATGTTGCCTGATCAACCTGACACAGCAGAGCGCAAAAAATAAGGCCGACCCTTTAGTTCCCGGAGATTAGTTCCGGGAGAAATGACATCCAGGCTCATCAAATCGGAGTATCTGTCACCGACACGATGCGGGCTTGCGATCTATATCTTCAGCCGCTCCACGACCCGCCCATTCTTCAGATGCTCCTCGATGATCTCGTCGAGATCCTTTTCGTCCACGTAGGTGTACCAGGTGCCCTCCGGATAGACGACGATGACCGGCCCCTCGTCGCAGCGATCCATGCATCCGGCGGAGTTGATGCGGATCTTGTTTTGGCTGCTGGAAAGGCCGAGTTCCTTGACCTTGTTCTTCACGTAATCGCGCGCCTGCTGTGCGCGGTGATCGTTGCAGCAGGCTTCGCCGTTCGCGCGCTGGTTGGTGCAGAAGAAGACATGCTTGTCGTAAAAGCTCATAGGGGCCCCGGTGGGATTGGACGTTGCGGGATTATACTTTGCGGAATTAAACTTTTCTGGCGCGCCACAGGTGGAACAACAGCAGCAGCGGAAACACCAGCGTGATGGTCTCCGCCAGGCCGTTGTAGTTGAGCAGATGCCCGTAATGCCAATGATAGATGGACATTGAGGCGGAAGGAGCGCTGCTGTCCAGCACAAAATTCACGATGGCAAAATAGGCCAGCGATATGACTGCGCCCAATCCATTCGCCACCGCGCGCGGCAACCACAGTATCGCCATCAACAGCAGTACGCCGAGCAGCATCCCCAGCACCGCTTCGCTGTTGATCCACAACAATAATGCCCAGGACTTCAGCAATAGCGCGGCAGCGACGAATTTCGCCAGCGCCACTGTGGCCAGCACCACCAGCATCGCGATGATGACTTTTTGCGGAACGCGCAGCAGGGTCAGCATCAGCGTGCCCAGCATCAGCAGGTTCAGCGTAACGGCGCTGCTTTCCCACGCTTCGAACGTCGCCGATGGCGGCGGCATAAAGGGACTGTGAGCGACCTCGGTGATGAACACATTGCCCAGCATCGGCAGGGAAGGATTGACCTGGCCGAACATCCATAAAGCGAGCAACGCCAGGCCGAAATCCATCTCGTGGCCGTGCCTGAACAACTCGTTGCGCCAGCGTGTCAGCCGCGAAAAGAACCAGGTCCATGAAGTCATGCTGACCGCCAGCAAGGAGCCTATCAGTGCACCCGCGCTGTTGTTCAGCAGATCGAGATTGGAGCTGGTGCGCGAGGGCAGATACATTTGCAGGTATTCCATGCTTGCCGACAAAAATATGCCGATGCACAGGCTGAGGATCACGCTGGCCATCGCACCGAACCGTGCGCGCAATGCCAAACCGACCAGCAGCCCGAACGGCAAATAGGCGAGCAGATTGATGAATGCATCGAACCCGGTGTAAGTCAGTTGAAAAGGCGCTTGGAGCACCTCGGAAAAATCCAGGCCCTGGTCTCGCCAGCCGGTGAACGGCGACAGGCTTCCATACACGATGAACAGCGTATAGCCGATTGCCAGCCAGGTGCGCAACCGAGCGCGGGATTCGTTGTGGAACATCTCTGTCATGCCTTGTACCGGTTGCATTGTTTTGCAATTAGTCATGCAAGTTTAACCTATTCGACAGGAACGTTTGGCCGGAGATGCGCACGACCGGACGTTGTGCCAGCCAGCGATGACACCGGTATCGTCGTGCTAAACTTCTCTCCGGAGCCGGCCGGACAGTCGCCCGCGCACGCAAGAATGGAGGATAGTGCGGGCTCTACGGAGCGATGGAAGATCCGGCCACAAGCTTTTGCTGCACCAAGTAAAGGAAAGACTGAAGCCTGGCGTATCTGGTTTCAGTCGTTCATCCAAACAACCTGACGAGATCCCGAAAATGAAATTTACGCGTCCCTTGATATTGTCACCGCTTGTTGCATACACCCTGACATGCATTTTGGCCGGATGCGGGGAGCGGTCAACCGCCAGTAAATCCCTGGCTGCGGCGGCTGCTGTGCAATCACAGGAAATATCATTGGAGGAATACCTTGCGCGTTTGCAGAAACAGGCTGACGCCGGGAATGCAGAAGCCCAATTCAATCTTGGCAGGATATATCTGCGCGGGGAAGGATCGACGGGGGCTGCATACGTGCGCGAAGTGCCCAAGGATATCCCCAAGGCTGTTGAATGGTTTCAAAAAGCCGCCATGCAAGGGAATGTGAATGCGCAGCGAGATCTGGGGATGTTGTTCAAATTGGGCATCGGTGTGAAAGAGGATGCCAAAAGCGCTTTTATGTGGCTTCAAAAGGCGGCCGCGCAAGGGAATGATGTGGCGCAATATAATCTTGGCATGATGTACGCTGATGGTGCCGGCGTAAAGCGCGACCTTCCGCGCGCCAGCGCATGGCTGAGTCTGGCCGCGGCGCAGGGCAATGAAAAGGCCAAAACGGGCAATACGGCAATCGATGCGAAGCTTACTTCCGCACAACGGGCTGAAGGACAGAGGCTTGCAGCCGGTTGGAAGAAAGGCGGGAACATTTAACTTCCAAAGAGAATTCACTCATACAGGCCCGGGGTCGGCTCATTTGACGCGTCGCAGCAGAAGCAGCATGAATCGGTTGCTGATGATCGCCGTGCAAGCAACATATCATCCCGGGCCATTATCCTGCATGGGCTGAACGATAGGATGCGATGATGGTCCTGGCGCATTCCATTCCAGTGGGGCGAGCCAACAACGATAGCCAAAGTGTCATCGTGTTAAACTTCGCTCCGAAGCTGGCCAGGCAGTCGCTGCGCACGCAAGTGTGTGGAGGAAAGTCCGGGCTCCACAGAGCAGGATGCCGGTTAACGACCGGACACCGTGAGGTGATGAACAGTGCCACAGAAAACAAACTGCCCAAGTACCGCAAGGTAACGGCGAGGGTGAAACGGCGGGGTAAGAGCCCACCGCGTCCGTGGTAACACGGACGGCACGGTAAACTCCATCCGGAGCAAGACCAAATAAGCAGGCCATGACGTTGCTCGCGTCGCCTGCGGGTAGGTTGCTTGAGCGTCAGGTAACGAAACGCCTAGAGGAATGACTGTCCACGACAGAACCCGGCTTATCGGCCAGCTTCACCTTATGCGAAGGATCGAGTGCGGCAAACCATGTTACAAATTGCCCGATTTTATTCATGTGTCACTGGGGAGCGGAAGTCCATCCCGGGCTAACGGCCATGCAACGAAAGATATTCCTGCTTCTTATCGCCGCAGTCATCCTGGGAGCATCCGGAACTGCGGTCTGGTATTTCACCAAAAATCGCGCGGCCAGTACCGATGTATTGACGCTGTATGGCAATGTCGACATCAGGCAGGTGCAGCTGGCATTCAACGGCTCGGAGCGGATAGCGACGATGCAGGTCCGGGAAGGCGAGCATGTCAAGAAGGGTCAGTTGGTGGCGACGCTGGAAACCGTGCGGCTGGTCAACAATGTCGATCTGCAGCAGGCGCAGCTGGCGTCGCAACAGCAAGTGGTCGACCGCATGGTTGCGGGCAGCCGTCCGGAGGAGATCAGCAAGGCGCAGGCTGATGTCGAGGCCGCACGCATCGCCGCGGACAATGCCGCGCGAACTTATCAAAGGGTTCATGATCTGGTTTCCAAACATTTTGTCGCCCAGCAGCAGGCAGACGACGCACTTGCCGCAGCAGATGCGGCACAGGCCCAATACCAGGCGCTGCAGGAAACGCTGAAACTGGTCCAGTTGGGGCCGCGCAAGGAGGACATCGCCGCCGCCAAGGCCATACTGAAAGCGAATCAGGCGGCATTGGACGTAGCCGGCAAAGCGCTGGCCGATGCGTCGCTTTATGCGCCGGACAACGGCGTCGTCCAGGATCGCATCCTAGAGCCCGGCGACATGGCATCTCCGCAGCGTCCGGTCTATACGCTCGCGCTCACCGATCCGGTCTGGGTGCGCGCTTATGTGCAGGGGTCGGATCTTGGCAAGCTCAAACCCGGGATGCGTGCCGAGGTCAGCACCGACAGTTTCCCGGGCAAGAAATATCGCGCATGGGTAGGCTACATCTCTCCTACTGCCGAGTTCACACCCAAATCGGTGGAGACCACGCAATTGCGCAGCAGTCTGGTCTACCAGGTGCGCATCTTCGTGTGCAACCCACAGGATGAATTGCGCCTTGGCATGCCTGCCACAGTGGCCATCCCTCTGGGCGAAACCCCGGAGACGGACGCCAGCCGCTGCCGGGATTAAATTACCGTGACTGCCGTCGACCCGTTCGCGCTCGAAGTCAACGGTATATCCAAGAGTTTCCATGTCGGCAGGCGGCAGGTGCGGGCATTGCAGCAGGTCGGTTTTCGCGTCCGCCATGGCGTGGTCACCGGCCTGGTCGGCCCGGATGCCGCTGGCAAGACCACGCTGTTGCGCCTTGCTGCCGGGCTGCTGGCGCCCGATGCGGGAACCATCACCGTGCTCGGCATGGATGCTGCCGCGCAGTCGCTGGCAGTGCAGGGTGCGATCGGCTACATGCCGCAGCGCTTTGGCCTTTACGAAGACCTCACCGTGCAGGAGAACCTCGATTTGTATGCCGACCTGCAGGGCGTTCCGGAAGCGGCGCGCCAGCAGCGTTACCGCGAGTTGATGCACATGGCCGGTCTGGAGCAATTCACCAAGCGCCTGGCAGGACAACTTTCCGGCGGCATGAAACAGAAACTCGGCCTGGCCTGCGCGCTGGTGAGGCAGCCGTCGCTGCTGCTGCTCGACGAGCCTACAGTCGGTGTGGATCCGCTGTCGCGGCGTGAACTGTGGGACATCGTCTACCGCCTGGTGCGCGAGCGGGGCACCAGCGTGCTGCTCAGCACCGCGTACCTGGACGAAGCGGAACGCTGCGACGAAGTCGTGCTGCTGCACGAGGGCCGTTTGCTGGCGCAGGGGACTCCCGCCGAACTGCGCGAGACCATGCGCGGCCGCACCTATGAGGTCGCTGCGGCGGGCATCGAAAAACGCGCGCTGCAGAACCGTATCGCGCAGGCGCCGGGCGTGCTGGACAGCCTGATCCAGGGCGACCGTGTCCGCATCGTGATGATGGAGATCGCGCGGCCCGATATCGGGATATTGCTGCCCGGTGTGAGCGGCATCGAAATGACCGAGGTACCGCCGCGCTTCGAGGACAGTTTTGTCGCCTTGCTCAAGGCGAAATCCGGCGGCGAGACTGCCACCCGGGCACACACAACTGATGCATCCTTTTCGCTTGGCACGCAAGCCGATGCAGGCAAGCCCGTCATCGAAGTGAACGATCTGCAGCGCCGCTTCGGAAATTTTTATGCGGTCAATAACGTCAGCTTTGCTGTTGGCAAGGGCGAAGTATTCGGTCTGCTGGGCGCGAACGGCGCCGGAAAGTCCACCACTTTCCGCATGCTGTGCGGACTGTTGCCGCCGAGCGGCGGCACGCTGCGCGTGGCCGGCGCCGATCTGCGCGTGGCTGCGGCTGCGGCGCGCGCCCGTATCGGTTACATGTCGCAGAAGTTTTCGCTGTACGGCAATCTAAGCGTGGCCGAGAATCTGCGGTTCTTTGCGAATGTGTATGGGGCCGATGTGTATGGGGCCAATCTCTATCGGGCCAATGTCAACGGGGCTAGCGGCCATGGATTGTCAGGCAAACGGGGGACCAGCCGCATCGATTGGGCGCTGCAGGAATTCGAACTGGCGTCTATGGCCGAATATACCAGCGGCGATCTTTCGCTGGGATACAAGCAGCGCCTGGCGCTGGCTTGCGCGCTGATGCACGAGCCGGAGATTCTCTTTCTGGACGAGCCCACCTCCGGCGTCGATCCTCTCGCGCGCCGCGAATTCTGGTCGCGCATCAATGCGCTGGCCCAACAGGGCGTGACCGTTATGGTCACCACGCACTTCATGGAAGAAGCGGAATATTGCGACCGCCTCGCCATCATGGCGGCGGGCGAGATCCTGACGATGGGCACGCCGGCCAGCATCAAGGCGCAGGCGCGTTCGCAAGAGCTGCCCGAGCCGACGATGGAAGACGCTTTCGTGGCGCTGATCATGGCACACGAGCGGCAGGGAGCGATGGCATGAGCGGCGATATGCGCCGGGGCTCCAGCGGCATGCGCTTGCGCGGCTTGGTCCGCAAGGAATTCCTGCAGATAGTGCGCGACCCGAGCAGTATCGCGATCGCTTTCCTGATGCCGGTATTCCTGCTGCTGCTGTTCGGCTACGGTGTGTCGCTGGACTCCGAGCACATCCCGCTGGCGCTGGTGGTGGAACAGCCGAACGCCGACACGGCAAGCTTCACCGGCGAGTTTGAACAGTCGCGCTATTTCAAGCCCGTCGTGTATGCCGATACCCTTGAAGCCGAGCAGGCACTGATGGCCGGGCGGGTCAATGCCATCGTGGTGTTGCGCCAGGATTTCGCGCGGCAGTCGCGCCAGAGCGATGGCGCGGCGATACAACTGATCGTCAACGGTGTGGACGCGAATACCGCACACATCGTGTCCGGTTATGTGGAAGGAGTCCGGGGCAGTTGGCTGGAGCATCAAGCGCAACGGAGCGGACAAGATCTTGATGTGCCGGTAGAGATACAGCAGCGCGTATGGTTCAACAGCGAACTGCGCAGCCGGAATTTCCTCGTGCCGGGACTGGTCGCGATCATCATGACGTTGATCGGCGCATTGCTGACCGCAATGGTGATGTCGCGCGAATGGGAACGAGGCACGATGGAGGCGCTGCTGGTCACGCCGCTGTCGATGAGCGAGGTGATCCTCGGCAAACTGATACCGTACTTTATGCTGGGCATGGGCGGGCTGGTGCTTGCCGTGAGCATGGCGCTGTTCCTGTTCGGGGTGCCGCTGCGCGGTTCGCTTTGGGTGCTGTTCGCAACATCGGCACTTTTCCTCATCACCGCGCTGGGCATGGGCCTGTTGATCTCGACAGTGGCTCGCAGCCAGTTCGTCGCCGGGCTGATGGCGCTGATCGCCACTTTCCTGCCGGCCTTCCTGCTCTCGGGGTTCATCTTCGATATCAATTCAATGCCCGGTCTGGTGCAGGCCATCACCCATGTCGTAGCTGCACGCTACTATGTCGCTATCTTGCAGACGGTGTTTCTCGCCGGCAATGTGTGGAGCGTGATCCTGCCGAACGTGCTGGGGTTGGTGGTGCTGGCCTCGATCTTTCTCGGCCTGACCTGGCGCAACGCGCGCAAACGATTGGAATAGCGATATGCTGGCTCGCATCTTCGCGCTGGTAGTCAAGGAATTCCTCGCGCTGCTGAAAGACAAGCGCAGCAGGCTGGTGCTGATAATCCCGCCGCTGATCCAGTTGATGGTGTTCGGCTACGCCGCGACATTCGATTTGAAGGAGGTGCCGTTCGCGGTCTACAACGAAGACAGCGGCACTGCTTCACGCCGGATGATGGCGTCATTCGACGGATCTCCCAGCTTCAACCGGGTGACACAGATCACACACGAGAGCGAGATCGCGCCGCTGATCGATGCCAAGCAGGTACTGATGGTGGTGCACGCCGGGCCGAACTTCAGCGCGGACCTGCTGGCCGGACGGCCCGCTGTGCTGCAGGTCATCGTCGATGGCCGCAATTCGAATACCGCGATGCTGGCGATCAACGACGTGAGCATCATCGTTGACCGTTTCAACCTGGACTGGACGGCCGATTACGGCGGCAGCCAGCCGCCCGCGCACATCGAGACCCGCGCGTGGTTCAACCCCAATCTCGAGAGCCGCTGGTTCTTCCTGCCCGGCATCGTCGGCATACTGACGTTGCTGGTCACGATGCTGGTGACCGCTCTTTCCGTCGCGCGCGAACGGGAGCAGGGTACTTTTGACCAGCTGCTCGTCACGCCGCTGCGCCCGGTGGAGATACTGATCGGGAAAACGCTGCCGGGTTTCATCATCGGCCTGGGCGAAGCCAGCGTGATCATGCTCGCGGCGGTGTTCTGGTTCAAGGTGCCGCTGTTGGGCAGCCTGTTCACGCTGTACGCCGGCATCGCGCTTTTTCTGCTGTCCGGCGTCGGCGTGGGATTGATGATCTCATCGTTCGCAGTCACCCAGCAGCAGGGTTTGCTGGGCGCTTTCATATTCATGGTACCGGCGATCATCCTGTCGGGATTCGCCACGCCGATCCGGAACATGCCACAGCTGGTGCAGGACATCACACTGATCGATCCGATGCGATATTTCCTGCTGGTGTTGCGCGGCGTGTTTCTCGAGGGACAGCCGTTCCATCTGCTGATCCCGCAGTTCTGGCCGATGGCACTGATAGGCCTGGTTGCGTTCAGCATCGCCGGCTGGCTGTTCCGGCACCGCATGTATTGACAATGGCCGTACTTGCGCCCGATGCCCTGCATGCGGTTGCACACCTCCGCATCCTCTGGTTTCCGACGCAACATGTCCCGTCTGCGGAATTTGTTTCTTCAGGCGGGATAAGCTTGCGCGCGCATCTGTCATTTCGGAAGTTGACAACAGATCCTTCCCCGGAGAAAAAGATGGTTTCGCTGCAACGCTGGGTCAGCCCATGGAGCAGATGACAGCGGTGACATGTTACGGGCGATGCATCGCTTTGGTGATGCTCGTGGTCTGGAGCCGGTTCCTGTTTGTGTACGATTACCGTGATCGCGAAATAGACGGATCGTCTACCATGCATTGCATCCGCAACTGACGTTGACCAACGGGATACCTGCGCCGACGGGCCGCATGACAGAATCTATCTGTCTGTCAGATCGGGTCAATCACACGATGCACAAACCTGGGGTGCCTATGCCCATGATCGTCGGTTTGCTGATGCTCGGCTCGCCGGTCTGGGGCGCCAAACTATCAGTTGGATATTGATATCGCAGACCTTGAAAGAAGCGCTTGGCAATTGACGAAGTGCGGGGCAATTTGAAAACCCAACCGCCCTGGAATCGGAGTGTCATTGCCTAACCTGCCCGCGCAACAGTTCAAACCACCTATCCCTGATCGAGTCTTCCGCGAAACCGCCCGAACGTTACAAATTACTTTAGGTTATTTATATAATCGATTGTTTTATTGGTATTTTTTATTAACATTAACTTTCAGTGCTAACTCTTTGTCCTGTAAGGGTAAATCCTGTTTATTCGCTTGACCATTGGGTTTTTTTTCAATATAGTGGGTTCAAGTGGTGAAAAGTGGGCAAAAGTGGGGAGTTAAGCGATGTTTCAGGGGGCGGCACAACTCAATCTGGATAGCAAGGGCAGACTGGCGATACCGGCGCGTCATCGCGACATGCTGCTCAGCGCTTGCGCGGGCAATCTGGTGCTGACCGCTGATGCCGACGGTTGTCTGCTGATGTATCCGCAGCCCGAGTGGCATCCGATACGCGAGAAGCTGCTCAAGCTTTCCGCGCTCAATCCAAGAATCCGCGCCTTGCAACGACGCCTGATCGGCTATGCCGAAGATGTGGTGATGGATAGTGCGGGGCGCGTATTGATCTCTCCGGCCTTGCGTAACTACGCCGTGCTGGATAAGCGCGTGATGCTGGTCGGCCAGGGAAATAAATTCGAATTGTGGGACGAGGCAAAGTGGCAGGCGCAACAGGAATCCGCATTGCCGTTCATCGATGGTGAATTGCCGGCCGAGCTGGACGGCTTTTCCTTGTGAGTGAGGACTTATCTCACACCACCGTTCTGTTGCATGAAGCTGTCGAAGCGCTGGCTATCAAAAAGGAAGGCGTCTATGTGGACGGCACGTTCGGACGGGGAGGACACAGTTCGGAAATATTGAAGCGTCTGGGTGCAACCGGAAAGTTGATCGCGATGGACAAGGATCCGGCGGCGGTTACGGTAGCCAAAGGCTGGAGGGATTCGCGCTTTTGCATCGTGCATCGGGGTTTTGCGCATCTGGCGGACGTGTTGCGCGAACAGGGTGTGCAGGGGGTGGACGGCATCCTGCTCGATCTGGGTGTGTCATCGCCGCAACTGGACGAAGCGGAGCGCGGTTTCAGTTTTCGATTCGATGCGCCGCTGGATATGCGCATGGATACCAGCAGCGGGATGACCGCCGCGCAGTGGCTGGCGACGGTGGATGAGGGTTTACTCGGGGAGGTGATACGTGATTACGGCGAAGAACGGTTTGCTAAGCAGATTGCAAGAACGATTGTTGCGGCGCGCGCAATCGAACCCATTCATACAACGCGGCAACTCGTCGAGCTGGTTAGTAAAGCGGTACGTACCCGTGAGGCAGGGCAGAACCCGGCGACACGCACCTTTCAAGCTATACGGATTTATCTCAACCAGGAGCTCGAAGAGCTTGCGCGGGTCTTGCCAGAGTGTGTGACGTATCTGAATACCGGCGGGCGATTGGTGGTGATCAGCTTTCATTCTTTGGAGGACCGCATCGTGAAGCATTACCTGCGTGACATGGCGGAAGGCGACAAGTTGCCGCGCAATGTGCCGATACGCGCCAGCGAAGTTCCCGGGGGAAGATTGAAGCTGGTTGGCAGGGCAGTGAGGGCCGGCGGGGCGGAGCTGCAGGCAAATCCCCGTGCGCGCAGCGCGGTGATGCGTGTTGCGGAACGCAGCAATGTCGCCTAGGGATGCGAACCGGATGTCATGTAAATGACGGCAGATATTAGAGGAGCTCGCCGGCGTGTTATGGACGGGGTTGCCAGCGCCAGTCCCGCCTACCGGGTCCTGCTGCTGGCGGCAGTGGTGACGTGCGGATTGAGCGTGGTCACTTCTCAACACAAGGCGCGCAAACTATTCATCGAATTGCAGATGGAAAAAGACCAGGCTCAGCAGATGGATGTGGAGTGGGGGCAGTTGCAACTGGAGCAGAGCACCTGGGCCACGCCGGCACGGGTAGAAGATGTCGCAGTTAACAAATTGCAAATGCATTTGCCCAGGAACGGGCAGGTTCAATTTATACGGGCAAAGCCTAACGACAGGTTAAATCCACGACAATGAAATATGCGTCCAGCGCAAAACCGAACATTACGGCGAAATTGCCGGGATGGCGCGCCACTGCGCTATTTGTAACTTTGCTGGCGGGACTTGCAGGATTGTTCGGACGGGGCGTGTATCTGCAGGGTATACACGATGAATTTCTGCAGGAGAAAGGCAATGCACGCTACAGCCGCGTGATGGAAGTCAGCGCACACCGGGGCATGATTTCGGACCGCAACGGTGAACCGCTTGCGGTCAGTACGCCGGTGGAATCGGTGTGGGCGAGTCCGCCGGACGTTGAAGCGGACCGGCGGCAAATCAAAAAACTGGCGCAGATCCTCGGTTTGGACACAGAAGAACTGAAGAACCGCATGTTCGACAGTACACGCGACTTCGTCTATCTGAAGCGGCTATTGCCGCCGGATCAGGTCCAGAAAGTTGTGAGTCTGAATCTTCCCGGTATTTCGTTGCAGCGCGAATATCGCCGCTATTATCCTGCAGGCGATGAGGCGGCCCAGACGCTGGGCTTTACCGGGATGGGCGATAACGGGCAAGAGGGAATGGAGCTGGCGATGCAGGATCAGCTTGCCGGCAAACCCGGCAGCCAGCGGGTAATCAAGGACAATCGCGGGTACATCGTCGAGGATGCCGGAAGCCTGCACCCGTCCAAGCCGGGCAGCGATATCGTACTCAGTCTGGACAGCAATCTGCAACATATTGCCTATCGTGAGCTGGAGAGCGCCGTCAAGCAGCACCGCGCCAAGTCCGGTGCAGTGGTGGTTCTGGATGCACGCAGCGGTGAGGTGCTGGCTCTCGCCAACTATCCCGGCTACAACCCGAATAACCGCGATAACACCGATAGCAAGGCGATGCGCAACCGCGCCATTGCCGACCTATTCGAACCGGGTTCGACGATGAAGCCTTTCACGGTGGCGATGGCTCTCGAGACAGGCAAGGTGCGCCCCAATACCCTCATCAATACCGAACACGGCGTGTACACGCTGGCACACAGAAAGATCCACGACGCCGAGCCGGAATCGATTTTGACCGTGACACAGGTGATCCAGAAATCCAGCAATATCGGTGCGGCCAAGATAGCCCTGTCGATGCAACCCGAAATGATGTGGGAAGGTTTATCGGAGAGCGGGTTTGGTGCACTGACGGGCAGCAATTTTCCCGGCGAGGCGCCTGGAAAATTGTACGATCCTAAAACCTGGCGACCGATAGAACAGGCCACCATAGCCTATGGGCACGGGATCTCGGTGAATCTGCTGCAACTGGCACGGGCCTACACCATCTTCGCCAACGATGGCGAATTGAAACCGGTTTCGCTGCTCAAGCTGGATGCGCCCGCGCCGGGTAAGAGGGTATTTTCCGAACGCACCAGTCGTGAGATGTGCGAGATGCTGGAAAAAGTGGTTCTGCCTGGCGGCACAGCACCACTGGCACAGGTGGCCGGTTATCGCGTGGCCGGCAAGACCGGCACCGCGCATAAGCTGCAGGACGGACATTACGTCAACCATTATGTCGCATCTTTCGTCGGTTTCGCGCCGGTGTCGAATCCGCGCCTGATAGTCGCTGTGATGATAGATGATCCGCAGGGTGCCGAGTATTACGGGGGGCAGGTTGCCGCACCGGTGTTCAGCAAAGTCACGGGTGCCGCGTTGCATGCGCTGAATGTCCCGAATGATGCTCCGCTGAACAATGTGATCGCCCCACCAGCGGCGATCGTCAAGGAAGAGGTCTGAACGCCATGGCCGACCTCGCGACAGGTTTCCCCCTCGAGCAATTGGCGGCATTGCAGGTGCCTGTCACGCGCCTCGTCACTGACAGCCGGGAAATCAGACGCGGGGACACCTTTGTCGCCTATCCCGGTGAAAAGATCGACGGTCGCCAATTTATCGCGGACGCGATTGCAAAAGGCGCAAACGCAGTGATATGGGAAGCGCGGAATTTCACCTGGGATGCTGCCTGGCAGGTGCCCAATCTGGGGGTGTCCGATCTGCGCCACAAGGCCGGTTGGCTGGCGGATTTCGTTTACGGCTCACCCTCCAGGGACATGTGGGTCGTGGGCGTCACCGGAACCAATGGCAAGACTTCCACCAGCCATTGGATCGCCCGCGCCTTGAGCGATGCCGGGAAGAAATGCGCGTTGATAGGCACGCTGGGCAACGGCTTTGCCGGCGCTTTGCAGGCTACCGCAAATACCACGCCGGATGCGGTGCGCGTGCACGGCTTGCTGGCCGGATATTTGCGGGCAGGGGCGCAGGCAGTTGCGATGGAGGTGTCTTCGCATGCGTTGTCCCAGGGGCGCGTCAATGGCGTTCAATTTGATGTGGCGATGCTTACCAATCTGAGCCGCGATCATCTCGATTATCACGGCGATATGGAAAGTTATGCGGCGGCGAAGCGCAAGCTGCTCGACTGGCAACAACTAAGATATGTGGTGCTGAATCTCGATGATGCATACGGCGCTGAACTGGCCGAGCAACTGCAGGATGGGGATGCCCCCTCTCCTCAATCCTCTCCCGCAAGCGGGAGAGGAGGCGAACGAGAAGAACAACATTCAATCCCCGAAGTGATCGGTTACGGTTTAAGTGATGCTGGGTTACAGCTGGCCGAACGACTGGGATTGCGCATGGTGTATGGAAACCTGCTGGAAATGTCAGGGCAGGGTTTGCGGATAGCCGTGCATTCCAGTTGGGGGACGGCTGAGTTGAATAGCGCGCTGGTCGGGCGGTTCAATGCGGCAAACCTGCTGGGTGCACTGGCAGTGTCACTGGTGAGCGGGTTGGAACTGGATGATGCGGTGCAATCACTGAACAGGGTGCCGCCGGTACCGGGGCGCATGCAGCGTCTGGGCGAAACATGGCAACCGACGGTGATCGTGGATTACGCACATACGCCGGACGCGCTGGAAAAAGTACTGCAGGCTTTGCGTGAGGCGAGTCTGGCGACCGGCGGAAAACTGATCTGCGTGTTCGGCTGCGGAGGTGATCGTGACCGGGGCAAGCGCGCGATGATGGGCACCGTCGCAGAGAGGTTTTCGGATCACTGTATCGTCACTTCCGATAACCCGCGCGGCGAAGATCCGCGCGACATCATCGCCGAGATCGTAACCGGCATGAGCAAAGACAATCACCAGGTCATGCCCGAGCGCGCCGAGGCGATCAAAGGAGCGATCAGCCATGCCAGACAGGGTGACACGGTGCTGATCGCAGGGAAGGGTCACGAGGATTACCAGGAAATCAAGGGTGTCAGGCATCCGTTCAGCGATGTGCTGGTTGCGCAGCAGGCGCTGAACGAAAGTCATGGCGGGGTGCGCGCATGATGACCCTGTCGCAGGCTGCACAGGTGCTGAATGGCCGTGTCGTCGGCGATGACGTGCACTTCACTGCCGTGTCCAGCGACAGCCGCAAATTGACACCGGGCGATTTGTTTGTCGCCTTGCGCGGCGAGAAATTCGACGGATATGAATTCGTCCCGCAAGCCGCAAAAGCCGGAGCTGCGGCTTCCATCGTGAACGCGGACAGTTATAAAGCGCATCCCGCAGTCCTGGGTCCCCAGCCATCGTTACTGGTTGTGGGAGATACCCGCCTGGCCATCGGGCAATTGGCCGCCTACTGGCGCAGGCGATTCGATATCCCGCTGGTGGCGATCACCGGCAGCAACGGCAAGACTACGGTCAAGGAGATGCTTGCCGGCATTTTGCGCGAAGCGGCTGGCAGTCCGGATGCGGTACTGGCCACCCTGGGCAATCTGAATAATGACATCGGCATGCCGCTGATGCTGCTGAAGCTGAACTCGATCCACCGCTATGCCGTGCTCGAGATGGGTATGAACCATCTGGGCGAGATCGATTACCTGACGCGCATCGCGGCACCCGATGTCGCGGTGATCAATAACGCCAGCGGTGCGCATCTGGAGGGACTCGGTTCGGTGGCGGCCGTTGCCCGGGCGAAAGGGGAAATCTTTGCCGGGCTGAAACCTCAGGGTACGGCAGTGATCAACGCCGACGATGAATTCGCGCCGCTATGGCGCGAGATGGCCGGTGTGAAGCAACTGCTGGAATTCGGCATGGGCAGCCAGGCTGACGTATGCGGCACATGGCACGAGCATGGGTACGGTCTGCGCCTGGACGTGGTCGCGCCACAGGGAAAGTTCACGGTCAATCTGCAGGTTCCCGGCATCCATAACGCGCGCAATGCATTGGCAGCAACGGCAGCGGCGAGTGCGCTTAACGTGCCGCTGGAAAAGGTCGCGGCCGGCCTGGAAAAATTCGGCGGGGTCGCCAGGCGATTGCAGCGCAAGGCTGCTGCATCCGGCGCCAGCCTGATAGACGACACCTATAACGCCAACCCGGCCTCGATGAGCGCTGCGATCGGCGTCCTTGCGCGGCTTGGCGGCAAACGCGTACTGGTGATCGGCGATATGGGTGAATTGGGTAATGACGCGGCAGCGTTGCATGGCGAGATCGGCAGTGAAGCGCGCCGTGCGGGCATCGACAAGCTCTTTGCATTGGGGGATCTGAGCAGATTCGCGGTGAAAGAATTCGGCAGCGGCGCGCGACACTTTGATCGGGTCGAGGATCTGCAGCATGCGCTGGAAAAGGAAATGGACAAGAGCACCACCATTCTGGTCAAGGGATCGCGCTTCATGAAAATGGAACGTGTGGTGGATTGCCTTGCTTCAGCGGAAGCCGGCGGATCGCCAAACCACAAAGGCGATTCGTGAACCACATCTACAGGGGGAACAGATGCTGTTAGCACTGGCACAATGGTGGGCACAGGATATACGGTTCTTCAGCGTGTTCAATTACATCACGCTGCGCGCCGTGCTGGCAGCGATGACCGCGCTGGTGATCTCGTTCATGGTCGGCCCGGCCATGATACGCAAATTGACTGCATACAAGATCGGCCAATCGGTGCGCAGCGACGGCCCGCAGACGCATCTGGTAAAAGCCGGAACGCCGACCATGGGCGGCGCGCTGATCCTGACATCGATCGCCGTCACCACGTTGCTGTGGGGTGACCTGCATAATCATTATGTGTGGGTGGTATTGTTCACCACGCTGGGCTTCGGCGTGATCGGCTGGGTGGATGATTACCGCAAGGTTGTGCACCGCAACCCCAAGGGATTGTCGGCAAGGGCCAAGATGGGGTGGCAGTCCGTCATCGCTCTGCTGGTCGGCTTTTATTTGTGGGATGCCGCAAACCTTCCCGCGAACACCGAATTCATCCTGCCGTTCCTTAAATTCTTCGTGTTTCCGCTCGGCGCATTCGCGTTCATCGCGCTGACCTATCTGGTCATAGTCGGCACCAGCAATGCTGTGAACCTGACCGATGGCCTGGATGGGCTGGCGATCATGCCGACGGTGATGGTGAGCAGCGCGCTGTCGATATTCGCCTACGTAGCGGGCAATGCGGTGTTCTCGAAATATCTCGGCATACCCTATATCCCCGGCGCCGGCGAACTGGCGGTGTTCTGCGGCGCCATCGCCGGAGCCGGTTTGGCATTCCTGTGGTTCAACGCCTACCCGGCCGAGGTGTTCATGGGCGATGTGGGAGCGCTGGCGCTCGGTGCGGCGCTGGGCACGGTCGCGGTGATCGTGCGCCAGGAACTGGTGTTGTTCATCATGGGCGGCGTCTTCGTGGTCGAAGCGGTGTCGGTGATGATCCAGGTGGCATCGTTCAAGCTGACCGGCAAGCGCGTGTTCCGCATGGCGCCGCTGCATCACCACTACGAATTGAAGGGCTGGAAGGAGACCCAAGTGGTCGTGCGCTTCTGGATCATAACGATGTTGCTGGTATTGCTGGGTCTTGCGACTCTCAAATTGAGATAAGGGAGAATAATGATGATAAAGCACAGCGCGACAGTATCGAGGAAGGCTAATGTGAGCATGGCCAATGTCATGCAGTCGCCCGACACCGCGGCGGGTTTGATGGATCATCATGATCAAGCAGCGGTGCCCCGGCACAAGAACAAATCGGTGCTGGTGCTGGGTCTCGGAGAAACAGGGCTATCGATGGTGCGCTGGCTGAGCGACCAGAGCGCTCATCTGCGCGTGGCGGACACCCGCAGCGCCCCGCCGGGTTTGGCAGAAGTCCGCCAGTATGTCGCCAGCGACCAGATCTTTTGCGGGAATTTCAACGATGCACTTTTCGACGGCATCGAGATGATCGCGATCAGTCCGGGTGTGCCGTTGCGCGACCCGGTCGTTGCACGAGCTGTCGCGCGCGGCATCGAGGTGGTGGGCGACATCGAGCTGTTCGCGCAATCGCTGCCGAGTGACGACAGGCCGCGTATCCTTGCCATTACCGGATCGAACGGAAAGACCACTGTCACCAGCATGGTCGAACATCTGTGCAAGGCGGCGGGCAAGGATACGGTCGCGGCAGGCAACATCTCTCCGGCGGTGCTGGATGTCGTGCTGGAACGCGGCGTGAACCAGCCCGAGGTGTGGGTACTGGAGCTGTCGAGTTTCCAGCTGGAAACGACCTCAAGCCTGAATGCCGATGCCGCGACGGTGCTGAACATCAGCGAGGACCATCTCGACCGCTATTCCGACATGGCCGAATACAGTGCCGCCAAGGCGCGTATTTTTGCTGGTTGTGACGTGCAGGTGCTGAATCGCGACGATGAGCGCTGCATGCGCATCGCGCGCAGGGATTGCAAAACCATCACGTTCGGCCTGAGCAAGCCGGGCAAGGCGGCTGATTTCGGGATAGAGCGGGCCGAGGGCGAAATCTGGCTGGTTCAGGGAAAGAAGCGGCTGCTCAAAGCGAGCGAGCTGCAGGTGGACGGACTGCATAACGTGGCGAACTCATTGGCCGCGCTGGCGCTGAGCCGCGCGATCGATTTCCCGATGCCGATATTGCTTGATGCGCTGCGCAGCTTCAAGGGTCTGCCGCATCGCGTAGAGCGTGTCGCAGAAGTAAACGGCGTCGTGTATTACGACGATTCCAAGGGCACCAATGTCGGCGCGACCATCGCGGCTTTGCAGGGGCTGGGATGCAAGGCGGTGCTGATCGCCGGCGGCGAGGGCAAGGGGCAGGATTTCTCGCCACTCAATCCGGTCGTGTCGCAGCATGCCCGCGCGGTCGTGCTGATCGGGCGTGATGCGCCGCTGATCGAGAATGCCTTGAACGGCGGCGGTGTGCGGGTGGTGCGCGCCGCAGACATGCATGATGCGGTGCGGCAGGCCTCGCTGCTGGCGCAAGGCGGCGACGCAGTGTTGCTTTCCCCGGCCTGTGCCAGTTTCGACATGTTCCGCAACTACGAGCACCGCGCCGAGGTATTCGTCGAGGCCGTGCGTGAATTGAAGCCGGGGGGCGCATGGCGTCACTAGTGAAGACACGCACCCGGCCGCCCCAGGCGCAATTCGACGAATTGCTGGTATGGGTATTGATAGGCCTGCTGGCGCTCGGTCTGGTGATGGTTTACTCCGCATCGATCGCGACTGCGGAGGCCAATAAATTCGCCGGATATCAGCCGGCCTATTATCTGTTGCGCCACGGGATGTACATCGCCGCAGGCTTGCTTCTCGGATTGTTCGCCTTTCAGGTGCCGGTGCAATTGTGGCAGACGTATGCGCCTTACCTGTTCCTGCTCGGGGTTTCGCTGCTGGTGCTGGTGCTGGTCCCGGGGATCGGGCGGGAAGTCAATGGCAGCCGCCGCTGGCTGTCCCTGTTCATCTTCAATTTGCAGCCGTCAGAGTTGATGAAGCTGTTCGCCGTGCTGTATGCCGCGGATTACACCGTGCGCAAGGGCAAGGTGGGCCACTTGTTCAGCAAGGCGTTTTTGCCGATGCTGGTGGTGATGGTGCTGATCGGCGGCTTGCTGCTTCTGGAACCGGACATGGGCGCATTCGTCGTCATCCTTTCTATCGCCTTCTGCACATTATGGCTGGGCGGCTTCAACCTCAAGGTGTTCGCCGCATTGCTGGTTGCCTTGCCGCTGGCGTTGGCGGCGCTGGTATTTTCGTCTCCCTACCGGATGCAGCGCGTCATCGGCTTCATGGACCCGTGGTCGGACCCGTATGGCAAAGGCTATCAATTGAGCCATGCGCTGATCGCCTTCGGCCGCGGCGAATGGCTGGGCGTGGGTCTGGGCGGCAGCGTGGAAAAATTATTCTACCTGCCGGAAGCCCACACCGACTTCCTGATGGCGGTGATCGCCGAAGAATTGGGATTGGCGGGAGTGACCGCGGTGATCGCCCTGTTTGCCTTGCTGGTGGTGCGCGCATTTCAGATCGGCCGCCATGCTGCGTTCCTTGACCGGAATTTTTCCGCGCTGGTCGCGCAGGGAATCGGCGTATGGATCGGTCTGCAGACGATGATCAATATCGGCGTGAACATGGGCGTGCTGCCGACCAAAGGTTTGACCTTGCCGTTCATGAGTTTTGGCGGCAGCGGGATAGTGGTGAACTGTGTTGCGGCAGCGGTGCTGCTGAGGGTGGATTATGAAAATAGAAGAATTGCCCGGGGGCTGCCGGTATGAGTCATCAGAAGACAGAAGACAGAGGACAGAAGACGGAACTGCGGTCACGGCTGCGCCGCGTTCTTAACAGATTGTGCTGCGCAGCAGCACACAACAATCTGTCCTCTGTCCTCTGTCTTCTGTCCTCTGGATCGGGAGGCGCTTTATGAGCCGTTCAATACTCATTATGGCTGGCGGCACTGGAGGCCACATTTTCCCCGCGCTCGCCGTGGCAGACATCCTGCGTGCCCAGGGTTGGCGGGTCATCTGGCTCGGCGCACCGAACAGCATGGAGGCCGACCTGGTGCCCAGGCATGGATACGAGATGGCATGGGTGCGCTTTTCCGGTGTCCGCGGCAAGGGCCTGCTGCGCATCCTGCAATTGCCATTCGACCTGCTGCTGGCGATGTGGCAAAGCGCCGCCGCGATTTTCCGCAATCGTCCGGACGTGGTGCTCGGCATGGGCGGCTATATCACGTTCCCGGGCGGACTGATGGCGTCATTGCTGCGCCGACCGTTGCTGATACACGAACAAAACTCAGTCGCCGGACTGAGCAACAGGGTGTTGGCGCGCATCGCGAAAAAAGTGCTGAGCGGATTCCCCGAGGTGTTGCCGCATGCGATATGGTGCGGCAATCCGGTGCGCAGGAATATCGCCGAATTGCCCGACCCCCAGCAACGTTATGCCGCGCGCCACGGCAGGCTGAACGTGCTGGTGGTGGGCGGCAGCCAGGGCGCCAGGGCGATCAACGAAGCAATGCCGCAAGCGCTCGCACTGCTGCCACAGGACATGCGCCCCAATGTGCTCCACCAAACCGGCAAACAACACTTTGCCGAGGTCAAATTGTCCTATGAACGGGCGGGCGTGCAGGCCGATATCAAGCCTTTCATGGACGAAATGGCGAAGCATTACGGAAACGCCGACCTGGTGATCTGCCGGGCCGGTGCATTGACTGTGGCAGAACTTGCTGCCGCGGGTGTGGCGAGCATATTGATCCCATTCCCGTTCGCCGTGGACGACCATCAGACCCGCAACGCGCAGTTTTTGAGCAAGCATGGCGCGGCGGTGTTGCTGCCGCAAGACGAGCTGAACCCTGAAAAGCTCGCACAACTGCTGCGGGATCTGGTGAACGGGGAAGCGGGCCGCCAAAAATTGGCATCGATAGCGCAGAAGGCGCGCGGATTGGCCAAGCCTGATGCTGCTGCTGCCGTTGCCCGTATATGCGGAGAGTTGGCGGCATGAAGCACAAGATCAAACACCTTCATTTTGTGGGCATAGGCGGTTCCGGGATGAGCGGCATAGCCGAGGTTTTGCTCAACCTGGGCTTTCAGGTGAGCGGCTCCGACCTGGGGCAGAACGCGGCCACGAAACGTCTGAAGAAACTGGGCGCGACGGTGTATCTCGGCCATGCGGAGCAGCATCTGACCAATGCAGACGCGGTGGTGGTTTCGACCGCGGTGGGTCAGGACAATCCCGAAGTGCAGGCAGCGCGCGCGCGCCGCATCCCGGTGGTGCCGCGCGCGATGATGCTGACCGAGTTGATGCGTTTGCGCCAGGGCATCGCGGTGGCAGGCACGCACGGCAAGACGACCACGACTTCGCTGACCGCCAGCGTGCTGGCCAAGGGCGGACTCGATCCGACTTTCGTGATCGGCGGAAAGCTGAACAGCAGCGGCAGCAACGCCAAGCTGGGCACGGGCGAATTCATCGTGGTCGAGGCCGACGAATCGGATGCCTCGTTTTTGTATCTGCAGCCGATACTGGCGGTGATCACCAATATCGACGCCGATCACATGGAGACCTATGGCCACGATTTCGGGAAACTCAAGCAGGCTTTCGTCGATTTTGTCGAACACCTGCCTTTCTACGGCCGGGCGATGCTGTGTGTTGATGATGCCAACGTGCGCGAGATCCTGCCGCGCATCAGCAAGCCGGTGACGACTTACGGATTCAGCGAAGATTCGCAGATCCGCGCGGTGGACGTGCAGCATCGCGGCGGCCAGATGCACTTCACCGCGCAATGCCGTCAGAACGGCACACCGAAAGATCTGGGTATCACACTGAATCTGGCCGGAATGCACAACGTGCTGAATGCGCTTGCGGCGATCGCGATCGGACTGGAGGTCGGCGTGGCGGATGGCGCGATCGTTGCGGCACTCGCCGAATTCCAGGGTGTGGGCAGGCGATTCCAGCGCTACGGTGAAGTCATGCTGTCCGTTCACCCTCTCTCCAACTCTCTCCCGCAAGCGGGAGAGAGAGCAATCGTTTCCTCTCCTGAAGACAGGAGAGGAAGCTTCACTTTGATCGACGACTACGGGCATCATCCTGTGGAAATGCGAGCCACGCTGGATGCGGTGCGCGGCGCGTTTCCCGGCAGGCGTCTGGTGCTGGCATTCCAGCCGCATCGCTACACGCGGACGCGTGATTTATTTGAGGATTTTGTGAAGGTGCTGTGCAGCGTCGATGCGTTGATACTCGCGGAAGTCTATGCGGCCGGGGAAACGCCCATCGTCGCGGCAGACGGGCGCGCGCTGATGCATGCGCTGCGCGTGGCGGGGCAGAGCGAGGCGGTGTTTGTCGAGGATATGGAGCAGATGCCGCAGGCGATCATGCAGATGGCGCGCGACGGAGATGTGGTCATCACGATGGGGGCCGGTTCGATCGGCAGCGCGCCCAACAAGTTACTGGGCAGAAGCGACGCTGATGCCACAGGGAAGCTGCCGGCTTTACAGAGGACAGACGACAGATGACTGAGGACAGAATATTGTGCGGCTCTGCCGTGCCGTTGTTGAAAGATTGCTGCGCAGCGGCAACAAAACCTCTGTCGTCTGTCGTCTGTCATCCGTCATCTGGATTGCGCGGAACGCTGAAGATCAACGAGCCGATGCGCAAGCACACCAGCTGGCGCACCGGCGGGACGGCCGAGCGCTTATACCAGCCTGCCGACCTGGATGACCTGCTGGTGTTCCTGCGCGGCCTGCCGGCGGACGAGCCGCTGCATGCGGTGGGCTTGGGCAGCAACCTGCTGGTGCGCGATGCGGGTTTGCGCGGCACGGTACTGCTGCTGCACGGAACCCTGAGCGGTTTGCATCTCGAATTGGACGGCAGTGTCTACGCGGAATCCGGCGTGCCCGGCGCCAAGCTGGCACGTTTCGCCGCACTGCACAACCTGCAGGGCGCCGAATTCTTTGCCGGCATCCCCGGCACGCTGGGCGGCATGCTTGCGATGAACGCAGGTTGCTACGGCAGCGAGACATGGGAAAAGGTGCTGCGTGTGCAGACCGTGGACCGGCGGGGTGAAGTGCACATGAGAACACCGGCCGATTATCAGATCGGGTATCGGCATGTGTTGGAGAAAAAGACACAAGACACAAGATGCAAGACTCAAGATTCCAGCCTTGCCTCTTGTGCCTTGCCCCTTGTTCCTGAATCCCCCGAATTCTTCGTTGCCGCATGGTTGCAATTCCCCAGGGGCAGCGGTGAGTCGGCCCGGCAGGGGATCAAGTCCCTGCTGAGCAAGCGCATCGCCAGCCAGCCGTTGAATCTGCCCAATGCTGGCTCGGTGTTTCGCAACCCCCCGGGCGACCATGCCGCGCGGCTGATCGAGCAATGCGGCTTGAAAGGCAGGCGGATCGGTGGCGCGCAGGTTTCCGAAAAGCATGCCAATTTCATCGTGAATACCGGTGCCGCGACTGCGGCGGACATTGAGAATCTGATCCTGGAAGTGCAGGCCGTGGTGCTGCAACAGACCGGCATCAGTCTGCACCCGGAAGTGCGAATTATTGGGGAAGCGGCATGAACGGTATGCGTAGGGTGGGCACGTTTTTGTGCCCACGCTGTAGGAACGTGGCAATCGCGTGGGCACAAAAACGTGCCCACCCTACCTCGGAAATGGATTTTGAATGGATAGCATGAAGAATTTCGGAAAAGTTGCCGTGTTGTTCGGCGGGCGTTCCGCCGAGCGCGAAGTATCGCTGAAAAGCGGTGCGGCAGTGCTAGCGGCGCTGTTGCGCAGCGGCGTGGACGCGCATCCGTTCGATCCGGCCGTGCAGAACCTGCAGGCGCTGGCCGATGACGGCTTCGACCGCGCATTCATCGCGTTGCACGGGCGCTACGGCGAGGACGGCACGGTGCAGGGCGCACTGGAATTGCTGGGTATACCCTATACCGGCAGCGGGGTGATGGCCTCGGCGCTGGGCATGGACAAGTGGCGCAGCAAGCTGGTGTGGCAGGCAGCCGGATTGCCGATACCTGATTACGCGGTGCTCGACGACCACAGCGATTGGAATGCCGTCGCGCAACAACTCGGTTTGCCTCTGTTCGTCAAACCCGCCAATGAAGGCTCCAGCGTGGGCATCAGCAAGGTCAAAGCGGTAGGCGAATTGCAGGCCGCATACCGGGAAGCGGCCAGGCACGATCCTCTGGTTCTCGCGGAAAGCTTCATCGGCGGCGGAGAATATACCGTTGCGATCCTGGGCGAACAGGCATTGCCGGTGATCAAGATCGAGCCTGCCAACGAATTTTACGACTACGAGGCGAAATACCTGCGCAACGACACCCGTTACCTTTGCCCGAGCGACCTCGATGCCGCGCAGGAAGCCGGGATGCAGAAGCTGGCCAGGCAGGCGTTCGCGCTGATAGGGGGGCGGGGCTGGGGCCGCGTGGATTTTCTGAAGGACAACTCGGGCAAGCCGTATCTGCTGGAAGTGAACACCTCGCCGGGCATGACCGATCACAGTCTGGTACCGATGGCGGCCCGCCAGGCCGGGATGAGTTTCGAGCAATTGGTGCTGCGCATACTGGAGCTGGCCCATGTGGGATAACGCACCGATGCTGCGCAGCATCGCCAACGCGCTGATCCTCTTCAGCGCGGGTGCGGTGCTTTGTGGCGCGGTCTATTACGCGACACATCTGCCGGGATTGTTTCCGTTGCAGATCGTGCGCTTGAGCAATATGCCGCAGCGGGTCGATGCGCAGCAAGTGTTGCAGGTAGTGCGCAACGAAGCGCAGGGAAATCTTTTTACCGTGGACATCGAACGCCTCAGGCAATCGCTGGAAAAGCTGCCATGGGTACGCAATGTCAGCATACGCCGCGAATTCCCGCGCGGCCTGGAGGTGCGATTGGAGGAACATCAGGCGCTGGCGCGCTGGAACGATGCAGCGTTGGTGGACCAGCAGGGCGAGGTTTTCGTGGCGGACAGCAGGGAATCTTTGCCGCGCTTCATCGGACAGGACGGAACGGCGGCGGAAATGACGCAACAGTACGGGCAATTCAGCCGGCAGCTGGCTGCACTGGATCTGCAAGTGACACGGCTTGCCTTGTCGCCGCGTCATGCATGGCAATTGCGCCTGAGCAACGGCATGGTGCTGGAGCTGGGGCGCGAGGATATGCAGCAGCGCTTGGCAAGGTTCGTCGAGGTTTACCCCTACAGCCTGGCGGCACTGCAGGACAAGGTGAAATATGTGGATTTGCGCTACCGCAACGGATTTGCGGTGAGCGGGTCGGCTAATGGTGGATTGGCCAAGCAAGGTTGACAAGCGGCAGCGGAGAGCAAGTGATGAGCAGAAACAAGGAAGCCAAGAACTTGGTAGTCGGACTCGATATCGGCACGTCCAAGATCGTGGTCATCGTCGGAGAGGCAAAGCCGGACGGCATGCTCGAAGTGATCGGCATGGGCATGCACGGCTCATCCGGGATGAAGAAAGGCATGGTGGTCAACATCGAAGCCACGGTGGGGGCGATCCAGCGCGCGCTGGAGGAAGCCGAGCTGATGGCCGACTGCAAGATACACGAGGTCTATACCGGCATCGCGGGCAGCCATATCCGCAGCATCAATTCGCGCGGCATGGTGAAGATCAAGGAGAAGGAGGTCGCGGCTCCCGACATCGAGCGCGTGATCGAGACGGCCAGCTCGATCAGCCTGCCGGGCGACCAGCAGATTCTGCACATCCTCGAGCAGGAATTCAGCATCGACGGGCAGGATGGCATCAAGAAGCCTCTGGGCATGAGCGGCATGCGGCTGGACGTCGAGGTGCACATCATCAGCGGTGCGGTGTCCGCGGTGCAGAACATCATGAAGTGCATCCATCGCTGCGGTTTGGAAGTCAACGAACTGATCCTGCAGCCGCTTGCATCCAGCAAGGCCGTGCTCGCCGAAGACGAGAAGGAGCTGGGAGTATGCCTGGTGGACATAGGGGGCGGCACCACCGATATCGCCGTGTTCACCGGAGGCGCGATCCGCCACACCGCGGTGATACCGATCGCCGGCGACCAGATCACCAATGACATCGCGATGGCGTTGCGCACGCCGACGCAGGATGCCGAAGACATCAAGATCAAGTACGGGTGCGCACTGCGCCAGCTGGCCGACGGCGCGGCGATCGAGGTGCCCGGCGTGGGCGAGCGGGGGCCGCGCATGCTGTCCAGACAGACCCTGGCGGAGGTGATCGAGCCGCGCGTCGAGGAGCTGTATTCGCTGGTGCAGCAGGAATTGCGCCGCAGCGGCCTCGAGGAGTTGTTGTCATCCGGCATCGTGATCACCGGAGGCAGCAGCGCGATGCAGGGCATGGTCGAACTGGGCGAGGAGATCTTCCATCTGCCTGTGCGTCTGGGCACCCCGAAATATATCGGTGGGCTGTCCGACGTGGTGAAGACGCCGCGTCTGGCGACCGGCGTGGGGCTGCTGCTGTACGGTTTGGAGCACCACCAGCGCAATGCGGAGACGCGCATGCAGTCGAATTCATTCGGTGACGTATTGGCAAGGATGAAAACCTGGGTTCAGGGAAATTTTTAGCAGCTATCGGGGCAGGTCGTTCGGTTGGTTTCAGGGTTGGATTTTTGTAATTATTTTTTAAGGAGACGGCGATGTTTGAAATCATGGATTCACAATCTCAGGATGCGGTGATCAAGGTAGTGGGGGTGGGCGGATGCGGCGGCAATGCAGTGGATCATATGATCGAACAAGGCGTGCTGGGCGTCGAGTTCATCGTCATCAACACCGATGCACAGGCGCTCAAGCGCAGCAAGGCCCAGACACAGTTGCAGATCGGGGCGAGCATCACCAAGGGCCTGGGGGCCGGTGCCAAACCCTCGGTCGGCCAGGCGGCGGCGGAAGAAGACCGCGAAAGCATCAAGGAGCTGCTCAGCGGCGCGCACATGGTGTTCATCACAGCAGGCATGGGCGGCGGCACCGGAACAGGTGCGGCACCCATCGTTGCGCAGATCGCAAAGGAACTGGATATCCTGACCGTGGCGGTGGTCACAAAACCGTTCGCTTATGAAGGCAACCGGATGCGCTTTGCCAAAGCGGGGATCGAGGTTTTGACCGAGTACGTCGATTCGTTGATCATCGTGCCGAACTCGAAGCTGATGGAGGTATTGGGCAATGACGTCACGGTGCCCGAAGCGTTCAAGGCGGCCAATGGCGTGCTGCAAGGTGCGGTCGCCGGTATAGCCGAGGTGATCAATGTGCCCGGGCTGATCAACGTCGATTTCGCCGACGTGCGCACCGTGATGTCGGAAAACGGCATGGCGATGATGGGTTCGGCGATCGCTTCAGGTCAGGGCAGGGCGCGGGTCGCGGCCGAGCGGGCGATCGCCAGTCCGTTGCTGGAAGATGTGGATATGTCCGGCGCGCGCGGTGTGCTGGTGAACATCACTTCGAGCAAGAGCCTGAAACTGAAGGAGATCGATGACGTGATGGAGTGCGTGCAATTTGCCGCGGAAGAAGCGACCGTGATCGTGGGCTCGGTGTTTGACGAGGCCATGGGCGACGAGATGCGCGTCACGGTCGTCGCGACCGGCCTGGGCAAGCCGCTGGCGCGCAAGCAAACCAAGCCGGAGATCGTGTATCAGAACCAGGACTTTCAACGCACAGGCACGCACGATGAGCCGGCTGCCAATGTGAATTACGGGGAGCTGGAAACGCCGACGATCATGAGGAGCGGGCGCCGGGCGGCGGTCGACGCGATGGAAAAATCCGGCGTGGACACTTATGACATCCCTTCATTTTTGCGCAAACAGGCGGACTGATCCGGGCGAGGGCATGAGTCTTGCTTATGGTTAATGTGGTAATATTAACCATAAATTCAGTGGATATAGCGGATGGTCAAGCAACGCACCTTGAAAAACTCCGTCAGCGTGACGGGAGTCGGCCTGCACAGCGGCGAGAAAGTCACGCTCGGCCTGCGCCCGGCCCCGGTCAATACCGGTATCGTGTTTCGCCGTGTGGACGTCAAGCCCGTCGCGGAGATCCATGTGCGCGCCGAATTGGTGCATGACACGCGCCTGTCGACCTGCATGGAACAGAACGGGGTGCGCGTAGCCACGATAGAGCATCTGATGTCGGCGTTCGCCGGCTTGGGTGTGGACAACGCCTATGTCGACCTGGACAGCGCCGAAGTTCCGATCATGGACGGCAGCGCCGGTACCTTCGTGTTTCTGCTGCAATCTGCGGGCATCATCGAACAGTCCGCCGCCAAAAAATTCATACGCATCAAAAAGACCGTGGAAGTGAAGCAAGGCGACAAATGGGTGCGCTTTGAGCCTTATCACGGCTACAAACTGACCTTTACGATCGATTTCCCCCACCCGGTGTTTGCCAATACCCGGCAGAACGTCACCATCGATCTGGACGATGAATCCTACGTGCGGGACATCAGCCGGGCGCGCACGTTCGGTTTCATGCAGGATGTCGAATACATGCGCGCGCAGGGCCTGGCGCTGGGCGGCAGCCTGGACAACGCCATCGTGATGGACGACTATCGCGTGTTGAATGCCGACGGATTGCGCTTCGAGGACGAGTTTGTCAAGCACAAGGTCCTCGACGCGATAGGCGATCTCTACTTGCTGGGCCATCCCTTGATCGGGGCATTTTCCGGATACAAATCCGGCCATGCCCTGAATAATGCACTGCTGCGGGAATTGCATGCCGATGAGCAGGCTTGGGAATTCGTCACATTCAACAGCATGGAAGAGGCGCCCGGATTTCTTCGCCTGCAATTGCAGGCTGCCTGACCGCCAAATGTACGGCGCGGGGTTATGCTGATCCTGCGGCTATTCGTGGTATTGCTGGCTTTGTTGCTGGTATCGAGCGGCGGTATGTATATCTTTACGCGCAACCGGCGCTATCTCGAATTCGCCTGGCAATCATTGCGCTTTGCCCTGCTGTTCGTTCCGAAACGTTACGTGCTGGCGGGATGGCGTGTGCTGCTCTAGGGGAACCTCTGATTAAGTCCCGCATGGCCGCGCATTCGGCTTTGCGGGATGGGATGCAAGAAAGGCGACGACGCGAATGGTGATTCCCTTCGCTAGGAGCCTGACACCGCAGACCGCCCGCAAAGCCAATGCCCTTGAGGGTTGCGACAAAAACAGGCGCTCGCGGTGTTGCGCTCCTTGGCATCGTAAAATGACTACGACCTGCGTCGCGCGCCTTGCGATCATCCCGTTTTTGTCGGCAACGCGGTTCATGATGGACTTAATCAGAGGTTCCTTAGTTTTTGATCATCCTGTCCAGCGCGGCCTTGAGTGGAGAGTCGTTCAGGCTCGCGCTGAGATCCCGCAATGCGTTTTGTGCGGTTTTGCCGAGCTTGTGCGGTGCCGGTTTGGGTTGCAGGCGATCGTAGGAAACTTGCACCCTGACCCGGATTCCGCTAACCTCGCAACCCCTGTTTTGTAACTGGGCGGCCAGTTCCGGGGCAATCTGGCGCAATTTGGATGCGATGGCCGCGTTGGCTGCGGCAATACTGAGCGTGCCCGCTTGCAGGTTCAATACCTGAACCGACTGAGCAAGATTGGGCGGCGCGACCGCGGCAAAGTGAGCCTGCAAGCTTGAAAGGACCTGTACCTGCGCCAGCAAGGGGCGCAGCTCCTGATGGTCTTTCAGCAGTTTTTTTAGTTGTTGTGACACGAATAGACAGATTACTTGAGAAGGAGGAAGCATGAATATTATTCTAGTTTCCAATCGCCTGGCAAAGACTCGCAGCATTTCCCTGGGGGGATTGCAGTTGACGTTTTTGCTGATGCTGCTGTCGGGATTGATGCTGGCAGCGGCTTTTACGCTGCAATACCTGCTGGTGCGCTTTGCTCCGGAGGATCTGAGCGATGAGATACGCATACTGTTATCGCAGGTCCAGAACGACGAGCAACAAAAGCAGCAGTTCTACCTGCATAGCAGCCTGGATGCGATGGCGATCCGGGTCGGGCAGATGCAGGCGCAGGTGCAGCGTCTGGATGCGCTTGGCGCGCGTCTGGCCAAATTGACCGGCATGAAGCCGGAAGAATTCCAGTTCTCCAAGCCGCCCGCACAGGGGGGGCCGCTGGTGGTCATACCGGGACAGACAATGTCCGAGAACAGTCTGGATGAGCAACTGGACAGATTGGGTCATGTGGTAAATGATCGCAGCGACAAATTGCTGGCACTGCAAACCATGCTGCTGCAGAACCAGTTGAGCGCCAAGATGCTCCCCTCCGTTCCGCCGGTGCACTCGGGCTATTATTCGTCGAATTTCGGTTGGCGCATCGATCCATTCACAGGTCAAATGGCGATGCATGAGGGCGTGGATTTCGTCGCGGATGCCGGAACGCCCATATATGCTTCCGCAGGAGGGGTCGTGGCTTACGCGAGCATGAATCCTTCGTACGGTAATCTGGTCGAGATCGACCACGGTAATGATATCGTCACACGCTATGGGCATTGTTCCAAATTGTTCGTAAAGGTCGGCCAGGTAGTGCGGCGCGGCGAGAAGATCGCGGAGGTGGGAAGCACCGGACGTTCAACCGGGAACCACCTGCACTTTGAAGTCCGTTACAAGGGCATCGCCCAGAATCCCGTGCGTTTTTTGGAAAAGACCGCCGGTTAACAATGTTTCTGTTGGTTGGGGTGGGGTGATGGTTTGCCTCACCCTTTATTATTTTTTAGGCACCCCCTCAGTTGAGAAAATAAAATATTATGATTTCCAGTGTGCTGAAAAGTATCTTTGGTAGCCGCAATGACCGTCTGCTCAAGCAATATCGCGCAACAGTCCAGTCCATTAACAAACTGGAAGCCGACACCGCAAAATTGAGCGATGAGGCATTGCTTCAGAAAACCGGCAGTTTCAGGGAAAGATTTGCGCGGGGCGAATCGCTGGACTCGCTCTTGCCCGAAGCGTTTGCCGTAGTGCGCGAGGCGAGCACTCGCGTGTTGGGGATGCGCCACTATGACGAGCAGCTTATCGGCGGGATGGTTCTGCATTATGGCAAGATCGCCGAGATGCGCACCGGCGAGGGCAAAACACTGATGGCCACGCTGCCGGTATATCTGAATGCGATCGCGGGGAAGGGCGTTCACGTCGTTACAGTGAATGACTACCTGGCGGGGCGCGATGCCGAATGGATGGGCCGCCTGTACCGATTCCTTGGCCTGTCGGTGGGGGTGATACTTTCGCAGATGGAGTCGGCTGACAAACAGGCTGCCTACGCCGCGGATGTAACCTACGGCACCAACAATGAATTCGGCTTCGATTATCTGCGCGACAACATGGCGACCCAGGTCAGCGAGCGATTCCAGCGTACGCTGAATTACGCCATCGTGGACGAGGTCGACTCGATCCTGATAGACGAGGCGCGCACTCCGCTGATCATCTCCGGCCAGGCGGAGGACAACATCGACGTGTATGTGCGCATCGACAAGCTGGTGCCGCAGCTGGTGCGCAAGGCCGGAGATCCCGATGAGGAAGGACCGGGCGATTACAGCGTGGACGAAAAGAACCACCAGATCCTGCTGACCGAATCCGGCCATGAGCACGCCGAAGATATACTGGCAAAAGCCGGGCTGCTGCCCGAAGGCGGCAGCCTGTACGACCCGGCCAACATCACGCTGATCCATCATCTGTATGCGGCCTTGCGCGCGCACAACCTGTTCCATCGGGACCAGCATTATGTGATCCAGGACGGCGAGGTGGTGATCGTGGACGAGTTCACCGGCCGGCTGATGGCGGGGAGGCGCTGGTCGGACGGCCTGCACCAGGCGGTGGAGGCCAAGGAAGGCGTGCCCATCCAGAAGGAAAACCAGACGCTGGCCTCGATCACCTTCCAGAATTATTTTCGCATGTACGGCAAGCTGGCCGGCATGACCGGTACCGCCGATACCGAGGCCTACGAGTTCCAGCAGATCTACAATCTTGAAACCGTGATCATCCCGCCGCACCGTCCGACCATACGCAAGGACATGATGGACAAGGTGTATCTGACCGCCAAGGAGAAATACCAGGCGGTCATCCAGGATATCAAGGACTGCCATCAGCGCGGCCAGCCGGTGCTGGTGGGAACCACCTCGATCGAGAATTCGGAATTGCTGTCGGGATTCCTGCAGCGCGAAAAGATGCCGCATCAAGTGCTGAATGCCAAGCAGCACGCACGGGAAGCGGAGATCATCGCGCAAGCCGGACGTCCGAAGATGATCACCATAGCAACCAATATGGCCGGGCGAGGAACGGACATCGTATTGGGCGGCAACGTCGAGAAACAGATTGATCTGGTGCGCGAAGATACGGCTTTGGACAAGGCCGCGAAAGAGCAGCGTATCGCCCAATTGAAAGCCGAATGGGAACAGCTCCACCAGAAGGTATTGGATAGCGGCGGGCTGCATATCATCGGCACCGAGCGCCATGAATCACGCCGCGTCGATAACCAGTTGCGCGGGCGTTCCGGACGCCAGGGCGATCCGGGCTCCAGCCGTTTCTTCCTGTCGCTGGAAGACCCGCTGCTGCGCATCTTCGCCTCGGACCGGGTCACGGCGATCATGAACAGGTTCAAATTGCCGGAGGGCGAGGCGATCGAACACAGCTGGGTGACGCGCGCTATCGAGAACGCGCAGCGCAAGGTGGAGGCGCGCAATTTCGACATGCGCAAGCAGATCCTGGAATATGACGATGTCGCCAACGACCAGCGCAAGGTGATCTACCAGCAGCGCAGCGAGCTGCTGGAAAGCGCGGACATCACCGAAACCATACAGGCGATGCGCGAGGATGTGCTGGACAGCTCAGTCAGTCTTTACATTCCACCGCATTCGATGGAAGAGCAGTGGGACGTGCCCGGGCTGGAACAATACCTGGCCGGCGAGTTCCGGCTGGAATTGCCTTTGGCGCGCTGGCTGGAAGAGGACAAGCAGCTGAACGAAGCGGGCCTGCGCGCGCGCATCGTGGAGCACGCCCTGAAGCAGTATCAGGAAAAGGTGAAGACGGTGAGCACCGAAGTCATGCACCACTACGAACGCATGGTCATGCTGCAAAGCCTGGACGTGCATTGGCGCGAGCATCTGGCGGCATTGGACCACCTGCGCCAGGGCATCCACCTGCGCGGATACGCGCAGAAGAACCCCAAGCAGGAATACAAGCGCGAGGCGTTCGAACTGTTCTCGATGATGCTGGACGCGATCAAGCGCGAAGTGACGCAGATATTGATGACCGTGCAGGTGCGCGGCGAAGAGGATGTCGAAGCGGTGGAAGCCGCGCCTGCGCCGGGCAACGTACAGTATCATCACGCCGATTACGATGAAGCCCTGGCGCAGCCGTCCGAGGATCAGTCGACCGGTGCAGAGCACAAGCCGTTCGTGCGCGAGGAGCAGAAGATCGGCCGGAACGATCCGTGCCCCTGCGGTTCCGGGAAAAAATACAAGCAATGCCATGGCAGGCTGAATTAATCTCACAAGGAGAACGAGATGTCGTTAGTGATCGATACACTGCGTACCTCAACGATCACCGAAGAATTGAGCGATGCGGAAGTGGATATTATCGCGGGCCTGTTCAAGGTGCAGGATTACAAATCCGGCGAGATCATCGTCAAGCCCGGCGACGAGCAACCGGACAACCTGTATATACTTGCGCACGGCGATATCGAGGTGAAGATCGAAAGCGAAGGCAGGGAATCCGTCATCCACGTGCTGAAGCCGGGCGATCTGGCCGGCATCATCACATTCGTCGGCGGTGCGGCCTCCGATATCAGTGCTACCCTCCATTCGGTGGGCAATACCAAGGTCCTCAGCATGGCGAGGGCAGAATTCGAGAAGCTGATCAACTCCCATCCGATGATCGTATACAAAGTGATGCGGGGTGTGGTGCGCAATGTCCATGGCATCGTGCGGAGGGTGAACAGCCAATCGGCCGAGCTCAGCAACTACATATACCGCACCAATGGCCGCTATTAAACCTAAGGAACCTCTGATTAAGTCATTCATGAACCGCGTTGCTGACAAAAACAGGATGATCGCAAGGCGTGCGACGCAGGTCGTAGTCATTCTACGATGCCAAGGAGCGCAACACCGCGAGCGCCTGTTTTTGTCGCAACCCTCAAGGGCATTGGCTTTGCGGGCGGTCTGCGGTGTCAGGCTCCTAGCGAAGGGAATCACCATTCGCGTCGTCGCCTTTCTTGCATCCCATCCCGCAAAGCCGAATGCGCGGCCATGCGGGACCTAATCAGAGGTTCCCTAACACATGCCTGTCAATCTGATCCCGCCCGCCGCAGCCCGACTATTGCCTGTCGCGGGCGTTTCATTGGGTATCGCGCAGGCGAACATCAAGCGGCCCGACCGCAAGGACCTGCTGGTGATGCAGTTGAGCGAAGGCGCGCGGGTCGCCGGCGTGTTCACCAAAAACCGCTTTTGCGCCGCCCCGGTGATCGTCGCGCGCGAGCATCTCGCCCAAGCAGCAATTATAGGCACGGGCGGCATCCGCGCGCTGCTGGTCAACACCGGCAACGCCAACGCCGGAACTGGCGCACAGGGCATGCAGGATGCCCGGACAAGTTGCGCAGCATTGGCAGGTCTGCTTGGATGCAAGGCATCGCAGATCTTGCCGTTCTCCACCGGCGTGATCATGGAGCCGCTGCCGGTGGCGAAGATCGCCGCGGGCTTGCCGGGCGCCGTGGCGAACATGCGCGCAGACAACTGGTTGGCCGCCGCCGAGGCGATCATGACCACCGACATCATCGCGAAGGCGATCTCAAAACAAGTCACGATAGACGGCACGACCATCACGATCACCGGGATCGCGAAGGGCTCGGGCATGATCCATCCGAACATGGCGACGATGCTGGGCTATATCGCCACCGATGCGGCAATCGCGCAACCGTTGCTGCAGGCTATGGTCGGCGAGGCCGCCAACCGTTCGTTCAACTGTATCACCGTGGACGGCGACACCTCCACCAACGATGCGCTGATGCTGATTGCCACCGGGAAGGCTGCACTGCCTGAAGTGAAGACTGCCGGCAGCAAAGCAGGCCAGGCGTTGCAAGCAGCGATCAACGAAGTCGCGATACACCTGGCACAGTCCATCGTGCGCGACGGCGAAGGCGCGACCAAGTTCATCACGGTGCAGATCGAGGGCGGCAGGGACGAAGCCGAGTGCAAGCAGATCGGCTACGCGATCGCCCATTCTCCGCTGGTCAAGACCGCGTTCTTCGCCTCCGATCCCAACCTCGGGCGCATCCTTGCCGCGATCGGCTATGCCGGCGTGGACGACCTGGATGTGGCCGCGCTCAGACTGTATCTTGACGAGGTGCTGGTCGCCGAGAACGGCGGGCGCGCCGCCAGCTACCGCGAGGAAGACGGCCAGCGCGTGATGAGGCAGAGCGACATCACGGTACGGGTGGCGCTGGGCCGCGGCAAGGCAGAGGCCACATTGTGGACCTGCGATTTTTCCTATGACTATGTAAAAATCAACGCCAGCTATCGAAGCTGACAGGAGTTGTAAAACTACTGCGGTGGTCATCTGCAGCGTTGCTCGGTGCTCGCTTCCTTAGCCTACCTGCGAGGTATGTTTCGGTCGCTGTCCGCCGCGCGCCTTGCGTCTGACCATCCTCGCTACGTTTTTCAATCCCCTGTCGTTGCAGAACATGGATAATGTGCTTCCATAAAAACAGCGAATAATCTTATGGATAAACTCGACCGCTTTCTCGACCGCGCCGAACGGCTGATGGAAAAACTGGAGCGCACGCTGCCCAGGTTTGCAACTGGGAGTGCGCCGGGCTGGAGCGCCGCGCATGCGTTTCGCTGGGAGCAGGGCAGGCTGGTAGCGGTGGCGCATCCGCATCGCATCGGTCTTTCCGACCTGCTCGGCATCGACAGGCAGAAGCAACTGATAGCCCAGAACACCAGACAGTTCGTGCAGGGCCGGCCGGCCAACAATGTGCTGTTGACCGGATCGCGCGGCACCGGCAAGTCCTCGCTGGTCAAGGCGCTGCTTAACGAATATTCAAAACAAGGGCTGCGCCTGATAGAGGTCGGCAAGCCTGCACTGGGAGACCTGCCGCACATCATCGCGCTGGTCGCGGGCAGGCCTGAGCGCTTCATCCTGTATTGCGATGACCTGTCGTTCAACGCCGACGAGCCCGGCTACCAGGCGCTCAAGGCCGCGCTCGACGGATCGCTGGTGGCTTTTTCCGACAACCTGCTGATCTACGCAACTTCCAACCGCCGCCACCTGATGCCGGAGTCGATGCAGGACAATCTCGCGACCAAATATGTCGGCGACGAGATCCATCCGGGGGAAAGCATCGAGGAAAAAATATCATTGTCCGAACGTTTTGGATTGTGCGTGTCGTTCTATCCGTTTTCTCAGGATGAGTATCTCGCCATCGTTGCGCACTGGTTGCGGCACTTTGGGTTGTCCGGTGAGATGGATGAGGTAGCGCGGCAGGCGGCGTTGCAATGGAGCGTACAGCGCGGGTCGAGGAGCGGCAGGGTGGGGTGGCAGTTTGCGAGGGATTGGGCGGGGAAACAAAAGACCCCCTCTCCCTAGCCCTTGCAGGGAGAGGGCTAGGGAGAGGGTAGAAACTAAAAGTTACTCTGCATTTTCTGAGTCATGGAAAACCAAAGTCAACATCGCCGGGGGTTGCCCGGCAGCAAGTCACTTTCTTTTGCGTCGCCAAAAGAAAGTAACCAAAGAAAAAGCGCCCCCAGTTTGCCGCCCACTTCGTGGGTGCCCTCGTGTGCTCGGCAGGCCAGGCCCCCTCATAAACTCGCACGACCCGTTGCGCAGTCACGTGCTCGAACATACTCGTCGGACTACCCCTGACCAGCCTGCGCTACTCGGCGGCGCACAGGGGATGAAAAGCAAAAAGTCAAAACCAAAATCAGGCGGGCAACAAGTTGCCCACCATACTGAGGTGGATAGCTAAAACAATTCGACTCCGGTACATTGTGGTTCTATACACGCGAGTTCAAATTTGAAGTGCAACGCCTGACTTGAAGAATACCTGATTGGGTGTCAGGAATCCAAGTCTCTTTCTGGGTCGGTTGTTCAATCTCTCCATTGCTGTATCTATCTCCTGTTGTGTAATGGTGGTGAAGTCCCGGTTCTTTGGGAAGTACTGTCGTATCAATCCATTGGTGTTCTCGTTCGTTCCTCGCTCCCAGGACGCATAGGGGTGGGCGAAGTAAAAGTCGGCCTTCAGTTTGTTAGCGATCTGTTCATGCCCGGCAAATTCCTTTCCGTTGTCTGAAGTGATCGTGTGCACCTTCTTTTGGTGCGGCTTTAGCAGTTCGATCATGGCCTGGCTGACCGCTTGTGCGGTCTTGCGCTCGACCTTTCGGATCAGCGTCAGCCCCGTCTTCCGTTCCACGATGCTCACGATGGCCTGACGATGGTTCTTGCCAATGATGGTGTCCGCCTCCCAGTCACCGATCCGCTTGCGCTCATCCACGATGGCCGGCCTGTCCTCAATAGATTGCCGGTTAGGTATCTGGCCACGCCGTTCCATCTTGCCATACCGTTTCTTTCTTTTCTTCTGGCAGCGCAGGTGCTTCCACAACAGACCCCCTGACTGCTTGTCTGCATAAACTCGTTGGTAGACCGTCTCCGAACTGATGTCGGCATGCCCACTGATCTGCTCCGGGCTCCACTGTTGCAGAAGCATCTCCTGTGCAAACTGCCATGCTTCCACATCCACCTGGCGGGCATTGAGCGCACGACGTTCAACAGCCTTGCTGTGCGCCTGCTTGGGACGATAACCGCGTCGCCCGCAGTTGCGTTTCAATTCCCTGCTGATAGTTGATTCGCTTCGTTGCAACACACTCGCAATATCGCTTTGGGTGTGGCCTATCTTCTTTAGTACGTAAATCTGGTATCGTTCTTCTCGGGTGAGGTGTGTGTAGTTCATCTTCGCAATTTCGACTGTCCGGTCAAAAAGGCATGGATGCTACCGCATCCCGCCCACCTGACCTGGGTTACTCAAAATTGCACTTCATCCTAAAATTCGCCACATAATTTAAGAACATTTGATTATGGAGAAACCAATGGTTGAAAAAGCCTACGAGCGTTTGACTCTGGCAAAAGAGCAACTCGATGTAGCACTATCACTATTCCTTGACCATCAAAGCTATGCATCTGCTATCACGCTAGCTGGTGCTGCCGAGGAAATATTTGGCGAGGCATTATCCTTGCGTAGGGAGCAAAATGTACTTGATTGGTCATTTGCCAACACGATTTCGTTTGACAAAACGTTTCATGTGATGAAACCAGAAAAGAAGGAGTACATCGACGAAGAGAACTTGGCCAGAAATGCACTTAAACATCTTCAGGAAGACAAAGGCCCAACAATAACCGTAGATATTGAAAAGGCTGCCTGCTGGATGCTGGTAAGGGCACTTGAAAATGCCAAGCGGTTGGGGCTAGAGATAAGCCGGAATCTTGATTTCGACAATTGGTTCTATGAAAACATCGTCGGAGTGTGAGCTAACAATGAAATACTGTGGATTCACCGCATTAAGCTAAAGTTTCAGAAAACGTTAAATGGCCGCAACACAAAGCATAAGTATAGGGTAGAAAAGAATGATTGCTCTTGGCTGGTGTATCTGGTTGGGGATGATGTGGATTACATTAGGTAAATCGCATGATCCATTGGAGTTTTTTATCGAGGTAGCTGTTTGTATCTCATACGTAGCGATGTTATTAATTCTCGGCGAAAAGAAAAGATAATAATTATTCGAGATATTCTTCGTATTTCCATCCATCAAAATTATCATTGGCACCGCAGGCCATATTGAATACGGCAAGACCTCGCTGGTGAAGACGCTCACTGGTGTGGCGGGCGTAGGGTGGGCAAGTCTTACCTACCCACGCGGATAATAAAATAATGGTGGGCAATTTGCCCACCCGTTTTAAGATTTTGGTTTTGTTTAACTCCCTTGTGCGCCGCCGAGTAGCGCAGGCTGGTCAGGGGATATCGGCGAGGACTGTTTGAGCACGTGGACGCGCAGCGGATCGTGCGAGTTCCGCAGCCGCCGGACCAGTCGAGCAACGCAGGGCACCCGAAGGGCGGCAAACCGGGGTCGCCTTTTCTTTGGTAACTTTCTTTTTGGCGAAGCAAAAGAAAGTTACTTGCTGCCGGGCAACCCCCGGCGGTTTTGATTTATATGCCCCTCTCCCTAACCCTCTCCCGCGAGGGGGAGAGGGAATGGTTACACTTCCCAGCGACTTTACTTTTGATTTGACCTGAAAGATTGTATTGAGCAACTCAACCGAAAATACGAAAATCGTCGAAGTCGCCGCCGCCGTCCTTCAACGTCCAGATGGCACGTTCCTCCTCGCCCAACGTCCCCCCGGCAAAATCTGGGCGGGCTATTGGGAATTTCCCGGCGGCAAGATCGAACCCGGCGAGACGCCGCATCACGCGCTGGTGCGCGAGCTGCGCGAAGAGCTGGGCATCACGGTCACCACGGCTTATCCTTGGGTGACGCGCGTTTATACCTATCCACATGCGACGGTGCGGCTGCATTTCTTTCGTGTAACGGCATGGAACGGCGAGTTGCACCCGCATGAGGGCCAGCAGTTTGCGTGGCAGGCGCCCCTCTCCCTAGCCCTCCCCCCGGAAGGGGAGAGGGGACAAAATGTGGTTTCTCCTTTGTTGCCGGCCAACGGACCCATCTTGCGCTCGCTGTCCTTGCCAACTTTATACGCGATCAGCAATGTGGCCGAACTGGGCGAGGAGGAGTTTTTGCGCCGGCTGGTGGCCGCGCTGAACAACGGCTTGCGGCTGGTGCAGTTGCGCGAAAAGGAATATTCGCGCGAGGCGCTTTCCGCGCTGGCGCTGAAGATGCTGCCGCTGATCCGGCAACATGATGCGCGTCTGATCATCAATGCAGACATCGAGTTATGCAGGGAAATCGGCGCAGACGGGGTACAGCTCACCGGCGCACAGTTGGCAGAATTAAGTGTGCGCCCCGATGTGGAGTGGTGCGCGGCCTCGTGTCACAACGCGGCGGAGTTGCGCCGTGCGGAACAACTGGGCTGCGATTTCGCGCTGCTGAGCCCGGTGCTGGCGACCAAGTCGCATCAGGGCGCGCCGCATCTGGGCTGGGAAAAGTTTGCGGCGATAGCGGCGGGTTCATCCATTCCGGTGTATGCGCTGGGTGGTTTGACCCATGCCGACATGCAGACAGCGTGGCAGCACGGCGCCCATGGGATCACTTTGCTGCGTCAGGCCTGGTGAGGCGGCTCGGTGAATTCCTGTTCATCCTTATCTGAAGGCTGGGCCACGCGATATTCCTCGTTCGCCCACTTGCCCAGGTCGATTAGCTTGCAGCGTTCGCTGCAGAACGGGCGGAATCGGTTGTTGGTGTCCCACTGATGTTCCTTGCCGCATTGGGGGCAGGTAACGATTGGTGCCGCTCTGGATTGGTTTATGGATTCCGGCATCAGGTCGAAATGCTGCAAAAGGTCAACTCGAACGGAACGTCCTGTTCGAACAGCGTGGACTTGGCCGCATAGTTGGCGGCGATGAAGCGGATGTTGATCGCGTATTTGTTCGCTCCCACCTCGGGTATGCACGCGAGCCCCCTGCTCAGGCGGATGCGCAGCATCTGGGCGACCCGTCCGCCCTGCATCTGCTGGAAGGTGCCCTGGTGCGCGGTGAAGTTGAACACCTTGCCGTTTTCGCGCAACAGCTTCAGGATGATCTTCAACCCGGTATGCAGTGGCAACATGGGTGCCAGCCAGGCGTGCAGATTCTCGCGCCGCATATTCAAGTCCTGTTCCTGCCAATAGTGGTAGGAAGGCAGGTCGAACTCGCAGGTGCCGCCCGGCATCACAGCGCGCTGCTTGATGCCCATCAGCCACTCATTCTCGCGCAAGTGCTGGCCGATCTTCCCGCTCATCGCAAGCAGGTCTGCAGAAGCGCGTTCGATATCGGCCAATATCGCATCCAGGGCCCGTTCGGAGATCGCCGGATTGTTGTGCAGGCTGGCCAGCATCCGTTTCTGCCGCTCCAGTTCCTGCAGCAGATCGGATTTGAGGTCGGCGCGGCTGATCACCTCGAGAATTTCGAACAATGTGGAAATGGCCGCATGGTGGCCCATGCTGTTGTCATGTCCGGTGAAGTGCATCATGCGCGCGAACAGGTCCTCCAGGCGCAACAGGGTGCGGACCTTTTCGTTAAGGGGAAACTCGTAGCTGATCACGTCGTTATTGCCCGATGTGCTGTTCTGGTGCTGTTCATTTGCTTGTGCCGACAATCCGTAGCGAACGATATATTGAATGTCACGCCATCGTCAATTGTTGTTTTGCATTGCCAGGTATTGCCCATGCAGCATGGCGACCTGTTCGGCCAGCCTTGGCAGATCGGCATCGTTGTGTATCACATCGTCGGCCATTTGCAGCCGTTCCGTGGGGGGTGTTTGTTGCGCGATGATGGCATGCACTTCCGGGACGGTCATGCCGCTGCGCCTGACGACACGCGCTATCCGGGTGTCTTCGTCGCAATCCACCACCAGCACGCGTTGGACCAGTTGCCGGAACGAGGCACTTTCCGGAAGCAGGGGCACGACGATGATGATGTAGGGTGCGTCCTGCATTTGTTGCAGTTGCGCTTTGGCGTGCTCGAGTATCAGGGGATGCAGGATGTTTTCCAGACATTGCTTTGCAGACATATCCGAAAAGATCAGCCCGCGCATTCTATCCCTGTCCAGCGCGCCGTCAGCGGTGATGAAATCTTTGCCAAAAGCCTTGCTGATTGCCGGAATGGCTGCACCGCCGATTTGCGTCAGACGGTGGGAGATCTGGTCGGTATCGATGATACCGGCGCCGTGTTGGGCGAACAATTCGGCGATTGTGCTTTTTCCGCAGCCTATGCCGCCGGTGAGACCTACGCATAGGGTCATGGCTGGCCCAGTATCTGCAAATATCCCTGTGTCAGATTGTGTCCCCAGAACAACGCGATCAGCCCGCCCCCGGCCAGATAAGGGCCGAACGGGATGGGTATGTTGCGGCCATGCTTGAGTGCCAGGATCAATGTGATGCCGATCACAGCGCCGACCAGAGACGACAGCAATATGATCAGCGGCAGCATCTGCCAGCCCAGCCAGGCACCCAGCGCCGCGAGCAGCTTGAAATCCCCGTAACCCATGCCTTCCTTGCCGGTGGCGAGCTTGAACAGCCAATACACGCTCCACAGAGCAAGATACCCGATCACCGCGCCCAGCACCGCACTGGACAAATCATCGGCAAAGCCCCAGCGGAATAGATTGAACAGCAAACCCGCCCAGAGCAGCGGCAGCGTGATGTCGTCCGGCAGCAGTTGCGTGTCGAAGTCGATCGCAGTCAGCGCGAGCGACGCCCATATCAGCAGCAGCGCGCCGGCAGTGGGCAGCCCGAAACCGAAATGCCAGGCGGCGTAGGCGCTCAGGATGCCGCTGATCCCCTCGATAATGGGATAGCGCGGTGAAATGGGCGCGCCGCAACCTTTGCATTTGCCGCGCAACAACAGATAGCTGATGATGGGGATATTCTCCCACGCGCTGATGGCATGGTTGCAATGCGGGCAGGCCGAGCGGGGGACCACGAGATTGTATGGTGTATGCCGGGCGGCATCGCCGTCAGGTTGTGATATACCGTTCAGCTCGGCGCATTGCTGCTTCCAGCCCATTTCCATCATTTTCGGCAATCGATAGATCACCACATTGAGAAAACTGCCGACCATCAGGCCGAGGAACAGGCACACACCGATAAATGCGGCGGGAACCGATTGTAGCAGTTCGAGCAAACTCATCAGATTGAAACAAGGACTGAGGTTTGAGGACTGAGTACTGAGGGATTGCGGTCACTCAGTCCTCGCACCTCAGTCCTTAGTCCCCGTTCTTCGATATTCATTAAATGACTTCGCCCATCTTGAAGATCGGCAGGTACATGGCTATCACCATGCCGCCAATCAGTGTGCCGAGCACGACCATGATGACAGGTTCCATCAGGCTGGAAATGGCTGCCACCGCATCATCGACCTCGGCCTCGTAGAAGTCCGCCACCTTGGACAGCATGGCATCCAGCGAGCCGGCCTCTTCGCCGATGGCGCACATCTGCAACACCATGCTCGGGAACAATTCGGTGCCCTGCATCGCGACGGTCAGACCGCTGCCGGTACTGACTTCGCGCTGAATGATCTTGGTGGCATTGTAATACACGGCATTGCCCGCCGCACCGGCGACCGAATCGAGTGATTCGACCAAGGGTACGCCGGCAGCGAACATCGTCGAAAGCGTGCGCGTCCAGCGGGCGATCGTGGCTTTGCGGATCAGCTCGCCGAAAATCGGCAATTTGAGCAACAGTTTGTCCATGACTTCCTGCATCTTCTTGCTGCGCTTCCAGAAGTAGAAGAAGGTGTAAAAGCCGCCGCCTATCCCGCCAAAGATCAGATACCAGTATTTGACGAACGCATCGGAGATATTCATCAGGATCACGGTCGGGGCGGGCAATTTTGCGCCGAAGCCTTCAAAAAGCTCCTTGAACGCGGGTATCACGAAGATCATGATCACGGCCGTGATCAGGAACGCCACCACGATGATGGAAACCGGATAGAACAATGCGGATTTGATCTTGCTCTTGAGAGCCAGGGTCTTTTCCATGTAGGTCGCGAGACGTTCCAGCAGGGCATCCAGGATACCCGCCGCCTCGCCCGCGCCGATCAGGTTGCAATACAGCGCGTCGAAATACAGCGGGAATTTCAGGAAGGCCTGCTGCAGGCTGCTGCCGGTCTCGACATCCGTTTTGATATCAAACAGCAGCCGTGCCACGGATGGATTGCCGTGCCCCTTGCCCACGATATCGAACGCCTGCAACAACGGTACGCCCGATCTCATCATCACGGCAAGCTGGCGTGTGAATATCGTGATGTCCTTGGCGGTGATGGATTTGCCGCTTTGCCGCTGCTTCTTGATCTTGGTGACATTGACGCCCTGGCGGCGCAGATTGGCGGAGACGCTGGCCTCGCCGGCCGATCTCATCTCGCCTTTGACTGGTTTTCCGGTTTTGTCCTTGCCTTCCCAAGCGAAGGTGAATTCTTTCGGTTTTACTTTTTGATCTCTTGGATTTGTTTTTGCTGCGACAGCCATTGCGTCTCCCTGGGATCACTCACTGAATGTTGATAGGCCAATCTTGACGGGTATCATGCCGAGCTTTGTGCATCTTGTAAAGTCATGTTTTTTATTGCTGATTGATTGATGTTGAAGGAAAAATCCGCGCTACCTTGACGATGCGATCCTGTGTTTGTATGACCTCTATCGGATACCCCGAGATTTTCAGGCTGGTGCCTGGTTCAGGAATGTCTCCGAGGTGGTCCAGGATCAGGCCGTTAAGGGTCTTCGCACCGTCCAGCGGCAGATGCAAACCCAGTTTTCGATTCAGTTCGCGCAGGCTGCTGCTGCCCTCCAGCAGGTAGCTGCCGTCTTCCTGGCGCAGGAATTTTCCGGTTTGCGAGGGTGATTGGGTCGTGAATTCCCCGACGATCTCTTCCAGGATATTTTCCAGCGTCACCAGGCCCAGCAGTTCGCCATATTCGTCGACCACCAGCCCCAGCCGGGAATGGCGTTCCTGAAACTGCTGCAGCTGCTTGAGCAGCGGCGTGTCGGAGGGAATGAAGTAAGGCTCGTTGAGGATCTCGCGCAGCCGGATCAAATCGAGCGTGGTCTCCTGCAGCAAGGCCGGTGCGCGCTTGATATGCAGGATGCCGATGATGTTGCTGGGACTGTCGGCATAAACCGGCAGCAGCGTGTGGTGGCAGGTAATGATCTGTTCGCGCAATTCGCCCGGTTCGGCGCTGATGTCCAGCGCTTCGATCTGGTTGCGCGGAACCATCACATCGTTTACCGTGATGCGCTCAAGATCGACCAGATTGAGCAGCATCTTCTGGTGCTTGCGCGGCAAAAAGTGTTCGGCATCCAGCACCAGTCCGCGCAATTCCTCCATCGTCATTTTTTGTTTGCGCTGGTCGGTTTCAATCCTGATGCGCAACAGCCACAGCACGCCCTTGACCAGGCCGCCAGCCACCGAGACCACCGGATGGAACAGCGTGATCAGCGGGGCGAGCAGATAGCTGGCCGGCAGCGCGATTCGCTCGGGGTAACTCGCCGCAATGATCTTGGGCATGATCTCGCTGAATACCAGCAGCATGAAAGTCAGCGCCAGGGTGCCCAGCAGTATCGCCAGGTCTTTTTGGCCGAACAGGCGCAGGATGATGATATTCGTCAATGCTGCGGCCAGGACGTTGAGCAGGGTGTTGCCCAGCAGGATTGAACTGAGCAATTTGTCCACCTTGCCGAGCAGGCGGTTGACGCGTTTGGCACTGCGGTTACCCCGACGTACCAGGCTGTTCAGGCGATAGCGGTTGATCGCCATCATGCTGGTCTCCGAGGCGGAAAAGAACGCGCTGCAGATCAGCAACAGCAGCAGGATGCCGAACAGCACGCCTAAAGATATATCGTCCAAAGTGATGCCCTGGTTGTCGGGATGGCGGTCATTTTGATGGAGGGAATACTGGGCGAGAGGTGAATGGGTGTCAAGTGGTGCGCCGGTAGCTCAAAACCATCATCAGCACGCCCGCGATGACCATCGGCAGACTCAGCCATTGCCCCATGCTCATGCCCAACGACAGCAGGCCGAGAAAATCGTCCGGTTCGCGGGTGAATTCGACGAGAAAACGGAAACTGCCGTAGCCGATCAGGAACAAGCCCGATACCGCACCGACAGGGCGCGGTTTGCGCGCGTAGATCCAGAGCATCACGAACAACAACACGCCTTCGAGCGCGAATTCGTAAAGTTCGGAGGGGTGGCGCGGCAGATTGTCCACTTTCGGGAAGATCATCGCCCATGGCACGTCGGTGGGGCGTCCCCACAGTTCCCCGTTTATGAAATTGCCGAGACGGCCGAAGGCCAGGCCTGGCGGCACCAGCGGGGCGATGAAATCGGTCAGCTGCAGCCAGCGCAGTTGTTGTTTATGCGCGAGAAATGCCATCGCCGCCAGCACGCCGAGAAATCCGCCGTGAAAGGACATTCCACCTTGCCAGACCGCAAAGATCTCCAGCGGATGCGCGAAGTAATAGCCGGCCTTGTAAAACAGCACATAGCCCAGACGTCCGCCCAGAATCACCCCAAGGACGCCATAGAACAGCAGGTCATCGAGGAGTTTGGTGTTGATCCGCGGGTCATTCAATATGGCGATGCGCTTGCGTCCAAGCCACAGAAAAGCCAGGAATCCGGCGAGATACATCAGGCCATACCAATGGATGCCGAAAGAACCGATGCGGATGGCGACGGGATCGAATTGCGGGTGAACAAGCATGGGCTAATCGGGTAAAATCAAAACACCGATTATACGGACATCTGCGCAGGCCGTCGCGAGCGGCCGTTGAGTATTATCCAATCTTCGATCGACCAACAGGCACGCTTACAATTTTTGATTGACCAGAAAGAATACAGACATGGATACAGCGAAGCAATTGAACATGCAATTCGGCATGAACGGATTACTGGAATTTCGCGAGGATGCCAGCGGCCTGGTCATCGCGGAGATCAGCAATCCGCAAGCAACCGCAGCCATCTGCCTGCAGGGTGCGCACCTGATGACATGGAAGCCGAGGAGCCAGGCGGTGCCCGTGATATGGCTATCGCGCGACGCCAAACTGGCAGCCGGAAAATCCATACGCGGCGGCGCGCCGGTGTGCTGGCCGTGGTTCGGCGCGCATGCTTCCGAATCGACTTTCCCCGGCCACGGTTTTGCGCGGACTGTGCCATGGAAAGTGGTGGAAACGGGCAGTGAGCCGGGCGGTGCGACCCGCGTCACTCTGCGCTTGCGGGAAAGCGACAAAACGTGCCAGCAGTGGCCGCATCCCTGTAATTTGGATCTGACCGTGATCGTCGGTGACACGCTGCGCATGGAAATGACTACTGAAAACAACGGCGCTTCCGATTTCCGGATCGGCGAGGCGTTGCACACTTATTTCCAGATCGGCGATATCGGGGCCGTGCGTGTAAAGGGATTGGAGAACTGCGAATATTGGGACAAGGTCGGCGGCTCCGCGCTGAAAAAGCAAATTGGCCCCATCGGTTTTACTGGAGAGACCGACCGTGTGTATATCAACACTGCCGCCGAGTGCGTGATCGAAGACGACAAGCTCCAGCGGCGTATCCATGTCGCGAAGTCCGGCAGCCTTTCCACCGTGGTGTGGACACCCTGGACAGACAAAGCCGGCAAGATGGGTGACATGGGGCAACCCGACGGTTGGCGCGAAATGGTCTGTGTGGAGTCGGTGAATGCAATGGAAAATGCGGTCAACGTCGCAGCGGGAAGCAGACACACGATGATAGTCGAATACCGCGCCGAGCAGGTTTAGCGCGATGCTCAAATAGGGCAGCTGCCAAGATAGTATCGGTTCATCGGCAAACTCTGGAGAGCGATAAACTTCACCGTAGCCTTGAGTCTGCAGGAAGCTTCCTTCAGGAGAAGTTGGCTGGCAATGTGGGTGTATTTGCATAAAATACCCTTGTGAATGCAGGGCTTGCACATAAACCAATCAATAATTCTGGAGAAAAAAGTTAAATCTGTTATTACCAGCGTGATCGCAGCAGCAGGATTGATGATCATCGGCAGTGCATTGGCGACGGATATGCCAGAGTTGGCAAAGAAGAGCGGTTGCGCAGCCTGTTACTCAATCGACAAGAAGATAGTTGGTCCGGCCTGGATGGACGTTTCCAAAGCCTGTAACAGCAACGGCACAACCACGCCGGCACGGGAAACAGGGGTACGGCAGCCATGATTCCCAATGCACCCAAGGTTTCCGGAGCCGACATCAAGATTCTGGTCGAGTTCGTTCTGGGTTCGGCGAAGTAACAGGGGAGCTTTTCTCGAAAAGGCCGGCACAAGCCGGTTTTTTTTGTTGCCGTTATTGGGCCCAAAGGCTACACAACTGGTTCTGGAGAAGTTACAAAGTTTAAGCATATGTCAACTTCCGCTCAGGTGGCGGCGTTAAATGCTTGGTGTCAATGACAATTAGTGTCGGTGCAAGCAAGATCGCAAGCAAGACTGACCAGCTCCTTGACGCCTTGGCCATCATCAAATGGCTATACAAAGTTAATGTCGTTGTTTTAAGATCGGGAGCGAAGGCAGAAACCTTCGCATCGTTTCAGATACCTTAATTATTAAAAAATGGAGACAACATGAAGTCAATTATCGTAGGTATGATCGCAACAGCAGGTTTGATAGTTGCAGGCAGCGCAATGGCAACTGATATGCCGGAATTGGCAAAGAAGAGCGGTTGCACAGCTTGCCATACTGTCGAGAAGAAATTGGTCGGTCCGGCCTGGAGAGATGTCTCAAAGGCATACAACAAGGTTCACGCAACCGGTACTGCCGTTGATCCTAAGGCTTACAACACCACCCAGACAGTTGAGGCTATCCTGAAGGAACACGGCAAAGCGACTCCTGAAGAGTGGCTGGAAGAAAAGGTGGCCAAGGGCGGCAAGGGCGACTGGTTCACCAATACTGCCATGATCCCTAATGCGCCCAAGGTCAGCGCTGCAGATATCAAGACACTGGTTGATTTCATTCTCGGTTTGGAAAAATAAGCCAAGTTTAAAGACTAGCAGATCAGGAGCAATCCTGGAAAAGCCGGCGCAAGCCGGCTTTTTTGTTGTACTTTGCGTCTGGAGAAGAGGTTGTCAGCCAGTTGGCGATAGCACCGGCCGCCGCTGGCCGCAACGCTATGCAAAGCCGATGAGGTTGTATAAAATCAAACTAGATGGATTAAGCCTTGTCGGGGCATCTGATCAACTTTGAACATTATCCGGAGACAAACATGAAATCTGCTTTTGCAAATATTGTTGCTACATCGATCCTATTGGTTGCAGGTGGCGCAATCGCAGCCGAGACACCTGATGCCGCCAAGAAACCGGAGCCTGCCAAGAGAATCGAGATGCCTGAATTGGCCAAAAAGCTGAATTGCAATGTTTGCCATGATGTCAGCGAAACAGTCGTCGGTCCGGCATGGAAAGATGTGGCCAAAAAATACCATGGCCAAACCACCTATACCTATAACGGCAAGGAATATCCCCTGATCGAGGGATTGGTTATGAAGGTTTCCAAGGGCGGAGCCGGCAACTGGGGAAACATGCCTATGCCGGCTAATGATCCGTCCGGCACCAAGCAGGCCGAGATCACTGAATTGATCAACTTCGAGCAAAGCCTGTGGGACAAGTGACCCATACGGCACAATCGAGCAAGCCGGCGCAAGCCGGCTTTTTTACAGACGGAACAATTGTCGGGTTAAATTGACAAGCATCGCGCCTGCTCCGCATAATCCGGGCAAGTTCTCAAAGGATCCAACCATGACATCGCATATTGCCCGTTCGCTATTGCTGGCCGTTTCAGTATTGCTGCTGTTTGGTTGCGAAAAGTCTTCCACAACCGGTCTGGACACCTCCGGCGAACTGATAGTCCGCATCGGTGCATCTGCGCCATTGACGGGGCCACAGGCACACTTGGGCAAGGACAATGAAAATGGCACGCGCATGGCGATAGACGATGCCAATGCCAAAGGAATGACCATAGGCGGGCGCAAGGTTCATTTCGATTTGATCAGTGAAGATGACCAGGCTGACCCGAAGACAGCGACCATCGTGGCGCAAAAGCTGGTGGACAACAAAGTGAGCGGCGTGATCGGCCACATGAATTCCGGAACCAGCATTCCGGCAGCAAAGATATACAGCGATAACGGCATCGTGCAAATCTCGCCGTCGGCTACGGCGGTCGCCTATACTTCCCAGGGTTTCAAGACCGCATTCCGCGTGATGGCGAACGATGCGCAGCAGGGCCGCGTGCTCGGCGAATATGCCGCGAAGAATCTGAGCGCAAGAAAGATCGCAGTGATCGACGATCGCACCGCTTACGGACAGGGTCTGGCGGATGAGTTCAGCAAAGCCGCCCAGGCCAATGGTGCTCAGATCGTCGCGCATGAGTATACCAACGACAAGGCGATGGATTTTACAGCTGTGTTGACGGCAGTGAAAAGCAAGAAACCGGACCTGCTGTTCTATGGCGGGATGGATGCGCAAGGCGGCCCGATGGCTAAACAGGTGAAGGCCCTGGCGATGGATCTGAAATTCATGACCGGTGATGGAAGCAATACGCCGGAATTCATTAAGCTGGCGGGGGACGCTGCCGAGGGTGCTTATGCAACGCTGCCCGGCGTGCCGCTGGACAAGATGCCCGGCGGCAAGGAATTCGAAAAGCGCTTCGTTGCCAAGTACGGCGCCATCCAGCTGTATGCGCCTTATTGCTACGATGCGGTGAACGTCATGATCGCCGCGATGCAGCAGGCCGGTACGGCGGATCCGGCGAAATATCTGCCCGCGCTTGCCGCCATCTCCTACGACGGAGTCACGGCAAAGATCCAGTTCGACGAGAAAGGCGATCTTAAGGGCGGCGCGATCACCGTCTACCAGGTACAGCGCGGCAAGTGGCAGCCGCTCGAAACACTCGGGGCGCTGGCTCCGGGGCCACATTGATGCAGATTTGACGCAATGACTGAAACGACACCTTGGCGTGTCGTTTTTGTTTCCCGACTATGGAAATTCTTCTTCAGCAAATCATCAATGGCCTTGTTCAAGGCAGCGTATACGCGCTGGTTGCGCTGGGCTACACGATGGTGTATGGCATCCTCGGCTTGATCAACTTCGCGCACGGCGAAATAGTCATGATAGGTGCAATGCTGGTGCTCTCCTCGCTGACGGCATTGCTGGCCTGGGGTGTTCCGCCGTTGCTGGCGCTGCTGCTCAGCATACTGCTGGCCATGGCTGGTTGCATGGCACTGGGATACGGCATCGAGCGCATCGCCTACCGCCCGCTGCGGCATGCGCCGCGTCTCGCTCCTTTGATCACCGCGATCGGCGTGTCCATCGTGTTGCAGAATCTGGCGATGATGATCTGGGGGCGCGAATATCACTCGTTTCCGCAGCTGATCACCAATCATCTGCATAATTTCGGCGGTGCGATCATCAACGATACCCAGATCATCATCTTTCTTCTGGCACTGGCGATCATGGCGGCTTTGATGGTGCTCGTGCATCGCACCCGGCTGGGACGCGCGATGCGCGCGGTGGCCGAAAATCAGCACGCGGCACAATTGATGGGGGTGGATATCAACCGCGTGATCTCGATCACCTTTATGCTCGGCTCGGCATTGGCCGCCGTCGCGGGATTGATGGTCAGCGCCAACTATGGCCTGGCACATTACTACATGGGCTTTCTGCTCGGGCTGAAAGCTTTCACCGCTGCGGTCCTAGGCGGGATAGGCAACCTGCGCGGAGCGATGCTGGGCGGACTGTTGCTGGGTTTGATTGAAAGTCTGGGTGCGGGTTATATCGGCGACCTGACCGGCGGATTCTTTGGCAGCAACTATCAGGACGTATTTGCCTTTTTTGTTCTGATTATAGTCCTCGTGTTCCGGCCGTCCGGATTGTTGGGAGAACGCATTGCCGAACGCGCATGAAAATTCCCGCATAAGCCACTTCGCGCCCGAACCGCGGCATCGCATGCCCGTTTGCTTCCCGCCTGCCTGTAGTGGATGTAGTTCCGGCATAACCTGCTTTGCAGGTAAGCCTTCACTGAAACTTCGTTTTCTCGTCGCGCGCTCTGCGGCACCTTGTGCTTCGACCTGCTCGCAACGCTTCTGCGGGAATGTTTTGCGATGATTTCGTTCAATAAACGCAATGAACGACTGGCATTCTGGCTGATGCTGGCTGTGCTGATGGTGTTGCCCTTCATTATCGACGCGCTGCTCGGGCGAGGCTGGGTGCGCATCGTCGATTTTGCGATGCTTTACATCATGCTGGCGCTCGGACTGAACATCGTGGTCGGTTACGCGGGTTTGCTGGATCTGGGATACATCGCGTTCTACGCGGTGGGAGCATATTGCTACGCGTTGACAAGTTCACCGCATCTGGCAGTCGCGTTCCCGATGATCTTCCCCGAGGGGGTGCATCTGCCGTTCTGGATCGTGCTGCCGATGGCTGCGCTGCTTGCGGGAGGATTCGGTGTGCTGCTCGGCGCACCGACATTGCGCCTGCGCGGTGACTACCTTGCGATCGTCACACTTGGCTTCGGCGAGATAATCCGCATCTTTCTGAACAACCTGAATGCGCCGGTCAACCTCACCAACGGCCCGCAGGGTATCAGCCGCATCGACCCGGTCGGCGTGGCGAACGCGTCGCTGAATGCCGCGCAAAATATTTTCGGCATCAGCTTCCCCTCGGTGCATCTGTATTTCTATCTTTTCCTGGCTTTCACCGGGGTGGTGGTGTTCGTCTCCCAGCGGCTGGAAAGATCGCGCATCGGCAGGGCATGGATGGCGATACGCGAAGACGAGATCGCCGCGTCGGCAATGGGCATCAACACACGCAACCTCAAACTGCTGGCGTTCGCGATGGGCGCGATGTTCGGCGGCGCGTCCGGCGCACTGTTCGCCGGTTTCCAGGGCTTCGTCAGCCCGGAAAGTTTCAGCCTGATGGAATCCATCATGGTGTTGTGCATGGTCGTGCTGGGCGGCATGGGCAACATAGCCGGCGTGATACTCGGCGGTGTGCTGCTGGCGTTGTTGCCCGAAGTGTTGCGCCACATCGTCGTGCCGCTGCAGCAGGCCTTGTTCGGCAAGACCCTGGTCGATCCGGAAAGCCTGCGCATGCTGCTGTTCGGCGGGGCGTTGATCGTGATGATGCTATACCGCCCGGCCGGCTTGCTGCCGTCGCGGGTGCGCCGCCGCGAGCTGGGCGGCGATGACACGGCTGCGGAAGAGAGCATATACGATGCCACACACTGAAAGCGTACTGCTGCACGCCTCGCGAATCAGCAAACAGTTCGGCGGATTGAAAGCGCTCTCCGATGTCACGCTGAATATTAATCGCGGGGAGATCTACGGCCTGATCGGCCCGAACGGCGCCGGCAAGACCACGCTGTTCAACGTCATCACCGGTTTGTATCAGCCGAGTGAGGGCGGATTCGTGTTCGATGGCAGACAATATCACTCGGCCAAGCCGCATATACTGGCACAAGCCGGTATCGCGCGCACCTTCCAGAACATCCGTCTGTTCGCCAATCTTACCGCGATGGAAAACGTGATGATAGGCAGCCATGTTCGCACCCGTGCGGGGGTATTCGGAGCGTTGGTGCGCAATCGGTCGACACGCGAGGAAGAGCGTGCCATCGCCGAACGTGCACGCGAACTGCTGCGTTACGTGGGCATCGGCAAGCCCGCGCAAACGGTCGCGAAGCACTTGTCATATGGCGAGCAGCGTCGTTTGGAGATCGCCCGGGCGCTGGCTACCGATCCGCTGTTGCTGGCACTCGACGAGCCTGCCGCAGGCATGAACGCAAATGAAACGGAGAGTCTCAAGACGCTGCTGCAAGCGATCCGCCGCAGCGGCATCACCGTATTGCTGATCGAACATGACGTCAAGCTCATCATGGGGCTGTGCGACCGAGTCGCGGTGCTGGATTACGGCAAGAAGATCGCCGAAGGCATGCCTGATGAAGTGAGAAATGACCCCGCTGTGATCGACGCATATCTTGGAGGCGGCGATGACTAGGCTACTCGAGGTCCGCGGCCTGAAAGTGGCCTACGGGGGCATTCAGGCGATCAAAGGCATAGACTTACACGTCTCACAGGGCGAGCTGGTGGCACTTATCGGCAGCAACGGCGCAGGCAAGACCACCACGCTGAAAACGTTGTCAGGATTGCTGCATTCGAACGCTGGACAGATCCACTACGATGGGATGAACCTGAAGAATATTCCTGCACATCAGCGTGCTGCGATGGGTATCGCTCTGGTGCCGGAAGGGCGCGGAGTATTTTCTCGCATGACCGTCGCTGAAAATCTGCTGATGGGAGCTTACAGCCGCAGCGACAGACATGAAATCGCGTCGGATCTGGAGCGCATGTATGGTTTGTTTGCGCGCCTTGCCGAACGCAAGGACCAGTTGGCCGGGACGCTCTCCGGCGGCGAGCAGCAGATGGTCGCGATGGCGCGAGCGCTGATGAGTCGCCCGCGTTTGTTGATGCTGGACGAACCGAGCATGGGGCTGGCGCCGTTGATGGTGCAAAAGATATTCGCAACCATACACGACATAGCCGCACTCGGCATGAGCATCCTGCTGGTCGAACAGAATGCCAGGCTCGCCCTGCGAGAAGCTCAGCGAGGCTATGTCATGGAAAGCGGCGCAATCACTTTGTCGGGGGCGGCAAGGGAGTTGCTGGGCAGTGATGCTGTACAGCGCGCTTATCTGGGTAGCTGACCGGCATCTGCTGGGGTATATGTCATTCACTGCGCTGGAGTGCCCTCAGTCCCCGGCTCATGCCTACATCTTCGGCGCGTCATAGGATAATGCAGGCGTGCCGTTGAGCAAATATACCGTGTAGCGAATGCCATATAATGCGTCGGCGGATCATCCCGATCGGGACTCATACTGCAAGGCGCAGATGACCCATGTATCCGTCGTGGAAAGGTGGAGGTATGGAAGGCATTCTGCCTAAAGTTGATATTGTATTGAAAAGGTTTACTCCCGGCCAGGTTAGGGTGGCTTCGCTGTTGCTTGTTGCCGCAGTCGCCGCATTGGATATCGTCACTGGAAGTGAAATCAGTGTTTTGATTTTCTTCCTGATACCGGTTGCAATATCGACCTGGTATGGCAGCCGCCGCGACGGCATCATCACAGGTTGCATTTCTGCATTCGCCTGGCTTGTCGTTGATTCAAATTCGCGCATATATATCAACCCGGTCGCGCCATACTGGAATGCACTGGTACGTTTGGGCATGTTTCTGGTGATCGAAGAGCTCCTGAATCAGCTGAGAATCCGTTTTGGCATTAAAAAGACCCTGTCAAGGACCGATAGCTTGACCGGCCTACAAAATGCACGCGGCTTTTTCGAGCAGGCGGAAATACTGTTTGGCCTAGCCGCACGCCATAACAGGTCAATCACGCTTGCTTATCTCGATTTGGATAATTTCAAGAAGGTGAACGATGAACTCGGCCATGGCGGGGGCGATAAAGTGTTGCGTGCGGTTGGCAACACGATCCAATCATCCTTGCGTGCGACAGATCTGGCGGGACGCCTGGGCGGCGATGAGTTCGGGATCGTATTGCCCGAGTCAGATGAAGCGGGAGCAAGATCCGTATTCGATACGCTGCGGGCGACAATATTGCTGGAATCGCAAAAGAACCACTGGCCGATCAGTCTCAGCATCGGGGTCGTATCTTTCGCCGCTCCGTCACCGAGCCTGGCCCATGCGATCGAGATCGCCGATTCAGTAATGTACCAGGTCAAGGCGCGCGGCAAGGACAATATCATCTTCGAGCAATATCCGGCAAACTGAGATATATCGCGGGAATCTTTGAGTCGGATTGCAAGCCTTCCGTTCGATATCAACGGGAATTTGCAACTTACGGATGAGCCAAATACTTGCCGGTAACATCCACTCTGTATATCAAGGCTTCATTCTTCGACAGGAACCGGTTCAGTTGTACATCGAAGTAGGCGAACTTCTTGGTTTCCCGGTGCACCATGCATACCACCCTGCCTTTGGTGGCGTTTTTGTATTGTGTATAGAGATGTTCCCAGTTGTGGTCTGATTTGACAAACTTCTCCATGATGCAGTCCTTTCGCTGATGGTCCCGATTCGGCACGGCGTGGAGGAACATTATCAAAAATAAATGCGGTCCCCAACCCCATTGGGCAGTTTTCAAGATAGGGGAACAGAAGGCGCCAAAAGGAAGACAGACGGTCCATTTTCAGGGACAGGCGGCAATCGGCGTTAACGGAAAAATACATAAGTCGAGGAACAAACAACATGTGCAAAACTTGCCTCCTGTTATCTATGGTCCCTGCTTTCAAGGAACTAATGGAGTCATATCGCTGAACAATCGGCTAACATCAAGCTGAACTCGAATGCTGATCGTCGGTATTCAATAAAGGACGGAGGCTGGTTGACTTGACTATTCGCCCCACTTTGCAGTCAGTTTGCGGTTGCGCCGGCTCTCGGCGATGCGCAGCATGAACGCGCAGTCTTTGCGATGTATCGTTATGCCCCGGTCCCGGGTGATATAGCCGACAATCGCGTCGGGCGGCGCAGGATTGCAGCATTTGGCGATCCGGGTCATCAGGTTGTTAACGCCGCCGACAGTAATATCTGCCTGCGAGGCGCGCTGGCTAACGGGGCGTGATGTTTTCTGTTTGGCCGCCTCAATCACCCTGGTCGGGAGTTCTTCCTGGATCGCAACGGAGATGCGCCGTTGCGTTATCTCATTTCGTCCGATGGCCGCAAGAAAATCTTCCAGTTTGCTGAAATGCAATCTTTGCGCAAGCTTTTCCTGATTGATGGCGGTGACGCCCAGCCGGTGAAGTTCCCGATCCATCTGTGTCCTGCCTTGAGCGACGCTTTCATCGAAATTCTGGCTCTTGAACCAAGCGCGCACTTTGGCGCGGATACGCGCACTTTGCAGAAAACCGAGCGCAGGATTTATCCAGTCACGGCTCGGCCCGCCCTGTTTGACGGTGAGGATTTCCACGCGCTGCCCATTCTGCAATTTGTAATTGAGCGGGACAATGCTGCCGTCAACTTTGGCGCCGCGGGTGCGGTGGCCCAGATCGGTGTGCAATGTGTAGGCGAATTCCACCGGGGTCGCATCTTTGGGCAGTGCAACCACTTTGCCTTGCGGCGTGAACACATAGACTTGGTCATGGAATAATTCGTTTTTGAATTGCTTCTGCAGGTCGCCTTTGCCGGCCAAATCTTCCTTCCACTCCAGTATCTGGCGCAGCCACGCGATCTTCTCGTCGAAGCGGCTGTCCGATTTGACGCCTTCCTTGTAGCGCCAGTGGGCGGCGACACCGAGTTCGGAATGCCGGTGCATCTCGCGGGTGCGGATCTGCACTTCGAGCGCGAGACCGCGCGGGCCGACCACAGCGGTATGCAGCGAGCGGTAGCTGTTGCTCTTGGGGTGCGCGATGTAGTCGTCGAATTCGCTTTCGATCGGCGGCCACAATTCATGCACCAGCCCGAGCGCAGTGTAGCAACCCCTGATTCCATCTGCCTTGCTGTCGTCCGCCTCCGACACGTTGCTGCGGAGCAGCCGGTTGCGGGAGGAGGCGGAGGGCGACATTCCCGCCCCGGAGACTTCGTCACGCCGTGTCATGTCGCCGACCAGTATCCGTACCGCGCGCACATCATAGAGTTCGCTGAATTCCATATGCTTGCGCTTCATCTTGTTGATGATACTGTAGATGTGCTTGGGGCGGCCGGTCACTTCGGCGGCTATGCCTGCCTGGCTTAACACCTCTTTCAGTTTTGACACCACATCGGCGATGTACTGTTCGCGGTCGGCCCTGCGTTCATCCAGCAATTTCGCGACCTTCTTGTAGAGCTCGGGCTCCAGATAGCGCACGGAAAGGTCTTCCAGTTCCCATTTGAGTTGCCATACGCCAAGACGGTTGGCCAGCGGCGCAAAGAGGCTGCGTGTCCGCTGTGCAATCAGTTTCTGTTGATCGGTGCTTGCGCCGGACAGATGGCGCAATGTCTGGGTGCGTTCGGCGAGCTTGATCAACACGATGCGGATGTCTCCGACCATCGCCAACAGCATCTTGCGCAGGCTCTCGATCTGTTGGGCGGCTTCGTTCTTGTTCTTCTTCCCCTGCTTGGGTATTTCGCTGAATTGTTCGATCTGTTCCATCCGCCAGATACCTTCGACCAGCATCTTCACATTGCTACCGAAATCCTTCTCGATTTTTTCCTGCCAGCCCTCGAGGAACTCAGGCACTGCATGCAAAATGGCAGCAGCGATGGTTTCATGATCCATATGCATGCCGGCCAGGATCGCAGCTGCACCCAGCGCATGCTGCATCAGAGGTGTGCCGGTCAGTTCGACTTTTCCATCATAGAGCGGTGCCGCCAATTCACAGGCGCTACGGATCAATTCAGTTTCTGCAGGGGAAAAAGTCTGCGCCAGGATATCAAGCAGGGATTTGGCGCTCTCGGATGATGCGGATGCTTTTGCAGGTAAAGAAGCCATGGAGCATTATTGCACTGAAGCATGCCCTGCATAAAGGTATCTGGAACAGGAAAGATGATCCTGAAAGCGTGAGCCGGCATCAACTACGGCTTCATTTTACGTTCAATTTCCGCGAGTGTCTGTTGCGCAATCTGTGAAGACGGCTCGCCCAGGCTTACCGCGCGACGCGCGGCCTGCAGCGCTTCTTTATACCGGCCCTGGTCGGCCAGGGTTTGCGCCAGGTTATTGAATGCGGCGCCGGAATCCGGGTGATCATGCGTTGCGTGGCGAAAGGCAGTCTCGGCCCGAACAAGATCATGCAATCGGTAGGCGCTATTGCCGACGCCGATCTGCGCTGTCAGGTTTCCGGGCCAGCGATTCAATGCGGCGATATATGAGCGCAGCGCGGGTTCGGGACCGTTGCTTTTCTCAAATGCGCTCAGCGCTGCAATGAAGGGATTTTCCTCTGCAGTCACCGGTATCTTGCCCGGCGGCAATGCGACCATCGCCCAGTAGCCGCTGCGTGCCCAAGTATATTCGAATGTCCCCATGGGTATTACCTGGCGTTGCATGGGACCGGAGCGCAAGATGATTTCTGCGTCGTCGAGATCGTAACCGATCGCAACGGCGTAATGCCAGTCCGGATACCAGTTCAAGGCGAGATTCTGCAGGATCACAACGGGTGTTCCAGCAGCGAGCTCGCGCAGCAAAGCGTTCAATTCCGGTGCGAGTTGATACGCGATCGCACCCTGCCGCCTCGCGGCAGCAAGCATTTCAACCTGGAGACTGCCATGCCGGTCCGGCAAATAGAGTTCAGGCTTGAGCGTGTCTGGTGTGACTGGAATTCCGGCGGCACCCAGGGACATTGCCAACGATGCCGGTCCGCATTGGAATGCATCCTGTGCAAAGTAAGGTACCGCGGTGAGTTCGATATGCCTGGGCAACGAGACCGGAGGTGAAGTCAGCGCAAGTCTGGTTTGCGGCGGAGTCGCGCATGCGCCCAGACACAGAAGGAAAACGCCCACTGTTAGGCGGGCGTCCCGGATCGGCATATCTATCTTTTAATGGGGTGAGTGAAGGGGAATACCGTGGTGTACCCGAGGATGTCGGTGATCAGCAACACGATGAAGACAAAAAGCAGCGCACCGATTATGTCGCCGCCGGCCGGCAACTGGTCCAGTTTTCCGGCGATATTGTGTGCGTCTTCGTCGGTCAGTGCATACATGCGGGCCTTCGCTTCACTGGCTGTGACACCTTGCTTTTGCAATTGTGCGAGCAGGTCCTCGCGGTCGATGAAGGCGTTGATTTTTGCGCGGTCTTGCGCTACCACTTGATGGGAAAGGGTCTGGTCTGTTGCTACCATGCCCGCAAAAGCGGATTGCAACTGCAGCCCCATGGCCAGCATGCTTAAAGTGAGGATACGACTGGTCAATCGCATGAAACGGGAATATTGCTGTGCCATTATTATTTCTCCTGGAAGTGAGCTAAATCAAACGTCAAGGCTTCGGCCGTTTCTAAGTGTCGTCAAAACGAAGCTGCACGCGGATACGCGTTTTTCATTATAGCCAGTCTGTTTCAAATGTATCAAATTCACGGGACATGATCACTGCGGTGCTTCCAGGGAATATATTGGCAAATAACTTTGCCCGGCTTGATGATTCAGGAATGATCGACTTTGGCCGATTCAGGGAAACAGGTCCGTCCTACCGGAGTTTCGTTGTTGAGTTGGAGCTGTGATGTGTCCTCGGTCAGGAGAGTACTTTGAGCAACAGCTTGGTCGCCAGCACCAGCAACAGAAGCGCGAACAGCTTGCGCAATATCCCGATCCTGAGCTGATGTGTCGCATTTGCCCCAAGCGGAGCGGTCAGGATGCTGGCCAGCGCGACCCATGATAATGCGGGCAGATAGACAAAACCCCAGCTATGGGCGGGCAGGGATGGGATGCCCATGCCGGTTGCCACATAACCGATCGTGCCGCCGACCGCGACCGGAAAGCCGATGGCTGCGGAAGTCCCGATCGCCTGCCTGAGCGGTATGTTGCACCAGACCAGGAACGGGACGACGATGGTGCCCCCGCCTATGGATACCATACTGCTCAACCAACCAGTGAGCAAGCCGGTCAGCGTCATTCCTGCGGCACCGGGCAATTGGCGGGATGCTTGCGGGCGTACGTCGATCAGGATCTGTGCCGCAATGAAATACACGAACAGCGCAAAGAATATCCCCAGAAAGTGCTGCGAGATGCTGGTGGCAAACACAGCGCCTATGCCGGTGCCGACAAGGATGCCGGGAGTGATATTGCGCACCACGCGCCAGTTGACTGCACCGTGTTGATGGTGCCTTCGCATGCTGGACAGCGAGGTGAACAGGATGGCCGACATCGAGGTGCCCAGCGCAAGATGCAGCAAGTGTTCGGCGGGAAAGTGCTGCGCATCGAACACGAACATCAGCACCGGCACCAGTATGATCCCGCCGCCTATGCCGAACATTCCAGCCAGGTATCCGGCAACCGCTCCCAGCACCAGATAGGCCGCGTACCATTCCATCAGAAAGTCTCTACAAATCTACTGCGCGATCCGATGACCGCGTTGCGCGGTACTCGCTCCTCGCCTCCCCATTGGCTATGCCTCGTTCGCTGTGATCCGTGCGCCTTGTTCTCAAAATGGCGGCTGTGACTCGTTACTGGCGAAGCCAGCCGGTTGGAGGAGCAGCCGCCAGTTGCCTCTCCCGCGCCGGATGTTTCGCAACACCGTGTTGAGTCAACCTCGCTACGTTTTGTGGAGACTTTCATACATCATGCGCCAACTTGGTGGTGATGAATTTCCATTCTGCAGGATCGAGCGGAGTTATGGACAGGCGGTTGCCGCGCTGCAGCGTGCGCATTCGTTCCAGCTCGGGGTGTTTGCGCAATTCATCGATGGAGATCAGCGCGATCTTCTTCAACAGTTGCACATCCACATTGAACCAGCGCGGTTGTTCATGCGTAGCCTTGGGGTCGAAATATTTGCTGCTGCGCTTGAATTGCGTGGCGTCGGGATATGCGGAGCTGCTGACCCTGGCGATGCCCGCGATGCCCGGCTCCTTGCAGTTGGAGTGATAGAACAGCACGCCGTCGCTGACCTTCATCTGGTCGCGCATGAAGTTGCGTGCCTGATAATTGCGCACGCCGTACCATGCTACGGTCTGACCGGGAAGTTGGGCAAGGTCATCGATACTGACATCGGCGGGTTCAGATTTCATCAGCCAGTAGCGCATGGTCCAGATCCGAAAATAAAAAGTGCGACCCTCATGATCAAGGTCGCACCGAGATGGAGCCCCCCGCCTGTGCCGTTGACCCAGCATCTTGAACCTGGGTTCAAGAGGGCCGCTTCCAAGTCACCTCAGGTACATCCGCCAGTCAGATAAATCCGATGGGGACGCGCACAACAGTGACATCAAAGGCTGCGGCCTTAAGCAAAGCTTATTGGTTCAAAGAATTATAGGCCTGTCGAACACCGCAGGGGACAAACTACAACCAATGACTTGCCCGGTGTGTTTTGCCGGGTTGGTCAGATGGCCAGAAGCCTTATCAAAACAGCGTATCTTGTTCGGCCAACGCCTGATCGATCGCTGCCTGCATCGAATCCATTCTACGCTTAAAGTCGGCGAGGTCAACGCCCCGCCCGACTTTTGTGGTGAGCAGTTCGTGGGTGATGTTAAGCGCGGCCATCAGGGCGATGCGTTCTATACTGGCGATCTTGCCTGCATCGCGGATCTCGCGCATTCTTTTGTCCAGATAAGCCACGGCGTCCAGCAGTTCGCCGCGTTCCTCTTCGGGGCAGGCGATACGCAACTCGCGGTCGAGTATCTTGATTTGCAAGGTCTTTGGGGCATCGCTCATTACTTGTCTTCCGGGAGGGTACTGAGCAACTTTTCCAGGCGCGCCTTCGCGATCTCAACTTTGTCGTTGCACTGCCGATTACTGCTGAGAGCGTGCGCTAACTCTTGCCGCAATTGATGATTTTCCGCACGTAGCTTGCCACTGACGTTAATCAGTTGGGCAAGTTTGCTTTCCAGTGCGTCCAATTCATTTTCCATGCGCTGACTATAGTTTGAAAAGTGCTGATAAGTCAAACGCTAAGACAAACTTATGCATGCGATTTGTAAGTAGCGGGCAGTGCCCAGGCTGCAAGACTGGTTTGGCGTGAAACGAAAAGTCTGTGGTAAAGTGCACGCCGCTTTGAGGTGCCCGCCAGTTTTCTGGTGGGTTAAACGGGAAGCAGGTGCGGGAACGATAAGCAATGTCTCCCTATGCCTGAGCTGCCCCCGCAACGGTAAGCAAGTGTGGATTTGCCAATATGCCACTGTGAGAGATCGCCAAGAGATCTCATGGGAAGGCGGCGATCAAGACTTGCGAGCCCGGATACCGGCCTGAAAGTCAAGCCGGAGATGCTGCGGGCGGCGCATCGGAACGATACCGAATGACATTGTCGTTAGAGTTCTGTTTTTTCTGCCCGTTGTATTTCCTGATCATCAATATTCCAACGGGGACGCTTGGGATTTTTTCAGGAAACGACAATGAAACAAACGTTGATAATCGTCGCGCTATTCGGCGCGATCTCACTTCCCTCTGCAGCATTTGCCGATACACCGATGGATCTGCTTATCGAGACGCCGACGCGGATGCCGCAACCGCTGGATCAAGCCATCGCCGATACGACGGTGTTGACTCAGCAGGATATACGCAATTCCGGCGCGCCCGATGTTCCCACCTTGCTGCGTTCGCTCGCAGGCGTTGAGGTGGTGCAGTCTGGCGGCTTGGGGAATGTCAGCAGCACCTTCATGCGCGGCACCAACTCCGACCAGGTTCTGGTGCTGCTGGATGGCGTGCGCATCAACTCCGCAACGACCGGCACGACCGCGCTTGAACACATCATGCTGGACAGTATCGAACGCATCGAGGTGGTGCGCGGCAACGTCAGCAGCCTGTATGGTTCGGAGGCCATCGGCGGCGTGATCCAGATATTCACCAAACAGGGGCATGGCGCGCCGGCTTTTAATGCCAGTGCGGGAGTCGGAAGTCATGGCACCCAAAAACTGGCGGCCGGATACTCCGGGGAAGCAGACGGCACCTCGTTCAGTGTGAACGCGGGAAAAGTCAGAACCGATGGCGTGTCGGCGATCGACCCGCAGCTTGCGCCGTTGGCCAACCCCAACAACAACGGCTATGACAACGATACCTTAGACGCGCAGTTCAAGCATCCTTTCAGCGCCGATCATTCGGTGACGGCCTCGGTGTTCAGCACGCGCGGCAACATCTCCTACGACGACGCATTTGGTCTGCCGACCGACCTGAATAACATGATCGAAAATATCAATAAATTCTCGTTGTCCTCGGATAATCGAATTAATGAAATCTGGCAGAGTACTGTGCGTTTGGCGCAGGGTGTCGACGATAGTCATACATATCTGAACGATGTGGAGCAATCGCGTATTCAAACTGAAAACAATCAGTTGACTTGGCAAAACAATCTCAAGATCGCGGATACTCAGCATGTGAATCTGGCCGCGGAACATTTGGGGGAGGCGGTTACCTCCACCATTCTTTATACGCAGACATCGCGCAACGTCAACAGCCTCTTGGGAGGTTACGTAGGTGAATTCGGCACACAACAGGTGCAATTCAATCTACGGCAGGATCGCTATTCGGATTTTGGGACGGCCAATACAGGTTTGCTGGGCTATGGCCTATCCTTCGCGGATAGCTGGCGTGCCACGGCTAGTGTCAGTAATGCATTTAAAGCCCCCACCTTCAACGATATGTATGGCCCGCCAAGTTGGGGAAGCAATCCGAATCTGAAACCGGAACAGGCGGATAACCGTGAAGTTGGTTTGCATTATGCATCAAAGGGTCAACATGTCGCTCTCGTTTACTTTGATAATCGCATTCACAATTTGGTTATTTACCCTGGGCCCCTCTATATCGCGCAGAATGTTGACCGTGCCAAAATTGACGGACAGGAATTGAGCTATGCAGGCGACTTCGGAAATACTCACCTCAAAGTGGACGCGACCTTTCAGAATCCGCGCGATTCCCTTACTGGTCAGGTGCTGATAAGGCGCGCAAGGGAATATGGGAACGTGGCCGTATCGCATGACCTGGGCGCATGGCAAATGGGTGCCGCGGCACGCTACAGCGGTGTTCGAGAGGATTATGACCTCAACGGCAACCTAGTCACGCTGAGCAGTTACACGCTGCTCAATCTGACTGCGCGCTACCGGATAGACCGGAATCTTAATCTGTCGCTCAGCGCGGACAATGTGTTCAATCGCGATTATTCCGAGGCGTATGCCTATAATACCCTTGGGCGGACGCTGTTCATAGGATTGAACTATCAGCAATAGATTTTGCGGCCTCTAGACGGGCGGCCGGCCCGCTTTTGACTTTCTGGCTATGCAAATTCACCGCCTTCGTGTAAGGTTGCGGCCGTTGATATCAGCACAAATCAGGAGATGCAATGAACAACATTCAAACCAGATCCATCGCGATTTTCGCAGCGCTGGCCGCGCTGATGGCGGCCACCCGGTTCAGCCATTTCGGCTCGGCAGTCTCCCTCCCGGACGCTTCGTATGCGGTATTCTTCCTCAGCGGCCTGTATCTGGCACGGCATGGCCGTTTGTCGCTGGCGGCATTTTTTGTGCTGATCCTCGAGGCGGGCTGGATCGATTACTACGCGACTTCCGTTCAAGGCATCAGCGACTGGTGTATGAGCCCGGCCTACTGGTTCCTGATCCCGACTTATGTCAGCCTGTGGCTGGCCGGCAGCTGGGTCGCATCGAGGAATGCAATCAAAGGATTCGTGCCGGGGGGAAAAGCTTTGATCGAATTGGGCGTGGCCGCATGGGCGGCCAGCAGTTTCGCTTTCGTCTTTTCCAACGCCACCTTTTATCTGTTCTCCGGCCGCTTTGCGCAGATGGGCGCGGTTGAATATATATCGCGCGTCGCCCAATATTATGTCTCCTATGTTGCGATGGCAATGCTGTATGTCGCATGTGCAACGGCCATACACATGGCTGCTGAGATGTTCAGCCGACAAAGGGCGCACTCACTCTGACTGATTACTGTTCAGATCGGTTTGCGTCTCGGCCGCACATAAAGTTGCCGGGATCGGGGCGTTCAACCTGATTCCGATGCCAACCAAACCCGGCATCAGTCCCCTCATTGGCGCGATATTGGCAAAAGCCTGCATGGCGCGCCTGAAAATCATTCAACCATGAAGGAGAAACACATGGCTGTACTCGTCGGCAAAGCCGCCCCCGATTTCAACGCTGTCGCCGTTATGGGCAATAACGAGTTCAATGAAACCTTTAGCTTGAAAAAGTACATCGCCGGGAAATACGCCGTGGTGTTTTTCTGGCCGCTGGATTTCACCTTTGTCTGCCCCTCCGAACTGATCGCTTTCGATCACCGGCTGGACGAATTCAAAAAGCGCAACGTGGAGGTCATCGGCGTTTCGATAGACTCGCAATTTTCCCATTTCGCCTGGAAGAACATTCCCGTCAACAAGGGCGGCATCGGCCAAGTCCGTTATCCGATGGTCGCCGACGTCAAGCACGAAATATGCAAGGCATACGATGTGGAGGCGGACGAAGGCGTGGCCTACCGCGGTTCGTTCCTGATCGACCGCGCCGGTGTGGTGCGCCATCAGGTGGTGAACGACCTTCCGCTGGGCCGCAATATCGACGAGATGCTGCGCATGGTGGATGCGCTGCAGTTCACCGAGGAACACGGTGAAGTTTGCCCGGCCGGCTGGAGCAAGGGCAAGGCCGGCATGGATGCCTCGACGGAAGGCGTGGCAAAATATCTGGCCACGCACGCCAATGAACTTTAGCGAGGTTTGAGTCTTCAAAAACGAGCCACCTTTCGGGGTGGCTTTTTTGTGTTCATGACAGCCTGTTATTTTCACTGATCATGTTCAGGACTGCTACAATTTCAGCCATTCTGCCTATGGCTCGCAAAGGGGTATCGCATGCTGCTTTGGTTCGTCATCGCCTACTGGATCATTTCTGTCGGGATCGGTCTTTACGCCGCCTCCCGCGTGCATAACACACGGGACTTCGCAATCGCCGGGCGCGGCCTGCCTTTCTATATGGTCACCGCAACAGTGTTTGCCACCTGGTTCGGTTCGGAAACGGTACTTGGCATTCCGGCCACCTTCCTTAAGGACGGCTTGAACGGCGTGGTGGCCGATCCCTTCGGTGCTTCGATGTGCCTGATTCTGGTCGGGCTGTTCTTTGCCGCACCGCTGTATCGGATGAATCTGCTCACCATAGGCGATTTCTACAAAAAGAAATTCGGGCGCAGCGTCGAAGTGCTGACCACGATCGCCATCGTGATCTCCTATCTCGGCTGGGTGGGCGCGCAAATCACTGCGCTTGGCCTGGTGTTCAACGTGGTATCAGGCGGCGAGATCAGCAAGCTGGCGGGCATGTGGATAGGTTCGGGCACCATCCTGATCTATACGTTCTTCGGCGGCATGTGGGCGGTGGCCATCACCGACTTCCTGCAGATGATCATCATCGTGCTGGGCATGCTGTACATCGGGGGTTCGGTGAGCAACATGGTGGGCGGCGTGGGTGTGGTAGTCGAGCACGCATCGCAGGCCGGCAAGTTCGATTTCTGGCCGGCGCCTGACCTCAAGGACATCATAGCCTTTGCCGCCGCCTGGGTGACCATGATGTTCGGCTCGATCCCGCAGCAGGACGTGTTCCAGCGGGTGCAATCGTCCAGGACGGAAAACATCGCGATCTGGGCAGCGGTGTTCGGCGGCAGCCTGTATTTCGTGTTCGCCTTCGTGCCGATGTTCCTGGCTTATTCGGCGACACTGATAGACCCCAAGATGGTGAGCGACCTGATCGACACCGACCCGCAGATGATCCTGCCGGAACTCGTCATGAAACATGCGCCTTTGTTTGCACAGGTGATGTTCTTCGGCGCGCTGCTCTCCGCGATCAAGAGTTGTGCCTCGGCCACGCTGCTGGCGCCTTCGGTCACCTTCAGCGAGAACATCCTCAAGCCCATGCTGGCGCACAGGCTGTCTGACCACAGGATGCTGCACCTGATGCGCGGCGTGACGGTCGCGTTCACGATATTGGTCACGATCTACGCGATGAACTCCAAGGCGAGTATCTTCAAGATGGTCGAGAACGCCTACCAGATCACGCTGGTGATGGCCTTTATTCCGCTGCTTGCCGGCGTCTACTGGAAGCGCTCGACAAATCAGGGCGCGCTCGCGGCGATCTTCTGCGGTCTGTCGGTGTGGCTTGCGATCCTTGTTTTCGGTCCGGATGACCCGTTCTTCCCGGCGCAATTTGCCGGCCTGTTTGCCAGCGCCTTCGGCATGATCGCCGGCTCACTGTTGCCCAACGTTGTGGGCGGGCACCTGCCGGAGGAACCCGAGCATGCCCAGCTTCATCATCTTGCGGCAGGCCATACCGGGCATGTGGCGGAGCAGCCGCACCATCATCCGTCCCATACACAAACTTGACACTTGTCATATTCCTGTCATAAATCATTCATATTCTCCAACCCCGGGTGAAAAATTGGGTGTGAAGATGAGGTATAAATGATGAATGCGAAGATATTGATTGTGGAAGACGAGCCGGCGATACAGGAATTGCTGGCATTCAATGTGATGCAGGCCGGATTTCATGCGTTGCGCGCGGAAGACGCAGACGAGGCCTGGCAGCAGATACGCAGCAATTCGCCGGACCTGATCCTGCTGGATTGGATGCTGCCGAATACCAGCGGCGTGGTCCTGGCAAAGCAGTTTCGCGCGGATGTGCGCACGAAAGACATTCCGATCATCATGCTGACCGCGCGCGGAGAAGAGCGCGACAAGATAATGGGACTGGAATCCGGAGCGGATGATTACATCACCAAGCCTTTCTCGCCGCGCGAACTGATGGCGCGGATACGAGCGGTGTTGCGCCGCCATATTCCGGCCATGCCCGATGAGACGGTGGCGGCAGGAGGGCTGGAGTTGTCGCCGAGCACACATCGCGTGACCGCAAAAGGCAAAGGAATAGAACTTGGTCCGACGGAATTTCGCCTGCTGCATTTTTTCATGACCCATGCGGAGAGGGTTTATAGCCGCACGCAATTGCTCGACCAGGTGTGGGGCACGCAGGTGTTCGTCGAGGAACGCACTGTGGACGTGCATATCCGCCGGCTGCGCGCCGCGCTGGAGCCCGTCGAAATGGATGATGTGATTCAAACCGTGCGCGGCAGCGGCTATCGCTTTTCAAATATCTAAGGTAGATTGTGCGAGATTTCTGGCTCAGAGTAAGCATGCCCGTGGTGCTGTGTGCAGTGGCGGCACTGTTTCTGTGGGGCATGTTCTCGGCGGTCATCGCGTTATCGTTCATGCTGATCGTGTTGCTGGCCGTGATGGCTTACCGCGCGCGGCAGCTGTTCAAGCTGGGAATATGGCTGAATGATGCGCGCATCGAAACGATTCCCGAAGCGGACGGAATCTGGGACGAGGTTTTTTCGCGGCTATATAAAATGGTCAAGGAGCATAACCAGACCAAACAGGATCTGGCGGCCGAACTGCACCACATCGAACAGGCCACCGCCGCGCTGCCGGAAGGCGTGGCTATCCTGAATGCGGCGAATCGCATCGAGTGGTGCAATCCCCTTGCCCAGCAACTTTTCAGACTCGATCCGGAGCAGGACATCATGCAGGACATCACCTACCTGGTGCGCCAGCCGGAATTCGTCGAATATCTGCACGAATCCAATTTCAACGAACCATTGATCATGCGGCCCGCGCGCCATGATGATATGGTTGTGTCCGTCAAGCTCATACCTTACGGCGGCGACAAAAGATTGTTGATCATCCGTGATATCACCCAGTTCGAGCGCATCGAATCGATGCGCCGGGATTTTGTCGCCAATGTGTCCCATGAAATGCGCACACCCCTGACCGTGGTGAGCGGGTTCGTCGAAAATCTCCAGGATATGCCCGACCTCAACAAGGACAGCTCGCGCCGTGCCCTGCATCTGATGGCCGAGCAAACGCGGCGCATGGACAATCTGGTGGCCGATCTGTTGACATTGTCGCGCCTGGAAAACGAGCAGAGCCCCTTGCGCGAAGAGACTGTGGAGATCAAAGGATTGCTCGATGAAGTTTATCAGGACGGCAAATCGCTGAGCGGCAAGCGGCACTTGTTGCAGATGGAGATCGAGAGTCAGGCCAGACTGCTGGGCAACCGCGATGAGCTGCATAGCGCATTCGGCAATCTTGTCAGCAACGCCATCCGCTATACGCCCGAGGGCGGTGCGATCCAGTTGCGCTGGTTCGAGCGAGATGGCCAACCCGTGTTCTCGGTCCAGGACAGCGGCATCGGCATCGCCGCCCAGCACATCCCGCGCCTCACCGAGCGTTTCTACCGTGTCGATCGAAGCCGTTCGCGCGAAACCGGCGGAACAGGATTGGGTCTCGCTATCGTCAAGCATATCGCGATCCGCCATCAGGCCAAACTTGAGATATCGAGCGAGGAGGGCAGGGGCAGCACCTTCTCGATAGTATTCCCGGCCAAGCGGGCGCTACATTAGGGAACCGCTGATTAGGTCCCGCATGGCCGCGCATTCGGCTTTGCGGGGTAGGCGGCATGACACGGTGGGCGTAAGCCTTTGGCGCGGGAATGCCGCCTATGCCCCGCCTCCCGCAATCGGCCGCTCCGCGGTAACGTGTCGGCGCGGCTAGATGCAAGAAAGGCCAACCCCCTTTCTAACTTTCCCCCGCAGGCGGGGGAAAGGACGATCGCCTCCTCTCCCGCGAGCGGGAGAGGATTGAGGAGAGGGCTGACGCGAATGGTCATTCCCTTCGCTAGGAGCCGCACTCCCGACACGGTGCGCGTAAGCGTCTGGTGCGGGAGGGAGTTGCAAGCGGCTGCTCCCGCAATCGGCTGCTGCGCAGTAACGTGTCGCAGCCGCACACCGCAGACCGCCGGCAAAGCCAATGCCCTTGAGGGTTGCGACAACAACAGGCGCTCGCGGTGTTGCGCTCCTTGGCATCGTAGAATGACTGCCGCCATGACACGGTGCGCGCAGCGGCGGTGCGGGAATGGCAGCAGGCGGCTGCTCCCGCAATCGGCTGCTACGCAGTAACGTGTCGCAGCCGCCACCTGCGTCGCGCGCCTTGCGATCATCCCGTTTTTGTCAGCAACGCGATTCATGATGGACTTAATCAGAGGGTCCTTAGCGTAAAGCTGACCCGTTCGTAATCGCTGCCGCGCTCGACGCTGAATCCCAATCTGGCAGTCTGCTTTTCCCCGGTCTGGTGCAAGATGTTCACTTCCCGATCCGGATTGAACCAGCCGCGCCGAATGACCAGGCTGGGCGGTATGTCGAGGCTGGGCACGCCTTGCAATAGGAGTGCCTGGGCGGAATTCCCTGGCACATGCTGGTCCGCATCGCCCCCTCGCAGATCGACCGCGCGGGGTGTGCCCGGCAGATAGCGCACACCGATGCGCAACTGTCCGGTGAGCATCACCTTGGCCCATGCGATGGTTCCCAGCATGAGATTCGCGGCATCGTCAAAACGGAAGGCGACCAGCTGTTTGTGGCTTATCCTTCCACCCGGCTTATCTGCGCAAATCAGTTGCGCACCCAGGATGCTTTCGTTTTCCACACCCCAGGTTCCAGCCGGAAGCTCCATGGCCTGCCGTTCATTGGCTGATCGCCTGCCGGACAGTTGCGCATGGATGTTTTCAGGGTTGAAATACAGCCGGGCAAGGTCCGAAGCCGGATTCCGCGCCTCGGCTCGTGTGTTGCGGTTCTCGCACCAACACTGGTGCAGGAAGATGAGAAAATCGATGCAGTCATCGCGGTCATATTTGCCCAGCTCCAGCTGTTGCGGGGTCTTGCCCTGTTGCAGCAGGATGGTCTTGACGCGCAGCAGCTTGCTCAACGGCATCATCGCCAGATAACGCATACTCTCGCTATGCGCGACCGTTTTGACCGGGCGCAGCCCGTGCGTGCTGCCGCGGTCCAGCGCGAGCGGCCGGGCATCGCCCTCGCTGGTGGTATAGCTGTGATCCAGGGACACGGTGCCGCTCCATTGCTCCAGCCAGTTATCCAGCCTGTTCAGCCGTGAGCGCGACAGCTCTGCGGGGCGCGCATAACAGGCAAGCAGTATCTTGATGTAGGTCGCATGGCAACTGCTGCGTGGGGGATTGCTGCGCACCGCGGCGCTGTTCAATGCATCCGGTATCGTTTCCAGTTGCAGCTTTGCCTTTTCGGCGAAAGCATAGATGGCATGCAATTGCTGCCATAGTCCGGCATCGAATTCATAACCGGTGCGCAGATGTTCAAATATCGCCTGCCCGCCGTATAGCAGACAGCGCTGGCATAACAGGGCGCCATGCCGGGCGAGCCGGCCATCTCCGTGGATATACGCCTGCAGGCAGTGCTGATAACCCAGCATCGTTGCCTGCCAGAGACTGACGGCCGCAACAAAGACCAGCAACTCGTTTTGATTCAGCGGAAGCGGTTTGGCGATGAGTTTCTGCGCATAGCCGTGTTGCACATGGTGGATGGTTTCGCGCAGTTGCTCCAGCGTGTGCAGCCTTTCCAGGCTGCGCATCGGGTAGCGGTTGAGCCGGGCCAGCTGGGTGAGCAGCAGGCTGTGCGCCTGTTGCAGATTGGTCAGTTGCAGCTGCTCAAGCCATTCCGCGCATCCGGCCGCGTCCTTGAACGCGGGATCGGCGCGCGGTCGCCGGTCGGTTCTGGCGGCAAGCCCGGCACGATTATCCGGCAAGCCGGGAGCGCACGCTCGCGATCAGACGCTCTTGCCAGCCGGTCGCAACAGAGGATGTTCCATCGCGTTGCGCTATGCCCCAGATCGGCTGCGGGAAATGTTTGTCATGCAAAAAGCGCGGGATGACATGCCAATGCAGATGCGAGGTAATGTTGCCGAGGCTGGCCAGATTGATCTTGTCCGGGCCCAGCACATCGCGAATCACGGCTTCGACGGCGAACACCGTCGCCATCAGATGTTCCCTGTCTGCGGCGCAAAGATCGGTCATCTCCCTGACATGCTGCCGCCAGATCACGCGGCAGAATCCGGGATAGTCGGCATCTTCGACCAGCACCACCCGGCAACGGTCATCCTGCCAGAGCAGGGTACCGCCAATTTGATCGCACAACTCGCAAACCGGTTCACTTTTCACGGCTCTGCTTCCATCGGGCGACAGCAATGCGCTGTAAATGTGTCACAGCAGTACCCGCTCGATGCCGCCGTTGTTCACCTTGGCGACATAGTCCTTCAACCAGTTCTCGCCGAGCAGGTGCCTGGCCATCTCCACGACGATGTAATCCGCTGTCGTGCCGCTGTCGTCGTTGTAGCGCGACAGTCCCTGCTGGCAGGACGGGCAGGAGGTCAATATCTTCACTTCGCCTTTGAAGCCGTCGGCGCGCAAGGCGTCCGCACCCTTGCGCATCTCCTCTTCCTTGCGAAAGCGCACCTGAGTCGCGATATGCGGAAGCGTCACGCCGAACGTGCCTGACTCGCCGCAGCAGCGTTCGTTGAGCGGCACACTCGTGCCCATCAACTCGTTGACCACCTTGAGGGGCTGGTAGGTCTTCATCGGCGAGTGGCATGGGTCGTGATAGAGATAGCGAACTGAAGCATCTCCGAACGAAGGTATGTTATTTTGGCTCTGGCCGCTGCTCTTCGCATTCGCTTCGCTCATGTCAGCCTCCGCCGAAAGGGCATTACCCTTATTGGCAAGGGTAATGCCCTTTTCCAGCAGATACTCGTGGATATCGAGCAGGCGGCAGCCCGGAAAGATCTTGTCGAACTGGTATTTCAGCAACTGGTCCATGCAGGTCCCGCACGACACGATCACGGTCTTGATGTCGAGATAGTTCAGCGTGTTCGCGACGCGATGGAACAGCACGCGGTTGTCGGTGGTGATCTGGGTGGCCTTGTCCGCCTGACCGGAGGCATTTTGCGGATAGCCGCAGCACAGATAGCCCGGGGGCAGCACCGTGATCGCGCCGGTCTCGTAAAGCATCGCCTGTGTGGCCAATCCGACCTGGCCGAACAGTCGCTCCGATCCGCAGCCGGGGAAATAGAACACCGCATCGCTGTCCTCGTTCAGTCTATGCGGATTGCGGATGATGGGCACGATGCTGTTGTCCTCGATGTCGAGCAGCGCGCGCGAGGTCTTCTTCGGCAGATTGCCCGGCATAGGCTTGTTGATGAAGTGGATCACCTGAGATTTAAGCGGCGCGCCGCCTACCGTGGCGGGCGGCCGCTTGAGCTGGCCGCCCAGCATGCCGAAGCGCTTGGCAAGCCGGTGAGCGATGCGCTGCACTCTGTATCCCCACTCTATCATCGCCTTGCGCACCAGCTTGATCGTGGCCGGATCGGTCGCGTTGAGGAACAGCATAGCCGCCGCGGTGACCGGGCTGAACTTCTTCTTGCCCTGCTTGCGCAGGAAGTTGCGCATGGCGACCGACACGTCGCCGAAGTCGATGTCCACCGGGCAGGGGTTCAGGCACTTGTGGCACACCGTGCAATGATCGGCGACATCGCCGAATTCGTCGAAATGCTGGATCGAAACGCCGCGCCGCGTCTGCTCTTCGTAAAGGAAGGCTTCGATCAGCAGCGACGTGGCCAGGATCTTGTTGCGCGGCGAATACAGCAGGTTGGCGCGCGGCACGTGCGTGCTGCACACAGGTTTGCATTTGCCGCAGCGCAGACAGTCCTTGATCGAATCGGAGATCTCGCCCAGCTCGCTCTTCTCCAGGATCAGGCTCTCCATTTCCATCAGGTTGAAGCTGGGCGTGTAGGCGCGCTCCAGGTTGCCGCCGCTGAGCAGTTTGCCTTTGTTGAAACGGCCTTCCGGGTCGACCTTCAGCTTGTAGTCGGCGAATGCGGCGATCTCGTCGGCCTCGAGAAAATCGAACTTGGTGATGCCGATGCCGTGCTCTCCCGAGATCACGCCGCCCAGGTCCTTCGCCAGCCGCATGATGCGTGCCACCGCCGCATAGGCTTGCTGCAGCATCAGGTAATCGTCGGAGTTGACCGGGATGTTGGTGTGCACGTTGCCGTCCCCGGCATGCATGTGCAGCGCGATGAACACGCGGCTCTTCAGCACGCTCTGATGCAGCGCATTGCACTGGTCGAGTATCGGCTGATAGGTGCTGCCGCTGAACATGTGGCGCAGCGGCTCGCGCAGTTCGAGTTTCCACGATGCGCGCAGTTGGTGGCGCTGTACGGCATCAAAAACCCTCTCCCCCAGCCCCTCTCCCGCTTGCGGGAGATAACCAGCGACTTGCCCGCTTGCGGGCTTAGTCGAATGGCTAGTAGTTCCATCAGGGTGGCCGGAGGCCGGGAGAGGGGCGAACGGCCAGGTGTCCAGCGGCGCATCCAGGTTGTCCCGCAGCCATTGCCAGCGCTTGCGCACATCGGCCAGCAGCTGCCTTGCCTCATCCGAGCGGTTGCCCAACAGCTCGGCATCGCCGACTTGCGCATCGTCCTGGTGATACAGCGGCAGTTCGCCGGCAAAGAATCCATCCAGCGCATCCAGCAGCTTGAGCTTGTTATGCAGCGACAGTTCGATGTTGATGCGCTCGATGCCGTCGCAATAATCGCCCATGCGCGGCAGCGGGATCACGACATCCTCGTTGATCTTGAACGCGTTGGTGTGCTTCGCGATCGCGGCGGTGCGCGCGCGGTCCAGCCAGAACTTCTTGCGCGCCTCGGCGGATACGGCGATGAAGCCCTCGCCGCTGCGCAGGTTGGCAACACGGACCATTTCCGAAGCGGCCTGCGCCGCCGCGTCCGCATCGTCGCTGACCACGTCGGCGAGCAGCACCATCTTGGGCCGGGTGCCGCGCTTGGACTTGGTGGCATAGCCCACCGCCTTCAGATAGCGCTCATCCAGATGCTCGAGGCCGGCCAGCAGCGCATTTGGGTGAGTGTCCATGAACGACTTGATTTCCACGATCGCGGGCACCGCTTCACGCACCTGGCCGAAGAATTCCAGGCACACGGTGCGCGTGTGAGCATGCGCGCGGTGCAGGATGAAGCGCGCCGAGGTTATGATGCCGTCGCAGCCCTCCTTCTGGACGCCGGGCAGGCCGGACAGGAATTTGTCGGTCACGTCCTTGCCCAGACCGGCCTTGCGGAAAGCGCTGCCCGGGATGGTCAGTATCTCCGGCTCGCCGAACGGCATCCTGCCATTCTTGTGAAAGCGGCTGATGCGGAAGCGCGCGCTTTCCGCATCGTGGATCTTGCCGAGGTTGTGATCCAGACGCTCGATGCTCATCCACAAACCGTCCGGCGTGACCATGCGCCACGAGGCCAGGTTGTCCAGCGCGGTGCCCCACAGCACGGCCTTCTTGCCGCCCGCGTTCATCGCCACGTTGCCGCCTATGCAGGAGGCGTCCGCCGAGGTCGGGTCGACCGCGAACACCAGACCGCGTTTTTCGGCAGCCTCCATCACCCGCCGCGTGACCACGCCGGCGCCGCACTGGATGGTGGCATACGGCTTGCCCGCCCCGGGCAGGACGACTTGTTCAACCGCCGAGAGCGACTCGAGTTTTTCGGTGTTGATCACAGCCGAAAACCTGTCGAGCGGTATCGCGCCTCCGGTGTAACCGGTTCCGCCGCCGCGCGGGATGATGGTCAGCTTGAGCGCGATACAGGCGCGCACCAGCCTGGCGACATCTTCCTCGGTGTCCGGATTCAGCACCACGAACGGATATTCCACGCGCCAGTCGGTCGCGTCCGTCACATGCGAGACCCGCGCCAGGCCGTCGAACTGGATGTTGTCGCGGCGCGTGATGCGGCCCAGCACGCGCAGCGCGCGTTTGCGCAATTGCAGCGTCTGCTCCAATTCGTTCGAAAAACGGTCGACTGCCGCCCTGGCCAGACCCAGCAAATGCTTGACGACCTGGTTGTCCTGGCGGCGCGCATCGATCGCATCCAGGCGATGGTGCAGCGCGCCGATCAAAGCCGTGCGCCGTTTGCGGTTGCCCAGCAGGTCGTCCTGCAGATACGGGTTGCGCGACACCACCCAGATATCGCCCAGCACTTCGTAGAGCATCTGCGCGGAACGGCCGGTACGGCGCTCTTCGCGCAGCCTGTTGATGATGTCCCACGCCTCGCTGCCGAGGATGCGCAGCACGATCTCGCGGTCGGAAAACGAAGTGTAGTTATAGGGGATCTCTCTTAAACGCGCGGTCATGGCATTTTCTGGCTCAACAAGGCGCGCATTTTACCCGATTGCGGCGCAGTACTCGACCTCGTCGAAGATGCGGATAAAATGCCGGCCATGAACCATCATCCGAGCATGCATTGGTGAAAGTATTTTTCGCGTTGTGGCCGTCGTCCGCGGAACGCGAAAGTCTGGCTGCCTGGCAGGAACCGCTGCGGCATTTGTGCGGCGGGCGCGCGATGCGCGGCGATACGCTGCACAGCACGCTGGTGTTCATCGGCAACCTCGAACAGTCCAGACTTGAGGCTTTGCAACTGGCGGCGCAGGAGGTCAGTGCCCCGTGTTTCAAGCTGCGTTTCGACGGGGCGCATTACTGGGAACACAATCACATCGTGTATGCAGCCCCCGGCAATCCCACGCCGCAGCTCGGGCAACTGGTCGGCGCTCTTGAGCAGTCCCTGAGCCGGCATGGTTTCGTGTTCGACCGGCGCGAATACAAGCCGCACGTCACGCTGTTGCGCAACGCTCACCGGACCGACTCGCCCCTGCCGGACATGCATCCGGTGAACTGGCAGATCAGGGATTACGCGCTGGTGCAATCCGCGCAACGGGACGGGCAGGCCAACTATCGGGTACTGGCGAGATTTCCGCTGGGCTGGGGTAAAATCGCCGGCTTTCGGCCGATGAAATGAGGACATATGCAAACCGAGTTCAAACTACAGACCCATTACCAGCGCATCGGCGGCGAGGCCAAGGTGCGCGCGCTGGTGCAGCGCTTCTATCGATTGATGGACGAATTGCCGGAGGCATACGGCATACGCAAGCTGCACGCGCAAGACCTGCAGGGCGCGACGGACAAGCTGTACAAATTCCTGACCGGCTGGATGGGCGGGCCGCAGTTGTACGTCGAGGAATACGGCCACCCGATGCTGCGCGCCCGCCATCTGCCGTTCGGCATCAGGACAACAGAGCGCGACCAGTGGCTGCTGTGCATGGATCAGGCATTGGACGAAGTGGTCAAGGATATGGCATTGCGCAGGGAGCTGTCTGCCGCGTTCGCCAAGGTGGCGGATCACATGCGCAATCAGGCCGGATAAAGTGCGTGATATGGCGGATCAGGATGCCGGAACACCGCCCATCGTCAGTATGATCTTCCCCAGCACGTGGCCCTGCTCGATGATGCGATGCGCTTCGGCGGCCTCATTCAGCGGCAGCGCATAGGAGACCAGCACACCCAGATCGCCGGATTCCGCGAGTTTGGCGCCCTGTTCGAGTATCTTGCGCTGGCGGATGCGTTCTTCGTGATTCTTGATCACCTGCGGGGTGAGCATCATCTCGTAGCATATGGCCAGATTGCGCAGCCTGGCCAATTGCGTGTCCTCCAGCGACATCGGGGTAGAGAGCAGCGTGACGATCTTGCCGCCGATGCGCGCCACATTCATCGAGCGCAGGAAAACGTCACCGCCTATCGTGTCCAGCACCACGTCCACGCCTTTTCCTCCGGACCACTCTTCCACGTCCATCACGAAATCCATCTCCTTGTAGCGGACGATCTTCTCCGCTTCCAGGCCCTGCGCCAGCCCTTCCTTTTTGTCGTCGCTGACCGTGACGGCGACGCGCGCGCCGAGGTGGTTCGCCAGCTGCAGTGCGATATGTCCCACGCCGCCGGTGCCGCCGTGGATCAGGATGGTCTGGCCGGCTTGCAGATTGGCCCGGTCTATCAGCGCCTCCCATGCCGTGATCAGCACCAGCGGCAAGCCCGCCAGATCCTGCAGGCCTATGTTTGCCGGCGTTGCCGCGCAATATTCTTCATGCACCGTGGTGAATTCGGCATAACAGCCGGGTTCGTCGCCCTCATTTCCGCCCAGCCCGCCGTTGCAAAAAAATATCGCATCGCCTTCCTTGAAGCGCGTCACCGCGCTGCCGATCTTCTCCACGATGCCCGCGCCGTCGCACCCCAATATCGCCGGCAGCTTGCCGGGATAATAGATCGGCTTGGCGCGCAGTTTGGCATCCAGCGGATTGACGCCGGCAGCGGAGAGTTTCACACGCACATGGTTGGGCGAGGGCAGGTCGGGCTTCTCGACATCGTATTGGGCCAGTACTTCGGGGCCGCCTGCGGAGGACATCAGGATTGCTTTCATCAACAAATCTCCGGGTGCGTCATTCCCGCGCAGGCGGGAATCCAGTTAAAAGAGAAAGTGCTCCGCAGCGCGGAGACAAAATCCTAAAGGCATTTTGACCTAAAGGCATTTTGAATAGAACCGCTGGATTCCCGCCTGCGCGGGAATGACGGCTTTTGCACAGTGTGCCATATGGTAAACTTCGCGCATTGTTTTTGCGAGATAAAATTATGTCTGGAAACACACTCGGCACCCTGTTCACGGTGACCTCGTTCGGCGAATCGCACGGCCCGGCGCTCGGCTGCGTCGTGGACGGCTGCCCGCCGGGAATGTCGCTGAGCGAAGCCGACATCCAGCATGATCTGGACCGGCGCAAGCCCGGCACCTCGCGCCACGTCACGCAGCGGCGCGAATCGGACGCGGTGGAGATCCTCTCCGGCGTGTTCGAAGGCAGGACCACCGGCACGCCGATCGCGCTGCTGATCCGCAACGAGGACCAGCGCAGCAAGGATTACGGCAACATCGCCGGCACCTTCCGTCCCGGCCATGCCGACTACACCTACACGCAGAAATACGGCTTCCGCGACTACCGCGGCGGCGGGCGTTCCTCGGCGCGCGAGACCGCGGTGCGTGTCGCGGCCGGCGCGATCGCGAAGAAATGGCTGAACGAAAAATATGGCGTCGTGGTGCGCGGTTACCTGGCGCAGATCGGCGAGATCGTCATTCCGTTCAGGAGCTGGGACGGGGTCAACGACAACCCGTTCTTCGCGCCGGATGCCAGCGTGGTGCCGGCGCTGGAAGACTACATGGACGCGTTGCGCAAGTCCGGCGATTCGATCGGCGCGAGGCTGACCGTGGTCGCCGAGAACGTGCCGGTGGGTCTGGGCGAGCCGGTATATGACCGCCTCGATGCCGAGATCGCGTACGCGCTGATGAGCATCAATGCGGTGAAGGGCGTCGAGATCGGCGCGGGTTTTGCCAGCGTGACGCAGAAGGGCAGCGAACACGGCGACGAGATGACGCCGCAGGGATTCCTGTCCAACAACGCCGGCGGCATACTCGGCGGCATCTCGACCGGGCAGCATATCGTCGCACACCTCGCGGTCAAGCCCACCTCCAGCATCCGCATCCCGCGGCGCTCGATCAACCTGCAGGGCGAGCCGGTGATGGTCGAGACGCACGGCCGCCACGACCCGTGCGTGGGTATCCGCGCGACGCCGATCGCCGAGGCGATGCTGGCGCTGGTGCTGATGGATCATGCGTTGAGGAATCGGGCGCAGAATGCGGATGTGGTGTGTGTGACGCCTAAATTACGTTAGACGCTTTAATTGGCCTACTTCACTGAGGAAGAAGTGACGTACGAATTGGAGGCAAAGTAAACAATATGAGTTTCTTCTTGTCCATTGTTTCTCTCCGATATGAATAAAAAGCAAAAAGCTCTTTGTCTTGCTGTCATATTCATCATCATTGGCTTGGCGGCCTATCCTCCATACAATTTGCACGGGCGTGAGGGGATAGCTATTAGTCTTGGACACGCATGGGCCTTCTCTCCACCAGACAATGGGATCATAGACACCGGACTACTGTGCATCCAGTGGTTAGGAACATGTATCGTAGGTGCAATTGCGTTTTTCCTGTTCAAAGACCACCTCTAACATGAAGCTTGGTCTGCGTATGGCTAAATGCCAAAACCGCCGGGGGTAACCCGCGTAAGTTTGGTAGGGTGGGCACGTTTTTGTGCCCACGCGGCAATTAAACAGAGGGTGGGCACAACGTGCCCACCCTACGATTTAAGGTTTTGAATTTCGTTTTTCCATCCCATGTGCACCGCTTCGATCGGGCGCAAGCGAGCGGAGGTTTAGGCGAGCACTGTTCGAGTCCCGCAGTGGGGCGCGGGGTGTGCGCCCCGCCAGGGTCGAGTTGCGCAGCTCCGCTTGCCTGCGCCCGATCGAGGGAACCGCGCAGCGGCGGTAAACCTGGGTCGCCTTTTAGTTCCGGCATAACATGCTGCGCATGTGAGCCTGCGCTGCAACTATGTTGTCTTGGGTTACCTTCTTTTGGCGAAGCAAAAGAAGGTAAGTAGCTGCCGGGCTGCCCCCGGCGAAGTTGATTTCGTTGTAGGTTAATGTTTCGTTCTATCCATTCTAGGAACATGAGGAGATTCGGCCATGCAAAACACCGTCGAGATTCTCGGCAAAAAAGTGCTGGTGGAATGGAGCCCATCCGCCGACAAGAAGTTGCAGGAATTGGACCAGCCACTGGCAGTCGAGATGGAGCTGTATTTCAGCTGCCTGATCAGAAAGGCAGTGCGGTTTGGCGGGGACGCGCAAGCGGTGAATTTCGCCTTCGCTGCGCCGCGCTTGAAGATCGGGTTCAGGCCGGTGATGACCAAGGCTTGCAATGTGAAGGATTTCGAGGTCGAGCCGCCCGTCGAAGATTTTCCGATCGTCAGGCCGGAGGCCTTTGTGCCGAAACGGCTGACGATCGATTACAAAGGGGGGAAATGGTCGGGCGATTTCTTCCTGCAGAAGAACCAGCCCGCCTAACCAAGCCTGCGGATTAATCGATCTGTGCTGCTTTCTTGCGCCTGCCGATGTGCTTCTCGCCGCGCTGTTTGGCCAGCTCGACCTGCTTCTGCCGCTCCAGTGCTGCGGCGCGCTTTTCCGGCGTCAGGGCATCAAAACACTTCGGGCAGGAAACGCCCGCCTGATATCTGGGCGAGGCTTTTTGTTCCGCATTGATCGGGCGCGAGCAGCCGTAGCACAGTTCGTAATGCCCCGGCGCCAGGCCTTGCCCGACCGCGACGCGCTGGTCGAACACGAAGCACTCGCCCTGCCACAGGCTTTTTTCTCCGGGCACATTCTCCAGATATTTCAGTATCCCGCCCTGCAGATGGTAGACCTCGGGGAAACCCTGTTGCAGCATGTAGGCCGAAGCCTTTTCGCAGCGTATCCCGCCGGTGCAGAACATCGCGACGCGAGGCTTTTTTTTGGGATCAAAATGGGTTTTGACATACTCGGGGAATTCGCGGAACGTGGTGATGCGCGGATCGACCGCGCCCCTGAACGTGCCGACCTCGACCTCGTAATCGTTGCGGGTATCCACCAGCAATACATCGGGGTCGCTGATCAGCGCATTCCAGTCTTCCGGTTTGACATAGTGGCCGACCAGTTCGGTGGGGTCGATGCCGGGGACGCCCATCGTGACGATCTCCTTCTTCAGCTTCACCTTCATCCGGTAGAACGGCGGCTGGTCGGCGGAAGATTCCTTGTGTTGCAGGTCGGCCAACCGCGGATCGCTGCGCAGGTATGACAACATATTGTCGATGGCCGAGCGCGTGCCGGCGATCGTGCCGTTGATGCCTTCCTCGGCGAGCAGCAATGTGCCGGTGATGCCCAGCGCATCGCACTGCGCCAGCAACGGCGCGCGCAGTGAAACGCAATCCGGAAGTTTCACGAACTTATAGATGGCGGCAACGACTAATGGAATGTTCTTGCGCATTTTTATTTGGTTCATTTCTGTCGGCTCGTTCCTGCTGATGCAATTGCATCTGGGTGGAGTAAACTAGTTTAATTCAAATAAGGAGAAAAGCCATGCAACTCGATGATCGCAGCCTGGATATCATCTTTCGCGAAGCCCGGACTCACAACGCATGGCTGGACAAGCTGGTCAGCGACGCGTTGCTGCAGCAGATCTACGACCTGATGAAGTGGGCGCCGACCAGCGCCAATTCCAGTCCTGCGCGCATCGTGTTCGTGCGCAGCGCGGCAGCCAAGCAGCGTCTGCTGCCAGCCTTGTCTCCGGGCAATGTGGACAAGACCCGCGCCGCGCCGGTCACCGCGATCATCGCGCACGACACCGAATTCCATGAAAAGCTGCCCAAACTGTTCCCGCAGGCCGATGCGCGTTCGTGGTTCGCCGGCAATCAAGCTTTGATAGAAACCACGGCGTTTCGCAACGGCACGCTGCAGGGCGCCTATCTGATCCTCGCGGCGCGCGCGCTCGGATTGGACGCCGGGCCGATGTCCGGGTTCGACAATGCCAAAGTGGACAAGGAATTCTTTCCAGACGGCAAGGTCAAGTCCAATTTCCTGGTCAACCTCGGTTATGGCGACCATGCGAAATTGTTCCCGCGAAATCCGCGCCTGCCATTCGCAGAGGCCGCGCAGATTCTTTAAAGGGTATAGTGCAAGCGTGGCCGATTTTTCGTACTCTCGATCTTGGGGGCTGATGATGAAGAATTCAATTAGAGTTTTGTTTGCGATGATCGCGATAACGCCATTTGTCTTGTCTATCGAGGGATGCGTGCGGAGCAATATGGTGCAAAATGTGCCTGTAGTGCAAAGCGCGGTCGCATCTGAACATACGACATCTTCGCTGCAAGATACGGATGCGGCGCAAAAGTGGAATATGCCGCAGATGCGGCATGCGCTGCAGAACCGGCCTGCGCAAAATTACGATTGCCGTGCTTGCCATGGCACAAATGGAAACAAGGGAGCCAGGGACCTCAGCGCCATCTATGCCAACCCGGGTTCTCATCATCCGGTCGGGGTGCGTTATCCCCCGGCGTCACAGGCCGAGCCGAATCTCCGGATGCCGGATGACCGGAATGACGTTGTCGCCTTCTTTGACAGGAATGGCAATGGTCAGCCGGATAACGATGAGGTTGTGCTGTTCGGCGCGAACGGTGCCATGACGGTTGAATGCGCGTCATGCCACAGGGAGCATGGAACTTCACAGTCGCCGGGCGGCTCCACTGCGGATCCATATTTGCGCGTCGAAAATGCCAACAGCGCATTGTGCATGACCTGCCACCGCATATAGTCAGCAGTGAATACAGCAAACGCTCTTTAAGCCGGTCCGCTCTGAGGCGGGCCTTTCATTATAGTTACGTTTTACCGGGTCGATTCTTGACTTTGGATTGGATTTGAACTTTTGTTATAAACAAATATAATCGGCCTGTACTTGGCAAACATACCGAAAGGTATGGACGCAAAGTCTCCGGCCTAAGGGAAACTATGGTAGCGGGATTGCGACAAGGGGTTTCTTCCCCATGCCTGTCTTTCCTACATGCCTACCGCACTTTCTCCTGCTGTCGTTGAAAAGAATGTTTCATCGTCATTCTCAATGTATTTCTGTTCAATTTGATTCAACCAGGAGTTAGAACATGAAGATCTGGCATAAAATCATGGTAGCACCGGGCCTGACCATCGTTTTCCTGATGACGTTGGGAGCGATATCCTACACCGTGCTGACGCACCAAAATTCTGTCTTGGGCGACCTTTTCAACAACCGGTTCGGCAATTACCGGCTTATCGCCAATACCGCCCAGGAGATCGGTGAGGTGCATGCCAATGTTTACCGATTATTCACTTGGCTGGGCAACCTCAAGGAAGACAAAATCAAGCAGATCACGGACGAGCAACAGACCAGGATAGACGCTGTAACCAAGGGCATGACTCGGTTTGCTGCCCGGCCAGATATCGATGCTGAAGAACGCAAGGTCGCCGAAGGCATAATAACCGAACTTGGGAAATATAAGAGTGACGTGCAGGCGGCGATCGATATGAGCCAAATCGATTTCAACGTGGGCATGAGCGCAATGATGACGGCGGACAGTGATTTTCAGGTAATGATCAGGGACTTCAAGGACCTGGTTCAACTCGACCAGCGGTTGGCGCAGGAAAATTATGACAGTGCCAGTGGCGCATTCGCCAAGGCGGTGGTTGCAATGATCGCGATCCTGGCCTTGGCATTGGGGATCTCCGTATGGATATCACTGCACATGAGCAGGATGATCGTTCGTCAGATCGGCGGCGAGCTTGATTATGCCGCTGATGTTGCATGCAAGATAGCGGCGAGCGACCTGTCTACCGAAGTGACCGTCCGGCGGGGTGACACCGGCAGTATGTTGCATGCCATGAAAGACATGCAAGACAGTTTGCGTGCGACAGTCACTGAAATCGAGGCAATCGTTCAGGCTGCCGTTCAGGGCGATTTCAGCAAGAAGATGGACTTGCGCGGCAAACAGGGCTTCGGCAAGGAGTTGTCGGAGCTGCTTAACCAGTTGTCCTCCACCACAGAGGCCGGATTGAACGACGTGATGCGCATGACCAGTGCATTGGCCGCAGGTGACCTTACCGAGAAAATAAGCAACGATTATCCCGGTGCTTTCGGCCAGCTCAAGGACGATGCCAACCGCACCGCGGAGCAACTGAACGAGATCATCGTCAACGAAGTGGGGCGCGTGCTCGAGGCCCTGTCGCGCGGCGATTTGACCGAAAAGATCGGCAACGACTATCCCGGCGCGTTCGGGCAGCTCAAGGAAGATGCTAACAGCACCGTGGACAAGCTGATGGAGATCATCGCCCAGGTAAAATACTCCACCGACATGATCACCACCGCCGCCCAGGAGATTGCCGAGGGCAACAACGACCTGTCGCAACGCACCGAAGAGCAGGCCTCCAGTCTCGAGGAGACCGCCTCCAGCATGGAGGAACTGACCGCGACCGTGAAGCAGAACGCCGAGAACGCCAGGCAGGCCAACCACCTGTCGATGGAGGCTTCGGACATTGCGGTCAAGGGCGGCAAAGCGGTGGGCGATGTGGTGCGAACCATGGCCTTGATCAGCACCAGTTCGGGAAAGATCATGGACATCATCAGCGTGATCGAAGGCATCGCGTTCCAGACCAACATCCTGGCGCTGAACGCCGCGGTGGAGGCGGCACGGGCCGGCGAGCAGGGGCGGGGATTCGCGGTGGTGGCGGGCGAGGTGCGCAGCCTGGCGCAACGCTCGGCCGCCGCGGCCAAGGAGATCAAGACCCTGATCAACGACTCGGTGGACAAGGTGCATACCGGTTCCAAGCAGGTGGACCAGGCAGGCATGACGATGAACGAGATCGTCACCGCGGTCAAGCGCGTCACCGACATCATGTCCGAGATCTCGGCTGCGACCAACGAACAGAGCGCGGGCATCGAACAGGTGAACCATGCGATCATCCAGATGGATACCGTGACGCAGCAGAACGCGGCACTGGTGGAAGAAGCGGCGGCAGCGTCAGAATCGCTGCTGGAACAGGCGGCCGCGCTGAGTGTGGCAATGAATACCTTCAGTCTGCGCGAGAGCATCCGGGAAGAAAGGCGCCCCACCGTTAAAGCTATCGTCGCTGCTCCGGTGAAAGCGCGGAACGTGGTCGCTGTACCCCTGAGAGAACGCAAGATGGCCAAAATTGCAACCGACAAGAACGAGGACTGGAAAGTGTTCTAGCCTTGCCCGGAGAAGCGGATGGCGATGTTGCTGGCTTGCCTACCTGCTTTTCCAAGGATGCGACCGATCGGACAGCTTGAATAATCCCCCGGCATCCTGCAGCAAAAATTCCTTGAATGCCAAAGCCGCGCTGGAAAGCCGCTTGTTACTGCGATGCGCGACGAACCAGTGGCGCAACAGCGGGAAATGTTCCACGTTGAGCACGGTGAGCCGCTTTGTTTCCACTTCCAGCTCGATGCTGTGCAGCGACAGGATACCCAGTCCCATGCCGGCCTGCACCGCCTGTTTGATGGCCTCGTTTGTTTCCATTTCCATGCTGATATGCGGTTGTATCTTGTGCTGCGCAAAGACGCGTTCCATCGCGCTGCGGGTTCCGGAACCCTGCTCGCGGGACAGGAAGGTTTCCTCTGCGAGCTTGGCGAATTTGACGTGTTTCAGTTTGGCGAGCGGATGGCCGGGCGCGGCGATCACCACCAGCGGGTTGTCCAGGAACGGTTCCGCGCTGATATCCAGGCCATCTGGCGGCTGTCCGAGGATGGCCAGGTCGGTGTTGTTGTCGGCGAGTTGTTTCAGCACTGCATCGCGGTTCGCGACTTGCAGGATCACGTTGATGTTGGGGTAGCGCTGGCAGAATCTGGCGAGCAATTGCGGGGTGAAGTAGTTGGCGGTATTGACCACCGATATCGTCAGCTTGCCTTGCCCCAATCCTTTCATCTGGTTGAAGACCTCCTCCATCTCGGCAAGCTGCTGGGTAATGATGCGGCTGTAGTGAAACAACTCACGACCGGCCTCGGTCAGAAACACCTTCTTGCCCATCTGCTCGAAAAGCGGCAATCCGATGTTCTCTTCCAGCTGCTTGATCTGCATCGAGACTGCCGGCTGGGAAAGGTATAACTGTTTCGCGGTATGGGTAAAGTTCAAGTGCGTCGCGGCGGATTCAAATACCTGTAATTGTCGTAAGGTTAGGTGTAGCATTGCAGTCCGCCGATGTATTGATCTATATATAAAAGCTTATCATAACTATCAAAACATTTGAATTGTTCTTATGCATCGCAACGGCTACGATGCTTTCCATGCAGTATGTGTTCTAACCGCGTCGCGTCGCGCCGCACTTTTATAAGGGAGTTTAATCATGGCAGTGAAGAAATATAGCGCCGGTGTAAAAGAATACCGGCAAACTTACTGGATGCCCGAGTACACGCCCAAGGATACCGACATCCTGGCGTGCTTCAAGATCACCCCGCAGGCTGGCGTGGATCGCGAAGAGATCGCGGCCGCGGTGGCAGCGGAATCCTCGACCGGAACCTGGACCACGGTCTGGACCGACCTGTTGACCGATCTGGATTACTACAAGGGCCGCGCCTATCGCATCGAAGACGTGCCCGGCGACGACACCTGCTTCTACGCTTTCGTGGCATACCCGATCGACCTTTTCGAAGAAGGCTCGATGGTCAACGTGCTGACCTCTTTGGTCGGCAACGTGTTCGGCTTCAAGGCCTTGCGCGCCCTGCGTCTGGAAGACATCCGCTTCCCGGTCGCCTACATCATGACTTGCGGCGGCCCGCCCCAGGGTATCCAGGCAGAGCGCGACATCATGAACAAATACGGCCGTCCGTTGCTGGGTTGCACGATCAAGCCCAAACTGGGTCTTTCCGCCAAGAACTACGGCCGCGCCGTGTACGAGTGCCTGCGCGGCGGTCTGGACTTCACCAAGGACGACGAGAACGTCAACAGCCAGCCATTCATGCGTTGGCGCGCACGTTTCGACTTCGTGCAGGAGGCCATCGAAAAAGCGGAGCGCGAGACCGGCGAGCGCAAGGGCCACTACCTGAACGTGACCGCCCCGACACCGGAAGAGATGTACAAGCGTGCCGAATACGCGAAGGAAATCGGCTCGCCCATCATCATGCACGACTACCTGACCGGCGGTCTGACAGCCAACACGGGCTTGGCCAACTGGTGCCGCAACAATGGCATGCTGTTGCATATCCACCGCGCGATGCACGCCGTGCTCGACCGCAATCCGCACCACGGTATCCACTTCCGCGTGTTGACCAAGGTTCTGCGTCTTTCCGGCGGTGACCATCTGCACTCCGGTACCGTTGTGGGCAAACTGGAAGGCGATCGCGCATCCACGCTTGGCTGGATCGACACGATGCGCGACGAATTCATCAAGGAAGACCGCTCGCGAGGCCTGTTCTTCGATCAGGACTGGGGCTCTATGCCCGGCGTGATCCCGGTTGCATCCGGCGGTATCCACGTGTGGCACATGCCGGCACTGGTCAACATCTTCGGCGACGACTCCGTGTTGCAGTTCGGCGGCGGTACCCTGGGTCACCCGTGGGGCAACGCTGCGGGCGCTGCAGCCAACCGTGTCGCGCTGGAAGCGTGCGTGGAAGCGCGCAACCAGGGGCGCCAGATCGAGAAGGAAGGCAAGGATATCCTGACCAATGCCGCGAAGAGCAGCCCGGAACTCAAGATCGCCATGGAAACATGGAAGGAGATCAAGTTCGAATTCGACACCGTGGACAAGCTGGACGTGGCCCATAAGTAGCAGCTTCGCAGGGCAGAACAGGGGCCCCAAGGAAATGCCTTGGGGATGTGACCCCGAGATGCTGCCTGATAATTGGCTGCGAAACCAAATTTAACGAAAGGAAATGAAATGAGCGAAATGCAAGATTACAAATCCCGCGTGTCCGACCCGGCCAGCCGCAAGTTCGAGACTTTCTCCTACCTGCCTGCGATGACAGCGGACAACATCAAGAAGCAGGTCGAATATCTGGTGAAGAAAGGCTGGAATCCGGCGATCGAGCATACCGAGCCCGAACACCTGATGGATAACTACTGGTACATGTGGAAGCTGCCGATGTTTGGCGAAACCGACGTGAACAAGGTGGTCGCCGAGGCTGAAGCCTGTCACAAAGCCAATCCGAACAATCATGTTCGCCTGGTCGGTTACGACAACTTCAAGCAAAGCCAGGGCGCAGCCATGGTGATTTTCCGCGGCAAGACGGTTTAACCAGCTTCAAATTAAATCGGGAACCCTCGTTGTCGCCAAGACGGCGGGGGTTTTTTGTGTGCGCCCAGCATGGGCGCACTCTTGTGGGTGAAAGTCCCACCGTAAGTTGATCACAGCGAACGAAGCGAAGCGCAACTGCATGATGGCGACAGAGTGTGGGGAGGAAGCGTGGAGCGAAGCTGCGAGCCGATGAACAAGAATCGGATAGAAGGCGTTGCCGAGCAGGGCGAGCGGGCATGATTCCGCGAAGCTTTCGTGATCAAGGCGAGGCGGCGTAGATCCGGCGGCTGTGCAGTGAAGGAGTGCGTTCTTACCTGGGGAGATCTCGCCTTGTGCCCGAAAGGGCGACGGTGTTAAGCCGGAGCGAGAAGTCAGCAGAGGCCGTATTAGCTGCCATCCTGGAGCGAAGGGCCAAACGAGGAGAAGTGTTCAAGGCCATGTCGATGCAGCAAGCAAAGCGTCAGATGCCCGCGCAAGCGGGGCGGGTGGGCGTAGCGCGCGGTGAAGCCGTGCGTGATCCGGCCAGCGACGAAGCGTGCTGTCCGCGACGAGACACCAAGAGCACAGGGTCGGCGCTGCTGATGGCGGCGCTGACGAGAGAGAACCTGCAACGGGCGTTCAAGCGGGTCAAGGCCAACAAAGGCGCAGCGGGCGTGGACGGGCTGGATATTATCCAGACGGCCCGCCATCTGGTGACAGCGTGGCCGATGATTCGTGAGCAACTGTTGTCGGGGACGTACCGGCCCAGTCCGGTACGGCGGGTGACGATCCCGAAGCCGGACGGTGGCGAGCGCGAGCTTGGTATCCCGACGGTGACGGATCGGCTGATCCAGCAAGCGCTGCTGCAAGTGCTGCAACCGATTCTTGATCCTACTTTTAGTGAGCGTAGCTACGGCTTTCGGCCCGGGCGGCGTGCGCATGACGCGGTCTTGACCGCACAGTCGTACGTGCAGTCGGGGCGGCGGATCGTGGTGGACGTTGATCTGGAGAAATTCTTTGACCGGGTCAATCACGACATACTCATTGACCGCCTACAGAAACGCATTGGCGACACCGGAGTGATCCGGCTGATTCGGGCGTACCTGAACAGCGGGATCATGAGTGATGGCGTGGTGCAGGAGAGGCATCAGGGCACGCCGCAAGGCGGGCCACTGTCGCCGCTACTGGCGAACGTCTTGCTTGACGAAGTGGATAAGGAGCTGGAGCGACGCGGCCATTGCTTCGTGCGCTATGCCGACGACTGCAATGTCTATGTGCGCAGTCGCAAGGCCGGCGAGCGGGTAATGGCGCTGCTGCGCCGGTGTTACGCGCAACTACACTTGACGGTCAATGAGGCCAAGAGCGCAGTGGCCGGTGTAGCGGGACGCAAGTTTCTGGGCTACAGCTTCTGGTTTGCCCCGAAAGGGGAGATCAAGCGCAAGGTCGCCGCCAAACCATTGGCGACGTTCAAGCAACGGGTGCGGGAACTGACGCGGCGTTCCGGTGGGCGTAGCATGGATGAGGTCGTCGAACGCTTGCGACCTTATCTGCTGGGTTGGAAAGCGTACTACGGGTTGGCGCAAACGCCACGCATCTGGCTCGGTTTGGATGAATGGCTACGGCACCGACTCCGGGCGATCCAGCTTAAGCACTGGAAACGCGGTACGACGATGTACAGAGAGTTGAAAGCCCTTGGGGCGTCGGCAAGTGTGGCGAAACAAGTGGCCGGAAACTCCCGCTGCTGGTGGCGTAACAGCGACGGTGTGCTGAAAACCGTGATGACCATCGCCTACTTCGATCGCTTGGGCGCACCTCGTCTCTCATGACCTCAACTTCTCGAACCGCCCGGTGCGGACCCGCATGCCGGGTGGTGTGGCAGGGGTGCAGCTATAATGGCTGCCCCCTATGCCGATTTGAAGTATTTTTTGGATGCAATGGCAAGAGCCGGCTTTTGGCATTGCGTCTAATTGAGTCAACGATGGAGTAAAACATGAGCGATGTAATAGAACAGTATCGAGTCACCAGGCAGCCTTATTACCGCACCGTGGGCGATGAGGTGGAGTTGTTCGAGGCGGCGTATTCCGTGCGCATGCCGATGATGCTGAAGGGGCCGACGGGATGCGGCAAAACGCGCTTTGTGGAATACATGGCGCACAAACTGAACAGGCCGCTGATCACCGTGGCATGCAACGAAGACATGACCGCCTCGGATCTGGTGGGCCGTTTTTTGCTGGATGCGCAGGGAACGCGCTGGCAGGATGGGCCGCTCGCCACAGCCGCGCGTTATGGCGCGATCTGCTATCTGGATGAGGTAGTGGAAGCGCGGCAGGATACGACGGTGGTGATCCATCCGCTCACCGACAATCGTCGCGTGTTGCCGCTGGAAAAGAAGGGTGAGTTGCTGCATGCGCACCCCGATTTCCATCTGGTGATCTCCTACAACCCCGGTTACCAGAGCCTGATGAAGGATCTGAAGCAGTCCACCAAACAGCGCTTTGGCGGCCTGGATTTCAACTATCCCGAACACCAGACCGAAACCGAGATCGTGGCGCATGAAACCGGGGTGTCGGCGGAAATCGCCGGGAAACTGGTTAACATCGCCGAGCGTGCGCGCAACCTTAAAGGCCACGGCTTGGACGAAGGCATCTCCACACGCATGCTGGTCTACGCGGGTTCGTTGATCGCCAAAGGCGTCAAGCCCCTGCCTGCCTGCCGGGTGGCCCTGGTGCGCCCGATCACAGATGATCCGGACATGCGCGATGCGCTGGATGCAGCCGTGACGACTTTCTTCAGCGACAAATAAGACCGTTCATCCATGTCTGTCAAGCTGGACGACTATCAGGAGTTGCTGGAAGGACTGCCGCCCGAGGCCGTGCAGGTTCTGCACACCTGCTGGGTGGAAGCCACCAAGGCGTTCTCCGCGCGCGGCCTGGATAACTATCTGAAGGCGGCTTCGGCTATCAACCAGCTGGGCCGCGGCGCGGGCCTGGTCATCGCCTGGCTGGAAGAGGCTCCGCACGTCAGCAAGGAGATCGGGGAGGAGGTCATCGTCGATCTGGCGCAGACAGCGATGAATCTGACTTCAAAGACTTCGGGTTCGGTAATCGAACTCATCCTTGCCACTTCAACGACTGCGGCGCGACGTCTGGGCGATGCACAGCTGTTCCAGAATTATCTGCAATTCATCGATACCCTGATTTCCCGCGCGCCGCGCGGCGTGCGGCCGATGCTGGACAAGCTGGATGTGCTGCTGGCCCAGTTGACTCTGGGCGGTCTGCGCCGCTGGGCGATGTGGGGTGCGCACGCGCATCGCACAAACTATGAGGAGCAGGTCAACTACTTCAGCCTGAATTCGAAAGAGTCGCAGGCGATCCTGCAGAAGGAACGCAAGGGCACGCTGTTCGTGGACGTGCAGCGGCGCATCAACATGTATCTGCGCGCCTTGTGGGGACGCGATTTCTTCCTGCGCCCGACTTCCGGCGACTTCGAGACGCGCGAGGGTTACAAGCCTTTCATCGAGGGCTATCTGCTGCATCTGCCCGATGCGTATGATGATTTGGAGGGCATACCCGGTGTCGAACTGTATCGCGCAGCCGCGGCGCACAGTGCCGCGCATCTGGTCGAAACCAAAACCCCGATCTCGGCCGAGTCGCTCAATCCGCTGCAGATGGCGGTGATCGCGGTGATTGAAGACGCGCGCGTGGAAGCCCTGGCCATCCGCCGATTCCCCGGGCTGCGCCGGTTGTGGGCGAAGTTCCACACCATATCGCCGACACAAGGGGTCACCGTCGGCGATTATCTGAATCGTTTGGCGCGTGCGCTGCTGGATCAGGATTATGCCGACAGTGATCCATGGATAGCCGAGGGACGGGCCTTGTTTGTCGCTGCCCGGGAGCGCTTGCAGGACAACCAGGTTTCCTGGGATATCGGGGTGCAACTGGCGCACAAGCTCAAAGACAAGGGCATTCCCTTCAATCCGCGCACAGATGAGTTGACCGCACCCTACCGCGACGACAACCGTTATTTCTGGGAGTTCGAGGAATTCGATCTGGAGCAGGCGGCCTCCGCCGGTTATGAGACTGTCCAGCAGGTGCGCAAGTATGTGAACGTGATGGAAATGGTCAACGAGATCGATTGCGAGCTGGCGGGCGACGATGCGCAGGAGATCTGGGTTTTGTCTACCGAATTGCGCCCGTACGAGGATATGGGCAAGTCCTACAACGAGATGGAAGGCAAGGAGCCGGTCTCCGACCCTTTCCATTATTCCGAGTGGGATTACCAGATCCAGCTGGAAAGGCCGAGCTGGACCACGGTACTGGAAAAGCGCCCCAAGCACGGCGATCTGCAGATCATCGAGGACATCGCAGCGCAGCACAAACGCATCATCGCCCAGATGAAGTTCCTGCTCGATGCGATGCAGCCGCAAGGCGTGACGCGCATACGCAAACTGGAAGATGGAGACGAACTGGATATCAACGCGGTGATCGCCAGCAGCATAGATATGCGCATGGGCATGCAACCTGATCCGCGCATCATGATGCGCAGTGTGCGCAAAATACGCGACATATCGGTGCTGGTGCTGCTCGATCTGTCCGAATCCACCAACGATAAGGTGGCAGGCCAGGAACATACGGTGCTCGATCTGACACGTCAGGCGACCGTGCTGCTGGCCGACGCGATCAGCAAAGTGGGCGACCCGTTCGCGATCCACGGTTTCTGTTCCGATGGGCGGCATGATGTGGAATATCAACGCTTCAAGGACTTCGACCAATCTTATAACGAAGTGCCCAAGGCGCGTCTGGCCGGCATGAGCGGACAGTTGTCGACGCGCATGGGAGCGGCAATACGCCATGCGACTCACTACCTGAAACATCAGCGCTCGGCGAAGAAACTGCTGCTGGTGATCACCGACGGCGAGCCGGCTGACGTGGATGTGCGCGATCCGCAGTATCTTCGCTTCGACGCGAAAAAATCCGTTGAGGAAGCCGGACGCAATGGCGTGCTGACTTATTGCATGAGCCTGGACCCGCGGGCTGATCAATATGTATCTCGCATCTTCGGCGCAAAGAATTATATGGTGGTGGATCAGGTGGCGCGGCTGCCGGAAAAGCTGCCGCTGCTTTATGCCGGCTTGACGCGGTAAAGGGGATGCAGCTTTCGGCGCAGGCTAACTTGCTTGCAAGTTAAGCGGTGAAACGGCGGGCCGCAACCAAAAGCTGCCTCTGTTGTACGCAGGGCTAACACGGTAATCAAACATGGAACAATTCTACGCGGGCTTGTATGAAGACGAGAATGGCGGCATGACGAATCTCGGGCAGATCGTCAAGGATGGCTGGGTGTTCGGGCTGATTCCCGATGACGTGGATTGCAAGGGTTGGAATGCCGGCCAGATGCAGGTCTTGTATGAAAAGATATATGTCGAGTGGGAGAAGTATGGCCACCTTCCCAGCCGGTTGCCGGCAGAATTGCTGCAGCGTTATATGCGTATTCACCAGGAAGCGATTGCGCGTGCCAAAGAAAAGGGCTGGAACCCAGAGTTGGGTGATAATGATTAGCTTTTGGGTTGCTTGCTTCCAAGCTTGATGATGCTTGCCGTGCTCGAGGGGGTGTCTTTGGCGGACAGCGCCTTGAGAGCCGGCGGGAATTCGGCCAACAGGCGTTTCATGGTTTCCTTTGCATTCTGGCTGTAGAACACGGCTTCATAAGAAACCGGTTCGGTCAGTGAGATGCGCTGTTGTGGACGAAAATTCTGCCAGGCGATTTCCACCCAGCTTTTATTTTCGCTGTCCAGAAAAATTATTTCCTCGTCGTCTATTACAGCAAGATATTGCATGCTGCGGATCGGCACGAATACCACGCTATCCCTGCTGTGTTCCAGCAACAAGTGTGCGGTGTTGTAGACTCCGGCAGGCAGATGATGCGGCTCGCGCTGCAATTCGGTATCGCGATAGCAGGTTATTTCCATTTTGCCCCTTTGCTGAAGGATGAAAAGCAATGCTCGCGGTTTGATTATCCTCGCTTTTGGATATTGGGTTAGCGAGTGGTGGTTCAAGTCTGTCCGCAGATCGGGCAGCGTTGCGCCGCTCCCTCCTGCGGCAATACCTCTTCCAAGCCTTAAAACAGGCTCATGAAGCCCCCGGTGAAATGATATGCCCTGTTTTTTGCTATTTAACCTGCATACTTGCGGGCTGATTCAGTTTGACAGATGTGTCAAGGGTCGGCATAATCGCGGGTTCTGTTTGGAGGGGTTCCCGAGCGGTCAAAGGGATCAGACTGTAAATCTGACGGTTCTGCCTTCGAAGGTTCGAATCCTTCCCCCTCCACCAAAAGAGTATTGGTTATCGCTTTGAAGTTTATGGGCAGTTGGTTGGGCGTTGTGGCAGCGGTTGTTCGGCTGTTGCGTTGAAGGCCGGTGGTTGGTTTGGGCACTGCGGGTGTAGCTCAATGGTAGAGCAGAAGTTTTCCAAACTTACGACGAGGGTTCGATTCCCTTCACCCGCTCCAGTTTGGCGTTGGTTTTGGTATGTGAGCCTGCCCATGTGGCTCAGTGGTAGAGCACTCCCTTGGTAAGGGAGAGGTCGCGAGTCCGATTCTCGCCATGGGCACCAAAGGAATTAGCACAGCATTTTGTTTTTATTATTAACGTGTTGACATTGATAAGGATAAATCATGGCAAAGAGCAAATTTGAACGCACGAAACCGCACGTCAACGTAGGCACGATAGGGCACGTGGACCATGGCAAGACCACGCTGACCGCGGCGATCACGACAGTGTTGTCCAAGAAATTCGGCGGCGAAGCCAAGGCGTATGACCAGATCGACGCGGCGCCGGAAGAAAAGGCGCGCGGCATCACGATCAACACCGCGCACGTCGAATACGAGACCGCCAAGCGCCACTATGCGCACGTGGACTGCCCGGGCCATGCCGACTACATCAAAAACATGATCACCGGTGCTGCGCAGATGGACGGCGCGATCCTGGTGGTATCGGCGGCCGACGGCCCGATGCCGCAGACCCGCGAACACATCCTGCTGGCCCGCCAGGTGGGCGTGCCCTACATCGTCGTATTCCTGAACAAATGCGACATGGTCGACGACGAAGAACTGCTGGAGCTGGTCGAGATGGAAGTGCGCGAACTGCTCACCAAATACGAATTCCCCGGCGACGACATCCCGATCATCAAGGGCTCCGCGCTGAAGGCATTGCAGGGCGACCAGGGCGAACTGGGCGAACCGTCCATCTTCCGCCTGGCCGACGCGCTGGACAGCTACATCCCCGAGCCCAAGCGCGCGCTGGACGGCGCGTTCCTGATGCCGGTCGAAGACGTGTTCTCGATCTCCGGGCGCGGCACCGTGGTGACCGGCCGCGTCGAACGCGGCATCGTCAAGGTCGGCGAAGAACTCGAGATCGTCGGCATCAAGCCCACGCTCAAGACCACCTGCACCGGCGTCGAGATGTTCCGCAAACTGCTCGACCAGGGCCAGGCGGGCGACAACGTCGGCGTACTGCTGCGCGGCACCAAGCGTGAAGAAGTCGAGCGCGGCCAGGTATTGGCCAAGCCGGGCTCGATCACCCCGCACACCAAGTTCACCGCCGAGATCTATGTATTGGGCAAGGACGAAGGCGGGCGCCATACCCCGTTCTTCCAGGGCTACCGTCCGCAGTTCTACTTCCGCACCACCGACGTGACCGGTGCGGTGGAACTGCCGGCCGGCACCGAGATGGTGATGCCGGGGGACAACGTCAGCATCACGGTGAACCTGATCAACCCGATCGCGATGGAAGAAGGCCTGCGTTTCGCGATCCGCGAAGGCGGCCGCACCGTCGGCGCCGGGGTGGTTGCAAAGATTATCGAGTAACAGCAGTCGTTAGGTGCTAGACGTTAGTCGTTAGTTAAAGCAAAGCCCGCGCAGCGGACAAGGCCAACTAAAAACTAGCGACTAGCGACTACCAACTGTATTTAGGCCAGTAGCTCAATTGGTAGAGTATCGGTCTCCAAAACCGAGGGTTGGGGGTTCGAGACCCTCCTGGCCTGCCAGAATGGCATGTAAGAATGGCAAGTAACAGTTAACCGGAATGATCGCGCATGGCTGACAAAATTAAGTTGTTCGTTGCCTTATTGCTGGTGGCGGCAGGTATCGCAGGGTATTACTACTTGCTGGACAGTGCTCCGGCGCTGAGATTGTTATCGGTGCTCGCAGGTTTGCTGTTGGCCGCTGGCATGGCATGGACCAGCGCGTCCGGCAAGCGCTTTTTTGCCTTTGGCAAGGACTCCATTGCCGAGGCCAAGCGTGTGGTTTGGCCGACACGCAAGGAAACGCTGCAAACGACCGCGGTGGTGATTGCGTTTGCCATCACGATGGCGTTGTTTTTGTGGGCAGTGGATGCCAGCCTGTTGCTGGTCGTGAACAAGCTTATGGGACGGGTTGAATAATGGCCATGCAATGGTATGTTGTTCATACGTACTCGCAGTTCGAGAAAAGCGTGCAGCGCGCCTTGCAGGAGCGTATCCAGCGAGAAGGTATGCAGGACAAGTTCGGGCAGATCCTGGTTCCGGTGGAAGAGGTGGTAGAACTGAAATCGGGGCAAAAGAGCATCACCGAGCGCAAATTCTTCCCCGGCTATGTATTGGTCGAGATGGAGATGACCGACGATACCTGGCACCTGGTGAAGAATACGCCCAAGGTGACCGGCTTCCTCGGGGGGTCGGCGATGAAGCCTACGCCGATCAGCGTAAAGGAAGTGCAGAATATCATGCAGCAGATGCAGGCGGGTGTCGAGAAACCGAGGCCCAAGGTGCTGTTCGAGGTGGGTGAACTGGTGCGTGTCAAGGAAGGGCCGTTCACCGACTTCAATGGTTCGGTCGAAGACGTGAATTACGACAAGAACAAGATTCGTGTCGCGGTGACAATCTTTGGGCGTTCAACGCCGGTGGAACTGGATTTTGGCCAGGTGGAAAAGGCATGAGTAATACAGGACTGAGGATTCAGGACTGAGCAGGAGAGCGGTAATTGTTTTTAACGGGGAGCGTATTGAAAGAACGTTCTCAAAACTGTAGCGATCGGTTTGAGTGCAAGGCGCACGGAACGCAGCGACCGAGACATACCTAATGGGTAGGCGAGGAAGCGAGTACCGGCAACGCAGCAATCGAACCGCGCAGTAGGTTTTGAAATGTTCTTTCCGGTATGCGTTTAACCCACTGATAAGGAGTATAACGTGGCAAAAAAAGTCGTCGGCTACATCAAGCTGCAAGTGCCTGCGGGCAAGGCAAATCCCAGTCCACCGATAGGCCCGGCACTGGGCCAGCGCGGTCTGAACATCATGGAGTTCTGCAAGGCGTTCAACGCACAAACCCAGGGCGTGGAACCCGGTCTGCCGATACCGGTGGTGATCACCGCGTTTGCGGACAAGAGCTTCACTTTCATCATGAAGACCCCACCCGCGAGCATTCTGATCAAGAAGGCTGCCGGCGTGCAAAAGGGCAGCAAGACTCCCCATACCGACAAGGTCGGCAAGCTGACCCGCAAGCAGGCGGAGCAGATCGCCACTACCAAGATGCCGGATCTGACCGCAGCCGATATGGATGCGGCAGTGCGCACCATCGCCGGAAGCGCCCGCAGCATGGGCATCACCGTGGAGGGCGTATAACATGATGTCGAAACGCTATAAGGCGATTGCAGCCAAGGTCGATCGCAACAAGCTGTATCCCCTTGGTGATGCGCTGAAGCTGGTCAAGGAAAACTCCGTGGCAAAGTTCGACGAGTCCATCGACGTGGCGATCAATCTCGGCATTGATGCCAAGAAATCGGACCAACTGGTGCGCGGCTCGGTGGTGTTGCCCAAGGGAACCGGCAAGAAAGTACGCGTTGCGGTGTTCGCACAGGGTGCCAAGGCTGAAGAAGCCAAGGCCGCCGGCGCGGACATCGTGGGCTTCGAGGATCTGGCTGAATCCATCAAGGGCGGCAACCTGGATTTTGACGTGCTGATCGCCAGTCCGGATGCGATGCGCCTGGTCGGCCAGTTGGGACAGATCCTCGGTCCGCGCGGTTTGATGCCCAACCCCAAGGTCGGCACCGTCTCCGCAGACGTGGCTGGCGCGGTGAAAAACTCCAAGGCAGGTCAGGTCCAATACCGCACCGACAAGAACGGCATCGTGCAGTGCACCATCGGGCGCGCCTCATTCGCGCCCGAAGCGTTGCGCGAAAATCTGCTGGCGCTGGTTGATGCGCTGAACAAAGCCAAGCCCGCTGCGTCCAAGGGGATATATCTGAAGAAGGTGTCGGTCTCCAGCACCATGGGTGCGGGGATACGCATCGAGCAGGCCAGCTTGACTGCATAGCCTGATTTTTGAATTCGCCGACGGTTGTTTCGTCGGCAACAGTTTTGGAGTGCTGGCGTGCATGCAGCATCCGAGACCGGTGGAGCCGCAAGGCTTAATGTTCGGCAGGTAGTTGGTGGTGCTTGAGGATTTGTTGCCTCTGCCTTCTGTCCTCCGATTCCCCCGTAGATGGTGCGTCCGCGAGCAGGAATGGTTGTTCTCCCCGCTCAAGGCCGCTGTTGTAAACGATGGGGTGCGGCGATTGAAACATATTGGGCGCACCCCGGAAACCGGAGGAATACTTGAGTCTCAATCTGCAGGAAAAACAAGCTGTGGTAGCCGAAGTCAGCGCGCAAGTGGCGCAGGCCCAGACCATCGTGTTGGCAGAATACCGTGGTATCCAGGTCGCCGATATCACCAGGTTGCGCGCCACCGCTCGCAAGTCTGGTGTGTATTTCCATGTGTTGAAAAACACCCTGGCAAGGCGCGCGGTGCAGGGAACGCCCTTTGAGGCACTGGCTGAAAAAATGGTTGGTCCTCTTGTGTACAGCATGAGTGCCGACGCAGTCGCTGCGGCGAAAGTGGTGTTCGATTTTGCCAAGACCAATGACAAGCTGGTGATCAAGGCCGGCGCGATGAGCGGTTCCGTGATGTCCGCGGAACAGGTCGGCGTGCTGGCTGCCACACCGAGCCGCGACGAGTTGATCGCTCGCCTGATGGCAACCATGAATGCGACGACTGCGAAGTTCGTACGCACGCTGGCTGCGATCCGCGACCAGAAAGAAGCTGCGACCGCTTAATATTTTTGAATTAACCGAACAAGGAGAACAATGATGTCTGCAACCAATGTTGATGTGATGGATACAATCGCCAAGATGACGGTGCTGGAACTTTCCGACCTGATCAAGCAAATGGAAGAAAAATTCGGCGTGTCCGCCGCTGCTGTTGCCGTGGCCAGCCCGGCTGCCGGGGGCGCTGCTGCAGGCGGTGCCGCCGCCGCTGAACAAACCGAATTCGCCGTGGTGCTTAAGGGTGTCGGCGATAACAAGGTCAACGTGATCAAGGCGGTCCGCACCATTACCGGGCTGGGCTTGAAGGAAGCGAAGGACCTAGTCGATGGCGCACCGAAGAACGTCAAGGAAGGTGTTTCCAAGGCTGATGCCGACGCTGCACTGAAGCAGTTGCTGGAAGCCGGCGCAGCTGCCGAAATCAAGTAGTTGCTGGTGATGTAGAAAGGCTGGCGGATAACCCTCTCCTCAATCCTCCCCCAAAGGGGGAGGAGGCAATCGTAACCTCTCCCTCCGGGGGAGGTTGAGAGAGTTGTTACTGTCAGCTTTTTGCCGCTTAAGAAGTTAGCGGTCAGGAAGTCGCCGAATATTTCCTGCCCCCTGACTTTTTAGTCGTGGCGTTTCGCCGCAAGGCGAAATCCGCGAATTTTGTTTTCCTCAATCGTGGAGATTATATGAGCTACTCTTTTACCGAAAAAAAACGTATCCGTAAAAGTTTTGCCAAGCGGGTCGGCGCGTTGCCGGTTCCATTTTTGTTGTCCACTCAACTGGAATCCTTTGCCGCATTTCTGCAAGCCTATACTCCTCCGGAACAGCGCAAGAATGATGGTCTGCAGGCTGCGTTCAACGGCATTTTCCCGATCCACAGCCATTCCAAGAATGCGCGCCTCGATTTCGTCAGCTACCAGCTGGGCATGCCCCCATTCGACGTGAAGGAATGCCGCCAGCGCGGCCTGACCTATGCCTCGCCGCTGCGCGCGCGCGTCCGCCTGACCATCATGGACAAGGAAGCGTCCAAGCCCACCGTCAAGGAAGTGAAGGAGCAGGAAGTGTACATGGGAGAGATCCCGCTGATGACGCACACCGGCTCGTTCGTGATCAACGGCACCGAGCGCGTGATCGTCTCGCAGTTGCACCGTTCACCGGGCGTGTTCTTCGAGCATGACCGCGGCAAGACACATTCTTCCGGAAAACTGCTGTTCTCGGCGCGCATCATCCCCTATCGCGGGTCCTGGCTGGACTTCGAGTTCGACGCGAAGGACTACGTGTACTTCCGTATCGACCGCCGGCGCAAGATGCCGGTCACGATCCTGCTGCGTTCGCTGGGTTACAGCAACGAAGACATGCTCAAGATGTTCTTCGAATTCGATGCGTTCCACCTGAGCAAGAAAGGCATCCAGTTCGAAGTTGTGCCGGAGCGTTTGCGCGGAGATGTGGCGCGTTTTGACATCCTGGGCAAGTCGGGCAAGGTCATCGTCGCCAAGGACAAGCGCATCACCGTGCGCCATATCCGCGAAATGGAAGAGGCGGGCATCACCAAACTGGATGTGACCGAAGAATTCCTGATCGGCCGGGTGATCGCCGAAAATGTCGTGGACAAGGATAGCGGCGAGATCATCGCCAACGCCAACGATGAGATCACCGAAGCGCTGCTGCAAAAACTGCTGGCCGCCGGTGTCAAGAAGATCAATACGCTTTATACCAACGACCTTGACCATGGCGCGTTCATCTCGCAGACCCTGCGCACCGATGAGACTGTCGATCAATGGACGGCGCGCGTGGCGATCTACCGCATGATGCGCCCCGGCGAGCCGCCCACCGAAGAGGCGGTGGAGAACCTGTTCAACGGCCTGTTCTTCAACGACGAGCGCTATGATCTGTCGGCCGTGGGCCGCATGAAATTCAACCGCCGGGTCGGACGCGAAGAGCTGACCGGCTCGTCGATCCTGTCAAATGAGGACATCGTCGCGGTCGTGAAGATTCTGGTCGAGCTGCGCAACGGGCATGGCGAGATCGATGACATCGACCACCTCGGCAACCGCCGTGTGCGTGCCGTGGGCGAATTGGCCGAAAACCAGTTCCGCGCAGGGTTGGCGCGCGTGGAACGCGCCGTCAAGGAGCGCCTAGGCCAGGCCGAGACCGATAACCTGATGCCGCATGACCTGATCAATGCCAAGCCGATCTCGGCGGCGGTCAAGGAATTCTTCGGCTCCAGCCAGTTGTCGCAGTTCATGGACCAGACCAATCCCCTGTCCGAGATCACGCACAAGCGCCGCATCTCCGCGCTGGGACCGGGCGGCTTGACCCGCGAACGCGCCGGCTTCGAAGTTCGCGACGTGCATCCGACCCACTACGGCCGGGTGTGCCCGATCGAAACCCCGGAAGGCCCGAACATCGGCCTGATCAACTCGTTGGCGCTGTATGCGCGCACCAACGAGTACGGTTTCATCGAGACCCCCTACCGCAAGGTGTCCAAAGGCAGGGTGTCCGACGAAGTCGATTACTTGTCCGCGATCGAGGAGGGCAAGTTCACGATCGCGCAGGCGAATGCCGAACTGGACAAGCGGGGCCACTTCACCAACGATATCGTGTCGGCGCGCCATCACAACGAGTTCGTATTGTCCGCCCCGGATCAGATGGAATACATGGACGTTTCGCCTTCCCAGGTGGTGTCCGTGGCCGCTTCGCTGATCCCGTTCCTTGAGCATGACGACGCCAACCGCGCCCTGATGGGCGCGAACATGCAACGCCAGGCCGTGCCATGCCTGCGTGCGGAAAAGCCGCTGGTGGGAACCGGCCTTGAGCGCACCGTGGCGGTGGACTCGGGAACGACGGTACAGGCGTGGCGCGGAGGACGCATCGATTATGTGGACGCCGCCCGCATCGTGGTCCGTGTCAACGACGAAGAAACCACTGCCGGTGAAGTCGGTGTGGATATCTACAACCTGACCAAATATACCCGTTCCAACCAGAATACCAACATCAACCAGCGTCCGCTGGTCAAGGTGGGCGATGTGATCGCCCGCGGCGATGTGGTGGCTGACGGCGCTTCCACGGATATGGGCGAACTGGCTCTGGGCCAGAACATGCTGGTCGCGTTCATGCCCTGGAACGGTTACAACTACGAGGATTCGATCCTGATCTCCGAACGCGTGCTGGCGAATGACCGCTTCACCTCGATCCATATCGAAGAATTGACTGTAGCAGCCCGCGATACCAAGCTCGGCCCGGAAGAGATCACCCGCGACATCCCGAATCTGGCCGAGGCACAGCTGGCGCGTCTGGATGACTGCGGCATCGTGCATATCGGCGCGGAAGTCGCGGTAGGCGACGTGCTGGTCGGCAAGGTGACACCGAAGGGCGAAACCCAGCTGACCCCGGAAGAGAAACTGCTGCGCGCAATCTTCGGAGAAAAGGCTTCCGACGTGAAGGACACCAGCCTGCGCGTGCCGACCGGCAGTTCGGGAACGGTGATCGATGTGCAGGTGTTCACGCGCGAAGGTCTGCAGCGCGACAAGCGCGCCCAGCAGATCATCGACGACGAACTGAACCGCTACAAGAAGGACCTGGTCGACCAGATGCGCATCGTCGAGGCCGACGTGTTCGCGCGTATGGAAAAGCTGTTGCACGGCAAAGCGGCAAATGGCGGACCGAAAAAGCTGGCAAAAGGCACCAAGTTGAGCAAGGAATACCTGCACAGCGTCGAGCCTCATCAGTGGTTCGATATTCGGGTGGCCAATGACGAGGTGGCGGCGCAGATGGAACAGGTCAAGGAAGGCCTGGCGCAAAAGCGCGCCGAATTCGATGCCGCTTTCGAATTGAAGAAGAAGAAGCTGACCCAAGGCGACGAGCTTCAGGCCGGCGTGCAGAAGATGGTCAAGGTGTATGTTGCGGTGAAGCGCCGTCTGCAGCCGGGTGACAAGATGGCCGGTCGCCATGGCAACAAGGGCGTGGTATCGCGCATCGTGCCGGTGGAAGACATGCCGTACATGGCGGATGGCACGCCGGTCGATGTGGTGCTGAACCCGCTCGGCGTGCCGTCGCGGATGAATATCGGACAGATCCTCGAAACGCACCTGGGCTGGGCGGCCAAGGGTCTGGGCAAGAAGATCGACGAGATGCTGCAAACCAACGCCAAGATCACCGAGGTGCGCCGTTTCCTGAACAAGATCTACAACCACCATAACGGCCAGACCGTCGATCTGGACTCATTCAGTGACGATGAGATCATCGAGTTGTGCCGCAACCTGAAATTTGGTGTGCCGTTCGCAACGCCGGTGTTCGACGGCGCCAGCGAAGAAGAGATCAAGTACATGCTGGAATTGGCCGATCTGCCGCTGTCGGGCCAGACCACGCTTTACGACGGACGCACCGGCGAGGCATTCGACCGCAAGGTGACGGTCGGCTACAAGCACATTTTGAAGTTGCACCATCTGGTGGACGACAAGATGCACGCGCGCTCCACCGGCCCGTACAGCCTGGTTACCCAACAACCATTGGGCGGCAAGGCGCAGTTCGGCGGCCAGCGCTTCGGCGAGATGGAAGTTTGGGCGCTGGAGGCTTATGGCGCGGCATACACCCTGCAGGAAATGCTCACGGTCAAGTCGGACGACGTGGCCGGGCGCACCAAGGTCTACGAAAGCATCGTCAAGGGCGAACACAAGATCGATGCCGGCATGCCGGAATCGTTCAACGTGGTCATCAAGGAGATCCGTTCCCTGGCGATCGACATGGATCTGGTAAGACATTAGTTGCTAGTCGTAAGTAGGTAGTCGCTAGTTGGTGTTGTCGCTGCGCGGACTGAACTAACAACTAACGACTAACGACCGCCTTTAACTACTTGGAGTCTCAAATGAAATCATTGCTGGATTTGTTCAAACAGGTCACACAAAAGGAAGAATTCGACGCGATCAAGATCGGCCTTGCATCGCCGGAAAAGATCCGCTCGTGGTCCTACGGCGAAGTCAAGAAGCCTGAGACCATCAATTACCGCACCTTCAAGCCGGAGCGCGACGGGCTGTTCTGCGCGAAGATCTTCGGGCCGGTCAAGGATTACGAGTGCCTGTGCGGCAAATACAAGCGCCTGAAGCACCGCGGCGTGATCTGCGAAAAATGCGGCGTCGAAGTGACGCTTTCCAAGGTGCGCCGCGAGCGCATGGGACATATCGAACTGGCCAGCCCGGTAGCGCATATCTGGTTCCTGAAGTCTTTGCCTTCGCGTCTCGGCATGGTGCTGGACATGACGCTGCGCGACATCGAGCGCGTGCTGTATTTCGAAGCCTATGTGGTGACCGAGCCCGGCATGACGCCGCTGAACCGCGGCCAGCTGCTGTCCGAAGATGACTATCTGGCCAAGACCGAAGAATACGGCGACGAATTCTCCGCGACGATGGGCGCCGAAGGCATACGCGCGCTGCTCGGCAGCCTGGATGTGGCCGGCGAGATCGAGACGATACGCGCCGAACTGGCCGCCACCGGTTCCGAGACCAAGATCAAGAAATACGCGAAGCGCCTGAAGATACTCGAGGCGTTCAACGCGTCCGGCATCAAGCCGCAATGGATGGTGATGACGGTGTTGCCGGTCCTGCCTCCCGAGCTGCGTCCGCTGGTGCCGCTGGACGGCGGCCGATTCGCGACTTCCGACCTGAACGATCTGTACCGCCGCGTGATCAACCGCAACAACCGTTTGCGCCGCCTGCTGGAATTGAAGGCACCGGACATCATCGTGCGCAACGAGAAGCGCATGCTGCAGGAAGCGGTGGACTCGTTGCTCGACAACGGCCGCCGCGGCAAGGCGATGACCGGCGCGAACAAGCGCCAGTTGAAATCGCTGGCTGACATGATCAAGGGCAAGAGCGGACGCTTCCGCCAGAACCTGCTGGGCAAGCGCGTCGATTATTCGGGCCGCTCGGTGATCGTGGTCGGGCCGCAGCTCAAGCTGCACCAGTGCGGGCTGCCGAAGAAGATGGCATTGGAACTGTTCAAGCCGTTCATCTTCAGCCGCCTCGAGGCGATGGGTCTGGCGACGACCATCAAGGCCAGCAAGCGCATGGTGGAATCGGAAGAGCCCATCGTGTGGGACATCCTCGAAGAGGTGATACGCGAGCATCCGGTTATGCTGAACCGCGCGCCGACGCTGCACCGTCTGGGTATCCAGGCATTCGAGCCCATCCTGATCGAGGGCAAGGCGATCCAGCTGCATCCGCTGGTCTGCTCGGCATTCAACGCGGACTTCGACGGCGACCAGATGGCGGTGCACGTGCCTTTGTCGCTGGAAGCGCAGATGGAATGCCGCACGCTGATGCTGGCTTCCAACAATGTGCTGTCTCCCGCGAACGGCGAGCCGATCATCGTCCCGTCCCAGGATATCGTGCTGGGTCTGTATTACATGACGCGCGAAAAGGTCGGCGCCCTGGGCGAAGGCTCGATGTTCGCCAATATAGCCGAGGTGTCGCGTGCCTATGAGACGCGCGAGGTCGAACTGCAAGCCAAGGTGGTCGTGCGCCTCAGGGAGATTCACAGGGATGACGCGGGTCAGCCGGTGGAGAAACTGGTGCGCCATGAAACAACGGTGGGCCGCGCCCTGCTGTCCGAAGTGTTGCCGGCCGGATTGCCGTTCGCGCTGATCAACAAGTCGCTCAAGAAGAAGGAGATATCCCGCCTGATCAACGCCAGCTTCCGCCAATGCGGTCTGCGCGACACAGTGATCATGGCGGACAAGCTGATGTACACCGGCTTCACCTATGCGACCCGCGCGGGCATTTCGATCGCCGTGGATGACATGCTGATGCCGTTGCAGAAGAATGAGCTGATCGGTGCCGCCGAAAAGGAAGTCAAGGAGATCTATACCCAGTACACCTCGGGGCTGGTGACCGACGGCGAGCGTTACAACAAGGTGGTCGATATCTGGGGACGCACCGGCGATGTGGTGGCCAAGGCGATGATGGAGCAACTGGGCAGCGAACCGGTGATCGATCGGGTCAGCGGCCAGCCGCGCACGGTAAAAGGCAAGCCGGTGATGCAGGAGTCGTTCAATTCCATCTACATGATGGCTGACTCCGGCGCCCGCGGTTCCGCGGCGCAGATCCGGCAGCTGGCCGGGATGCGCGGCCTGATGGCCAAGCCGGACGGCTCGATCATCGAGACCCCGATCACCGCGAATTTCCGCGAGGGGTTGAACATGCTGCAGTACTTCATCTCGACGCACGGCGCGCGCAAGGGCCTGGCGGATACCGCGTTGAAGACCGCGAACTCGGGCTATCTGACCCGCCGTCTGGTGGACGTCACCCAGGATCTGGTGGTGATCGAGGAAGACTGCGGCACAACCAATGGCACATCGATGAAAGCCATGGTGGAGGGCGGCGAGGTCATCGAGGCGCTGAGCGAGCGTATCCTGGGACGCGTGGTCAGCGCGGATGTGGTCAATCCGGAAAGCGGCGAGATACTTTACGAGGCAGGCACGCTGCTGGATGAGACGGCGGTTGAGCGCATCGAGACGCTCGGCGTCGACGAAGTGCGCGTGCGCACGCCGTTGAGCTGTGAAACCCGGTTCGGTTTGTGCGCCAAGTGTTATGGCCGCGATCTGGGCCGCGGCGGCATCGTGAATGTGGGCGAGGCAGTCGGCGTGATCGCGGCGCAGTCCATCGGCGAACCGGGCACCCAGCTGACCATGCGCACCTTCCATATCGGCGGCGCGGCATCGCGTACCGTGGTGGCCAGCCAGGTGGAGAGCAAATCGAACGGCGTGCTGAAATACAGCCCCAACATGCGCGTGGTGACCACCGTGCGCGGCGAGGTGATCGTCGTGGCCCGCAGTGCCGAGGTGATCATTGCCGACGATCACGGCCGCGAGCGCGAGCGCCACAAGGTTCCGTACGGTGCGACACTGGCCGCCAAGCAGGGCGATGCAGTGCGCGCCGGCGTGGTGCTGGCGACCTGGGATCCGCATACCCGTCCTATCATCACGGAATATGCGGGTACCGTGAGTTTCCAGAATGTCGAGGAAGGCACGACCGTCGCCAAGCAGATCGACGAAGTGACCGGCCTGTCCACGCTGGTGGTGATCGACCCGAAACGTACCACCGCGCAGAGCAAGGGCTTGCGTCCCATGGTTCGCCTGTATGACAAGTCTGGCAAAGAGGTCAAGTTGACCGGTTCAGAAACTGCAGTCAGCGTGACCTTCCAGACCGGCTCGATCATCACCGTCGAGGATGGCCAGCAGGTCGGAGTTGGCGATGTGTTGGCGCGCATCCCGCAGGAAAGCAGCAAGACCCGTGATATCACCGGCGGTCTGCCGCGCGTGGCCGAGCTGTTCGAGGCTCGCGTACCGAAGGATGCGGGCATGCTGGCCGAGGTGACAGGTATCGTCTCGTTCGGCAAGGACACCAAGGGCAAGCAGCGCCTCGTGATCACCGATGTGGACGGTGTCGCCAACGAGTTCCTGATCCCGAAAGAAAAGCATGTGCTGGCGCACGATGGGCAGGTGGTCAACCAGGGCGAGATGATCGTGGACGGCCCGGCCGATCCGCATGACATCCTGCGCCTGCTGGGAGTCGAAGCGCTCGCCCGCTACATCACCGATGAAGTCCAGGAGGTGTACCGCCTGCAGGGTGTGAAGATCAGCGACAAGCATATCGAAGTGATCGTGCGCCAGATGTTGCGCCGCGTGCAGATCAAAGAGGTGGGTGACACACGCTTCATCACCGGCGAGCAAGTCGAGCGAGCCGACCTGTTGGCGGAAAACGAGCGCGTGATCGCGGAGGGCAAGAATCCGGCGTCATTCGACTATGTGCTGCTCGGCATCACCAAGGCATCGTTGTCCACCGATTCGTTCATCTCGGCGGCATCGTTCCAGGAGACCACGCGCGTGTTGACCGAAGCGGCGATCATGGGCAAGCGGGACGATCTGCGCGGCTTGAAGGAGAATGTCATCGTCGGGCGCCTGATCCCTGCGGGGACCGGATTGGCGTATCACGTCACGCGCCGGAAACAGCGTTTGGGTATCGATATCGCCGAAGGGCGCGGGTTGCAGGAAGCGGACATGGCCGAGTCGGGCGAATTGCTTGACACCTCCGGGGTTTCTCTCTAGAATTCGCAACCTTTTTTCCCGTCGCAGCGGATGCATTCAATGGTCCGGCTGCGACGATGTTTTTTTATTTGTTGATTCTTTGAGTATTTTTAACGAAATTTTGAGGTGTGTCGATAATGCCAACCATTAACCAGTTGATCCGCAAGCCGCGTGCCGCGATCGTAGAAAAGAGCAAGGTGCCGGCCCTGGCGGGTTCCCCGCAAAAGCGCGGTGTATGCACGCGTGTTTATACCACGACACCGAAGAAGCCCAACTCGGCGCTGCGCAAGGTGGCCAAGGTGCGTTTGACCAATGGCTTCGAGGTGATCAGCTATATCGGCGGCGAAGGCCACAACCTGCAGGAACACTCGGTGGTGTTGCTGCGCGGCGGCCGCGTGAAGGATCTGCCGGGTGTGCGTTACCACATGGTGCGCGGCAGCCTGGATACGGCTGGCGTGAAAGACCGCAAGCAGGGGCGTTCCAAGTACGGTGCGAAGCGCGCCAAAAAAGCCTGATTTGAAGTATCAACAATAAATATTCGAGCGAAATATAAACCGAGGTAGCCATGCCAAGACGCAGAGAAGTCCCCAAACGCGAAATCCTGCCCGATCCGAAATTCGGCAATCAGGATCTGTCCAAGTTCGTGAACGTATTGATGACCGCGGGCAAGAAGTCGGTTGCCGAGCGCATCCTGTACGGCGCGCTGGAACAGGTCGGCAAAAAGAGCGGCAAGGACGCGATCGAAATATTCAATCTGGCATTGAACAATGCCAAACCGCAAGTCGAAGTGAAGAGCCGCCGCGTCGGCGGTGCAAATTACCAGGTTCCGGTCGAAGTGCGTCCCTCGCGCCGCATGGCGCTGGCGATGCGCTGGTTGCGCGAAGCCGCGCGCAAGCGCGGTGAGAAATCCATGGGCATGCGCCTGGCGGGCGAATTGATCGATGCTTCTGAAGGGCGCGGCGGTGCAGTGAAGAAGCGCGAGGAAGTGCACCGCATGGCCGAGGCGAACAAGGCGTTCTCGCATTTCCGTTTTTAATTTGAGCTTGTAGCAAGTAGCTTGTAGCGGGTAGCAACATCGAGTTGGCTACAAGCTACCGGCTACAAGCTTTAATATAATTTATTTAGGTATTTATCGTGGCACGTAAAACCCCCATTGAGCGTTATCGCAATATCGGCATCAGCGCGCATATCGATGCAGGCAAGACCACGACCACAGAGCGTGTTCTGTTCTACACCGGCGTGAGTCACAAGATCGGCGAAGTGCATGACGGCGCGGCCATCATGGACTGGATGGAGCAGGAGCAGGAACGCGGTATCACGATCACCTCTGCGGCGACCACCTGCTTCTGGAAAGGGATGGACAAATCCCTCCCCGAGCATCGCATCAACATCATCGATACACCGGGTCACGTGGATTTCACGATCGAGGTTGAGCGTTCGATGCGTGTGCTCGACGGCGCCTGCATGGTGTATTGCGCCGTGGGCGGCGTGCAACCGCAATCCGAGACCGTGTGGCGCCAGGCCAACAAATACCGCGTGCCGCGGCTGGCGTTCGTCAACAAGATGGATCGCCAGGGCGCGAATTTCTTCAAGGTGTATGAGCAGATGCGCACCCGTTTGCATGCCAACCCGGTCCCGATCCAGATCCCCATCGGCGCCGAAGAGAAATTCGAGGGCGTGATCGATCTGATCCGCATGAAGGCCATCTACTGGGATGACGCCACGCAGGGCATGAATTTTGAGCTGCGCGATATTCCCGCCGAACTGCTGGCGAAGGCCAAGGAATGGCGCGAAAAGATGGTGGAGTCCGCTGCCGAAGCCTCCGAGGAAATGATGAACAAGTACCTCGAGGAAGGCGACTTGTCCGAAGCGGAGATCAAGCAGTGTCTGCGTATCCGCACCATCGCCAGTGAAATCGTGCCGATGTTGTGCGGCTCGGCTTTCAAGAACAAGGGCGTGCAAGCCATGCTGGATGCGGTGATCGACTACCTGCCGGCACCGACTGACATTCCGCCGGTGAAGGGCGAGTTGCCGGATGGTTCCGTCGGCGAACGCAAGGCAGCGGATAGTGAGCCCTTTTCCGGCTTGGCGTTCAAGATCATGACCGACCCGTTCGTCGGCCAGCTGATCTTCTTCCGCGTCTATTCGGGCATGCTCAAATCCGGTGACACCATATACAACCCGATCAAGGGGCGCAAGGAACGCGTCGGCCGTATCCTGCTGATGCACGCAAACGAGCGCGAAGAGATCAAGGAGGTGTTCGCGGGCGACATCGCTGCTGCGGTGGGCCTGAAAGAGGCGACGACCGGCGATACCCTGTGCGACCCTGCCAAGGAGATCATCCTCGAGCGCATGGTGTTCCCCGAGCCGGTGATCCACGTCGCGGTGGAACCCAAGACCAAGGCCGACCAGGAAAAGATGGGCCTGGCGCTGAATCGTCTGGCGCAGGAAGATCCCTCGTTCCGCGTGCGCACCGATGAGGAGTCCGGCCAGACCATCATTTCCGGCATGGGCGAGTTGCACCTGGAGATCCTGGTTGACCGGATGAAGCGCGAATTCGGCGTGGAAGCCAACGTGGGGGCGCCTCAGGTGGCCTACCGCGAAGCGATCCGCAAACCGGTCGAGATCGAAGGCAAGTTCGTCAAGCAGTCCGGCGGCCGCGGCCAGTATGGCCACGTGTGGCTCAAGATGGAGCCGAACGAGGCGGGTAAGGGCTTCGAGTTCGTCGATGCGATCAAGGGCGGCACGGTTCCCCGCGAATACATCCCGGCGGTCGAGAAGGGCTTGCGCGAGACATTGCCGAACGGCGTGCTGGCGGGCTTCCCGGTGGTCGACGTGAAGGTTACCCTGTTCGACGGTTCCTACCACGATGTGGACTCCAACGAAAACGCCTTCAAGATGGCGGCGTCGATGGCATTCAAGGACGGCATGCGCAAAGCCAGCCCGGTCCTGCTCGAGCCGATGATGTCGGTTGAAGTGGAAACACCTGAAGACTACACCGGCACCGTGATGGGCGATCTGTCCTCGCGCCGCGGCATGGTGCAGGGTATGGACGATATGGCCGGCGGCAGCAAGGTGGTCAAGGCAGAGGTGCCGCTTGCGGAGATGTTCGGCTACTCCACTGCGCTGCGTTCGGCGACGCAGGGCCGCGCGACGTACACGATGGAATTCAAGCATTACTCCGAAGCACCGAAGAACGTCGCTGAAGCGATCATGAATAAAAAATGAGTTATTAGTCGTTAGACGTTAGTTAACCCCCTCAGGGTTTGCTTTTCAACTAACGACTAGCGACTAACTACTAACGGCTGTTTTAGATAGGGGCGATAATCATGGCAAAGAGCAAATTTGAACGCACGAAACCGCACGTCAACGTAGGCACGATAGGGCACGTGGACCATGGCAAGACCACGCTGACCGCGGCGATCACGACAGTGTTGTCCAAGAAATTCGGCGGCGAAGCCAAGGCGTATGACCAGATCGACGCGGCGCCGGAAGAAAAGGCGCGCGGCATCACGATCAACACCGCGCACGTCGAATACGAGACCGCCAAGCGCCACTATGCGCACGTGGACTGCCCGGGCCATGCCGACTACATCAAAAACATGATCACCGGTGCTGCGCAGATGGACGGCGCGATCCTGGTGGTATCGGCGGCCGACGGCCCGATGCCGCAGACCCGCGAACACATCCTGCTGGCCCGCCAGGTGGGCGTGCCCTACATCGTCGTATTCCTGAACAAATGCGACATGGTCGACGACGAAGAACTGCTGGAGCTGGTCGAGATGGAAGTGCGCGAACTGCTCACCAAATACGAATTCCCCGGCGACGACATCCCGATCATCAAGGGCTCCGCGCTGAAGGCATTGCAGGGCGACCAGGGCGAACTGGGCGAACCGTCCATCTTCCGCCTGGCCGACGCGCTGGACAGCTACATCCCCGAGCCCAAGCGCGCGCTGGACGGCGCGTTCCTGATGCCGGTCGAAGACGTGTTCTCGATCTCCGGGCGCGGCACCGTGGTGACCGGCCGCGTCGAACGCGGCATCGTCAAGGTCGGCGAAGAACTCGAGATCGTCGGCATCAAGCCCACGCTCAAGACCACCTGCACCGGCGTCGAGATGTTCCGCAAACTGCTCGACCAGGGCCAGGCGGGCGACAACGTCGGCGTACTGCTGCGCGGCACCAAGCGTGAAGAAGTCGAGCGCGGCCAGGTATTGGCCAAGCCGGGCTCGATCACCCCGCACACCAAGTTCACCGCCGAGATCTATGTATTGGGCAAGGACGAAGGCGGGCGCCATACCCCGTTCTTCCAGGGCTACCGTCCGCAGTTCTACTTCCGCACCACCGACGTGACCGGTGCGGTGGAACTGCCGGCCGGCACCGAGATGGTGATGCCGGGGGACAACGTCAGCATCACGGTGAACCTGATCAACCCGATCGCGATGGAAGAAGGCCTGCGTTTCGCGATCCGCGAAGGCGGCCGCACCGTCGGCGCCGGGGTGGTTGCAAAGATTATCGAGTAGGGCTACAATGCGCGCCCTCGCGTGGTCTGGGTCGCCTGGATTTGAACTGATCCGGGATCCTGAACCGCGCGATTTCGTTCTTTAATCAGCGGCATTGCCGCGTAAATGCAAGAGAAGATTATGCAAAGTCAAAAAATCCGCATACGCCTGAAGGCGTTTGATTATCGATTGATCGACCAGTCGGCCGCGCGCATCGTCGAAACGGCAAAGCGTACCGGCGCGGTGGTGAACGGCCCGGTGCCGTTGCCGACCAAGATCGAGCGTTTCGATGTGCTGCGTTCACCGCACGTCAACAAGACTTCGCGTGATCAGTTCGAGATCCGCACCCATCTGCGCCTGATGGACATCGTCGATCCCACCGACAAGACGGTGGATGCGCTGATGAAGCTCGATCTGCCGGCCGGCGTGGATGTGGAGATCAAGTTGCAGTAGTAAGAGCAGTAGTAAGAACAGTTGATAGACGCTAGTCGTTAGACGTTAGTTAAAGCAAAACCCGCGCAGCGGAAAAGACCAACTAACGACTAGCAGCTAACGGCTAAGTTTCTAAAATCGGTTGACCAATTGAAGTCAACCCCTTAAATAAACAAGAAGGAAAGATAATGAGCTTAGGACTTGTCGGTCGCAAGATTGGCATGACCCGCGTATTCACCGATGACGGTTCTTCGTTGCCGGTGACTGTGCTGGAAGTGTCCAACAATCGTGTCACTCAGGTTAAATCCGCAGGCACCGATGGCTACACCGCTGTGCAACTGGCACACGGCGTGCGCCGTCCCGGTCGCGTCAGCAAGGCTGCCGCCGGACATTACGCCAAGGCCAGTGTGGAAGCCGGGAGTGCGCTGAAGGAATTCACCGTATCCGCTGCACAACTGGACGGACTGAAAGCAGGGTCCGTGGTCAGTGTGGAGATATTCAAGGTGGGCCAACTCGTCGATGTGACGGGTATAACCAAAGGCAAGGGCTACGCCGGCACCATCAAGCGCCACCATTTCAAATCGGGCCGTGCATCTCACGGCAACTCCAAATCGCATAACGTGCCCGGCTCCATCGGCATGGCCCAGGACCCGGGCCGCGTATTCCCGGGCAAGCGCATGACGGGTCATCTGGGCGACGTGCAAAGGACCGTGCAAAATCTGCAGGTAGTGCGTGTCGATGCGGCGCGGCAATTGCTGCTGGTAAAGGGCGCAGTGCCAGGCAGTATCAACAGCAGCATCGTCGTGCGTCCCGCAGTGAAGGCAGGTGTGTAATGGAACTCAAAGTCATCAACGATAAAGGTCAGCCCACCGCCAATCTGAACGCTTCCGACGAATTGTTCGGCCGCGAATACAACGAGGACCTGGTGCATCAGCTGGTCACTGCCTATCAGGCGAATGCCCGTTCCGGCAACAGCAAGCAAAAGGGCCGCAGCGAGATCGCCAAGAGCACCCGCAAGCCGTATGCGCAAAAAGGCACCGGCCGCGCGCGTGCCGGTATGGCATCCAGCCCGCTGTGGCGCGGCGGCGGCAAGATCTTCCCGAACACCGCAGAAGAAAATTACAGCCAGAAAGTGAATCGCAAGATGTATCGCGCCGGCCTGGCTTCCATCCTGTCGAAGCTGGTCAGCGAGAATCGCCTGGTCGTCGTCGACAGCCTGACGGTCGATACCCCCAAGACGAAGCAACTGGCGGAAAAGATCAAAGGTTTGGGCGTGGATACCAATAAATATCGTCTGCTGATCATCACCGACAGCATCGACGAAAATCTGTACCTGTCTTCCCGCAATCTGGCCAACGTGCTGGTACTGGAAGCCAATCAGGCCGACCCGATCAGCCTGGTGCGTTTCCCCAATGTATTGGTGACACGCAATGCGGTGGCCAAAATCGAGGAGATGTTCGCATGAGCACGCCAAAAGCCAGCACCCAACAACAATTGAATTCTGCGAAATTCAGCCAGGAGCGTTTGATGAAAGTCCTGCTTGCTCCGCAGATCTCCGAGAAGGCGACCTATGTCGCGGAGAATAACGAACAAGTGATCTTTCGTGTCGCGACCGATGCGACCAAGCCGGAGATCAAGGCCGCTGTTGAAATGATGTTCAAGGTGAGCGTCGATAGCGTGCAGGTCGCATGTGTCAAGGGCAAGGTCAAGCGCAGCGGCCGGGTCATCGGCCGTCGCAACGACTGGAAAAAAGCCTATGTTTGCCTGGCACCGGGCCAGGAAATCAATTTTGCAGCAAGTGAGCAAGGGTAATCATCATGGCATTGATTAAACTGAAACCAACGACCCCGGGGCAGCGCGCCGTCGTGCGCCTGGTCAATCCGGATCTGCATAAAGGCAAGCCGGTCGCGGCATTGCTGGAAAAGCAAAACAGCACCGCCGGCCGCAACAATAACGGCCACATCACCACGCGTCACAAGGGCGGCGGACACAAGCAGCATTACCGTCTGGTGGATTTCAAGCGCGACAAGGATGGCATCCCGGCGACTGTTGAGCGCCTGGAATACGATCCGAACCGCAGCGCCAATCTGGCCTTGCTGTGCTACGCCGACGGCGAGCGCCGCTACATCATTGCGCCGAAGGGCGTTGCAGCCGGGGCGACTCTGGTGAGCGGCTCGGAAGCGCCTATCAAACCGGGCAATACATTGCCATTGCGCAACGTTCCGGTCGGCTCGACGATACATTGCATCGAGATGCTGCCGGGCAAGGGCGCACAATTGGCGCGTTCCGCGGGCACATCGGTGCAGCTGCTGGCGCGCGAAGGCAGCTATGCCCAATTGCGCTTGCGCTCCGGCGAGATCCGCAAGGTGCACATCGATTGCAAGGCCACGCTGGGCGAAGTCGGCAATTCAGAACACAGCCTGCGTTCCATCGGCAAGGCGGGTGCGATGCGCTGGCGCGGTGTCCGTCCGACCGTTCGCGGCGTGGTGATGAACCCGATCGATCACCCGCATGGCGGCGGCGAAGGCAAGACGGCCGCCGGCCGTCATCCGGTCAGTCCATGGGGTGTGCCCGCCAAAGGCTTCCGCACACGCCGCAACAAGCGCACCAGCGGCATGATCGTGCGCCGTCGCTTTCAGGTTTAAGGGGTAGATATATATGGCACGTTCGATTAAAAAAGGTCCATTCGTCGACGCTCATTTGCTCAAGAAAGTTGAGGCAGTGCGCGCGACCAACGACAAGCGTCCGGTGAAAACCTGGTCGCGCCGTTCCACGGTGCTGCCCGAGTTCGTCGGTCTGACCATCGCGGTACACAACGGCAAGCAGCATATCCCGGTGTACATATCCGAAAACATGGTGGGCCACAAACTGGGCGAGTTCTCGCTGACGCGCACCTTCAAGGGCCACTCTGCGGATAAAAAGGCAGTGGTCAAGAAACCGGGGGCATGATGACAATGACGACTGCAGTTGCAAAAAGGATACATCTTTCGGCACAGAAGGGCCGTCTGGTGGCCGACCAGATCCGCGGTTTGCCGGTTGCGCAGGCGCTCAATATCCTCACCTTCAGCCCGAAGAAAGCCGCCACCATCATCAAGAAGACCCTAGAGTCGGCGATTGCGAACGCCGAACACAACGATGGCGCCGATATCGACGAACTGAAGGTCAAGGTCATTTACGTCGACAAGGCTGCATCCGGCAGGGGTTTTATCGCCAAGGCCAAGGGACAGGGCAATCGCCTTGAAAAGCAGACTTGCCACATTACGATCCGCGTCGGGAGCTAAGTAGATTATGGGACAGAAAATTCATCCAACCGGTTTCCGGTTATGCGTACGCAAGAACTGGGATTCCAAGTGGTACGCCAACAGCAAGAATTTTTCCGATTTGCTGCTGAAAGATATCGATGTGCGCGCCTATCTTAAAAAGAAGCTGGTCGCCGCCGGTGTCTCCAAGGTAATCATCGAGCGCCCGGCCAAGAATGCCAAGGTGACGATCTACACCGCGCGCCCCGGCATGGTGATCGGCAAGAAGGGCGAAGATATCGAAACCCTGCGCGCTGAATTGCGCAAGCGCATGGGGCTGCAATCCGTCGATGTGGCGATCGAGGAAGTGCGCAAACCGGAAATCGATGCGCAACTGATCGCGGAAAGCATCACCGCCCAGCTGGAAAAGCGCATCATGTTCCGCCGCGCGATGAAGCGCGCGATGCAGAACGCGATGCGCCTCGGCGCACAAGGCATCAAGATCATGAGCGCGGGCCGCTTGAACGGTATCGAGATCGCCCGCACCGAGTGGTATCGCGAAGGCCGCGTGCCATTGCATACGCTGCGCGCCGATATCGACTACGGCACATCCGAAGCGAAAACCACTTACGGTGTCATCGGTGTGAAGGTATGGGTGTTCAAGGGCGAAACTTCGGATCAGGAAGTCGTTGCGCCAGTCGCCGCTGAGCCGGAAAAGAAAGCAAGAAAGGCGGGAGTAAAGCATGCTACAGCCAGCTAGAAGGAAATTCCGCAAGGAACAAAAGGGCCGGAATACCGGTATTGCCACCCGCGGCAACAAGGTCAGTTTCGGGGAATTCGGACTGAAGGCCGTGGTGCGCGGCCGTTTGACGGCGCGCCAGATCGAGGCCGCACGGCGTGCGATGACGCGGCACATCAAGCGCGGCGGCCGTATCTGGATCCGCATCTTCCCTGACAAGCCCATCTCCAAAAAGCCTGCCGAAGTCCGCATGGGTAACGGCAAGGGCAACCCGGAGTACTATGTTGCCGAGATCCAGCCCGGCAAGATGCTGTATGAAATGGATGGCGTGAGCGAAGCCCTGGCCCGCGAAGCCTTTCTTCTGGCTTCGGCAAAGCTGCCGCTGGCCACCACGTTTGTAGTCAGACAGGTAGGTACATAACATGAAGGCCGATAAACAGAGGACCGGGGAACTTAAAGCCAAGTCTGCAGCGGATCTGCATAATGAGCTGCTCTCCCTGAGCAAAGCCCAGTTCGGATTGCGCATGCAGGTTGCGACACAACAAATGACCAATACCAGCGAAATGCGCAAGGTGCGCCGCGACATAGCGCGCGTGAAGACCATATTGACAGAAAAGGGTGGCCGCAAATGAGTGAAGCGAAAGAAGCAATCGACTCTCGGCTGAAGCGCACCCTGACAGGGATAGTAACCAGCGACAAGATGGACAAGACCGTGACAGTCCTGGTCGAGCGCAAGGTGAAACATCCCTTGCTCGGCAAGATCATACGCGTTTCAAAGAAATATCATGCCCATGATGAAGCCAACGAGATTCATACCGGTGATGTGGTGATGATCGAAGAATGCCGTCCCATCGCCAAAACCAAGAGCTGGCGCGTGGCCAAGCTGCTTGAGAAGGCTGCGGCGAATTAGCCTTTTGGTTGGCATTTGGAATTTCTGCTTGCGTCTTTCCTGAATTTGCATATAATGCCCGGCTTCGTTTCAGAAGCCGCTCGCCACTCTTCCTTCTCCCAAAGGGGAAGCGAAGCGAGGATCGGGAGGCGAACGATAGGAAGAAAGCTATTTTGACCGCCGCTTGCGGCGACCTGACCCGAACGGGTTCCAAAACTGGCCGCTGTGAGCGGAACAAGTTGGAGAGTAAAAAATGATACAAATGCAGTCTGTTTTGGATGTGGCTGACAATACCGGCGCACGCTCCGTGATGTGCATCAAGGTGTTGGGCGGTTCAAAGCGCCGTTATGCCTCCGTCGGCGATGTCATCAAGGTCAGCATCAGGGATGCCGCCCCGCGGGGCCGCGTGAAGAAGGGTGAAGTCTACAATGCCGTGGTGGTTCGCACTGCCAAGGGTGTGCGCCGCCCGGACGGTTCGCTGGTCAGGTTCGATGGCAATGCGGCCGTGTTGCTGAATGCCAAACTGGAGCCGATCGGCACGCGCATCTTCGGGCCGGTGACACGCGAGCTGCGCACCGAAAAGTTCATGAAGATCGTTTCGCTGGCACCGGAAGTGCTGTAAGCGGAACAGATCGAGTTCGATAGATCGCGAGTCAAGGAAAATCATGCGCAAGATCAAGAAAAACGATGACGTTATCGTAATCACCGGCAAAGACAAAGGCAATCGCGGCAACGTGTTGCGCGTGCTGGGCGAGTACCTGCTGGTCGGCGGGATAAACAAGGTCAAGAAGCACCAGAAGCCCAATCCGGTAAAAGGGGAGTCTGGCGGGATCATCGAGAAGGAATTGCCCATTCATGTCTCGAATGTGGCGATCTACAACTCGGCTGCCAGGAAAGGTGACCGGGTCGGTATCAAAACGCTGGAGGATGGGCGCAAGGTTCGCGTGTTCAGGTCCAGCGGCGAAGTGATTGACGCTTAAGGAGCATAAGGCATGTCACGTTTGTATGGGTTTTACAAGGATAAGGTCGCCAAAGACCTGATGAAGCAATTCGGCTACAAGTCCATCATGGAAGTGCCGCGCATCGAAAAGATCACACTGAACATGGGTGTCGGTGAAGCGGTGGCTGACAAGAAGGTGATGGAGTTTGCGGTCGGCGATATGCAGAAGATCGCCGGGCAGAAGCCGGTTGTGACGATGTCCAAGAAGTCGATCGCGGGTTTCAAGATACGCGAGGGCTACCCGGTCGGCTGCAAGGTGACCTTGCGCAAGGAACGCATGTACGAGTTTCTGGATCGTCTGATCTCCGTTGCGATCCCGCGCATACGCGATTTCCGCGGGATCTCCGGCAAGTCCTTCGACGGCCGCGGCAATTACAACATGGGGGTGAAGGAGCAGATCATTTTCCCCGAGATCGAGTACGAAAAGATCGATGCGTTGCGTGGCATGAATATCACCATCACCACTTCCGCGAAGACCGACGAAGAAGCCAGGGCTTTGCTGATGGCGTTCAAACTCCCATTAAAGAAATGAGGGAACATTAATGGCTAAGAAGGCAGTAGTTAATCGTGATCAAAAGCGCCGCGTTATCGTGGAAAAGTTCGCGGCCAGGCGCGCGTTGCTGATCGCGACGATCGAAAACACCAAGGCGAGCGATGAAGAGCGTGCTGATGCGCGTCTGAAGTTGCAGGCGTTGCCGCGCGATTCCAGCCCGGTGCGCCTGCGCAATCGCTGCGCATTGACCGGCCGTCCGCGCGGCACATTCAAGAAGTTCGGATTGGGGCGTATCAAGTTGCGTGAGTTCGCGATGCGCGGTGAGATTCCCGGTATCGTCAAGGCCAGCTGGTAGGAGAATATATATGAGTATGAGTGACCCGATCTCCGACATGCTGACGCGTATTCGCAATGCGCAGCTCGCGGAAAAGACTTCGGTCGTGATGCCCTCTTCGAAACTGAAGGTGGCGATCGCCGAAGTGTTGAAGGAAGAAGGTTATGTGGAAGGATTCAGCGTGGTTGCCGACGGTGGCAAGGCCACGCTCGAGATCGGCCTGAAATATTACAGCGGGCGTCCGGTGATCGAGAAGATCCAGCGTATCAGCCGTCCAGGCCTGCGAATCTACAAGGGATCCGAGGATATCCCCAAGGTGATGAACGGGCTGGGTATCGCCATCGTTTCCACTTCCAAGGGTTTGATGACCGACCGCAAAGCGCGCGCCAACGGCATTGGCGGTGAAGTGCTGTGCGTAGTCGCCTAGTGAGGTAAATATGTCCAGAGTTGCGAAAAATCCTGTGGTAGTGCCTGGCGGCGTAGAGGTCGCTTTGGCTGCAAACGAAATATCGGTCAAGGGCCCGCTGGGCACTCTCAAGCAAGCGCTGTCCGGTGAAGTGAGCGTGGTGCGTGAAGGCAGCAATTTGTTGTTCAAGACCCAGAATGATTCCGTGCAGGCAAATGCCATGTCCGGAACCCTGCGCGCATTGCTGGCTAACATGGTGCTGGGCGTGAGCAAGGGCTTTGAACGCAAGCTGACGCTGGTCGGCGTGGGATACCGCGCCCAGGCTGCCGGTGACACGCTTAACCTTACCCTGGGTTATTCCCACCCGGTTTCTTACAAGATGCCGGCTGGCGTGAAGGTTGAAACACCGACACAGACCGACATCGTGCTGAAGGGCGCAAACAGGCAACAGGTCGGGCAGGTCGCCGCCGAGATTCGCGCGTTCCGCGAACCCGAGCCATACAAGGGCAAGGGCGTGCGCTACAGCGATGAAATGGTGATCCTGAAAGAAACCAAGAAAAAATAATTGAAGGCAGAAGCAATCAAGACAGGAATAGTCGAGGCAGATATGTTGATGAAAAAGGAAGCGCGTCAGCGCAGAGCACGCAAAACCCGTGCACGCATTGCTGAAAAGAAATCGATTCGTTTGGCAATCAGCCGCACCAATTTTCACATCTATGCGCAAGTGATCTCCGCTTGCGGCAGCAAGGTGCTGGCCAGTGCATCCAGCGTTGAAGCGGATGTGCGCAAGACGATCGCGAATGGCGGCAACACTGCCGCCGCCGCCGTGGTGGGCAAGCGCATCGCTGAAAAGGCAAAGAGCGCCGGTATCACCAAAGTGGCGTTCGACCGTTCCGGTAACCGGTATCACGGCCGTGTCAAGGCGCTGGCTGAAGCCGCGCGCGAACACGGTTTGCAGTTCTAATTGGAGTTGAGCGATGGCTAAGCCGCAAGGAAAAATGCAGCAGCAGGAAAAGCGCGATGACGGCATGATCGAAAAGATGATCTCCGTGAACCGCGTCACCAAGGTGGTCAAGGGTGGCCGTATCATGGGCTTCGCCGCTCTCACCGTGGTCGGTGATGGCGATGGCCGCGTGGCGATGGGCAAGGGAAAATCCAAGGAAGTCCCGGTTGCCGTGCAAAAGGCGATGGATGAGGCGCGCCGCAACCTGGCCAAGGTCAGCCTGAAGAACGGCACCCTGCACCATACCGTGATCGGCAAACACGGCGCGGCAAAGGTCCTGATGCAGCCAGCAATCGAAGGTACCGGCATCATCGCCGGCGGTGCGATGCGCGCGGTGTTCGAGGCGGTGGGTGTGCGCGACGTGCTGGCCAAATGCATCGGGTCGAGCAACCCGTATAACGTGGTGCGCGCCACGCTGAACGGATTGAAGGCGATGAATTCGCCGTCCGAGATCGCTGCCAAGCGCGGCAAGAACGTCGAAGAGATCCTGGGGTAAGCCATGACAAAAGCCAAAGCAACAGCCAAGACGTTAAAAGTGACGCAGACCAGGAGTCTGATCGGCACCAAGCAGTCGCACCGCGATACCATACGCGGTCTGGGGCTGCGCCATATCAACCACACCGTGCAACTGGAAGATACGCCCTGCGTGCGCGGCATGATCAACAAGGTGTATTACATGGTTAAGTGCGAGGCATAACAGATGCAACTCAATAAAATTCAACCTGCACAAGGCGCCAAGCACGCGAAGCGCCGCGTCGGACGCGGTATCGGTTCGGGCCTGGGCAAGACCGCGGGGCGCGGCCACAAGGGACAAAAGTCCCGCGCCGGCGGGTTTCACAAGGTCGGTTTTGAAGGCGGCCAGATGCCGCTGCAGCGCCGGTTGCCCAAGCGCGGTTTCATCTCGCTGACACGCAACGACACCGCCCAGGTGCGCTTGTCGGATCTGCAAAAGATGCCGGTCGACAGCGTCGATTTGCTGGCGCTCAAGCAGGCCGGCGTTGTTCATGCCGGCGCAATGACCGCGAAGGTCATCATGTGCGGTGAGATCACGCGGGCTGTGAAATTGCAGGGGTTGCTGGTGACCAAGGGTGCGCGTGCGGCGATAGAAACCGCTGGCGGCAGCATCAGTGAATAAGGCTGATACGTGAGCACAGCGGCCAAAGGCGTGACCAAGGGAAAATACGGCGATCTGAGCAGCCGGCTCTGGTTCTTGCTGGGTGCGCTGGTGGTGTTCCGCATCGGTACCTATATCCCGGTGCCGGGCATAGACCCTTCGGTTTTGGCCGATCTGTTCAAGAAGCAGACAGGCGGTATCCTGGGTATGTTCAACATGTTCTCGGGCGGCGCCTTGTCGCGCTTCAGCATATTTGCGCTGGGCATCATGCCGTATATTTCTTCATCCATCATCATGCAGCTCGGTGCGATTGCAGTTCCCCATCTTGAGCAGCTGAAAAAGGAAGGTGAAGCGGGTCGTCGCAAGGTTACCCAATATACCCGCTATGGAACATTGGTTTTGGCCATGTTCCAGGCGTTTGGCATATCGGTTGCATTGCAGGCGCAACCCGGATTGGTGCCGAATCCCGGTGTGCTGTTCCAGATGACCACGGTGGTCACTCTGGTGACCGGAACATTGTTCCTGATGTGGCTGGGTGAGCAGATCACAGAGCGCGGGTTGGGCAACGGGATTTCGCTGATCATCTTCGCGGGTATCGCGGCAGGATTGCCGCGCGCGATAGGCAGCACGCTGGAATTGGTGCGTACCGGTGCATTTTCGATACCGCTGGTCCTGCTGTTGTTCGTTGGCGCGATCGCAGTGACGGCACTGGTGGTGTTCGTCGAGCGCGGCCAGCGCAAGATCCTGGTGAACTATGCCAAGCGCCAGGTAGGAAACAAGGTATATGGCGGGCAGAGTTCGCATCTGCCGCTGAAGCTGAACATGTCCGGGGTCATCCCGCCGATCTTTGCTTCAAGCATCATACTGTTCCCGGCCACGATGGCAGGCTGGTTCGGCAGCGGGCAAAGCATGACGTGGCTGAAGGACGTCAGCGAGAAGCTTTCTCCCGGCCAGCCGATCTATGTCCTGTTTTATGCGGGCGCGATCGTGTTCTTCTGCTTTTTCTACACGGCGCTGGTGTTCAGTCCGAAAGAGACCGCGGAAAACCTGAAGAAGAGCGGTGCGTTTTTGCCTGGCATACGCCCTGGCGAGCAAACCGCGCAGTATGTTGAAAAAATCATGATGCGTTTGACCATGGTCGGCGCGGTGTATATCTCGCTGGTCTGTCTGCTGCCGGAATTTCTGGTGGTGAAATGGAATGTGCCGTTCTATTTTGGCGGCACCTCGCTGCTGATTCTGGTCGTCGTGACGATGGACTTCATGGCGCAGGTGCAGTCATATCTGATGACGCACCAGTATGAAGGCCTGCTGAAGAAAGCCAATTTCAAAGGCGGGTTGACACGCTAATGTCCAAAGAAGATGTGATTCAGATGGCGGGCGAGGTAGAAGAGTCACTGCCCAACGCAACATTCAGGATCAAGCTGGAAAATGGCCATGTGGTACTGGGCCATATCTCGGGGAAGATGCGCATGCACTACATACGCATCCTGCCCGGTGACAAGGTGACGGTAGAATTGACACCGTATGATTTGAGCAAGGCGCGCATTGTGTTCCGCGCCAAATAGTTGACTGAGTTAGGAGAGCAACATGAGAGTACAGGCATCGGTAAAAAAGATCTGCCGCAATTGCAAGATCGTCATCCGCAAACGCGTGGTGCGCGTGATCTGCACAGAGCCGCGCCACAAGCAACGCCAGGGGTAATTTGAGCCGGGGCCGATTGAGCAGGACGGCTTTGGGTGTTATAATTTTTGACTTTCGAAAGATAGGGTAGCTGCATGGCACGTATAGCAGGGGTCAATATCCCCAACCATCAACACGCTGTGATCGCATTGACTGCGATCTACGGTATCGGGCGCACGCGTTCGCAGGCCATTTGTGCGGCAGCCGGCGTGAATGCGGCCGCCAAGATGAAGGACCTGACCGACGCGGAAGTGGAAAAACTGCGCGAACAGGTCGCCAGGATCACGGTAGAGGGCGATCTGCGCCGCGAAGTGACGATGAGCATCAAACGCCTGATGGATTTGGGATGCTATCGCGGCGTGCGCCACCGCCGCGGCCTGCCGGTGCGCGGCCAGCGCACGCGCACCAATGCGCGCACCCGCAAGGGTCCGCGCAAGGCGATCGCCGGCGCCAAGAAGTAACTGCCACAACGCTTAGAGGAATTCAGATAATGGTCAAGCCAAGCACGAAAGTGCGCAAGAAAGTCAAAAAGAACGTAGCGGAAGGGATAGCGCACGTGCACGCGTCTTTTAACAATACCATCGTCACGATCACGGATCGTCAGGGTAACGCTTTGGCATGGTCCACCAGCGGCGCCAACGGCTTCAAGGGTTCGCGCAAAAGCACGCCGTTTGCCGCCCAGGTTGCCGCCGAAACGGTGGGGAAGTCCGCCGCCGAATGCGGCGTGAAGAATCTTGAAGTGCGCATCAAGGGGCCCGGCCCCGGCCGCGAATCCGCGGTGCGCGCATTGAACGCTGCCGGGTTCAAGATCACCAGCATTTCCGATATAACCCCGGTGCCGCACAACGGCTGCCGCCCGCCCAAGAAGCGCCGTATTTAATCGCAGCGCCGTATCTAATTTTAGGAGTCGATCTTGGCTAGAAATCTTGATGCAAAATGCCGTCAGTGCCGCCGCGAAGGCGAAAAGCTGTTTCTGAAGGGCGAGAAGTGTTTTACCGACAAATGCGCGGTTGAGCGCAGGGCCTATCCGCCCGGCCAGCATGGCCAGAAGAAGAACGCCCGTCTGTCGGAGTATGGCGGCCAGTTGCGTGAAAAGCAGAAGGTGCGCCGCATCTACGGCGTGCTGGAAAAGCAGTTCCGTCTCAATTACAAGGCGGCAGCCCGGCAACGCGGCATCACCGGCGAGAACCTGTTGCAGGCCCTTGAGTCCAGGCTGGACAACGTGTCCTACCGCATGGGTTTTGGGGCGTCGCGCGCCGAAGCCCGCCAGGTTGTGCGCCACAACGGCGTGCTGGTGAACGGCAAGCGCGTCAACATCCCTTCCTATCAGGTGCGTCCCGGCGACGTGGTTGAAGTGGCCGAAAAATCCAAGGCGCAGCTGCGCATCAAGGCGGCGCTTGCCGCGGCCGAGCAGCGCGGTTTTCCGGAATGGATCGAGATGGACACCAAGGCTGTCAAGGGAACATTTAAAGCCAAACCACAACGTGCCGAACTGCCTGCAACCATCAACGAGCATCTGGTCGTTGAGTTGTATTCCAAGTAATCCACGCGGAGTAGCGTATGCCCAAGAATGATTTTTTGAAGCCCCGTATCATCGATGTACAAAAGTTATCAGACACCCAGGCCAAAGTGGTGATGGAGCCGTTTGAGCGCGGCTACGGCCACACTTTGGGTAATGCATTGCGCCGTATCCTGTTGTCTTCGATGCAGGGTGCCGCGCCGACCGAGGTCAAAATGGCCGGCGTGCTGCACGAGTATGCGACCATCGACGGTGTGCAGGAAGATGTCGTCGATATCCTGTTGAACCTCAAAGGCGTGGTGCTGCGTTTGCACAACACACCGGAAGTCGTGCTGACCCTGAAAAAGGAAGGCCAGGGCGTGGTTACTGCGGCTGACATCAGCGGCAATGCCGATGTCGAAGTGATCAACCCGGACCACGTGATCGCGCATCTGACCGCCGGCGGCAAGCTGGACATGCAGATCAAGGTCGAGCAGGGCCGCGGTTATGTGTCGGCGATCTCGAGACAGTCACCGAACGAGACCCGTGCAGTCGGCCATATCGCGCTGGATGCATCGTTCAGCCCGGTTAGCCGTGTCAGTTATGCGGTGGAAAGCGCGCGCGTAGAACAGCGCACCGACCTCGACAAGCTGGTGATGCACATCGAAACCAACGGTGCAGTCGATCCCGAGGAAGCGATCCGCAATGCGGCGCGCATATTGGTGGACCAATTCTCGGTGTTCGCGGCTCTGGAAGGCACCGAGCCCGTTGTCGAGAAGGTGCAAACACCCAAGGTCGATCCTATCCTGTTGCGTCCGGTCGACGATCTGGAACTGACCCCGCGCTCTTCCAACTGTCTGAAGGCACAGAGTATCCATTACATCGGCGACCTTATCCAGTACACCGAGAACGATCTGTTGCGCACCCCGAATCTGGGCCGCAAGTCGTTGAACGAGATCAAGCAGGTTCTTGCCGAGCATAATCTTTCGCTGGGCATGAAGCTGGAGAACTGGCCGGTCACCGCTGCTTAGGCGGCGGGCAGCCCGGAATCGGAAGCAATTATATTCAGGAGCAAGAAAGGCAATCATGCGTCACCGTTTAGGTTTAAGAAAACTCAATCGCACCAGCAGTCACCGTCTGGCCATGTTCCGCAACATGACCGTCTCGCTGTTGCGCCATGAACTCATCAAGACCACTTTGCCGAAAGCCAAGGAACTGCGCCGTGTTGCGGAACCTATCCTGACCCTGGGCAAGAATCCGAGTCTGGCAAACCGCCGCCTGGCGTTTGCCCGCCTGCGCGACCGTGAGATGGTCACCAAGCTGTTCGATGAACTCGGCCCGCGCTACGCGGCCCGCAATGGAGGTTACTCGCGCATCCTCAAGTTCGGCTTCCGCAAGGGTGACAATGCGCCGATGGCGCTGGTTGAACTGATGGACCGTCCTGCTGATGCCACAGCGGTAGATGTCGAATAAATAGTATCTCTGATCACAGTAAACAAAAAAGCCGGACTAGTCCGGCTTTTTTATTGATGTGCGCCCAGCATGGGCGCACTCTTGTGGGTGAAAGTCCCACCGTAAGTTGATCACAGCGAACGAAGCGAAGCGCAACTGCATGATGGCGACAGAGTGTGGGGAGGAAGCGTGGAGCGAAGCTGCGAGCCGATGAACAAGAATCGGATAGAAGGCGTTGCCGAGCAGGGCGAGCGGGCATGATTCCGCGAAGCTTTCGTGATCAAGGCGAGGCGGCGTAGATCCGGCGGCTGTGCAGTGAAGGAGTGCGTTCTTACCTGGGGAGATCTCGCCTTGTGCCCGAAAGGGCGACGGTGTTAAGCCGGAGCGAGAAGTCAGCAGAGGCCGTATTAGCTGCCATCCTGGAGCGAAGGGCCAAACGAGGAGAAGTGTTCAAGGCCATGTCGATGCAGCAAGCAAAGCGTCAGATGCCCGCGCAAGCGGGGCGGGTGGGCGTAGCGCGCGGTGAAGCCGTGCGTGATCCGGCCAGCGACGAAGCGTGCTGTCCGCGACGAGACACCAAGAGCACAGGGTCGGCGCTGCTGATGGCGGCGCTGACGAGAGAGAACCTGCAACGGGCGTTCAAGCGGGTCAAGGCCAACAAAGGCGCAGCGGGCGTGGACGGGCTGGATATTATCCAGACGGCCCGCCATCTGGTGACAGCGTGGCCGATGATTCGTGAGCAACTGTTGTCGGGGACGTACCGGCCCAGTCCGGTACGGCGGGTGACGATCCCGAAGCCGGACGGTGGCGAGCGCGAGCTTGGTATCCCGACGGTGACGGATCGGCTGATCCAGCAAGCGCTGCTGCAAGTGCTGCAACCGATTCTTGATCCTACTTTTAGTGAGCGTAGCTACGGCTTTCGGCCCGGGCGGCGTGCGCATGACGCGGTCTTGACCGCACAGTCGTACGTGCAGTCGGGGCGGCGGATCGTGGTGGACGTTGATCTGGAGAAATTCTTTGACCGGGTCAATCACGACATACTCATTGACCGCCTACAGAAACGCATTGGCGACACCGGAGTGATCCGGCTGATTCGGGCGTACCTGAACAGCGGGATCATGAGTGATGGCGTGGTGCAGGAGAGGCATCAGGGCACGCCGCAAGGCGGGCCACTGTCGCCGCTACTGGCGAACGTCTTGCTTGACGAAGTGGATAAGGAGCTGGAGCGACGCGGCCATTGCTTCGTGCGCTATGCCGACGACTGCAATGTCTATGTGCGCAGTCGCAAGGCCGGCGAGCGGGTAATGGCGCTGCTGCGCCGGTGTTACGCGCAACTACACTTGACGGTCAATGAGGCCAAGAGCGCAGTGGCCGGTGTAGCGGGACGCAAGTTTCTGGGCTACAGCTTCTGGTTTGCCCCGAAAGGGGAGATCAAGCGCAAGGTCGCCGCCAAACCATTGGCGACGTTCAAGCAACGGGTGCGGGAACTGACGCGGCGTTCCGGTGGGCGTAGCATGGATGAGGTCGTCGAACGCTTGCGACCTTATCTGCTGGGTTGGAAAGCGTACTACGGGTTGGCGCAAACGCCACGCATCTGGCTCGGTTTGGATGAATGGCTACGGCACCGACTCCGGGCGATCCAGCTTAAGCACTGGAAACGCGGTACGACGATGTACAGAGAGTTGAAAGCCCTTGGGGCGTCGGCAAGTGTGGCGAAACAAGTGGCCGGAAACTCCCGCTGCTGGTGGCGTAACAGCGACGGTGTGCTGAAAACCGTGATGACCATCGCCTACTTCGATCGCTTGGGCGCACCTCGTCTCTCATGACCTCAACTTCTCGAACCGCCCGGTGCGGACCCGCATGCCGGGTGGTGTGGCAGGGGTGCAGCTATAATGGCTGCCCCCTATGCCGATCTGGCTGGTGGTGTTTGAATCTAACTTTCAGATTTAGCCAATAGACAATCGCGAATGGCCGTTTTGCCGCGACGAATATTGAGGAGTAGACTTCCAGTCAGTGCCAGTAGCAGTAGTTCAGCATTAGGATCTGATTGCGGCCCCGCTAAAAATTAATCTGGGCGTTAACAAGAAGCTATTTCACTGCTCTAGTCTTCCAATTTAGAAGTCCTTCCAATCCCAATACCTAAGCTTTTCACGTCGCCTAAATCCTGTCTGCACTATCCTTTTTTTCAACAAAACGCGAGATAGCTTGTCTCCAGAATGTCATGGGGGAACCGATCTGCCACCAAATGGCTGCCGCTCCAAGACAAATGGAGGCAGAAAATAGGACATACAATTCATCATCCCTCATCCCCAGCAACAATCCCATATTCATTATGATTCCAATGCCCAACAATGGGAACGCTACGTTCCAGCTGGCAGAAAATATGGTCGCCATGACCATTAAAACAATGTAATAGTAATTAGAGAGCTCAGGCCACATAAAGGGAATAAATGTCGAACCGATGACAAGCGCTATCCATGGTTCCCTCGATGTTGCCGCTGGAATGAAAAGTAATAACGAGATCATAATGACAGCAATATACATTGGCACAACCCTTTTACGTGCCTCGAGGATTGACCTGCTCCAGGCGTTAAAATCCACCTTGGCGCTTTGGTCTTGTACGTATCTCCCGAGACTGCTGTTACTATCAAATGTTAATACTCGCCGCAACCCAACAAAGTTAACCCCAGTCCTTTCAGCATGTACCCGAGAATTATCTACAAACTCCTTTAGGGCTGTGCTTCCATATACAAAAGTTGCAGCCGTCACCAGAACGACTATAGAAATAGTCATTCCAAGAAAGAACCTTCCATACACCATTAAAACATCAGATTGCCTCCTATAAATTCCATAAAGGAATGCTATAAATGGCCCCAGCGCAAAGACTGCCGGAAAAATCCTCAAAGTTGCTGCGTATCCTAGAGCGGCGCCAGCGAACATGTAATGTTTTCGTTTCATCGCACAAACGGAAATGATTGCCATCAACAACCAATCCAAACGCAGCTCGGAGCCTCTTAGCTATGACCAATTAGCTATGTCTGACACAGTACTTACGATAACAGCAAAGGAAGCTGTCGGCAGGCCAAATGCCCATGCTAAGCAAACTGCGCAACCAAACAAAAACAACACATCAATCAATGCAATATTCTTCAAAGTTGTGTCAGACAAAGGAAGCATGTTGGAAATTGCCCCGCCTGCGAGCGCCCATACGGGAGAGCCATTGTAGCCACGATCCAACTGGATAGCGGCCCATGCTTTATTACTTGCCATTTTGGAATGAAAAAAGGACACATCACTTTTAAAATTGTTCCAACGCTCTGTTGAAAACCTTGCCTTACAGTATGCGTCATCTAAGTAAAGGCTAGCAGGAACGACGCGATTTTTGGACGTAAGATCAGTTATGTGGCGAGTTTGCGCGGCGAATCTTATTGACGGATCTTCGCTTTCCGATTCAGCCTTGGCAACACAGGCATAAAACCGGTCATATCTAATTTCTGGAAAATACTTCGAACCTATGTAGTAATGGAATGCATCCCAATAATTCGGTCTTGGCGAAAGCGGTTCGAAATTTACATATATCAGAAGCGCAAAAGCCCCAAGCCCGATGAGAAAATAATTACTTATCTTTGAAACTAGACCAAACTCTTCACTATGCTGTTTTGCATACTGATGGACAATAATTGCAACTAGGGCAGCAACAAGGATAGCAAGTTGAATTTGAAGGAGTGTTGTAAAGGTGAGGTTATCCATAAGACTGCATATTCCTGCACTGTATATTTTTATATCCAATCGCGAGTTCAAATTTGAAGTGCAACGCCTGACTTGAAGAATACCTGATTGGGTGTCAGGAATCCAAGTCTCTTTCTGGGTCGGTTGTTCAATCTCTCCATTGCTGTATCTATCTCCTGTTGTGTAATGGTGGTGAAGTCCCGGTTCTTTGGGAAGTACTGTCGTATCAATCCATTGGTGTTCTCGTTCGTTCCTCGCTCCCAGGACGCATAGGGGTGGGCGAAGTAAAAGTCGGCCTTCAGGTTGTTAGCGATCTGTTCATGCCCGGCAAATTCCTTTCCGTTGTCTGAAGTGATCGTGTGCACCTTCTTTTGGTGCGGCTTTAGCAGTTCGATCATGGCCTGGCTGACCGCTTGTGCGGTCTTGCGCTCGACCTTTCGGATCAGCGTCAGGCCCGTCTTCCGTTCCACGATGCTCACGATGGCCTGACGATGGTTCTTGCCAATGATGGTGTCCGCCTCCCAGTCACCGATCCGCTTGCGCTCATCCACGATGGCCGGCCTGTCCTCAATAGATTGCCGGTTAGGTATCTGGCCACGCCGTTCCATCTTGCCATACCGTTTCTTTCTTTTCTTCTGGCAGCGCAGGTGCTTCCACAACAGACCCCCTGACTGCTTGTCTGCATAAACTCGTTGGTAGACCGTCTCCGAACTGATGTCGGCATGCCCACTGATCTGCTCCGGGCTCCACTGTTGCAGAAGCATCTCCTGTGCAAACTGCCATGCTTCCACATCCACCTGGCGGGCATTGAGCGCACGACGTTCAACAGCCTTGCTGTGCGCCTGCTTGGGACGATAACCGCGTCGCCCGCAGTTGCGTTTCAATTCCCTGCTGATAGTTGATTCGCTTCGTTGCAACACACTCGCAATATCGCTTTGGGTGTGGCCTATCTTCTTTAGTACGTAAATCTGGTATCGTTCTTCTCGGGTGAGGTGTGTGTAGTTCATCTTCGCAATTTCGACTGTCCGGTCAAAAAGGCATGGATGCTACCGCATCCCGCCCACCTGACCTGGGTTACTCAAAATTGCACTTCATCCTAAAATTCGCCAATCATTGGTCTTCAGAAGAGCAAGTTTATCTTATTACACTACCCCAAAACCGAGATTCGCGAATATCCGCAACGTGTGTGCGCCGTGATAAGGCGGCGCTTTTCCAGTGGGTGCAAATCCCACCCGGCCAATTAGCTCCAGCCGGAAGCAACCGGAGCAACTATGGAGGTAACGAAATGGTTGAAGCCTTCGGGTAAAGCGTGTCACGAAATGGTGACAGCGCGAGTGTGCAGGCCGTAACGTGAGTGAACGCTGAGCAAGCCTCGAAAAGGTCGATGCACAGGCCGACCCGACGACACTTTCGGGGAAGGCTGATACAACTGGATGGATGAGCTAGCAATACCACCAGTTGCTGTGCCGGGGTAGTGGCGACAGCATGTACACAAGGAAAGCGCACGCAACACGGGAAGCCCCTTGGTGTGATCAGGGATGATCAACCGGACGCCCGCGAGGGACAGGCCGGGCACCCTGGGGTGACGGAGAGGTTCGTAGTACTGCCGAAACCGGGTAATGCCGGCGGAGGGAAGGAACCTCAGTTCAAGATAGACGCAAGACGTAGTGAGGACGTGGAGATTGGGTAACCTATCAACTCCGATTAGTGTTCAGAAGCTGCAGATGGCGTTACACGCAAAAGCGAAGTCAGAAGCTGGCTGCCGTTTCTATGCGCTGTACGACAAGATCAGCCGTGAAGATATTCTGGCTCATGCCTATGCTCAGTGCCGCTCGAACAAGGGCGCACCGGGCGTGGATCGTCAGGACTTTGCGGATATCGAAGCGTATGGAGTAGAGCGATGGCTAGACGAACTGGCGCTTGCGCTCAGAGAAGAGAACTACCGACCTGACCCGATCAGGAGAGTGTTTATCCCGAAAGCCAATGGCAAGCTCAGGCCGCTGGGCATTTCGACCTTGCGAGATCGGGTCTGTATGACAGCAGCGATGCTGGTACTAGAACCAATCTTTGAAGCCGACCTTCCAACCGAGCAGTATGCTTATCGGCCGGGCCGCAATGCCCAGCAGGCAGCAGAGGAAGTGGAGGAGCGCCTACACCGAGGTCAAACGGATGTCGTAGATGCCGATCTCGCGGACTACTTCGGTAGCATTCCACACCCCGAACTGATGCAATCGCTCGCGCGACGCATCGTTGATCGGCGTGTGCTGCATCTGATCAAGATGTGGCTGGAATGCGCAGTGGAAGAGACCGACCAACGAGGCAGGAAGACACGAAGCACTGAGGCCAAGGATAACGGGCGAGGCATCCCGCAAGGCTCGCCAATTTCACCCCTGCTGTCGAATCTGTACATGCGGCGGTTTGTATTGGCGTGGAAGAAACTGGGGCTGGAGCGAAGACTTGGCAGTCGAATCGTTACCTATGCGGATGATCTTGTGATTCTGTGCAAACGGGGCAAGGCGGAAGAAGCCTTGCAATGGATGCGCGTGATCATGGGCAAGCTGAAGTTGACGGTGAACGAGGAAAAGACACGCACCTGTAGGGTTCCGGAAGGGGAGTTCGACTTTCTGGGTTACACGTTTGGGAAGAGATATTCGGCGATCACAGGGAAGGCTCGCATTGCCTTGTGGCCGTCGAAGAAAAGCATACGGCGCATGGTCGAAAAGGTCTATGAGCTGACGCTTATCTCAAGAACATGGCAGGAGACCACAGAGCTGATTGGCAAGTTGAACCGCATGTTGCGCGGCTGGGCGAACTACTTTAGTGTAGGCACAGTCAGTCGCGCTTATCGTGCACTCGACAGCTACACGGCTGTGCGGTTGCGGCAGTGGCTGCGCAACAAGCATAAGGTCAGGCGAAGAAGGGGCGGGGCCTATCCACTCTCGCTTCTCTACGGGTCTTTGGGACTCGTACGCCTGAGCGCGCGAGGGCGCAGCGTGGCGTGGGCGAAAGCGTGAAGTCTTGTCCGAGAGCCGGATGCGGGAAATCTGCATGTCCGGTTCGATGAGAGGGGTGTGGAAACGGGGTTAAGGTAAGGGTACTAGGGCACCGCCAAACGAAAGGGGCGGCAACAGACAAACCAAGCCTACTTCTACCGCGCCACATCCCGACTCTACCGATAGTTGCCGGTCACGATCCTCCGCTTTCCGGCAGTTCAATTTCAAATTGCATAAAGAGTTTGAATATAACTACTCATAGACTTTGCCCCGCATGGCCTTCAGTTGCCCGCGTTGTGTTTTGCTCTCGATACGTTTTTTGATCGAGCTGCGCGTCGGCTTGGTGGCGGTTCGCCGTTTGGGTGTGGCGGTTGCGCGTTTGATCAAAGTTTGCAGGCGCGCGAGCGCATCTTCCCTGTTCTTCTCCTGGCTGCGATAGCGCTGCGCCTTTATGATGATCACGCTATCGCTGGAGATGCGCCTGTCCTTCAGTTTCCGAAGCGCGTCCTTGCATGAGGCGGGCAAGGACGATGCGTTGAGGTCAAAACGCAGGTGTATCGCAGTCGAGACCTTGTTGACTTTCTGGCCGCCTGCTCCCTGGGCGCGGATCGCATGAAATTCGACCTCATGGTCCGGGATCGAGATGTGGTTGGATATTTTCAGCATCTTTCTCGTGACAGCGATCGTTTTCGGAAAGACCGGGTCACGAGTTAGAACGACAGTGCGCCCGGATATTGCCGCGATGCAGTGCGGGCACGCTGTGGTCTCAGGAGTGATATCGGTAAACCTGGTTCCGCCCGCGCTCCTTGGCTACAGACAAGGCGCGATCGGCCGCGTCAGCCAGTTTCCGGGTCGTGGACGCATGTTCCGGAAAGATCGCAACGCCTATGCTGATAGTGATGGTTTGATCCGGACCTTCATCGATCTTGAACAAATGTTCCGCTATCGCCGAACGCATGCGTTCGGCGGCCAGCATCGCGCCGGCCGTATCAGTTTCAGGAAGGATAACCGCGAGCTCCTCGCCTCCATAACGGCAAACCTTGTCGATGGAGCGCGCCTCCCGATGGATGACCCTGCCGAATTCCTTCAGGATAGTGTCGCCCGCGATGCGCCCGAATGCGGTGTTGATGCGATTGAAATGATCCAGATCGATCACGAGCAGAGACACCTGCGCTCCGGTACGTTGCGACCGTGCCACTTCATCCTCAAGCAAAATGTAAAAAGTGACATGGTTGAACAGACCGGTCAAGCCGTCGCGCGTCGCAAGATGCTGGACGGCTGTCTGATACTGAACGATCAACCGGCCTATCCTTCCGGTCAACAGCCAGAGAAAGGCGAACAGCAGAGCTCCGCAAGCTGCCCCCATGACCAGCGCGAGATGAATCATGTCCTGCGTATTGAATGCTTGCATGGTCATACCGGCGGGTGTGACGATGTCTTCCAGGTAATATGCCGAGGCGATCAATATGCCTGCCATGATCAATACGACGGCCATCGCTGGCCCGAGAACAAGCCAGCGCAGCTGCGCAGTCTTGATGCCGGCCATCTCTCCATGGGCAGGTATCACTTTTGCAGACGTCAAGGAATCGGGGTCGGATGCAAACAACAGATCCTTTACAGAATTGCCCATATCCTGCCTTCCAAATGTTCAAAACAGATTCAACGAAGCGGAGAATAAACCAGTTCGATTCAGAATTGGCTTTTTCATGAACAGTTTCAACTATAACATGACAGAAGACCGACTCAGGTGAGGAAATTCCTACCTTTTGAATGCATTTTTCAAATAAGTTCCGGTGGCGCTATCGGGGTTGCCGGAGATCGCTTTCGGCGAGCCTTCGGCGATAATGCGTCCGCCCCCGTCGCCGCCCTCGGGGCCGAGGTCTATCACCCAGTCGGCGGTCTTGATCACGTCGAGGTTGTGCTCGATCACCACCACGGTGTTGCCCTGGTCGCGGAGTTTGTGGATCACCTTGAGCAGCAACGCGATGTCGTGGAAGTGCAGGCCGGTGGTCGGTTCGTCGAGTATGTACAGCGTGCGTCCGGTGTCGCGTTTGGAGAGCTCAAGAGACAGTTTGACGCGCTGCGCCTCGCCGCCGGACAGCGTGGTGGCGGACTGTCCCAGTGTGATGTAACCGAGTCCGACATCCAGCAGGGTTTGCAGTTTGCGCGCGATGATGGGCACGGGTTTGAAGAATTCGTGCGCCTGCTCGACTGTCATCTGCAGGATCTGGTGCACGTTCCTGCCCTTGTACTGGATCTCCAGCGTCTCGCGGTTGTAGCGCTGGCCGTGGCACACGTCGCACGGCACGTAAACGTCAGGCAGGAAGTGCATCTCGACCTTGATCACGCCGTCGCCCTGGCAGGACTCGCAACGCCCGCCCTTGACGTTGAATGAGAACCTTCCCGGGCCGTAGCCGCGTTCGCGCGATGACGGCACCCCGGCGAACAGCTCGCGGATCGGCGTGAAAAGGCCGGTGTAGGTGGCAGGGTTGGAGCGCGGCGTGCGGCCGATCGGGCTCTGGTCGACGTTGATCACCTTGTCGAAGAATTCCAGCCCGCTGATCTCGGCGTAGGGCGCAGGCTCGGTACTGCTGCCATACAGATGCTGCGCCACGGCGGGATAAAGCGTGTCGTTGATCAGCGTCGATTTGCCCGAGCCGGATACGCCGGTCACGCACACCATCAGTCCGACCGGCAGATTCAGCGTCACCTGCTTCAGATTGTTGCCGCCTGCATTGACGATCTGCAGCATGCGTTCGGGATCCGGCTTGAGATGCGCCTTCGGCATCGCGATGCTGCGGCGCCTGGTCAAATAGTCGCCGGTGAGGGATTGCATGTTGTTGCAGATGTCATCCGGCGTGCCTTGCGCAACGATCAGCCCGCCGTGTTCGCCGGCGCCCGGCCCCATGTCCACCACATGATCCGCGGCACGGATCGCCTCCTCATCGTGTTCCACGACGATCACGCTGTTGCCCATGTCGCGCAGTTTTTTCAGGGTCGCCAGCAGCCGGTCGTTGTCGCGCTGGTGCAGGCCGATCGAAGGTTCATCCAGTACATACATCACGCCGGTCAGACCCGAGCCGATCTGCGAGGCGAGCCGGATACGCTGAGCTTCGCCGCCGGAAAGGGTTTCGGCGGAGCGCTCCAGCGACAGGTAATCCAGCCCGACGTTGTTCAAGAAGGTCAGCCGGCTGGCAATCTCCAGCACGATCTTTTCCGCAATCGCCTGTTTCTGGCCCTGCAGCTTCAAACCCTGGAAGAAAGTCAGCGCCTGCTTCAACGGCATCGCGCTGATCTCGTAAAGGTTCATGTCGGCGACCCGCACATGGCGCGCCTCGATGCGCAACCGCGTGCCCTTGCATTCCGGGCAGACGCAGCTGTTCAGGTATTTCGCCAGTTCCTCGCGCACGGTGGGCGAATCCGTCTCCCTGTAGCGCCGTTCCAGGTTAGGGACGACGCCCTCGAAAGCATGCTCGCGCAGCGTCGGTTTGCCGCGCTCGTTCAGATACTGGAACGCAATCTCGGTCTTCCCGCTGCCATACAGGATCACCTGCTGTATCTTGTCGGGCAGACTCTCGAAGGATTGTTCGATATCGAAGTCATAGTGTCTGGCGAGTCCGGCGAGTAGCTGGTGATAGAACTGGTTGCGTCTGTCCCAGCCCTTTATCGCGCCTGAACTCAGGCTGAGCGTGGGAAATGCGACGATGCGTTTGGGATCGAAAAAACTGATGTTGCCGAGGCCGTCGCACCTGGGACACGCGCCCATCGGGTTGTTGAACGAAAACAGGCGCGGTTCCAGTTCCGGCAATGAATAGTCGCAGATCGGACACGCGAATTTTGCCGAGAACATGTGTTCCTTGTTCGTGTCCATCTCGACTGCAACCGCACGGCCATCGGCATGGCGCAGCGCGGTCTCGAACGATTCGGCCAGCCGCTGCTTGGCTTCCGCGCTGACCTTCAACCTGTCGACGACGATCTCGACGGTGTGCTTGCGGGTCTTCTGCAGGGCCGGCAATGCATCGATCTCATACACCTTGCCGTTGATGCGCAAACGGGTGAAGCCCTGAGCGCGCAACTCGTCGAACAGGTCCAGCTGTTCGCCTTTGCGCTCGACGACTAATGGAGAAAGAATCATGATGCGCGTGTCCGCAGGCAGTTGCAGCACATGGTCCACCATCTGGCTTACGCTTTGCGCCTGCAATACCAGGTCGTGCTGCGGACAGTACGGATCGCCGGCGCGCGCAAACAGCAGGCGCAGGTAGTCGTGGATCTCGGTCACGGTACCGACCGTGGAGCGCGGGTTGTGGGAAGTCGCTTTCTGTTCGATCGCGATCGCGGGCGACAGGCCCTCGATCAGGTCCACGTCGGGCTTCTCCATCAGTTGCAGGAATTGCCGCGCGTAGGCGGACAACGATTCGACATAGCGCCGCTGCCCCTCGGCATACAAGGTGTCAAAGGCGAGTGAGGACTTACCTGAACCCGACAGGCCGGTGATCACCACCAGTTTGTGGCGCGGCAGATCGAGGCTGATATTCTTTAGATTGTGGGTGCGTGCACCGCGTATCCGTATCTGTTCCATGCAAGCTGTCTTGAGTAAGGCTAGCCCGCCAATATACGCGATTTCTTGAGCTTTCCCAAGCCATGATCGGGGGCCCATGATGGGGGTGACACCGCAGGGTGACTGCGCTGCTGGTTCTGCGCGGCAAGCGGCTAAAGTTGCCTGAGCGGCCGCATTCGCATCATTGCTGTTCCCACGGAAAGCGCGGCAGGTTTTCCAGTGCCAGAAGCAGGCCCTGATTCCACGCTTCGGATATGTTCTTTGCAAAAGGATCGTTCTCGGTCAGCGTCATGCGCTGGCCGAAATCCAGGCGGTTTTTCTGGTAGATCAGCAGATCGATCGGCGGACCGACCGTCAGGTTGCTGCGCACCGTCGAGTTCATCGATACCAGCGCGCAACGCGCGGCATCCGCCAGTGTCGTGCTGCGCTTGATGACCCGGTCGAGGATCGGCTTGCCGTATTTGACCTCGCCGACCTGCAGGAAGGGATGCTCGTCCGACTCGTGTATGTAATTGCCCTGAGGATAGATCAGCATGGTCTCGGGCCGGTCCGTGCCGACCTGGCCGCCGAATATGAACGTGGCTTCAAAATTGGTGTTCGCTGCATCGCGCTCGGTATGCTGCTTCTGCACGCTTGCGCTGATGCTGGCGATATAGTCGGATGCCGCCAGCATGTTGGCGGCGTTGCGCAGGTTCACCGCCGCGGCACTCTCGATATCGCTCCACAGCCGTTTAATGACGGACTGGGTCGTCGCCAGGTTGCCGGCTGACAGCAGCGTGAAGGTGCGTTCACCCGGCCAGACGAAGGTGTGCATCTTTGAATACACCGAGATATTGTCGAAACCCCCGTTGGTGCGGGAGTCCGAACAGAATACCAGCCCCTGGTCGGTGTTGATGGCAACGCAATAGGTCATGTCGGTATTGTGGAAAATGTCGGTTCGGAGCGTTGGTTACGCATAACGCCTATCTTGTAACACTAGCATGCTGGATGTCACTCGGCAAATTCGGATTCGACCCGATAAGGTTTTGCCGGTTGCTGCCCGTCGGAGTATGCATGGAAGTAGTGGTACGTCAGCACATCATGTATCCCGCCCATCTCCGCTTGCAGCAGATCCAGATATTCGTGCAGCGCGATCGGACTGAGTTCGCCGGTATGGCGCTGTGCGATCCTGTGGCGCAGCTGGGCGACGATATGCTGCAGATGCTGCGATCTCGGCATCAGTCTGAAGCACGACTCTATTTCCGACAGGCAGTGTTCGACGCTGCGCGGGAAGCGTATGTCGCCGATCAGGAAGTTGATCACCTCCTTGCTGCGCACGTGAATGCTGACCAGACGGCGGTAGCTCTGGTATGCCGACAGGGAATTGAGCGTGCTCATCCAGATCCGTTCCTGGATCGTCTCGTGCAGCACGGTATCGTCGGGGAGCTTGACAGCCGAGTTAAGATCGATGATGCGGGTAGTCATGTCGGCGCGTTCGATATTGCGGCCGAGCCTGATGACCTGGTGCGCGAGGTCGTGCCCCATCGTGCCTGAAAACAGTCCTATGATGGCATGCCGCTGCTCGATGACACTGTTCAGCACCATGTACCTGTCGCGTCTGCTTCGGCAGGCGGTCTTGGCGTTTTTTTTGAGGTACAGATACAGGCTGTTGATCATCTCCCACATCTCCGCAGGCAGCTCTTCGCGCAAGGTGCGGGTGTTCTCGCGGGCATATTGCACGCACGACAGGATAGAGCTCGGGTTCCGGTCATCCTCTATCAGAAAACGCATGACGGCTTCCTCTTTGGCGTCCGGGTAATGCTGGTGGAACATATTGTCCAGACCGGCGATCTCTATCAGGTTGACCCAGCCAAATGATGCGCCGGGCGGCAGGTCGAGCAGGACCAGCGTGGTGCTGTTGATCAACCGTGCGGTATTCTCGGCACGTTCCAGATAACGCGCCATCCAGTACAGGTTTTTCGCGACACGGGCCAGCATCAGTGCATTCCCTCTTCGATTATCCACGTGTCCTTGCTGCCGCCGCCCTGCGAGGAGTTGACCACCAGCGAACCCTTGCGCAGGGCTACCCGGGTCAATCCGCCGGTTGTGGCGTAGAGCTTGTCGGCCTGCAATACGAAGGGGCGCAAATCCAGATGGCGCGGCGCCAGTTGCCCATCCACCAGCGTGGGCGCGGTGGAGATATCGAGTGTAGGCTGCGCCATGTAATTGCGCGGTTTGGCTTTGATCAGCTTGGCGAATTTCGCGCGTTCCTGCGGCGTGGCGCGCGGTCCGATCAGCATGCCGTAGCCGCCAGATTCGTTGGCCGGCTTGACCACCAGCTTGTCCAGATTCTTCAGCACATAGTCGCGCTGGTCTTCGTACATGCACAGATAACTCGGAACGTTGGCCAGGATGGCGTCCTGACCCAGATAGTAGCGGATGATCTGCGGCACGAAGGCATACACCACCTTGTCGTCCGCTACCCCCGCGCCGGGCGCATTGGCGATGCCTACCTTGCCGCTGCGCCACGCCCGCATCAGGCCGCGCACACCCAGAACCGAGTCCGGGTTGAAAACTTCCGGGTCGAGAAAATCGTCGTCTATGCGCCTGTAGATCACGTCCACCCGCTCCAGCCCTTCGATGCTTTTCAGATACACGGCATCATCCTTGCCCACCAGCAGATCTGACCCTTCCACCAGATATGCACCCATCTGCTGGGCCAGGTAACTGTGTTCGAAATACGCAGAGTTATAGATGCCGGGAGTGAGCACCGCGATGACCGGCTGGTCGCCGGGGCGCGGCGACAGCGCGGCCAGCGTCTCATAGAGCTGCATCGGATAGTCGTCCACCGGCAGGATATGCGAGGTGCGGAACACTTCGGGGAAGATGCGCTTCATGATCTGGCGGTTCTCGAGCATATATGACACGCCGGAAGGCACGCGCAGATTATCTTCCAGTACATACAGGGTACCGTCGCGGTCGCGCACCAGATCGGTGCCGCATATATGCGCCCACACGCCAAAGCGGGGCGTGATGCCGACGCATTGCTGGCGGAAATTGCCCGACCCTTCCAGTACCTCGGCCGGGAACACGCCATCCTTGATGATGCGTTGTTCATTGTACAGATCATTGATGAACAGATTCAGTGCAGTCAGGCGCTGTTTGAGCCCCGCCTGTATCCAGTCCCATTCGCTGCGAGCCATCACGCGCGGGATGGGGTCGAACGGCCAGACACGGTCGATATTCCCGGCCTCGCTGTAGATCGTGAAGGTGATGCCCATCGCCATGATAGTCGCATCCACGGCCTGATGGCGCGCTTCCAACTCGTTTTTGTCCAGCGAATTCAGGTAGTCGAACAAAGGCTGCGCCGCCTTGCGCGGCTGCAGGTTGCTGTCCAGCAGCTCGTCGTAGGCAGTGTTGCCGGTGTATTCGGAAGTAGCGAGTTCCATAATCCATAACCTGTAGTTCTTCTGAATGGGATAAAGCGAATACTGTGCCACTGCGGAAGAGAAGCTGAAACACTGGGCCAAACGGCGGGGCATTTGCTTGGCTCGGCCGACCAGATCGATGATATGTCCATTTTGATTTCAGAAACCAGATACGACTGTTTTTTGCAACACAAATGCGCTGCCAGATCGCTTCCCGCCGGTTTGCCGGACACCCTCGCCGGATTTCTTGGGCGCCGAGTACCCGACCAAATGAAACCACCATTTCGTGGCATCTCCTGCATCTTAGATGATTGGCTCAATATTTGCTCAGGGTTGATGCCGTCATCGGACATCACAGGACCCATTGCAATGCATGTACAACACATATCCGGAGAATCGTACCGTGGAGATGGAAGGATTTGCTCACCCCGGCACGGCAATCGCCGCCGGCGCGAAAGAGTCGCGGCTATCCGTCATCCCGAGGGAAATCGCCTATGAACGATCAATCCGCCGAAAAACTGAAATCAACGGGTTTGCCGCGCAACGGCGACAAGAAGAATTCCGAATTCTTCGAAACCTACCTGCCGAGAGTGCTGGAAGAGCGCGACCGGTGCGGGCTCACCGATATGATCGGTAGGATCGAGGCGCTGATGATCACGGTGGAGCCCGGAAACTCGATCGAGTATATCGCCGAACTCGCGCTGATGACGCCTTACCATTATCTGGTGACGCTCGACTGTCCGCGCCATTTGATCCATATCCTGCGCATCGACATGGATGCGCCGGACATCCTGCTGCGCGAAGTGAAGGATCCGAATTATTACGACATCTTCCGCAGTCTCAACGATCCGCATCCCGCCGGTTCGCAGCGTCCGCACAGCCGCTACCTCGGGGAGATACTGAGGGTCACCGATCGCGAGCGGGTGCTGGAGATGCAGCGCGAGCGCGAGTTCCGCTTCTTCTCTCCCGAGATGCTGGCCGGGCTCGACCTGCCCACCAATGTGAGCATCAGCCGTCCCTCTCCGTATACGCAGAACGTCGTCGGTTACATACAGCGCGATCTTGACACGGTGCGCGTCTATCATCCGCTGGGGAATTGCCACATCCTGCCGCAGGCGCAGGACAGCTACGAGAAAGCCAAGGAGCTGCAGAAGAAACTGCAGATAGACGACCTGATCAAACCGATCGACCATCTGGCGACGCGAGTTCACAGCCAGAATCGCGAAGCGGCGCTGCTCGAATATCTGGGCCTGTCCAGCTATTATTACTGGGGAAGCTACGACATCGCCGACCAGAATTCATCGACCAACGTTTGCAAGAGCGTGAGACCATTGCCCGAGTCCGTCAGTCCGGCAAAAGTGTTCACCGCGAATAATCTGCCATACTGTGTGAACCATCTGGACAGATTGCCTTCGCCGACCGAGACGTTCGTGCGCAATTTCGGGCCGCGTTTGCATCACATCGCGCTGTCGGTGAAGGACGGCGAGCGCCGCGGCAAGGAGAACATCGATTTCGTGGTCGATGCGATCGCCGGCCAGGGCAGGGGTTTCCTGCTCGAAGTGGTCGGTTCGCGGGACGCCGGGTTGAAGCAGATCTTTTCCGCCGCTTCCCCGATCTCGGCATTGATCATCGAATATGTTCAGCGCTTTGGTGATTTTCAGGGATTCTTCACGCGCGACAACGTGGCCAAGCTCACCGCCGCAGCAGGCGCCGACGAGTCTGTTGCAAGGATATAAACGGAAATAATCAATGACAATACGCGTAGCACTCAGCCACAAGACCAGGTACCAATTCGACCGCCCCGTGGGCATCTCCCCGCATGAAGTCCGCCTGCGCCCCGCGGCGCACTGCCGCACGCCGATACTGAGCTATTCGCTGAAAGTCCTGCCCGCAGAACATTTCATCAACTGGCAGCAGGACCCCTACGGCAACCATATCGCGCGGCTGGTGTTTCCAAAACCTTCGACGGAAATGGAAGTGACGGTAGACCTGGTCGCGGACATGACGGTGATCAACCCGTTTGATTTTTTCGTCGAGAAATATGCCGAGTACTTTCCTTTCGCCTATCCCGACCAGTTGCGCAAGGAATTGGTGCCTTTTCTGGAAACGGAAGAAGCGGCCCCGCGATTCATTGCGCTGTTCGACGAGATCAAAAACTCGCTGCCGAAGAAACTGACTACCACGGATTTTCTGGTCGAGGTGAACCGGCGTCTGCACGAAAAGGTCGCGTACACGGTGCGCCTCGATCCGGGCGTGCAAAGTTGCGAGGAGACGCTGAGCTTGAAGAGCGGGTCTTGCCGCGACACCGGCTGGCTGCTGGTGCACCTGCTGCGGCACTTCAGCATCGCGGCGCGCTTTGTTTCGGGTTACCTGATACAGCTGGCCGCAGATGTGAAATCACTCGATGGCCCGTCCGGGACCGATCATGATTTCACCGACCTGCATGCATGGGCCGAGGCGTTCATACCGGGCGCCGGCTGGGTCGGACTTGATCCGACATCCGGGCTGCTGGCGGGAGAAGGACATATCCCGCTCGCCTGCACCGCGGCGCCGATCAGCGCGGCGCCCATCACCGGCCTGGTGGACGTGTGCGAGGCGACGCTGGATTTTGCGATGAACGTGACACGCATCCACGAGGACCCGCGCGTCACCAAACCATATACCGAGCATGAATGGCAAGCCATCGATGCGCTGGGCGGGAAGGTGGACAAGGAACTGGCCGCCGCGGACGTGCGCCTGACGACGGGCGGCGAACCGACTTTCGTGTCCATCGACGATATGGAAGGCGCCGAATGGAATTTGACCGCGCTGGGCAAGGACAAACGCAAACTGGCCGGTTCGCTGCTGCAAAGACTCAAGCTGCGCTTCGCGCCGAATGGCCTGCTGCATTTCGGACAGGGCAAATGGTACCCCGGCGAACCGCTGCCGCGCTGGGCGCTCGGCTGCTACTGGCGGATAGACGGCAAGCCGATGTGGAACGACATCGCGCTGATCGCCGACGAGGACAAGGATTACGGCTACAGCGAAGCGGATGCGAAACGATTCATCGACGATCTGGCGGGCCGGCTCGGACTCGATGTGGCCTTCGTGCTGCCCGCATACGAGGATGTCTGGCATCACCTGATGGAGGAACAACGTCTGCCGCTGAACATCCAGCCGCTGCATCACGATCTGGCCACGCCCGAGGCGCGCATGCGCCTCGCCGCGCTGCTGATGCAGGGATTGGGCAAGCAGGTCGGCTTCGTGTTGCCGTTGAAGGCGGCTGAAAAGAGCGGGGGCAGATGGTTCAGCAGTTCATGGCCGCTCAAACGCGAACAGATCTTTCTGTTGCCGGGCGACTCGCCGCTGGGCTATCGCCTGCCGTTGGGCGAATTGCCCTGGGTCGCGCCGGATGAGCGCGAAGTGGAACATCCGCGCGATCCATTTGACGCGCGGCCGCTGCTGGACGGCAATGCCAAACCGCGGGCAAAGAATGTCAAGTACGATACGAAGAAGAAAAATCCAAAGAGCGAATCCCCCAGGGAGATCATACACACCGCGCTGTGCGTCGAGGTCAGAGGCGGGCGCCTGCATGTGTTCATGCCGCCGCTGCCATACATCGAGGATTATCTGGCACTGGTGAGCGCAGTCGAGCAAACCGCCAGGTCGCTGGCGATGCCGCTGTGGCTGGAAGGCTATCCGCCGCCGCGCGATCCGCGCGTGCAAAGTTTCCAGGTCACCCCCGATCCAGGCGTGATCGAAGTGAACATCCATCCCGCGAAAACATGGGAAGAGCTGGTCGCGAACACCACCCTGCTTTACGAGGAAGCGCGCCTGACACGGCTGGGCACCGAAAAATTCATGATCGACGGGCGGCATACCGGCACCGGGGGCGGCAACCACATCACGCTCGGCGGGCCAACCCCCGCCGACAGCCCTATGCTGCGCCGCCCCGACCTGCTCAAAAGCCTGATCGCTTACTGGCAGAATCATCCCGCGCTGTCCTATCTGTTCTCGGGAATGTTCGTCGGTCCGACCAGCCAGTCGCCGCGCGTCGACGAAGCGCGCAACGACAGCCTTTACGAACTCGAGATCGCCTTCGAACAAATGGATACAAAGCTCAATGAAGGGGAAGAATCGCTGACACCCTGGCTGGTGGATCGCCTGCTGCGCAATCTGCTGGTCGATCTCACCGGCAACACGCATCGCGCGGAATTCTCGATAGACAAACTCTATTCGCCGGACAGCCCGACAGGGCGCCTCGGGCTGGTCGAATTCCGCGCGTTCGAAATGCCGCCGCATGCGCGCATGAGCCTGGTGCAGATGCTGCTTCTGCGCACGCTGGTCGCGCGCTTCTGGAAGAAGCCGTTCAGGGGCAGGCTGGTGCGCTGGGACACCGCATTGCATGACCGCTTCCTGCTGCCGCATTTCGTCGCGCAGGACATGCAGGATGTCGTGCGCGACCTGCAGACGGCCGGTTACAAGTTCGAATTCGAGTGGTTGGCGCCGTTTCTGGAATTCCGTTTCCCGCGCCATGGCACGGTCGTGTACGAAGGCATAGCATTGGAATTGCGCCCGGCGATCGAACCGTGGAACGTGCTGGGTGAAGAAGTTGCGGCCGGTGCGACCGCGCGCTATGTGGACTCCTCGCTGGAGAGGTTGCAGGTCAAGGTGAGCAACATCACCGATACGCGCCATGCCGTGACCTGCAACGGCAGGTCGGTGCCGCTGCATCCCACCGGCGTGAAAGGCGAATTCGTCGCCGGCGTGCGCTATCGCGCGTGGGCGCCGCCCTCGGCGCTGCATCCGACGATCGCGGTGCACTCCCCGCTGGTGTTCGACATTGTCGATACATGGTCGGGGCGTTCCGTCGGCGGTTGCACCTATCATGTGGTGCATCCCGGCGGACGCAGTTACGATACCTTCCCGGTCAATGCGAACGAAGCGGAAGCGCGCCGCGTCGCGCGCTTCTGGGATCACGGCCACACGCCGGGTCCCATGAAGGTCAAGGCAGAGAACCTCAACCGCGATTTCCCGTTCACGCTGGACTTGCGCCGGATGCCCGATATCCCGTCCGGCCGTACACCCGGATAATCTTCACCGGCCGGCGCATGGACTTCGACGTACTCATCATCGGTTCCGGGCCTGCAGGCCAGCAGGCCGCGTGGCAGGCCGCGCGCATGGGCAAGCGCGCCGCGATCATCGAGCGCAAGCCCAGGCTCGGCGGAGCGGGGCTGCAGACCGGCACGATACCCAGCAAGGCGTTGCGCGAAGTCGCGTATCTGCTGTCGCGTTCCAGCGCCGGCGGCATGCGTCAGGCGCTCGCGCCCGGCGGCGTGAATCGCCACGGCCTGCTGGCCGATGCGGTGCGGCGCAAGGAAGGGGTGATCGCGCAGCAGGAATCGGTCATCCTGCAGCGGCTGCTGCGCTCGGGTGTCGCGCTGATCCCCGGGGACGCATCGTTCGCCGATGCGCATACCATGCTGGTAACCGACAGCGCAGGCAACACGCGCAGGATCTCCGCAGAGGCCATCGTGCTGGCTACCGGTTCGCGGCCGCGCCGTCCCGCCGATGTGCCGTTCGACAAGAAGACCGTGCTGGATTCCACCTCGATACTGAACCTGCGTCACCTGCCCGACAGTCTGACGGTGGTTGGCGGCGGCGTGATCGCATGCGAATTCGTCTCGATATTCGCCGCGCTCGGCGTCAGGGTCAGCGTGGTGGACAGCCACGCCCAACTGCTGGATTATCTGAGCGAGGATGTGGTCGGAGTGCTGGCCGACAGCTTCCTCGGCATGGGCGTGGAATTCCACATGCGTGAGCGCGTCGCCCGGATACGCATCGAAGAAAGCCTTCGCCGAGAAGGAAACGGCACGCTCACCGTGCTGGAAAGCGGCAAGCAGATACACAGCGACGCGGTGCTCTATGCTCAGGGCAGGCAGCCCAACAGCGAGAAGCTGCAGGTCGCGACGCCGGCATCATTGCCGAAGGCGGATGGATAGAAGTCAATGAACATTACCAGACCAGCGTGCCGCACATCTTCGCGGTGGGCGACCTGATCGGCCGCCCCGCGCTCGCCTCGACCGGCATGGAGCAGGGACGCGCGGCGGTGCTGTATGCCTTTGACCGCGAGCAGCATGTCACGGCCGAGAATTTGCCGATGGCGGTCTACACCATCCCGGAGATCTCCTACGTCGGCAAGACCGAAAAGGAAGTGCAGCAGCAAGACATCCCTTATGCAGTCGGTCGCGCCCTGTTCAAGGACAGCGCGCGCGGGCAGATCATCGGCGATGCGCAGGGTTTGCTCAAGCTGGTCGTGGATACGCGCGATGAAAAATTGCTGGGCGTGCATATCGTCGGTGAACAGGCCAGCGAACTGATCCACATCGGACAACTGGTGATGAACTTCAATGGCACTGTGCGCGACCTGGTCACGAATGTGTTCAACTATCCTACGCTCGCCGAGTGCTACAAGATCGCCGCGCTGGATTGCATGCACAGGTTGAAGCAGGGAAGTCTGCAGTCACGATAAGGTTTGCGTCGCTGTTCAAATTGTCATGACTCCGGCCGGTTCATGAAAGTCCGGTTTTTGCCAATGCTGCAGGGAATCCGCTTTTCAGTTAACCTTGCATGATTCTCCATGCCGGTACAACGCGACGGCCATTGATATATTCAATGAAGACAACAGCCAAAGAAAAGTCCGATAATGGAGACATCATGTATTTCGTAAAGATATATTTCACACTCGGCCTGGCAATGCTGTTCGTCGTCCTTTGGGATTACAAGTATTTGCCCAAGACCGCGAGCCGGCTGGTGAAGCAGTCGGGCGACAAAACCGGCTTTGCGCTTATTGTGTTGGCATTGCGAAATTTGATAGTGATGGCACTATTTTCTTTTTTTCTCTGGCCGCTGGTTGTAGTAATGGAGCTGACTGGAAACAGGGGAAAGTGAACAAAGGCTGACTTTCAACGTGCTGATTGCTGAATGACACAAACGATTGTCTGCAATCTTCATACGGGCGCGGATGACTCGGGAATTCCTTTCGGTGCGACTCTCTGCTCCTGTCGAGCTCGGCATATCGTCGCAGTCTGAGCTTACCCCTCTTTATGTTTGCGTAACCGGAACGTGTAAATGAACTGATACAAAACAGCAACATTAAACTGCAGTATCCATAACCATTTTTCGTGTATGCTCAATCTGAATGTATCGCAACAACGAGAGGTGTCTCGTTGTTGCGCTGCAAGATGGAATTCGCGATCTTAATAAGAAGTCAGCAATGAACGGTATCCTCAGAATTGCATTCAAGCTGCTCGTCAATGACAAGGGCAAGTTCGTTGCTTTGCTGGTCGGGATCACTTTTGCCGTTTTCCTGATGGTCATGATGACATCGATGTTTGCCGGGATTCTGGCGCGATCTTCCGCGACGGTTATCAACATAGGCGCGAAAATGTGGGTGATGGATCCGGCGGTCAATACTGTCGCCAGCAGCATACCGATGCCGGATTATGTACTGGATGCAGTCAGGAGCATAAACGGCGTCAAATATGCGGTGCCTCTTTATTCGGGATCGGCGCTGGCCAAGCTTAGCGATGGCACCTATCAAGGCGTGTCTGTCATCGGGCTGGATGATTCGACCTTGTTCGGCAGGCCGCAGCTCTACGCAGGGAAAATCGAGGATATCTACGCCGAGAACGGTTTTATCGTCGTGAATGACTCGGAATTCAGAAAACTCGGCAATCCGAAAATCGGCACCGAATTCGAGATCAACGATAACCGCGGTGTCGTCGTCGGCCTGGCAAAAGTCAATTCTTCCGGCCTGTTCGGGGTGCCCACGCTATACACGACCTACAACAGGGCGATCACCTACATCCCTTCGACCCGGTTCACGACCTCTTATATTCTGATTGAACCGAAACAGCACAGTGACATTCCTTACATCAAACAGCAGGTGCAAAAACTGGGTTATCTCGCACTGACTGACGATGAATTCGTTCAGAAGATTTCTGATTTCTATATGTATCAGACCGGGCTGGGAATCAATATGTTCATCATGACGGCCATCAGCTTCATCGTCGGCTTATCGATATCCGGTCAAACTTTTTATACCTTCATCCTCGAAAACCTTGAGAAGTTCGGGGCATTGAAGGCGATCGGCGCGAAAGGACGCGAACTTGTATATATGATCCTGTTTCAGGCAACTGTGACCGCATTTATCGGCTATGGCTTGGGCGTTGGTCTTGCTTCATTGATCATCATGACGGCAAAACTCAGGATGCCGGATTATGCAGCCCAAATAGCCTATAAGAATCTCGAATTCGCGTTGATCATGGTGGTCATCATAGCCGGGATCTCAAGTTATGTCGGCGTCAGGAAAGTGCTCAGGATAGAACCTTTCGATATCTTCAGGGGCTGACGTGGCAAATCTGGCAGTCAAGGCAAGGAGCTTGGCCAAGTGGTTCGGCGAGGGGCAGGCGAAAACCTTCGCGGTAAGGGACGTGAGTTTTGACGCCTATTTCGGTGAGATGCTGTTCATCGTGGGACCCTCCGGAAGCGGCAAGACGACATTGCTGAGCATGATCTCCGGAATTCTCAGGCCCAACTCGGGAACGGTGACGGTTGAGGACAAGGAGATTTGGACCCTGCCCAATGATGAGATCGCCGAATTTAGATTGAACAAACTGGGGTTTGTATTTCAGGACTATCACCTGTTTCCCCGTCTGACCACGGTCGAGAATGTCGCGATCCCGCTGATCCTGAAAAAACTCGATTGGGATGAATCAATGAAAGTAGCGATGCAAAATCTGGAGATAGTCGGATTAAAGGACAGAGCGCAGCTGCCCCCGGTCAAATTGAGCGGAGGCGAGCAGCAAAGGGTCGCGATCGCGAGAGCGATCTCCAGCCGACCGGATCTTATGATATTCGATGAGCCGACAGCCTCACTGGATGGCGATACCGGCAGAAAGATCGTCGAGTTTGTAAAGCAGAATATCCTGAACGAAAAGCGCTGCATCATCATAGTCACGCACGACAGCAGGATATACGAGTACGCGGACCGGATATTGAAAATGGAAGACGGCAGGATAACCGGGGTTGAAAAGGGGGAAATTCAATGAGAAACAGGTTGCTATTCGCGCTGGCAATCATAGGGATACTGGCCGGTTTCGCTAGCGCTTACGTGTTCGGGATAAAGACCAAGCCGCTTCCGCCCGCGTTCACTCCGGCGTCGAATCCGTATGAAAAGGGGATCTACGCCAACGGCATCATCGAAAGCTACCAGCCCAGCGGCGAGAACATCAACATCTATCCTGAAGTCCCGGGCGTAGTCACCAGGATACTGGTCGCGGAAGGCCAGCATGTGAAAGCGGGGGCACCTGTCCTTATGCTGGACGACTCGGTGCAGCGCGCGACCGTCGAGCAGCTGAAAGCCCAGGCGGATTCGATCCGCGAACTGATCGGTCTCGCCAATGCCAACCTGAAAAGCCTGCAAGACACACTGGACAAGCAGGAAAAATCATACGAGCTGGATCCGAGATCGGTGAGCAAGGATGCACTGGATAGCGCACGAAATGCGGTCGAAGCGCAAAAGGAGAATCTGGCTGTCGCGCAGAAACAGTATGAAGCGGCCGTTAAGGCTTATCAGGCAGCAAACGTGCTGCTTTCGAAGTATGTCATCAAGGCCCCGTCCGACAGCGCCGCGCTGGCAATCAATGCGGCGGTGGGCAGCTATATCTCTTCCCAGGGTACATACGACAGCTATACCGAGGGATTCGAGCCGCCTATCGTGATGGGAATGGGAGAAACGCAGAACTACATCGGGGTCAGGTGTTATGTCGACGAGATACTCGTTCACAGGCTTCCGCAGTCTTCGCAGATGCATGCGCGCATGTCCATCCGGGGTACGAACGTCAACATTCCGTTGGAATTTGTCAGGGAGCAGCCCTATGTTAGCCCCAAAATCGAATTGTCCGATCAAAGGGCTGAGCGTGTGGACGTCAGGGTGTTGCCGGTCATTTTCAGGTTTGCCAAGCCTAAGGATATTACCCTTTACCCCGGCCAACTGGTGGATGTTTACATCGGTGAATAGTCATATCGAAAAGAAGCTATCATGACCCATCGGTTATTCCAAAGTAAATGCAATGGTAGATGCGCGTGGATGCTGTGCGGGATCACCCTGCTGGTTCTTTCCGGCTGCACCGTAGGCCCGGATTTTGTCCGCCCCAAAGCGCCTGCAGCCGATCACTACAACCAGGGACGGGATCCTGCGGAAACCATCGCTGTTGAGGGACACTCACAGCGCTTCGAACAGGGTGTCGGGCCTGTTGCAAACTGGTGGGACCTGTTCGGTTCCAAACAGCTCGACGCGGTTGTTGCTGAAGGGCTTGCCAACAATCCGAGTATCGATGCAGCCCAGGCGAGCCTGCGGCAAAGCAATGACAATCTCCAGGCAGGTTATGGGATCTTTTACCCGCAGATCAATGCCGGCCTCGGTGCTTCCAGGCAAAAAAATTCTCCGGCAAGCGCCGGCCTCTCGTTTCCCAGCAGCGTGTTTAACCTGGTCACGCTTTCAGCATCCGTCAGTTACCCGCTTGATATATTTGGCGGGGAGCATCGTGCCATCGAGAATCTTCAGTCCCAGGTCGATCTGCAGCGTTACTATGTGTTGGGCACCTACCTCGCCTTGTCGGGCAACATCGTCAATACCGCGATCGCAATGGCCGCCTACCGGGAGGAAATTCAATACACCGAAGAGTTGATCGCATTGCAGCAGGAGCAGGTCGCGATCACCGAAAAGCAGGCCGAGGCGGGCATCGTTCCGTTCGCGTCGGTGCTCAGCCTGCGCAACCAATTGGCTGCCCTGGAAGCCGCGCTGCCGCCGTTGCGGCAAGCGCTCAGCCAGTCGGAGAACCTGCTTGCGACCCTTGCGGGCCATGCTCCATCGGAATGGACGCCTGTAGAAGTTGCGCTGGCCGAACTTTCGCTGCCCGGCACACTGCCGCTATCGCTGCCTTCGGAATTGGTCCGCCAGCGTCCGGATATACTCATGGCCGAGGCGCAACTGCATGGCGCAAGCGCGAGCATCGGCGTTGCCACAGCGGCACAGTTCCCGAGTTTTGCGTTGAATGGCTCCTTTGGCCAGAGCGCCACATCAATGAGCGGGCTGTTCGGCAGCGATGCCAGTTTCTGGAGTCTGGGGGCGAATATCGCCGCGCCATTGTTCAATGGCGGTACGTTGTCTGCCCGGAAACAGTCAGCGATCGACGCATATCAGCAAAGCCTGGCCCTTTATCGGCAGACTGTGCTGGACTCATTTGCCCAGGTGGCGGATACCGTCAGGGCATTGGAGCATGATGCCGAGGCCATGCAGGCCGAAGCTCAAGCAGTGTCAACTTCGGAGCAGTCATTGCACCTCAGCCAGGTAAACTACCAGGCCGGATTGATCAATTATCTGCAGGTGCTTGCGGCAGACATCCAGTACCATCAGGCGCAGATCGGTTTTCTGCAGGCCAGGGCACAGCGCCTGCAGGATACTACCGCCCTGTATGTCGCACTCGGGGGAGGCTGGTGGAATACTTCCGATTCCCATGCTTCCGATACCCGGGAACAGGCCGGAAAGGCGCCGACTCCGTGATTGCCGGGATGAGCCAGGCAAAGGGCTTTACGGCCGGCAGGTACTAGCGGCATCCCTTTTTTCAATCATCCATACAATATTTGCGTCCCTGATCCGTCTTCACGGGTATGGATACCACACTTGCTTACAACGAGCTGATGGCCGAACAGGATAAACGCATAGCCGAGACCGTGTCGCAGGAGCGCGGGCGGCTGGCGAATTTCATCCGGCGGCGCGTCCCCGATGCGGGCGACGCGGAGGATATCCTGCAGGAGGTGTTCTTCGAGTTCGTGGAGGCATACCGTCTGCCGGAGCCCATCGAACAGGTCGGCGCGTGGCTGTTCCGGGTGGCGCGAAACCGCATCATCGATCGCTTTCGCGAGAAGAGAGAGGAGCCGCTGCCCGAAGTGTCGGGCGATGAAGAAGGAACCTGGCTGGATGAAGTGCTGCCATCGGCGGATGCCGGACCGGAAGCGGCTTATGCGAGGTCGGTGCTGCTGGGGGAGTTGTATGCCGCGCTGGGCGAGCTGCCGGAGGATCAGCGCGCCGTATTCATCGCCCACGAACTGGATGGGCGCAGCTTCAAGGAAATGGCGGCGGAAAGCGGCTTGCGAGTGAATACCTTGCTGGCGCGCAAGCGTTATGCGGTGCTGCATTTGCGCGCGCGGCTCCAATCGATATATGACGAATTCAATCTTTAAAGGAGTACTGAGATGGGCATGAATTGTTGCAAGGCGAAATGCTGGAAAATTGGTGTGCTGGTGGTCGTTGGCATCGCAGCAGCGGGCTGGGTGGTGATGGCACTATGGAACTGGCTGATGCCGTCATTGTTTTCGGGCACCAATCAGATCAATTATCTGCAAGCGCTGGGGGTGCTGGTGCTGAGCAAGATATTGTTCGGGGGTTTCCGCCGCGGATTTCACGGGGGGCACGGCTGCCACGGTCGCTGGCACCGCCATCGCCTGGAAAACATGACGCCGGAAGAGCGTGAGAAATTCCAGGCGGGCATGCGCGGCTGCTGCGGCGGCGGGAGCAAAAATGAAATGACCGATACGCCGAAGGAGTGATGCGAAAAATGTTCGAAGGAGACTGATATGAGCAACAAGATCGCAATCGTCACCGGCGGCAGCCGCGGCCTCGGCAGGAACATGGCCTTGAGCCTTGCGCAGAAAGGCGTTGCTGTGATCCTCACTTACCACAGCAAAAAGGCCGAGGCGGATGAGGTGGCCAGGCAGATCGAAAGCGGCGGGCATCAGGCTTATGCCTTGCAGCTGGACGTTTCCAACAGCAAGTCATTTGCGGCTTTTGCCCATGAGGTGAAAAAAGTCCTGGCGGAAAAATGGCACAGGGACAGCTTCGACTTTCTCGTGAACAATGCCGGCAGCGGTGTGCACGCCCCGTATGCCGAAACGACCGAGGAGCAGTTCGACCAGATGATGAATATCCATTTGAAAGGGGTGTACTTCCTCACCCAGAAACTGCTCCCGCTGATGGCCGACAAGGGCCGCATCATCAACATCTCGTCGGGCCTGACGCGCTTTGCGCTGCCCGGCTATTCGGCGTATGCGACGATGAAAGGAGCGGTCGAGACGCTCACCAGGTATCTGGCGAAAGAGCTTGGCGCACGCGGCATCGCGGTGAACGTCGTTGCGCCGGGCGCCATCGAAACCGATTTCGGCGGCGGCCTGGTCCGCGACAATCAGCAGATCAACAGTATCATCGCGGGCCAGACCGCGCTGGGGCGCGTCGGATTGCCAGATGATATCGGCGGTGTCATCGCCTCGCTGCTTTCGGAAGAAAATCGCTGGGTAAATGCACAGCGCATCGAGGCCTCCGGCGGCATGTTCATTTGACCCGGGGTCATTGGGCCCGGGTGCTCTTGACCCATGTTCAATTGACCAGGCTTCGTGGCCAAGCCTGAGTGGCGTCCTCAATATTTTACCCGCACACGATAGGTCAGCGTGGTGCTGCCATCGGCCGGGACATTGATCTTCCACACGGCGGTGTTGCTGGTTGCCTTGGTGCTGCGCTGGCTCTCGTTCAATATCTTCCAGTCCGCGGGGATGGGCTCCTGGACCGTGACGGTGACCGCGTCTTTTTTGGCGTTCTTCAGCACGATCTCGTAGGCGCTTTCGAATAGCCGGTTGCCTTTGGACGGGTTGGGCAAGATCTTGAAATCCGTTTGTTTCTTGTCCGCGGTTACGTCGAAGGCTACGCCCAGTTTCAGGCGCACCTTTTCATTCCTCGGGGTGTGGTCGATATTGTCCTCGCCGACGAATTGCGCATTGCCCGAGCTGTCATTCTTGTAGACCCGGATGACGCCCTTGGGCAGCGGCATGCCCAGTTTGGAAGACTCGTTGTTTTCGAACTCGACAAAGACGGCCACTTTCATTTTCTGGCCCAGGTCGCCGTAACTGCTCCGGTAATAATAGTTGTTGCCGTGCAGCACCAGTTCCTTGCGCGCTGGAGTGCCGCTGGCATACAGCAGGGCGACCTGCTTGGTCTGGTTCTCGGCGATCGTGGTGGGGCGATCCAGCGTGTAGAGATGGTATTCCAGCAGGGATTCTTCAGCCATCGGCGCATTCGCGGCCATCCCGTCCATGGCCTCGGACTTTCTCATCGCCCCGACCGCAACTCCCTCGGGAACCCGGTTCACGTCTCCCGCCACCAGTTGCAGTTTGGCGTTGTTGTAGCTGGTGCCGCTGGTGTTGGTCAGCGTGACCCAGCCGGACAGTTCGACGGAATTTTCCTCGGCGTTCAGTTCGGCCACATAATCGGCCTTCCAGCCCAAGCCGCCGGTGAGGTAACTGAGTTCGACCAGTTGCTCGGCCGCAGTTTTGTTGTCGAGTTTGGTGACCAGCGTGGGACGGTCGCGCAGGTTGGCGGGCATGTCGCCGTACACGATGCGGCCGGGCATGCCGGTCTCGATATGGTCTTCCACCCGCATCACCACGCCATTGTTGGGGGATAGCACGGTGGCGGCTTCGGCGGTTTCCGCACCGGTAGCGGGATTCGTTTTGATGATGGTAACGTCCTTTCCGACATATTTCTCGAGCAGCTTTTGCGGCGTCAGCAGGTCGAAATCGAAATTCTGTTCCAGCACCGAAATGCTGCCGGGGTGGCTGAGGCTCCTCAGCAGCGCGGTCTCTGGACGCATCTGCGCACTGACGTCGCGCAACGCGAGATCGTTCAGGCCGCTCTTGAGTTTGATCCTGCGCTGATCCTTGACCAGCGCCAGGTTGGCGTTGTAGATGGTCACCGCAACCGACTGCTGGTCGTTCAGGGTGCTGCGTATCTCATCGGGTTCCGCGGCGATCGCGCCTGCGGATGATGCAAGCAATGCAGCTATAGCGAAGATATGGTGTATGTCCATTTCGGGTCTCCTTGTTGGAAAAGCTCCGCAGCAAGTTAACATCGGCCGGCCGTTATCTCAACAAGTATGCCGGCCGGTGCAGCCGACGCGGACGCGCCATCCGTGCACCGTTCCTTCATGGCGCTGTCGGCGGGCGCGATGTCCTGCTAAAATGACCTGCCTTCCATCTTTACTCCACATTCCAAGACAGCCATGCAACAAACACCCGACACCATGACCCCGGCGGAACGCCGTGCCAGCAACGGCCTGGCCAGCATCTACGGCCTGCGCATGCTCGGCCTGTTCATCATCCTGCCGATCTTTGCGATCTACGCGCAACACCTGCCCGGTGGCGACAGCCATCTGCTGATCGGTATCGCGCTCGGCGCATACGGATTGACACAGGCGATCCTTCAGATACCGGCCGGCTGGATGTCCGACCGTTACGGGCGCAAGCCGGTGATCTACATCAGCCTGATATTGTTCGCGGCGGGCAGTTTCGTTGCCGCCTCCGCGCCCAATATCTACTGGATCATCCTGGGTCGCGTGATACAGGGCGCAGGCGCGCTGAACGCCGCGGTGATGGCGCTGACTGCCGACCTTACCCGCGAGGAAGTCCGCACCAAGGCGATGGCGATGATAGGCATCACGATAGGCATCACGTTCTCGATCTCGATGGTGCTGTCGCCCATGCTCAACAACCTGATGGGTGTGCCCGGCATCTTCGCATTGACCGGCGTGCTGGCTTTGCTGGCGATCGGCGTGGTGAAGTTCTATATACCGAATCCCGCGATCACGCGCTTCCACAGCGACACCGAAGCCAGCGGAAAGCATTTCGCCGAGGTGCTCGCTAACCGGGACCTGCTGCGCCTCGACTTCGGCATCTTTTCGCTGCACGCGATCCTGATGTCGGTGTTCATGCAGGTGCCGTTCGTGATGCAGAAAGACGGGTTGGCCGTGTCGCACCACTGGTATATCTATCTGCCGGTGATGCTGGTCGCGTTCGTGCTGATGGTCCCGCCCATCGTCATCGCGGAAAAGAAGGCCAGGATGAAGCAGGTCTTCATGCTGTCGATATTCCTGGCGATGTGCGCTCAGGCAGTGCTGATGTTCGCGCAGAACAGCTTGTGGGGCGTGGCCGCCGCGCTGCTGGTGTTCTTCACCGCGTTCAACGTGCTGGAAGCGACGCTGCCCTCGATGATCAGCAAGATCGCGCCGCTGGCCGCCAAAGGCACCGCGATGGGCGTATACAGCAGCGTGCAGTTCCTCGGCGCGTTCTCCGGCGCGACGATCGGCGGCGCGTTGCTGCAATTCGTCGGCGGCGATTCGGTGTTCGTGTTCGCGATCGCGCTGCTGCTGGTGTGGTTGATCGTTGCATCCACGATGCAGCCTCCGGCACTGGTACGCACCAAGCTGTATCATTTGTCCGAAATGAATGAGGCCGCTGCGGTAGAATTGCAAAACCGGCTCGCGCAACTGCAGGGCGTGCGGGAGGCGATGGTGGTGGCGGCAGAGAATATCGCCTGCCTCAAAGTCGACATGCAGGGATACGATGAAGCGGCAGTGGACAAACTTGTATTGACCCCTCCCCAACCCTCCCCATAAATGGAGAGGGAGCAATCGTAAAGAACATAGAACCTTAAAGGAGAGCAACATGTCGGTGAACAAAGTGATACTGATAGGCCGTCTGGGCAAGGACCCGGAGACCCGTTACATGACCAGCGGCGAAGCGGTGACCAACTGCACGCTGGCGACTTCCGAGAACTGGAAGGACAAGAGCGGCGAGAAACAGGAAAAGACCGAATGGCATAACTTGGTGTTCTACCGCCGCTTGGCCGAGATCGCCGGCGAGTATCTGAAGAAGGGCTCGCAGATCTACGTCGAGGGAAAGCTGCAGACGCGCAAGTGGCAGGACAAGGAAGGCAAGGACCGCTACACCACCGAGATCGTGGTCAACGAAATGACCATGCTGGGCGGCAAGCCGTCCGGCAGCGGCAGCTTCGAGGTGGTGGAGAACAAACCCGCTGCGGCTGCATCCGGCGGCGCAGCGTCCGCCAAGGCGGCACCGGCAGCGAAAGGCAGCTTCGACAATTTCGACGACGATATCCCGTTTTGATCGAAGCCGGGAATCTGAAATGGAAGGCCGTCAGATCTGACGGCCTTTTTTACGACGTTGTCCTGCCCGCAATTTCCGGCGATGCGGACAGCGCACCCGGTTACGTTGTCCGGGCAAGTGCGACCAGTTGGTCGGGTGCCTTGCCCCAGCCTTCCTTGAAGCCCATCGCCGCATGTTTCTTGCATCCGGCTTCATCCGCGTGGATGACCGTCGCGGTGTACCTTGTTCCGCTGCCGTGCGCGGCCAAAGTGACCATCGCGGTGAAGAAGAACCCGGTAAGTTCATCTGCCTTGGCGGCAGGCGCGGGAGCAGGGCGGAAGCCGGGAAGGAGCGCATTCGTCCAGACCAGTCTTTCGTTTTCGACCACTTCGAGGTAGCAGCCGGTATTGGGGAATTCCTGCCCCTCCGGCGAACGCATCACGGTGCGGAACATGCCGCCGGGGCGCAGATCGATCTCGCAATCTACCGTCCTCCACGGCAAGGGACAGAACCACGGCTTGAGATGCTCAGGCTGTGTCCATGCCCGCCAGATGAATTCCTTGGGCACATCCACGATGCGCTCGAAAGTGAGATCCAATCCGGAATCGGGCTGATATGCAGATTTCATGATATATCTCCTGGTTCAACGTCCTGTGCGACTTTTGCGGGTTCTCAGAATAAATTCGCGAATTTAAGGTGAACCACATCCGGCGTGGCGATTGTCCGTACCAGCTTGAGGCCGTGCATGTCGTCGCCAAGGCCGTCGAACAAGCGTTCGCCGCTGCCGAGCAATACCGGCACAAGACTGATCGTCATCTCGTCCACCAGCCCGGCAGCGAGGTATTGCCGCGCTGCGTGCGGGCCGCCGCCGAGGGCGACATCCTTGCCGCCAGCGGCCTTCCGCGCCTGTTCGAGCGCCGCCTTGATGCCGCCGGTGACGAAAATGAAAGTGGTTCCGCCTTGCAGCGCCAGCGGTTCGCGCGCGTGATGCGTGAGTACGAACACAGGATGGTGGAACGGCGGATTGGCGCCCCACCAGCCGTTCCAGGGCCGCTCTGTTTTCCATGGGCCGGGATGACCGCCGAACATGTTGCGCCCCATGACCGTGGCGCCGATGTTGGCGAACGACTCCTCCACGACCGCAGTGCTCTCATTGACGATACCGCCTTCCATGCCATGCATCGAACGGAACACGGAGAGCGGAAACACCCATTCGTGCAGGCGCATTCCGCCGATGCCCAGCGGGTTATCCACGCTCTGGTTTTGACCGGCGACGTAGCCGTCGAGCGACATTGATATCCTGAAGCGCAGTTTCTGCATGTGCTTATCCCTTGTAGGCGGTGCTCGCCGGATCACCGGCACTTCTTGCGCCCATGCTTCATCCCCTTGTGGTTTTCATCGTTTGCAGTTAAGCAGACAGGCGATCGAATCTTTGTTCCCGCAATCGGCGGTACTGCTCCACAAAATCGGCGACCTGATGCAGCGGAGCTGCATTGAGCTGGCAGGGCCGCCGGTGCGCCTGGCGGCTGCGGGTGGTCAGGCCGGCTCGCTCAAGTACCTTGATGTGTCTGGTGATCAAGGGCGCGCTCATATCGAAGGGCGCGGCTAGTTGGGTGACCGACGTCTCTGCCGTGGCCAGACGCGCAAGGATCGCGCGGCGGGTCGGCGAGTGCGGCGAAGTGGCGGTTAGATGATCGGAGGACATCGTTTTGCAAACATCATTTATTTAACCAAATGGTAAAATACAACAATACGCAAGCGCTTATCAAGTGTTCCTGGATTCGCAGCCCAATTGGATAGCTGTGCGCCTAAAGAGATGAATACAGGCTCAGCGGAAACAGTTTCTTCATTAATTTGAGCATCCGCATATCAAACTGAGGAGGCGGAAAGCTTCGCGCTTTCGATGCCCGAAACCGCAGTCGCATTCGGCCCGTTAGTATCCTCGAATGCCAGCGTCTGGTTCCAGCTCAATTTCGGTCATTTGCTTTCCATTTCATCGTCCAGCAAACGTCGACCCCAACCAGATAGTAGCCAGAGGAAGCATTGCGGCTTCAGGAAGATATCAAAGCAAATCCTACAGGCCTTTTGCTTTCATCAAAAAATATGTCAGAAAAGAACCGGATACGAAACTCAGCGCAAGCACTTGTATGGCGATGTAGGTAAAGTATATGCGCTTTAGCGTCATTGCACGCTTTAGATTGGATGAGACGTCCGTGCTTGCTTGAGCAGTTGTCAATATGCCTTCAAAGATAACGCCGAAGGACAGGGCGAACAGAGCGCACAAAAATTGAAATTTAAAGGTGGAAATTGTCAGAACGGCATAAGGAGCGTCAAACCTATAGGTGGCGTAGAGCGTTACCAAGCCGCCCAAAACAAGCACGTCCCCTTTCATGTAGAACAAACAGGAGTTGCGGATACGATCAATCAATACGTCAAACGACATTTCGTTCACTTCGCGTGGCTCCTTCATTATTTGATTTCTAACATAGAATATTCGATAAGCTGCCTCTTGAATAGGACGAAACTCCTGCCACAGATACCTCATTCAGTCATGCCTGACGATGCCAGCCAAAACTGACTATCATGGAAGCCACGCCACCGGCCGTCTTCGGAGTTCAAATCTCCAAATGTCACTTGTTGGCCGCATACCGCCCGTTAGTATTCCCGGCCGACCTTGATGCTATTCCCGCCCAATTATCGGAATTGCTATAATGCCGCCGATAGTAGGTCCGGAGAATTTCAATTGCCTGTTGACTGTATTAGAAGGAGTCCAATTGTGCGTCATATTGCCTTGGTTGCGATGTTGGCCCTTGCGAGCGTACCCACTGCCCGGGCTGACTCCCGCTATGTAATTCGCGGCGGCGAAGTTTATGACTCACAAACCAAACTCACTTGGGCTCGCTGCAGCGTTGGGCAGACATGGAATAACCAGCATTGCGTTGGAACCGTTGGCTATTTCGATTTCGCGACTGCACAAAAACAGGCGAGTGGCGGGTGGCGTGTACCGACCAAGGATGAGCTTGTTTCGCTGATCGACCCGAATCGCAAAAAATTCCCGGTCTTAGACACTGCCGCGTTCCCCGATATGGACGCGACCCACCCTTGGTATTGGAGCAGCACTCCGAATGGCAGCTCAATTGCATGGTATGTCGACTTCACTGACGGTTACACCAGCGGATTTGTCGATGAAGCCAACCCTTTGGCAATAAGGCTGGTGCGAAGCCAACCGTGACTTTTTGCTTTTCGGCTCAATTATTGATGTTTCCTTAAATCGTTACACCCACCCTCTCCCCCGCCCCTCTCCCACATGTGGGAGAGGGGGAAGTGCCAGAATCCCCTCTCCCGCAAGCGGGAGAGGGTGGCCGAAAGGCCGGGAGAGGGTTTACACATCGCATGAAGCATTGTCATGAATTATGAAAAGCTCAATAATGTGTCCACAGATGTATTGAATACACAGTTGCTCCTACCGAAATATTGTGATGGGAGTAAATCAGCCTGGGATTTTTCAATCGCACACAGAATCAATTGTGTTTTAGGTGACCGATGTTGGCAGACAGCGTAAGGTCATACAGCCTTTATACGATACCCCAAAGCGGTCGGTCATCGCAGTCCTTAATAACCCTCAATACTAGGGCACCGCTGATTAAGTCCCACATGGCCGCGCACTCGGCTTTGCGGGATGGGATGCAAGGCGTGCGAGGCAGCGAATGGTGACCCCCTTCGCAAGGAGCACAACACAGCAGACCGCCCGCAAAGCCAGTGCCCGTGAGGGTTGCGACCAAATCGCGCGCTCGCGGTGTCGCGCTCCTCGGCATCGTAGTCCCGGCTACGACCTTCGTCGCGCTTCTTGCGATCATCGCGATTTTGTCAGCAACGCGGCTCATGGAGGACTTAATCAGCGGTGCCCTACAATTGTCGTTACAAATTTTCCAATACTTTAAGTGAACCACTCCCGGCGGGATCGTTATTGAACGGTTGAAATAGATTTCACTCCGCCCGCTCGCCATATCCGGCAGGCGCCTTCATCCGACACCATGCACGGCCCGACCGGTGTGCGCGGTGTGCAGGCTGTGCCGAAGAGTTTGCATTGGTCCGGATAGATCTTTCCCAGCACCACCCGCGCGCAATCGCAGCCCGGCGGCATTTCGCCGACGCGCTTGCGTCCTTCCGCTTCATATCCGGTAAATGTTTTGCGCGCATCGTGTTGCTCGAAGCGCGCCGCAACAGCGAAGCCCGAAGCCGGGATGATGCCGATGCCGCGCCAGTTCGCGTCGACGACTTGCATCGCCTGTCCGAGCTGCGCCTGTGCTGTTGCGTTGCCGCGGGGGCGCACCACCTCGGGATAACAGTTGTCGAGGAAACACTCGCCTTCGAGCAGCTGGCGCAACACCGAATACATCGCCGCAAGCAGCGACACCGGCGAAAAACCCGCGACCGCGGCGGGAATATCGTGCCGCTCGGTCACGAAAGCCCATTCCTCGGGCCCCATCACCGTCGCGACATGGCCGGGCGCGACCAGCGCGTCAAAACCGGGCTTGCCAGAGTCCAGCAGCATCGCAACCGCAGGCCAGGTCAAGCGGCATGACAAAAGCAAATAGAGATTATCAGGAATGCCCTCGAGCAGCATCGCAGCCACCGGCGCAGTGGTGGTCTCGAAACCCGCGACGAAGAATACCACCTGCCGCTGCGGATTTTCCTTCGCGATCCGCACTGCTTCCTGCGGACTGGCTACCGGGCGTATGTCTGCACCGGCGGCCTTGGCCTGCTCCAGCGAGCGCGGCTCGGCTTTTGGAACATTGACCGGCACCCGCAGCATGTCGCCGAATGCGACCAGGATCACGCCCGCATGCAAGGCCAACCGTATCGCGAGGTACACGTCTTCCTCGGGGCATACGCACACCGGGCAGCCGGGGCCGGGAATCAGTTCAATATGCTGCGGCAGCGCGCCGCGCAGACCCGCCATCGTGATCGAGCGCTCGTGTCCGCCGCACACATTCATGATGCGCACGCGGCGGGTCAACGGCAATGCGCGGATGTTTTCCAGCCAGTCTTTGGCGGTCTTCATGATAATGTGTCAATCGCCCTGCATGTCGGGATCATGCGCCAGCAATTCATCAAGCAATTCCCAAGTCGAGCGCGCCTCCCGTTCGGTCATCTTCTGCAGGGCATAGCCGACATGTACCATCACGAAGTCATCGACGGCAACCGGTTCGTCCTGCAGCATGAACAGGCTCACTTCGCGCATGACGCCCTTGGCGGTGCAGCGCGCATTGTAGCCGTCGATCGCGACGATCTGCATGGGAATCCCTAGGCACATGGCTGTTTTTTTGTCATATAATTTTCACAAAGTTCACGCAGTATAGTCCCAAGTGAAGCGACTGTTAATTTCATAAGTTGAATAAATTACTCGGTTGAAATTTGCTTATAAAAGGAATAGCCTGTGTCCACTTGGGCAAATCAACGCACAAGTCATGCATTTCCGATTCAGCATCAGGAATTTTGGGCGATATTACGCGTAAACCGTTTACGCAGGATACAACCGGATTCAGCCATGACTGGCAATCACAAGACCTTGATCCTCGGCATCGGCAACGTTCTGTTGCAGGATGAGGGTGCAGGCGTGCATGCGATACGGATGCTGGCCGAACGGGTGGCGGAACGCGACGACATCGAGCTGATGGACGGCGGCACGCTGAGCTTCTCTCTGGCAGGCGCGATCGAGGATGTGGAACACCTGATCGTGATCGATGCCGCGCAATACGATGGCGAACCGGGCACCACCAGCGTATTCGAGGGCGAGCAGATGGATGTGTTCATCGGCAGCAACCGAAAATGCAGCGTGCACGAAGTCAGCCTGATCGACCTGATGGCTATCGCGCTCCTCGCCGGACAACTTCCTCATAATCGGGCTCTGATCGGCATCCAGCCACGTGATATCGACTGGGGTGAACAACCCTCCCCGCCGGTCGCTGCCGCAATCCAGCAGGCATGCGACCAGGCATTGCAACTCGTCGGGGAATGGCACGCATGATCCCTCAAACCATCACTATCCACTCTTCGTCTGGGGACGCCTATTCCGTCGGCAGTATCCGCGCGCTGCTGGCCGAGATCGCGGCCCGTCTTGAAAAGCTGGTGCAGACCGGCGAGTCCGGCATGATAGACCTGAACAGCCTGCCGTTCGCCGCGGGCGAATACGAACAGTTGCGCCAGACGCTCGGGCAGGGCGAAGTATCCGCTCGCATCGATGCCATCGGACCGAGCGAGATCATCGAGACGCGCTATCCCGGCGTGTGGTGGGTGACGCACTACAACGTCGAAGGCGATATCGTTGCGGACTTGATAGAGGTTGCGTGGCTGCCGGAAATCATCAAGAGCCAGCCCGAAGACGTGCTTGCAGGGCTGGAATTGTTGCGCGCTCAACTCGACGACGCTTAACCAAACGGAAAGGCAAAGCAATGAACGAACACGAAACCCCGTCGCATGAAACCTTGGGTGACCGTCTCGCGCAACAAGGCGTCAGCCGCCGCGCGTTCCTGAAATTCTGCACCGCAATGGCCTCTTTGATGGCGCTGCCGCCCGGCACCGCGACCGCGATCGCCGAAGCGCTGGTCAAGGCCATGCGGCCGTCGGTGATCTGGCTGTCGTTCCAGGAATGCACCGGCTGCACCGAGTCGCTGACGCGCTCTTTTTCACCCACGCTGGAGAACATGATCTTCGACATGATCTCGCTCGACTACCACCACACGCTGCAGGCCGCCTCCGGTTATGGCGCAGAAAAATCGCGCGAGGATGCGATGAAGAATTTCTACGGCAAATACCTGCTGGTGGTCGACGGCTCGATCCCGACGCGTGACGGCGGCGTCTATTCCGCGATCGCCGGGCGCACCAACCTCGATCTGCTGCAGGAGGTGGCAAAAGGCGCGGCGGCGATCATCGCGGTCGGGACCTGCTCCTCGTTCGGCGGCATCCCCAATGCAAAACCCAATCCGACCGGCGCGGTGGCGGTGTCCGACATCGTCAAGGACAAACCCATCGTCAACATTTCCGGCTGCCCGCCGATCCCCGCGGTGATCACCGGCGTGCTGGCGCAATACCTGACCTTCGGCGAGCTGCCCGAACTGGACGAACTGGGCCGCCCCAAATCGTTCTATGGCCAGACCATCCACGACCGCTGCTATCGCCGCCCGTTCTACGACCAGGGCAAGTTCGCCAAGACCTTCGATGATGAAGGGGCGCGCAACGGCTGGTGTTTGTTCGAACTGGGTTGCAAGGGACCGGTCACGCACAATTCCTGCGCCACGACCAAGTGGAACGGCGGCACCAGTTTCCCGATCGAGTCCGGGCACGGCTGCCTGGGTTGCTCCGAACCGCACTTCTGGGACGCGGGCAGCTTCTACAGCGCGCTGTCGATGCCGGCCAGTCCGTTGAAGCTGACAACCGAAGCGGCGGCGCTCGGTGTGGCAGCGGGCGTTGCGGTGTCCATCGCGAACCGGGTCAAGAAGAACGCCGCGAAATCCGCGCATCAGAAAGCCACGATCGCCGATCTGGAGAAATGACATGGATGCAGACCTGTTTCTGACCTGGGTGCGCAGCACCGGACTGAATATCTCGATAGGGATATTTATGCTGGGCATGCTGTGGCGGCTGTTCGAGATCTACTCGCTGGGACGCAAACCCGATCTCGCCGTCCCGCGTCATCGTGCCGGCGCATCCGGGCTGCATACGATGTACCGCCGCTCCGTGCCGCCCGTAGGCATGTTCAAGCGCTCTCCGGTCAGTTATGTGGCCGGTTACGTGTTCCACATCGGCCTGTTCATCATCGTGTTTCTGTTTGCCCAGCACATCAAGCTGATCCAGGAATTGACGGGCTTGTCATGGCCCGCCCTGCCCGCACCCTTCATCGGCGCAACGGCGGTGGTCACTCTGGCAGCGATGGTGCTGGTGCTGGCGGATCGCATCAACAAACCGGTCAAGCGCTTCCTCTCGACGTTCGAGGATTATGCCGCATGGACGCTGACTTTTTTGCCGGTGCTGACCGGCTATCTTGCGAACCAGCACCTGCTGTTGCCCTACACCGCAATGCTGGCACTGCACATCCTCAGCGTTGAACTGCTGCTGGTATTTCTGCCGTTCACCAAACTGATGCATGCGTTCACGCTGTGGGGCTCGCGCTGGTACAACGGCGATGCCAATGCAAAGAAAGGAGTGCCGGTATGAGCAGTGAGCAGGGGCCCCGCTCAGCGGGGATGGGAACGTCCGCGAATGCCGGCAGCCACCGACATGCCGCACTTGGCGAACCGATGAACGATACAGAGGTGGCGGTATGAGCAGTGAGCAGGGCGACCGCGCAGGACAGAGCAGGGGCCCCACATCGTGGGGATGTGACTCCGAAGCGGGATGCTGCGCCCCGTTCAATGTCGCCGGCATCCCCTACGCTGGCCGATCCCGCTTTGCGGGCCCCTCGTCCAACGCTCCGGGGCGCCCCCACTTCGTGGGGATGCGACCGTCCGCGAGAGCGGAGGGGTCGTTGCGTAGCAACGGGGCGCCCAACGGCCTCCTCCTCGCGAGGGATGCCGGCCGCCGCCGCCATGCCGCACTAGACAAACCGCTTCACGTTATGGAGGTGGCGCTATGACAGCTTCGCTCGACAAGGGCATCAGCGTCCTCAAGGAAATGATCGACGCGCCGATCGCCAGTTATTTCAGCAGCTGCGTGCATTGCGGACTGTGCGCCGAGGCCTGCCTGTTCTATACCGAAACCGGCGATCCCAAGTACACGCCGATCCACAAGCTGGAACCGTTGCGGCGCGTGTACCAGCAGGAATACACCCTGCTCGGCAGGCTCGCGAAGCTGCTGGGCTTGTCCAAACCCGTCACCGATGACGAGCTGGAAGAGTGGAAACCGCTGGTCTACGACAGCTGCACGCTGTGCGGCCGCTGTTCGCTGGTGTGCCCGGTCGGCAACGATATCGTTTACATGGTGCGCAGACTGCGCGAAGGCATGGCGGTCTCGGGCCACGCCCCGGACGGGCTGGTCGACGCATCCAGGCGCGCGGTGGAGATCGGCAGCCCGATGGGCGTGAAACTGCCCGCAGTCAAGGCGCAGATGAAACACGTGCAGCAGGATACCGGCATCGAGATCCCGCTGGATGCGGTGGGCGCCGAATACATGGTGCTGATGTCCTCGATGGAGATCATCAACTTTCCTGAATATCTCGCGGCCATCGCCCGCATCATGAAACAGGCCGGCAAAAGCTGGACGCTGTGTTCCGAAGCGTTCGAGGCCACCAACAGCGGCATCCAGATCGGGGTCTCCGACATCGCCGCGGTGCTCGTGCAGCGCATCGTCGACGGCGCGGAAAAGCTCAAGGTCAAGACCGTGATCAGCCCGGAATGCGGCCATGCCTATACCGCGCTGCGCTGGGAAGGTCCCAACCTGGTGGGACGCGCATACAGCTTCGAGGTGTTGCACATCCTGGAAGTCTTGGACGGTTTCCGCAATCAGGGCCTGCTCAAGACTTCCGGTTTCGAGGATGCGCTGCTCACCTTCCATGATCCGTGCCAGCTGGTGCGGCGCGGCGGCGTGGTGGAACAACCGCGCCGGCTGTTGAACATGGTGGCGAAGAACTTCGTTGAAATGAGCGATCCCGGCAAGATGAACTGGTGTTGCGGCGGCGGGGGCGGGGTGAGCGCGATCGAAGAGGCGGAAGAATTGCGCTTCACGGCATTCAAGGTCAAAAAAGCGCAGTTGGAAGAAACCGGCGCAAAGACCCTGGTCACCGCCTGCGCCAATTGCCGCATCGTGCTCGAGGAAGGTCTCGAGCACTACAAGATGGATATTCCGGTGGTGGGACTGACCGAGACGCTCGCCAAACACCTGGTGGAAGGAGGAGGCGATGCGCATCAGCAACGATAACGAATTCAAGGCTGCGCTGGACGGACTGTCCGAAGTCGGCCGGCGCGTAGTCGCGGCGCGCTTCGCGGAGAACGTGCTGGCGTTAAGCAGGGACCACCGATTGAAGACAGCAATCGACACAGCCGAGCGGGCAGACGCCACCCAGGATGAAATCGCCGCCGCGTTCCGGTCTGCCAATGCGGTCAGCGTGGAGAGCTATACCCAGTGCGGCCACGATTGCAACTGGAACAGCCAGGCTGTGCACTTCGTTGCGCAAGCGGTGCTGGCCGGGCTCAAGCCCGCCGAATCGGGTAGTAACGGGGCCTGGGATGCCGCAATGCATGCGCGAATGGCGCGCACCTGCGAGAGCATCGCCAATGGCGACGGCACCGGCAATGGCGAGAATGCGGCGCAATACCGCATCCTTGCAGAATTTCTCAATCGCTGAGGAAACATCCATGAGCAAAGCACAAACCGTCGTCGTCGATCCGATCACCCGCATCGAAGGGCACTTGCGCATCGAGGCGGAGACCGACGCCGACAACCGCATCACGCGCGCGTCCAGCGCCGGCACGATGGTGCGCGGCATCGAGATCATCCTGCGCGGCCGCGACCCGCGCGACGCGTGGGCGTTCGCGCAGCGCATCTGCGGCGTGTGCACGCTGGTGCACGGCATCGCGTCGGTGCGCGCGGTGGAAAACGCGCTGAACTATGAAGTGCCGCCCAACGCGCAACTGATCCGCAACCTGATGATCGCGGCGCAGTTCGTGCACGACCATGTGATGCATTTCTACCACCTGCACGCACTGGACTGGGTGGACGTGGTGTCGGCGCTGAAAGCCGATCCCAAAGCGACCTCGACGCTGGCGCAGACGGTGAGTCCATCCTACCCGAGATCCTCGCCCGGCTATTTTGCCGACGTGCAGACGCGCCTGAAGACTTTTGTCGCAAGCGGACAGCTCGGCATCTTCGCCAACGGATACTGGGGCAACCCCGGCTACAAGCTGCCGCCGGAAGCCAACCTGATGGCGGTCGCGCATTACCTCGATGCGCTGGCATGGCAGCGCGAAGCCGCGAAACTGCATGCCATCTTCGGCGGCAAGAATCCGCACCCGAACTTTCTGGTCGGCGGCGTGCCGTGCGCGATCAGCATCCATCCGCAACACCAGGGCCAGGGCAACGGCCCCCACTTTCGCAATGATGGCGGGCGCGGCGGCGAAGCCGCCACCTCGCTCAACATGGTCGGGCTGGAAACCGTGCAGAACGTGATCCGGCAGATGCGCGATTTCGTCGACCAGGTGTATGTGCCGGACACGCTCGCGATCGCGGGTTTCTACAAGGACTGGTTCACACGCGGCGAGGGGATAGGCAACTTCATGACCTACGGCGATTTCCCGGAAAAGGGCATGAGCGATCCATCCACTTTCCTGATCCCTTCCGGCGTGATCCTGGATCGCAATCTGTCCGAGATCCATCCGGTCGACCTGAATGCCGAAAACCAGATCCAGGAATTCGTCACGCACTCCTGGTACGACTACAGCGTGGGCAAGGAGAAAGGCCTGCACCCTTACCAGGGCGAGACCCAGCTGCACTACACCGGGCCCAATCCGCCCTATGCCCACCTCGATACCGATGCCTCCTATTCCTGGATGAAGTCGCCGCGCTGGCAGGGCAAGGCGATGGAAGTCGGGCCGCTGGCGCGCGTGCTGATGCTGTATGCGAAGGGCCACGCGCAAACGCAGGAACTGGTGAACATGGCGCTGCACAAACTCGACCTGCCGGTCAGCGCGCTGTATTCGACACTGGGGCGCACCGCCGCGCGCACGCTGGAGACGAAGATCATCGCGGATGCGATGCAGGGCTGGTACGACCAGCTGATCGCCAACATCAAGGCGGGCGACGTGAAGACGCACAACGACAAACTGTGGGATCCTTCCAGCTGGCCCGCGCTGGCCAAGGGAGTGGGCTACACCGAAGCGCCGCGCGGCGCGCTGGCGCACTGGATCGTGATCAAGGATGCAAAGATCGACAATTACCAGGCGGTGGTACCCTCGACCTGGAACGCCGGTCCGCGCGATGCCCAGGGACAGGAAGGCCCCTACGAGGCGGCGCTGAAGGGCCACCAGCTGTTTGACCCGATGCAGCCGATCGAAATCCTGCGCACGATACACAGCTTCGACCCGTGCATCGCGTGTGCGGTGCATGTGACCGATCCGAACGGCGAAGAGTTGATCAAGGTCAAAATCAGATAAATCATCAAAGGAGAAATACATGCGCAACACAAGCACCCGATTTCTGCTCACCCTGTTGCTGCTCACGGTCAGCGGCACCGCGTTCGCCCATCCCGGCCACGATGTCTCCGGTTTTGCGGCAGGGCTGATGCATCCGTTCTCAGGCATGGATCACCTGCTGGCGATGGTCGCGGTGGGCCTGTGGGCGGCCCAATGTGACCGCAAAGGGGGCGGCATACGCAAGGTTTGGCTGCTGCCCGCCACCTTCATGACCATGCTCACGATCGGCGCGGCCATTGCCACACAATGGCAGTCTTTGCCGCTGGTCGAGGCGGGCATCGCCACCTCCGTGCTGTCGCTGGGGCTGCTGATCATGTTGTCGCTGCAGCTCCCAGTTGCGCTCGGTGTGTCCCTCACCGCGCTGTTCGGCCTGTTCCACGGCTATGCGCACGGCCTCGAACTGCCGCAGTCCGCGGCACCCGCAGAATATGCGCTGGGCTTCCTCGCCGCAACCGCGACACTGCATTTCAGCGGCGTCGCGGCAGGACTCGCGATGCGCGAGCGTTATGCTGTGTTGTCCCGGCTGCTGGGCAGCGCGATCGCGATCAGCGGCGTTTACCTGCTCGCTGCGGCATGAAAAATGAGATCAGTTATCCGGTTTTACAGTGCAGGGTAAAGCAATTTGCAAATTTTTTGATTAACCAGACAAGGAGTAAATATCGTGGCAGACAACAAAAAAAGGCTGGTGTTCATGGTCACGCAGGGTCCGGAAAACCCCGAACTCGCGACGATCCCGTTCGTGATGGCGACCACGGCACAAGCCTCGGACGTTGACGTCCTGATGGGCTTCCAGGGCAACGGCGTGATGCTGGTGGTCAAAGGCATGGCCGACCACGTGTGGGCATCTGGATTCCCGCCGCTCAAGGACCTGTTGAACATCTACACCGAGGCGGGCGGCAAGTTGTATGTGTGCGGTCCGTGCGTCGGGTCGCGCAAGATCGCGCAACCGGACATGGTCGATGGCGCCACCATCGTCGGGGCAGCGACCTTCGTCGCCGAATGTGTGGCCCCAGCGACGAACGTGCTCGTGTATTGAGTCCGCTGCACAGTGCTCGATTGAAGGTGCGAAGGGAGAGCGTCTCGGGCAGTGCTCACCATCCATCTCTGCTTATACGATTTCTGCCCTTGGCGAATCCAACACTTCAGCTACTGATGGCCGCCTTCCAGGCCGCCCATCGAGCCGCGTTGTCCTTATGATCCCTGGCCACCCATGCCTTGCCCGCGGGCATCCTTTGCAGCTCTGACGGGGCGGCATGCCAGAGGATGGTTTCCTCCCGGGGGTGCGAAGCAGGTTCCGGAGCGGGATTGATTCTCGCGACCGACAAAACTGCACGATGCTCCGCTGGATTTTTCTTTGCACGCAGCTATCGCCTGCGGTGGAGGGCCATGCGGATGCTGACCGCCCCCTGAACCCATGCCCTGATCCATATCAGACCCGCCATTTCCATCCATGACAGGACCTGCTTCTCCTCCGCCCTGTGGATTACCGGGTTGTGCAGCCGCCAACGCGGACGCCGCGGCGAAAACAAGTGCCAAGAAAAATTTGCTCGGTTTCATGAAATATCTCCTAATGTATGAATTGAACACACCGATCCGATATGTCGAAACCGATATACGCAATAGCCGTACCAATATTCCAATCTGTTGTTTATGTTAAATATCAATTCGTTTGTCCAGCAAAATCAATCGCAGTTTACGAAAAGTCGTCATTGGATTGCCGATTAAATGACATTTGCGATCGGCCGCAAGTCCGGCATTTGTAAAAATCCTTGAATTGGGATTTGCAGGGATTCGACCGCTAGCGGTAGTGCAAGTGGCTGACGTGCGCGCAAATACAACACGTCTTGCACCCCCGGACATAATGCAGGCTGGAAATTCGATTGGCGGGTGAACTGCGCATCTCCCGACCACCCAGCGCCGCGCATGGATCAATCTCTAATAGATATTATTTCCAGACCTGCCGTGAGATATGGAAATGCACTGGAATCATCGTGCGAGATAACGCAATAAAAAGCTGTGATATTGGTTCGCGAGTTCAAATTTGAAGTGCAACGCCTGACTTGAAGAATACCTGATTGGGTGTCAGGAATCCAAGTCTCTTTCTGGGTCGGTTGTTCAATCTCTCCATTGCTGTATCTATCTCCTGTTGTGTAATGGTGGTGAAGTCCCGGTTCTTTGGGAAGTACTGTCGTATCAATCCATTGGTGTTCTCGTTCGTTCCTCGCTCCCAGGACGCATAGGGGTGGGCGAAGTAAAAGTCGGCCTTCAGTTTGTTAGCGATCTGTTCATGCCCGGCAAATTCCTTTCCGTTGTCTGAAGTGATCGTGTGCACCTTCTTTTGGTGTGGCTTTAGCAGTTCGATCATGGCCTGGCTGACCGCTTGTGCGGTCTTGCGCTCGACCTTTCGGATCAGCGTCAGGCCCGTCTTCCGTTCCACGATGCTCACGATGGCCTGACGATGGTTCTTGCCAATGATGGTGTCCGCCTCCCAGTCACCGATCCGCTTGCGCTCATCCACGATGGCCGGCCTGTCCTCAATAGATTGCCGGTTAGGTATCTGGCCACGCCGTTCCATCTTGCCATACCGTTTCTTTCTTTTCTTCTGGCAGCGCAGGTGCTTCCACAACAGACCCCCTGACTGCTTGTCTGCATAAACTCGTTGGTAGACCGTCTCCGAACTGATGTCGGCATGCCCACTGATCTGCTCCGGGCTCCACTGTTGCAGAAGCATCTCCTGTGCAAACTGCCATGCTTCCACATCCACCTGGCGGGCATTGAGCGCACGACGTTCAACAGCCTTGCTGTGCGCCTGCTTGGGACGATAACCGCGTCGCCCGCAGTTGCGTTTCAATTCCCTGCTGATAGTTGATTCGCTTCGTTGCAACACACTCGCAATATCGCTTTGGGTGTGGCCTATCTTCTTTAGTACGTAAATCTGGTATCGTTCTTCTCGGGTGAGGTGTGTGTAGTTCATCTTCGCAATTTCGACTGTCCGGTCAAAAAGGCATGGATGCTACCGCATCCCGCCCACCTGACCTGGGTTACTCAAAATTGCACTTCATCCTAAAATTCGCCGTTATTTGATGAGCTGCAAATTTGGATTCGTCGGCGGTTTGCCTACTTTTTGCCACAGAAATAGTTGAATACCATTTCCTCCAGGGTGTTTGACTTGATTCGAATCCATGGACGAGCATCGCTATCGTCATAAATCGCTCGTCCAACGCCCATCAGTTCGGAAAAAGCAACCAAGGTGAGTTGCCGGTATCGCTTTGTCTTGCAGTCATATTCCTTTTTAACCTTAATTGATTTTACGGGCTTGCCATCCTCGACTTGATATGTTGCGTTGTAATTGAACAAAATAGTCATCGCCACGTTATCACCAGTTCTGCGAATCGTTTCCGCATCAGCGTATGCGGTAAAAGTATCGTTATTGCCGAGATTAACCCACTCCGCCATCGCGCTGTTGCTTACCACCGCCAGCAGCATCAGAAAAATTACTCTGGTCATGATTTGTACTCAGTCGGCAAGCTGGTCTGCCAAGCCATGCGCAGCATTGTCTACGCGTCCAGACGGGTTGGCTTGGCAGTAATTGTCGATCCATAGATAAAGATAATCCTTCTGTGCATTTTTCAACAGATCGACATTTTTTCCAGCCGCCAGCCCGCTAAGAAATCCGAGCAACCACTCTTCCATCGCTGCGCCATCATTCGTTGAATACCTGTTCAACCATTCCCCGCAACTGGGAACGCCCATAAAATGAATAGCATTGCAATTCGCAGAAAATCCAACACCTAATACCATCAGCATCATTCTCAATAATTTCATCTCTGCCTCGATTAGAAAAAAGGTAAGCGCAGGATGCCCCGATTTCGATTCAAGGTCAACGTGCCATAATGTCATCCAGACGCTCTGTTCCAGTCGCTTGCGCCCGCATTGACAAACTGCAGTTCTGTCTCTACTGCAAGCCGGATTGGTTATGAGTGATTATCAACCGCAGATTATCACACTACCCGAGAGCAGTATTTCGCCAAGTACAGCCCTCACCGTGAAAACATATTGCGATATCTGCCGCCGCAAAGCAGTGCGGACTCAACCGGTCGATGCAACACTTTATCTTAAAATGTTTAAGAGGAGGTGTTGATAATGAAATACAGAACTCGGACTTTTTACACAGAAGAACAAAAAGCAGTGATGTGGGAACGCTGGCAGAAAGGCGATTCTCTTCAGCAGATCGCACAGCTATTTGATCGAAACCACTCTTCAGTTCAGGGCATCCTGGCAGAGAGTGGTGGGATACGACCGGCTCAGCGGCGACGTTCCAGATTAGCCCTGACCTTGGCTGAACGCGAGGAGATATCGCGTGCAGTGGTCGCTGGTCAGTCGGCTCGCTCGATTGCAACTTCCCTCGGACGTGCTCCTTCCACCATCAGTCGCGAGATCAAACGCAATGGTGGTCAGGAATGTTATCGTGCGAATCAAGCCGAACAGGCTGCTTGGGATAGGACACTTCGCCCCAAGACCTGTAAACTAGTCGAGAATCGAATGTTGGCACACCTTGCGGCCGATAAACTCCAATGGCAGTGGTCACCGGAACAGATTGCCGGTTGGCTGAAGCAGACTCACCCAAGCGATGAAAGTTATCAGGTGTCACACGAGACCATCTATCGCAGCCTCTATATCCAGGCCCGAGGCGCCTTGAAGAAGGAACTCCTGGATCACTTGCGTCGTACGCGAGCCATGCGTCGTTCGCGTCATCACACTTTAAAGACAGAAGATCATGGCAGGATCACCGACACCGTATCGATCAGTGAGCGTCCTGCCACGGTGGAAGACCGGGCAGTACCAGGTCACTGGGAGGGGGACCTGTTATGCGGCAGTGGTAATAGTCAGATAGCGACGCTCGTCGAACGTAAGACACGTTATGTGATGCTGGTGAAAGTGACCGGTAAAGACACCGAGACCGTCATCAACGCGCTGATCAAGCATGCTCATAAGTTACCCCAGGAACTCTACAAATCGCTGACTTGGGATCGGGGCAAGGAGATGGCCGACCACACGCGATTTACGCTGGCTACCGATATCAAAGTCTATTTCTGTGATCCGCAGAATCCATGGCAACGCGGAACGAATGAGAATACCAATGGTTTGTTGAGACAGTACTTCCCCAAAGGAACAGACTTGTCGGTACACTCTCAGGCACGACTCAATGGGGTGGCTCGTAGACTAAATGAACGTCCACGGAAGACGTTAAACTTCGAAACACCGGCGGAACGATTTAACCAATGTGTTGCATCGACCGGTTGAAATCGCAAGCGATCCATGACGTTCAGAGTACGGCACATAACCGGTTCATCGACATGAAAGACGGAGACGCGATCGCCCCGGTATCGACTGCAATCAGCGCCGCCTGATCGTTGCCTCAAACTCCTCGATCGGTATCGGCCTGCCAAAATGAAAGCCCTGGTAGTGCATGCAGCCATTCGCCATCAGGAGTTGCCGCTGCTCTTCCGTCTCAACGCCTTCTGCAATGACATCCAGGTTCATGCTGTGCGCCATGGCAATGATGGTGCGCACGATCGCCAGATCGCTGCTGTCCGAGGCAATATCCCGCACAAAGGACCGGTCGATCTTGAGCTGGTCGAGCGGCAGCCGTTTGAGGTATTGCAGAGATGAATAACCGGTGCCAAAGTCGTCCAGCGAGAACTTGACCCCGATTTCCTTCAGCGTGTTCATCGTGCCAATGGTATCCAGGATCCTCTCCTGCAACAGGCTTTCGGTCAGTTCCAGCTTGAGCAGATTTGGACTGATGGCATGGCGTTGCATGGCGGACCGAACTTGCGCAACAAAATCGGTCTGGCGAAATTGCTTGGCACTCACATTCACCGCCAGCGTGAGGTGACGGGTAAGTGTCCCTTGCTGCCAAACCTTGAGCTGGGCGCAAGCCGTGTCCAGCACCCAAAGGCCGATCGGAACGATCAGCCCGGTCTCTTCCGCCAGCGGAATGAATTGGGCCGGAGACACCAGGCCGCGCACCGGATGTATCCATCGGATCAGCCCTTCGGCTCCCGATTGCCGATGTACATTATCGACCTGCATCTGGTAAAACAGACAAAATTGCTGGAACTCAAGTGCATTCTGCAATTCGCCTTCAAGTGAGACACGGGCCGAGATGTTTTCCTGCATCTGCCGGTCGAAGAAGCGCAGGGTGTTGCGGCCGGCTTTCTTGGCCTGGTACATGGCGATGTCGGCTTGCTTCATCAGTTCGTCCGGCGGCTGTTCATGGCCCTTGAACAGAGTGACTCCGATGCTGGCGGTGCAGCAGTGAGTATTCTTGCCGAGGTGGTATGTCTCGGTGAGGGCAGAGAAAATCTTCTCGCCGATGGATTCAGTCTGTGCTGCGGCTTCGATGGGTTGCTCACTGAGGTCGGAGAGCATCACCACGAACTCATCGCCGCCGAGACGGGCCACGGTGTCGCCTTCGCGCATGCAGGATTCCAGACGCTTTGCGACTTGTTGCAGCAGCAGGTCGCCGATGTCATGCCCGAGCGTGTCGTTGAGATTCTTGAAATTGTCCAGGTCTATGAATAACACGGCACCTTCCCGGCCGCTCCGCGCACTCGAAACCACCGCCTGATTGAGCCGGTCCATCAGAAGCCTTCGGTTGGGCAATTGGGTCAGAGGATCGTAGAAAGCGAGAAGCTGGATCTTTTCCTCTGCCGCCTTTCGTTCCGAGATATCGAAATGGGAACCGACATAATGGGTGATGACCCCGTCGCCCCCTTTGACGGCCGAGATCGTGAGCCATTTTGGATAGATCTCGCCATTCTTGCGCCGATCCCATATTTCGCCTTGCCATGTTCCGGTCCGGGCAATGGATTCCCACATCGCGCGAAAGAACTCTTCGTTGTGACGGCCGGATTTGAGTATGCGAGGTGTCCGGCCTATTATTTCCTCGGCAGTATAGCCCGTCGTATCGATAAACGCCTGATTCACCCGCAGGATAACACCATTGGCATCGGTCACCATCAACCCCTCCTGTGCCTCGAAGGCACTGGCGGCGATACGAAGATCGGATTCGATCGCACGCTTTTCCTCGCTGAAAGCGTAAGAAATCAGCAGGAATAGTCCGGCAGATCCGCATCCCATGTTCAACAGGTAGAAGATGCTCTTGGCAATCTGCGGCAGCGGGGCGAAGATTGCCGCGACATGGTCGTCGATCAGCACTGATATCAGGATCAGCAAAAAATACATCAGGAACCACATCAGGGCATAGCGCTTCTCAAGATACATCAGCGCCGCTATCGGCGAGAAGACAGCCCATATCATCACCATGCTGCCGGCGGAAAATCCGCCAAGCGACCACATCAGCAAGAATGGCAGCACCAACACCAGGAATAGCTGGCTGTACTGGATGAACCAGGTCCTCTTTGTCCTGAAGAAATAGGTGAGGCTGACTGCCGAGATTATCGAATAGGACATCGGGATCGAGCCCGAGAGGAAATGTCCCAGCAGAAGATAGATGGATCCCCAGACGAAGGCGAGCGGACCAATGATCAGCGGGACCAGGGTCAATGCCACCTTTTTAAGCCGCAATTCGGCATCGTCGGTTGGAAGAAACCCAAGCTCGACAACTCGATCCAGCAGATTTCCGGGCGCAGATATCAACTCATCCCCAAATTCAAAGTTCGTTGGCAACGACAATTAGCCGGGCCTGATAGACAGCAACCCGTCCGGCAGAATTCACAAGACAGAAAATGGCGCGGCTTACGTTATATATGCTGCTGCCTTTGATTTGGCGCTTGCCGTTTTTTGCCGGTGGACGGCGTATTTGAGATTCTACTATTTGAAGATACGTGTCAGCAGGGCTATGCCCCAGTCGCTCGAAATGCCAGCCAGCACAACGATCAATATGAATATGAAAACCGAAACGATGACTGTGGCTTTGCCTTTCACGATGCGCGTCACTCCAGAGAATTTGGTGTTGCTGACATTATAAGTTTCTTTATGCCGCAATGCTGCCACTTTGTTGCGTGAGTCTGCCGGGCTGGCATTGTAGAATTTTAAAATGCCGAACTCGCACGTGCCGGGAATCCGAAGCTGAAAGGAGCGCGGCCGCAGGCAGCGGAAAGCGGAAAGCAGGTGCTTCCGCCAGGCAATCTCCCTGTGCATGGCGCGGATATTCCGGGCACGCGTTCGACTGCTATAATTCGCCATGTCGAAAACACGGTCAGGAGGAATTTGGAATGAAAATGCCGATGATCATTATATTGCTGGCCTTGCTTCTCGGCGGCTGCGGCAAACAGAGTGCGGCAGCACGCGATGCGCAGGAGCAAGCCAAGCCCGGTTACCAGGTGGCAAAGACCTTCTGCTCGCAATGTCACGCACTGCCATTCGGCGACCAGCATCCGCCGGCCGCATGGCCTTATGTCGTGTCGCGCATGGAAGGCTACATGGAGTCAGCCCATAAACGGATGCCGGATGCCGCGCAGCGTGATGCGATCATCGGCTATTTCCAGAGCCACTGATAAGGCAGGATCGCGCAGCATAATTTCCGGCGCAGGGAATAGACACGACAGCAATATTCCGCAGGCTTGGTGACAAAGAGCCCGTTGCTTGCACAACGGGTTCTTTTGACGATCACTGCCAACCAGGTGGTGCGTGATCAGGCGTAATAGCGCAAGCGCCTGGAAAACTTCTGCAATGCCTCGATCCCCGAAGCTTCGGCGCGGCGACACCAGTCTTCCAGATCCTTTGCCATCTGTTCCTTGGTTGCCGTGGAGCGCTGCCAGATAGAGATCAGATCCTGGCGCAGCGAATAGGCCATATCGAGCTTCCGGCTCGTCCGGATGACCAAACCCAATTTCAATTTTTCCTGCTCGCTCAAGACGGTCGCATCGGCGTGCAGCCAGTGTTTGACGCGCTTGAGATCGACTTTGCCGAGTCCGGGCATGCGCATCTTGAGCTGCGCGATTTCTTCGCGATAGGTTTTCTTCAGGAATTTTGCATATTTGGCCATCACTTCGTAACGATGCGCCATCACTGCATGCAGGGTATCGATGTCGCAAACGGTTTTTGCGGTATTGATGCGCACTTTGGGAGCGATGCGCTTGATCCTTGCCAGCCCCAGCGCCGCCAGGCTGCGGATATACAGCCAGCCTATGTCGAATTCATACCATTTGCTGGAGAGCTTGGCGGAGCCGATGTGAGCGTGGTGGTTGTTGTGCAGTTCTTCGCCGCCGATCAGGATGCCCCATGGCACGATGTTGGTGGAGGCGTCGGCGGGCTGGAAGTTGCGATAGCCCCAATAGTGCCCCGCACCGTTGATGATCCCCGCGGCCGTCACCGGTATCCAGATCATTTGCACCGCCCAGACGGTGATGCCGATCGGCCCGAACAGCAGCACGTCGATGGCCAGCATCAGCGTGATGCCCAAAATGCTGTGCCTGGCGTACAGGTTGCGCTCCAGCCAATCGTCAGGCGTGCCGCGGCCGTATTTCTCCAGCGTCTCTTGGTTCCTGGCTTCCTTGCGGTATAGCTCGGCGCCTTCCAGCAGGACTTTTCTGATGCCCAGCATCTGCGGGCTATGCGGGTCATCCGCCGTCTCGCATTTGGCGTGATGCTTGCGGTGGATGGATATCCATTCCTTGGTCACGGTACCGGTGGTCAGCCACAGCCAGAAGCGGAAGAAATGGCTGGCTGCGGGATGCAGGTCCAGCGCCTGGTGCGACTGGTGCCGGTGCAGATAGATGGTTACCGAGGCGATTGTGATGTGGGTGAGTACCAGCGTGGTGAGCACATAACCCCACCACGGTAAATCCAGAAAACCTGTAAACATGCTATCTATCTCCGAATTGCAACAATAAAAATAAGATTATCTTGTAAAAGTGCAGCCATTTTATAGCAGCCTGGATCGTCTCGGTTATTTAATTCGCTCGAGAACCGCCGCAAAGAAACCATCTGTGTTGTGCAGATGGGGGCGCAGCTCCAGATAATCAACCGCTTCCAGCGCGATCTTTTGTTGTATCAGGACTTCCCCGGCCGGCCGCAGTATGAATTCGGGATGCGCGGCGAGGAAGGCTTGTACGATGTGCTGATTCTCCTCCGGCAGGATGCTGCATGTCGCATAAACCAGACGACCGGTCTTTTTCAACAGACGGCTGGCGGAGGCGAGGATGGCTGCTTGTTTGCGGGTGAGTTCCTCTATGCTGCCTGGTGACTGGCGGAATTTCAGATCGGGATTGCGGCGCAGCGTGCCCAGGCCGCTGCAGGGCGCATCCACCAGCACACGGTCGATCTTGCCGGCCAGGCGTTTAACCTTGAGATCGTTCTCGTGCGCGATCAGCATCGGCTGAATATTGCTGGCTCCGGAGCGTTTCAGGCGCGGCTTGAGATTGGCGAGGCGTTTTTCCGAAACGTCCATCGCATACAATCGTCCTTGCGAATTCATCAGGGCAGACAGCATCAGTGTCTTGCCGCCGGCGCCGGCGCAGAAATCCACCACCATGTCATTGCGCCTGGGAGCGAGCAGGAAGCCGAGCAACTGGCTGCCTTCGTCCTGAACTTCGACCTTGCCTTCAGTGAACAGTGCATCCTTGTTCAATGGTATCTTTTCCTTCAGGCGGATGCCGATCGGGGAATACGGCGTCGCACTGGCCTCGATCTTTTTATCGTGCAATCGCTGCAACACTTCTTCCCGCTTGGCCAGCAGCGTGTTGACGCGGATGTCCAGCGGTGCGCCCCGCTGCATCGACTTGCCTATCGCGAGGATGTCTTTGTCCGAATAGGTGGCGCGCATTTTATCCACCAGCCAATCCGGCAATTCGGCCCGTATCGATAACGGCAAGTCATCGACCTTCACGGCCTTTACGGCGGCGAGCCACTCTTTCTCGCCGTGTTTCAGCACCGGTTCGAGTTCGCGCAGGTTGTAGCCGCCGAAACGGAATAAATAAGCCAGCGCCAACCGCCGCGGTGTGGCGGCTTGGACACGGAGTTGCGCAGCATCCGGTGCGGGATAACCAGCGACTTGGCCGCTGTTTTTTTGCGGCCTAGTCGAATGGCTAGTTGTTTCATCAGAAGCCGCCTCGCACCCGCTCCCGCAAGCGGCCGGCTGCGCCGGTAACGTGTCGCGGGATGCGGCATTCTCACCACAGCTATGTTCCAGCAGCATGCGGTGGCGCAGCACACCGAACACGGTTTCGGCGACCAACTCGCGTTCGTTGGAGCCGATGCGCTCGTCCCTGAAGAAATAGCGCAGCGTGGTATCGGCCGGATGGGCCAGCGGCAGGATGGTGCGCAGTGCCTGGATGACGAGTTCCAAGCGGTATTCGGTTATAAGCATGTATGGTGCCGGTTTGCAGATTCAGGCGTGCAGTTTAGCAGACACTGCCGTATGGGCCTTGCGGGGAATCATTTGTCGGCAGCGCGAATGTCAGAGATCACATATTCCTCTGTCATCCTGCCGGAACTGTCCACTTGCCGAAATTTCAACGGCAGCAAACGGTATTCCAGCCCCAGCCAGATTTCAAAATAGGCTTCCCTGTCTGCGTGCATTCTGCGCAGATGGAGCGCATACAATTTGCCCATCGGGGTGGTGATATATTCCTTCACACCGATCTCGATTTGTTCCTGGCGGAGTTGCGTCCCATCGGCTATCGGCAGAGTGAAAAACTCTGCGGTCATCGGCAGTTGCGATATCTGGTACATATAGCTCAGGGCATCTTGGGCGTCTGCAGGGAGCGGGATTTCGCTGCCGTCGGAAAAACGCAGCTTCATTCCGGACCAGTCGAATGTGGCCTGAAGACTCTGCTTGCCGCCGGGATCGATCTGCTCTTCGCTGAAAGTGTCGGGCTGCAGTCCGTGATCGCCGATCTTGCCGTTGCTGACCAGAATGGTACTGTCGCTGTTGCGCAGGCTGGACAGCCCGGCAGTTTGCTGCTCCGACTTCAGGGTGTATCGTCCGCCGCTTATATCGAGCCGTTGGCTGATCTCGCCTGTCCTTGAACCATTTTCGTCCGCGTAAACGATGAAGGTGAGCCGCAGATGTTTGGGAAACGGGCGGGTTTTAGTGGCTTCTTCTGCCTTATCCATCCTTGCCATCGCCGGGCCGTGTTTGACTAAAGGGCTCTTGTCCGGATTGACAATAAGTTTCGCCTCTTGCACTTGTGCAGGCGCTGTTTTCCTGGCGGGCTGTTCAACGGGTTTGGGCAGATTTTCCAGCGTGACCGAGAGCGGCGGCAGATCGATTTTTGCATGCGGCAATTGAAAGTAGGGCAACCACAGAATAACAAAATGGAGCAGCACAGAGAGCGCGATGGCGATCGCGATGCGCCGGGCGGGTCTGTTCAGCAATGCGATCACGGCGTGAGATCGAATCTGGTCAATTCCTGTGAGAGCTTGCCGCCGTCCGGGTCGGTGATGACCAACTTGAACGGGAAATTGGCGTGATCCTCGGCGAGCCAGATTTCCGTCCGGTTTGTACCCGGCTCGGGCACGCTGGCCACGTACAGCGCCTTGAACGTGCCCAGCGGGACTGTCACGTTCTGGCCGTGTGTGATGCGGTAGTTGTATATGTCCAGCTTGCCTCCGTTGGTCATGTAGAAGTTCAATACATCGGTATTGTCCAGCGACAGGAACATGAATTGATACATCGCGCTCAATCGATCCTGTGTGCCATCCGGCAGCGGCAATACGCGTTTTTGCCCGTGCTCGGTGAGTGTCAGCCGCTTTGCGCTCCAGTCAAAATCGGCGCGGCGCTCCCTGTTTTCGTCGCTCTCGCGCCGGTCACGGAAGTGCAGCGGTTGCAGGCCGCGGGAATTGATCAGACCGTTGCTGGTGATGATGATCCTTCCCGGCTGGAAGATTGCCAGTAAACCCACCGCACGGGTGGTGCTGGTCAGCGCATACCTGTCCTTGTCGCGAGTATAGGTCTCCACGATCTGGCCGATCTTCAAACCGCTTTTATAGATATCGTAATTGACCGATATGCTGCTAGGCGAGGCAGCCGATGCAGAGGACAGAGGGCAGAGGACTGAGCACAGCACAAGGGCGCGGCATAACCAAGGCAGCCGGGCTATTTTCTGTTTTCTGCTTTCTGTCATCAGGCTATTCCAGACCGGGCGAAACAAGTGTAAAGCCGCACTGTTTGCGCTGCCGCAACATGGCATGCCCCCGTTCGTTCAACAGGACTTTATCATTGCACAGCCAGCGGATGGCCTGCGCATAGATACGATGCTCTTCAAACAGTACGCGCGTTGCCAGCGTTTGCTGTGTATCGTCAGGCAACACCGGCACGGCGGCTTGAATGATGATCGGGCCATGATCGAGATCATGGGTGACGAAATGCACCGTGCAACCGTGGATTTTCACGCCGTCCTGCAAAGCGCGCGCGTGGGTGTCCAGGCCGCCATAGGCGGGCAGCAGCGAGGGATGGATGTTGACGAGTCTGCCGTGGTAGCGGGCCACAAAACCGGCGCTGAGGATGCGCATGAATCCCGCAAGCGCCACAATATCGGGATTGAAACCGTCTACAGATTTGGCAAGCGCGGCATCGAAACTTTCCCGGTCCGGATAATCACGGTGTTCGACAATGGCGGAGGGTATGCCGTGCGTTTTGGCGATGGCCAGCCCTGCCGCATCGGCGCGGTTGCTGATCACCGCCGCGATGCGGCAGGGCAGTTGCGCTTCCAGCAGGGCTTGCATATTGCTGCCGCGACCGGAGATCAGGATGACCAGATTTTTCATCGTGGGTCTTTGCCGCAAATCAGGCGACTCGCGTTTGCGCCTCTTTCCCCTGGCGGGTGCGTATCGCGCCGATAACAGCGGCGGTTTCGCCGGCGGCATTGAGCTGCGCAACAGCCGCGGCCGCAGCGTTCTTGTCTACGATGACCACCATGCCGATGCCGCAGTTAAAGGTGCGGTACATTTCCTGCGGAGCGATGTTGCCCGTTTCGCGCAGCCAGTCGAATAGTGCGGGTGTACGCCAGGCCTTGCCGTCCAGTTGCGCGACCACGTTTTCCGGCAGCACGCGCGGCACGTTTTCCAGCAGGCCGCCGCCGGTGATGTGCGCCATGCCTTTCACGGTGATTGATTTCATCAGCGCCAGCAGCGGCTTCACATAGATGCGCGTCGGAGCCATGATCAAGTCGGCCAGCGGTTTGCCGTCAAGCTTTTGTTTCAGGTCGACTTCGCGCGAGCTGATGATCTTGCGCACCAGCGAATATCCGTTGGAGTGCGCGCCGTTCGAGGCGAGGCCGATCACCGCGTCGCCCGCCCTGATATCCGCTCCGCTGATGATGTCGGCTTTCTCCACCACGCCCACGGCGAAACCGGCGAGATCATACTCTCCGGCCGGATACATGCCGGGCATCTCGGCGGTCTCGCCGCCTATCAGCGCGCAACCCGCCTGTTCGCAACCCAGGGCGATGCCCTTGATGACCTCGGTGGCGGCATCCACATCCAGCTTGCCGCAGGCGAAATAATCGAGGAAGAACAGCGGCTCCGCGCCCTGAACGAGGATGTCGTTGACGCTCATCCCGACCAGGTCTATGCCCACCGTGTCGTGGCGGTTCAGTTCGAACGCGAGTTTGAGTTTGGTGCCGACACCGTCGGTGCCGGACACCAGCACCGGTTCGCGGTATTTTTTGGAGATCTCCACCAGCGCGCCGAAGCCGCCGATGCCGTTCAGCACTTCGGGGCGCATCGTGCGTTTCGCAAATGGTTTGATGTTTTCGACGAGCCGGTCACCGGCGTCGATATCCACGCCGGCATCACGGTAGGTAAGGCTGCCGCTGTTGACGAAAGAGGGGGGGGTAGTTGAGTCGTTCAAGTTGAGTTTTCGCTTTCTACAGGATAAAGTGCCGCACGATTTCCCGCGAATTTTACCCCAAATGCCCCTGTCCCGCTTCGCCGCGTTGCGTTATACCAGGACTTGCTGTATGCCCGGCACGATGCGCCAAATTCCATGAGCCAATTGCTGCTCGATATCACCCCCGCCAGTCCGCCTACGCTGGATAATTTTGTCGTGGGGCGCAATCTTGAACTGCTCTCGGCGCTGCGCCATGCGCTGTCTGGCAACAATGGCGCGGGCGGCAGCGAGCGCTGTTTCTATGTATGGGGCGCAGCCGGCAGCGGCAAGAGCCATCTGCTCCGGGCTTGCTTGCGTGCAGCCATGGATGCGGGGCACAGCGCGAGCTACGCTTGCGGCGATGTCCCGCCCCAGGTTGCGGGCATGGGCGCGGCAGTTGCAGCGGTGGACGATGTCGAGCGACTGGATGGTGCTGCACAGATCGAGCTGTTCAATCTGTACAACAGGATGCGCGAAAGCGGCGGGATGCTGCTGGTCAGCGGCAAGGAATCCCCACTGCACATGAAGTTGCGCGATGATCTGCGCACCCGCCTGGGATGGGGTTTGGTATATCAGGTGCACGGCCTGAGCGATGAAGAAAAGGCGCTCGCGCTGTCGCAGCATGCGCAGGCAAAAGGGTTCGCCCTGCCGCCGGAAGTCACGCAATATCTGTTGCGCCACGGCAGGCGCGACCTGCCCAGCCTGATGGCGGTGCTGGATGCGCTCGATGCGCATTCGTTGCGCCTGCACCGCGCGCCTTCCGTGCCGCTGCTCAAGGAAGTGCTGCAGCAGGAGCCGAAGTGAATCTGGCGTTATTCGATCTGGACAATACCTTGTTGAAAGGCGACAGCGATTTCGAGTGGTCGCAATTCCTGATCCGCATCGGCGTGCTGGACCGCGAATTGTTCGAGGCGAAGAACCTCGCCTTCTATGAGCATTACAAGGCAGGGACTCTGGATATCCAGGAGTTCCTCGATTTTCAACTGAAGCCGTTGTCTCGCCATGCCCGCAAAACGCTGGATGAATGGCACAGGCAATTCATGCGCGAGCAGGCGCTTGGCATGATCACACAATCGGCGCGAGACCTGGTCAACCGCCATCGCGCTGCCCAGGATGTGTGCATCATCATCACTGCAACGAACAGTTTCGTGACCGCGCCGATCGCGCGCGAGTTCGGCGTCGAAAATCTGATCGCCACCGAACCGGAACAAAGAAACGGTGAATTCACCGGACGCGTCGAGGGCGTGCCGAGTTTTCGCGAGGGGAAGATCATCCGCTTGGAAGACTGGCTGGCGCAACGCGGCTTGAAACTGGACAGTTTTGCCGATACGACGTTTTACAGCGATTCATTGAACGATCTGCCGCTGTTGAACAGAGTGAAGAATCCGGTCGCAGTGAACCCGGATGCGACTTTGCGCGCGCATGCCGAGAAATCCGGATGGCCGGTGATGACCTTGCATTGACGCCGGATCCCGAAACTCAAGAATAATGCCAAAAATCGCACGTTTGGCCCGGCGTCCGCTTTGATATCGCACCGATTGTCAGTATTATCGCGCTATCTTCAACACCGCATTTGCCTTGAATTTTGCGAAGGAGCAACCGTGAACAACAATATAATTGCTTTGATCGCTTTGGCGCTGCTCACGCTGACCGCTCTGCCGGCGGCTGCGGATGACATGCAAGAGATGATGCCGATGGACGGCAAAGTTGATTCCGAAGGCTACCTGGGGACAGGCAGGATCGACAGTGTTGATGCAAAGGCGGGCAAGATCAGCCTGAGCCGCGAAACCATCCCCGGCCTTGAGCAGATGCCGAAGAATATGAGCTACGATGTCCTGGGCAGCGCTTCGCTCGCCAATCTGAAACAGGGACAGAATGTCGAATTCAAGCTGATCGAAGTGCGCAAGGGAAAATACATGATCAGCGATATCCGGTTGTCCAAATAACCGTCTTGCCGCCAGCGGAGAATCTGAATCCATTCTCATCTCTGCAAGCCCGCTTCAACTGCCTGCCGTTTGTCCGCACCGGCCAGTCTTTCTGCCAGCGTCAGCGCGAAATCCATCGCCGTACCCGGACCGCGCGAAGTGATGACGCTGCCATCCTCGATGATGGCGCCGGCCAGCTGCCGCACTTTGGGAAACGCAGCCAGCGCGCTGGGGAAACTGGTGGCATTTTTGCCGTCCAGCAAACCTGCATCGGCAAGCACTGCTGGTGCCGCAGATGGCACCGACACATTTGCCCTGTTGAGCCATGCGTTCAACCAGCTTCAGCACACGCTGATCGGACTTCAGGTTGCTTGTGCCGGGCTGGCCGCCGGGCAGCACGATCATGTCATAATCTCCATGCAGCACTTCGGCCAGCGTGTACTCCGGCATCAGCGTCACGCCGCGGCTGCCCCGCAATGGCTCCGCTTCCAGACCGGCCAGCGTGACCGAAATCCCGGCGCGGCGGAGGATGTTGACGATGCTGATCGCATCGAGTTCCGCGCTGCCTTCGGCGAACAAAACCTGTACGCTTTTCATGTGCACCTCCCTCGGTTTTATGCATTTACCCGCGCGGCGCCTCGAAACGGATACTAATTTAAGGCGGCGATCCGCAAATTGCAGCCATCCGGAACGGTATGCACAAAATAGTGCGGGGCTAACCATCGCCGCTACGATACAAGCGTTAGAAGAGCCGGAAAAAGTTCTGCCCGTCCGCTGTCATTTCAAGGTGACCGCAGCAAACCTGTATATACTATGAAAACGAGCGGCAGCATCGGGCCACGGGTGGATGCATGGGCCGCACGGAGGTTATCAGTTGATTGACAACCGGGGCAGCATGCAATTTCCCTGCATGCGAAATTGTTGCCTGAATGATGAAGATATCTGTCTGGGCTGCTTTCGATCATTGGGTGAGATCACCCAGTGGAGTGAGACGAATGATCACGAGCGCATCATCATCCTGGAGAAAGCCCGCCAGCGGCGGGAGGAGCGGGCCCGGACAGGGGGCAATTGATCTGCCGATTTTTTGCAATTTGTCAGGCGCAGACCTGCGGGTCTTCATTTGCAGGAGCATAAAGCCGCTGCCAGGCACCGATCGTTCCTTCCAAGAATCGCATCCTCTGTTTTCCTTTGTTCGAGCCACAAGCATAAGCACATCCCCGGTTCTTGCTGCAAGCCGCAAGATTGAGGCAAGTTAGCCGGCATGCCCGGTTGCACATCGCGAAAAAATGGTTTAGCTTGCTCGAAGACCCGAACAAAACGGGTTTCTCCCCGAATTCGATGATATGCGATCTCAAATGATACGGATTTCTGCGATGCGCCTGTTCCAACAACTGTCCTTTCTGCTTGCGTTGTCATTCCTGGCCGGTTGCGCCAGCGTCGCCACATCGGCCAGCAGCAGGCTTGCCAACAATCTGTCCGTGGCGATACTCAATCAGGATGACCCGGATACGGCGGAAGCCGGCATGCCTGCCTACCTGCTGCTCATCGACAGCCTGATCGACGGCGATCCTCAAAATGAAAATCTGTTGCTGGCGGGCAGCAAGCTGTATGGCGCTTATGCGACGGCCTTTGTCAAGGAGCCGGATCGCGCCAAGCGGCTTACGCTCAAGGCGCGCGACTACAGCGATCGCGCCCTGTGTGTCCATGCTGCACAACTTTGCAATCTGATGGAGCGTCCCTATGATGAATTTGCAGCCGCCATCAGCCCGCTGAAGGTTGGCGATGTTCCCGTGCTGTTCGCCAGCGGTGCCGCCTGGGCGGGGTGGATACAGGCCAACAGCAGCGATTGGAATGCGATCGCCAGCCTTGCCAAGGTCAATGCGGTGATGGCGAAGGTCGTGGAACTTGACGAGGGTTATGACCACGGAGAGGCCCACCTGTATCTCGGGGTGATCGCCACACTGCTGCCGCCGGCGCTGGGCGGCAAGCCGGAGGAGGGGCGTGTCCATTTCGAGCGCGCGATAGAATTGTCGGCGGGACACGACCTGATGGCCAAGGTAGAATATGCGCGGCGCTACGCCCGCATCACTTACGACAGGCCTTTGCACGATCGCCTGCTGAATGAAGTGCTGGCCGCCGACCCGGTCGCGCCGGGTCTGACGCTGAGCAACATGCTGGCCAAGCGGCAGGCGCGCGAGCTGCTGGCGAGCGCCGATAGCTACTTCTGAGAATATTACCGGAAACAATCCGTCGAAGACCGAGGGGAAATACATGCGTTCACTGTTGTCGTTCATGCTGGCTGCGCTGCTTGCCGGCCCGTTTTCCGGCGCCCATGCGCTCAATTTGAAAATCGCCACGCTGGCGCCCGACGGCACGCCGTGGATGCAGGAACTGCGCGATGGTGGCGACGAGATCGCCCGGCGCACCGCGGGTAGGGTCACATTAAAGTTCTATCCGGGGGGCAGCATGGGCAGCGACCGCGTGGTGCTGCGCGAGATCCGTGCCGGCCAGCTGCAGGGCGGCGCGCTGACCGGCGGCGCGTTGGCCGAGATATTTCCGGATGTCCAGGTCTACAGCTTGCCGATGCTGTTCCGTTCCTACGATGAACTCGATTATGTGCGGGCACGCATGGATCAGGAGCTCGCGCGGGGCATCGAAGCGCACGGCTTTGTGACTTTCGGCTTCACCGACGGCGGTTTCGCCTACCTGATGTCGAATGCGCCTGTGCGGCGCGTTGATGACCTGAAGGATCAAAAGATCTGGGTGCCTGAGGGAGACAACGCCAGCCGCGCAATGTTCGACACCCTGGGCGCGACATCGCTGCCGTTGCCGCTTACCGATGTGCTTACCGGACTGCAGACCGGACTCATCACCACGATAGGCGCAACCCCTTCCGGCGCGATCGCCTTGCAGTGGTATACCAAGGTGAAATACCTCACCGATATTCCTACGATGTTCATCTTCGGCGGGCTGGCCATCGATAAGAAGGCCTTTTCCGAAATCGATCCGGCTGACCAGGCAGTGGTGCGCGAGGTGATGGAACGTGTCTACACAGTGATGAACCGCCAGACGCGCATCGACGACAATGCTGCCCGCGATGCATTGCGAAAACAGGGCATAGTCTTCGTCACGCTGGCGCCGGAAGAGGTTGCCAAGCTGTACGCTGCCGCCGACCTGACCGCGCAACGTCTGATCAGTCAGGGAATGATCTCGCCGGCATTGGTCAAGGAATTGCATGCGGATCTTGATGCGTACCGGCGCGGTCATGCTACTCATTGACAAATGCCGACTCGCCATCCGCCGCCCGCGCTTGAACGCCTGATAAAGCTGGTCACCTGGGCGGAGAACGCGCTGCTCATCGGCATGCTGGCGTTGATGGTCTTGCTGGCCGCCGCACAGATACTGCTGCGCAATTTTCTCGACATAAGTATCTTTGGCGCCGATCAACTGCTACGCCTGCTGGTGCTGTGGGTGGCCTACCTGGGTGCTGTAGGCGCGAGCCATGAAGGCAAGCACATCCACGTGGACGCGCTCGCGCGCTGGCTGCCCGCCCGGGCCAAGGCAGGAGTGGCAGCGCTGACCGACATGTTCACAATAATCGTGTGTCTGACGCTGGCATGGCAGGCGCTGCGCTTCATGCAGAGCGCACGCGTATCCGGCGAGATGGCGTTCGGCGCCTTGCCGGTGTGGGTTGCCTCAATAATCCTGCCGCTGGCCTTTATGCTGATCGCGCTGCGTTATGCGTTGCGCTTCGTGCATCATGTGCAGCAGGCGCACGGTCGCGAGGGGGCAGAGTGATCCTGGTCGGTCTTGCGCTCATTGCCATGATGCTGCTTGGCGCGCCGCTGTTCGCGGTGATCGCGGCGAGCGTGATGCTGGGTTTTGCGCGCGAAGATGTGGATCTGACGGTCGTCATCATCTCGATATACCGCCTGGCGGAAATGCCGGTGCTGCTTGCCATCCCGCTGTTCACCTTCGCCGGTTATCTGCTTGCCGAATCGCAGGCACCGCATCGCCTGGTGCGCATCACCAACGTATTCTTCGGCTGGATGCCCGGCGGGCTGGCGGCGGTTGCGCTGGTCATCTGCGCGATGTTCACCGCGTTCACCGGCGCATCCGGTGTGACCATCGTGGCGCTGGGCGGACTGCTGTATCCCGCCCTGAAGCAAGCGGGCTATCCGGAACGCTACAGCCTCGGGCTGGTCTCCGTCTCGGGCAGCATAGGTCTGCTGTTCGCGCCGTCGCTGCCGCTGATACTCTATGGCGTGGTGGCGCAGCAACTCAATATCGGCCATCCGGTGGCGATCAGCGATCTGTTCCTGGCCGGCATCCTGCCGGGACTGCTGATCGTATTCCTGCTGTCGATTTACGGGTTGTGGCAAGGGCGCGGCCGGCTGGCGGCACACGAACCGTTCAGCCTCCGCGAGGCTTTGGCTGCAATGCGCGAGGCTGTATGGGAATTGCCGTTGCCGTTCGTCGTGCTGGGCGGCATCTACAGCGGCTACTTCGCCGTGTCCGAGGCTGCCGCAGTGACGGCGATCTATGTATTCATCGTCGAGGTGCTCGTCAACCGCGAGATCAGTTTTGCCGTCCTGCCCAGGATCATGCGCGAATCGATGGTGCTGGTCGGCGCGATCCTGATCGTGCTCGGCATGTCGCTCGCCTCGACCAACTACCTGCTTGACGCCGAGATCCCGGCCAAACTGTTCGCCTACATCCGCGAGCATGTTGACAACGGCTTCAGTTTTCTGCTGTTGCTGAACCTGTTCCTGCTGATGCTCGGCATGATGCTCGACATCTTTTCCGCGCTGGTGATCATGGTGCCCCTGATCCTGCCTATTGCGGTGGGCTACGGAATCAATCCGGTCCATCTCGGCATCATCTTCCTGGCCAACATGGAGATCGCCTATCTGATGCCGCCGATGGGCATGAATTTGTTCATCGCGATGTATCGCTTCGACCGGCCGATGCTCGAGATTTTTCGCGCCGTTCTGCCTTTCGTCGCGATCCTGCTGACAGCAGTGCTGATCATCACCTACTGGCCGGAACTGTCGCTGGCGTTGATCAAAAATTGAATCGTAAGATGTGGCTTGACTATATGTTTTATTCGAATCTTCCCTGATTTGTCATTTGTAATCTTTCCAAACACTGGAAACTTTAATCCTGATTATTCCCAATATCAGTAAAATTTTCTCGCAAATAATCCTGCGCAAAAAATTGTGCTCCTATCCAAAATCATTGGTGGGAGCCAATTCACATAACCATATGCGATATAGGCCCAATTATTGCTTTTGACCGGAAGCGTATTGCCGATTTTCCGAGAATGAATTGCCGGGGAATCGGAAGCATGCAAGCAATTCACCTTTGATCAGGGCAATCTGCTGTTGATGGCAGGGCGCAAAGCTCAGGTCCTTCAGGACGGTCTGATGAGAGCCGGGCTGCCGAGGTGGCATTTATCCAAATGTCAGTCCGGCAGCTCGGCTTTTTTATTGCGAAACCGGAGATATCAAGTGGGTAAATGATTGCGATGGCCGGTAAAACTGAAGGGAAGATTTTGCCTCCATGCGCATTCGCGGTTTATGACGACTCCGGCTGGGTATCCCGGCTGATCTGCAACGGGATTATTGAGGATGCATATTTCACATTGTCAGGTGGCGTGCCACACAAATTATCCTAACAAGAAATACATATGCGGAACCGCGTTTTTCAAACTGCCATCCTGGCTGGTGCATATTGTATATGCAGTCTTGTCCTTGCATCAGATGATTCATCGTGCGTACTGATGATGCATGACCAGAAGTTCGATCCGGACAAACTGATAGTCCCTGCCGGGACCAGGGTGAGAATAGTACTCCGCAATCTGGATTCGATACCGGACGAGTTCGAAAGCTATGATCTCTCGCGCGCGGTCCTCGTGCCGGGGCACAGCGAAGTCGCTATCTATGTCGGGCCGCTGAATCCGGGAACCTACCTGATCTTTAATGATTTCAACCTCACTATGCAAGGCTACATCGTGGCGAAGACCGGCTTCAAGAATCGGGACTGAGTCTACTTGCGAAGGCGTTTATCCTGCTTGGGATAAGCCGGAAGCTTGCATCATCATCGTATCGCAATCCTCTTGGTCGAATTGCGCTGCTACCGCATGACTCGACCGGCCGCTCTGGGCGGGATCGCATTTCAATGCTGTGCCATTTCAATGCCGGTCAGGAAGCCGCGCGAAATGCCGGAGAGATCTCCCAGCGCCAAGTTCCCGATCAGGGGAAGTCCGGGTGTCGTCTGCGTGAGCGCCGGCCTTTGGGCATGTCAGGAATATGCCCGCACCAGGCAGACATCATGACTGTCATCTCCCGGCCGGAATATCAGTCCAGCCGCGATGCTCAGTCGCGGAAATTCTGGTACTGCAGCGGGAAGTCGGTGATGGTCTTTTTGACGAAGGCGATGGCATCCTGCAAATCGTCGCGCTTCTTGCCGGTGACCCGCACGGAGTCGCCCTGGATGCTGGCCTGTACTTTCAGCCTGCTGTCCTTGAGGTGCTTGACGATCTTCTTCGCCAACTCGGTCTCCACGCCGACCTTCACTTCGCAACCGCGCTTCACCTTGTTGCCGCTGACCTTTTCGATCTTGTCGCTGATCTCCAGGCATTTGATGTCGACGCCGCGCCTGGTGAGCTTGGCATTCAGGATATCCTGCACCTGGTCGAGCTGGAATTCATTGTCTGCCCAGACGGTAAGCTTGAGTTCAGCCTGTTCCACGCGCGCATCGGAGCCCTTGAAATCGAAGCGGGTGCCGACTTCCTTGTTGGTCTGCTCGACCGCATTTTTCACTTCGGTCTTGTCTACCTCTGAAACGATGTCGAATGACGGCATGTTGTCTACTCCCTTAAGTCATTGTGCCCCCTCTCCCCAGCCCCTCTCCCGCATACGGGAGAGGGGTGCGCGTTAGCGCGGGAGAGGGAAAGCTTTAGCCAAAGCTGCATACATAGTTGACCACGTCCTTGGCTTCGATCACGAAACGGCTGTTGGCAGCCACTGCGAATTTGTCGCCCGCTGCATAGGCCTTGAACTCCGGCTCGTCGCCGATCTTCACCCGGCAGGTGCCGGAAGTGATCTCCATCAGCTCGGGTGTGCTGACATTGAAAGTCAGCGTGCTGGGCAGGATCACCCCCACAGTCTTGCGCGAGCCATCGGCAAACAGCACCGAATGCGATACACACTTGCCGTCGAAAAACACATTCCCCTTTTTGACCACGCTGACGTTATCGAACTGCGACATGTTATCTTCTCTCCCGAGTCTGGTTATTTTGGGGGTTGCCTATTTGGATGGTTCTGCGGCTTTGACGCCTTTTTGGTAAGTGACATAAACGTAAACGGGGATGCGGAGATCGCCGAGATGCTTTTCGATCAGCGGCTTGACTTCGTCCCAGTCAAGGCCGGTCAGGCCGCAAGCCAGGCGCGGCAGCGCAAGGCTGACCACCTGTTCTTTTTGCACGAAATCGCGCAGTTCATGCAATGAGCGATTCACGTGGTTGAGTTTGGCATGGCCGGGTTTGCTGCCAACGCCGTAAGCCGCCTCCCGGGTAAACAGGTTGACGATGTAGCGGCCGTCGGCGCTCATCCATGACCACAGGCCGCCGGACTTTGGGTGTTTGGTCTGGCAGTAGTGACGGAAGTCCTTGTACATCGCCGGCATGCGCTCGCGCAGTTGCAGCGCGAGACCCTGATGAAAGTCGTCGTTGGGCGCGACTCCCTGTACAACGGCTTTTGCACCGCTGAATAAAATGTCGCCGCTCAATTCGTGGATCACGCCATTCCTCTTAGCTGGTTACTTCCGCTTGTGCAGATTCGCCGCGATGCGCATACGCAGCGCGTTCAGCTTGATGAAACCTGCTGCATCCTTTTGGTCGTATGCACCCTTGTCGTCTTCGAAGGTGGCGATGGCCGGGTCGAACAGCGAATCGGTCTTCGAGTCGCGGCCCGCGACGATCACGTTGCCCTTGTATAGTTTTACGCGCACCCAGCCGTTCACGGTCTGTTGCGTATGGTCGATCAGCACCTGCAAGGCCTTTCGTTCCGGCGACCACCAGTAGCCGTTGTAGATCATGCTGGCGTAGCGCGGCATCAGGTCATCCTTGAGGTGCGCGACTTCGCGGTCCAGTGTGATCGACTCGATCGCGCGGTGCGCCTTCAGCATGATCGTTCCGCCCGGAGTCTCATAACAGCCGCGCGACTTCATGCCAACGTAGCGGTTCTCCACCAGGTCAAGGCGGCCGATTCCGTGCTTTCCGCCCAGCCCGTTCAATTTTGCGAGCACCTGTGCCGGCGTCAGCTTTGCGCCGTTCAACGCAACGATGTCTCCGCTGGCGAATTCGATGTCCAGATATTCGGCCGCATCCGGGGCTTTTTCCGGCGAGACGGTCCAGCGCCACATCGATTCCTCGGCTTCCGCGGCCGGGTCTTCCAGATGGCGGCCTTCATACGAGATGTGCAGCAGATTCGCGTCCATCGAATAAGGCGAACCGCCCTTTTTGTGTTTCATGTCGATCTCGATGCCGGCTTTCTCTGCATACGCCATCAGCTTTTCGCGCGACAGCAGATCCCATTCGCGCCACGGCGCGATGACCTTGATATTCGGGTTCAGCGCATAGGCGCCCAGTTCGAAACGCACCTGGTCGTTGCCCTTGCCGGTCGCGCCATGGGAGATCGCCTGCGCGCCGGTTTTGGCGGCTATTTCAATGAGACGCTTGGCGATCAGCGGACGCGCGATCGAGGTGCCGAGCAGATATTCGCCTTCATATACGGTATTGGCGCGGAACATCGGGAACACGAAATTGCGCGCGAATTCCTCGCGCATATCCTCGATGAAAATGTTCTCCGGCTTGATGCCCATCTTCAAGGCCTTGGTGCGCGCCGGCTCCAGTTCCTCGCCCTGGCCGATGTCGGCGGTAAATGTGACGACTTCGCACTTGTAGGTGTCCTGCAGCCATTTGAGGATCACCGAGGTATCCAGCCCGCCGGAATAGGCGAGTACGACTTTTTTGATGTCAGACATTTTTTATCAACCGGGTTAATCAACCATCAATTCAAAGGCAATAATGAATCCCACTATTACCATCACCGCCAGGCCGAGCAAAAATATGACATCGGCCAGGCTTTCGAATTTTTCCGCCATCTTTGGCCGGCGTATCGAAAAATAGGACAGCATGGCACTGCCCAAAAAGAGCAGGCTATCGAGAGACAGCAGTACATTGACGTGCCTGCTGATATTCTGCTTCGGGATCAAATGCGCCAAGCTGATAACCGTCATGCACACCCCGATCATCGTGGCTGACGAAGGCAGGATGTGATCAGCCAGCTTGCTTGCCTTGCCATGGCCGGCGGTATTTTTCAGTGGTGATTCGTTGTTCATGCCGATATTTTTCCCAACAGCAGGTATTCCATCAGTGCTTTTTGCGCATGCAATCTGTTCTCCGCCTCGTCCCATACCACGCTTTGCGGGCCGTCCATCACACCGGCGGAGACTTCCTCGCCGCGATGCGCGGGCAGGCAGTGCATGAACAGTGCATCTTTGGCGGCGACATGCATCATGTCCTCATCCACCTGCCAATCGGCGAAGTCCTTCATGCGCTCCTCGTTTTCCGCCTCGAAGCCCATGCTGGTCCATACATCCGTGGTCACCAGATCCGCGCCGCGCGCGGCTTCCATCGGGTCGGTGAATTCCTCGTAGTGATCCTCGCCGAACAGTCCGGCGCGCTCCGGCTCGACCTCGTAGCCGGGCGGAGTCGAGACATGCACGTTGAAATCCAGTATCTCGGCGGCCTGCAGCCAGGTGTTGCACACATTGTTGGAGTCGCCGATCCAGGCCACGGTCTTTCCTTTAATCGAACCGCGCTGTTCGATGTAGGTGTAGATATCGGCGAGTATCTGGCACGGATGATACTCGTTGGTCAGACCGTTGATCACCGGTACGCGCGAGTTTGCCGCGAAGCGCTCGATGATGGATTGCTCGAAGGTGCGGATCATCACCAGATCGGACATGCGCGAGATGACCTGCCCGGCATCTTCCACCGGCTCGCCGCGGCCCAATTGCGAATCCCGCGTGTTCAGATAGATCGCCGTACCGCCGAGCTGCTGCATGCCGGCCTCGAATGACAGGCGCGTGCGCGTGCTGGCCTTCTCGAATATCATCACCAGCGTGCGGTCGGTCAGCGGCCAATACTGCTGATAGGATTTGAATTTCTGCTTGATGATGCGGGTGCGCTCGAACAGATATTCAAACTCCCCGCGGGTAAAGTCCCTGAACTGCAAAAAGTGTTTGACGGGCACTGTCCGTTTTGCTGACATGATTGTGTTCCGGTCAGGTTTGCAAAAATTCTTTTATCAGCGGGCACAGTATATCCAGCAACCGTTGCGCTTCTGTGTCCGTCATGACCAGAGGCGGCAAAAGCCTGATCACGCTATCCGCTGTGACATTGATCAGCAGTCCCTGCGCGAGTGCCAGCTTGACTAGGTCGCCGCAGGGTTTGTCGAGCTCGATGCCTATCATCAGTCCCTGGCCGCGGATTTCCTTGACGCCATTCACCCCCTGTAACGCTGTGGTGAAACCCTGATGCAAATATTTTCCCAGATTCTCTGCATGGGCCAATAATTTATCCTGTTCCAGGATATTCAATGTGGCCAGTCCTGCCGTGCAAGCGAGCGGGTTGCCGCCGAACGTCGAGCCGTGATTGCCGGGCTGGAAAGTGCCGGCGGCCTTGCCGGCCGCGAGGCATGCGCCCACAGGCACGCCCGAGCCCAGTCCTTTCGCCAGCGTCATCACATCCGGCAGTATGCCGGTATGCTGATAGGCGAACCACTTGCCGGTGCGCCCGATGCCGCATTGCACTTCATCCAGCATCAACAGCCAGTTCTGTTCGTCGCAGACCTGCCGCAGTTGTTGCAGATAGGCAATGTCCAGCGTGCGGATGCCGCCTTCGCCCTGGATCGGCTCGACCAGGACTGCAACCACGTTGCGGTTGTGCTGCGCCACCTGGCGGATCGCGTCGAGGTCGTTGTAGGGAACGCGCACGAAGCCGCTGACCAGCGGTTCGAAACCGGCCTGCACCTTGCGGTTGCCGGTGGCAGATAGGGTCGCCAGCGTGCGGCCGTGAAAGGCCTTTTCCATCACGATTATTGCCGGCGCTTCGATGCCCTGCTTGTGGCCGTACATGCGCGCCAGCTTGATCGCCGCTTCGTTCGCTTCGCAGCCGGAATTGCAGAAGAACACTTCCTGCATGCCGGTCAGGCCGCATAGTTTGTCGGCAAGCTGTTCCTGTCCGTTCACCTGGTAGACGTTGGAACAGTGGATCAGCTTGCCGATCTGATCATTGAGCGCGGCTGTGAAACGCGGATGCGCGTGCCCCAGCGTGTTCACGGCGATACCCGCCAAACCGTCCAGATAGCGTTTGCCTTCGCTGTCCCACAGCCACACACCCTCGCCGCGCACGAAAGCGACGGGAAGCCGGGCATACGTATTCATTACATGTGACATAAAATAATGACGGCGGACCAGCCGCCGTTCACTAATAAATCAAGGGACGTATATTGAGCCAATTGGCCTCTCCCAGGCAAGAGAAACAAATGTTACAAAACAAACAAGCCGACATCGCTGTCGGCTTGAGCGGTACATCAAAGCGGCTGGGCTATTACGCCATTGCCTTGATGGCCGCAGAAAGGCGGCTCTTGTGGCGGGCGGCCTTGTTCTTGTGAATGATCTTCTTGTCGGCGATGCGATCCACAGCGCTCACGGTCTCTTTGTATACGGCTTGTGCAGCGGCCTTGTCGCCGGCCGAGATCGCTTTTGCGACCTTTTTGATCTCGGTGCGCAATTCCGAGCGCAGGCTGCTGTTGTGGGAATTCTGTTTTACTGCCTGACGTGCACGCTTGCGGGCTTGTGCGCTATTTGCCATGACTGCTCCTAATAAATTTGGCCAAGATGAATTCGGCCAAGTTGAGACCCGAAGGGAAAATCCGGTACCACGAAAGGCGCGCATTCTAGAGGCTTGCGCCTGTTTTTGCAAATCTTTTTACGGCCCTGCTGCCCCGTCGGTCTGAACTATCGCCGGTGTTATGATACGCCACGTTCGAATTCCATGCCCTGATGCCGTATGAACCTGCTTAAATCCCTTGCGACGATCAGCAGCCTGACGCTGGTTTCGCGCATCCTCGCCTTCGTGCGCGACGTGCTGATCGCGCGCGTGTTCGGCGCGGGCATGGCGACCGACGCGTTCTTCGTCGCGTTCAGGCTGCCCAACCTGCTGCGCCGGCTGTTCGCCGAGGGCGCGTTCTCGCAGGCCTTCGTGCCGATCTTCGGCGAATACCGCAACCGGCGCGGCCATGAAGAGACCCAGTTGCTGGTCGACCACGTCACGACGATGCTGGCGATCATCCTGTTCATAGTCACCTTGGTCGGCATCATCGCCGCGCCGGTCATCGTGTACATCAGCGCGCCCGGCTTCACAAAAGATGCCGCGAAGTTCGACCTCACCGTGCAGTTGCTGCGCATCACCACGCCGTATATCTTCTTCATCTCGCTGGTGGCGGTCGCGGCGGCCATACTCAACACCTACAACCGGTTCTGGGTGCCGGCGTTCGCGCCGATCCTGCTCAATATCTGCTTCATCAGCGCCGCGCTGTGGCTGGCGCCGCATTTCGACCCGCCCATCTTCGCGCTGGCCTGGGCGGTGTTCGTCGCGGGCGTGGTGCAACTGGCGTTCCAGATCCCGTTCCTGAAGAAGATCGGCATGCTGCCCGGCATCCGCTTCAACTGGAGCGATCCGGGAATGCGGCGCGTCATCAAACAGATGGGCCCGGCGGTGTTCGGCGTTTCCATCGGCCAGATCAGCATGCTGATCAATACCATCTTCGCCTCATTCCTCGTCGCGGGCAGCGTGTCCTGGCTGTATTACGCGGACCGGCTGATGGAGTTTCCCAACGGGATGCTGGGTGTGGCGCTCGGTGCTATCCTGCTGCCGTCGCTGTCCAAGTGCCATGCCGACAACAACGCCGCGGAATATTCGCGGCTGCTGGACTGGGGCTTGCGCCTGACCGTGATGCTGACCCTGCCCGCCGCGCTCGCGCTCGGCATGATCGCCGTGCCATTGCTGGCGACCTTCTTCCAGCGCGGCGCGTTCGCCGCGCACGATGTATTGATGACCAGCCACGCGCTGATAGGCTACAGCATCGGCCTGATCGGCATGATATTGGTCAAGATCCTCGCGCCCGGTTTCTATGCGAAGCAGGACATCCGGACCCCGGTGAAGATCGGCGTCGTGACCCTGCTGGCGACCCAGGCGATGAACGCGCTGTTCATCGGCTGGCTGCAACACGCCGGGCTGGCGTTGTCGATCGGGCTGGGCGCATGCCTGAATTCCGCGATCCTGTTCCGCTATCTGCGCAAGCACGGCATCTACCAGCCCGAGCCGGGCTGGGCGAAGTTCTTTGCCAGGATCGTCGTCGCGCTGCTGGCGCTGGCGCTGACGCTTTGGTTCGGCATGGGCACGGAGCAAAGCTGGCTGACCGGCTCGGGCTGGTCGCGCGTGCTGCGCTTGTCCATTCTGGTGGCAGAAGGTGTCGCGGTCTATTTCGCCGTGCTCGCTGCATTGGGTTTCCGCCCCAGCGATTTTTCGAAGCACGCGATCCATTAGCGATACATATTTAGTGCAAGCTACGGCGAGACGTGCATCGCCTTGGCCACTACTTCGCGGGTCAGGTGCGGGGCGAACAGTTCGATGAAGTCGTAGGTGTAGCCGCGCAGGTATTCGTTCCGGCGGATCGCGATGCGCGTCGTGCTGGGCTTGAACAGGTGCCCGGCGTCCATCATGCGCAGCTGCTTGTCGCGCTCGGGGACGAAGGCCATCTTCGCGAGTATTCCTATCCCTAGTCCCAATTCCACATAGGTCTTGATCACGTCCGCATCGATCGCGGTCAGCGCGATGCTGGGCTGGATGTTCGCGGCCTCGAACGCGGCATTGATCTTGTTGCGCCCGGCGAACGCGAAATCGTAGGTGATGATCGGATATTGCGCGATCTTCGCCAGCGTCAGCTTCTTCTCTTTCAGCAGCGGGTGATGCAGCGGCGCGATCACGCAGTGATTCCATTCGTAGCAGGGCAGCGTAACCAGCTCGTCATACAGCGCCAGGCTTTCGGTGGCGATGCCGATGTCGGCCTCGCCGCTGAGCACCTGTTCTGCGATCTGCGTCGGGCTGCCCTGGTGCAGACCCAGTTTCACGCCGGGATAGCGCTTGATGAATTGCTTGACCGTGGGCGGCAGGGCGTAGCGCGCCTGGGTGTGCGTGGTGGCGATGGTCAGGCTGCCGCTGTCCTGCGAGTGGAATTCATCGGCAACCTGCTTGAGGTTGCCGGCATCGTGCAGCATGCGCTGGGCGATGGCGAGCACGGCTTTGCCCGGCTCGGTGATCGCGACGATACGCTTGCCGTTGCGCACGAAGATCTCGATACCCAATTCTTCTTCCAATAGCCGGATCTGCTTGCTGACGCCCGGTTGCGAGGTGTACAGCGCGCTGGCGGCGCCTGAGATGTTCAATCCCTGGCGCACGATCTCGTTGAGGAATCTAAGTTGCTGCAAATTCATGTTGCCTTCCCTTTATATTCATTGGCTATAATATACTAACATAAAAGTATTTTGGAATATAAGGCCTGCGACCTAGAATCCGCTCCATGAATTGCAAAGAGCAGTGACTCATGGACGGCATGTATACATTATCGGGATTGCTGGTCGGGCTGATCGTCGGTATCACCGGCGCGGGCGGCGGCTCGCTGATGACGCCGTTGCTGGTGCTGCTGTTCGGGGTTTCCCCGGTCACCGCGGTCGGCACCGATCTGCTGTATGCCTCGCTGACCAAGACGCTGGGTGGCTGGGTGCATGGGCGGCAGGGCACGGTGGACTGGAAGGTGGTCGGCCTGCTCAGCCTGGGCAGCCTGCCCGCCGCGGTGGTCACGATCGCTTTGCTGAAATACCTGGCGCTGGACGAGAAGACCTTGCGAGACCTGGTGAGCGGCGTGCTGAGCGCGGCGCTGCTGCTGACGGCCAGCGCGCTGTTGTTGAAATCCAGGATCAGGAAGTTCGCGCAGCGCCGGGATGGCACTGTGTTGCATCATCGTCATCTGCCAGCCGCGACGATTATCACCGGCATCATCGTCGGCACGCTGGTGACGATCTCCTCGGTGGGCGCGGGGGTGCTGGGCACGGTCGCATTGCTGTTCCTGTATCCGCGCATGCAGGCGGCGAAAGTGGTGGGCACCGACATCGTGCATGCGGTGCCGCTGACCGCGGTGGCCGGGATGGGGCACCTGGCTTTGGGCACGGTGGACCTGGCATTGCTCGGCAGCCTGCTGCTGGGCTCGCTGCCCGGCATCTACATCGGCAGCCATCTGAGCGGCAGGGTTCCGGAAACAGTGCTGCGCCCGGTGCTGGCGGCCATGCTGCTGATCGTCGGGGCCAGGATAGCATTGGCCTGAATGGGAAGTATTGGCAATGCAAGGAGAAATGCAATGAGCATCAATACACAGGATCTATCCGATCTGGAAGAGATAGACCGCCTCGAACAGGCGATCCAGACTTTCATCGAGGGCCGCATCGATCCGGATCGCTTCACCGCGGTGCGGTTGCAGCAGGGCGTGTACGGCCAGCGCCAGGACGGCGTGAACATGCTGCGCATCAAGATCCCCGGCGGGCGTTTGAACGCCGACCGGCTGGATGCGATCGCCGACGTCACCGAAACCTTTTCGCAGCGGGGCATCGCGCATCTGACCACGCGCCAGTCGATACAGGTGCATTTCGTCCCGCTGGCGAAGACGCCCAGCGCGATGCGCCGTCTGGCGCAGGTCAAAATGACCTCGCGCGAAGCGTGCGGCAACACCGTGCGCAACATGTCGGCGTGCGCGCTGTCCGGCGTGTGCCCGAAAGAACACGTGGACGTCGCGGCGCACATCGACGGGGCGACGCAGCATTTTTTGCGCAACCCGCTGAACCAGCAGATGCCGCGCAAGTTCAAGATCAGTTTTTCCGCCTGTGAATCCGATTGCGCGCAGTCGCTGTTGCACGACGCGGGCGTGATCGCGATCAGCAGGGACGGTCAGCCCGGTTTCAAAATCAAGGCCGGCGGCGGACTGGGGCACAAGCCGCGCGAGTCCATCGTGGTCGAGGAATTCATCCCCGAGCGCGAGCTGCTGTTCTCGCTCGAAGCATTGGTGACCCTGCACAATAAATATTCCGACCGCACAAAACGCGCGAAGTCGCGCATCAAGTTCCTGGTCGAGCGTTTCGGCGTCGACGGCTTCCTGGAAAAATACCGCGAAGAATTCGAGCGCACCAGGCAGGCTCTGGCAGACCAGCCTTATCCCGAGGGCGTATGGCGCAAGCAGACCGGGCAGGACGTTCCCGGGTCGGGCGCGCCGCGCAAACTGTTCGCGCAGCATCAGCACGGCTTGTTCGTTTTTCCGGTCGCGTTGCCGATCGGCGACGTCACACCGGTGCAGTTGCACGGGATCGCCGCGCTGTTGCGGGCGCATGGTCTGGACGAGGTGCATACCACGCAGGACCAGAACCTGATCATCCTGAACGTGCCGGAAAGCAAGATAGAGCCTTTGCGCAGCGGTCTCGCGCTGCTCGGACTGAAGGAGCCTGCGACCGGAGACAACGTGGTGGCCTGCCCGGGGACGTCGACCTGCCGCCTCGGCATTACCGCCAGCACCGTGGTCGCGCCGCAGCTGTCCGGCGGCAAGGCCGATCTGCGCATCCGCGTGTCGGGTTGCCACAACGGCTGCGCGCAGCCTGAAACTGGCGATATCGGTATCTACGGCGAGGGCAAGCGCATGCACGGCAAGCTGGTGCCGCATTACCAGATGTACTTTGGCGGTGATGGCACCGGCGGCGGCAGCCGCGCGGGCGGCGCGCTGGCGATCAAGGGTCCTTCATTGCCGGTGGCGCGCATCAAGCAGGCGATCGCGCGCGTGCAGCAGGCCCATCTGGACAGCGGCGAAGCAAACTTCTTCGCCTGGGTGCGCGCGCAGCAGCCGGACTATTTCAAACAACTGCTGGCCGACCTGGGCGAAGTGAAAGCGGATGAATTGCACACCGTGATGCAGGATTACGGCGAAGCGAGCGACTTCCGCGTGCTGCAGCTGGGCGGCGGCGAATGCGCCGGCGCTTCGCAGGTACTGATTGGCGCGAATTTCTTCGAGGCCGCGCACGAGCGCGAATACCGCAACGCGCTGGTGTTCCAGCGCAAGTTCGACGAAGCGGCGCAGTGCAATGAAGCCATCCTGCGCTTGCTCGGTTCGGGTGTGGCGCAATTGCTCGGCGGCGTGCGCATCGACGATCTGGCCAAGCTGGCCGCCCAGTTGCAGCAGCTGTTGCCCGGCGAGCTGGCCGACGGGCTTGAAAGGTCTGCCGTTGCGCTGGCGAACGCCGATGAGATCGGCCAGGAAGAGCTTGCGCTCATCAGCGCCGCGGTCGATAGCTGGACGATGAAAGCGGCGGCATACGCGATGCAGCAGGATGCGCAGCTCGACTTGACCGAAGCTGCGGCCGGATTATTGGTTTAGGAGCCGGATTATTGGTGAAGGAGATGGATATGGATATGCAACAGAAGATCAGTCAGGCGCTGGCTGTGCTGCAGCAGGCGGTGCGGGATTTTCCACCGGTCTGCTTCGCCAACAGCCTGGGCGCGGAAGACATGGTGCTGACCGATATCATCGCCAGGGGCCGGCTGGGCATCCCGATGTTCAGCCTGGATACCGGACGCCTGCCGCAGGAAACCTATGAGCTGATGCAGGAAGTGCGCAGGCGCTATGCGGCGCCATTGCAGGTGTACTTTCCGGACAGCGCGCTGGTCGAGGAGTACGTCGCGCTGCGCGGCATCAACGGATTTTACGACAGCGTGGAGAATCGCAAAGGGTGCTGCTTCGTGCGCAAGGTCGAGCCGTTGCGCCGCGCATTGTCGGACAAGGGTGCGTGGATCACCGGCCTGCGCCGCGAACAGGCGGCCACGCGCGGCAATCTGGAAGTCTCCGCATTCGATGCGGACAACGGTTTGCAAAAGTTCAATCCGCTGCTGGATTGGTCGCACAAGGACGTCTGGGCATACATCCGCCGGCACGACGTGCCCTACAACAAGCTGCACGACCAGTTCTACCCGAGCCTGGGCTGCGCGCCTTGCACGCGCTCCGTCACGCCGGGCGAAGATATACGCGCGGGAAGATGGTGGTGGGAAGATCCTATGAACAAGGAATGCGGCCTGCATACCAGCCAGAGTCCGAATGTCGCGCATGGGACCGGCGTTCAGGCGAGCGCATCAGCACGGCAAAGGGATTGCGGAGCAAATCGAAGCAAGGCAGGAAGTTTGCGCCTAGCCGCATGGCCAATCACATCGTGAAGATGGTTGAAAAATATATGACGGCACCTGCGTTTACCCATCTGGATGCGCTGGAAAGCGAATCCATCCATATCATGCGCGAGGTAGCGGCCGAGTGCAGAAATCCCGCACTGCTGTTTTCCGGCGGCAAGGATTCCATCGTGATGCTGCGCATTGCGGAGAAAGCATTCCGCCCTGCGAAGTTTCCGTTCCCGCTGGTGCACATTGACACCGAGCACAACTACCCGGAGGTGATCGCATTCCGTGACAAGCGTGCTGCCGAGCTGGGCGAGAAGCTGATCGTCAGGTCGCTGAAAGACTCGATCAGGAAGGGCACGGTGGTGCTGAAAGACGCGCTGCAAAGCCGCAATGTGTTCCAGTCGGTGACATTGCTCGAGACCATCGCGGAATTCGGTTTCGATGCCTGCATGGGCGGCGCTCGGCGCGACGAGGAAAAGTCGCGCGCCAAGGAACGCATCTTCTCGTTCCGCGACGAATTCGGCCAGTGGGACCCGAAGAACCAGCGCCCGGAATTGTGGGACATCTACAACACCCGCGTGCATCCGGGAGAGAATATCCGCGTGTTCCCGATCAGCAACTGGACAGAGATGGACATCTGGCAATACATAGCCCGCGAGCAACTGGAGATACCCGGAATCTATTTCGCGCATGAGCGCGAAGTGATCCAGCGCACCGGCGGCATCATGCCGGTGAGCGAACTGGTGCAGCCGCGACCGGGCGAAAAGGTGGTCAGGAAAACCGTGCGCTTTCGCACCGTCGGCGACATCACCTGCACCTGCCCGGTGGAGTCTCTGGCGAGGAACGCGCAGGAGATCATCGCGGAAACCGCGATCACGCGGATCACCGAACGAGGCGCGACGCGCATGGATGACCAGACATCGGATGCTTCGATGGAGTTGCGCAAGAAAGAAGGGTATTTCTGACGGGGCGTTCCCTCGCCCTCGCTCCCTCATCCCAACCCTTCTCCCGGCGGGAGAAGGACTTACCTTCCCTCTCCCACCGGGAAAGGGAGCGAGGGTGAGGGAACGCAGCATGATGTTTGAGCAAAACTTGATTAAGGCACCAGCCATGAGCAACGCAACGCAATTACTGAGATTCATCACCGCAGGCAGCGTCGACGACGGCAAGAGCACGCTGATCGGGCGCCTGCTGCATGACTCGAAATCGATCTTCGAGGACCAGCTTTCATCCATTTCAAAAGCCAGCGCCAAGCGCGGCATGGCCGCAGTCGATCTGTCCCTGCTCACCGACGGCTTGCAGGCCGAGCGCGAGCAGGGCATCACGATCGACGTGGCCTACCGTTATTTCGCCACGCCCAGGCGCAAGTTCATCATCGGCGATACACCCGGCCACGAACAGTACACGCGCAACATGGTGACCGCCGCGAGCACCGCCAACCTTGTCGTCATCCTGGTCGATGCGCGCAAGGGCGTGCTTGTCCAGACGCGCCGCCACACTTACCTGGCAAGCCTGGTCGGCATTCCGCACATCGTACTGGCGGTCAACAAGATGGACATGGTGGACCATTCGGAGGCGCGCTTCAGCGAGATCTGCATGGAGTACATCAGTTTCGCCGCGCAACTCGGGCTGAACGACGTCACATGCATACCATTGTCGGCATTGAATGGCGACATGATCGTGGAGCGCCGCGACAACATGGACTGGTATCAGGGCACGACGCTGATGAACCTGCTGGATAACATCGTGATCGATCACGACGTCAATACCACCGATTTCCGTTATCCGGTGCAGTGGGTATGCCGTCCGCAGACCGGGGAATTCCACGACTTCCGAGGCTTCATGGGGCGTATCGAAGCGGGCGAGATCGCCGTCGGCGACGCGATCACCGTGCTGCCCTCGGGCCGCAGCAGCAGGGTGAAGGAGATCGTCACTTACGACGGCAAGCTGCAGCGCGCTCATGCGCCGCAATCCGTCGCGCTGACGCTGGAAGACGAGATTGATATTTCTCGCGGCGATATGTTCGTGAGCGACGGAGTCCAGCCTATGGTCGCGAAGGAATTCGCAGCGATGCTGTGCTGGCTGTCGGAAGCGCCGCTCGACAAGAACCGCAAGTACCTGGTCAAGCACACCACGCGCACTGCGAAGTGCCTGTTTCCGAACATCGACTATCGCGTGGACGTGAACACGCTGGAGCAGCACGGAGCTGATACGCTCAACATGAACGATATCGCGCGCGTGGCAGTGAGGGTTCAGCAATCCATGGTATTCGACAGCTACGCCATCGATCGCGCCACCGGCAGTTTCATCGTGATCGACGAGGCGACCAACAACACGGTTGCGGCGGGGATGATCATCTGATTCGCGCGGTGGGATCGCCGCTGGCTATCGATCCTGCAGGGGTTGACTGTTCATTGCATTGATCCTCCGGCAAAAGGCCGGTTTTGGCCCGGCAACCCCGATTTCGCATTATCGAAAAAAATCGGCAATGCCGCCAGAATTGGGAGGACCAATATCACGAAGCGTACCTGCTTGCCCATGTCCCCTATGGCTATATGACAAATCGAACCCGCCGCAAGATACGGCATAACGTTATCCTGATTCGATGGACCATGGGGTTCTTTTAGACCGGAATAACTGTATCAACAAAATTCTTGCATTGGATAAAGACAGTGCCGCATGCATTGAGACGATTCATCGAGACGATTCATTCTTCGATGAACAGCGAAAGGTAATATTACTAACTGCTCGAAGAAGGAGTTCAGCAAACGGCAGCGACAGGTAAACGATACAAGGCTGAACAGATCGTCAACAAGCTATGCGAGATTGACGTCATGTCGGCCAATGGCAAGGCCATCCGAGGAGCCCGCACCAGAAGCTTGAATCAACACGACCATAGAACATTTACACCCGATGATGCGCTGACGTATGATGCAAAAACTCTGTCGATGAGCAGTACTAAAATGACAGCAGTTCAACGTAAAACATGATATGGGTGATCGTAAATTGGCGGGTTGGGCTGATAGTCGAGGGAATTCCATGCGCCAATTTTTAATCAAAATTGAAAATATCAAGCAGCACGTCTTGACCAGCACTGTGCTAATGGCCATCGTCGTCCTGACGGCAACTGTCTTTCCGCGGGTCATGCTCATTGGCGGTTTCCCGGCGACAGACGAGGGGATCTATGCCTACCAGGGACAACTTATTCATGCGAGCCTTTCTGCCGGCAAGGGACTGCCCGGCGTGGGAGGTCTGGCACTGTATCCTATGTTGCTGTCTTGGGTCTTCGGGTTGACGATCAATCATCTTGTTATGCTGCGGCTAGCCGATATGATAGTGGCAGTAGCTGCCTCCTGCCTGCTGTACCGTGTGATCGAACGCGAAAGTGGCAGCCTCGTGGGCGGGGCGCTGATTTCGCTGGTGGCCCTTTTCACCATGAATCAGGAGATTTTCATTCAATGCGGTTTCAAGAACAGCATGTTCGCAGCCTATGTTCCGCTATTTCTGGCACTGCGATTGGGGCAAGATAGGGCGAGTGAAACACGTTCGACTTGGGTGCTAATTGGGACACTTGCCGCGCTGGCAGTGCTATTGCGGGAGACTTTTTTCTATTTCATGATCATCGGGGGTCTTGCTGTCTGGATGGCACATGGCTGGCGCGCCTGCCTGCGTTTTACTCTCGGCGCAGCAGTAGCCGGCCTGCTTGTTACGTTAGGCATCGCCGTGGCGAGGGGCGGCATCGCCAACCTTATCGACTCCTACCGTGCTGCAGGATCGATCTACGCCGCCAGCGCCGATCGACGTTTGCAGCTATTCATATATAGCGGTACCCTCTCCCTAAAGGAGGCCGCAGTTGCCCTTGTTCTCGGCGGACTGGGCATCATCGCGATTGTCGCAGGTTTTTTTGCCCGCAATCGCTCTGTAAGTCCGAAGCGTTTTGCTTTTTGGGTCTCCGTTACGCTGGTTCCGTTGCTCGAACCAGCTTCTAAGATTGGCTACCCTTATCATTTCGCGGTCTGTTTGCCAGGGATTGCCGGCCTCACTGCTCTTGGGTGGAAAAGCCTTGCGGTCGACGGCAGCAGAAGTCTCAAGTTACGCTTCGCTACTATTGCGGCGATTGCCGGTGTGCTGATCCTTCTTCCCAAATTTGCCTCACTCACTGACGACTGGCCGGATACCCTCGATGTCCTGCAAAACGCAGGCACAGGTTCGTGGCCCGCCGATTTAACTGAATGGAGCAACTATCTTTTAGCAGCCGAGGCTATCAGCAAGGCCGCTCCGCCAAACGGCACGCTAAGTGTCAGCGGTTTTATGTATACACTCTATCCCCTGACCGGGCTGCTTCCCCCGTCCAAAGACCTGAGCAACTTAACCGTGACCTTGGCGGTTATATGCAATTTGGACAGTGTTTGCTTCAAGCACGCGCTGCTCGCTTGCCCGCCGGATGTGCTGATGACTACTACTCGTAACGTATGGCCAGGCAGGGAAATACTTACGAAGGTAGTGGAGGATTCCGGTTTGTATGAGCAAGTGGAAAATATTCCTGAAACCGATGATAAATCCTATGGAGATTTTGGTGGGGTTGTGTACAAAAAAATCAAGCAGGTTCAAGACCGTGGCAAATTCGTATGCGCTTAAATGAGAAGATGTTGAAGAAGGCAGCAATACCTTTGTAAATATGTCAAATAGACAAGACTAATTTTAGGGAAATCCCATGGCTTAACCTCTGACCTAATCATCATCTAACCGACGGGCCCTAAATCTCAGGCTCCTAAATCGACGTTATTCTGGAATATGCAATGAAGAAAATAGCGATTATTCAGTCGAACTACATTCCGTGGAAGGGCTATTTCGACATAATTGCTTCCGTGGACGAATTCATCCTTTATGACGATATGCAATACACTCGCCGTGACTGGCGCAACCGCAACCAGATCAAGACGCCGCAGGGTGTGCAATGGATCACCGTGCCGGTAAAGGTAAGGGGCAAATACGACCAGAGCATCCGTGAAACGGAAATAGACGGCACTGACTGGGCAGAAAAACACTGGAAGACTATTGCCCAGAATTATCGCAAGGCCCCGCATTTCGATGAGATCGCCGCCATATTTGAGCCGCTCTATCTTCAGCGCCGGTATACCCATCTATCGGTGCTCAACGGTGAATTGATCAAGAGCGTATGCGACTATCTGGGTATCACAACCACGATAAGCAGCTCATGGGATTACCGACTCATTCCGGGAAAGACGGAAAGATTGGCGGATCTGTGCGCTCAAGCAGGCGGCGCGGAATATATATCCGGCCCTTCCGCCAAAGGATATATTGATGAGGGCGTCTTTGCCGAGCGTGAAATCAAGCTTAGTTGGTTCGACTATAGCGGCTACCCTGAATACCCGCAGCTTTGGGGTGATTTTACCCATGGTGTCAGCATCATTGACTTGCTGTTTAATTGCGGTAAAGATGCGCCAGGGTTCATGAAGTTTGTCGATTCATCCGCAGGTTAACTAGAGACCAAGGGGAGGGAGGCTTGAAGGAGAGTTCTTATGGCCGTATTGAGCAAACCCAAGTCGGCGATGATGTTGCCCGATATGCCGAAGAGATCTCTGTTCGCGGGTTCACGATAATTCCCGGCCTGATCCCGCCTGCGGAACTGGGCGAATGGCGGAAGAAAATAGACAGCATTTATAATGAGCAGGAAACTGAATTTGGTCGAGATGCCTTGATTGCGATTCAGGAGCTAGACATGTGCCGCGCGCCCCTGCTTTACGATTTTGATTTCATGCGGCTGGCCACCCATCCTCTTGTTCTGTCTGTCATCCGGCGATTTCTCGGCGACTGGTTCATCCTCAATTTGCAGAATGCCATCATCAATCGCCCCAACCGGGTCCATCATCAGAGTTCATGGCATCGCGACCTTCCTTACCAGAACTGGGTGATTTCGCGCCCATTGGCCATCAGTGCGCTCCTTGCCATAGATGAGTTCTCTGAAATTACGGGGGGAACCCATGTGCTTCCATTTACCCACAAGATCGAGGGACTCCCCTCAGATGCCTACATTGCCGCCAATCGGGTCGTTGCTGCAGCGCCTGCCGGTTCGGCGATTGTTTTTGATGCCATGCTATTCCATCGAGCCGGCGCCAACGAATCGCAAAATGTCCGGCGAGCTGTCAATCATCTCTACACGACTCCCATTTTGAAACAGCAATATGACTTTCCACGAGCCTTGGGCGAGCGCCCTGATCTGGATCCCGCCATTGCACGGTTGCTGGGGTATACATCCCAGGTTCCGATCGATGTTAAGGCTTGGCGAGACGCCCGGGCGGCAAGAAACCTTGGCAACAAATAGGATTTGGCTATGAATGACGGCATTGTATCCGCCCCTGCTATCAGCGTGATAGTCCCGGTATATGGTTGCGCAGCTTGCCTGGAACAATTATGCCAGCAGCTTGAGGTCAATTTGTCCAGCCTGACAGACCGCTTTGAGATCATTCTTGTAGATGACCGCAGCCCGGATAATGCGTGGTTTCAATTTGCTTCGCTGCAAGCACGACATCCTGCATTGAAGGGCATTCGTCTCAGCCGCAACTACGGTCAGCACATAGCCATTACTGCAGGCCTGTCCGCAGCACGGGGAGATTATGCCGTGGTCATGGATTGCGACCTGCAAGATCCGCCCAGCCTGATCCCCGAGCTTTATGCAAAGCTGCGGGAAGGATACGATCTGGTGCTCGCGAAACGTGTTGAGCGCAATCATTCGCCATTTCGGCTGTTAGCTGCCAGGGCATATTTCAGGGTCATCAGCAAGTTGACCGGCGAGTCTGTAGACGGCAGCTATGGTTCGTTTTCGATATTGTCGCGCAAAGTGATCGATAGCTTCCTGCTTTTCGGGGAAAAGGAGAGGCATTACCTGTTCATCCTGCGATGGCTGGGCTTCCGTATCGGCAGCGTTGATTTCGTTCACCAGGAACGACATGCCGGTCAGAGCAGTTACACATTGGGTCGTCTTTTGTCCCACGCGATCAACGGCATCCTGTTTCAGGCCACGGTCTTGTTGCGCTGGATCGTAGGCCTTGGATTTCTATTTGCATTCGCCGGCATGGCTATGGCCGGATACTTGGTCTGGCGCAATCTCACCCATAGTGCACTCCCGGGCTGGACAAGCCTGGTCGTGCTGATTCTGGTAAGCACAGGAGCAATATTGGTGAGTTTGGGCGTTATTGGCCTGTATGTGGGGAAGATCTTTGACCAGGCAAAACAGCGGCCTCTTTATGTAGTAGATGTACTTTTGGAAAACACGTTGCCATGGTAGCGCTACCGCCCGGAACATTGTTGCAGTTGATGTATCTTGATGAACGCCTGAACGGGCTTGCACCAGGTCACTTTATTGAAATCGGCCCAGGCAGCGGCGAAATAACCAAACGGTTATTGATGTCAGGCTGGACAGGCACTGTCTATGATCTGTCTGAAGAAACCATCGCGACGCTAAAAAGACGGTTTGCCCCAGAGATTGCGGCCTGCCGTCTCACGGCGATTCAGGACAACTATCTGGATTCCACAGGCATTGCGGATGCGGATCTGGTTATTTCCTGCATGGTCATGGAACACATGGATGACGAGTCAGAGCGTGATTTCATGGAAGTTTCGGCAATTCACTTGAGGCCCGGCGGCCGTATGATCGGACTGGTTCCCGCCTCGCTCAGCCATTGGGGGATCGAGGATGAAATTGCCGGCCATTGCCGGCGTTACAGCAAGGAGTCCATGTTGCGACTGCTCCGGTCAGCAGGCTGGAATCTGATCCATGTTGCAGGTTTGACATATCCTGTATCGAATTTGCTGCTGCCCTTATCCAACTTTCTGGTGCGGCGCAATGAGACAAATAAATTGGCCCTCTCGGCAATCGAAAGAACCAAGCATTCGGGTCACCGAAATGTCCGGTTCAAGACCACGTTCCCGTCTTTCGTGAAGCTGTTCTTGAACGAAACAACTATGCTGCCTCTGTACTGGATCCAAAGGCTCTTTTTAAATTCTGAGCGGGCGTTGGTTCTTTATTTTGAAGCGATTTATGAAGCGTAGAGGAGGAATAAATGGAGACAGTGCCTTTAACAATCCAATTTTCGGCCGGAAGGTCGAGTAGATGGAGGCTCTGATGAAAACACCGCTCGTTATCTTTGGCATTGCCGAACAGGCGCAATTGGCGCATTTCTTTTTTTCCACAGACTCGAATTACGAAGTTGCGGCTTTCACGGTAGACGCAGCCTACGTTACTTCAAACAAGTTTTGCGGACTGCCGGTTGTGCCGTTTGAAGAGATTGTAAATTTCTATCCTCCCGATAAATTCAGCTTCTTTGTCGCTCTCGGATATTCAAAAGTCAATCAGATTCGCAAGGACAAGTATCTCGCTGCCAAGTCATTGGGCTACCGCTTTGCCAGCTATATCAGTTCCCATGCAACATTGCTCAATGAGGGCAAGTTCGGCGAGAATTGCTTCATCCTCGAAGACAATACCGTCCAGCCGTTCGTCACCGTCGGTAACAATGTCACGTTGTGGAGCGGCAACCATATCGGCCATAATTCAATCATACACGACCACTGTTTCGTTACTTCGCACGTGGTGGTTTCCGGTCGTGTAGAGATTGGAGAACAATGTTTTATTGGTGTCAATGCCACGCTGCGCGATCACATCAAGGTCGGGGAGAAGTGTGTGATTGGCGCGGGAACGCTGATCCTGGCCGATGCTGAACCGGAAGGTGTATATATCGGACAGGCGACCGAGCGCGCCAAGGTTCCCAGCACGCGGCTGCGAAGTATCTAGGTGATATTGATGCGCTGGAAAAAATTGGGACAGCTCTACAGCCCCGAGCCGGTTCACCCCAAGCTTGCAACTCACGCAGCCAATCCACTGGCCGTATTGCTGAAGGACGACGTTTACCGTGTTTTTTTCAGCGGCAGGGATGGACAAGATCGTTCATCTGTAGGTTTTGTGGATGTAGACATCGCAAAGCGGGAAGTGATTTACATTCACGACAAGCCGGTGTTCGAGCATGGGCCGGAGAACAGCTTCTACTCCCACGGCGTCAGCATCGGCAACTGTTATGAGGCAGACGGACACCGCTATATCTTGTTCATGGGCTGGCAATGTCCTCCCGGCGAACATTGGCGGGGGGATGTCGGAAGACTCGTGCTTGAGACTGACTTCTCTCTCCACTTGGACGGCAATGGACCGTTCATGTCCAGGGATGCTACCGATCCGGTCAGCCTTTCTTATCCCTGCGTGCTTCGGGAAGCAAACGGAATTTACCAGATGTGGTACGGATCAACGGTGACCTGGGACGCCGGCAACGGCGAGATGCTGCATGTGATCAATCACGCGATGTCGGGAGACGGGCATCACTGGCGACGGGATGGTCTCGCCGTTCCCTACCAACTCGGCATAGCCCAGGCTTTCTCCCGGCCTTCGGTCATCGGAAACCAGAGTAACGGTTATCACATGTGGTTCTCTTACCGGAGCGGCTCGGGGGAAAAATACCGGATTGGTTACGCGTACAAACCAGGCGGCCAGCCTTGGGAGCTTCGCCTGGACGAGGTTGGCATCGATGTATCGCCATCCGGTTGGGATTCGGAAATGATCGAGTATCCATATGTTTTTGACCACAAAGGGCAGCGTTATATGCTCTACAACGGAAACAGCAACGGAAGGACAGGATTTGGCCTGGCCGCGTTAATGAATGAATGAGTGATTCCGTGGGCAAAAGGTCATCAGGGCAACTGGTCCGTTACGGACTGGTTGGCATTGCGAGCAATTTATCGGGATATCTGGTTTACTTGCTCATCACGTATTGGGGGGGTGGCCCCAAGGTGACGATGACTTTGCTTTATATCGTCGGCGCATCCGTCGGTTTTTATGGCAATCGGCAATGGACGTTTGCACACAAAGGAGCTGTACTGAAATCGAGCTCCCGCTATTTTGTTGCCCACTTCTTTGGGTATCTGATCAACTTGTTTATCCTGCTTACATTTGTCGACGAATTAGGGTATCCGCATCAGTGGGTTCAGGCGGCCGCAGTCTTAGTGGTGGCGGGATTTCTTTTTGTGGTTTTCAAATATTTTGTTTTCCCAAAATCTGAAAGTAGTGTTAGGGGCAGCGAATGAAAAAATGCCTTGCCTGCGGCGTTACATTCCCTGCTCAAAAAACTCACTGTCCGGCTTGCGGCTTGGGGCCGGAAATGCGAGAGGGATTTCCGGCATATGCGCCTGATTTGGCGCAACAAGGGGGCGGGTTCAAAGCGGCATACTTTGCCGACCTCACACTTGTCGAAGCAGGTAATTTCTGGTTTCGGGCTAGAAATCGCTTGATCATTTGGGCGCTTGGAAAATACTGCCCAGAATTTCGATCTTTTCTTGAAATTGGTTGTGGCACAGGATATGTACTGTCCGGCATTGCTAGCGCCTTTCCCGGAGTGAGCCTCCGCGGCAGTGAAATATTTACTGCCGCGCTGACCTTGGCCGCCGCTCGACAGCCGGCAATTGATTTTATGCAAATGGATGCAAGACATATCCCGTTCATTGAGGAGTTTGATGCTGTCGGTGCTTTTGATGTGCTTGAACACATCGAAGAAGACGAGCAAGTGCTGCTGCAGATGCGTGAAACGCTGAAGCCGGGTGGAGTCATGTTGCTAACAGTACCGCAACACGCGTGGTTATGGAGTGCGGTTGATGATTATGCCTGCCATGTGCGTCGCTACTCTGCCAAAGAGCTGCATGCAAAAGTCAAAGCGGCGGGTTTCGATATCTTGCGCAGTACATCATTTGTATCGACATTGCTTCCGGCAATGTGGGCTTCCCGCCTTGTACAAAAAGGCTCAGCGGAAAAATTCGATGCCACGTCCGAGTTTCGAACCCCCATTTGGCTCAACGGCATGCTGGAATCAATTTTGAATGCGGAGATATATATAATTCGCGGCGGCGTCAATTTCCCGCTGGGAGGCTCCCGATTGATCGTGGCGAAAAAATTATGACACATATCCCCTTTAACAAACCCTACATGACCGGCAAAGAGCTGCGCTACATTGCCGAGGCCCATTCCATGGGAATATTGGCAGGCGACGGTCCTTTTACCAGGAAGTGCCACAGTTGGCTGGAAGCAAACAGCGGGTCAAAAAAGGCGCTTCTCACGCACTCATGCACAGCAGCGCTGGAAATGGCGGCGATCCTTGCCGATATCCGGCCGGGCGATGAGGTAATCATGCCCTCATACACTTTTGTCTCAACGGCCAATGCCTTTGTGCTGCGCGGCGGCGTGCCGGTGTTTGTGGACATCCGCGCTGACACATTGAACATCGACGAGACGCTGATCGAGGCAGCCATCACGCCGCGAACCAAGGCGATCGTGCCGGTGCATTACGCGGGCGTGGCGTGCGAAATGGATGCCATCATGGACATCGCGCAACGTCATGGGCTGCTCGTCATAGAGGATGCCGCACAGGCAGTCATGTCGACCTACCAAGGCAAGCCGCTGGGCGGCATCGGGCATCTGGGCGCCTATTCTTTTCACGAAACCAAAAACATCATTTCCGGGGAAGGCGGTGCTTTGCTGGTCAACGATGGGCGCCTTGCCGAACGGGCAGAGATCATCCGGGAGAAAGGCACCAACCGCAGCCAGTTCTTCCGTGGACAAGTGGATAAATATACGTGGGTGGATATCGGTTCTTCCTACCTGCCTGGTGAGGTGATAGCGGCCTTTCTGTGGGCGCAAATGGAAGAAGCCCGGAGCATTACCCAAAAGCGTCTGGAAATCTGGCATCGTTACGACGAAGCCTTGCGTCCGCTTGAAGATAGCGGCAAGTTGCGCCGCCCTATCATTCCCGAGGATTGCCGTCACAATGCGCACATGTATCACATCCTGCTGGAATCCCTGGAAAAGCGTACCGAGGTATTGGCACAACTGAACAGACAAGGCGTGAATGCGGTGTTCCACTATGTTCCACTGCACAGCTCCCATGCCGGAAAACAATTTGGCCGCGCCAGTGGAATATTACGGCATACCGGCGATCTATCAGATCGACTGTTGCGGTTGCCCTTGTGGGTAGGTATGGATGAAGTTCAGGGCATGGTCATCGATCAATTGCAGGCAGTTGTCTAGCTTAAAGGGTTTCATGCTGATAGATTCACAAACGGGTCAGATCGTCAGAACCTTCTGAAATACGGAGACTCGATTATCATGACCAAGGGGATATCGATCCAATAATCTGCTTGGCTATCAGACAGGTACCTGGATATTCTGCAAATCAGCCGTTGCACTTCAAACTGAAACCCGCGGGTAATGACAATTCATGAAATCATCTGCATCAGCAAGACCGAAATACAGAGAAGATATTTCAAGTTCTGCGTCCATCAGGGATGTCTTGTTGATTATCGGCATGCTGATGCTGCTATGTCTTATCGTTTTCCATAAGTTCATTCTCGGCTATTCAGTTTACCTGTTTCCTGATATTGGCGGTGATACTCTAAACGCTTATTACCCCTCTTTTATCAACATTTCAGATTCGCTTCATAGAGGTGAACTGCCTGGCTGGTCATTTGAACAGGGATTGGGGCAAAACGTATTTCCTTTCAGCTTGAGTGATCCCACCACCTATTTGCTCTATATATTGGGCAGCGAAAAATTGCCATTTGGAATTGTCTGGATGGAAATTTTCAAAATTACCTGCAGCGGATGGATATTTTTTCTATATCTAAAAAAGCTGTCGCTGTCTAACAATGCTGCATACATAGGCTCTCTGATTTACGCGTTCTCCGGCTATATGATACTGGGCGGGAGTTGGTATCCGACTTCCACTCTTGGTTTGTACACAGCTTTATTGCTGCTTGCTTTTGAGATGCTGTATTTGGAGAAAAAATGGTGGCTATTTCCGATCAGTGTCTCGCTGATCGCAGCCTATAATTTCGTCAGTCTCTACACCTGCAGTGAATTTCTATTGCTTTATGTTCTGTTCAGAGTGTTTGCCGGGGAAGAAATTCACTATAAGGAAATCGCGTCCCTATTCCGAAATCTGCTGTTGCTGGGCCTGTTGGGCGTACTCATCAGTGCGGTATTTTCTATCCCGAATCTAATCGCGATGATTGACACCCCAAGAGTATCCGGGGATGCGCGCCTCACCAATGAAATGGCTTCCATTCCAATATTCAAACCTGGCGATAGTGGTTACCTGGTAACTTTGCTGATGCGAACTTTTTCCAGCGACTTGCTTGGTAATGGCAGCGATTATAAGGGGTGGAGCAACTACTTCGACGCGCCGATGAGTTACTGCGGTTTGATCAGCCTGGTATTGGTCCCGCAATTATTGGCATTTTTGAGAATACGGCAGAAGATAGTCTACGGAGCTTTCATTGGCATCTTTATATTGGCAGAAATATTTCCATGGTTCAGGAGAGGATTTTGGCTATTCCAGGGGGATTACTTCAGGGATTTCTCCCTATATGTCTCCATCATTTTTATTGTATTTTCTGTATTGGCTTTGGACAGGCTTATAAAGGGCCAGAAAATTAATTTGCCAATATTGGGAGTCACACTTGTCACGCTGCTGCTTCTGTTGAATCTTCCCTTAAGTATGGTCTTGCCGAATGGAAGCGGTTCCAGCTTCACATTGCAGGAAGACTTGGATCACGGCCTTCAAGCCAAGATTGCCATTTTTCTGGTACTGATTGCGGCATGCCTGATTCTATTTTCGATAAAAGGATGGAGTAAATATGCCCAACTGGGTTTATTGGCAATAACGCTCGCTGAATTGGCCAGTCTCTCCTATGAGACTGTAAATCAGCGGGATGCTTTGAATGCAACGGATCTTCACAAGAGGATCGGGTACAACGACTACTCTCTCGAGGCGATTGCATTTATAAAACATCAAGACAAGGATTTCTTCAGGATCGAGAAAAATTACGGTTCGTCCTTGACTAAAATGCAAACGAGCCGAAATGATTCCAAAGTGCAACATTATTTCGGCACCAGCTCGTACAGCAGTTTCAATAATATAAATTACATCAATTTTCTCGGCGCATCTGGTGCGCTGAATTCACAAAATGAGCTTGAAACCCGAACGTCAGACGGTGTCAAGGCGGAGCCTTTGCTGCAGATATTAACCGGAGTCAAATATCTTCTGTACAAGGGCGATTGGCGATCTGAAACGATATTGACCGACATCTATATGGAAATTGGCAATTTTGATGACGTGACGGTACTCAAATCGAAGTACGCATTGCCGCTGGGAGTGGCTTACGATGCTTATATCGTGCAAAGCGATTTTAATAAACTTGATACGGACCAGAAGCAGATAGCTCTTCTTGGGGCAATCATGGTTCCGGATAATTTGGCCTCCGAGTTGAATGGTATGGCCAAAATTTCAGCAGATGACCTTCTAAAGACTTCATTTAGCGTAGGCACCAATGACTTTGAAATGGAATTGGAGAATGACACCGCTAAACTGAAATCCAATCGCTTTCACATTGGCGAATTTTCCAACAACAGAATCGATGGTGAAATCAACACAAAGACAAGGCAACTGGTATTTTTCAGCTTCCCGTTTGATGGGGGATGGAATGTGAAAGTGAACGGGACTGGGTCGCCCCTGCTTCTGGTCGATGGCGGTCTCAGCGCAGTTCTGGTCGGACCCGGAAGAAATATTATTTCCCTGCGATACTCCCCAACTTTTGTAAAAAAGGGAATGTATCTCACGTTACTGGGATTTCTTATCTTCGGTATTCTGATATTCAGATCCAGAATTCGTGGTCGGGAGTTGAAGCGCCTGCCACCGAACGTATCACAATAGTGCAAAGTCCATCAAAGCCTTCATTGTGGTTTTTCACTTTGTCCCCGCCTTGGGTGTTGCCTCGGACAGCCGTCACCGGTCCGCAGCATGGTGCGGGCGACCGGGGCTTTGTCGGGTAATGTTTCTTTTGGCTCGCATTGTCCTGAAGAAACCCGTCATCATCCGATTCTGCGTGCCAGCTTCCCCGCTCTTGGCATACAATCGCCATTTATGAATATCGGAATCCGTGATATGCAGGGACTGCATGCAGACCAATACCGTGTTGATACCGCGAGGGGCCTTGGCGGGTCATTCAAGGCTGCGGCATGAGCGTATTGGCCCTGATCTTCGCGCTATTGCTGGAGCAGTTCCACCCGCTTTCCTCGCGTAAATATCTCTACGGATGGTTGTCCGGCTATGTCGATTTCTTCCAGCTCCACTTCAATGCAGGGCTGCGCGAGCACGGCAGGATCGCATGGCTGCTCGCGGTATTGCCATTGTTGACGGGCGTCATCATTTCGTACCGCTTGCTCCATCAAGTGCAGCCGTTCTTTGCGTGGGCGTTCAACGTGCTGGTGTTGTATTTCACGATGGGCTTCCGCCAGTTCAGCCACTATTTCACCGGCATACATCTTGCGTTGCGCGCCGGAAAGCTGGGCGAGGCGCGCGGGCTGTTGTCAAACTGGCGCGGTATTCCTTCACATGAGTTGAATGCCGAAGAAGTGGCACGAGTCACCATCGAGCAGGCGCTGATCGCATCCCACCGCAACGTGTTCGGCGTGATCGTGTGGTTCATGCTGTTCAGCGTGACGGGGATGGGCGGCGCGGCAGGCGCTTTGCTTTATCGCATGGGGCAATTCCTGCGCGCGCATTGGGGCGGCGAGGATGATATGCCGGGGCGCAGCGCCCTGGTTCAAGCTTCCGGGCCTGACCTTGGCTCGCGCAATCGACTGGCTGCGCCGGTAACGTGCCACGGGAGCGGCGAGATCAAAACCTGGCCGGACGAATTCGGCAAGTTTGCGCGGCAGGCCTTCCACGTGCTGGAGTGGTTGCCGATCCGGCTGACCGCGATGACTTTTGCCATCGTCGGCGATTTTGAGGACACCGTCCATTGCTGGCGCACCCAGGCGGCAAGCTGGCCCGATCCCGAAGCGGGCATCCTGTTGGCGAGCGGTGCGGGTGCTTTGGGCGTTCGTCTGGGCATGCCGTTGCCGCAAGGCGGCGTGCTGGAAGACAGGGCAGAATTGGGTATCGGGGATGATGCAGATGCGGACATCATGCAAAGCGCCATCGGTCTGGTGTGGCGCTCGGTGGTATTCTGGCTGATCCTGTTGCTGCTGTTGGCGCTGGCGAGTTTTCAGGGGTAGCAAATTGGTGACATATTCCGCAGGGCATGAAAAAATCCGATCATGATCCACAACGACAACCTTTCCGCGGGACCGCGTCCCGAATCGAGCCGGATGATCTCTGCTGCGCCCGCCTCTGCCCACGAGGAGGCGCTGGAGCGCGCGCTGCGCCCCAGGCAGCTCGACGAATATGTCGGCCAGGAAAAGATCCGCGGACAGCTCGGGATATTCATCGAGGCGGCAAAGCGGCGCAAGGAACCGCTAGATCATGTGCTGCTGTTCGGCCCCCCCGGTCTGGGCAAGACCACGCTGGCACAGATCATCTCCCGCGAGATGGGCGTGAACCTGCGCCATACGTCCGGCCCGGTGCTGGAACGCGCCGGCGACCTCGCCGCGCTGCTGACCAATCTCGAGCCCAATGATGTGCTGTTCATCGACGAGATCCATCGCCTGTCGCCGGTGGTGGAGGAGATATTGTATCCCGCGCTGGAGGACTACCAGATCGACATCATGATAGGTGAAGGTCCGGCGGCGCGCTCCGTGAAGCTGGACCTGCCGCCGTTCACGCTGGTAGGCGCGACCACCCGCGCCGGGATGCTGACCAATCCGTTGCGCGATCGCTTCGGCATCGTGGCGCGGCTGGAGTTCTATACGCCGGAAGAGTTGCAGCGCATCGTGATGCGCTCGGCCAACCTGCTGAAGATGAACCTGACCGCCGACGGCGCGCTGGAGATCGCGAAGCGTTCGCGCGGCACGCCGCGTATCGCCAACCGCCTGCTGCGCCGCGTGCGCGACTTCGCCGATGTGAAGGCGGACGGCGATGCAACGCGCGAGGTGGCGGATGCCGCGCTGAGCATGCTCGATGTCGATGCGCGCGGGCTGGATGTGATGGACAGGAAACTGTTGCTGGCGGTGATCGAAAAATTCCTCGGCGGCCCGGTCGGCCTGGACAATCTTGCCGCGGCGATCGGCGAGGAGAGCGACACGATCGAGGATGTGCTGGAACCGTATCTGATCCAGCAGGGCTATCTGCAACGCACGCCGCGCGGCCGGATGGCGACCGCGATCGCCTATCGCCATTTCGGGCTGACGGTTGCGAACAATCCGGTCAACCTGAATCAGGTCAATGCCGAATTGCCGCTGGGTGACGCTTGATAATGACTAGAGGAAAAATATTTGCATTGCCGATGCGCGTGTATTTTCAGGATACGGATGCGGGCGGCGTGGTCTATCACGCGAACTATTTGAACTTTATGGAGCGCGCGCGGACTGAGTGGCTGAGCACGCACGGATACAGCAATGCCGGAATGATGAAGGAATTCGGCGTGGTGTTCGTCGTGCGCTCGATGAAACTGGATTATCTCAGGCCGGCGCTGCTCGATGATCTGCTCGAGGTGACGGCGCATATAAAGGACATCGGGCGCAGCCGGATTTCGCTTTTGCAATCGGTGCGGCGGCAACACGGCGTTGCGGAGCAATCGGGGCGGGAGCCGCCGCATCGTTCCTCCTCCGGTACCGGCGGATATTATTTGGACGAGGATAAGGTGCGGCACGGCGAGGAAGTGTTGGCCGAGGCTGAGGTGCACCTGGTATGTGTCTCGTTGGCAAGTTTCAAACCCGCGTCCGTGCCGGAAGTTTTGCGTACGCAGTTGGAGAAGTGAAAATGAAAGGACCGCAATGGATGTGACGCAGGATTTGTCGTTTGTGCATCTTATCAGCCACGCCAGCGTGCTGGTGCAACTGGTGATGGGTTTGCTGCTGGTGGTTTCGTTGATGTCATGGTGGTACATCTTTCTCAAGATGTTCGCGATTCGCGATGAAATAAGATTGACGGAGGAATTCGAGGATGCCTTCTGGCATAACCAGAATCTAAACGAACTTTACAAATATGCGAACAGCAGTTCCCTCCGCAACCAGGGCGCAATGGAGCGGATTTTTTCCGCAGGCTTTGTCGAGTACGTCAAATTGAAAAAGCAGCATGGGGTGGAGCAACGGGCCGTGATGGATGGTACCCGGCGCGCGATGCGCGCGACATACCAGCGGGAGATGGACAGGCTGGAGTCGCATCTGGCGTTTCTCGCCTCGGTCGGCTCGGTCAGCCCCTTTGTGGGATTGTTCGGCACGGTATGGGGGATCATGAACGCGTTCCGCGGCTTGGCGAACGTGGCGCAGGCAACCCTGGCGCACGTCGCGCCCGGCATCGCCGAAGCGCTGGTGGCGACCGCGATGGGATTGTTCGCCGCGATCCCGGCGGTGGTTGCCTACAACCGCTACACGCATGAGATCAATCGCCTGTCCACACGCTTTGACAGTTTTACCGAAGAATTTTCCAACGTGTTGCAGAGGCAGCCATGACACGGTGCGTGTCTCGCGCCTTGCGATCCATCCCGCTTGCCATGATTTTGAGAGGTGTTTGTGAAGTCTAACAACCGCCCCGGCGGCCGGCTGATGAACGAGATCAACGTGGTGCCGTATATCGACGTGATGCTGGTGCTGCTGGTGATCTTCATGGTGACCGCGCCGCTTATGAATCCCGGCCAGATCGATCTGCCCAGCGTGTCCAAGTCGCTTGCTCCGCCGATCGCGCCGCTGGAAGTCATCATCAAAAGGGACAACACCCTGGCGTTGCGCGACCACTCCAGTGGCGGAGGGGTTGAGATCAGCGTTTCACGCGACGAGTTGATCGCGACGTTGAAAGCCAGGCAGGGCAAACAGACACAACAACCGGTGGTGATCTCGGCGGACAAGAACGTGCGCTATGAAGACGTCATCAATGTGATGGATATTCTGCAACAGCAACATATCCAGAAAGTCGGTCTTTTGACGCAATCCAGGCAATGAGCGCGACGGCATATTACGAGCCCCACAAAGTACCCGCGGGCGTTCTGGCCCTGGTCGTGCACAGCCTGTTTTTCGCGCTCCTGTATTTCGGCTTCAATTGGAACAGGCAGGTGTTTTCTAACCCGAGCATGACTGTGCAGTTATGGTCCAGCCTTCCTGAAGCGCCTGTCGCGCAACGGGTCCCTGCAAAAGTCGAAGTCGTTTCGCCGCCGCAGCCGCAGCAAAAAGCAGCGGAACCCGACATCGTGATGCCCGAGAAGAAGAAGGTCATGACCAAGCCGCTTGAGGCCAAGCCGGAGAAGATGAAACCGGCACCGAAAATTACGCAGGAAGTCAAACCGAAACCTGATGCAAAGACACTGGCGGAACAAGATGCCGAAAAACAAATTGCAGACCAGCAAGCCGCTCTCGAACAAGCCGAGCGCGCCAAACAGGATGAGCAGGCCGCGGCGATCGGCAAGGTGGTGGATGAGTACAAGGCAAAGATACACGACAAGATACGCCACAATGTCGTGAATCCGCAGGGTGTGGCAAAAGATGCGCGCGCCGAATTCCTGGTGACACTGATACCGGGCGGCGTTGTGTTGAATACGAAACTGATCAAGTCCAGCGGAAATGCGGCTTATGACGACGCGGTCGAGCGTGCGATCCTGAAGTCCAATCCCTTGCCGGTGCCGCAGGATGTGCAATTGTTCTCTCGTTTTCGTGAATTGGATCTGGTCTTTAAACCGGATACCAACGACGAGACCAACTGAATCTAGGAATGATATCCATGGAGATGCGTGCTCTGCGGTATGTGTTGGGATTGCTTTTGTTGGTTCAGGCACCTTTCGCAAGCGCCGCATTGACCATAGAGATCATCGGCGCGGGGGAACACCAGATTCCGGTGGCCATCGTGCCGTTCGGCGGGGATGGCGATCTCGCGAAAACCATAAACTCAGTGGTGACGGGCGATTTGCAGCGCACCGGGTTGTTCCGGCTGGTTGACCCGGCGGGAAAATCACCGCACGAATTGGCCGAGGTAAGTTATCCGGATTGGCAGTCCAGCGGCGCCGATGCGCTGGTGATTGGAAGTGTCGCCAAGCAAGCCGATGGTGGCATTGAAGCACGCTTTCGCCTGCTCGATGTGGTCAAGCAGGCTCAGCTGATCGGCCAGTCTGTATCGGCCAGCGGCAGCGAGGCGCGCGCTGTCGGACACCGCATCTCGGATCTGATCTATGAGAAATTGACCGGCGACCAGGGTGTGTTCAGCACGCGCATCGCTTATGTGAAAAAGCAGGGGAAGAAATACAGCCTGATCGTGGCCGACAGCGATGGCTACAACGAACAGGTCGTATTGGCACAGAACGAGACTATCATGTCGCCGGCGTGGTCTCCGGACGGCAGTCATCTGGCTTACGTGAGCTTCGAGACCGGTCATGCGGTAGACTATGTGCAATCGCTGTATACCAGCCAGCGCAGGGTACTGGCCGATTACCGCGGCAGCAACAGTGCGCCAGCCTGGTCTCCGGACGGCAAGCAAATGGCTATCGTGCTGACGCGTGACGGCAGTTCGGAGATCTATCTGATCAGGCCTGACGGAAGCGGGCTTCACCGCATTACTTTCGATGGTGCGATCGACACCGAACCGGCATTTTCCCCGGACGGCCAGACTTTGCTGTTCACCTCGGATCAGGGCGGCAGTCCGCAGATATACAGCATGCCGGTTGGCGGCGGGCCCGAGCAGCGCCTGACGTTTGGCGAGGGCAACAACTTTTCGCCGCGTTATAGCCCCGATGGCAAAAGTTTTGTTTACACCCAATTTACTGGCGGCCAGTTTTATATCGCCACCCAGGATTTTCAGAATGGGCAGGTGCAAATCCTCACTACCGGGGGGTGGGAGAGAAATCCCAGTTTTGCACCAAACGGGAAACTTATCCTGTTTGCCAGCGAAGCGCGCGGTCGTGGTATATTAGCGACTGTATCGAGCGACGGTCGTGTGCAGCAGCATATGTTCACAGATAGCGGCGATGCCCGTGAGCCGGTGTGGGGTCCACATCAATGACAAACCTAAACATTAAAGGAGTAGCACCATGAAAAAACTCGTTGTCAGTATTGTGTTGCTGAATCTGCTGGTTGCCTGTGCCAGTGAGAAGCCGAAGGAAGCTCCAGCACCTGCGCCCGCTCCGGTGGCAGAGGCCGCGCCTGCACCTGCTCCTGCTCCGGTGGTCGAGGTTGACCCGTTGAATGACCCGAACAGCATACTGGCCAAGCGCAGTGTCTATTTCCCGTTTGATGTCTCCGTCATACAGCCGGCCGACAAGCCACTCGTGGAAGCTCATGCAAAATACCTGAGCGAGCATCCGGATCGCAAAGTTCGCGTCGAAGGCAACTGCGATGAGCGTGGCAGCGCAGAGTACAACTTGGGACTCGGCCAGCGCCGCGCAGACAGCGTGAAGCATATGCTGATACTGGGCGGAGCCAAAGCCAGCCAGATCGAAACTGTCAGCTATGGCAAGGAAAAACCGGTCTGCACCGAGCACAAAGAGTCCTGCTGGATGCAAAATCGCCGGAGCGACATAAAGTACCAGTAAAGTATTAAAGCAGTAACCATGCTGAAGTTGCGCGCGCTCCTATTGCTGGGCTTGTGTTTCGTTATTCCCGCTCGGGCAGGATTGCTTGAAGACGACGATGCACGCAAACAGATCCAGCAAGTGGAGGCGCGTGTGGTGAAGCTGGAGGGCGCCCTCACGCAGCAAACCAAGTCCATGATGGATCTGCAAAGCCAGATAGATGCGCTGAACACGCTGATCAGGAATCTTCGCGGGCAGAACGAAGAGATCAATCACGGCTTGCAGGATGCCGAGAAGCGTCAGAAGGACTTCTATGTTGACCTGGATACGCGCTTGCGCCATTTCGAGTCTGCCGAGGAAGCCGCCAAGGAAGCAGCCGCTGCCGCCGCAACGGCTGCCGCCAAGGCGCCTGTTTCGACCGATCCTTCCGATCCTGTTCCCGAGGATCGCGCCTATGAAGCTGCGTACGGCTTGTATAAATCGGGCAACAAGGCCAATGCGGCCAAGGCTTTCCAGGATTTCATAACCAAGTATCCAGATTCGGTGCATGTTCCCAATGCGAACTATTGGCTGGGCAATGCCCAATTGTCGATGAAGGATTACAAGAACGCGCTGATTACCTATGAGCATTTTCTTAAGGAAAATCCGGAATCATCCAAATCCTCCGAAGTGATGTACGGCATTGCCGGCTGTCAGCTGGCGCTGAAACGTCCCATAGCGGCACGCAAAACACTCAAACAACTCATTGCCAAATATCCCTCCAGCGAAGCCGCCGCCAAAGCCAAGAAGCAGCTCGCTGCCAAGTAGTCCATATGGCGAACCTGAAAACAGATGAGCAACTGCCGCTCCGAGACAGTGGGGTGGAACCCTCGGGTGCGGGAGGAGCGGCATCGCAGTTGCTCCCGCAAACGGCTGGCTACGCCAGTAACGTGTCGCAACTGCGCATCACTGAAATCTTTTACTCACTGCAAGGCGAGACCAGTCGCGTAGGCTTGCCCACGGTGTTCATACGCTTGACCGGCTGCCCGTTGCGGTGCACCTATTGCGACACCGCTTATGCATTTACCGGCGGGCAGAACATCGGCATCCCGGAAATCCTGCAAAAAGTGGCCGAATATGCCCCGCGTTATGTGACAGTCACCGGCGGTGAACCGCTAGCCCAAAAGAACTGTCTGCCACTGTTGCGCGCGTTGTGCGATGCGGGCTATGAAGTGTCTCTGGAAACCGGCGGGGCGCTGGACATCGGCCAGGTGGATGCGCGCGTGATGCGCGTGGTCGACATCAAGACCCCTGCGTCGGGCGAAGTTGAAAAGAATCGCTGGCAGAATCTGGCTTTGCTGACCGGGCATGACGAAATCAAATTCGTGTTGTGCGATGAGAACGATTACCGCTGGGCCGCGCAAATCATCCGGCAACATCACCTGAACGGGAAATGTCCGGTACTGTTTTCTCCGGCGCACGGAACGCTGGGTGCCACTCAACTGGCTGACTGGATACTGCGTGACCGGCTGCCGGTCAGGATGCAGGTTCAGCTGCACAAGCTGCTGTGGAACAACGCACCGAGACATTGACGATGCATAACGCCGTTGTTCTCCTGTCCGGGGGGATGGATTCTGCAACCGTGCTGGCGATGGCGCGCGCGCAGGGTCACGTATGTTACGCATTGAGCGTGGATTACGGGCAGCGCCATCACGCCGAGCTGGCCGCCGCGCATCTTGTGGCTCAAAAGTTGGGTGCGCATGAGCATCGTGTGGTGAATATAGACCTGACCGGTTTTGGTGGATCGTCGCTGACCGATAAAAAGATCGCGGTGTCGCAAAAGCCCACCGAGGGCATCCCGCTCACTTACGTTCCGGCACGCAACACCATCATGCTTGCGCTGGCCCTGGCTTGGGCCGAGGTGCTGCAGGCGCAGCATATATATATCGGTGTAAATGCGGTCGATTACTCGGGTTATCCGGATTGCCGTCCCGAATATATTGAAGCCTTCGAGCGCATGGCGAATCTCGCCACCAAGGCGGCAGTGGAAGGGCACCCGCTCTCGATACACGCGCCTTTGTTGCATGTGTCCAAGGCGGAGATCATCCGGCAAGGGCAGGCGCTGGGCGTGGATTTCGCGGACACCGTTTCATGTTATCAGGCTGACGAATCGGGGCGCGCTTGCGGTGTTTGTGACTCATGCCGATTGCGCCGCGCCGGCTTTATTGCTGCCGGTATCGATGACCCGACGCGATATCGCGTTCTTTGATCGCATAAAACTTGTTGCAAGGTATTTTGCGTTGACAGAGGGGGCTAAATCCGTATAATTCGCGCTCCTTTGCGAGGGGTCGTTAGCTCAGCCGGTAGAGCAGCGGACTTTTAATCCGTTGGTCGCCAGTTCGAATCTGGCACGACCCACCACCCTGCAAAAGTACCTGCGCTGTTCCCGTTCTTCATGCCGATTTAGCTCAGTTGGTAGAGCAACCGCCTTGTAAGCGGTAGGTCATCAGTTCGAATCCGATAATCGGCACCAGTTTCTAGTCCAAGGTAGTCCACTGAAGCCCATGCAACCCAATAAGAACGGGATGTATGGCGGCTTCGTCGTCCGCTGACGTCCCCGTTTTTCCTTTGACATACGTAATGAAAACGGGTAAAAATACGGGTAAATATTATTATCTGGAAAGTTTTTACCCGTTTATGGCCTCCAATTTATTATCTGATGTGGCAGTACGTAATGCCAAGGTGGCGGACAAACCCCGCAAACTGAGTGATGGCGGCGGTCTCAATTTGCTGCTACATCCAAACGGCTCTAAATACTTCCAATTCCGCTACACATTGCACGGAAAGGAAAAAACGTCACAATTAGGTACATACCCGGATATGAGTCTGTCTGATGCAAGGCAAGCGGCTAAAACAGCACGTAATCTTGTGGCTGCGGGATTAGATCCCGTACAGGAAAAACGAAAAAATGCCGAATCTCAAGCAATCGAGGCCAGTTCCACCTTCAAATCGATGGTGATTGAATGGCTTGAAATGAAGGATCAAATTTCTGATTCATATCGGACAAAAATCATAGCTACGTTTGAAGCCAACGTTTATCCACGGATCGGAAATCTTCCAGTCAAGGAAATCACTTCACCACTGTTGCTCTCCGTTTTGAAAACTATGGAAGCACGTGGTGCTCTGGAGTTAATGGGCAAGTGTCGTGCATGGTTGCGTCAAGTTTTCGATTATGCAAAGGCCACCGGCAAGCTAAAGGGTGACAATCCTGCATCGTGCCTAATTGATGTTCTTAAGAAAGGCGATAGAGAAGGTTACCCCACATTCAAAAACAGGAATGATGCGGGCGAGTTTATTCGCCGCTTGACCGACTATCATGGCAGGCAGGAAACGAGATTGGCAATTTGGCTGCTATTGCTAACGGCCAAGCGTCCGAGTGAACTTCGTGCAGCACATTGGGCAGAGTTCGATTTGGATAAATCAATATGGACGATCCCCAAGGAACGCATGAAAACCCGCCAGCCACATATGGTTACGCTATCTCGACAGGCAGTGGCAGCGTTGAGAGAGTTACACGAACTCACGGGTTATAGTGCTCTACTGTTCCCAGGCAATAATCCAGCAAAGCCGATATCAGAAATGACTCTCACAAAAGCAACCAAGCTACTGTGGCCTAAATATCGCATCGTTCCTCACGGTGGCCGACATTTTTTTAGCACAATGGCCAACGAGCATGGCCATTTCCGATCTGATGTGATTGAAGCAGCGTTGGCACATAAAGATAGAGACGCTATCAGAGGAACCTACAATCGAGCTACTTATATCAAAGAAAGGCAAACGCTTTCCCAATGGTGGGCAAATGAACTGGAAGCGATGCGTGATGGAGGCAAGGTGCTTACCTTTAAAAAGCGTAAGTCCTGATTGTCAAAATACGTTCCATTGATATATATTGAATCGCCCCGGGTTTTTCGGAGGCTCGTTAGTTTGAGTCATGCAGCCTCAGCCGACTCTTCCATTTGGCGATAGTACGCCATTTCAAACTCCACAGGCGGGACGTTGCCTATCGGCTCCAGCAGCCTGCGGTTGTTGAACCAATCCACCCATTCCAGGGTGGCATATTCGACAGCATCAATGTTGCGCCAGGGACCTCGTTTTCGAATCACTTCAGTCTTGTACAAACCGTTAATCGTTTCGGCCAGCGCATTGTCATACGAATCGCCAACACTCCCCACCGAGGCGTCGATGCCGGCTTCGGCCAGACGTTCCGTATAGCGGATCGACAAATACTGGCTACCGTGATCACTATGGTGGATCAATCCCTTGACCTTTTTGCGCGACCACAGTGCCTGCTCCAGCGCGTCAAGCACCAGATCCGTATGCAGTGATCTGCCCACGCGCCAGCCCACAATGCGTCTGGCAAAAACATCCGTTACAAAGGCAACGTAGACGAATCCAGCCCAGGTTGCCACAAAGGTGATGTCCGCTACCCATAGTTGATTCGGGCGCATGGCGACGAATTTGCGGTTAACCCGGTCAACCGGTCGTAACAATGCATCATCCGCGATGGTCGTCCAGCATTTCCTGCCACGCCGAACCCCTTGTAGCCCCAAGTCCTTCATCAGCCGCTCGACCGTGCAACGGGCTGCGTTGATTCCCTCACGATGGAGTTGCCGCCATACCTTGCGGGCACCGTAAACCAGGAAGTTATCCTCCCAGATGCGGCGGATGTCCAGGCACAACGCCTGGTCGCGCTTGCTTCTGGCTGGTAGCCGCTCAGGCTCCCGTTCCCGCGCCTTGCATTCGTGATACGTCGATGGGGCAATCGGCAATTGCCTGCAGATCGGCTCGACCCCATGTTCGGCACGGTGCGCGTCGATAAACGCCACCATCATTTCGGTCGGCGGTCGAGCTCCGCCTGGGCAAAATAAGCAGATGCCTTGCGCAATATCTCATTGGCCCGCTTGAGCTCGCGATTCTCCCGTTCCAGCTGCTTGAGACGCTCACGATCCGAACTGGACACACCGCCCCGAGCACCTTGATCGGTCTCGGCTTGCCTCACCCATTTACGCAAGGTCTCCGGCGTGCAGCCTATCTTCGATGCGATCGATTCAATTGCCGCCCACTGGGACTCGTGCTCCCCTTGGTGTTCAAACACCAGCCGTACCGCCCGCTCACGCACTTCCGGCGAATACCTCTTCATTTTGTTCATAACTCCATCCTCTCAAGAATTGGAGTCTCCGGCAATCCCGGGGCGATTCATATCCCTAGCGTCGCTAAATTTGGCAGTGTAAATTATAATTGCCATTGCAACTCCGGGCACAATGACGGCACAGTAAACCAGTCAAGCAGCCGTAACAACAATGACAATGAACCAGGGGAAATAGCGTGGAAAAAAAGAAATTTGAGTGGAAGCGTCCTGAGCTCAGTCTTAAGGAGGTAACAGAGCAATACGATTGTACTGTCGAAGATATATTCCACAGGGCAGCAATTGGCGATCTGACAATCTATGTTAGAGCTGACAGCTGGAAAGTGGCCTGCATAGGTTCAATCAAGCGGTTCGCTTTGTCAGCATCAGCGGACCTAACAGACAACATAATTAAAGATAATATTGAGGCAGCATACCCAGAGTTTAAGGAAATAAAAAGCAAGGACGATGCTGGGGAAAAAGTGAATGCGGCTTTTAGCCGATTCTTGGAGGAATTCGAGAAGCTTTCTCCGCCTAATGAATTCAAAGAAATAATTTCCTTGGGGCCGATAACCTTTTACCCAAACAGTGGAATATACCGAGCTTCCTACATTCTTCCGCTATGTAGTTTTCAGCCTATATTCGTGTCTTCGATGTCTTTGGATGGAATGAACCCAAGTGAAGGGATCTGGCTAAAGCTAATTGATCATTTTGGCATTACTGAAAATTCGACGGATGAATTCTTCGTTTTGCCCGATCACTTCCTTACGCTCCAAGACGCCCTTAAAGACGGCAAGCTGTTCGTGATGAAAGCGGACCTGACGAGGTTGATGTCCATTGAATCAATAGATCCCGATAATGCAAAAGGCGAAGATGATGTTTCCCGAAAAACCCTACTGCAACTTGTTCTTGGAATTGCGATCGACGCATATGGATATGACCATTCAGCCAGCAAGAGCGACGCTCCGGCCGATCTGGCCAAAGCCGTAAAATCGATTGGTTTTAAAACTACAAATGAAACGGTCAGAAAAGCGCTAAAAGAAGCTGCATTAAAATACCCCCCAACATCCACACTTAGCCCCCTCACCCCTAGCTCCCCCCGCAAACCCGCATAAATCCTAGCCCTAAACCGAAGTTTTAAACTTCGGTTTTGCCAAAATAGCTTCTGCCAACCTTATTGCATCGGGACTCGTTGAAGCATCCGTCATCTGGATAATTTCAAGCAAATGAACAAGGCCCAGTAATTGTTTCGCCGGATGATGGCTAAGTTCTAAAGGACCCATATGGCGTTAGATGGTAGTACCAGCGGCCAGGTTTTACGCATTACGGAAGTCGTGAAGAAAATTCGTCGCTGCCGTTCGGGGGTTTATGCCCTTGTCCAGCAGAAGAAATTTCCCGCACCTTTCAAGCTGGGTGGATCACGAGCTTCTGGCTGGCTCGCCAGTGAAGTAGATGAATGGTTGGTGGAGCAGATCGAAAAGAGCCGCTCCGCTGATTCCGAAACACATAAATAAGGAGAAGTACTATGGATAATATCCATAACGTAGCAAGCAACACCAGCAACACCAGCAGCACTCCGGAAACGGGGAAGGACAAGAAGACAGTCCATCGTCGCAAACTGGTCAAACGCAGCAAGGACAGCTTCCGTCCGGGGAGTGCCGCTAGTGCCGCTGTTGTTAGGAAGGCGCTGAAGTTCATCATCCCCAGCGGAACTGGTATCACCAACGACCAGGAGATGATGGCGACACGTGGCTTGGCAGTACAGCTGTCCAAAGCAGCAGGCGTTGAAGTCGACGCAGTCGGTTTCCATGATCATGCTTGGGAAATCGTGCTCAAGCTGCAACCGGCCGAGGGTGAGGATGATGATGACAAGTTGGTGAGCGACGCGTTCAGAAAGTTGGACGACACCATCAAAGCATCGGCAGTGCTGCAAGATGGTTTTCAGCCGATGGCTCCCCCGCGTTGGACCTTCAACATCGGCGATTTCGTGGCCGATCACGGTGGTTTTTAGTATAGATGTATAGCGACTGATCAGAACACTCGGGTGGGCCCGCCCGTGTGTTCGTCAGCGTCCTCCTACAGTTGGCCATGCCAAACTGGCAGCAAAATAAATTAACCTAAAATAGATTAAACGATGAGCATTTTTGTTCATCGGCTTGACACAGATTCAAGCACAGGGATTGCTTACGCCCGAAATTTAGGATTCTAGCCATGACACCACCACAAAACACTACCGTCTTGACCGCCACAAGCTGCAATACCGTCAAGATTTATTATATCGATGCCAAAGGCCAGCTTAAGTGCCAACAGTACGGCAACGAAATGTACTTCAATTACCGGCTCGAACAGGCGCAGGATATTGACCAGTTCTCGGCCCTGCTGACAGAGCTTAGCAGACGAAAAAATGTCATCCTGATCAGAGGCACTCCCAAGCCGGGATTACCCATGCCGGTGCTTCGCCAAATGCACTACTTTCCTGAAGATGATGCGGGTCGTTTCTGGGTCATGATTGACCTCGATAATCTCCCGGTGCCGGAAGGCATGGATCCGAACAGCAAAACAGCTATCGAATACTTTATCCAGAAATTGCCAGGTGAATTCCACAATACCAGCTACTTCTATCAGTTCAGCTCCAGCGCAGGGATAGTCAAGCCGGACGGGACACCGCTGAAAGAAGGGTTGAATGCCCACCTGTTCTTCTGGTTCAATCGCCCCATCCACGGCAAGCAATTAGCGGCATATCTGGAATCGCATTGCTACGACTCGGGATTCTACAAAAAGGCATTCGACAATGGCGGGATGCCGGTCATTAAAACTGGCGTGGATCTGTCCGTGATCCGCTCTTCAGTCCAGCCCCACTACATTGGCCTCCCGAACATCCTGAAAGGCGTCCACTGCACCTTGCCATCGGAACACCGGCAGGGACTGGTCAAGAAGAGATCTGATTCTGTAGAGCTGCCTGAATTGCCGGAGGCTCTCGTTCCGGAAACCCTGACCAAGAGAAAACGCATCTTGAATGCGTGGAAGGTGGAATGCGGATTTGTCGCAGCACGAACCATATCCAGGGCAGCTCATGGCGGGATTTCTGTTTCAACCTACTTCCGTAATCCCAGTGGCCCATCCCCCAGCACAAACAGAGTGTTCCTTGAGGCGAAGCCATATGGCGCAAATGAAGACGCAATCATTTTGTACTTTGAAGGCGAAAACAGCCCGGGCAGTTACTTTGTCAACAAATCCAATCCGAAGCTGGCTGTCCGGTTCGGCGACTACAATTCGATACCGCTGGAAGAGCTTTCGGAGGGTGCCTATGCCCATGTCAGGGACGAACTCAAATGGTTCTCCGAGATCAGGCACATTGAGCTGCCGCTGACAGAGGCGGGTTTTATGCCGGACATATCATCATTGCCCGCTGCCCGGAATACCTTGATTGAATCCCCGACTGGATCTGGAAAAACCCACGCCTTTTGCCGCTATGCCAAGTCAAAAAACACGGTCATTATCTATGCGGCACAGACGATAGCCTTGGTTGACCAGATGTTCGACGACTTGACCAAGAATGGCCTGTATAGGGCAAAGTCGAAGTCGGGGCAATTCAATGTCCCCTGGGCAGTTCGGTACACCGACTTTTACGCGGGGGCACTGCTTCAACAAGGCGTGGTGTACGTCACGACCAATGCATCCCTGCACAAGTTCATTGATGCCGCTATTACCCAGGGGGTGAACTACGAGCTGTGCATAGACGAGATCCATGTGGCGCTCGACGATTTCATGGCAAGCAACAGAATGAATGAGCTTCTTGAGAAGGCCATCGGCAGGGCAACACGGTCCATCTTCATGACCGGAACCATTACCAACCTGCAAATCACCAAGCTGGTAGATACGGTTTCAAGGGCTTGTGGCGTACTGACTCCTGAAGTCTACGCCGGCTATCGGTTCCACCCAATCAAGACGAATCCCTTGTTCTTGGCCGACGTGTCCAACTTCGGCGCTGATTTCGTTGCGTTGCTGCGCCATAACCAAGCTTTGAAGGTTTCCGGGAAGCCCATTCCAAGGACAGTCATCATTACGCCAAGCACCAAGATGAGGGTGTATGAAATGTTGCTTGAGGAGTTTGGGCTATCGGAGGACTCCTGCGTGGTCAGCCGCCAGGAATCGTTGCAGGACAAGATTGAAGTGGCACGAGTCAGCAGGCTGCCGATTCTTATCTCCAGTCCTCTGTTTGCCCTGGGACTTAATTTCGAGGCAGAGCCGGTTATATTCTGGACGTTCTTCTCCTATTTGAAGGTCGACGAGAGCCAGATCATCCAGACGTTGAACCGGGCAAATCGTGGCGGAGTTCAATGCGAAGTCAGGCTATATGTTGGCGAGACAGACGAGCGTCCGGTCATGATCCCCGATGCAGTCCTTGAGCAATTAAGAATCGAGGAATACCTGCGGGACGAGGCCACGGTGCAAGGCGTTCTTGATGCCCATTTCCACATTGACCGGGCAGCCTACCTATCCTTGCGGGAGGCCGAAAAGAAAACAGCCAAGTCCCAGCACAATCTGATTGAGAATGATGGCTTCCAGAATTATCGCATCCAACACGAGTGGGTAGATACGCTGAAGGCTACGAAAGAGGACAAGGAATTGTTCGACAGATTCAAGAAGCTTGCCGCCGCTTCATATCTTGACGACGTCACGGAACACGCTAACCAACATAGTCATGACCCAGACGCCTTGCTGTTGCACTACCTGGAAAGACTTTACCAAAGGAAAAAAGAATTCGGCGATACCGTTGTTCAGGTGGGCAGGGAAATCGAAAACGAAGAGCGTGGAATTGTCATGGAACTGTGCAACGTTTCGGCACGGGATTCAGCCTCGGTTAAGCCTGCCAGGATAAGACGGTTGTTCGGCGAGTTGAAGCCCTACCTGACCGCTCAGTATCACTACGAGAAAACGGGGGAATGGAGAAATGCTGCGGCAGAGAAGACATTGGCGCTGATTCCGTTGCTTGTCTACTTGAAAAGAATGAAGCTTGGGCAGATGACCGGGCATTCGTTTGCAGCCATGATGAAACGACCCTCTTTAATGGGCGCAGTAAAGGGCTTGGCCGATAACGAGGTCAATTACATTGCCTGGCAGAAGAAGCTGGACAGGCTAGACACCATCAGTGATCAGAATCGTAACAACGCCAGCAACAAGCAAAAAGCGACGCTGAAGCACGAGCAATTTGAGATTGCCGAGGAGTTTCTGAAAACGATTGGCGTGATCTTCGATAAAACCAAAGTAAATGGCAAGGATGTCATCGACCCTGGCAAGCCCCTTGTGCCTGACTGGGATTTTGATTCGATGATTGCAGTATTGCGTCGCAAGGCTGAGAGCCTGAAGCGACTGCCAGAGAAGCCGGTGGACAGGGAGCTGGAAGAATCGCTGTGGAATGGGCCAAGTGTCAGCAGGGAGTTATGTTCAAGCTGTATTCATTGCAGCCGTGACTATTTTTGTTCATTGGGCCGGCCCATACAGCCCTTCTGGGATGATATCGTATTCCTTTTGATCGCTTTCCCCTTTTATCCTTGGTGGATTGCTGTAAAACGCTCCGGCAATTTCACGACTGGAATTTCATTCGCCACGTTTTTCTATACAATGGGATCATTAGCATTGTTTGGCATCCTATCTACATACGTTAAGTCGGACTGGGCCTTGATCCCGCTTTTGGGGTGGTTGTTTGCATTTGGCTATGCGATGTTCGGAAAAGTCTATTCACAAACTCAGGGCCACACCGACAGTTAGTCCCTTGGGGACAGCCAGGTTTATGCCTAACTTGCTATCGATCTTTCCGGAACCAAAACATCTCCTGGCGTTGGCTCCAGAGGATTTGGCTGGCTTTTTAATTGAGATCATTCCTGGTGTCTCTCAATTCAGTGGCTTTGTGATTGAGAACTTCATGGAGCAGGTTTTCAATATCCATGGCGGTGGCTATCCACCCGCAGCACGTGAATCAGTTTCTATCGCTTTCGCAGAAGCATTGCAATGGATGGAAATTCAAGGAATCATTATCCGGAATCCCAATCAACCTGCATTTTGGTACTTGCTTACTAGGCGTGGAAGGAACCTTAAGACACGTACTGATCTTGAATCATTCCGCATGGGTCTTGAGCTACCGATCAGTTTATTGCAGCAAACATTAAAAGATAAGGTTCACCACTTATTTCTACGAGGTGACTATGACACGGCTGTTTTCCAAGCCTTCAAAGAGGTTGAAGTTGCGGTTCGAAAAGCGTGCAATTATCCGAATACTTTAATGGGTCGAGATTTAATGCAGAGAGCTTTTCATGTTGAACAAGGGCCTTTAAGAGATCAGTCGCTTATTCCTGCAGAGCGTGAGTCGGAAATGTTTCTTTTCTCAGGAGCAATTGGCCACGCAAAAAATCCCACAAGTCATCGAGATGTAAACCTCAACATAGATGAGGCCGCTCGTTTAATAATATTTGCAAGTTACCTACTCGATATTGTTGAGCATAGAACTATCGAAATGCCGAAGACATAATGTATGTGCCGCCGCTTCGCCCCCTTTGTGGAGCATAGCCCCTTCCACAAAGATTTGCTCCATAGCTGCTGACAATGAAGGCCATCGGCATCTGCTCAGTGTCCTCGGCCAGAAACCTGCGATTCCACGACCCCTCCTGATCGTCCAGTAAAAGCCACAGATGACCAAAGAGGACATTGCCAGGGGAGCATGGCGGCGGAAATACGCATAACACATTGTTTATATGCCATTTCTAGCAGACCCCGTCCGCCCGTTCGGATAGGCTTACCCCTTGCCTCAAGGCTGAAAATCGATTGCAGGGGCTTTTATCGAGGCCGGGGAAAATCGATGAATCGCAAAAGTTGCCGGCCGAAAGCATGGCGGGCAAAAAAGCCGATCACACACAAAGTTGACGCCCATAGAAAAGGGGCTTGGCGAACCAAGCCCCTCTCGAACTTCCGCAATACTACTTCGGTGTGGCTGTGGCGATAATAGGTGTTGCTGGGCTTGTTCCTGATGTCATATCTGCGTCGTAGGTAATAAGTTCCTCATCGACCGGCATAGCAAAATACCAGTCTCTTTCGAAATTAACTTTTCCGGAACGCTTAGCCAGATCGACTCGATCTTGAAATTCCTGCGTCGATTCGAATTCAGATTTCTTTTGGATATTTAGCTTCTTCAATACTGAGAAGGTTACAGAGAAATCATCTCTCTTATAGCTTGGTGGCAACGATTTAATTCCATCGGCAATTGTTTTCTTGCTCTGGGCTTTTGCCATAGCTAAAGCCGACAAGTCCTCTTTCATTTCGGAATGTTGTTTAAGTTTTAGTATCGCTCGGCGTGCGTCGTAGTAATCAGTCGTTGAAAGCTGACCGCGGTCGTATGCGTCCTTATACGCCAACTCAGCTTGCTCAAGTTGCTGTTTGCTTATTTCGTTCTCTGCCTTCAGATGCTCTAATGTACTTGGTTGAGTACCATCGGATGCATAACTGTATGTGGCTGCTAATATGAAACCAGCTCCAGCAATCCACCAAAATATACCTCCAATAGAACAAAATCTTTTGTTCATCTGATTCCCCATTAGTGAGTTGCAGAATTAATTATTAAAGTATTGCATGAATCGGCGGAGCAAAGCGAGATTGTTCTTTTGGCAAACATTTACCCTTCAAACATCCAGCTCTAAATTCATTTCAAAGGTCGCTTCCTAGCTAAAATAACCATCCAACAATTATCCAGCATCATACTTCAATCGCAACAAATAATCCCCTACGCCAATATTGGATAAATCTAGTATATTGCCTCCGCTCAACCCAAAACCTCAACCACAAGAAAGGACACATCATGAACCGCTCAGAATTGATAGCAGCTATGGCAGAAAAGACCAGCTCCACGAAAGCCGACGCAGACAAAACCATCGGAGCATTGATTGACATCATCACTGCCACCCTGAAAAAGGGAGACAACGTTGCCCTGGTCGGCTTTGGTACTTTCGAAGTCAGGAAACGTGCTGCAAGGAATGGTCGTAATCCACAGACCGGCGCTGCTATCAAGATCAAGGCTTCCAAGGCTCCGGCATTCAAGGCTGGTGCTGCGCTTAAAGCTGCGGTTAATGGTGGGGGCAAGAAGTAGTATTGAAGCGGTCAACTCACCATGACAGCGGGAACATGATATGGACAGCAAACCCCCAATCAAATGGCTGGCCACCCCTGAGGAACAAGACTACCCTGCGGCAGAGTCCTACACTAAAACGATCAGGCCACCGGCCAATTACACAAACAAATTAAAGAAACGTCAGCTGCGAGAATACGGCTATGATGACCTCAACTCCAAGCATTATGAGGAGGATCATTTAATCCCGCTAAGCATTGGCGGAAATCCTCGTGACCCCAGAAACCTTTGGCCAGAGCCCCGCAAAAGTGAGTGGAATGCAGCCAAGAAAGATGACTTGGAATTTACGCTGTATCGTATGGTGTGCAGGAACGAGATTTCACTTGCTGAGGCCCAGGCTGAGATAGCGACAAACTGGATCGAGGCTTGGAAGCGGTATGTGCCGAGTCACCAGCATTATCGGTTTAAGAGAGTGGATTGACTCTACATAATGGCGGTGCTGTCTCAAAACTGAACTCTATGGAGGCTATAAAGTGGCATACGATCCAATCACAAGAACTATATCAATTGATTCAGACAGCTCCTTTATTGCTGACACAGGGGTCTACTTAGTTTCTACTTATAGAAACATTGCCAAAAGTAATGATGCGACACCCGATATAAGACATGACTGCGAAATAATTGAGAAGTGGATTGGTTGTTCAGGGCGAGATATGAACAACGAGGAACTTGATCGTATAAGGAAAGCTTGGTATGGCTATTATGCCGTTGGTGTAGCACCATCTCAAGCCCTGCAACCTTCCTTAAATAAGCATGGCCAGCCTTGCTTGCTTTAGTAGCCTAAAGAAGCGATCTTATGAGTAGATAAAACATATAAGGGGATACGGCGATAACCCAGGCTCCCCATTGGGGGGTTACGAAGAACGAATCGAAGACATCTTTGTATGTTGTGTCGGGGACGTATCCGAAATTCTGTGTGTGAGGTCGGTTTAGTCACGGCATCAATTTAATGCTGCCGTAAACCGTTCACCGAACATGATGGCGAATTGATTAGCCGCCTCCTTCCATGTCCGTGGCGGCATCTTCCAGTCTTTCACAATATTTCGCAAGGCCAGATACAGCAGCTTGGTCGCGGCCTCGTCACTGGGGAAGTGCCCACGGTTCTTTACGATCTTGCGCAGTTGCATATGCAGACTCTCGATGGCGTTGGTAGTGTAGATGATCTTGCGCACCTCCGGCGGATAGGCGAAGAACGGAATCACCTGCGTCCACTGCCGTCGCCAAGCCGCCGCAATGGGCGGGAATTTCTTGCCCCATGTGCCTTGCTCGAATTCGGTCAGGGCCGCTTCCGCAGCTTCGGCATTGACCGCTTGGTAGATGGCCTTCAGCTCGGCAGCCAGCGCCTTGCGATCCTTCCAGCCCACGTAATTGAGCGAGGTGCGAATCAGGTGCACGATGCAGGTCTGTATCTGGGTTTGCGGGAACACTGCCTCGATGGCTTCCGGGAAACCGCGCAATCCATCCACCACGGCAATCAGGATATCCACCACCCCGCGCTGCTTGATGTCGTTGAACACCTTGAGCCAGAATTTGGCACCCTCGGTCTGTTCGATCCACAGCCCCAGCACATCCTTGCGCCCGGTGGCGTCGATGCCCAGCGCCAGATAAACTGCCTTGTTCCTAACCGTGCCCTCGTCGCGTATCTTCAACCGCAAGGCATCGAAATAGATGATAGGGTACATGGCATCGAGCGGACGGGCTTGCCAATCCGCCACTTCGGCCATGACTTCGTCGGTGATGGTGGAGATCAGGTCCGGGGAGATTTCCAGCCCGTACAGCTCGACCAGGTGCCCCTGGATCTCGCGCACCGTCATGCCCCGTGCATACATGCCGATCACATGTTCGTCGAATCCGGGCAGCCGGCGCTGGTGCTTGGCCACCAGCTGCGGCTCGAAGGTGGACAGGCGATCACGCGGAATGGACAGGTCGAGCGCGCCGTTGGGCGTGAGCACGGTCTTGGGGCTGCTGCCGTTGCGGTGGTTGCCAGCCCCTTCCTCGGGTTCCTCATTCGCCAGGTGGTGGGTGAGTTCAGCGGCCAGCATTCGTTCCGCAAGCTGCTTCTTAAGCTGCCCGATCAGGCCGGATTCGCCCAACAGGCTCTCCGCATCCTTGCCGGATACCTGGGCTAAAAGTTGGTCAAGCAGCTCGTCGGAAAACGGGCCTGAGGGTTTGCGCTTGCGCGGCTTCTTCGTTGCTTCGGTCATTCATCGCTCCTTGGGTTAGCATGATATGACCTCTACACACAAAATTCAGGATAGGCTCTGTGTCGGAATCGAAAGAGATCATGAAAGGAATAACAACGATTCCCAAAAAGAAGCAGCCTACAAAGAAAAGCAATTCCTTCGCAATACTTCGTCTAGTCGGTGTTTTCATACTTTGCGACAATTCATGCTACTTGATTGATGCTTGGCTACTTGGTTTTCTTGATCAACTGATCCAGGGTTTCAAGCCCTTCACGTTTGAGCACCGTGCCAAGTGTAGCGTCCGACCGGTAACCCTTGGCGAAATCGTCGCCGTAGGTCTTGCGGAGTGTCTCCACTTTAGTGTCTTTGCGCTTTTGGCGGATCTCGCCATTTTGATCACGCATACGGCCGTCCAGGCCTTTCTGAAAGTGTTTGGTTGCCATGTAAATTCTCCTTCGGCCATCAAGTAAAGACGGCTCACTAAAGTCGATGCTCCGGGAATCGCAGGTGGGCCTGTGCTGCACTTTTCAAAATGCACGATACTCCGACTTTAGGTTTGTGCCAATGCTAACTTCAACTTGATATTCCATTTGATTCACTGCACGATGCGGGCTCACTGTTCCACAACGATATGATTTAAATTGGAGAGGGAAGCGTGGCAAATCAGCAAAATGAAGGCTTTGTTAGGCAACGGCGCAATCTAATGATAGTGAGCCTTATTCTCCTATTCTCTGAGGCTACCGATTTAAGAGTTGAGAAGATTAGTGCTTTCGGGACAGAATTGCTGGTAGGGCAGCCACAGGCAGTCACTATGGCATTGTGGGTTGCTGCTTTATATTGGCTAGTTCGCTACTACCAATATTCCCGTGCTGAATATCATGGAGCATTAGAACAGTTCATACAAAGCCGGGTCAGTCAAAGGACTTGCCCACCTGTAGCTTTAAAACGATTGCTCCGTGAGGAGCCGAGTCTGCTTGAGAAATTCCATGACATAAAAGCCCTTCCCAGCATTGATTACAAATCTTTCAGCATCAAGGATATTAAACACAACTATCTTGTTGTAACTTTTGAACTGACGAAGACGGCAACGGATGGGCAGGCAACCGTTACCCAAGGGATAGGGGAGCGGACAGTTCGGCTCGATGGCGCTGATTTATTTTGGCTTCGGTTTCAGTCTTGGATTCATTTAATCTTACACACGACATTGTTTACTGAGTTGGTGTTGCCTTATATCGTTTTTGCCTTGCCTGTTCTATATGTTGGCTACAAGTTCATTCGCTAATCATGTGTGGCCGCTTCGCATTAAATGAAAATCCCAAGAAGTTTGCCGAACACTTTCACCTGTCCGGCGAGGTGGATTTCTCGCCCTCCTGGAACATCGCTCCTTCGTTGAAGATATTCACCATCACAGATGACATTGAAGGACGGAGGCATCTCCACAAGATGAAATGGGGACTGATCCCGTCGTGGGTCGAAGACGCAACGATGGCCAATAAACCCTCTAACGCAAGGGGTGAGACTGTTGCCAAGTTGCCATCATTCCGATCCGCTTTCAAATCCCGCCGCTGCCTCATACCCGCTTCCGGATTCTATGAATGGAAGACCGAGAACGGAGTTAAGTTTCCGTGGTTTATCAGCCTGAAGTCAGGCGATCCAATGGCGTTTGCAGGGTTGTGGGAGACGTGGCCCTCGAAGGAAGGGGAAGTTATTGAGAGCTGCTGCATCATCACTACCGATGCCAATACTCTTATGGCACCAATCCATGACCGGATGCCGGTGATCCTCGATCCTGAACAATGGACAACCTGGCTTTCTCCACAAGAACATCTGAAGGATGCGTTACTTCCCATGATTCATCCACATGATCCAGAATCGATGCAGGCATGGCCAGTAACTCGTGAACTTAACCGTGTCGGATTGAGGGATGATTCCGGGTTGGTTGAGCCAATACCTGCGACTACTTGAATAGTTTGACAACAGAACGAACGTTCTCTATCATATGTCAAACGTTCTTTCAGTTCGTTGATCATCATGAAGCAAGTCCAAATCCAACTACCTGCGATAGGCACTAAGTCTATTCATGTCCCTCTTTTCAGCCATAAAGTAACAGCCGGATTTCCCTCTCCCGCCGATGATTACATCGAGGGCAGATTAAGCCTGGACGAACATCTGATTCAGCACAAGGACTCGACGTTCTTTGTTCGGGCCAAGGGCAACAGCATGGTGGGCGCAGGCATATTCGATGGCAACCTGCTTGTGGTCGACAAATCCCTTACCCCATCTTCCGGCGATATCATTATTGCGATAGTCGATGGCGAGCTCACGGTAAAACGACTCATCAAGAGTGGCGACAAAGTAATTCTCAGGCCGGAGAACTCACGCTTCAAGGAGATCGAACTAAAAGAAGGCCAAGAATTGCAAGTGTGGGGTGTGGTGACCTCAACGGTGAAGAAGTTCATTTAAGGTTTGCGGCCATGCCCATCGCCCTTGTCGATTGCAATAACTTTTACGTTTCCTGCGAGCGTATGTTCAATCCCAAGCTGGAGGGCAAGCCAGTGGTTGTGCTTTCCAATAACGATGGCTGTGCCGTTGCCAGATCGAACGAAGTGAAATCCCTCGGAATAAAGATGGGTGAGCCCTGGTTCAAGATGGAGAAGATTGCCAAGCAGCACGGCATCATTGCTTACTCCAGCAACTACACTCTTTATGGCGATTTGTCAGCACGGGTGATGTCGATTCTTTCCACGTTTTCGCCCAGGCAGGAGATCTATTCCATCGACGAGTGCTTCCTGGATCTGGATGGTTTTGATCCGCAGTCCCTCATGGCCTATGGCCAGAAGATCCGGCAAGCCGTTAAGAGCAATGTCGGCATTCCTGTGTGTGTTGGCATTGCCGATACCAAGACCCTCGCCAAGCTGGCCAATCATTGCGCCAAAAAAGGACTGGCCGGTGAGAATGGCGTCTGCGATTTCGGGCGATTGGATGAGCTACAGTTGAGCACGCTCTTTGCCAGTCTCCCGGTGGGTGAAGTTTGGGGTGTCGGGCCACGCATACATGGCATCGAGCGGACGGGCTTGCCAATCCGCCACTTCGGCCATGACTTCGTCGGTGATGGTGGAGATCAGGTCCGGGGAGATTTCCAGCCCGTACAGCTCGACCAGGTGCCCCTGGATCTCGCGCACCGTCATGCCCCGTGCATACATGCCGATCACATGTTCGTCGAATCCGGGCAGCCGGCGCTGGTGCTTGGCCACCAGCTGCGGCTCGAAGGTGGACAGGCGATCACGCGGAATGGACAGGTCGAGCGCGCCGTTGGGCGTGAGCACGGTCTTGGGGCTGCTGCCGTTGCGGTGGTTGCCAGCCCCTTCCTCGGGTTCCTCATTCGCCAGGTGGTGGGTGAGTTCAGCGGCCAGCATTCGTTCCGCAAGCTGCTTCTTAAGCTGCCCGATCAGGCCGGATTCGCCCAACAGGCTCTCCGCATCCTTGCCGGATACCTGGGCTAAAAGTTGGTCAAGCAGCTCGTCGGAAAACGGGCCTGAGGGTTTGCGCTTGCGCGGCTTCTTCGTTGCTTCGGTCATTCATCGCTCCTTGGGTTAGCATGATATGACCTCTACACACAAAATTCAGGATAGGCTCCAATACACTTGCTCCAATCGGGGTTGAAAAAATCATAAATGCCATTCAAAAGGATCACACCTTTCATAGTATACCGGCGGTGCAACGATCAGGCACTGCCCGACAAGAGATTAACCGGCCTTTGGCTAATTCTACACCGATCAACTGAAAGCGACGTTTAACCTGCCCATAGTTATTGGGCTTTGCGTTCGCTTATTTGTGATCCGCGTAGCGGCTTTTCTACGCTGTTCTTATCCTATAAATAAGAAATCCAAAAATGAACAGACGGTCAGCAAATGTTCGCTATCCAAAGAATTCAGAACCCACCATTTTTCAGATTTTCGTGGGTTCTCATCGATTCAACATTTCGAGCTTCACGAAAAGTTTCAAATCAGGGCTTTCCGGCCACTCCAACGCCCCTGATAAAAAATAGTTCAGCAAATACGCCATTCCCGGCAATTCACGACTTCGAATATCTTAAAATATAGATATCAGCTTGATCATTCGATGATCAAAGGATAACTATAAAAATTGAGGAGAAAATTCGATGTATATGCAAAGTGAGAACGCAGTGAAAAAGGCCGTAGAAAAAATTGGGGGAGTGACCCGAGCTTCGAATGAGCTACGGGTGTCAAACGGAGCGGTTCATTCCTGGATAAAAAACCGAAGAGTGACCAATATCGATTACGCAAGAAAGCTTTCGGAACTGTCTGGGATTCCATTGGAAAAAGTGAGGCCGGTATGACTCGGCCCGGTGTGGATTTCGATTGGCTCATTGTTAGCGGTCAAGGTCACTTGGTCGAGATCAATCCAGTAACCGGTAACAGGCAATATCACTGGGTAGGAAACGACGTCTTTTGCGTCGTTGAAATCATGGGTGGCAAGGAATCAGTCGCAGCTAAGTTGGGCGTTGAAGAGATTGAGATCGAGCACTGGATTGATGACCATTATGTGCCGACACGATACGCTGAAATGATCCACAAGTTGACTGGGTGGAGCGTTTGGTCAATACAGGTTCCGGCGGTGGGGGGTATAGATGTGATCAAGAACCAAACGTAACTGGTATCATTGTTAGTGCTTAGGTTGCGCCTTTTGGGCTCTTCAAACGTTATGAATTGCACCGTGGCGTTATAAACGGGTAAAAAGGCGGGTAAAATCCTACTTCATAATCATGAAACCCTGTAAGTACGTGGCTTGCAGCTTGGAGTTATATGCCGATAATCGCACCAACACCCATAAGGCTTGCAGCGATGCAGGCCTTTTTTTCAGCCGGTGAATATCCAAATAGGTGGAGCATTGGGTGGTTAGTTCACGAAACACCCGTCCGAACCTGCAGAATTTTTGTGACACCCCGCCCCCGAGACACCCGCTGATATGCAATTGGATTTGCATATACAAAGATCGCCGCATTGTGGGTGAACATGGCCAGATTCCGCTTGTCAGACCCATGCCAGACATTCGCGGTTTGACTAAACTGTGAATTCGAAAGACCGCTTGCAAGTGGGAAGTATTCGACGGAATATGGGCAATCTGGCGGGCGCAATTAGCCGCATGCAGAGGTTCCTTCCATTTCAGCGTGAGGGTCTCAAAGGTTGGGCAATGGGCCCTGATACAAATGACGTCGTTTAATCAGGAATAGCTTCATGAAAATTATTAAATTGATAGCAGCTGCATTGTGTATATGGGGCCAATCGAATTAATCGGGTCAATTTTATTCGGGCACCTATTATCAATCGGTCTTAATAACAACCAATCATCAGGAGCAGATAAATGAATAAAGATGAAATAAGGATGATACTTTCCGACGATATTGATTATTTTCGGACCAAGGCCCAATACTACAAGACGCATCGGCTGTTTGAGGCGGCAAAATATGCTGAAAATCTTGCCTCAAACCTTGAATTGGCGCTTACGACAATGCCCTCCGATGAAGACCCTGAAATTTCCTGAAATACACTGATCATTTCTGGGCCGATTTTCGGCCGTGACATGTATCGAGCAGCAGGAATGGCTGCATTCAAGCAAATTGAAGTTTGGCTTTTTGCCATATCGGAAACTCTAGAGCGGCCCGATAAGATCTTCAAATCAACAACTGGAACAAAATGATGGAATCATTTGAAGGCATCTTATGAATGGCTTCTTTGCAGCCGATACTTTGCTTGGCGCTTCACTTTATGGAGTTGTGTTTCTAATCGCGGCATTTGTATTGGCGCGTTTGGTCCGCAAGGCTGAAAGGCGGATAGAGGTGCATCTTACGGATGCAACAGGACTCCGGTTTGCATCAGCCTTGGCGCAGATACTGATTTACTTTCTTGCCTGCGTTTTATATGCCCACCTTATTCCGGAACTCAGGTCGCTGGCAACTGCGGTACTTGCAGGGGCGGGCGTCGCTTCTGTGGTTGTCGGCCTTGCGGCGCAGAGCACCTTGAGCAATCTAATTGCCGGCGTTTCACTGGTATTGAACAGGGCGATTTCAATCGGCGATAAAGTTAAACTGAACACGCCGAATGGGCTTACTACCGCTACGGTCGAGCAACTGTCTCTAGGCTATACGATGTTGCGGGGCCTGGATGGAAGCGAAATACTGGTTCCGAACAGCATAATGGTCAGCAGCATACTGATCAGGATTGACGGAAAGGAGGGGTGAGCGTCACTTAAGAAATGGTACAAGATTGGCGGCAGTTTGATTGCTTCCAAGGTACCCCTCAAAAATATGCGACGATTGCGGTCGTCCGAGGCGATGTCGTGGATATCCCGGGTGTCCGACCCAATTCTGAACGGTAGACTGTGAACAAGTCGCAGGCTGGTCTATGTTGGAAGCTGCATGCCACCCTCACTGCCATGCGGCAATCCGAAAGCGGATTTGAACACAGGGCCCGAAGGGCTTGGGTAAGCTAATGCAAGACTTGAAGGGCACTTTGCGCCAAAAGAAGAGCATATGGGGACGTTAGCCCCTCCGCCCCGCCTCCTTAAATGTTACATAAGAAAGCCGGTACTACGGTTCATAAACCATACGATCGGACAATGGTGTAAAGTAATGACCTGCCATATTTAAAAAAATATATCCCTCCCCAGATTCATACCGGTCGCTGGTTATCGCAAACCCAAATCAACTGAGCACTATATGGCTAGGCAACGCTATCTTACGAACTTCAGTAAAAAGCCTTACGAAGTTGGCGCACTGGTTGTTAAGGATGGCACCCGGAATTTCATGTCTAGATCAACTTTGGCAATCTTATTGCTCTCATTAACCGGCGTTATCGGGCTTTTCCTTTTGGAAAGCCACGTAGGTCTCACACTATGGGATGAAGGCTTTCTTTGGTATGGGGTGCAGCGCGTGATGTCAGGCGAAGTGCCAATGCGCGATTTTACGTCTTATGACATTGGCCGCTACTATTGGTCGGCTGCGTTCATGGGTTTGCTGGGCAGCAAGGGTATTGTGGCACTGCGGATCGCAATTGCAGCGTTTGAAGCTATTGCACTCTTCCTTGGTTTGACAGCACTGGCGCGCAGCTATCCAATCCGAAACCTTCTATTTTGGTTGTTGGCAGTAATTACGCTGCTAATTTGGATGGCTCCCCAATACAGGGTGTTTGATATTGCACTGCCAATTATTTTGGTCAGCGCGCTCTCCTTTCTTGTCGAAAAGCCGACCCCCTGCCGTTATTTTTTGACCGGATTGGTTATCGGAATTGTGGCCGTATTTGGACGCAACCACGGGGTATACGGTGTAGTAGGCAGCTTGGGCGTGATTGCCTATTTGGCTACAAAGCGCGAGGGCGGTACAAAGCTGAGGACGGCTTTCATCTGCTGGTTGTCGGGCATCTTCGTTGGTTACCTTCCGATGGTGATCTTTATTGTAGTCGTTCCCGGCTTTGCACAGGCTTTTTGGGAAAGCATTCGAAATTTGTCCGAAATGAAAGGCACGAATATTCCTTTACCTGTGCCTTGGCCGTGGCTTCTTCCGTTCAAACAGCTGTCCATTGTTGAGACAATGCGTGGCATGATGTTCAGAATGTCATTCATTTTCATTGTTGGTTTTGGTTTGTCGGGGATCATTTGGGCAATGCGGAAGAAACTAAAAGGTGAAACAGTTCCAGCAGCGCTCGTAGCGTCAATCTTTCTGACTCTTCCGTATGCACACCATGCTTATTCGAGAGCCGATATTACCCACCTTGCGCCTGGAATTCTTCCGTTTGTAATGGGTATCTTGGCGCTTCTGGCTGCTCAGGCCGCTAACATCAAGCGATCGCTATTTCTTTTGCTGCTGTTTGTCGGCGCGAGTCTGCTGCTTATGCTTCCCGTACGATATATCTGGGAATGCGCAGCGATAAATAAGTGTGTTGATGCAAATATCCTCGGGGACAAGCTTAAAATTGACCAAGGCGTGGCAAATAATCTGGCAATACTCGCTGTTCTTTCAGAACAGTACGCGCCTGATGACAGAATGATTCTCGTGGCGCCTTTTTGGCCTGGTGTGTATGCGGCTCTGAACAAAAAGTCACCAATATTGGAAATTTATGCGATAAGCCCGCGAAACGCCGCGTTTCAGCATGCAGAAATTGAGAGAATAAAAGCGGCCGATCCAGGCCTCGTAGTGATTAATGATTTCGCCTTCGATGGGCGTGATGACCTGCGATATAGCAACACTCATCCGATTATCGACCAATACGTTCGCGACAATTTTGCAAAACTAAGTTCGGATAATTCGGAGATACGCATTTATAAAGCCAAGTAAGCAGTGGCCAACGGGTGTGTGCCGTTATCAGAAGTTCACCAACTTCCGGTTTCGGGCAGCAATTCAAGATGAGTTAATGTCTTATAAAGGATGGCGTCTTATCAACATCAATCCCAACGCGCAAGATCTCGGCTAGAACCTGTCTGCCTTTGATTTTTCGTTACTGGAATGCCCTTACTGGAATGACGGACGGGCCGCGAAATGCAATTCAACAACCAGCTTTGTGGCCGTTTCCAGATTGGACTTTGCCTTGTCGGACATTGGGTCACCCAGCCCGAAATCGTAGCCGCGTATGCGCAGCAGAAACGCGCGTGGTGGATCGGTGCGATATACCTGGCGATAGGCGTAAAGCAAAGCTGATGGGCTCATCGCGTGGCTGGTGTAGCTGTCGTCCTTGGCCGCTCTGATTTGGGAATACTCGAATGGTGCTGCACAGGACATGTCGGCATCGATGAACAGTGCCTGCTCGCACCCTGCCAAGTCGGTGACATGCTCGACTTGCAGTTGCATGTCGTTATGGCAATCGACACCTTCAAGATGCATGCGCGTGATGCGTGCGATCAACTCCGGACCGAGCGCATCATCGCCCCGCCCGGGATTGCCGTACCCGAACAGCAGTAGTTTAGCCATGTTCTTCAGACCGTCCTTTCGATCTTGCCATTGCCCCCTTTGACCAGCCGGTCGAGCAGCGCGCCGTCCGCATCGAGTAATTCGACCTGCAGCGGCATCTTGCCTAGTGCATGGGTGGCGCAGGACAGGCAGGGATCATAGGCGCGCACCGCGACTTCCAGATGATTCAGCAGGCCTTCGCTGATCTCACGGCCGTCCAGATATTGGTTGGCAACAGAGCGCACCGATTCGTTCATCGCCTGGTTGTTGTTGGTGGTCGATACGATCAGGTTGGCTTTTTCTATCAATCCATCGTCGTCGATCCGATAGTGATGGAACAGGGTGCCGCGCGGCGCTTCGATCACGCCGATTCCCTCGCGCCGCTTTTCGCCCGGGCCCGCCACCAGATCGGTGCCGATGATTTCCGGATCATGCAGCAATTTGTTGATTGATTCGGCGCAATGCAATGCCTCGATCATGCGCGCCAAGTGATAGGCGAGGGTGTCCTGCACGAATCCGCCATTGCCGAATTCCCTGAAGCGTTTGCGCGCCGCTTCCGCCAGCGGGGTGGCGATCAGATCACAATTGTTCACGCGCGCCAGCGGGCCGACGCGATACCAGCCCTGCTGCTTGCCCAGCTCGATCAGGTACGGGAATTTCATGTAGCTCCACGGCCGCACTTCTTCGCGGATGATCTGCTGATAGCCGCGGTAATCGAACTGGTCGAAGATCTTCGCGCCGTTCGCCGAGCGTGCGCGCAAGCCGCCGTGATAGAGCTCCAGTTCTCCACCGCTGCGGACCATGCTGAGGAAATTGCTGCTGATTGCCGCGAAGCCGCGGTGCTCGGCATGTTCGGTATGGATCTGTTCGTTCAGCGCGACCGCGTCCTCACACCAAGCCAAAATATCCTTGATATCGGCCAGCAGGATTTCGCGCTCGGCTAAGGTCAACGCCTTGTTCATGCCCCCCGGCACCGTCGCCGTGCCGTGGATGCGCTTGCCGGCGATCGCCGCGATGACCTGTTGCCCGTACTTGCGCAGCTTCACGCCTTTCAGCGCAAGGTCCGGATATTTGTCGAGCACACCGGCGATGTTGCGCTGTTTCGGATCGCTGCCGAAGCCGAACAACAGGTCGGGCGATGACAGGTGGAAGAAATGCAAAGCATGCGATTGCAGCACCTGACCGAAATGCAGCAAACGGCGCAGCTTGGTTGCCGTCGGCGTGAGCTGCTCGACCCCGACCAGTTGATCGACGGCCTTGGCCGCCGCCAGTTGATGGCTGACCGGACAGATGCCGCACAGCCGCTGCACGAAGAACGGCACTTCCCAGTAGGGGCGGCCCTGGATGAATTTCTCGAAGCCGCGGAATTCGACGATATGAAAACGCGCTTCATGGATATGATTTTCGGCATCGAGCATCAGCGTGATCCTGCCGTGTCCTTCGACGCGCGAGACCGGGTCGATCGCGACGCGCCTGAGACCTGATTGGGAATCTTGTTCCATGGCTGGTGATCGCTAATCGTAATGTATGAGTCTTTTGGGCAGCGCCGGTTCGCGGCCCGCCAGCAAATCGCCGAGCACGCTCAGAAACTCATCGGCGGAAGGCGGGCATCCCGGCAGGTAATAATCTATGTGCACCGCTTCATGGACGGGATGCACCTTGTCGAGCAGCAGCGGCAATTCCACATCATCCGGGATCTGCGGGTTCTCGACGCCGACGCTGTTCAGATAGGATTCTTCCAGGCAAGAACGCAGGTCGAAATGGTTGCGCATCGCGGGTACGCCGCCGTTGATCGCGCAGGCGCCGACCGCGATCAGGATCTTGCAGTTGGCGCGGAACTCGCGCAGCACATGCACGTTGTCCGCGTTGCACAGCCCGCCCTCGACCAAGCCGATGTCGCAGGGTCCGCAATGCTTGATGTCGGTCAGCGGCGAGCGGTCGAACTCGACTTGTTCCAGCAATTCCACCAGCCGTTCGTCCATGTCGAGGAAGGACATGTGGCAGCCGAAACAACCGGCCAGCGATGTAGTTGCGATGCGCAGTTTACTCATCGATGTGTCCCGCCTTGGCCAGCACGACCTTTTCCAGGCCGGCTTCGCCGACATAATGCAGGTCGAACGTGCGCCGTCCGATCGGCACTTCATAGCCGTGCTCCTTGATCAGGATCGCGCCGACGGGACAGATGTGCACCGCCATGTCGCCGGTTTCAAGATCGCTGTCCGCCAGTTTCCCGCTAGGCGAATTTACGATCAGGTGCGCGGCCGTGCCGCGTCCGGCGATCGCGAACACGTTCTTGCCGTCGACTTCGCGGCTGGCGCGCACGCACAGTTCACAGAGTATGCAGCGGTCGCGGTCCAGCATCACCGTCGGATGCGAGGCATCCACTGCGCGGCGCGGGAAGAATTGCGGGAAATGCCCGTCCAGCATGCCCAGATGATAGGCCACGGCCTGCAGCGTGCAGTCGCCGGATTTTTCGCAGGACGGGCACAGGTGGTTGCCCTCGATGAACAGCATCTGCGTGATGGTTTTTCTGACCTCGTTGAGGGCCGGCGTATTGCTGCTGATCTGCTGACCTGCGGCGGCGGGCATGGTGCAGGCTGAAACGCTGCGGCTGTCTGCATCCACCGTGAATTTGGTCTGGGTCCTGCGATCCGATGCGCTCGAAGCCGCGATCCTGTTATGGATGTCGACAGTGCACAGCTTGCAGCTGCCGTGCGGCATGAGTCCGGGGCGGTGGCAGAGATGCGGGATGTAGACGCCGGCTGCAAAAGCCGCATCCATGATGGTCTGCCCGGCTTTGAAGGGGATGTCCTGCCCGTCTATATTGATGGTATCGGGATTGATCGTGTCAGGTGTGGCCGAATCGGCTTCTCTATTCATGCCATCCCCGCGATTCCAGGTGGGCCGCCGCATCGTCGCGATGCGTGACCTGGCGCGCTTCTTCAAGCGCCGCATCGAGATCGAAGTAGGGCTCAAAATCGCTTTGCGCCAAGCGCTGCTCCAGGATGCGCGGGAAGCGCTGCAGGGCATCCAGGACCGGATTCGCAGCGGTCTGCCCGAGACCGCAATGCGAACGGCGCTTGACCAGTGCAGCCATGCGCTGCAATTCATCCAGGTCATATCGTGTGCCGCGGCCGGCGGCGATCTTGTCCAGACCGTTCCTGAGCAGCGTCGCGCCGACCCGGCAGGGTGTGCAGAAGCCGCAGCTTTCGTGGCCAAAGAAATGTGCAAAGTTGACGAGGATATCCAGCAGGTCGCGTCCTGCGCCGAACACCATGAAAGATCCGCCCGTGGACAGATCCTCGAAGCAGAGCTTGCGATCGAATTCAGTGCCGCCGATCAGCGTGCCTGAAGGCCCGCCGATCTGCACCGCCTGGACATCCTTTGCGCCGCAGTCGTCCAGAACCTGCCGGACGCTGACGCCGAACGGGTATTCATAGATGCCGGGCGATGCGCAGTCGCCGCTGACACTCAGTATCTTGCTGCCCGCCGATTTTTCCGTGCCAGCTTTCCTGAACCAGGCACTGGCGCGCGACGCAATATGGGCGGCAGCGGCAAATGTCTCGACATTGTTGATCACGGTCGGTTTGCCGAGATAGCCGTTTGTCACCGGAAACGGCGGACGGTTGCGCGGAATGCCGCGCTTGCCTTCCAGCGATTCGATCAGCGCCGATTCTTCGCCGCAGATGTATGCTCCTGCGCCGACGACGATCTCGATGTCGAACTTGAATCCGGCGCGGCCGAGTATGTTGTTGCCCAGCAAGCCCAGCTCGCGCCGCTTTGCTAGCGCCGCCTGCAACTGCGGAAGCAGATAGCGGTACTCGCCGCGCAGATACAGGAAGCCCTGTTCGGCGCCGATCACGAATGCGCATATCGTCATTCCATCGAATACCGCATCGGCATGGCTGTGCAGCAGGACACGATCCTTGAATGTGCCGGGCTCACCTTCGTCGGCATTGCAAACCACGTAGCGCACGTCGCCCTTGGCCTCGCGGCAGAATTTCCATTTCATGCCGGCACTGAATCCCGCGCCGCCGCGTCCTCGCAGCCCGGATAGTGTGACCTCGGCCAGCGTGGCATCGGCGCCGCGTGCCAGCGCTGGGCGCAGGCCATCGCCAGCGGCAAGATCATTGTTGAGCAACAAGCCGCCCTTGCGGATATTGTCGGCTATGTAAAACCATTCGGCAGGCCAGGCCGCGAGCGGGGTATCCGTTTCGACCAGTTCGGCGATGCGGATGATCCTGCCGCTATCGAGACCGGTGATCGGTATGCCGTTGACCAGCAAGGCGGCACCGTGATCGCACATGCCGATGCAGGAGGTCTGGTCCACGCCGACCAATCCATCGGCGCGCGTCCTGCCTACGACCACATGCAGCCTATCGCACAGCGTTTGCAAAAGGTTTGCGCCGCCCGCCTGGTAGCCGCAACTGGTGCAATTGCTGAGCAGGAGGTTGTACTTTCCGCGCGGTGTTTTGTAAAAGAAGGAATAGAACTCGACCACAGATTCTATCCGGCTGACAGGCAGCCCGAGTTGCTCGGCGACTTCGCGGACAGCCTCATCGGGGATATGCAGGAGCCGCTGTTGCAGTGCATACAGAACGTGCAGCAGGTGTGTCGATCGCGAGCAGGCATCTGCGACCGCGGCCTTGATTTGTCCAGAGGTCGCTGTGCTGTCGGATGAACTCATGACCGGATCAAGCCGCGGGGATGTTGAATGGTTCCGCCTTCTCTGGGGTTGAATACTGCTTTGCCGCAACCGCGGCATCACAACCGGCCTTGATCCAGTCCAGCCAATCCGTGATGCCTGCGCCGCTGGTCGCGGATATGCGGATTACGTGTATGTCCGGATTCACGCGGCGCGCATTGGCGACCGCGAGGTCGGCATCGAAATCAAGGTGGGGCAGCAGGTCGCACTTGCTGAGCAGCATCAGGCTCGAAGCGCGGAACATGTCGGGATATTTGAGCGGCTTGTCCTCGCCCTCGGTTACGGAAAAGATCACCGCCTTGTGCGCCTCGCCCAGATCGAAAGCGGAGGGGCACACCAGGTTGCCGACGTTCTCGATCAACAGCAGGCTGTCGTCGTCAAGTTCCAGCCGTTGCATGGCCTGTCCCACCATTTGCGCATCCAGATGGCAGCCCTTGCCGGTATTGATCTGCACTGCGGGTGCGCCGGCGGCACGGATGCGCGCGGCATCGTTGTCGGTCTGCTGGTCGCCTTCTATCACGGAGAGCGGCTGCGCACCGTTCAAGGCAGTGATGGTTTTCACCAGCAGCGTGGTCTTGCCCGAGCCGGGGCTGGATACCAGGTTGAGCGCAAAGATCCCGTGGGCGGAAAAGTAACTGCGGTTCCGGCCTGCATAATCGTTGTTCTTGGCGAGTATGTCGCGTTCGACCTTCACGATGCGAGACTGGCTGATGCCGGGTGCATGAGTGCCGGCGGGGCCGGCGCCGAAATCGATGGTGTCGCGCGATTGCGCGTGTCCGCGAGCGTGAGCAGGCGCTGAACCTGGCTCATGCGCACGGTAGCGCATCGCCCCGCCGGGCTTGTGTTGCCGCGCCAACGCATGGCCGCCGATCAGTGTCTGACCCTTGCCGCATCCGCATGTCATGCACATCACTCCACCTCCAATTCTTTCACTCTCATCTCTTCGCCGCCCGTCACTTCGACCTGCGAACTGCCGCAGCTCGGGCAGGGTTCATACCGGGCCGTCACAGCCACATTGCAAGCGCACTGCATGCACCAGCCGCGTCCGGCTGTGTCGATGATTTCCAGGCGCGCGTCCTCTGCTATGCTGTCGCGCGTCACCGCATCGAAACAGAAGCGCAGCGATTCCTTTTCAACGGCGGCCAATTGGCCGATCTCCAGCCACACCGCTTTTACCTTCGCGTACCCTTCGGCTCGAGCCGCATCCTGGATGATCTGCAGCACGCTTTCGGCGATCGACATTTCATGCATGGCTAATTCCGTTCATCGCGATTCCTGTTCATGGCGATTATGGTGAACCTCAATTCCGGATTTGGCAAATGCCCGAATCAACAAATTCCCCGTTTCAACAGATTCACGGGTTCAACAGATTCTTGGCAAAGGGTCATCTTCCAGTTCTTCCAGTATGCGCTCGCCGCCCAATTCGGTTTCCATCACGACATGCGCGCGTCCCGTTCCGATGCTGCCGATGATCGCGGCGTCGCGTCCCTGCGGCAGTGCCTGCCAGCGCGCCAGCGCAGCGCCGGACTGCGATGCGTCCACCACCGCCACCACGCGTCCTTCGCAGGCGAGGTACAGCGGATCATAGCCGAGCATCTCGCACACCGACATCACCTGCTCGCGCACCGGGATCGCGGGCTGGTCGAGCCGCACCTGCAACTTTGTCGCGCGGCTGATCTCGTGCATCACCGTGGCCAGACCGCCGCGCGTCGGGTCGCGCATGAAGCGCAGGCCGTCCAATGGCAACAGCGCCTGCGTCAGCGGCAGCACGTTAGCCGCATCCGACAGCAGCTCGCCATGCAATCCGAACTGCTCCCGCGCCAGCATCACCGCGATGCCATGATCGCCCACCGGTCCGCTCACCAGTACTGCATCGCCGGCGCGGATGTGCTGCATGCCGAGTTGAGTTCCCTCTGCGCGCAGCCCGACTCCGAGGGTGGAGAGATACAGCCCGCCGCCCTCGCCGCGCCGCACGACCTTGGTGTCGCCGGCCACCACCACGACATTCGCTTCGCGCGCGGCTTCGGCCATGCTGATGATGATGCGTTCCAGTTGGGCGATCTCCAGGCCTTCTTCGATGAATACGCCCAGTGTAAGGTAATGCGGAACAGCGCCGGACACCGCGAGATCGTTCACGGTGCCGTGCACCGCGAGCGAACCGATGGTGCCGCCGGGAAATTCCAGCGGCTGAACCGTGAAACCGTCGGTGGTGACCATCACCTCGCCGGCGCCAAGCGGAATGTGCGCCGCATCCGCGCCGGTATCGAGCAGCGGATTGCCGAGGTGGCGCGCGAATAATTCCTCGATCAGCTCGCGCATGTAGCGCCCGCCGTTGCCGTGTGCCAAAGTAATATAAAGATCATCCATACTGATTCGCCGCTTCCATCAATTGACCAAACGCAAGGCCGCCATCATTGCAGGGCGCCCGCTGCGGAAGATACGCCTCGAATCCGGCATTGCCCAGTTGTTTCAGTGCCAGTTCCGAGAGCAGTTTGTTCTGGAATACGCCGCCGGTCAAACCCACCGCATCGAACGGCGTGCGCTCATGGATCCGCCGGGCTTGCCTGGCGATGGTTTGCGCAAGGCTCAGGTGGAATTGCATCGCGCGCTGCGCCACCGGGATTTCGTCGCGCCGCAAAGCATGCAGCAAAGGCGTCCAGTCGGCGACAAGCAAACCGTTGTCATCTTCATCCAGGAGCAGTTCTGCCGCTTCGCCTGCATCCGCACTCCAGATGGTTGCGACCGCTTCCAGCAGCATCGGCCCCTGCCCTTCGTAACTCGCCGTATCGATCAGACCGAGCAGGCTGGACGCGGCGTCGAACAAACGCCCTGCCGCGGTCGTGACCGGTGCATTCAGCCCGTGCTCCCATGCGCTTTTGAGCAGCACCGCGTCGCGCAAATCCGAATGCCATTCGAGACCGCTTTCCCAGCACAGCGCAGCAGCCGAGCGCCACGGCTCGCGTCCGGCGCGTTCGCCGCCCGGCAACCTGAACGGTTTGAAACTGGCAACGCGCTGCCATGCACCGGGTTTGCCATGCAGTGCTTCGCCGCCCCACAATGTTTCATCCTCGGCAAAGCCCACACCATCCCAGGTGAACGTCAACCATGTCTTGTCAAGCCCCCCTTCAAATGCCAGCGCCGAAGCATGCGCATGATGGTGTTGCACGCGATACAGCGGCAAGCCCTGGTTTGCCGCCCAACGGCTGCTGGCATAGCCGGGATGCGCATCGTATACGATCGCTTTGGCCTTGACGCCATACAGTTGCTGCAAGTCCGCGATCACCTGCCCGAAGATCTCGAGGCTGCGCGGGCTGTCCAGGTCGCCGATATGCGGCGACAATACCGCCCGGTTGTCCCAGCCGAGCGCGACGGAATTTTTCATGTGGCCGCCCACCGCGAGCAGCGGCTGCGGCAACGTGAACGGCAGGTCGAATTCCAGCGGCGCGATGCCGCGCCCGGCACGCAGCAGGCGCGGCCGGTCAGCAATGATGCGCAGCACACTGTCGTCCGCAGGGCGCGCGATGGGGCGGTTGTGGTGCAGGAACGCCTGCGCCACCTTGCCCAGCCGCACCCCGGTTTCGGCATTGTCGGTGAGCACCGGCTCGCCGCTGACATTGCCGGAAGTCGCGACCAGCGGCCGGCCGAAGCCTCCCAGCAACAGGTAATGCAGCGGACTGTAGGGCAGCATCGCGCCTATCTCGCGCAGCCCCGGCGCGACCGCTTCGGGCAGTCTGGAATCCGGGCGTTTGGGGATCAGCACTATCGGGCGGGCGGCATCGCGCAATGCAGCTTCCATGACGTCATCGAGTTGCAGGAATTCCCGCACATGCTGCAAACCGTTTTCTCCCTGCCACGGGAACATCAGCGCCAGGGGCTTGTGCGGCCTGTGCTTGCTGGCGCGCAGATGTGCGATGGCCGATGGGTCCAGCGCATCGCACATCAGGTGATAGCCGCCGATCCCCTTTACCGCGACGGTCTCACCGCGGCGCAGGGACTCGATGCAAGCCTGTAGTGCCGCTTCGCCCCCGGCATACCGGTGGGTCGCGACGAAACTCAGCTGAGGCCCGCACTCCGGGCAGGCCAGCGGCTGTGCGTGGAAGCGGCGGTTGTGCGGGTCTTCATATTCGGCCCGGCACGCCGCGCACAGCGGAAAACCGGCCATCGTGGTGTTCGGCCTGTCGTAAGGCATCGCGCTGATCAGCGTATAGCGCGGCCCGCATTGCGTGCAATTGATGAAAGGGTAGCGATAGCGTCTGTCGCCGGGATCGGTCAACTCGCGGCGACAATCTTCGCAAAGAAAATAATCCGGCGGTATGTGTATGTCGCGCCGCGAGGCTGCCGCGCTGAACAGGATTTCAAAACCGTTCAGCTCGCGCAACGGAATGATCTGACAGGAAATGATGTGCGGACGCGCCAGCGGAGGCGCTTCCGAGAGCAGCGCGGCAGCGAACGAATCCAGCGAGGCAGGTTCACCCTGCGCTTCGACCAGCACCTCGCCGGTCAGATTCTGCACCACGCCGCCTAAATCGAAACGTTGCGCCAGATTGAACACGAAGGCGCGATATCCCACACCCTGCACGCGCCCGCCCATAAGCCAACGGCGCGCTTCGTGCGGGGCGGTTCGGCGGGGAAGATGCTGTTGTCCGGTACCCATCTGAATATCAAACAAGGATTTGTCAGTCAGTATAGGCATAATATTGCGGGCCGCCTATCCGGTTTTTTTCTTCTGGCAGGGATGCGCTAGTTGTTGTCGCTGGCAGCTTTGATGATGCGACGGGTTGACCGACGCACGATAGCGGGATTACATTGTGGCAATGTGGCGACGCATGGGACTCATGCGGATGTCTGTCCGGGTGCGCGGGATTCAGATTAGAATCTGCTCCTGCTGCCGGGAGCCAAATGGGGGAAGTCATGAATAGAAGTGGTGTGCTGATGCTTGCGTTCGTCGTTGGCGCGTGTTCGTCGCTGTTGATCTACATGCCGCCGCGTTACAGCGTTTCCGATGACAACGCCAAGGCGATCAAGCGATTCGGCGGCGGCCATATCAACGTCGGCCCGTTCACGATGGCTGAAAAGTTTAACAACGACTGCGGTATCACCGCCGGTTCGGTAAGGATGCCTGATAAATTGAGTTTCGAAGGGTATATACGGCAGGGCCTGATCGACGAACTCAAGAATGCGGGCATGTTTGATGATGTGGCGCCGAAGATCACGCTCTCGGGAACGGTTGAGCAATTGTCGGTGTTCTCGCGGCGCAACATCTTTACCAGCACCTGGAAAGTCGGTTTGCGCGTCGATTCATCGAATGGCCAATCGGTATCGGTGACCGAGCATTATAATTTTGATGTTGGTTTTGGTTCCAATGCTGACTGCCAGAAGATCGCCGATGCATACATGCCTATGGCCCAGAAAATTCTCGCAAAGTTCATCAATGCTCCGGAATTCAGGTCGCTGATAACACCCTGACGATATATCCCTGCAATCAGGAAACATCTTTGCGTGTCTAGATTGTATTCTTGTGCTGATCAACCCAATTGCCCAGCGCTCGCGATACCTCGCTGATTGTTTCCGACCAATCCCCCGGTTCGGTTTGCCGGAACAGTCTCATTGCACCCGGATACCAGGGCGAGTCGGTTCGCTTTTGAAACCATCGCCAATCGACACCGATGAAGGGCAATAGCACCCAGCAGGGCTTGTTCAATGCTCCCACCAGGTGGGCGATGGCCGTATCGATGCAGATCACCAGGTCCAACTGGTCAACGATGGCTGCGGTATCGGCAAAGTCCGCGATGTCCGAGCCCAGATCGATGATAGGCTGGCCTGCCGGGGGTGTTGCGGCTTCGTCCTCTCCCGGTCCTTTTTGCAGGCTGATAAATGTCACTTCAGCAGCGGACCACAACGGCGCAAGCGTGGCGAGACCCGGCAGTGAGCGGTGCGGGTTGGGGGCAGTGTTTCCCTTCCATACCAATCCAACTTTCAATCCACCCTTGGGCAACCGGTTGCGCCACCGTTCAAGCCTTTGCGGCGGAGCATGCAGATAAGGCATCTTGATCGGGATGGTCTCCACTGTGGTGGAAAAGTGCAGCGGCAAGCTCATCGGGAAAACCCAGTAGTCGTGATGCGGCAATGATGGGGCTTCTGCGGGCAGGACCACCGCATCAATGCCCGCTACATTTTCCAGCAAATCTTTAAGCGGCGGTTTGCTGACCAAAGTCAGGCGCGAGAGCTCTTTGGCCTTGAGCAAAGGGAAATAACGGGCAAACTGGATCTCATCGCCAAAGCCTTGTTCCGGCCAGATTACCAGCGACTTGCCGGCCAAAGACTCCCCCCGCCACCTGGGAAAAGGAAGGTTGGGGGGGAAAGACTGCCTGCCGGAATAGCCGGGATCGTAGCGAACTTCGTACTCAGGCCATGCTTCGAGGTAGCGTCCCTGGGAAAGAAGCAGCGAACCAAGATTCAGGTGAACCTCGACCAGGCGGGGATCGATTTTCAGTGCGGCCTGGAAACAGGCGATGGCGTCGTCGATGTTCCCGAGTTCCTTCAGGGCCACGCCCAGAACGCAATGCACCTCGGCATAATCGGGCTGGATCTGCAGCGCGCGGCGGTAGCTGGCCACGGCCTCATCGAGCCGGCCGTCATTGAGCAGGGCATTGCCGATGTTGTAATACGCCCCGGCATAATCGGGTTTGTGTTCGATCGCGGCGCGGAACGCCGCCAGCGCGCCCTGCAGGTCGCCTTTCAACAACAGCACGTTGCCGTGATTGAGGTGGGCGCGCGCCGGATCGGGCGCCAGCCGGATCGCCTCCAGGTAACACTGCATCGCCTCGTCGAGCTTGCCCTGCGCCTCCAGCGCCTGGCCCTGCTCGATCAAACGTGTCGCGTCCTGCTCCGATCGAGCCGTTGCGCTGCCGTTTGCGGGTGCGCCGGAACGGAACCGGTCAAACAGGCCCATCTGGCATCCTTTCCCCCGTCTCGTATCCTCTCCCCATTTTGTATCCTTCGCAGGTGATCATGCGGGTTTTCCTTGTTGTTCATGGTGGCGCTGCCACATTCCCCACAATGCCTGCTCGAAGTGCCGGGCGAAGCGCGGCGCATCGAACAGCGGCGAAGTTAATACCTGTGCCCGCAATCCGGCGCGCAGCCTGGCCAGTCCGGGCAAATCCGAGGCCAGCGCGATCGCCTTGGCGACATATGCTTCCCTGCTGTTCGCCACCCAATCCGAAAGCCCCGCTGCGCCGAGCAGGCTGGCACCCTGCCGGGCCAGCAGGCTGTCGCCGGCCAGCGTCAGCGTCGGCACGCCCATCCACAGCGCTTCACAGGTGGTGGTGCCGCCCGGGTAGGGAAAGGTGTCCAGTATCATGTCCACCTCGGCATGCGCGGCCAGATAGTCCTCGCGGCGCGCCGACCCGTGTATCGCCACCCTGGCAGGATCGATGCCGTGACGCTGCAAGCGCTGCAGCAGTTGCGCTGCCAATGACGGTTCGCTGAATTGCTTGCACTGCAGCCGCAGGGTTGCATCGGGCAATGCGGCAAGGATCTTGCCCCAGAGCTCGAGCACCCCGTCATTGACCTTGGTGAGGTTCTGGAAACAGCCGAAGGTGATATGGCCATTTTTGATTGCCGGCAAGGGTGCGACGGCAAGGTCGGCCGCGGGGGCGGTGAAACACAGCCGGGTGTCGGGCAGGTACCAGACGGATTCGGTGAATTGCGCCTGCCGGGCCTCGGGCACGCCGACGGCATCGGCCAGCAGGTAATCCATTTCCGCCATGCCGGTCGTGGCGAAATAGCCCAGCCAGCTTACCTGCACCGGGGCGGGCTTCCACGCGAACACCGGCAGGCGGTTGTGGGCGGTATGGCCGGACAGGTCGATCAGCACATGCACGCCGTCGGCATGGATCAAGTGCGCGGCGGCTTCGTCATTCAGGCCGAGCAACGGCTGCCATGCCGAGAAATACCGGCGGATGCGCGCGGTGAGTTCGTCCTGCTTGTGGTGGGTCGGGTAGGCGATCAGTTCGATGCGGGAGGGATCAAGATGCGCCAGCAGGTTCTCCAGGAAGAATCCCACCGGGTGCCCGTACAGATCGCCCGACACCAGCCCGACCCGCAGGCGTTCCGGGCCGGCGGTGCACTGCCACTCGGAAAAGCGCGCGGCCTTGTCTGCAACGATATGGCCGAACCGGCGTGCCTGCTCAAAACAATACGAGGGTGCATGGCCGGTGTAGTTCAGGGCAAACAGCAGGTTGCTGTGTGCATCGGAATAACCGGGATTTATTTCCAGCGCCCGGCGGTAATACTCCACTGCGGCATCAAGCTGGCCGAGGTCTTTCAGGGCATTGCCCAGATTCAGGTTTGCCGCTGCGAAATCAGGTTTTATTTCCAGCGCCCGGCGGTAGCTTGCCACAGCGTCATGAAGTTTTCCGAGGGATTGCAGGGCAAGGCCCAGATTGTTATGCGCCGCGGCAAAATCGGGCTTGATTGCCAAAGCACGCCGGTAACTAGTGACTGCGTCCTCGAATTTTCCAAGCGCTTCCAGGGCAAGACCCAGATTGCAATGGGCCTCTGAAAAATCGGGATCGATCTCCAGCACACGCTGATAGTTTGCCAACGCTTCGTTGAATTGCCCGCTATCCATCAGAACATCGCAATTGTTGAAGATATCATGAATGGCGGCTCCCAGATTGGTGCGTGCCTCGACCAGGCGGGGATCGATTTTCAGTGCGGCCTGGAAACAGGCGATGGCGTCGTCGATGTTCCCGAGTTCCTTCAGGGCCACGCCCAGAACGCAATGCACCTCGGCATAATCGGGCTGGATCTGCAGCGCGCGGCGGTAGCTGGCCACGGCCTCATCGAGCCGGCCGTCATTGAGCAGGGCATTGCCGATGTTGTAATACGCCCCGGCATAATCGGGTTTGTGTTCGATCGCGGCGCGGAACGCCGCCAGCGCGCCCTGCAGGTCGCCTTTCAACAACAGCACGTTGCCGTGATTGAGGTGGGCGCGCGCCGGATCGGGCGCCAGCCGGATCGCCTCCAGGTAACACTGCATCGCCTCGTCGAGCTTGCCCTGCGCCTCCAGCGCCTGGCCCTGCTCGATCAAACGTGTCGCGTCCTGCTCCGATCGAGCCGTTGCGCTGCCGTTTGCGGGTGCGCCGGAACGGAACCGGTCAAACAGGCCCATCTGGCATCCTTTCCCCCGTCTCGTATCCTCTCCCCATTTTGTATCCTTCGCAGGTGATCATGCGGGTTTTCCTTGTTGTTCATGGTGGCGCTGCCACATTCCCCACAATGCCTGCTCGAAGTGCCGGGCGAAGCGCGGCGCATCGAACAGCGGCGAAGTTAATACCTGTGCCCGCAATCCGGCGCGCAGCCTGGCCAGTCCGGGCAAATCCGAGGCCAGCGCGATCGCCTTGGCGACATATGCTTCCCTGCTGTTCGCCACCCAATCCGAAAGCCCCGCTGCGCCGAGCAGGCTGGCACCCTGCCGGGCCAGCAGGCTGTCGCCGGCCAGCGTCAGCGTCGGCACGCCCATCCACAGCGCTTCACAGGTGGTGGTGCCGCCCGGGTAGGGAAAGGTGTCCAGTATCATGTCCACCTCGGCATGCGCGGCCAGATAGTCCTCGCGGCGCGCCGACCCGTGTATCGCCACCCTGGCAGGATCGATGCCGTGACGCTGCAAGCGCTGCAGCAGTTGCGCTGCCAATGACGGTTCGCTGAATTGCTTGCACTGCAGCCGCAGGGTTGCATCGGGCAATGCGGCAAGGATCTTGCCCCAGAGCTCGAGCACCCCGTCATTGACCTTGGTGAGGTTCTGGAAACAGCCGAAGGTGATATGGCCATTTTTGATTGCCGGCAAGGGTGCGACGGCAAGGTCGGCCGCGGGGGCGGTGAAACACAGCCGGGTGTCGGGCAGGTACCAGACGGATTCGGTGAATTGCGCCTGCCGGGCCTCGGGCACGCCGACGGCATCGGCCAGCAGGTAATCCATTTCCGCCATGCCGGTCGTGGCGAAATAGCCCAGCCAGCTTACCTGCACCGGGGCGGGCTTCCACGCGAACACCGGCAGGCGGTTGTGGGCGGTATGGCCGGACAGGTCGATCAGCACATGCACGCCGTCGGCATGGATCAAGTGCGCGGCGGCTTCGTCATTCAGGCCGAGCAACGGCTGCCATGCCGAGAAATACCGGCGGATGCGCGCGGTGAGTTCGTCCTGCTTGTGGTGGGTCGGGTAGGCGATCAGTTCGATGCGGGAGGGATCAAGATGCGCCAGCAGGTTCTCCAGGAAGAATCCCACCGGGTGCCCGTACAGATCGCCCGACACCAGCCCGACCCGCAGGCGTTCCGGGCCGGCGGTGCACTGCCACTCGGAAAAGCGCGCGGCCGCTTTTCGGGCTGCCATTCGGCCATATTTCAAGGCTTCTGTCAGACAATTAGCAGGAGTATGATGCGCCGAAAAATTCAACGTGAATTGAATATTACTCTGCACATCGACATAATCCGGCGTGATCTCGAGCGCCTTGCGATAGCTTGCCATCGCATCATCGATCCGCCCCAGGTATTTCAAGGCATTGCCCAAATCAAAATGGGCGTCTGCTGAACCGGGTTTGAGCGCAAGGGCCCGACGGTAATTTCCCAGCGCTGCTTCATATAATCCCATGTCTGTCAGGACGCTACCCAGGTTGCTGTATGCATCGGCAAGATCAGGTTTGATCTCGAGCGCCCTGTGGTAACTCGCCACCGTATCTTCAAGTCGCCCAAGATCTTTCAGCACATTGCCCAGATTGTAATGTGCCTCGGCGTAATCCGGTCGCATCTCCACCGCCTGGCGATAGCAGTCAACAGCACTGTCGAATTGCTCCAGGTCCCTCAATGCTATTCCCATATTATTGTAAGACTCCGCCGAGTTTGGCTTGATTTCAAGTACGCGGCGGTAATTATCCAACGCATCCCGGTATTGCCCCAAATCCTTCAAGACAGCGCCCAGGTCGTTGTGCGCCTCGGCATGATCGGGCCTGAGCTGCACGGCACGGCGGTAGCTCTGCGCGGCATTTTCCTGCTGCCCGAGCGATTTCAGTGCGTTGCCCAGGTTGTAATGCGCCTCGAAGTAATCCGGCTTGAGTGATATCGCGCGGCGGTAGCTCGCCACCGCCTCGTCTAGCCGGCCGGCACTCTTTTGCGCCACCCCCAGGTTGTAATGCGCCACTGCGTCTTCCGGCAGCAGTTGCGCGGTCTTGTGGAACGCCTGCAAAGCGTCCTTGCCCTGCATCTGCAATGCACCGCCCAACAGCTGCCAGCCGAACCCGAAGTCCGGATACCGCTCGCTCAGCAGCCGCGCCCGGCCTTCCAGCTCCGCATAGCGGCGCGCGTTGTACAGTGCGATCAGCGCATTGATCTGTTCTGGCGCAGGCACGGCGCAGCATTGCGCATAGGGCTTGCCGCTGCCGCAACTGCACGGCGTCTGTTTGGCTGGTTTCATGCCGATCGTTCCTGATGATGCTGCCACATCCCCCACAATGCTTCCTCGAAGTTCCGGGCAAAGCGCGGCGCATCGAACAGCGGCGAGGCCAGCACCCGTGAGCGCAATTCCGCGCGCAGCGCGGCCAGTTTGGGCAGATCGGATGCGAATGCCACCGCCTTGCTCACATAGTCGTCCTGGCCGGCTGCGATCCACTCGGGCAACCCGGCATTGTGGGCGATGCTCCCCGCCGTGCACGACAGGAACCGGTCGCCCTGCAGGCTCAATACCGGCACACCCATCCATAATGCTTCGACGCTGGTGGTCACGCCCGGATACGGAAAGGTGTCCAGCGCGATATCGACCTGGTGGTAGGTGGCCAGATGTTCGTTGCGCGAGGCCAGGATGCCCTGCAGCTGCAAGCGCTCCGCGGCGATGCCATGGGCGGCAAAGCGCTCCCGGGTCTGTGCGCACACCGCGGCATCGCTCAGCTGTTTGGCCTTGAGCAGCAGCCGCGAGTTTGGCACCGCCTCAAGGATGCGCGCCCACACCGCCACTACCGCATCGTTCATCTTGGTCAGGTTGTTGAAGCTGCCGAAGGTTATATATCCCGTTGATAATGCCGGCAGCGGCCCGGCTTCCACCGACCGGCTGGGCACGGTCAGGCACACATAGCTTTGTGGCATACGCCACACCGCTTCGCTGAACTGCTCCTCGCATTGCTCCGGGATCGCCCACGGGTCGCCCAGCACATAGTCGATCTCCGCCACCCCGGTGGTGGCCGGCAAACCCAGCCAGGTCAGTTGCACCGGCGCCGGCTTCCACGCAAACACCGGCAGGCGGTTGAAGGCGGTATGCCCGGACAGGTCGATCAGCACGTGCACGCCATCTCCATGGATCAGCCGCGCGGCCGCTTCATCATTCAGGCCGAACAATGGCTTCCAGGCGGCAAGATCATTCTTGATACGCGCCGAAAGTTTGTCCTCCATGTACACAGTCGGGTAGGCGATCAGTTCGATGCGCGCCGGATCAAGATGTGCCAGCAGGCCTTCCAGAAAGAACCCCACCGAATGTTTGCGCAAGTCCCCGGACACCAGCCCGACCCGCAGGCGTTCCGAGCGGGCGGCGCACTGCCAGGTCGAGAAACGCGCCCTCACCTTGCCGGCTGCCATGCGGCCGTATTGCCGGGCTTCCGTCAGGTAATCGGCCCCGGACATGCCGGCCGCATAGTTTATCGTAAGCAATAGTATGGTTTGTGTTTCCAGGCTGTCAGGCATCAGCTGCAGCGCCCTGCGGTAACTGGCCACCGCATCATCGATACGTCCGAAGTGCTGCAGAATGATGCCCAGATTGTGATGCGCCTCGGCGTGGTCCGGTTCGAGCTCCAGCACCCGCCGGTAGCTTGCCTCTGCCTCAACAAGCTTCCCCTGCTCCTGCAGGATGGAGCCCAGGTTGTAGCAAGCCTCGGCATTATCGGGCTTGAGTTGCAGCGCGCGGCGGTAGCTCGCCACCGCACCGTCGAGCTGGTCGAGGTTTTGCAGAACAATGCCCAGACTGTAATGCGCCTCGGCATGATCGGGCCTGAGCTGCACGGCACGGCGGTAGCTCTGCGCGGCATTTTCCTGCTGCCCGAGCGATTTCAGTGCGTTGCCCAGGTTGTAATGCGCCTCGAAGTAATCCGGCTTGAGTGATATCGCGCGGCGGTAGCTCGCCACCGCCTCGTCTAGCCGGCCGGCACTCTTTTGCGCCACCCCCAGGTTGTAATGCGCCACTGCGTCTTCCGGCAGCAGTTGCGCGGTCTTGTGGAACGCCTGCAAAGCGTCCTTGCCCTGCATCTGCAATGCACCGCCCAACAGCTGCCAGCCGAACCCGAAGTCCGGATACCGCTCGCTCAGCAGCCGCGCCCGGCCTTCCAGCTCCGCATAGCGGCGCGCGTTGTACAGTGCGATCAGCGCATTGATCTGTTCTGGCGCAGGCACGGCGCAGCATTGCGCATAGGGCTTGCCGCTGCCGCAACTGCACGGCGTCTGTTTGGCTGGTTTCATGCCGATCGTTCCTGATGATGCTGCCACATCCCCCACAATGCTTCCTCGAAGTTCCGGGCAAAGCGCGGCGCATCGAACAGCGGCGAGGCCAGCACCCGTGAGCGCAATTCCGCGCGCAGCGCGGCCAGTTTGGGCAGATCGGATGCGAATGCCACCGCCTTGCTCACATAGTCGTCCTGGCCGGCTGCGATCCACTCGGGCAACCCGGCATTGTGGGCGATGCTCCCCGCCGTGCACGACAGGAACCGGTCGCCCTGCAGGCTCAATACCGGCACACCCATCCATAATGCTTCGACGCTGGTGGTCACGCCCGGATACGGAAAGGTGTCCAGCGCGATATCGACCTGGTGGTAGGTGGCCAGATGTTCGTTGCGCGAGGCCAGGATGCCCTGCAGCTGCAAGCGCTCCGCGGCGATGCCATGGGCGGCAAAGCGCTCCCGGGTCTGTGCGCACACCGCGGCATCGCTCAGCTGTTTGGCCTTGAGCAGCAGCCGCGAGTTTGGCACCGCCTCAAGGATGCGCGCCCACACCGCCACTACCGCATCGTTCATCTTGGTCAGGTTGTTGAAGCTGCCGAAGGTTATATATCCCGTTGATAATGCCGGCAGCGGCCCGGCTTCCACCGACCGGCTGGGCACGGTCAGGCACACATAGCTTTGTGGCATACGCCACACCGCTTCGCTGAACTGCTCCTCGCATTGCTCCGGGATCGCCCACGGGTCGCCCAGCACATAGTCGATCTCCGCCACCCCGGTGGTGGCCGGCAAACCCAGCCAGGTCAGTTGCACCGGCGCCGGCTTCCACGCAAACACCGGCAGGCGGTTGAAGGCGGTATGCCCGGACAGGTCGATCAGCACGTGCACGCCATCTCCATGGATCAGCCGCGCGGCCGCTTCATCATTCAGGCCGAACAATGGCTTCCAGGCGGCAAGATCATTCTTGATACGCGCCGAAAGTTTGTCCTCCATGTACACAGTCGGGTAGGCGATCAGTTCGATGCGCGCCGGATCAAGATGTGCCAGCAGGCCTTCCAGAAAGAACCCCACCGAATGTTTGCGCAAGTCCCCGGACACCAGCCCGACCCGCAGACGTTTTGGTTGAACCACACACTGCCAGATGGTGAAACGCTCAACAGCCATTTCTGCGACGACATGACCGAACCGGCGCGCCTGTTCAAGGAAAGATGCGGGCATATGGCTGGCGCTATAGTTCATCGCAAGCAGCAGATTGCTATGCGCATCGACGAAATCTGGTCGCAGCCCCAGGGCAAGTCGGTAGCTCGTGATCGCGCTATCGATCTGCCCGAGTTCCTGCAGCGCAAGGCCCATATTATTATGCGCTTCGACCAGGCCGGGCTTTATTTCCAGCGCCCAGCGGTAACTTGCCACGGCGTCGTCAAGTCGATCGAGATCCTTCAGGGCATTGCCCAGATCGAAGTGTGCCTCGGCGTAATCGGGTTTGACTTCGAATGCCCGGCGGTAGCTTGCCATCGCGTTTTCAATCCGTCCCAGCCCATGCAGGATAATGCCGATACTGACGTGTGCCTCGGCGTAATCGGGTTTGATCTGCAATGCCCGATGGAAGCTGTCCTGTGCAGCATCAAGCAGTCCCAGCTGTTTCAGGGCATCGCCCATGCTGTAATGAGCCTCGGCCAGATTCGGTTCGACCTCCAGCGCAAGGCGGAACTTTGCGATCGCGGCATCCGGCTTTCCATCGTTCAGCAAAGCCGTTCCAGTGTTGTATAGTTCCCCCAGGATGTTGCCGATGTTGGTGCGTGCCTCGACCAGGCGGGGATCGATTTTCAGTGCGGCCTGGAAACAGGCGATGGCGTCGTCGATGTTCCCGAGTTCCTTCAGGGCCACGCCCAGAACGCAATGCACCTCGGCATAATCGGGCTGGATCTGCAGCGCGCGGCGGTAGCTGGCCACGGCCTCATCGAGCCGGCCGTCATTGAGCAGGGCATTGCCGATGTTGTAATACGCCCCGGCATAATCGGGTTTGTGTTCGATCGCGGCGCGGAACGCCGCCAGCGCGCCCTGCAGGTCGCCTTTCAACAACAGCACGTTGCCGTGATTGAGGTGGGCGCGCGCCGGATCGGGCGCCAGCCGGATCGCCTCCAGGTAACACTGCATCGCCTCGTCGAGCTTGCCCTGCGCCTCCAGCGCCTGGCCCTGCTCGATCAAACGTGTCGCGTCCTGCTCCGATCGAGCCGTTGCGCTGCCGTTTGCGGGTGCGCCGGAACGGAACCGGTCAAACAGGCCCATCTGGCATCCTTTCCCCCGTCTCGTATCCTCTCCCCATTTTGTATCCTTCGCAGGTGATCATGCGGGTTTTCCTTGTTGTTCATGGTGGCGCTGCCACATTCCCCACAATGCCTGCTCGAAGTGCCGGGCGAAGCGCGGCGCATCGAACAGCGGCGAAGTTAATACCTGTGCCCGCAATCCGGCGCGCAGCCTGGCCAGTCCGGGCAAATCCGAGGCCAGCGCGATCGCCTTGGCGACATATGCTTCCCTGCTGTTCGCCACCCAATCCGAAAGCCCCGCTGCGCCGAGCAGGCTGGCACCCTGCCGGGCCAGCAGGCTGTCGCCGGCCAGCGTCAGCGTCGGCACGCCCATCCACAGCGCTTCACAGGTGGTGGTGCCGCCCGGGTAGGGAAAGGTGTCCAGTATCATGTCCACCTCGGCATGCGCGGCCAGATAGTCCTCGCGGCGCGCCGACCCGTGTATCGCCACCCTGGCAGGATCGATGCCGTGACGCTGCAAGCGCTGCAGCAGTTGCGCTGCCAATGACGGTTCGCTGAATTGCTTGCACTGCAGCCGCAGGGTTGCATCGGGCAATGCGGCAAGGATCTTGCCCCAGAGCTCGAGCACCCCGTCATTGACCTTGGTGAGGTTCTGGAAACAGCCGAAGGTGATATGGCCATTTTTGATTGCCGGCAAGGGTGCGACGGCAAGGTCGGCCGCGGGGGCGGTGAAACACAGCCGGGTGTCGGGCAGGTACCAGACGGATTCGGTGAATTGCGCCTGCCGGGCCTCGGGCACGCCGACGGCATCGGCCAGCAGGTAATCCATTTCCGCCATGCCGGTCGTGGCGAAATAGCCCAGCCAGCTTACCTGCACCGGGGCGGGCTTCCACGCGAACACCGGCAGGCGGTTGTGGGCGGTATGGCCGGACAGGTCGATCAGCACATGCACGCCGTCGGCATGGATCAAGTGCGCGGCGGCTTCGTCATTCAGGCCGAGCAACGGCTGCCATGCCGAGAAATACCGGCGGATGCGCGCGGTGAGTTCGTCCTGCTTGTGGTGGGTCGGGTAGGCGATCAGTTCGATGCGGGAGGGATCAAGATGCGCCAGCAGGTTCTCCAGGAAGAATCCCACCGGGTGCCCGTACAGATCGCCCGACACCAGCCCGACCCGCAGGCGTTCCGGGCCGGCGGTGCACTGCCACTCGGAAAAGCGCGCGGCCTTGTCTGCAACGATATGGCCGAACCGGCGTGCCTGCTCAAAACAATACGAGGGTGCATGGCCGGTGTAGTTCAGGGCAAGTAACAGATTATTTAGCGCAGCGATGAACCCGGGTTTGATTTCCAGCGCTTGGTGGTAACTCGCCATAGCATCTTCAAGTTGCCCAAGATCTTGCAAAGCGAGGCCCAAGTTATTGTGCGCTTCGACCAATTCAGGTTTGATTTCCAGTGCCCGGCGGTAGCCTGCCACCGCGTTATCAAGTTGCCCGAGGTCTTTCATGGTATTGCTCAGATTGAAATACGCCTCAGCGTAATGCGGTTTGATCTCCAGCGCCCGGCGGCAGCTTGCCACTGCACCCTCAAATTGTCCGAGTTCCTGCAGCGCAGCGCCAAGATTGTTATGCGCCTCTGCAAGAGTTGGATCGATTTCTAGCGCGAGGCGAAAACTCGCCACGGCATTGTCTAGTTTTCCATTGTTTTTCAGCAGAACATTTCCAAGGTTGTAGCGATATTCCAGAATATTGCCTAGATTGATATTTGCCTCGACCAAATCGGGATTGAACTTAAGCGCAGTCCTGAAACAGGCGATGGCGTCGTCGATGTTCCCGAGTTCCTTCAGGGCCACGCCCAGAACGCAATGCACCTCGGCATAATCGGGCTGGATCTGCAGCGCGCGGCGGTAGCTGGCCACGGCCTCATCGAGCCGGCCGTCATTGAGCAGGGCATTGCCGATGTTGTAATACGCCCCGGCATAATCGGGTTTGTGTTCGATCGCGGCGCGGAACGCCGCCAGCGCGCCCTGCAGGTCGCCTTTCAACAACAGCACGTTGCCGTGATTGAGGTGGGCGCGCGCCGGATCGGGCGCCAGCCGGATCGCCTCCAGGTAACACTGCATCGCCTCGTCGAGCTTGCCCTGCGCCTCCAGCGCCTGGCCCTGCTCGATCAAACGTGTCGCGTCCTGCTCCGATCGAGCCGTTGCGCTGCCGTTTGCGGGTGCGCCGGAACGGAACCGGTCAAACAGGCTCATCTAGCTACCTTTAAATGAATACATTGGCCAAGTTATTTGCAAGTGCTGGCTGATGACGCAATTCTTTCGTGCGGATTCAGTCCAAGGACCCATCCTGCGTCTTGTGCGGTTGCGAAAGATTGGAGTCGTGTTGCCCGGCAACGCTGAACTCAAAATTCCGGCCCCGTTCAGCCAACGCATCAATCATGTTCTGTTCAAACGCCCTTACCACATTGACATCATGATCAACCCGCGGGGCTGCGGCTTTGAGGGCGTTGCGGCGATTATCACGCCGCAACGGATCGCGGCATTCTGCGGCCAATCGTGTTGCGATTGCAACATAATGTTCTTTTGACGCCGCGATGGTTTCAGTGATTCCGGTTTTGCGCAACAAACCCGCAGCCAGGCGCTGGCGCATGAACCGGCCTTCCAGTGTCACCACCGGCAATCCGCGATGAATTGCCTGCCAGGCTGTTGTGTAGCCGGAGAATGACGGGCAATCGAGGTAGATATCGCACAAGTCGAGAAGAGCATAGAATTTTTCCCGTGGCAGCCACGGAATTACCAGCAGGTGTTTTGCAGGGTCCATGTTGCGCTCGCGGAATTCCCGATTCAATCTGGCAATCAATTGCTGCGTGATCCACGAAAACTGGGCGTCGCTGAAAAGAATGAAGGTGCTGTCGCCCACAGCAGCGGCGATTTCGGCAAAGAGCGCATCATCAGCGGGGTCGAATTTGAACGGCATCTGGGGAATGATGAAGCATGTTCCGTGACGTCTGGCCAATTCTGCCGATAGTTCAGTGATTGGTTCGGGGGAAATATTGATGGGTGCCGTACAACATCCTGTTCCGGGCAGTCGCACCAGCTGCTCGCTATAGTGCGTGGCGGCTTCCGGCGATTCAAGCAACTCGCCGGAAAGATACAAGTCTATCGTCGGTAATCCGGTAGTGATAGGGTGCCCCCAGCTTGCGACCTGGAGAGGGGCGAGGCGCCGACTGGCAAGGCGCAATGTCATCAGGTCCATTCCGATCTCGGGATAAAGGATAACATCCGGTTGATCTGATGCGATTTCATTGAGCCAGCCGTTTAACCCCGTTACAGTGCGGAAATCCTTCCAGATATCGGAAAGCGCCTTGGCAAGTTCCGTTTCTTCATCTTCGAGATCGCCGGTACTGTAAAGCACGACTTCGAATCGGGCGCGATCGAGGTGTACCAGGATCCCCTTGAGGATGATATCCCAGACCGAGTGACGAAGAAAATGCTTCGATACAATCGCAAGCCGTATCTTGTTTCGTTCTGTCGAAGACTTGAGCTGGGTCCGGCGGGAAATCGGGGTCAAACAATCGCCAAAGCGCGCAAGGCGCGCGGCATGGTTGCCATCACGGTAGGCAAGATAGAAATTATTCTGAAAACTCAATGCCTCTGAAATTCGCTCGCAATTCCCGGGCTCAGAAAGCATCCAGTCAGACAGATCCTGCAGTGACTTGTCAAAATCACTTGTAACTGCCGTTGAATCTGCGACTGTCTGGGGTGCGATCGGCAATCTGAACATCAGGGCGATGCGGAATTTTTCGTTGTTTGGTTCTAATTTCAAAGCTTGTCCAAAACTGGCGTCGGCCTCGGTATATTTGCCCAGCGCCTTGAGCGCGATACCCAGGCTGAAATGCATCTCGCCGCTATCAGGATCGAGCGCCAATGCGTTGCGGTAACACGCCGCGGCACTTTCAAACTTCAAGAGATCTTGCCAGACGTTTCCGAGGTTGCTATGGGCCTCGATGAGATCCGCCTTCAACTCAATTGCCCGCGTGTGGCATGCTGCAGCATCCTCCAGCCGTCTCAGGCCATGCAGTACGACGCCCATACTGCAATGCACCTCGGCATAATCGGGCTGGATCTGCAGCGCGCGGCGGTAGCTGGCCACGGCCTCATCGAGCCGGCCGTCATTGAGCAGGGCATTGCCGATGTTGTAATACGCCCCGGCATAATCGGGTTTGTGTTCGATCGCGGCGCGGAACGCCGCCAGCGCGCCCTGCAGGTCGCCTTTCAACAACAGCACGTTGCCGTGATTGAGGTGGGCGCGCGCCGGATCGGGCGCCAGCCGGATCGCCTCCAGGTAACACTGCATCGCCTCGTCGAGCTTGCCCTGCGCCTCCAGCGCATGGCCTGCCTCGATCAAACGTGTCGCGTCCTGCCGGGATTGTCCTGACATGATTTCGGCGCTGTCTGCGATTGCTTCCTTGGAGGGACGGAATCGATCGAATATTCCCATCTAACAACCTTTTAAAGATAATTTTTGCTAAACTGATCCAATCCGTGCGCTTGCAGGATATTTGCGATACATCGTTCGGCGCACTGTCTGACCTTACCAAGTGGAACCCATTTCATCCCACAAATATGCTCGGAGCAACGACATGATACTTGATTGGTTTAATGCCGAAGAAGCGGTTTTGTTTGCACAGAAAAGAGTCCTTGATATCAACCGGTTGTTTCCCCCGTCGGAACATAAGGGGAAAGCGATCCCTGCCAAGGTGTATCAGCAGAAGTTCGATACCTTGGTCATAGGCATCCAAACATTTTCGAAAAAAAACAAACTCAACATTTACAAAAAAGCAAAACTTCTCAATACGATCAAGTGGGAGATGAAAGACGCTGGTCATGAGGAGGCCATCATCAAGGAATTCATTTCTTTCATCACCCCGCTGCTGTGAGCAATTAGTCTGTTGTCCCGGTTGTCTGTTGTCCCGGTTGTCTGTTGTCAAGGGGGAGACTCTGTGATCCTCATGCTAATCGAAGTGATTGAACATTCAGTTCTGCGCCGAATCGGCGGCACATCATAATGATGTTGTTCAGGCATGTTGTTGCCTACCCCTATTCTCTGGTATGCCGTTAACGGCAAAGCCGCGCCGATGGGCTTGCCGCATTTTTCCGGACCGGTGAACGAATCAGGGTTGCGACATATCCCCGGCTTCAATTGTGCAAGTTCAACTCCTCGGGGGATCCATGCTCCAGCCTTAAGAAATGCCGCTCGCCTGCTGATAATTCGGTAAGATTGCGCCTTAGTCGACAAGAAGCCACATGCTTCGTTCATGTAGGCACACATTATGAAAATTCACGAATATCAGGGCAAGGAGATCCTGCGCCAATTTGGTGTGCCTACCCCGCGCGGGGTGGCATGCTTCAGCGTCGATGAGGCTGTGGCTGCGGCACAACAGTTGGGTGGAACAGCCTGGGTGGTGAAGGCACAGATACATGCCGGCGGGCGCGGCAAGGGCGGGGGCGTGAAGGTGGCCAGGTCACAGGATGAGGTGCGCAGCGCGGCGCAGCATATCCTCGGCATGCATCTGGTCACTCACCAGACCGGCAGGGAAGGCCAGGTGGTGCGCCGCTTGCTGGTTGAAGAAGGCGCGCAGATCGCCAGGGAATTTTATCTGGGCATGGTGATCGACCGCAGCAAACAGCGCGTGGTGTTGTTGGCAAGCAGCGAGGGCGGGATGGAAATCGAACAGGTCGCCGCGCACTCACCGGAAAAGATACACAAGGTATGGATAGACCCTGCGGCGGGATTGCGCGATGGCGAAGCCGACACAATCGCGCGCGACATCGGTATCCCGGTTCCGGCAATTGCGCAAGCGCGCGCATGCTTTCAGGGATTGTATCGAGCTTTCGTGGAAAAGGACGCGATGCTTGCCGAGATCAATCCGCTCGCGCTGCTGGCCGATGGCCATGTGCTGGCACTGGACGCCAAATTCAATTTCGACAGCAATGCGCTGTACCGGCACCCTGAGATCGTTGCATACCGCGACCTTGATGAAGAAGACCCGGCGGAGATCGAGGCGTCAAAATTCGACCTCAGTTATATCTCGCTGGATGGCGACATCGGCTGTCTGGTCAATGGCGCGGGACTCGCGATGGCGACCATGGATATCATCAAGCTGTATGGCGGCAACCCGGCAAATTTCCTCGATTTGGGCGGCGGCGCGAGCAGTGAAAAAGTCACCGAGGCTTTCAAGCTGATGCTGAAGAATCCCAATCTGAAGGCGATACTGGTCAACATCTTCGGCGGCATCATGAGATGCGACGTGATCGCCGAAGGCGTGGTGGCGGCAGCGCGCGAGGTGCATCTGAAAGTACCTCTGGTCGTGAGACTGGAAGGCACGAATGTGGAACTGGGGAAGAAGATCCTGGCGGATTCCGGTCTGCCTATCATCTCCGGCAGCGACATGGCGGATGCGGCGGAAAAGGTTGTAGCTGCCGCGCGTGGATAGCGCGGCAGCTACAACCTTTCGGCGTAGACTTACCTTCAAGTCAGTCGCAGCCAAAAAGTCGTTAGGATTACCATTCAACCTGGGCGCAGATTATGTCGATACTCATCAACAAAAACACCAGAGTGATGACGCAGGGTATGACCGGCAAGGTCGGTCAATTCCATACAGTCAATTGCAAAGCCTACGCGAACGGCGTTAATTGCTTCGTGGCAGGTGTCACACCGAACAAGGGCGGCCAGAGTTTCGAGGGTATCCCGATATACAACAGCGTGGCCGAAGCCAGGGCGCAAAGCGGAGCGACGGTGTCGGTGATCTATGTGCCGCCTCCATATGCGGCGGCGGCGATAGACGAGGCGGTGGACGCGGACCTGGATCTGGTGATCTGTATCACCGAAGGCATCCCGGTTCACGATATGTTGCGCACCCGTTACAGGATGCAGGGCAAGCGCACGCTGTTGATCGGGCCGAATTGTCCCGGTTTGATCACGCCGGACGAGATCAAGATCGGCATCATGCCCGGGCACATCCACCGCAAGGGGCGCATCGGCGTGGTGTCGCGTTCCGGGACGCTGACCTACGAGGCGGTCGGACAATTGACAGCGCTGGACTTGGGACAGTCGTCCTGCGTGGGCATAGGCGGCGATCCGATCAACGGCCTGAAACATCTGGATGTGATGAAACTGTTCAACGACGACCCGGAAACCGATGCAGTCATCATGGTGGGCGAGATCGGCGGCAGCGACGAAGAGGAATGCGCGCGCTGGATCAAGGGCAACATGAAGAAGCCGGTGGTCGGATTCATTGCGGGTATCACCGCGCCACCCGGCAAACGCATGGGGCATGCCGGGGCGATCATATCCGGGGGCCAGGGTGGCGCCGAAGACAAACTGGCAGTGATGGCGGAATGCGGCATCCATATCACGCGAAATCCCGCCGAGATGGGGCGAATGATGCGAAAAGTGCTGAAGGGATAGCCCGATGCTGGAAATGCTGGGCTCCGCCCAATTCTGGGTCGATGTGCTCGAGATCATCATGATCGACGTGCTGCTGTCGGGCGACAACGCGGTGGTGATCGCGCTGGCGTGCCGCAACCTTCCGCCCGATCAGCGCAGGAAGGGCATATTGTTCGGCGTAGGTGGCGCGATTGGATTGCGGGTGATTTTGACCTTCTTCGCAGTCAGCCTGCTCGCGCTGCCTTATCTCAAGCTGGCAGGCGCACTGTTGCTGCTGTGGATAGGCATCAAGCTGATCCTGCCTGAGGAGGAACGCGGTCCAGGCAGCATCAAGGCCGACACGCGGCTGCTGGGCGCGGTCAAGACCATCATCATCGCCGATTTCGTGATGAGCCTGGACAACGTGCTGGGTGTGGCGGCCGCAGCCAAGGGTAATGTGGCGCTGCTTGTGTTCGGCCTGCTGATCAGCATCCCGCTGATCGCGTGGAGCAGCCAGTTGGTGCTGAAGCTGATCGATCGTTTTCCGGTCATTATTTATGCGGGCGGTGCGCTGCTGGGATACGTCGCGGGTGAGATGCTGGTCAGCGAGGCTTTGTTCAGTCCGCTGCTGGAAGAGCGGCACTATTTCCATTGGCTCGTTCCGGCATTCTGCGCCCTGCTGGTGGTGGTCGCCGGCAAGTGGCTGGTGCTGCGCCAGTCGGCGAAAAGCGAGGTGATCAATCTGGTGGACGAGATGGTTTTGGTAAAGGCGGCCGATCGGCCGCCGAACCCGCGACAGGACTATGCCGCGCCAGTCGATGAATCGCACGGCGATGATTCGCCGGACAATAGAACATAAGGGGAGACGATGACGAAAATACTGGTTCCGGTCGATGGTTCGGAGCATGCATTGCATGCGGTCGATTATGTGATCAAAAGTGCCGCTGCATTGAAAGAATCACCGCAGGTGTTGCTGCTGAACGTGCAATGGAATGTGGCGGCCGGCAACGTCAAGCTGTTCATCAATCAGAAGACCATCGAGGATTATTATCTCGAGCAAGGCATGGCTGCGTTGCAGCCGGCGCGCGCTGCGCTGGACGCGGCAGCTTTGCCTTATCAATATCACATCAGTGTAGGGACTCCTGCCGAAGCGATCGCTCAGTACGCCCATCAGCAGGGCGTGGACCAAATCGTGATGAGCAGGCAGGGGCAGGGCGGATTGCAATCGTTGTTGCTGGGTTCGGTGGTGAACAAGGTATTGCATCTGGCAGATTGCCCGGTGTTGTTGGTCAGGTAATTTGGGCCGGCTGATCTTGATGACAGGTAAGGCTTTTGGACAATCCGCAATATCCGAGGGATTGTGGTGAGATTCCGGAAAATATATTAGTATCTGCGCAGTGTCTGGCATGACAACCGGTATCACGATTGTCAGCAGCCTCGGGGGGAGATATGAATAGGTGGTCGTTTTGGCAGAAGGACTGGTTCGTGGGTTTGCTGGTCGCACTGGTCTTTCTGGCGGGTGCAAAAAGCGACTTGATCCAGAGCCTGGAACGCAAGGCCTATGACCTGGGTGTTTTGGCGACTTCGCGCACCCCGAGCGACAAGATCGCTGTGATCGCGATCGACGATCAGAGCATCGCCAATCTCGGACGCTGGCCCTGGCCGCGCGAGATACATGCCAAGATGATCGATATCCTGGCGGCGGGCCATGCAAAGGTAATCGGTTATACCGTCTTCTTCTTTGAGCCACAAGTTGATGCCGGGCTGGATTATATCTACAAGATAGCCCAGTTGCTCGGTAATTCCACGCTTAAAAATATCACCGATCCGACACATCAGGCCGAACTGGCCCAGCTTGATGCGCTGCTGCAGGAGGCGGCGACCAATCTTGATAACGACCAGAAGCTCAGTGACAGCATAGCCAGGGCAAACAATGTATTGTTGCCGATCTTCCTCGAGTTGGGCGAGCCGCAAGGCAAGCCGGATCAAGCGTTGCCGGACTATGTTCTGCGCGACAACCTTTCAAACGTAAAGGATTCCGGCGGTTCGGGTGAATTGCCGTTGCAGGCAAAAGGCGTGCTGTCACCGATTCCGATGCTGGGCAGCAAGGCATTGGCCATCGGGCACCTGAACAGCGATCCTGATGTCGACGGAGCAGTGCGGACCGAGCCCCTGGTGGTAAGCTATTACGATCAATATTACCCTTCCCTGTCACTGATGCTGGCGGCAAAAAGCCTCAATCTCGATGCCAAGGATATACATGTCAACCTGGGTGAAAGTGTGCAATTAGGAAGGCAGACCATTACGACGGACCCGAAACTGAAGATGTATACGTATTTTTACAAAGACAAGGATGGGCGGCCGGCGTTTCCGGTGGATTCCTTCTATGACGTGTTGACCGGCAAGATCCCGGCCGAAAAATACCGCGACAAGATCGTGCTGATCGGGGCATCCGCTGCGGGAGTCGGTTCTTTGCAGGTTACGCCCATTTCTTCCGGGATGCCCCCGGCTGAAATATTGGCGCATTCGGTGTCCAGTATCCTCAAGGGTGATTTTTTCGTTTCTCCCGGATGGGCCGGATGGGCGGAAACCGGCGTATTCCTGGCGATAGCCCTTTATCTGATCCTGTTGTTGCCGCGCCTCAACGCAGCAGTCGGAGCATTGGTCACGGCAGGGTTGTTCGTCGCTTTGCTGGTCACTCATTTTGTTTTGATGACCAGCCAGGCGCTCTGGCTGCAACTGATGTTGCCCGCCGCACTGTTGTTGGTCGGGCATCTGCTCCTGACCACCAAGCGCTTCCTGATGACCGAGAGAGGCAAGCAGAAATCCGATGCCGAGTCTGCGGAAAGCAATCGCATGCTCGGCTTGGCATTTCAGGGGCAGGGGCAACTGGATATCGCCTTCGACAAGTTCCGCAAGGTGCAGGTGGACGACAGCCTGATGGAGGTGCTTTACAACCTGGGGCTGGATTTCGAGCGCAAGCGGCAGTTCAACAAGGCTGAGTCGGTATTCAAATACATGGCCGAATACAACCCCAAGTTCCGCGACTTGGATGCGCGTCTTGCCCAGACCAAGGCGATGTCGGAAACCGTGATGCTTGGCGGCTCATCCGGAAGAAGCAACACCGGCACCCTGGTGTTGGACAAGGCCGGCGTGTCCAAGCCGATGCTGGGGCGATATGAGATAGAGAAGGAGCTTGGCAAGGGGGCGATGGGCGTGGTGTATCTTGGCAAGGATCCGAAGATCGGCCGGGTCGTGGCGATCAAGACGATGGCGCTGGCGCAGGAGTTCGCTGCTGATGAACTGGAAGATGTTAAAGCGCGATTCTTCCGCGAGGCCGAGACTGCGGGCCGCCTGAACCACCCGTACATCGTGACCATGTATGATGCCGGTGAAGAGCACGACCTCGCCTACATCGCGATGGAATTCCTCAAAGGCCGCGACCTGGTGCCCCACACCAAGCCGGATAATCTGCTGCCCTTGCCGAAGGTGATGAGCATCATCGCACGCGTCGCAGATGCGCTGGATTATGCGCACAAACAGAATGTGGTGCACAGGGACATCAAGCCGGCCAACATCATGTACGACGCTCAAACCGATACCCCCAAGGTGACCGACTTCGGCATCGCGCGCATTACCGATTCGAGCAAGACAAAAACCGGCATGGTATTGGGTACGCCTTCGTTCATGTCGCCCGAGCAGCTTGCCGGCAAGAAGATCGACGGCGCTTCAGACCTTTTCTCATTGGGTGTGAGCTTGTATCAAATGGCTTGTGGTAAGCTTCCGTTCGAGGGGGATTCCATGGCGCAATTGATGTACCGCATTGCCAATGAACCGCATGCAGATATCCTGGCCATCAAACCGGGTTTGCCGCAATGCTTGGTGGCGATCATCAACCGCTCTTTGGCCAAGCAGGTGGCGGACCGCTATGCCAATGGCGCTGAGATGGCCGATGCGCTGCGGCGCTGCCTTGCCAGCTTGCAGGAATAGCACATGAAGATTACCGAGGCATTGGAGATATCCAGCCAGACCCATCCCGGCATGGTGCGTTCGCACAACGAGGATAGCGTCGCATGTGAACCGTCCTGCGGACTGGTGGTGCTGGCTGACGGGATGGGCGGATACAACGCCGGCGAGGTGGCGAGCGGCATCGCTGTTTCGGTGGTCGTAACGGAAGTCAGCCAAGCCTTGAACGATTCCAGCCCGATAGAGCGGGACAAGGAAAGCGGCGAGGAACTGGGCGTAAAATTGCTGCGAGACAACATCCAGAAGGCCAACGCCTCGATCTTTCATGCCGCGGAAAGTCAGCCGCAATATTCGGGCATGGGTACGACTATCGTTTCCGGGTTGTTTTATGACAACCGCGTGGCAACCGGCCATGTCGGTGATTCACGGATGTACCGTTTGCGGGGCGAGGCTCTGGAGTCGATCACCCGGGACCATTCATTGCTCCAGGAACAGATCGACGGCGGGATAATCAGTATCGAGGATGCCCGACTGTCCAAGAACAAGAACCTGGTGACGCGCGCCGTCGGGATCGATGCCGAAGTAGTGCCGGAAATCCATGTGCACGATGTGTTGGTCGGGGATCTTTACCTGCTGTGTTCCGACGGATTGAACGACATGGTGGAGGACGATGATATCCAGGCGACGCTGTATGCACTGCAGAATAATCTGCCGCTCGCGGCAAGCCAGCTGATCCAGATGGCAAACGATAATGGCGGCCGCGATAATGTTTCGGTGATATTGGTTAAGGTAAAGGGCGGTTTTTCTGCGTCACGGGGTTGGCTGGGAAAGCTGCTTGCCTGGTTTGAAAGATAATTAGTTAGCAAAGGACTACGACTATGGCTGCAAAATTGATACTTAGCATGGACGGGGCGGTTATCAAAGAGTATCCCCTGAATAAAGAGCGTATGACCATAGGCCGCAAGGAACATAACGACATCGCCATCGACAACCTGGCCGTGAGCGGGGAGCATGCTGCGATTGTTACCATCCTGCACGATTCCTTCCTTGAGGACCTGGATAGCACCAACGGTCTGGAAGTCAATGGGACGCCGACAAAAAAACATTTTTTGCAGAACAATGACGTGATCGGGATCGGCAAGTACAAACTGAAATACATCAGCGATCAGGTCACCCAGACCACCCCGGCAGATTTTGAGAAAACGATGGTGATGCGCACACCTCCCAAACAGGCTGCCCAGAACGAAAGCAAGCCCTCCGTGGCGCAAGGCGTTGCTCAGCCTCAAGCCGGGAGTAAACCGGCACCGGTTGAAGAGATTGAAAAGACCGGAAAATTCGAAGCCAAGAATACGGCGGCCCCGGCCGCCACCGTTCAGGCTGCGGCTCCGGCAACCCAGGCGGCTGCCAAGACTGCCCCGCAAGCCGCAGGCCCTCAGCAGGTCGCAGTCGTGCAAGTGTTGACCGGGCCGAATGCCGGCAAAGAACTTGAGCTGGTCAAAAACCTCACCACGCTGGGGAAGCCTGGTTTGCAGGTGGCGGTCTTGACCAGACGTCCGCAGGGATTCTTTATCACCCATGTGGAAGGCGAGAGTTTCCCGCTCGTGAATGGTAAAGCGCTGACGAATCAGGCACACCAGTTGAAGGAGCACGATGTGATCGAGCTGGCGGGGGTCAAGATGGAATTCTATTTCAAAGGATAACAGTGGGCGGGAGACAGAATCCGGAAGTCACAAGAAGGATTTGTTGTCGAGGCTACGGCGAGCCTATAGCGATCTTTCAGCAAATCGGCACAATCGAATCCGTGTTCTGTTAATTGTTGTGAAAAAGAACGCTATCTTGATCGGACTGGGGCTACTGGTCGTCCTTGTTTTCGTGGGCAACGCCGCCCGATTTGAAAGTTTCAGACTGGATTTTGTCGATCAGCTGTCAGCAATCATCTACGATTACCGTTTGCGTTTGACGATGCCCGCAACGCCGGACGACCGTATCGTCATTCTCGATATCGATGAAAAAAGCCTCAAGGAGGAAGGGCGCTGGCCGTGGGGGCGGGATCGCCTGGCCTTGTTGATGGACAAGCTGTTCGATAAATATGCGGTAGCGGAAGTGGGCTTCGACGTGGTGTTCGCCGAGAAGGATGAGAGCTCCGGGCTTAAGGAACTGCAAAAACTGGGACAAAATCAGCTCAAGGGCGATATATCCTTCCAGTCGGTGTTAAGCCAGGTCCAACCGCAACTCGAGTACGACAAACTGTTTGCCGACAAGATCAGGAATCGCAATCTCGTTCTGGGCTATTATTTCACCAACAAGCAAAACATCGACTCGTCAGGCAGCCTGCCTGAACCGGATTTCCCTGCCGGGACATTCAAGGGCCATCCTATCGGCTTCACCGTCTGGAATGGCTACGGCGCCAATCTTCCCGAGCTGGAACACGCTGCAGCCGGTGCCGGACACTTCAATCCATTGATCGACATTGATGGCAGGGTGCGCCGTGTGCCCATGCTCGTCGAATACGGCGGCGCATATTATGAATCCTTGTCCCTTGCCATGGTGCGCACTCTGCTTGGGCACCCGAAATTGTCGCCCGGTTTTGCCGACTCCAAGGATGGAGGATATGCGGGTTTGGAGTGGCTTGATCTGGCTGCCGCCGGCGGCGGTCTGAAAATCCCGGTGGACAGAGAGGTGGCCACCTTTGTCCCTTACCGCGGCAAGCAAGGGAGTTTCCGCTACATTTCAGTTACCGATGTACTCCATGACCGCGTAGATGCTGCGCAGCTAAAAGACAAGATCATCCTGGTTGGGACCACCGCGCCGGGATTGATGGATATGCGTGCCACCCCGGTTGAGGAGGTTTACCCCGGAGTGGAAGTCCATGCAAACATGATAGCAGGGATACTTGACCAGAATTTGAAGGAGCAGCCCGCTTATATGCTGGGTGCAGAAGTTGTCTGGTTGCTGGTTATCGGTGGCGCGCTGAGTTTCTTGTTACCCCTGTTCACTCCCGCCAAAGCCATTCTGGCTTCGGTTTTCATACTCGGAACAACCACCGGGTTGAGTTTATTCATGTGGAGCGACAAAGATATTGTGATGCCTATCGCAAACAGTGTGGTGATGATCGCACTGTTGTTCGCGCTGAACATGTCCTATGGTTATTTCGTGGAATCCCGCACCAAGCGCCAGATTACAGGGCTATTCGGACAATATGTGCCCAGCGAATTGGTCGAGGAAATGGCGAAACACCCGGAAAGCGTGTCGATGGAAGGGGGGAGCCGCGAAATGACCATCCTGTTTTCCGATGTGCGCGGCTTTACCACTATCTCCGAAGGTCTGAATCCAAAGGAATTGACGTTGCTGATGCACGAATTCCTGACGCCCTTGTCCCGTGTCATCTATAAGCATCGCGGCACCATAGACAAGTACATGGGTGATTGCATCATGGCCTTTTGGGGAGCGCCCTTGCCCGATCCGGTTCATGCTCGCAGTGCGATACTGGCGGCGATCGAGATGCAGGCATCATTGCAAGCGTTGCAGCCGTATTTCAAGCAACGCGGATGGCCCGAGATCCACGCCGGCATAGGCATAAACACCGGACGTGTCAGCGTCGGCAACATGGGCTCAGAAGTGCGCGTGGCTTACACGGTGATGGGTGACGAGGTGAATCTGGCATCGCGTCTGGAAGGGATCACCAAACAATACAGCGTGGGGATCATAGTTGGAGAGAATACCAGAAATGCCGTTCCCGACATCATCTATCGGGAGCTTGACCATGTGCGGGTAAAAGGTAAAGATAAGCCCGTGGCAATATATGAACCGTTGGGATTGGCCAGCGAAGCAAGCAAGGAACTGCATGACGAGGTCAGATTGTTCCACGAAGTGCGCCGTTACTATCGCAAGCAGGCTTGGGACCAGGCGGAGTTGCAGCTGATGAATTTGCAGCGCATGTCTCCTGATACGGAGCTATATAGAGTCTACACGAAACGCATTGCTTACTACCGCAACAATCCGCCTGCTGCAGATTGGGACGGCGTATTCGTGTTCGAGACGAAATAATCAGATGAATATTCAGGAAAACCGGAAATCATGAAGCTTAGGGTATTGGGGTGCAGCGGTGGGATCGGTGGTAATCTGCACACCACCTCGTTTCTGCTCGATCATGATGTATTGATCGATGCGGGCACGGGGGTGACCGAACTCAGCCTTGCAGAACTGACCATGATAGATCATGTTTTTGTCACCCATTCCCATCTTGACCACATAGCATGCATTCCGTTGATGGTCGACAGTGTCGGTTTCATGCGAAACCGCCCATTAACGGTCTATGCCAGCAAGGACACGCTGGAAATCCTCCGGCAACATATTTTCAACTGGAAAATTTGGCCTGATTTCAGCGAGATTCCAAGTGCCGCTCAACCCTACATGAGGTATCAAGCGATGGAACTGGGCGAGACCATGGACTTGAATGGGCGGAAGATAACGCAGATTCCGGCCAATCATATTGTTCCTGCGGTTGGCTATCAGCTGGACAGCGGTGAAGCCAGCCTGGTGTTTAGCGGGGACACTACGTCCAATGACGAACTGTGGACTGTGGTTAACAAAATCAAGAATTTACGTTACCTTATAGTCGAGACGGCGTTCCCGGATAGCGAAAGAGAATTGGCGATCGTCTCCAAGCATCTGTGCCCGAGCATGCTTGCCGACGAATTGGCGAAATTCAGGCGCGAAGCCGAGGTCTTTATAACCCATCTCAAACCTGGTGCACTGGAGCTGACAATGCAGGAGATCGAGGACTGTGCAATACGCTCGCGTCCCAGGATGTTGGTCAACAATCAAGAGTTCGAATTTTGAGGGATGAGTATTTGCCGAGCGGATCTTTCGCCATCTGCAAGCTGGTTTAGAGATTTGACTTGCACAACATGAATTATGGTTGGTGCCGCGTTCGGCACGACAATACCCGATTGAGACAGGCAAAGGAGCAGGAATGAGTACAGTGATGGCGCCTAACACTGCGGCAAATAACTCCGGTGATATGAGACTCAAGCTTGAGTTCAATAAAAACCTTAATCAGGTCAGCAACAAGATACACGCCACTGGTAATGTCGACGAAATCATGCTGGATGTCAGCAAGGATATCTGCGCACTATTCAATGCGGACAGGCTGACGATATATGTAGTGGGGGAAGACAACATATCGCTTGTTTCCAAGGTCAAGACCGGGCTCAATTCGTTCAAGGATCTGAAGTTGCCTATAGCCGACCAGAGCCTCGCCGGATTTGCGGCTATGCATAAGAAATTGCTTAATATCAAAGATGTCTATGATGAGAAGGAATTGGCGAAATACAGCCCCCATTTGCGCTTTTTACAGGAAGTGGACAAGCGCACCGGATATCGCACCAAGCAGATGCTGGTCGCGCCAATTCTGGATGCTTCCGGTGGCGATCTCGTAGGTGTGATCCAGGTCATCAACAACAGGGCCGGTGTGCCTTTTACGGTTCTGATCGAAGAGGGTGTCAAGGAGCTGGCGCAGATCATGGCTGTTGCACTCCGCCAGCATCTGCGCCAACAGGAAAGCTCGATAAAGACGAAATACGATTATCTGGTTGCCGATGGTGTTCTTTCCGCGGCAGAATTCGAGCTTGCAACACGTACGGCAAGGCGCAAGGGGATCGATGTCGAGGAAGTGCTCATAGACGAGTTCCAGGTCACCATCCCCGCGTTGGGCAAGGCACTTTCAAGTTTCTTCGGGGTTCCCTATGAAGCATACCGTGGGGACCGCCTCAAGCCCACTGAATTATTGAAAAACCTGCGGCGTGAGTATGTCCAAAGCAGCCACTGGGTTCCAATCGAGGAGACCCAGGAAGGATTGATCATATTGACCACCGATCCAGAGCGGATCCAGGCTTCACGGGTGGTCAATAATATCTTTCCCAAGAACCGGTTGATCTATAAGGTCTGTTCGCAACGCGAATTCAAGCAAACCCTGGATCTGTACTACGGTGGCGGTGCCGTTTCTGATGGCAGCGGTGGCATGGCCGTCGATGAATCATCCATGGACGATCTCTTGTCCAGCATGGGCGGCGACGAAGATGAAGGTATCATTACCACGGATGATGTCAGCGCCGCAGCCGATAACGAATTGGTCAAACTGGTCAACAAGGTCATTGTGGATGCATACCGGATGGGCGCGTCAGATATCCACATCGAACCGGGACCGGGCAAGACCAAGACGCAGATCCGCGTGCGCAAGGACGGCTCGCTGCTCAATTACATCGAGGTGCCATCCACCTATCGTAACGCCCTGGTGACACGTCTCAAGATCATGTGCGATCTGGACATTTCCGAGAAGCGCAAACCGCAGGACGGCAAGATCAAGTTCAAGAAATTCGGCCCTCTGGATATCGAGCTGCGTGTGGCGACCATCCCTTCCCAAGGGGGTGTCGAGGATGTGGTGATGCGCATACTTGCATCGGGTGAACCGTTGCCGCTGGAGAAAATGGGCTTTTCGACACGTAACAATGAACTGATCAGGACAACAGTGAGCAAGCCATATGGTTTGTTTTTCGTGTGCGGTCCGACAGGTTCCGGGAAAACTACCACCCTGCACTCCATCCTTAAATTCATCAATACGCCGGATACCAAGATATGGACTGCCGAAGACCCTGTGGAAATCACCCAGAAGGGGCTGCGCCAGGTGCAGATCAACAAGAAGGCAGGTCTGGATTTTGCCACCATCATGCGCGCCTTCCTGCGCGCAGATCCGGACGTGATCATGGTAGGCGAAATGCGCGACAAGGAAACCGTTTCAATCGGTATCGAAGCCTCGCTGACTGGTCATCTGGTGTTCGCCACCCTGCATACCAACAGCGCACCCGAGTCGATCAACCGCCTGCTCGATATGGGCATGGACCCGTTCAATTTTGCCGATGCATTGCTGGGTATCCTGGCGCAGCGCTTGGGCAAGCGACTGTGCGGCGATTGCAAGAAGCCGCATATTGCAACTGCCGACGAAATCAAATCGATGCTCACCGAGTTCAGTTCTGAATTGACCAGTACGGCGAGTTGGAAGAAGGATCCTGCTACAGCGATGAAGAATCTGTACGGTGAATGGGTGAAATTGTTCGCCGATCCCAAAGGGCAATTTACACTGTATACCCCGGTCGGTTGCGAAAAGTGCACCGGTACCGGTTATCGCGGGCGGGTCGGATTGCATGAATTGTTGATAGGTACCGATCCGATCAAGAAGGCCATCCAGGAGCGCGCGCGTGTTGCGGACTTGTTGGCCATTGCACTGGAAGAAGGGATGCGTACCCTGAAGCAGGATGGAATGGAAAAAGTGCTGCAAGGCATCACCGACATGCACCAGGTGCGCGCGGTATGTATCAAATGACGGAGAATCATGAGATTTCCTTTTGGTTTGACTTGCAAAGTGTTTCATTGCCGGGGCCGCAGAGTTGATGCATTCCGCGGATAATCTCCTGCATCGGCTCAAGGATCTCAACGAGATCGGTATCGCGCTGTCCCGGCAGCGCGATACCAACAGCTTGCTGGAAACCATACTGGAAGCGGCAAAGCGGATTACCAATGCAGATGCCGGCACGCTCTATCTGCATGAACAGGAGCAACGGATACTGCGATTCGAGATCCTGCGCAACGACTCCCTGAAGACCGCAATGGGCGGGACCAGCGGCGTGCCGATCAGCTTTTATCCCGTTCAACTTTATGACGAAGACAGCAACCCCAACCATGCCATGGTGGTGAGCCACTCGGCACTAAGCGGCGAGACGGTGAATATCCCCGACGCATACATGGCGCAGGGCTATGACTTTTCCGGGACCAAGAAATTTGACGCCAAAACCGGCTATCGTTCACAGTCGTTTCTGACGGTGCCGATGCGCAACCATGAGAATGAAGTCATCGGCGTGCTGCAACTGATCAATGCACAAGACCGTGAAAGCGGTGCCATCGTACCGTTCTCGGCTGACGATCAGCAATTGCTGGAATCTCTGGCTTCGCAGGCGGCAATAGCCCTGACGAACCGCCATCTCATCAATCAGCTGGAAGAATTGTTCGAGGCATTCATCCAGCTGATCAATACCGCTATCGACGACAAGTCGCCATATACCGGGGGCCACTGCTCACGCGTCCCGGAACTTACCATGATGCTCGCCGAAGCGGTCAATCGCTCCGATACGGGACCACTCAAGGGTTTTGTGATGACCGACAAGGACAGGCGCGAACTGAAGATCGCCGGCCTGCTGCATGACTGCGGCAAGATCACTACCCCGGTGCACGTGGTGGACAAGGCGACTAAGCTGCATACACTGTTTGACCGGATTCAACTGGTTGACACGCGCTTTGAGGTACTCAAGCGCGATGCCGAGATCGACATGCTGCGAGACATTGCGTCGGCACCGGCCGATGCACCTCGTGTCGAGGCCGCCCGTCAGAATTATGGCGAACGGGTAAAGCAGCTGGATCAGGACCGTGAATTCCTGCGCCACTGCAATGTCGGTAGCGAGGCAATGTCCGCCGAGGCTCAGCAACGTGTGCGACAGATTGCCGCGTACCAGTTGCGTGATGCAGAAGGCAAGCAAAGGAATTTTCTCAGCGAGGATGAACTCGAAAATCTCACGATACCCGCCGGAACATTGACCGCTGCGGAGCGCCAGATCATCAATCATCATATTGAAGTCACGATCAAAATGCTGGAGTCGCTGCCCTGGCCGAGACATCTGAAGAATGTCGCAGAATATGCAGGCGGTCATCATGAGCGCATGGACGGCAAAGGCTATCCGCGCGGCCTGACGCGCGAACAGATGTCAGTTCAGGCCAGGATCATGGGTATAGCGGATATTTTTGAGGCACTCACAGCCAAGGACAGACCTTACAAAAAGGGCAAGACGCTGACAGAATCGCTGACCATACTCGGCAAGTTCAAATTGGGAGGGCATATCGACCCTGATCTGTTCGACGTATTCATCAGCGAAAAGGTTTATCTCGATTATGCCAAACAGTTTTTGGCCATCGAACAAATAGATGATGTCGATTTGAGCAAGATTCCCGGCGTAAATTTGAGTTGAAAATAAATCGAGTCGCTAAAAACTGACGAAAATAGTCACTCAGTGACGATTTTAAGTTGGGGATTTCACGTTAGGCACATATTGAAAATATGTTATCCGCATTAAAACAATAAGTTATATTAATGGCACAGCTCTTGCGTTTATTCATACCGACACATGACATTAGTGTGTTCGATTGATAACTTTTAAGGAGCTTTACCATGTTAAAAAGCATACAAAAGGGTTTTACCCTGATCGAACTGATGATCGTGGTTGCGATCATCGGCATTCTGGCCGCTGTGGCGATCCCCGCATATGGCGATTACACCGCCCGTGCGCAAGCTGCTGAAGCCTTCACCTTGATGGACGGCCTGAAGACGCCATTGACCGAGCTGTATACTTCATCGGGCCAGTTTGCGATCGACCCGGTAGGTGTTTCCGGTGTTACCGGCATCACCACAGGTAAATATGTTGCGAACATTATCGCGGGTGCCAATACGGCTGCTGGTGCAGCTGCCACGCTGCAAAACAACGCCGGCACTTTCAGCGTCGTGTCACTGTTCAAAACCGCGGGCGTCAGCAGCAGGTTGCTTGCTGTTCCAGGACCCGCTGCAGTGCATATGTATTACAACCCGACAGATGGTTCCTGGTCTTGCGCCAACGGTGATATGACGAAGGATAACCAAACAACCGTTGCCGGGTATCAAGCTGCCACAACGGCCATAACCGCCGGCGAACGTGCCAATGTCGGCGCGAACACCATCCCGTCAAACGTGATACCTAAGGCGTGCAGCTAATATTGCCCAGGTATTACCTTGGAGGGTAGTAAGCTGATTCAGAGCCCCTCGCAAGAGGGGCTTTTTGATTGCAAGCATGGAATATGGATTCATACGGCTGGGTTGCGGCTGTTGTTACATCTCTGACGAATATGATTTGATGATTGGTCGGCCTTTAGATTCGAAATCAAGGTAAGTTAATTGAGAAGGAGTATTCCGTGAAAAAACTTCAACAGGGCTTCACTCTGATCGAGTTGATGATCGTAGTCGCGATCATAGGCATATTGGCTGCGGTAGCGATTCCGGCTTATGGCGATTATACTGCGCGCGGCCAGGCATCCGAAGCCTTCGACTTGATGGACGGCTTGAAGACCCCGCTGTCGGAATTGATCACGACGACCAGGATGTTTGCATTAGACCCAACCGGCGTATCCGGCGTTCCCGGCATCACAGCGGGAAAATATGTGCAAAGTATCGTCGTTTCCAACCTTAGTGTAGTTGCGACTTTTAAAACGTCGGGCGTAAGCAGCCGGCTGATGAACGGTACAGGCACCGGCGACAGCGTGCACCTTTACTTTAATCCGAACAGCGGAGCCTGGACTTGCGCAAATGGGGATGACAGCAATGACGATCACACTTCGGCAGACACTTTTACGAGTGCTGCGCCACCGGACACAGCAGTCGCAAACGTGGGCAAGAACACAATCCCTGCCAATGTAATCCCCAAAGCCTGTTCCTGAGCCGGCTTACCTTTTTCCCTGCGCGTCCTGCAACTCGCGCAACTCGCGTAAATCGCTCTCTATCGTGGAAAGCTGGTAAAAGCTACCCCCCGCTTGTTTAGCCATCTCAAGTTGCTCCATCGCGGCATACAGGTTGCCTTGCCATGCATAGCTGTAGGCTTGAGCCTGATGCTCCTCCAGGGTTTTGCCTTCCATCTGATAAGCACGGGCCTGGAGATCATAAAGTGTCGTGTCGCTTGGGTGGATGCCAACCTGATTCGAGAGGAGCTTGACAGCCATTTCAGGTTGGTTGTCCTGTATCAACAGGTCGGCATAGTCGTAGATAAGCGCGCGGTGCTGCGGAAAATTCTGCACCGCGGTGCGATAGAATGCCAGCGTGGCGGCATCGTTCTTTTCGGCACGCATGACCTGTCCGGCGAGCGTTGCTATCATCGGGTTGTTCCTGTCCATTGGATCGCCCTGAGCATCTTTGCGCAAGATCGCCAACTCCTGTGAGGCACGATCGATCTGATTGTTGCGCAACAGCGCGCTCACCAGACCATAGCGTTGCGCGACAGGATTGCCATAACCTTGCGGGCCGAGAGCTTCACTGAAATAAGAGATGGCTTCCGGCGCTGACTTCTGGGCTGCAATAAGCTTGGTGCGCACCAGTTGAAAGTTCAGGCTGTCCGGTATCAAGCGATAGGGGTCATTCTGCACCCTGTTTTCGATCTCGGCGATACGATCGCTGGTGATTGGGTGGGTACGCATATAATTTGGTGCGTTCCCTTCCAGCAAGCGCGTGGAATTTTGCAGGCGTTCCAGAAATTCCGGCATGGCATGGGTGTCGAACCCGGACTTTCGCAAAAGTTGCAGGCCGATTCGATCAGCCTCTTCTTCGTAGGAGCGCGTATAGTTGAGTTGCTTTTGTATCGAATGCGCCTGTGTGCTGACGATAGCTGCTTCCGATACCTGAGGGTTGGTACGTGCGGCGAGTATCGCAAGAGCAATTGTCGCCATCGAAATCAGGCCGTCACCCTGCTGGCTCGCAATCATGCGGGCCAAATGATGTTGCGTAACGTGTGAAATCTCATGGGCAAGCACGGACGCCAGCTCCGATTCACTTTGCGTTGTAAGGATAAGTCCGGCATTTACGCCGACGAAGCCCCCGGGCATGGCAAACGCGTTGATGCCGTAATCGTTCACGGCAAAGAACTCAAAACCCAATCCGGGTTCTGAGCTGTTCTCGACCAGCCTGTAGCCGATCTGATTGAGATAATCGTTGACCTCCGGGTCGTCGAGATACTGTTTGCTGGCGCGGATCTCCAGCATGCTCTGCTGGCCGATCTGCCGTTCCTGCAAAGGTGTGAGCGCGGCCTGGGAGACATCACCCAGGTCGGGCAGGCCGTCGCCCCAGACGCAGGGAGAAAGGCACAGTAGCAGTACCACGCACATTTTCTTCATGATTGCTATGATAGTTCGTTTTGCCTACAGTTCACATTGCTTGCTGTCCGGATTTGTTTCAAATCGGATATATCTGGACAGCAAACTGCAAAGTGAGCAAAATTATCGCCTTTTGATTTGGCAACAGGAATATGGACAAGATCGGCAAATATGAAATCGTGCGAGAACTTGGTACCGGGGCAACCAGTACGGTGTACCTCGCTACCGATCCTTTCAACAATCAGGAGGTTGCCATCAAGTTGTTCGATTTAAGTGTTTTGCGGGATGCCAAATCCGCCAAGGTTTATCGCAAGTTGTTGATGACAGAGGCTTCCCTCGCAGGCAAATTATCACATCCGCATATCGCAAAGATACTGGACGCTGTGATGGAGGGTGAAGTTAATTACGTGGTGATGGAATATGTCGATGGCAGTACGCTGGAACAGTATGCAGAAGTGGATAAGCTGCTTCCAGTCAGTACCGTAGCCGAAATCGCCTACAAATGCTGCAAAGCACTCGAATACGCCGAGCATCAGGGTGTGATCCATCGCGATATCAAGCCGGCCAACATACTGTTGCAAGGGGAAACTGATATCAAGATTTCCGATTTCGGTTCGGCAGCACTGCAAAGCGACCAGTCCACTCAAGTATCAGGAGTCGGATCCCCGGCCTATATGTCTCCAGAACAGGTAAAGGAACACAAGCTGACGCATCAGACGGATATTTATTCGCTGGGGGTAGTGATGTACAAGCTGCTTACCGGAAAATTGCCGTTTGATGCGACCAATAACCATAGCATGATCTACCATATCATCAATATCGACCCGCCGCCGCCCAGCGCGTTCCGCCCGGAAATCGGGCCTGACCTGGATGCCATTGTGCGGCGCGCGATGGAAAAGGACACGGCAAAGCGTTATCAGACCTGGGAAGAGTTCGCGAATGATCTGGTTGGATTTTCCAGTCGTATCGTGCCGACCCAAAGCGAGATCCTGGATACGGAGAAATTTGACACATTGCGCAGTCTGGTGTTCTTCAAGAATTTTAGCGATGTGGAACTTTGGGAAGTATTGCGCATAAGCCAATGGCGCAAGGTTCCCGATTCCGAGTACATTCTTCATGACGGTGAAAGCGGGCGCTCCTTTTTCATCCTGGCTCAGGGCACGGTGCGCGTCACCAAGCAAGGCAGGTTGCTGAGCCTGTTGCACCGCGGCGATTGTTTCGGTGAAATGGCGCACCTTTTAGAACGTGATTTCAAGCGCAGTTCAGATGTGATTGCCAAGAACGATGTTATGTTGATCGAAATCAATCCTGATGTGCTGATGCACGCTACGCTCGGTTGCCGGTTGCAGTTCGGCGATGCCTTTTTGCGCATGCTGGTTAAGCGTTTGTCGGTGGCGAATACCCGTATTTCGCATTTGTTGGCAGACCATAATCTGGCGGGAGATGAATAGGAATATGCCGGTGGCCAGGAATATCAACGGATTCAGCAACATTACAGTTGAACAGCTGCAGACGATGTTGCAACAAGGGGGGGTGCTTCTCGTGGATGTGCGCACCGATGCGGAAGTGGCGCGCGGCAAAATTCCCCAAGGTGAGCCGTTGCCTTTGCATTTGTTGCCGCTGCGTCTGAACGGGATGGACAAGAATGCCAGGACGGTTTTCTACTGCCAGATGGGCGGGCGCTCCGCGCAGGCAGCGGCATTCGCCGCTGCGAATGGTTTCTCCGATACATATAACCTGCAGGGCGGGATATCGGCATGGGCGCAGGCCGGGCTTCCGATAGAGTAATGGAATCGGATGTTGAACCGGACGTCGAACTGGATGCACGCCAACTGGCGTGCCCGCTGCCTATACTGCGCGTCAAGAACGTGCTGTCGCAAATGACCGGCGGTCAGGTTGTCCGGGTAGTCGCGACCGATAAAGGCGCGCCCAAAGACTTTGAGGAATTCTGCCGCCAGACCGGCAATGTGCTGCTGTCATCCGAGGCGATTGACGGCGAGTTCATATTTCTTCTGCGCCGCCGTTGATATTACCTAGCCCAGCTTGCCACGTTGCGTTCGCAATTGCGTCAGCGTCGTGCCGAATCCTTCCATGCGCTTGCGCTCTTGCTCCACCACCGCTGCGGGAGCGCGATCCACAAAGCCGGCATTTCCCAGCTTGGCCTGCGTCTTGGCGAGTTCGCCTTGAAGGCGGATGATTTCCTTATCCAGCCGCTCACGCTCGGCAGCGACATCTATCTCCACACTCAGCATCAGTTTGTATGCGCCGACTATGGCAACAGCCGCATCGCCTACGGGGAGTTCTGCGGCGACTTGAACTCCACTGAGTTTGGCCAGGCTGCTGATGTAGGGCGAGAGCGCATTGAGCATAATTGCATCCCCAACTGCGATGAGCGGCACGCGTTGTGCCGGTGAGAGATTCATCTCGCTGCGCAGGCTGCGGCAGGCGCTAATGATCTCCTGCAACAGCGCGGTTTGTTCCATTGCGGCTTTGTCTATCTTGGCCGGGTCCGATTCTGGATAAGCCTGCAACATGATGCTGTCGCCTGATTTGCCTGCAAGCGGCGCGACGGACTGCCATAACTCTTCGGTGATGAACGGGATGATAGGGTGTGCCAGACGCAGGATGGTTTCCAGCACGCGCACCAGCGTGCGGCGCGTTGCGCGTTGCTGCGCATCCCTCACCCCAGCCGCCTCTCCCGGAGGGAGAGGGGTTCGTTCGGCCCCTCTCCCTCCGGGAGAGGGTTCGGGTGAGGGAGCGCTCAATTGCACTTTCGCCAACTCCACATACCAGTCGCAGTAGCTGTTCCACACCAGTTCGTAGACAGTGCGCGCGGCCATGTCGAAGCGGTAATCGGCAAAGTGTTGTGCCATTTCTGCTTCGGCTTGCTGCAACACACCGATCATCCACTTGTCGGCAACGGAGAATTCCAATGGCAGTGTTTCAATCAGCCCGACATCCTTGCCTTCGCAATTCATCAGCACGAAGCGCGCGGCGTTCCACAGTTTGTTGCAGAAATTGCGGTAGCCTTCGCAGCGCTGCATGTCAAACTTGATATCGCGTCCGGGCGAGGCAAGCGAGGCGAAGGTGAAGCGCAGCGCATCGGTGCCGAACGCGGGAATGCCGTTTGGAAATTCGCGGCGCGTGCGCTTCTCGATCTGTTCCGCCTGCTTCGGGTTCATCAGTCCGCTGGTGCGTTTCTTCACCAGTTCGTCGAGGACTATGCCGTCGATCAGATCGATCGGGTCGAGCACGTTGCCCTTGGATTTGGACATCTTCTGGCCTTCCGCATCGCGGATCAGGCCGTGCACGTAGACATCCTTGAATGGAATCTTGCCGGTGATGTGCTTGGTCATCATCACCATGCGCGCCACCCAGAAGAAGATGATGTCGAAGCCGGTGACCAGCACCGAGGACGGCAGATATTTTTGAACGAAGGCATTTTGTTCTGGGAATGGCTTTCCTTCCTCCCAATCCAGTGTGGAAAAGGGCCACAGCGCGGAAGAGAACCAGGTGTCGAGCACGTCGGGGTCGCGCCTGAGCCCATTTTTCCTTAGTGATTCGAGCGTTTGTTTATCATAACCACCAGCTTTCTCATAGCTGGATAAAGCCAGATTGAATTGCTCGAGCGCTTCATTTTCATCGCGTCCGACATGCGCGATGCCCCAGTTATCGTACCAAGCAGGTATTTGATGTCCCCACCAAAGTTGGCGCGAGATGCACCAGTCCTGGATGTTGTTCAGCCACTGATTGTAGGTGTTGACCCAGTTTTCGGGATGAAACCTGATCTCGCCCAATGCCACGCACTCCAGCGCCTGCGCGGTGATGGATTCCCCTTCGGGGTTGCCATTTGTCTTCGGGGCGGGCTTGCTCATCGCGACGAACCACTGGTCCGTCAGCATCGGCTCGATCACCACATGGGTGCGGTCGCCGCGCGGCACTTTAAGTTTGTGTTTTTCAGTCTTCTCAAACAGGTCTACGCCTTCAAGGTCGCTCACAATCTGCTTTCGCGCCGCAAATCGCTCCAACGTGACCAAATGTGTGGGTAGGGCTATCGGTTCTTTTATTTGACCACTCGCAGCGAATACCTGCGCCTCTTCGGGTATATGGCCACTCAAATCAAGGATGACAATTTTGTCGAGTTCATGCCGCTGGCCCACCGCATAGTCGTTGAAGTCATGTGCAGGTGTGACTTTCACCACGCCGGTACCGAATTCCTTGTCCACATATTCGTCGGCGATGATAGGGATGTCGCGCTCGCACAGCGGCAGCTTCACTTTCTTGCCGATCAGGTGTTTATAGCGTTCGTCCTCAGGATGCACCATCACCGCGACGTCGCCAAGCATGGTTTCGGGACGGGTAGTGGCGACGGTGAGATGGGTCAAGCCGCGCACGTTGTCTTTCTCAACCAGCGGATAGCGGATGTGCCACATGAAACCATCTTCTTCCTCCTGCACCACTTCCAGGTCGGACACCGCGGTGTGCAGCTTCGGATCCCAGTTCACCAGACGCTTGCCGCGATAGATCAGGCCTTCGCGGTATAGGCGCACGAAGGTCTCGGTGACGGTTTTCGACAAACCTTCGTCCATCGTGAATCGTTCGCGCGACCAGTCGGGAGAAGTGCCAAGGCGGCGCATCTGGCGCGTGATGGTGTCGCCGGAGTACTTCTTCCACTCCCATACTTTTTCGATGAATTTCTCGCGCCCAAGGTCGTGGCGCGAGATGCCTTGCGTGTCCAGTTGGCGTTCAACTACGATTTGCGTTGCGATTCCCGCGTGATCGGTGCCCGGCTGCCACAATGTGTTGTCGCCCTTCATGCGGTGATAGCGGGTCAGCGCGTCCATCAGCGTCTGGTTGAAGCCATGCCCCATGTGCAGCGTGCCGGTGACGTTGGGCGGGGGAAGCAGGATGCAGAATGATTCGGATTTGTTCGGGTCCAGTCCGGCCTTGAAGTAACCGGAATTTTCCCATTCTGGGTACCAGCGCGATTCGATGTGTTTCGGTTCAAAACTTTTTGCGAGTTCCATGATTTGCTTTAGGGCTGTGCCTTAGGTGCAGCGGGAAAGGGCGCGATTATAGCAAAGTCAGACGCGGCAAGAACCCAAGATGGCGGGTTGGCGACGAAATCGACAGGCGGACTCCGCCGGTTTGATGGATGTCAGACGGCTTGTGTGCTCGTCAGATCAATATGGCGCAATTCGTAGCCGCGATCGCGGTAGAACTTGAAGCGATCCCGTCCCTTGCTGGCGTCGCCCGCATCGTTGCTGACGATCTCGATGACGCGTTCAAAGCGGCTGAAGAACGGGACGCATTCGTCATGCAGACTGATCAGCAGATCGTGGTGAGGGAATTTATCGCTGCCGTGGTTCAGTACTACCGGCATTTGATCGGCGTCCTTCGCATCGCCACGGCAGTGGGGGATAAATGCGGTTGCCGGGTAATGCCAGAGCAATTTGTCCAGCGCTGCGCTGGTCGCCTCATCAGGCAGGCTGATGGCGGTGCGCAGGCCGTTTTGCATGGCCTTGTGGCTCAGCAGGCAGGCGGTGCGTAGCTTGTCGGTGCTGCCGGTATAAAAATCAACCTTGGTCACAGGGCCCTCTGTAAATCAACTGCGCAGTCCAGTTGCTGTGTCTCGTGCTTGCTCAATCCGCGCCTGCCTTCGTGGTATATCTTGTCATTCGTTCGGTGTCACCTTGCATTGTGACGTGCTCGCGACGATCCCCGGAGGAACCTCGCTTTCCATTTATTTCTTTTCGGCACGATTGATCAAATATTGTGTGAGCAACGGCACGGGCCGGCCGGTCGCACCTTTTTCCTTGCCGGATTTCCATGCGGTTCCGGCGATGTCCAGATGCGCCCAGCGATAATCCTTGGTGAAGCGTGCAAGGAAGCATGCCGCGGTGATGGTGCCGCCCGCCCGCCCGCCGATGTTCTGCATGTCGGCGAAGTTGCTGTCCAGCAGCGGCTGATAGTCTTCCCACAGCGGCAGTTGCCAGATGCGGTCGTGTGATTGCTCGCCCGCCGCGAGCAATTCCTTGGCGAGTTTATCCTCATTGCTGAACATGCCGCTGGCGACATGGCCCAGGGCGATCACGCACGCGCCGGTGAGCGTGGCGACGTCGATCACGGTGTCTGGATCGAATTTCTTCGAATAGGTGAGCGCGTCGCACAAGATCAGGCGGCCCTCGGCGTCGGTGTTGAGGATCTCGATGGTCTGACCGGACATCGAAGTGACGATATCGCCGGGCTTGATGGCTTTTCCGCTGGGCAGGTTTTCGCAGGTCGGGATAACGCCGACCACATTGAGCTGCAAGCCCATTTCGGCGATGGCCTGTATTGTGCCCAGCACGCTGGCGGCCCCGCACATATCGTATTTCATCTCGTCCATCTCGGCGCCAGGCTTGAGGGAGATGCCGCCTGAATCGAAGGTGATGCCCTTGCCGACCAGAACGACGGGTTTGTGTTTCCTGTCTGTGCCGTGATATTCCAGCGTGATGAGCTTGGCGGGTTGCTCGCTGCCCTGGGTGACCGAGAGCAGAGAGCCCATGCCCAGTTTCTTCATGTCCTTTTCTTCGAGCACGGTGGTCTTGATCGACTTGTGCGCCTTAGCCAATGATAGTGCCTTGGCGGCAAGATAGGTCGGGGTGCAGACGTTGCCGGGAAGATCTCCCAAAGTCTTGGCGAGATCCATGCCATGGGCTACAGCGGCAGCCTGATCCAGGGTATGCTTCAATGCTGCAGAGGGTTTATCCAGTGTGGCGAAGGTGATGTTTTTCAGCGTCGCAGCCTTGGCGGGCTTGCTCTTCAGGCTGTCGGAACGATATACGCTCCCGCTTGATGCAAACACTGCCTGCCTGATGATCCAGGCGGCGTCTTTCCAGATGTCTTCATCGATGAAATACAGTGTGGCATCCCTGGTTGGCGTGCCGTTCAGCGACTTGAAAACTGCGCCCAAGATAGCTACTGTGGCCTTGTTGTTCAACTCGCTCGCTTTGCCCAGGCCGGCCAGCATCACGCGTTCGGCTGTGACGCCCGGCAATTTGTGCAGAAGCAGTGTGGTCGCAGATTTACCGCTCATGTCGCCGCGAGCGATCAAGTCGCTGATGGCATGTTTTGCCGCCTTGTCGAGCAGTTTCGCGGATGGAGACAATTTCCCGCCTTCGAATACACCCACGACCACACAGTCGCTGCGTTGTTTGTCCGGACTGCTTTGTTTTATGCTAAATTCCACACGATACTCCTTTGAAGTTTCAAAACCTGCGCTCCGATGCCCGATTATCCGCAAATTCACCGTACAAAGTCAAAGCCGTTGAGGGCGGGTATCTTCCAACGCGCATTGATCAGCGAGTTCACCGGCAACGGATTACTGGTGTTCTCGGTACTGCTCGGCATTATCGTGGTCAGCCAGCTGATAAGGCTGCTAGGCGAGGCGGTAAGCGGTTTGGTTGCAGTCGATGGGGTGTTGGCTTTGCTGGGCTTCAGCGCGTTGAACTATCTGCCGGTGCTGCTTTCCATCAGTTTGTTCATCTCCGTGCTGCTTACCATGTCGCGCTGTTACCGCGACAGCGAAATGGTGGTGTGGTTCTGCTCCGGTATCGGGTTGACGCGCTGGATACGCCCCGTCTTGTGGTATGCCACGCCTCTGGTAGCGTTGATAGCGCTGCTTAGCCTGGTGCTGTCTCCATGGGCATTGCGCAAAGCGGATGAATTCAAGAGCAAGCTGGAAAGTCGTGATGATGTGACCGCCGCGACACCCGGCATGTTCCGTGAGTCAAAGCAGACCGGCCGGGTATATTTTATCGAGAATGTCAAACCCGGCTCCAATCGCGTCGGCAATATTTTTGTGGAATCGGAGCAAAACGGCAAGATCGGCACGATGGTGGCACAGCAAGGCATGCAGGAAACCATGCCTAATGGCGACAGGTTTCTGGTCTTGTTGAACGGCACGCGCTATGAGGGCACGCCTGGGCAGCGCGACTATCGCGTCGTGGAATTCGAAAGCTATGCGATGCGCATAGATGATCTGCCCATCAAGCAAGCGGAACCCCAGGTGCACAGCATGTCGACCCCGGAATTGTGGCGCAGGCGCATAACGTGGGACATCGCAGAGCTGGAATGGAGGATAGGGTTGCCTATCAGCGCGGCGATCCTTGCCATGCTTGCGATCCCGCTGGGGTATGTCAATCCCCGAGCCGGGCGTTCATTCAATCTGATACTGGCGATCGTGCTGTACATGCTCTACAACAATATGATCAGCGTCACCAATACCTGGGTCGGCCAAGGCAAGCTTCCGGCAGGTATAGGGCTATGGGGAATACATGCGGCGATGCTGGCGATCACCGTGATGATGTTCTACCGCCGAATGACATTGTTTTCGTTCCACAGGACCGCCAGGAAATGAACTTGCTTACGCGCTATCTTGGCCGTGAAATCTATTTCAATATCGGTCTGGTATTTCTTGCGCTCATCATGCTGTTTGCATTTCTTGATCTGATCCATGAGTTGAGCGCAATGGGCCGGGGGCAGTATCACCTGGGTTACGTGTTGCTTTTCGTGATTCTGACGATCCCGGGCCATATTTATGAGTTGTTTCCGGTTGCGGTGCTCATCGGCACCATCACCGCACTGGTGCAGTTGGCCGGCAGTTCGGAGCTGACCGTGATCCGCTCTTCCGGAGCTTCCCTTTGGCAGATGGTGGGTGCCTTATCCAAGATCGCCGTGCCGCTGGTTATATTGAGTTTCGTGTGCGGCGAACTGCTTGCGCCACCAAGCGAGCGGATGGCCCAGCAATTGCGACTGAAAGCGCAGAACGCGCAGGTTTCGCTTAACGAGTTTCGTTCTGGCGTCTGGGTAAAGGATGAGAACAGTTTCGTAAACGTTAAAAACGTTATGCCTGACATGACTTTGTCGGACATCGACATCTACCGGTTCGATGAGACGTATCACTTGCAGGCTATCACCAATGCCAAGAGGGCGAATTTTGTCGACTCAGGTGTTTGGCAACTGGAGGACGTGCGTGAGACACTCTTTGGCAAGGCAAGTATCAATGTCGATGTTCAGCCCAGGCAGGAATGGTATTCCACATTGACGCCTGCCATTTTGAGCGTGTTGCTGGTGGTGCCGGAGCAAATGTCCGCTTACGATTTGTATGTGTACACAATGCACTTGAAGGAGAACCGCCAAAAGAGCTCGCGCTATGAAATTGCGATGTGGAACAAGCTGGTCAATCCGCTGGCGCTGTTGGTGATGATGTTGCTGGCATTGCCTTTTGCATCATATCATCGTCGTGCAGGCGGGGTCGGCGCGATGATATTTCTGGGTATCGTGCTGGGTTTGACGTTTCACTTTGTCGGGCGTCTGTTCGCCAGTTTGGGTTCTCTCAATGACTGGCAGCCTTTCATCAGCGCCACGGCGATGACGGGATTATTCTTGTTGCTGGGTGTGCTGATGTTGTGGTGGACAGAGCGGCGCTGATGACTTTGCTCAAACCCCGGCGGGTCGCATACCTTTGGTGTTGAAGTTATATAGTTGACGCGTTTGGGGCATGAGTCATTTGGCGCAAGATTGCTACCAACTTGCGATGTGCTCGAAAGTTATCAGCGAACTGGGGATGGAACTGGGGATGCTTGGGGCACGCTGCTCGCCGCGGCAGCCTTGCGCGCTTCCTTTTCACGTGCCTTCTGCTTGATCTTTTCGCGTTCTGATGGCGATAATTTTTTGTAGGCGCGATATTTCTCGCGCGCCGCATCGCGTTGTTCCGGCGTGAGTTTGCTCCATTTTTCCAGACGACTATGGTAGCGCTCTTTTTGTTCGCGAGTCAGGCGCGGATAGCTTTTGGCGGTTTCAAGCAGGCGATTCCGCTGTAGTTTCGGCAGGGTGTCCCACTGCTGGTCCAAAGGGGCGAGGGCCTCCCGTTGTTCGGGGGTCAGCGCGCGCCAGGAGATCGACTCGGCGCTCGCCAGCGTGCTGGAAATGCACAGAAGCAGGAATAATCCGATTGCAGAAATCCGCATCAGCTTAAAGAATGATAAAAATCAACAATCAATCGACGAAAACATCGATTGGTGTGTCATCTGTCAAAATCGCCACATCGGTATCGTCAATTTGTTGTTCCTGAACATGTTGCCAATAACCCATGCCGAGGACGAGGGTACCCACAAGCAGTCCGGCGATCACCCATGGGTGGGCGATGTGTGGCAGCAGGCGGTGTGTTTGGTGGCCCGTGCTGAGCACGAAGAACGGGGAACGCACCGATTGCCTTTCCAGAGCTTTCTGGCGTGCGCTGCTCAATGCGGACACAGTGCTTTGGTCCAGTTGGCGGGCGCTCAGTGTCAGCAGCCGGGTGATCTTGCCGGGATCCAGGTTCGTATTCATGGTAGCTCTACTCCTTTTGCCTTTAGAGACACGGAAAGCGCATGCACAGCTCGTGAACAGTGGGTTTTTACGCTGCCCTCGGTGCATCCCATCGCCATGGCGGTCTCGGTTGTGTCCAGTCCCTCCCAGTAACGCAGCAGGAAGGCTTCGCGTTGACGAGCAGGCAGATTGCTTAGCGCTTCTTCGATCAGTGCAACGATTTGGCTTTGTTGCAGTGATACATCAGGTGTTGCTGGCAAGCTTTGATTTTCATTGTCTTCAAGCACATCCAATGGGTCGAATTCTTCATCATCTTGTCTGGATTGCATGCCTGAAAACAGCGATATCCACGAAGATCGGACCTTTTGTCTGCGGTAATAGTCGCGTATCGTGTTTTGCAGGATGCGCTGGAACAGCATCGGCAGTTCCTCGGCGGGTTTGCCGCCGTATTTTTCCGCCAGTTTGATCATCGCATCCTGGACGATATCCAATGCGGCGTGGTCGTCGCGCACGGCATAAAGCGCATGCTTATATGCACGGCGCTCGACACTGGTGAGAAATTGGCTTAATTCGGCTGGACTGCTCAGTTTGACACCTCTTGCAAAGTCGGCACATGGTAACAAATTGCGGCAAATGGCGCTTGAAACCATGCTCATAACACGGCAAAGGTTGACCAAAAGGTTGCCAACCTTTATCTTACGCGGTTCTTTTCGGCTTAAATTTAGGGTGTTTGTGATGGAGTTGACCGGCGCGGAGATCGCGATCCGCTGTTTGCAGGAAGAAAGGGTCGAATACATATTCGGCTACCCTGGCGGCGCGGTGCTGCATATTTATGATGCATTGTTTCAGCAGGATATCGTCAAGCATATTCTGGTGCGCCATGAACAGGCGGCGGTGCATGCTGCCGACGGATATGCGCGTTCTTCGGAAAAAGTCGGCGTGGCCTTGGTCACTTCCGGCCCGGGGATCACCAATGCGGTGACGGGGATCGCCACGGCATACATGGACTCGATCCCGCTGGTGATCATCAGCGGTCAGGTGCCCAGCTACGCGATCGGCGAAGACGCATTCCAGGAGGTCGATGCCGTCGGCATCACCAGGCCCTGCGTAAAGCACAACTTCCTGGTGAAAGACGTCAAGGATATTGCGCTAACGATCAAGAAGGCGTTCTATCTTGCCCAGTCGGGCCGTCCGGGTCCCGTGCTGGTCGATATCCCGAAAGATATATCGAATCAAAAGACCGGATTCAAATATCCGGGAAACGTCAGTATCCGCTCCTACAATCCTGCCGGCAAAGGCGACAGCGAACAGATCAGGCGTGCCGCGCAACTTTTGCTGGAGGCGAAACGGCCGATGATATACACCGGCGGGGGAGTGGTGCTGTCCGGAGCATCGGCGCAATTGACCGAACTGGTGCGCCTGCTCGGCTTTCCATGCACCAACACGCTTATGGGCCTGGGCGGATATCCCGCCACTGACAAACAGTTTTTGGGAATGCCGGGCATGCATGGCACGTATGAAGCCTGCATGGCGATGCAGTATTGCGATGTGCTGATCGCGATCGGCGCGCGTTTTGACGACCGCGTGGTCGGCAACGTCGAGCATTTCGCCCAGGTGCCGCGCAAGATCATCCATCTCGATATCGACCCTTCTTCCATCGCCAAACGCGTCAAGGTGGACGTACCGGTGGTGGGCGAACTGAAGCCGGTGCTGGATCAATTGCTGAGCGAATTGCGCGGCAGCAGGCAGAAACCAGATCCCGTTGCTTTGGCGGCATGGTGGAAGCAAATCAATGAATGGCGTGTGAAGGGCGGGGGCCTGCGCTACAAGAATTCCACTGAGATCATCAAGCCGCAATATGTGATCGAGAAGCTTTACGACATCACCGGCGGCGATGCTTTCGTCACATCGGACGTCGGCCAGCACCAGATGTGGGCGGCGCAGTATTACAAGTTCAACAAGCCGCGCCGCTGGATCAACTCCGGGGGCCTGGGCACGATGGGTTTTGGCTTGCCGGCCGCGATGGGGGTGCAACTGATCAATCCGGGTGCGACGGTGGCCTGCGTGACGGGCGAAGGCAGTATCCAGATGAATATCCAGGAATTATCCACCTGCAAGCAGTTCCATCTGCCGATCAAGGTAGTGTCGCTGAACAACCGTTATCTGGGCATGGTGCGCCAGTGGCAAGAATTCTTCCATGGCAACCGCTATTCGGAATCCTACATGGATGCCTTGCCTGATTTTGTGAAATTGGCGGAGGCCTACGGGCATATCGGTGTGCGCATAGACAGGCCTTCCGATGTGGAACCGGCCTTGAAAGAGGCCTTTGCGCACAAGAACGATCTGGTATTCATGGATTTCCAGACCGATCCGACGGAAAACGTGTTTCCGATGGTGCCCGGCGGCAAGGGCTTGTCCGAAGTGATTTTGTCCGAGGATCTGTGATGCGGCATATCATCTCTTTGCTGATGGAAAACGAAGCAGGTGCGTTGTCGCGGGTGGCGGGGTTGTTCTCCGCACGCGGCTACAATATCGAGTCGCTGACAGTAGCGCCGACGGAGGACCCGACCTTGTCGCGCATGACCATCGTCACCAGCGGTTCGGATGCGGTCATCGAGCAGATCAACAAGCAGCTCAACAAGCTGATCGACGTTGCGGCTGTGATGGATCTGAGCGAAGGGGAGCATCTGGAGCGTGAACTGATGCTGATCAAGGTGCGTGCTGAAGGCGCCGTGCGCGAGGAGCTGAAACATATCGCGGATACTTTCCAGGGGCGGGTCCTGGAGGTATCGGATCATACTCTTACCTTCGAACTGACCGATACCGGCGCCAGACTGGATGCATTCCTGGAAGCGATCGGGCACGACGTGATCCTGGAAACTGTGCGCACCGGTGCTTCCGGCATAGGGCGCGGCGAACGGATTTTGAAACTTTAAGAACAGTCGTTAGACGTTAGTCATTGGTTTGCAGTTAAACCCGCGCAGTTGACAACCCCATAAACCCGCGCAGTTGACAACCCCAACTAGAGACTAGCGACTACCTACTAATAACTGGATTTTTTACTGAGAGGGCAACATGAAAGTTTATTACGACAAAGACGCAGACTTATCCCTGATCAAAGGCAAAAAAGTCACCATCGTCGGCTATGGTTCACAGGGCCACGCCCATGCACAGAATTTGCGCGATTCAGGCGTGAAAGTGACGGTGGCGCTGCGCAAGAATGGCGCGTCCTGGAAAAAGGCCGAAGGTGCCGGCCTGCAAGTGGCGGAAACGGCGGTCGCCGTGAAGGATGCCGACGTCGTGATGCTACTTTTGCCGGATGAAAATATCCCCCAGGTCTATCACGATGACGTCGCGCCCAACATGAAGGCCGGCGCAGCCCTCGCGTTCGCGCACGGTTTCAATGTCCACTATAACCAGGTTATCCCGCGTGCCGACGTGGACGTGATCATGATCGCGCCGAAAGGCCCTGGCCACACGGTGCGCTCGGAATATCTCAAGGGTGGCGGCGTGCCCAGTCTGATCGCTGTATACCAGGACAAGTCCGGCAAGGCGCGCGACATCGCGTTGTCCTATGCGGCTGCCAACGGAGGCACCAAGGGCGGCGTGATCGAGACCAATTTCCGCGAAGAGACCGAGACCGATCTCTTCGGCGAACAGGCGGTGCTGTGCGGCGGTGCTGTGGAACTGGTCAAGGCCGGCTTCGAGACCCTTACCGAGGCGGGTTATGCGCCGGAAATGGCGTATTTCGAATGTCTGCATGAATTGAAGCTGATCGTGGACCTGATGTACGAGGGCGGCATAGCCAACATGAATTACTCGATTTCCAACAACGCGGAATACGGCGAATATGTCACCGGCCATCGCGTGATCGGAGCGGAAGCGCGTGCCGCGATGAAGTTGTGCCTGGACAACATCCAGAACGGCTCCTACGCAAAGCAATTCATACTGGAAGGCCGCACCAACTATCCGGAAATGACCGCGCGGCGCCGTTTGAATGCAGCGCATCCGATCGAGCAGGTGGGCGGACAGTTGCGCGCGATGATGCCCTGGATAAGCAAGAACAAGCTGGTGGACCAGTCCAAAAACTAAAAACCGTAGGTAGAGGTTAGTCGCTAGTCGATAATAAAGGCCGAACCCTTTATGTTTGACTAGCGACTAGTTCTTCAACTAATGACTAACGACTAATAACTAACGACTACTTATGTCCAATTATCCCCATCCGATCATCGCCCGTGAAGGCTGGCCATTCCTCGCCGGCTCGATCGTTATTGCGTCGCTGGCCAGCGTTTGGTGTGCGGTCTGGTCCATACCGTTGTGGATCGTTGCGCTGTTCGTTCTGCAATTCTTCCGCGACCCGCCGCGTCAGATCCCTCAGGATGCCGGTGCGGTCCTGTCGCCCGCCGACGGCCGCATCGTCGCGGTGGAGCGCGTCAACGACCCCTATGTTAACCGCGAGGCGATCAAGGTCAGCGTGTTCATGAACGTGTTCAACGTGCATTCCAACCGCAGCCCGGTGGACGGCACGGTTCAACAGATCTGGTACTTTCCCGGCAAGTTCGTGAATGCCGATCTGGACAAGGCTTCCACGGAGAATGAACGCAACGCGGTCTGGCTGAAAACGGCCGATGGCACCGACATCACGACGGTGCAGGTGGCGGGCCTGATCGCACGACGCATTCTGTGCTATGTCAAGGCCGGAGATGTGCTTGCGCGCGGCCAGCGGTACGGCTTCATCCGCTTCGGCTCGCGCCTGGACGTGTACCTCCCGCTGGATGCCAGGGTAAAGGTCAGCATAGGCGACAAGGTATCGGCAACCACGACTATCTTGGCAGCGTTGGCCTAAAACGGTTAATCTAGGCCCATGGACGAGTTCAACACACGCAAACCGATGAACCTGCGCAAGCGCGGGATCTATCTGCTGCCCAACCTGTTCACCACGGGCGCGCTGTTCGCCGGTTTCTACGCCATCGTGCAGGCGATGAACGAAAGATTTGAATATGCCGCAGTCGCAATATTCATTGCGATGGTGCTGGACGGCCTGGATGGCCGCGTGGCGCGGCTGACGCATACGCAGAGCGAATTCGGTGCCGAGTACGACAGCCTGTCCGATATGGTTTCTTTCGGCGTTGCGCCGGCTTTGGTGGTTTACGAATGGGCGCTCAAAGGCATGGGCAAACTGGGCTGGTTCGCCGCGTTCATCTACTGCACTGCCACTGCTTTGCGCCTGGCGCGCTTCAACACCAATATCGATGTGGTCGACAAGCGCTATTTCCAGGGGCTGCCCAGCCCGGCAGCCGCGGCGCTGATTGCCGGATTCGTCTGGGTAGTGCACGACAATGATCTCATCGGCGAATCGGTGCATTGGTATGCGGCGGCACTGGCGGTGTTTGCAGGGTTGAGCATGGTCAGCAACCTGCCGTTCTACAGCTTCAAGGACTTCAATATGCGCAAGAGCGTGCCGTTCCTGGTGATCTTCCTGGCTGCCTTGTTCCTGATTTTTATCTCCAGTTACCCGCCCGGCGTGCTGTTCGGATTGTTCATGTGCTACTCCTTGTCCGGGTATGTGTTGTGGTTATGGCGGAAGCGCCGGAAATAACGCCCCATTGCATGCGGCTGCAAAACTGGTAATATTGCGTCCATGCACTTCTCAACCCACATCGCGACACTCCACTCCACGTTCAGCCTGATGGCTGCGCTGCTGCTGCGCGGCGCGCGCTAACCATATATCCCCGACAGTTTGAAACAAGCGCGGTAACCGTTCCGGTTCCGCAGGTTAAACCTATTTGCGATGGAGTTCAGCATGCCGAATGAAATGCCAAATGAAATAACAGACAAATTGATAATTTTTGATACCACGTTGCGCGATGGAGAACAGAGTCCGGGCGCAGCGATGACCAGGGAAATGAAGATCCGCATTGCGCGGCAACTGGAAAAGCTGGGTGTGGACATCATCGAGGCGGGCTTTGCAGCGGCCAGTCCGGGCGATTTTGCAGCGGTGAAAGCGGTCGCAGAAATCATCAAGGATTCCACAGTGTGTTCGCTGGCGCGCGCGATAGAGAATGATGTGCGCCGTGCCGGCGAGGCGGTCCAGCCGGCCAAATCGGGACGCATCCACACTTTCATCGCCACCAGCCCGATACACATGCAGCACAAGTTGCGCATGAACGAAGACCAGGTCGTGGAGCGCGCGGTGAGCGCGGTGAAGTGGGCGCTTGAATATACCGATGACGTGGAATTCTCAGCCGAAGATGCGGTGCGTTCGGACATGGATTTCCTGGTGCGGGTCTTCGACGCGGTGATAAAGGCCGGAGCCAAGACCCTTAATGTGCCCGACACAGTGGGTTACTCGATACCCGCTGCCTGGGGCGAACGCATCAGGCAGTTGATCGAACGGGTGCCGAATTCGGACAAGGTGATCTGGTCTACCCATTGCCACAACGACCTGGGTTTGGCCGTGGCGAATTCCCTTTCCGCGGTGATGAACGGTGCACGCCAGATCGAATGCACGATCAACGGCCTTGGTGAACGTGCCGGCAATGCCTCCCTGGAGGAAGTCGTGATGGCGGTAAAGACCCGCCGCGATATATTCAATCTGGATACGCGCATCGACACCACGCAGATCGTGCCGACTTCAAAATTGGTTTCCAGCATCACCGGTTATCCGGTGCAGCCCAACAAGGCGATCGTCGGCGCGAACGCGTTCGCGCACGAGTCCGGCATACACCAGGACGGCGTGATCAAGCATCGCGAGACCTACGAGATCATGCGCGCCGAAGAGGTGGGCTGGAACGCCAACAAGCTTTCGCTGGGCAAGCTCTCCGGGCGCAATGCATTGCGCCAGAGATTCGCCGCGCTGAATATCGAGTTCCCCACGGAGGAAGCCTTCAATGCGGCGTTCCAGCGCTTCAAGGAATTGGCGGACCGGAAGAACGAGATCTATGACGAGGACTTGCAAGCCCTGGTCAGCGATGAAGCGGTGGCGCAGGTCAGCGAGCATTATCACCTGGTGGCCATGGGCGCCCATTCCGAAACCGGAGTGATGCCGGTCGCCCGCGTCGTGATGAGCATGGACGGCAAGGAGCATCATGCCGATGCGCAAGGCGGCGGTCCGGTGGATGCCACCTTTAAAGCGATCGAGCAGATCGTCCACAGCGGCACCGAACTGCAATTGTATTCGGTGAACAACATCACCAGCGGCACCGATGCGCAGGGCGAGGTGACGGTGCGCCTGTCGAAGGGCGGGCGCATCGTGAATGGCCAGGGTGCGGATACCGACATCGTGGTGGCATCCGCCAAGGCCTATCTCAACGCGCTGAACAAGTTGCACAACAAGCTGGAGCGGGCGCATCCGCAACTGTGATCGAGTTTGTAACCGCATATATGCTCCGGCGACGGGACGGTTTGCTCGCGCAGACCGGCTTTGTCATTGCCGGGGGGTGTGGTTTAATCAAGCCATTGTTTTCCGGAGTCCCTAACATGTTACGCACACCAAGCAGTATCGCAGCCTGCCTGACGGCAGTCTTTTTGTTCACGGGTATGTCTGCATATGCCAATGACTCGCCCGACGAGATCAAGCAGCGTGTCGGCACCGGCGACCCGGTCGCCGGCAAGACCCGCTCCGAACTTTGCCAGGGCTGCCATGGCGAATTCGGCCTGAGTCTGGAGGATATGATCCCCAATCTTGCCGGACAATATGCGCCGTATATCGCTAAACAGCTCCGCAATTTTCAGACCGGCGCGCGCACCCATCAAATCATGAGCGCGATGGCGCAGACCATCAATGATGCCGAGCTGATCGATATCGCGGCGTATTTTGCGAGCCAGAACAAGATGCAGGGCAACGGCAAGGGGGGTAATCCGGTCGCGAAGAATCTGTTCACGAAGGGCGATCCCGCCAGAGGCATCCCGCCATGCATGAGTTGCCACGGGGTGAACGGCAAAGGCCAGGCGCCCGCCATAGCGACCTATCCGGTGATCGGCGGCCAGCACAAGGGATACTTGCGCATCCAGCTCATCCATTGGCGCAGCGGGGAGCGCAGCAACAGTCCGGACGGCGTGATGAACAAAGTCGCAAAATCCCTGACTGATAACGAGATCGAATCCTTGACGGATTATATTTCCGGCCTGTAATCGGGCTGGGACTGAGGTACGAGGATTGAGAATTCAGGAATGAGGACTGAGGACTGAGAAAGGTAGCGCAGAGGGTGCACCTAAGTCCTCAGTCCTCGTAGCTCAGTCCTAGCTCTGCGAGCGCCGCTTTGTCATTGATAGTGCGATGTGGTTTAATCACGCCCATGAAATTCCCCTTCCAGATCGTCGCGCTGATCGGCAAACATAATGCTCCGGAAATCGCCGAGCCGCTGTTGCGTTTGGGCGCCTTTCTGGCATCCAGGGGTCTGACGGTGGTCGTTGACAGCCTCACCGCAGATCAATTCAAAGATAATCCTTATCAGGCCATGAGCCTGGATGAAATAGGCCATGCCGCGGATCTGGCGATCGTGATGGGCGGGGATGGCACGATGCTGAACATCGCGCGCACCTTGTCTTTGAACCAGATACCGATGGTGGGCGTGAACCAGGGGCGGCTGGGCTTCCTCACCGACCTGACATTGGACAACATGCAGGACACCATCGCCGCGATGCTGGACGGCAAGTTTGTCACCGAGCAGCGTCTGCTGCTTGCCGGGCGCGTGTTGCGCAACAATGTCGAGGTATACAGCGGCCGCGCATTCAATGAAGTGGTCGTGCATCGCAACAATACCAGCACGATGATCGAGTTCGAGGTGCGCATCGATGGCGAGTATCTCTACAACCAGCGCGCCGACGGGCTGATCGTTTCGACTCCCACTGGATCGACGGCCTATGCGATGTCCTCCGGCGGCCCGATCCTGCATCCCAGCCTCGAGGTGATCGAACTGGTTCCGATCAGCCCGCACACGTTGAGCAATCGGCCCATCGTGGTGAAGAGTTCTTCGGAACTGGAGATACTGGTGCACCGCACCGGCGAGATACAATTGCGCTTCGACAGCCACACCAGCTACGACCTGCGGCTGCACGACAAGATAATCGTCACGCGCCATCCCGAGACAGCCTGTCTGCTGCACCCGGCAGGACACAGCTACTATCACACGCTGCGCGAGAAGCTTCTCTGGAACCAGATGCTGTGAAGGCAACCTTTGAAAATCTACTGCGCGCTCCGATAGCTGCGTTGCGCGGTGCTCCCTCCTCGTCTATCTATAAGATATGCCTCGGTCGTTGCGCTCCGTGCGCCTTGCTCTCGAAGCGCTCGATACGATTTTCTGTGGTTGCCAAATGCTGAAATATCTGGCCATCCGCGATTTCGTCATCGTCTCCTCGCTTGAGCTGGATTTCCCGGCCGGATTCACCGCGCTGACCGGCGAGACCGGCGCGGGCAAATCCATACTGATAGACGCATTGTCCCTGGCGCTTGGAGAGCGCGGCGACGCGGCGATGGTGCGCAGCGGCTGCGAGCGCGCGGAGATCACCGCCGGGTTCGATATCGCGGCGTCGCCGGATATGCAGGCTTGGCTGGGCGAACAGGATATGGAAGGAGACCCGGGGATATGCCTGTTCCGCCGCGTGCTGGACTCCGGCGGTCGGTCGCGCGGCTTCATCAACGGGCGAGGTGCGACGCTGCAACAGATGCGCGAAGCCGGCGATCAGTTGCTGGATATCCACGGACAGCACGCGCATCAATCCTTGCTGCGTCCGGATGTGCAGCGGACACTGCTGGATGGCTATGCCGGTGCAACCGCTTCTGCCGAAAAGGTTGCCGCGCTGTATCGCGATTGGCAAAGCTTGCGCCGCCGCCGCATCAGCCTCAGCGAGAATGCCGAAGCGGTGGCCTCCGAGCGCGAGTTGTTGCGGTTCCAGCGCGCCGAGATCGACGGACTGGGCTTCAATCTGGCGGGGTGGCAAAGCCTGCAGGAGGATCACTCGCGTCTTTCCCACACGGCCGGCCTGCTGGAAACCGCAGGATTCGGCCTGGAGACGCTGAGTGACGCGGACAATTCCTGTTTGGCACAACTCAACGCGCTCGCCGTGCGCATACGCGACGGCATGCAGCACGATGCAAGCCTGGGCGAGACGCTGCGCATGCTGGAAAATGCGCAGGCCGAGCTGCAGGAAGCCGTTTACACGCTGCGCCATTACCAGGACCGCCTGGATACCGACCCGCAGCGCTTGCGCGAACAGGAGCAGCGCATCCAGAGCGTGATGGATGCTGCGCGGAAATACCGTGTCGCACCTGAAGAGCTCGATGAAGCGTTGCAGCGCATCGTGTCGCGCCTGGCGGAGCTGGGCGGCGATGCCGATCTGGCCGAACTGGACCGCCAGGAAAAGGCCGCGCAGCAGGATTATCTGGCTGCGGCGCGCAAATTGACCGCCGCGCGCAAAAAATCCGCAGACAAATTGTCGCGCGAGATCACCGCTGCGCTGCAGACGCTCGCGATGCAGGGCGGGAGTTTCGCGGTGGCGTTGCTGCCGCTGGCCCAAGTTGATGAAAACAGGGGTAGTGCCCACGGCCTCGAAACCGTGGAGTTCCAGGTCGCCGCCAATCCCGGAACCGAAATGCGCAGCCTTGCCAAGGTAGCATCGGGCGGGGAATTGTCGCGCATCAGCCTGGCGATCCAGGTCGCCACCTCCCAGGTCGCCGCTGTGCCGACGCTGATCTTCGACGAAGTGGACAGCGGGATCGGCGGCCGGGTAGCGGAGATCGTCGGGCACTTGCTGAAAAAGCTGGGCAGGACTTATCAGGTGCTGTGCGTCACGCATCTGCCGCAGGTTGCTGCAGCGGCCGACCAGCAGTGGCAAGTGAGCAAGACGGTTGAAAATGGCGTGACGTCAAGCCGGATCGCGGTACTGGACGGCAAACAACGTGTCGAGGAGATCGCGCGCATGCTGGGCGGCGTCAAGATCACCGAGACTACACGCAAACATGCGGCAGAGATGTTGGGAGTTGCCGCTTGAGTTATGATGTAGCGGCTTTGACACGGTGTTGCGAAGCATCCGGTGCGGGAAAAGCCGCCTCACACCCGCTCCTGCAATCGGCTGCTACGCCAGTAACGTGTCGCCGGTGCGACGACTTTGAATTTAAAACCGAACGGGAACGTGATGCGTATCAAGATTATTCTGCTTACCCTGTTGCTGGCTTCCTGCGACAGCTTTTACGTACCCTTGATCACTCCCTACAAGATGGACATACGCCAGGGGAATTTCGTGACGCCCGACATGCGCGCAAAGCTTCAGCTCGGCATGACCAAGGCACAGGTGCGATATGTGCTGGGCACGCCGTTGCTTAATGACATCTTTCATGCCAACCGATGGGATTATGCGTACCGCTTCGAACATAAGGGCAAGGTGGTCGACGCGCAAAATCTGACGATCTATTTCGATGGCGACAAGCTGGTGCGCATCGATGACGGCAGCCAGCCTGCCGTTACTGTTCCTGAGAAAGCACCAGCGGATGAAAAGGGATGAGCATGGATAGGATCAAGATCGCCATCGCCGGCAGCAGCGGCCGCATGGGCCGCACCCTGCTGGAGTATGTGTTCCAGTCTGATGACATGGTGTTGCATGCCGCGCTGGAACAGGGCAGCAGCGCAATGATCGGCAGGGACGCCGGGGAACACCTCGGCTCGCCCTGCGGCGTGAAGATCAGCGCCGATTTGGAAGCGGTGATTAAAGGTGCGGATGTGCTGATCGATTTCACCCGTCCCGACGGCACGCTGCATCACCTCGACATTTGCCGCAGGCTGGGGGTGAGCATGGTGATAGGCACCACCGGTTTCAATGCGCAGCAAAAGGCCCAGTTAGGCAGCGCCGCTCAGCACATCGGCGTCGTGTTCGCGCCCAACATGAGCGTAGGCGTGAATCTGGTATTCAAACTATTGGAGACCGCGTCGCGCGTGCTCGCTCAGGGCTACGACATCGAGATCATCGAGGCGCACCATAGACACAAGGTGGATGCGCCCTCCGGCACCGCGCTGGGCATGGGCGAAGTGATCGCGAAGACCTTGGGGCGCGACCTTGCAAAGTGCGCCGTGTATGGCCGCGAAGGCGTCACCGGCGAGCGCGATCCTTCGACGATCGGTTTTGCGACGGTGCGCGGCGGCGACATCGTCGGCGACCATACCGTGCTGTTCGCGGGCACCGGCGAGCGCATCGAGATCACCCACAAGGCCAGCAGCCGCGCCACGTTCGCTGTAGGCGCGCTGCGGGCCGCGCGGTTTCTGAAACAGCATCCGGCGGGCCTGTACGACATGCAGGACGTGCTGGGGCTGAAGTAGGGAATATCAATCCGGCAATCTTGCTTTGGCGTTGTGATGTTCGATCAGCTTGTCGATAAAGCTGCGCAGGAAGTGCAGAGGCTGCGCGCTGTGGAACCTGGCTGTTTCCTGACCGCGGCTGTATGCGATCACGGTCGGAAAGCCGCGCACCTTGTGCCGTCCGGCGATGCGCATGTTCTCGTCGGCATCCACCTTCGCCAGCACGAACTTGCCGGCATATTCCTGCGCCAGTTTTTCCAGCATCGGCCCCAGCACCAGGCACGGGCTGCACCAGTCCGCGCCGATGTCCAGCAGCACCGGCACTTGATGCGAGCGCGCCACGACCAGCTCGTCAAAATTGGCTTCTGTTACGTCGTAAGAATGGTTCATGATTTTTGAATTGTGAATTAATGCAGATATTTTCAATTAAAAACTGACTTTTGCAAAATTGACGCACAGCAGCTATTAGAAATTGGTCAACGTTGAAGTTAGGCACGCGTGTTCAGCCGTACGAGGTGCTTCATGAAAGAAGACGTGATCTCGAGTATGAATTCAATTTCTTCTTCAACAACGGCGTCATCGTGCTTCACGTAGCTGTTGTGATATTTCGCATAATAGTCGATGAGTTTGACGAACATGTTCGCCAACTCGGGCGATCCGCCTTTCTCCTTGATGTAGGAGCCAACCATGGGAATCTGATTCTCAAGTGATTTCTCGTTTAGAAAGAGCGCGCAAAGAAGCTTTTCAAGCGAAAGTCGTAAGTCATCGAGAAGGTTCCGGCTGAAGGCACCGTGCTCGTATTTCTCAAGCGCTTGACCGTAGAGTGGCAGTGATGCAGGAAACTTGCTCAACCAGTGTTTGGTTTCTTCAACGAGGGATTCGTTGACTTCAGTTGTGGCGTCCTTTGGATCGAGATGCCGATAGCGAGAAATCAAGAGAAGTTTTAATGCCTTACGCTCCGCGTTCGGTGTTGCGCCGAAGGATGGGTGATCGCACAATTCTTTGAGGATTCGATATTGCTGCGGCGGCGTGAATACCATGACGTTCTCATACAGCGCGGTCCGCTTGTTACTTGCTTCAAATGGGTACGTCGGGTGTGGAAGGTGTACGTGGTAATCGACTGCGTAGGCAGCCGTGGCTCGCACGATCTGACTTCCAGTGAGACCAGCGGTTGTATCTGCCAGGATGTCTGCGGCATGCTGGACAAACGTGGCTGGAATATCTTCTTCAGGTGCTGGCATGGAAGAGTTGTTTCGCGAGCCTAACAATTATTAGATCGGTCCAACGATTCGCACTATTACTGACGTGTGCACCAAATAGTGCGTAGTGCGTTATAGGAGACATGAGAACCAAGACTGATGCCCGGAAATTGGATGGAGCCACGCAAGCTCACCTGCGGAAGCTGGTGGTGAAAGCGGTGCGTGGAGGGATGACGCAAACCGAAGCGGCGACGACATACAGCGTCAGCCTGCGAGCAGTGAGCAAATGGATGAGGTTGTCTCGTGATGGTGGGCTGCGGGCGTTGAAGCCTGGCAGGCGTGGTCGACGCCCTGGCGGCGGACGGTTGAATACAACACAGGCTGCGCGCATTCGTGCGCTGATCATTGGAACGATGCCCGACCAGTTGAAGTTGCCGTTCTACCTTTGGACGCGGGAAGCGGAGGCCCGCCTGATCGAGCGGAAGTGTGGCATCACAGTTTCGCAGACGACGGTCGGGCGTTACCTCAAGGCATGGGGTATGAGTGCGCAGAAACCCGTACGCCGTGCCTACGAGCGAAACGATGTAGCGATTGCCCGCTGGCTTGACGAAGACTACCCAGCCATCGTCAAGGTAGCGAAGCGCGAGAAAGCGACGATTTATTGGGGTGACGAGATGGGATTGCGCAGTGATCATGTCAGCGGAACTTGTTTCGCCCCGATGGGGCAAACGCCGGTGGTGCGAGCGACCGGGCAACGCTTTGGCTGTAACATGATCTCTGCGATCACCAATCGTGGTGCACTGGCATTCATGGTGTTCGAAGGCAAGTTCCAGAATTCGGTGTTCATTGAATTCATGAAGCGGATGCTCAAACAGGTCAAGGGCAAGATATTCCTGATCGTCGATGGTCACCCGGTGCATCGTTCGGCAGCCGCGAAGAAGTTTGTCGCCGAAAACGCCAAGCGTCTGCGGCTGATTCGTCTGCCCGGCTACTGCCCCGAACTGAACCCTGATGAGTTGCTCAATCAGGACGTCAAGACTAACGCCCTGGGAAAGAGCCGGCCAACCAACAAAGCGGAGATGGTGGCCAGCCTGCGTAGCCATCTTCACCGCCGACAGAAGCAACCTCATGTGATCCAGAATCTGTTTCAGGAAAAACATGTTCGCTATGCCGCCTGACCAAAATCACGCACTATTTACCGGCCTCCTCAGTAAAAATAATAAAACATACCGATTTTCGTTAAGCGCCTGACTCATTGTTGCTCCTTCTGTTTGCCTGTTCACATCAACATAATAGTACGGACACGAGCATATGTCTTCAATTGCACGGCTGAACGCTTTGCATTTGATACCCCCCCTGCTATCGGCTATAATGCGCGGTAATCCAAAGCGGGTGGAACAGTTCAGTTCTTCCCGCTTCTTTATGTCATACCTCTCGGGAGCATGTTGTGTCGCAGACGAAGCCAGCCATCTTAGTTTTAGCCGATGGTACGGTGTTTCGCGGCATTTCCATCGGGGCTGCCGGCAGCAGCGCCGGCGAGGTGGTGTTCAATACCGCGATGACCGGCTACCAGGAGATCCTCACCGACCCGTCCTACTGCAAGCAGATCGTCACACTGACCTATCCGCACATCGGCAACACCGGCGTGAATGCCGAGGACGTCGAATCGTGCCAAGTGTTTGCCAGCGGGCTGGTGATCCGCGATCTGTCGATGACGGTGAGCAACTTCCGCAGCACGCAGTCGCTGCCCGATTACCTGAAAGCCAACAATGTCGTCGCGATCGCCGGTATCGATACGCGCAAGCTGACGCGCATACTGCGCTCCGGGGGCGCGCAGAACGGCTGCATCGCGACCGGCACGGACGCGGCGGCGGCGCTCAAGGCTGCGCGCGGTTTTGCCGGACTTGAAGGCATGGATCTGGCCAAAGAGGTGAGCTGCACGAAATGCTACGCCTGGACACAGCGCGAATGGGAACTGGGCGTGGGCTATCCGGAGACGGAGCATACGAAATTCCATGTGGTGGCTTACGACTTCGGTATGAAGCGCAACATTTTAAGAATGCTCACCGAGCGGGGCTGCCGCATCACCGTGGTGCCCGCGCAGACTTCGGCTAAAGAGGTGCTGGCGATGGAGCCGGACGGCGTGTTCCTGTCCAACGGCCCCGGCGATCCGGAGCCGTGCGATTACGCGATCAAGGCGACGAAGAAATTTATCGACGCCGGTGTGCCGCTGTTCGGCATCTGCCTGGGCCACCAGATCATGGGGCTGGCGGTGGGAGCGAAGACGATGAAGATGAAGTTCGGCCATCGCGGCGCAAACCATCCGGTGCAGGACATGCAGACCAGGCGCGTGATGATCACCAGCCAGAACCACGGCTTCGCGGTCGATGCGGCGACATTACCGAAGAATGCGCGGGTCACGCACGTGTCGCTGTTCGACGGCACGCTGCAGGGATTCGAACTGACCGACAAACCCGCGTTCTGCTTCCAGGGGCATCCCGAAGCGAGCCCGGGTCCGCATGATGTGGGTTATTTGTTCGACAGGTTTATTGGAATGATGGAAAAGCAGACGTAAGACTTGAGACGTAAGACGTGAGTTGAAGCGAGGGGTTGGTTTAACTAACAACTTACGTCTTACGTCTACCAACTGAATATATGGCAAAACGTACCGACATAAAAAGCATCCTGATCCTCGGTGCCGGCCCGATCGTCATCGGGCAGGCGTGCGAGTTCGACTATTCCGGCGCGCAGGCCTGCAAGGCGCTGCGCGAGGAAGGCTATCGCGTGATCCTGGTGAATTCGAATCCCGCCACGATCATGACCGACCCCGGCATGGCGGATGCGACCTATATCGAGCCGATCACCTGGAGGATCGTCGAGAAGGTCATCGAGAGGGAAAGGCCAGACGCGATCCTGCCGACGATGGGCGGACAGACCGCGCTGAACTGCGCGCTGGACCTGGCCAGGCACGGCGTGCTCGAGAAATACCATGTCGAGATGATAGGCGCGAGCAGGGAAGCCATAGACAAGGCCGAAGACCGCGAAAAATTCAAGCAGGCGATGACCGGCATCGGTCTGGCCTCGGCCCGTTCGGCGATCGCACACAGCATGGAAGAGGCATTGCAGGTGCAGCAGGTGCTGGGCTTCCCGACCGTGATCCGCCCGTCCTTCACGATGGGCGGCAGCGGCGGCGGCATCGCCTACAACCGCGAGGAATTCGTCGAGATCTGCGAGCGCGGACTGGAAGCCTCGCCGACGCGCGAGCTGCTGATCGAGGAATCGCTGCTAGGCTGGAAAGAATTCGAGATGGAAGTGGTGCGCGACCGCAACGACAATTGCATCATCATCTGTTCGATCGAGAACCTGGATGCGATGGGCGTGCACACGGGCGACTCGATCACGGTCGCCCCGGCGCAGACGCTGACCGACAAGGAATACCAGATCATGCGCGATGCGAGCATCGCGGTGCTGCGCGAGATCGGCGTCGATACCGGCGGCTCCAACGTGCAGTTCGCGATCAACCCGAAGGACGGGCGCATGGTGGTGATCGAGATGAACCCGCGCGTGTCTCGTTCCTCCGCGCTGGCTTCGAAGGCGACCGGCTTTCCTATTGCAAAAGTGGCCGCGAAATTGGCGGTGGGCTACACGCTCGATGAACTGAGGAACGACATCACCGGTGGCGCAACCCCGGCATCGTTCGAGCCGACCATCGATTACGTGGTGACCAAGATCCCGCGTTTTGCGTTCGAGAAATTTCCGCAGGCCAACGACCGCCTGACCACGCAGATGAAATCGGTGGGCGAAGTGATGGCGATCGGCCGCACCTTCCAGGAGTCGTTCCAGAAAGCGTTGCGCGGGCTCGAAGTGGGCGTGCATGGTTTGAACGAAAAATATGCCAGCCGCGAGGCGATCGCCGCCGAACTGGGCAGCCCCGGGCCGGACCGCATCTGGGCGGTGGGCGATGCGTTCCGCCTCGGCATGAGCGTGGCAGAGGTGTTCAGCATCAGCAAGATCGATCCGTGGTTCCTGGTGCAGATCGAAGACCTGATACGCAGGGAGCAATCCCTGGCCGGCCGAACGCTGGAAAGCCTGAGCGCGGATGAGATGCGCGCGCTGAAGCGCAGCGGCTTTGCCGATGCGCGGCTGGCAAAACTGCTGGGCACCGACGAGGGCGCGATGCGCGCCTATCGCCATGCGCTGGGCGTGCGGCCGGTATTCAAGCGCGTGGACACCTGCGCGGCCGAATTCGCGACCGATACCGCCTACATGTATTCCACCTACGAGGAGGAATGCGAAGCGCAGCCGACCGGCAACAAGAAGATCATGGTGCTCGGCGGCGGGCCTAACCGCATCGGGCAGGGCATCGAATTCGACTATTGCTGCGTGCATGCCGCGCTGGCGATGCGCGAGGACGGCTACGAGACCATCATGGTCAACTGCAATCCGGAGACCGTGTCCACCGACTACGACACTTCCGACCGCCTGTATTTCGAGCCGCTGACACTCGAAGATGTGCTGGAAGTGGTGGCAATCGAAAAGCCGGCAGGCGTGATCGTGCAGTTCGGCGGCCAGACCCCGCTCAAGCTGGCCCACGGTCTGGAAAAGAACGGCGTGCCCATCATCGGCACCACGCCGGACATGATCGATTGCGCGGAAGACCGCGCGCGCTTCCAGCAGATGCTGCACCGGCTGGATCTGAAACAGCCTCCCAACCGCACCGCGCGTATCGCAAAGGATGCGCTGGAAGGCGCGGCGGAGATCGGCTATCCGCTGGTGGTCAGGCCCAGCAACGTGCTGGGCGGGCGGGCGATGGAGATCATCCACGCGCAGGAGGACCTCGAACGCTACATGCGCGATGCGGAGGTGATGTCCAGGACCTATCCCGAGCGCATGCCCATCCTGCTGGACCGCTTCCTGAACGATGCGATCGAGGTGGACGTTGATGCGGTGTCGGATGGCAAGCAGGTGATCATCGGCGGCATCATGGAGCACGTGGAACAGGCCGGCGTGCATTCCGGCGACTCGGCATGTTCTCTGCCGCCGTTCAGTCTGTCGAAAGAGATACAGGACGAATTGCGCCGCCAGACGGTGGCGATGGCCAAGGCGCTCAGCGTGGTCGGCTTGATGAACGTGCAATTTGCGATCCAAAATAACATAATGGGCGGCGGTACAGTGTATGTGCTGGAAGTTAATCCGCGCGCCTCGCGCACCGTGCCGTTCGTCTCCAAGGCCACCGGCGTGCCGCTGGCGATGATCGCGGCGCGTTGCATGGCCGGACAAAGCCTAGCGGAACAGGGCATGACAGGTGAAGTCATCCCGCCGTATTATTCGGTCAAGGAGGCGGTGTTCCCGTTCATCAAATTCCCCGGCGTGGATGTGATCCTCGGTCCGGAAATGAAATCCACCGGGGAGGTGATGGGGGTGGGCGATACGTTCGCCGAAGCGTTTGTGAAGTCGCAGCTGGCGGCCAGCGTGAAGTTGCCAAAAGAGGGCAGGGTATTCATCAGCGTGCGGGAAGAGGACAAACCGGGCGCTGTCGAGGTCGCCGGCTCGCTGTCCCGGCTCGGCTTCACGATCCTGGCCACGCGCGGCACGGCAGCGGTGATCAGCGCTGCGGGTGTCGCAGTGACAGTTGTCAACAAGGTTGCGGAAGGCCGCCCGCACATCGTCGACATGATCAAGAATGGCGAAGTCAGCCTGATCGTCAATACCGTGGACAGCAAGCCTTCCGTGATGCGCGATTCCTATTCGATCCGGCATGCGGCCTTGCAGGGGCGGGTCACCTATTACACGACGCTGGCAGGGGCACGCGCTGCCTGTGTCGGGATGCAACATCTGACCGAGCTGCGCGTTTATGATCTACAGGGGCAGCACCGGCGCCTGGCCAAATAAAGAGAGCGATCGATATGAGCAAGATACCATTGACCGTAGTGGGCGCAGAGAGATTGCGCCAGGAGTTGCATAACCTCAAGACGGTGGAGCGCCCGAAGGTGATCAACGCCATCGCGGAAGCTCGTTCGCACGGGGACTTGTCGGAGAATGCCGAATACGACGCGGCCAAGGAACGCCAGGGTTTCATCGAGGGACGCATCGTGGAACTGGAAAGCAAACTGGGCAGCGCGCAGATCATCGATCCCAAGCAGCTGAATGCCGATGGGCGTTGTGTGTTCGGGTCGACCGTGATTCTGGAAGATGTGAAAAACGGCGATGTGGTCACTTACCAGATCGTCGGCGATGACGAGGCGGACATCAGGCACCGCAAGATATCCATCAGCTCTCCGGTTGCGCGTGCGCTGATCGGCAAATATAGCGGGGATATCGCAGAGGTGCAGGCGCCGGGCGGGGTGCGGGAGTATGAAGTCGTCGAGGTGCAGTACATTTAGTGCCTGTAGGGTGGGCACGTTTTTTCCCCGCAAGGGGGAGGCCGTGGTGGTAAAGCCGCTGAAGCGTCAACAACCACGCACTGTGCCCACGCGTGGATCAAGACCGCGTGGGCAGATGAATCTTGCCCACCCTACCGGTTTCCCAACTGCTTCTTGGTCAGCGGCTTCTTTCCCTTGTGGCGCGGCATCTTCTTGATCTCGATCAGGTGTGCTTCAGGATTGGGTTTGTAAACCACCAGAATCTTGCCGATATGCTGCACCGGCGCGGCGGCGAGCTGGGTGCAGATGCTTTCCAGCATGGCTGCACGCAGCGCACGGTCTTCGCTGATGACGCGAATCTTGATCAGTTCATGGGTTTTCAGGGTTAGCGCGATTTCTTTCAGCACTGATTCGGTCAAACCTGCATTGCCGATGATCACCGTTGGCCTTAGCGCGTGGGCGCGGCCTTTCAGTGCAAGGCGTTCGGATACGGTAAGGGGTAACATAGTGACTCCGGGTGATAGCTGGTAGCCCGTAGCGCGTAGCCAACCGGTTTTGCTACAAGCTACAGACTACAAGCCAAACAGTGCAGCATTCTAAGCGATGAAGAGAAGCAAGACCAGCAAACAATGGATGCGCGAGCATGTCAACGATCCTTTTGTGCAGCTTGCGCAGAAGGAGGGCTACCGCTCCCGTGCCGCCTACAAGCTGCTGGAGATCGATGCAAAAGATCGTTTGCTCAAGCCCGGCACAGTGGTGGTGGATCTGGGCGCGACGCCTGGCGGCTGGTCGCAGGTCTCGGCAGCCAGGGTGGGGCGCGGCGGCAAAGTGATCGCCCTGGATCTGCTGCCGCTGGAACCCCTCGCCGGGGTGGATTTCATCCAGGGCGATTTCCGTGAAGATGCCGTGCTCAAGCAATTGGAGGAATTGTTGCAAGACCAGCCGGTGGGACTTGTAATTTCCGACATGGCGCCCAATATCTCCGGCGTAGCCTCGGCAGATCAGGCGCGTGCGATGCACCTTGCGGAACTGGCGATGGACTTCGCACTCGAACATCTGAAGCCGGGAGGCACTTTCCTGGTCAAGGTGTTTCAGGGCGCGGGTTTCGAGGATTTCCTCAAGCTTATGCGCAGCCGCTTCGCCAAAGTGGTTACACGCAAACCCAGGGCTTCGCGAGACCGCAGCAGCGAGGTGTATTTGTTGGGTAGCGGACCGCTTGAGTAATAGGCAAATACATAGTCTAATGAACAACCCGGCAGTATGTCGCCATGCCTGTTGTTATCGCTTCAATCGTGTCGCGCGTCGTTTTAAGGAGTCATTTTGAACAACTTTAAAAGCATTGCAATCTGGATGGTAGTCGCACTGGTGCTGATGACCGTGTTCAACCAGTTCAATTCCCACCAGCAGCTGGCTACCCAGTCGCAGCTCGACTATTCACAATTCCTCGATGAAGTGAAGCAGGGGCATATCTCAAAGGTGGTCATCGAAGGCCGCGCCCTGAAGGCGACGACGACCGATGGCAAACATATCACCAGCTATGCGCCCAGCGATCTGTGGATGGTCTCCGACCTGCTGAAAAACGGCGTCAACATCGAGGCAAAGCCTGAAGAAGAGCAGTCCTTTCTGATGAATATCTTCGTGTCCTGGTTCCCGATGATCCTGCTGATCCTGGTGTGGGTGTATTTCATGCGCCAGATGCAGGGAGGAGGCAAGGGCGGCGCATTCTCGTTCGGGAAGTCGCGCGCGCGCATGCTGGACGAGAACAAGGAGCGTTTCACGTTCGCCGATGTCGCGGGCTGTGATGAGGCCAAGGAGGAAGTGTCCGAACTGGTGGATTTCCTGCGCGATCCTTCAAAATTCCAGAATCTGGGCGGCCGCATACCCCGCGGCGTGCTGCTGGTGGGCAATCCGGGAACCGGCAAGACCCTGCTGGCCAAGGCGATCGCCGGTGAAGCCAAGGTGCCGTTCTTTTCCATTTCAGGCTCCGACTTTGTGGAGATGTTTGTCGGCGTCGGCGCCGCGCGCGTGCGCGATATGTTCGAGCAGGCCAAGAAGCAGGCACCGTGCATCGTGTTCATCGACGAGATCGATGCGGTCGGCAGGCAGCGTGGAGCCGGCCTTGGCGGCGGCAATGACGAGCGCGAGCAGACGCTGAATGCCCTGCTGGTAGAAATGGATGGTTTTGAAGGCGCCAGCGGCGTGATCGTGATCGCTGCGACCAACCGTCCCGATGTGCTGGATGCCGCTTTGCTGCGTCCGGGCCGTTTCGACCGTCAGGTGGTGGTGCCGTTGCCGGATATTCGCGGCCGCGAGCAGATATTGATGGTGCATATGCGCAAGGTGCCGATAGCTCCGGATGTCAAGGCCGATATCCTGGCGCGCGGCACGCCCGGCATGTCCGGCGCGGATCTGGCGAACCTGGTCAACGAAGCGGCCTTGTTCGCGGCGCGCCGGAGCAAACGTTTCGTCGAGATGGACGATTTCGAAGCGGCCAAGGACAAGATCATGATGGGTGCGGAACGCCGCTCCATGGTGATGCCCGAGGAAGAACGGCGCAACACGGCTTATCACGAATCCGGCCATGCGGTGGTCGCCAAACTGTTGCCCAAGACCGATCCGGTGCACAAGGTGACCATCATACCGCGCGGCCGTGCGTTGGGCGTGACCATGCAGTTGCCTGCGGAAGACCGCTACAGCATGGACAAGGAACGCATCCTTTCGACGATTGCGGTATTGTTCGGCGGGCGCATCGCCGAAGAGATATTCATGCATCAGATGACTACCGGCGCATCCAACGATTTCGAACGCGCCACCGCTATGGCGCGAAGCATGGTGACCCAGTGGGGCATGTCCGATGCGCTTGGCACCATGGTGTATGGCGAGAACGAGGGAGAAGTGTTCCTCGGGCGCTCGGTGACTACGCACAAGAATATTTCAGAAGCGACCATGCAGCAGGTGGATGCGGAGATCCGCCGCATCATCGACCAGCAATACGCGCTGGCACGCCGCTTGATCGAGGCTAATCGGGACAAGATCGAGGCGATGACCAAGGCTCTGCTGGAATGGGAAACCATCGACGCGGATCAGATCAACGACATCATGGCCGGAAATCCGCCGCGTCCGCCCAAGCCGCCCGCGCCGAGCAGCCAGGCTCCGCAGCCGCCCAAGGATCAGGCGCCCACCGCTCCGGCTGCCACACCTACGCAACCTGCGCAGGGAACCTGAAACAGATGCAAGGTGCAAGGTTCAAGGTACAAGGTACAAGAGTTCCTTGGTTTTCCTTGCATCTTGCATCTTGTGTCTTGTATCTGTTTTGAATGTTCCTCCACTGTGGTTCCTTCCGATTCGATTTGTCCCGGCCGCTGGTGATGGGCATCGTCAACGTGACGCCCGATTCATTTTCCGATGGCGGATTGCATCTGCAGCCTGATGCTGCGCTTGCGCACGCGCATCAATTGATGGCCGATGGTGCCGACTTGCTCGATATCGGCGGAGAGTCCACACGCCCCGGAGCGCTTCCTGTCGGCGTGCAAGAGGAACTGGATCGGGTGTTGCCGATCATCGAAGGCTTGCGCGGCGCGCCGGTGCCAGTCTCGATAGATACCGTCAAGCCGGAAGTGATGCGGGCGGCGATCGCTGCCGGTGCTCAGATGGTCAATGACACCAACGCATTGCGGGATGCCGCCGCGATGGGTATTGTTGCCGCCGGCGATGCAGCCGTATGCCTGATGCACAAGCAAGGCGATCCGCAAACCATGCAGGAGTGGCCACATTATGAAAACGTGGTCGGAGAAGTCAGTGCTTTTTTGCGCGAGCGTATCGCGGCTGCAGAAGATGCCGGAATCCAGCGCCGGCGCATCGTGATCGATCCGGGCTTTGGCTTTGGCAAGACCCTGGCGCATAATCTCTCCTTGCTGCGCGAATTGGACAAGCTGGCGGAGCTGGGCGTGCCGGTATTGGCCGGGCTTTCGCGCAAGTCCATGCTTGGGGCGCTGACCGGGCAGGAGGTGGATCATCGTTTGCCTGCCAGCATTGCTGCGGCGCTGATCGCCGTTCAGCGGGGGGCAAACATCGTTCGCGTGCATGATGTACGTGCGACGGCGGATGCCTTGAAAATCTGGAATGCCGTGAAGGGAGTGGAGACGTGAATGGAGCAAGGCCGTGAGCAAGAAATACTTCGGTACCGACGGTGTGCGCGGGCGGGTGGGCGACCATCCGATCACGCCGCAGTTCGTGATGCATCTGGGTTATGCGGCGGGAAAGGTGCTGGCGAGCGCGGCTGAAACCCGCGGTGAACGCACAGGCGTGCTGATCGGCAAGGATACCCGCATCTCCGGCTACATGCTGGAATCGGCACTGGAAGCCGGTTTGATCGCTGCAGGGATCGACGTCTATCTGGCCGGTCCGGTGCCGACCCCGGCGGTGGCGTATCTGACCCGCGCATTGCGGCTACAGGCCGGCATCGTGATTTCCGCGTCGCACAATCCGTTCGATGACAACGGCATCAAGTTCTTTTCAGCCCACGGCACCAAGTTGCCGGATGAGACCGAGCGCGACATCGAGGATGCCATGGGCAAGGAGATGCAGACCAATCCTTCGGACGGGCTGGGCAAGGCCAAGCGCATCGACGATGCGGCCGGGCGTTATATCGAATTTTGCAAAAGCACATTTCCCGCCGAACTGGACCTGCGCGGACTGAAGATCGTTGTGGACAGCGCGCACGGCGCGACCTACCACATCGCACGCAATGTATTCCACGAACTCGGGGCCGACGTCGTGGCCATCGGTGCGCAGCCCGACGGGAAGAATATAAATGATGGTTACGGCGCAACTGCGCCGGCGAATTTGCAGAAAGCGGTCGTCGAGCATGGTGCAGACATCGGGATCGGGCTCGATGGAGACGGCGATCGTCTGGTGATGGTCGACCGTACGGGCAAGCTGTATGACGGTGACCAGTTGCTTTATGTGATCGCCAGGCATCGTCAATCGCAGGGAAAGATGCATGGCGGAATTGTCGGCACGCTGATGACGAATTTGGCGTGTGAGCATGCGATGCAGCGGCTGGGTATCCCATTCATGCGCGCCAGGGTCGGGGACCGCTATGTGATGGAGTTGTTGCAGCAACATGGCTGGCAGCTGGGCGGGGAAAATTCCGGCCACATCATTTGTCTGGACAAGCACAGTACCGGTGATGGCATCATCTCCGCACTGCAGGTGTTGCACGCGTTGCGGGTGAGCAGGCAAACCCTGGAAGGGGCCGCCGGCGATTTGCATATGTACCCGCAAGTTCTCATCAATGTCCGGGTAGCCAAGGGTGTCGACTGTCTCGGGCACAGCCGGGTAAAGGCTGCGGTGTCCGAAGCCGAACAGGCTTTGAACGGCAGGGGCCGTGTTCTGTTGCGTCCGTCCGGCACGGAACCGCTGTTGCGCGTGATGGTTGAAGGAGAAGACCGGCAACTGGTAGAGCAGTCCGCGCAACATATAGCCGATGCGGTGCGCAAGCTGGCCGTCATGTAAAGATGTATCAGCAGGTTGTGCATCAGAATTTGCGACATGGAGCTGTCGCAAACCCGGGTTGCCACCAATTCTTGAAGGCCGGAAAAATACCCCTGCTTGTCGAACATACCTGCCATTTATCTGTGCTTCCCTGCTTTCCTGATTTGCCGCCTCGCTGAGAGCCATAATCCCCATCACTCAATTCATCCGGGCATCCCTGAAATTGCCCGTGAAAATTCAGTTTGTATCAACACTTTTACCAATGAGTTGGGATTTATACAGTATCGAAATACTGCGGTTACCCGACCGGACTAAATTGATGCCCGGGCACGATCGCGTGACCGCTGATCCATCGGGTTGTTCATTGACGTACCAAACTGCTGATGGAATTTCAATTTATTTTGGAGGTTGATGTGAACATAAAAAATCTTAACGTCAAATTGGGTGTGCTGACCACGATTGTCATCGGCATGGTGTTGATGGCTTCCTTTCATTCTGTTGCGATGGCAAGCCCCGGTGGACATTGCGGCCATGAGCAGATGAGTCCCGATAAGATGCACGAGTTCATGAAGTCCAGGCTGGACAAGTTGGAGGGACGCCTGGAAATCAAGTCTTCGCAGCTTGCCACATGGGAAGGATTTTCCAAGTCAGTCGAGTTGCTGTCGGAGCGGCATGTAAAGGAACCGAGCCCTGACGCAGATGCCGCCACTGTGGCGCGTTACAGGGCTGATAGAGCGGCCGAGATGGCCAAGAACCTTGCAGCCATCGCAGATGCGACGGCCAAATTGCAGTCAGTGCTGACAGATGACCAGAAAAAGATCTTCAATCAGGCATCGCATCGCTTTCTCCATGACCGCCACGGCTGGAACGAGCATAACCATGGCTGGGAGCATGGAGGCGACGAGCACGGATGGGATCACGGACATTCCGACATGAAGCCATCATCATCCATGTAAGATTGAGGAAGGCATCAAGGAACTGATTGAATGACTGCTGGTCACATGGCACGTTATGTGTAGCGGTTTTGGTCCGGAGGCGATCAGGGTTTGGCCGGTTCGATGCAGGCAAGCTGACCGGTCCGACCAGGCGCAGGCTTATTTGAATATAATAGCAATTCTGATGGATGACCTGCCGATTCAGTTCTTTTTCAACTGAGGTTTTGGATGATCAGGTTTCGCGGCATAAAGGCATTTATGAAACACAACAAGAATTTGAAAAGTTTGTCTAAGAATAGGTCAAGGAAAACACAATGAAACAGATTTCTTCTGGGTTGTTGGCAGGCGTGCTCCTGGTTAGCTCATTGCCAGTTCTTGCCGATCACGACGACGGACATTGGCATGGACGGGAAATTCACCGCTTTGAGGAACGTGACGTGCATATCTGGCGGGGTGGCCATTGGCGGCACGGCTATCACGGGGGCAGACTCGGGTGGTGGTGGATTGCCGGCGGAGTATGGTATTTCTATCCCCAGCCGGTCTATCCATACCCCGATCCTTACACGCCGCCGGTAATGGTGATAAACCAGCAGCCCCCGGTGGTGGTAGCGCCGCAAACAGTTGCTCCGGCAACTGCTCCTGCCCCCGTTCAGCCACAGCAATCTATCCAGACGTACTATTACTGTGATTCGGCAAAAGGGTATTACCCCTATGTGCCAAGTTGCCCGGAAGGATGGCGGACTGTTCCGGCTCAACCCTCCCAGGCAGCGCCCCATTAGTCCGGCGCCGCAAATAGCAGTTTGACATTTGCTCAATTATTGATTCATTTGAAAACAAGTCGGAGGTAATCTTCATGCGACGTTCAATATTTTCTGTATCGCTCCTGGGAATCCTTGCGGGATGTGTGACTGTTCCCAATGGCCCCAGTGTTGCGGTGATGCCCGCCCCGGGTAAGCCTTTCGATCTTTTTGTCGCCGAAGATCGGCAATGCAGGCAATTTGCACAGCAGTCCATTGGCGGAGCGACAGCCCAGCAGGCCGCGACAAATAGCGCAGTGGAAAGCATCGCCGTCGGCACCGCACTGGGCGCAGTTGCGGGTGCGGCTATGGGGGGGTCGGGGCAAAATGGCGCCGGTACTGGCGCCGCTGTCGGAATGCTGAGCGGCGCGGCAATGGGCTCGCAAGCTTCGCAATATAGTGGACGTGAGGCACAGCGCCGCTATGACATTGCCTATGAGCAATGCATGTATGCCAAGGGCAACCAGCTTCCACAGTCGTCCGCGTATCAACCCAGGGCGATCTACTCTCAGCCGCCTGCACCACCGACAGAACCATCCTACAATTCCCCTCCCCCTCCGCCGCCGCCCTCAAGATAATTCGGAGGAGTTGATCAATACCGCTTCGGCAAGGTCAAGCTTGCAACCAGACCGCCTTCCGGAGCGTTCCTCAGGGTGATTTGCCCGTCAAGTTTTTTGGCCATATCCTTGGCAATGGACAGTCCGAGACCGATTCCCCCGGTGTGCCGGCTACGGGAAGTGTCGAGGCGGTAAAACGGCGTGAAGACGGCTTCCAGTTTGTCATCCGGAATACCCGGACCTGTATCCTGGATCTTGATTTCAACCCAGTCACCGGTCTCGCGAATTTCTATTGACGCACTTTCCCCATAGCGCAAGGCATTATCGATCAGGTTGTTCAGGCAACGGCGCGTGGCAAGCGGCTGCAGCCTGATGGCGCGTGCATTGCCGGAAACGGAAATGACATCACCGCGCTCTTTGGCATCTTCGGCCAATGAATGCACGAGCGCTCCGATATCAAGCAGGCATGTGGCCTCCTGTTGTTCACCACCGCGCAGATAGTCCAGGGTCGTATCGATGATTTGGGCCATTTCATTGATATCATTCTGGACGCCGGACCTTAACTCCGGCTGTTCGATCTTTTCTGCGCGCAGTTTGAGGCGGGTGAGCGGGGTGCGCAAATCGTGCGAAACGGCTGCCAGGAAATGATTGCGATCCTCTAGTTGTTGCTTGAGGCGGGCTTGCATCAGGTTGAAAACCTTTGACGCTTGCCGCACTTCGGTCGGACCAGATGTCTCGCTGATGGCGGGACTGTTCAGATTCTTTCCCAATTCATCTGCCGCCTTTGCCATGCGTTTTATCGGATTCGAGAGCCAGCGTGCGGCAACCAGTGCGGCTAGGGCTATCGCGGCAAGGCGTGCGAGGAAACTCAATAAACCGAGTGAATGACGCTGGGGATATTCAAGGTATTGGAGACGGGATTCGGGAGCAGCTTGCTCCAAGCCGAAGTAATGGAATATCTCTCTGCCGGCGAAATGAGTCAGAGAAAGGATAATGAACAGAAGCAGAAAGAGCCGGATGAACAGCGAGCTCGGAACGGGAATCTTCATCGCGTCACTTTCGCGTCAAATAGATAGCCCTCGCCGCGAACGGTCTTGATCAATTGGGGCATGCGCGGGTCATCGTTGAACTTCTGGCGCACTCGGGAAACCAGGATATCTATGCTGCGGTCGAAAATATCCATGTCGCGCCCGCGTGCCTCATCAAGAAGGAATTCGCGGGACAGCACGCGATTGGGATGTTCGACAAAGACGGCAAGCAGGCGGAATTCCGCATTGGAAAGCGGGATCACCAATTCCTGCGGGGAAACCAGTTGGCGCAATACAAAATTCAATCGCCATCCCATAAATTCCGCTTCTTTGTGCTCGTTGGCGTTTTCACGTCCCCCGCGGGTCCTTCTCAGTATCGTCTGGATTCGGGCGACCAATTCGCGCGGCTCGAAAGGTTTCACAATGTAGTCATCTGCCCCAACCTCCAGGCCAACGACACGATCCATTGCCTCGCCGCGCGCAGTGAGCATGAGTATCGGGATATCGGATTTTGCTCGCAGGCTGCGGCACAGAGACAGGCCATCCTCTCCGGGCAGCATCAAATCAAGAATTACCAGGTCAAAGGATTCCTTCTCTATGGCCTCGGCCATGGCTTTTCCATCAGCAACGGCAGTGACGGACATGCCGAATCCCGATAGATATTCGCGCAACAACTCGCGGATCTGGGCATCGTCATCAACTATCAGAATGGACAGCATGGATGTCATTTTGAAAAGGTGGGTTGAGGAAAAGCTGCTTGCGGGTGATCGGAGGTTGAGATATTAAAATGATCTTCACCTTTCATATGTATTTCGTTCACTATTCTATCCTGTTTCAGTTGTGTCGCTGGCTTGCGGTCCGCCATATTTGACTTCTTGTGTATCGGCAAAATATCCCCATTGTAAGAATCGCGATACAACATGGAAAGGCCGAGCGGAACGTTCACACTGGGGCGCAGCAGCGATATTCTAGTTGGAATTGCGGGAATCTTCACGGGCGAATGGACATTTAATTTAGGCAGGGAGGGAAATATAAAAGCGCGCCCCCTGACTATCCCGGTGCCGAATACGAGTATGATTTAAAAGAACTCGTACTCCAACGGGCCAGGAAGGTTTTGGCCGGAGCGTCCTGATTTAGGCCGTAAACGACCCCGATGCTATATTCCAGTTCGCTTCCGGCATCCGTCCGCAGCTCCCCGTAAAGCACCGGACCGACCTGGTTGGCGTTGTCGCTGGGACGGTAGTAGGCTTCGATTCCGGGCGAAAACGTGGCCCTGTTATAATCCATGTTGTAGCTGATGCTGTATGAGGATCGGAACTCGTTCGTTCCGCTGTCTCCGCTTCCTATTGGCCTTTGCCAGACCAGATTCAGACGCTGGTCAATATGGCCGGACAACTTCTCGAACAGCGGGCCGAATTCGATACTGTTCGCCGATCCCGGCTGTTTATTGTAAGCATATGACGCCAGCAGTCCCACGTCTGCCCAGTACTCGCCAGGCGCGGTCAGTTGAAATGTATTCTCGAATTCATATCCTGAAGTATCGGTTGACCCTCCGGGGTCACGATTGAATTCGGCGATGTACACTTCCGCCTTTCCACCAGCCGGTAAATGCATGCGCAACGGAAATGTTATAGCCACTCGCCGTATTGAGATCGCTACGGCCATCCACCGTGTCAAATCCATATACCTCAACCTCACTTTGTCCCCGGACTACATAGGGAGAATAGACGATGAAATCATTGTCTGCACAGGCCACTCTGGCTCCAAAACCGAATAAGAACGCAAGCGCTGCAATGGATGCTGATATCCGGCCGGCTGCCATAAATTTTTCCCTGTTTTCCATGGCAACGATGATTGCCGAAATGTTTCACAATCGGTCCCGTGCAAATGAACGTTAATCTGCGATGGCTTTTAAACCCCGATTTCCTGGGCGCTTTAACTGACCGCCGCTGTTAACGCCATATGTACGCATCAGGATAAGGATGGTCAGGAAGGTGCCAACGTAGAACATGACCTCGATGCCAGAGGGGCGCGCGATGTAGCCCACCAGGATGTGCAGCAGCTGCCCGACGATACTGGACTGGCTCAGGATACCGGAAGTATTCCATACCCCATTGCCCATGGATGGCAGCACGCCTATCTGGTTCAGGAAGCCGGCCGCCTGGGCTGCCAGTCCGGAGGCGAGCAGCAGGATCAGCCAGCTCGTCACTGAAAAGAAATGCCGGACAGGAATGCGCAGCAGGCCAAGATACAAGAGCAGTCCGACCATGGTGCCTGCGGCCACCCCGCCCAAACCTCCCAGAACCATATTGAGGCTTTGCTCGCCGCTCGTGGCTATCGCCCAAAGAAACAGTACCGCCTCGGAACCCTCGCGCATTACCGCTGCCAGCGTGATGACCAGCAATGCAGTCAGCGGGCGCTGGCCTGACTGAACATCCAGGCCGATTGCTTTTACCCCTGACGAAAGCTGCTTGCCATGTGCACTCATCCAAACGTTGTGCCAAGTCAGCATGGCAACCGCAGCGAGCAGAATCACGGCATTTAGAATAGCTTGCCCATTTCCGGAAAAGGCAGAGGATGCCACGCCGGCCAATACTGCCACGACAGATGCACCGAGCAGTCCGATACCGATCCCGGCTGCGACCCATCTGCCGCGACCCGCGATGCCGCGGCTTGCGCCGAGAACGATGGCAATGATGAGTGCCGCTTCCAGCACTTCCCGAAACATGATTACGGCTGTTGCGAGCATGTTAGTTCTCCTTGTTCACTGCGGGCTTCGCCACTATCGTGCCCTGCATCTCGTGGTTGAAATCATTAAAGAACTGGTAGCTTCCAGGATCAAGCGGTCCGATAAAGATCGTCACTTCCCCATTCCCTGGCACGATGATCTCGCGGGAAAGGTCGGAACTTTCGAATTCGGCCGGAATTCCTTCCTGATTGCGAATCACAAGTTTGACTTTGACACCGGCCGGGATGGACAACTGGTTCGGTTCGAATTGCTTTTCGTGGATCGCGCGTATCAGGGGATCGGCCGCAAAAGCAAAACCTGGAAGTGCAATCATTCCTGCCAGAATGGTAATCAGTGAAATGCGCATAATTGTTCCCTGCTAACGTTATTTAATTGTACGGTGCTTACCGTAAATAATAATCATTCTCAGGTAAAGAGATTTATTTGTGTCGATCAATCAATGACGTATCCGGAAATGAGCGGTCATGCGGGGGCGGATGAACTCACGCGAACAGCGCCTGTGTAAAAAAATCGATCTTCTGGCCGTCTGACCGACGGGCAAGGGGTGCTGTAATGAGCTATGCAACCGAAAGCTGCGGGCGATGCATCAATGAATCCGGCCGCCAGTTGGCAATCGCCCATGCAACTATTTCACAAACGTTGGTGCGCTTTAATTCAGCGGGCGGTTGCTGGCGCAGGAACAACAGTGCATCGAACAATGTGCCGACAGCATCGTTCCTTTCGACCGGCAGTGCCAGCGATTGCTTGCTTAGCTTCTCGCCTTGCGCATTGACAGCTACGGGCAGGTGCATGTATCGAGGAGTTGCGAGCCCCAGCAAACTTTGCAAATATATCTGGCGGGGCGTGGAGTAGAGCAGATCGGCTCCACGCACCACGCTGCTTATTCCCTGGGCGGCATCATCCACTACCACTGCAAGCTGATACGCAAATATTCCATCAGCGCGCTTGATGACGAAATCACCCACCATCATAGCCAGGTTCTGGGAGACATGTCCTTGCAGGAGGTCAGTAAAGTCGATCGCTGTATCATTGACTTTTACGCGCCATGCCCGTGCAGTTCTTCCGTGCTCGATCCCGTTGCGGCATGTTCCTGGATAGACCAATTCATCCCGATGCTGTATCGCCGAATCGGCAATCTCCTTGCGGCTGCATGCACAGGGGTAAATCGCTCCGGCTTCATTCAATTTCTGAAAGGCCAGTTCAAAAGCGGCGGTACGCCGGCTTTGGTAAATGATGCCATCGTCCCAGTTCAGGCCGTAAGCCTCCAGGGTGCGGAGAATCTCATCGGCGGCTCCCTTGACGGTGCGGGGAGTGTCAAGGTCTTCGATGCGAACCAGCCACTTGCCGTGATGATGCCTGGCATCCAGAAAGCTGCCCAGGGCCGCGACTAAAGAGCCGAAATGAAGGGGGCCGGTGGGTGAGGGGGCGAACCGGCCCCGATAAATTGAAAAGGATGACATTCGGTTGCAGGTTGGCTGAGGTGAGGCTTTGCCGAGCCGACAGACAGGCGACATGGACCAATTCCCTGGCTGGTCGCACTATCCAACGAACGGTGAAGAAAACCCGGTCGGATACGACCAGGCATGGCAAGACAATATGTGAGCAGCCAGAATGAAATCAGGCAGCCACTGCCTCATCCTCGAATTCCAGGGCGACTTTGCCATCCTTCACGTCCACCGTGACCTTGCCGCCATTAGCCAGCTTGCCGAACAGCAGTTCGTCGGCCAGCGCAGAGCGTATGGTGTCCTGGATCAGACGCGCCATCGGGCGCGCACCCATCAGTGGATCGAAGCCGTTCTCGGCCAGATAATCCTTTAGCGCGTCGGTGAACACTGCTTCCACTTTCTTTTCATGCAACTGCTCTTCAAGCTGTATCAGGAATTTATCCACCACGCGCAGTATGATCTCGTGATCCAGCGGCGCGAATGAGATGACTGCATCGAGCCGGTTGCGGAATTCTGGAGTGAAGGTGCGCTTGATATCCGCCAACTCGTCGCCGCTCGCGCTGTTCTGGGTGAAGCCGATCTGGCTCCTGTTCAGCGCTTCCGAGCCCGCGTTGGTGGTCATGATGATGACAACGTTGCGGAAATCCGCCTTGCGTCCGTTGTTGTCGGTAAGCGTGCCGTGATCCATCACCTGCAGCAGGATGTTGAAAATATCGGGGTGCGCTTTTTCGATCTCATCCAGCAGCAGCACCGCATGCGGCTGCTTGCTGATGGCCTCGGTGAGCAATCCGCCCTGGTCGAAACCGACATAGCCGGGCGGTGCGCCGATCAGGCGCGATACCGCGTGCCGTTCCATGTATTCGGACATATCGAAGCGATGCAGGGGCATGCCCATCGCATAGGCTAGCTGACGCGCAACCTCGGTCTTGCCGACTCCGGTCGGTCCTGAGAACAGGAAGCTGCCGATGGGCTTTTGCGGATTGCCCAAGCCGCTGCGCGACATCTTGATGGCAGTTGCAAGCGCGTCAATTGCCTTGTTCTGGCCGAACACCACCGCTTTCAGGTCGCGGTCCAATGTCTTCAGCGTGTTGCGGTCATCCGAGGAGACCGTGCGCGGCGGGATGCGCGCAATCTTGGCAATGATCTCTTCGATCTCGTGCTTGCCGACGACTTTCTTCTGTTTTGATTTCGGCAGGATGCGTTGCGCGGCGCCGGCTTCGTCCAGCACATCGATCGCCTTGTCGGGCAGGTGGCGGTCATTGATGAAGCGCGAGGAAAGCTCCGCCGCGCTGGTCAATGCAGCCGAGCTGTATTTGACGCCGTGATGTTCTTCGAAGCGCGATTTCAATCCGCGCAGGATCGCGATGGTCTGCTCGACGGACGGTTCCGGCACATCGATCTTCTGGAAGCGGCGCGACAGCGCGTGATCCTTCTCGAAGATGCCGCGATATTCCTGGTAGGTGGTCGCGCCTATGCATTTCAATTGCCCGTTCGACAACGCAGGCTTGAGCAGATTGGAAGCATCCATCGTGCCGCCCGAAGCCGCGCCAGCCCCTATCATCGTGTGGATCTCGTCTATGAACAGAATCGCATTTGCCGCTTCGTTGAGTTCCTTGAGCACAGCCTTGAGGCGCTGCTCGAAATCGCCGCGGTACTTGGTGCCCGCCAGCAGCGCGCCCATATCCAGGGCGTAAACATGCGCATCCTTGAGGATTTCAGGCACATCATGTTCCACAATGCGCCGCGCAAGTCCCTCGGCGATCGCGGTCTTGCCCACGCCGGCTTCGCCCACCAGCAGCGGGTTGTTTTTGCGGCGACGGCATAGCGTTTGTATGACACGTTCCAATTCAATTTCGCGTCCGATCAACGGATCGATCTTGCCAGCCAGTGCCTGCCCATTCAGATCCAGCGTATAGTTCTTCAATGCGCCGCCGGCGATCTGTTCCTGTTCGGATTCCGTCTCGGTCTGCGGCTTGTTTGGCAGGGCGGCCTGAGTCTTGTCTATGCCGTGGGCGATGTAATTCACCACGTCGAGACGGTTGACGTTGCGCTGTGTGAGGAAATATACAGCGTGCGAATCCTTCTCGCCGAACAGCGCGACCAAGATATTGGCACCGGTCACCTCTTTCTTGTTGGTCGATTGCACATGCAGAATGGCGCGCTGAATGACACGCTGGAAACCCACTGTCGGTTGGGTATCCACTTCCTGGTCTCCCGGTGTGACCGGCGTATGCGTGGCGATGAAGTCAGTCAAAACCTGGCGCAATTCATCGATATTGACGCCGCAAGCACGCAGCACTTGCGCCGCGGATGCGTTGTCCAGCATGGTGAGCAGCAGATGTTCGACCGTGATGAACTCATGCCGCTTCTGGCGCGCCTCGACGAACGCCAAATGCAAACTGACTTCCAATTCTTGTGCAATCATTTTAGCTTTCCTCCATGCCGCATCGTAACGGATGTCCATGCTGTTTTGCAAACTCTGATACTTGCGTGACCTTGGTTTCTGCGACGTCCCGGGAATATAGCCCGCATACCGCCGAACCCTCGTTATGCACTTTGAGCATGATTTGCAAAGCTCGTTCGCGATTCATCTCAAAAAACCGCTGCAACACTTCGATTACAAAATCCATTGTGGTGTAATCGTCATTGAACAAAATCACCTTGAACATGCGCGGCGGCTTGGTTTTGACGCGTTCCGGTGCGAGTACAGTGCCGCTGTGGTGTTTGGTTGCCATAATCACCTAGGATATATTCTGACACTAATTTCAATTGCATACTTGATGATTAGCGTTGCTTTTTCAAGCCCAATCGAAAAATATTTTATAAACCACTTGACGTTATCAACTAAATTGGAGTAAAAAGTGCGCTGGTGTTTGACTCAAAGTATCTGCAGTACTGGTTTTGCCGTGTGCGATCTTGGATTCAAACAGTTTCGCGGGGGATTCCCCGTTTTTTTGGTAAGGATGCAATCACATGGCAACTGGTACGGTTAAATGGTTCAACGATGCAAAGGGTTTCGGTTTCATCACTCCCGATGATGGCAGCGAAGATTTGTTCGCTCACTTTTCCGCAATCAACATGAGCGGTTTCAAGTCGCTCAAAGAAGGTCAGAAAGTGACCTTTGAAGTAGTCCAAGGTCCCAAGGGCAAGCAGGCCTCCAATATCCAGGCTCCTTGATCGGTTCTTTGATTGGAAAAAAGCCCGGCGCGAAAGTGCCGGGCTTTTTGTTTGTATCCCCCTGGAAGAGTGAATCTATCCGAGGGGGACAGGCACAAATATTTGTTGCTCGCCGCGCAATATCAGCAGAGCCAGGGGTTTATGGGCCTTGCGCGCGAGCGAGCTCAACTTTTCGATACTGGCTGCATTTTCCCCATTCACCGACAGGATCACGTCTCCACTGTGAATTCCCGCGCGTGCCGCCTGACCTTGACCCGCATCCTCCACCAGCAGACCCGAGGCAACATCGGCCTGTTTGCGCTCTTCCGGGGTGAGCGGGCGAACAGTCAAGCCCAGCCCGACCCTGTTTTCTTGCCCGGTATCGCCCTTTCTTCCAGCAACCTTCATTTCGCCCACGCTCAAGGAAATCTTCAGGATTTTACCTTTGCGCCATAGTTCGATGTTTGCCTCCGTTCCCGGTGACAATTTGCTTACCAGCGGCGGGAGGTCTGAGGAACTGGCGATGCCATTTCCGTCGAACTCAAGAATCACATCGCCGGGTCTGATACCTGCCTTTTCTGCGGGGCTGTTCTTTTCCACCGAACTGACCAATGCCCCGGCAGGCTTGTCCAGTCCAAAAGTGTCCGCCAGTTGCTGGTCCACATCCTGAACCATGACTCCAAGACGCCCCCGGCTCACCTTGCCATGATCGAGCAGTTGTCGCTCAACATTCATCGCGACATCGATCGGAATTGCAAAGGACAGACCCTGAAATCCGCCGCTGCGGCTGTATATTTGCGAATTGATGCCGATCACTTCACCTTTCATATTGAACAGCGGCCCGCCGGAATTGCCCGGGTTGACAGGTACATCGGTTTGCAGGAACGGCACATAACCTTCATCCGGCAACGAACGGGATTTGGCCGAGATGATGCCTGCGGTCACGGTATTCTCAAATCCGAAAGGTGAGCCTATTGCGATCACCCACTCCCCTACACGGGCATTCTGCGGGTCACCTATCTTGACGGTCGGCAAGCCATCGGCTTTGATCTTGAGCACGGCGACATCTGAAAGCTTGTCGATTGCGATCACCTTGGCTTTGAACTCGCGCTTATCGGTGAGCTTCACGATGACTTCGTCGGCACCCGAGACGACATGGGCATTGGTCAATATGACGCCGTCCGGACTGACGATGAAACCAGAACCCAGGCCGTGGGTGGGTACGCGGTCATCTTGTGGCGGCACCTGGAAGCGACGAAAAAACTCATAGAGCGGATCGTTAGGATCCATCTGGGGAAGTGAAAATCGGGTTTTGACCGAACCTGACACGCTGATATTGACGACAGCAGGGCCTTGCTCGCTGGCGATTTCGGCAAAGTCGGGGAATTTGACAACGGGTGCTGCGCCGCTCCCGCCGGAATTTGATGCTTGTGCGGGCACTGCCGGGGAAGCAGCCTTGGCCTCGTTGATGGGTATCGTACCTCGGTAGATATAACCACCCATTGAGGCCGCAGCGATCACCAAAGCCATCACGCCAAACTTGATCGAACGAGGTAAGTTATGCAATTGCATGTCACGTACTCCTTCAAATAACAATGATCACTGAGGGGAGAATGACGGCACGATAACTATATAGGTCAATGGAATTGGCAAATCCGTCAGTTTCATTTTACTCGCTCCGGCAAAAAACAGATCATCGCATCTGATTCTGATCGCGGGAGGCAGTGTAACTGGATACTTCGTTCGTTTGAGACCCAAAAAGTTCCCGCGGCAATTCGCGGAGTAACGGGGCTTTAAAGAGGGATATTGATTGCGACACAATGATCAAACCCCCCGCTTTTACCCGGGGGGCGATGAATCTGCCGCAATGCTGTATATGCCAGGTGCCCGGTGCTACTGAATGGCCAAGGTCTTGGACTTGGCGCTGATCCGCTTCGGCAACCGCAATTCCAGAATGCCATCGCTATACTTTGCCTGTGCAGCTGCTTCATCCACGTCCTGGTCGAGCATGAAAGTGCGGGAAACCTTGCCATAATAGCGTTCGCTGCGCAGAACCTTCTCGCCTTCCTTTACTTCCTTCTCGTTCTTTACTTCCGCGCTGATGGCAACCTGGCTACCGTCGACGGTTACATGGATATCCTCCTTTTTCACGCCGGGGATCTCGGCATGCACGGTATAAGCCTTGTCATCTTCACTCACGTCCAGTTTGATCTGGATCTCCTGCTGTCCGTCGTAACGCACCGGGCGCATGAAAAATCCTCGAAACAAATCGTCAAACGCATTATCAGCCGGGCTGTAGCGCAATATGTTAGCCATTTCATTCTCCTGATATATCCGGGACATCCCGTGCAAAGCAAATTGAGGCGACACTCGCGAAATTTCAAGACCTTTTCTTGATATTAGTCTGGGAAATGTGATCCGGCCTTTTGGAGAAAACGAAAACCAGAAGTTGCCTGGCTTGAGGGCGCTCGAGACAGATTACGCGGGCAGTTTCGCTCGAATACCGCAAACGCCGCGGTCAAGCATGCATCACATCAAGCAATGGAGGCCAGTGCAGCATTGAATGTTGCGCTGGGCCGCATCGCCCTCGATGTCTTTCCGAAGTCAGGATGGTAATACCCGCCCATATCCACCGGTTTTCCCTGGGCCGCAATCAATTCGGCATTGATCTTTTCCTCGTTGTCCGTCAGCCTCTTCGCCAGGATCGTGAATTTCGCCTGTATATCCTTGTCACGAGTCTGCGCGGCCAATGCCTGCGCCCAATAAAGTGCGAGATAGAAATGGCTGCCCCGGTTGTCGATCTCGCCCACCTTGCGGGCGGGTGACTTGTTGTTTTCAAGGATCCTGCTGTTGGCTTGATCAAGAGTCTCTGCCAGAACCTGAGCACGTGTGTTGTTGAACTTTTGGCCGAGATGTTCGAGTGACGCACCGAGAGCGAGAAACTCACCGAGTGAATCCCAGCGCAAATAGCCTTCTTTCTGGAACTGCTGGACATGCTTTGGGGCCGACCCGCCCGCACCGGTTTCGAAAAGACCGCCGCCACTCAGCAGCGGGACGATGGACAGCATCTTGGCGCTGGTATTGAGTTCCAGTATCGGGAACAGGTCGGTGAGATAGTCGCGCAGCACGTTGCCGGTGACGGAGATGGTGTCCAGTCCTTTGCGTGCACGCGCCAGTGTGGCGCGGCAGGCATCCGCCGGTTCCATGATCTGGATGTCCAGCCCGGTGGTGTCGTGATCCTTGAGGTACTTCCCTACCTTGGCGATTATCTGCGCATCGTGAGCGCGATTCCTGTCCAGCCAGAAGATGGCCGGCGTGTTGGACAGGCGCGCACGAGTTACGGCGAGCTTCACCCAGTCCCGGATGGGCGCATCCTTGGTCTGGCAGGCGCGGAAGATGTCGCCATGCTCGACTGCCTGCTGCAGCAACACTTTTCCCGCAGCATCGACGATACGCGCCACGCCATCGCCGGCGATCTCGAAGGTCTTGTCGTGCGAGCCGTATTCCTCGGCCTGTTGCGCCATCAGGCCGACGTTGGGCACGCTGCCCATCGTGGCGGGATCGAGCGCGCCATTCTGCCTGCAGTCCTCGACTGTTGCGGCATACACGCCCGCGTAGCAGCGGTCGGGGATCATTGCCAGCGTGTCGTAGGGCTTGCCGTCGGCACCCCACATCTTGCCGCCATCGCGGATCATCGGCGGCATGGACGCATCGATGATCACGTCGGATGGTACGTGCAGGTTGGTGATGCCCTTGTCGGAATTCACCATCGCCAGAGCAGGCCCGTTGCGGAAACAATCGGCGATATCGGCCACAAGGGCCGCGCGCTTGTTCTCCGGCAACGCAAGTACCCTGGCCTCCATGTCGCCGAAGCCGTTGTTGACGTTGACCTTCAGTTCCTTGAGCAACGCACCGTGCTTGTCGAACACCTTCTGGAAGAACACGGAAACGGCATGGCCGAACATGATGGGGTCGGAGATCTTCATCATCGTGGCCTTGAGGTGCAGCGACAGCAGCACGTCGTCCTGCTTCGCCGCTGCGATCTGTTCGGCATAGAACTGGCGCAGCGCGCGGCGGCTCATCGCGGCGGCGTCGATCACTTCGCCCGGCTTCAGCGACAGCTTGTCCTTGAGCACGGTGACCTCGCCGTTCTTGCCGACGAATTCGATGCGGGTGCTGACGGCCTCAGGAACGGTAACGGATTTCTCACTGCCGTAGAAATCCCCGCTGATCATGTGCGCCACGCGGGTTTTGGAGTCTGGGGCCCACTTTCCCATCCGGTGCGGATGCTTGCGCGCGAACTGTTTTACCGAAGCGGCGGCGCGGCGGTCCGAGTTGCCCTCGCGCAGCACCGGGTTCACCGCGCTGCCGAGCACCCTTCCGTAACGCGACTTGATCTCCTTTTCGGCTTCCGTTTTTGGGTCTTCCGGATAATCCGGGACTTTGTATCCCTGGGATTTCAATTCCTTGATTGCAGCCTTCAATTGCGGAAGCGATGCGCTGATATTGGGCAGCTTGATGATGTTCGCCGCCGGCTTGAGCGTCAGCTCGCCCAGTTCAGTCAGGTCATCGGAGATTCTCTGGCTTTCGGTCAGGTTCTCGGGGAAGGTCGCGAGTATGCGTCCTGCGAGGGAAATATCCCTGGTTTCGACGGCGACGCCGGCTGCCCTGGTGAAGGCTTGGACGATAGGCAGCAAAGAGTAGGTTGCGAGCGCCGGCGCTTCGTCGGTCAGCGTGTAAATAATTTTTTGGTCCGTCATGATTTTCTCGTTTGGTAAAATTCGGCAACCATTTCTTCGTATACTGCAGCCTGCCGGCCAATATTGACATGCAACAAACGAAATGGGTCATATCCTGCTGTTCAACAAACCGTATGGGGTGATCTGCCAGTTCAGCCGCGATGGCAAGCATCCGACGCTGGCGGATTATATCGCCGTTCCCGATGTTTATCCCGCCGGACGTTTGGATACCGACAGCGAGGGATTGGTGTTGCTGACCGACGATGGCAGCTTGCAGCATCGCATCACCGATCCACGGCACAAATTGCCCAAGACTTATTGGGTGCAAGTGGAAGGTGTGCCCGATGCGGCAGCGCTGGAACGGCTGCGGTATGGCGTGAAGCTGTCTGATTTCACCACGCAGCCAGCCGGGGCGCGTGTGGTGGAAGAACCTGCCGGCTTGTGGCAGCGCAATCCGCCGATACGCTTTCGCAAAAACATCGCGACGAGTTGGATCGAACTGACCATACGCGAGGGCAAGAACCGCCAGGTGCGGCGCATGACCGCGGCCGTTGGCTTTCCGACGCTGCGTCTGATTCGATATCGAATCGGCGAATGGGCATTGGACGGATTGGAGCCGGGAAAGTGGCGAATAGAATCGCCGTAGACCTTGTTGACAAACGGCGCGTGGGCTCTTAACGTATCGCAGGATTCGATTTTTGCGGGGTCACCATGTCATTTTCACGCAGTTTTATGCTGCTCGCCGCGCTTCTGCTGACGGGGATGCTCGATCGCGGTTTTGCCGCGCAAAGATATGACGGGATGGTGACCAAGGAGGAAAGAGCCCTGCGCGGCACCTGGTACAGCGAAAAAGGAGCGCTCACGTTCAAGGACAACGGAACCATCAAATACAAGGGCAAAAGATATTATTATGCTGTTTCCAACGGCGGAATGATCCAGCTTACCGGGAGACACAGTTCGAACGCGATCCCATACCAGCTTGCCGGCGGCAAGCTCACGCTGACGGCAGATGGCAAGACAACCGTATATACACGCAAGCGGCCGCAAAGCAAGTAAGCACTTTGGGTCCGGGCTGGATGTCAGCGTGCCTTCATCAACCCGAAAAAACGTTCCAATATTCTGGTCAGCTCTAGCGGCCTCTGCGTACACCCGGCTTGGGCGAAAACAAGGCAGGTTGCGGCATGGCTTGATGACGTGCAGCCTCGGACAGATGTTGTTGTTCGGAGATCTTTTGCGGCGGGCGCGGCTGGGCGGGATGTTGCTCATTTCGCGCTTGCTGTTCACGTGGCTGAGGATTGCGGGGCCGATTTTCGCGTTGTTGAGGGCTGCGCGGTCTTAGCCCTGGTCCTTCACGCTGCGGCGGACGGGGATTGCCTGTACCTGCAGCCCGCGGTCCGCTGTTCCGTCTTTGTCCGTGGGATTGCCGCGGCGGGCGAGGAGCTTCCGCAGGAAGATGGGCGGGCGGCACGAAACTGTCTATCGCAACCACCGGGATCTCGCGCTTGATCAAGCGCTCGATGTCTCGAAGAAACGGCAATTCTTCCTTGTCCACCAGCGAGATCGCCGCGCCGCTGCTGCCCGCGCGCCCGGTGCGGCCGATGCGGTGCACGTAATCTTCCGGCACATTCGGCAATTCGAAGTTCACGACATGCGGCAATTGGTCGATGTCCAGCCCGCGCGCGGCGATGTCGGTGGCGACCAGCACCGGCAGCGAGCCGTCCTTGAATTGCGCGAGCGCCTTGGTGCGCGCCGGCTGGCTTTTGTTGCCATGTATCGCAGCGGCGGGTATGCCGTCGGCGATCAGCTTTTCGGTCAGCCGGTTCGCGCCGTGCTTGGTGCGGGTGAACACCAGTACCTGCTTCCAGTCGTTGTGCTTGATCAGGTGAGACAGCAGATGGCTTTTGAGACGCTGCGGCACCAGATGGACGCTTTGGGAAATCAGTTCGACGGTGGAGTTGCAGCGCGCCACCTCGACATAACCGGGATTATGCAACAGGCCGTCGGCAAGGTTCTTGATTTCGTCCGAGAATGTCGCCGAGAACAGCAGGTTCTGGCGCTGTTTGGGCAGCAACGCAAGGATCTTTTTGATGTCGCGTATGAATCCCATGTCCAGCATGCGGTCCGCTTCGTCCAGTACCAGGATCTCGACACCGGACAGGTCCAGCGTCTTTTGTCCGACATGGTCGAGCAGGCGGCCGGGGGTGGCCACGAGGATGTCCACCTGCCCCCGCAATGCCTTGATCTGCGGATTGATGTTCACGCCGCCGAACATCACCATGGATTTCAGCGGCAGGTATTTTCCGTAAGTCTGCACCGATTCTTCGACCTGTGCGGCGAGCTCGCGCGTCGGAACGAGGACCAGGCAGCGTGGCCGGCCGGATCCCCGGTTCGCAGCGGGTTTTGCGGAAAGAAGTTGCAGGATCGGCAGCGTGAAGCCGGCGGTCTTGCCGGTGCCGGTTTGCGCGCCGGCCAGCAGATCACCGCCGGCCAATACCAGCGGGATCGCCTGGGCCTGGACCGGGGTGGGTGTCGTGTAACCCGCGTCGGCAATCGCGCGCATCAGGGGTTGAGCCAGATTTAATCCGGCGAAGGTGATTTCATTGTTTGGCAAGGCAAGGCTCCTGCGACGGCCTGCTGCTCGCGAGAGCCGCACCAATCGAGGCAGACGAAATATTGATCCGAAGATAAAGTGATCCGAGATCGGGAGTGGATTGAGACCGCTGCGTTGATTGGTTGGGCGCAGGGCGGCCGCATTATACCTGTTATCAGCCTGTCAGGAGTTCGAAAACCGGGCTGTTACGGTTTCCTGATATCTTTGGCGCATCTGAAGCCCAAGTCTATCAATGCACTGTCCGGCGGAAGATGAGCGCGCTTGGCGGAGCGGAACATCAGGCTGAGCGCATCATAATGGCCGGAGCTGGTAATTCCCCCGCGGGTCACCCGCTGGGTTTTGCCATAGTACTTGTTGTCGGATGGGGGTGCGCCAGGATAGGCGTCATACCAATCCGCGACCCATTCTGACACGTTGGCCGCCATGTCGTAAACGCCATAGATGGACTTGTCGCCGGGAAAACTGCCGCCGGGCGAATAGGGCGCATCGGGATTTTCAGACATGGTGTTGATCTTTTTTGGATCCCAGTCGTTTCCCCACGGGTATTCGAAACCATCGGGCCCGCGCGCGGCCTTTTCCCATTCCGCCTCGGTCGGCAAACGCTTGCCGGCCCAGTGGCAATATGCGTCGGCATCAGCCCAAGTCACCGTCGTGACCGGAAGCTTGCCGCGCTCGGCCTGGACTTTCATCAACTGGGCAAGCAATGCCTTCCGGGTTATGGCGGTCACATCCATGTCCAGCTTGAATCGCTCGGAGGCGACTTGTTGGAGGTAGACCAAAGGCAACGAGGCCAGGAATTTGTCGGTCAGGTTGTAACCGTTCTGCTGCCACGTCATCGGGGCAGTGCGCCGCGTCGCAGTAACGAATTTCCGGTATTTGGCGTTGGCCACTTCATACTTGTCCATCAGGAAAGCGGGAAGCGTGACCTTGTGTTCCGGATGTTCATCGACATACAGCTTGTCGTTGAAACCGTAGGGATTGAGTGCATTGGCCCCTTTCCATTTGCTGTCGTCTTCAACCTTGTTGCTGCCCATGATGAATTCGCCCGCCGGGATCAGCACCATTCCGTCGGGGATGCGCTTGCCGGCATCCTGCTTCTGCGCGGCGGCGGCGGTGCTGAAGGCAAGGCAAAATATGCCGGCCAGAATGTGCTTATTGGGCATTCTTAGCACATCTGAATCCGACGTCGATAAACACGCTGTATGGCCGGAAATGGCTGCGTTTGGAATTGCGGAACACCATGCTCAGTGAATCATAGTGGCCGGAACTCGTCATCCCGCCGCGCACCACGCGCTGCATCCTGCCATAGTTCTTGTTGTCGGATGGCGGTGCGCCTGGATAGGCGTCATACCAATCCGCAACCCATTCGGCCACGTTGGCTGCCATGTCATACACGCCATATCCGGACTTGTCGCCAGGAAAGGAACCCACGGGGGCATAGGGTGCGTCGGGATTTTCAGACATGGTGTTGATCTTTTTCGGATCCCATTCATTTCCCCACGGATATTCGAATCCCTGCGGGCCGCGCGCGGCCTTTTCCCATTCCGCCTCGGTCGGCAATCTCTTGCCGGCCCAGTGGCAAAATGCATCGGCGTCGGGCCATGACACGGTCGTTACCGGAAGCTGATCGCGCGATGCCTGTATTTTTTCCAGCTCGGCAAGCAGGTCTTTCTGGGACATCTTGGTCACATCCATATCCAGCCTGAATCTATTGGTTGCGACCGCGCGCAAATCGTCCAGCGGCAAGGAGGCCAGCAGTTCATTGCCGAAATTGTAGCCATTCTGTGTCCACCCGATCGGCACAGTATGCTCGGCAGCGATCGCGAAATCGCGGTACTGGGCATTGGTGACCTCATATTTGTCGATCAGGTACGCGGGAAGGTTGACCTTGTGCGCGGGGTGTTCGTCCACGTACAGCCTGTCATTGAATCCGTATGGATTGAGCGCATTTGCGCCTTTCCATTTGCTATCGTCCTCGGCCTTGTTGCTGCCCATCGTGAATTCACCCGCCGGAATCAGTGCCATGCCGCCATCGATAGCCTTGGTCATGCCTTCAACGGCGGGCTTGTCCGCATTGGCGGGTTGAACTGCCGTCTGGCCTTGCGGCGGATGCGTCGCGCATCCCGCCAGTGCGAAGAAAACCATACCGCCCAGCAAATATTTATTTATCATCTTTGGCGCACCGGAAGCCGAAACTCGCGTTCTTTACACTTTGCTTGAAATAGCTGCGGTTGAATACCGGCGCCGAAACCCCGCACTGGTAATATGAACAATCCCACCACGAGCCGCCTTTTAACACCTTATACATCTCGCCGTAGTTCTCGCTGGGCCATTTGTTGCCGGGATATTGCGTGTACCAGGAATCGGTCCATTCCCACGCATTTCCGGCCATATCGTACAACCCATAAGGACTCTTTCCCTCTTCAAAGGCACCCACCGGAGTGGTGTCGCCCTGCATGTTAAGCGATTCCCAGCGCACCGGGGAATTGAGCTTGTTCACGTCAAAAGTGTCACCCCAGGGATAATCCCGGTCATCGCTGGTGCCGCGCGCAGCCTTTTCCCATTCGATGTCGGTCGGCAAGCGCTTGCCGGCCCACGCGCAATAATCATGGGCATCGAACCATGAGACATAGACAACCGGATGATCCACCTTGCCTTCTGGATAGGTCCGGTTGCGGAAATGCGCGGGCGATTTGCGGTTCGTGGCGTCTATGAATTGCTTGTATTGCAGATTGGTGACCTCATACTTGTCTATCCAGAATGCCCTGGTTTCGGCAGTGTACTGAGGGCCTTCGTCGGGCATGCGGTGATCGGTCCCGCGAAGAAACTTTCCTGCCGGGATGAGAACCATAGGATTCGGATCCTTCCCGATGCGGGTTTCGTCGTAGTACATCGGCACGCTCATCCCGTCTGTGGCTCCGGCTGGCGGAGCGACATGCAACTTGTCGGCATACGGGTCGACGAATTTCTTGTCATCGGCACTGACCACCGGGTCGTTGTCGTCCGGAGCGTGGCATTCCTTGCAATCGTTGGCCATTCCGGAATTGAAGGCGTCCACCTGGTTTTTTGCGTGGCACGATGCGCACGACTGGGTAGCCTGGATCACGTGCTGGTAAGGAGCTTTTTCCGCATCGCTATGGGCAGCCGCAGCCGAGCCGAGCATGAAAAAAAACAGCAGTGAAGCCGGGAGGCGTGGGTTTGAAAAGGACATTGGATTTGACCGGTGGATGATTGCAGTATTTTTCATTTTCCCATGATACCGGCGACGATTCAAGCGCCCGCATGCAATGTGCGAATAATCGCCCCGAATACGATTTAGTTGCATGTACCATGGCGCACTGATTACAATCGCATCCGTTTTCATGCTCATATGTTCAGTTTTATCCCTGAACACCAGTTGATTAAAGCATCACTAACCAAGACGGAGGAAACATGAGGTACATTACTGCAGCAATGGCATTGGCGGGACTTATCGTTACAGGCAGCGCAATGGCGACGGACATGCCGGAACTGGCCAAGAAGAATGGTTGCGCTGCTTGCCACTCGATTGACAAAAAAATAGTCGGGCCCGCATGGATGGATGTTTCAAAAAAGTACAAGGGTAAGGCGGGTGCCGAGGCAAAGCTGATCGCCAAAGTATCCAAAGGTGGCAGTGGCGTGTGGGGCCCTACTGCGATGCCGGCTATCGATCCGTCCGGCAAGAAGCAGGCTGATATCAAGGAATTGGTCGAGTTCATTCTGGCGCTGGCTAAATAGGCGTCTGGACACAGCTTAAGACCAAGCCGACGAAAGTCGGCTTTGTTTTTTGCCGGTCATCCCGGAAAACTACCTGCCCGGGCTGCGCTGATGCGCCGCGCTCGGGTATAATGCCCGCCTTTGTAAATTACCCGATAGGAAGATTTGATGGCTATTTATGCTTATCGCTGCAGTGCATGTGATTGCCGGAAAGATGTGATGCAGAAAATGAGCGATGCGCCGCTCGTGATTTGCCCGGAATGCGGCAAGGAAACATTCTCCAAACAATTGACCGCCGCCGGTTTCCGGTTGAAGGGCAGCGGTTACTACGCCACTGACTTCAAGAACGGCGCCCAGCAAAAGACTGAGCCCAAAGCCGGGCCCGTTTGTGCTCCTTGTGCCAGCGCCGGGTCCTGTCCCGCTGCCAGCGACAGCGCATGAAGCATGAAAAAATTTTTCATCACCGGCCTGCTGGTCTGGATCCCGCTCGGCATCACACTGTGGGTGCTGAACCTGACCATAGGGACGATGGACAGGACGCTGCTGCTGCTGCCTGAACACTGGCAGCCGGACAGGGTATTGGGTATCCATATTCCCGGTCTGGGCATCATCCTGACGCTGGTCGTGGTGGGACTGACCGGCTTGCTGGTGCGGAATGTGCTCGGCCAGCGTGTGTTGTATCTCTGGGAAGGCGTGCTGCAGCACATTCCTTTCGTGAACAGCATTTACAAGGGCGTCAAACAGGTCAGCGATTCGCTGTTGTCCGGCAGCGGCAAGTCCTTTCGCAATGTGTTGCTGGTCCGCTATCCGCACCCTGAGTCATGGTCCCTCGCGTTCCAGACCAGTGTGCCCGGCGAAGTCATCGACAAGATGGAAGAAGAATACGTTGCGGTGTTCATTCCCACGACGCCGAGCCCGGTGAACGGTTTTTATTTCTTCGTGCGCAAAGCCGACACCATAGCACTGGATATGACAGTGGACGTGGCGCTGCGCTCCATCGTCTCGATGGGCGTGGCGGCGTCTTCCGAACACGTGAAGATTCATGATCACTCACAAGTTCCACACACAACCTAATCCGGTATTTGCCTAGAAGCCGAACCATGCGAACTCATTATTGCGGACTGCTCAACACCGATCAACTGGATCAAACCGTCACCCTGTGCGGCTGGGCGCATCGCCGCCGCGACCACGGCGGGGTGATCTTCATCGACCTGCGCGACCGCGAAGGATTGGCCCAGATCGTTTGCGATCCCGATCGCGCCGACATGTTCAGGGTCGCCGAGTCGGTGCGCAACGAGTTCGTGCTGCGCATCACCGGCAGGGTGCGCCACCGTCCTGCCGGCACGACCAATGCGAACATCACCAGCGGAGAGATCGAGATCCTGTGCCACGAGATCGAGGTGCTGAACACCGCGCTGACACCGCCGTTCCAGCTCGACGACGAGAACCTGTCCGAGACCGTGCGTCTGACCCACCGCGTAATCGACCTGCGCCGCCCGCAGATGCAGAAGAACATGATGCTGCGCTACAAGGTGGCGATGGCGTTCCGCCGTTTCCTCGACAGCCGCGGCTTCATCGACATCGAGACGCCGATGCTGACCAAGTCCACGCCGGAGGGTGCACGCGATTATCTGGTGCCGTCGCGCGTTCATCCGGGCGAATTCTTCGCATTGCCGCAATCGCCGCAGTTGTTCAAACAGTTGTTGATGGTTGCGGGCTTCGACCGCTATTACCAGATCACCAAATGCTTCCGCGACGAGGATCTGCGCGCCGACCGCCAGCCCGAATTCACCCAGGTGGATATCGAGACGTCGTTCCTGAACGAGACGCAGATCATCGCGCTGATGGAAGCGATGATACGCACGGTGTTCAAGGAAGCGCTGGAAGTCGACTTGCCTGATCCGTTCCCGCGCATGACCCACGCCGAGGCGATGCGGCGCTATGGTTCGGACAAGCCAGACCTGCGCGTCACGCTGGAACTGACCGAGGTCACCGATGCGGTCAGGGATGTCGCGTTCAAGGTATTCGCCGGCGTGGCAATTTCCGAAGGCGGGCGTGTCGCGGCGCTGCGCGTGCCGGGCGGCGGCGCGTTCACGCGCGGCGAGATCGACGAGTACACCAAGTTTGTCGGCATCTATGGCGCGAAGGGTCTGGCCTATATCAAGGTCAACGATGTCACGCAGCTCAATGAGACCGGATTGCAGTCGCCGATCGTGAAGAACCTGCACGGGGCCGCCCTGAAGGCCATCATCGAACGGACCGGCGCGCAGAACGGCGACATCATCTTCTTCGGCGCGGACAAGGAAAAGATCGTCAACGATGCGCTCGGCGCGTTGCGCAGCAAGATCGGCCACGACAAGGGCTACACCAACGGCAAGGCATGGGAACCGCTGTGGGTGGTGGATTTCCCGATGTTCGAGTACGACGAGGAAGCCAGGCGCTGGAACGCCTGCCATCACCCGTTCACCGCGCCCAAGGACGAACATCTTGCGATGCTGCAAAGCGATCCCGGCAAGTGTCTCGCCAAGGCGTATGACCTCGCATTGAACGGCTCCGAGATCGGCGGCGGCTCTGTGCGTATCCATCGGGAAGCGGTGCAGTCGCAGGTGTTCCGCGCGCTCAACATCGGTGCGGAAGAAGCTCGCCTGAAATTCGGCTTCCTGCTCGACGCGCTGCAATACGGCGCGCCGCCGCACGGCGGGCTGGCGTTCGGGCTGGACCGCATTGTGACGATGATGACCGGCGCGGAATCCATCCGCGACGTGATCGCCTTCCCCAAGACCCAGCGCGCACAATGCCTGCTGACTCAGGCACCGAGCGCGGTGGACGAAAGGCAGTTGCGCGACCTGCATATCCGTCTGCGCCAGCAGGTGACGACCACTGCTGAAGTGACCAGGGAATAAGCGTGCCGCGTATGTTGCTTTTGATGCGGATGGCCTTGGCGGTGATGCTGTGGTTGCCGCTGGCATCCTACAGCGCCCCGCCGCTGCAGGGCGGACTGGATTCCTTGGCCGTCGTTGCGGTTGCCGGTCTGCCCGCCGAGGCGCGCGATACCTTGAGTGCCATCAGGCATGGCGGACCGTTTCCCTATCCGCGCGACGGCGTGGTGTTCAACAACTTCGAACGGGTACTGCCGGAGCGGCAGCGCGGTTATTATCACGAGTACACGGTCAAGACACGGGGGGTGAACAATCGCGGCGTGCGGCGCATCGTTTGCGGCCCGTTCCCGGAGTGTTATTACACTGCCGACCATTATCAAACTTTCAAACGAATTCAGGAGTAGCCATGGACACCTTGGCACAACAACCGGGGGCACAACAACCGGGCGACGCATTGGCGAAGCAGCTCTGCAACAAGGAAGCTGCGGGCAGCTATACATTGGGATGCAGCGTCGAGACCTTGCGCGGCGCGGCCGGGGAAGCCGGTTTTGCGCTGTTCGATACCGACCTCAGGGGCGTGAAGGGCAAGCAGAACCTGCTCAATGCGCTGGCCGCGGCGGCCAGATTCCCGCCCGGATTCGGCGCAAACTGGGATGCGCTGGCCGATGAGCTGTGCGACCTGTCGTGGCATGAAGCAAGCGGATTTGTGCTGCTGCTGCGCAATGCCAGCGACACGCTCGGCCTCTCCGCGAACGACAGGGAGATCGCGCTGGACATCTTTGCCGATACGGCGGTGTATTGGCGGCAGCGCAACAAGGCGTTCTGGATTTTCTTTGCCTAACGGTCATGGCAAATTCCTCCTGATAATGAAACTCGCCATGCCCGTTTCCCTCTCCTCGGCCCCTCGCTTCGCTCTCCCCTCCCGCAAGCGGGGAGAGCGAAGCGAGGGGTGCGCAGCAAGACAAACGATCGCTACGCGAATTTCACGTTAACGCATGACACATTACAAACAGCCGGTCTCGGTACTGGTGGTGATCCACACTGAGAAGCTGGAAGTGCTGTTGCTGGAGCGCGCCGATCATCCCGGCTACTGGCAGTCCGTCACCGGCAGCCGCGACGGCGGGGAAACGCTGGCCGAGACGGCGTTGCGCGAGGTGCATGAAGAGACCGGGCTGGATGCCAGACCAAACGTCGGCCAATACGCGCTGGCCGACTGGCAGTTGCAAAACGTCTATGAGATCTATCCGCACTGGCGCTACCGCTATGCGCCCGGCATCACCCACAACACCGAACATGTGTTCGGTCTGCAACTTCCGCATATCGTCGATATCCAACTGGAGCCGCGCGAGCATCTGAACTACCAGTGGCTGGCATGGCAGGATGCGGCCGACAAGGTGTTTTCGCCGAGCAATCGCGCCGCGATCCTGGAACTGCCCCGGCGCATACAAACCAAAGTACAGACAAAGTAGACCCCGATGAGCGAGAAACTGATCCCGTTTGCATACGATCACCCCGGCACTCCGACTGCAGTCGCGTGGGCAAGGGTTCCGCGCGAACCGGACGCGGCGGAAAAACCCGAACTGATCGCGCGCATCAGGAAATTGCTGAAGCAGCAGGATGCGGTGCTGGTCTCACATTACTACGTGCATTCCGACCTGCAGGATCTTGCGGAAGCCACCGGTGGCATCGTCTCCGACTCGCTGGACATGGCGAGCTTCGGCCACAAGCATCCGGCGAAGACCATCGTCGTCGCCGGCGTGCGCTTCATGGGCGAGACCGCGAAGATCCTGAATCCGGAAAAGCGCGTGCTGATGCCCGACCTGAAGGCGGAATGCTCACTGGACCTCGGCTGTCCTGCTGACCAGTTCAGCGCATTCTGCGACGCGCACCCGGACCGCACCGTGGTGGTGTATGCCAACACCAGCGCGGCGGTCAAGGCGCGTTCCGACTGGATGGTCACGAGCTCGATCGCGTTGCCGGTGGTAAAGCATCTCAAGGAACAGGGCAAGAAAGTGCTGTGGGCGCCGGATCGCCACCTCGGCAACTACGTGCAGGAACAGACCGGTGCCGACATGCTGCTGTGGCAGGGCTCGTGCATCGTGCACGACGAATACAAGGCCAAAGAACTGATCGAACTGAAAGCGCTGCACCCCCGCGCCAAAGTGCTGGCGCATCCCGAATCGCCGCGCGCGGTCCTTCAGTTGGCGGACATGGTCGGCTCCACGACGCAACTGATAAATGCATCGCAGCAACTCGATGCGAAGGAATTCATCGTCGCGACCGACAACGGCATCCTGCACCAGATGCGCACCTTGTCCCCGGGCAAAACCTTTATCGAAGCACCGACCTCCGGTGTCGGCGCAACCTGCAAGAGCTGTTCGCATTGCCCGTGGATGGCGATGAACGGGTTGTTGAATCTGGCGGAGGTTCTTGAATCCGGCGGGAATGAGATTCATGTCGATCCGGCTATCATTCCGAGGGCGGTGCTGCCGATCCAGCGCATGCTGGATTTTGCCAAGCAGATCGGGTTGCCGGCGAAGGGAATAGGGAACGCGTAGCGGGCGTTTTTGATTTGCTGGATTCCCGCCTTCGCGGGAATTACGCCCGCTCCTACATCAGTCATCAACGCCCGTCACTCATTGCGGGTAAAATACGCCCCCATGCCTACCGTCAAAATCGCAACCTACAATATCCACAAGGGTCTTTCCTATTTCAAGCGCCGCGTTGTATTGCACGAGCTGCGCGAGCGGCTGCGCGAGCTGAATGCCGACATCGTGTTCCTGCAGGAAGTGCAGGGCGAGCATACACTGCACGGCGAGCGCTATCACAACTATCCCGAAGGCGCGCAGCATGATTTCATCGCTGCGGAGGTCTGGCCGCATTCCGCCTACGGCAAGAATTCGGTGTATGAGGCCGGGCATCACGGCAATGCGATCCTGAGCCGTTTCCCGATCCTGCGATCGTTCAATACGGATGTTTCCGCGCATCGATTTGAAAGCCGCGGGCTGCTGCATAGCGAGATTGAGCTTGCCGGTCAGCAAAGCCTGGTTGCGCACAAGCCTGTTCATTGCCTGTGCGTTCATTTTGGCTTGTTCGCCAAAGGCCGCCGCGCACAGACCGGCGCGCTGATCGACTATGTGCGCAACGAGATCCCGCCCGATGCGCCGCTGATCATCGCGGGGGATTTCAATGACTGGCGCAACCAGACCGGCAAGACACTGGCGAGCGAGTTGCATATCCACGATGTGTTCCATCTGCACGGCGGCAAACTGGCGCGCAGTTTCCCGTCCAGGCTGCCGCTGCTGCGCCTGGATCGCATCTACGTGCGCGGCTTCGACGTGCTGCACAGCAACGTGCATGCCGGCGGAGAGTGGCTGCGCCTGTCCGACCATGCCGCGCTTTCCGCGCAGCTGAAACGGGCATGAGCAAGATCCACCGGGTGGCGGAGAACCAGCTGATGCTGTTGAAGAACGGCGCGGCCTATTTTCCGCAATTGTGCGCGGACATCGACGCCGCGCAGCATTCGATCTATCTGGAAACCTACATCTTCTCTGCCGACGAGACCGGCCGCATGGTTGCCGACGCTTTGCGCCGCGCCGCAGCACGCGGGGTGGTGGTGCGCGTGATGCTGGATGGCTACGGCTCGGCGCAATTGCCGCTTCCCTGGCTGGAAGAGCTGCGCGCGGCGAACGTCCAGGTGCAATGGTTCCGCCGCGAGATATCTCCGTTCACGTTGCGCCGCAGCCGGATGCGGCGTTTGCGCCGTTTGCACCGCAAGCTGGTGGTGGTGGATGGCGAGGTGGCTTTTGTCGGCGGCATCAACATCATCAACGATGTTTCCAGACATGACGGTTTCGATTTCCCCCGCCTTGATTATGCGGTGCGTGTGCGGGGTACCTTGGCCGGAGAGATCCAGGGAACGATGCGGCGCTTGTGGGGTGCGGTTTCATGGGCCAACTTCCGCCGGCGCGGCAAGGAAATGCGCAGATTTGTGCTGAACCGGGCCAAGCATGATACCGCTCCCGGGATCACGCTGATCCTGCGCGATAATCTGCGCCATCGGCATGACATCGAAGATGCCTACATGAAGGCCATTGCGGAAGCGCAGCGCGAAGTCATCATCGCCAATGCCTATTTTCTGCCCAGACGCGCTTTTCGCCAGGCATTGATACAAGCGGCGCAGCGCGGTGTCCGTATCATGTTGTTGTTGCAGGGCAGGGTCGAATACCGCGTGCAGCATTACGCGACGCATGCGCTCTATGATCAATTGCTGGCTGGGGATATCGAGATCTACGAATATCAGCCCAGCTACCTGCATGCGAAGGTGGCGGTGGTGGACGGGCTATGGGCGACCGTAGGCTCATCCAACATCGATCCGTTCAGTTTGATGCTAGCACTCGAAGCCAATTTGGCGGTGCATGATGCAGGGTTCGCGGGCGCATTGCGCGAAAGCCTGGTGGCCGAGATCGCCGGCGAGGCGGTGCGTGTCGGGGACAGATATGGCGTGTCGCGAAGCTGGACTGACAGGCTGGTCGCGCGTGTCAGTTATTGGATCGTGCGCCTGCTGATCGGGTTGCTGGGCTATAGCAGATCGAGATGAAGGGTGCATGATGCTCAAGGTTCATTGCGATGCACGCCGCGGATATCCAGGGTGCGCGGCTGCGGCCGGATGCGGATCATCTGCATCCATCACTGCAGGGTGCCGGCCAGGCCTGCTGCCATGCGCGGTATGATCTCCCTTCCGGAAGGTTAACGAAGTTTTTTTGAGGCGTGCTGTGAACGGTCTTTTCGGATTGGTAAAACAACTTACGCTGGGCAAGCTGCTGGTAGTATTGTCCGTGTTTTCTCTGCTGCTGGCGTTCGTCATGATGTTCATCCTCACCAATGTGGTGCGCGATCAGGCGGTTCATGACCAGGCGCGCGTGGAGGCGCAGCAGACTTCCAGGCTGGCGTTCGAGAGCCTGTATTCGGCGATGCGCAAGGGCTGGAACAAGCAGGAGATAAGGGAAAACATCGTTCGCCTGAACAATGCGATGCCCGGCCTCAGGATCGAAGTGTATCGCGGCAAACCGGTCGAGCGGCAGTTCGGCGCTATGCCCGGCCAAAGCTCCGCGATAGCCGCAGACGCTCCGCTGGCAACAGCCCTGAGCGACGGCCATGAGGCGATGCTGATTGCCGATGGCGGGAAGGCCATCCGCTACCTTTATCCGGTGCTGGCCACCGGCCAATGTCAGACCTGTCACACCAATTCACACGTGGGAGCGGTCTATGGCGTCATCGATGTCACCTATCCCGTCGAAGACTTGAATGAGTCCTTCTCCTATGTGATCGATTCCATCGTGGCCTATACCCTGCTGACTCTGGCCGTGGTGTTTGTCGTCCTGTTTTTCAGGCTGCGCTCGCTGGTATCAATGCCGATCGCCGGCCTGGTCGATCTGATCCAGAAGATCAACATAGAGATGAATTTCAGCCAGGGGGCGGGGAATCGCCACTGGACATCGGCATTGCCCCGGCTGTCGGATCACCTCAACAGATTGTTCGGCACCGTCCAGGAATACAACACCCGGCTGCAGGATCTGTCAGTGCGAGACCCGCTCACCAACCTGTACAACAGGCGCAAGTTCAATGAGTTCATGCAACATGAGATCATCAGGGCGACGCGCCATCAGCGCGGATTTTCGGTGGTCGTGATCGGCCTGGACAACTTCAAATATATCAACGATACCTTCGGGCATCCGATCGGTGACATGGTGCTCAAGGAATTTTCCGCGATGCTCGCAGCAGAGTTGCGCACCGGGGATGTGCCGGCGCGCATCAGCGGCGACGAATTCGCCATCATGCTGCCCGAGACAGAGTCTGCCAGCGGTTTCCAGGTTGCCAGCAAATTGCACCAGACGCTGGCGGAAAAAGAGTTCCAACTGCCGGTCGGCAAGATACGCAGCACCGCCAGCTTCAGTCTGGTGAGCTTTCCCGAGGATGGCAACAGCGAAGATCAGATATATGCGGCGATGGATGCGGTCTTGTACAAAGCCAGAACCCATGGCAAGAGCGGGGTGCTGACATCGGAATCCGAGGAAGACCGCAGCATGACGGCGGTCTTCAAGCAGGGCGATTTCCTGCGCAGGGCGATGCGCGAAGACCTGGTCGAGGCATCCTTGCAACCCATCGTCGATGTGCAAACCGGTGCAGTGGTCGCATTTGAAGTGCTGGTCAGGATACGCGATGGAGAACTGATCACTCCCGCCGGCGAATTCATCGAAGTCGCCGAAGAGCTGGGCATGGCAAAGGAACTCGACCGTGAGGTATTCCGCAAGGGCCTGGCCCTCCATGCGAAGGTCGCCGCGAAGCATCCGCAGGCGATGTTCTTTTTCAATCTGTTCCCGCGCAGCTTCAACGACCTTGAATGGGTGCGCGGGATCCCGGACATGGTGCGCAAAGCCGGCGTTCCCTGCGAAAAGATCGTGCTGGAGATCACCGAACGCGAGGCATTGCCGAACCTGACCCAGGTCAGGACGGTGATAGAAGAGTTGCGCGCCAGCAGGATCACTGTCGCGCTGGACGACTTCGGCAGCGGGTTCTCGTCCTTTCTTTATATAAAGTATCTGGCCATCGACTATGTCAAGATCGAGGGCAGTTTTGTGCGGCATATGGTCGCCGACGAGCGCGACCGCATCATCGTCGAGCAGATCAACAACACGGCGCACCGGTTCGGCCTGAAGACCGTGGCCGAATTCGTCGAAGACGAGGCGACCGCGAAGATGCTCGCCAGGATCGGCGTCGATTATGCGCAAGGCTATTATTTCGGCGGGCCCGCTGTGCCGGAGTGAACCACCCGCGTCAAATCCGGGCCGGGTGATGTTCGTTTTCCGCTGAGTGCCTGACGGCGCATAAAGCGCCCGGTCGATCATACCGACCGGATGCTGCATAAACGCTATAATTCGTCACTTCTATTTTCGTCACCCCGTTATGCGCCCCTCCACGATGCAACCGGCAAGCAACACCAACCGCGCCGATTGGCAGACTATTCGCTCCCTGATCCCGTACCTGATGGAATTCAAGTGGCGGGTGATCGTCGCGATGAGCCTGCTGATCTTTTCCAAGCTCGCCAATGTATCGGTCCCGCTGGTGCTCAAGGAGATCATCGATGCGATGGACAAGAGCAAGGCGGTGCTGGCCGTGCCGGTGTTCCTGGTCGTCGGATACGGGATACTGAGACTGCTCAGCACATTGTTCGGCGAATTGCGCGACGCGGTGTTTGCCAACGTGACGCAGCGCGCCATCCGGCGGGTGGCCTTGCAGGTGTTCGAGCACTTGCACAGCCTGAGCCTGCGCTTTCATCTGGACAGGCAGACCGGCGGCGTGTCGCGGGACATAGAGCGCGGCACGCGCGGGATCGGCTTTCTGCTGAACTTCACATTGTTCAACATCCTGCCGACGCTGCTGGAGATCGCACTGGTGGCTGCGATACTGCTGAAGAAATACAGCGCGTGGTTCGCCATCATCACCTTTATCACGCTGGTGATCTACATCGCATTCACGCTGTTCATCACCGAGTGGCGCATGGTGGTGCGGCGCACGATGAACGATCTGGATTCCAAGGCCAACACGCGCGCGATCGACAGCCTGCTGAACTACGAGACCGTGAAATATTTCGGCAACGAGCAATACGAGGCGGACCGCTATGACCATCACATGGAGCGATGGGAAGCCGCCGCAGTGCGCAACCAGACCTCGCTGGCGCTGCTCAATTCGGTGCAGAGTGTAGTCATCGCGATCGGCATCACGATACTGATGCTGCTGGCCGCCAGCCAGGTGGTCAGTGGACGGATGACGGTGGGAGATCTGGTGCTGGTCAACGTATACATGATCCAGCTCTATATGCCGCTGCATTTCCTGGGTTTCGTGTATCGCGAGATACGCCACTCGCTGGCGGACATGGAGAAGATGTTCAGCCTGCTGCATGAAGATCGCGAGATCGCCGATGCGCCCGATGCGGCGACCTTGCAGGTGGGCAGTGCAGACGTGCGGCCACGACACGGTGCGGCGGAGCCGACGGGTGCGGGATTGGCCGCATCGCACCCCCTCCCGCAAACGGCTGTCTACGACAGTAACGTGTCGGGGGTGCGCTTCGATCATGTCAGTTTCTCTTATGCGCCCGACCGGCAGATCCTGTTCGATGTGAGTTTTACGATCCCGGCCGGCCACAAGGTGGCTGTGGTGGGGGCGAGCGGGGCGGGCAAGTCCACACTGTCGCGGCTGCTGTTCCGCTTCTATGACGTGCAGCAGGGTCGCATCCTCATCAACGGGCAGGATATCCGCAGCGTGACGCAAACCAGCCTGCGCGCGGCGATCGGCATCGTGCCCCAGGACACCGTGCTGTTCAATGACACGATCTATTACAATATCGCATACGGCCACCCCGGCGCGACGCACGAGGAGATCGTCGCGGCGGCGCAGGCTGCGCATATCCACGACTTCATCGAATCGCTGCCACAGGGTTATGACAGCATGGTGGGCGAGCGAGGCTTGAAGCTCTCCGGCGGCGAGAAGCAGCGCGTGGCGATCGCGCGTGCGATCCTGAAGAATCCGGCGATATTGATCTTCGACGAAGCGACCTCGGCGCTCGACTCCAAATCGGAAAAGGCGATCCAGGCCGAGCTGCGCACGATCGCGCAAAACCGCACCACGCTGGTGATCGCGCACCGGCTGTCCACGGTGGTGGATGCCGACCAGATACTGGTGATGGACAGGGGGCGCATCGCCGAACGGGGCACGCATCGCGAATTGCTCGCGCAGAACCGACTTTATGCGCAAATGTGGAGTCTTCAGGAACAGGAAGAACATTTGCAGCCTGTTTATTGATTTTTATTGGAATTAAGGTATGCTTGGTGTTCTGGAGTTGTTGCAGGGCAGGGAGGGTCATGAAGAAACAATTGTGGGTATTGGCGTTGTTTTGGTCTGTGCTGGCTGCCCAGGCAGCCTGTGCCGAAACGTATCGGGATGATTTCAAGCCGGATGAGGTGCTGATATACAACTATGATATCAAGCCCGATAGAGCTTCGACACACACCCGGTTGCATAAGGGGCTGCCACTTAGACTGCGGTCCAATATCGCGCTGATCTATGACGAGCAGACCCGGCGTCCGATATACAACAAGAATTCCGAAGCTGTCGTGCCGATCGCATCCATCACCAAGCTGATGACCGCGATGGTCATGCTGGATGCGAAGTTGCCGATGGACGAACCGGTGAACGTGACAGAGGATGACCTGAACAGGATCAGGAGGGCGAAATCGAAATTGCGCGTGGGCATGACGCTCACCCGCAGCGACATGCTCAGGCTGGCCCTGATGGCTTCCGAGAACCGCGCGGCGCTGGCACTGGCCAGAAGTTATCCGGGCGGACCTGCCGCGATGGTTGCCGCGATGAATGCCAAGGCCCGCGTTCTGGGCATGAAGGACACCAAGTTCTTCGACCCGACCGGACTGGACAGCGACAATGTCTCCACCGCGCAGGACCTGGTCAAGATGGTCTCTGCGGCACGCTATTACCCCCTCATCCACCAATACACCACCAGCGCTTCACACTCGGTCGAAGGTTTGCGGGGGCGCACCATGCGCTTCAGCAATACCAATCCGCTGGTCAGGAATGCATCCTGGGAGATCGGTGTGAGCAAGACCGGTTACATCAGCGAAGCTGGCCTGTGTCTGGTGATGGAAGCCACGATCAAGCAGCGTCCGGTCATCATCGTGCTGCTTGATTCATGGGGCAAACACACCCGGGTCGGCGACGCGAACCGCATCAAGAAATGGATGGAAAGCACGCACAATCTCGATTCTCTGCTAAGCATGGCAGATTGACATCGATCGGTGGCGCAAGCCCCTAATTTTTCCAGGACCCCGTATGGGCGAGTCGCTACTTTTAATCACCATCATCACCCTGATTGTCATAACGATTAGACGCGCAAGGCCGGTCATTTTGCAGAACCCCGTCATCATCCAGCGTCCGGGGGAATACCACATCACCATGGCGCCGCAACTCAATCGTGCGCAAACCTTCATTGAAAAAATAGCAGCGGAGTATTCCCGGACGCATTCATTGCAGGGTGATTTCACCAGCCGCTATTTTGAAGTGCGTGATCCAAAAGTGTTTGCTCAAGGGGCGGACTGCTACCTGCTCGCAGTCACTCTGCGCGACGGATTGCTGTATTTTCAGGCCGCCAATCCGGGAAAACCACAAAAGGATGCCGCAAGCCATTTGCAAACCATACGCGAGTTTTCCGAAAAGGTGCTGAAACAGCATCCCCGCAAGGAACCTGCCGGTATGCAGGGCGCAGAGGAATTGGATGCCGCTGTCGAAACAGTCGCAAAGCAGTTGCAGATCTCGGTTAGCGCACTTCTCTGAATTTATCCAAGCGCTTTTCCAGCCAGCGGTCTATCGACCATTGCCCTTTGCTGTTCACCAGCAATACGGCCAGCAGCAACCCCCAGTAAAGGTGATTGTTCAAACCGGCTTCGCTCAATTCCGAATAGGAAATGACCGCGACCACGTTGAGGATGGACAAACCGGCCGCGGCGAAACGTCCGAACAGACCGAATACCAGCAGTACGGACAAACCCAGCTCCGCGCTGGTGGCCAGCTATGCGGCAACATCGGGAGATAGCAAAGGGACGCGGTAGACATCGCTGAACAGATACAGTGTACTGTCCCAGCTCTTGATCTTGGTCAGCCCGGATTTGAAAAATACGTTTGCCAGCAATAATCGCAATCCCAGATCAAGCGCGGGTGCGAGATATTCCGGCAGGTGCGAGGCGGAGTAATAACAACGGATAACCCCAAGCAATGGCTTCATGGCAATTCCCCCGGTTTGAAGCCGGCCAGAACACCTTTTTCCACCAGGTTCATCAGTGCGGCTTGCAAGTCAAATTCGGGACGGCGATCCAGCGTGGCGGCAGTCGCATGTCCCAGCGGCACTCCTGCCTGCACGTGCTGCAGCCATTCTGCGTCCGCATGGGATAGTTCGCTGACCTGGACGATATCGTCATGGCGGACGACCAGCGCGTTGCTTGTGGCGCTGTCCAGATCGATTTTGAAATCGCCCCCCGCCCCGGGTTGGTGGGCGTGCCAGATGGACGTGATCGGGTAGCGGGAGCGCACCAGATGACAAGACGGATGAGTTTGCAGGACCAGGCCGGCATGCCGTTCCTGGGGTGTCTGCGCGAGCTTGATGATGTCCAGTTCGCGGCCATCGTCGGCGAAGTATGCGCAGTGGCAGGCCCATTCCAGCGTGGCGACATCCGGCAGATAAGGCAGCCCTTGTGCGGTTTCGAAAGCGGCGACGAATTCCGCCATCCCGGCGCCGTAAAGATGCAGGTTGCCGCTGCGGGACGGGTGCTTCCCGATGAATCGGCCCGTCAGGTGGCGGAAATATTCCCGGCCGACGAGTTGTTCGATGACAGGGTACGCGCCAGCAAGCGCGTCGTGCAGGTTCCATCGATAATTGTTGCGGTACACATCGATTGCGGTTGAGGCCGGATGCTTCGGGTTGAAGGCCAGCATATCCGACGGGATCTCATGGCCGCGGACGATACCGAGAGCGAACCGCGACAGTTCATCCGACCAGGCATTCATCGTGCTTCTCGATATACGCTTGAGCTTTTGCAGCCTCGCCCAATAGTACCGGCAGAGCCGGGATGTCGGTATCCCACTCGATCAGCGTGGGGCGCGGCCCGAAGTGCCGCAGCGCGGCCTCATATAAAGACCATACCTCGGCACAGACATGGGTGCTGTGAGTGTCAACCAGGCAGCCCTGCTGTAGGCTGTGCCCGGCGAGATGGTATTCCATCACCGCCCCGCCGGGGAGCGATTGAATGTATGCACATGCATCCGTGCCGAGGTTGCGTGCATTCACATACAGGTTGTTGATGTCGAACAGAATGGCACAACCGGTGCGCCGCGATAATTCAGACAGGAATTCGCCTTCGCTCATTTCGCTGTTTGCAAAGGTCAGATAGCTGGACAGATTTTCCAGCAGCAGTTGACGGCCCAGTTTTTCCTGGATACAGTCGACGCGGCCTGCAACATTGGTCAATGCCTGTTGCGTATAAGGGAACGGCAGCAGGTCGTTGATGACCAAGGGCTTATCGCCGGCAGAGTCCGGCGCAGAATTCCAGCAAAGATGCTCAGACACCGCGGCCGGTTGCACCGCCTCGCACAGGCGGATCAGGGAAGATAGATGCGCTTGATCCAGCGGCGTTGTCGAGGCCAGGCCCATGCCGACACCGTGCAGACTGACCGGGTAGTTTTCGCGCACCTTGAGCAGGGTGCGCAGAGGCGAGCCGCCCCCGAAAAAATTTTCGCTGTGAACTTCCACCCAGCCGGGTTTGGTTGATCCTTTCAATACCTCAGCGTAATGAGGGGCCCGCAAGCCGATACCGGCAGTGCATGGCAAGGTATCGCTTGCGGGCATCTTCATTACATTGCCTTCTTCATCATGTCGCCACCGGACAAACTGCCTCCAGCGATCTTGTCGCAAGTTCCCTTGGGAACCGCAACGAAATCCATCGGGTCATTGTTCCTGGTGGCTTGGCCCGCACAGGCATGCGCGCTCTTGTTGCTTGAGCAGTCATTCATGCCCGCCTTGGCGATGGCGAAGCATTTTTCCATGTTCATCTTGTTGTCGGCTGCGTTTGCATTACCGCTGGCAAATCCCAGCACCAGCAAGCTGCCGATTGCTGCAGAGAGAATGTGACTGTTGTTCATAATGATATCCCTATTGTCGATTGATGGTGTTGTGCCTGCTTCCTGTCTATGGACGGAGAAATCCTTCGGCCAAAGCAAGCCCGCTTAAATTGCAACTACATGCGCAACTTCAAGTTCACCGGCCTGGTTCACCGCCTGATCTTTCGTTCACGCACCGACGTATTCGGAGCGGCGCCGGAAAAGGTTACAGGAACAAAAAAATCGGCGATAACTGCCGATGGATATCTCATCCGGAGGGCAGGCTGGACATTTCAGTTCGGCACAAAACAACGGGATGGAAAGATCCCCGCAGGAATATGCTTACTCGAGGCCGACCGGGATCGAAGATACGGCAGGTTTTTTCGGGGTGCGAACCAGCAGCAATAGCGGCAGCATCGCGACGAAATTGAGCGTGGCGAACCAGAAGCTGTCGATGTAACCGATGTTCTGGGCCTGTTGCAGCACGGCTTGTGCGGCGAGCTGTATGCCATGAGGACCGTTCGTGCCCAGATGCAGCGGGGCGAGGTAGTTATGAAGCGCCTCGTTGTATGGTGTGATCGCGCCGCGCAGCAGGCTCCAGTTCTGCTGCGTGTCGCGGGAAAAGTATGTGATCAGTATAGAGATGCCCAGCGCGGAACCCATGGCACGGATCAGGCTGTAGATGCCCGCGGCCTCGGCGGCGGTCTCCTTTGGCAGTGTGGTGAATGCCAGCGTGGAGATAGGCACGAACACCAACCCCATCCCAAAACCCTGCAATATCATCGGCACGATCAGGTCGTTCGCCGTCATCTGGGCGGTGAAGCTGGTCATCAGGTAGTTCCCGGCGATGCTGCAAAGGATGCCGACGAGGATGAGGTAGCGCGGCGCGATCCTGCCGGAGAACTTGCCGACGAACATCATCACGAAGAAAGATGCGACACCGCGCGGCGCCATATACAGCCCGGCCTCGAAGGTCGGGTAGCCGAGGAAGTTCTGCAGGAACAGCGATTGCAGCAGCATGCCGCCGAAGAAACCGATGCCGATGGTGGTCATGATCAGGCTGGCGACCAGAAAGTTGCGGTCCTTGAAGATGCGCAGGTCGAACAGCGGGTGGTGTTTGCCGGTGAGCGAGTAGACTAAGAAGAATGTGAAAGAGACCACGGCGACCATCGTGGCGAAAATCAGCGTCTGCGAACTGAACCAGTCATCCTGGTTGCCGCGGTCCAGAACCAGTTGCACCGCCCCGATGCCCATTGCCAGCGTGATGAAGCCCTTCCAGTCCATGCGCCGTTCGCGTGTGGGCGTATCGTGCACGAAGCGCATCGCAAGGATGACGGATGCGATGCCGACCGGCAGGTTGATGTAGAAGGTCCAGCGCCAGCTGATGTACTCGGTCAGCCAGCCGCCCAGCGTCGGCCCCAGTATCGGCGCGACCATCACGCCCATCGCCCAGATCGCCATCGCCTTGCCGCGCTGCTCTCCGGGAAAGATCTGCAGCATGATGGATTGGGACAGCGGTACCAGCGAAGCCCCGAACACGCCTTGCAGGAAGCGGAACAGCACCATCTGTGCAAGACTGGTTGCCATTCCGCACATCGCCGAAGCGACGACGAAGCCGGCGATGCTGATCAGCAAGAATCGTTTCTGCCCGATGCGGTCGGTCAGGAAGCCGGTGAGCGGCATGAAGATCGCCGATGCGATCAGGTAGGAGGTGAGCACCCAGCTGATATTGTCCGGCGTGGCATCGAGCTGGCCAGCCATATTGGGCAGCGCGACGTTGACGATAGTGGTATCCAGCACCTGCATGATGGTCGCGGCCATCACGGCGACGCCTGTCAATAAACGGCTGCTGTTCATCGCGGGGAAGCTATTTCAGTTGTACGCTCACGGTCGCCGTTGCGCCGATGCGCAAGGGATGATCGGCGTCGGTCGGGGCGAGCTTGATGCGCACCGGCACGCGCTGCGCGATCTTTACCCAGTTGCCGGTGGCGTTCTGCGCCGGCAGTAGCGAAAACGCGGTTCCCGTCCCGCCGCTCAGGCTTTGCACCGTTCCTTTGAAGTGCACGCCGGGATACATGTCGATGCGGATGTCCACATCCTGGCCGGGACGGATGCCTTCCAGTTCGGTTTCCTTGAAGTTGGCATCGATATGGTAACTATTCTCCTCGATCAGCGCGAACAGCGGTTCCCCGACGCTGACCAGCGTTCCTGCTGTAAGCGAGAGATTGCTGATCTGTCCGTCCAGCGCCGCCGTGACATGGGTATGCTCCAGATCGAGCTTTGCCTGCTCGATCGCAGCCTGCGCCCTCAGCACATCTCCGCGCTCGTCGGGCTTCTGCGGTGCCGAAAGCGCCTTGGTCAATTTGGCGCGCGCCTGTTCCAGCGCAGCCTGAAGGGATTGTGACCGGGTCTGCGCGTCATCGACAGATTGCTGCGACAGGAAATGCTGCTTCACCAGTTCCCTGTCGCGCTGATAATTGGCGCGGGCATTTGCAAGGTCGCTTTCGATCTGCGTGATTTGCGCCTTCGCGACCGAGACCTCTGCGCTGTCCTGCCGCGCATTCTGCAAGGCAAGCGCCAGGTCGGCCTGGGCGCGCAACAACGCTATCGTGAACGGTTCAGGGTCGATGTCGAACAATGGATCGCCTTTGCGCACATGCTGGTTGTCGACAATATGCACGGCAGTTACGCGTCCGGATACCTGCGCTGCCACGCTCACCACGTTCGCGTTGAGATAGGCATTCTCGGTGCTGCGCGAAAGACCTGCGTAATGATAGAGGCCGAATCCGCCCAGCAGAACGGCGAGCGCCAGCACGATTGCAATCTTTATCTTGTGTGTCTTGATTTGTTCCATGAACGCGTCCCTTTGCTACGGATGTTTTGCCAATTTTTCGCGGATACGATTCAATACCCCGAGCGCGGTACCGATCTCTTCCTTCCCCGAGGCGGCCAATATCTCCTTGCGCAGCTCGCCGGCATGAGCGCGGATAAGTTCCACCGCTTTCTTTCCGGCAGCGGACAACCACAGGTGCTTGACCCGCCGGTCGGTCTCGCTGCCGCAGCGCTTGAGCAGCCCTTCCTGTTCCATGCGGTCAACCAGCCTGACCAGCGTCGCGGCTTCAATCCCCATGTGCTGGGCCAGTTCGCGGTGGGTGCAGCCGTCGTGGCGCGACAGGTGCAACAGCAGCAGCCAGCGCGAATGGGAAAACCCGGATGGCCGCAGCCGGCGGTCCAGCTCGGTGCGCCAGGCGTGCGCGACCTGATGCAGTGATTCTGCGAATTGCTCGTCCAGCGGTTTCATGGAATCATTCGTGTACTAATAGTTAGCAACCTAACTATTTTACTCAAAATGGCGGTTTTGTCGAGTACTACCATAGGGCAGCAAGGGGTTTTGCCGGAAATGGTGCAGAGTCAGCGACGGGACGGCGACGGAACGATGCCGATGGCCGCTGTCGTCATGATGGGTTGAACAAGTCCTTTAACTCCCGCGGTTGCGAGCGCAGATATTGTTTGGGCGCATCGACCCGGGCGCCCAGCTTGGCCGCTGCGTGCCACGGCCAGCGCGGGTCATAGAGCATGCCGCGGGCCAGCGCCACCATGTCTGCCTTCCCCGATGAAACGATCGCCTCTGCCTGCTCCGGCTCGGTGATAAGGCCGACCGCGATCGTGGTCATGCCGGTTTCGCGCCGTATCCTTTCGGCGAACGGTACCTGGTAACCGGGTTCGAGCGGGATCTGTTGCAACGGCGACAGTCCGCCGCCGGACACATGGATGAATGTGCATCCGCTGCGCTGCAATTCCTTTGCGAACACGACGCTCTGTTCGATGTCCCACCCGCCGCTGACCCAGTCTGTCGCGGAGATGCGCACCCCGACAGGCATGCCGGCCGGCACTGCGCCGCGCACCGCATCGAACACTTCGAGCGGGAAGCGCATCCGGTTCTCCAGTGTGCCGCCATAGCCGTCAACGCGGACATTCGACAGCGGCGACAGGAATTGATGCAGCAGATAGCCGTGCGCCGCATGCAGTTCGATCGCGTCCATGCCCAGCCGGTGCGCGCGCTGCGCGGCGCTCACGAAGTCATCCTTGATGCGTTTCAGCGCGGCGGGGTCCAGCGCAAGGGGAGGGGTGTCGTTCGCGGCGAAGGGCAGCGCCGAAGGCGCGACGGTTTGCCAGCCGCCTTGCTCAGACGGCGCGATCGACTGGCCGCCTTCCCACGGCACCCGGACGGATGCCTTGCGTCCCGCATGCGCCAGCTGGATTGCGATCGGTATCGCTGAATATTGCCGGACAGAATTGATGACGCGTGCCAGCGCCGCCTCGGTCTTATCGGACCACAGCCCGAGGTCGCTCGGAGAGATGCGGCCTTCGGGATTGACAGCGGTCGCCTCGGTGAACAGCATGCCGGCGCCGGACAGCGCCAGATGGCCGAGATGGATCAGGTGCCAGTCGCTCGCCTCGCCATTGGCTGCGGAATACTGGCACATCGGCGCGATCGCGATCCGGTTGCGCAGAACCAGCTCGCCAAGTGCGAGAGTGGAAAACAGTTTACTCACGATGAACGACTCCAATGCCTGTTACTTGCCGAAGCCGGACGTGCGTTCCGCTGGCGTATCTGATTTTACGCTGCGTTCTGCAGCCTGGACGGTGTTCGCGACCAGCATCGTGATCGTCATGGGCCCGACGCCGCCGGGCACAGGCGTGATCCAGCCGGCCACTTGTTTCGCGGAATCGAAATCCAGGTCGCCGCACAACTTGCCATCTGGCATGCGGTTGATGCCGACGTCGATCACCGCCGCGCCCGGCTTGATCATGTCGCCGGTGATCATCTTCGCCTTGCCGGTCGCGACGACCAGGATGTCGGCATCACGGGTGAACTTGGCAAGGTCGCGGGTCTTCGATGTGCAGATCGTCACGGTGGCATTGGCCTGCAGTAATAACAATGCCATTGGCTTGCCGACGATGTTGCTGCGGCCGACTACGACTGCGTGCTTGCCTTCGATGGATATGCCGCTCTGTTCCAACAGCTTCATAGCACCATAGGGGGTGCAGGGCGCGAAACGCATATTCCCGGTAACCAGCGCGCCGACGTTTTCCGGGTGGAAGCCGTCCACGTCCTTGTCCGGGCTGATCGCGTTCAGCACCTTGCTGCTGTCTATGTGTTTCGGCACCGGCAGTTGCACCAGGATGCCGTGTATCTTCGCATCGCTATTCAGTTCGGCAATCCTTGCCAGCAGCGTGGCCTCGGACGTATCGGCGGGCATCACAATGTGTTCGGAATGCAGGCCCAGTTCGGCGCAGGCCTTCACCTTGTTCGCGACGTACACCTTGGAGGCGGGGTCTTCGCCGACGATGATCACCGCGAGTCCCGGCGTTATCCCTTTCGCCTTCAATGCGTCGGCGCGCACCTTCCATTCGGCGCGAACTTCCTGCGCGATAGCTTTCCCGTCTATGATCTTTGCAGTCATGTTCGCATCCTTGTGCGTTGGTCTATCTATTGAGTGAAACGCTGATTATTAATGTTTCCCAAAATCGTGACACTCACCCTCTCCCCCGCCCCTCTCCCACGTGTGGGAGAGGGTGGCCGCAAGGCCGGGATAATCAGTAGTTCCATCAGAGGGCACATATATCGTATGAAGCAATGTCATGAATTATCAAATGCACAACAGTTATCGTCAGAACTGGGGTTTGTCGGGCGCATTCTGGTAGTTTTCCACGCCGGACATGATCTCATTGCGCGCTTCTTCGATTCCTTCCCATCCGCCGATCTTGACCCACTTGTTGGGTTCCAGGTCCTTGTAATGCTCGAAGAAGTGCGAGATCTGTTTCAGCACGATGGGCGGTAATTCGGTGTGGGTCTTCAATCCGCGATACAGCGTGGAGAGCTTGTCCACCGGCACCGCAAGCACCTTGGCATCCAAACCGGATTCGTCTTCCATCTTCAGCACGGCGAGCGGGCGGCAACGCACCACGACCCCGGTGTTCAGCGGCACCGGCGTGATCACCAGCACGTCCACCGGATCGCCGTCGTCGGACAGCGTGTGCGGGATGTAGCCGTAGTTGCACGGGTAATGCATCGCGGTGTTCATGAAACGGTCGACGAAGATCGCGCCGGACTCCTTGTCCACTTCGTATTTCACCGGTTCCCCGTGCATCGGGATCTCGATGATCACGTTGAAATCGTCGGGGAGGTTCTGTCCGGACGGGACTTTGTTCAAACTCATGTTGCTGCGCCTTCCTGGGTTGGTTTTTGGGCAAAATCGAAAGGCGCGGATTGTAGCATAGAGCCTGTGCCGGGCTAATGATGCCGGAGTCGGTGATGCTGGCGTCCGGCGATGCGCACGCCGGAACGGACGTTGTCGCAAATGCACCTTGTAAAAAAGTGTCACGCAACGACTTCCGCGCCCCACACCTTTGCGACAGGCTCGCGCTGAGGCATTGGCTGCCTCGCAGCGAATGAGGGATGAAGGTACGCTATAGATAAGACCGATTGATGAAATACATAGAACCAATTTGATCGATCGTTGCTCATACCGTACGCTGACCAACCAATTCAAACAACCGAAGGAGATAACCATGACAACCGAATCAAAGTGCCCGTTCAACCACGTTGCCGGCCTCGGCAGGACGAACCAGGACTGGTGGCCGAACAAGTTGCGGCTGGAACTGTTGCACCAGCATTCTTCGAAGTCCGACCCGATGGGAGAGGAGTTCGACTACGCAAAGAGATTCAAGAGCCTCGACTTCAAGGCGCTGAAGAAGGACCTGGTCAAGCTGATGACCGACTCGCAGGACTGGTGGCCGGCGGACTTCGGCCACTATGGGCCGTTCTTCATCCGCATGGCCTGGCACGCCGCCGGAACCTACCGCATCGATGACGGCCGGGGAGGCGCCGGCCGCGGCCAGCAGCGCTTCGCCCCGCTCAACAGCTGGCCCGACAACGTCAACCTCGACAAGGCGCGCCGCCTGCTGTGGCCGATCAAGCAGAAGTACGGCGCGGCCATCTCCTGGGCCGACCTGATCATTCTCACCGGCAACATCGCGCTGGAGTCTATGGGCTTCAGGACATTCGGCTTCGGCGGCGGCCGCGCGGACGTCTGGGAGCCGGACGAGGACGTGAACTGGGGTGACGAGCTCGCCTGGCTGGCCGCCGACATGCGCTTCAGCGGCGACCGCGATCTGCAGCCACCGTTCGGCGCCACCCACATGGGCCTTATTTACGTCAACCCGGAAGGCCCGAACGCCAGCGGCGATTACATGGCCGCCGCCAAGGACATCCGCGCCACCTTCGGCCGCATGGCGATGAACGACGAGGAGACTGTTGCGCTGGTCGCCGGCGGCCATACCTTCGGCAAGTGCCATGGCGCCGTCCCGGAATCGCACAAAGGGCCGGAGCCGGAAGCCGCGCCGGTGGAAGCGCAGGGCCTGGGCTGGATCAGCGACTACGGCACGGGGCACGGCGGGGACACGATCTCCAGCGGCCTTGAAGTGACCTGGACCAGGACCCCGGCGCTGTGGAGCAACAACTTCCTCGAGAACCTGTTCAATTACGAATGGGAGCTGACCAAGTCGCCCGCCGGCGCCAAGCAATGGGTGGCCAGGAACGCGCCGGAGATCGTTCCCGATGCGCACGACCCGAAGAAGAAACACAAGCCGACCATGCTGACCACCGACCTGACGCTGCGCTTCGACCCGGAATTCGGGAAGATCTCGCGCCGGTTCCTCGACGATCCGCAGGCCTTTGCCGATGCCTTCGCGCGCGCCTGGTTCAAGCTGACGCACCGCGACATGGGCCCTCGCGCCCGCTACCTCGGACCGGAAGTGCCGAAGGAGGAGTTGATCTGGCAGGACCCCATTCCCGCGGTCAACCACAAGCTGATCGGCGAGAAGGACATTGCCGACCTCAAGAAGAAGATCGTTGCCTCAAAACTTTCGGTCGCTCAGCTCGTATCGACCGCCTGGGCGTCGGCGTCCACCTTCCGCGGTTCCGACAAGCGCGGCGGTGCGAACGGCGCGCGCATCCGCCTGGCCCCGCAGAAGGACTGGGCGGTGAACCAGCCGGCGCAGCTCTCGAAGGTGCTGAAGACGCTCGAGGGTATCCAGGCCGACTTCAACAAGAAGGCCAAGGGCGGCAAGAAGGTCTCGCTCGCGGACCTAATCGTGCTGGGCGGGTGCGCAGCCATCGAGGCAGCGGCGAAGAAGGCCGGCGTCAAGGTGAAGGTTCCGTTCGCGCCGGGGCGCATGGATGCGTCGCAGGAGCAGACCGATAGGGAAGCGTTCGCGGTACTGGAGCCGATCGCGGACGGCTTCCGCAACTATGCCCGCAAGGGATGCGAGGGATCGGAGGCGGAACTGTTGATCGACAAGGCGCAGTTGCTGACGCTGACCGCGCCCGAGATGACGGTGCTGATCGGCGGCATGCGCGCGCTGAATGCGAACGTCGGCCAGTCCAAGCACGGCGTGTTCACCAAGCGGCCCGGAACGTTGACCAACGATTTCTTCGTGAACCTGCTCGACATGAACACGAAGTGGCAGAAGTCCGCCACGTCCGAAGGCGTGCTGGAGGGGAGCGATCGGAAGACGGGCAAGCCCAAGTGGACCGGGACCATCGCTGATCTGGTGTCCGGTTCGAACTCCCAGCTTCGGGCTCTCGCAGAAGTCTATGCAAGCTCGGATGCACACGAAAAGTTCGTGCGGGACTTCGTCGCGGCCTGGAACAAGGTGATGAACCTGGACCGCTTCGACCTTGCGTAATTCCGGAGGATAGGTCCTAACGGGATAGGTCTTAAAGGACCGATACCGCGCAGCCTCTACCTGCATCGGGTTATCCCGGTTCAGGTAGAGGCTGCGCGTTTTTACGGTTTCCTGCCGCGTGCGGGAATAGCGGCCTGCCGACAATAAAGCACCCGCCGCATCGCGCCCCCGAAATCCAGCTGTTCACTTAATGCCTTACAGCTCGACCGGGCGCTTTGGATCAGCGCACCATTCACTCCAGCTGCCCGCATATAAAAGAGAGCCGCTGAGCCCGGCCTGTTCCATGGCTAACAGGTTGACGCATGCGGTTACTCCGGAGCCGCATGAATGAATCACGTCGGATGACTGGATGTTGCCAAGCAATCCGGAAAATTCCTTGCGAAGAATCTCCGGGGATTTGAACTCGCCTCCTTCAAGATTGCTCTTGAAAAAGCGATTCAACGAGCCCGGAATATGTCCTGCCACCGGATCGAGCGTTTCATTTTGCCCATGAAAGCGGTCAGGCGAGCGCGCATCGATGACGGTTTTGCGCTGCGATGCAAGATTGTCCATAATCTCATCGACCAGAACCAATCCCTGGTACGCCACGGGTTTCGGCTTATTTTCAAGCGGAGCAGGGACATGTATCGCAGTGCTGGTCTGCCCCTTCCAGAATTCCCAGCCGCCATCCAGCACTTGCACCTTGTCATGACCTGTGGCGCGCAACATCCACCACAGGCGGCTGGCAAAGGCCGAACCCTGGCTGTTATAGGCGATCACATGGGAATCGGTGGCTATACCCAAGCGCTGCCTAGTCGTTGCCCAGTCATCGGGAGATGGAAGCGGGTGGCGTCCACTAGTCCCGGTTTTGGTGCCCGACAAATCTGAATCCAGATCGACATAGATCGCGCCCGGAATGTGGCCCTTTGCGTAAGCTTCAAGCCCAGCCGATACCTGGGCCAAATCAAAGCGGCAATCGCAAATCAATATATTCGCGCCGCTGTTAAGGTGTTCTTGCAGATGGCTTGTTGTGATGAGTGGATTCATGTTGAAGAATGTTTCATTGAGGTGCGCTGTGGCGCTCGGTAGAACGTCATAGTATCAAGTTATTGATCCGGCAATAAATTGTTGAACTTATGCAGCATACTTTACCGGGGCATGTTCAAAGTAGCTTTTCACCCGTTCAGGGGATTTCTGTAGTTTGCGCATGTGACTCGTCGTCACCTTGAGTAACTGACCCTTTGTTCGAGCAGGTGCCTTGCTTGTCACTGCCTGTTTGAGATCGGCATTCAGCATTTCATCCGGATTCAATTCCGGGCTGTAACTCGGCAGGTAAAACACTTCGATCTCATCCTGGTGTTTGGCCAACCATGCCTTGACCAGTCTGGCATGGTGCACTCGCAGGTTATCCAGGATCAGGAACACCTTGCGCCCAGCATCTTTCACCAACCGCTTCATGAACTCGATGAGTTGATTTGTATCCAGCGCGCCGTTCAGCACCATCCATCTCACCTTGCCTTGATTCGTGACGGTAGAGATGAGTCCTACGTTCTCGCGTTTGCTGTTGACTCGTACAACAGGCGTTTCCCCTTTGGGGGCATAAGATCGCCCGCGCACATCATCGCTGCGCAATCCGGTCTCATCCCCCCAGTGGATTTCAGCACCTTCCGCTTTGGCGCGTTCCGCAATCACCGGATAACTGTTGTCGAGCCACGCCTTCACTTCGACTGGACGCTGTTCATAAGCTTTCTTCATCGGCTTCTGTGGGGTAAACCCCCATCTTTGCAAATACATGCCGACCGTCCGCACAGGCAGCTTGACCTTGAACCGGTGTGCAATCAGTTCCATCACCGCCGCACGGCTCCACAGCGCGTAGGCCATCTTCATCTGATCGGGTGTCTTATCGCAAATCAGCCTTTGGATCTCTTGCTCCTGTTCAGCGCTCAAACGTCGCCCGTCACCTGTGGTGCGCCCACGTTGTTTCAGGGCCACTCCCGCCCATCCACCCAGCCGATAAGCCTTGTGCGCAGCGATGACCGTGCCACGCGATAGCTCGCATTCGCGCGCAACGTCATTCACCCGCATCCCTTTTTCCCGAAGTCGGACTGCACGCCTGCGCCTTTCGGCCAATGCCTGCATCGAGAGTGTCCTCGCGTCTTGTTTTTCCATGCGCCCTCTGACACAACACCGCTAAAATAGTTCAATATATTATTGCCGAGTCAATAGATGCCCGAAAGCCGACGTTCGCCTAGTACCGCTTCCGACACAATATAGTCACTCCGCCCTGTTTTCAGTGATACTAGTCACAGCTGGCAGGTAGCTGTCAGTGAAGGCAGGACATGCACCTGCGGATTACGAATAATCGACACCAACATTCGATGTTTACCGGTTTGGCTTCGAGTCCACAGGTGCGCTTGGGTTCGTTAACGAATACTCAGGGCGTGCCGTGCGACCGGCTCTCTATATTGTCTTCGCAGAACCCATGCATGCATGTCCGTATTTGTAATCTACCACTTATGGAGGTGATTATGAAGTCACAATCTACCCTTTCTTTCACGGCCTTCGTTGGCATCGACTGGGCCGATGTGAAACATGATTTCTGTATACATGCCGCTGGTTCAGACCGGCATGAGTTCGGCACTATGGATCATTCACCGGAAGCGATCGCGAAATGGGCGTATTCATTGCGGGACCGGTTTGGCGGCCACATTGCCATCTGTTTGGAGCTTGCCGAGGGGCCCTTGGTCTATGCGCTGCAGCGATATGAATTCCTCGTGCTGTTCAAAGTTCATCCTTCAACGCTGGCAGAATATCGGAAAGCCTTCGTTCCCAGCGGTGCCAAGGACGACCCGACCGACGCTGAAGCAGCCCTGGATATCTTGCTCCGCCACCCGGAGAAGCTACAGCCAATCAAGCTGCAAAGCGTCGCCATGCGCAAGGTGGCAACGCTGGTCGAGGAGCGTCGTTGGCTGGCCGGTGACGTAACGCGCATCACGAACCGACTGGTCAGCACGCTCAAGCAATACTATCCACAGGTGCTGGGCTGGTTCGAACACCGGGATACCCTGATCTTCTGTGACTTCTTGGAACGTTGGCCAACGCTCAAGCACGCCAAACGGGCAAGGAAATCAACGTTGGAATCCTTCTTCCACCAACACAATGCCCGCCGGGCATACCTCGTTGAGAAACGCATCCAGGGCATCCGGGCTGCGACTGCACTCACGGAGGATGAGGGCGTTATCCGCCCATACCAGATGGTCGTGCAAGCTTTGGTCGAGCAGTTGCGCCCCCTCTTGCAATCCATTGACCGCTTCGATGCCGAGATCGATGACATCACCAAGAGCCTGCCTGACTACGATATCTTTGCGGCCTTGCCAGGCGCCGGAAACATCCAGGCTCCCCGATTGCTGGTTGCCTTTGGCGAGGATCGAGATCGCTATGCAAATGCATCACAGGTACAGCGCTACTCGGGAATTGCCCCGGTACTCGAGCGCAGCGGCAACAAGTGTTGGATCCACTGGCGCCTCTTTTGTCCCACTTTCCTGCGCCAGACGTTTGTCGAATGGGCGGGCTCAACCATACCGAGATCCTTTTGGGCCGGCGCCTATTATCAGCAGCAACGCAAGAAAGGTTGCTCTCATCAGGTCGCGGTTCGAGCCTTGGCGTTCAAGTGGATCAGGATAATCTATCGTTGCTGGAAGACACGGACTCCTTATGACGAGTCCGTCTATTTGAAATCGTTGCGTCGTCGTGGTTCGCCACTGCTGGCTAATCTGGCGGAATCTGCAAAAATGACTTGACGGAGTGCCTCAGGGCGCGAACCGGAAATTCGAGTCTCATTGAAAATTGCTAAAACTGAATGGAATTGGATTCTTTGGTGGCTGCAAGAGGCAGCTAGCCTCCTTTGGAACTGCCTGGAACTTAAGACCGAGAAGTGCCTTTTCAACCTCTAAGCTAATTTTGGCGTCGGTAGATTTAATGATGTCCACCGAAGAAAAAAGTCCCGCGGACTCAAGTTTTGCCTTGCCACAAATGCAAGTTGAGGGTGCGGCTCGATCAACAATATTGGAAATGTCGGTGAGTCTTTTACTCAACACATCTTGTAAGTAGTTCATGGCAATGACATTCGACATACACTCCTTAGACTCTTCATGTTCAAACGAACATGAGAGGTTACATTTGTCCTTGCTTGCTGGGTAAAACTGTTCTTCCGCTTGAGAATTGAGCTTGATGGCCTCGTTGTAATCTGCGATCGCATGGTCATTGTCACCCTTTGACCTCCATGCAATTCCGCGATTGCTGTAAGCTTTAGCGTATTGTGGATTGAGTCGGATGGCCTCGTTGTAATCTGCAATTGCTAGGTCGTGTTCACCTTTACTTTCGTGCGCAATTCCGCGGTTGTTAAAGGCAAATGCATATTTCGGGTTGAGTCGGATGGCCTCGTTGTAATCTGCAATTGCTAGGTCGTGTTCACCTTTACTTTCGTGCGCAATTCCGCGGTTGTTAAAGGCAAATGCATATTTCGGGTTGAGTCGGATGGCCTCGTTGTAATCTGCAATTGCTAGGTCGTGCTCACCTTTACTTTCGTGCGCAATTCCGAGGTTGTTAAAGGCAAATGCATATTTCGGGTTGAGTCGGATGGCCTCGTTGTAATCTGCAATTGCTAGGTCGTGTTCACCTTTACTTTCGTGCGCAATTCCGCGGTTGTTATAAATCTCGGCCTTTGAGCAATTTTCGGCATCCGAACTCCGCTGCGCAAATGCAAGGGTTGGGATCAGCAATACCAGGAGCACAATTATCTTTGTAAGCATTTGCGAATCCCATTTCTTGTTATCGCTAGTAGCATTGAATTGTGAATGGCCGCAATTGGCACTGAACGGAACTTCGTCTCTCCTAATATAGTGCCCTAAAGCTGCCACTGGCAAACACACATGTGCATTAGCGCAAAGCAGACGGCGGTCACCGACAACTCGCGAAGCGGAACTTCGATTCTACTGCGGCGGGACAACCAGTCGACTCAACTTAGGTGATAGCGCAGAAGTTCGTCGACATCTTCAATAGTGAATTTATTGAGTTGCACAATCTTTGCTTGTGTCCGGTACATGGGGGGCAATATAGCTCTAGCCTGTTCCTTGCTGTCAACTTCCGCAATGAGCCATGCCTTGTGAACCCCATCCTTGCACCCCCAGTCTGCATTCGTGAGGAAATCGGAACCCGTTTCGAGGAAGACTTCACGGGCGTGAGAGCACGCCACAATTTTTTCCTCGTGCGGGACTTCAATCAAAAATCTTTTCATGTCCTGTTACCTCCAATTTTATCGCCATCCATTTTGTACTGCAACGAATGGTTATAATCTTGTCGCGACAATACGAACCATACCTCCGGGCCCTGGCTCGACCAAAACGGAAAATCCCCTGGCTTGCAGGCCCTCGGTAACCCGCTCAGGCGAGAGCCTGAGCTTCCGATAGGCGCTGACCCGTAGCTGCCAAGTTGAAATGATTCGTTCATGAAGCAAATCGTGAACATTGACGTAGTCGGGTTCATACTCGAGAAAGCAGGTCAAAATGCGATCGGCATCGCTCTTTACGGGTATGAAGCGCTCAATGCCAGATAATGGTGATGAGTAGTTCCGGAAAGTTGCGATGAAGATGCCGCCCGACAACAGCGATTCCGCAACGTGAGAGAGCAGTCGTTCGACAGACTGCAGATCCGGCAAGTGCGTCAATGTGTCGCCCATGCACAAGATCAGATGCACTTTTGAATCCATGTAACGCCGAAATGACGGCAGGTCATCTACGACCACCTTGATAGGCAGCGCATCAGCGTTGGCCTTCAATTCATCAAGTAGAACAGTTGAAGTATCGACGGCGATTACCGGGCAGCCGCGGCGGGCCAATGGTATCGAGTGCATGCCGAAACCCGCGCCGAGATCGACGGCATCGATTCCACCAGTCTGCTCCGGTAAGATGGTTTGGAGCTCATTCTCACCTCGTGATACGGCGACATCAATTCCGCCTGCCATCCACACGTATACCGGGGCAAGATGAGTCCTGTAGTGATCGGCGACAGTAGCCATCATTGCAGATTCCAATTGTCCAAAGGTTCATTCGCAACTGCTCCAGGTGCTGGGGCGTGTACGAAGACCAGCGCGGTATCGGTAGAAGTTTTGTAATGGACGTTAGATGCCTGCGATTTAATTGAATTCATGAAAAAGGACCTCATCTCCCAGTAAGATTTGATGAGCGAACCGTGGTTTCAATATGGCCACGGTCCGCTCGACCATGCATTGCAGGTATTTGCGATTGTTTGCACCCTTTACCGGGTAATCACAACCTCCAGATAATCCGCCGGAACGACCATCGTGCCATCCATCGCCAGGTTGTATTGCCCGATCAAGTGCACGATCTCATTGCGCAAGGTTTCCCCGCCGGCTTCGTCGAGTGCCTCGAACGCCTTCAACATCGGCCCGTAATAGGTGCTGAAAATATCGAGCCAGTGTTTGGGCGAGTGATAGCGAAAATTGAACAGCCGTGGCGTGATCTGGATATTCGACGCATACGGCCCAAATTGTTTGTCGATAAACACCTTTGTACCCCAGGCGGCTGCAGAGTTAACCCCGGGTGGTGGAGGAACGTGCCGCTGGACGGTTCTGAAAATCTGCCCGATAAAACCGTCAGGCATCCAGCTGGCGAGACCGATCTTGCCGCCTGGCTTGCAGACCCGGATCAGTTCGGATGCCGCATGCTCCTGGTTGGGGGCAAACATCACACCGAATGTGGAGACCACATTGTCAAAGCTTGCATCGTCGAACGGCAGGTTTTCGGCATCGGCTTCGCGGTAGTCAATGGCCAGCTTCTCCGCTGATGCACGGATCCGTGATTGCTCGAGCAGCGAAGGCACGTAATCGGTCGAAACCACCTTGCAAAAGCGGCGCGCTGCCGCGAGTGATGCATTGCCGTTACCGGCGGCTACATCAAGCACACTCTGCCCCGAGCGGATATCCATGGCCTCGCACAATGCTTCGCCGGTGATCTGCAGCGTGATGCCGATGCGGCCATAGTCACCCGATCCCCAAGTGGCTTTCTGTTTCGTTTTGATGTTGGTGTAATTCGGTGCGGTGCTGGTCTCTGTGAGTGTTGCAGTTGTCATGTCATTCTCCTTTATATCTGGTTATGTTATTCAACTTACCAACTGCCGGCTGAATCGCGTTCAGAAATCGGCAGGCAGGAGTAAGCTTAATAAGCGAAGCGCGACAGAGCTTGAGGAATACGTGTGTTTTTTTGGGGGATTGCGTGAGGATTCCGGTCGGAGTTATGGGCGACCTATTTGAGGCTGAGCAGATCATTGCCATGGTCCTGCCCGAGCAGAGGGAAAACTTGGGCAGGAACAAGATCCGGCTTGATACGGTATGCATCGTTCAAGGCCTTAAGTGCCAACTCCCGCTCATTGCGCATCAATCGGATGCCGGCCACAACAATTCGGGGTATGTAGCTTCGGTGATCGCGCTGACAGGCCAGTTCTCCCTGCTGCAGGGCGCTCTCAAGATCATTTGACTGCATGAGTGCAAGCGCCAGCAAGGCTCCCCACACGGACAGCCGGCTGTCGAGGGGCGAGATATTGATGCCATGTGTCAGGTGTCGAACGGCCTCATCTACCTGACCGTTGAGCAAACAAGCCGAGCCCAATGCCGCCCACGCCTGGGCACTGGCGGGATTGATTTCCACGGCGTTTCGCAGGATCGGCACAGCTCGATCCGGATAACCGATATCCGCGAGTGCGCATCCTGCAAAACCGAGCACGGTAGAATCCATGCTGTCGAGCTGAAGGGCCCGCTCGGCGGCGGCGAGTGCCTCAGCCCTTGTCTTGTCACGATCGCTGAGAATTCCGATGCGGTCTCCAAGTCCGATCACCAGTGCCAGATATGCGTATGCAAGCGCAAAATCCGCGGCGAGTCTGCAGCTGCGACGCAGCAACTCGGCAGCAGCGGTAAAGGAGTCTGAATGCCAGCCTTTCAGGGCCAGCGTACTGCTCGCTTCGAGAAACAACTCCCGGGCATCCGGCTCGCCGTCAGCCGCACGAACCGTGTTGTAGATCGCGCGGTACAATTGCGGCTCCAGCTTTGCAATAACGGCTGTAACAGCGCGGTCGAGGGCTGCTTCAACAGGCCCAGGCACGAAGAACTGTTCAGCCCACAATTGGAATCCGGATTTCGCATCCACGAGTTGGGCGTTGATGCGATAGCCGCTTTCGTGGTTCTGTAGTTTGCCTTCGATAACATAGTCGACACCCGCATCTTCGTGGATTTCACGGGCACTTGGCGTGATGTCGCGGCCTGTATACCTGGCTGACTGGTTGCTCAAACGCAATAACGGTATCCGGGTCAGGATGGTACCAACATCGCGGCTTAAGCTGTCTGCCAGTAGTGCCGTATCAGCGTCATCGGATAAGGAACGAAACGGAACCACCAGCAATGAAGGTCCGACTCCGGTGCGTTGCGATCGATCCAAAGTATGCGTTGAAGAATTGGTTTCGCTATTGTCGTGTGCAACATCCGCAGTAAACCTGAACCCGCGGCCGCGGACCGTCGTGATATAACGTTGTGAATCGCCGCTATCGCCCAGCGCTTTTCGCGCACTCTTGATGCAAGTCGACACGGTCGCGTCGGACACCACACGACCGGGCCATACAGCTTTAATGAGATCATCGCGAGAAAAAACCTTTCCGGGATTCCTGGCAAAATGGGTCATCAAATCAAAAACTTTTGGTTCGACCTTGCGTAGTTGTGCATATTCTGGGGCAACGTGAACACCCTTTCTGGGCGAACGTGAACAGTGATTCTGAAGGAACGTGAACATCGATTCTGCTCGAACGTGAACACTTTTTGCCACTCACCAGAATGAGTGTTCACGAAGGCAGAACCTAGTGTGATTTGTGCTGGAACTTAACCTGTAAATGCTGGAGCATCCCCGAGTTTTGGAGGGGCTATGCCGGCAGCAAGGAGTTCCATGCGCAAGATCAAAGACGTACTGCGCCTCAAATACGAAGCCGACTTGAGTTGTCGGCAAATTGCCGCCAGCTTGAAACTGTCTGTCGGGGTCATTTCCAAATATACGCAGGCTGCTGAAGCTGCGGGTCTGTCATGGCCGCTGCCAGCCGGACTGGATGACACCACGCTGGAAGCGCGATTGTTTCCGCCTGTCCCATCAGTCCATGAGCATGTCATGCCTGACTGCGCCTATATCCATCAGGAACTGAAGCGTAAAGGCGTGACGCTAATGCTGTTGTGGGAAGAGTATCAGGCATCCTGTGCGGGCCAGTCATACAAATATGCGCAGTTCTGCGTGCATTACCGGCAATACCGCAGCTGCCTCAAACTCTCCATGCGGCAATCCCACAAGGTCGGGGAGAAACTGTTCGTTGACTATAGCGGCGGCGGTGTGCCCATCGTTGATCCCCAGACCGGCGAGATTCGATATGCACAAATCTTCGTTGCGGTGCTCGGTGCGTCCGGCTACACCTTTGCTGAAGCCACGTTGAGCCAGAAGCTACCGGACTGGATCGGCTCGCATGTCAGGGCGTTCGACTTCTTTGGTTGCGTGCCGGAGATCGTGGTGCCAGACAACCTCAAGTCAGCCGTGACGAAGCCTTGCTTCTACGAGCCAGAACTCAACACCACCTATGCCGACATGGCGCAGCACTATGGCGTGGCAATCATCCCGGCACGCCCCTATAAGCCACGCGACAAGGCGATGGTTGAATTGGGCGTGCTGCTGGTGCAACGCTGGATCACCGCCCGCCTGCGCCGCCACACCTTCTTCAGCCTGCACGAATTGAACCGTCTCATTGGAGAGCTGCTGCAAGGCTTGAACAGCCGTCCATTCCAGAAGAACAAATCAGAATCCCGCCGCTCGCAGTTTGACAGCCTTGACCGCCCCGCCATGAAGCCGCTTCCCGCACAAGCATACGAGTACGCCGAATGGCTCAAGGCACGGGTCAATATTGACTATCATGTCGAGGTGGATCGCCACTATTACAGCGTGCCATTCCAGCTTGCCAAGATCCAACTGGACGTTCGCCTGACAGGAGCGGTAGTGGAAGTGCTGCACAAGGGACAGCGGGTTGCCTCGCACGCCAGAAGCCCTCTGGCGTGGAAACACACCACGATAACGGCACATATGCCCAAGTCACACCAGAAGCATCTGGAGTGGACGCCTCAGCGTCTCCTGAACTGGGGTGAACGCATCGGCCCCGCTACGTGCTCCATCATTCGTCGCCTGCTGGAAGACAAGCCCCATCCTGAAATGGGGTATCGCTCCTGCCTGGGTGTGTTCAGCCTGGCCAGGCGCTATGGCGAAGACCGGTTGGAAGCGGCATGTGCAAGGGCGCTCGTCATCGGGTCGCCAAAACGCAAGACGGTTCAGTCGATTCTGGAGGCAGGACTCGATCGCCATGCCGATCTGTTTCCGGCAGAGGCCACGCCATTGCCTACGCACGGAAACGTACGCGGGCCGGATTACTACCACTGAGTACAACAACACACCAACGCTATTCCAACCCACAGAAAGGATTCACCATGTTGCACCAACACACCCTGACCACCCTCAAGACACTCAAGCTGCCCGGCATGGCGGCGGCATTTGAAGAACAACTCATTCAGCCGGTCACGCAATCTCTATCGTTCGATGACCGGTTCGGGCTCATCGTCGACCGAGAGGCAAGCCACCGCGACAACCAAAGGCTGGGGCGCTTGTTGAAAAACGCTCGGTTAAAACACCCCGCTTGCGTAGAGGACATCGACTACCGTTCTGGGCGAGGGTTAAATAAAGCTGTCATGGCCAGCCTGATTGGTTGCGACTGGATTCGGCAAGCACAGAACCTGATCCTGACCGGCGCAACCGGCTGCGGCAAGACTTGGCTGGCGTGTGCCCTGGGCAATCAGGCGTGCCGGCAAGGGCTATCCGTTTTATACACCCGAACATCGCGATTAATGGAGGAGATGAAACTGGCGCACGGTGATGGCAGCTTCCGCAAACGGTTATCGCAAATGGCCAAGATGGATCTGCTGATTCTGGATGATTGGGGCTTATCCACCATGATGCAATCGGAGCGGCAGGATCTGCTCGAACTCATTGACGACCGCACCAGGAAATCCACACTCATCACCAGCCAGATTCCAGTCAAGGAATGGCATGAGGTCATCGGCGAACCCACACTTGCCGACGCGATTCTCGATCGCATCGTCCATCGTGCTCACATAATCAAATTAACCGGGGAATCCATGAGAAAAGACAAAAAAACTTGACCCAACGTGAACACATGAAGTAAAAACCAACTACCAGCACAACACGTCGTTCCGGCGTTCACGTTCGAACAGAATCACTGTTCACGTTTACCAGAATACTCATAGTTGTCCATTGCAGCGCAATTCGAAGCGTTCAATATCCAGTTCAAATTCACCAAAGGTCAGATTCACGCGCGATCTCCGATCTACACTCTGACGACACAAACTGGCGCATTGTAAAACAGAATCATCATAAGTTTGAACAAAAGGGAGTTGCAACTTGAATTTACGAATTGAAACTCCGGCATCGCGTTTGATGACCTGCTGGAGATGCAAGGAAAGACATGGGTTTGACTATATGGCTTTGCTGACTTATGGCTTTGGCATCGTTCCAAGGTAAGGTGGGGATATCGGACGCTTCCGAAGTTACCTAAATATCAGATTTTCTGACGACGAGTATTGCGGAGGGATATTCTGCTTGGCAGGACGTATCCGAAATTCTGTGTGTGAGGTCGGTTTAGTCACGGCATCAATTTAATGCTGCCGTAAACCGTTCACCGAACATGATGGCGAATTGATTAGCCGCCTCCTTCCATGTCCGTGGCGGCATCTTCCAGTCTTTCACAATATTTCGCAAGGCCAGATACAGCAGCTTGGTCGCGGCCTCGTCACTGGGGAAGTGCCCACGGTTCTTTACGATCTTGCGCAGTTGCATATGCAGACTCTCGATGGCGTTGGTAGTGTAGATGATCTTGCGCACCTCCGGCGGATAGGCGAAGAACGGAATCACCTGCGTCCACTGCCGTCGCCAAGCCGCCGCAATGGGCGGGAATTTCTTGCCCCATGTGCCTTGCTCGAATTCGGTCAGGGCCGCTTCCGCAGCTTCGGCATTGACCGCTTGGTAGATGGCCTTCAGCTCGGCAGCCAGCGCCTTGCGATCCTTCCAGCCCACGTAATTGAGCGAGGTGCGAATCAGGTGCACGATGCAGGTCTGTATCTGGGTTTGCGGGAACACTGCCTCGATGGCTTCCGGGAAACCGCGCAATCCATCCACCACGGCAATCAGGATATCCACCACCCCGCGCTGCTTGATGTCGTTGAACACCTTGAGCCAGAATTTGGCACCCTCGGTCTGTTCGATCCACAGCCCCAGCACATCCTTGCGCCCGGTGGCGTCGATGCCCAGCGCCAGATAAACTGCCTTGTTCCTAACCGTGCCCTCGTCGCGTATCTTCAACCGCAAGGCATCGAAATAGATGATAGGGTACATGGCATCGAGCGGACGGGCTTGCCAATCCGCCACTTCGGCCATGACTTCGTCGGTGATGGTGGAGATCAGGTCCGGGGAGATTTCCAGCCCGTACAGCTCGACCAGGTGCCCCTGGATCTCGCGCACCGTCATGCCCCGTGCATACATGCCGATCACATGTTCGTCGAATCCGGGCAGCCGGCGCTGGTGCTTGGCCACCAGCTGCGGCTCGAAGGTGGACAGGCGATCACGCGGAATGGACAGGTCGAGCGCGCCGTTGGGCGTGAGCACGGTCTTGGGGCTGCTGCCGTTGCGGTGGTTGCCAGCCCCTTCCTCGGGTTCCTCATTCGCCAGGTGGTGGGTGAGTTCAGCGGCCAGCATTCGTTCCGCAAGCTGCTTCTTAAGCTGCCCGATCAGGCCGGATTCGCCCAACAGGCTCTCCGCATCCTTGCCGGATACCTGGGCTAAAAGTTGGTCAAGCAGCTCGTCGGAAAACGGGCCTGAGGGTTTGCGCTTGCGCGGCTTCTTCGTTGCTTCGGTCATTCATCGCTCCTTGGGTTAGCATGATATGACCTCTACACACAAAATTCAGGATAGGCTCGCTTGGCACTAAACAGCACTTCAATCTTCGTAATAGACTACCTGAAAGCTGACGTCGGGGCTCTGCATTTATTTCTTCTTGGACTACCCGATATCAGACCTAACATTTATTCTGCAAGTGCTACAACAGCCATTGCGGTCAACTTGTCGATCTCCACACTCAACTCGCAGTATTCACTATTTTCGCTGGTAGGCGTAGGATCGTCTGCACAGCCGCATCCACCCATAACGCCCTGATAAAAAACACCCACGCTAACGCGGATTACATTTTCCCTCTCGGTAATGCCGTTGATCGTGACCGTGATTGGGGTATCAATAACATAGTTGCTGTTAACTAAACCTTGTTGCAGCGGAAAACACTCAGCGCCACAATTCTCTAACTCTTGTCTGAGGACCGTTCTAAAATCGGACGTTCCCCACACCACCAAAGCTTTATCGAGTCGTATCATGAAGCCAAGGCCCTCAGAATTATTCATCGCTCAGTTTCATTCCACTACCTGAAGCGATAAAACTTGCTGGTGAAGATCCGATATACGGCAGATTCACGACATTCCGATAATGGCGCGATCCGGTACTTCATGTTGCCATGTTAACAGCGTGAAGCGGATATTGAAGCGTTGTGATCAGGCCAATTTTCTGATCGCCAGACAGCTGGCTTGAGCATCGTCCAGTGCCCGACACTCAGCCTGTTTAGAGGAGTTACCATTGCGAACCGGTCACATCTTCCGGAAGCACGGGACTATTGCGGTTGCGGTCCTCGCGTTACCCGCACCATATCCTCAGGCCGGATCCATTTGGCGAACACAGCCCGGACGTCGTCGGCACTTAGCAGGATATATTGCCGTGCCGCAATCGTCGGTTCATCGAGCGGCAGGTTTAGATCCCAGCGTTCGATCAGCCCATCCGCGATGCTGTCGGTACTGCCCTCAGCGAGCGATATCTGGCGCAGCAGCATCGCCTTGCCACGCTGCAATTCGTCAGCCGTAACCGGGGATTTTTGCATATCCTCCAGTTCGCGAACGACGCTGGCGTGCACCCTGGATACGTTTTTTGGATCGCAGGCATATTGGACGAAATACAGGCCGCGGCTCTTGCCGAATTGGAACGATGAATCCACGGAATACACCAGCCCCGCGTTCTTGCGCAGGTCGCGACTGAGGCGGGTTGAGTAGAATCCGCCACCCAGCACGTTGTTGCCCAGTCGCAGCGCATAAACATCGGGACTTGAGCGGGTAACGCCGACGGTTTCGCCCAGCGTCACGTCGTCCTGGATGCGGCTTGAGTCTGGCACGGTGGTCGTGCTCGCCTGGTTCGGCGGTACGGGCGGGAGCACCGTGTCGGGTTTGGGACCGGTCGCGCGCCAGGCGCCAAAGTACTGCTCAATGACTGTCCTGGCCGTATCGGGGGTAACGTCGCCGATCACCACAATGACGGTCAGATCGGGACGAAAGGCAAGGCGATAGTAGTCGCGCACCTGATCGAGCGTGAGCTTCGAGACGGTGGCCGGTACTGCATCGCGCAGGGTTGGATCGTCCTTGGGAAACAGCGCCATGCGTAATGCCCTTCCGGAAAGGTAATCCGGGCTTTGCAGCCGCCCGGCGACCGTATCGGTCACCTGCTGTCTGACGATCTTGAACGCCTCTTTCGGCAGTGCCGGATGAAGCTCGTTGTCGGCCAGCAATGCGACGCCGCGGCCGAAATCTTCCTGCAGCACGCTCACTTGAAAGTCCGTTCCCGCCTGCTCTGTGGCGCCGATCTGATCGAGGGCGCGCTGAAAGGCCACGCGGTCGAGACCTTGGCTGCCGTAGGAGAAAAGTTGATCAAGCACCGATGGCAAGCCTTCCTGTCCCTTGGGAACTTCGAGTTCAGGCCGATTCCTGATGTGACCTGAAACGGTAACCGTCTTGCTTACATTCTCCGGCTGCACAATCAGGGTGATGCCGTTGGGCAATTGGCTGACCGTCGGATGCACCGATGAAGGCGGCACGCTCAATCGTCCCAGCGCTGCACTGGCCCAGCTCGGCAGCGGTGTCTGCTTGGCCTGGCCGAGCGCGATGCTTTCCTGCCCGCCGAAGCCGCTGGCCGAGACGGGTTTGCCGGATCCCCGGGGTGTCAGCACCGCGACGATGGCATGGTCGAGATCGAGATACAGTCTCGCGACCCGATTCACGTCCGCCGGGGTCACCTTTTCGATGCGCGCGAGATCCTCTTCCGGGGAAACCAGGCCGTCCACCGCGACGGCTTCAGCCCATAGGGACGCCAAGCCCTGGATGGAGTTCTTTTCGAATTCCGCGGCACGGCGTTCCTGCAGCTTGGCAGCAGCGACCAGGTCATCCGGCACACCGTTTTTGGCGATTCCGGCGAGTATGGCACGCACTTCGCGTTCCAGCTTCGCCGCATCTCCACCTGAAGGAAACGTCACTTCGGCCATGGCTATTCCGGCCTTGGCTTGCGGATCGAAGGAAAATCCCGCAGAGAGTGCCTTGCCCTGGGGAACCAGATCATATAGTGCACCCCGTTCGCTGCTCAGCACATCGGAAAGAACTTCAAGCGCAGGGTAGTCCGGGCTGTCCATGCCCGGCATGCGTATCGCGATCGCTTCCATGCCGAACGGCAGGTCGCTGTTCAGCGTGAATGACCGGGGCTTGACCGGCAAAAAATGCAACGGCGCGCGCGCCGGCAGAGTCTTGGCGGGGATGCCGCCAAACAATTTACGGATCTTGGCCAGCGTTGCGGCCGGATCGAGATCGCCCGCGACGACCAGAATCGCATTGTTGGGCGCGTACCATTTGTCGTGAAATGACTTCAGCATCGCAGCCGTGGTCTGGTCGAAGGACGCCTTGGTGCCCAGGGCGTCATGCGCGTAGCTCGACCCGGCGAACATCGCGGCGCGCAGCCTGGTGAACAGGATGTATTCCGGATTGGACAAATCCTGTGCCACCTCCTGCTCGATGGCACCCCGCTCCTGGTCCCAGTCCTTCTGCGTATCCAGCACGCCGCGCATACGCAGCGACTCTACGTGCAGCGCGACATCAAGATCCTCGGACGGCACCGTATAGTAGTACTGTGTGACCGCCTGGCGGGTTTGCGCATTGAAACTTCCACCCATCAGGCTGCCGATGTTGGCCAACTGGTCGGCAGACAGGCCGGGACTGCCGCGAAACATCATGTGTTCCTGGGCATGGGCCGTGCCGGGGAATCCCGGCGGGGTCTCGTCGGCACCGACCAGGTAATTGATCGAGGTCGACACGACAGGGGCCAGCGTGTTGCGGACAATAATGACGCGCAGCCCGTTATCCAGCGTCGCACGAACTACGTCGTCAGACCTAGGTGAGACAGCTGCCGTCGCTTGCGGCACGGTCCAAACCACTAGCAGGCTACAAAGCGCAGCGAGTCCTATTCGCCGGATGTGCTGTGCAACCGCCGCGCGGCGGACAGGATTATTCATGTACAAGTCTCACTTTTTTCCATAAAGTTTGTTCCAGTGTGCTGCAGATCCGTCAACGCGAGAAACGTCGATGTCCGGGAATGCCTTGTTTACTCCGACCAGGAGAGAGCTGCATCAGCCTAGCGCAATCCATACGCATTTTTTCATCCTGCTCCCTTTGGCGGAAATTTATCTCTGCACGACCGTATTTGATCGTACTGCGACGATACAGATAGCGTATTGTCTGTTCAGCTTTCTTTAAATGCTGAATCCGGCCAGCTTTTTCGGCACCGCGACATTCTTCAGGCGCACGTACTGCGGCAGGCCATCCTTGAACGGCGGATAGTCTTCGCCCTTGATCAGCGGCAACAAATAGGCGCGGCATTTTGGGGTGATGCCGAAACCGTCGGCGGTGATGAAATCGCGCGGCATGAATTTTTCCACGTTCGCGACCTTGGAGAGCGGCGCGACACCGATCTTCCATTTGTAGGGTTTGTCCGAAACGCGGTCGACCGTGGGCATCACCGCGTTCTGTCCCTTGATCGCCAGTTCCACTGCGGATTTGCCCAGCGCATAGGCCTGGTCGACATCGGTCTTCGAGGCGATATGGCGTGCGGCGCGCTGCAAATAATCGGCCACGGCCCAGTGGAATTTGTAGCCGAGCGCGTCCTTGATCATGTTGGCGACGACCGGTGCCGCGCCGCCGAGTTGCGCATGGCCGAAGGCATCGCGCGTGCCCTGTTCAGCGAGGAAACGCCCGTCCGGGTAGTGGCAGCCTTCCGAGACCACCACGCTGCAATAGCCGTATTTCTTGACCTTCGCGTCCACGTTGTCGAGGAATTTTTTCTGGTCGAATTCGATCTCGGGGAACAGGATCACGACGGGGATACCTTGCTCCTCGACCAGTCCGCCCGCCGCGGCGATCCAGCCCGCATGGCGGCCCATGACTTCCACGACGAATACCTTGGTTGAGGTCTTGGCCATCGAGGCCACGTCGAAGCTGGCTTCCAGCGTGGAGACGGCGACGTATTTCGCCACCGAGCCGAAACCGGGGCAGCAGTCGGTGATCGGCAGGTCGTTGTCCACGGTCTTGGGGACATGGATGGCCTGCACCGGGTAACCCAGTTTTTCCGAAAGCTGCGAGACCTTGTAGCAGGTGTCGGCGGAGTCGCCGCCGCCGTTGTAAAAGAAGTAGCCGATGTTGTGTGCCTTGAAGACTTCGATCAGGCGCTCGTATTCGCGCCGGTTGGCTTCCAGGCTCTTGAGCTTGTAGCGGCAGGAGCCAAATGCGCCGGAGGGCGTGTAGCGCAGCGAGCAGATGGCCTTGGCGGATTCCTTGCCGGTGTCGATCAGATCTTCGGTCAGCGCGCCGATGATGCCGTTGCGGCCGGCGTACACCTTGCCGATCTTGTCCTTGTGCTTGCGCGCGGTCTCGATCACCCCGCAGGCAGAGGCATTGATGACCGCCGTGACACCGCCGGATTGCGCATAAAAAGCATTCTTCTTCGCCATGATCATTCTCCCAGATCTGAATACGGTTGTTTGAATACGGTTGATAAATAGCTTGCTTGGGGCTGCATGATTGCTGTGAAATCAAGGGTTGAATCTTACGACATTTCCCGTCCCGGGGCTTAATTTTTGCCGGTCACTTGAAATACCGCATGCCGCCCTCCATTTCGGACGTATTCTTATTCAAGAGGAAATGCCATGCGTTTCGACAAATTCACGACCAAGTTCCAGCAGGCGCTGGCGGATGCGCAAAGTCTGGCAGTCGGCCAGGACAACCAGTTCATCGAGCCGCAGCATCTGCTGCTGGCCTTGATCAGCGACCCCGACAGTGGGGCGGCTTCGCTGCTGGCGCGCGCGGGCGGCAATGTCGTGCCGTTGAGGAGCGCGCTGAACGAAGCCATCGAACGGCTTCCCAAGGTGGAAGGCCACGGCGGAGAAGTGCAGGTCGGGCGCGACTTGAACAATTTGCTCAACCTGACCGACAAGGCCGCGCAAAAGCGCGGCGACCAGTTCATCGCCTCGGAGATGTTTTTGCTCGCGGCATGCGATGACAAGGGCGAGACCGGGCGGTTGCTGAAGCAGCATGGCGTCGGGCGCGGGCCGCTGGAGCAGGCAATCAACACCGTGCGCGGCGGCGAATCGGTCGGTTCGCAGGAAGCCGAAGGCCAGCGCGAATCGCTGAAGAAATACACGATAGACCTGACCGAGCGCGCCCGCCAAGGCAAGCTCGATCCGGTGATCGGGCGCGACGACGAGATCCGCCGCGCGATCCAGGTATTGCAGCGCCGCACCAAGAACAACCCGGTATTGATCGGTGAACCGGGTGTGGGCAAGACCGCGATCGTCGAGGGCCTGGCGCAACGCATCGTCAATGGCGAAGTGCCCGAATCGCTGAAGAACAAGAAAGTGCTCAGCCTGGACATGGCGGCATTGCTGGCCGGCGCGAAATATCGCGGCGAATTCGAGGAACGGCTGAAGAACGTGCTCAAGGAATTGGCGCAGGATGAAGGCCAGACCATCGTGTTCATCGACGAGCTGCACACCATGGTCGGCGCGGGCAAGGCCGAGGGCGCGATGGACGCGGGCAACATGCTCAAGCCGGCATTGGCGCGCGGCGAGCTGCACTGCGTCGGCGCAACCACGCTGGACGAATACCGCAAGTACATCGAGAAGGATGCCGCGCTGGAACGCCGCTTCCAGAAGGTCCTGGTCGAAGAGCCTTCGGTGGAATCCACGATCGCGATCCTGCGCGGCCTGCAGGAACGCTACGAGCTGCACCACGGCGTGGAAATCACCGACCCGGCCATCGTTGCCGCGGCGGAGCTTTCCAACCGCTACATCACCGACCGCTTCCTGCCGGACAAGGCGATCGACCTGATCGACGAGGCTGCCGCGCGCGTCAAGATGGAGATCGATTCCAAGCCCGAGGTGATGGACAAGCTGGATCGCCGGCTGATCCAGCTCAAGATCGAGCGCGAGGCGATGAAGAAGGAAAAGGACGAGGCTTCGCAAAAGCGATTTGCACTGATCGAGGACGAGATCAAGAGCCTGCAGCGCGAGTATGCCGATCTCGAAGAGATATGGAAAGCCGAGAAGGGCGCGGCGCAGGGCACCGCGCATCTCAAGGAAGAGATCGACAAGGTGCGTGCCGAGATCGTCCAGTTGCAGCGCGCGGGCAAGCTCGAGCAGGTGGCGGAATTGCAATACGGCAAATTGCCGCAGCTCGAGGCCAAACTGAAGGAAGCGGTGCATGCCGAAGAGCACAAGCCCAAGAACCGTTTGCTGCGCACCCAGGTCGGCGCCGAAGAGATCGCTGAAGTGGTGAGCCGCGCGACCGGGATACCGGTCAGCAAGATGATGCAGGGCGAGCGCGACAAACTGCTGCACATGGAAGACAAATTGCACGAGCGCGTGGTCGGGCAGGACGAGGCGGTGAAGCTGGTGTCCGACGCGATCCGCCGCTCGCGCTCCGGACTGTCCGACCCGAACCGTCCCTATGGTTCTTTCCTGTTCCTCGGCCCGACCGGCGTCGGCAAGACCGAATTGTGCAAGGCGCTGGCCGGTTTCATGTTCGATTCCGAGGATCATTTGATCCGCATCGACATGAGCGAATACATGGAGAAGCATTCCGTCGCGCGCCTGATCGGCGCGCCGCCCGGCTATGTCGGCTATGAGGAAGGCGGCGGGCTTACCGAGGCGGTGCGGCGCAAGCCATACAGCGTGATCCTGCTCGACGAAGTGGAGAAGGCGCATCCCGACGTGTTCAATGTGTTGCTGCAGGCACTCGACGACGGGCGCATGACCGACGGGCAAGGGCGCACCGTGGATTTCAAGAACACCGTGATCGTGATGACTTCAAATCTGGGCAGCCAGATGATCCAGCAGATGTCCGGCGACGATTATCAGGTCATCAAGCTGGCGGTGATGGGCGAGGTGAAGAGTTATTTCCGTCCCGAGTTCATCAACCGCATCGACGAGGTCGTGGTATTCCATGCGCTTGACGAAAAGAACATCAAGTCGATCGCGCGCATCCAGTTGCAATATCTGGAAAAGCGCCTCGCACAGATGGAGATGAAGCTCGATATCAGCGATGCCGCGCTGAACGAGATCGCCAATGCCGGGTTCGACCCGGTGTACGGCGCGCGTCCGCTGAAACGCGCGATCCAGGCGCAACTGGAGAACCCGCTTGCCAAGCTTATCCTCGAAGGCAAGTTCGCCGCGAAGGATACGATCAAGGTGGGGTGTGTCGGCGGCGTGATGAAGTTCGACAAAGGTTAGAAGCTACTGCGCGGCGCCTGGCATAACGACCGCTCGCTACACTGCTTCAGCGCCGCATATAGAAAGCCCGGCGATGCCGGGCTTTTTCATGATTAAATATCAATCGCTATGCAAAGTAATGAATCCTCGAACCGCATCAGGAACCTTGTCATCTCGCTGGCGATATCTGCGGCATTGGTGCTCTATGCCTCCGCCTATTCGGTGCCGGTGCTGCGTGTCTCGCTGATGCCCGACGAGCCGCCGCCTGTGATGCGGCGCAAGCTCAAGCCGTTGACCGATTATCTCGAGAAGAGGATCGGCATGAAGATAGAGTTCAGGCCGATGCGCGATGGCGACGCTCTGGTTGACGCATTGCTCGGCAAAAAACTGGACATGGTTTGGCTGGATGGATTTTATTTCGTCCTGGCCAGAGCGCGCAGTAACGATCAGGTAATCCCGCTGGTGCAGCGTGCAGAAGATGGCAAGGCACAAGACGCATATACCTGGGCGGTGCGCGCCGATATGGATGCCGATCTGCGGCGAAAACTGACCGATGCCTTCCTCGCGCTGGACAAGGACAACGGGACAGACAAGGATATCCTGGATCTGCAGCGCGCCAGCAGATTCATGCCGACCAGGGTCGAGAACTATTCCGCCATCGAAGCGGAGGCGCGCCGCGAGGGGTTGCTGAAGTGAACAGGTCAAAGATGCGCCGATAACTCACCCGCCGTTGTTTTGAGTGCCTGCGCTTTAGCCGCCCTTGCCCGCAACTGCCCGCACGCACCTTCCACTTCCTGTCCCGCCGAGTCGCGTATCCTGGTGTATATGCCTCGCCGATTCAGCGTGCGCGCCATCGACTTGGTTCGCTCGGCGGAGGGGCGGCTATAGGCGAGTCCGTCGACTGCATTGAACGGGATAAAATTCATCACCGCGTATTTCCCGGAAAGGAGTTGAACTATCCGGCCCAGCTCCGCGTCGCTGTCGTTGACGCCCTCGAGCAGCGTCCACTGATATTGGACCGGATAGGATGTCGCGCGCGCATACGCCTCGGCGCGTTCCACCAGCTCTTCGATCGCGATCTGCGGTGCACGAGGCAGCAATTCGGCGCGCAGTGCCATATCGGTGGTGTGCAAAGAAATGGCGAGTGCCGGTTTGACCGCAGGGATTGAACATCGTAATTCCCGCTTGTACCCTCCCCCGGAGGCGGGAAAGGGTTGAGGAGAGTGCTTGTGAGCCAGCCCCTCCATCAACCGCTCGAACACGCGCGGGTCACCTACCGTGGAGAACACCAGGTTCTTGTGGCCGATGTTGCCCTGTATGCCTAGCAGCTGGATCGCTTCCAGCACGTTGTCGAGATTGTGGGCAGGCTCGCCCATGCCCATGAACACCACCTTGCTCACCGCGCGGCGACGGCGCGCGAGCACCACCTGGGCGACGATCTCTGCGCTGCCGAGCTGCCGCAGCAAACCGTCGCGGCCGCTCATGCCGAACACACATCCAACGGCGCAACCCACCTGCGTCGAAACGCACAGACCGCCGCGCGGCAGCAGCATGCTCTCCGTCATCTGACCGTCACGCAGTTCCACCAGCAGCCGTGCGACGCCGTCACCGGCGGGATATTCGCTGCGCAGGCGCGCCAGTCCATGCAGTTCCGCCTCGATGGAGGGCAGCTCATTGCACAGTGCAATCGGAAAGAATGTCTGTGCGGGACTGTGTTTCGTGTCGTACGAGCAGACCTGGCTCCAGCCGCGCAGCAGACGATCCTCGTGGCAAGGCTTGGCGCCGAGATCACGCAGACGTTGGTGTAACTGTGCAATACGCATCGGAGAGAGAGGATTAAGAGTCAAAACGAATTTGCAATTGGTTCGGGGTGTATTCGGTGATTCTAACCCAAGCTTGGGTCAGCGATGCAGTCAAGATTCGACAATGCGAACGATGTTTAAATATCGTTTGTTGAACCAGGGCAGGCTCGCGAGTTACGATGAATATTTTCTTTGACTTTGCAGGGGCAATGTTGGTACTCAGATCTGTCAGGGTTATGCCTGAATTCGTTGCCTTCAACAGTTCATTGTTTTGCCGTTGGGCAAATTTTCTTATGATGTACTGATATCTTGTGCTTTTCAGGCTGCAGACAACTCGACTAGCTCCATCTCGCTGCCGGTGATCAGCTTCTCGATGTCCACCAGGATCAGCATGCGATCGTCCACGGTGCCCAGGCCCTGCAGATAGCGGGTGTCCAGCGCGGCCCCGAACTCAGGCGCCGGCCTGATCTGCTCGGGCTTGAGCGTGAGCACATCCGACACCCCGTCCACCACCATGCCCACCACCCGGTTTGCCACGTTCAGGATGATCACCACGGTGGTCTCGTCATAGGTGACGTTGCCCAGCTTGAATTTGATGCGCATGTCCACGATCGGCACGATGATGCCGCGCAGGTTGATCACGCCCTTGATGAATTCGGGTGCGTTGGCGATCGTGGTCACCGCGTCGTAGCCCCGGATCTCCTGCACCTTGAGGATGTCGATGCCGTATTCCTCGCGGCCCAGCGTGAAGGTCAGCAGTTCGCGGCTTGCGCCGGCCGTAGTTTCTTCCTGATTTGCATTCATGAGGTTCTCTTTTGATATTTAGCGAACAACTCCTACAAATTATGTTCATTCATTATGAACCGGCACGTTGGCCGGCTCAAAACTGGGTCGCAGATATGGCCATTGCAATCAGCTTGAATAAGGAGTTTGCCTGACGACTTGCCGCGTGCAGTTTATGCACACAAATGATAATTGCATCAAGCTGCTGACAAAGGGCAACAAATTGCAGACAAACGGAGACATGTTGCAATTCCAGGCATGAATCAATGGAATATAAATAAAAAGGGGCCAGCTCAAATTATTCCCCGCCGCCAAGTATTCACGGCATGCCTGACACATGCCGCTGCTCATTCAATAGCGCCAGTTTGGCCTTCAGTTCCGGCAGGATTTTCGCGGCCGCTTTTTCTCCTTCCAGCACGGCCTGGTTGCGGCCGCATGGCAGGCGATCCTCGTGGCACGGCTTGGCGCCGAGATCACGCAGGTGTGGGCGAAGATGGGAGATATGCATCCGGTAGAGAATAGCGGGAATCAACGTATGTTTGAAAAAAATTGCGGGGACACCGGGCTTCTTTTGAAATTAATCAACTCAATCCATGGAGTTCCGATGGATACAAATTGAGTCTTGGAGAAGCGGCATCTCGCGAATATCTGCCATCGAAGGCCGGTCGTGGTGTCGGCAAGTCATTCAGAGGTGCCTGTGCAAGCTGGTGAAGACCTGTTTGATATCAGCTCACCAACCAGGCCTGCACGACTAAAACTCTTTCCAGTCGCCGTCCCTGTCAACATTGGCCTTGGGCAGCTTGCGTGCACTTTTTTGCGGTGCCAGCGTTTTCGAAGCCGCGTGCGCGTTACCCGGTTTTGTCGCGGATCTGGCTACGATTGCCGGTGTTCTTCCTTTTTCTGACGCCAACTTGAAGATACTCACTGCGCGCATCAGTACCTCCGATTGTCCCTGCATTGATTCGGCTGCCGCAGCCGCTTCTTCCACCAGTGCTGCATTCTGCTGGGTCACGTCGTCCATCTGGGTGATCGCCCGATTGACTTCCTCGATGCCCGTACTCTGCTCGTTGGAAGCAGCCGCGATCTCGGCCATGATGTCGGTAACGCGCTTGACCGCGGTAACGATCTCGTTCATCGTTTCCCCGGCCTGGTCCACCTGTTTGGAGCCGGCGTCCACCTTGTTGACCGAGTCGTCGATCAGGGTCTTGATCTCCTTGGCCGCCGCCGCAGAGCGCTGCGCCAGGTTGCGCACCTCGGCTGCCACCACCGCGAAACCGCGGCCCTGTTCGCCGGCGCGCGCCGCTTCGACCGCGGCGTTCAGCGCCAGGATGTTGGTCTGGAACGCGATGCCTTCGATGACACTGATGATGTCCACGATCTTCTTCGAGCTGGTGCTGATCGAGGCCATGGTCTGAACAACATCCCCAACCACTTTGCCGCCCTTGACCGCGATGTCCGAAGCGTTCGCCGCGAGCTGGTTGGCATGCTTGGCATTCTCGGTGTTCTGCTTCACGGTCGAGGTCAGTTCTTCCATGCTGCTGGCTGTTTCTTCGAGGTTTGCGGCCTGTTGCTCGGTGCGCTGTGACAGGTCGCTGTTGCCCTGCGCGATCTCCCGCGAGGCGGTGTTGATCGATTCGGTGGTGTCACGGACCTCTCCGACGATGCCGGACAGGCTGTCATTCATGTCTTTCAATGCTTGCAGCAATAAACCGACTTCATCCCTGCTTGTCACTTCGATGCGCTGGGTCAGGTCGCCATTGGCGACTGCATCGGCTACGGTTACGGCCTCACGCAGCGGCCGGGTTATGGAGCGGATGATCAAATAGCCGATTCCTATCGCGATAAGCGCGGCAAATAACACGAATGACAGAATTGCTATTCTTGCATTTCTGGTGTTTTCCTCGACAGCCAGTTGTCCTTCCTCGCTTGCGGCCTGTTGAAGTTCAATCAAGTCCTTCAACTCCTGGACTGCTTGCGCGCCGAACTTGTTGGTGTTTTCCGCGCGCCACACCTTGGCGTCGTCCAGCTGGCCGGCATTGAACAACTCGAACCACTTGGGTCTTGACCCCATATAATTCGAGATCGTTTGCTTGAGAGTATTTACTGCTTGGGCTTCCTCCCCGCTAAGATTGCCCAGCGAACCGAATGACTCCAATGCATGTTGCATGTCTCCGTAAAATTTGGCTTCATCGGCCATGATTTTCGCGCGCCCATTTTCGTCTGCTCCGGGATAATTTGCGATGCCGAAGCGAAGACTCCACATCCCGCGCTCGACATTGGCGAGTTCGACGGCTCCGCGCATATTGTTGTTCAGGCTATGATAATGATCATTCACATTTGAGCTGTATATCCACGTGCCCAAACCGGACAGCACCAGAAACACAATACAGGCGCCAAAGCCCATGTAAAGTTTTGTACCTATTTTCAATTGCATTTTCAAATCCCCTGAAATATCAGACTGTAAATTATATTTTGCGACGCGAGACCTTCAAGCAATCAAAATTGATATCCATCAGCTGTTGACTATGCGAACTGTCCGGTTGGTTATCATGCCGCAGTTCCCGCTGTTTCAATCAATTCCATCTCGCTGCCGGTGATCAGCTTCTCGATGTCCACCAGGATCAGCATGCGATCGTCCACGGTGCCCAGGCCCTGCAGATAGCGGGTGTCCAGCGCGGCCCCGAACTCAGGCGCCGGCCTGATCTGCTCGGGCTTGAGCGTGAGCACATCCGACACCCCGTCCACCACCATGCCCACCACCCGGTTTGCCACGTTCAGGATGATCACCACGGTGGTCTCGTCATAGGTGACGTTGCCCAGCTTGAATTTGATGCGCATGTCCACGATCGGCACGATGATGCCGCGCAGGTTGATCACGCCCTTGATGAATTCGGGTGCGTTGGCGATCGTGGTCACCGCGTCGTAGCCCCGGATCTCCTGCACCTTGAGGATGTCGATGCCGTATTCCTCGCGGCCCAGCGTGAAGGTCAGCAGTTCGCGGCTTGCGCCGGCCGTAGTTTCTTCCTGATTTGCATTCATGAGGTTCTCTTTTGATATTTAGCGAACAACTCCTACAAATTATGTTCATTCATTATGAACCGGCACGTTGGCCGGCTCAAAACTGGGTCGCAGATATGGCCATTGCAATCAGCTTGAATAAGGAGTTTGCCTGACGACTTGCCGCGTGCAGTTTATGCACACAAATGATAATTGCATCAAGCTGCTGACAAAGGGCAACAAATTGCAGACAAACGGAGACATGTTGCAATTCCAGGCATGAATCAATGGAATATAAATAAAAAGGGGCCAGCTCAAATTATTCCCCGCCGCCAAGTATTCACGGCATGCCTGACACATGCCGCTGCTCATTCAATAGCGCCAGTTTGGCCTTCAGTTCCGGCAGGATTTTCGCGGCCGCTTTTTCTCCTTCCAGCACGGCCTGGTTGCGGCCGCTGACATCGGCAGAGGGGAGGCCGGAGGTTACCGGGCGTATCACGATGTCCGCGCTGGTTTGCTCAAAACGATTGATGGTCTGCGCGAAGATGGAAAAGGTCTGCCACAGGATGTCGGAGATGCCCGCCGTGCTTCTGTCCTGGGGGCGGTCAGATATATCGACTGCGATGACGAAATCCGCGCCGAGCGAGCGCGCGACGCTGGCAGGAACAGGCGCGACCAGCCCGCCATCGACGTAATCCTGACCGTTGATCGTGACGGGCTGGAAGAACACCGGCACGGAAGAGGAGGCGCGAACGGCCATGCCGGTATTGCCCGCGCGGAACACCATCATCTCGCCGGTGCCGAGGTTGGTGGCGACTGCGGCAAAGGTCTTGTTGAGCTTTTCTATCGGGCGGTCATTGACGTTCCTGTTGACGAAATCCTGAAGCGCCTGGCCCTTGATGCATCCCCTGTTGTCAGAGATCATCGTCTGGACTATGCAGCGGTACAAGCCCGAGCCGTCGATGACCTGGTCTTCTTCCATGTTCATCGACAGTTCCTGTATCTGGAAGCCGTTCAGGCCCGACGCATAGAGCGCGCCGACGACCGAGCCGGCGCTGGTGCCCACGATGATATCCGGCGAGATGCCTTGCGCCTCCAGAGCCTTGATCACGCCGATGTGGGCAAAGCCGCGCGCCGCGCCGCCGCCCAACGCGAGCGCGATCTTCGCCGGGGGACGTTCCGCCGGTGGCGGAGGCTGGTTGGTTGTGCATGCTGCGATGCCGAGCAGCAACAGGATTGCGATTGCAGATTTTTTCATGGCTTCATTGCTTGGTTGGTGTATGGATAAAACAATTGGCGGCAAAGGTTGAAATATATCCCGCTATGCTGGGGGCACCGCATCCTTCGATGGCATGGTCAATATACACCGGAACATTCCGCGGGTTGAAGTGGAGAGCGGGGTTTTGATTCTTGACGTGAGTCTCGGCCATGATTTTTCGGCAGGCGATCATTTCCTTGCGCTTTTTATCGTGATCAGCGTGATCTCGGGCGGGGCGAACAGCCGTATCGGCGGTCCCCAAGTGCCGGTGCCGCGGCTGACATAGAGCAGGCGCCCATCGGCCAGTTCGGTGAGGCCGGTGTGCACGTGATAGACCAGCCGCGTCAGGTAGACGAACGGGAATATCTGGCCGCCATGGATGTGACCGGAGAGTTGCAGATCGAATCGCGTATCGCCATCAACCACCGGCTGGTGCTTGAGCAGCACGATGTAGTCATCCTTGCTGGCAGAGGCGAGTGCTTGTCTGGTGTCCAGCCTGGCTTGCTGGTCCGGCGTCTGCACGCTCGGATCATCGACACCATCCAGAATGATGCCGCCCGTCACGGCCGATTCGCCGCGCAGCACAGTGAACCCCGCGTTGCGCAGGAAGCGCAGCGAGTTATCCAGCCCCGCATAGTTTTCGTGATTGCCGATGACGGCGTAAGCGCCGAGCGGCGGCGCGTATGCATGGAAACGCGGGGCGAGCGCATCAAGGTTGTCGCCTTGGCCATCGACGATGTCGCCGGTCGCCACGACGATGTCGGGTTTGATCTCCTTCAGCTTGGCGATGACGCTGTCGAGAAACTCATCGCCCAACATCATGCCCAGGTGCAGGTCCGAGATCTGCGCGATGGTGACCTGTCCGGACGGGAGTTTGGGGGTGGCGATGTCAACTTTTTCAACCTGTATCTGCCGCGCCTCCAGCGATCCATAGCCGAGTGCGACCACTGCGAGCAGGGCCACGGTTCTGAACGCCGCGGGATCGCTCATCGGCCAGTTGATATCCAGAAGTACCGAAAGTATATGGCCGACATCGAACACCAGGCCGATGCAAATGAACAGGAACAGGAATCCCATCCAGGTGTAGCTCGCCCACGCGACGACGACAGTTGCGCGGTGCCAGCTGTGCCTTTCCATGTACCAGACAATGAACGGGGAGCAGGTCAGCACGATGCCCGCGAGTATCAGCGCCAGCGCCAATCCGGACGAATGGGGGAATGCCATCCATGCTTTGCCGAGCGCATAGAGATGCATGGATCCGTAAATCAACAACGCCACACTGATGAAGGCCAGCATCGATATGCTCCCTGCGGGATATAGTGCCTGCGCATGGTCGGGGATGGACAGCACAAGCCGGGTTCCTTGCCGGCATTATACTGTCCCTCATTCCGGCCGGAATGAGGATGAGATTCACTTCAGACCCAACAACCCGCTTCAAATTTGGTGTGGCGCTCCGAGCAAGGCAATTCAAAAAGGTATATGCTTCCAGCCTGTATTTCCGGGTGAAATTGCCAGGGAGGTGTCCAATGTCCAAAGCACGCATGGTGACCATAGACGGCAACGAGGCTGCCGCCTTTATCGCTCATATGACCAACGAAGTGATCGCGATCTATCCGATCACCCCTGCCTCGCCGATGGGCGAGTATGCCGATACCTGGTCATCGCAGGGCATCAAGAATCTTTGGGGCACCGTTCCGGAAATCGTCGAGATGCAGAGCGAGGGCGGAGCGGCCGGCGCGATACATGGCGCCTTGCAGACCGGCTCGCTGACGACTACCTTCACCGCATCGCAGGGTTTGCTGCTGATGATCCCCAACATGTACAAGATCGCCGGCGAACTCACGCCATTCGTGATGCACGTCGCATCGCGTTCGCTCGCCGCCCAGGGTCTGTCGATCTTCGGCGACCACGGCGACGTGATGGCGGCGCGTGCTACGGGCTTTGCAATGCTCGCTTCCAATTCGGTGCAGGAGGCGATGGACATCGCGCTGATCGCGCAGGCGGCGACGCTGGAGGCGCGCGTGCCGATACTGCATTTCTTCGACGGCTTCCGTACCTCGCATGAAGTCGCCAAGATCGAGCAGGTGCCGGTCGAAGTGGTGCGCGAAATGATAGACGACCAGTTGGTGTTCGCGCACCGTACCCGCGCGCTGACACCGGAACATCCTTTCATACGCGGCACTTCGCAAAACCCCGACGTGTATTTCCAGGCGCGCGAGTCGGTCAATCCGTTCTACCAGCGCATGCCCGCGATCGTGCAGCGCACGATGGACAAATTTGCCGGGCTGACCGGACGCCGGTACCGCATTTATGAATATGACGGCGCGCCGGATGCCGATCGCGTGATCGTGCTGATGTGTTCCGGCGCCGAGGCGGTGGATGAAGTGGTCGACCACCTCAATCATCATGGCGAAAAAACCGGCGTGGTGAAGGTGCGTCTGTTCCGCCCGTTCGCAGCGGACGCATTGCTCAAGATCATACCCGCCACGGCGAAATGCATCGCCGTGCTGGACAGGACCAAGGAACCGGGTGCGGACGGGGAGCCGCTCTACAAGGATGTGGTGACGGCGATCAGCGAGGCCCTTATGAGCGGAACGAGCAGGTTCGCCGGGATGCCGCGCGTGGTGGGCGGTCGCTATGGACTCTCTTCCAAGGAATTCACGCCGGGCATGGTCAGGGGCGTGTTCGATGAACTGAGGAAGGACAAGCCGAAAAACCATTTCACGATCGGCATCTACGACGACCTCAGCCATACCAGCCTGGATTGGGATGAAGATTTCCGCACCGACTCGGACCAGGGCGTGATGCGCTGCATGTTCTATGGCCTCGGCTCGGACGGCACGGTGGGCGCGAACAAGAACACCATCAAGATCATGGGCGAGGAAACCGATCTCTACGGACAGGGGTATTTTGTTTACGATTCGAAGAAGGCGGGTGCCGCGACCATCTCGCATTTGCGCTTCTCGCCCAAACCGATCCATTCGCCCTACCTGATCGCCGGCAACGAGGCGAACTTCATCGGCTGCCATCAACCCATATTTCTGGAACGCTACGAGATGCTGGACCATGCAGCCGCAGGCGCGGTGTTCCTGGTCAACACGGCTACCCCGCCGGACCGTGCGTGGCAATCCCTCACGCACAGGATGCAGCAGCAAATCATAGCCAAGAAGATCGAATTCTATGTGATCGATGCCTATGCGATCGCGAAACAGACCGGCATGGGCAACCGCATCAACACCATCATGCAGACCTGCTTCTTTGCGATTTCCGGAGTACTGCCGCGCGATGTGGCGATCGGGAAGATCAAACTCGCGGCCAAAAAATCATACAGCAAGAAAGGGCAGGCGGTGGTCGAGGCCAACTGGAAGGCGATCGACGAGACCATCGCCAATCTGCACAAGGTTGTTGTCCCGGACAATGTCAGCAGCAGCCACGAAATGCCCGAAGCGGTGCCCGCATACGCGCCTGAATTCGTGCGCAGGGTCACCGCCGAGATCATGTCCGGGCGCGGCGATCGCCTGCCGGTAAGCGCGCTGCCGAACGACGGCACCTGGCCCTCGGCAACCGCGATGTGGGACAAGCGCAATCTGGCCCAGGAGATTCCGGTATGGGACGAGGAACTCTGCATACACTGCGGCAAGTGCCCGTTCGTCTGCCCGCACTCGGCGATACGCAGCAAACTGTTTTCGGCAGACATGGCGAAGGATGCGCCGCCGACTTTCAAACACGTGCAGGTCAAGGGCAAGGACTTCGAACAGGGCTTGCACATCAGTTACCAGGTCGCCCCCGAGGATTGCACCGGCTGCACGCTGTGCGTGGACATATGTCCGGCGATATCCAAGGTCGATGGACACAAGGCGCTGGAAATGCGGCCTATGGCGCCGTTGCGCGAGCAGGAGCGCGCGAACTTCGATTTCTTCCTCAGTCTGCCCGAGTACGACCGCACCCAATTGAAGGCCAGCACGATCAAGGGCGCGATGATGATGCAGCCGCTGTTCGAGTTCCCTTCCGCTTGCGTCGGCTGCGGCGAAACATCCTATATCCGGCTGGCCAGCCAATTGTTCGGCGACCGCATGGTGGTCGCCAACGCGACCGGCTGCTCATCGATCTACGGCGGCAACCTGCCCACCACGCCCTGGTGCAAGAATGGCGACGGACGCGGGCCGGCGTGGAGCAACTCGCTGTTCGAGGACAATGCAGAGTTCGGCCTGGGATTCCGCGTCAGCATCGACAAGCACGCCGAACAGGCCGGTGAATTGTTGCGGAAATTGCAGGACAGGGTCGGCGAAGATTTTGCCGAAGCGATACTGATGGCTGACCAGACCAGCGAAGCGGGCATCTTCCAGCAGCGCGAACGGGTCGCGGCATTGCGCCAGACGCTTGCCGGCATCGATGCTCCGGCGGCGCGCCAATTGGAAAGCCTGGCCGACTACCTTGTGAAGAAGAGCGTGTGGATCATAGGCGGCGACGGCTGGGCCTACGACATCGGTTTCGGCGGACTCGACCATGTCATCGCGTCAGGCCGCAACGTGAACATCCTGGTGCTGGACACCGAGGTCTATTCGAACACCGGCGGGCAGATGTCCAAGGCCACGCCGCGCGGCGCGATCGCGAAATTCGCGGCGGGCGGCAAGCACACCGGCAAGAAGGATCTCGCGCAGATCGCGATGAGCTATGGGAATGTCTACGTCGCGCACGTGGCCTACGGCGCGAAGGATACCCAAACACTGAGAGCGTTCCTCGATGCGGAATCCTACGACGGGCCATCGGTCATCATCGCGTACAGCCCCTGCGGCGAACACGGCTACGACCTCGGCAAGCAGCACCAGCAGCAGGAACTGGCGGTGAAGACTGGCCACTGGCCGTTGTTCCGCTACGATCCGCGGCGCGAGCAGGAAGGCCAGAATCCGTTATTGCTTGATTCGCATAGGCCTTCGGTTTCCTACCACGAGTTCATCAGGAACGAGCCGCGCTTCCGCGGACTGTTGCAGGAGATGGACCAGGAAGGCGCGGAAGTGCAGGCATATTACGACAACGAAATGCAGAAGCGCTACGCGCTATATGAGCACATGGCGGAAGGATCCGGCGACGGCGCCAAGCCAGATGCAAACAAGGTAGGCGGCGCATAGCAGACCTGCCGATGGCCGGGAAGCCTGAAATCAGCACTTGCGCCTATTTTTGTTTTTCGAATAGATGATCCAGCCACAGATTGGAAAGCTTTTCCTGGACTGAATTTTGCCGCAGTCTGGCATTCAGATGCGGGAAGTCGACCTGGTCCAGATCCTGGTCCTGGTTGTAGCAGGAATACACGAAGTATTCCCTGCCGGTATCGGCATCGATATGTTTGCACATGCACTGGGCGCAGATGCCTTTCATCATGCATTGCATAGGCGAGTTGATCGAGCCGATCGCGTGATGCGCCTTGTTCAGGTACGGTTTCAGCACATCGAAGCGCGCGCTTTTTACCGCCGCCATCATCCGGTCGGAGCCGATCACGATAAGATGATCGACATCACTCAGAAGAATCGGCTGCTCACCCAGGTCACCCCGGGCATAAGCCAGCATGGATTCCAGTATATTGCCTACAAAGGTCTTGTCCTGGGGACGTGTCGGGGTAAAGGCGGCGACACCCGGCCCCTTGTCGACCGACCAGACGACGACATCGGCGGCGGCTTCAACGTCCCCAACCTTGAATCGATCCCGCGAGAATCTGTAGCCGGCAAAATAGATCACCTTGTTGCCGGCCGCCCGCAATGCCTTGCCGATCGAGAACAGTACCGCATTACCCAGTCCGCCGCCGAGCAGCAGGACCGTTTGACCGGAAGGTATGCCGGTCGGCGCGCCGGTCACACCCATGATCACCAGCGGATCGCCGACTTTCCAGGTTGCGCACAAGCGCGAGGATGAACCCATTTCCAGCACGATCAGCGAAATGGCGCCGCGTTCCTTGTCGACTTCAGCGCCGGTCAGGGCGAGGCCCTCGGCGGTCAGCGACGTGCCTTCCACGACAGGCGCAAAGGCTTCATAGTTTTGCACGCGGTAAAATTGTCCGGGATGGAATTTTTTCGCTGCCATCGGCGCCCTTGCCACGACTTCGACTATCGTCGGCGTCAGGCGGTTGATTGCTACGATGCTGGCTTTGAATGCATCATCCAGGCTGGCAAACAACGCTTTCAATGCCCGGTTGCGTTCCGGCTGTTGCGCCGGGTCCAGTCTTGCCAATTCCTGCTCGAACAGCTTGACCACATAGGGGTAGCCGCTTTTTGCGCTGGCCATGGCCTTGACCACATTGCCTGCGTATACCGGATGATTGTCGCCGAAAAAGCTGATGAACTTCCCCTCCTTCCTGTAGGAAGTCAGCGGCGCAGGTTTGCCCAGTTTGGGCAAAGCCTGATCGTGCATAGCCACCAATTCGATCGAGCCGCCGGTCCATGCGGGCTCATAGCGCTGGAGAAACGATTTATCCATCGCAAACGTATCGGGATATTCACTCTGATAGATGGTATTCGGCGAAGTCCCTGCCGCAACATACAGGTTGCGCAGCGGAACCTTGATGGTCTGCCCGGAGCCGGTCCAGCGGCCGTCTTGTAACACCAGCTTTTCAAACTCCACCGCGTTCAAATGCCCGTATTGGTCGGCATGCGCGCCGAGCGGGCTCATGCCTTCGGCCAGCGCGATGCCTTCTTCCAGCGCCTTGACGATCTCTTCATGGTTTTGGCGATACGCAGGCGCATCCTTGATGCCTTTCCGATAGAACAGCGTGACGCCGCCCCAGGATTTCACCAAGGGCTGGAAATCCGGCAGCTCATCTGCGGTTGCGGCGCGCTGCCGTTCGGCGACTATGGCTCTGCCGTGCGCCAGGAATTCATCGAGGATCAGGATTTCTTCCGGATCGTAGCGGCCGCGAACGGTTTGCTCGCCATACGCGTCAACCAGTGTTTCATAACGGCGCAGGATCTTTTGCACCTGCACCGGATAATAGGCCATCAATTCGGTCGCGGTATCCATCGCGGTCAAGCCGCCGCCGATAACGCCCGCCGGCAGGCGCACCTGCAGATTTGCCAGCGAGTCAACCTTGGCCGCACCGGTCAGCTGCAGGGCCATCAGGAAATCCGAGGCTTTGCGTATGCCGCGCATCAGATTGTTCTTCATGTCGATGACTGTCGGCTTGCCCGCACCCGATGCGATGCAGATATGGTCGAAGCCCATGTTCCACGCGTCGTCGATCGTGATCGTGCCGCCGAAGCGCACGCCGCCGTAAGCGCGAAACGTTTGGCGCCGCAGCAAGGTCAGGTAAATGACCTTCAGAAAGTTCTTGTCCCAGCGCACGGTGATGCCGTATTCGGCGACGCCGCCAAAGCCTGCCAGGATGCGCTTGTCCAGATCCTCGTACAGTTCCTTAAAATCGGCGACAGGCTCGGGCAGGTTTTCGCTGTCGCCGGTCAACGCGGCCGGCAGCGGTTCCAGTTTCAAGCCGTCTATGCCTGCGACGCCGAAGCCTTCATTGAGCAAATAATGGCCCATCGTGTAACCGGCAGGACCGAGGCCTACCACCAGCGCATTTTTGCCGTTGTAGGGCAGCATGAATGGACGCTTGACGTTCAGCGGATTCCAGCGCGTCAGCAGGCTGTATATCTCAAAACCGTAGGTCATGAACAATACCTCGGTCAGCACATTGGTTTCGATCTGCGGAATGTCGACGGGATCGGTCTTCTGATAGATGCAGCCTTTCATGCATTCATTGCAGATACGATGCCCGGTGCCGGGACACATCGGATTGTCGATCATCACGATCGCCAGCGCGCCGATATTGTCGCCATTGCGCTTGACCAGGTGCATCTCCGAGATCTTTTCGTCCAGAGGGCAGCCGATCGTGGTCACGCCCAGTGGGTCGACCTTGAAGATATTGGTCTTTTTGTTGCGCATTCCCTTGGAGCAGGAATCGCTGTCGCGACCATGGCAGTAGATGCAGTGATTGACCTCGGACAATACCTGGCGTTGGTTGTAACGCCGATCGGTCAGCTTGAATCCGTCCCGGCGGCGGCGGTGTTCGTGCTCGCCTGTCCATGCCTTGAATTCGCCGTGATCCTGCAGTTGATGATGTACCAGTTCATCGAAATCGCGCTTTTGCGGAAGCTTGAAACTGGGCCAGCGCGCGACCAGATCGTTATCCTGCAGGGCCACAAGGCTCCAGCGCTGCACGATGTCGATCAGGCCGCCGATGAATCCGGCGGGTTCCCGCAGGCCGAGGATATCGCCGAATTCAGCCGCCGCCTTTTCATGTGCCGCGAGTCTGGCGCGCACTGCCTCGGTGGCTGCATCGGCATTGCTGTCATCGCTGTTCTGGTAATCGCTTTCCTTGCCCTGCGCTATCAGCTTGTAATGGTTGCGCAGCAGACAAATGGCCGCGCCGACGCGCGCAACACGGTGTTCAGGGTCGTCATCCCGATCCGCTTCCGGAAAGCCGGCCGCTATCAATAAATCAAAACGGTAACGGATGGCAGGAATATCCCAGTCAGAGGTATCCTGGCCTTTAAATACCGAAGCCAGCTTGTCGACGATTTCATTCTTATAGATGAAGATGCTGCCCATTTCGTCCCTGATCTTTGCGCCCTGAGCAAGGTGTTGCTCGGAGACATTAAATATCTTGGCGACAAACCGGCCGACATGGGGCCCCATGCGCACCAGCAGATCGGAAACAGCCTCGGGTGACAGGCCAGCGCCCTGGTTCAGACGATAACTCTTGAATTCGTTATGCAACTGAGGATCATGCCGCTCTACCGATGCATCAAACGCGTCCAGCAGGTCCTTGAGGCGTGAAGGATCATACAGATCGCGGTAATTAAAGCCGGGTATGCCCAGGATAAGATCGTGTTTTTTCATGGTTCGCGTGTTGAAGAAGTACCGGGTGTGGATGCGCGGGAAAGGGCGTTAGCCATTTCGTCTAGGAAATGGGCTTGAAATCGTGCGGGTAGTTTTGTAACACCGACATCGACTTCGACTCCTCGGTGAGGTGCTCGTAAAACCATTCACTCAAGAAGTAGGAGTAATATTCTGCGGCACTTTCTGACCACCTGCCATTTATGTCCATCAGTTCATTCTTCATTTGCTGAAGCTCATTAATCACGTACTGATGTTCAAGCGCATGTTCCTCGAACGGGAGGCCGATAGCTTGCGCAAACTTTTCCTCGTTTTCGAAATGACTGAACACAGAATCCAAAAGCAGATTGAACGCAGGTGTCAAAACTTCGCTATCCCGCGCTCTGATCGCCGCCTCCACGATATTGACCAGATCTATCAGTTTCTTGTGCTCTGCATCCAACATTGCATTTCCGACACTCAGCTCTTCTTTCCATGTGAATTCCGGCATGATGTTCGCGCAATATTCGATTAATCGTGGTTGACAATTTAAACGCAGCAGTTCAGCAATTCAACGACCTAAATTAGGTTAACATATGAACAAATATTAGGCATCATAAAATTCAAGGAGAACGCATTGACCACGATTTTCAATTCGCCGCTACTTCAGGTTCTCGGGCAAAAAGGTTCGGTGATGCTGGCGAATATCACTGGAGCGAACAATCCCGTTGCGATACTGGATGACAAGGTTCTTGATGTGCTTCTTGTACAATGCCGCAATGCGAGAACGGAAGCTCAAAAGACGGGAGGCAGTGCGGCTCTCGAACTCTGTGCAACCCTGGACGGTGTCTTTAAGTCATTAGCGCATATCCGGGATGAGTACAACGATAAAATCGACATCGAGCGTGAACGAGAAGAGGCGGAGAGCAGGCTTCAGGATGCGTCAAACGCGCTCCCGAAATCCCGGCCGCCACAATGAGCCTTGCTTGAGAGGGGCCAGGCGATTACCATCGCCATTCGGATTAACCATCATATGAATGCCGTCTCCGGTGCTGTGGATAGTCGTGATCCTCTCTGTCCGATATGCGGACAGCCGAACGGCTGTGTGCTCGCAAGGTCGGGGTCTCTTGCAGAACCTTGCTGGTGCGCGAAAGTCGAGGTCAGCGCGGAGGCCATTTCCAGAATTCCCGAGCAAGAGCGAGGCAAGTCATGCCTCTGTCATAACTGCGCTGCCTCAACCAAGCTTTGATGATCAACATCGTGTAATCGCCTGATGATGAAGAGTCGTATCAAGCGCATCCTGATTGCTGCAGCTTTGTCATTAGCTGTCATTTCTCTTGGCGGATGCTGTTACCTCTCGGGGCATGACATGATGAAATGTACGGTCCACACTCCTTGAGACAATATGTGGCCCCTTTGCCCCAGATGAAGATCCGCCTGGGTTTCGAGGATATCCATGAGTCCTCAAGAGCCAAGCCTGTCCGATCGCGAAAGCGTTCCCAAGCCTCGAAACAACGACAATCCGGTACGAATGACGGAATGTAAGGATAGGCTTCCGGATTGGTAATCGATACATTTTCGCGGTTCATAATATAAACTGATAAAATGATAGCGGTTCAGGCTGACTCGGTAATCATTTGAGTCAACAATAACCTTGCCATTGCAACTCGTTAGGATCATATGAAAATCAAAGAAAAGAAAAGCGAAATATTTCTGCTTGCCATTGTGACTTTGATAAGTTTGGCAGCAAATCTGCCGGATCAGATTTTGGGCGAGGTCATCGACAGAAAACTGTTGCTGATAGTGCTGGGGGGCGTTGTAGTGATTGCCCTGTTCAATTATCTCGATATCCTGCTTTTTTTGTGTGTCGTGGTACTTGCGATTGGCGCGAATCTGCCAAATCAATTCTCCGATTCATTGGGCATAAGCCCGATGGTGATGCTGGCTTTTTTGGTGTTGCTTGTGGTGATTTCGCTGATAAATACTGCATTCAAGAAATTTGAAAACATCAAAGGCGAACAGAACTATGATAGCGGCGAATCTCGCAAGGCCATTTTGGCGGCTATCTCAAAAGGGGATCTCACCAAGCTGCATTGGTTGCTAAACAACAAGGTTGAAATCAATTTTACCGATAATGGTGTTTCTCCTGTCATGCTTGCCGCCGAAAAGGGTTATACAGACGTAATACAATCGCTGATAAATTACGGCGCAGATTTGAATGTGATGAATTCGGATGGCAAGACACCGATAGAAGTTGCGCAAGCTCATGGGTTTAACCGTACCGCCGAGATCATCAAACTCGCGGGAGAGGGAGGCAAGCTTGGCTGGACGAAATGAGCGATGCTCCAGACATGCTCCATCATTCAACAATATGAAATTTCCGATTAGAGGACATATGCGCACGTGCCGCCGCCGACTGCTCCGAGTCGCGCGACAGGCATCACCAAAATCCGTTTCCCGGTAACTTCTGAAGATTGCAGCCATAATCAGGTTGCAACAATATTGCAACCTGGTTTTTGTATCCTCTCCAGGATTTTCGGCTCAACGACAGAATGTGCAGTGCTGCGACGATTCGGGCGCCTCGACACATATATGTCACAGCAGGTTTAACCGGATTGCTGTGCGGGCTCTATGGATGCATTTCCACGCTCGCGATAGCCGAACCTGCACCTGCCCAAGGTACAGGGTCTTCGAACGGCGATTACGTCGAATCTCCTGGCGCTCCAACCGCTCAGAAAGCGTGGAGCGCGTGATCGGTTGCCGGCAAATGCCAACAGCAGCGAAAATTATAATATATGCTTGGAGACCCGTTTGCCTTGCTGAATGCAAAGCAGGATGCACGCGATGATGATCATCGCGAGTGCTGCTGATGCGGAATAGCGGCTCAATGCGAGACCGCCGGCGTTCAATGGCTTCTCGAGTAAATCTCCGGCCACAGCCCATTGGGGCTGTGCAAGGATACAGATGCTTAAACCGAGATCACATGAAGCTTGTGGAAGTATGTTTCAAGATAGCATTATCTTGCCGGTAACTGCATCGATGATCACATCTTTGGAGATTTCACCGCGCGTGATGTTGACCAGATAGGCAGTCCCGTCTGGCTTGGCTCCGGGTGAATCGGAGATGGCCCCCGCAGTCCCGATATATGTCAGGACCCTGACATGGGTGACCTCGTCCCTGGTAAAGCCGTCGGGTTCAGCTTCGCGTTGGCCATCGACAAAACCGATCGTTGCAGTCAATGCAATGATCCCTGCTGCGCCGGGCAATATTCTCAGTCTTTTCATGTTCATCTCCCTAAGTGAAATGGTTCGCCGCGTCAAACTGGTGATCGAAGAGGCGAACTGTTGCAGGCCGGTTAGGTGCATCGTGCCGAGTGCTGTTCAGAGGCCGGACGCGATCTGCATGCTCGGAATTTGAAACCACGAGCCACCCAAATGCATTTGAACCGATATGATTGGCTGTAAATATAGAAGTTCAATCGTTGCGGGTGACAGCGCATCGGTCCGGCCGCCCGAACCGCATTCGAGTCATTCCAGGCGACGGGATAGCGCATGGATCATCAAGCCGACGACCAGCAGATTCACGACTAGCGCTCCCAGAGAGATCCAGGACACCCTGTGAACCAATTCGTAAAGCTCAAAGGGTACATAGATGGCGCCGCTTACGGTGGCAAACCATTCTGCCCAGCGCCGTTCCAGCCACAAACCGTAAGCCTCGACAAATCGTACCAACCCGTAGGTTGCCGCGAATGCCGCCAGCATCCATAGGCGGGCATCGGTGAGCTGTGCCGCAGCATCCAGGAATATCTGCGGATAATGTTTTGCCGGGTTGAGGTGCAGATGGGCCACCAGCCGCTCGGCAAATCGCTGGGCATCGCGATGGACCAGCGAGAGTGCGCCGAACCCAGCCAGGATGACCAGTGTGCCCTTGGCTGCTTCGAGCAGCGCAACGGCGCGAACCGATTTAAGCATGGTCACCGCCAATTCCGGATTTCCCCGCTAGTTGACGCGCAATCGAATGACCATCACCTCTACAGAGGGAACCGGCTGGCCTTCTTTGATTGCCGGCATGAATTTCCAGTTCTTCAATGTATCGAGCAGCAGCCTGTTAAGGCGGGGATTCTGCGTCGGCTTGACGAGCACCACGGTGGCGCTGCCGTCCGCGGCGATCTGAAAGCGTACGGTTGCCGCTTCGTTCATCGCTTCTTCGCGCAATTCATCCGGTATCGCCGGCAACGGCTGGAGCAGCGCCTGCGCGCCGTGATTCTCGTTCATTGCAACAACAGGCTTGCTGGGCGCAGGCGCTGTGACGGGCGGAGCGATCGGGGTCGGCGGGGGAGTGACCGCGCTGGGCTGCTCCGGCTGAAGCGCGGGTTCGATATGCGGCTGCACGATGGTTTTCTGGCGAACTTGCGGCTGGGGCGGTTCCGGCGGCGGCAGTTCGACCAGTTCGGCAGTGACCGGTACCGCATCGGGCGAGTGAATCACCGGACGCCACAGTGCATAGGCGAACAGGCTGAAGGTGACTGCGCAGATCAGCAGCGCCAGCGGCAGCGTCCAGTGCAGCCGTCGCCAGGGGGAATCGAGCCTCGTCTGGGCAACCCAGGGCAAGATGCTAGTCGACATGCTTGACCGCGATCAGGAAGTGCTGCGCGCCGGCGGCGCGCGCCTTGAGCATCGCTTCTACCGTTATGCCGTTCGGGGCGCTGCTGTCGGCGGCGACGATGATGCTGGCATCCGGACCAGGCAGCATGGATTGCAGCGTCGCGGTCAGCGTATCGAGCGTGACCGGTGTCTTGTTCAGATAGATCTGGCTGTCAGGCGTAATGGTCAGCGTGATCGGAGTCTTGGCCTGGAGCGGAGCCGCGTGTCCCTGGGGCAGGTTGACCGGCAGCGAATGCAGGTTCTGCATCGACAGCGAGGCCAGCATGAACGTGGCCAGCAGGAAGAACATCACGTCTATCATCGGGATGATCTCGATGCGGCCGCGTTTGTAACTGCGGGGTTTGCGCAGCTTCATGGCCTGTCCCCGGGTTGTTGCTGGTTCAGCCGGATGTTGTCTATCATGCGCGTGCCCAGCCGTTCCATTTCTTCCAGCACCGTGACCTGGCGGCGCGAGAAGAAATTGAATCCAAACAGCGCGAAGATTGCAATGAAGATGCCGAATGCGGTGGCGATCAGCGCCTGCGCGACGCCGCCGGTGACACCGCTGGGATCAACCAGTCCGGTTCCGCCGATCAGGTTGAATGCATGCATCATGCCGGTGATGGTGCCGAGCAGCCCCAGCAGCGGCGCGCCGGTCACGATGGTTTCCAATACCCACATGCCGCGCCCCATGCCTTCTTCTATCAATTGCGCCTCGTCACCCGCGCGCGACTCCAGCCACCACACCGGCTTGTCGAGGTTGCGCTGAACGATGCGGAAGAACCGGGCATAGTAGTTTTCGGGGGGGAGTGCAACCAGTTCCTGTTCCAGCTTTTCCCAGGAGAAATTATAGGTTTCGATCAGGCTGAGCAGGGATTTGGGCAGGCGGATATAGCGCCGGTACAGATACAGCTTGTCGATGATGATGACCAGCGCCAGCACCGCCAGGAATACCAGCGGATAGATCGTCGCGCCGCCGAACTTCATGGCTTGGATTGCTTCGGATATGTCTTGCATGTTTGATCCCTTGGAACAGGTTATGCAAGGCATAACCTGTTCTCAGTTGTGAAAGTTATAGTTCCTTGGAAAGACCGATGAACAAACCGCGTCGCGGGCCATATTGCGGTGCGAAAACACCTACTCCGGAACCGTCCCGGATCTCGTAGACCTTGTCGAGAACGTTATTGGCGACCAGTCTGACTTCCATAGGTCCGATCCCGCCCAAATTCATTTTGCGGCTCGCGCCCAGATTGACCACGGTATAGCCGGGCAGATGGGTGGTGTTGTCAAAGCCGTTGCGCAACCCGCTCTGATAGATCAGGTCGCTGGACAGCCGGTAGCCCGACCACAGATAGGCTGCTCCGCCAGATAGGGTCAGAGCCTGCTCATGATCGACATTGATCCAGTTGTTGGCCGCATAAGCGAGGTCTTCCGGGGTGAACAGATACTGGCTGGAAATGATGTCCTTGCCAAAACTATCCGTTCTGGCCAGGTTCGCGTAACCCGAGAAATCGCCGCTCTTGTAGTTGCTGGTCAGTTCCACACCGTAAATCTTCCCTTGTGCATAATTGAACGGCGTCAGGATCGGAGCAGGGCTGAACTGGCCCTCGTCAATCAGGTTCGTTGACTGTTTGTAGAAGGTATCCACTCCAACATTTACCTTGGGCGTCAACTGGTGTATTACACCGGCATCCAGATAGTTGGATCGCTCTGATTGCACGGGTGAGTTGAGTCCGGTTTGTGCACCGGTAGTACCATTATACAGTGCCAGTGAAGTTGAGGAAACCAGCTCGGTTGGCGGCGGGGTGAAGTAACGCGCATACCCGGCATGCCAGGTAGTCTGCTCGTTGGCCTTGTATACCAATCCCAGCCTCGGGCTCAGTTGATGCTCGGTCACGTAGGCGTTGACCGTGTCGAAGCGTGCCCCATAGTTCACCGTAAGCTTATCGGTCGCCTTCCATTCGTCCTGAAGGTAGGTGGCAAACAGGGTATTCCCGTTCTTGGGATTGTCGTCGACGATAGTCAATGGTTGTCCAACAGGTTGGCCAGTCCCGTTAACGGCAAATACTGTGGAGTTGTTGTTGCTCACGATGCTTTCATCGCTGCCGATCATGCCGATGCGCAGCGTGTGGGTGTCATTGAGCCGGTAGCTGCCGTCAGCCTGAATTCCTGCGCTGGAACTGCTGCGGAAATAATCCGATGCCATGCCATTGAATGCAAGGTTGCCAGCGACGTCTGGCACGTAATGAACACTGGAATATTGAGCAAATAGCGAGACCTGATAGTCGAACCTGTCGCTGAGTGAGCTCTGTAACGACGTCACTGCGAACTGGTTTGATTCATGCTGCTGGTCGTTCAGCGTGGCGGAGTCATATGTAGCAGGCAAACCGGGCAACGGGGTTATTCCATTGATGGTGGCATAGGTGGGCTGACCTGGATTGTCGGGTATCTGGAATTTGCCCTCATAGCTGCCAAACATGAAGCTTAGTTTGGTGTCGGGATTCAGAAGTTTGGATACATAGGCGAAGCCTTTCGTCTGATCAGTATTATCATGGATCGGGTTGGCGCTTGATGTCGGGTTTTCTATGCCGATATTGTTGTGCAGGAACGAACCGTCAACGAAATAGGAAAGGTCACCCTTGGTGTTTCCATATTCGAAGCTGGGGTTGTACGTCTGGTTGCTGCCGGTGTACATATCTACTTTCCCGCCTGCCTCGAAGTTGGTTTTGGTGTTGATTTCTATGACTCCTGCCTCGCGCTCGCCATACTCGGCCGGCAATGCACCGGTCAGCAAGTCGATGCTTTGGGCAAAGCGTGTATCCAGGATTTGGCCGAAGCCGCTGATACCTTCCGGCAGGATCACGCCGTTGATCCGGTATTGGGTATTGGCATGGTCACCGCGCACATGGAGCTGGCCGTACGAATCATTGACGACCCCCGGCGCCTGAAGCAAAACCTGATTGAATGAGGTGCTATCTCCCTGCGGTAAGTTGCTGATGTCCTTGGCTGAGAACTGGTAGACGCTTCCGCCGGTCTTGGGCGACAGGCTGTTGCGGGCTTTTTCGAGCCGTGTCGCGTTAATGACGATTTCCTGCGCCTGGGAAGCGGCCAGCGTGATGGTGGTGTTTGCGATGCCTGCGGAAAGTGTGACTATCGATGAGCCAGCTTCAAAGCCGGTCTTGTCCGACAAGACCGCGTAGGTGCCCGGTGCGATTCCCGAGAAATTAAAACGACCCTGCGCATCGCTGCTGGCATGGGCGACCACTTCTCCGCTGGCTGATTGCAGGGTGACATTGGCCAGCTTGATCGGCCGCCCCAGCGTATCCCTGACCAGACCCTGGATCGCATTGGTTTTGGTTGTTTCGACGGCCGGCGCATTTGGCACCGGTGTTGGGTTAGGTTCCTGGCCGCTCGCGGCATGGGCGTACAACGGCGCGGACAGCGCGGCGCACAATAAGGCGTGCTTAAACATGGTATTCCTCCGATATAGATATAAACTGAAAAACCTGCCCCTTTCCGCAACGGGTGAAGGGCAGGTGTTTATGCGTGATTCTGGAGGAGAGCAGGGGGGCCGCGCGCAACGGCGGCAAGAAGGCGGATGGATTGGAAGGTCGCGGCGATATGCCGCACGGCTGCCCTGGATATTTGCGGGGGGGTAAAATCGATAGCGCCGTTGCTCAGCGCGCTGCCCAGTTGTGCATAAGCGGCGCATTTTTCACAGGCGGGGGAATGCGGAGCCTGTTTGTCCTGTTGCTGCGAGATATCCTCAAAAGCATGGCTCAGTGCGTGCGCCGCCCCGGCTTGCTGCGCAAACAGCAGGACGAAAGCAAAAAACAGCGGCTGAAACAGGCGGGAAAAATTCATGGCGCGCATGATAACCTCAACAAAGGGAAGAAACAACGGAAACGGCGACTCCGGTGCTTGGGAATGCCGCTGCCTTTCTGTCATTGCAGTTGATATTCTCAATCTCAATGGTATGGTATTTGACTTAGGCAAGCGCTGAGAGTAGCCTTCTTTTATTGTTGCTGACGCGATTGTCGCTTGGCGTTTCTGCAGTAGTCGGAGGTTAACCGTGAAGATATTATTTTGCTTGGGTTCGGTGTTGTTGCTGTGTGCATGTTCATCTACGCCAGCGACGAATGCCTCGTTCTCGTCCTCGATCAATGGGAATAGTTATATGTCGGCGCCAACGAGTGCAGACGACCCTCGTTTATACCAACCCCAGTTTTATATGGATGACGATAACTCACCTGCCGAGCAGGCATACCGCTATCTTCTCCGATAATTCATTGTGTGAAGTTTCACATAATGGCATGTTCATGCCTTTCACCAGTGCCCGTGTATGGGTCGCTCTTTAGCCTTCCCGCATTACACACGCGAGGAGGGCAGAGGCGATGAATCCGGAAATAATGGCGCGCATCGTTGTGGTCCAGCCTGAAGAATCGAATGTCAAGACGATAGCATGCGCTTGTGCCCCGGCGTGGTGCATTTGTCCCTTGGCGAGAAACGTCCCGTCCTAATTCAAATGTTGCAGGTTCAGCTTGCGCAGTCTGGGCGCGAAATATGCGGTCGTCGCAACCACAGCCAGCGTCATCGTGCCGCCGAAAATCACTGACGGAATCAAACCCATCAGTCTGGCAGCGACGCCGGATTCAAATGCGCCCAGTTCATTGGAGGAACCGATGAAGATCCCGTTGATCGCGGAAACCCGTCCGCGCATCGCGTCGGGGGTGGCCAGTTGCATGATGGTCGTTCGCATCACCACCGACACCCCGTCAAATATCCCGGATAACATCAGGAACAGTGCCGCCAGCCAAAAGTGAGCGCTCAATGCGAAAGAGATGATGCAGATGCCGAACCCGGCAACCGCCGCCAGCAACAATCGACCCGCATGCTTGTTCAGAGGATATCTGGAGAGCGTGATGCCGATCACGATGGCGCCGACCGCGGGCGCGGCACGCAGGATGCCCAAGCCTTGAGGCCCGTAATGAAACACATCCTGGACGAATGCGGGCAGCATCGCCACGGCGCCGCCGAACAGTACCGCAAACATGTCCAGCGCCTGTGCGCCGAGAATGAGCTGGTTGCCATATACGAAGCGCAAACCTTCACGGATGCTGGAGAACACCGGCGAAGGTTTGGCAGGCGGCGGTTCGGCGATGCGCAGGGACAGCAGAGTGACGGCCGCGCTCAACGCGAGCGCGGCGGATACCACATAAGCAACGGTCATGCTCGCCCAACCCACCAGCGCGCCGCCGAGAGCCGGGCCGACCACCAGCCCCAACTGAAACACCGAACTGCCGACCCCGGCGGCGCGGGCATACTGGCTGCGCGGCAAGACCAGCGCGAACAGCGCATTGTAAGAGGGACCGATAAACGCGCGCGCAACGCCGGTGCACACGATGGTGGCGTAGATCCACAGCGATTGGTTCTGCTCCGCGATCAAGGTGGTCGTTGCCGCCAGGATCAGCGCATTCATGCCGGTCACCAAACTGGCGAACACACCGAACATCCGCCGCGAATGATGATCTACCGCATAGCCTGCAAACAGCGCGCAGCAAAAATACGGGATGACCTCGGCCAACCCGATCAACCCGAGCGCCAGCGTATCGTGGGTCAGTTCGTAGATATGCCAGCCGACCACGACCATCATCATCTGGTAGGCCAGCACGACCTGGATGCGAAAAGCCAACAGTTTGAGAAAGCCGCGATTATGCAACGGGGCTGTTGAAACTGTATCCATCAATATCCCAGCGTCCGCGCGCCCTGATAGAACATGAAGCTCACCAGCCATGCCAGCCCCAGCGACCAGCCCAGCGACAATGCGGTGAACCTGAATTGCTTGGATTCACTCTGCAGTGTGGCGACGGTGGCGAGGCACGGTGTATATAGCAGCGTGAACAGCATGAAGCTGTAGGCTTGCACCCAGTCGAGTTGGTGGCCGATCGCTCCGGTGAGCGCTTCGCCGCCCAAGCCGTAGATCACGGCCAGCGCACCGATGACGATCTCCTTGGCGATGAAGCCGAAGATCAGCGCAATCGTGAGCTGTTCGTTGATGCCGATCGGCGCGAACAGCGGATGCAGCGCGCCGCCTATCATGCCGGCATAGGTATCGGTACTTGCCGGCGCTGCGGACGGCGGCAAATGGGTGAGCAGCCACACGATCACCACGCCGGCAACGATGAACTTGGTTGCGCGCCGCAGGAAGTGGCGCACTTCGACCCAGCCGCGCAGCACCATCTGGCGAACGGTGGGAAAGCGGTAGGGTGGCAGCTCGAGCACGAACGGCTCGGTATTCCTGAAGCGGTTCTTGAAGATCAGCGCAGTGATGATCGCGGCGGCGAAGCTGAACAGGTACAGGCTGAACAGCACGACCGGCGCGGCCTTGACCGTGAACAGCGCGGCGGTAAAGAAGATGAACACCTGCAGGCGCGCCGAGCACAGCGAGAACGGGATCACCAGCATCGTCAGCAAACGCATCGCGCGCGAGCGCATCACGCGTGTGCCCATCAGCGCGGGCACGTTGCAGCCGAAGCCCATGAGCAGCATCACGAAGCCGCGCCCGTCCAGCCCCAGGCGCGCCATCAGCGCATCCATCAAAAATGCCGCGCGCGACAGGTAGCCGCTGTCTTCCACGATCGCCATGAACAGAAAGAACAGCACGATGATCGGCACGAAAGCCGCGACGGTGGCCACGCCGTTATAGACGCCGTTGAGCAGAAAACCCTGCAATGCCTGCGGCAGTCCGCCCAGCAGCGGCACCAGCGCGGCGTCGCGCAGCCAGCTGAATGCAGCAGCAATGCCGGTCTGCAGCGGCTGGCCGAAAATGAAGATGCCCTGGAACAGCAGATACATCACCGCGAAAAAGATCGGCAGTCCCAGCCAGGGATGCAGCATCACGCTGTCGAGTTTTTCGGTAAGCCTGTCCGACAACTGGGCGGGTACCTGCACGGTATGTTCGAGCACGCGCGCCATCTCCGTTTCGATATGCTGGTCCTGTTCGAGCTGGCTGCGCAGGTTTTCCGCCATGCCCGGCGTGGGATAGCGCAGCGCTTTGGTGACCGCCTGCATCGCTTCCGGATAGCCGCTGCCGTATTTCGCGCTGAGCAGGAAGATCGGCAATCCCAGCAATGCGGACATCTTCGCCGTATCGACGCTGATGCCGAATTTCTTCGCTTCGTCGGCCATGTTGAGCACCACCACCAGGTTGATGTTGAGCTGTTTGAGCTGCAGCAGCAGGCTCATCTGGCGTTCGATCTGGGTCGTGTTGAGGATGACCAGCGCGAGGTCCGGCACGTTGTCGTGCAAAAAGTGGCGCACCACCTGCTCGTCGTCGGAAAAGCCGTGCAGGTCATAGATGCCAGGCAGGTCGATGATCTCCACGATGTCGCCGCCGAGCAATATCTTTCCGCTGAGCAGTTCGACCGTGATGCCGGGCCAGTTGCCCACGCGCGCCGCGCCGCCGGTCATGCGGTTGAACAATGTGGATTTGCCGGTGTTGGGCATGCCCAGCAGCGCGATTCTCTTCATGCCTGGAGAACCTTGATCTTTTCCGCCTCGACGCGCCGCAACATCACATCGGTTGTGCCGACGCGCACCTGCAGCGGCCCGGAGAAACTGGCTTTGCGGATCAGCTCGATCCGTTTGCCGGTGCGGAAACCCAGCGCAAGCAGGCGCAGATGCAGAGCTTCTTCGGCGTGGATGGAGACGATGGTGGCGATGTCGCCGGGATGCAGCGCGGCGAGGGTCGTTGCGGACATGATGGTGGTAAAATTCAAAGGAGCGCCATTATTCCATAGTCATGCGCCATTTGTCGCGCCGCCATGACTCCTGCTGCATGTATCCGGACTTGGTTGTCCCCAGCACTGGCAACCCGATTATTGGCGCCGCAATTTTTTATATGCTCTAATAAACGGTTATATGAAACCTGAGCACTGCAATGGTCCGGCAAATGGGCGCGAGCGGTTAACAAATATTGGGGTATTTAGGAGAGGCCGGGATTTGAATGCATTATTAGAAAAAATTTTGAAGGCTGGGGTTGCGGCAGTTCCGCTAATCGCGTTGATTCTTCTTTCCGGCTGCCACGGCAAGACCGGTCCGCTGGAAGCTGCCACGTACAGCCCGCTGACAGGGATATTCACCGATGCGCCGGTGGCGGGGTTGACCTACAAGACCGGCTCGGGTGCCGCGGGCACGACCGATGCCCAAGGCCGGTTCAATTATGCAGCCGGGGACTGGGTCACGTTTTCGGTAGGCGGCATGATATTGGGCACGGCTGCGCCACAATTGACCGTTGCCGGAAACGCGGCGGTCACGCCTGTTGGTCTCGGTGTAGGATCAACTACGACAGGCTATTACGTCCCGACAGTCGGGCAATTGTTGGGGACCCTGAACAGCATTGCCGTTGCGAGGAATATTGATGCCGGGCAGCCTTCTGCGAGCGGGATGTTCGTGATGCCGGCCGATACCGCTGCACTCATGGCTCCGATCTTGGCTCCATTTTTCCCCCCGAATCAGACTTACCCAACGCCAACGACGGTCTATGTGCAAAGTATTTCGGTAGATAGTTGGCAAAAAACCCAATTGCCGAATCTGGCTGCAAGCGGTGTGGCCAGCGTGGCTTCTCCGGCTGCACAGGCGGTAATCGCCGTTCCTTCGGCCGCTGATGCAACTGCGAACATAAATCAGGCGGTCAATGCTTCAGGCGTGACAGGGACGGTCTGGACGGGAGTTAGCACAAGTGGCAATGCTACCGGGACATTCTATTTTCAGCCAGACGGCAATATGACGGGGTTCATTTCTGGCACGGGCGTTTCTGGGCTGGCCGATGGCGACATCCTGGCGGGCACATGGTCGGGCTTGCCAGCGACTCCGCCTGTTCCTCCTGCTTCTCCTGCAGTGCAGTTTTCACTGATATCCTCCGCCGGCGGGAATTACTCCGGTACGATAAATAGCGGTGCAACCACGGCAACAATAAACGACAGTTCAAGTCTCCCGAACCCAGTATTTTCGCTAACGCAAGCCAATTCTTCAGGAAATACTTTTCCGCTGACCAACCCGCTGACCAACACTCTTTACCTGGGCGGCTGGTATGGTGTGTATATTCCCGCCAGCACCACTGACGTATATGGCGCCGGCACGCCGGTGTATCTGATCCTGTCCCCGGACGGGACCTTTACCGGCATCATGGATGGCAATCAATCGACCACCGGGACGATCGCTGGTACATGGACCCCTACCAGCGGACTCGGCAGCGGTGTATTTGCAAAAGTTGGTGCTGATACGTTTTCATTCAACATGGCGACGCGATCCGGCGCTTATTCCTCAAACGGACAGATCCTGGGCAACATTGTGTTCAAGCGCACGGGCATCCTTTCGATGAATTATTCTCTCCCCGGCTCCGGCTTTGATTTAACTCCTTCTTTGACGCTGAACGTCCAGATATCCTGGACGGCCAATACTTCAAGTACCGTTGTTTCCAGTTTTCCGCTGGCGCTAAACATTTCCGATTCCGGCAACAATCTGATTGCCAGCGGCATCCAATCGGAAATCAATCCGCTGGGAAATGGAGCGGTTCATTACATTATGGCAGACACTATCTCGGTTCCTTATCCGAATGGAATTTCCTCGGCTTACACTTACAGCCTGTCTTCTGGTCAATCAGGGTGCACTTTTACAAATGGAACTGGAACCGTTGTCGATGGCCAACCCGCTTCTGCTTACTTAACAGTTCAAATCACTTGTCCGTGACAAAGCCGGATTCAGAAAACTCTGATTGGATGCAAGAGATGGTAATCACAAAATTACAGCGGCCTTGGCGCCGCTGTTTTTTTGAATGACCTCCGGACAAAAAACCTGTCCCGGCAGGCCATCAGTAACTTTTGTCGCGCAGCCCTTTGGGGCGCGGTGTTATTACGGTAGAATGCCCCCTTTATTTTTCGGCGAGTATTCCAGATGATGCAGGGCAGTATTGTTGCGATCGTCACCCCAATGCTGGAGGACGGCAGCCTCGACCTGGCGGCGTTCCGCGGGTTGATCGATTTTCACATCGAGCAGGGCACGGATGGCATCGTGGTGGTCGGCACGACCGGCGAATCGCCCACCGTGAATGTGGAAGAACACGAGCTGCTGATCGCCGAGGCGGTGAAGCATGCCGCGAAGCGCATCCCGATCATCGCCGGGACCGGCGCGAATTCGACCACTGAAGCGATCGAACTGGCGGCTTTTTCGAAGAAGGCCGGCGCGGACGCTTCGCTGTCGGTGGTGCCCTATTACAACAAGCCTACCCAGGAAGGGCTGTATCTGCATTTCAAGGCCATCGCGGAGGCGGTGGACATGCCGCACATACTCTACAACGTGCCGGGGCGCACCGTTGCGGATCTGGGCAATGACACGGTGCTGCGCCTGGCTCAGATCCCCAACATCGTGGGCATCAAGGACGCGACCGGCAACATCGAGCGCGGCAGCGACCTGCTGCAGCGCGCGGGCTTATTGAAGCGCGCTCACGGTGATTTTGCGATATACAGCGGCGACGATGCCAGCACGCTGGCGTTGCTGCTGCTCGGGGCGCACGGCACGATCTCGGTGACGGCGAACGTCGCGCCGAGGCTGATGCACGAGATGTATGCCGCAGCGAAGAGCGGCGAGATCGCCCAAGCGCGCGAGATCAATTTCAGGCTGCTCGGACTGCACCGCAACCTGTTCGTCGAGGCCAACCCGATCCCGGTCAAGTGGGCGTTGGCGCGCATGGGCTTGATGAAGAACGCGTTGCGTCTGCCGCTCACCCCGTTGTCGCAACCGGCTTATGCCGTGGTCGAAGCAGCGATGCGCCAAGCCGGCGTGCTTGGCCGCTAGGCCGTGTTGTCCGCCATCGAATGATTTTGTCAAAGAAAGAAGCAATGAAAGTTCTGCATATCGGGATCCCCGCCGCGTGCCTGGTTGCGCTGGCGGGTTGCAACACACTGGCATCGGACGGCAAGCCCGTCGATTACGGCACCGGGGCGGCGAGAGTGTCGACACTCGACTTGCCGCCCGATCTGACCAGGCCGGTCATCGACGAACGATACAAGATGCCGCAGGCTAATACCGGCAATGTCACGACATTTTCCGAATACAACAAGGATGTTGCCGGTGCGAAGATCGATGATGGCGGCGATATATTGCCGGATTTCCCGAACGTGCATCTGGAACGCAACGCCGCGCAGCGCTGGCTGGTGATCAACGACAGGGCGGAGAATGTCTGGCCCATCGTCGAGTCGTTCTGGCAGGAGAACGGGCTGAAGATCAAGACTGAAGACCGGGCTGCGGGAATCATGGTGACCGATTGGGCAGAGAATCTGGCCAAATTCCGGAAATTGTCATCCCAGAACGATAGTGAAGACACGATCCTCTTTGGCACCTATCCGGTCGGCGAGCGCGACCAATACACCACGCGACTCGAGCGCAGCAATAACGGTGCGAGTACCGAGGTGTATATCACCCAGCGCGGCATGGAAGAGATTTTCTCCCGTGACAGGAAGGTTGCCCGCTGGGAGGCGAGCGGGAGCGATCCGGAGAAGGAAGCGATCATGTTGCAGCGTTTGATGGTGCGCTTCGGCAGCAGCAAAGCCCGGGCGGCTGATGAACTGGCGGGGAACAAACCTGCGCCGGCGGCCATCCCTGCGACGGCGATCAGTGCGGCATCGGGTGTACCCGCGATAACGGCCCCGCCCGAACTTCCCGGGACCGCAGTGCTGCGTGAGATCTCCAATGGCAGCACCATCATCGTGATGAATGATACCTTCGACCGGGCATGGCGCAAGGTCGGGCTGTCTATTGACAGTGCGGGCCTTGGTGTCGAAGACAAGGACCGCGAAAGGGGTGTCTATTATTTGCGCCCGATCAAGATCGAGACCGGCTGGGCGGACAAGCTGATGTTCTGGAAGAGCAATGAAGATACCACCAGACATTATCGCGTGTACGTCAAGGATAACGGAACAAGCTGTGAAGTATCTGTCACCGACCAGAACGGCGCCAGCAACAAGGCTAGCAAAGAGATGATCGAGGGCATATTCAAGACGATCAACAAGCAGTGATGTGAGTCACCAGCCCCATGCGCTTTGCATCATTGGGTAGCGGCAGCGAAGGCAACGGGTTGCTGGTCGAGGCCGGTCAGACGCAAGTCTTGATGGACTGCGGTTTTGGTTTGCAGGATACGCTGCTGCGCATGGCGCGCCTGGGGGTGTCGCCGGAGCAGCTGAGCGGCATCGTCGTGACGCATGAACACGGCGACCATATCAGCGGTGTGGCGCGGCTCGCGCGCAAATTTGACCTGCCCGTCTGGCTCACTCACGGCACTTTGCGCAGCCAGGAGCAGGCTTTCGACGGCATCGCCAATATCCGCGAAATCGATCCCCACGTTGCATTCTCTATCGGCGGCATCGAGGTGATTCCCTATCCCGTTCCCCATGATGCCGCCCAGCCCGTGCAATTCGTGTTCGCCGACGGAGCCGGCCGGTTGGGCGTATTGACTGACACCGGATGCAGCACTGCGCATATCGAACAGACCCTGAGCGGCTGTCATGCTCTGGTGCTGGAGTGCAACCACGACAGTGCGATGTTGATGGCCAGCGACTATCCATACAGTTTGAAGCAGCGCGTGGGCGGTCGTTTCGGGCACCTGAACAATCAGGAAGCCGCCGGAATCTTGGCCAGGCTGGACCTGAGCAGATTGCAGCACCTGATCGCCGCGCATCTCAGCCGCAGGAACAATACGCCGGAACTTGCGGTGCGGGCGCTCAGCGCCGCAGCCGGGTGTGAAGAAAGCTGGGTGGGAGTGGCAACGCAGGAAGACGGGTTTGCCTGGCGCGAAATAAGTTGAAGGCAGTGAAGCCGCAAACCGCGCTGAAAATAAAAAGCCGACTTGCGTCGGCTTTTTATTGCGATCAAGAAAGCAAGAATTACTTCTTCATTGCATCAGCAGCCGGGGCCGCTGCGGGGGCAGCAGCTGGGGCAGAGGCAGCGGGAGCAGCGACGACAGGCGCCGGAGCAGCAGGAGCTTCAGCAGCCTTTTGTCCGCAAGCGGCAAGAGTCAGCATGGCAGCAACAAGAGCGATACGTTTCATTTTGATTTCCTAGGGATAAGGTTGAAGTAAAGGATTGTTTGCCTGGATTTGCATGCATCCAACATACGTAAAGGAAAGCACCCAAAAACAAGGGCGCCGCATTCTAGCAGTTTCACCGGGAATATCCAGTGGATATCGGTAATAAATTTGCTACATTCTCAATCTGGAAGTAGACGAAGACGGAGCTGAAGTGACCCACATTTCCAGGAAGCGGGCCTTCTGGGTTCGCGCTTGCCCGGGATCGTGCTGTGCCAGGATGCCGCACGGATCGTCAAAATGGAAGCGGCGCACACAATGCGCGTCGTCCGCGACCGAGAAAGGTTCGCTTATGTACTTCAGGTTCTTCGGGGTCTGGTAGACGAACATGCCGGTGCCGAACTGGTGCAGCAGCATCATCATGCGCGGGCAGCGATTGGCAAGATAACCGGCGTCATGTGCCAGCACGAACAGCCGGTTCGCCGGGCTGGCGAGCAGAAAATTGCGCAGCGTCTCGTATCGCGCCTCGCTGTTGTATCCCGAACCGTCGAAATCCTTGTCGAACAGATACAGATTGTTCCTGGCGAGTTTGCACAGGGTGTCGAGCGCGGCGATATAGTCTGAAATGCCGTCCAGCCTGGTGTGTTGCAGCAGTTCTTCAGCCATGACCCGCGCTCCGATGTTCAGTTGGGGGAAATATAACCGTCCAGATACCACTGGTAAAGCAGTTCATTCAGGCCGGCCGGAGTATCCGACAGCGCGGACGTTGTGCGTTCATCTGCCAGCGCGCGCAACAGGGCATAATCGACAGCATTCACCCGGTGAGCTTCGCCGTTCATGAATACCCACCCGGCGTGGCACAGCATCTGGCTCTTCAGATCAAGCTTTACGCCATGCTTTTGTATGGCCTGCCTGAATTTCGCCGGCCTTAACGGCGGCTCGGGCGCGTCGAAGAAGATATGCGGCTTGGGTTCGCTCAGATAGCAGCCGAGGAAATTCGCGACGTCTTCCCTGTCCCAGCGCACTTTGCCGATGGCCTGCGCTGCCTGCCGCAGCATCGCCGCACTGATCTCGGAAGGGTGTTTCTGCGTCCTCAGGCCGGGGTCGGCATACATGCCGTCCACGCTGATCCTGTCCTGCAGATACACCAGGAATTGCTCGGCCAGTTCCTGGTAGGACGGCGTGCGGAAGCCGATGGAATAAGTCATGCAATCATCCTCGGCGATGCCGTTGTGCGCATAGTGCGGCGGCAGATACAGCATGTCGCCTGCTTCCAGCACCCATTCCTGTTCGACCCTGAAATCGCGCAGGATGCGCAGCGGCGCTCCGGCTATCAGACTGCGATCCGCCTGTGCGGAGATCTGCCAGCGGCGGCGGCCGGAACCCTGCAACAGAAAGACGTCATAGGAATCGAAGTGGGGTCCGACCCCTCCGCCTTTGGGCGCATAGCTCACCATCAGATCGTCGAGCCGCGCGTGGGGAATGAAGGAAAAATGTTTGAGCAGTGCGGCGGCCTCGGGAAGATGATGGTTCACTCCCTGCACCAGTACTGTCCACTCTGTCTTGCCCTTTCCACCCTTGCAAAGGCTGGCGAAGTCTGCCGGCACGAAAGGCCCCTGGCGCAATTCGAAATTGCCGCGTCGCCGGGTCACGAGCCGTGCCTGCATGTCTTCCGTGCAGGCCAGCGAGATCAACTGCCTGGGATCGAGCAAACCATTGAATTTCGGGAAGGCCTGACGGATCAACAGGGGTTTCTTCTGCCAATGTTCGCGCAGGAACTGGTTAGCGGTGAGCCCGCCCAGCAGGGGAAGTTTGCTTTTCATCGCGCGGATTATAGCCGCACAGAAGTTCGATATGGGCCCGATATGTCCATAAAAAAATTGTCCAATGGCGCGGACGAAAAGTGTTTAAAATGCGGCCAGGATCGAAATGCAGTTCAGGAGAAACACCAATGCAGATTGCACCGCTCACTACCGGAACAGAGGCACCGCACTTCGAGTTGCCGGATTCGGATATGCAGACTTTCAGTCTTGCGTCGCAACTGGGCAAGAAGAATGTCGTGCTGTATTTCTACCCCAGGGACGACACCCCCGGCTGCACCCTGGAAGCCAATGAATTCAGCGCGCTGGAAGAGGAATTCGGCAAGCTGGACAGCATCGTGATCGGCGTCAGCCGCGACGATTGCCTGAGCCATGCCTCATTTCGCGACAAGTACGGCCTGTCCGTTTTGCTGCTTTCCGATCCCGATGCGCGCGTATGCAAACGCTACGGCGTGATGTATGAAAAGGAAGTCGAGGGGCAAAGGAAATTGTCCATCAAGCGCTCCACCTTCGTCATCGATCAACAGGGCAAGTTGCGCCATGTCATGTACGGCGTGCAGGCGCACGGTCATGCGCAGGAAATTCTCAAATTGATAAAGGACATGAAATGAAGATCGCCAAAGACACAGTGGTTACACTGAACTACGAATTGTTCGACTCGACCGGCGAATTGCTGGAAAAAGTGGAGGAGCATATCAGCTACCTGCACGGCGGCTACGACGGCATTTTCCCGCTGGTCGAAGAGGCGCTGCACGGCAAAGGCGTCGGCGAAAAGGTCAGCGTCACGATGCAGCCGGACGATGCATTCGGCGAATACGACCACAATCTGGTTGAAGTGGAGCCGCGCAGTTCATTCCCCAGGGACGTCGCCGTCGGCATGCAATTCGAGGGCGCGCCCGAGGAGTCTGATGACGAGGATTTCATGCTGTTCACTGTGGCGGAACTGACCGACGACGAAGTGACTGTGGATGGCAACCACCCGCTGGCAGGCAAGACACTGACGTTCAACTGCACCGTCACCGGAGTGCGCAAGGCCACCGAGGAAGAATTGGAGCATGGGCATGTGCACGATGGGGAAAACGGCCACATCCACTGACAGGGGTTGAAAACTACTGCCGTCTGCCGTGTTGCGCGGGATTGGTTCCGACATCACGCGCAATGCGCATGAGTCTCCACCGAAACTTCGTTTTCGGTTTCTCGCCTATCTGCTAGATATGTCTCGCTGCTGCGTTCCGTGCGCCTTGCATCTGGCCATACTCGCGACGTTTTCAATAGCCTGCCGTTGATACATCATTTGCGACAACGCGCTCACCTTGCAAGTTTCCCTGCCAGCCACTCCGCCACTTGCTGCGCGCCTTCCGGAACGACCGGTTCGGGCCGCTTTGCATCCCACAGCTCTTCCAGCGCCTCCGCGACATCACCCTTGTCCAGCGCTTCGCGCGAAACCTCTCGGCACAGGCCATGCTGTTGGAGCCATGAGATCAGCACCTGGGCTTCAGGCCAGTCGGCGCGGTTGACATAGAGCACCGGCACGCCGCTGCACGCGGCTTCGACGAAGCTGCCGTAACCTGGTTTGCAGACCAGCGCATCGCTGCTGGCGAGCAGGTCGTTGAAACCCATCTGCAAAGATTCGAGGATGACGGCATCGGGATGTTCGACCTGCCAGTTTTGCTGCACCAGCCAGCGCACACCATCGATGCGCGGCCAGCGTTCGATCGGGAGCCTGCTGGCGATGCCGCCCAGGCTGACCAGCACCAGGTTCTGCTGCTTGGAAAGTTGCAAATGCCGGTTGAGTTCATTGCGCCGGTTTATCCCCACGGCAGCGATGGGCGCAACGGAAACGAGGTTGGGCAGGCCGCTCATTGCCATGCCGGGAGTGGCGCGGAAAAAGGCATCGGCGTTGGCATAGCTTTCGAATATCCGTGCGGCAATGGCGTCATCACCGAAATAATGGCGATAGATGTCGTGCCAGTTCAGCGAACACAGCGCGACATTCGGAATCCCTGCGCGCTGCGCGCCGGCAAGCGGCAGGTAGCCGACGTTGGAAAACACCAGGTCGGCGCCCAGTTCGCGCAGCTGGCTGGCCTCGCGTGCGACGCGCGCATCCCAGTCCGAGTGAAAATCGCGGTAAGCGGTGCGGCTTTCCCCGGCAAGAACATCCAGCGCCGACGACATCACCATGCCGATATCGCCCTCGCTGGGCAAATGGGTGAACGGCGCCAAAATGCGCGACCGCAGATGTGCAAGCGGGACGGCGGAACGCACAGTCACGCGAAGAGGGGGCATGTGCTGATGCAGCAGATTCAGGATGGGAGCAGTCTGTGCCACATGGCCGAAACCGTGTCCTGAGATCGAAACAACGAGGTGGGTCATTTGGCGGCTGGCTCCCAATCACGAACCTGGGTCCCAAAGTTGGGATTTCGCCTGTCTTGTTCAGCGACTGATCGATTATGGCTGGTTGCTGAATCTTCTGGTACTCGGGCGCTTTCCGGCCATACCGGAAATGCCGGCACCTTAATGCGCCTGCAGCATTGGTTTGGCATCCTGCAGGAACCGCAGGATCAGGCGGCGCTTTTCTTCGGTTTCCCAGAGCTTGTTGTTATTGTCAGCGCCGGAAAAGGTATCCAGATAATTCTCCATCGGAATCAGCAGCGGCATCCAGAAAAACTCCTGCCGGTCATAGGCGTAATCCCAGTGCGAAAGCGGAAGAGGGTTGTCTCCCGGCATCGAGAGAGTGAAGGAAGCGGTATACGGTATCGGCAGATAGGCAGGAGTGATGCCCAGCGTGAGGAATGTTAACCAGAAGCTGCCATAAGCTACATCATCCAGCCCCAGGCCGGATTGATCCGGGGCGGCTTTCACATAGACGTCTACAACTGGGTGGGTTTTGGCAAACTCGTCGAATGAATTGAAATTGTTGGCCGGTTTGCCGTCAGACATAAGGAATATGTTTTTCGGATCGGTGAAATTCGACGCTGCATCAATCCACGATCTTCTTTCGCTGTCCAAATACGATTTATCAATTACTGCATGTTTGCCGGGGAGAACCTCATCGTGGATGACATAGCCTACCGGTTTGAGCAGAGCGGTGTCTCCCGACCGGGATGGAACCTCCTTCAGGTCTGTCGATTTTACGCCGACCGCGCAACCGAACAGGCCGAGGCAAAACAATGCCGGCAATGCGGGGCGTAAAATTGATAAATTCATGTTTTTGTTCAACTGCTTGTTAATTATATCAAATTGTATGGTCAATTATTTATGTTCATACTATAAGTGACTGGCAGGGTTTGCACAATTGATAATTTTCTGCGGCGCGCTTGTTAAATGTGATTCGGCGGGCCGCATATCACCCAAGGATAAATAAGCCTGATGTACTTAAGGCCCGAGAACCGATGGTTTGCATTTGAGTTGTAACTCGCCAATTACTTGTTATCATGCGGCCGTAGCGCGGCAACATTCACGGAGTGTAACTATGGTGCACGAGATCAGCCAATTCGATATTCCCGACCGTCAACTGCTGGCAGACAACAAACAGCCGGGAACGGACATCTCGACGGACATCGGCGAGGCGAAAATCACACGCACGATTTTCGGCAGGGTCAAGGTTCGTGTCGTTCGCGAACGGGACAAAAAGCGCCGCACTGTATTGCTGACGGTACTCGCGGTGATGGCGCTGTCCGCCGCAGTCTGGCAGGGCTGGCTGGCATTGCAAAGATCCGAACTGCTCGTAGAGCAGGCTCCCCTGAGCGAAAGGATAAAAGTTGGCGCGCCGGTATTCCAGCCCGAAGATACCGGTCCTGCTGACAATTCATCTTCATCGAAGAGAAAACAGAGAACGCCGCTGCAAGCCCTGTTCGACAGCATGGCGACCCGCCGGCCACCAGAGCCGCAACAAATGGTCAACAAGGCCACCGGGCAAAATGTTGAGAAGCCGGCTGCAGTGCAACCACCGGTTGCGGGCGGGCTTTCCAATGAGATCGCTACAAGGAACAACCCTGCGGGAAATCAACCGGAAAAAGATCAGACCGGCATGCCGCATCCATCCGGGATGCCAGCCGCGGTGCATCCTGCAGCGACAGCCGATACGCAGTCCAGAGCAGAAAAGGCTGCTGCCGCGATCCCGCCCGCAGATTCGATAATCAGGGAAGACGCCACGCCTTTATCGTCTTCGGGCGGCAACCAGCCATCCGGTTCGCAGCCTTGATTTCAATGTCGGCAGGCGCCCCCAATGCCATCCAGTAACCATCCATCTCCCCAAAGGCCTGGTGTTGCACGGCAGGGCGGAATCCACGAGAATACGCGCCATGGAAAAAACAGTTAAAACCCATGCATTCCCGGACGGTGCCAAGAGCGTTGTTCCGCAAAACAATCTCACTCCGGAGCAGGAGAAGGCGCTTGAGCTGGCCAAGAAGAATGCCCTGATTGCGGAAGAGAAGAGCAAGCTGATCGAACACCTTAAGACTATCGCGCAACTGCAGGAAAATCTCAGACAGGAACAATCAAAGGCCGCCGAGATGGCACAGAAGGCGGTCGGGCTGGAAGCCAAAATAAAGGAACTCTCCGGCCAGGAATCCAACGCAAAGAAAATGGCGGAACTTGAAGCCAAGGTGAAGGAGTTGACCGAGGCGCTCGGCAAGATCTCGGGTATCGCCGCTGCAGGCAAGGCCAGTTAGTCCCTCCTGCGCGCCCGTGCAGTTCAGAACCACGCACGCGCTATTCAGAACCGCAATTCCACCGCGCCGCACAAGAATCGCATGAACGGCCCGGCCTGCTTGAATCGTTCCACCACCAGCGCGCGGAAGTCCGCCGAAGTCACATCAGTTTTGCTCAGCACGGCGAGGCCGATGAAATCCTTGCGCTTCAAATCTTCCACCAGCGGATGATCCTTGGCATAACCGCGCGGCGCGTTGGTGAGCGAGCCCCCTTCCGGCGAAAAATATTTGCGGAACGCCTTGTCGTCGCGCGCCGCCACCCATGCATCGCCGTTCTTCAATATGCCTTCACGTATCCTGAACAACACATCCGCTTCGGGATGCTATAATCCTATCGCGATGAAACACTCGCCCGGCGCGATGTGCACGTAATAGCCCGGCGCATGGATATTCTTGCCAACTTCGTGGCGGAACTGGATGCCGATGTTCGTCTTGTAAGGAGTCTTGTCGCGGCTGAAGCGCAGGTTGCGCTGCACGCGCATCAGCGACCCGCCCACCTTCTTGGCCACGGCGCGGAAATGCTTCGAGATCGCGGGCATCTCCTCCGCCATGTCGCTGATGAAATCCAGCGCGGGTGAGCGCACATAGTCCTCGTAATCCTGCTTGTGTTCCTCGAACCAATCGCGGGTGTTGTTATCGGCAAGGGAAGAGAGGAAAGAGAAGGTTTGTCTGGTGAAATAACGATCGGGCATATTGTTGATTCCTTAATTGAGAAGGAAAGCTATTGTGCAGTACAGTACGTATTACCTCAGCAATTATCAAGAGGCTTCACAAATGACAGTGATGCGCATATCATGCGCATATAAGGTGTCCATTGAAATCCGTACGAGGCAATCAGGTGAAATCCATGCAACGTAATCAGGCGCGCAAGCGCGCCGTCAATCTCACGCTCAACGAAGATCTGGTGTCCCAGGCCAAAGGCATGACTGGCAATCTTTCCAGCGTGGTCGAACAGCTATTGTCCGACTACGTGCTGAAACAACACGCTGCGCGCCAGGCAAAACAGAGCAATGCCGATGCGGCGGCGCAGGGCTGGAATGCCTTCAACGAACAGTCCGGGTCGTTTGCCGATGAGCACTCGACATTGTAATGGCGCAGTTCGACGTTCATCGCAATACCGGAAAACAACGCGAAACGATCCCGTTCGTGGTCGTGGTTCAATCATCCCTGTATGACGGCTACCGCCGCAGAGTCGTCATTCCGCTGGTGCGCCGCAGCAGCCTGGACCGTTCCGCCTCATTCGTCAATTCACCGCTCAATCCGATGTTCGCCGTTAAAGGGATAAAAGTGGTGCTGCATCCGCTGGAGATCGTATCCGTCGCCACCGATCAGTTGGGCGAAAAGGTCGCGACGCTTGCGCAGGAAGGTGACCGCATCACCGGCGCGATGGATGAATTGTTTACGCGGGCTTGGGCGTAGGAATCAAGTCGAGTCGGCCCCTTTAAATTCTAAATTACCTTTAAATTATGAGACGTTAGGATGACAAACTTGCCCTACACCCAAAGCTAGCAATTTTGGGAGCTTTGTACTTTTAGTAAAATTGCTGTCAGTTGTAAGAAAAATATCGGAATTGTATACTTGACTAAAGTAAGAAAAATGGTTAAAACTATGAACCGACAGGCCGGTATTGAAGGAAGCAAGCGCTATTTAGCGGACTTGCGCGGCTTCTTTTTCGGTTGTGGTTTGTGTGGTGTTGGCGGAGTGCTCAAAAACTTCATGGCGATGTCATCCATCGTCATCGGTTTTGCTTCCCGCTTTAGTTTCTCTGCGCGCATGGTGGGAGTCTAGCCCGTGGTTAAGAGTAAATCAATCAATGTCACTCCAGAAATGATCGAGGCTGCATTTCCAGTTTATCTTGCATGGGAATATGAATATGTTAACGGAGAAGAAACTGGAGCATCTAGCGAAGAAGTGAAGACAATGCTTGGGCGCGTTTTGACAGTTTCTTTGGAGGTTTATAAACACCATGAGCAATAAGAAATCTGACTAATTCCATATGTTCGTTATATATTTTTTCTGCTAGTTGAGACAATTCCTTTTGAGTGAATTGATGACTTACTGATTTAAATTCATTAATAGACTTCATTCTTATGACTGAAATTGTGCCAGGTTTATTTCCTTTAAGAATGAAATTATGGGCGAGCATATCTCGAAGTTTTTTTGAGTCTTCAATCCGTCTTCGTAGATTGTCAAAAGTTTTTACATCTTTAGGAAAGTGGCCGAAAACAAGCGAGCGAATTAGCCCAAGCATGGTGTTCCACCCCATGCCAGTTACAAGAATTAAACTTGCTTCCCATGCTTTCTTATTGCGTCTTTTTGACGCTGTTGCAAACTGACACAACAGGTAAACCAAGTGACCTTCAAAATTGCCCCATGTTGTAATAACCAATCCGATCATTTTCAGGTGGTCATCGTCTAATTGCGGCAATGGAGGTTTATTTATTTGCTCTGTCATATTTTATTAATTTTGAAAGGCAATCATGTCTAGCGATAATGAAGTTGAAGAAGAATCATTTGTTGAATTTTTTAGGCATTGTGGATCGCCTCGCGCTAAGGTTGAAACCCCATCTTCTTTGCTGCCGAAAAATCGAATGCTGCGACAACATAAGAATGAGGAATCCAGATTCGGAAACTTACTGTCCCGTCTTTTGATAAAGGCTGGGCTTCGATGAGCACTCCGGCGAAATTGACATTGTCACAAACAATGCAGATAGGTTGCTCTTGTTCTGAAGTCCAATTTCTCGTCTTGAACAAATGAAGCATTGGTTCAAGAAGTTTGAATGCTTCATCGGACAAAGCTATAGCGATGTTTTCGTTTGACATGAATTTTCCTATTTCCTCTTATGAGTCAATCCGCCGATACATCAGCCGTTTTCCGCCGATGTTCTTCAGCGCAACGGTTGCGCGATCCGCGTCCGAGAATCCGAGCTTGCTACGATGATTCCACTTAAAATCAAATTCAGTTGCATAGCGTTGCAAGTGTTGTTCGCTGACATGGTGAAATATCCCATACAGGCCGCGCTTAAGAATGGCAAAGCTGGATTCTGCTGTGTTCGTTGTCACATCGCCGCGAGAGTATTCACCCGCGCTATGATTGACTTTTTCGTGACTCGCAAACTCTTTGCCGACCTTGTTATAAACTCTCGTTTCATCGGTCATCAAACGAGCATTTTTGGCAACTTGTTTGCGAAGGATAGGTGTAACGGTTTTCGCCGTGACGTTGGCAACATGGAAAGAGCGCTTTTGCCCATTACGTTCGACAAGCGAGACAACTTTCATCTTGTGGGCGAATCCACGTGCTCCTTTGGCTTGCTTGCCTTGATTGCCCCAATAGGTTTCATCAACTTCAACAGGGCTGCCAGTGCTTCCCAGAGGGCCGGTAAAGCCCGTGTCCATAGCTTCACGGATGCGATGCGCCATGAACCAAGCGGTTTTGTAAGTCACTCCGATAGTGCGGTGCAGTTGATGCGAGCTAATGCCTTTCTTGCTCGATGCCATCAAGTGAAAAGCCATCAGCCACTTATTGAGCGGAATATGCGAACGCTCAAACAATGTGCCGACAGTAACGGTGAAGGTCTTTTCGCAAGAATTGCAGTAGTACAGGCCAGGCTTGTGATTCTTGCTAGCAGTTGGGCTAGTGTTCTCACACTCTCCGCAATGAGGACATACGCGGCTTTTAGACCAGCGCAATGCTTCAAGATGTTCGCGGGCTTTTTCTTCATCTATGAAGATGGGATTAAGCAAGTCGTTCATGGTTTTCTCCTAAGGTTGAGAGAAGTATGAACCATAATTTAGCTTTAGTCAAGTATATAATTCCGAAAAATATCATTCCGGTTTTTGATATGGCACCACATTCCATGTATGTCGCATTGCCGATTTAGCCACTTTCTCCACATCGGCGAATCGATACTTATTTCAGCGATATTTATAGTTGGCGCTTCAGAGAATAGTGCATCTTCAATTGCGGAAACAAGCTTGATTGCTTCGTCTCCTGCCCAAACGCATCGATCCCAAAATGTAACATCCAAAATCATCAAGGGGTTTAGCTTTGGAAGATGAGCTATACAGGCCGATTCAAGAAGCGCTTCAAAATTCTCATACTTGTCCGGCCGTACTCCCTTTTCGCGCATTTCAGATGCTCCGATATTTACGACATAGCATTGGTTGCTCTCATTAGAAATGATTTCTTCAACCATCTTTCCAATTTGGGTACGATTTTCCAAATTAATGATGCAGTTGTGGTCGAGGGTAATTCGCATTGAATTTATAGGTTCATAGTGAATAATTTTCGTTCCAGGTGCTATACCAACTTTCTAAGTTGATAGAGCCTTTCTAATGCTTCCTTCGGACTCAATTCATCCGGATGAACTTCGCGCAACGCAGCCAACAACGGATGTTCCGCCGGTTCTTCCAGTTCTTCAACAACCGCCTTGTGGTCGAACAAATCGCCCTGCGGATTCTGCGCGGCGCTGTTCTGTTCCAGCTTGAGCAGTTGTTTCTTCGCGGCGCGGATCACGTCGTTCGGCACGCCGGCGAGCGCGGCGACCTGCAGGCCGTAGCTCTGGCTGGCCGCGCCTTCGTTTACGCTGTGCAGGAACACGATGCTGTGCTGGTGTTCGATCGCTGCGAGGTGGACGTTGGAAAGTTGCGCGAATTCTTCGGCGAGCCGCGTCAGTTCGAAATAATGGGTCGCGAACAGTGTGTAACTGCGGTTTTTTTCGAGCAGATGGCGGGCGATCGCGTAGGCGAGGGCAAGGCCGTCGAAAGTGGAGGTGCCGCGCCCGATCTCATCCACCAGCACCAGGCTTTTATCCGTCGCGTTGTGCAGGATGTTGGCGGCCTCGGTCATCTCGACCATGAACGTCGAGCGCCCGCTGGCAAGGTCGTCCGATGCGCCGATGCGCGTGAAGATCTGGTCGATCTCGCCGACCACAGCTTGCTGTGCCGGTACGAAACAGCCGACATGCGCGAGCAGCGCGATCAACGCGACCTGGCGCATGTAGGTGGACTTGCCACCCATGTTCGGTCCAGTGATCAGCAGCATGCGGCGCGCATCATTCAGCGTGGTGTCGTTGGGCGTAAAGGTGTCGACCTGATCTTCGACGACCGGGTGACGCCCTTGCTTGATGGCGATCTGCGGTTCATCGGAAAATTGCGGCGCGCAGAAGTTCAGCGTGGCGGCTCGTTCGGCAAAGGTGGCGAGCACATCGAGTTCGGCGATCGCGGCGGCGATGCGCTGCAGTTGCGGGATGAACGGCGCGAGCCGGTCCAGCAATTGTTCGTAGAGAAAACGCTCGCGGGCCAGTGCGCGCTCGTTGGCAGACAGCGCCTTGTCCTCGAAGGCCTTCAATTCAGGCGTGATGTAGCGTTCGGCGTTCTTCAGCGTCTGGCGGCGGCGGTAATCGTCCGGCACGTTCGCGCTTTGCGCGTGAGTCACCTCGATGTAGAAGCCGTGCACGCGGTTGTATTCCACCTTGAGATTGGCGATGCCGGTGCGTGCGCGTTCGCGCGATTCCAGCGCCAGCAGGAAGTCGCCGCAGTTGGTCTGTATGCCTCGCAGCTCGTCCAGCTCGGAATCAAAGTCATCGGCGATCACGCCCCCTTCGCGCAGGACGGAAGATGGCTCGGGTTTAATCGTGCGCTGGAGCATTGCTACAAGCGCATCGCCGTAGGGTGGGCACGTTTCTGTGCCCACGAGGTTGGCATCGTGGGATTCCGCGTGGGCAGCAGAGCTGCCCACCCTACCTGATCCTGTTTGGAGTGCATCGGCCAGCGCTTGAATGAGAGGCGAATTGCACGCGGCCAGCGTGGCGTGCAGTTGCGGCAAAGTCAGCAGCGTGTCGCGCAATCCTGACAGGTCGCGCGGCCTTGCGCTGCGCAGCGCGATGCGCGCGGTGATGCGCTCGACGTCGACGCAGGGCTTGAGCTGGTCATGGACGGTGCGGAATAACTCCCTCGCCCCTTGAGGGGAGAGGGATGGGGAGAGGGGTGAGGCCGCCATGCCCTCTCCATGTCTTTGGTCACCTTCCCCCGCTCGCGGGAGAGGGGCTGGGGGAGAGGGAGAGAGCAGCAACTTGTCCACCGCCTCCAGCCTTGCATTCAGCACGGCGCGGTCGCGCAGCGGATGGTGCAGCCAGTGATGCAACAGGCGGCTGCCCATGTTCGTCGCGCAGGTGTCGAGCAGCGACAGCAGCGTGGGGGCGGGTTCGCCGCGCAGCGTCTGGGTGATCTCCAGGTTGCGGCGTGTGCTTGCGTCCATGCGCACATACCGGTCGGCGTGATAGACCTGCATGCCGCGCACGTGCGCGATGCTTTGTCCCTGCGTCAGCTTTGCGTAGCCGAGCAACGCACCGGCTGCTTCCAGTCCGACCGTGAAATCGTCGCAGCCGAATCCGGCGAGGTCCAGCGTGGCGAACTGCTGGCACAGCGCGCGCCGCGATGTTTCCAGTTCGAAGTGCCAGTCGGGAAGGAACTTCAGCGCAGCATGAGTTCCTTCCCCCGCCCCAACCCTCCCCCGGAGGGAGAGGGGATGTTCGCTGGATGATCGTTGGTGTTCCGCATAAAGGATCTCCGAAGGCTGCAGGCGTTCGAGTTCGGCGGGCAGATCTTCTGCGGATGTCTCGCAGACGAAGAATCGGCCCGAAGCCAGGTTCAGCCATGCCAGGCCCAGCTTGCCCCGGCGTTCATGTATCGCCAGCAAAAGATTGTCGCGTTTCTCTTCGAGCAGAGCGGAATCGGTCAGCGTGCCGGGTGTGACGATGCGCACCACCTTGCGTTCCACCGGGCCCTTGCTGGTAGCAGGATCGCCGATCTGCTCGCAGATCGCGACCGATTCGCCGAGCTTCACCAGCCTTGCCAGGTATTGCTCGGCGGCATGATAGGGCACACCCGCCATCTTGATCGGCGACCCGTTTGACGCACCGCGCTGCGTCAGCGTGATGTCGAGCAGCTTGGCGGCGCGCACCGCATCGTCGTGGAACAACTCGTAGAAATCTCCCATCCGGTAGAACAGCAGCATGTCGGGATGCTGCGCCTTGATGCTCAAATACTGGCGCATCATCGGCGTATGCCCGGCCACATGCTGCGCAATACCGGTGTTGGCCGCATCGGCAATTTCTCGCCTGCCAATCGCGGTGTGTCTCGGCGTCGCCTCCTTGCCGCCTTGACCTTGCTTTGCCTGTGACCGGGACGGGTTATCTGTCATTTCGTTATCCAAATACGACATAACGGCCAAAGAATTCGACAGCCGTGCGCCCATCGTGTTCGATCACGACATCGACCGAGATACGCGCGCGGTCATGTTTGCGCTGCGTGGCCATGAAGCGCCGGAATGCAGTCTCGTCGATGCGGCATTCGGCCAGCATGTCGCTTTCTACCGGCAGCAGATAGCGGATGTCCGATTCCTGGATAACAATGTGTTTGCGCAGTCCGGCCTCGGCAAGCTTGAGCTGCAACAGTCCCCAGCCGCACAGCACCGCGAGCGAATACAGGCTGCCGCCGAATGCGGTGCGCTTGTGGTTGGTGTTGGGTGCGAGTGGTGCGGAGAGTTTCAGGCTGCTGCCATCGTAGGAGGCAACCCGTATGCCCATCGCCCGCGAGAGCGGTATCTCGTCATGCAGCACGCGCTCCAGTTCCGCCGCCCGGGACATGGCGCTAGCGCTTGGCGCCTTTCAGCGCAGGCGTCAAATGCGGTGCCATCATCTGCAGCAGCAGCGGATGGATGTTGGGGTTGCCCGCGCACAGATGTCCGGATTTCAGATAAGTGTCGTTGCCGTTCAGGTCACTGACCAAGCCGCCGGCCTCGGTGATCAGCAGCGTGCCGGCGGCAATGTCCCAGGGCTTGAGGGCGGTCTCGAAGAAACCGTCATAGCGTCCCGCCGCCATCCACGCCAAGTCCAGCGCGGCGGAACCGGGGCGGCGCAGGCCGGCGGTCTTCTGCATCAAATCCCTGAAGATCGCAAGGTAGGCATCGAGATGCTCGAACCGGGTATAGGGGAAACCGGTGCCGATCAGGCTGTCGGCCAGATGCAGGCGCCTGCTGACGCGCAGGCGCTTGTCGTTGAGGAACGCGCCGCGTCCGCGAGTGGCGGTGAACAGTTCGTTCTTGACCGGATCGTACACCACGGCCTGGGTGATGATGCCTTTGTGCTGCAGCGCGATGGACACGGCATATTGCGGGATGCCGTGCAAAAAATTGGTCGTGCCATCCAGCGGGTCGATGATCCACAGGTAGTCCGATTCGCCTTGGCTGCCGCTCTCTTCTGCTAGAATCGCGTGATCCGGATAGGCATCCAGCAGGGTCTCGATGATGGTCTGCTCGGCGGCGCGATCGACTTCGCTGACGAAATCCGCGTGGGATTTCTTGGTGATGGTGAGGTGGTCGATCTTGTCGGCGGATCGGTGGATCAGATTGCCGGCGCGGCGCGCGGCTTTCACCGCGATGTTGAGCATGGGATGCATGGGTTGCCTTAATGTTTAATGAGCGGCCGGAAGAGTCCGGCTGCGCATTTTAGTTGGAATCGCGTTTTGAATAAACATAATCCTTTTTTGAATGTCCGGGTCGTCCTCAGCCACACCACCCATCCGGGCAACATCGGTGCGGCGGCGCGCGCGATGAAGACCATGGGGCTGCGGCATCTGTACCTGATCAACCCCCGCCATTTCCCCGACCCCCAGGCCGGCGCAATGGCGGCGGGTGCCGACGATATTTTGCGCGATGTGGTTGTTTGCGGCTCCATCGATGAAGCCCTGCAGGGCACGGTGTTCACCGTGGCGATGACGGCGCGGCTGCGCGATATCTCGGTCGAAGTAAAGACCCCGCGCGAGGCGATGCCGCTGCTGCTGCAGCAGGCTGCCACACAGCCGGTGGCATTGCTGTTCGGCACCGAGATGTCCGGCCTGACCAACGAGGAGATGGGCAAGGCGCAGGTGCTGGTGAACATACCGGCGCACCCGGAATTCTCTTCGCTCAATCTCGCGGCCGCAGTGCAGGTGATGGCATATGAAATGGTCGTGGCGGCGCAGGATTACCGGCCGAGCGCGCCCGAGATCCATCCGGCGCCGCACGAGCAGGTGGAAGGATTCTTTGCGCAGATGGAAAGGACGCTGTTCGAGATCGGCTTCCTCACCACGCAGAATCCGGCCCGACTGATGCAGCGTTTGCGCCGTTTGTATGCGCGGGCGCGCCTGGAGCAGGAAGAGATCAACATCCTGCGAGGCATTTTGACCATCGCCACCGAGTATAATGCACGTCTGAGGGTACGCTATCAACAAGAGAACCCCGCTATAGCAAAACAGCAAAGTGCTTCCAAACGACAATAATGTTCAAGAACATTAAAGAAGACATCGCCAGCGTATTCGACCGCGATCCGGCGGCGCGCAGCACTTTCGAGGTGCTGACCTGCTATCCCGGTTTGCATGCACGCATCCTGCATCGGATGTCGAACGCGCTGTGGCACGCCAACCTGAAATGGCTGGCGCGCTTCCTGTCGCATATCGCGCGCTGGTTCACCGGTATCGAGATCCATCCCGGCGCGACCATAGGACGGCGCTTCTTCATCGATCACGGCATGGGCGTGGTGATCGGCGAGACCGCCGAGATCGGCGATGATGTCACGCTCTACCACGGCGTGACGCTGGGCGGCACTTCCTGGAAGGAAGGCAAGCGCCATCCGACGCTGGGCAACGGCGTGGTGGTTGGCGCGGGTGCCAAGATACTCGGTCCGATCACCGTCGGCAATGGCGCTAAGATCGGCTCGAATGCGGTGGTCGTCAAGGATGTCCCGGCTGGCGCGACCGCAGCGGGTATTCCTGCCCGGATACTTGACGAAGAAAGAAAAAGCACCGCCGGCTTCAACGCTTACGGCATCGGCAACGACCAGAACGATCCGGTCAACAAGGCGCTGCACGGTCTTATCGGGCATAGCGTGACGGTGGACCAGCGCATCGATTTTATTTTGCAGCAGCTCGAAAAGATGGGCGTGCCGGTCGATGAGGAGCGCGCCACGGCCGACAAATTTGACCCTAATCATTTGAACAAAATAGTTGACTGAAATATTAGGGTATTGTATTGTCCGTTCCGGGTGTTCAGATCATGCTGTGTTGCGGTTATGAATCATCTGGACTCTTTCTACAACCAGCAGGCCCAATGATCAGGAGATAACATGCGCTTGACTACAAAAGGACGTTTTGCCGTGACCGCGATGGTTGATCTGGCGATGCGAGGCGGTAAAGCACCGGTAACACTGGCAGCGATCAGCGATCGGCAGAAGATTTCACTTTCTTATCTGGAGCAACTGTTCGGCAAGCTGCGCAGGAACAAGATCGTAGAAAGCGTGCGAGGCCCGGGCGGGGGCTATTACCTGTCGCGTCCGGGTGACAAGATCTCCATCGCCGAGATCGTGGTTGCAGTCGATGAGCCGCTGGATGCGACCAAGTGCGGCGGCAAGGGCAACTGCCATGGCGAAAACCAGCAATGCATCACCCATGACCTTTGGATGGGATTGAATGAACAGATCTACAGCTATCTGGAGGAGATCACGCTGCAGCAGCTGGTCGACAGCAACAGCAACCGTATCCTCAATTCACAGTCCGCCACCCTGAAAAAATCGATCAAGCTTGAGCCGGTGGCAGCCTGATAAATCCGCGGGACTTCGATAATACGGAGTCCCGCCGGCTATGGGATCGTCCATCCCATCAGGCTGCAAATGGCGTTGCTGCAGACCTTCAACGCCGCCAGTAACGATCCGGATCCCTTTGGCGTTCCACTGCGTTCATATGTGCGATATGATGCCCCCGCTTTTGCGTGCGCGCATTTCCTCCCGATGAATTTCAATCCAAAGAACCTGAAACCCAAAGAACGCGAGACAAAGGATCGCATGAATATGTGCAAATTCTGGAACAGCATTCCCAATCGCTGGCTCTATCTGGCTGGCGTCCTGTTCGCCGGCGGCCTGATGGGCTTCGCGCTATACCTTCAATACGTCGAACATCAGGATCCCTGTCCGCTGTGCATGGTGCAGCGCGTGATCTTCATCGCGCTGATGGCGGTGTTCGCGCTGGCTGTAGTGCAGGGGCCGAAGCGCATCGGCGAGCGCATCTATGCCGCGCTGATCGTGCTGCTGTCTCTGACAGGTGTGGGTGTAGCGTCGCGCCATATCTGGATACAGCATCTGCCCAAGGACCAGGTGCCGGCTTGCGGGCCCGGGCTGGACTACATGCTGGAAACCATGCCGATGTCCAACGTGCTGAAAGCGCTGATGCACGGCTCCGGAGAATGCGCCGAAAAGGGCTGGACCTTCGTCACGCTGGGCATACCCGAATGGTCGCTGCTCTGCTATATCGGGCTGGGTGTGTGGGCCGTGCTGATCGCGTTGCGCACAAGGATCTGATTCGACGTTGTGCAGTGATCCCCCGCGAACCGACCGTGGCTGGGGTGCGCAGCCACATCGCGTTTCTGCATTTCCAATATATTTTTTGACAGTGACGCCTGGTTCTGCCTGAGCTTGTCCCCGGCCGCGATTGCCGTTTCGATCGCCTGGCTTGCGTTTGTTTGGCTCCTGCAAAGGACCCGCGATTTTTCAAGGAACCTGCATGTCTTCTGCAGCACAGAAAATCTTCCCAGCGCACCCAAAGACCGTCGGTGTCGTTTTCGCGTTTGTCGCGGCGATCGGCTTTTCCGCAAAAGCGGTGCTGGTCAAGCTGGCTTATATCGATGCGGTCGACCCGATCACATTGCTGGCGTTGCGCATGGCATTTTCCCTGCCATTCTTTCTTGTCGTTGCGGCGATGGAAAATCACAACAGGCACAGCCAGGCGCTTACCGCCAGGGACAAGTTCGCGGTCGCAGGATTGGGTCTGATCGGTTATTACCTGGCCAGCTACCTGGATTTTCTGGGCTTGCAGTATATCAGCGCGGGTCTGGAACGACTGATCCTGTTCCTGTATCCGACCATGGTCGTGCTGATCTCCGCGCTGGTGTTCAGGCACAGGGTCGGGCGCACGGCCTGGCTCGCCCTGCTGGTCAGCTACTCGGGCATAGCGCTGGTGTACCTGCATGACATGCGGGTGTTGGAGAATGACGCGACACTGGGTTCTATCCTGGTGTTCGGCAGCGCGCTCGCTTACGCCGTTTATCTGGTCGGCGCGGGACATACCATCGCCAGGATAGGCGCGACAAGATTCACGGCCTACGTGTTGACAGTGGCATGCATCGCCTGTCTGGTGCAATTCGCCGTCACGCGTCATCTGGCGGACCTGAAACTTCCCTACACGGTGTATGGACTGGGCATCGCGATGGCGGTGTTTTCCACGGTGCTGCCCGCGTTCCTGCTGGCCGGCGCGATACGGCGCATCGGTTCGATGCACACCTCGATGATAGGTTCGATCGGCCCGGTCTCAACGATTTATCTTGCCTACCTGTTCCTTGGCGAGCAGATGTCGGTGGAGCAGATCACCGGCTCGATACTGGTGCTATCCGGAGTGCTGATGATCAGTCTGAAAAGACAGCGGGAGAGTTAAGCACGTCGCGCCGTACTGTTCCGCTTCTCGGTGTCGGTGTGCAGTCGAAGGTACGGAACGGTTAGCGACAAAGCCGAAATGCCATTGAAGCAGCGGCCTTACCGCTGCACAGGTCTTCCAGCCTATTTTTTCAGCTTGTCCTGCAGTTCCTGTCCGGTCTTTTCTATGGCCTGTCCGCCTTTTTCCAGTGTTTCTCCCGCCACCCCTTTTATCTTCTGGTTGATCGAATGGGTGTCGAACGGATTGGAATAGATGGGCACTTCGCGCCCGATGTTCACGCCGAACCACATGCCTATTGCAATGCCTATCAACAAGCTCAGCAATAATGACTTAAGCTGCTTCATCTGCTCCCCCAAAGTTTCATGAAAATGGCGATCGTTATCAATGCATGCTTTGCGCCGATCAGGCACGCAAATTGTCTGCATGACGGTATTATAGGCTATGCTGCCTAACGGCGCGCAATCTAAGCCAGCCTTTGCCAGGGATGGGCAATAACGAACGCATATCTCGCCCCTTGCGCGATGCTGCCATGAAACTTAAGCTTGCCTTGCTTGCCGACGAATCACAGGCTATCTTCATGACCATCGCTGCGATGGCCTACTAACCAAAAGGAGGACGGAAAGTGCGCAAACTATTTATCGTGTTGTCGATGCTTCTTTTTCCGCTGAGCGCGGCCCGCGCCGATGTAAGTGTCGGCGTCGGGATCAGCGTTCCGGGCGTCAGCATCGGAATCAACATGCCGGCATATCCGGCGCTCGTCCCGGTGCCGGGCTATCCCGTTTATTACGATCCCCGGGTGAACGCGAATTACTTCTTCTACGACGGCCTGTATTGGGTGTTCGCCGGGGACGACTGGTATGCGAGCAGCTGGTACAACGGGCCGTGGCAATTGGTGGCGCGCGAATATGTGCCGCTGTATGTGCTGCGCATTCCGGTGCGCTACTATCGCATGCCCCCGCCGTATTTCCGCGGATGGCGCGCCGACGCGCCGCCGCGCTGGGGCGACCACTGGGGCCGCGACTGGGAGCAACATAGAAAGGGATGGGATCAATGGGACCGCCACTCTGCCCCGCACCCCGCACCATTGCCATCCTACCAGCGCCGGTATTCAGGGGATCGCTATCCCCGCGCGCCGCAGCAACAACGTTCTATCCAATCCCAGAAATACTACTATCAGCCGCGCGAGCCGATGACGCAGCATTATTATCAACAGCAACGCCAGCCCGGCCCGCAAAACAGGGAACGTGGAAACATGCATGAAGAGCGCGGCCATGATCATAGATAATAATTGCGGAAGCTCGGCGCGCTAAAACAAAGGTGCCGAAGCCGAAGAATATTAGAACGCGAAGAATATTAAAGGGGCACACCGGATTTTTCCACGGATACTTCCATTTTGCAGGCGCCTTTGGATTATCATTCGGCGCGGGCACCTTCAATTCCCGGGGAACCGTAATTGTTTCCCCACTATCATCGTATGGCGACGACAAAATATCATCTGCCCAGACGTGTTGCACAGATCACCACGTTGCTGCTGATCTCTCTGGTTCCAACCCTTGGGATATTCCGGATTGACCTGGCGTCGGCCAGTTTCCATGCGCTTGATCACCAAATCTGGTGGTCAAATTTTGCCTTCATAACCGGCCTGGCATTGATCGTCGCAACAGTCCCGATCATCACCTACATGACGATAGGTGCTGTCTGGTGCGGATGGGCCTGCCCGCAGAACCTGCTCTCGGAATGGGCGAACAACCTGACCTTCAAGTTCCTGGGCAAGCGTGCCGACGTGCGCGTGGATGGGAAAGGCATGGTTGTTGCGGCCGCAAAGAACAAGGCTGTCAACTGGCTGGTCCTCGGAACTGTCTTCCTGGCCGCGGCGCTGGTTCTGGCACTGGTTCCAATGCTGCTGTTCTATCCGCGTGGAGAAATTTGGTCCTTCATCACTTTCAGCGGCAGCCGGGAAATAACCGACACCATGAAATATCCGTATTTCTTCATGGTGTTCCTGATATTCATCGATATCGCGTTTGTCCGCTATTTCTTTTGCGACTATGCCTGCTTCTACCGCATCGGCCACATGCTGTTCAAGACCCGGGATGCCCTGCATGTGACCTACGATGCATCGCGTTCATCGGATTGCGCCAAGTGCAATTACTGCGCGACAACCTGCATCACCTTGATACAGCCGACCGATATAAAGATAGCCGATCCCTGTATCGGTTGCGGCGAATGCATAGATGCGTGCGATCAGCTTCACCGGAAATCCGGAACGGCGGGATTGCTGCGTTTCGAGATCGGGAAAGGAGGGAGTGAACGATCGTGGAGACAGAAAGTCGGCGAAGTACTCTCCCGCCTCAACTGGCTGGTCGGCGCGATCTTTGCTTCGGGATGCGTGATGATGGCGTGGGGTATCGGGACGCAGGAACCGGTGCAACCCCAGATGTCGCGGGCCGAACTGCAGAAGATCCAGCGCATCGAGCGCACATGCAATACACAATGCGCCGCATTCATATCTTCGTGCAAGAGCGCCAGCATGGAAGGTTGCTACCGTGCATCGGCCTGCAAGTGCGACTGCAGACTGCAACAGGATCCCGGCAACAGTGCCGGTGACACATGGCGGCAATGTGTAAGGAAATATACCGCATTGGCAGAAACGCTCATCCCGGCAGCTTATGCAGGTGACTATTTCCTGTGTCCATTTCGCATATCTGGCGATAGAATCGCACAAGGCGATCACCGCACCTGAAATGAACACTGCGAAGACATCGTCCGGTATTGAGTGAGTCCTTTCATGGTTTGCATTTTCGATTGTGAAGAGGGGCAGCAATGAGAACCATCATCGAACCCTGCGCGTCCTGCCTGTTGGCACGGCGGATCGCTATGCGGCCATGAAACATATCTTCGATCTTCTCGCACGCGAATTGCAGAGTTATCTCGGGCGGGCAGACATGAAATCCCCGGTCGACTCGCAGAGGTTGCCCGGGAAGACTCGATTGAGCGACGTTCAGCGGCGCATCAGGATCTATCTGCACGCCTTGTGGGGCTGCGATTTCGTCATCAAGTCCATAGGCAACGATCCCGAAACTCGCGAATCACGCCAGCCTTTCATCACGAGATCCTTCATCCATCTGCCCGGTCATTATCATGATTTCATGCAGGATGGCGTCATGCTCTACACCGGTATGGAAACCTATCGCGCGGCCGCCACCCATGCAGCAGCGCACATCATGTACTCGACGCAGCATTTCTCGGATAACCTGGTCAATAGATGGCAGCGTGCGGTGATCGCCACGATCGAGGATGCGCGGGTGGAATCCCTGGCGATACGCGAATTCCCGGGCCTCAAGCGGCTCTGGATCAAACAACATATCGCTGACCCGTCGCAAAATCAAACAGCCGACGATCATCTCAACCGCCTGGCGCGCGCGCTGCTGGATGAGACCTACCGGGATGACGATCCCTGGATCAGCCGGGGCCGTTCAGTGTTCATGGCTGCCCGCGATCTGGACGCATACAATTTTTCATGGGACATCGGTTTGGAACTGGAGCGTGCGTTCCCCAACAGGAAGATCAAGTTCGATGGTCTGCGAAAATCCGGCGCTGCCTACCGTGACGACAACCGCCATCTATGGGCTTCGGAAGATTCGGATTCCATAGAGCCGATAGATATACCCTGGCTGAGATTGCTCTCGACAAACAAGACCGTGTCCGGGAGCGAGCAAGACAAGGAGCGGCAATCGACTATGCAGATGCGCATCGAAAGTGCGGCCGCTGAAGATACATACCTTTATCCCGAATGGGATTACCGCACCGAGATCAACACGCCTTCCTGGGTGACTTTGCGGGAGAGGAGTTCCGCGGCAGGCGATCTGAATATCATCGAAGATATCGTCGCGCAGAACCGGCATCTGATAACCCGGATGAAGAATCTTCTTCTTGCCATCCAGTATAAAGGTGTGCGCCGCATCAGGAAGCAGCAGGAAGGCGACGAAATCGACATCAATGCGGCGATACGCGCGATGACAGATTTCAGAATGGGCATATTGCCAGACGACAGGATCATGATGAGTTCATTGCGCAAGACGCGCGATATTTCAGTGCTGGTGCTGCTGGATCTGTCGGGTTCGGCGAATCAGAAGATCCTTGGGCAAGACTATACCGTGCTGCAGCTTACCCGGAAAGTTTGCGTTCTGTTTGCAGAAGCGATCGAGGCAGTCGGGGATCCGCTGGCCATACACGGTTTCCATTCCAGAGGCCGTCATGATGTCGATTATTTCAGGCTAAAGGATTTCGATCAGCCCTATGACGATGTTCCGAAGGCTAGGATCGCCGGCATGGCCGGTGATCGTTCTACGCGCCTGGGGGCGGCGGTTCGCCATGCCACCCACCACCTCAATGAGCATAAATCCGGCAAGAAGCTGTTGATGACCATCACCGACGGTGCGCCGGCGGACATCGATACGCCCGACCGGCATTACCTGCGCCATGACCTGAAGCATGCGGTCATCGAAGCACAACAGAATGGCATACACACCTATTGTTTTGGCCTCGACCCCAAGGCGGACGAATATATCTCAAGGATATTCGGCGCGAGGAACTACATGGTTGTCGATCACGTTAAATCCCTGCCGGAAAAGATGCTTCATATCTACGCGGGACTGACGCTTTGATGGGTGAGGGAGGTTGCGGAAAATGACCGGGGAGAGCTGGAACACGAAGAGAGGAATCATGGGCATGGAATTTGATATGCGGCTAAAGTCCGATGCACCTTCTTTGTCGGGCGACCGCCCTTTCCTAACCCGTAATAGCCTCACAATCCACCGTGAAACCGACCAAATGCGCGGGCACTTATGAGTGACATGACCAGGATTCCAGCGCCAAAGACTAGCACATGGCTTGTCTTGCGCAGTTCGAACGTCCCAATGCGGCAGACGAGAACGTACCCGACAGCAAGATTAAAGAAGCCCCAAAGGACATTGACCGTTGATGAGGACAGGCCCTCCCCTGGCGGTGAGGCGAAAGGACTCTGGAAAGAGGACCCGGAAATGCCGTTGACAAAATGAGGGACTGCGTTCGCCAGAAATGCACCCGCGAAAAAGTAGGCAATGCAATGGTACCAACGCATGATCTTCTCCATGGCGAAAGGTCTACCAGAATCAGTCCGAAATACTTGCCCAGCATTTATCAGATTGGCCGAGTACGCGAAGGTCTCTTCATGGCCCAAACTGTGTAAAAACGCAGTGAAAGTGTACACATAATTCCCGGTGAGGCGTTAATGGAAACATCGAGGATTCGTTGGGAGCGCAGGCATGAAGCGATTCATACAAGGCGAGGATAGAACCCAGGCGACGATGTTTCCGGAACGGCTCGATGACTACGTAGCAGAAACCAACCCGGTCCGGGTCGTCGATGTCTTTGTGGATGAACTGGACCTGGGCCAGTTGGGATTTGAAGGCGTCGATCCCGCCGAGACCGGTAGACCCGCTTACCATCCTGCAGTGCTTCTGAAGATATACATCTACGGTTACCTCAATCGCATTCAATCCAGTCGGCGACTGGAGCGGGAAGCGCAACGCAATGTTGAGGTGATGTGGCTGACCGGCCGATCGATACCGGACTTCAAGACCATCGCCAACTTCCGCAAGGACAATGGCAAAGCCATACGCAGCGTATGCCGGCAGTTCGTGGTGCTGTGCCAGCGTCTTGGGTTGTTCACGGAGGCACTGGTTGCCATCGACGGTAGCAAGTTCAAGGCGGTCAACAACCGCGACCGCAATTTCACCAGTGCCAAGCTGAAGCGCCGCATGGAAGAGATCGAATCCAGCATCAAGCGTTATCTGGCGGCCATTGAAACGGCGGACCGGCAGGAATCATCGATTGCAGATGTCAGGATGATTTCCAATCGATTTGCTTGATTGTGTAAATATTTCCACCTTGACGGTTCTCCTGAAGAGTTACTGACGTGTGCACCAAATAGTGCGTAGTGCGTTATAGGAGACATGAGAACCAAGACTGATGCCCGGAAATTGGATGGAGCCACGCAAGCTCACCTGCGGAAGCTGGTGGTGAAAGCGGTGCGTGGAGGGATGACGCAAACCGAAGCGGCGACGACATACAGCGTCAGCCTGCGAGCAGTGAGCAAATGGATGAAGTTGTCTCGTGATGGTGGGCTGCGGGCGTTGAAGCCTGGCAGGCGTGGTCGACGCCCTGGCGGCGGACGGTTGAATACAACACAGGCTGCGCGCATTCGTGCGCTGATCATTGGAACGATGCCCGACCAGTTGAAGTTGCCGTTCTACCTTTGGACGCGGGAAGCGGAGGCCCGCCTGATCGAGCGGAAGTGTGGCATCACAGTTTCGCAGACGACGGTCGGGCGTTACCTCAAGGCATGGGGTATGAGTGCACAGAAACCCGTACGCCGTGCCTACGAGCGAAACGATGTAGCGATTGCCCGCTGGCTTGACGAAGACTACCCAGCCATCGTCAAGGTAGCGAAGCGCGAGAAAGCGACGATTTATTGGGGTGACGAGATGGGATTGCGCAGTGATCATGTCAGCGGAACTTGTTTCGCCCCGATGGGGCAAACGCCGGTGGTGCGAGCGACCGGGCAACGCTTTGGCTGTAACATGATCTCTGCGATCACCAATCGTGGTGCACTGGCATTCATGGTGTTCGAAGGCAAGTTCCAGAATTCGGTGTTCATTGAATTCATGAAGCGGATGCTCAAACAGGTCAAGGGCAAGATATTCCTGATCGTCGATGGTCACCCGGTGCATCGTTCGGCAGCCGCGAAGAAGTTTGTCGCCGAAAACGCCAAGCGTCTGCGGCTGATTCGTCTGCCCGGCTACTGCCCCGAACTGAACCCTGATGAGTTGCTCAATCAGGACGTCAAGACTAACGCCCTGGGAAAGAGCCGGCCAACCAACAAAGCGGAGATGGTGGCCAGCCTGCGTAGCCATCTTCACCGCCGACAGAAGCAACCTCATGTGATCCAGAATCTGTTTCAGGAAAAACATGTTCGCTATGCCGCCTGACCAAAATCACGCACTATTTACCGGCCTCCTCAGTATGTCCACGAAATGATTAAAGTGAGTGGGCTGGCATGATTCCCTAGTGTTAAGAATCAGCATTGGCGAATAAATAACCAAAGGCAGGAATGTGTCGGAAAGAGACATACACGTTGAAATATTTAATTTAGACTCTATGTCCGCAACGTGTCGGGAAGCGACAGCTTCTAGCCGCTACCACCTACCTCCGCTATACCCCAAAGAGCGGCCGCTCGCATTCCTTGCGCTCGATATAAAAAGGCCCCGGTCGTTTCAGACCAGGGCCTTCCATTTTTGAACTCCGTTTTACTGGCGGCTTGTGATCTGACCGCCTTTTTCTGCTTCCGGAATTCCGGCTAGGAGTAAAAGCCGGAGGTCAATCCCGTTCGCCGCTGAACGCCATCAGCAGGTTCAGCAGGTTGATGAAGATGTTGTAGATGTCCAGATACAGGCTCATCGTCGCCATCACATAGTTGGTCTCGCCGCCCTGCACGATACGGCCGATGTCGAACAGGATATAAGCCGAGAAGATCAGCACCGCGATCGCGGAGATGGTCAGCGCCAGCGCGGGCACCTGGAAGAACATATTGGCCAGCGAGGCGACGATCAGCAGGATCAGCCCGATGAACAGGAACTTGCCCATGAAGCTGAAATCTTTCTTGGTCACGGTCGCCAGTGTCGCCAGGCTGAAGAATATGATCCCTGTGCCGCCTGCGGCCATGCCCACCAGCTGCGCGCCGTTCTTCAGGTGCAGCGCGATTTGCAGGATGGGGCCGAGGAAAAAACCCATCACCAGCGTAAAGCCGAGCAGCGCCGCGATGCCCCACACGCTGTTGCGCAGCGCGCCGACGGCGAACATCAGGCCTATCATCGAGCCCAGCATCAGCAGCGAGAACACCACCGGATGCTGTGCCATGAAAGCGAAGTTGGTGGACATGCCGATGAACGCGCCGATCACTGTCGGGATCATCGTGAGCGCCAGCATCATGTACGTATTGCGCAACACCCTGTTCTGCGAGGTTGCAACTGCGCCGACCTGCGTTGCGGGTATATATTCTTGTTCCATGTGTAGCCTCCTAAATGTTGTTCGTTAATTCTGTGACGGGCATAAGACCAGCGAAGCCCGGTTAAAGTTCATTCATGCATGAAATGCAGATGGATTGGCGGAATCGGGAGGTGCGTATCATATCATCTCTGGCCATCTCAATATGCGCCAAAAACTCAATCCCTGAACTTGTTTGGTTGCCTCATCAATTGGACCGGTGGCGGCTAATGAATATCTGAATCGACCCCGATTTACCAGACACTTTGCTGACGTTTATTAAATTCTGCCAACGGCACAGAGCAGGTGCGCGGTAATACCCCCAACAGGGCAAAGGCCTCATCGTTTTCCCGCAATTCAATCGACCTGATCAACAGCGGGCCATAAGAATTCGTTTACGTTCCCAGTATTGGTCCGGATACCTTTCCTCCAAGACTTGGTTTAAATACGACCGAAAGGAAAGTGACAGCCAATAGCATTGTAAGCAACGCAGGAAAGCAAGTTGCGAATATGAACTGCTGCTTGTTAGTGAATGAAAACAGTGTCGATGAATATGCGGCAGAAAGAATGAGTATCACGAGGATAAGGAGGATGCGTTGAGGAGGGCTATTAGCCCGTTCGAAACACCCGTCGCATCCGAAGAAGATGGCAACTGGAGCAGCGAGTATTGATAATTTGTAATCGAAGCTTACAGGGGATATAAGCGAGGCCCCGATTGTACAAGCAAGAAGCAAATTAGGGCGATTATCCCTTGCTTGACACCAAGTCAAAGTTATCGCATAGTGCTGGCCGACAGGCCGGTATAGCAAAATGGTGGATGCTTGCGTTAGTCATGTTAAGTTGCTTGATTATGGCTACGGTAGTAATACCCAAGGAATTTAATTATCTCAACCCCTTCGTTGTTTTTATCCCTAAAGAAAATGAAATTGTGACAGAAATTGGTTTCCCAAGAATTACCAAAAATATCTTCATAAGTAATAGTTCCCCATACGAAAAGCCTTTTGTCTTTTCCTTGCATAATCGCAGGAACATCTTCGATTGGATACTTCTTATCAACAATGCTATTTATTACAAATTGCTGCCTTGGAGACAAGACAGCATCACTAAGAACGAATTGAGCCGATTCATCGAACTTATAAGCATCAGTGATATTAGTATTCAAAATATCAGACATTATTTTATGACTAACATTTCTGGCTGGGGTGAATCCGGTATTAGTCATTATTGGGGCGGTAGCAAATCTAAGTTCCCCGTCTTGGCACGTAGGGACTCCAATATCAACGGCAATGTAAGCTCGTATTTGTTTATGAAAAATTTCCTGCATGAGAGCAGCATTATTCTTAGTAGCTTTGGCAACATCTTCCATAGCACTCGCAGATCGGATGGACTGAGCGATGGAGTCATTCATTTCTCTAGCTTGTCTAGCACTAGCCTTATGAGCATCATCCCAGAGTTTCCATGTATAACGAGCCAATATAGCGGTTACAAAAACCAGCATACCAGTGAAGGAAGCAATCCAAAAATCGGGATGGTTGTACCACTGTTCATGCTCATTGGTTTGGAGAGTCTCGGTTTTTATATTCAAATTTCCGGATATGCTCGTATTGAGAGTGGAAGGAAAATTTATGGTTACATGATGCTGATTGCTGGAATCATCATTGGCTTTAGTCCCCTGTTTGCCTGGATCTATTACAATGCTTGATGCTTTGCTTTCATCCGACATATAACCCCCTAACAGGCCCTAATCGCTGCACCGAAAATATCAGGATTCATGCGATTGTTGTACCGGAACTCGAACTCATTAACATACAACGGAAGATACTTGCGAGACACTTTATGGAACGTACCCACAATGCCGCGCTTCACGATAGACCAGAACCCTTCGATGGTGTTGGTATGAATTGCGCCGCAAACATATTCACCTTGCCCATGGCGAACTACGCCAAGCGGGAATTCTCCATGAAGCCTGCTATAGCCTTTGTGTTCATCGGCGGAAAGCAGACTGACCTTGTTGGAAACAACTTCGCGCACGAACATGCCAAGAGTTGCGGAATCCACGCGGTCAATAACACGGGCAACCACGTTGCCTTTGCGCTGAACTGCGCCAACAACGATAGCCTTGCCTGTACCGCCCGTCCCGCCCATATCACCCCGACCGCCTTTTCCTTTGTGTTTGTTCTTGGCCTTGCCACCAACAAAAGTTTCATCCACTTCGACATAACCGACAAGTTGTTTGAATTCAGTATTGCCCAAAGCAGCACGGATTTTACTGCACATCAGCCATGCGGTCTTGTACGAACCAAAGCCCATATAGCGCATGACCTGCAATGCACTGACGCCCTTCTTACTGGTCAGCATCAAGTGCATCACGCGGAACCAATCGCGGAGGGGTTTGTTAGTATTTTCAAAGATCGTGCCAACCAGCACAGAGAAGCGGTAGCCATCATCAGCACATTGTTTGCATTGCCAGTGATGAGCGCGGCTTTCAAGTGCATATACTTTATCCGTTCCGCAGCGAGGGCAGCGTACAATGCCATCAGGCCAGCGATTAGCGGTAAGATATATTTTGCAGGATTCTTCATTCGGAAACTGTTTCTCGAACTGTGCAACACTCATTTGGTGGATTCTGTAATGAGCGGTTTTAGGTATCTTGGCTTTCATGATCTATCTCCTGTTAGGGTAGGAGCATTAAATCATGAATTTTGACCGGTGTCAAGTAGGGGATAATCGCCCAAATTAGGGTTTATCCCCTCCTGATTGTGACGATACGCCTGAAGAATGACTGCGAATATACAAACAAAAATAAGTGCCAGTAATGCAAATTGCGTCAATCCGGAATATTGATCCATCCATGACCAATACCTGGAACCCATTGTAACGAAAGAGGTTACGGTATGATTCGTAATCGAAATGACAGGGGCATGCAATTTGATCGCTGTTATGAATTCAAGAAACACGTTTAAACCCAGGACAAAAAATAGCGCAAAATTCGCTGTGGCCAATATCAATAATCTTTTGACGTTATTCCGCCAGTCATGCCAGTTGCGAATAAGCATAACGATGAAAATAAGCGGATATATCTTTAGTTGTACAGAAATGGTAAACAGGATATATCCAATGTGACGGTACTTGTTGTGATTGTGGCAAATCCATATGCCTAAAAAGCACATAAAGATTGCAATCACATTGAATTGTCCACGTTCAAGTTCAAACTGAAATCCATACGAAAACAATCCGGTTATAAAAACCAACATTAGCAATAGTAAAGAGGAGGGCGTTTTGTCACGGCATGCGTGCATCGGGAACACAAATGTGATTATCACGTAACAAAATACACTGAAGAGGGTCACTATTTTATAAGCCAAAGTAGACCCTACGGAAAGCAAGGGAGTAAACAATACACTGGCAAGTGGCGGATATAGATTATGTCCGATATAGGGAGTTTGTTTGGCGACGAACCACGATTCGCTATAACTGAGCATTCCCATCAGATCTGCACCAATCGGATCCATCGCCGGGACATACCTGGTGAATTGCATAACCTGCCCTGAAAGAAATACCGGATATATAAAGAAAAGCAGATATGACGTTAAGAATCCAATCATTACCCAGATAAAATAGGGGGCATTCAAGATTTTCGGAAGAAATTTGCCGGTTATTTTTTTCATATGCTGTTATTCACGGAGATGCCATACAAGAATCGGCTTTCAGTGGAGGTTGTGCAAACGCAGCCGAATCGTTACAAAACCAATTTTCTTCATTAAATGATCGGCGCGAAACATTAATAGAAGGGTATTTCCCCAATCTATCTGCCAAATGTCATCTGAGTCTAAATGACATGCGGGGTGCAGCGACATAACGGCAATCTAACAGGAAAAACCGTATCCCGCTTGCGGAAAATTATTGGTCTGGCCAGGTCCGCGAATCCAACAACTCGATGATAATCGTCCGCTTGGGGCAAAAATCGCAGAACGCCGCAGTATCAATTTCGATGCCCCGGAGCAGCCGGTCGCGGCAATCCGGCGCGGAACTCAATATCCGCAATTGATTGCAACATCTTATGGCGGATCGGACCGAAGGACGGGTGAAGCGATGAGCGGCAATTTATTGCCGGGAAAGAAGCCTTGATTGACAAGGAGTGTTGGCGAGCGGTGAGATTCGAACTCACGGAGGACTCACATCCTCGCTAGTTTTCAAGACTAGTGCCTTCAACCACTCGGCCACGCTTCCTTGTGTGTTATTGCGCACCCATGCGGCAGCCGGTGCCGGCTGCTGCAGGACCTTCAAGGCCGCGCATTCTGAACCAAGCTGCCCATCATGTCCAGACCAAAGCCTGCGCACCCGCTATAAATTCAGCCTCTCACGCAGTCCGCCCAGTTGTTGGGCGTCTCATAGAGGCGCACCCTCTCCAAGCGCAAATGGTTGCCGTAGGTGTCCCGATAGGCGGGAGCCAGGATATCGAAGGCCGCCTGCGCGAGATTCTCTGCAGTCGGCACGACATCCAGAATGACGGTCTTGTGATCCGGCAGGCTGGCCAGGAAGTCGCACACCTGGTTGTCACCGCGATACACCAGGAAGGCGTGATCCCATGCGTCCACCAGTTTTTCGTTGGCGATGCGTTTGACATCGGAGAAATCCATGATCATGCCCTGTTCGGATAATCCTTCGGCGGTGATGACCTCTCCGGACAACGTGATCTCAATCGCGTAGCGATGGCCGTGCAGATGTTTGCATTGGCTGTTGTGGTTTGGGATGCGGTGTCCGGCATCGAATTCCAGGCGGCGGGTGATAAACATTTAGACTGAGTCCGGTTCAAGTGGCGCGGATTATACCCCGCCGGATTTTCAATGCCCCCGGATTTTCAATGCCCCCGGATTTGCAATGCTCGTGCGCCTTGCAGGAATTCCCGCTGTGCATGGTCGTCGGCGAGTGCTTCATAGCGCAACGTGGAATAGCGTGCCGCGAGTTCGCCGAATCCCCGGGCAAGATCGGGACGCGCTTTGGCGACTCGCGCCGCATAGTCTTGCGCGCCCTCATGCGCGGCGCGCGGCAGCCCGGCGTCGGCCAGTTTGCCGCACAGCTTGAGCCAGGCGGCTTGCACCCTGTCCTGCCGGCGCGCGAACAGGTGGCGCAGCATGAACAGCGCCAGCAGGCCGATCACCAGTGCCAGCCCGGTGGCCATGTTGAGCGCCATCTTCTGCCAGGAGACCGATTCCATGCCGAGGCGCGTCAGGAGGGCGAATTGGCGTTCGGTGTCGTAGCCGAGTACCCACTGGTTCCATTGGTTGGCGAGCGCGTCCAGATTGAAGCGCAGATCGCGCATCCACTGCGGCGGGTTGCGTTCCATGAACGGCAGGGCGGCGTTGTCGGAGACGGAGGCCGACAGGCCGCGCTCCAGGCGTCCCGGTGCGATGACACTCGTCGGGTCCACGCGCACCCAACCCCGGCCCGCCAGCCACACTTCGGCCCATGCATGGGCATCGGATTGGCGCACGATATAGTAGTTGCCGACATCGTTGAATTCGCCGCCCAGATAGCCGGTCACGACACGCGCCGGGATATTCGCCGCGCGCATCAGGAACACGAAGGCGGAGGCGTAGTGTTCGCAGAATCCCTGTCTGGCGCCGAACAGGAAGTCATCGATGCCGTCAGTGCCGTACAACGGCGGTTCGAGCGTGTATACGAAACCGTTCTTGCCGAAATAGGCCAGCGCAGTGTTGACCAGGATTTCATCAATCCCCGCAAGGGAACGATTGCCCGGCTTCGCCCCCCTCGCTTCGCTCTCCCCTCCGGGGAAGGGTTGGGGAGGGGGATTAGCTTCGATCTGCTTGCGCCACTGTGCGGCGAGCTGGCGCGCGCGCGGATCAACCTGCCTGGGCAGCTGCAGCGCGCGCTGCAGCTGCCGTTCGGATTCCTGAACATTTGCGTGATAAACCAGATTCGAACGCGCTGCGTAGCGCATCCGGGCATGGACCGATTCCTTGTTGACGATCTGGAAGTCGTAAGCGATCGTGGCGGGCACAGACAGCTTGTCCGGCACATCGAGCGCGAACAACCAGGTCTTGTTGTGCGGTTCCATCGTGACGACGTAATCGACCGGCTGGGCCAGATCGGTGAATACCGGCGGGGAGGCGAACGTGGTCCTCCCCGGTGTCCACGTCCGCCCGTCGAAATACCACAGCACCGGGCCGCGCCAGTACATCTGGTCGCGGCGCGGCAGCTTGTCATTGTAGGTGACGCGAAACGCCACGTCTTCCGACATCCCCAACCGGCTCAGGCTGCCCGGCGACATGCGGTCATCCAGGCCGGTGCTGCCATAAACGTCCTGCGGCAATCCCCACAGCGGCCCCTGCACGCGCGGGAACAGGATGAACAGGATCAGCGTCAGCGGGAGGGCTTGCATCAGCAACACCGCAGCGATGCGCAGGCGCGGCTTGAGCGCGATATTCTGCGCCTGCAGCTGCACCCAGGTGGCCACGATGACCGTCATCGTGGCGAGCAGGTATAGTGCGGTCGAGATGCTTTGCGAGTAGAAGAAGTTGGTGATGATGATGAAGCAGGCGAGGTAGATCAGCACCATCGCGTCGCGCGCGTTGCGCAGTTCCATCACCTTGAGCGCCGCGAGCAGCATCAGCAGGGTGACGCCCGCTTCGCGCCCGAACATCGTGTGAAAGTTGAAGATGATCCCGGCCGTACCGGCAAAGGTGACCAGCATCAGTTGCCAGCGCTTCGGCAAAGACCTGCCGCTATAGACCAGCCATGCGCGCCACAGCAGCAGCGCCGCGCACATGCCGCTTACCCACACCGGCAGATGGTCGGCATGCGGCGCGATGACCATCAGGATGGACAACAGCAGGCCATAGGTGAGGGACTTGTTCATGTCAAAAGCCAAAATCTATAACCACGGAATACACGGAATACACGGAACGCACGGAACGCACGGAACGCACGGAACGCACGGAACGCACGGAACGCACGGAACGCACGGAAGAAAACCTTGAACAAAAAATTGTCCGGTATCCATCGATCGGATAGATGCATAAAACATGATTTTCTTTTGGCTATGCATTTTTCCGTGTGTTCCGTGGCTGAGAAGGTTTTTAACTTCATGTTTGCTCTGGCTTCTGCAAATTGAACAGCGCGATCCTGCGCAAACATTCATCGCGGTGCGCGATACCGCTTCCGCCGGGCAATTCGCCGTCCGGCATGCGCAGCCCGTAGCGCAGACCCTGCACCTCGGCATCCAGCACCCAGCGGGTCATGCGCGCGAGCTTCCGCTCCTCGTTGCGCTCCGGAGTGTCGATATAATCCAGCCACAGCTCCTCTCCCAGCGGCGTGGAAAACTGCTTGACCTGCAGGCCGCGCTCGCGCGCATAGGCCTTCCAGTCGATGCGCGGCAAGGCATCGCCCGCGATGTATTTGCGCAGTCCGGCGAAGTCCTCGTCACCGGCCATGCTGCGTTTCCCGGTCCCGTCGGGCGAACCGCCGGACGGCAGCGGCGCATCGCCCAATGGTTTCGGATACACCAGGCAGCGCGTGTCGAATTGCAGATACGACCAGCAGTAGAACAGGCCGAGCGGGAATTCGGTGTAAAGCGTCAGGCGGCCTGTCTGCAGCCAGCCGCGCTGTGCCGCAGGCAGCGGAAAGGCGATCTCGGCATCCTGTTCGGCCGGAACATCGAAATGCAGCGGCGTGTTGGCGTTGCTCCAGAATGAATCGCCGGTCTGCACCAGGCAAAGCTGGTAGCGCGGCAACTGGCTGCGATTGTTGAAGTGGAAAACGAATTCCGCGGTCTCGCCGCTGAACACCGCGGCGGCGCGGCCGGCGCGTATCTCCAGATGCGCGAGGTTTCGGAAAGCGTGCAGCATCGACATCACCGCCATCATCGTCAGCAGGAAGGTAAGCACATAACCCAGGCTCAGGTTGTAATTGATGTCGCCGAGCAGCATCAGCAGCAGCACGAAGGCCAGCATGAAACCCTGCCGTGTAGGGATGATGAAGATGCGGCGCTGCGTGAGTGTGACCGTGCCGGTCTCCGAGGTGCGGCGGAACGCCCAGTTGCGGAAATTTTGTTGGAGTGTGGCGAGCACAGCTTTTAAAGGAATACTCGCGCAGCGATTCGTTTGCTTGGCTCCGCCCCCCTCGCTTCGCTCTCCCCGCTTGCGGGATAACCAATGACTTGCCCAGCGTCTTTTGCTGGGTTAGTCAGATGGCTAGGAGTTTCACCAGAGGATTGAGGCGAGGGAACGGGCATGACAAGTTTCATTAATCAGTAGCAGCTATTTGCCAAGCCCGTCAGGGAATCGCCACCGCCTCGATCAGACCGCGCACCAGCACATCACCGCTCTGATTCGAGTGTTCGCCGGCCGGCTGCAATCTGTGGCTGACCACGCCGGGCAGCACGGCCTGCACGTCCTCGGGGATCACCGCGTCGCGCGCATCCAGCAATGCCCAGGCGCGCGCGGCGGACAACAGCGCGAGTCCTGCTCGCGGCGACAGGCCGTGCGCGTAGCGCGCCGCTTCGCGCGTATGGCGCAGGATGGCTTGTACGTAGTCGAGCAATGCGGGCGAGACGTGGATCTCCCGCGCGCGCTTCTGCAGCGCGAGCAGTTCGCTGCTCTCCATCTGCGGGCTGAGCTGGGCGACGATCTCGCGCCTGTCCACGCCGGACAGCAGGCCGCGCTCTGCATGCGCATCCGGATAACCCATCTGGATGCGCATCAGGAAACGGTCCAGTTGCGATTCCGGCAGCGGGAATGTGCCGACCTGATAGGCGGGATTCTGCGTGGCGATGACGAAGAACGGGACGGGCAGTGCGCGCGTCGTGCCTTCTATGGTCACCTGCTGTTCCTCCATCGCTTCGAGCAGCGCACTCTGCGCCTTGGGCGTGGCGCGGTTGATCTCGTCCGCCAGGATCATCTGCGCAAAGATCGGGCCGGGATGGAATTTGAATTCGCCGACCTTTGCTTCGATACCCGGGCGCTCGTATACCGACACGCCGAGGATGTCGGCGGGCAGCAGGTCGCTGGTGAACTGGATGCGCTGGAATTGCAAGCCCAGCGTGCGCGCGAGCACGTGCGCCAGCGTGGTCTTGCCGACCCCCGGCAGGTCCTCGATCAGCAAATGGCCGCGCGCCAGCAGGCAGGCGAGCGCGAAGCGGATCTGCTTGGGCTTGCCGAGGATGATCTGCTCGGCCTGCCGGATGACGTTGTTCAGGTTTTGGCTCATAGACTTCCCTTAGATCAGAATAGCGGCGATCACCCTGCGGCCTTCGGCCACCAGTATGTTGTAGGTGCGGCATGCGGCGGGCGTGTCCATGCACTCCACGCCGATGCGCGCATCGGTCAATGTCCGGTACAGACGCGGATGCGGGAACCGCTGGCTGGACCCGGTGCCGAGCAGCAGCACGTCGGGCTTGAGGGCGAGAAAGTAGTCGAAGTGAGTTTCTCTCAGTTCGTCGAAGCCGTTGACAGTCCAGTCGCTGCGAACCTCTTCGGCCAGTACCACGATGCTGTGCTCATAACGTTCGCCGTTTACCATCACGTGCCCCGCGCCGTGCGCGGTGAACAGTTTGATATCGCCGGGATTGGCTAAGTGTAATTTCAAGGCATGACCCTAATTTTCACCATGGCAATCTCCATGGCATTTGCTGTGCGCGGGCGGCGCGGGTAAAATCGCGCCCTTTGCAGCTTTGTTGCGGATTCTAACACTGGGCAAATCCTGGCACCGGGCAAATCCTGGCACCGGGGGAATTCCAGCCCGTGGAAGATTCTAGCATCGCGCTGCGTTCGGACAACTCGAGTATAAATATAACGTGAAACCGATACTGAAATCGACCAAACTTTCCAACGTGTGCTACGACATCCGCGGGCCGGTGATGGAGCGCGCCAAGCAGATGGAGGAGGAGGGCCAGCGCATCATCAAGCTTAACATTGGCAATCTCGCGCCGTTCGGCTTCGAGGCACCCGAGGAGATCCAGCAGGACGTGATCCTGAACCTGCCGAATTCGTCGGGATATTCGGATTCAAAAGGCATGTTCGCGGCGCGCAAGGCGATTATGCACTATTGCCAATCCAAGAAGATCCCGGGCGTTACGCTGGACGATATCTACATCGGCAACGGCGCGTCGGAACTGATCGTGATGGGTATGCAGGGCTTGCTTAACACCGGCGATGAGGTATTGATCCCGACGCCGGACTATCCGCTGTGGACCGCGGCGGTGACGCTGGCCGGCGGCACGCCGCGCCACTATGTCTGCGACGAGCAGAACGGCTGGAATCCGGACCTGGCCGACATGCGCAAGAAGATCACGCCGAGGACGCGCGCGATCGTCGTCATCAATCCGAACAACCCGACCGGGGCGTTGTATTCGGACGACATCCTCCGCGAGATCATCCAGATCGCGCGCGAACACGACCTGATCATCTTTGCCGACGAGATATACGACAAGATGGTGTATGACGGCTTGACGCATACCGCGATCGCGTCGCTGGCCGACGACGTGCTGTTCGTCACGCTGAACGGCCTGTCGAAGAATTACCGCGCCTGCGGTTACCGCGTCGGCTGGATGGTGGTGTCCGGCGAGAAGAAACACGCGCAGGATTACATCAACGGCCTGACGATACTGGCCTCGATGCGGCTGTGCTCCAACGTGCCGGGGCAATTCGCGATCCAGACCGCGCTGGGCGGCTACCAGAGCATAGCCGATCTGGTCGCACCGGGCGGGCGCCTGTGCAAACAGCGCGATCTCGCATACAAGCTGCTCACCGCGATTCCTGGCGTGACCTGCGTCAAACCGAAGGCCGCGCTGTATCTGTTCCCGCGCTTCGACCCGAAGATCTACCCGATCAAGGACGACCAGAAATTCATCCTCGAGCTGCTGGAGACCGAGAAGGTGCTGGTGGTGCAGGGCAGCGGCTTCAACTGGATACATCCGGATCACATTCGCATCGTGTTCCTGCCGAATGCCGATGACCTGACCGAGGCGATGGCGCGCATTTCGCGTTTTCTGGAAAACTACCGCAAACACCACGGAACTGAAATCAGTCGATAGTCGTTAGACGTTAGTCGCTAGCAAAACCAAAATCCGCGCAGCGACAACATCAACTAATGACTAGCGTCTAACGACTAATAACTAGGATTTACAAATGAAACCAATCAATGTAGGACTGCTGGGCATAGGCACCGTCGGCGGCGGAACCTTCACGGTGCTGCAGCGCAACGCCGAAGAGATCACCCGGCGCGCCGGGCGCCCGATCCGCATCACCGTCGTTGCGGACAAGAACCTGGAACTGGCGAGGAAAGTCACCGGCGGAAAATGCCGCGTGACCGACGATGCATTCTCGGTGGTCAGCGATCCGGACGTGGACATCATCATCGAGCTGATCGGCGGCACCGGCGTGGCCAGGGAGCTGGTGCTGAAGGCGATCGCGAACGGGAAGCATGTGGTCACCGCGAACAAGGCCTTGCTCGCGACGCACGGCAACGAGATCTTCAAGGCCGCGCAGGACCGGGGCGTGATGGTCGCGTTCGAGGCCGCGGTGGCAGGCGGCATCCCTATCATCAAGGCGCTGCGCGAAGGGCTGACCGCGAACCGCATCGAATGGATCGCCGGGATAATAAATGGCACAACCAACTTCATCCTGTCCGAGATGCGCGACAAGGGGCTGGGCTTCGACACCGTGCTGAAAGAGGCGCAGCGCCTGGGCTATGCCGAGGCCGACCCGACCTTCGACATCGAAGGCGTCGATGCGGCGCACAAGATCACGATACTTTCAGCTTTGGCTTTTGGTATCCCTATGCAGTTCGACAAGGCCTACATCGAAGGCATCTCCAAGCTCGATGCAACCGACATCAAGTACGCCGAGCAGCTCGGCTACCGCATCAAATTGCTGGGCATCACCAAGCGCACGCCGGAAGGCGTCGAGTTGCGCGTGCATCCGACGCTGATCCCGGCCAAGCGATTGATCGCCAATGTCGAAGGCGCGATGAACGCGGTGCTGGTGCAGGGAGATGCGGTCGGCGCGACCCTGTATTACGGCAAGGGCGCCGGCGCAGAGCCCACCGCCAGCGCGGTGATCGCCGACCTGGTGGACGTGACGCGCATGCACACCGCCGACCCCGAACATCGCGTGCCGCATCTGGCGTTCCAGCCGAACGCGATGTCCGATCTGAAGATATTGCCGATGGACGAAGTGCAGACCAGCTACTACCTGCGGCTGCGCGTCGCCGACAAACCGGGCGTGCTGGCCGACATCACGCGCATCCTCGCGGATGAACAGATCTCGATCGATGCGGTGATCCAGAAGGAACCCGGCGAAGGCGAGACCCAGGCCGACCTGATCATGCTGACCCATCTTACGCGCGAGAAGCGCATCAATGCGGCGATCAGAAAGATCGAGGGTTTGGGCGTGGTGGCGGGGAAGGTAACGCGTTTGCGGCTGGAGGAACTGGGTAAATAGCAAGCTCCCCTCGCCCGCTTGCGGGATAACCAGCGACTTGGCCGTTGTTTTTTGGCGGCCTAGTCGAATGGCTAGTGGTTTTATCAGAGGGGCTGGGGGAGAGGGGTGTGGAGCAATACCGAGTAATGTTCGATTCTCTGGAATGGCAGTCCTCGATACATGGTGCAAGGTTCAAGGCTTTTCGCAGTGGCGACAGACAGCTGCGCCTGGTCGAATTTACGGACCAGTTCGTCGAGCCGGAATGGTGCGAAAAAGGGCATATCGGTTATGTGATCCAGGGCGAACTGGAGATCGATTTTCACGGAAACCTTGTTCGTTATCCGGAAGACTTTGGAATATTCATCCCGGCCGGTTCGGCGAGCGGCCATAAGGCGCGTTCGGTTACGCCGACTGTTCTGCTGTTTCTGGTTGAGGAAATCTAACAACTCCCCTCGCCGCTGGCGGGATAACCAGCGACTTGGCCGTTGTTTTTTGGCGGCCTAGTCGAATGGCTAGTGGTTTTATCAGAGGGGCTGGGGGAGAGGGTCACTGAACTTCCACCCTCTCCCTGACCCTCTCCCTGCAAGGAGAGGGAACTGATGAGGTAGTTTTAAAATGAAATACATCTCCACCCGCGGCAATGCGCCCGCGAAGAATTTCACCGAGATCCTGCTGGGCGGCCTGGCGCCGGATGGCGGCCTGTACCTGCCGGAGCGATATCCGCAGGTGACGCGCGCCGAACTGGATGCCTGGCGCAAGCTGTCCTACGCCGACCTCGCCTACGCGGTGTTGTCGAAATTCATCACCGACATTCCGGCGGCGGACCTCAAGGCCATCATCGCCAGCACCTACACGACAGCGGTGTACAGCAACGGCCGTGCCGATTCGGATTTCACACAGATCACGCCGCTGCGCACGCTGGAAGAAGGATTGCACATCCTCGAACTCTCCAACGGCCCGACGCTGGCGTTCAAGGACATCGCGATGCAGTTGCTCGGCAACCTCTTCGAGTATGCGCTGGACAAACAGCACGCCGAGCTGAACATCCTCGGCGCGACCTCGGGCGACACCGGCTCCGCCGCCGAATACGCGATGCGCGGCAAGCGCGGCATCCGCGTGTTCATGCTGTCGCCGCACGGCAAGATGTCGGCGTTCCAGCGCGCGCAGATGTACTCGCTGCAGGATGCCAACATCTACAACATCGGGATCGACGGCATGTTCGACGACGCGCAGGACATGGTCAAGGCGGTGTCCAACGACCACGCCTTCAAGGCGAAGTACAGGATCGGCACGGTCAACTCGATCAACTGGGCGCGCGTGTCGGTGCAGATCGTGTATTACTTCAAGGGCTACTTCGCCGCGACCAAGAGCAGCGACGAGCAGGTCGCGTTTGCGGTGCCGTCCGGCAACTTCGGCAACATCTGCGCCGGCCATATCGCGCGGATGATGGGGCTGCCGATCGGCCAATTGATATTGGCCACCAACGAGAACGACGTGCTCGACGAGTTCTTCCGCACCGGCATGTACCGCCCGCGCGACACCCGGCACACCTACGAGACCAGCAGCCCGTCGATGGACATCTCCAAGGCGAGCAATTTCGAGCGCTTCGTGTTCGATCTGGTTGGCAGGGATGGCGCCAAAGTGCGCGAGTTCTGGAGCAGGGTCGACAAGGGCGGTGCGTTCGATATCAGGGACACCGATTATTGGGATGCATTGCCGAAGTTCGATATCGTTTCCGGCAAGAGCACGCACCAGGACAGGCTCAAGACCATCCGCAAGCTGTGGGAAGACTACGGCGTGATGATCGACCCGCACACCGCCGACGGCATCAAGGTGGGCATCGAGCAGCGCCGGCCCAACCTGCCGCTGGTTTGCCTCGAGACCGCCCTGCCCGCCAAGTTCGCGGAGACGATACAGGAATCACTGGGCCGCGAACCCGAGCGTCCGGTCAATCTGCAAGGCATCGAGAAGCTGCCGCAACGCTGCGAGGTGATGGACGCGGATGAGGCGAAGCTCAAGGCTTACATCTCGGCCAGAGTGCCTGTGTAATCTGGATTTTCAGGGGGCAGCGTTCATGGAAATCCAGACCAGATCCGTGCTTACCTGTCCCGTGTGCGGCTACTCGAGGGAAGAAGAAATGCCCACGGATGCATGCCAGTGGTTTTATGAATGCAGGAATTGCCGCACGCTGCTCAAACCCAAAGCCGGCGACTGCTGTGTCTTCTGCAGTTATGGGACGGTTCCCTGCCCGCCGGTCCAGATGGGCGGAGCCAAGGGCGGTTGCTGTTGATGATGCCGCTACGGTCAGTAAAGAGCGGGGAAAATATTGATGCGCATCATGCAAGCCAGTGAATAACATCATCCTGCTCTTTCTCTGCTTCGCCATCGGCATGCTGCTGCACCGCTTCAAGCGCATGCCGGTGAATACGCCCGCGGTGCTGAACAGTTTCATCATCCACGTTTCCTTCCCTGCGCTGATACTGTTGTCTGTGCATGACATGAAGATCAGCGGCCATGTCGGGCTGATGGCGGCGATGGCCTGGATCTGTTTTGCGCTGTCGGCGGGATTCTTCCGTCTGGCCGGGCGCTGGCTGGACCTGCCGCGGCGCACCGAGGGCGCGCTGATCCTGACGGGCGGACTGTGCAACACCTCCTACGTCGGACTGCCGATGATAGAGGCATATTACGGCCACCAGGGACTCGCTACCGGCATCATCGTCGACCAGCTCGGTTCCTTCCTGGTGCTCTCCACACTGGGCATCACGGTGGCCGGCATCTATTCGTCGGGGCGTCCCGGCGCCGGTGAAATGGTCAAACGCATCTTCCGCTTCCCGCCGTTCATCGCATTGGTGGTTGCGCTGTTGCTGATCCCTGTGGCATACCCCGAATGGCTGCCTGTCGTGCTCAAGCGCATGGGCGACACGCTGGCTCCGCTGGCGCTGCTGGCGGTCGGTTTTCAGTTGCGCCTGGGGCATCTTGCCGGCAACGTCAGGAACTTGTTTCTGGGTTTGTCATTCAAGCTGGTGCTGGCGCCGCTGGCATTGTTCCTGGTGTATGTGCCGCTACTAGGCGCGCACGGGCAGGCGATACAGATCACGCTGTTCGAAGCCGCGATGCCGCCGATGATCACCGCCGCGATCCTCGCCACCGAGCACGACCTCGATCCGCCGCTGGTGACGCCGATGGTGGCGGTGGGGCTGGTGATCTCGTTCATCACACTGACCTGCTGGTGGTGGCTGATGCGGGGGGTGTGAAGGATCACGCAGCCCCGCCGCGCATGGCAGCTAAATCTTCTCAAGGGACACGGCATGGAACTTATTGATGGGGATTCAATCTATGGAATTATTGGCGCGAGCCATGACACGTCTTTCTCCCCCTTAACGTGTCGTCTCGACACCTTGTTGAGACATATTGCCCCTGGTGCCGAAGGCTCAGGGGCTTTTTTAACCGGTGCTGCCGAGGCTGGTTGCAAACTGTTGATTCACAGGTCTGTCAAGGTATATCCGGGCGCTTGGGCGCAAGTTCAGCCATACAGCAGGAAATACAGGACAAGCAGGAAGGCGGCGGCTAACAGGCCAACCACTATCTTCATCATTCGTTCAGCCCTCTTCTTGTATTGCGCAAAAAGCTCTTCTTCGGTTTCGTCCGACATGTCAAATCCTTCCGGTAAAATCGGTTTTCATCGAACCCGGTCGCATACGGGTTGCATCAATCCGTATCATTCCAGCGCCGCCACGTGCCAGTGATCCGCCCGGCAAAGGATATTGCAGCAGCAGATCAAGCGGTAATCAGCGCTCAAAATAAACCGACGATCACCCCGTCCTCATTGATATCGATCGAATGCGCGGATGGGACCTTGGGCAAGCCCGGCATCGTCATGATCTCCGCGCACACTACCACAATGAATTCCGCGCCGGCCGCCAGTCTGATCTCGCTGATATTCAGAATATGATTGCTCGGGGCGCCTCTCAGGGTAGGGTCGGTGGAAAAGGAGTATTGGGTCTTGGCGATGCAAACCGGGAAATGTCCGTACCCGGATCTCTGCAGGGCTTCCAGTTTCGCAATGGTCTTCTTGTCGGCCGCGATATCGGAAGCACCATAGATCTTTGTCGCGACGGCTTTGATCTTGTTCCAGAGCGTTTCATGGTCTTCGTAGACAAACTTGAAGTCATTGGGCTGTTCGCACATCTTTACGACGGCATGTGCCAGATCCACAGCGCCTTTTCCGCCTTCGGCCCAATGCCGTGCCACGATGACCTCTGCCCCGTGTGTTGCTGCGGTGGCTTTCAGCAGCTCGACTTCTGCGGGTGTATCCTCGGTGCGATGATTGATCGCAACGACGCAAGGCAGGCCGAATTGGTTGCGTATATTGTCGATGTGCCGCTCGAGATTCACCAGTCCTCTTTTCAGCGCGGCGAGATCTTCCTTCCCGGTCTCCCTGACCTCGACCCCGCCATGATATTTCAGGGCGCGCACGGTGGCCACCAGCACGACGGCCGAGGGTTTCAAGCCGGACTTGCGGCACTTGATGTCGATGAACTTCTCCGCGCCCAGGTCGGCACCGAAACCGGCTTCGGTCACGACGTAATCCGCCAGTTTCAGTGCGGTAGAGGTGGCGATCACCGAATTGCAGCCATGCGCGATATTCGCAAACGGACCGCCATGGATGAATGCCAGGTTGTTCTCCATGGTCTGCACCAGATTCGGAGAAAAGGCATCGCGCAACATGGCCGTCATCGCACCCTGTGCATTCAGGTCGCGGGCAAGGACCGGTTTTTGATCGGTGGTGTAGCCGATCACGATATTGCCCAGTCGTTGTTTCAGGTCATCAAGACTCTTCGCCAGGCAGAATATCGCCATGACTTCCGAGGCGACCACGATGTCGAATCCGTCTTCCCGCACATAACCGTTGGCAGGGCCGCCCAGGCCGACCGTGATCTTGCGCAGCGCGCGGTCGTTCATGTCTATCACGCGTTTCCATGTGATGCGCCTGGTGTCGATGTTCAGCTCGTTGCCGTGGTGTATGTGATTATCGATCAGCGCGGCGAGCAGATTGTTTGCCAGCGAGATCGCATTGAAATCACCGGTGAAATGCAGGTTGATATCCTCCATCGGCACGACTTGCGAGTATCCGCCGCCGGCTGCACCGCCCTTCATGCCGAATACCGGACCCAGTGATGGTTCGCGCAGGCAGATCAATGCTTTTTTGCCGATTTGGTTCAGGCCGTCACCGAGGCCTACGGTCGTGGTCGTCTTTCCCTCGCCGGCAGGGGTCGGGGAAATGGCCGTGACCAGGATCAATTTCCCGTTGGGTTCATCCGCAACCCTCGCCGCATAATCCAGGGAAAGTTTCGCCTTGTAACGGCCATAGGGTTCAAGGACTTCGGGCGGGATGTTGGCCCATTCTTCGGCCAGGTCGATGATCGTTCGTTTCGAGGCAGATTGCGCGATCTCAATATTGCTTTTCATGATTGGTGGCTCCCGATGCCCGTAGGTACGTTGTAATGATTTAGTCGCAGTTTCCTGTCAGCTGCATCCACCGCGATGCCATGGCCGACCGGTGTTTTCATGCGGACAAGAACATCATCCGGTGAATTGAGTTGGGCTGGGCGTTCGGCGTCCGCCGCCATGAACTTCAAGCCGATGGCTTCCAGTCCGGCGCTCCCATCGAATGGACCGGGTCCCATCAGTACGCGTTGCGGCGGGCGGGATGGTGTTATTTTCATGCTGGCCCCTCTCCCTGGATGTGAATTCAATATTTTTCAATGATATCTTTATTCCAGCAATTCTATCCAATGTTTGACCGGCACATCGCTTGCACCGGCCAGATGCATCTGGCAACCGACATTTGCCGTTGCGATGACCTCGGGCTTGCCCTCAGATAGCGCGGCCAGCTTGTTCTCCAGCAGTTTCCGGGACAAAACCGGTTGCGTCAGTGTGTAAGTGCCGGCCGCGCCGCAGCAAAGATGGCTGTCCGCGACCGGAGTCAATTCATAGCCGCAGAACCGCAGGATCGCTTCAACTGTCCCGCCGAGTCTCTGGCCGTGCTGCAGTGTACAAGAAGAATGATAAGCGACGCGCCTGCCCCGGCCGGTATGCGCGTAGGCATCCGGGATCTCGCGGTTCAAAAACTCGCCCGATATTATTTCGCTGAGGTCGCGCGTCAGTGCGCTGATACGCGCGGCCTTGCCTGCATACGCGGCATCGTCCCGCAATGCATGGCCATAATCCTTCACCATCAGTCCGCAGCCGCTGGCCGTCATCACGATCGCCTCTGCGCCGCCCGCTACATGCGGCCACCATGCGTCGATGTTGCGGCGCATCATCGCGCGCGCACCGCCGGGGTCGGACAGATGCTGGTTCAGCGCCCCGCAGCAACCGGCACCCTGTGCACTGACCAGCGTGATACCCAGCCTGTCGAGTACGCGCGCTGCAGCCGCATTGGTGTTCGGCGTGCCCAGCGGCTGGACGCAGCCATCCAGCACCAGCATGCGCCGCGCGTGGGAAGCAGCCGGCGTCACCGCAGAGGGCCGGCTTGCCGGTTCTTGTCTGGCCGGTATCTTTTTCCTGAGCTCCGCCGGCAGCAGCGGACGGAACATGCGCGCGAAAGACAAAGCAACCGACATCCGAGCGGTGTAGGGGATGACCATGAGCATGGCCTTGCGCATCAGTCTTTCGGCCAGCGAACGCGGCGCCATTTGTTCGACCGTCGCGCGGCCGATGTCGATCAAACGCCCGTAGCGCACGCCGGACGGGCAGGTCGTTTCGCAGGAACGGCAGGTCAGGCAGCGGTCCAGATGCAAGCGGGTGTTGCCGCCGGCCTTCCGGGTCTCCAGCATCTCCTTGATCAGATAGATGCGTCCGCGCGGGCCATCCAGCTCGGACCCCAGCAACTGGTAGGTAGGGCAGGTCGCCATGCAGAATCCGCAATGCACGCAAGTGCGCAGGATGGCATCGGCTTCCGCGATATCGGGGTTGTTCAGCAATTCTGCGGAGATGGCAGTTTGCATGCTATAGCTGGGCGTACATCCGGCCGGGATTGAAGATGTTCTTCGGATCGAAGCTGTTCTTGAGCCGCCGGTGTATCGCCAGCAGCGGCCCGGACAGCGGTTGAAATATTTCTCCGGTTTGTCCGCCGCGAAACACCGTGACGTGTCCGCCGACGGCATCGACACGGCGCCGTATCGTGGCGATATCTTCATTGCTGCGCAGCCAGCGCTGCGCACCGCCCCAGTCCAGCAGCCAATTACCTTCGATGTTCAATGGCGGGGTCGCGGGCTTGACCACGACGCGGTACAGCGCGCTGCCGGGATGGAAGAAGGGCAACCGATGCTCGCGCAATGCATGCCAGAAGGTGTCCGCATCCGGCAGCACCTCGCCGGGGATCTTGGTGCGCGCTTCCATGACGCCCTGCGCGCTGCCGGAGATGCGCACATAGAGGCGTTCACCGTGATAGCACGCGGCATCCACCGGATAAGGCTTGCCCAGCAAAGCGCTCATGCTCGTTATCGCTTCGGCCGCGCTGCATTCGCTCGCCAAGGTGATGCTGGCAGCGGGGCGCGGCAGCACCTTCAGGCTGACCTCCAGCATGATGCCCAGCGTGCCGTAGGCTCCGGCCATCAGCCGCGACACATCGTAACCGGCGACATTCTTCATCACTTTTCCGCCGAAGTGCATTATCTCGCCGCGGCCGTTCAGCATCCGGCATCCCAGCACGAAATCGCGCGCCGAACCGCTGTAGGGGCGGCGCGGTCCGGACAATCCGCAGGCGATCGTGCCGCCCAGCGTCGCGTCCAGTGTCCCAATTGGGCCGAAATGCGGCGGCTCGAACGCGAGCATCTGGTTGGCTGCGGCCAGCGCAGCTTCGATCTCGCTCAGCGTTGTTCCGCTGCGCGCGGTCATGACCAGTTCGCGCGGGTCGTATTCGACGATGCCGCGATGTTTGCCGGTCTCGACAGCCTGCGCGCGTTCGGCAGTGCGCCCGAGAAATGATTTGCTGCCGCCGCCGACGATGTTGAGCGGCGTCAAATAGCGCAAGGCTTCCAGCACCTGCTGCTGCAATGCAGTGCTGGTGTCAGAATCGGTCAGGTGTGCGGTCGTCACTAAAAGCGCTCCAGTTCGGGATGCGGCAGTTGCCCGTGATGGACATGCATTGCGCCGAATTCGGCGCAACGGTGCAGCGTCGGCACCGCCTTGCCGGGATTGAGCAGGCCGGACGGGTCGAAGGCCGCCTTGATCGCGTGGAACTGGTTCAATTCCGCGCTGCTGAACTGCACGCACATCTGGTCGATTTTTTCTATCCCTACGCCGTGCTCGCCGGTGATGGTGCCGCCGACTTCGACGCACAGTTGCAGGATGCCGCGGCCGAATTCCTCGGTGCGCTCCAGTTCGCCCGGCTTGTTGCCATCGAACAGGATCAGCGGGTGCAGGTTGCCGTCGCCGGCATGGAACACATTGGCAACCGCCAACCCGAATTGCACCGACATCTCGCTGATGCGGCGCAGCACATGCGGCAATTCGCGGCGCGGTATCGTGCCGTCCATGCAGTAATAATCCGGGCAGATGCGGCCCACCGCGGGGAACGCCGATTTGCGGCCCTTCCAGAACAGATGCCGTTCGGCCTCGTCGGCTGCCGTGCGCACCTCGGTCGCGCCGCTGCCGTTCAATATCGTGCGCACCGCCGCGATGTATTCCGATACTTCGGCGTGGGTGCCGTCCAGTTCGCACAGCAGGATCGCTTCGGCGTCGCGCGGATAACCGGCATGCACGAAATCTTCCGCCGCCTGGATCGCGAGCCTGTCCATCATCTCCAGTCCCGCGGGGATGATGCCGGCGGCGATGATCGCGCCGACCGCTTCGCCCGCCTTGACCACATCGTCAAAGGCCGCGAGCACCACCTGCGCGCGTTCCGGCCTTGCCAGCAACTTGACCGTGACCTCGACGATCACGCCCAGCATGCCCTCCGAGCCGGCCATCAGCGCCAGCAGGTCGTAGCCGGGCGAGTCCAGTGTCTCGGCGCCTATGGTCAGCAGATCGCCTTCCATAGTGACCACCTTAACCATCAGGATGTTGTGCACGGTCAGCCCGTATTTCAGGCAATGCACGCCGCCGGAGTTTTCCGCGACATTGCCGCCTATCGTGCAGGCGATCTGCGACGAGGGATCGGGCGCGTAATACATTCCATAGGCCGCCGCCGCTTCGGATATCGCCAGGTTGCGCACGCCGGGCTGCACCGTTGCAAGAGCGTTGCGCGGATCGATGTTCAGGATGTTCCTGAATTTTGCCAGGCTCAGCAACACGCCGTCCGCCAAAGGCAATGCGCCGCCGGACAGGCCGGTGCCGGCCCCGCGCGCCACTACCGGCACCTGATGTGTGTGGCAGAGGCGCAGAATGTCCTGCACCTGCGCTATGGTTTCCGGCAACACCACGACCATCGGCAGTTGCCGGTATACCGCCAGTCCGTCGCATTCGAACGGGCGCAGATCCTCCGCGTCGACCAGCACGGATTCCGGCGGCAATAAGCTGTGCAGTGCCCTGATCAATCCGCTGTACCGTTCATTGATCGGGGCAGAATTATTTTTGCGTCGATGCGGCAAGGGGGCTCCGGGGACCTGCTTTTGCATAAGTTGCTTGTGCAGGCATAGTAAGTTAGCCGGGTATAAAATTCCAGCGGAATGAACGGCAGATTCCGGGCGATGCAAGCGCTCGATCCCGACACCGGCCGGCCTTGCCCCGCCTGCGCGGCCGTCTGTTTTATCATCGGCTACAGCGTCATTTGCCGGATTCCTGGCGGGATCTGTCGATTTCGGTCCGCATCGCATCGATGTATGACGATATCATCTTGTGTATATGTTCCTTCTGTTTGGCAGTCAGCATTCCGTGGATCTGGACGAGCATTTCATCCGAGGCCCGCTCGAAAGACTCGATGGCGCGCTGTTGCTGCGGAGTTCTGGTCTGTTCGGGCGTGAATATCCATGCTGTCAGGAATGCCGAGATCTTCTCCGCGTTCGCATGACTGTTCAATAGTTCGATCAGCCTGCCCTGATTTTCCTGCCGTTGCCGGATGTATATGTCGCCGACAACAGGCAAATGACGGCTCATTTCCCTGACCTTTTGTTCCTGTTGTGCGCTCAGGTCGCCTGCCAGCCATTCCAGAAAATTGACGGTCCTGTCGGCGCGCTTGTTCAAATATTTATCGATGCCAATCTCTTGCTGGTCTTTCAATTGTTGCCGGTTCTCCTCGGCAAGGTTGCTGCCCAGTTCCTGCAATTGCCGGCTGTCCAGCGTGATCAGCAGCTCTGCGGCGGGCCTGACCGCCGGGACCAGGGATTTCTTGTACAGGTCCAGCAACTGAGTTCTGAGCATGGCGATCTCGTCGGCCTTCAATTGTCCTTCATACTGAACCGTGCCATTCAGGTTTTGCAGAAAGGTAACGTACTCCGGCAGCGCGTTGTTCCGGTGCCAGCGCATATAATCCGCGACATCCTGGCGGATCATTTTTTTCTGCCGGGCATCGAATGATGTGTAGCCGTTGATCTTGTGCTGCAGATACCAGTCGGCGTTGCGGTAGACCAGGCTGACAGTGCTGCAGCCCCCGAGCAGCAAAACAAAGGCGAGAAAGATGAATAGCGATTTTTTCATGGCCACCGTTCGTATCATTGATACGTTGCGCAAAAAGGTTAACATGAAACTTCGGGTAACATTACCCTTGTATGGCATGACCGGTCCGGAACACGGCCGGGAAGGGATCAGGAAACGGCCGGGCATGCGCGCTGTTTGACGAAAGATGACGGAGATCTGTGATGAGTATGTGGGACGAACGCTATGCGCAGGAAGGTTATCTGTTCGGCACCGAGCCGAATGCATTCCTGGTTTCGCAGCGTCATCTGCTCAAGCCGGGAATGATCTGCCTCGCGGTCGCCGACGGCGAGGGCCGCAACGGCGTGTGGCTGGCACAACAGGGATTGCAGGTGTTGTCGGTCGAGGCATCTGCGGTGGCGCTGGAGAAAGCGAAAAAACTTGCACAGCAACGCGGTGTGACGATGGATTTCCAACAAGCCGATCTTGCGCAATGGCAGTGGGGCGAGAACCGCTTCGATGCGGTTGCGGCGATCTTTATCCAGTTCGCGCCGCCCGCATTGCGCGAGCAGATGTTCGCGGGCATCAAGCGCTGCCTGAAACCGGGGGGGCTGTTGATACTGCAGGGCTACACCCCGCGCCAGCTCGAATACAAGACCGGCGGCCCGCCGCATGCCGAGAACCTCTATACTGAAACGCTGTTGCGCGACGCATTCGGCGGCATGGATATATCGCATCTGCGCGAGCATGACGATCAGGTAAGCGAAGGGGCCGGGCACAGCGGCATGTCGGCGCTGATCGACATGGTGGCCCGCAAGATCGGATGAGATGCGTCCAAACCTGAATGCGGATCTTTAACCACCTTAAACTTGATGGATCACCACAATGACCGGAGGAATCATGTACTTGAAAAATACCGCAAAGACGCTTGCGCTTTGCAGCAGCCTTTTGCTCGCAGCGGGTTGTTCGTCGCCCGGAGGCATGAGCAATCTGTTCCCGTCCGCCGGAGACAACCCGATCAAGGTCGAATCCAATCCCGCCGGTGCCGAGGTTTACCTGATGGGTACAAACGTCGGCATGACACCGCTCCAGCTCACCCGGGAGGACGTGTTTCCCAACCTCTATCCCAAGGACAAGGAATCGCTGTACGGCAGGGTGACGCTCAGGAAAGCGGGGTGCGCGGATTTCACCGCGACGGTCAGCTCCCAGGTAAGCAGCTACGGTCTGCATGCCAAGCTCGACTGCGGCGGCGACAAACCCGCAGCGGCAGCGGGGACATCTTCCGGCGGCAGCAGCGAAACCGCGGAACAGCGGCTGGGCAAGATCAAGGACTTGCTGGACAAGGGATTGATCACCGAAGATGAGGCGAAGAACGCGAGGGAGCGCATCCTCAACGGACTTTGACCCCCCATGCTTCCTGCCGGCGAAGCCGGCAATACTGACGGGCAGGCGACCGTGCCGTATCGAAGCAAAAGACATTTCAAATCCTGAATGCTGGTTGTTCCCGGACAACCTGTCCGGATCATTCCAGCAATAATCCCGCTGTCATTTTTCTGTCATTCTCATGTCATCAAGACACTCGAGAATACGTCCGAGCTTTCCGGATCGTAATCGATCGCCAGGGCCGCTTATCAGGACAGCAGCATTCCATTGTGCAAACTATCACAGGAGAACATCAGCATGAAAAAATCCATAGCAGTGCTGGGTCTGTTAGGCGTCGCGCTGGCAGGTCCGGTTTTTGCCAAAGAAGGCAGAGTCCCGCAGGGCATCCCTCATCTGGATCACGTGTTCGTGATCATGATGGAGAACCACGGGTACAGCCAGATCATCAACAATCCCAACGCGCCCTTCATCAATAAATACGCGCAGACGGCCAATCTTGCGGGCAACTACTTTGCCGTAGCCCATCCCAGTCTGACCAATTATCTCGAGGTAGTGGGCGGTTCGAACTTCGGCGTACTGAGCGACAACAACTCGGACTGGCATAACGCTTCCTGCGCCAGCAACCTTGTCATGGGAACTGCCAACACCGACAACCCGCCCAGCTCGAACATCTGCCCGATCTCCGGCACCGGAACAGATGCAGCAACCCCTGCGATCGATTATATCAACGAGACTCAAGGTCCTCCGGGAGATATCAACATCGACGGTGTCCAGTCCATCCCCGCAGCGACCAACATATCCGGCAAATCGATCGCCGATCAGTTGTTTGAAGCGCGCAGCAGCTGGAAGAGCTACCAGGAAGATCTGCCGGCTGCTGGTGCAGACCTGGTGAACCTTAGCGACGGTTTCTATACCAACAACACGGATTTCAGCACCATCCTGCCGGTGCAGAATCCGGCGCTGACTTCGGCCGGGATCGTCAGCCTGTATGCCTCCAAGCACAACCCGTTCGTGTATTTCCAGAGCGTCCAGGAAGGACATAATCCAGGCCTCAGCCTGAATAACTCGGCTGGCTTCGACGGACCCGGGGGTTTATACGCCGACCTGGGCAGCGGCAACGTGCCGGCCTTCTCGTTCATCGCGCCCAACCAGTGCAACGATCAGCATGGACAAGGCAATGCCGGACCGTTCTGCAACTATGACCCGAGCGATGACGGTACACAAGCAGGCCTGAATCCGGCCTTGATCCAGCGCGGCGACATCACCGTGCAGAATCTGGTGGCCGCGATCAAGAAATCGCCTGCCTGGAGCGAGGGCAATAACGCGATCGTCGTGCTTTGGGACGAGAACGACTATAGCCAGGCGCCGAACACCAATCAGGTGGCGCTGATCGTCGACACCAACTACAGCAAGGGCGGCAAGCAAAGCGCGACCATGTACAACCACTTCTCGCTGCTCAAGTCGCTCGAGTCGGGATTCGGATTGCCATGCCTGAATCACGCCTGCGACGACAACGTGCAGGTGATGGCCGATCTGTTCGGCGGCGGCAAATCCGACAGAAGGTGATCGTGACCGCTGCTCGATAGCAGCAGGGAAGTACCGGAGGGGCTGCACATGCAGCCCCTTTTGTTTTGTTCGGCGGGGGGATTGCCGGACCGGAACATTCTATGGACGGGCCGAACGATGTCCCTCACGGCAGTCAGATGAACTATCATCATGGCATGCGCGCACGCGAATCCCCGCCGGGCAAACCATGACAACAAAGCAGATCATCTACGTACCGGGCAAGAATCCCAAGCCCGAGGCGGCACAGCATCGTGAATTGCTCTGGCGTACCCTGGTCGAAGGGGTGCGCCGCGCCGACGGCGCTGCGGCCGATACGCTGCAGGACTGTTCCGCGCAATTCCATCTGGTCAGCTGGAACTACCTTTATTATCACAAGTACAAGGACATCACCCTGGACATCCCGTGGATCGATGCGTTGATCAATAAGCATGGCCCCACCCGGCAGGACATACGCGAGGCCAATTCATGGAACATCCGCCTGAGCCATTTGCTGCTGACGCTCGCCGACCACATCCCGATGCTGATACGGTTGCTGCCCAAGGAAGTGCGCAGCACCGCCGAGGAGATCGACCGCTATTTCAACAACAGCGATGATGTCGCCCGCAAGATCCGTGACCTGCTCAAGCAGACATTGCGCCCGATGCTTGAGCGACAGGATGATGTGCTGCTGATCGGGCACAGTCTCGGTTCCGTGATCGCCTACGATACCCTGTGGGAGCTTACGCTCGAGGAGGGGATAAAAGGAAAGGTGGAGTTTCTGACGCTGGGCAGCCCCTTGGGGTTGCATTACATACATCGGCACCTGCTGGGCGTGAATGGTCAGGGAATTGGAAGTTACCCCGGCCTGATCCGGCACTGGACCAATCTTTCCGCCGAGGGCGACGTCGCCGCGCTCAATCAGCATATCGGCGATAGCTTTCATGCGATGCTGGAACACGGTCTGGTCGAGTCCATCGAGGACCACTGCCACGGGATCTACAACTTCTTCCGCAGCGAGGAAGGCCTCAACTGCCATCGCTCTTATGGCTACCTGGTGAACCCTGCGGTCGGAAGCATCATCGCGGCCTGGTGGAAAGGAAAGGCCGGTTAAAATCGCTGAGCGACCGGCCGCAATAGTGGCCCGTACGGATATTGATTTCAGATGCATAATAAGCGCCGCAACAAAGCTCAAAGACTTACCTGGTAACCCGCCGCATGTTCCATACGAGGAGAATCGTCATGTCGTCGAAATCAATCCTGTTCACTGCAATTGTTTTCACCGCTTTGCTGGCTGCGGGCGCGAGCCGCGCAGAAGAGGCGCAGAAGCCCAATCCGCTGGATACCGTTCCCGAGAAGATGCCGTTCGATATTCCCTATGGAGCTCCGATCACGCTGGAACGTGCCCAGGGTGTGATCGCGGCAGCATTGGCCGAAGCCGGGAAACACGATTGGAAGATGAACATCGCAGTCGTCGATTCGGGCGGAAACCTGGTCGCCTTCCAGCGCATGGACGGCGCACAGCTTGGGTCCATCCAGATCTCCGAGCATAAGGCCCGCGCTGCGGTGGAGTTCCGGCGTGAAACAAAAGCCTTCGAGAATGCGATCCAGTTGAATAACATGCCTTATGTCGCGACACTGGACGGCGTGATAGGCTCGCGCGGCGGTAAACCGCTCGTCGAGGGCGGCAAGATCGTCGGCGCCGTCGGCTGCTCCGGCGGAACCGGTTCCCAGGATGAAGTCACCTGCAAGGCAGGGGTGGCGTCCTTCAAATAACTCAGTACATCCGGCTGATGTGTCTGAACTTTGATCATCCGTCGGGATGTTGCATCGGGATACTGCTGTTGTTTTCAAGCCATTGCTGCGCCGCGATGTTGCACGGGGTGGAAGAACTGGAAAGGCTGCTGTCTGACCCGCCGCTGGAGATCGAAGTGGTCGAACCACACCTGATCGAAGGAAAGAGCCGGCCGCACGCGGTGTATATCGGATATCCCGTCGAAGCGGTGTTTCGGGCGATGTTCGGCGATCAATGGAAGACATCCGCCGACCATATCGAATTCAGGGCTCTGGACGGCTATGTTTCACGCATACCTGCCGGGCGCTTCGATCGGTATCGCGCCTATCTGGTGTTCGCGAAAAAGGATGCACGCGAGTTCAAGGTGGACAACCTGGCGCAACATCAACGCGATGTAGCCCTGGCGCCCTATTACCTGGTGTGGGACAACATCCATGATCCCGGCCTGATCAGGGATGGCGGCACCTACTGGCCTTACCAGGTGAACGAGATACTGATTTCCAAAACCCCGGAGGAAATCCCGGGGGGGAGATCTCCGGATGCGTTTGATCTGGAGAAATACTGTCTCAGCTGCCACCGGGTGAATGGCTACGGCGGAAACAAAGTGCCTTTCGATTTGGCCGAGCAGGCGAAGATCCTTGGAAAGGAAAGTTTCCTGGCTTGGGTGTTGAATCCGTCTTCAATCAGACCGGATACCGGGATGCCTGCCCTCAATGAGGGCAGGCCCGAAGCGGAACGCCGCCAGCTTGCATTGAGACTGTTTGGATACCTGAATGGATTGCCACACAAATAGGCGGACCGGCCTGAATGTCGTGATAGCTTACATAGACTTGATATTCCATTTGATTCGCGGCACGATGCAAGTCAGGCTGGAGCCATCACGGATATTCTTGAAAAGAACACATTGGGGGTCACATGGACGAAGATCAGATCATCGGCCGCATAGCAGCGATTGAATACGTTCTCAGCCAGGTATTATCATTTTCGCTAACCCGGTTTGATGCGCCTCTTGATACTTTGTCTGAGTGCGAGGAGCATCTGGCGCGCAACCTTGCGATATCCGGATTGAAGGATGAACAGAAGCGGGCCGTCCAGGAATTCTCGTCCCGGTTCTATTCCGCCGTGCGTGCTTCCGTCATCGCCGAGGAAGAGCAGGATTTCGAGCGGCGTCTGAACAATTGACCTGATCGCAAAGCGCCGGGACCGGTTTCAGGCAGGCTATCGCGTCAACGCAATATGGTTGTCAGTTCCATACAGGGAAAATTCTGAATCCAGGTCGGCCGCGGATTTCAACCTGACGATCTTCATGTTTGCCTGTTCCAGACTGATGTCTGTGCCGGTTTCTGCACGAATGATATTTTGAATCGCGGCGGCGTCCAATTTTTTGTCGGCCCGAATCTGCGAATATTCTTGCAGCGAATCGAATTTCGATGAGTGGCTGCGCGGCAAATATATTGAATTGTTGCTGAAATCGACGGCGAAAGCGATCACCCCGGGGATAATGAAAAACAGCAACCCCACCCCATCGAGGATCGCAACTGCCGGATCGATGTGACCGGGTTTCTGGCCTTTACGCTCGGGGTACAGGATAGTGCCGCAGGAGGCGAGATTGACTATCATCGTAAAGGCGAGCAACGGGACAACAATGGAATTCAATGCTTTCCTGGCAGTTTTCATTTCGATCTTCCTTTGATTATAAAAGGGGCAACATGGCTGAAGCCGGATCATTATACTTCCAGCTTATTGTAATATTCGATATGAATACGCTTGCGGTTTCTCTTCGGACTGGGGGAGTTGTCCGGAGTTGGAGCAGGCCAGCCTTCGGCAATTGTGAAAATCAGGCTAGACATTAATTTGTCTGCCGGGTTGTTAAATTCCAAATAACCAACTAATATTCTCAACAAATAGAAATAATGCATATCTTTTATCAAAGTTAGCAATTCATACTAAGGGTCGGAAGATGTACTATGCCTTATAAATGGCTGATTTATTGAGCTTCACGCCCGTTTGTATTTACAGGCATTTTTCTTGCGTAAAACTGTACTTGCTGTATTGTTGATGATGTGAATACGGCGTCGTTCGGTCGATGCATTTCCGGACTTGCAGTCCGCAAATCGAATTGACGGTCTTTAACCGGTGGTTGTTTGATCTAGGAAATTGTATGGAAACTGCCAAAAAAACGCTGGTCCTGGTTTTTCCCCCTTTGACCCTGGCAACATCGCCACCGCTTGGTATTTCGATGCTGAAAGGTTATGTCGAACGGGAGTTGCCGGATTGGGAAGTCAAATTGCTGGATCTGAATCTGTGGGTCCTTAAAAACATCCTTCCTGATATACAAACAGGCGCCAGCATGTTCAGCGAGAAGGTCTTTGCCGAAGCCGGTGTTACCAGAGAAGAAGTGCTCCATGCAGCGAAGGTATTTCGGGGCGCGGACAATGACATCCTGCTGAGCCGTCCGGATATCTATAACCATTGCGGTGGCGTATTCTCAAGATTCATCGAGTACACAACCAAGATGCTCGAAGTGCAGTGTGCCGAATGGGAGCGTACTCAAGTGCTCCCGCCGATGCTCAAGGCTTGTGTCGGGCAGATCCTGGCATTAAAGCCGAGTTGTGTCGGCATATCGATGATATTTTCGGAGCAGCTTCCTGTCGGTGCGGCACTTGGGCGGTTCCTGCGCCAACAGGCCAAGCTGAAGGTCTTCATGGGCGGGAGCTGCCTGATAGACGGCGCGCAGAGCTTTCTGAAATGGTATCCCGAATCTGCGGACGTGATCGTCACGGGTGATGGTGAAGAACCCCTCAAGCAACTGCTCAGCAACGGTGGACATCCCAAGGGAGTTGCCGGAACGGTGTATTGGGAATCGGGCCAGATGGTGAAAGAGCCGCCGGTATTTCATAAGGATATCGATCAATACGGTATCCCGGATTTCGGCGGTCTTGATCTGAACAGCTATTATTCGCCCGAACCTATTATCCCGCTGCTCCTTTCCCGCGGTTGCTACTGGCGGAAATGCACGTTCTGCGTCCACTACTTTTCTGCCGGGGATACGTATCGGGTGCGATCATTGGATTCGATAATCGAGGTGCTGCGTCACTTCGTCGCCCAGGGGATCCGCAACTTCTCCTTCGTGGATGAGATGATTGCCCCGGGGCAGTTTGTCCGCCTGGCAAAGGCGATCAAGGACGCAGAATTGGGTATCACCTATTATGCGTATTCGAAACCCAACAAGACTTTTACTCCGGCCATATTGAAGGAGATCGCCGAGTCCGGATGCAAGTTCTTGTTGTGGGGATTGGAGAGCGGCAACCAGCGCATCCTTGACTTGATGGGCAAGGGAACGATCGTGCAGGAGGTCGCGGAGGTCATGAAGAACACGCACGAAGCGGGAATCGCGAATCATGTCTTCGTTATAGGCGGTTTCCCCACCGAAACGCACCGTGAATTTGGCGACACCCTGAACTTCCTGTATGAAAACAGGAACTATATCTACGCCACCCACAGCGGTCCTTTCGGTCTTGAAGCAGGCTCGCCGATCAACAAGGACCACAAGAAATTCGGTATCGTGGAAACCTGGATACAGGCGGAAACCCCGCTTGGAGGCCAGTTGGGTTACCGTGCCTCAAGCGGAGCTTCGATGGAGGAAGTGTGGAAGAATTACCGCAAGGCGCTGCCGCTGCTTCAAGCATTCCATCCACACTCTCCGGTGACGGCGTATTACCGCGACCATGCGCTGCTGGTATACAAGCATCTGGGCTTCAAGCTCTATCCCGAGTTCAGGCGTTTCCCCAAGATCGCTGATGTTCTGCCGGACGATTTGAAAATGGACAGTATGGAAGCTCTGGAAAAACAAGTCGCGTAGACGGCGCTGGACAGCAGTACTTCGGCATCCCGGTCCCGGGATTCATCTCTGCCGGTGCAGCACAGGATCCTTGCAAAAAAGGTTTCACCGCCATCACCATGACATCAAAACAGATGAATCCATGCCGATGCTCGCAGTCAATAGCCTGCGATCAGGATTCGAACCGCTCGCGGGCTTTTCAACGACAGGAATGGAGAACAACAGATGACGGATCCGGAGGTTATTGCAAGATCCCCTTGTTTGGGCGATTGCAACGTGAACGATAAAGGTATTTGCCTGAGCTGCTTCGTCTCGGCGGAGGAAAACGACAGATGGAATCATGTCAGCAATGAAGAGCGCCTGGCCATTCTGCAAAATGCGCAGCAGCGGCAGAAGGAATATTCAGAGGCAGGATGATGCCCGGCTATCAACGATGATGTTTTCAATATCGCTTTTGGAGTCCCCCGGGTCAAACCATAGGGGTCTGAAAGAGCGGTAATCGCAATCGCCCAACGCTGCATATGAGGATGGAATCGAAGAATGTATGACCTGTTCAAACCTGAAAGCCCTGCGGGCTTGATGGACTTTGTGAAAGCCGCCAAGTCCTGCATCACCGAGATCACACCCGACGAGCTCGGTGCGAAATTGAAAGCGAAAGAGGATCTTTTGCTTGTCGACGTGCGCGAAGCTGCCGAGTTCGAGCATGGGCACATTGCGGCCGCTCATCTCGTGCCGCGCGGCATCATCGAGGCCGCCGCAGACACAAGCTATACCAAGCACTACCCGCCTTTATCAGGAGCGCGTGACCGGCAGATCGTCGTTTACTGTGCCACCGGCGGCCGTTCGGCGATGGCAGCCGCAGTGTTGCAGATGATGGGCTTCAAAAAGGTGCTCAACCTTGCCGGCGGCATTGTACGCTGGGAAACGGAAGGCAGGCCGCAAGTACGCGAGGCAGAGTATTGAGACATCAGTGGTCAGGCATGTTTGCTTTGGAGCAAGTCATCGGACTGATATTTGTCCAGACCTGAAATCCGCGCAGCCCCGTTCCGGTCTTCTGATCATCACGAAGAAGGGTAACCGCCCGGCAACATCGATCAGTTGTTTGGCGCCTTGCCGGTCTTGCCCTTCCTGTGTTCCAGCCCCAGCGTGGCGAGCGTCCTTTCGCGCACGGCGTGCAGCAAGTCCACGTTCTCGTCCAGCGATTCGCCGTAGGAGGGGATCATCCTTTTCAGTTTGCGCTGCCAGTCGGCGCTCCTGATCCGCGATCCGAAACACCGCTCGATCACTTCCAGCATCGCCTGCACCGAGGTCGACGCGCCCGGAGACGCGCCCAGCAGCGAGGCGAGCGTGCCGTCCTTGGCGGTGACGATCTCGGTGCCGAATTCCAGCTTGCCGCCATTGGTGTCGCAGCCCTTGATGATCTGCACGCGCAGTCCTGCCGAAGCCAGCTCCCAGTCCTTCACCTTCGCGTCCGCATAGAATTGCTGCAGGCTGGCCACGCGGTCCTTGTGCGAGCGGAACGCCTCGGTGACCAGGTAGCGGGTCAGTTCCAGGTTGTCGCGCGCCACAGCGAGCATAGGCTTGAGGTTGTTCGATTTGATCGAGGAGAACATGTCCAGCACCGAGCCGCCTTTCAGGAATTTCGTCGTGATGCTGGCGAACGGCCCGAACAGCAGACCCGGCTGCCCGTCGATGATGCGCGCGTCCAGGTGCGGCACCGACATCGGCGGCGCGCCGGTCGCCGCCTTGCCGTAGACCTTGCTGGTATGGCGCTTGACGACGGCCGGGTTCCTGCAGATCAGCCATTGCCCGCTGACCGGGAATCCGCCGTAACCCTGTCCTTCCGGTATCCCCGATTTTTGCAGCAGCGGCAGCGCGCCGCCGCCCGCGCCGAGAAACACGAAGCCCGCGTCTATGGTCTTGCTGTGGTTGAGATGATTATCCTTGATCCGCACGTGCCAGCGGCCGTCCGGATGTTGTTTCAGTCCGGTGATCGTGTGGCCCAGTCTGAGTTCGAACGCGGGATGCGCGGTCATCGCCTTGACCAGCTGGCGCGTCAACATCCCGAAATCGACGTCCGTGCCGTGCTTGACCTGGGTGCCCGCGACCTTTTGTCCGGGGTCGCGATGCTCCATGACCAGCGGCATCCACTGACGCAGCACCGCGTGGTCCTCGCAGTACTCCATTTCCTCGAACAGATGATGGGTGTGCAAAGCCTCGTAGCGCTTGCGCAGGAAAGCCACATTCTGCCCGCCCCAGACGAAACTCTGGTGATAGATCGGGTTGATGAATTTCCCGGGTGAGGGCAACACGTCCTGCTCGACCAGATAGGACCAGAACTGCAGCGACACTTCGTACGCCGCGTTGATCGCCAGCGCCCGGTTGATGTCCACGCTGCCGTCCGCCAGTTGCGGGGTGTAATTCAGCTCGCAATATCCGGCATGGCCGGTGCCGGCATTGTTCAGTCCGTGCGAGCTTTCATGCGCCACCTTGCTCAGTCGCTCGACCATCATGATCTTCAGGGTGGGTTCCAGCAGCGACAACAGCTTGCCCAGCGTTGCGCTCATCACACCCGCACCCACCAGCAATACATCCACCTTCTTCAGCGACATGACCGGTCATTCCTTGATTGAGTCCGTTGACAGATATAACAAATCACGTATAACAGAAAGCAGTCGCTCTAAACACTCATTCTTGCATCGCAGCCTCCCTAATCCAGCAGCCGCGGCGCCGGGCGGGGAGCTGGAGTATCAACAGCGTGATGAAGATCGTCAACCAAACGATCCCATGGGTCCCGGGTAACTCACCTCCTCAAGCTTGCCGGTATCCACGTCGTAGATGAATCCCCGCACAGTGACCGCGTCCGGCCCGCTGGTCGGTATCCAGGGATGGTTCAGGATAGCAGACATCCCGCGCCGCACGTCCCACTCAAGCCGTTCCGTTTGCTTTGTGTTGCGCGGACCATCGAGCGGCTCGAGAGCACCACGGAATGCGTGGAACGCGGACGGCATGGCCGCGGATTTCTTGCAGCTGGTGAACTTGCGCGACGTTGCCTGGCCGAGCAGTTTCCCGGCCGCGGGGTCGCCTTCCAGGCCGGCCTTGAGCAAGTCATCCGTGAAAGCGAGCATGCCGCAGCGGGTATGGTGGATCAGGATGATCTCATTGGTATTGAGCAGATGATGCGAGATGATGAGGCAGCGGATCGTGTCATCGGTCACGACACCGCCGGCATTGCGGATGATGTGCGCGTCCCCGGTCTGAAGGCCGAGCAGATCCTCCACGTCGAGTCGCGCGTCCATACAGGCTACAACCGCTACGTGCTTGGCCGGGTTGATCGGCTGCTTGCCCGGGTAAGTGGCCTTGTGTATCACCTTCCCGCTCGCATACTGCTTGTTGTTTTCCAGATACTGATCAGTGTTGTTGTTTGCCATGATTCCTCCCGAGTTACTATTACGGAGATTCGATTACGGAGGCTGCAATGATTTTCATTGCACCGGTCTTGCCACCTGATCTGAAATGGAGGCAAGAAAAAAATACTACGCTTCAATCGCTGATTTCGCAAAACTGTATTTGATGCAGTTGCGCAGGAGCACAGGATATGCCCGGGAATATCCTTGCCGAGTGTAATAGAGGCTTAACAGGGGGACGTTTAGCAGGGGACAGGACCCGGGTTTCCCGATAGAATCGGGCGTATCAAAAAAGCCGTGGGCTGTCCCCCACAACCGACTCACCTTGTCCGGCCAAAGGAGCTCAACATGGCAAACGGTACGACATCTGCAATGAAGATGACCGGTATCGCCCTGGTGGCGATGGGTGTCGGCCTCGCATTCTGGGGGTATCGATTATCCGATGATGTCGGTTCAAGGATCACCCATGCCATTACCGGTTCCTATTCAGACAAGGAGATGGCTTTCTACATCAGCGGTGCGGCTTGTTTTATCGTCGGCATATTCCTTGCCCTGAAAAAATAAACCGGAGGTGCTGATTTGTCTCAATCTCGGGCAATTGCAAAACTCTACGGCAATCCGTTCTGCCACCTGTGTTCAGAAGCAGAGGCGATCCTCCGCCGCGCGGGATTCAACGCGATAAAGATCGATGTCACTGAAAATCAGGATCTCTTTGCGAAGTACAGCTTGCGGATTCCGGTATTGCAGCGCGTCGACAACAATGCAGAGCTGGCATGGCCCTTCGATGCCTTTGCGGTATCGCGTTTCTTAAGGTAGACCGGGCGCCACTTGCGCTCCTCTTCGGGCACTATCGGCGCCACCATGCAAATCGCCGGACCGCGCCGCGTATTGTTCGCATGGTCATTCTTGAGCGGCACGATGAAAATATAGCTTGTCTAGATATCCATTCAGGCTGTATAAATATATACGTTCAAGAAACCCGTAGTCGCAACAGGTGCTCATGCGCCAGGAAGAAGAGGAAAACCCATGCTATCGCTGATTTTTTACGTCATCGCCCTTGTAATCGTGGTCCTGCACTTTACCGGCTTCCTCAAGAATCATAATCTGGAATGGCTGGTGCTGGTGGTCGCTGTCGCCATCTTCCCGGTTGTCATCTTCCTTTGATCTTCGCTTTTTGCAGGCCGGGCTTCGAACCGTTTCGATCGCGCCGGCACCCCGGGTGACGTCCCGCTGCTGCAAAGCCGCCATCAATAGCCCAGCGCCAGCCCGGTCCCGCGCCGCATATCGTTCGCGCCGTAATAGATATTCTTTCCAACCGGCTTGCCGTTCAACGAAGGCGCACCGACCAGTATCGCCGTGACGTGGTTGGCTTCCTGCGGCGGGCCGAACTTCTGGCCCCAGTCCTCCAGCGTCTGTCGCACCTCGGGGCCGATCGCGCCCGGTTCGAGATTGGTGTAGTCCGGCAGCCATTGCTGGTGGAAGCGCGGCGCATCAACTGCCTGCTGTATATCCATGCCGTAGTCGATCACGTTGAGTATCGTCAGCAGCACCGTGGTGATGATGCGGCTGCCGCCCGGCGTGCCGAGCACCATCAGCGGCTTTCCGTCTTTGGTAATGATGGTCGGCGTCATCGAGCTCAGCGGGCGCTTGCCGGGGGCGATCGCGTTCGCGTCGCCCTGCACCAGGCCGAAGCTGTTCGGCACGCCGGCCTTCGCGGTGAAATCGTCCATCTCGTTGTTCAGCAGCACGCCGGTGTGCGGGACGGTGATCCCGGTGCCGAACCAGTCGTTCAGCGTATAAGTGACCGAGACCGCGTTGCCCCACTGGTCGATGATCGAATAATGCGTGGTGTTGCGGCCCTCGTGCGGTATCGAAACAGGGTGCGGAAAGATGCCCGGCTTGATGGCCAGTGAAACGCCGGCCCTGTCCGGCGCGATCATCGCGCGCAATTTCTCGGCATATCTCTTGTCGAGCAAGATGCCGACCGGATTGTCCACGAAGTCCGGGTCGCCGAGATAACTGTTGCGGTCCACATACGCATGGCGCATCGCCTCGATCTGGTATTGCACCGCCTGTGCCGAGCGGTAGCCCAGCGCCGGCAGCGGATAGCCCTCCAGGATGTTCAGCATCTCGCACAGCGTCACGCCGCCCGAACTCGGCGGCGGTGCCGAGACGATGCCATAGCCGCGGTAGCTGCACTCGACCGGCTTGAGTTCGCGCGTGCTGTACTCGTCCAGGTCGTCCTGCTTGATGATGCCCTTGCCACTCTTCATGCTCGCCGCGATCGCACTGCCCACGCTCCCCTTGTAGAAACCGTCTGCGCGATGTTCGCTGATCAGCGTGAGCGTATAGGCGAGATCATGCTGCACCAGCTTCTGCCCGGCCTTGTAAGGCTCGCCGTGGTTCAGGAAGATCGCCGCCGAGGCGGGGTCCTTCCTGAATCTTCCCGTTGCGGTCATCAGCATGTCGATGTCGCCCTGGTCGAGCAAAAAGCCGTCCTTCGCAAATTTGATCGCCGGTGCGATCAGCTTGGCAAGCGGCATCGTGCCGTATTCCGTGCGCGCCATCTCCAGGCCAGACACCGTGCCCGGCACGCCTGCCGCAAGCATCCCGTCCGTGCTCGCGCCCGGCACCACGTTGCCGAATTTGTCGAGATACATGTCCGGCGTCGCGGCCAGCGGCGCCTTCTCGCGGAAATCGAGGAAAGTCTTGCTGCCATCGGCCATCTCTATCGTCATGAAGCCGCCGCCGCCGAGGTTGCCGGCCGCCGGGTAGACCACGGCCAGCGCGTAGCCCACGGCGATGGCAGCATCCACTGCATTGCCGCCGGACTTCAGCACATCCACGCCAACGTGCGTCGCCAGGTGCTGCGCCGTGACCACCATGCCGTGCTCGGCGGCGGCCGGTGCCCGGGATGCGGCCTGCGCGTCGGGCTGGCAGAGTGTAAGGCCTGCAGCGAGCAGGAATCTTGCAAGCGGGTTGAGGTTCATCGTGAATGCCCTTCGTTAAACAAGGTGCCGGCGGCATTCCCGCCGTGCCAAACCAGATCTTTGTACGGATACTTTGGAGGTCAAGCATCCGGGAAATATATTTGACGCAACATGTTCAATTGTAATCGGGGTTGATGGTCGCGTGAAGGAGTTTGGAATTCAGCAGGCGTGGAGCGGTATACTGCATAAAATTGGAAGCAATTCCTGCCGGCACCTGATCCATATTCCGGCACCGGCAGAAAATCGGGGGACGCAACGATGAACCAGCAAATCGAATTGACGTTATTGGCCGCAGCGCTGACGTTCTTCTCGACATGTTTCGGCGGATTGTTCGCACTCAGGTTCCGCGACCGGTTGCACTTCATACTCAGTTTTACTGCCGGCGTGCTGCTGGGCGTCGTGAGTTTTGAACTTCTGCCGGAGATCTTCAGGCTGGCACAAGCGGAGGGGATCGATGCAACCCATGCAATGATCGCGCTGGTTGTCGGGTTCCTGCTCTTTCACAGTCTTGAGAAATTCTTGCTGATCCATCATGCGCACGAAGCTGATTACGCCGTTCACCACCATCCCCAGGTAGGCCTGCTCTCGGCCTTTGCCCTGGCTGGCCACAGCTTCATGGATGGTGTCGGGATCGGCCTGGGATTCCAGGTCTCGCGCTCCGTCGGGATCATCGTGGCCATTGCAGTCATATCGCACGATTTTTGCGATGGACTCAACACGGTCAGCCTGATGCTGGTCAACCGCAATACCACCCGCCGTTCGGTTGCGATGCTGCTGCTGGATGCGATCGCACCCTTTTTGGGTGCCGCTTCCACGCTGGTTTTTCAGGTGCCGCCGTACATGCTGATGCTCTATCTGGGATTCTTCGCCGGCTTTCTTTTGTATATCAGCGCTTCCGACATTCTGCCCGAGGCACACTCCCAGAATCGCTCGTCGATCACGCTGAGTCTCATCGCGCTGACCTGCCTTGGCGCGTTGTTCATCTTCGTCGCGTCTCGCCTGGCCTGATATCGCGCCCGGGTCCGGTGTGCCGGACGCTGCCGCAAGCCTCACGCGGCGACTTGTTCCTGCAGCAGATGGCCGGTCTTCACAAAGATGGTGCAGCCTTCGATGCTGAAAGGGCAATGCGCGCTGAGGTGCGGGCTGCGCAGCCAGGTGCCGGCGGGGTAGCGGCCGTGTTCGTCCTCGAACACGCCATCCACCACGTAGATCTCTTCGCCGCCGTAGTGGCGGTGGGGGTTGAAGCGGGTGCCCGGCGCCCAGCGCACCAGCGCGGTGTGCTGTGTGCCGAACTCCGACAGCGGCATCACCGAAAGTCCGTCTACCAGACCCCGGTACCAGGGCATGGCCGCGCTTTCCACGACGATGCGCCGGTCGTCATCCGGTTCAAGATGATGCCGTTTGACGAAAAGTGTGCAGCCCGAAGCGGACTCGCAGGTTTGCACTGAACCGGACGGATTCTTGAGGTAGGTGCCCTTGCCGTAGTTGCCGGATCCGTCAGTCAGCACTCCGTCCAGCACCATTACCTCTTCACCCGGCGCATCGAAGCCGGCCATGCTGGCTCCGGGTGAAAGTCTGACGATAGCTGTGGCGCGCGCCGCTTTCTCCCCGCCGCCTTCCAGCGTGCGTATCTGAACCCCGGTCCAGGGCGAAGCTTTCCAGGGCAAGGTGTCCTGGTGCATGACTGCGCGTTTTGCGATATCCGAATCGATCTGCATGTGCCGGCGTGTTGAATGGAGAATCGTTGCAGGCGAGTTTAACTCACGTCTGTCGTATGGGCTGATCGTATCACCGTGACGTGTTTGGCGGATCGCACCGGAACTGAACCATTTGATGCCCTGAATGTCCGACAGCTCCGATGTTCGGGCAGTTGCCCCCGATGTCCGGGCAGTTGCTGGTGCTCCTGACCGCACACTCACCTGGTAATCCGGCCGGCAACCTGGCGCCCAGCCAGGTTTCATGAAGAATGGCTCGCCGGCCGATAACAAGAAAAGCTGATCGAGTGAATTCTTCGGCGGTAAAACGAATTATGAATATGAAGAGGGTTGGACTATGACCGATGATTCCTTGCCGTCGCAGATCAAATATCATCAGTCAGTAACAAGATTGCTGGTCATATTGACCGGATCGGTATTTGTGATAAATCTGCTGGTGGCGTTGATCCTTGAAATGCTGCCGCCGATTCCGAGAATGCAAATCCTGCTGCTGGACTCGGCTTTGCTGTGCCTCCTGATCTTCCCCATCTTCTACCTGCTCGTTTTCCGCCCTTTGTTGAAGAGCATGAACGATCTCAGGCAGGCACAGGAAGATCTGCACACTGTCTCGGTCGCTTTCGAGACCAGGTATCCGATCCTGATCACCGACGCAAAAGCCAACATCCTGCGGGCCAACAAGATGTTCCTGAAGATCAGCGGCTATAGCCCGGATGAATTGATCGGAAAAAATCCCCGCATCCTCAAGACAGGGCGGTATAGCGAAGATTACTACAGGAAAATGTGGGATCAGTTGCTGCGTGATGGTTCCTGGATGGGGGAAACCCGCATCAGGGACAAGCTCGGCAAGGACTTTGAGATGGGGATGGTCATCACCGCGGTAAGGAATGACCGGCATGAAACCACTCATTACGTGGCCACCTACAGTTTTTAGCCGTGGCAGTTTTTAGCCACAGCGATTTCCGTCTCTTTGCCCTGCAGAGGGTCCTCCAGAGGTTTTTCCATTTCCAATTGCACCCGGATTCCCCGCCTTGCGCGGGCGGGCCCTGAAACCTGACCGGAAGCTGACCGGAAGCCCGCCAAATGTCGCGCCAAATAGAATAATCGCGATTAGTATGATAGTGTGATTTCCACAGGGGCTTGTTCAATCGTTCGAAGATGCAAGGGGGCACCGTTGGAGCCATCAATCAATCAACTGCCGCCTTTGCTGGATGACAAGGCCGTTCTGGCGCTGACAAAAAGCGGGGAGCAGGAACTGCGCGAACCCGGGACGACGCTCACGCCGGCCCAGCTGGAAGCGATGGTGCTGGTCGGGGGCAGCGCGACCGTCAGTCAGATCCTCAAGCGCGCGCCGTCCGGCATGTCCCCCGATGTCCTGCGGACCAGCCTGGCCGAGCTCATCGATAAAAGATATATCGGCACCGGTGCCGCGCTGAGCGACAACATCATCGATCCGGGGGATTTCTTTACGCTGGACAGGACCGGCACAGCCGCTCCCAAAGTGGGCGAGCATGTCCACGCGAAGATCGATGCGGATGCGGAATTCCTCAGGCAGAACGGTTATTACGTCAGCCTGGTGCGCAAAGCGGCCGTCAAGACCGATCGCGCCGAGGGACAAAGGATATCGGTGCTGGTTATCGAGGACGATCCGGATATCCTCAAATTGCTGCAGATATTCCTCAAGCTGGAAGGGTTCGAAACGCGCACCGCATCCAACCGCGAGGAGATCGTCGCCGCGCTGCGCGCCCCCCCGTTGCCGGATCTGGTGCTGCTCGATATCAGGCTGCCGGACATCAACGGATTCGATGTCCTCGCCAGAATGCGCCAGCATCCGGCGATGAAGATGATACCCGTCGTGATGCTGACCGCGGAGGCGACGCGCGAAGCGGTGCTCAAGGGATTGGTGGGCGGGGCCGACGGCTTCGTCACCAAACCCTTTCAGATCGATCGTCTGGTCAAGGCCGTCAATACGGTGCTCGGCCTTAAGTGATTCCGAACAGCGAAAACTTGCCCTTCCCGCCATTCAAGTTGCGCAACCGGTCCATGCAGGAACTTCTGTCATGTCCCGGTCTTCGCGCCGAGGCGGATCGCGATCTTGCCCGGCGTTCCGTCGTCGGCGTGTTCTCGTATTTCGTCCTGTGGCTGATCATATATTTCTCAAGGCAGCTTGAGATCAACAAGCTGTTGATGGAATTCCTCGGATTCCTGCTGGCGGCAGTTGCCGTCGGCCGGCTCTATCTGGCATTGCGTTTCGACGGATTATATGCCGCCGGCAAGGAGCGCTGGCGTTTCCTGTTTGCTTTTGGAACGGTAATGTCCGCCGTGACATGGGGCGGAGTATGCGCATTGGCGCTGTATCTCAACAGCCTTGGTTCGACATCGGTGATGGTCCTGCTGGCCACCGCGGGGATTGCTTCCGGCGGGATCGTCACGCTCGCGCCTGCTGCCCGGCTGGGCGGGATATTCCTGATTTCGCTGTTGCTGCCTGTCGTTCCGTTCGCACTTGCCTATGGCCCGATAGCGGAAAGAGCGATTGTCCTGCTGATCACCGTCTTCCTGTTTTTCATGCTGTTCATGTGGCGGCGGCTGCATAACGAGTATTGGCATGCGCTCGCATTGCGCGCGGAGCTGGTGCGCGCCAAGGAAGCTGCGGAGGCGGCGAATCTTGCCAAGGGACACTTCATCGCCAACGTGAGTCATGAATTGCGCACGCCGCTGACCTCGATCGTCGGTGCACTCGGCCTGATCGAGAGCAGTGCGTCGGAAAATATACCCGTGCAAACGATGAAACTGGTTGAAATGGCATACCAGAACGGCAAGCATCTCGCGACGCTGATCAACGACATCCTGGATTTCGAGAAGCTCAATGCCGGCGGCATGACTTTCAACTGCCGGCCGATGGCGCTGATGCCATGCATACGAAACGCGCTCGAACTGAATCGTTACTATGCCGAACGGTACCGGGTTGCCTTTATGCTGGAGAATGCGCTGCCTGAAGAAACCCGCGTGATCGCCGACGGACAGCGTGTGCTGCAAGTGATGGCCAATCTGCTTTCGAATGCCGCCAAGCATTCCCCGGCGGGCGAGAATGTCTTTGTCTCCCTGCAGAAGACCGGCGGCAGCGTGCGCGTCTCTGTCAGGGATCGCGGCCACGGCATACCGGAGGCGTTCCGCGCACACATTTTCGAGAAATTCGCCCAGGCAGAGAATTTATCCGCGAACGGGGACAGCGGCACCGGTCTCGGGCTTGCGATCAGCAAGGCGATCGTGGTAGGCATGGGCGGGACGATAGGCTTCGATTCGAAGACCGGGCAGGGAGCGACCTTTTATTTCGACCTGCCTTTGGCTCAGCCTGACTGAACGGCACCGAAATGATCTTGAGGCATGGGCTCGGCCCCTATGCAAATCTTCTCGCCGAGTGAATAATCCGCAGAATTCTTCAACTACCAAAGAGGAGACTAAGCTGTGCAGACCCGCAACATAACTTACCAGGCCGACGGCCTCGCGATGGACGCGCAACTGTTTTTCGAACCGGGACCGGGCAAAAGGCCCGGGATACTGGTGTTCCCCGAGGGGCGCGGGCTAGACCAGCATGCGCTGTCCCGCGCGGAGCGATTGGCAAGCATGGGCTATGTTGCACTCGCCTGCGACCTGCACGGCGAGCGCAAGCTGTTCAAGGATTTCGGCGAGGCCAGCCCGATATTGGCGATGCTGCGCAATGACATTGCGCGAACCCGCGCCCGCGCGCAGGGCGGCCTAGCGGCGCTCAGGGCTTGCCCGGAAGTCGATCCGGACCGGATCGCCGCGATCGGCTTTTGCTTCGGCGGCACGATGGCGCTCGAGCTGGCGCGCAGCGGCGCCCCCATCGCCGGCGTGGTGGGCTTCCACAGCGGTCTCGGCACGGTGGCACCGCAGGACGCGAAGAACATCAAGGCAAAGATCCTCGTCTGCATCGGCGCGGATGATCCGGCAGTCCCGCCCGAACACCGCAAGGCATTCGAGGACGAGATGCGCGCCGGACAAGTCGACTGGCAGATGACCGTGTTCGGCGGCGTGGTGCACGGCTTCACCAACCCGGATGCCGACAAGGCGGGTCGCCCGGAAATGTTACGCTACGACGCCTGGGCCGACGCGTGTTCCTGGCGGGAAATGAGCAATTTTTTCGAACGGATATTCGGGCGGAAATCGGGCAAATGAGCGTCTTGGCGTCGCCAGGGTCAATGTGTAACACGGTCTACGTGCAAGAAGATGCACCCCGATCCCTCGCGTGCTCTTCGATGTAATTTTCGAACCTGCCCGCATAAATTCCGGTAAAGTGGATGCCTGAGATTCATACCGGTATACAGCCATGGACAAGGAAGAGTTGAGCAAGGAACAGCGCATCCTGCGCATGATGCGCAAGACGCTGGGCAACGTCGTCAAGGACGTCACACCGCTCGGCGGACGCACCAACCCGCTGTCGGACAGCACCATCCAGGACATCAAGGATTGCTTTGTCTTGATCTCGGAGCGCGAAAGGGAATTGGCCGGGGCGCTCGGCTTTGATCAAGCCAAACCCTATTACGCTGACGGCGAGCTGCCGAACGCGAAAGTGATCAGCATCGTCAAGCCGGCCAAAGAATAGCTCCAAAAGAGTAAATCCCGGAGAGTAAGACAGTGATCGATCGTGATCCTTCATCCGCAAGAGAGTGAACATGAAGCTTCGCAACATGGTTTTGCTGGCAGCATCCGCAGTCTTCATGGCCGCCTGTGTCGCTAACCCGAGCCCGTATCCGCCCGGCTACTACGACCAGGGCTACGATGCTGACTACTACGATTATCAGGGCACCCCGTCCTACCAGGGGTACTACTATGCGCGCATCATCTTCATCGGCAATGTGCCCTATTATGTGGATGACAACCGCGCCATCCGCCCGATCCCGCCGCAGCTGTATGACCACTTTCGTCATTATCCCTACCAGAATCTCCACCGCCCCCCGGTGTTCAGCCCGGACAGGGAAGTGCGCGAAGGCTACCCGATGTCGCGGATCATCTATCTGAATGGCGTCCCCTACCATGTTGGGGACGATCGCAAGGCACAACCCCTGCCCGCGCAAATGCAACCGCGCTTCAGATATACACCGAACAATCCTGGCAACGCGCCGGCGTATGGCACCCATCCCCAGCCCCCCGGCCAGTATCGGGGCGGCGACCAGTATCGCGACGAACACAACCCGTATGCTCCGGACAGCGGACGCATGCAGCAGCAACCGCCTGTATACGGGCAACCCGGGGGCGGAAAGGACCCATCTGCCAATTCCCAAGGCATGACAGCACCTTTCCCCGACCAGCACAGTCTGCCGTTGCAACAAGGCCAGCCAAATGCCGGCGGACCGCACCGGGACAACGCGAACGGCACCATGAACACCACTGGGAACGCCACTGGGAACGGCACCGCGAAAGCCCAGGGACGCGATTTCAATAGCAAGCACCCGCAGGCTGGTGCCGACTCTGCCAAGACGACGACAGGCAAGAAGACAGACAAAAATGCAGGCAAGAAAGACAACAAGAAGAAGCCGCATCGCCCGGAAGATGACGTCCGGAAGGACAAGGATCACGGTAACGACAACAGGCACGAATGAGGTTTGGCCGCCGGTGTCATTCGAGCCAACGGACGACAGCAACTTGCAGCACACCATGCGGCACAAACCGGAGGAACCATGGCCAAGTCAGTTTTATTAGCACGCCCGCATCCCTTCATCGTCAACGAAATGAAGCCCTTTCTGGAGCAGGGCGGCTTTATCCCGATAAAGCTTGAGAAGCTGGCCAACCTGCCCGCAAACGCGGCCGGCCTTGCCGGCGCGATCATCTCGCTGGCCGTCGAATCGTCGGTTCCCGAGTCTGCCGAAACCGTGTTCGCGGAATTGCGCCGGGTCACACCGCGCACACCTGTTCTTTTTGCGGCGATGCTGAGTCTGGCCGCAATGAAGGGATCGCTCAGGCGCATCGCCAAGGGCAACGCAATCGAGGCGACGATCCTCGGCGTGGAGCCGGAAAGCAAGGATCATCCGGATCTGGGCAAGCCGGATACGTTCCTGTATTTCTGCAACAGCGATTTCGCCGCGCCTGAAAAGCGCGCGCTTGCCGCCGCCCTCATCAAGCGGCATTTCCGGTGAGCGCCATAACCAACCAACACAAAGACGTCCCTGTCGCCGTGGTCGCAGCACAAACGCCGCCGCGCACGCGGCCCTCGATCTATCCCGAACCATACGCCTCGCGCATGGCGGGGCGAGTGAAACATCCGCTCGGCGACCTGTTCGGACTTTCAAACTTCGGCGTGAATCTTGTGCGGCTGATGCCCGGCGCCGGCTCGGCCTTGCGCCACGCGCATTCCCGGCAGGACGAATTCGTCTACATATTGCAGGGTGATCCGGTGCTCGTCACCGATGCCGGCGAAACGCAACTCTGCGCCGGCATGTGCGCGGGATTCAGGTGCGGCACCGGCGATGGGCACCAGTTGGTCAATCGCTCCGGCGAAGAAGTCATCTACCTCGAGGTCGGAGACCGCAGCGCGGGTGATACCGTCGTGTATCCCGACGACGACTTGCACGGCGCATTGGTCGGCGGCAAATGGCAGTTCGCGCACAAAGACGGCACGCCGTATTGAAATCACCAAGCCCATCTTGTCGATCCAGGCTGATTGAATCAGTGGTCTGACTTGATTTGTTGCAAACTTGATCGACGGTTATTTTGGCAAAGAAGCATAATGAGCACCTCCATTCCCTCCCCGGCAAGATTCTGCGGACCCTATGTCGCCAGCCATTGAAACGAGAGCGCTGACCCGCCGCTTTGGCAGCTTGACGGCGGTCAATGCGATCAGCTTCCAGGTCAGGTCGGGCGGGATATTCGGCTTGTTGGGGCCGAACGGGGCAGGGAAGAGCACGGCGATCAAGATGCTGACCACGCTGCTGGAGCCCAGCTCCGGAACTGCCGAAGTCGCGGGCTTCGACATCATCAAGTCGCCGACCGAGGTGCGCAAACGGATAGGATATGTGCCCCAGATGTTGTCCGCCGACGGCTCGCTCACCGCAATCGAAAACCTGACCCTGTCCGCCCGCCTGCACGGCATGACCGGTGCGGAGCGCAAGGCGCGCATCCAGGAAGCGCTCGCCTTCGCCGGACTGGACGAAGTTTCCAAAAAGCTGGTCAAGACCTTTTCCGGCGGAATGATCCGCCGCCTGGAACTTGCGCAGGCCATGCTGCACCATCCGGCCGTGCTGTTCCTCGACGAGCCCACCATCGGGCTCGACCCGGTCGCCCGCAAGGCGGTATGGGAACGCCTGCAGGCGTTGCGGCACGACTACGGGATGACCATCCTGATGACCACACACGACATGGAAGAGGCGGATTATCTCTGCGATGAACTGGCCATCCTGCACCAGGGAAGCATGGGCGTGACCGGCAGCCCGCGGGAACTCAAGAACAGCGTGGGCCCCAACGCCACGCTAGACGACGTGTTCGTCGCCTACAGCGGCGGGACCATCCACGAAAGCGGCAGCTACCGCGAAATCCGCCAGGCCCGGCGTACCCTGCAGCGGCTCGGCTGACCATGCTCGAATTCTTCAGCCAGAGCGCCGCGATCACCGCTGCCGAACTCAACAAGATCGCGCGCGATCCCACCGAGCTGTTCTCGCGCGCGGTCCAGCCGGTGCTGTGGCTGGTGATATTCGGCCAGGTGTTCAGCCATGTCCGCGACATCCCGACCGGCGGCATCAGCTACCTTGCCTTCATGACGCCTGGCATCCTGGCGCAAAGCGTATTGTTCAGCGCGATCTTTTACGGCATCGCCGTCATCTGGGAACGCGACCTCGGCATCGTGCAAAAACTGCTGGTCTCCCCGGCGTATCGCAGCGCGCTGGTGCTGGGCAAGGCCGTTTCCGCGGGGCTGCGCGGACTGGTGCAGGCGGTGATCGTTTACCTGGTAGCCTGGCTGCTGCATATCGCTTTGCACTGGGACGCCATGGCGATACTGCAGGTCATGCTGGCTGTCATCCTCGGCTCGTGCATCTTTTCCACTTTCTCTCTGATCATCGCCTGCATCGTCAAGACCCGCGAGCGCTTCATGGGCATCGGGCAGCTGTTGACCATGCCGATGTTCTTTGCGAGCAACGCGATCTACCCGCTGGAGATCATGCCCAACTGGCTCAAGACCGTCGCGATGTTCAATCCGCTGACCTATCTGGTCGATGTGCTGCGCGACGCGATGATCGAAGGCGGGCACAGCGTTCATGGCCTGCCGGCCGATTTCGGCATTCTGGCCGCGGTATTTTTGCTGTTGCTGGTCATTGCCGCAAAACTCTATCCCGGCCTTGCCAAGTGAATCATCCGACAGATTCTTCAAACACGACCAACCAAAGTGATCTGATTCGATCCATGTTGAACAAGAAGAATTGATCGAACCTGGCTCCCATGATTTAGTTGCGGGACGAGCAATGCGTGATCTGTCCCTGAGGTTTCCGGCGCGCCCCTCTCCCGCAGGAATCAACAATGGCTTTTCTCGTTAGCTTCCTCTCCCCGAGGAGTAAACAATCGCCTTTCTCGTCAGCTTCCTCTCCCGCAGGAATCAACAATCGCCCTTCTCGTTATCCTGGCTTCGCCCCCTCGCTGCGCTCTCCCCGCTTGCGGGAGAGGATTGAGGAGAGGGTATCAGGGAGAGGATTGAGGAGGGCGAGGGGGTGAGGATTTGCTTATCGCAAGAAATTCACCATTCCCCGATAATTCGGGAATAATGCGATGACCATGCTGCACATAACGCTTCTTTGCTCATTCGCATTCTGCGCCGGCATGATCGATGCCGCGGTCGGGGGCGGCGGGCTGATCCAGATCCCGGCGCTGATCAACGTGCTGACAGCGGCGCCCGACGCAACGATATTCGGCACCAACAAATTCTCGTCGGTATGGGGCACCTCCGTCGCGGCCCGCAGCTATGTCGGCAAGGTCGCCATCCCGTGGAAGCTGGTGCTGCCTGCCGCGATTAGCGCGTTTGCGATGTCCTTCCTCGGCGCCGCCACCGTGTCGCATATTCCGCCGGGGGTGCTGCGTCCGATGGTGCTATGGCTGGTCGTGGTTATGGCCATCTACATCTTCCGCAAAAAGGATTTCGGCGCGATACAACGCCCGCTCGAGATCGGCACGCGCGAACGTGTCCTGTCGGTGCTGATCGGGGGAGCGATAGGCTTTTACGACGGCCTGTTCGGGCCGGGCACCGGCAGCTTCCTGATCTTCCTGTTCATCCACTACCTTGCCCTCGACTTCCTGCAGGCGTCGGCCTCGGCGAAATTTAAGGAACCTCTGATTGAGTCCCGCATGGCCGCGCATTCGGCTTTGCGGGGTAGGCGGCATGACACGGTGGGCGTAAGCCTTTGGCGCGGGAATGCCGCCTATGCCCCGCCTCCCGCAATCGGCCGCTCCGCGGTAACGTGTCGGCGGGTTTAGATGCAAGAAAGGCCAACCCCCTTTCTAACTTTCCCCCGCAGGCGGCTGGCTTCGCCAGTAACGTGTCGCGACCGCACCCTTCGCTAGTAGCAGCACCCCTGACACGGTGCGCGTAAGCGTCCGGTGCGGGAGGGGGTTGCCAGCGGCTGCTCCCGCAATCGGCTGCTACGCAGTAACGTGTTGCAGCCGCCACCTGCGTCGCGCGCCTTGCGGTAGACATCGGCTCACGGTACGCGAAGCGCCGGTGCGGAGACGATGCTCCCTCGCCGCTCCCGCAAGCTGCCGTTTCACGGTAACGTGTCGCGGCGAGGATCCCGTTTTTGTCAGCAACGCGGATCATGATGGACTTAATCAGAGGTTCCCTTACCTCGCCACCAACCTCGCCGCGCTGATGTTCTTCGTCCCGACCGGCAGGGTGCTCTACGAGATCGCGCTCCCGATGGCGATCTTTAACATGCTGGGCGCCTATACCGGCACGCGGGTCGCGATGAAGCGCGGCACGGCTTTCATCCGCGGATTGTTCCTGTTCCTGCTGATCGTCTTGATCCTGAAACTGGCCTACGATATGGTGAGGCTTGCTTAGAGAAGATGTTTGGCCGATAGCAAACGGGACAATGTGTCGCGAGTTCAAATTTGAAGTGCAACGCCTGACTTGAAGAATACCTGATTGGGTGTCAGGAATCCAAGTCTCTTTCTGGGTCGGTTGTTCAATCTCTCCATTGCTGTATCTATCTCCTGTTGTGTAATGGTGGTGAAGTCCCGGTTCTTTGGGAAGTACTGTCGTATCAATCCATTGGTGTTCTCGTTCGTTCCTCGCTCCCAGGACGCATAGGGGTGGGCGAAGTAAAAGTCGGCCTTCAGTTTGTTAGCGATCTGTTCATGCCCGGCAAATTCCTTTCCGTTGTCTGAAGTGATCGTGTGCACCTTCTTTTGGTGTGGCTTTAGCAGTTCGATCATGGCCTGGCTGACCGCTTGTGCGGTCTTGCGCTCGACCTTTCGGATCAGCGTCAGCCCCGTCTTCCGTTCCACGATGCTCACGATGGCCTGACGATGGTTCTTGCCAATGATGGTGTCCGCCTCCCAGTCACCGATCCGCTTGCGCTCATCCACGATGGCCGGCCTGTCCTCAATAGATTGCCGGTTAGGTATCTGGCCACGCCGTTCCATCTTGCCATACCGTTTCTTTCTTTTCTTCTGGCAGCGCAGGTGCTTCCACAACAGACCCCCTGACTGCTTGTCTGCATAAACTCGTTGGTAGACCGTCTCCGAACTGATGTCGGCATGCCCACTGATCTGCTCCGGGCTCCACTGTTGCAGAAGCATCTCCTGTGCAAACTGCCATGCTTCCACATCCACCTGGCGGGCATTGAGCGCACGACGTTCAACAGCCTTGCTGTGCGCCTGCTTGGGACGATAACCGCGTCGCCCGCAGTTGCGTTTCAATTCCCTGCTGATAGTTGATTCGCTTCGTTGCAACACACTCGCAATATCGCTTTGGGTGTGGCCTATCTTCTTTAGTACGTAAATCTGGTATCGTTCTTCTCGGGTGAGGTGTGTGTAGTTCATCTTCGCAATTTCGACTGTCCGGTCAAAAAGGCATGGATGCTACCGCATCCCGCCCACCTGACCTGGGTTACTCAAAATTGCACTTCATCCTAAAATTCGCCATCTCTGGAAGTTACTCGAAGCGGAATGTGGGTAAACTGATTTCAAATCGGCACCAAAATAAATCGCTTTGTAACCCGCGCCAATACTCAGCCTTGGCTCGGAATTTTGTAAGTTAACCGGACACTACTGAACTGAGCTATGATTTGAAGATCGCCGAAGCGCAACTGAAAGATCGCATCGAGCGCGAAGTGGAAGAGATGGCGGCGTGGCAGGGGATACAGCCCCTTTAAATTATTGGTGGTCACATTACTGAGCAGGCCGGTAAATAGTGCGTGATTTTGGTCAGGCGGCATAGCGAACATGTTTTTCCTGAAACAGATTCTGGATCACATGAGGTTGCTTCTGTCGGCGGTGAAGATGGCTACGCAGGCTGGCCACCATCTCCGCTTTGTTGGTTGGCCGGCTCTTTCCCAGGGCGTTAGTCTTGACGTCCTGATTGAGCAACTCATCAGGGTTCAGTTCGGGGCAGTAGCCGGGCAGACGAATCAGCCGCAGACGCTTGGCGTTTTCGGCGACAAACTTCTTCGCGGCTGCCGAACGATGCACCGGGTGACCATCGACGATCAGGAATATCTTGCCCTTGACCTGTTTGAGCATCCGCTTCATGAATTCAATGAACACCGAATTCTGGAACTTGCCTTCGAACACCATGAATGCCAGTGCACCACGATTGGTGATCGCAGAGATCATGTTACAGCCAAAGCGTTGCCCGGTCGCTCGCACCACCGGCGTTTGCCCCATCGGGGCGAAACAAGTTCCGCTGACATGATCACTGCGCAATCCCATCTCGTCACCCCAATAAATCGTCGCTTTCTCGCGCTTCGCTACCTTGACGATGGCTGGGTAGTCTTCGTCAAGCCAGCGGGCAATCGCTACATCGTTTCGCTCGTAGGCACGGCGTACGGGTTTCTGTGCACTCATACCCCATGCCTTGAGGTAACGCCCGACCGTCGTCTGCGAAACTGTGATGCCACACTTCCGCTCGATCAGGCGGGCCTCCGCTTCCCGCGTCCAAAGGTAGAACGGCAACTTCAACTGGTCGGGCATCGTTCCAATGATCAGCGCACGAATGCGCGCAGCCTGTGTTGTATTCAACCGTCCGCCGCCAGGGCGTCGACCACGCCTGCCAGGCTTCAACGCCCGCAGCCCACCATCACGAGACAACTTCATCCATTTGCTCACCGCTCGCAGGCTGACGCTGTATGTCGTCGCCGCTTCGGTTTGCGTCATCCCTCCACGCACCGCTTTCACCACCAGCTTCCGCAGGTGAGCTTGCGTGGCTCCATCCAATTTCCGGGCATCAGTCTTGGTTCTCATGTTTCCTATAACGCACTACGCACTATTTGGTGCACACGTCAGTAAGATGGAAAACTAATGGGGAAAACTAATGAAAACTAATGGGGTCACCCATTAGCCGACCTGCGTCAAGCGAGTAAACAAATCCATGGCGGCATCAGCCGCCGGTTTTAAAATCTTCCAACATCCCCGTTGCAGTTATTGAATCGCGCCCGTTTCTTCAATCATGGCTGCGAACGAATCGCGCCAGTCACCCATCAGGATCAAACGATCAGCGGTGTTCTGTTGTCGCCGTGGCGGCTTTGCCGCCCCAGAAGAACGTTGGTGCCGCTTCGCGTCCAATTGATTTAATCACAGCTATCGTGGCTACCGACTTGCGGTGCCAACCCCTTGCGGGCTCGCGTTGCAGGCGATTCGTTTACTGCTCGGGCGACGGCGAACGGCATCCCATTCAGCTTCGTGGCTGGTGCGCCAGACCCCATTGCCGGGCTTGCCGTTGCCGTCGTAACTCATGCGAAGCAGCGCGCCACATCAAATGGCTTCTGCTCCTTCAACATGTGGTAACACGCTCTTGCCAACTTGTGCGCTAACGCCTTGGTGGCTACCGCCGTGTTCGTCTTCGCTTTCTTGCGTTCGTAAAACCGTTTGGCCTCAGCGCAAAATCGCTGCGCGTAGTAGGCCGCTTCGACAAAGGCCCAAGACAGATACTTGTTGCCGTTCCTGGTGTTGCCTTCCCCCTTCTTCTTGCCGTTGCTCATGTGCTGGCTATCGACGCAACGCGCATATGAAGCAAAGTTGCCAACGGAGGCAAAGCGGTCAATCGTGCCCGTCTCCAGCAGGATAATCGCCGCAAGGATGCGACCAATTCCCGGCACGCTGGTCAACAAGCTGTATTCAGGCCGCTCATCCATCACTTCTTGCAGGCGCTTTTCCAGCCGGTCGATTTGCTCGCCCAGGGTGGTGACCACCGCAAGGTTGCTTTTGATCGCCAGCCCCACGTCCGCCGGGAATTTCATTTGATCCACGTCATCGGCAGTCAGGCGTTTGACCTGGTTGCTGTTGATCTTCATGCCCCGTTGTCGGGCAGCGATGTTCTCGATGGCGAGGATGTGACTGGTGCGGCTGCGCACCAGTTGCATGCGCTTCCTCGCCAGATCACGTATCGCCCGCTGTTCTGGTGGCAGGATGGTGCCCGTCGGTAGGATGCCCAAGCGGAGCAGATGCGCCAGTTGCCGGGCATCGGCCTCGTCGCCGCTGTGCTTGAGTCCATCGTATTTCTTGATGGCTCCGGTGTTGGCCAGTTTCACTACAAATCCGGCCGCCTGCAAGCCATCAACCAGCCAGTACCAGTTGTAGGTGGATTCGACCACAACCGCTTTCAATTCATCGCGCCATGGCAACAGAAATCCAACGATCCTCGTCAAGTCGTTCGGCAATCGTTTCTCGGCTATCACGCGATCCTCTTCATCCGTCACCGTCACCACGCTGTTGTTCGAATGCAAATCAATTCCGCTATACTTCATGTCGGCCTCCTGTGGTTATCGCAAGTTCGCAAACTCACTTTAACCCCACCGCCTCGGCGGTGGGAGGCCGGCTAGATGATTTTCAGCTTCACATTAAGATTAGGTTTTTTCACCAATTCTTCCATCTTCTTCTGCTATCCTCCGCACTTCTTCGTGAACCTCATTGAGGCATATTGAAGCCACGAACAAAATCCTAATCAGCATCCCCTTAGAATACTGGCGTGAACCGCACCACTTCCCCCACCTCGCAACCCATCCATCTGGCTTGGCAGGTACTAGTCGCGCAGCTTGCGATGATGCTCATGCCGCGATCGACACCGCGATGACCGGGCGGCTGTCTACTATCGATGAGATGGGGACGGAGCCCAATTGATTTTGAAGAATTGGCACTAAAGGGGCAAGGTTCGAATTAAGTTCATGGCGGCACTCCTGCCACCATTAACTCCAAGGGTTGACGACTTCCAGTCCGGGGTAGACAAAGTCCTTCTGGTTGCGCGTGACCAAGCGCAGTTCATGATGCAGCGCGGTGGCGGCCAGCAGGCTGTCTATGCTGGGTGCGGGTCGTCCCATTTGCGCAATCAGCCTGCCCCAGCGGTCTGCCACCGGAATGTCTACAGGCAGGATTCTGGCCCCGAACCAGTCGATCAATTCGTGTTCGAGCCACAGCCGCAGTTTTTCGCGGCGCGGACCGTCCGGCAATTGCTCAACACCCTTGCGGATTTCGCCCAGGGCCAGCACGCTGATATGCAGGGCTTCGGAGGGGATGTTTTCGAACCAAGCCAGCACTGCCTTGGCAGGCTTGGGGCGCACCAGTTCCGAGATGACGTTGGTGTCGAGCAGGTAGCTCACAGCTTGATTTTGCGTGTGTGAGTTTGCTCGCGCGAAATCTTGAGATCGCTGCCCACCAGCGGCGATGCCCGCAGCAATTCGACCAGGCTGGGTTTGGGGTGGGTGAGCTTCAAATAATCGCGACGGGAAAGCAGCACGGCAACCGGCTCGCCGTGCACGGTGATGTTCTGCGGCCCCTGGCTTTGCGCACGCTTGACGACCTCGCTGAACTTGGCCTTTGCTTCCTGCAGTTGCCATGTCCTCATGATATTCTCCTGAATCTGGTCAGACTGACCAGATTATATCAGGTGCGATGGGATTGCCGGTTATTTTGTGGTGGATGCGCTGCGCTGAGCGGAAGGGTGGCGGCAAAGCCGCCGGGTACCCCCGGCCTCCCCCTTGCGGGGATATCCACCCTGCTTGCCGGTCGCGCGGCTTGCGATGCAGAGCGGGGTTTTGACGCTATGATTGCAAGCCATGGCAATTCCTTCCAATAAACGATCCCGCGCCCAGGCGGAGACCGGCCCCCGCGGACGGCGCATCTCCCATGTGGTGGGCTTCGACGATGCGCCGTTCGAGCGCAGCCATCGGGGCGACGTGCTGGTGGTGGGCGCGGTGTTTGCCGGCAATCGGCTGGACGGCGTGATCTCCACCAAGGTCAGGCGCGACGGGGCCAATGCCGCGCAACGGCTGATCGAATGCATCACCGGCAGCAAATATTTCGATCAGCTGCAGGCCATCCTGCTGCAGGGCATCGCATTCGCCGGGTTCAATGTGGTCGATCTGCAGCGGCTGCACGATGCCACGGGGCTGCCGGTGCTGGCGGTGGCGCGCCGCCGGCCCGACTTGCCGGCGATACGCAAGGCCCTGCTGGAGCAGGTGCCGGGCGGTGCGCGCAAATGGCGATTGATCGAGGCGGCCGGTGCGATGGAGACTATGGCCGCGCTCTACGTGCAACGCTGCGGCATCACAGCGGAGGATGCGGCAAGGCTGCTCGCCGGCCTGCAACAGAACAGCAACCTGCCGGAACCGCTGCGCGTGGCGCACATGATCGCCGGGGGCGTGACCACCGGCGAGAGCCGACACCGCGCCTGACGGCAAGCCGCCTTACACAAGCGCATCACCCTTTCGGCATGCTGAAAGCGCGAACATAGAACGGATCAGTGCCGGTCGCGCAACGTGCCATCACGCCAGCCGGAACTTCAACTCACCGAGCTTTTCGATCGAGCTGACGATTTCATCGCCCGCCTTGAGCCAGACTTGCTTGTCCTTTGGGTAGCCCAAGATGATGCCGGGTGGAGTGCCGGTAAAAATGATGTCGCCCGGTTCCAGTGTCCAGTGTTTGGACACATAGGCGATGATCTGCTGGGAGTTGAAGATGAAGTCGGCGGTGGTGGCCGACTGGCGCACTTCGCCGTTGACGCGCGTCTCGATCTTGAGGTTGTTCGGACCCTCTATCAGGTCTGCCGACACGAAATACGGCCCGATCGGCGCGAATTTATCCAGCGTCTTGCCTATCATCCATTGCACGCTGGGGGTTTCCAGCTGCAGGTCGCGTGCCGAGAAATCATGCAAGGTGCAATAGCCCGCCACATAATTCAGCGCATCCGCTTCCGATACATTGCGCGCGGCCTTGCCCATCACGATCAGCAGCTCTGTTTCATAGTCGAACTTGTAGGCGACATCCCTGGGCGGCAACTCGATGGTGCATTGATGGGCAGCGAGTGCGTTGTTGTATTTGTTGAACAGTATCGGCACGCGCGGCAAATTCATCCCGGTTTCGGCGACGTGTTTTTTGTAATTCAGGCCGATGCAGACGATCTTCCCGGGGTTGGCGAACAGCTTCCCGTGCTTGATGCCGGCCTCATCGAGCAAGGCGGGCTTCAATTTCGCGCTATCGCCGGCGGCGGCGATCTTGCTCAGCGCGGCGGCATTGCCGTCGCGCAGCAGTTCATCGAGTGTCAGCGGCGCCTGGATTTGCAACGGCTGCGCCGCCTTGCGCACGTCGATCACGCCGCGGGCGGTCTTTATGCCGAGCGTCTCACTGCCATCGGGCATTGGCGATCGACAGCAAGGTGAGGCCTTTGGGCATCTCGTGCGGCCCGGAATATTTCTTGTCGTGCGGCTCCTGTTTGGCATTTGCCTGTGCCGGCATGCCCAAGGCAACTCCGGCGGTGACTGCGGCGGTAGCTGCCAGAAAATTGCGTCGTGTGGTCATAATGTGTCCTCTCTCTCTTTCCGTCTCAAATATGAAACTGAGTGAAAAATCTCCTCAGACCTTTGCCCAAATCGATCGCGGCGTGTTGATGTGCGGCCCCTTCCCAAAGCTACGAATATGAAAGGGTTAGTGCCGTGAAAATCATACCCGCCGGCAACCGGTTTGTCAGATTTATCCAGGGCAGGGCTGCAATGCGCAGTTGCCAGCCCGCGGACGGCGGCCGGGTTGGCAGCGGTATTTGTGAATGGAGCGAGCTGCGTGGTCTGCTAAACGGATCAGGCTCGGTATATTTTTGGACCAGAGCAGTTCAATCATCGATCCATTTGATTCACGAGGCCAAAAAAAGGCGACCCCAGAGTCGCCATGTTTGCGCCATCAGGGCGCAAAAATGAAACAGATATTCACGTCTTGCCTACAGGCCGACCATGGTTGCCGCTGGATCGACCCTGCGCACCATCTTCAGTATTTCCATGCCCTGAACGGTGTCGGGGTCATATTTCACAATCAATGCGTGCGGATGTGCGTGATGGTCGAACTCGGCACAATCGACCCCGATACGACCCGACACCCAGTTCTCCAGATGCCGCCTCTTCTGTGCATCAAACTCGGGATGCACGTAAATCAACATATCTACCATGTTCATGTGCGCCTCCTCGTCATTGCTGGATGATTGAAAATAAGGATGGGTCGAGACCGACGCAGTCCTCGGATATCCGACTGAAGGGGGCGGGGAAAGTTCTGGGAAATATTTATGTTATGCGGAAAGGGGAGAATAATCAGCGACAAACCGCGGTTGCAATTAAACAGCCCGTCTCGTTCAAGCGGGTGACCACCTGCCGCCGTAGTTCAAGGTGGGCTCAGAGGTTCGCCGCTTGGTCGAAACCGAACAATATGACCGCGTAGTAGATGACCGCGAAGACCGCGTTGCTGATCGCCAGCGGCAACCAGATCCGGCGCATTTCGACCCCCAGCCAGCGGAGCGCAACGAGGACCGGCTCCTGGCCGACCAAGGCGCAGCCGACGGAGAGGCCGCCCCAGACTCCCCACTTGTCCGCGATCGCCACGCTCTTCGGCGTGCGCAGCCGCGTGACCCACCGGTTGATGAAACCGATCTGCGTGCTCTCGCCGGCAAGCCAGGCGACGACGAGCCCCTCGGCATAGCTGGCCGCCGCGATCACCGGCACGAGGACCCACGGGTTGTAGTGCGCCGCGATGCCCAAGCCGACCGCCGCCGATGGCCCCAGCACCAGGTTGGGGGTCGCCGACAGCCCGACAATGGAGGCCCATGTCCAGAAGTCCGTCATAAGGATGGGATATTTAACCGCATCAACAAAAGTATCCGCCGCCGCCGCACTCCGGTCAATGCCAAAGTTTTCGTTTCCCGCGACGACATTCTTGACGCCTCTTTCTCCATTTCGTGCACCTTTTCATTTGCGTTGTTGAGATGGCCTGGGCCTGCGGCCAAAATAGAAATCAGTATCCCCTCGGAATATTAATATGGAGAATGCCGATATGGAACGCCCCGCTTCCCCCACGTCGCAACTCATCCACTTGGCCTGGCCGGTGCTGGCCGCGCAGCCCGCGATGATGGCGAATGCCGTGATCGACACCGCGATGGCCGGGAGGCTGTCCGCGATCGACCCGGCCTCGGTCGGCATCGCCGCCTCTATCATGGCCATTGTGCCGATGTCGCCGATCATCGCTCCACTAAGGGGACCGGGCTTGTATTGATATTTGCATAGTCATCCGGAATAATCCGCAGACAGAAAATCGACATTCACCCGGATATCATTTCTGCAAACTTGCTATTATCGTTATCCGAAATTGTCGAGGATGTCTTTTTTGAACGTGTCACCTGAACAGATACCGGCTGATATCAAGCAACGCCTCAGGCGGTTGGATTTGCTCGACAGGATCACGCAAATCAGTCTGGTCAGCGATAACCTGCAGGACGTGCTGAGCAGTGTGCTGGATCTGACCCTGGACGTCTTCAATGCGAATCGCGCATGGTTCCTGTATCCCTGCGATCCCGCTGCACCGACATGGAATGTCCCCTTGGAGCGCACCCGCCCGGAATGGCCCGGACTGTTCGCTCAAGGGGTGGATATGCCGATGGATAGCGACATATCGGCGATATTCAGCGAAGCACTCCGAACCCCCGGTCCCATCCAGTCTGCGCCGGATACGGACCGCCCCGTCCCGACGCTGATTGCCGAAGCCTTCTCGGTCAAATCGCAAATAATGATCGCGCTGCGGCCGAAAATCGGCAAAGCGTGGTTGTTCGGCCTGCACCATTGTTCGAGGGCAGTGAAGCATGATGAAAACGAGCTTCTACTGTTTTCCGCCATTGCGCACCGCATTGCAGATGCCATCACCGCGTTGATCACGGTCAGGCAGCTGCGCGAGAGCGAATCTAGTTCGCGACGGCTGGCGGATTCGGTGATCAACCAGGCGGGTGTGCTGGTGCTGATGCTGGACCGGGATGGCCGCATCGTGCGCTTCAACCAGGCATGCGAGGAACTGAGCGGCTACAGCTTCGCCGAAATCGAGGGGAAGTTTCCGTGGGACATGCTGCTGCCTCCAGAAGATGCAGAAGATATTCGCCAAAATGCGCTTGACAAGCTGTTGCTTCCGTCCGACGCCAAATCGGGAAAATATACCAATTACTGGTTGAGCAAGGGCGGGAAACGCTTTTTGATCGAATGGCACAATACCCGCCTTAGCGATACCCGCCGCAATCTTGAATTTATGGTGAGTGTCGGTGTCGACGTCACCGAGCGCAAGCTTGCAGAGGAAAAAGCAATAAAAGCACAGGCCAGCCTCGCCGATGCGCAAAGACTGGCGGCTATCGGTTCGTGGGAATGGAACGTGCTGGATGACACCGCGCTTTGGTCAGAAGAGACTTACCGGATATTCGGGATAGAACATGACGAGCTGAACCAGCATCGCAGGTATTTTCTCGACATGATCTTTCCTGAGGACCGGAGCAAGGTCAACCAGGCCTTGGGCGACGCCTTGAGCGGAGCAAAAAAATACGATATCGAATACCGGATACGACTGGATGATGGCTCAAGCAAAGTGATACATGCACTGGCCGAAGTCGTGCGGGACGGGAAAGGCAAGCCGGTGTTGATGCGCGGGACGGTGCAGGACATAACGGCGCGCAAGCAGGCAGAAGAAAAGCTGCTGATCACCCAGTTCGTCAGCGACCAGGCTCCCGAGAGCATTTTGTGGATCGACGAGCAGGGACGCATCGTCTACGCCAATGAAGCCGCGTGCCGCGAGCGCGGATATACGAGGGAAGAACTGCTGGCGAAGTCCATCCCCGATATCAATCCCGAGTTGCCGCCCGTTGTGTGGTCTGCTCATTGGCAGAAGTCGCGGCAGCAAGGCCACCTGGCTTTCGAGTCGAGACACCGGCGCAAGAACGGGTCCATCTTCCCTATCGAGATATCCGCCAACTTTGTCAAATTCGGCGGCCGCGAGATCGTTGTGGCATTTGTCCGGGACATCACCGAACGCAAGTCAGCCGAAGAACAAATCAAGTTCCTTGCGCGCATCTATGCGGCCCTGTCCAAGACCAGCCAAGCCTTGATAGAGAGCAGGGACGAAGCCACCCTGTTCGACCAGATATGCCAGATCGTGTCCGAATTCGGCGGAATGGGCTTGGCATGGATAGGTGTCAACGATGAACAAAGCGGACAGATCAAACCGGTGGCTTCCTACGGCAGTCAGAGTGATTATCTCAAAGAGATCTTCATTTCATCCCGCGCAGATATGGCGGAAGGCCGCGGCCCGGCGGGCACTGCATTTCGGGAAAGGCGTCCCGTCTATGTACAGGATTTCCAGACCAACCCGATGCTCGCCCCGTGGTCCAGGCAGATCGCGGAATATGGCTGGGGTTCTTCGGGAACAGTACCCATTATCCGCGGCGGAAAGCCCTACGGAATAATGTCTTTCTACCACATGGACGGACACGTCTTCACCAAGCAGGTCAAGGATTTGCTGAATGAGATGGCCGCCAATATCGGTTTCGGCCTTGATCGTTTCGACCTTGAGACCGAAAAGGAAAAAGCCGACGAGTCCATGCGGCTGGCGGCGGCCATCTTTGATTCGAGCGCCGAAGCGATCATGGTGACGGACGCGGACAACCTGATCGTCAACATCAACCCCGCCTTCACCCTCGACACCGGCTACACGCTGGAAGATCTCGCCGGCAAGAATCCCCGCGTCCTGAAGTCCGGCAGACATATTGAAGCGTTCTACCAGGCGATGTGGCACTCGATCGACACCGATGGGTACTGGCAGGGCGAGATCTGGGACAAGCGCAAGAACGGCGAGATCTACCCGAAGTGGCTCACGATCTCCGTCATCAGGAACAGCGACGGTGCCGTCACCCATTATGTCGGATCACACTCCGACATATCGGAACGCAAGGCGGCGGAAGAAGAGATACAGCTGCTGGCGTTCTACGACCCGCTCACCCGGCTGCCCAACCGGCGGCTGCTGACGGACCGGCTGCAACACGCGATCGCTGCCAGTGCGCGGAGCGGGCACAACGGCGCATTGTTGTTTATCGACCTCGACCATTTCAAGACACTCAACGACACGCTCGGTCACGACATCGGCGACCTGCTGCTGCAGGATGTCGCAAAGCGTCTGGAATCCTGTGTGCGCGAGGGTGACACCGTGTCCCGCCTGGGTGGCGACGAATTCATGCTGATTCTGGAAGACCTGAGCGAACATGCCGTAGAGGCAGGAGCGCAGACGGAAGCGGTCGGGGAAAAGATACTGATCACCCTCGGCCAGTCCTATTTGCTCGCCGGGCATGAATGCCGCAGCACGCCCAGCATCGGCGCCACGTTATTCAGCGGCCATCAACTGCCGGTAGAAGAGTTGATGAAACAGGCGGACATCGCGATGTATCAGTCCAAGAAAGCAGGACGCAACACGCTGCGCTTTTTCGACCCGCAGATGCAATCTTCCATAAACGCGCACGCAGCGCTCGAAAGCGAATTGCGCCTGGCGATCGAGAATCGGCAATTCCAGTTGTATTACCAGGTACAGGTCGACAGCGCGCAACGCGTACTGGGTGTCGAGGCAGTGATCCGCTGGATCCATCCGGAACGCGGCACGGTCTCTCCAATGGAATTCATCCCGCTGGCGGAAGAGACCGGGTTGATCCTGCCCATCGGACGATGGGTGCTGGAGACCGCCTGCGCCCAGCTCGCATTCTGGCAGCGCGACGAGTGGACCAGCGACCTCGCGATCGCGGTAAATATCAGCGCGAAGCGGTTCCACCAGCCCGGCTTTGTGCAAGAAGTGCAGTCCGTCGTGAAACGCCATGCCATCGATCCCAAACTGCTCAAGCTCGAGTTGACCGAAAGCCTGCTGCTGGAGAACATCGAGGAAGCCGTTGCAACGATGGGCGCTCTGAATGATATCGGTGTCCAGCTCTCGCTGGACGACTTCGGCACCGGCTATTCGTCACTGCAGTACCTCAAGCGCCTGCCGCTGGACCAGCTCAAGATCGACCAGTCTTTCGTGCGCGATCTCGCCAGCGACATCAGCGACAAGGCGATCGTAAAAACCATCATCGCGATGGCGCAAAGCCTGGGGCTGGACGTTATCGCAGAAGGCGTGGAGACCGCAGAGCAACTGCGAATCCTCACGGACATGGGCTGCACGCACTTTCAGGGTTATCTGTTCAGCAAGCCAATCCCGCTTGGGAAATTTGAGGCTGCGCTCAAGCAGGGAGTTCGCCTTTGATTGCTTCCGGCATCGGTTGAATATTCAGGGAAAGGCTACGTTTTCTGTTGACGAGCACGACATTGCATCACGTTTTCGCCACTTGCTTTTCCAATTCAACAATCACCTCCTTTTTATTCCATGCACTTCCTCGCAAGAATTGTTGGGGCAGCTTGAGTCCACGAACAAAATCCATATCGGCATTCCCGTAGAATACTGATATGGAACGCCCCGCTTCCCCCGCGTCGCAACTCATCCACTTGGCCTGGCCGGTGCTGGTCGCGCAGCTCGCGATGATGGCGAACGCGGTGATCGACACCGCGATGGCCGGTCGGCTGTCCGCGATCGACCTGGCCTCGGTCGGCATCGCCGCCTCGATCATGGCCACGGTGCTGATGTCGCTGATCAGCGTGTTGCTCGCATTGCCGCCGATCATCGCGCAGATCTACGGCGCAGGAAAGCGCGCCGAGGTCGGGCGGGAGATACACCAGAGCGTGTGGATCTCGCTGGTGCTGGCAGTGATCGCGATCCTGGTGCTGTGCTACCCCGGCATTATCATCTCGATCTCGCACTTGCAGCCCATCGTCGAGACCAAGGTGCGCGCCTATCTCGCCGCATCCGCCTGGGGCGTGCCGGGCGTGTTCGCGTTGCGCATCTTCTTCGGACTTTCCACCGGCATCGCGCGCCCGCGCCCGGTGATGTTTTTCAACCTGGTCTCGCTGGCGCTAAAGGTCCCGCTGAACGCGGTGTTCATGTTCGGCCTGCTGGGTGCGCCCAAACTGGGCGGGCCGGGCTGCGCGGTCGCCACGTCGCTGGATGCGTGGCTGATGGCCGCACTCGCGTGGGCTTGGTGTCTGCGCCATCCGGACTATGTGCAGTTCCAGTTGCGCAGCCGTCTAACCGCGCCGGATTTCAACGCGATCTGGGATTTCCTGAAGCTGGGCGTGCCGATCGGTTTGACATTCATCGCGGATGTGACCGCCTTTACCCTGATGGCGCTGTTCATCGCGCGCCTCGGCCCGGTGGTTTCGGGCGCGCACCAGATCGCGGCGAATCTCGCGGCGCTGGCGTTCATGGTTCCGCTGGCGCTCGGCAATGCCACATCGGTGCTGGCCGGGCAGGCTGTCGGTGCCGGCCAGCGCGAACAGGCGCGGCATATGTGCTGGGTGGGCATCCGCCTCGGCATGGGCATCGCAGTGGTGCTGAGCACGATCTTCTGGTTCGGCGCGCCGCACATCGCCGCGCTGTACACCACCGATGTTCAGGTGCGGAAGGTGGCGACACCGTTGATCATGCTGGTCGCCCTGTATCATCTGGGCGATGCGCTGCAGGCCGTGGCGGTGAATGCGCTGCGCGGCTACAAGCGCTCGGTGATACCGATGCTGATCTATGGCACGATGCTGTGGGGATTGGGCCTGGGCGGCGGCATTGTGCTCGGGCTGACCGACAGGATAGTCCCCGCGCTTGGCGCGCCCGGCTTCTGGATCGCCGCGCTAGCGAGCCTCTGGCTGGTGGCGGGGACGGTGGCGGTTTATTTGAATGCGGTGAGCAGGGTGAAAACCTAAATAACTCGGACGATCTGCCTTCTCCCCCAGACCATCTCGCGCAATCGGGAGGGGGTTGGTCAAAACCGGGGAACTTGCATGGCCATCCTTGTCCTATTGATGTTTCGCTAAATCGTTACACCCACCCTCTCCCCCGCCCCTCTCCCACATGTGGGAGAGGGGAAGTGCCAGAATCCCCTCTCCCGCAAGCGGGAGAGGGTGGCCCAAAGGCCGGGAGAGGGTTTAGACATCGCATGAAGCATTGTCATGAATTATGAAAAGCTCAATAACATTAACAAGAAAGCCAGCCAATCAAGGAACCAACATGATCTTCCGCCAGCTATTTGATCCGGAATCATCGACCCTCACCTATCTGCTCGCCGACGATCAGGGCAGCGCGGTGCTCATCGACCCGGTGCTGGAACACGCCGATGAGTATCTCTCGCTGCTCAATTCGCTGAAGCTGACGCTGCGCCTGGTGCTGGATACCCACGTGCATGCCGACCACATCACCGGCTCGCAGGCGTTGAAGCAACGCACCCGCGCCACCACGGTGATCGCGCAGAATTGCGGCGCGCCGGGTTATGACAGATTGCTGAAGGATGGCGACACGCTGACATTCGGCAGCGAAACTCTGCGCGTCATCGCCACGCCGGGCCACACGCCCGGCAGCCTGTGCTACCTGTGGCGGGACCGGCTGTTCACCGGCGATACGCTGATGATCAACGCCTGCGGCCGCACCGATTTTCAGAATGGCAGCGCGGTGCAGATGTACCACAGCATCACCGAAAGGCTTTTCACGCTGCCGGACGAGACGCTGGTCTACCCGGCCCACGACTACAAGGGGCGGCGCGTCAGCAGCATCGGCGAGGAGAAGGTGCTCAACACGCGCATCGCGGGCAGGAGCGAAGCGGAGTTCGTCGAGATCATGGACAACCTCAACCTCGCCACGCCGAAGCGCATCCACGAGGCGGTGCCCGCCAACCTGCTGGGCGGCATCCGGCCTTGATCAGACTTATCTGGGCGGCGCGACCGAACCGGTGTAGACCACTTCGCACTCCCCGCCGGGAAGCAGGCTGCGTCCTTTCTTGAGCAGCTTGAGCGCAGGTCCGGCAAGCGACACCAGGGTATTCGGCCGCTCCACCACCGGTTTCTGGAAGGGGCCGCTAACTTTCTATTTTAACATGGCGCAGCCCTTGGCATCGATCAGCGACACGGTCACATCATCGAATCGACCGTTGACGAAATCGAGTCCTCCCTGAAGAACAACCCGGTTCTTGTTCGTCGCGATGGCCACGTCCTGTGCATGCGCCACACCCTGCTCGATCTTCCATACGGAGACGAGCTTCAGGATCTTGCTGCTGCCTCCCGATCCTTCAAGGATGCTGGCAAAGTTGTATCCTTTGGTGACCACCAAACCGACAGGCCCGGCCAGGAACACGGCACCCAGGTCCACGATGTTGAAGTGCTGGCTGGATTCATAGCGGGAGAATTCCAGATCGAGATCGCTGCCATTAAGCGTGAGATTCTCGCCGCGCAGCGAGGCATCCCCGTTCAAATTCTGCGTCATTTCGGTTGCAGTCTTTCCCTGCATCGAAAGATTCGCGGAGAAATCCATCGCTCCTTCGACGATCTTCTGCTGCGACAGGATTTTGTAAAATTCTTGGCTACGGAACTGCGGCAGAGCGTACTCGACCCGATATAGCGGGACAGCGCCTGAAAAGTCCGCCTGGACGCTTCCCGAACCCTGCCCGCCGAAGACGCCCATCGTGACCGGCTCTACATCGAAGACGCCGTCCTTCGCCGTGACTGACAATTTCAAGTCAGACACGGCAAAGTCCTTTGCCTGTATCTTGCCGCAGGCGAGTTCCGCCGTGAAGGCAAGGTTCTTGAGCAGGTCCTGGCTTATTCCTGGCGACAGCAGAAAGCGGCGCACACCCAGTCTGCAATCCTCCGCCTCGAATCCCTCCCCGGATTGCTTGTCCGCGTAGATCAGGGAGCCATCCGCAAAAGAAACTCTCGCCAGGTTCAGCGCGGGCAGTATCACGGACGTCTGCGTTGTCTCGAAGTTGTACTTGCCGTCGCCGTCCCGCTCGATAAAGAAACTCGGGTGTTCCAGCGCGATCTTTCCGATCCGGACTTCCTTGCGGAGCAGGGGGAGCAAATCGATTCCCAGCCTGGCTTCCCTGGCGGAAACGAGATCCGCCCCGCGGTTGCGAATCTGCACGTCATCCAGCGTGACTTGCAAGCCGGGGAACAGGCCGAACCCCATCTTGCCGCCGACCCTGACTTCCATCCCCAACGCATTCGAAGCTGCCGCTTCGAGGCGGGGTTTGTAGGCATTGGCGTTCACAAAAAAGAGCAGCGCCACGCGATGATGACGAGCAGGCCAGCGAACCCGCTGATGGAGAAGAGAATGATTTTTTGTGATTTTGACATTCTGCACGACACAGCGGACGTTGCGTGATTCGCTTCCATTCATTCAGGCGCGCCCGGTTTCTGGATCGCTGCGATAGCGACCTTTGGCTGGCGGCGGGGACGGTGGCGGTTTATTTGAATGCGGTGAGCAGCGTAACAGTTTGATCTATTTTCACCCGGCTCAGAAATCGGTTTGATGCGCTGATTCCATCAGCTTTTGCGCGGGCGCATAGCCCTGCCGGGCGGCTTTGACGAACCATTTGTCTGCCTCGGTTGCGTTTCTGGCTATACCCGTTCCGTTGGCATAAGCGACTCCCAGCATATATTGCGCGGGCGCAAATCCCTGCTCTGCGGATTTGGAATACCACCTGACCGCTTCCGCGGCATCTTTGGTCACTCCCTCGCCGAGAAAATACAGCGAGCCCAGGTTATATTGTGCCGGTGCATTTCCCTGTTTGGAGGCTTCATAAAACCATTTCGCCGCCATCGCATCATTCCTGGTTGTGCCGGTTCCTATGTAATAGGCCAGTCCGAGTACAAATTCCGCATTGGCGAATCCCTGCTCGGCTGCTTTGGACGTCCACTTGAATGCTTCAGGGTCATTCTTGGTTACGACCTCGCCGTTGTAATTGAGCAAGCCCAGGTCAGCCTGCGCGGGCGCATAACCCTGCTCGGCCGCTCTGGTGATCCATTTGACGGCCTCGGCATTATTTTGGGCGACGCCCGTCCCGTTCAGATACAGCGTGCCGAGATAATATTGTGCTTGTGCCGATCCCTGCTCAGCCAGGGGCTGGAACTCTTTCAGGGCGGCTGCATAATCATTGCGCCTGGCCGCAGCCAGACCTTCATCGACGCCGGCCAATGACAAACCCGGGCTGACCAAAAGCAAACCCGAAAGCAATAATGACAAAACCCGAGGCATGGATTCCTTTCCGTGACTTATGCGCTATGTGTTGAGGCTCCGATTCTAGAATAAAGTCGACCGGTCAGGTTGAGATTGGCATGGATTGGAATGCGGTGAGCAGCGTGTAAAGGAAAGAGGGTTGAAAATATGCCTCACGGGATGATAGATTGCGGCATGAAAATCGAATCCGCTCCGGCGCCTGCCAGCACATCAAGGACCTTAATGATAAACACAAGCGGTGAACATCATCCCAAACGAATCCTGAAGTATGTTGCAGCATTGCTGGTGCTTGCACTGCTGGCCGACGCCGCCTTCCTTATCTCGCGGTCCTGGCGGGAAGCCAAGGCCGATCAGGCCAGCCAGTTGACGACGATCGCCGACCTGGACGAAACCGCGATCGACATGTATTTCACCCAGCTGGAGATCGGCATGCAAAGCCTGGGCGCGGACCTTGGCTACACGCTCGAAAAGGACAAGCGCAACAAGCCCGATCTCGACCGTGCATACACCTTGGTCAGCCGGTTTCAAAAACTGCATAACGAGCTGGGCAACGTGATACTGATGCGCGGCGACGGCCAGGTATTGCTGACCGGCACGATCCGCAACAGCCGCGACCTGCCGACGCTCGCCAAGGATCTGGCATTCATGGATATACGCGGCGAACTGCAGCAGGGCAGGGCCTTTGTTATCGGCAAACCGGTGATGGGTAGGATAGACAAAAGCTGGGTCGTCGCCGCACGCTATGCCGTTGCCGGCAAGGACGGCAAGCTGGCCTATATCCTCAGCGCCAATCTGCCGGCAAACCTGTTGCTGCGCTACCGGCCGGAGTCAGCATCCCCCAGGATCAGCGCGCTGGGTCTGGTGCGCGATGACGGTTACCTGGTCAGCCGCTATCCCGAGCCGGATGCGGCGATGCTGGATGATATGTATGGCAAGCCTGCCGGGGGCGCGATGATCGAGTACCTGCGCGCAAACAATTACCCGCAGCGCGGGCAAGTCGAAATGCCGGGCAGGGACGGCAAGGCGACGGCGTTGCGCGAGATAAGGCGCCTGCAGCATTATCCGGTCACGCTGTTTGTCGAGATGCAGATGTCGGAGATCGGGGCGGCAAGGTGGCGCAAGATGCATGCGCCCTATGTCCTGATGGCATTGTTGCTGGCGGGCACGTTTGTCTTCTACGGCATGTCGCTGCGCAGCCGCCGCGCATGGAGCACGGAGAAGCGGCGCGAGGAGCTCAGGCACAACTACGAAAAAGCCCTCAACGAACGGAGCCCGAACGAGATCTTCATGTTCGATGCAGATACATTGCAGATCAGTTATGCGAACGACTATGCGCTGGACAATCTGGGCTATACGATGGAGCAATTGCGGAAGAAGGACATGCTTTCGCTGCATCCGGAAATGGGCATCGAATCATTCGGCGCGCTGATCGAACCGCTGCGGCGCGGCGAGCAGGAGGCTGTCAGGTATCAGACACTCCAGGCACGCAGGAATGGCAGCACCTATCCTGTGGAGGTCAATCTGCAATTGATGAAAACGGACGCGGGCGGGGAGGGATTCATGGCCATCGTCAACGATATCAGCGCACTGAAACTGGCCGAGGAAAACATCCGGAAATTCAACGCGCCCGTAGAGCGGCGCGCTGCCAACCGCAAGTGACCGTGGGGGCTGCCGAGCGCGATATGTAACATGCGTTTCGCGGTTCAGCTCCCTGCGGATCGGGCGACCAGCCGCACACGTATGTCGATCGCATCGCGCACGGTGACCGCGCCGCCGAGTATCGAGTATGGCGTCATCCCCAAATCGGTCTGGAGCACGCGAAAAGCGGCGATCACCGTCAGTGTATCGTTGTGCTCGAATACCGCCGCCGGAAATCTCACGACACTGGTCTTGCCGCGCACGGTGATGCGCGCGCTGACGTCCGGGTTCCAGCGCGGCCCGAGCAACGTTGTCGATTCGATATGGATCAGCGGATAGTGCGCTGCATCCAGCACGTCCGCCCCCAGCATGTTGTCGCGCGTGCCCTTGCGCGCCTGATCGGAGACCGTCGCCGCGAAGTCCTCGCCTTCTTCGGCGCGCAGTGCGGGCGCATCGACCTCGAATGATGCGACCGGTATCTCGATGCTGAAACTGCTGGCCGCGGCAGTATCGGATACGCTGACTTCTCCTTTTATCTGTCCCGCCATGACGTGATTGTGGCCGACGCGCGCCATCGGTCCGTCGCGGTAGACGAGCAGGCGGATCTCCGATGCCTGCGTATCGACGATGTAGCGTTTCCCGTTGAGGGATGCTGCCGGGTTTTCAGTCGCGGACGGAGCCGTTGCGGTACCGGCAGGCAACGGCGTCTGGCACGCGGACAGCGAGACGGCGCACAGCACCGCCAAAATGGCAGCGCGTTTGGCCGCGCGATATGAAGTTTCGTGCGTTATGATGCGCGCATCAAAATCTTCGCGGCAACGGAACCGGTATGGCCAGATTTTTGAATTCAGAAAATGCATACGGCATCATAGCGCAAGCTCTGCACTGGTGCGTGGCGGCCCTCATTTTCATCCAGCTCCCGCTCGGCTTGTATTCCGCCAACCTGCCGGTAAGCATGGCCAGACTACAGTGGCTGTCGTACCACAAGTCGCTGGGCCTGACGATCCTGGCGTTGGTGCTGGTGCGGCTGGCGTGGCGCTGGATAGACGCGCCGCCAGAGTTGCCCGACACAATCGTGCCCCGCGAACGCCGCGCCGCGCGTGCAATGCATATTGCGCTCTATATCGTCCCGGTTCTGGCGATGCTCGCCGGATGGCTGTATGCGTCGGCTGCCGGGCTGTCGGTCAACTGGTTCGGTGTCATGCTGATACCCGACCTGATCGCGAAGAACACCGGCATCGCGCCGCTGTTCAAGGAGCTGCACCATGGGCTGGTGGGATTGCTGGCGCTGTTGCTGGCCGGGCACATCGGGGCGGCGGTGCGCCATGCTTTTATCTTGCGCGACGATGTGGCGCAGCGCATGCTGCCCGCCGGACGGGGCGGAAAATGCGCAGTGCGGAGAAAGTAATTGTTGCGCTGGATATTGCTGATCACGGTTGCCGCATGTTCGGGGTCATTCGCGGCCGAGGATTGCTATACTGCTGACGCGGCGGACGGCGCGGTGACTTTCCGCGTGATGCAATCGGGCGCACCGTACACCGGCAACTTCCGCCGCTTTTCCGGAGAGGCCTGTTTTTCGCAGGGGCGCCTCACCCGCATCGATGCCACGCTGGATCCGGCATCGGTGGACACCGGCCTGCCGGAACTGGATGCGGGGCTGAAGGGAAGGGATTTCTTCGACGTGAGCGAATTTCCGCGCGTCACCTTCGTCAGCACCTCCGTGCAGGCGCAGGGCGACGCGCAACTCACGCGCGGGACGCTCGAAATAAAGGGCAACCGGCGCGATGTGGAAGTCACGCTTCACGCGCAACAGCAGGGGGACAAGATGTCGCTCGCGGGCTCGTTCACGCTCGACCGTCTGCAATACGGCATCGGCATGGGCGACTGGACGAACACGAAATGGCTGGGCGCGGAAGTGAGGCTGGATATCAATGCAACATTGTCGCGCAAGAGGTGAAAGTCATTGATGAGACCAGCGGCAAGGGGGCCGGCTCAATTCACCGACAGGCGCAACTGCAATTATTTTTCCAGCGCCAGCAAAATTTGCGGCATGCGCAGCCATGAATGCTGGTGGTACAGGTGCGTGGTGCATCCGACCGGCGCATCCAGCGCCTTGCGGCTATGGTCGAAACCATCCCACCAGATCAGCGGAAGCGATAACTGCTGGCAGTGGTAACCTACCCAGCAGGTTTTTTCCAGCACCATGTCGATACCCAGTTTGTCCAGTTCAAGCTCCAGCGGATTGGCGACGCGCAACAACGCGAGCCGGACCTGATTATAGAGGGCAGCTTCAAGTACGTAGGGTATGCTGCGGATCGCGGGGATATCGCGCACCGGATTCATGGCCGCTTTATTGTCGTTGTGCGTTTCATGGCATTGCCCGCAAGCGTTCTTTCATTGCGGTTATTTTTTGTCCGGGTCGTCGAACACCCGGCTGACCATGATGTCTTCGGCCTCGATCGTCATCAGGTCGGTCTTGTTCAGTTTTTTTCCGCCGGACGCGAACAACCGGTTGGCCTGGCGCAGGCGCGAACGGTCCAGCGCGTTTCTTATCGAGCGGGCATTCGCGAAATGATCCATCTTCATGCGAAGCGGAATGTATTCCGCAAACGCCCTTTCGCCTTCCGCGCTGAAGCGGTAGTTCTGCTGCGCCAGCATCAGCCTGGCGATCGCCAGCAATTCGTCCGGGGTGTAGTCCGGGAAATCGATGTGGTGTGCGATGCGCGAGCGCATGCCTGGATTGCTGTGAAAAAATTTGTCCATGCGGTCCTTGTATCCCGCGAGGATCACGACCAGGTCGTCGCGGTTGTTCTCCATCACCTGCAGCAATATCTCGATCGATTCCGCGCCGTAGTCGCGCTCGTTTTCAGGTTTGTACAGATAATACGCCTCGTCGATGAACAGCACGCCGCCCATCGCCTTTTTGATGACTTCCCGGGTCTTGGGCGCGGTGTGCCCGATGTATTGCCCGACCAGGTCGTCGCGCGTGACGGAAACCAGGTGGCCTTCGCGCACATAACCCAGGCGATGCAGTATTTCCGCCATGCGCATCGCGACAGTGGTTTTTCCGGTGCCGGGATTGCCGGTGAAATTCATGTGCAGCGTGGGAGTCTCCGAGCTCAGCGCGAATTTCTTGCGCAACCGGTCCACCAGCAGCAATGCCGCGATCTCGCGGATGCGAGTCTTGACAGGTTTCAAACCGATCAGCTCGCGGTCGAGTTTGTCCAGCACCTCTTGCACATTCGAGGCTTTTAATTCCGCTTCCAGGTCCACCGCCGTATCATCCGGCAGGGTTGCTTCGCTTTGCTTCGCTTCGTTCATCTACAGCTCCGATGTTCAGGTTATACATGGCGGGCCTCTATATGACCCGCCATCGTGTTACACGACTGTGTTAATAACGTTCCCCCTCCGGTTTGTCGGTGGCGTAGGAGTGGACGGTATATCGGATATGCCGTCCGTCCACTTCCTGCCGCGACACGCCGAAGCCCGGTTCCTTCTTGGGACGGTTGACCAGGTAGGACATGGTCGGGCTTTCCACGCCGCGCGTCGAGTTGAATGCCGTCACGCGGATGTAGTGGTTGGGAAAGGTCTTGCGGCAGTTGTTGATCTCCATCAGTATCCCGGCGGGATCCTTGAGATCGAACATCGGCATGCCGAACATCTCCCAATATGTGTTGCGCGGGTGCGGATCGTCGGTGTATTCGACGCTGACCGCCCAGCCGTTCTTCAGAGCGTATTTGATCTGCGCGGAGATCTGCTCATCGGTCAGGTCGGGCAGAAAAGAGAACTGCCCCTGAGTGAGTCGGTTTCCCGGATTGGTCATCATGATATTTTCTCCTTCATAAGTTGGTTAGACGCTGGCTGTGGCGGTTGGCACAAAGTCCGCGGTGTCGGTCGAGTCGTAGTTGAAGGTGATGTCCTTCCACGTATCCAGCGCGGCCTTGAGCGGCGTGCACCACTTGGCGGCTGCCTCGAGGATCTGCGGACCTTCCCTCAGGTAATCGCGGCCTTCGTTGCGCGCCATGATCATCGCCTCCAGCGCGACGCGGTTCGCGGTGGCGCCGGCCTGGATGCCCATCGGGTGGCCTATCGTGCCGCCGCCGAACTGCAGCACCACGTCTTCGCCGAGGTAATGCAGCAGCTGGTGCATCTGGCCTGCGTGTATGCCGCCGGACGCGACCGGCATCACCTTGTTCAGCGAGGCCCAGTCCTGCTCGAAGAACAGTCCGTGCTCCAGGCTCTGCGGCGTGTGCGTCTCGCGCAGCGTGTCGTAGAAACCCTTGATCATCAGCGGATCGCCCTCGAGCTTGCCGACCACCGTGCCGGCATGGATGTGGTCCACGCCCGCCATGCGCATCCACTTGCAGATCACGCGGAAGTTCATGCCGTGATTCTTCTGGCGCGAATAGGTCGAGTTTCCGGCGCGGTGCAGGTGCAGGACCATGTCGTTCCTGCGCGCCCACGTGGCCATCGACTGGATCGCGGTGTAGCCGATCACCAGGTCTACCATCACGATCACCGAGCCCAGCGACTTGGCGAATTCGGCGCGCTCGTACATGTCTTCCATCGTGGCGGCAGTGACGTTGAGGTAATGGCCCTTGACTTCGCCGGTGGCGGCGGAGGCGCGGTTCACCGCTTCCATGCAATACAGGAAGCGGTCGCGCCAGTGCATGAACGGCTGCGAGTTGATGTTCTCGTCGTCTTTGACGAAGTCGAGACCGCCTTTCAGCGCCTCGTACACCACGCGGCCGTAGTTGCGGCCGGACAGGCCGAGCTTGGGTTTGGTCGTCGCGCCCAGCAGCGGCCGGCCGAACTTGTCGAGACGCTCGCGCTCGACCACTATGCCGGTGGCGGGACCCTGGAAGGTCTTCAGATACGCGACCGGGATGCGCATGTCCTCAAGGCGCAGCGCCTTGACCGCCTTGAAGCCGAACACGTTGCCGATGATGGACGCGGTGAGGTTGGCGATCGAGCCCGGCTCGAACAGGTCGAGGTCGTAGGCGATGTAGGCGAAGTACTGCTGTTCTGTCTTGGTGCCCGGGCCGGTGTTGGGCACCGGATCTACGCGGTACGCCTTGGCGCGATACAGTTCGCAGGCGGTGAGGCGGTCGGTCCACACCACGGTCCAGGTGGCGGTGGACGATTCTCCTGCGACCGCGGCGGCGGCCTCGTCCGGATCGACGCCGGGTTGCGGCGTGATCCGGAACAGCGCGATCACGTCGGTGTCCTTGGGCTTGTAGTCGGGCTCCCAGTAGCCCATCTTCTTGTATGGGATGACGCCGGATTTGTAGCGTTCCTTTCCTTCCTTGAGCGTTTCAGATGCCATGATAGTCTCCATAAGTTGAAAAATCCGCGCTGGCCCGGCTGACTTTCGATCGAGTATTTATACAAGTCAGGCGGGGTGTTCATGCCAGCGCGTTGGCATAATCATGCAAAGAAATAACCATCAATAACAGTCAATTCTTTCTATGTTTATGATAGATTTAAGTCTATATATCGCAAGGAGTCGTCTATGCGTAACAGCACCCTGCGCCAGCTTGAATTGTTCGAGGCCATTGCCCGCCTGGGCAGTTTCACGCGCGCCGCCGAGGAATTGTTCCTGACCCAGCCCACGGTATCCATGCAGATCAAGAAATTATCGGATACGGTCGGCATGCCGCTGTTCGAACAGGTGGGGAAGAAGATCTATCTGACCGATGTCGGGCGCGAGCTGCATCGAACCTGCCTCGGCATTTCCGAGCAGCTTGCAAATTTTGAAATGATCGTTGCCGACTTGAAAGGACTCAAGACGGGAAAGCTCCGGCTTTCCGTCGTGACCACGGCCAAATATTTTATCCCGCGCCTGCTGGGCACCTTTTGCCAGCAGTATCCCGGGGTGGATGCATCGCTAAAAGTTACCAACCGCGAGCGTATTCTGGAACGGCTGGCCAACAATCTGGACGACCTGTACATACTCGGGCAACCGCCCGAGGACATCGATGTCGTGGCGGAACCATTCCTGGAGAACATGCTGGTGGTGATCGCGCCGGCCAATCATCCGCTCGCAAAAAAGAAGAAGATCCCGCTCGAGCGTCTGGCCGAGGAACCGTTCCTTCTGCGCGAGCCCGGATCGGGAACGCGCATGGCGACTGAGCGGCTGTTCGGCGAGTGGGGCCTCAAGATCAGGATGCGCATGGAGCTGGGCAGCAACGAAGCGATCAAACAGGCCGTGATCGGCGGCCTGGGTATCTCGGTGCTGTCGCGCCATACCCTTGAATCAGATGCGCCGGCCAAGCAATTCGTGGTGCTGGACGTGCGGGGCTTTCCAATCAAGCGTCACTGGTATTTCGTGTATCCCGCCGGCAAGCAGTTGTCCATCATCGCCAGAACCTTTGCCGACCATCTGAGAATGGCAAGCAGCGCATAGACGGATTGAAACGCTCGTGGCCAAACGGCAAATTGGGCCGGCTCAATTCACCTGTAGTTGATATGGCAGGCCACGCATTGCTCGGTGACTTTGGATCGCTCATCCAGTGCCTTGGGCAAGTCGCCTTCGCGGGCGGTCATCGCGAAGCGACTGGCTGCGTGATGCATTCCGGAACCCATTATTTCCTGCATGCCCTTATTGTTTGTTTCCCGAACTTCCCAGTGAGCAAGGGCACTGGATCGATTGGTAGCGAATCAAGCGCGCCCGGTCATTGGGAAATCGTGGCCGCGAACCTGGCATTGGAATTCGGCAACCCAAGCTCGTCGCTGAGTATATGGGCTGACTCGTTCAGCAATATATCCTTGGCGTTCTTGTTCGCGTTCTCGATGGCGAGGTCGGCACTGAGATTGCGTTCACTGGAAAACATGCCATCGTCCTGCAGCAACTGGCTGCTGTCCGCAGCCGCCTTGTCCGATCCTTTTCCAACTCTGTTGGCCTCGCGCGCCTTGTCACGTGCTTCCTGCGCTTCGCGTTCCCTGCGGCGGTCGGCCTCATTTAGCGAGATCAGGTTTTTCTGGCGCAGCTTGTCGAATTCGGCAATATCTTCCCGCATGTACTTGAAGTCCCTGTCATGGCTCACGCGCTTGTCGTGGCTCGCGATCAACATGGGCAGGATAGCGCTCACATCGCCTTCCCGCGTGTAGTCGGCGGGCTTGATCTGCGTCCAGGGCAGCGCGTTGTCGAAACTGGATTCCCCGAATTCGTCCATGTCGTTCATCGACGGAAGCTTGATATCCGGAGTCACGCCGCGCAACTGGGTGGTGCCGCCGTTGATGCGGAAGAACTGTGCGATGGTCATCTTGATCTCGCCGAATTCCGGCTTGTCGTTTTTCGCGATCTCATCGAGATCGGCCACGGTCTGCACGGTGCCCTTGCCAAAGCTGGTCTCACCGATGATCACGCCGCGGCCGTAATCCTGTATCGCCGCCGCGAAGATCTCGGAAGCCGATGCCGAGCCGCGATTGATCAGCACGCCCATCGGGCCGGTCCAGGCAACCGGGGTGTCGGTATCGCTGCTGACGGTGACATTGCCTTCGGAGTCGCGCTGCTGCACCACCGGGCCTTTGCCGACGAACAGGCCGGTCAGCTGGATGGCTTCATACAGCGACCCACCGCCGTTGTTGCGCAGATCGATCAGAACCGCATCCACCTTGTCCTTTTTCAGTTCATCCAGCAGGCGCGAGACATCCCTGGTTGCGCTCTTGAAATCCTTGTCGCCCCGCTGGCGGGCGGCAAAATCCTCGTAGAACTCGGGCAGCGAGATCACGCCGATATGGCGCGTTGCGCCGCCGCTTTTCACGTCGATGACGGATTTCCTGGCGGCCTGCTTCTCCAGGCTGATCTTTTTTCGAACCAGCGAGATGAGTTTGTGGTTGCCGTCGGCGCCGGATTCCGCAGGGAGTATATCAAGGCGCACCACAGTGTCCTCGGTGCCGCGTATCAAGTCCACCGCATCGTCGATGCGCCAGCCCGTGATGTCGACCATCGGACCGCCTTCGCCCTGCCCGACACCCACGATACGGTCTCCGGGTTTCAGCTTCCCGGACAGCAGGGCAGGGCCGCCTGCCAGCAGCTCCTTGATCGTCGTGTATTCATCCTTGTCGTAAAGCGATGCGCCTATGCCGACCAGCGATAGTCTCATCGAGATGTCGAATTCCTCGGATTCACGCACCCCGAAATAATTCGAATGCGGGTCTATCGACATCGTATAGGCGTTCATGAAGCTTTGAAACACATCCTCGCTCTTCACCTTGGACAGGCTGGACAGGGATCGGTCATAGCGTTTGCCCAGTGTTTCGACGATGCTCTTGTCATCCTTGCCGGCCAGTTTGAGGCGCAGCCAGTCGTTCTTGACGCGCTTGCGCCACAAGTCGTTCAGCTCGGCTTCGGATTTCGGCCAGGGCGCATCCTTGCGGCTGAATTGGTAGCTCTCATTCTTGTTGAAATCAAAACCCTTTTTCAGCAGGGAGTGGGCATAGACAAAGCGCTCGGCGATACGCTGCTGATAGAGATTGAATATCGCGAAAGGGACACCCAGGTCTTCGCCGACAATGGCATCATCAAGCCGGGTCCGCGCATCGGCAAAATGATCGATGTCAGACTGCAGGAAGAATATCTTCTCTCCATCCAGCGCCTTCAGGTAGTTGTCGAATATTTTCGAAGACAGGGCATCGTCCAGCTCTATGTGCCTGTATTGATACCGGCTCATGACTTTTGCGGTCAACAGTGCCGCCTCGGACTGTTGTTCCAGCGGCGCAAGCTGCGGGATAGCCTGGGCCGTATTCAGTGCGGCCAGCGCCAGCAATATCCACAGTAATCTATTCTTGATTTGCATATATCCTTACGTCAGGGTGAAAGGGTTGGGCGTGCAGCACATTGATCGTCAAACGAACCGGGATAGACAGGATAAATGGCGGCAAGTTCGGCATTTTATCCGAAATGGGAAACAATACGCACCTTGTCCCTTATTTTTCCCAAATGGCCGGGAGCCGACGGTCCCGGTGCAGCTCAGGGATAATCCTGGCGCGTGGGGCGAATCATGATGTCGCTGATATGCACATGGGGCGGCTGGGACACGATGCAGTGGATCGCGTTGGCCACATCTTCGCCGTGCAACAGCGGGCCGAATCGGTCCTCGAAGTTCCGCACCATATCGTCGCTGTAGCCCGCGCCATCCTGAAACCCGCTGATCACGATGCCCGGCTCGACCAGCGACACGCGTATCCCCTTGGGCCCCAACTCGCGGCGCAGCCCTTCGGCCAGGGAGTGGACGGCGAACTTGGTGGCGCCGTACACCGCGCTGAACGGAGAGATGTGCCTCCCCACCACCGAGCCGATGATCACGATATCAGAGGCACGTTCCGGGTACCCGGAACGCTGCTCGTCGGCCATTTTCCGCGCGGCTTTTTGCAGCAGGGCCAGAGTGCCTGTTACATTGATTCTGAGCATCGCTTCGAATTCGGACAGATCGGCATCCTTGACCGATCCTCCCAGGCCGCGCCCGGCGTTCGCGACGACGATATCGGCCGGCTTGCCATAACGCTCGATCGCCGAGTCAAACAGCCGCTCCAGCACGGCGCTGCCGGTTGCATCACCTGCGATGCCGCAAAATGCCGCGCCGAGTTCCTGTTCGAGCGCGCGAAGTTTTTCCGCATTGCGGCCGTTTCCGGCGACGGCATAGCCGCCGGCGATGAATCTTCTTGCTGTCGCTTCCCCGATGCCCGAGGTCGCGCCGGTGATGATCGCGATACGGGAATATCGATCGGATCTGATGGTTGGTTGTCTGGTCATGTGAGTTCTCCGTGGAAACGCGGGTCAACAAGGGCAAGCCGGATCAAAGAGGACGGCCGGACGATGCTCGGCTTGCATCACGCTTTCGCGTTATGCTTCGCCAGCTCTTCGATCGCTTCCTTTGCTATTTCACGCACATCTTCGTGGACATCGTCGAGGCAGGATTCAACATGCGCGCGCGCGGCTGCGCTGCCGGTGAGACCGAGCAGATGGCATGCGTCTGCGCGCACGCGATGGTCCGCATGGCGGGTGAGTTCGGCCAGCTGCGGCAGCAGATTTTGCAGCGACCGCGAATTGGCGTGGGATTCCAGCAGCGCGCTGACGCCAAGGCGAACCTCGAGCTTGGCCCCGGGATTGGCGACGATGGCCAGCAGCGGCTTTAGGCGATCCGTATCGATGTCGATGAAGGCCTTGGCCTGCTGGTAGCCGCCCTGCTTCAACAGGTGCTCGACATAGTGCGCTATCCCTTCTTCGCCGCTCGCCCAACCGGCCCACAGGCGCAGCTCGGCCGGACTGTGCGCGCCGGTGAGGGTGAACGGCCCCAGACGCAGCCAGGGGGCGGCGCGCACGCCGTATTCCTTGGCCTGTTCAGGATGATCTGCGACATCCACTATGGTCAGCTTCGCAACCAGACTCTGTTTGACCAGCTCGTTCAGCCCGCGCAAAACAGCGGCACAGTGCGGGCAGCCGGGCGCGACAAAGAGCAGCGCATCGGGCGGTGTGGCGGTCATCGGCATGGTGGATTCATGGGGGCGGGTTCGTGTGACGTTTCAGTTGCTCGCCCTGTATCGTGACGACCAGCCTGCGGCTGCCGCCGCGATTGCGGTGTTCGCACAAATAGATCCCCTGCCAGGTGCCCAGCCTCGGCCGGCCTTCGGCGATCGGGATGTTCAGATTGTTGCCGAGCAAGCTCGATTTCAGGTGCGCGGGCAGGTCATCCGGGCCCTCGTCCTGATGCATGCACCAAGGTTCGTCTTCAGGTACGGCATCATTGAAGTCGCTTTCGAAATCCTGGCGCACCGCGGGATCGGCATTCTCATTGATCGTCAATGATGCGGAGGTGTGCATGATGAAGATGTTCATGATGCCGATCCTGAAGTTGCGCAGCTCGGGCAGTTCGCGCAGCAGCTCATCGGTGATCAGGTGAAAGCCCCGGCTCTTTGATCTCAAACGTATCTCTCTTTGTATCCACATTTCGGACCTGTTTCCTTTGCTTTGACGAATTCAGGCTCGGGCCAGCCGCGGCTGTTTCGCCAAAAAAGTGCGGATCGCTTCTTCGGGATAGCTGAAGTGTTCCGGTTGAGCGCGAAAATGGCTGCACGGCAAATAACCTGTCGCAGGAGGCCATGTCAAGGTGACAGAAGTGTACTGCACCCGCTCGCGGATTTCACTGAAATTAAAACCAAACCCCCGATTCGCCCGTTGACCGGCGTCCTGTCGGCAGTCGTGCAGGGTAAATGGCGCATGTTCGAAAATACTTTCTGCATCATTCCATTTCCAGATCTTCCTGGACCGCCGCGAGGCCGGCCTTTGCGCATGTTTCATCGGTCAGCCCGGAAGGTGCGCCGCTGACGCCGATGCCGCCCATGATGTTGCCGGCGATGTTGATCGGGATACCGCCCGCGGATATCAACAGGTCGTCGATCTTGGGCACATTGTAAGCGCCCTTGAATCGGTCTTCCATCAGGGAGGTCGGCGAATTGAATTCCATCGCTGTATAGGCTTTTTTCTTGCTGATCGCGATCGAGACATCCATCGCAAGCGTGTCGCGCAACACTACTTGCGCATCGCCGCCGCGGTCGATGACGGTCACGGTGACCGAGACGCCTTCCTTGCGGCATTTTTCGATCGCCGCCCGGCCGATGCGCAGCGCGGTATCGAGTGACAGGCGTTTGATGTTCACCGTCAGCGGCTGTCCTGTGGAGGCGAATGCCGGGCCGCCCGCCGCAAAGGCAAGAACGCTCAGCGCAGCTATTGCAATCGTACCGGTTTTCATCTTTGAGTCTCCAGATAGAATTCAGTCAAGATTATATTGTCCCTGCCATTTGAACATCGCCGGCCAAAGGCAACATCAAAATCGGGATATTAAGGATTGGTTCCGGCACTGTGCCGCGCCGACAAATAAAAATCAATGGTTTGGCCTGAAAAAATAAACGGCCTGATCTGCATTTAGCCAATAGAATGGATGCATGAAACACGCCGAAAGACACAGGACACACCGCATCGGATGGCTGCGTGCGGCCGTGCTTGGCGCAAACGACGGGATCGTGTCCACCGCGAGCCTGATCCTGGGCGTGGCGGAAGCAGGGGTGGGAGCAAAGAGTATCCTGATCGCGGGTGTCGCCGGCCTCGTGGCGGGCGCGATGTCGATGGCCGCCGGGGAATATGTTTCGGTGAGTTCGCAATCCGATACCGAGCATGCGGATCTGGAACGGGAACGCAGGGAATTGGCCGCCGATCCCAAATATGAGCACGAAGAGTTGTCGGCCATCTATGTCAAGCGCGGACTCGAAGCGGGTCTTGCCTCCGAGGTGTCTGCCCAATTGATGAAGCATGATGCGCTCGGCGCGCACGCGCGTGACGAACTGGGCATATCGGAGATGATGATTGCACGACCGGTTCAGGCCGCGCTGGCGTCGGCCGGCACATTTTCAGTCGGCGCTGCGCTGCCTCTGCTGGTTGTCCTGTCAGTGCCGCGCTCCGCGCTGTTCTGGTCTGTTTCGCTCAGCTCGCTGTTCTTTCTCGCGCTGCTGGGCTCGCTGGCTGCACGCGCCGGCGGCGCTTCGATGATTACGGCGGCGATACGGGTCACCTTCTGGGGAGCGCTGGCGATGGCCTTGACAGCCGGAGTGGGGTCCCTGTTCGGGATCGCTGCCTGAGATGGCTGCTGCGAAGACCTGACAGTGTTCGAGGTCACTAAAGGATAGCGATTCAGCCCTGGGCGACGATGTAACGGTCACGCCCGGCCCTTTTCCCCTGGTAAAGGGCCTTGTCCGCGCGCTCGATCACATCTCCCAATTGTTCATTGTCCGCCGCGCAGGATATCCCCATCGTGATGGTCAATCGCAGCGCCGCACTTTGCGGGATCGGCACGGGCGCACCCCGCAATGCATTGAGCAGGCGCTCGGCGGTGGCAGTCGATTCCCCGGGTGTCTCTGTGAGCATCAGCAAAAGGAGCTCTTCTCCTCCAAAGTGGAACAGCGTGTCGTTCGAGCGCAAGTTGTATTTGAGTGTGTTCGCCACATGGCGCAAGGCGATATCACCCACCGGGTGGCCATAGGTGTCGTTGACTTTCTTGAAGTGGTCTATATCGATCATCGCCGCATAAAGCATCAACTTGTGGCGGTCGCGCAGCTTTTGAAATTTTTTGAATTCTTCTTCGAGACCGAAGCGCAAAGGCAGCCCGGTCAGCTAGTCGTGGCGCGCGGCGGTGGCCAGGATCTGCGTCTTGAATCCGGCCAGCAATTTGATCAGTTCGGCCTGGGTCTGTTCGAAGATTTCCAGATTGGCGGTATTCCCCGGCCGTCCGGCCAGAACATCTGTGCAGATGGACCGGATCGCATCGTGCATGGACTGATGTACAGTTATGACCCGTTGCGCATTCTGCGCATTGAAACTTCTGAAATCAGGCTCCCTCGACATGAACCAGCGGCCAAAGCGGCAAAGGGTGTGCGCCAAAGGATCGAGGACATCTTCGCCGGGGGATGTGCGCAGCACGGCACAGCGCATCACCCGGCGAGTCCATCCCATGTGTGTCTCGACTGCTGCGTCGAGTTCATTGATAAAATCTTCCAGGATAGGTTGCAGGTCTTGCATGTAATCTGCGCCGATTGACGTTCGATGACTGCTCTCGTGAACACTTGTTTCTTTCCGTCATGCAAGTGTCCGCCGCAATGGATGCGTGGGGCGAATTATAGACACAGTTGAAGCGGCCGGCGGCAAAGTAATTCATCAAAGGCGGGACAGTGGACCACATGAAGAGAACGCGACGGGGCAGGGCGATCCCGATCACATCCGCAAGGGCCGCCGATCGGGATCGGTTACGCCTGAGGCCTTTCATTTCTGCAGGTTTCATGGAATCATCCCGCCCTTTGCATCTCACGGATACCCGGATGGACGACGCGACAGTCAAACGTTACCTGCCGTGGGTGGTGGCGACTACGCTATTCATGGAGCAGCTGGCGTCAACACGGCTGTGCCGGCCATGGCAGAGAGTCTGCACGTGGCGCCGTTGAGCCTGAAGGCCGTTGTCGCCAGCTACATATTGAGTCTGGCCGTATGCATCCCGGTCAGCGGCTGGATGGCCGACCGGTTCGGCACGCGGCGCGTGTTCGGCACCGCGGTGGTGGTGTTCACCCTTTCTTCCCTGCTGTGCGGTCTTTCGCTGAATGTGACGATGCTGGTTGCCGCGCGCATCCTGCAGGGCATCGGCGCCGCGATGATGATGCCGGTCGGCCGTTTGACCATCATCCGCACCTTTCCCAAGGCAGAATTGCTGAGGGCGATGAATTTCGTGATCATCCCGGCATTGATCGGCCCGCTGCTCGGCCCGACGATAGGCGGCCTGATCGTGCACTGGCTGCCGTGGCGGATCATCTTCTTCATCAATATCCCGGTGGGTATCGCGGCGCTGTTGCTGATCAATCTGCACATGCCCGACTATCACGGCGACGGGCGGCGGCCCCTCGATGTGATCGGTCTGGTGCTGTTCGGCGCCGGCACGGCGCTGCTTTCCTGGCTGCTGGAGATATTCGGCGAACACAATATCGGGGATGGTCCTGCGGCGCTGCTGTTTCTGGTGTCCATGGGATTGCTGGCTGCCTACGGATGGCATGCCGGCCGGACCCGCTACCCGCTGCTGCGTCTTGCGCTGTTCCGTGTCCGCACCTTCCGCGTCTCGGTGGCCGGCGGTTTCATCACGCGGCTGGGTTTGGGCGGGCTGCCTTTCATGCTGCCGTTGCTGTATCAGGTCGGTCTCGGCTACCCGGCGTGGCAATCGGGGTTGCTGATGATGCCGGCCGCCGCCGCCGCGATGGGCATGAAACTGATCTCGATCGGCATACTGCGCCGTTTCGGATTCCGCAACATCCTGATCGTGAATACGCTGCTGATGGCCTGCACGATCAGCATGTTCGCGCTGGTCGGTGCCGCGACGCCGATCATCGCGATCGTGATGCTCGGCCTGACCCAGGGATTCCTCAATTCGCTGCAATTCTCGAGCATGAACGCGATGGCCTATTCAGACATAAACGCATCCGACTCGAGCATGGCCAGTACTCTCGCCAGTTCGATGCAGCAGATGTCGATGAGTTTCGGCCTGGCCTGTGGAACCCTGGTTGCCGCATGGTATCTCGGCGATGTTCCGCAGACCGATCAGGCGGCGGTCACCCGCGCCCTGCACTATGCATTTTTGACGCTGGGCGGGATGACATTGCTCTCGTCATTGTCGTTTTGGACATTGCGCGCCACAGATGGAGAGAATGTCAGCAAGGGCGGGATCGTCGCGTGAAGTGTCGCGGAGGGCATCTCTCGGGGATCGCTGATCGCGTAATATGGAATCTGAGTTGTCGTTCAAGGAAGAATGGTGCGCACGATGGGTGATTTATGAGAAGCGTATTCGAAGCGTCCACCGGCCTCGATGCACACATGATCCTGAACCTGCTGCAAACATACGGGATCCCGGGGCGTATCGAAGGGGAATATCTGCAGGGAGGGGTGGGCGAACTTCAGGCGATCGGGCTGGTGCGGGTGCTTGTTTCCGAACAGGACTACAACCGGCCGAAGGAAATCGTCGACGAATGGGAATCGATACAGCCTCCGCTCGACAGCTCCAGGGCGGAGGCACGGTCATCGGGATCGATGATGTTCATCGCCGGGTTCATCGCGGGCGCGGTTGTGATGTTCTGGATACTGAAGGGACACCATTAAATAAATGCAAATACCGGCATCCCTGGCAGCCGGGCGTCCCTAGTAACCCAGCATCATCGGCCCGAAGCCGCGCCCCGACTCCCGTGATTTCTCCCGCTGTTCCTTGGTCAGGATAGCGTTGATGCGGTTGTGTGCGTCAACCGCATTATCGACCATCTGGCGGCGCAGATCCTCGATCTCCTTGTATTGCTGGTTGATCGCTGCAGCATCCTGTTTATCCACATCGTACAGATCCTGCAGGTTATCCTGGGCATCCAGGATCTCGCCCATCAATGCCCATTGCTTGGTGCGCATATCCCGGCGGATCTGCGTGATCTTCGCTTTTTGATCGGCGCTGAGGTCGAGATCCCGGTAATTCCTCCAACTCATCATGCCGGGCCCCATGCCGTAACCGGGTCCGTAACCTCCACCCATCATGCCGGGCCCCATGCCGTAGCCGGGTCCATATCCTCCACCCATCATTCCCGGCCCCATGCCGTAGCCGGGCCCGTAGCCGCCCATCATCCCTGGGCCCATGCCGCTCTGCAAATCCGCCCCCGGTTCGGCGGCAGATGGGTCTGCGATACCCCCGAACAACGAGGCAGCGATGACGAAACAAAAGATCCTCAAATGGTTTTTCATCATGGTTCTCCTCGGAAAATAATGCAGCAATAATGATACCCCTATCGATCCATGCCGCAACACGGCACTGCGGGACCAGCATCCCGATCTTGCAGTGGCCATCGACCGGCATGCGAACAGATTCCGGTCACGTTGCGGGTTTGCTCAGCAGGTCTGCGCGCAGCGGTGTGTAGAAGGTCGCGCCTTCCCGCGTCATATGCCCGTTGAATCTGGAGCGTACCTGTTCCAGGGTCGCGGCGGATAATCTGTGCTCGGTGTGGGTCACCTTGAGTACTTGTTCGTCGAACTGCGCGAAGTAGGCAAAGTGCATTGGCTGCAGGAAGAATCTCTGTGTGACCAGCGCCAGTCGCCCCGATGCGACCGCGCGCTGCTCGGCGGCGAATGCGGCCTCGCGCACCGCTCTTTCATCGTGAAACAGCTTCAGGATCTCGTTGAAGTCTCCGGCATAGACCGGTTCCGAGATATAGGCGACGCCGCCCGGTTTCAGCACCCGCCGGATCTCGGCGAACACGCTGTCCATCAATTCGGCCGGCACGTGATGCAGGGACTTGAACATCAGCACGATGTCGAAACCGGCATCAGTCGCCGGGATGTTCTCGGCGCCGCCACGCGCGAAACGCACGTTGGGCAGGCCGGTGATGGCGAGGTTCTTCGCGAGCTGGATCTCATCCCCTTCCAAAGCCAGCACCGAGGCGGCCTGTTGGGCGACGACGCGGGTCTTCTCCGCCTTGCCGCATCCCAGCTCCAGCACCGTTGCGCTTTGCAGGTGCAGCAGTCGGTCAAGGATATCCGCCTCGTTTTCCACCCGCCCGGATTCGGGATCTGACATGCGCATCACTGTCATATTTGTTTTGATTTGCTTCCACGTATTTGCGATGGCGATATTCTACCGGCCACTGCGACCGGAAAGGAAATCAGGCGGTTGACTTCGCCAGCATCGACAGGCAATTCCTGCGAACCCGCTTCGCGGCTTTTCCGCGATGAAATATTTGTGCGGGTCAGTTGCTTCCCGCTTCTGAAGTTGCCAAGGCCCCGGATTTGGACCATAGTGCGCCCCGGCCGCAGATTGCAATCAGTAGTCCTGCGGCTTGTATTGTTTACACCATTAACCCTGAGATGAAGGAGCGCTGTATGAAGAATGTCCTGCTTGCTATTTTGTGCGGTTCCACGCTGTTTTTCAGTTCTGCTTACGCCAAGGAAGTTCACGATTGGAAAGACCTGAAAAAGGTGCATGAACAGGTTCAGAAGGTCATCCATGAAATGGAGCGGGCTGCCGCCGCCAACCATTATGATATGGACGGACATGCGAAAAAGGCCGAGGAGGCTCTGCGCCAGGCAGAGCGCGAGCTGCATGAAGCGGTCGAATCTGCAAAAGCGATGAAGTAATACCGCTCCAACCCTATCCTGAAAGAAGGGAGCCGCATATACGCTATATGCGGCTCCTTCATTTCATGCGCTGCAATAAACAAGTCACACTGCCGTGATGTCGCTCAACCTAATGCTGCGCGGATTTCTGCAGCGATCTGATACGAGCGGAGTCTCGCGTCATGGTCGAATATCATCGACGCGATCATCAATTCATCCGCCCCGGTCTGTGCGATGAATTCCTGCAATGAATGCTTTACCGTGTCCGCCGAGCCGATCGCGGAGCATGACAGGACCTCGTCGACCATGTCCCGGAAATGCGGCGGGATGGTGTCCAGATATCCCTGCACCGGAGGCTGCAAGCGTTTGGGGTAACCGCTGCGCAGATTGACGAACGCCTGCTGCATCGACGTCGCGAGCAATTGCGCCTCTTCTTCGGTGTCTGCGGCAAAGACGTTGTAGCCGAGCATCACGTATGGCTTGTCCAGTTGGGCAGACGGCTTGAAGGTCGCGCGGTAAAGCGCGATCGCCTGCATCATCTGCTCCGGCGCAAAATGCGACGCGAATGCATAGGGCAGGCCCAGCGCGGCGGCCACCTGCGCACCGAACAGGCTCGATCCGAGTATCCATATCGGCACATGCAGACCTGCGCCCGGCACCGCGCGCACCGCATGCCGTTGCGTCGCCGAGAAGTAACCCATCAGTTCGACGACGTCATCGGGAAACTGGTTGGGATTGGTGTCGAGATTGCGGCGCAGGGCACGCGCGGCAAGTTGGTCCGAGCCCGGCGCCCGCCCCAGACCCAGGTCGATGCGCCCGGGATAAAGCGATTCCAGCGTGCCGAACTGTTCGGCGATCACCAGCGGTGAATGATTGGGCAGCATGATACCGCCCGCGCCGACGCGTATGGAAGAGGTGCCGCCGGCCACATGCCCGATCAACACGGAAGTCGCGGCGCTGGCGATGCCGGGCATGCCGTGATGCTCGGCCAGCCAGTAGCGCCGGTAATCCCAGCGCTCAGCATGCCGGGCAAGATCCAGCGTGTTGCGAAACGACTAGGCAGCATCGCTGCCTTCGGTGATCGGGGACAGGTCAAGGATGGAAAAAGGGATCATTTGTTATTTCGATACGTCAATCGGGATTCAAGTGTGGACCGGGATATTCTCGAATTATATGATGCGATTTGCAAAGACCCGAGAAATGGAGGGCACGCGATACTCCGTCAAATCGTGATCCCGGGCACGGACTTTCCAGATTGGAACATCGGTTTCGAGAATCCGGCGAGCCGCTCTCCCGGCGACCTTCCGGGATTTGTCGAGGTTTTCGGCGGAAGGTTAGATAAATCGATCGTGGTGAACGATGTGACCAATGCAGTTTATTGATGACTATTGGCAAGGGCCGGCCGGGAAATCGGGAAGAAACTATGTGACTGCAATCCCTATTGCAGGCCGATCTGATTCGCCAGCCCGAAAGCCGTGATCAGAAACAGGCTTGCGACAGCTGTCGCAATGGCGGTACTGCATGCCACGAGGATGGTTCTGATGCCGACTTTTCTCAGTTTGAACAGGTCTGTCCCCAGACCGATCCCCGCAAGCGCGATCAGCAGCGACCACATAACTGCATAGTTGATAAAACCGGATATGTTCACGCCCGAGTAAGAGGTCATAAAGCCGAACAATCCGATGCTGTTTAGCGTGGCCATCACCAGAAAGCCCAGCACAAATCCCGGGATAGATTGCTTGACCCGCGCAAGGAATGGGACGTTTTTCCCGCCGATCTGCCCGCCAATGTAGTTGATGTAGACAAACGCGACCATCGGAATGATCGCGACCATCAGGGCATTCCGCGTCAGTTTGATGATCGTCGCGATCTCGCCCGAGACCGGCCCGTACGCCTGGCCTGTTGCCAGAACCTGGGCGGTGTCATTGACCGTGGTTCCCGCCCAGAGCCCGAATACCGTGTTGCTCAAACCCAGATAGTGCCCTATCAACGGAAGCAAAAAGACGTATATCGTCCCCAGCAGCGTATTCATCGTGATGGCGAATGACAGGTCCTCGTCGCTTGCCTTGATCACCGGCGTCAGTGCCGCGATGGCGCTCCCGCCGCAAATTGCGGTGCCGCCCGCGATCAGGGTTGCCAGCCGGAGCGGGATGTCGAGAAGTCTTCCGAATGCGTGAGCGACGACGAATGCAGTCGTTATGACCGCGCATATCAGCAGCAGGGAGGTGCCGCCGATCTTCAGCACATCGCTGAACATGATGTCGGCTCCCATCAGCACGATGCCGAAGCGCAGCAACTGCCTCATGCAATATCGGATGCCCGGGAGAAAGGTCATGCGCAGGATGAACACATTGCCAAGGAATACACCGAGCATCACGACAAATAGCACCGCGCTGAAGGAGCTTTGCAGGCTGCGGGGAAGCGCTTCATGGAAAAACCATCCCGACACCGCAACGATCGTTGCAAGCGCGATGCCGGGGATGACGGACATCCAGCTTTCCTTGTTGCCCAGCGTTTCCGAGATTTCTGCGACTACGGTCTTGAGGTGTGTCTCATCGTCGTCGTTGAACGGTGTTCCGTCCAGCTTGTTCAGCATCTGCGCGACGCCGATGTTTTTGCCAGCCTTGTCCTTCACCGGCATACACAGAACCGACCGGGTGACAAAGCCGGTCTGCTTGTCGATGTCCTTCTTGAAGCGGCTGTCGGATTGCGCGTCCGGCACGTTGACGACCTCGCCTGTCCAGAATGAATACCCCGCCAGTCCCTCCGGCGGTTCGATACGGATATCGTTGATGAATTCGTGCTGTATGACCGCAGTCCACAACTCCCTGGTCTTTTCGTCGTAGAGAAACAGCGTCCCCTTTTCGCAGTGCATTTTTCTTGCCGCGTTCACCATGATGCGATCAAGCAGTGACTTTTCGTGGCTCATACCCGCTTTCCTTTATCCTTTTTTAGATTTCTGTACGATTCCGCAAATCGGCAAATGCCATGCCCATGACTGTTGATTCATGGAGCATTTAATGACCGGCATGGTTGCGGATTTGTCCGGGAATGTTGTTCGCTGCGGCTAAAACTCTTTCCACTCTCCGTCATTTTCGACGACCTTGGTTTCGGCTGTCCTGCGCCGACCCCTGCGTTCCTTCCTGGTCGGAACCGTTGGCGCCGATGCCGGGCGCGCGATAACGGCTTTGGCTGAGGGTTTTGCGGAAGTGGCTGTCTTTTCGTTTGCGTTCTCCCCCTGCAGCTTGAAAAAACTGACCGCCTGTTTCAAGGTTTCCGCCTGACCCTGCATCGCCTCGGCCGAAGCTGCCGCTTCTTCGACCAGTGCCGCGTTCTGCTGAGTCACATTGTCCATCTGCACGATCGCCTGATTGACTTCCTCTATGCCCGCGCTCTGCTCATGCGACGCGGCCGCGATCTCGGCCATGATATCGGTGACACGCTTGACCGCAGTGACGACTTCGTTCATCGTCTCACCGGCCCGATCCACCTGTCTGGTGCCGATTTCCACCTTGTCCACCGAGGCGGCGATCAGCGTGGTGATCTCCTTGGCGGCGGCTGCCGAACGCTGCGCCAGGTTGCGCACCTCGGCTGCCACCACCGCGAAGCCGCGGCCCTGCTCGCCGGCGCGCGCGGCTTCGACCGCGGCGTTCAATGCCAGGATGTTGGTCTGGAACGCGATGCCTTCGATCACGCTGATGATGTCGCCGATCTTCTTCGAGCTGGCGCTGATCGAGGCCATGGTCTGCACCACGTCGTCCACTGCCTGTCCGCCCTGGACCGCGATGTCCGAGGCGTTCGCCGCCAGCTGGTTGGCGTGTTTGGCGTTCTCCGCGTTCTGCTTCACGGTCGAGGTCAGTTCTTCCATGCTGGAAGCGGTCTCTTCCAGGCTGGAAGCCTGTTCCTCGGTGCGCTGCGACAGGTCGCTGTTGCCCGCCGCGATCTCTTGGGATGCGACCGTGATGGATTCAGTGGTATTGCGCACTTCGGCCACTATCCTGGTGAGGCTTTCGCTCATGCGCTTCATCGCAAACAGCAAGCTTGATTGGTCTTCTGCCTTGGTTTCGATTGACACGGTGAGGTCGCCAGCGGCGATTTGCCCGGCTATTTCTGCCGCATGCTCCGGCTCGCCTCCCAACTGTTTCAGGATAGAGCGTATGATCAGGAACGCCACGAGCGTCCCGATGGCCAGACTGATGGCAAATATGGAGATTCCGAAGAACACCAGCCGTTTGCCTTTGGTCTTGCTGTTTTCGTAGGTTTGCTTCACTGCAAGCTGCTGTTTCGGAAGCAGCACGGAGATCGGCTTGATCAGGCCGCTATGAAATTCCGGCCATTCGTCCTCCAGCATCGGGGTGATCAGGGATTTGTCGTCCTTTTGATAGGCAATGTCCAGCCTGTCAAAAAATGCCGGCAGCAGGGCGATCTGTTTGTCGATTTTGGCGATTTGTTCCCTGGTCTCTTCGCTATACTCATTTTCGTTGGTGCCTTTTTTGTAGTTGTCCCAGTCTTCGAGGATCCTTCCGCGCACTTCCTGCAGCTGGTTGCGCGAACCCGCCGAAGACATCTGATCGAGCAACACACCCGCCATCCTGAAGCGGATCTCCTTGAGATCGCTGTCCATCTCCTCCAATGCCGCGGCAGGCTGCATGCGGTTCTCATAGACATAGGCCAGGGCATCGTTACCCTTGCTGACGCTGTAGACGTCGACGATGGTCAGACCCAGCAAAGGTATCACCGCGAGCAAAGACCCAAAGATCAGTTTCGATTTGAAAGATTTTATATTCATTGTGTATTTCTCCGAAACACTTCGTCCCGACAATCGATCAACGGCTGATTGGCGAGGCCAAGAAAAATTTGCACCTCCCTAAATGACAAGTGGCGCCAACTCGGCGCCACCTGTCATTCGATCATTATTCCGTTGGATAACCCCCGGCTTTCCACTCGGGTAGACCGCCGCGGAACCAATAGACGGTCTTGTAGCCTGCCTTGATTGCGGCTGTCGAGGCCTTGTAGCTTTTCCAGCACTCCGGACCGTTGCAGTAAACGACAACGGGCGCGCTTTTATTGGCCGGGAATTTCTTGATGTCGAAGTTGTCTTCCCGTGCGTTGAAATTTGCAGCCTTGGCACTCTTTTCCTTGTAGGGAATGTTGACCGCTCCCTTGATATGGCTTTCGGCATATTCATTGGCAACTCGCGCATCGATCACCATCACGCCGGAATCGATCAGCGATTTGGCTTTGGCTGCATCTACCACTGTTGCACCTTTCAGGCTGTCGGGGGTATCGGCAAAAGCCGCATTGCCCACCAGCAGAAACGCTACAGCGGCCAATACGAAACCTGTTTTGCCAAGGATATTTTTCAAGTCGATACTCATCTCTTTTCTCCTATAGTAGTTATAAGTTGGTTCTGTACGATCTGGCGTTGCGCCAGCGGCGAATTGACCCAACTGACACATTCGCGCCGAATCACGATAGCTGACAGTCCCAATATTTGCAAAAAATAGATGCTTGGGTCAATCAAATCGATTCCACCGGGAATTCCCGGCAACCGGGTCAAAACGCCGCTGGCATCATCGTATATAAAAACGTCGCCATATTAATACAGGATATTGGATGTTCTAAAAAGCATCCACCCGACAACTATCAAGCCGAAAAACGCAACCATGGTTACACGATCAAACAAGCTTAAACCTTGCTGATTGTTTTCCACGACTGTTTGCTTGCTTTCCAAGACAGTCTGGTTGCGTTCCATCATTAATTGATTGCTTTTCATGACTATGCTCCTTTTAAAAATTGGACACAATGACCTTTGTGTCACAAGGATATAAGCAGATGCCATGCCAGATTTGTTACCTATTGATATTAAAAACGAAAACATATTATATGGTTCTTCCGTGGTCGTCCTATCATCATCATCTGACTGAAATTCATCAATCGATGCCAATATTTCGACAGTATTTCAGGGATCCCTGAAAGCTTTGAGCACAACTTGTATCTCCTTGATGTCTCTGGATCAGACGTTCAGCATGCGATCGATACTTTGCCCCTGAATGAAGCCAAGGGGCGGGACGCGCTGATTCCTTCAAAACCGAGTTCTCTATAAGATTGCCTCCCTTAAATCCATTACTGCGATTAAACTCGATAATAGTGAGCTCTGGAGATTTCTTGGAATACGGTGACGACAATGGTGTATGGATATTTGGCAAAACATTGGCTGACGCTGCACGGTTTGATCGTGATGCTGGGTTTGGCCGTCTATGTCGCCGGTTCACATACCCTGCACCAGCGCCGCAATCCGTCTGCCGCCATCGCGTGGGTCATATCTCTGATTCTATTGCCTTATGTGGCATTGCCGCTTTACCTGGTGTTTGGCAGCCGCAAGCTGAGGTTCAGCCGGCCGGCATCCGGGAAGTTTGAATTCACACCCCGAACTGCCGATCCTGAAGCGCTCACCGCAAGGACGCAACAACTTGCGGGCATCATGGGGCTCCCGGACGCTTGCTCCTACCAACGACTGAACCTACACGAAGATGGTGCACAAGCGCTGCAAACACTGCGCAACATGATCGATGCAGCGGCGCACACGATCGACCTGTGTACTTTTATCTTTGCGCGGGATTGCCTGGGTGACGAAATCGCCCGGAGCCTCGAGCGCCGCGCCCGGGAGGGAATAAGGGTCAGATTGCTGGTCGACGGCGTTGGCGCCTATCTGGGCGGACTTCCCGATTTCAACAGTCTGTCTGCAGCGGGAGTCCGGGTGACCTTGTTCGTGCCGCCGTTGCGCTCGTCCTTGCGCAGCCGGACCAACCTGCGCAATCACCGCAAGATGGTGATAACTGACAGCGAGTGGTTGTGGTGCGGAGGCAGAAATCTTGCGGCTGAATATTTCTCGGGCGATGAGGCTACGCCCGATGGCAGCCTGCCCTGGGTGGATTTGAGCTTCGATCTGCATGGCGGGTTGGCACGGCAGGCAACGCGGCAGTTTGAACAAGACTGGGAATTCGCGACCCGGGATGCAGTTCCCGAGCCGCACAATTCGATCAACCCTGGCATTCAGCAGGATCGCGCTATGGGGCAACTGATCGCGAGCGGTCCCGACCAGATCGACGATACGCTCTACACACTATTGGTCTCGGGATTTTTCCTGTCCCGCAAACGCATCATGGCGGTCACTCCCTATTTTGTTCCGAACCCGACTCTTCTGATGTCGCTGACACTGGCGGCCCGCCGCGGTGTGGCGGTCGATCTCCTGCTGCCCAGGAAATCAAACCATCGCATGGCAGATCTTGCGCGGCACCGCGCACTTCGGGAACTCACGTCGGCGGGAGGCCGTGTCTGGTTCTTTCCAAACATGATCCATGCCAAGGCCGTGGTGATCGACGACGAGATCGCGCTGGCGGGCTCGGCCAATCTGGATGAACGCAGCTTGTTCCTGAACTATGAGTTGATGGTTTCATTCTATGAGCCTGCTGACGTCAAGCGCTTTGTCGAATGGATCGATCGCCAGCGCAGCAAGGCGGCTCCATATCATGCGCAGCCGCCCGGCTTATTGCGCGAGATAGCGGAAGGCCTGCTGTTATGGCTGGCCTTTCAACTGTGAATCACGCCGTATTGAGCAGCGCAACATTCGTGGGTAAGATAACAAATTGCTGCCTGTGTTGAACCGGAATGGGTCCGGCCAGTCGAATATTTATTGCGCCCGGCGCCGGTTCAAGTGGTTTTTTCAGGTAATCAGATGGATTTGCACGCTATCGTGTGAGAGATATCGAGAGCTGTGCCCAAATCGAGGAGGAATGTATGGAAGAATCCGCAGTAAAGCCCGCGGTAGTTATAGTCGATGATGCCTCGGAAAACCTGATGGTGATGGAGTCCATCCTGGCGAAGGATTATTCGTTGAAGTTATTCAACAATGCCAAAGAAGCGCTGGATCACGTAACTGCCAACCCTCCCGACCTGATCCTGCTCGATATCATGATGCCGGGTATAGATGGTTTCGAGACCTGCCGCCGTATCAAAGCGAATCCCGGGCTTGCAGACATCCCGGTGATCTTTATCACTTCCAAAAATGAAGATGAGTACGAAGAGACGGGATTTTCGGTTGGCGCTTCGGATTTCATCCACAAACCCGTCAACGCGGCGATATTGGCTGCGCGCGTCAGGACCCATCTCAAGATCAAGCTGGTCATGGATTACCTCAGGGATGAAAATGCCCGTTTGCAGGAAAGCAAGATATCCTCATCTTCGGAATTGATAAAGGTGATAAAGATACTGTGGGACAATCCGTTCGTTAAATTCTGACTGTCGCGCCATCCCGATTTGGCAAGAAAGGATGGCGATACCGGGCAAGGAATGCAAATATCAGCGAATGCGAATATCACCGTCTTGCGTATGAACTGCCCCAAACAAATTCTTTCAGGGTCGCCAATTCGGAGGAGGAATGCTCGGCATTCTTCTGCAAATGAACGTTCTCATGCTTCAGGAAGTCAAGCATGAACTTGATCTTGATGTGGGTCTTCACCCGGGCTTTCACGATAGGTGTGCTGATGGGTTTGTGGATGAAATCCGAGGCGCCAACCGAGAATCCGCGTTCCTCGTCTTCGATGTCGGTTTGTGATGTGATGAAGATCACCGGTACATCGGCAAGCTTGGGGTTGGCTTTTAGCCGCCGGCACATCTCGAAGCCATCGATCTTGGGCATCATGATATCGAGCAGGATCAGGTCGGGCGGGTTGGCATATGCGTGTTCAAGCGCCTTGCTGGAATCGTTGAACAATTTCAACGAATAATCCTTCGCCAGGATGGATTCCATCACCATCAGATTTTCAGGGGCATCATCCACGACCAGGATGGCGGGATGCATTTTAGTCTGTTCCATTTTGTTCTCCTGAACTATCATCGCCCATGCCCGGCAAGTCACGCCGAATCAAGTCATGCCGGATATGGGCTGAATATGCGGAATTAAATTGCCGAATATACGGAATTAAATTGCTGGTTGCGTGCCACACTTCCCGTGGATCAGGATATATCACCATTTTGGATTACGCAATCCGGATATGACATCAATGAATTTAACCAAATGCATTTATCACAAGACATCGGTTGATATTAAAAAATTTCCCCGAATAACAAATCCACTAAAATACGCTGATGGGACTAAAAACCCTCAAGATTGTTCAATGAACGGGAAATTATTTGTGAAACAGCAGAGGTGCATCATTGCCGCAAAACATTACGTCATCGCGCTGTTCGGCATGTTCGCATGCGTTGCGAATGCGGAAGCTGCAGGAGCAGGCGCAGCAGGGCCAGGAGCGGCAGGGATAGAAAAGCCGATGTTCACATTCGGCGGATTCGGCTCGCTGGGCGTCAGTTATTCCAGCATGGGTTTGGGAGATTATGTTCCGGACAGCAGCTATCCCAGCGGGCCGGGTATCAGCGGAGCATGGTCGGCAACAAACGACACCCGGATCGCAGGACAATTGGCAGCCCAATTCACGCCAAAATTGTCGGCCGTGCTGCAGGTTGACTCCGAATTCCACAGCGGGAACTCCTACCAGCCGGAGATCGAGTTCGCCAATGTGAGGTATGACGTCACTCCCGATGCATCGATCCGGGCGGGGCGCTTGTCGTTGCCTACTTTTCTGGAATCCGAGAATCGGGATATCGGCTACACCTATGCATGGATACACCCGCCGATCGAAGTTTACCGGCAGGAACCCATCACTCACGCGGACGCTGTCGATGTCACTTACCGCCTGCAAACCGGCGAGGTTGGGAATTCGATCAAGGCCCTTTACGGCAGGTCCACGTTTGAATCCAATGATTTTGTGCAGATCAGCGATTTGTCATCAAAAAACCTGTGGGGGATTTTCGATACGGTCGAATATGGCTCGACCATCCTCCACGTCGGCTACCAGCAGCGTGAAACCGATTCCGAAGATTTGCTGACTGACGAAAACGGATCGCTGGTCACGGAAAGCGATCTGTCCGCCGGGGTGCAATATGATCCGGGCAATTGGTTCTTGATGTCCGAGTGGATACAGCGCGAATCAACCTACAAGACCGGCGCGATGTATGTCACTGGCGGTTACCGCGTCAAAAAATTCACCCCCTATCTGACTTATGCGCAAAACAGCCCGGGTTCCTTCCTGCCAGGTTTCCCTCCGCCATCGGCGAATGCCGTTGTGCTGGCCAACCGGGCGCAGAGCACGGTCAGCCTGGGTGTGCGCTGGGACTTCATCAAAGATACCGATGTGAAATTCCAGTACGACCAGGTGAAGCTCAGTGACGACTCGAACGGCTTTCTCGCGAATGTGCCGATTAACGTCACGCTGTATGGACAGACGTTTCATGTGATCTCCGCAGTGGTCGACTTCGTATTCTAGGCGCGATGGACAACGTGAAGCCGCTGATGACAACCCGCAATTGCCTGCAGCTTATGCTTCTGGCGATGTCTGCGTTTGCCGCGAATGCGCATGCAGACGTGGTGGTCATCGTGTCCGCCAAGAGCCACGTAACCCGCCTGACCGGTGAACAGACCGCAAGGATCTTTCTCGGCAAAACCAGCAGCTTCCCGGATGACGGCGACGCCATACCTATCGATCAGCCCGAAGGCAGCGCGATCAGGGATGAGTTCTATTCCAAAGTGGTCCGCAAGGATTCCTCGCAGCTCGCCGCTTACTGGGCAAAGATGATTTTCACCGGTGTCGGCCGCCCGCCGGTGGAACTGGACGGCAACCTGGCCGTCAGGAAGGCCGTTGCCGGCAACCCGAACGCCATCGGGTATATCGACAGAAAAGCCGCGAACAAAAGTGTCAGGGTCATACTCGCGCCTTGAAAAAATGACCGGACTAATAAAAAAACTTACCGGCTATTCCCTGACATGGAAACTGTTGCTGGTGCCCGCCGTAGCCACACTGAGCTTTGCCGGCTACCTGGCCTATTCATCCATGGTTTTGTCGGACGGGGATTCCGTGTTGAAGGAGCTTCGCGACGTCGATTATCCGATACTCGATGAGGCGGAGAAGAATCTCAATGACTACGGCCGGGTCCTTGATGCGCTTGAGGCCGCGGTCGCAACCGGCGAGGTTGATTTTCTGGAAGTTGCCAAATCCAAGGCAGCCGAGATAAATGGCCGCTATGTAACTTTGGCAAAGATCGATGACGCGCACAAGAGCGAAATAGCAAAACTGAAAGCCGAGTTCGATACCTATTTCGTATTGGCCCTGGATGTGGCCGATCGGATGGCGACACGAACCAATATGCCCGACGCGCAACAGATACACAAGATGAGGGGTTTGCGCGATAGCTATTTGACTGACGCAAGGGCATACAAGGCCAACACCGAACAGGACTACCACAGGGATGTGGGCCAAGCGATAGAAAGATCGGAACACGCGCAGCAATGGGGTGCGGGAATCGGCTCGCTGATGCTGCTGGTCATCGCAGTGCTGACATTTTGGGTGACGCGCGGCGTGGTGGCGCTGGAAAAAAGCGTGGAGGACCGGAACAGGATGCTGGTGGCGGTCAATAATGAACTTGAACGCGAGATCCAGAAACTGAAGGAGGCCGAGGAAGCCAAGAGCCAGGCTGAGGCAGCCACCAGGATCAAGGATGAGTTCCTTGCGAACATGAGCCACGAAATACGCACCCCGATGAATGCCATCATAGGCCTGAGCCATCTTTGCCTGCAGACCGCCATGTCAGGGAAGCAGCAGGATTACCTGAAAAAGATCAATGGTTCGGCGAAATCGCTGCTTGGGATACTCAATGACATACTCGACGTTTCAAAGATCGAGGCGGGGAAAATGGAGATCGAACGGGTCACCTTCGATCTGGAAGAGGTGATGGGAAATCTGGCCACGATCGTGGGCAACAGGGCACAGGAGAAGAACCTCGAGTTCCTGATACAAACCGCTCCGGACGTGCCGCCGCTGCTGATCGGTGATCCGCTGCGGCTGAGTCAGGTGCTGATCAATCTGGCCGGCAATGCCGTCAAGTTCACCCAGCGGGGCGAGGTGCTGGTCCGCGTCGCGCGGGCGCGTGAGACAAGTAATGAGATCGTTCTGCGCTTCACCGTGATAGATACCGGCATCGGGATGTCGCAGAAGGAGATCGACAAACTGTTCCGTCCGTTTACCCAGGCGGATACCAGCATCACAAGAAAATTCGGCGGCACCGGACTGGGGCTGACGATCAGCAAGCGCCTGGTCGAGATGATGGGCGGAAGGATCTGGGTGGAAAGCAACCCGGGTGTCGGATCGAGATTCATTTTTGTCGCGCGCTTTCAGAAGGCGGAAATGAAATTGTTCCAAAACCAGTCCGTGCTGAATGACTTGCGCGGCCTGCGTGTCCTTGCCGTGGATCACAGCGAGAACGGACGGGAAATACTGAAGAGCTACCTTGAGTCGTTCACGCTCGACGTGGCGGTTGCCGGCAATAGCCGGGAGGCCATCGACATGGTGAGCGGGGCGAATGACGAGAGAAGGCCTTACGGACTGGTGATCATAGACTGCAAGTTGCCGGAGATGGACGGCATGGAAGTGGCCCGCAAACTGCGCGAAGTCACTTTCCTGGGCTACAGGCCGAAGGTATTGCTGATCACTTCCGGCGGAAAGGATGAGATGTTGCAGCAAACGGAAGAGCAGTTAGTGGATGGGATTTTGGCTAAACCATTCCAGCAAAGAAAATTCCTCGAAGCCGTCGCCAAGGTTTCCGGCCGGAGTGTGTTGTCGTCGGGCAAGTTCAGGATCATCAGTGAACAGTTGAATCCGGAACTTGTTTCCCAGATCCGCGGTGCGCGTCTGCTGCTGGTGGAGGACAATGAGATCAACCGGCAGGTTGCGCAAGAGATACTGGAAGGATTTGACATCGATGTCACCACCGCTGAGAACGGGCAGGAAGCCATTGCGCTGCTGCAGGAGGCGGAATTCGACGGTGTCCTGATGGATATGCAGATGCCGGTGATGGATGGCGTCACCGCCACCCGCGAGATACGGAAGGACCCGCATTTCCTTAATTTGCCCATCATCGCCCTGACTGCCAACGTGATGGTCAGTGAACAGAATGAATTTCTCGAAGCCGGGATCACCGACTACATCGGCAAACCCATCGATCCGGACCGGTTGGTGACAGCGCTGGCAAAATGGGTGCGACCGACAAAGCCTAGGGAAAGCACCCCGGCCGGCCAAACGGTGGATGCTGCTGCACCTGAGCCGCTCCCGGACTTGCCCGGCGTCAACGTGGCCGCAAGTGTGCGCAGGATAGGAGGGAACGTGGCTCTCTACCGTTCCCTGCTCGACAAATTCCGGGTCAGCCAGGGGAATTTTGTCGCGGATTTCCGGCAAGCGTTGGTTGCAGGCGACCGGAGCACTGCGGAAAGACAGGCGCACACGCTGCGAGGTATCGCGGGCACGCTGGGCGCGGAAAACCTGCAGGAACTGGCTGCGTCACTGGAAAGCTGCATCAGGAAAGGTGAATCCGCCGAAGTCGATCCCCTGCTTGCACAGGTGGACAATGAACTTGCGAAGTTCATCTCCGGCATAGATCAGGCACTGGAAACCCGCCGGGTTTGAATCCCCGCTGTACTGACCAGCTACTTTACCAGGCCCTTGCCGCGCAGCACTTCGATGATCTCCGGAACCACACCCGGATCGTCGATGGTCGAAGGCACCATGTATTCCCTGCCGTTGATGATGTGTGCAAGCGTCTTGCGCAGCGTCTTGCCGGAGCGGGTCTTGGGCAGTCTGGCCAGGATCACCGTGTCCTTGTAGCAGGTGATCGCGCCTATGGTCTCGCGTATGCGCGCGATCAACTGCTGTTGCAGGTCCGCCTCGGCGATGGTCATGCCGGACTTGAGCACCACCAGCCCCATCGGCACCTGGCCCTTGAGATCATCGTCGCGCGCAATGACCGCGCATTCCGCGACCGCGGGGTGGGTCGCGATCACTTCCTCGATCTCGCCGGTGGACAGCCGGTGCCCGGCGACATTGATCACGTCGTCGACGCGTCCCATCACGAACACATAGCCGTCCTCGTCGACATAGCCGCCGTCGCCGCTGGTGTAGTAGCCGGGCAGGAAGGTCAGGTAGCTTTCGCGGAATTTGTTCTCGTCGCCCCACACATGGTTCAGGCAGGCCGGCGGCAGCGGCAGCTTGAGCGCGATGTAGCCCTGGGTGCCGCGCGGGACCTGGTGTCCGTTCTCGTCCAGTACCTGCACGTTGTAGCCGGGCACCGGCACTGTGGAAGAGCCGGGCTTGATAGTCATCGGCTCCACGCCCTGCAGATTGGCGGTGATCGCCCAGCCGGTCTCGGTCTGCCACCAGTGGTCCACCACCGCCTTGCCGCTTTGTTCGGTGAGCCACGCCTGGGTCGGCGGATCCAGCCGTTCGCCCGCGGAGTAGATGACCTGCAGTTTGCCGAGGTCGTACTGCTTCATCAGCGCCGCTTGCGGGTCTTCCTTCTTGACCGCGCGGAATGCGGTGGGTGCGGTGAACAGCGCCTTCACGCCATATTCTTCGCAGACGCGCCACAGCGCGCCGGCATCCGGCGTCATGATCGGTTTGCCTTCGTACACGATCGTCGTGCAGCCATGCAGCAGCGGGCCATAGACGATATAGGAGTGTCCGACCACCCAGCCGACGTCGGAACAGGCCCAGTACACGTCGCCGGGCTCGACGTCGTAGATGGCTTTCATGCTGTACTTGAGGGCCACCGCGTGTCCGCCGTTCTCGCGCAACACCCCCTTGGGTTTGCCGGTGGTGCCGGAGGTATAAAGGATGTACAGCGGATCGCTGCCCCTGACCGGCGTACAGCCGACCGGCTTGGCCCTGGCCAGCAGTGCCTTCCAGTCGTGGTCGCGTCCGGCAAGCAGCGATGCTACGACCTGCGGGCGCTGATACACGATGCAGCATTGCGGTTTGTGCGTGGCGAGGTCGATCGCGCGGTCTATCATCGGTTTGTATTCCACCACGCGCTTGATCTCGATGCCGCATGATGCGGTGAGGATGACTTTGGGTTTCGCATCGTCGATGCGCACCGCAAGCTCGGGCGGCGCGAAGCCGCCGAACACGACCGAGTGGATCGCACCCAGTCTGGCCACCGCCAGCATCGCGATGACCGCTTCGGGGATCATCGGCATATAGATGATGACACGGTCGCCTTTGACCACTCCCAGGTTAGCCAGCATCCCGGCGGTACGCGCGACGACATCGGTCAGCTCGGCATAGCTATAGTGTGATTTGCTATTGGTGACCGGAGAATCGTAGATCAGCGCGAGCTGGCTGCCGCGCCCGGTGTTCACATGATGATCCAGCGCCATGTAGGCAGTGTTCATCTCGCCGTCGGCGAACCAGTAGCCGAGGCCGTCGTCGTCGAGCGACAGGATCGTCTTCGGGAACTCGTACCACTCCAGCGCCTCGGCCTGCTTGTGCCAGAAACCTTCCGGATCTTTCATCGAACGGTCATGCTCTGTCTGGTAGCTCATTTCGATTTCTCCTCTTTATGTGCTATTGATTTCTGCTCGTTTCAAAGAATCCACAAGGCAAAAGTCCCCTCCCCCTTGCAGGGGGAGGGTTAGGGAGAGGGTAAAAGTTCAGCATGACAGCCACGCCATCTTTCTGCTCTCACCAGCGCCCTCCACGTGATGGAACTACTGGCCATTCGACCGGGCTGGAAAGCAAATCCAGCCAAGTCGCTCGTTATGCAAGGGAGAGAGCGTGATACGTTCAGTTGATCACAAACATCTCCATGAATTCGTTCACCGGCGTCGCCTCCAGTTTCTGTTTGTCAAGGCACAGCGCCATGATCTGCTGGCACCGCTGTTCCGGAAAGCGCGTGCGCAGATTGTCCAGGAACTTCTGCTCCAGCACCGGTATGCCCTCGGCACGGCGGCGGCGATGGCCGATCGGATATTCCACTTCGATTGTTTCGGTGCTGCTGCCGTCATTGAAGAACACCTGGATCGCATTGGCGATCGAGCGTTTGTCCGCCTCCAGGTATTCGCGGCTGTAGCGCGGCTCCTCGACGATCTCCATCTTCGCGCGCAGTTCGTCGATTATAGGATTGAATGCGTGGAAACTGTCCTCGTAATGTTCCGCTACCAGGTCGCCGAACGCGAGCGGCACCGCCACGATGTACTGGATGCAATGGTCGCGGTCGGCCGGATTGGCCAGCGGCCCGACCTTGGAGATGATGCGGATCGCGGACTCGTGGGTGTGGATCACGATCCTGCTGATGTCGTTCAATCTCTCCTTCACCTGCGGATGAAGGCGCATAGCCGCTTCGCATGCGGTCTGCGAATGGAACTCGGCGGGGAAGGAGATCTTGAACAGGATGTTCTCCATCACATAGCTGCCGTAGGGCTGCTTCAGGCTGAAGCGGCGCTGCTCTTCCGCCTTGAGTTTCTGGTCCTTGTTGGTCTTCGAGAACAGCACGTCGTAGAAACCCCACTGCGGCGCGGTCAGCACGCCGGGGATGCCCATCTCGCCGGCCATCGTGATCATCGCCAGACGCACGCCGCGCGAAGTGGCATCGCCGGCCGCCCAGGATTTGCGCGAACCGGCGTTCGGCGAGTGGCGGTAGGTGCGCAGTGCTTGCCCGTCGACGAAGGCCTGCGACAGGGCGTCTATCACCTGGGCCTCGCTGCCGCCCAGCAGCCGCGTGACCACGGCAGCGGTTGCGACCTTCACCAGCACCACGTGATCGAGGCCGACGCGGTTGAAGCTGTTCTCCAGCGCCAGCACGCCCTGGATCTCGTGCGCCTTGATCATCGCGATCAGCACATAGCGTATCGTCAAAGGCGCCTTGCCTTCGGCCAAGCGGCAGCGGCTCAGATAATCTGCCACGGCAAGGATGCCGCCGAGGTTGTCGGAGGGATGGCCCCATTCCGCAGCCAGCCAGGTGTCGTTGTAGTCCAGCCAGCGGATCGTCGCGCCGATGTCCCACGCTGCCTTGACCGGATCGAGTTCGTGCGAGGTGCCGGGCACGCGCGCGCCGTTGCGCACGGTGGTGCCGGGCACCAGCGCGCCGAGATGCTTGGTGCACTCGGGGAAGCGCAATGCCAGCAGCCCGCAGCCCAGCGTGTCGATCAGGCAGTTGCGCGCGGTGTCGTAGGCTTCCGCCGACTTGATCTCGATACGGCAGACGTATTGGGCGATATCCACCAGCACCTGGTCGGGGGCGGGGCGGGTGTTCATTTCCACATTGGCGCTCATGTTTGTTTTCCTTGATTCAAAGTCAAAATCTGTTAGCCACAGAGATCACGGAAATCACAGCTTTGTAGGGTGGGCACGTCTTTTGTGCCCACGCTGTGCGCAATCCGGGAAACCGCGGGGGCACAAAAGACGTGCCCACCCTACCTGTTTTTGTTCAGCGTTTTTCGATCGGCACCCAGGCCAGGTTCTCCGGCCCGACATAGTTTGCGCTGGGGCGGATGATCTTGCCGTCGGCGCGCTGCTCCATCACGTGCGCGCCCCAGCCGGTGACGCGCGAGATCACGAACAGCGGCGTGAACATGTTGGTCGGCACGCCCATCATGTGGTACGACACGGCGGAGTACCAGTCGAGGTTGGGGAACATCTTCTTCAAGTCCCACATCACGGTTTCGAGCCGAGCGGCAATGTCGAACAAACGCATCTCGCCTGCTTCCCCGGCCAGCTTTTTCGCCAGTCGCTTGATCACTTCGTTGCGCGGGTCGGAGATGGTATAGACCGGGTGGCCGAAGCCGATTACGATCTCCTTGCGCGCGACGCGTTCGCGGATATCCGCTTCCGCCTCATCTGCATCCTTGTAACGGCTCTGGATGCGGAACGCTTCCTCGTTCGCGCCACCGTGCTTGGGTCCGCGCAGCGCGCCTATCGCACCGGTGATGCAGGAATACAGGTCGGAGTTGGTGCCGGCGATGACGCGCGCGGTAAATGTCGACGCGTTGAACTCGTGCTCGGCATACAGGATCAGCGAGGTGTGCATCGCGCGCACCCAGGATGCCTTGGGCGTTGAGCCATGCAGCAGATGCAGGATGTGCGCGCCGATGCTGTCGTCATCGGTCTCCACGTCGATGCGCTTCCCGCCCGCGCTGTAATGGTGCCAGTACATCAGCATCGAGCCGAAGCATGCCAGCATCCGGTCGATGATCTCCTTTGCTGCGGCTTCGCTGTGCGCGTCCGGTTCCGGTTCGCAGGTGCCGAGCATCGAGCAGCCGGTGCGCATCACGTCCATCGGATGTGCGTTTCCGGGGATCGCCTCCAGCGCCTGTTTCACCGGCTGCGGCAGGCCGCGCAGCGATCTCAGCTTGGCCTTGTAGGCCTTGAGCTGCGTGATGTCTGGCAGCGTGCCGTGGATCAGCAGATGCGCGATCTCTTCGAACTCGGCATGGTCGGCGAAATCCAGGATGTCGTAGCCGCGATAATGCAGGTCATTGCCGGTGCGCCCGACCGTGCAGACCGCGGTGTTGCCGGCGACCGTGCCTGACAGTGCAACGGATTTCTTCGGCTTGGGTAGTGTGCTTTCCTCTGCCATGTCATGCTCCTTGAAGAGATTCAGTCAATAACCTTTTTTCCGCATAATCAGCGATCAGGTTGGCAAACGACGCCAGCCAAGTCGCTGGTTATGCGGCAAATTGCCTTTCATGTTTTACTCAGCACCCTTTTCGGCAAACAAACGATCCAGTTGCTGCTCATAGACGTGATAGCCGAGATAGTCGTATAGCTCCGTGCGCGTCTGCATCCCGGGCACGACGTTCTGTTGCGTTCCGTCGGCGAGGATGTGTCGGTACACGTTCAGCGCCGCCTGGCTCATCGCGCGAAATGCAGAGAGCGGATAGAGCGCCAGCTTGATCCCGACACCGGCCAGTTGTTCGGCGGTGAACAATGGTGTCGCGCCGAACTCGGTGATGTTGGCCAGCACCGGCACTTCCACCGCGCGGGTGAATTCCGCGTATTGCTCGAGCGTGGTCATCGCCTCGGGGAAGATCATGTCGGCGCCGGCCTCGACACAGGCCTGAGCGCGCGCGATCGCCGACTGCATGCCTTCCACCGCCAGCGCATCGGTGCGCGCCATGATGACGAAACTGTCATCGCTGCGCGCATCCACCGCGGCCTTGATGCGGTCGGTCATTTCGCCCTGGCTGACGATGGCCTTGTTGGGTCTGTGCCCGCAACGCTTCTGCATCACCTGGTCCTCGATGTGGAATCCCGCTGCGCCGGCCTGCGCGATCTCGCGCGCGGCGCGCGCGATGTTGAAGGCGCCGCCCCAGCCGGTGTCGCTGTCCACCAGCAGCGGCAGGTCGCTCGCTGCTGTGATACGGCGCGTGTCCTCGCAAACGTCATGCAGGGTGGTGATGCCGAGGTCGGGGACGCCGAGCGATGAAGCCGCCACGCCGCCGCCGGAAAGATACAGCGCCTTGTGTCCGCTCTTCTGCGCGAGGATCGCGCAATAAGCGGTGACCGCGCCGACGACCTGCAGCGGATGATTCTCCTCGACGGCGCGCCGCAGTTTATTGCCGGGGGTTTGGCTTTGTGGGCTCATGAAACTTGTTCCTCTCTGTCTATCATCTCGCTGATGCTTTGCCATGCGCCCTGGATGTGGCGGCGCATCAGCATCTCGGCGAGTTCTCCGTCGCGCTGCGCCAATGCCTCGACGATCTGGCGGTGTTGCTGCAATGCGGGGCCGGTGCGTTGCGCGTTGCGGCTGGTGCGGTGACGGCACATGCGCAGCAACTGGTATTGTTCGCTGCCGAGCAGGTACATCAGCATCCGGTTGCGGCTCCCGCGCACGATCTGATAGTGGAAATCGAGGTCGCCCTCTTTTTGCGCATACACCTTGCCGCCCTGTTTCTTGATCTGGGCTTCGTGCTGGTCGAGCAGCGTTCGCAATTGTCCGATCTCGGTATCGCTCATCTGCGTCGCCGCGATGCGGCACGCCATGCCTTCCAGTGCCTCGCGCACCGCATAGAGATCGGAGAGTGTCTTGCGGTCCAGCACTACGACGCGCGCGCCGGCGTTGGGTACGCGGGTGACCAGACGCATCCCTTCAAGGTGGCGCAACGCTTCGCGCAACGGGCCGCGCCCCATGCCGAAGCGTTCGGCCAGTTCGGCCTCGTTGAGTTTCTGGCCCTGCGCCAGTTCGCCGGTGACGATGCTTTGTGCCAGGCGGAGCGTGGCAATGTCAGCGAGGGTGCCTTGTTCGGGGGTGTTGGTTGGCATTGCATTCGATCCGGATTGTCGACAATTTATGCAATCCTAGCACCATATCTCCTGGAAATGCAATCTATTTTGTGATTATGTCGACAAAATGGCTGGCTGATGCAGGCGAGTCATCGATTTCGGTCAGGCACCAGGTCGCCCAGCGCATCGAGCAGCGGGCCGAGAAACTTTTCGTAATGCCGCCAGCGCTGCACCGACGAGCCGTAGATCGGCTGGCGCACTTGCGTGACGCTGGCGGTGCGGATCGAGCGTATGGTGTTATGGAAATCCAGGCAGGCTGGATTCCATTCCAGTCCGCAATATGCGATCAATCGGCGCGCCTGCGCTTCCTGGTCGGCCACGATGTCCTCGTACTGTACATCTAGGAATGCGCCGGCCGGCAATACCTTGCGCCAATGTTCCATCAGGCGCGCATAGCGGACATAATACTGCCCCAGTTCCGCCAGGTCGTACGTGTGTTCCTGCTTGCGGTGGAACAATCGGGTGTAGCACGACAGACAGGTGTCCACCGGATTGCGCTTGACGTGTATGATCTTCGCGTTCGGCAGCATCATGTGGATCAGCCCGACCGCAAAGAAATTTGCCGGCATCTTGTCGGTGATGCGCCGCGCATCCGGTGCGCGCTGTTTCAAACCGGCGACATATTCTGCGCCCCATGCGGTGAGGGTCTGCTGGTCGAGTTCGCGCAGGTTATCGGGGAACGAGACAATAGCCCCTCTCCCGCTAGCCGGAGAGGGGTTGGGGAGAGGGGGCGTATTGTTGCCGATGTTCCGCTCCGCGATGCGCAGCAGGTCGTGCAGCTCGCCTGCGCCATATACTTCGGGATGGCTGGCGATGATCTGCTCGGTGAGCGTGGTACCGGAGCGCGGCATGCCCAGCACGAACACCGGCACATCCGATGGGTCGCCCGCGCCGCGCAAGCGTTCTATAGTGGCCTGGTCGAATATTTCCGTTATCGCCGTGAACTGCCGCGCCGCTGTGGCCGCGTCGTAGGAGAGTCTTGCGCGCTTCAGCCTGCCGCCGGCCATGAAATGCGGGAACGCCCGGCCGTAATCCTTGATATCGTCATAGCATTTCCCCAGCGCAAAGTGCAATGACATCGATCTGTTTTCGGACAAATCGGCGGATCTTTTTTCTTCGTCGAGCAATGCGGCAAAATTTTCATCTCCCTCACTGGCCTTCCTCACCTGGGAGATATGCACGCGTGCGGCGAGGTTGTCCGGCTTGTCTTCGAGCGCGCGCCGGAACAATTCTTCGGCGCGATCCATCTGGCCAAGCTCCATGCACAGGTGCCCGAGCCCGAGCAGCGCATCGTCGCATTCCGGGTCAAGTGTCAAAGCCCGGTTGTATTCCTGCTCGGCCAGCTCGGGCTTGCCGGACTCTGCATGGATGCCGCCCAGCAATGCATGTGCCTTGGGATTGCCCGCGTCGATACTAATGGCGCGCTGTGCTTCGGCTTCCGCGGCGGGCAGGTTGTCGAGCGCCTGAATAGTTCTGGCCAGCCCCATCTGCGCTTCGATATAGACCGGCCGCAACGCCAGCGCGCGCTGGTAGCAGGCGAGCGCTTTTTCATTCTCCTCCAGCGCCAGATGGACGCCGCCCATATTGCAGATCGCCTCGGGATAATTCGGGTTGATCCGCAGGGCCTTGTTCAACACTTCGGCGGCTTCATCGGTGCGGTCGTCCTCAAGTACCAGCGCGCCGTAATTGTTCAGCGGCTCAAGATAATCGGGTGCTGCGGCGATCGCTTTCCGGTACCAGGCGAGCGCTTCGTCATTGCGTTTGCGCTCGCGCTGGATGCTGCCCATGTTGTTCAGCGCGGCGGCGAAGTTCGGCGCGATCGCCAGCGCGCGCCGCTGGCAGGCTTCGGCGTGCTGGTAATCCTTGCGGTCGAAATACGCGATCCCGAGATTGCTGTGCGCCGCCGCCATCTGCGGTTCGAGCGCGACCGCGCGTTCGCCGTGTACGATCGCTTCGTCGAGGCGCTTCAGCTGGCGCAATATCTCGCTGAGGTTGGCATGGAACAGCGCGACATTGCCGTTGATCTGCATCGCCTTCTGAATCAATTCGGCGGCCAATGCTTGCTTGCCGACCTGATGCGCGATCACGCCGAGCAGATGCAGCGCGAATGCATGGTCAGGTTGCTGTTGCAGGATCTGCAGCAGCAGATGCTCGGATTCCTGCAATCGTGCTTGAGACTGGAGTTGCGTCGCCAGAGACATCGCCTGTTCCAGCGAAAGCTGCGGTGATTGCGCTTGCGTAGCGGATACAAAGCTGAACCGGTTGGGTTTGGGTGTGTTTGGCATGCAGTATTCGGTTTTGTCCTGATGCTGTGAATATCGATCCGGCGCATATGCTGCCAGCTTATGCCGGGCATGCCAAATTTCTGCTCAAACACATTAGCGCGAAAGTGGTTAAAGCAGGGAGATATAGGGCCGTTTGGACTATTGTGTTTTTTAAAAAAATGACAGATTATCGCACGTGCTGGCACCGGTTCAAAAAGACGTTTGGCAAGGGGGGATGTCATGAACAAAAAAACCGCAAGCAGGCGGCCTCGCAGGCATGCGCAGCATCGCCTAAAACCGGTGTACGCGGCGGTGCTTCTGGCCTTTTCAGTGCAGACCTCGCAGGCCAACCCGATAGGGGGCAGCGTCGTGAACGGCAGCGCCAGCTTCGCCACCGCAGGCAACACCCTCACCGTCACCAACACCCCGGGCACCATCATCAACTGGCAGGGCTTCTCGATAAACTCGAACGAGATCACCAATTTCGCCCAGCAATCCGCCTCGTCCACGGTACTCAACCGCGTGATCGGCAGCGACCCTTCGAACATCCTGGGCACGCTGCGATCGAACGGGCGCGTGTTCCTGGTCAACCCGAATGGCATCATGTTCGGAGCAGGCTCCGTCGTTGACGTGGCCGGACTGGTCGCCTCGACGCTCAATCTCAGCGATGCCGACTTCCTTGCCGGAAACAATCACTACACCCAGGTGCCCGGCGCGGGAAATATCAGCAACGCGGGCAGCATCACCGCACAGGACCACGGGCAGATCTATTTGGTCGCGCCCAACGTCGAGAACACCGGTGTGATAACCGCGCCCGACGGCGAGATCCTGCTGGCTGCCGGCTACAGCGTCGATCTGGTCAGCACCGATGATCCCGATCTCAGGGTCAACATCACCGCGCCGGCGGGCAACGTCACCAACGTCGGCCAGCTGATCGCCTCGTCAGGCAGCCTCGGCCTGTTCGGCACCGTGGTCGGCAACAGCGGCATCGTCAGCGCGGACAGCGCGACACTGCAGGGCGGCAAGATCGTGTTCAAGGCGACGCAGACTACAGAAATCTCCGGCACGGTCAGCGCCAACGGCACCATGGGCGGCGACATCGAAGTGCTGGGCAACCAGGTCGGTGTGATGGAGGGCGCAACCGTCAGCGCCAACGGCACGCAGGGCGGTGGCACGGTGCTGATCGGCGGCGATGCGCATGGCGCGAATCCGGATGTGCCGAATGCGCAAATCACCTATGTCGCACCGACGGCGGCCATCAGCGCGGATGCCGTGCAAAGCGGCGATGGTGGCAAGGTAGTGGTGTGGTCGGATGGCGCCACGCAATTCAGCGGGAACATTTCTGCGCGGGGCGGAGCAGTTTCCGGCAACGGCGGCTGGGTCGAAGTGTCGGGCAAGCAACGGCTGGACTATGATGGTCTCGTGAACACGACCGCTGCGAACGGCATGGTCGGTTCGCTGTTGCTCGATCCGACCGACATCACCATCAGTGCAGCTTCAAGTACCCCAACAATGACTTGGAGTCCGACGGGAGCTTTAACTTATACTGATACTGTAACTACGCCTTCCAATCTCAGTGTCGCTGCATTGGTAACCCAGTTGGGGTCATCCGATGTAATCGTTGACACCACCTCTAGCCTCCCGGGCGGTACGGGCAATATTACTGTAAAAGATTCCATCGCTTGGACCGGAAACAATTCATTGACATTGAACGCAACAGGTACCGGTGCGATTACCATCAACACCCTCACATCATCAAGTGTGCCTCTTACCATCTCCAATACGGGATCAGGCGGTTTATCGCTGCTGACTGCTGGAGGCAACATCGTTATTGGCGGGAATATTTCGCTGCCGAGCGGCGCTTTCAACGTGGATACGTCCGGCAGTGGCACGATATCGATGACGGGCACGCTGAATGTAAACTCGTTCACACTGGGTAGCGGCACTTGGGATCAGGTGTCCGCTGCGCTACCAGCCTTTACTGCCAGCACCGGGTTCAATATCACAGGCGGAACATTCATCCGCGCCTTGGGCGGCGATGGCACTGTTGCCAACCCGTATCAGTTGGCTGATATTTATGGCGTGGAAGGCATCAACGGCGGGCTGGGCTTGAGCTACGTGCTGGCCAATAACATCGATGCCTCGGTGACTGCAGGTTGGCTCAATGTAAATTTATCGCCCGTGGGATTTGTGCCGATTGGGTATAACACAGATTCTTATTTCTCCGGCCAGTTCAATGGACAAGGTCACACCATCAGCAATCTTGTTATTGATGGTAATAATGGGTTGTCAGGATCTGACGTCGGGTTGTTTGGCTACGTGAGTGGCGGGACTATCAGCAATATCGGGCTGGTGAATCCCAAAGTGTCCGGCGCCTCATATGTGGGCGGACTGGTGGGCTACAATTCTGGCGGCAACATCAGCGGAAGTTATGTCAACGGCGGCACGATCAACGCCACGGGAAACGATGTCGGCGGGCTGGTGGGCTCCTACTACAACTCGTCCGGCGGCACGATCAGCGATAGTTATGTCCAAGGCGGCAGCGTGACCGGCGCATCGAATGTAGGCGGGCTGGTGGGCTACAGCCAATACGGTTCCATCCATGGCAGCCATGTAGACAGCGTTACCGTAACCGGCAGTGGCAGCGCCATCGGTGGCCTGGTGGGCTATCTCGCCAGTTCATCAGATGGTGGATCGGGTATCAGCATCATTAACAGCTACGTCGACAAGGGCACGGTGAGTGGCGTTTCTTCGGTCGGCGGTCTGGTGGGCTACAATTCTGGCGGCAACATCAGCGGAAGTTATGTCAACGGCGGCACAGTCAGCGCTACCGGCAATTATGCCGGCGGACTGGTCGGCTACAACAGTCCGAACAGTTGGGGCAATATCAGCGGCAGCAATGTCACCGGCGTCAGCGTGACGGGTGGATCGTATGTCGGCGGTCTGGTTGGCTATAACGGAACAGGCAGTGCCTCAGGCACTGGAAGCGCGGTCGGCAATACCATCACCGGAAGTTATGTCAGCGGCGGTACTGTGAGTGCCTCAGGCAGTTATGTCGGCGGACTGGTGGGCAGCAACGCCGGCAGTGTCAGCGGCAGTTATGTCAACGGCACCACCGTGATCACTTCTCTCAACGATACTTCTGCGAATGCCGGCGGACTGGTGGGCGACAACAGCGGCACCATCGACAACAGCTACGCCAGCAATGTCAGCGTGAGCGATAACGCGGCCATTGCCTATGACCTCGGTGGGCTGGTAGGCAACAACAGCGGCACCATCAGCACCAGCTACGCCAGCAATGGCACGGTAAGCAGCAAAAGTGAGATTGGCGGCCTGGTCGGGAATAACAGCGGCGGCACCATAGCCACCAGCTTTGCGAGCAATATGATCATTAGCGGAAGCAATACGATAGGCGGGCTGGTGGGCTCCAACTCTGGCAGCATCAGCAACACCTACGCCAGCGGCGGCACGGTCAGCGGCAGCAGCACGGTCGGCGGGTTGGTCGGCTATGACACCGGCAGCATCGATACCAGCTATGCCAGTGTCAGCATAGCGGCCGGCGGCAGTTACGTCGGCGGACTGGTGGGTTACACATACGGCGGCACCTTCAGCAACAATTTCTGGAATACGACAGTAGAAACCGGTATTTCGTCCGGTATTGGCTACGATGCTTTGACCTTAAAACCCGGTATCGACGCTGGCGGTTTTGTCTTTGGTATGAGCGATGCCAATATGAAGACCATGGCGAATTTCACTTCGGCCACGGCCGCCAACGGCAACTTCAATCCAGCTTGGGATTTCACGACAGGAACGGTCTGGCACATCACCGAGGGCGTCTCGATGCCGCTGCTCCCCTTCTCCCCTGCTGCTACCGTTGCGACTCCAAGCGTGATCAACGAACTGGTGGATATCACCGATCAGAGACCCAAGCGCAAGCAGGTGGATGTGCTGGCTGCAGATACATCACCCGGCGATAGCGGCAAACAGCAGACATTGCCGATGTGCAATTGATCACGATGACTATTGCCGGAAATCTCATGAAACCTGGATCGCTGCTCATCTCGCTGCTGGCGACATTTATGATCCCGCCGGTGTGGGCGGCAACGGATGCCGCATCTTCTGTAGCGCCCGTCACTCCTGCAACGGCAACTCCAACGGCAACGCCAACTACTGCAACCGACCAGGGCCTGCTGCGTTTCACGATCGAACGCTACACGGTGGAGGGCGCCACGTTGCTGAGCAAGGCAGAGCTCGATGCCGCGGTCGCGCCCTACGTCGGCAAGAACAAGGATTTTTCCGATGTGCAGCGCGCGCTGGAGGCGGTCGAGGCGGCGTATGCCAAGCGCGGCTATACCGCAGTGCGCGTATTGTTGCCGGAACAGGAGCTGGAAAAGGGCACCGTGCGCTTGCACGTTGTGGAAAGCCGTTTCGGCAAGGTGACGGTAAAGGACAATCATTTTGTCACCGATGCCAACGCGCTGAACGCGATACCCTCGGTGCGTCCGGGCAGCGTGCCGCGCACCAAGGAGATCTCTCAAGAATTGAAGCTCGCCAACGAGAACCCCTCGCGGCAGATGAATGTGGTGTTGAAGGAGGGGGCAAAGGATGACGAGGTGGATGCGAATGTGATCGTCACCGACAGCAAGCCGTCCAGCTGGGGCGTATCGCTGGACAACAGCGGGACGCCGGAGACCGGCGATACCAGACTGGGACTTTTCTACAGCTATGCCAACCTGTTCGACAAGGATAACGTTGCCGGTCTTCAATACATGACCTCGCCCCAATATCTGGATCGCGTGAAAGTTGTCGGCGCCACTTACAAGGTGCCGTTCTACCAGTCGGGCAGCAGCCTGGAATTCTTTGGCGGTTATTCGAACGTGAATTCGGTGGTGGGCGGCTTTTCCAATTTTCAGGGCGGCGGACGCCTGTTTACGACCCGCTATAACATCATGCTGGATCGCCTCGGCGTGTTCGACCCGCGCTTGACGTTCGGTCTGGACTGGCGGGATTTCCAGCAGATCGAGCAGTCCACGCCGCCGGTGACGGTGCTGTACAACGAGATCGTGGTCGTGCCGGTGAGCGTCGCTTATTCCGCGCGCGGAAAGTTCATCCGCAGCGATATGGGCTTCAATGTGTCCCTGTCCGCCAACGTGCCCGATATCAGCAAGGGAAAATCAGCCGATTTTGCGGCTTACGACCCCACCGGGACCATCATGCCGGATTCCCGTTACCGCGTGTTCCGCTATGGCGCAGATTATGCGCATGCTATCGGCAGCGACTGGCAATTGCGTGCGGCATTGAACGGGCAAAAGAGCAGTGACGTGCTGGTGTTGGGCGAGCAGATACGTTTGGGCGGCGCAGACGGGGTGCGCGGATTCATCGAAGGCAGCGAAGGCGGGGACAGCGGCGCACGCCTCAATTTGGAATGGTATACGCCGGAGTTCGGCAGACAAGACATCAACTCCCGCGCACTGGCATTCTTTGATGCCGGCCAGGTGACTTCCTCTGCCGATTCAGCAAAGACCACGATCTCGTCAGCAGGGATCGGTATCCGCGCAAAATACAAGGAACGCTTTTCGTTGCGCTGTGATGTGGCGAGGATAGGAAAGGCAGGCACCGATCCGACGCAGGTGGCGGGCGACTGGCGTGCCCATGCGAGTCTGGTCGCAACCTTCTAGATGAGGTACACGATGAAAACGGCTTCCTTGTTATTTGCAGTGCTGCTGACCCTGGTCTCGGTCCAGGCGGCAGCCGCAGAAGTGGCCGGTACGGTCGGTAATATGAGCGGCACCCTGGTGGTGCAGCGCGTCGACGGCACGGTGACTGTCGTGGGACCCAAGTCGAAACTGTATGCCGGAGACATGCTGATCACCGCCAAGGATAGCTACGCCCAGGTGGAAATGAACGACGGCACGAAGATGACGCTGCGGCCCAATTCGAATCTGCGCATAGAATCCTATCAGTTCCGCAAGGAAGCACCCGGGGATGACAACATCGTGCTGCGTTTGCTCAAGGGCGGCTTCAGGACGGTGACCGGCCTGATAGGCAAGCGCGGCAACCCCGATGCCTACAAGCTGAGGGCGGCGACGGCCACCATCGGCATACGCGGCACCGATTTTTCGACGCGGCTGTGCGCGACCAAGGAATGCCTGGACGATGAAACGGCAAGCGCGGCGGGAGCCAAACCCGCGGTGAAGCCTCCGCCCGAACCGTCACCGGTCGTGGGCCGCGTGATGCTGGCGCAGGGTGAATTGTCGGCGAATGAAGCGGCCGGCAAACAGCGCAAGCTGCAGTTGGGTTCGCCTGTCTACGAGGGCGACACTCTGGTGACCGGGGCGAAATCCTATGCGGTGGTGGCGTTCCGCGATGAGGGGCGGGTGAGCTTGCAGGCAGGCACGCAATTCCGCGTCGAAAAATTCAAGTACGATAAAGCCAAATCTGAAGAGAATGCCGTGTTGAGATTGCTCAAGGGCGGAGTGCGCGTGGTCACCGGCTTGATCGGCCGGGTGAATCACGACAATTATCATTTCAATGTGGCGACCGCCACGATCGGTATACGCGGCACCGGTTTTGACGCATGGTGCAACGGGCCTTGCGCGGGCGGAGCAAGCAATCCCGGCGCGACGCAAAACAATCCGCTGGATGGCGCGGGGGTTTATGTATGGGCCGGTGAGGTGGTGCTGGTATCCCCGGGCGGATCATTTGTCGTGGCATTGCAGCAGGCCGCGATCATCGCCCGCGATTCCGGCAAGCCGGTGCGCATCATCGCGATACCGCCGGCTATTCTTGACAACAATACGCCGCGCCCGGATAGCATCCCGTTTGACATGAACAAGCTGTTCGGCGCAGGATCGAATGACAATGAAGCCGGTCTTTATGTGACGGTGCACGACGGCCAGGTGGTATTGGCGATGGGTGACAAGACGCTGGACCTGTTCCGCAGTGAAACCGGTTATGCCGATGGCCAGATACTGAAACTGCTTTCCGAGACTCCGGGTTTCCTGCAAGACAGCATGGACGTCATCATGAATGGCAAGCATAACAACACTTGCATGATCGGTTCGTAAAACGTTCTGCCGATCTGGTGAAAAAGGGCGGCAGTGTGCAGCGGCTGCCCTTTTTGCATCGACCGGGCGATGTTAAACCTTGCTTCGCGCCCAGCGCACGATGCCTGCGGTGTCCATCGCGCCGGCCTGCCGCGCGATCTCCCGCCCGCCGGCGAACAGCGCCAAAGTCGGGATGCTGCGGATGTTATATCGCGACGCAAGTTCCTGCGCCTCTTCGGTGTTCAATTTCGCCAACCGCATCCCGGGTTCCAATTGTTTCGCGGCCTGCACAAAGGCCGGAGCCATCATCCGGCATGGGCCGCACCATGGCGCCCAGAAATCCATCAGCACAGGGATGTCGTTGCGGTTGATGTGCTGAGAGAAATTCTTGCTGCCCAGCTCCACGGGATGCGTATCGAACAATGGTTGCTTGCATTTGCCGCAGGCCGGTTGTGCGCTGAGTTTTTCCGCAGGTACACGATTCACGCTGTCGCAATGCGGACAGACGATGTGCAACGAGTCGCTCATGGATATTTCCTTTCAGATTGCAACGTCCATGAAATGGGGGCGCATCGTGAAAATTCAAATCCCTCCGATCGGACCGACCGGGCCCGATGCCGAAGAGCCCGCAAATGGTGCCGCCCGGTCAGCTTGTGAGCCGCATGGAAAAATCGACGGCCTCGATATCCTTGGTCAGCGCACCTATCGAGATGCGGTCCACCCCGGTCAGTGCGACTTCGCGCAGGTTGGCCAGGGTGACGCCGCCGGAAGCTTCCAGTTCGGCGCGTTTGGCAGTGTGCTGTACCGCGGCGCGCAGATCATGCAAAGCGAAGTTGTCGAGCAGGATCAGTTCTGCCCCGGCATGCAAGGCCTCATCCAGTTGCGCAAGGTTCTCGACCTCGATCTGCACGCTGATGCCGGGTTTGGCCAGGCGGAATGCCTGCGCCAATACAGCCCGGATGCCTCCAGCGGCGGCGATGTGGTTTTCCTTGATCAAGATGCCGTCAAACAAGCCGATGCGCTGGTTATGCCCGCCGCCCACACGCACCGCATATTTTTGTGCCAGCCGCAGTCCGGGCAGGGTCTTGCGCGTATCCATGATCTTGACCGCGATGCCCGCTACTGCATCGACATATCTTCTGGTTCGTGTGGCTGTGCCGGAAAGGGTTTGCAGCAGGTTAAGGGCGCTGCGCTCTGCAGTGAGCAACGCGCGTGATCGACCGTTTATCGCGCACAGGGTTTGCCCCGGAGCGATAAGGTCGCCGTCCTTTGCCAGCCAGCGGATCCGGCAGTCCGGATCCAGCGAGCGAAAACATTCATCGAACCATTGCGTGCCGCACAGCACGCCTTGTTGCCGGGTGATGACCTGGGCAGCCGAGGCCTGGTCGGGGGGCAGCAGTTGCGAGGTCACGTCGCCGGTGCGGACATCTTCGTCCAGCGAGTTCGTGACGATGCGATGTATGTATGCCCCAAGTTCGGACTGGAACATTTATATCCCCGGTTTGTAGGAGCGTGAAGAGTAACCCATGCAGGACGGTTCGGGAAGATTTGCCCGCTTGTGCTGTGAAGGCCGGCTCGGTGAGGGGAACGGCGTCAGGTAATACCCGCCTTGATATCGGGGTCCAGCCGCAAGCCGCCGTTTGAACTAAGGTATGCCGTCGTTTGGATTAAAATCCGTAGGATACCGCGGCACCGACACTGCGGTCCGGGTTGCCATTGGAGAAGTCCTCCAACAGGTAACCCCTGGCTTTGACGGATTTGCCGACGTTGTGACTCAGATAGGCGCTGAGCTGTCGTTGTCCGGGCTCAAGCGCTGAGGGGTTTTGCGATAGCCTGAAATCGACCCCGCCGCTCAACTGGTCATTGAGTTGGTAAGCGCCCCCAACCGAACCGTACACCACCCTGTTCATGTTTATCCCGGCGGGGTCGCCGTGTATCTTGTATCCCAGCGAGCCGAGCGCCCTGAACTTGTCAAAACTCTGGTAGGCATCGGCTTGAGCTGCATAGTCGTTCAGCACAGAACCGAGGCTGAACGATTTATCCGGCATGCCGAGCGTGACCTTGCCGGTCAAGTTGACGCCGAAGGAGGAAATACCGCCCGAATTGATGTTGCCCGAATTGACGTTGCCTGAATAGATGTTGCCTGAATAGATGTTGTAAGTAGCCGCCGCTTCGCTGTTGGTGAATCCGGATTGCAGGCTATTGGCAGCGTTGCCGCTTGGCGGGAGCAGGCCGATTTCGGGAACTGTGACACCGATGCCCGGGTTACCCGAATTGGGAACCGTCAGTTTGAACGCCCAGGGACCGGTCTGATACTTTCCGACCGTAGGAGTGGAGAGCAAGTCGGCGGTTTTGGTCGTCCCGTATTCGCTTGGGCTGACAAATCCGCTGGAAAGGCTGAATTCTCCCTGGTCAGCCCGTGCTTCAGATATTCCGGGCGTCGCAATGCCGGACAGCATGCCCACCAGCAAGATCGTTACTGCCCAGATTCCCAAGACGCTCTTGTCCATGATCTGTCGCCTTATTCAGCCAGCATGTTGATTCAGCGTGGCGATTGCGTGTTTTCGAGGGCATATTTTATCATTGTTATGGATCCCGGCTCAAGACTTTATTGTGTGCCTAACATATTGTTTAAGAATAACTTAATGGTTTTGTGCGGCCAAGATATTGATCAAATTTCTGCTCCACATCGCATGGATCTGCCACGATATTGTTGACAAGACCATAAAGCTGATAGGGGGCAGGATCAAACAGCTTGTATTTGGCCACCATTGCAAGAGTGTGGATACCTTCGCCACTGAGGTCCCGCGTCTCGCCCCTGGCGAGTTTGCGGCCCAGTTCATGATGATGGGATCCGGGACTGGTGGCGGTCGTGATCAAATCACCCAGCCCGGCCAGATGCAGGGGCGCTGAAGATTTTCCTCCCATATGTTTCGCGATGGCGCTCAGTTCTGCCATGGCCGTCACCGTCAAAAACCCCCGCATATTGTCCCCAAACTGAAGTTCGTCCGCGATGCCGAATGCGATGGCATACACATTTTTCAGGATAACAGACCATGAGATACCAGCTATGTCGGTGTTGTGATACAGATACAGCATGGTGTCCCGAAAAAGATCGCACGCCCTGCGGTAGGTCGAAATGTCATTACACCCAAGTTCAGCGAAAGCGTACCGGTCGGCGCGGATCTCCTCCGAGATCATCGGACCATAGAGCAGGCAATACGGTTGCCCGCCCTCAAATCCCCGTTGAAAAATCTGCGCCGGTGTCAATCCGTTATCATCGAGACCCTTGGCGATGCTGAGGCAAATGCAATGGCTTTGCAGATGCGGCAATAGTCTGGCGACCAGCTCACGATGAGGGGAGGCGGGCACGCAGAACAATACAAAATCGGCCAGTGCCGCCTCCTGCTCGACATTGATGGCTGGCAGTCCTTTAATGGGACGCGAGTCATGGATAGCCAAACGATGTTTCCCAGCCAATAAATGTTCCATCGCATGGCCCATTTCACCATAGCCGACGATCAATACGCGTGAAGGGTTCTGCTTCATGGGCCGGGAATTGTGGGGATCGAACTATTTCGATTGCGGCCTGCTCTTTATTTTGCTTAATCCCATGTTCCCGGTCGCCAGGAAGACCTCGCGGAGGAAACACAGCAGCCCGAGTATCAATGCGAGCATCGCCGAAATAAAAAGCAATGATACGGCCTGCGAGGGATCGATGCCTGTCTCGGAGCCGGCAAAAAGTGCGGCGACCACGATGCAGATCAAGAGAGCTGACATGGTGCACAGCCCGACCGCCCAGTGCACCCATCTCGATCTGCCTGACAGTGTAGCCATTTCCCGTTTTCGGTCCGGATCATCACGCTCATTCGAGCTGTTCAATACCCGAGATCGGTCCACGATGCGTGCCAGGCGGCTGGTGATCACATTGAGTATTGCGCCTATACCGGTCAACAGAAATACCGGGGCTACGGCCAGTTGAATGACATGGGCTACGGTTGTAATGTCATTGGTACCCTGCATGGCAGAACCTCATTTGCTCGTCATAAATATAAATCGACATGCGGAATCGGCAGACAGATACGTTTCGCATGGATCGGCACAGGCAAAAAAGGGCGGTAGTTCCGCCCCTTTTTGTCCAGCATTGTCTCTAACAGACTGCTTAAAGCAGCGGCACGATCATCAGTGCGACGATGTTGATGATCTTGATCAGCGGGTTCACCGCAGGGCCGGCCGTATCCTTGTACGGATCGCCGACGGTATCGCCTGTCACTGCGGCCTTGTGTGCCTCGGAGCCTTTGCCGCCGTAGTGTCCTTCCTCGATGTATTTCTTGGCGTTATCCCACGCACCGCCGCCGGCGGTCATCGAGATCGCGACGAAGATGCCGGTGATGATGGTGCCGACCAGCACGCCGCCGAGCGCCTGCGCGCCGAGCGTCAGGCCGACGATCAGCGGTACCGCGATCGGCAGCAGCGACGGGATGATCATTTCCCTGATCGCGGCCTTGGTCAGCATGTCCACGCAAACGCCGTACTGCGGCTTGCCGGTACCTTCCATGATGCCGGGGATCTCCTTGAACTGGCGGCGCACTTCGACCACCACCGATCCGGCGGCGCGGCCGACGGCTTCCATGCCCATCGCGGCGAACAGGTAGGGTACCATGCCGCCGATGAACAGGCCGATGATGACTATGTGGTTGGACAGGTCAAAGGTCGTGACGACACCAACCATCTTGGCCTGCAGGGCATGGGTGTAGTCGGCGAACAAGACCAGCGCGGCCAAGCCGGCGGAGCCGATCGCATAACCCTTGGTGACCGCCTTGGTGGTGTTGCCGACCGCATCAAGCGCATCGGTGATCTTGCGCACCTCGGGCGGCAATTTGGACATTTCGGCGATGCCGCCGGCGTTGTCGGTGATCGGACCGTAGGCATCCAGTGCGACGATGATGCCGGCCATCGACAGCATCGAGGTCGCGGCGATCGCGATGCCATAAAGTCCGGCCAGAGCGAATGCTCCCCAGATCGCCAGACAGACGGCCAGCACCGGTGCGGCGGTGGCTTTCATCGACACGCCCAGACCCGCGATCACGTTGGTGCCGTGGCCGGTGGTGGAAGCCTGGGCGATATGGCGCACCGGCGCAAATTCAGTCGCAGTGTAATATTCGGTGATCAACACCATGGCAGCGGTCAGGGCCAGGCCGATCAGGGTCGCATAGTAGATATGCAGTGAGGATACCAGCGTTCCGCCTATCGTCACGCCATCGCCCAGCATCATCGTCGTGATGGGGTAGAAGGCGATCGCCGCCAGCACTGCGGAAACGATCAGGCCGCGATACAGCGCGTTCATGATCTTGCCGCCTTCGCGCGCCTTGACGAAGAAAGTGCCGACGATGGAGGCGATGATGGAGAAACCGCCCAGCACCAGAGGATAGATCACCGCTTCGGGAGAGCCGCTGATCAACAGGCCGCCCAATACCATGGTAGCCACGACAGTAACCGCATAGGTTTCAAACAAGTCGGCTGCCATGCCGGCGCAGTCGCCGACGTTGTCGCCCACGTTGTCGGCGATCACCGCCGGGTTGCGCGGATCATCCTCAGGAATACCGGCTTCGACCTTGCCCACCAGGTCGGCGCCAACATCGGCGCCCTTGGTGAAGATGCCGCCGCCAAGACGGGCGAAGATGGAGATCAGCGATCCACCGAAGGCCAGGCCCACCAGCGCATGTGTTGCTTCCGCTGTGCTGTGACCCAGCATCAGCGTGAGGACAGCGTAGTACCCGGCCACACCGAGCAGACCGAGGCCGACGACCAGCATGCCAGTGATCGCGCCGCCCTTGAACGACACGTTCAAAGCTGCGTTCAGACTCTCTTTGGCCGCTTCAGCGGTTCGCACATTGGCGCGGACCGATACGTTCATGCCGATATAGCCCGTCAATCCGGACAGGATCGCGCCGATGGCGAAACCGACGGCGGTTGGCCATTTCAGCGCTACAAGGATGATCACAAACAAGATTGCACCAACGATGCCTATCGTGGTGTATTGCCGGTTCAGGTAGGCAGAAGCGCCCTCCTGTATCGCGGCGGCAATCCCGCGCATCTTTTCGTTGCCGCTTGGTTTGCCTACTATCCATTTTATGGAAAATATACCGTACAAGATCGCAACAACAGCGCATAACAACGCAAATCCCAGACCACCTGTCATAATACCTCCCCTAAATATAAATCAGACATCCGCCCCTGTATTCAAATACACGGCATTCAAATACCTGGCATCCAAATCCATTGCATGCTAATGGATCTGTGAGCACCCTGAAGCAACTTCAGGTGCCTAGGATACTTCGGATTCCGGATAATGACATGATATTTTGAATCCAGACTTTGAATCCAGCGCTTTTCTTCGCCGGAAATTTGTGCTTGGCATTTTCAAAGCGGTGCAGTCCATTCTAGGCGGGCGCATCGGGGTGGAAACGAATTTCCCGATCGTCCATGGCTTCGCGCCGTTGCCGGACCTGGTTTGGATCAGGGGCTGATCATGGGGAGCAGTCCGCGGGAATAGCGCGCAACAAGTTCCACGTAGTGATCTGCATTGGCGTGCAGTGCGGCTATTTCGGCATCGGTCAAGGTCCGCACCACTTTTCCGGGCGAGCCTATCACCAGCGAGTTATCCGGGATGACCTTGCCTTCAGTGATCAGCGCACATGCCCCTATTAAGCAGTTTCTGCCGATGATGCTGTGATTGAGCAACGTTGCCTTGATGCCGACCAGGCTGCCTTCCCCTACAGTGCAGCCATGCAGCGTGGCCTGGTGCCCGACTGAAACATTTTCCGCAACGGTGAGCGGTATGCCGAGGTCGGTGTGCAGCACCGCGCCATCCTGGATGTTGCTGTTGGCGCCGATGTGGATGGGCTCGTTGTCACCGCGCAGCACCGCGTTGAACCATACGCTGACATTGTTCTCCAGGATGACAGTGCCGATCACGGCGGCATTGTCGGCGACGAAATGCCTCTCACCGCGCAGTTCAGGGATGCGTTCGCCTAGCGAATACAACATATGCTTTTCCCCTCTCTCCTAGCTCTCTCCCGAGAGAAGCCCCTCTCCTCAATCCTCTCCTGCGGGCGGGAGAGGAGGCGAACGAGAAAGGCTATCTTCAATCCCTTCGGGAGAGAGGGATGTGGACTCGCTGCGCGAGTTTTAGTTTAATGCGGCCGCGCCCGCTGCCGCGATCTGCCCATCCTGGAACGCACGCACGCCGCTGACACCAAGGCCGCCCACAACCACGCCATCGATCTGCAGCGGCACGCCGCCTTCGGCAGGGATCACGCCGGGCAGCGCGAGATGGATCAATCGTCCGCCCATTACCGCATCTTCGGACACCTTGGTGGGACGCTGGAATGCCACTGCAGCATGGGCCTTCAGTATCGCTGTTTCCACACTGCCGAACTGGGTGTCGTGGCTGCGTTCAAGATAGAGCAGATGACCGCCATCGTCGACCACGGCGATCACCACGCGCCAGCCATTGCTTTGTGCTTCCGCTTGCGCGGCGGCGGCGATGAGTTTGGCGTCATCCAGGGTGAGGGTGGGCTTGTTTGGCATCATTTGCATCCCAGGGCGGCGAAGATTCGGTCGCGTATCTTTTCCACACCGCCTGTTCCCGGAACGCTCACGCACCTTGGCGCGCTGGCGTCACCGGATTTTGCCCAGACTTTGTAATACTCGACCAAAGGTTGAGTCTGGTCATGGTAGATGGCGAGCCGTTTGATGACGGTGTCTTCGGCATCATCGGGACGCTGCACCAATTCTTCACCGCTGATGTCATCCCTGCCCGCGACCTTGGGAGGATTGAAGTCCACGTGATATGTGCGTCCGGAAGCCGGATGAACGCGGCGCCCGCTCATGCGCTTGATGATCTCGTTATCGGGCACTTCGATCACCACGACGAAATCCATCCGTATGTTCAGATCTTTCAAGGCCTGGGCTTGCAACAGGGTGCGCGGAAATCCGTCGAACAGAAAACCGGTGGCACAGTCCGGTTCATTGATGCGTTCTTTGACCAAACCGATGATGATGTCATCGGATACCAGGTTCCCGGCATCGATCACCTTCTTCGCCGCAAGGCCCAGCGGTGTGCCGGCCTTGACCGCGGCGCGCAGCATGTCACCGGTGGAAATCTGCGGGATATGGAATTTCTCCTTCACGTAATTGGCTTGTGTGCCCTTGCCTGCGCCCGGGGGGCCCAGCAGTATCAGTCTCATGATCCGGTCTCTTGGGACAATGTTTCAAAAACCTGTCGAGCAGCGTGCAAATCCTGTTCGGTATCGACGCCGCCCGGCGGGGCCTGTTCAGTAATGACTACACCGATCCTGAACCCATAATATAGTGCGCGCAATTGCTCCAATGCCTCATAACGCTCTAACACTATTGGGGGAAGTTGCCCGTATGCGCGCAGGAAGCTGGCACGGTACGCATAGATGCCGATGTGGCGCAGCACCGGCAGATCAGGGGGCAATGGCTGATGCTGGGCGAACGCATCGCGGGGGTAGGGGATGGGGGCCCTGCTGAAGTATAGCGCGTTGCCCCGTTTGTCTAGCACTGCCTTGACGATATTCGGGTTGCGCATCGATGCTTCATCGTGGATCGGGTGGCAGGCAGTGGCGATGGCGCACTCCGGATGATAATGCAGATGCCCGGCAACGGAGCTTATCAGAGCAGCTGGCATCAATGGTTCATCTCCCTGCACATTCACCACGATGGTGTCGTCTGTCCAGCCCTGCAGCTCGACGACTTCGGCGATACGGTCCGTGCCGCTGGCGTGGGTGTCTTTGGTCAGGCAGGCTTTAAACCCGTATTCGTGCACCACGTTGGCGATCGCATGATGATCGGTGGCTATCCAAATCTGTTGTGCCCCGCTTTTTGCCGCCTGTTCCGCGACCCTCACGACCATGGGCTTGCCCGCGATCAACAGCAGCGGCTTGCCCGGCAGGCGCGTGGACGCATGGCGTGCCGGGATGACGACATGAAAAGCGGTCATTGCATCTTTTCAACTTCTTCTGCAGTCAGCTTGCGGGCCTCATCTACCAGCATCACCGGTATGCCATCGGTGATCTGATAAGCCAGCCGGTCTGCCTTGCAGATCAGTTCTTTTGCGGCCTTTTGGTAGACCAGCGGGGATTTGCATAACGGGCAAACGAGGATATCAAGCAGTTTTGGATCCATGGGACGTGATCTTCCTCAGTATGTATTCGAGCAGGGCCGGATCGGTCTGGGCATCGACACGCAGCACCCAATATGTCGAATCGGCGAATGACGAGCATTTTACCGCATCTTTTTCGGTCAGGAGTATCGCATCGCAATCAGGGAAGGACAGCTCTGCCGCGGAGTAGGGGTGGTGATCGGGAAAGGCGTGCGGCGTGAAGGGAATGCCCATCGACTCCAGCTGCCTGAAATAACGCTGCGGATTGCCGATACCGGCGACGGCATGGTTCCTTTTGTGATGGAAATGTTCTGCAGCAACCTTCATATCCGGGTCAAGCAGATTGTGGAACATATCCCCCGACAAGCGCATCGCATATTGACCGGCAGCGGCTTCGCCGCCGTTCACCACGACCGCATCCACTTCTTGCAGGCGCGATTCCGGCTCGCGCAGCGGGCCTGCGGGAAGCAGCAAACCGTTGCCGAAGCCTCGCGCACCATCGATGACAGCGATCTCGACATCACGCTGCAGGCGATAATGCTGCAAGCCGTCGTCACACAGAACCACATCGCATTGCGGGTGGGCTTGCAACGCCGCGCGCGCAGCCTTCGCCCGGTCCCTGGCTATCCACACCGGACAGATGTTGCGCCGTGCCATCAGCAGCGGCTCGTCGCCGACTTGCAGCGCGTCGCTCGCAGCGCTGACCTGCTGCGGCTGTTTTGCCCTGCCGCCGAAGCCTCGGCTCACGATCAGGGGATGCCAGCCGTGTGCGAGCAGCTGTTGAGCCAAGGCCAGTGTGAGGGGTGTTTTGCCGGTTCCCCCGACGTTGATGTTGCCGACCACGATGACCGGCAGCAGCAATTGATCACTGGCCAGCATTCCGTTGCGGTACATGTCGCGGCGCAGCGCCACCAGCGCGCGAAAGACCATGCTGATCGGGAAAAGGACCAGGTGCAGCGGGGTGATGCGATGCCAGTGGTTTTGCAGCCAGAGCACTTTGTTATTTGGGCTGGCTCTGTGTGGTGAAGGTGATGCGGCCATATCCCGCGCGACGCGCCGCTTCCATCACGTTTATCACGGACTGGTGCGTGGCTTTTGCGTCGGCGCTGATGACGATGGTGGGGTCGGTCTGATCGCCGGCCGCATTTTTCAGCGCAACTGCCATCGCGTCTGCGCCGCTGTATGGCAAACCCTGGTTGTTGATGGCATAGTGTCCCGAGGCATCCACTGCGACGTTGATGGTCTTGGCCGGCGATTTGCTGGCTTCGCCGCCGGCTTCGGGCAGGTTGATCTGCAACTCGGAAAACTTGGCGTAACTGGTGGTCACCATCATGAAGATCAGGATTACCAGCAACACGTCTATCATCGGGATCAGATTGATCTCAGGCTCTTCACGATTGCGCCCGCGCTGGAAGTTCATCGCCGATCAACCCTGGCGTTGGCCATGGACCACTTCGACCAGTTTGATCGCCTGCTGCTCCATCTCGATGGTCAGGCTGTCCACTTTCGAGCGGAAATGGCGATAGAAGATCATGCTGGGGACCGCCACGATTAGGCCGAATGCGGTGTTGTATAGCGCCACCGAAATTCCGTGTGCAAGCACCGCGGGCGAGTTGCCGACCGCGGATTGCGATCCGAATATCTCGATCATGCCGACAACCGTGCCGAACAGTCCCAGCAAGGGGCTGATCGAGGCTATTGTCCCCAGTGTGGTGAGAAAGCGATCCAGCTCGCGAGTGACCGCGCGCCCGGCTTCCTCGATGGACTCCTTCATCACCTCGGGCTGGCTCTTGATATTTTTGAGACCCGCGGAGAATATGCTTCCCAATGGCGAGCCGGCGGCAAGTTTAGACAGCATGCTGTCGCTGACCCCGCGTTGCTTGAGTTCCTTGACGACCTCGTCAAGCAGGGCAGGGGGAGAAATGCGGCTGCTGCGCAAAAAAGCCATGCGCTCTATTATCAAGCCGACTGCGATGATGGATGCCAGGATCAAAAACCAGATCGGCCAGCCGGCCGCTTCTACGATTGCAAACACGCGGTTTCTCCAAATGTGCTTAAATTATGAGGCCGCAACTGTAACGTGTCGCATCCAGTTGAGCAAGATTTCTAAAGTTGTTCTTCAATGATATTTTGCTAACCTGCCATTTGAAAAGAGTATTTTTGTTTACTCACAAATCCTGTGGATAACTTTGTGGATGGCTCTAAGGAATGGCGCTTTAATGTGGCGTGGCATAAGGAATCTTGTTACATTGCCTATTTTTTACAATGGAACTATATGTTATAAAAACAATAAGTTACTGTAAGTTATGGTTCATGTTTCCGATTGGGGCGGCGAAAAGCGGCGTGTTTCCTTGAGGTGTGGATTAATTCGGATTGTCAATATGGATTCTGATCTTTTTTTTGAAGAAAAAACACGCGTTTTCAAAGTCGCGGAACTCAACTTTGCAATCAAGCAGTTGCTCGAAAACAATATACCTTTATTGTGGGTGAGGGGGGAGATTTCTAATTTGGTCAAGGCGGCTTCGGGCCATCTGTATTTTTCTTTGAAGGACGATCAGGCGCAGGTCCGCTGTGTGATGTTCCGCCACAAAAATCAATTATTGAAGGAGCCTGTCTCCAATGGACAGCAGATCGAAGTATTAGCAGTCGCCACTTTATATGAGCAGCGCGGCGATTTTCAGTTGACTGTGGAACAGATGCGTCCGGCAGGATTGGGCATACTGTATGAAAGATTCGAACGGCTGAAGCAATTATTACAAAACGAAGGCTTGTTTTCCCCGGAACGCAAGCGCCCCTTGCCCGCATTTCCAAAAAGCGTAGGTATCATCACTTCGCTGCAGGCTGCGGCCCTGCGCGATGTGATTTCAACCTTGAGGCTGCGTCTGCCCAGCGTGCCGGTGGTGCTTTATCCCACACCGGTACAGGGGACAGGCAGCGCGGAAAAGATTGCCGCTGCAATCCAGGTCGCCAACCGGCGCGCTGAATGCGACGTGCTGATCGTGAGCCGCGGCGGAGGCAGCATCGAAGACCTCTGGGCGTTCAATGAAGAGGTGGTGGCGCGTGCGATCTCAGGCAGCAAAATCCCCATCGTCAGCGGGGTCGGACATGAGACCGATTTCACTATCGCCGATTTTGTCGCCGATGAACGCGCCCCTACTCCGACTGCCGCCGCGCAACGTGTCGTCCCGGATCGCCATGCCCTGCTAAGGGGCTTGCAAGACCAGGCGCAGCACCTGCAGCGTGCGCAGCGCAATCGCTTGCAAAATGCGATGCAGGCCTTGGATTACCTGCAGCGCAACCTGGTGCACCCCGCACAGGAATTGCAAGGCCAGACCCGCCAACTGGCCCAGCTGCGGCAACGCATGCAGCTTGCCTATTCCTACCTCAGGCAGCATCGACAATGGGAGTGGCAATCGCTCGCGCAGCGGCTGAACTTGGCGAGCATTGATTTCTCGCATCCGCGCGACAGGCTGGCCACTCTGGCACAACGTTTTGTTAAATCGATGCATGCGTGGCGGGCACAACGATTGTTGCAAGTGGATAATGCCGCTCAGCACTTGATCTTGCTCGACCCGAAAAAGGTTCTGGCGCGGGGCTATAGCATGGTGCAAGACGCAAGCGGTACTGTGGTGTCGAATTCCGGACAGTTGACGGTCGGCGAGGAGTTGCGCATCACCTTTGCCCAAGGCTGGGTGCGGACCGAGGTCAAGGAGCGCGGCGAACCGTGAAGAGCCGGACAAAACGCGAGCCGCCACCTTTCCCGCTCCCGCGATGACAGGGTGTTGCGATGGATTGACGCCCGTCGTTGGTCTTTTCTTTGCGGTATCATCTCTGCCTCGCAAAATCGCTACGTAGTGCTATCGAAATGTCTTCCGAAAACTTCATCGACCTTCCTCCTTTGCTCAGTGCGCGCGGCACGATAACGTTGCCCGGTTCGAAAAGTATTTCCAACCGCATCCTGCTCCTTTCTGCGTTGGCGCAGGGCACGACCGAGATACGCGATGTGCTGTTGTCAGACGATACCGAGCGCATGCTGGAAGGTTTGCGCACGCTGGGCGTTGCCGTGGAGCAACCGGGGTCGCATGTGTTCCGCGTGACAGGCTGCGGCGGCAGTCTTCCGGTCAAGCAGGCGGAATTGTTTTTAGGGAATGCCGGCACGGCGTTTCGTCCGCTGACGGCGGTGTTGGCGTTGTCAGGCGGCGAATACAAATTGTCCGGTGTGCCGCGCATGCACGAGCGGCCTATTGCCGATCTGGTGGATGCATTGCGCGAACTGGGCGCGGACATCGAATATCTCGACAATGAAGGATTTCCCCCGCTGCAGATCCATCCCGCGAGCCTGACCGGAGCGGGCCGTGTCAGCGTGCGCGGCGATGTGTCCAGCCAATTCCTGACCGCATTGTTGATGTCCATGCCGCTTTTGAACAGCACTGTCACGGTCGAAGTGGTCGGCGAACTGATCTCGAAACCCTATATCGAGATCACTCTGGCGATGATGGCGCGCTTCGGTGTGGCTGTACGGCGTGGACACGGTGATGCGGAGCATTCTGATGAAATTACTAGCCATTCGACTAGGCCATCAAAAAACGTTGGCCAAGTCGCTGGTTATGGTGCGGGAAACGCCGCATTGCCCCTGCTCCCGCAATCGGGCCTAACGGCTAACGTGTCGGGGGGGCGGAGAGATGATTGGCAAAGTTTTACGATCGTGGCCGGCAGTCGTTATGCATCGCCGGGCACCATATATGTGGAAGGCGATGCATCGTCCGCTTCCTATTTTCTTGCGGCGGGGGCGATCGGAGGCGGGCCGATGCGCATCGAAGGAGTGGGGAGGGGCAGCATTCAGGGTGATGTGCGATTCGCCGATGCGCTCGCGCTGATGGGTGCACAGATCCGGCAGGATGAAAATTGGATCGAGGCAAGGGCTCCAAGGAAGGGTATGCTGAATGCGATCGATCTCGATTGCAACCATATTCCCGATGCGGCGATGACCTTGGGGGTGGTCGCATTGTTTGCCAAAGGAACGACCACTCTCCGCCATATCGGCAGTTGGCGTGTCAAGGAGACCGATCGCATCGCAGCGATGGCGACCGAATTGCGCAAGGTGGGTGCGACCGTGGTAGAGGGTGCAGATTTTATACGCATAACACCTCCAGACACCGAAGCAGCCACAACCGGCCGCTCCGGATTGGGCGCTGTTATCACCTCGTGGCTGCGTTCTCGACAATCGCGGAGCCGGGATCCGCGTCTTTCGATCCACAATCCTGCTTTGGGCATAGATACCTACGACGATCATCGCATGGCGATGTGCTTCTCGCTCGCAGCGTTCGGTGCGGAAGGGATACGCATCAACGATCCGCGCTGCGTTGCCAAGACCTTCCCGAATTATTTCACGCTGCTGCATGATGTGGTGGAGCCAGTGCCGGTGATCGCGATCGACGGCCCATCGGCTTCGGGAAAGGGCACGGTGGCCAAGCTGGTCGCCGCCAGCCTGGGTTATCACTATCTGGACAGCGGCGCGTTATATCGCCTGCTGGCGCTGGCGGCACAGCGCGACAATGTTCTGCTGACTGACGAGCCGGGCTTGGCGGCACTGGCCGAACGCATCGACATCCGTTTCGAGGGCGAGCAGGTCTGGCTGGACGGTGCATTGGTCGGAGACGAATTGCGTACCGAACAATGCGGGGCAATCGCCTCCAAGGTGGCGGCCTTGCCCCGGGTACGCGCAGCCCTGCTGGCCAAGCAGCATGCTTTCCGCAGGGCGCCGGGTCTGGTTGCGGATGGGCGCGACATGGGCTCGGTGGTGTTCCCCGATGCCGCATTGAAGATATTTCTTACGGCCAGTGCCGAGGCGCGCGCCGATCGGCGATATAAGCAGTTGAAGGAAAAAGGAATCGGTGCTAATATCGCCGCCCTTTTGCTGGATATTCGTGTGCGCGACGAGAGAGATACACAGCGCAGCGCATCCCCGCTTAAACAGGCACCGGGTGCAAGCCTTCTGGATACCACGGCTCTCAACATCGAGCAGGCGGTACAGGAAATATTGGCACGTTACCCGGCGAAACGCTCGAAAGACCAGGCCCTGTAAGACTCTCCGTCTATGGGAACTTTAACCAACCCTCTGTCGTGACAGACAGAACATTTTTAGGTGTATCCGATGAACGTAACCGCAACCGAAGCAGCTGTATCAAATCCAGATAGTTTTGCAGCAATGTTTGAAGAGAGCTTAACGCGCAAGGAAATGCGCGCAGGCGAACTGATCACCGCACAAGTCGTGCGGGTAGACCACAACATGGTGGTCGTGAATGCCGGACTGAAGTCCGAAAGTTTGATTGCGATCGAGGAATTCCTCGACGCCAAAGGTGAACTGGAGGTCAAGCCGGGAGATTTTGTCACGGTCGCGATCGAATCCCTCGAAAACGGCTATGGCGAGACCAAGCTGTCGCGCGAAAAGGCCAAGCGTCTGGCGGCTTGGCACGAGCTGGAAGTCGCGATGGAAGAAGGCAAGATCGTGGAAGGCTATGTCAGCGGCAAGGTCAAGGGCGGCCTGACCGCGATGGTCAACGGCATCCGCGCATTCCTGCCGGGTTCACTGGTTGACATCCGTCCGGTCAAGGACACCACGCCTTATGAAAACAAGACGATGGAATTGAAGGTCATCAAGCTGGATCGCAAGCGCAACAACGTGGTGGTTTCGCGACGCGCGGTGCTGGAAGCCAGCGTGGGCGCAGACCGTGAAGCCGTCATGGAAAATCTCAAGGAAGGCGCGATCGTCAAGGGCGTCGTCAAGAATATCACCGACTACGGCGCCTTCGTTGACCTCGGCGGCATCGATGGCCTGTTGCACATCACCGATCTGGCTTGGCGCCGCGTGAAGCATCCTTCCGAAGTATTGACCGTGGGGGACGAGATAGAAGCCAAGATCCTCAAGTTCGACCAGGAGAAGAACCGCGTCTCACTGGGCATCAAACAGATGGGCGATGATCCCTGGAACGGCCTGGCTCGCCGCTACCCGCAAGGCACCAGAATGTTCGGCAAGGTGACCAACCTGACCGACTACGGCGCATTCGTCGAGATCGAGCAGGGTATCGAAGGTCTGGTGCACGTTTCCGAAATGGATTGGACCAACAAGAACGTGCATCCTTCGAAGGTCGTGAGTCTGGGCGATGAAGTCGAAGTGATGATCCTTGAGATCGACGAGGCGCGCCGCCGCATCTCGCTGGGCATGAAACAATGCCAGTCGAATCCCTGGGACGATTTCGCAATCAACCACAAGAAGGGCGACAAGGTTAAGGGCGCGATCAAGTCCATCACCGACTTCGGCGTGTTCATCGGTCTGGATGGCGGCATCGACGGCCTCGTGCATCTGTCCGACCTGTCATGGAGCCAACCCGGAGAAGAAGCGGTACGCAGCTACAAGAAGGGCGATGAAGTCGAAGCCGTGGTATTGGCGATCGATGTGGAACGCGAGCGCATCTCGCTTGGCATCAAACAACTGGAAGGAGATCCTTTCGGCGGTTTTGCGGCCAGCCATGAAAAAGGCGCTGTGGTCACCGGCAAGGTGAAGTCGCTGGATGCCAAGGGAGCGACGATTGCATTGGAAGGCGACGTGGAAGCGTATCTGAAAGCTTCAGAGGTGTCAGCTGATCGTGTCGAGGATATTCGCAATCACCTCAAAGAGGGCGACAGTGTTACTGCTGTAATCCTCAATGTGGATCGCAAGAATCGCGGCATCAACTTGTCGATCAAGGCGCTGAACAAGACCGAGGACTCCGCTGCGATGCAAAAGCTCTCGTCTGAAAGCAATGCGAGTGCCGGTACCACCAATCTGGGCGCGTTACTGAAGGCCAAGATGAGCGGCACCAAGACTGAAGCTTAGGCACGAGGTTAGTTCATGATCCGTTCTGATTTGATAGCCAAGCTGGCCGAGCTGCATCCGCAACTGCAGGCCAAGGATGCCGAGTTCGCCGTCAAAGTGATTCTGGACGCCTTGTCCGCCACCTTGTCACGCGGGGGGCGCGTCGAGATTCGCGGCTTTGGCAGTTTTGGGCTGAATTATCGTCCGCCGCGTCAGGGGCGCAATCCGAAGACCGGAGACAAGGTGAAAGTTCCCGCAAAGTATGTGCCGCATTTCAAAGCTGGAAAGGAACTCAGGGAAAGGGTCTGCGAACAAAAATCCTGATTAGGGAATAGCCCTCACGTCAATCCTCTCCCGCTTGCGGGGAGAGCGAAGCGAGGGGTGCGCAGCAAAGCAAACGAGAAAGGCAATTTTCAATTCTTGGCGGCATATCGCAAGGTATAGCCGCCATTTTTTATGCTATCGTTGTATCGGTCTATCCTCAGGGTGTGCCATGAATTATCTCAATTGGATCTTGCGGGCAGCACTGTTTATTGTGCTGCTGGGCTTCGCGGTAAAAAATGACCAGCCGGTCACGTTGCGCTATTTTTTCGGCTATGAGTGGCAGTCTTCACTGGTGATCGTGCTGCTGATCTTTTTTGCCGCCGGGACCGCCGTCGGGGTAATCTCGATGCTTGCCAATGTACTGGGACAGCGCCGTGAGATCGCGCGTTTGAAGCGCGATCTCAAGTTGAAGGACAAGTTGACCGATATCAGCGATATGCAGCAAAAACCAATCCAGTCCCACTGAAATATCGTGCATATGGAATTTGAAACATGGATGCTGCTGATCTTCCCTCTTTTTTTTGGGATGGGATGGCTGGCGGCGCGAATCGATATCAAAGAATTGCTCTCGGAATCGAGCGCATTGCCGCAGTCGTATTTTCAGGGATTGAATTTCCTGCTCAATGAACAACAGGACAAGGCGATCGAAGCCTTCATCGAAGTGGTCAAGGTCGATCCGCAGACCGTCGAATTGCACTTCGCGCTGGGCAGCCTGTTCCGGCGTCGCGGCGAAGTGGACCGCGCCTTGCGCATGCACCACAACCTGCTGGACAGGGCAGATCTGGATGATGACAAGCGCCAGCAGGCGATCTTCGAACTGGCGCAGGATTACCTGAAAGCGGGGATCCTTGATCGTGCCGAGAACCTGTTCAGCGAACTGGAGAACACGCCTTATGCCAGACAATCCCTGGAATTTCTGCTGGAACTGTACCAAAAGGAGCATGACTGGCTAAAGGCGATTGACGTTACGCAGCGATTGACGACGGTCTCTGGTCAGTCCCATAGCAAGCAGGCATCATTCTTTTATTGTGAGTTGGCGAGCGAGGAGATGGCACAGGACAACCTGATTGCTGCGCGTGGCCATTTGCAACAGGCATTGCAGGTCTGCCCTGACGCGGTGCGCGCCACGATGCTGCTGGGAGATATGCTGTCGGCAGAAGGAAAACAGCAGGAGGCCATAGACACCTGGAAAAATATCGAAAGCCAGGATGCGCAATATCTTCCGCTGGTTGCGGAGCGTTTGTTGAACGCCTATCGCAGCCTTGACCGGGAGGCGGAAGGGATCGCCACGTTGCGCGGTTATCTGAACAAGTATCACTCGCTAGACTTGATGAATGTGGTATTCGATGTGGTTCTGAAAAATGAAGGCTGGGCCGCCGCATATCAATTGGTGCTCGACGAGATGGAACGCAACCCGACTTTGCTTGGCCTTGATAAATTGCTCGAGGCGCGCTTGCTTGAGGAGACGATCGACAGGCGTTCCGACATCGAGTTGGTAAAGGATCTGGTACACAAGCGCACGCGAAATCTGGCAACGTATCGCTGTTCCCATTGCGGCTTCAAGGCTCACCAGTTCTATTGGCATTGTCCGGCTTGTCAGGCTTGGGACAGCTACTCGCCGCGTCGCAGCGAGGAAACCGGAACACCTCTATGAGCGACCCGAAAGTCATCGTCGCGCTTGATTACCCGGAGGATTCGCCCGCGCTGCTTTTGGCGGATAAACTGCAGCCCTCTTTGTGCCGCCTGAAAGTTGGCAAGGAATTATTTACCGCCAGCGGCCCTGCCTTGCTCGAGCGACTGACGAACCGCGGGTTCGAGATTTTCCTCGACCTGAAGTTTCACGATATTCCCAACACCACCGCACAGGCATGTAAAGTCGCTGCCGGTTTGGGGGTGTGGATGATCAACGTGCATGCACTGGGCGGGCGCAAGATGCTGGAAGCGGCGCGCGAGGCTATCGCCAACATTCCGCGCCGCCCGAAATTGATCGGTGTCACCCTGCTCACCAGCATGGCGCAGAATGATCTTGCTGAACTTGGCATCAAAGCCACGCCTGCCGAATTGGTGACGCGTCTTGCGACCCTGGTACACGACAGCGGGCTGGATGGCGTAGTGTGTTCCGCGCAGGAAGCTGCGGCGCTGCGCAAAGAGTTTGGAGATCAATTTTGTCTGGTGACTCCTGGCATTCGGCCGGCAAACGCCAGCAGCGACGACCAGTCCCGTGTGATGACCCCGTCAGCCGCAATGCGGGCAGGCGCCAGCTATCTGGTGATAGGCCGGCCTATCACACAATCCGCTGATCCATTGCGGGCTTTGCTCGAGATCAACAACGAGATTGGAGCGCTACCATGACCCGCGAAAACGGAGCTTTGACATGAACATGTTGCCAGAATTCGACAATGCGAAAGTTCTGGTAGTCGGCGATGTGATGCTGGATCGCTACTGGTTCGGCGATGTGAACCGCATTTCTCCGGAAGCCCCGGTGCCGGTGCTGAAGGTTGAGCGCGTGGATGAGCGCCCCGGCGGGGCCGCCAATGTGGCACGCAACATCGCTGCACTCGGTGCCCAAGCTACCCTGTTGTCCGTGGTTGGGGATGATGAAGCGGGCGCATGTCTGGAAAGGTTGCTCAATGAGCAACGCAACCTCAGTGCGCTGCTGCATCGCGACAACAGCGTCTCAACGATCATCAAGCTGCGTGCCATTGCTCGCCACCAGCAGTTGCTGCGCATCGATTTCGAGACGCCACCCAGCCACGAAGTGTTGCATGCTGCGCTGGAGGATTACCGCGCGCAATTGCCGCTTGCCGATGTGGTGATCCTGTCAGACTATGGCAAGGGCGGGTTGGCGCATATCGGCGAGATGATGAGGCTGGCGCGCGCCGCAGGCACGCCGGTGCTCGCCGATCCCAAGGGGGATGATTATGCGCGTTACCGCGGTGCGGCCCTGCTCACGCCGAACCGCAGTGAGTTCCGCGAAGTGGCCGGAAGCTGGCAGAACGAAGCCGAACTGAGTGCAAAAGCTGAAAAATTGCGCGCCGAGCTGCAACTGGATGCGCTTCTGGTCACGCGCAGCGAGGATGGCATGAGCTTGTATCGTGCCAACGAAGTGCTGCACGAGCCGACGCAGTCGCGTGAGGTGTTCGATGTCAGCGGCGCAGGCGATACCGTGATCGCGACAATGGCAGTGATGCTTGCAAGCGGGGCAAGTTTTCCCGATGCCATGCGGATCGCCAATCGTGCGGCAGGTATCGTGGTGGGCAAGTTGGGCACGGCTGTGGTCAGCCGCGATGAGATCGTGCGGGATATGGGGTTAACGGCAGCAGGGTGAGATTCAAGGTTCAAAGGCGAGCGGGTTTTCTTGTCTCTGTTCCGTGCAACTGAAAAAGTGAGGAGAATGGCAATGTATTACATCGTCACAGGCGCAGCCGGATTTATCGGATCCAATCTGGTCAAGGCGCTCAACGACCGCGGTGAAAACAACATCATCGCCGTAGACAACCTGAAGAACGCAGACAAGTTCAGGAATCTGGTCGATTGTGAAATCGCTGATTACATAGACAAGCATGACTTCCTGAAAAAACTGCAGGAGGGCTATTTTGATGGCCTGGTCAGCGCCGTGCTTCATCAGGGTGCGTGCTCGGACACGATGGAAACCGACGGGCGCTACATGATGGAGAACAATTACCTCTACACGCTGGAATTGCTGAATTACTGCCAGAACGAAGAAATACCGTTCCTGTATGCTTCATCCGCTTCGGTATATGGAGGCAGCAGCGTGTTCAAGGAAAGCCGTGAATACGAGGCACCGCTCAACGTGTACGCCTATTCCAAATTCCTGTTCGACCAGATCGTGCGGCGCCGCTGGCACAAGCGCAGCGCACAGATAGTCGGACTGCGCTACTTCAACGTATACGGCCCGCGCGAACAGCACAAGGGGCGCATGGCCTCGGTTGCCTACCACTTTTTCAATCAATATCAGGCAGACGGAAAAGTGAAGTTGTTCGAAGGGTGCGACGGATACCCGGACGGCGGGCAGTTGCGCGACTTCGTCTCTGTCGAGGACGCAGTCAAGGTCAACATGCATTTCCTTGAGCACCCTAACAAGTCGGGTATCTTCAACCTGGGCACGGGGAAGGCACAAAGCTTCAACGACGTCGCTGTCGCGACGATCAACACGCTGCGTGCTGCCGACGGTAAAACAGCGTTAGGTCTCGCAGAGTTGCAACAGCAAGGGCTGATCACTTATATCCCGTTCCCTGACCAGCTGCGCGGAAAATACCAGAGCTACACGCAGGCCGACATCGGCGCACTGCAGGGCAGCGGATATATGGAGCCCTTCCTGAGTGTCGAGCGGGGGGTCGCCAGATACGTTGAGCAGATGCGCAAGGCCGCGGTATAGATTCGGCTGATTTGTCAAAGCAGATAACCAGAATGTACCCTTCCATTGAGAACTTTGTCGGCAACACGCCTCTGGCGCGGCTGAAGCGTATCCCGGGCGACACAAGCAATGTGCTGCTGGCCAAGCTGGAAGGGAACAATCCGGCCGGTTCGGTCAAGGACAGGCCCGCCCTGTCCATGATAGTCCGCGCCGAGCAGCGTGGCGACATAAAACCGGGTGACACGCTGATCGAGGCGACCAGCGGCAATACCGGTATCGCGCTGGCGATGGCCGCGGCGATGCGCGGCTATCGGATGATTCTGGTGATGCCGGAGAATCAGAGCATGGAGCGACGCCAGACGATGCGCGCCTTCGGAGCCGATCTGGTATTGACTTCCAAGGAAGGAAGCATGGAATTGGCGCGCGACACGGCGGAGAAACTGCGAGATCAGGGTAAAGGCGTCATCCTCGATCAATTCGCAAATTCCGACAATCCCCTGGCACACTACGAAGGCACTGCCCCCGAAATATGGCGTGATACCAACGGAAGGATCACCCATTTCGTCAGCAGCATGGGTACGACCGGCACCATCATGGGTTGCTCTCGTTACTTCAAGGAAATGAATCGCGCTATCCAGATCATAGGCGTTCAGCCGGAAGAGGGTGCGCAGATACCCGGCATCCGCAAATGGCCGCAAGCCTATTTGCCGAAGATCTATAACGGCAAGAATGTGGATAAGCTGGAGTATGTCAGCCAGCGGGATGCCGAGGAATTGACCCGGCGTCTGGCCCGCGAGGAGGGGATTTTCTGTGGCATCTCCTCCGGAGGGGCACTGACCGTGGCATTGCGCGTTTCACAACAGGTTGAGAATGCGGTGATCGTGTTCATAGTATGCGACCGCGGTGACCGTTATTTTTCGACCGGGGTGTTCCCCGCCTAGCGGGATTGAACACATTCTGGCAGAGAGAATAATGCGCAGAAGAATTGATATGTCCACGGGCCGTTGATGCGAAGACGATCATTTCGTCGTGCACGCTATATCGCAGCATTATTAAGGAAACGCCGAACAAGTACCTACGCGGAGCAGGAGTTGTGTTGACGAATCAGGATTGTTGAACAAAAAGTTGTTTTTTCATCTGCAATCACGCATCACATCGCCTCATTCAGGGGATATTCCCCTGTTCTTTGCTACGCTGGACGCACCTGTCCTGTCAGTGGCAATCCCCATTTGTCCAGATTGATCAGCGCCAGCAAAGCAAATGCACGGTTGGCGTTCTTCATCAAGCCACGATAGCGCACCTTGGCAAATCCATAGATGCTCTTGAGCGGTCGGAATGGGTGTTCGACCTTGGCACGCACCTGCGATTTCCTGCGATTGGTTTCCTTGTCTGCATCGGTCAATGGGGTATTGCGGCGGGCTCGTTTATTGGTGAAGTCACGTGCCTGCGGAGCAGCCTGGTTGAGCACTTCTTTCTGGCCAATGTATGCGCTGTCACCGTACAGTCGCGCCTCATCGCCATGAAGCAGATTCGGTAGTTCCTGGCTATCGTGGACGTTGGCGGAGGTGACGCTGGCGCTATGGGTGAGGCCGGTTTTGCTGTCCACTCCAATATGTACCTTCATGCCGAAGTGCCATTGGTTGCCCTTCTTGGTCTGGTGCATCTCGGGATCACGTGCGTTGTCTGCATTCTTGGTTGAGCTTGGCGCGGCAATGATGGTGGCGTCCACAATGGTGCCGCCTGAGAGCTTCATCCCATTGGCCAGAAGTAACTCGCCTACCTTGGCAAACATCGCTGCGCCCAGATTGTTCTGCTCAAGCAAATGGCGGAAGTTCATCAGCGTCGTCTCATCCGGCGCCCGCTCTCTTCCCAAGTCGATCCGGCAGAATTCACGGAATGACGGAGTGTCATACAGAGCATCTTCGCATGACTCATCGGACAGGTTGAACCAGTTGGCGATGAAGTACATCCTCAGCATGCGCTCTAGCCCAATAGGGGGACGTCCATTTCCAGCCTTCGGATAGCAAGGCGCAATCACTGAACAGAATTCTGACCAGGGAACGAGTTTGTCCATGCGAGAGAGAAATTCTCCCTTCCGGGTCGTCTTCCGATATGCCTCGAATCCATTCACTGCCAATGTTTGTTGTTTCATCTCATTCGTCCCTTGTGGAGTGCCTCGGACATTAACGCACTACATCCTCATCGCGTGGGCTTAATCGGGGTTTCCTTAATATGTTCCACGGCTGTTCAATCTTTTACTGATGCATATGCTGCAGGCTCGGATGGCATGCAAGCAGACAGGGCCGGCACATCCCAGAAGCAAACAGTGCGGCTTGTATCGGCCGGGCAAGAGAATGGTTCTTTGCCCAAGGATGATATAACGGGGTCGGGGCCCGGCTATCCTGCCAGTGTTTCCCTTCCCCAGCCGGATGTAGCGCAGTATTCCAGATTGAAAAAGACGCATGCGCATAGATCAAAGCAAAAAAATAAGCGCAGCACGGGTTCAGTGCCGGCAATTTCCTCCGCTGCAGCTACGCGCATCGATTGCAGTGTTCCCGTAAACCTGTCCTGCAACTTTCGCCGACTCTGTCGGATCCCGCACAACCGATTCAGCCTGTAATCCCGGTGTCGACGAACGGCAATTCTGGAGCCGAGTCAGCCGCAAAGGAAAAGGAACTGAGAGAGTTATATGCACAGATCGCCGCAACGGAAATGGTGATCGAGGCGGCAACCCAGGAAGGTCAATCAGCAATCGACGGCTTGTTGCGCCAAGTGCAGCCGCTGGAGATGTCACCGGTTGATTCGGCGATCGGCTTTGCCGTGATTTCATTTTCTGCATTGGTTTTCGGCTATCGAAAATTCAAATCAAAGAATCGCGTACAACCGGAAGCACCGGGAATTCTTGAAGACGGCGGATATCCCAGACTATCGGTCATCAATCAGGATGCAGCGTTCCGGATAGAACGACCTATGAAAACGCCTTCATTTGCCGACCAGAAGACCCAGTCGATCCTCCGCCCGAATATGAGATGCTGGGGGAGACGGAATCTATTTGCGTTTCGGCCACGATAAACTCGCCGAGGGGGCGCTGAGGGAAGCGATCAGGATCAACCCGGGAAATCCCCAGGCATATTTGACGTTGTTGCGCATATGTTTTTGCGCAAGGACAGCGCAGCTTTTCTTGCTTTGGCTCGCCGATTGCAACCTTTGAATGATGAAAATACCTGGGCGGCGGTCGCAGAAATGGGGCGCAATCTGGATCCGGTCAACACACTTTATACCTAATTGATCTGCGCGATCCGCGGTCTTGACAGTGCCGGGTTCTGCGCGAAATATCGCTTGATGCCGCCAAGAATCGCGGTGGCAAGTTTCATCTGGTAGCCATTGTCATTCAAACGGCGCTCTTCATCGGGGTTGCTGATGAAAGCGGTTTCAACCAAGATGGACGGGATCTCCGGCGATTTGAGCACGGCAAATCCGGCCTGTTCCACCCTGCCACGATGCAGGTCGTTGACATCGCCAAGTTCTGCAAGCACCTGTCTGGCAAGTTGCATGCTGTCGGTTATCGTGGCGGTCTGTGAGAGGTCGATTATGGTGCGCCTTAGATAAACGTCTTTAACGGGAATGTTCACGCCGCCGATCAGATCCGATTCATTTTCCTTTTTGGCCAGCCAGCGCGCTGCCGCGCTGGTTGCGCCGTGTTCGGAAAGCGCGAACACCGATGAACCCCGTGCATTTCTTTTGGTGAAGGCATCTGCGTGGATGGAGATGAACAAATCTGCGTGGGCATTCTTTGCCTTTACCACTCGCTCCTTGAGTTCAATAAAGTAATCCCCATCTCGGATCAGCACTCCGCGCATATTCGGAGTGGCGTCAACCAGAGCCTTGACCTTGCGCGCGATCGCCAGCGTGATATTTTTCTCGCGTGAACCGTATTTGCCTCGGGCGCCGGGATCTTCGCCGCCGTGTCCGGCATCGATCGCGATGACAAGTGTGCGTGCGCGCAACTCGGGTTGATGGGCGGTTGATTCGGGGACGGCTGATTGCTCGCTGTTGTCGATTTCAGAATTCCGGCTACTGCTCAAACTATCGGCGAGTTTCAGTTTGTCTTCGGCAAGGGCTTTTTCCTGAGGGCGTTCCGTCGTGCCGGGAGTGGCGGCAATTTCCGGGACTCCGGATCTGGGTGCATCAAGCAAAGCCATCAAGGGATCGACTGGATGGGCCGGATAAACGTCGAGTACGAGGCGATAGCCATATTCTGCGACAGGCTTGAGGACGAACAATTGCGGTTTGACTTCGGTTTTTAAGTCCAATACCAGGCGGATCACCCCGGCTTTGAAACGACCCACGCGCACGCTTTTGATGTACGGGTCGTCGTTGCCAATCAGTTTGGTCAGATTTTTGAGCGTTCCGCCGAACTCAACATTCTGCAGGTCCACCACCAAACGATCCGGATTGCTCACGGTGAACATGTTGTTCTTGATGGAATGTTTGGATTCCAGAGTCAGCCGTGTGTAATCCTGCGCCGGCCAGATGCGTGCTGAGCTGATGACAACCGCAGAATATGCGTCGGGTACCCAAAGCAGGGGTATCCAGAGTAAAACCGACAGTGGTGCAAGTTTTAGAGCCGCTTTAAACATTCTTCTCCCGATGTCGTACCGGTCTGAAACACTACATTACGACCTTGTGGCAAAATTTCAAAGCGAATTTTTATGTCGGCCTGGGGGATCAATCCCGGTGCATGTTCCGGCCATTCGATGAAAAAGATATTGTGACCGTCAAACTCATCGCGAAAACCGGCTGCTTCCCATTCCTCCTTATCTTGCAAACGGTACAAATCGAAGTGGCGCAAATCTAATCCGGCGATACGGTAAGGCTCAACCAGCGTATAGGTGGGACTCTTTACCCGGCCAGCATAACCCAGAGCGTTCATCACGCCGCGCACCAGCGTGGTTTTGCCCGCTCCGAGGTCGCCGTACAGATAGATCACCATGCCGGGTTTGAGGCATTTGGCGAGCCGTTGTGCCAGCCCGATGGTCGCGCTTTCATCGGCAAGAAACAATGAGAGACTCATGCAGCTGTCTTTTGTTCCCTCGCCAGCTTGCAGGGGATAACCAGCGACTTGCCCGTTCGCGGGCTGGGTAAGTTGGCCGGTAGTTGCATCAAGGTCAGGATGGGGGAGGGCATGGCAGGGCAGGGTCCATGAAGGGCATTATCCTTGCCATGCCCTCGGGGTGATTCGGCTATCATCGTCATTATGCAAAACAGTAATCCTCATCTGGCCGATTACACCGCGCTCGCCGCCCGGATACGCGAATGGGCTCATGAACTCGGTTTTCAGGCCATTGGCATCAGCGATACCGATCTGGCTGAGGCGGAAAGCGGCCTGCAGGAGTGGCTGTCGCTAGGCTGGCACGGCGAACTGGATTATATGGCAAATCATGGCACCAAACGCAGCCGTCCGGCAGAGTTGGTGCCCGGTATGCTGCGTGTGATTTCGCTACGCATGAACTATCTGCCATCACAGGCACGCGACAGCTGGCAGGTGTTGGCCAACGGAGAGCGCGCGTTCATTTCACGTTATGCATTGGGACGCGATTATCACAAAGTGCTGCGCAACCGGCTGGCGAAACTGGCCGATAAGATCCGTGATGCTTTGGCAGATTTAACTGGGTCCGCAGAATTCAAGGGGCGCGTGTTCACAGACAGCGCGCCGGTGATGGAAGTGGAGCTGGCGCGCAAAGCCGGCCTGGGCTGGCGCGGCAAGCACACCCTGCTGCTGTCGCGCGAGCACGGCTCGTGGTTTTTTCTCGGTGAGATCTATGTGAACCTGCCGTTGCCGGTGGATACGCCTCAGCAGGAACACTGCGGAACTTGCACGCGCTGCATAGAGATATGCCCTACCCGGGCCATCATCGCACCGTATCGGCTGGATGCGCGCCGCTGCATCTCCTATCTCACCATAGAGCTGAAGGGCAGCATCCCGGTCGAGTTGCGCCCGCTGATCGGCAATCGCATCTACGGCTGCGACGACTGCCAGCTGACCTGCCCATGGAATGGCTTTGCGCAACCCGCAGTCGAGCCGGACTTTGCGGTGCGGCACGGGCTGGATGATGTGTCGCTGATGGAGTTGTTCGCGTGGGATGAAGCCGAGTTCAAAACCAGGCTCGCGGGCAGCGCCATCTATCGCATTGGCCATGAGCAATGGCTGCGCAACATTGCGGTTGGATTAGGCAACGCGCCGAAAAGTGCGGAAGTCATTGCTGCGTTGCAAGCCCGTCGTGAGCACCGGTCTGCCTTGGTGAGGGAACACGTGGTTTGGGCGTTGGCGCGGCACGCCGTTTAATTACGTCTTTCACTCGTGTGGCAAGTGAGTGCCATGATCACTTAGTGCCAAATGTAGACACAGAGAAGAATCCAGTACGATTAGTTTGCTAACCCGTCATTGCGAAAGCCAAAATGCGAAAGACCAAATTTCCGGATAACCAAGGAAAATGTTGTGACGCAGTTCTTCTAATCCTGGAGGAGAGGGTAGGCCATACCCGTGCAAATTTGAGCTTTCCTGAACAGGAAGGACATTTGGCTCCGGTTGAACTCATTTGCACTATTGGAATGGCCTGTCCCCGGTTCGATGGACACCGCGTTGAGCTAACAGAGCCTGTTTCTCGAAGTCAATCGGGCTGACATAACCAAGCGTTGAATGCCGGCGAACCGGATTGTAAAAACGTTCGACATAGTCAAACACCTCGGCTCGAATTTCGTCTCGGGTACGGAAAGTCTTTCGGGCCAGCCGCTCCGTTTTCAGCGAAGAGAAGAAGCTCTCCATCGCAGAGTTATCCCAGACGTTGCCCGCGCGACTCATGCTGCACGTCACTCCCAATTCAACCAGCAACCGCTGGAATTGTTCGCTCGTGTACTGGCTGCCCCGGTCAGCCGGGTAGGGTGGGCACGCCATTGTGCCCACGCGGTTCGGTACCTACGTGGGAAGACAAACCCATGTCTGCCATCCTACGGAACTGGACCGCCATCCTCAATAAACAAACCGCCCACGCAACTCTTCCAGATTTAACTCGCGTAAAATCTGCTCCAGTCTTTCCTGAGCATTTTTTCTTGGCGCGCCGGTACGGCGCGCAATGATGAGTTCGTTCTTCATCGAATGTTCCCAGCCGACCAATTCCGTCACCGTCACCTGATAGCCATGTGCTTCCAGTTGCAAACAGCGCAGCACGTTGGTGACGTGGCTGCCGAATTCGCGGGTGTGAATCGGATGCCGCCAGATTTCCGATAGCGGTGTTTTGCCGAACGACTGGTTCTTGTTTTTGTTCACCACCGCTGCGACTTCGGCCTGACAGCACGGCACAATCACGATGAATCTAGCCTGTTTGTGCAGTGCGAATTTGATCGCGTCGTCGGTGGCGGTATCACAGGCGTGAAGCGCGGTGACTACATCGATTTGTTCGGGCAGTTGCGGCGAGTCGATGGATTCTTCGATAGACAGATTCAGAAACGACATGCGTGCAAAACCGAGTTTGGTCGCCAATTTTTGGGATTTGCCGACTAATTCCTCTCGGGTTTCGATGCCGTATATATGGCCGGCCTCGCGCGCCTTCAGAAATAGATCGTAGATGATGAAACCCAGATAGGATTTGCCCGCGCCGTGGTCTGCCAGTGCGAGTTTTTGATGGGCAGCAAGCACTTCGTTTAGCAATGGTTCGATGAAATGGAACAGATGATATACCTGCTTCAGTTTGCGCCTGCTGTCCTGATTGAACTTGCCCTCACGTGTCAGGATATGTAGTTCTTTGAGCAGTTCAATCGACTGGTTTGATTTTATTTCTGGAGATTTGTCCATGTTTTGTCCATGTTGCGCCTTAGCCGAATTTTATTTTCATTGCCAACACGGACCCGGCCAAAAGCAGTGTGACCGAGTTGGCGATGATTATCGGCCATGAATCGAGCATAAGACCATAGGCCAACCACAGTGCGACGCCTGCCGTGAAGAGGATGTACATTCCCACGGAAATATCTTCGGTATGTTTTGTGCGCCACACTTTCCAGGCCTGCGGTATAAAGGCTATGGTAGTAAGTGCTGCTGCAGAACTTCCTGTCCAATCTGTAACAGTCATAACTAGTATTTTCATTTTACTGATTGGAGATTATAGCTTTGCTGCGAATTGTCGCGACGCATGAACATCTGCTACCGCCAAGCGCGTGTCTCTTCTGCAACACGCAACGAAAGTGAAAAAAACGCATATAGTATTTGACGGGGGTTGGATGCTTTGCTATAGTGGCAATCTTCGCTGACGCGGGGTGGAGCAGCTCGGTAGCTCGTCGGGCTCATAACCCGAAGGTCATAGGTTCAAATCCTGTCCCCGCAACCCTCA
>CAVRQB010000002.1:0-451469 GCA_963723415.1 uncultured beta proteobacterium | reverse complement strand
TCCGGCGGCCCTAGCAGCACCAGCACGTCTCCGGAGAGCAGCAGCAGGTCTTCGCTGGGCTGCGCGCCATACACGTTGCGCCTGCGCATTGCGTTCACTTCCACGCCCAGCTCCGCGAGTCCAAGCTCGCCCAGTCTTCTGCCCACCGCCGGGGAATCTTCCTTGATCAATACGCTGGAGAAGCGCGGCTGCAAGCTTTCCGCAGCATCATCCTCTTCGTCCCGGACGGTGCGGAAATAGCCGCTGAACGCCGCATAGCGCCCTGCGCGGCTTTCCTGTACACGGCGTATCACGCGGTTCAGCGGCACGCCCGAAAGCAGCAGCGCTTGGGAGGCCAGCATCACGCTGCCTTCGGTCACTTCCGCGACCACCTCGGCTGCGCCGGCTCTCTTGAGTTCTTCTATGTGGGCATCGTCGGTGGTACGCACCACCACCGGCAGGTCGGGACGCATCTGGTTCACATGGTGCAATATCTTCAGCGCGGAATGCATGTCGTTGTAGGTGATCACCAGGGCTTTGGCGCGCATCAGACCGGCCGCGATCAGTACCTCGCGTTTGGCAGCATCGCCATACACCACGCTCTTGCCCTCTGCCGCGGCCCCATGCACGCGGCGCGGATCGAGATCAAGCGCGATGAAGCGCAGATGCTCTCGCGTCAGGAAACGCGACAGCTCCTGCCCGCTGCGTCCATAACCGCAGACGATGATATGCGCGTCGCTGGCCATGCTCTTGACCGCGATCTGGTGTATCAGCATCGCACTGTCCATCCACGCGGACGGCGTCAGGTTGCGCACGATGACTTCGGCGTGCTGGATCAGGAACGGCGCTGCCAGCATCGAGATCAGCATCGCCGCCAGCACGTTCTGCATCACATCCATCGGCAGCAGATTGACATGTCCCGCCAGCGTCAGCAACACGAAACCGAATTCGCCCGCCTGAGCCAGGCCCAGGCCGCTGCGGATCGCGGCGCCCCAATCGCCGGCGAACCAGCGCGCCAGCAGCGCCACCACCGCGGCCTTGAACGGCAGCAGGATCAGCAGGATCAGCGATATCCAGCCGAACCCGGTGACCACGCTGCGCAGGTCGAGCAGCATGCCTATCGTTACGAAGAACAGGCCCAGCAGCATGTCCCGGAACGGCTTGATGTCCTCTTCCACCTGGAAACGGTATTCCGTTTCCGAGATCAGCATGCCGGCTATGAATGCGCCCAACGCCAAGGAAAGCCCCGCCTGCTCGGTGAAGTAAGCCAGCCCCAGCGTGAACAGCAGCACGTTGAGCATGAACAGCTCGGAGGATTTTTGCCTGGCCACAAGATGGAACCAGGGGCGTAGCAGGCGCTGCCCGAAGATCAGCAGTGCGGCCAATACCAGCGCAGCCTTGAGCAGCGCATAACCCAGCGTCGCATACAGTTCTTCCCCGCTGCTCGCCAGCGCCGGGATGATGATGATCAGCGGCACCACAGCCAGATCCTGGAACAAAAGCACGCCCATGATCTTCTGCCCGTGCGGTGTATTCAGTTCGGCTCGTTCGACCAGCATCTTGCTGACGATAGCGGTGGAAGACATTGCCAGCACGCCGCCCAGCGCAAGGCCGGCACGCCAATCCAGCCCGAAGAATAGCGAGGTGAGCATGACCAGCAACATGGTCGCCGCGACTTGGGCCGTGCCCAGACCAAATACCAGCAGTTGCATGCTGCGCAACCGCGCCAGACTGAATTCCAGCCCGATGCTGAACATCAGGAACACCACGCCGAACTCGGCCAGTTGCCGGGTTTCCGGCGCATCGTGTATCCAGCCCAGCGCATGCGGCCCGATCAGGATGCCGACCAGCAGGTAACCCAGCATCACCGGCAGGCGCAGGATGCGGCATATCACCACCACGACGACAGCGACGGCAAGCAGGATCAGCAGAAGTTGCAGCGAGTTGGTCATATTTCGTATAGATGCGGCATGGTTGCCATGACCGGATAATGCCCTAATTGGTGCATGCTTTCAAAATTTCTTGGCAAAATTTCTTGGCAAAATCTCCTCGCAAATATTTCCTGTCGTGATTCCTGTACGGGCCGATAATTTTTACCGGGCTTCCTTACCGGTCAAAATCTCGCGGCCGCTTGCATGCGCTGTTATAATCCCGCTCCATGAACAAACCCATCTCCGCCGCACCCCGCGCGCTAGACCTTGCCCGCGAAGTATTGGATATCGAGGCAACCGCCGTAAAAGCTCTCAGCACCCGTCTGGACGAGAATTTCCTGCACGCGCTGGATGTCATTCTTCGCTGCGAAGGGCGCGTCATCGTCAGCGGCATGGGCAAATCCGGCCATATCGCGCGCAAGATCGCCGCGACCATGTCCAGCACCGGAACACCCGCATACTTCGTCCATCCCGGCGAAGCCAGCCACGGTGACCTGGGCATGATCACCAGCGCGGATGTCATCATCGCGCTGTCATATTCCGGAGAGAGCCAGGAACTGCTTACCATCGTTCCGGGCATCAAGCGCCAGGGAGCGAAGCTGATCAGCATGACCGGCAACCCCGCATCCAGTCTCGCGAAGGTCGCCGATGTGCATCTGAACGCGGCGGTGGACAAGGAGGCTTGCCCGATGGGCCTGGCCCCCACTGCCAGCACCACAGCAGCGCTGGCGCTGGGCGACGCACTGGCCGTGGCATTGCTGGATGCCAAAGGTTTCGGCGCGGATGATTTTGCGCGATCGCATCCCGGCGGTAATCTGGGACGGCGCCTGCTCACCCATGTGAGCGACATCATGCGCAGCGGCGAGCGTCTGCCTATGGTGCGCGAAAACGCGATGCTGGGCGACGCGATCCTGGAGATCTCGAAAAAAGGCGTGGGCATGACCGCCATCGTGGATGCCGGACAGCATGTGCTGGGCATATACACCGATGGCGACCTGCGCCGCACACTGGCAAAGAAGCTGGATTTCAATGCCACGCCCGTTCGGGACGTGATGTCGGCCAATCCGCGCTGCATCGGGCCGGACAATCTTGCAGCCGAGGCTGTGCAGGTGATGGAACGTTACAACATCAGCCAGATACTGGTGGTGGACGGACAGAACAAACTGGTCGGTGCATTGAACATGCACGACCTGCTGCATGCGAAAGTGATTTAGCCCGGCCGGGATCAGGTACCGCAAGGATCCGGCCCAGGGAATTTTCCGGTATGCCCGGATGAGAGGAATACCATGCTGACAAGCCGCGCAAAGCTGATACGCTTGATCGCCTTCGATGTGGACGGTGTGATGACCGACGGAGGATTGTATTATTCCGATTCGGGCGAAGAATTCAAACGCTTCAATTCGCTGGATGGCCACGGCCTGAAGATGCTGCGCGCCAGCGGGGTGGAGGTCGCCATCATCACCGGACGCACTTCGCGCTGTGTAGAGGCGCGCGCGCGCAACCTCGGCATCTCGCACGTCTACCAGGGCGCGGAACACAAACTTGAAGCCATGATCGACCTGCTCAACAAGCTCAAACTGTCGCGGGATGCTGCTGCCTATATGGGCGATGACATCGTCGACCTCACGGTGATGCGCCATGTCGGCCTCGCCATCAGTGTGCCTGAAGCGCCGCAACTGGTGCGCGAACACTCCGCCTACGTCACCCTGCGCGGCGGCGGTCATGGAGCGGTGCGCGAAGCCTGCGAGTTGATCATGTCTGCGCAAGGCACGCTGGACGCCCAAACGGCTCAATATTTGCGATGATCCTCCTGTCGCGTGTCCGATACTGGCTTCCGCTGTTACCCTTGCTTGGTTTGCTGGCGGCAGTCTATTGGCTGAACCAGCAAGCTCAACCGCGGCCCATCAAGACAGACAACAACACACGACACGATCCCGATGCCATCGTGGAAAACTTTTCAGCGACGAAGATGAATGATCTGGGTGTGCCCAGTTTCATCATGTCTGCAAAAATGATGCTGCATTACCCGGACGACGACAGTACCGTGCTGGAAGAGCCTCATATTTCCATGCTGTCTGCCGAACATCCCGCAATACATGCGACTGCCAGGCAAGGTACGATCTCAAGCAATGGCGATGAGATTCTGTTGCGCGATGATGTCGAGGTATTGCGCGAAGCGAGCGCCCAGCAGAATCAGCTTGCGCTGAATACCGAGTATTTGCGTATCGTTCCTGATCAGAACCTGACCGACACGGACCGCGCTGTCACGATCACCGATCCACACAGCACCGTGCATGCAATCGGACTGGAGATGAACAGCAAGACCCGCATCCTGAAACTGCTTTCAGACGTCAGAAGCGAATATGTACCGGTTAAATAGTAAATTGTATTTGGCGCCCTTGTTTTTGGCGCTCATCATGCTGCCCTGGTCGCCTGCCTGCTTTGCCGATCGTGCCGACCGGAACCAGCCCATCCACCTGGAAGCCGACCAGGTGATAATGGACGATGTCCATCAGATCAGCACATTCACCGGTAATGTGCGCTTATCCCAGGGCACAATGTTGCTGACCGGCGACAAGATCGTCGTGCAAGAGGACAAGGACGGATTCAAGCACGCCACGGCGTATGGCGACACCGCCAAGTTCCGGCAAAAACGTGAAGGCGTTGACCAGTATGTGGAAGGCTACGGCGAACGCATCGAATATGACACGCGCACCGAGATATTGAATATCCACGAAAAAGCGCGTCTCAAGCGCGGTCTTGACGAGGTAAGCGGCGACAATATCGCATATAACACCAAAAGCGAAATATTCCGGGTGAACGGCAACGAAGCAAACCAGGGGAATGAACCGCCCGAACGGGTCCATGCTGTGCTGCAACCCAAACCCAAGGAAACCGAATCTGCGCCATCCGCGCGGGATCAGCAACCCGCCGAGCCCGGGAAAACACCTGCCCCAACGGAATGAACATGAGTGAACTTCGCGCCATCGGTCTGAAAAAGAAATACGGCCAACGCACCGTGGTCCACGATGCGTCATTGTCGGTAAAAAGCGGCGAGGTAGTCGGTCTGCTCGGCCCCAATGGCGCGGGCAAAACCACGACGTTCTACATGATAGTCGGGCTGGTTGCCGCCGGCGGCGGAGAGATCTTCATCAATGATCAAAACATCACCCATTTCCCGATCCACCGCCGTGCGCGCCTTGGGCTGGGTTACCTGCCGCAGGAAGCCTCGATATTTCGCCGCCTGACGGTGGCACAAAACATTCTGGCGGTGCTGGAGCTGCAAGGCCTTTCCGATGACGACAGGCAGAATCGCCTGGAAGATCTTCTGGAAGATCTGCACATCTCGCATATCCGCAACAATCCCGCCATCAGCCTTTCCGGAGGCGAACGAAGGCGGGTCGAGATCGCGCGCGCCCTGGCGACCTCACCGCATTTCATCCTGCTCGATGAACCGTTTGCCGGTGTGGATCCCATCGCCGTCCTGGACATACAGAAGATCATCCGTTTCCTTAGGGAACGCAACATCGGGGTGCTGATAACCGACCATAATGTCCGTGAAACGCTGGGGATATGCGATCGCGCCTACATCATCAATGCCGGTTCGGTCATGGCTGAAGGCAAGCCAGATGAAATCATCTATAATGAGGGCGTAAGGAAAGTGTATCTGGGCGAACACTTCAAACTGTGACACAAGGAACTCCCGGAAACCATTCCCTGCCGCGACAATACGCAATGAAACCCACTCTCCAACTTCGCATATCCCAGCAGCTGACGCTCACCCCGCAGCTGCAGCAGGCTATTCGTTTGCTGCAGCTTTCCACGCAGGACATGCATCAGGAAGTCGCGCGCATGCTCGAAGAGAATCCGATGCTGGAAGTGGCCGAGGAATCATCTTCCGGGACCTTTGCTGCGGATTCCCTGTCATCCGCGCCGCGCAACAGTGCCAGTGCGACAGGAGATGAAACCGAACCATCCCGTGACGATGATCGGACCGCGGACGATTTTGGCGCTGATAACTTCGATAATTCGCCCGCCGACTGGAATACCGGCGGCGGGGCGACGCGCAGCACGGATGACGAAGACGATACCTATCCCGAACAGGCCGCGGAGCAGGCCAGCCTGCGCGCGCATCTGCACAACCAGTTGACCACCAGTTCGGTGGATGGCAAGGATCGAAAAGTGGTCGGCTTGCTGATCGATGCATTGGATGAGAACGGTTACCTGGCGCAGGATCTCGATGAACTGGTGATGCTGCTGCCTCCCGAACTGGAAATCACACTGGACGACCTTGAAACCGCGCTGGTGCAACTGCAACACCTGGACCAGCCAGGTCTGGCCGCACGCAACCTGGGCGAGTGTCTGGCCCTGCAACTCAAGGCCCTGCCTGAAGACACGCCGTACCGCGACCTGGCGATCCGCTTGGTAACCGAGCACCTCGACCTGGTGGCCGCGCATGATTTTTCCAGGATCAAAAAGCTGCTGCGCTGCTCGGATGAAGCATTGCGCGCCGCGCAATGCCTGATCACCGGGATGAATCCAAAACCTGGCGCAGAGTTTGGCCAGAGCGTTGCCGATTACGTCGTTCCCGACGTCGTGGTCGAGAAGCACAGGAACAAATGGCGCGCGCGGCTCAATGTGGAAGCGATGCCCAAACTGAGGGTGAACCAGATATACGCCAACATTCTGCAGCAGCGCGGCGACAAGAACTCCTCGCAGCTCGCCGCCCAAATGCAGGAAGCAAAGTGGCTGATCAAGAATCTTCAGCAGCGTTTCGATACGATCCTGCGCGTCGCGCAGGCAATCGTCGAGCGGCAGGGGAATTTTTTCGAGCATGGCGAGATCGGGATGCGCCCGCTGGTGTTGCGCGAGATCGCCGACGAACTGGAGTTGCATGAATCGACGGTATCGCGCAGCACCACACAAAAATTCATGCTGACCCCGCGCGGCATATACGAATTCAAGCATTTCTTTGGCAGCGGTCTGGCCACGGAAAGCGGCGGTACCTGTTCCTCCACCGCGATACGCGAATTGATCAAGCAATTGGTCAGTGCGGAAGACCAGCGCAAGCCGCTTACCGACAGCCGTATGGCAGAAATCCTGGCGCAGCAGGGCATCGTCGTCGCCCGCCGCACCATAGCAAAGTACCGGGAGTCCTTGCGGATTCTTCCGGTGAATCTCCGTAAATCACTCTAATCACAAGGAGCACAACATGAACCTCCATCTAACCGGGCACCATTTGGAAATCACCCCAGCCATTCGGGGTTATGCGGCCGAGAAATTCGACAAGATCAAACGCCATTTCGACAACGTCGTGATCGATGTGAATGTCATTCTTTCCGTTGAAAAGCTGAAGCAGAAAGCCGAAGCCACGATGCATGTCAGCGGCAAGAATCTGTTCGTCGAATGCGACGACGAGAACCTCTACACCGCAATTGACCTGCTGGTGGACAGACTGGACCGCCAGGTGCGCAGGCACAAGGACAAACTGTCTGCCAGGCGGCACGACGACTCGGGAAAATTCGCTTCAGCGGAATAGTCAATAACGGGCGGCCGGGGTACAAGATGCCATTCCCCTCCCAGACGGGGATGCCGGCCGTTAGACCGGACTGCAAGCGAGGCGGCAGCCAGGCCGCCGCCTATCTCGCCAGCCCCGTCCCGACCAGAGAGGGAAAATTAAAACAAGGCCACCGTCCAATCACTCGATCCCCATCATGAACCTGATCAGCAAAATCCTGCTGCCCGACAACATCTTGTTGGACACCGAATCCGCCAGCAAGAAGCGTGTATTTGAACGCGTCGGACTGCTGTTTGAAAACAACCAGCAGATCGCACGCAGCCAGGTGTTCGACAGCCTTTTCGCCCGCGAAAAACTGGGTTCGACCGGCCTGGGCCAAGGCGTCGCGATACCACATGGCCGAATAGCCAAGCTGCGCGATGCAACCGCAGCGTTCGTAAAGACCAGTCATCCGATCCCGTTCGATGCGCCGGACGGGCTGCCGGTCAACCTGATATTCGTGCTGCTGGTACCGGAACGCGCCACCGATCTTCATCTTCAGATCCTCGGCGAACTGGCTCAGATGTTCAGCGACACGCAATTCCGCAACCGCCTGCTTGACTGTCCGGACAGCGCGGGCATCTATCAACTGTTTCAAAACTGGACAAGCGTTGCATGAGCCAGGTCAACGTCCGGCAGCTGTTCGACGACAAACAGGAACGCCTGCAGCTCAGCCGTGTCGCCGGCGCGGATGGCACCGAGCGCACCTTGAACAGCGATGAGGTCAACACCTCCAACAAGGGACTCATCGGCCACTTCAATCTGATTCACCCCAATTGGGTCCAGGTATTCAGCGAGACCGAGCTGGATTATCTGCGCAATCTGGACTCGGCCCAGCGCGACGATGCATTTCGCCGGCTTGAGCAGAATGGCACGACCTGCCTGATCGTGGCGGGGGCGAACAATATCCCGGAGGAATTGATCTCCTTCGCCAACCGCTCGGATATTCCTCTGTTCGCTTCCCCCAAGGCCAGCGTGCACCTGATGTGGCTGATCCGCCACTATCTCGCCAAGGAACTGGCCGAGTCCACCACGCGCCACGGCGTGTTTCTCGATGTGCTGGGCGTCGGCGTGATGATCACCGGAGAAAGCGCGGTCGGAAAGAGCGAGCTCGGGCTTGAATTGATCTCGCGCGGCAGCGGACTGGTCGCCGACGACATCGTCGAATTGCACCGCATCGCGCCGGATACGCTGGAAGGCAGATGCCCGGCGCTGTTGCGCGACTTTCTCGAAGTGCGCGGCCTCGGCGTGCTGAACATCCGCACCATGTTCGGCGAAACGGCGGTGCGGCGCAAAAAGAGCCTGAAGCTCATCGTGCATCTGCACCGCCCGCCTGGCGGCGACGTGTCCCAAATGGAGCGCCTGCCCATCAACGCGACGCACCAGGAGATACTCGGTGTGAACATCAGCACCGTGAACATCCCGGTCGTGGCCGGACGCAACCTCGCCGTGCTGGTGGAGGCAGCGGCGCGCAATTTTGTCCTTAAGCAGCGCGGCATCAACAGCATGGACGAATTCATCGCGCGGCACGAACAGCAGCTGCACGACGACCAGTAGAATCGCAATGCAATTATTCCTGATCAGCGGCTTATCCGGTTCCGGCAAGAGCATCGCGCTGAAGGTGCTGGAGGACAGCGGCTATTACTGCGTGGACAATCTGCCCGCCGACATGCTGGCCGCCCTGGTGGAACACCTGCAGCGTGCGGGCTACAGCAACATCGCCGTCAGCATAGACGTGCGCAGCGCCAACAGCGTGCAACGCCTGCCGCCGCTGTTGCAGCAGATCAAACAACAGAGCGTCGATGTGCACGTGTTATTCCTTGATGCCCAGAGCGATACGCTGGTCAAACGATTTTCCGAAACACGCCGCCTCCATCCGCTCAGCGACGGGAAACGCACGCTGCCGGAATGTGTCCAGCACGAGCGTGAGGTGCTCGCCGAGATCAGTGACATCGGCCACCACATCGATACCACCGAACTGAACGCCAATGCATTGCGCGCCTGGATCAAGCAATTCATCAAGCTGGACCGTGCGCGCTTGACCCTGCTGTTCCAGTCTTTCGGCTACAAGCACGGTGTCCCGCTGGATTCGGATCTGGTATTCGATGTGCGTTGCCTGCCCAATCCCCATTACGACCCGCTGTTGCGGCCACTCACCGGACGCGATGCCGCGGTGGTCGAATTTCTGGAAGACGCACCCGATGCACGGCAGATGTTTGGCGACATCCGCGATTTCGTCGAGCGCTGGTTGCCGGGTTTCATTGCAGACAATCGCAGCTACCTGACCGTGGCCATCGGGTGCACGGGTGGACAGCACCGCTCTGTCTACCTGGCCGAAAAGCTCGCGCGGCACTTCGAGCATCAACAGCAAGTGCTGGTGCGCCATCGCGAGTTGGGCCAGTGATCATGCACACAGGCATGTTGCAGCACGTCAGGCCCGGCGACTGGCTTACGCTGCTGCTGGGAAGCATCTTCATCGTGCTGCTGACACTGACGCTGTGGAGCGGCGACCTCGCCGACCAGGCGATCATCCGTAGCGGCGGGAAGATATTCAGTGTATTGCCGCTGTCCCGTGACCGGCAGATCGAAGTGCCCGGCCCGCTGGGGATCAGCATTGTCAGTATCCAGCAGCGCAAGGCGCGCATCGCCTCCGATCCCGGCCCGCGCCAATACTGCGTGCGACAAGGGTGGCTGCAACAGGCCGGTGAGATCGCGCTATGCCTGCCCAATCAGGTCAGCGTCGAATTAACCGGCAGCAAAAGGAAATATGACAGCCTCAATTATTAAAATCAGGGCTGAGAATCGAGGACCAAGGGCTGAGGAAAAGCAGATCAGCGGGTTCTGCTCAGTCCCCAGTCCTCTCCCATCAGACCTTGAAAAAATATGACCACCTCTATCATTAATCTGAGCACCACCGCCGAAGACCACAACATCGCGCGCATGACCGCAGTGGCGCTCGGCCTGACGATACTGGAAAGCGCCATCCCCTCGCCGCTGCCCGGCGTCAAACCCGGGCTGGCGAATATCGTCACGCTGATCGTGCTGGCGCGCTATGGCTGGCGCACTGCGGCATGGGTGTCGCTGTTGCGCGTGCTGGCAGGCAGCTTGCTGTTCGGCAATTTCCTGACACCGGGGTTCTTTCTCAGCCTGTCCGGCGCCGTGCTCAGCCTGATCGTGCTGGCATTTGCATGGCATTTGCCGGCGCGCTGGTTCGGGCCGGTCAGCCACAGCGTCTACGCCGCCTTCGCGCACATCACCGGGCAGTTGCTGGTGGTGTACCTGTGGCTGATCCCGCATGCCGGTATCGCCTACCTGATCCCGATCTTCGCGACCGCCGCGTTGGTGTTCGGCACGGTGAACGGCTTGATCGCCGCGCGATTCATGGATAATGCGGATGCTCTCACCACAACGGCAGTCGCGCGGACAACATGAAAACAATTACATTAGCCTTCACTGGCGCATCCGGTCTGCCCTATGGCATGCGCCTGCTGGAACGCCTGCTGCAAAGCGGATTGCGCGTGCATCTGATCTATACACAGGCCGCACAGATCGTTGCCAAACAGGAACTGGATTTCACGCTGCCGAACCGGCCGCAGGATGCGGAACAGATGTTCGCGGAACGGTTCGGCAAATTCAGCGGAGAACTGAAAGTGTTCGGCATCCATGACTGGTATGCGCCGATGGCCTCCGGCTCCAACCCCGGCGACGCGATGGTGGTGTGCCCCTGCACGATGGGCACGCTGGGCAAGATCGCTGGCGGCATCAGCGACGACCTGATTGCCCGCGCCGCCGACGTGATGCTCAAGGAACAACGCACATTGATCCTGGTGCCGCGCGAGATGCCGTTCTCGGCAATCCACCTGGAGAACATGCTCAAGCTCTCCCACGCAGGTGCCGTCATCATGCCGCCCAATCCGGGCTTCTATCATCATCCGCAGAGCGTGCAGGACATCGTGGATTTTGTCGTGGCGCGGACACTCGATCATCTTGGGGTGAAGCAGGAGTTGATCAAGAAGTGGGGCGAATGAGGCTATCGGGGGTAGTTCGACAGCAAGGCCAACGTCGCCTGGCTACCTTCGGCGACATTCCTTCAACAACGCCCGTACCGGCGCAGGTATCGCCGCCCGTGACGCCTCCTCCGCATCCTGCCACACACTCCCCGCTTGTGCAGCACGCAAAGGCTTGCGCGCAAGCTGTATCTTCAGCGGCGTGATGTGCAGCCTGAAGTGAGTGAAGGTATGAGTGAATGTCTCCAGCCTTTCTCCCTCTCTCGCCTCCATCCCGTTTCGCAGGAACCAATCCTTCGCTGCAAACTCGTCATTGAACTGCGGCGGACACCACAACCCGCCCCAGATGCCGCTGCCAGGGCGCTTTTCCAGCAGGATGTCGTTGCCATGCATCAACAACAGGAACGTGGTGTGCTTTTCCGGCATGGCCTTGGGCTGGCGCGGCGTGGGCAGCTCGCGCACCCGTCCGGTTTGAAACGCGACACAATCCGTGCGCACCGGGCACTCGTCGCACTTGGGCTTGCTGCGTGTGCACAGTGTCGCACCCAGGTCCATCAGTGCTTGGGTATAGGTGGCGATGTCAGCGACACCTTCAACGCCCGTTCCCCCACCCCAGCCCTCCCCCGACGGGAGAGGGAGCAAGTTCTCGGCTTGCCGCCAGAGATGTTCTTCGACCTTCTTGTCCCCTGCCCATCCTTGGATGCCGCAGTAGCGCGCCAGCACGCGCCTGACGTTGCCATCCAGTATCGCGCGGCGCTCGTGGAAGGCCAGCGCGCAGATCGCCGCAGCGGTTGAACGACCGATGCCGGGCAGTTCGATGATCTTCTCAAACTCGCGCGGGAATTGGCCGTGATGCTTTTCCACGATGATCAGAGCAGCATGATGCAGGTTACGTCCGCGCGCGTAATAGCCGAGGCCGCTCCAGTGGGCGAGCACCTGCTCTTCTGTTGCGGATGCAAGAGTCGCGATGGTGGGAAATGAAGCAACAAAGCGCAAAAAATATGGGATGACGGTCGCAACCTGGGTCTGCTGCAGCATGATTTCGGACAACCATACGCGGTACGCATCCGCGGACTGCCAGGGCAGGTCGTGGCGGCCGTGCACGCGTTGCCAGGCGATCAGGCGGGACGAGAATCTATGCATTCAATCGCAGTTGCTGGAGCAGGCTGTCACTTGAACAATCCTTTCAATTTGTTTTTGAGCTGATCCTGCAACTGGTTCTTCAATTCTTCCTTCTTCGCATCCACCTTCTGCTTGACCGCTTCCTTGACCATCGCGCCATAATCAAGCTTGTATCTCAGATCGGTGAAGGTGCCGCTGACATGCACCGGCACAGTGATCCCGCCTTTGCCGTCGGAAGTCCTGGCGATGGCAGCCTTGGCAACATAGGCGATGCTGTCGGAGCCGATATTGATATCGCCTGCCCCGGTGACCCAGACCTGTTCCGATCTCAACGACAGGTCATCGTTATGTGCTACGCCGTTGGTCACCTTGAAGGTCGCCTTGAATTCCTTGAATGTCGTCTTCTCGTCCGGGCTGGCTGCCTCCAATTCGCTGGTCGCGCTGATGCCACTGCTGAGCAATGCCTGGGCAGCAAGCACTTTCTTGTCGATGTCGATGCCCTTGAGCGCGCCATCGGACACGTTCAGAGAAAAGTTGCCATTGAGTGCCTTCTTCATCGCACCGACGGTGTTGCCCTGAGCGGTGAGGTTCACGCCGATATTGCCCTTGCCTTCCAGCATATCGAGGTTGGCGGCATCTTTCGTCAGCGCCGCGACATTGATGCCGTTGAGATTCTGGATGATGGCGATCCTGGGCGTGGCTTGGGCGTTAACGCTCAAACTGCCATTCATGCTGCCCTGATATAGCTTCGCGGAAAGCGGATTGATATTCAGCAATCCGTTAAGCGCTTTCACATCTGCTCTCAGCTGGGTGGATCTCACATTCATCGCCTTCAGTGCGCCGATGCGCAGGCTGCCGTCCAGGTTGAGTGTGCGCAGCGCGGAGAGGTCCAGCGGTTGTTCCGGCTCGCTGGTTTTCGGTGCGGCGGCGGCAGCAGATTTTGAGGCGGGCGCTTTTGAGGCGGCAGGTGCTTTCGGCAGGTACAGATCGGCATCAATCTGGTCCACGTCCACATCGAACCTGATCGCCGGCTCGGCAAATCCTTTCACGCTGACTTTTGCCTTGATCTGGCTTTGCAGCAATCCGCCGGCAAGACTGGCCTGCACGCTTTGCTTCAGCGCATCCACTTGCACGCTGCCCTTCATCTCGCTGCTGATTGTCTTGTTCGGCAGATTGTCGCCGGTGGCGGTCACCGCGATACTGAGGTTGTCCAGATTGAATTGCTGCACTTTGATATTGCCGGACAGCGGCGAAGCGAGCTTCACCTTGAAAGTCTGTTCCGGTTGTGTCACATCCACATCCAGATTGAGTGCGCCGACCTTGAACGATTGCGCACTGCCTGCGATGCCGGGCAGCGACAGGTTTGCGGAGATTTTGCCCACGTCCCCATCCAGCTTGGCATCCAGTGTCACTTTGTCGGCGGAATATTTGTCCCTGGTGAAGCTCAAAGACGGTGCATTCAGCGCGATTTGAAAGGTGTCCTTGGCTTTGGTCCCCGATGCATTCAGCGAAAATTTCTTGGCACCGAACTCCTGGCTAGCCATATCCGCACTCAAATCGCCGCCTGCTTGCAATTTAAGATTGCTGATATCCAGGGCAGAGCCGCTGGCCTGAAAATCCAGACCTTGCAACTGATACTTGTTCTTGTCGAGATCGAAGGTCAGCGTGGTCTTCAGTTGCGTATTGATATCCAGTCTGGGCTGATTGGCCTTTATGTCTGCCGAGAAATCGAGCTTGCTCGGCACGCCGATCGCGATGCGGCCGGCCTTGAGATTCAGATCATTGACCGTATATTGCGCCCCGCTGCCTTCATCGCTATAACCGAGACTGGCTTTTTCCATGGATACCGAAGCGATATCGAAACCGACCGCCGGGGCGGCGGGATTCTTCTGCTGTGGAGCCTTGGGTTGTCCCTGCATGGTTTGTTCTGGCTTTTGCTCTGATTCTTGCTCCGGCTTTTGATCTGCTTGACCCAGAAGGTCATCGATATTGGTCGTGCCGTCCTTGTGTTTGATCAGCGTCGCTTTCAGGCCGCTTATTGCCACCTCGTCCACTACAACCTGCTTGTGCAGCAACGGCATAAGCGCGAGCGAGACACGCGCGGATTCGATAGCCGCGAATTCCTTGTCACTCCTGAATTCGGACAGCGACACCTTGCTCAGGCTTACGCCGATATTCGGATAGAACGACAGCTTGATGTCCCCGTCGAGGTGCAGATTGCGCTGCTTGCCTTCTTTCACGGCCCGGATGATCTGCGGCTTGTAATCGTTGGGATTGAAGGTCGCCGCCACGTACGCGACACCCGCGACGGCGATGCCGAGCAAAGCCGCTATACCCAACAATCCGTATTTGAGAATCTTGTTCATGATCGCCCCACAAAAGTCAGTGGCTGATTATAACGGAGCGGCAACTCGAAAGAGCCCCGGCACTAGCCTGCCCTTCGATCAGGTCCGAAACTGGATCACTGCAGACCAGATCACTTCGACTAGATCACTTTCGAATAGAGCGCATGCGCCTGGCGCGTGCGCAGGTACTTGTCAAACACCATGCAGATGTTGCGTATCAGCATGCGCCCCTTGGGCGTCACCCGGATCTGCCGGGGAGAAATTTCCACCATGCCTTCGCGTTCATATTCACGCAGTTCCTCCAGTTCGGTCGCAAAGTAACTGTCGAAATCAATCTGGAAAACGCTGTTGAAGGATTCCTTGGCAAGTTCGAAGTGGCACATCAGATCCTGAATGATTGCGCGGCGCACCAGATCATCCGCATCGAGTTCCATGCCGCGCATGATGGGCAACACATCCCTGTCCAGCGCACCGTAATAGTCTTCCAGCTCCCTGAAATTCTGGCTGTAGGTCGGCCCGATCTTGCCGATGGCGCTCAGGCCGAGCGCGACCAGATCGCAGTCGGAATGCGTGGAGTAGCCCTGGAAATTGCGATGCAGCCTGCCCTGTCGTTGCGCCACGGCGAGTTCATCTTCCGGTTTGGCAAAGTGATCCATGCCGATATACACATAGCCAGCGCCGGTCAGTTTGTTGACTGCCATGTCGAGAATATCCAGTTTCACCCGGGGTGTCGGCAAGTCCTGTTCATGGATGCGCCTTTGCGGCTTGAAGATGGTCGGCATGTGCGCATAATTGTAAATGGACAACCGGTCCGGATTGGCTGAGATGACCTTGTCCAGCGTCACGCCGAAACCCTCCAGCGTTTGCTTGGGCAAGCCGTAGATCAGGTCGATACTCACCGACTTGAAGCCGTTGGCGCGCGCGGCACGAATCACGCGCAATGTCTCTTCCTCGCTCTGGATGCGGTTCACCGCACTTTGCACCTCGGCATCGAAATCCTGCACGCCGATACTGATGCGGTTCAGGCCCGCTTCGCCCAGCAGTGCGATGGTCCCGTCGCTGACCTTGCGCGGATCGATCTCGATCGAATATTCGCCGTCTTTGACCAGTTTGAAGTGCTGGCGAATCGCCGACATCACCTGCCTTATTTCATCGTCGCTCAGAAACGTAGGTGTGCCACCGCCAAAGTGCAATTGTTCCACGACCTGGTCCGGTCCCAGCAACATCGCCTGCATCGCCATTTCCTTGATCAGGTAGCGCACATATTCGGCGGATTTGCCGCGATCCTTGGTGATCACCTTGTTGCAGGCGCAGTAAAAACATAGGGTATTGCAAAATGGGATATGGATATACAGCGACAACGGAGGTGACTCGCCACTGCTTTCGCGTTTTGCCACCCACTTGGCATAGGCGGCAGCGGTGAAAGCACTTACGAAACGGTCTGCGGTCGGATAGGAAGTGTAGCGCGGCCCGTTTTTATCAAGCCTGCGTATCAGCTCCAGATCCACAATCACGTGATTGACTGAATTAGCCATAAAACCTCCCAACAAAGTGAGAACATTATGCCAGTTTAAGCACCAGTACTGGCGGGTAATTTGCCTATCTTGGCCTGCCAATTCCCTACCGCGGCACTCCAGTATTGCAGGCCAGATATTTCCCGGCTCGCCGAAACGCCAGCCTCGGTTTAACTATCAAGTCACCGCTGCCGCAGACTGCAAACCCTGACTGCGCAGGCAACGGATCAACTTTCACCCGAATCGTCACCGCTTTCACCAAAATATTAAATTAACCCTCTTGCTACATGGTTTTCTTGGTGCTAGTATTTGACGTATCCATTTTTAAAGTCTGTATCGGGGTTTGCGAAGGGGTCGCAAGTTTTTATAAATATCATTTGATTGACGGAGGAGTAAACATGCTTGAACCAAGCACAACAACCAGCGAAGTTCTGTTGATGTATGTCGGTATTTTTGTGTTTTTATTCGGCTTGGCTTATATCTTGATGAAGAAGAATTCCTGATTCACTTACCTAGTCAAGCAACACGACAGTTTTAGCCTGCTTGAAAAGGCAGGTAATTGATATTAATTAGAATGGGGAGGGGTACATGCGTAACTTATCCAATTTGGGGATAGCATTTTTGGGTGCAGTCGCCATGCTGGCTTTTTCAAGTGCTGGTTTTGCTGACGAAGGGGCAGTAACGGCAAATATCACAAACGGAAAGAATATCTTCGAAAATGGCAAACCGGATGCGGGCGTACCAGCTTGCTCAACCTGCCACGGCGATAAAGCGATGGGAAATGATGCGATGGGCTCTCCCAGACTTGCCAATATCGGATATGTATACATCGTCAAGCAACTGACCAACTTTGCAGAGGACAAGCGCAAAGACCTGACGATGGACCAGATGAATGGTATCGCAAAGGGACTGAGCGTTCAGGATAGGCGTGACTTGGCCGCGTACGAGAACAGCTTTCCACGGAATCCGGAGCTTTCTGACCTCAAAGATCTTAAAGCAAACGGTACCGTGGTAGGAGAAGCATACAAAGGCCAGATACTGGTGCGCTACGGGGTAGAGGGCAAGGTATCTGCCTGCCAGTCCTGCCACGGCTTTAATGGCCGCGGTTCCGACCCGGTTTATCCCAAGATCGGACAGCAAAAATATGTTTATCTGGTCAATCAGCTGACGCATTGGCGCGACGGTTCTCGCGCAAACGATCCGTTGCAACAGATGGAGAAAATTGCACATAATTTGACTGACGATGACATCCATAATGCCGCAGCCTTCCTGTCGCAGGCATCCGACAGCACCCTGGGCGACGGGTATGAGATCGATAACCAGACCGTCATGCAAAACGTCAAGATAGTCAAATAGGGTTTTCTTGTTTTCTGTATAATCCCCGCACCGGACGGATCGGTGCGGGAAACACAAGGGAGACTGGTCGACACAGGCCGGTCTTTTTTACTTTGAGTAAGTCATAGGTGGAATACTGCGGCTCAATTTGAGCCTAATAATCAGCTTCAGGATTGGTGACGGATGAAAAAAGGAGAAAAGATACTTTTTGGGATAATTGGATTGCTCGTGCTCATTACAATTATCAACTTTACTGTTTTGGAAACGGTCAGGCATAACTCGGATAAACCCTTGTTCCCAATATTGACGCATTTTGATTTTTCTGAGGGCGGGCTGCGTGGTTATGGGATTTATGAAAAAAACAATTGTTACGATTGCCATCATGCTGTCGGCAGCGGTACCAGCATGGGCGTAAGCTTGGACGGACTGGGATCGAAGCATGATGTGAATTATTTTTACAACTTCCTCAAATATCCCGAAAAGACCTATGGCGCCAAGACGATGGATCATGGTGCTCCACCCAAGGATGCGGCATATGTGTCCGCCCTGCCAGATGCAGATTTACACGACATGGCTATTTTTCTGTCCGAGCTGAAATCCGATCAAGGCTCATCCACATCTTTCGAGCCTCCCAAGGGCGAATCAAGCTTTATCGATGCCATGCTGGATATGTGGACCCCTGACGGTTGGAGAAGCAAATATCGGGATATTCGCGACTGGATGAAATCAAACTCAAAAGAGGGACAGCATGACGGAAAGCAATGAGCACGGCGCATTACAGAGCAAGGATTTCACCAAGTACCTGCTGTGGTTTATATATGCATGCATAATTTACAGCATCATCGGATTCTCCTGGGGCGCGATCATGGGGGGCGTACCGGCTTTCAGGCATTTTGTGGACTATAGCTCGCATGGACGTTTGATCACTTTGGCGCATGGGCACATCAATTTGCTTGGGTGGGTCGAGATGGCGATATTCGCCGCTCTGTACTATGTAGTGCCCGCCGTTTCGCGACGCCCTATCTACAGCGTACGTCTGGTAAAGATCCATTTCTGGATGCATAACTTCGGCTTAATTGGCATGGTGGTGTTTTTCTTTTCTGCCGGCGTGGTTGGAGGGCTGAGTTCCGGAGAAGATATCGAAAAGATGGTCAATCACCTGCTCGCCTTTGTCGGCATATTCGGCATGCTGGTGCTGCTTGCGAATATCATATGGGGATATAACCTTTACAAAACCACGATTGGATGGCAAGAGCGGCGATGAACAAGCAATTGTTTCTGCGGGCCTGTTGCTGGGTAGTTCTGTTGTTCTTGTTGAATGGCTGCGAGCAGCGGCTTGCCGCGGGCTTCGCGGTAGGAGAACGTGCTCCAAGTTTACCCACCAAAACCCTGGCCGATGTCGGGGGTAACTTCAGCAAGGTTACCACTTATCGGCAACCGGATGCCCGCATGTACCAGTATTCGGTCGATAAGGCCTTATTGACCGGCAAGCCTATCGTGCTTGAATTTGCAACTCCCGGCCACTGCACGAATTGCGATGAACAACTGCAGATGCTCAAGGCAATCATGGACAAGTATCAAGATCAGATGATATTTATCCACATCGACCAGTATGAGAACCCGCAAGCGTACAAGGCCTACCAAGTCATGGGGGATCCCTGGACGTTTATTATCGACAAGAAGGGATTGGTCCGTTTTGAACGCGCGGGAAGAATGTTGTACGGGGAAATGGATCAGGCGATCAAAGAGACATTGTGACGTTTCGGGAAATTATCGGTTGTGGCAATAGATTGAATGTAGGTAGCGAGAAGAAATGGCGGACAAGCAAATGACAGAGGCGATGCAATTTGAGCTCGTTAAGGATCGCAAAGGCATGATATGGGATCTACTGCTTTACATTCCAACCGTGGTAGCACTGGCATCAATAGCGACAAGTTTCTGGTATGGCGATGATCACAACATGGGCTATTTGTTTTTTTTCCTGGCCTGCTTCTTTTTTATAGCCGGCTTTAACCGTATATTCAAAACCCGTTTGATGCTGTTTCCTTCTGCGCCGGTATCACTCAAGGCAGGCACGCAAAGCCTTGCTTTGGTGCAACGCAACGGTGTGCAGGTGGACTTGGTGAAAAACTTGCGCTACTACCCCGATTACTCCGGCAAGTCTTTCGGGATTTCCGGCCTGAATGGGGCTGGAAAGCAATTGCAATTCGTATTTCACAGGGGGCAATTTGCCACTATGGATCAATTCGAGTCCGCACAGGGTCTTTTAAAACGGCACCTCAAATAGGGTGATCCTGCCTTCACTTCAAAAGTCGAGCCCCGCTACTTCTTGCCGGCGCGCCTTTGAATTACATCCCAAGTCATGTAGCCGGCGACACAAGCAACGATTATGCAGGCTATGGCAATTACCTGGTACTCGGTTTCCGTGCTGACCAATCCGCCGATGAACATGTGTACCGAGAAGCCCGTTATGAACAACGCGCTGATCGCGGAAACCAGATAGATTAGTATCTCGACTACCATGTTATCCATTCACGGCTTTGGCATTGGCGGAGAACTCTTGATTTCGACGATCACACCGCCTTTCTGCAATGCGACGGTCTCGACCCGCCCCGCTTCCATCGTGGCGAGATTACGCGCAAGTGAGATGTTACTGGGATCGCGCGGGTCGAAAATCAATAAGTCGATACCTCGCAACATCGCGAGCAACCCGATGCTGTCATTCGCGGGCGGCGGCAAAGGAAGTGCGTCACATCGGCAGGCCAACATGGTCAGTCCCGGCCACTGGCTTGCCACACGAACCGGCTTCTTGGCTGGATCATTATGCCCCGCATCATCACCAAGAAAGTCACCTTTGTCCTCCACCAGGGTTTTGATCAGGTTGTCGCGCGGAGATATGTAGCCAGCCAACATCATTTGATAATTTGTCTTGTCAGCCATCATAAATGCCGTCGAGAGAATGAAGAGCAGCGCCATGGCGATTCCGCGTTGCCCCAAGAATCCGCCTTGCGAATCAGTTCGGCTCGGCAACAGTAATGGAAAACCCCAATACAGCGACATCGTCAGAACAGCGATTGCCCATGTCTTATCACCTGCGGATATGCCTATAATCGAGCCGATTAACAGCGTACGCCCCAGAAAATCCGCCCATAGATTTCCTGCTTGTTTCCAGATCACCAGTAGCAGGATAACAAGTGCGCCAATTCCGCTGATCCAGATGAAAATGCCGGTATCGTCCGCACTTGATGCTCCGGAAAACCAACTTGACAGGCTTCTGACAGGATTGCCAAACCAACCGATATGATTCCAGCCCAACGTCAGCAATAGTGCAAAAAGAACGACAAAAATTATTCCGGCGAAAAAGTGATTCTTATGTTTTGCATCAGCCGGGCTTTTATACCATTCCCACAAGAGCGAGAGCGGATAAGCTAAACCGATTGGATGCATGGTGACACTTACCATACATAAGAGGATCTGCGAAAAATACATCCCTCCAAATGCCCGGGGAGATTCACGGTAAAACTGGTTCGACCATGTGCCAACAGCGAAAATGAACAGCAAATAGGGCGCAACGGAAATCGTGTCGATTTGTTCGATGACCAGCGGCGAGATTAACAGCAATCCAGATGCCAGCAGCGCGCTTTCCGAATTTCCGCTGTGCTGCCTCCATCTGTGTATCCCCCACACTGCGCCTGACATCACCAATAGCGTAAAGATCTTTGCTGCAACGATGTTGCCTGGCCATAGATAGCCGACCGGCACGAAAAAAATCGCGCGGAAATCCGGCAAACCCAAGGTTACAATCGGACTCACTACATCCCCAGCCACCGACCAGACAAGCAACAGCGCGCGTGCTGCCCCCTCATCGACGCCATAAGGAGTTTTGTTCAACAACGTGTAGGCTAGGGCGCCCCAAAGCAAAAACGCGGCATAAGCCCAGAATTTTGGGGGAATACGCTGAAGCCAATTATTCATGTTTGTATTATTACCAGTAGAAGCCAGGCAGGATTAGAGCCTGGGAAACAGAATGTGAATGCCTTAAATTCGGTTTGGAATATATTCGGGGGATCTAAAGCCGCAATTTTTCATCAACGATTACTTTCCCGGTGCGGTGCCCGTACTGCAACACTTTGGCTTGTCTGGACTGTGCCGAGCACCCCAAAATTCACTCTATCACCGGCATGTTTGAATACACGCATTGTATATCGAATCTGCTGAATTCTATCAGGAAGCTACCCGAGACAACAATATTGTCCTTTCGCAATTACATGCCCCCGTAATAATTTGGCTATAAATTCGTCCACATAAGTAGTTGCATGAACACAGGGATTCCGATAGACTTTCAAACAGTAGGGGGAGAACTAGTGGGTGTGTGTGGTTATAAGTGGGCGTATTACTTTATGCCTTATTTGATAAGTCCTGTAATGAAGGGGTAGGCTATGCCAATCGAACTTTTAGTGCCAATCGCAATATTCTTGTTGGGAGTCGTAGTCGCCGTAAGTCTGAGCAGTCTAGGCATTGAGCTCATCGTAGAAGGAAACAAGAAGTAAATCCAGTCGCTTTGCGATTGTTGAATCTGTTTTGAAAGTGTCCGGCAATCGCCGGGCATTTTCTTTTATGGACCTTGTAATCACGGGCGGCCAGCTTTCCCGGTCCGTCAGTCCTACCCCGTCAGCATAGCTGTCAATATATCCCACCCTATGAGCCGAGACATCCTGCATCAGCAATTGTTAAAATTCCTGCTGGTATCCGTTTTTTCTTTCTTTATAGGCACTATACACGGCATGTTACAGGTCATGCCGCCTATTCGAGCATGGCTTGATTCGGTCGGCAGTCCTTACGGCGGCCCCGGTCATATGATCGACCCGCTGGCTCATGCGCACATGAATCTGGTTGGCGGCGTGGTATTGCTGGCCATGTGTGTAACGTATTACCTGCTGCCGATTTTCACGGGGAAAACAATTTATTCCATAAAGTTGGTCAAGCATACGTTTTGGTGGGTCACCATAGGTGTTTACAGCTTCTACATCATACAAATGGTATTTGGCATATGGGAAGGACTGCTATTGCATTCCAACCCTCAGGAAATGGCTCTCGTACATCACTTTTACGGCCCGGTTATGGCGATTTCCGGCACCACAATGGCGGTTGGTTTTTGTACCTATCTGGCAAACGTCATTTTGACAATGACCAGTTCGCCCCGAAGTGAAACGACCAGCGAGCAGAATTAACCCTGTGCCAGCTTAAACGAAAAACGCATGACTTTCTGCACCGCCCCCTGCTCAAGCCGCACTTGCACTTCTGCTGTATCGCCGTCTCCAATATCGATTGCGCGCCGGTAAACTCCTATAAAGCCGTCCTGTATCGCCTGTACCCAAGGCGTGGACTCATCTCCGCGCAGAGACACCGTCAAATCCCCAGCCGGCCTTCCCCGCGGGCCGGTGACAATCACCACAATTTCCGACATGCCGGCAAGCGGTGGGTTGGGGTGAGTCTCGATTCGAACGACCATATTATTCCATTGCTGTGCAGGAATCGATGGCAGCTCGCCTTTGTCGTTACATGCTGAAAGCCCGGTTGCCAGCAAACCAAACACCAAAAATGACAGTAATTTTTTCAAGTTTTTGATAGCGCTTTATAGTGGACGCGGCTACATCTATTCTTGGTCGCCCTTGTGCTTGTTCTCCAAGCCTTCCTTATCCGAATCCAGCCTGCCCGCCGCAGATGAGCCATACAGATAAACCATGTAGTACACGAATGCTGCCGCAACCGAGATATATACCAGCGACCCCAGGAATCCCGGGTCCTTTATCCAGTCGGTCCACTTCACCACAACGCCGGGGCGGAGCCCCCAGAATGGAAAACTGAGACCCACGCCAACAAGCAATACGATCACCACCACTGCGATGAACCAGTAGGGAACATTGCGTTGTGATTCAGGAATCTTCTCCACCAATTCCCAATCTTCCATGCCGCGCTTTTCCAAACGTTCCTTGTCGGAGGCATAGCCAAAGTTATCTTTGCGCAACTCGCCCCAATGCGTCTCGTCATTCGCCAGTTCAGATTTCTTGTCATGCGGTTCCATCAAACACTCCCTATTCAACAAAATGCTGGGCATTGAAACGCCCGGTCCAGCCATCATTGGAATGTGCCACCACCACAAAAGGATAGAGTCCACGACGCAATTTTGGCGACATCGTAAGGTATACCGATTTTCGCCCAACCGAAGCAAATTCCAGTTTGGGACCGCTCAATGTAAAATCATCCTGCGGCAATCCTTCGACCGACAAGGTCAATTCGGTTGGCCGGTATCGTTTGCTTGAGACCTCTATGCGGTAATCGCGCCCCGATTGATCATGGGCAGCCTCCGAGGACCCCACGGCCAGGTGATAAGGCTGGTATGACCAGACTCCCCAAACGAACATGATGGCACCCAAAGTCGCAATTGGCGTTGTCCAGCGGAATCGCGACAGCAATGATATGGAATTATCGCGGAATTTGCGGACCTTGCCAGGTTCACGCCGTCCCAGCTCAAACCGTAGTAGACCTACTTCGCCCTTCTTTGCATGCAGGTTGTTGCACGCATCGATGCAATCACCGCAGTTGATGCAGCTGTCATAAATTTCCGTTCTGCGCGGGTCCAGTTTGATAAAGCATGTCGTAACGCAGTAATTGCATTTTTCACATTCCGCCGACCGGCTGGAATCGTAAGTCACATGCAGTGTTTCGAGGGTTTTGAACGAGTGTTGCCAGACCTTGTAGACACAGGCAAAACGACACCAAAAGTGCCGGAGCACGGCAATATCCAAAAGGATGATCAATACCCATATCGAATAGATCCAATGCAGGGATCCGGCCAACCTGGCATCTTCTCTGAAAGTCAGGAACGACCAAACCACATCCGGCGGATAAAAATACAGCAGCGGAAGCAAGGCAAACATCATTGCCGCAGCCAGAAAAGAGAGTCCCAGCAATGACCAGTTCAATGCCTTGTTCTTGGCAGCGGCCACTTTCGGTGCTGCACCGTCAAGACTGACTTCGGCCCGCTTGCCAAGCAACTTGTGGGTCATGTGGTTTGCCCATTCTGCCAGGGTATTCTGCGGACATGCCCATCCGCAAAATACGGTTCCGGCTACAGAATACAATGCTACCAGCGCACTGGCCAGCATAATCCACAGGCCGGTTATCAAAAAGAAATCAGCAAGCCATATCTGCCAGCCCAATACCACAAAGGCCCCGTTCTCCGGGTCGACCCGAAATAGGCCGGATACCGGTATCAGCACCAACAGAAATAAAATAGATATCTGGACAGCGCGCCGCTTCCACCGGAAATTGGACGTCCCTTTTCTTGCCACAGAGGCGACAACCTTGACCGGGATGGCGGAAATCGTTTTGTTGATACTTGAGGTCATGTGTACCTTTTGGCGCAGCACCTGCTATCAGATTCAATGCACAGATCCGGCTTCGCTGTCCAGCGGAGATGCAGCAAGCAGCCGCAGCCGATATTGTTCAGCCTCCTGGACATTGCCGGCAGACCGCTCCAGATGCCAGATGGCGCGCAAAGCCGGAACAAATTCCGGATTGACTTCCAGGATACGCTGCAACGCTTCACGCTCGCTCAATCCGTGCTGGCTGGCCTGCGGCAACGATTGTTGCATGTTATCAGCTAGTGCATTGGCAATCCAGTGATCTTGAGGGTTGGCCCGGTAAGCCAGCCAGATCAGGCCGCCCGCTTTTTCAGCATCTCCCTGGACCGAGGCAGCCCATGCCCGCACAGCAAGTTCGGTCGCCACATAGGCGCGGCCGAAACGACTCTTGTCTCCGGCACCGACCCCCAATATTTTCATGGCGGTATCAGGATCTGGATGTTGCTGCAATAACCACATCATCAAATTCGCAAGGTTCACGCTTCCATCATAGCGGGCGCGCGGCAAGCGGAATTCGATGTAAGGTACCCATTCATCCTGCACCGGTCCGCCGCTTGCGGAGATCGGGCCCCAATATCGCCCCAGCCAAGTCCACGCGCCTTCACCACCGGTAACCTGTGACTGCTCTTGCACTGACAATCTCTGCAAATTCATCAACATCGTGCTGGCAGACAATTTTTTCCTTGGGCCAACCAAAGCCAGGTGCATCCCGTCCATAAACAATTGGGCATCCGGAAACACTCGTTGAAAGCTGCGCAGAACAACGGCGAGTGTCGGGATATCGAACTGGTTGAGCGCCAGCCACTGAACGAATACGCCATCCTCATTCAAATGGTTTCGCGCGCGCTGGAATTGCTGTATCGACAGCAAGGACCCCATTCCGGCCAGATCCGGATGGAACAGATCGCCAATGATCACATCGTAACTGTGCTTGGTCGCGTCCAAAAAATGCCTGGCATCATCCCGCTGGATCAGCGCATGTGTCATGACGTTGCCATTTACCGGAACGAACCAGCCCCAAGCCGCGTTGATCGACCCTTGCGATAATTCCACCGCGCTGCGCTCCAGGTCCGGAAAAGGCAACGATCCTGCCATCGAAATCCCCGTTCCCAGCCCGAGGAAAAGAACGTTGCGGGGGGCGGGGTGGAGCAATAATGCGAGCCGTGCCTGGTCCATTTGAATCTCGACCGCGCTTGGTTCGGTGGAAGCGTCCATGCGCTGCAAATCACTCAGGAGTATGCGCTGACCGTCCGGTTGCTCAACTACATGGGTCAGGGAAATCGCATCCTCATACAGGTATAGATCACGGCTATCCCCTTCGATCTTTGGCAGCAGCTCATGCACTGGGGGCATGTTGCGCAAAGGCCATGCAGCCAGAAGCATACCGGCAAACACCAGCCAAACCCAGCGTGGCTTGACCCATATCAATCCCAAGGCAGCGATCGCCAGCCCGGCCAATGCAACCATCGCCGCACTGCCGATCAAAGGTATGCACACGAGGCAACCGATTAAAGCACCTATCCCTCCCCCCAGACAGTTCGCCCCATATAACCACACGCCGCTCGCTTCCGCGTCGCCGAAACGGCTGGCCAGCAATGGCAGCCACGCGCCCAACGCAAGGGTGACCGGAAGAGTGAATATACCCAGCATCAGTGCTTGAGACCACATCGCACCAAAAAATGACTGGAACTGAGTCTGCTCTACCCAGGCCGATGCAGCCGGGAGCATGTACAAACCAAACAGTATGGCCCCGCCCGCCAAGAACGGCATCATTACGGTCATCCAGTATCGGTGCTTATGCGGCAATAACAAACTCCCCAGCGCGATGCCAAGAAGAAATACCGCGAGGATCACTCCCAACACATATTCGGTTCGCAGCATGATCATGCCGTACAAGCGAATCCAGCCGATCTCCAGCATGATGCTTCCGGCTCCGATCCCGGCATAGATAGCCAGTGCAGGCATCGGCGGACGGGGTAGTCTGATTTTCTCGATGGATTGATCGAGATCGCCGCTGGGTCGAACCACATGCGACAGGACTAATGCAGTCCCGCCGACCGCCAATCCGAGCAAAGCCACGATCCTTACCGAATCGATCCAGCCCAGAACCGGTAAGCCCCACAACGGGAAAAGTGCGCCTATGGCACCGCCGATCGTGTTCAGGCCATACAATTTTCCCAGTGACAGCGGCGTATGTTTTACCGCTTTCAACACCAGTGCAAATCCCAGCCCCATTGCAAAGGCGGGGATAACCAGCAAAAACAGGGTCTCCGCTCCTTGCAACAGATACCATTGCACCAATGTCAGTTGAACCCCAATGCCTTCCTGCCACCCACTTGCCCCATGTAGCAGGCTTGGCAAGATCAAAGCGTAGAGTGCGATTCCAGTCTCAAGCAATGCAAAGGTCAGCAGCGGCTTGGTGAACCGCTTGGCCCATTTTACCCCTGCCAGACTGCCCAGCCCCAGCCCGAACATGAACGCCGCTACCGTAAGCACCACGCCGAATATGGTTACTCCAAACTGCATGGACAACATGCGCGCCCACAGCACCTCAAATGCAAGGCTGGTCAAACCCGATAGACTGTAGAGGGCGGCTACGACCCGCCACCATGAGATCCTGCTTGAAGATTCGTTAATCAATCCCGAAGATTGGGTGTGTGACATGAAGAGATCGGACAGATGGCTGGATGCCTCGATGTTATACAAAACCGACAGCGTTAATCGTCATTCCGGGTTGGGTATGGATACCCGGAATTTACTATCATTGAAACTTTCGGGGGACACACTGAATTAAGAGCGAATAATTGAGGAGCCTAGAAAGGATAAAACCACACCAGTCCCACGATCGCATGGACGATGGCCAGCGTCACACTAAGGCCCGCAAAAACCATGTGCGCAACAAACACCTGTTTCCCATAGATGCCCATCGCAAGTCCCAAACCGCCAGTGACCAAGACCAGCGTAATCAGCACCACCCCCAGCAAAAACATGATTTGCTGCTTTTCTTTTTGGGGTATCGCTTTTTCCCGTATGTCATTCTTGTGTTGCTCGTTGAAGGCCTGCAATATCTGTGCACTCTCACCAGGCTGAGGGGATTCCTCCGCATGCGCAGGAAGCACACTCAAAATCGACAATGATGTTGCCAATATGATTACCAGTGAGCGGATAAATGATGCCCTCAACAGCAGCTTTATGGATTGCAGCATATTTCTTTTACTTTACGGAAGGTTGATGGCCATCATCAGCCTCGAGTTCAGATTTGCGTACTGCATTGCGCCAGGCCAACACAACCATTAGCACGAAGGGGGCAAAAACCCCCATCAACAGAAATAAAAAGATGTACCACGGTGTTGCTATGGTAACGTGCACGAAGCGGTAGCTGTCAACCGCGGCATGTGCTGATGATGCTCCTATGGAACCGAGCAGCATCAGGATGGCTCTCGCCCAATTGTGATTCATCTTAACCCCCGTCGATTCGCTTATTTTCCCGCATCGGTTGCACAGCGAAATCCGTAAAAATCCGACGCATAGTTTGCGAAGGAATAATCTCTGTGATATGAAGCGGTGGAAAACGGATCTCCCTTCCATGATCCGCCGCGCAGCACTTTGTATTGCCGATTCACCGGCACCATATCCGACAGGTTCATAGCGCGATCCTGTTCACTCGCGACTCGCGCCACTTTACCTTGAAAGATATTTGCAGGGGCATCGGTACCTTTATAGGGAAGGAAATCATCCTGTACCCATTCATCGACATTGCCCGCCATGTCAAAAATGCCATACGGGCTGACCCCATTTGCATACGTAGTAACGTTGCTGGCAGAACCGACATTGTAATAAGTATTCAATCGTGCCGGGTCCATCTCATTGCCCCAAGGCCAGCGTCTTCCGTCTGTCCCGCGGGCCGCCTTTTCCCATTCCGCCTCTGTAGGCAAGCGCTTGCCTACCCATTTTGCATATGCTGACGCGTCGTACCAGTTAACTAGGGTAACCGGGTACATCAACTCTGCTTGCTCTACCCTGCCATTCTTCCAGGCCGAGGGCGGGCGATGCCCTGTTGCGGCGATGAACCGCGCGTATTGGGCATTGGTCACCAGATACTTGTCGATGCGGTATGCTTTCAAATAAACCGTATGCAGGGGGTGCGAAGCAGCATCGGCGTTCTTCAAATCCGTGCCCATCTGGAATTTCCCGGCAGGGATCAGCACTGTGCTATCCAATTCCTGCCACTGTTCCTTGGTCAGCAAAGCATCTGCTTCTGCGACTGTATATCCGACAGCCTGGTTTTTGCGTGCTTCGTTTTCCGCATGTATCGCAATATCCTCGCCTGCAGCCCGAATACGTGAAGACTCCTCTTTCAGGTTGTAGGTTGCCAGCGCGCGCATTTCCCCCATGCGTAAAGAACCCAATTTCACCACATGCAAACTTCCCCCGATAACAACAAGCGCAATACAGGTGATTATCGTCGCAGACAAAAAGCGCTTCCTCTTGAGCCGTTCAGCCTCACTTGGAACGAAGTTCTTGTTTACGCCCAGCATCACGATTTGCCTGCCGCGACTGGCTGTTCTTTTTCAGCATGCATGTTCTTGGCTGAACGGCCATATACTTTCTTGATCATGACTTCCCCCACTATTCCACCAATCCCTGCAGACTCCATTGCCAGAATGACATACAAGCCCCACCAGCCCATCGGGTTCAAGGAACTGCCATGGGGAGCGCCGGAAACATACAGAATTTCGGCATAACTCAGGCTGCGCACTATTAGTGGCGGAAAATAGCACAGCCACTTGCCTCCCATGCCGAATATCCAGGCAACAACCAAGCCGACCAGAAACGGCACAAAGAATACATCCAATATCCAGGCGAAACTGAATGTGGACAGGCCCGAGAACAGCTCGATCTTGACCCCGAGCAGGCGGTCGCCAAGATGATTCAATGCCATGCCTATCAATATCGCTGCAATGCCCAACTGATATCGCTGCTTCATTTCTTGTACTCCAATCCCGTCAGTTTCTCGTACTCGGCTTTCCTGGTCTGCTCCAAATACCAGTCTTTGACCTTCAGGCTGGCCAAATATTGTGCCAGGACATGCCGCTGATTCTCTGGCATCGTTGAATAGGATGGCATTTGGTATTGTTTTTTCAGGCGGGAAGGCAATATTCCCTGCGGGTTCGGGGACGAGAGATAGTCGTACAACCACGCCTCTGTGCGTAGCGAACCTATGCCATCCAGCATCGGCGCGGGCACGAACTGCAACATGTCCTGCAGTGTCCATAGCGAATGACAGCTTTTGCAACCATTGCTGCGGTAAATATCCATAGCCGCACTCGCGACATCGGGCGTAGCCGAACTGTAGAAAGGAATCTCCCGGTCATGCTTCTGCTCAACGTGCAACTCGGATCGCACTACGCCTACTACAAGAACCAGTCCGATCAACGCCAGTACAGCCTTTTCTCCGCGTTTCATGCTCCCAACTTATGCTTTTCCGCATCCCTCTCAAGAAACCGTTTGCGGCTCTCTAGCTGTGATTTTATAACTTCCCGACTTTTGGCGTACTCCTCCGGAGACATCTTTTCCCGGTCTTGCTCGTCGAAAATCACATATTTGATATCTTCATCGAATTGTTCGTTTTTTGCGCCCCAGCGTATCCAGTAAAGTACCGCAACGATAATCATGGCTCCGATGATCAGCCATAAGTATATTGTCCATCCGTCTGGAAGTGATTCAAAGAAATTTGCCATAGTATATTCCTACAATAATTGATCAGAAAAGGTATCCGCCCAGCATTTGCATTGCGCCAAATATAACCGCAACCACTACACCTGAAATAATCGCTGCAAACATCATACGCTCGCCGAACCTGACTTCCTCGGGACGATTTTTGCTGAATATGAGCGCAATCACGATCCCTGAAAAGACCACAATCCCAAGCAACAAAAAGGCAAATACGCCCTCGCTGAATTGCTGGCTACGCATACCTTCGATGCTGAGATCAAGCTTTGGAGAGATTTCTGAGCTTAACTGGGAGACAAGAAGTTGAGTAGAGTGATAAGCAAAAATTTGAATCGTTGGCTCCTGTTGCTGTTGGGTATCGCCTAAATAAAAATGCCGCGCCCTGATTCGGCGTGGCATTTCATTTCCTGCCTAATCGCACTGAGTCGAAAAGACCGTAGCAACACCAAAGATAGTTTTGTTCAGTATTTCCCTACTTTTTATCATTACGGCGATCGATAAAAAATGAATAGAAAATCGGAAACAAAAAAGCAAGGGCTATTACTCCAGCCAGCGCAAGGGGTCCGTTATCCAGTTCAATCATTCCAGTTTCTCCCAGAAGTTAAGATATAAAAATTGGACTGGCGAGATGTTTGTACCAGTCCGATTCGAGCGGTTGTAATTCAATGATCGTGACGTGGCTGCCAAGTAGATGGAGGGAGTCTTTTAATGAGTATGATCACCGCTATAAAAAAGTATAAGAGGTAAAAGATATCGATGGTATAGCCTTGGTCCCACCATGGCTGCTTCCGTATGACCGTGCCATCCGCTCTCTTGTTGCCAAAGAAATTCGCCAAGACCACATGATCTCCCACAACCTCGTATTCCCCAAGATCGACACCAGATGCCATCAACGCTTCCATCTGCGGCTTGATGATACGCAAATCATCCATGGCCAAAGGATGGCGCTCCAAAAGGGCGTCATAGGAACCCCCTTTATTCATCTGAACGATCTTCTTCATTGCCTCATTATCGTCCTGGGTCGCCATCACTTCCGGGGTGTTCATCGCTTTGATATAACCCGCATAGATTTGAGCGGTTGGGCGCTGGCCCCACAACGGAAAGGTAACCGCAAAAGCCGTAATAACAGTCAATACAACCAGCAGCACAACGGGCATCGGCATACGATTATTATCTTCAGTTATGCCACCAAGGTCTTCTTTTTCCCACAAGGCTTTATCAGCCTCATTCGTGGCTGCATCGCACATGGTACGCAGCGGCTTGTCAAAGTTCCAATTCAAAGACATATCTATCTCCCTGTTATTTCAAGCTCAGCATAAAATCGATCAGGCCGCGAATCTCGGAATCGTTGGCATAGCTTGGGACGTCCGGTGGATTCACCCGCTTGCCCTCGCGATATTCGTCATACTCGGCTCTCCACTTGGCAAAATCGATCTTGTTGCCGGATGCATCCTTTTCACCCCACAGGTAGTCGAAGCGCGGCATGATCGAGTGCGGCTGCACCAAACGGGGATTGAAGAAGTGCATCATCATCCACTCTTTGGACGCATTGCGTGACCCCACGTGCAGCAAGTCCGGAGCCTTGCGGTCAGAGCCAAACGCGGTTGGCGATTCGCCATTGAAGTCACCCGTCATAGGGGGCGCGCCGAATACCTGCCAATCCTGCGTTTCTTCGGGCAACAGGGTGTGGCACCACCAGCATCCCTCGCGCACGAACATGGTTTTTCCCTTGCCCGCATTTGAAACATCCTCATCCTTGGCCACACGCATTACATCTGCAGGCGTCCATCCCTTGGTAGCGGTCAGGTCATCTATATAGGTATATTGTTTACCCTGGTATGTGCCTTTGTTCAAGGCAAATACTGCGCCCACATCCTTTTTTGCATCCGTAATATGCCCCTGCTCCACGCTCAACTGCTGGATCCCGTCACCTAGAATGTTTGGATGCAATATCCCAGCGGGGAAAGGAGTGCCCGGCTTATATACAAACACAGTCATCCCGTTGCCGCCTTCCAAAGGCTGGCCGGACTTTGGATCCACCTTCAATGAAACGCCAAGTGGCTTGTTCCAACCCAGCAGGAAAGGGTCATCAAGATTGAATCCCGTTTCGCGGCCCATCTGCAATTGCTTGGTAAGCGCCACGTCGGTTGAGGACACCGACCTGATATTCATGCTCGGAAAAAACAATGTAATTGTCATCGAACCGCCCAGTGCTATGCCGAACAGTTTCGCTCCGATCTTGTATTCTCTAAATCCAGCCATGCTTGATCTCCCTTAATTTTCTCGGCTTAATTTTAGCGTTCGTAGGCCAGTTCGTGAGGCATACGTCCTTGTGGCACCACTGTTCCCTTGCGTGCAGTCATCCACATGTTGTATAGCCACATGACGTTTCCGCTAAACACCATGGTACCGCCGAGCCAACGGGCGATCATGTAAGGATGCTCCGCGATGACCACATCGATATAGGGGACCTCGTAAATCTTCCCCGCGCCCTGGATCAGACCGGCGATCGTCATGGAGACCCAGTAAACGGTAAAACCGATCAGCAACAACCAGAAATGCAGATTTGCCAGCGTGATCGAATACAGCTTGCGCTTCAAGATTGATTGCAAACCGAAGTAAACCGCAGCAGCTTCAAGGAATGTCGAAAACCCGAGCAAAGCGAGGTGCGCATGCGCCACGATCCAACCGGTTCCGTGTATATACCAGTTAATGGCACGCGTCTGCTGGAAACCCCCTTGCATGTTCAACGGGATCGCCATCAAACAGCCGGTGACGGTAAAACGAACCTCGATATTCTCGACGAACATGTACCACTTGCCCTGCATCGTCAGCATGATATTCGACACGAACGCGATCGCAGGCACCAGAATCAGCACGCCCTCAACTGAGGCAAAGGACTTCAGCCATTCGGGCAGAGGAGCCGACATCAGGTGATGGGCTGCAGGCGTCGAATAAAACACCACCACGGACCAGAAGTGCAGGTGACCAATACGATGCGAGTACAAGGGATTGCCGGTCACTTTTGGAATCGTGTAATAGGCGATCGCAGCTGCCACCGGAGTAATCCACAAGCCCAGCACGTTATGTGCGAACCACCATGTGAGATATGCCTCAGTCAAGCCGGTCAAGTGAAAGAATTCAGGCAGATTTCCGACCAGGAAGACGATGATGACCATGAAGGTGGCTGCTGCAAAAAACCAGTTGGTCGTGTATATGCCCTGGGTACGGCGAGTGAGGATCGTCATCCAGACGTTGATACCGAGCGGGATGAATACACAAGAGGCCAGGTACAGGTCTATAGGCCACGGGAAGTCGGAATATTCGCGCCCCGAGGTAACGCCCGCCCAAAGAACTGTCAAGCCCAGAACCAGCCCGATATTCCAGAGCATGCAGTTCCATAAACCCAGCTTCTCGGACCACAATTTGTTATTCCCCAGTGCGGGTGTGATATACATGAAGGCCATTGCGAAAGCCATCGATATCCAGCCGAATATCACGGCCATCACGTGCACTTGGCGCATATGACCGAATGCAAAAAATTCGTTGCCGGTCACAAAATCTGGAAATGCGAGCTTAGCCGCATTGAATGATCCCAATCCAGTGCCGATAACGAACCAGACTATAGAAGAAAAGCCGAAAAAAACCGCCGCGGAACCAGACGGTATGTCTTCATTCTTGGCAAATAGATATTTAAGCATTTACTACCCCTCCCTCAATTCGATTGAACACCCTAGTGTTGATTAGATCCGCTTTCCTTTTCATGTGGGATAAGGATATACCACGAAAGCAACATACTTGAAAAAGCCAGCAGAATCCCAAGTGCCCCAGCAATTATAGCCATAACCACTTCCCCTTAAAGAATAAAAAGCAAACAACCAATAGATATTGACAATACTGAACCGGGTAATTACCCCGCTGCTTTTTCCAGCTTATCATGGCGATTCAACCCTACCACCAGAATCCCGCAGAAAGCCAAGCCGAAGATTATCATCGCCCAATCGATAAACCCGGTAAATGTTGACGGGTCATAGGCAGTCCCGCCCATGCCGCCCCAGTTACTGAATCCGCCACGCCCCAATAAGCACATCAACGTCGCGCCGAACACGCTACCATTCCCCATACCAGTCAACATCCCGCCTATGACAATAGTCCAAAAGGATCGAGATGTAATCGACTTTGTACTCATTTAAACCCCCCAATGTAATTAAAAATCACGACGTTATTCAAAGCAGACCCGGGCACAAAAACGAATCAGCCTCACCCGTATATATACTTAAAATATATAACCCAAGCTTTGTATATTTTTTCTTTGTCTTGCGAGCTGGCTTTAGGATTTCTTGAGGATTTCTTGTGAGCTGGCTCTGGGGCGAATGTTAATGAGCTATTCCCCACCTTGTCAAGGGAATTGCAGATTTAATAGTCATGGGAAACGATATATACTTATTGTTGATAAATGCAGTCATCTATTAAGCGGGGCGGATTTCCCATTCCACTTCAAACTGGGCTGTTGCATGGCATATCGAGCGCCCTGTAAGCTCTGATTGGGTCGGCGGAGAGGGTGTCTGCCGAACCCAAGTTCGCGGTAAGACGCCACCGTCAACCAAGTTACTTGTTTTATTTGACTTTCACCCTTGACGCGTCCGCCATATTCCGCTAGAGTTCGTCCTAATCCGTGTTTAACGGTAAGACTGCGGGTAAGACCGAAAGGTTAGGCGGAGGCAATCATGGCGAAGATAAAACTACTCACGGCAAGGCAGATCGACACCCTGCCTGCCGGGTTTCATTCTGACGGCGGCAACCTGTATTTGAGGGTTCGAGATACCGGATCGCGCGCTTGGGTGTTCAGGTACAAGCTTGCCGGTAAAACAATCGAGTTAGGCCTGAGTGCGGTAGCTGACCGCTCATTGGCGCAAGCGCGTGAGGTTGCAGCCAAGATGCGCACGGCACTGGCTGACGGTATAGACCCTGCAACGATGCTAAAGGCGAAGCGCGACACCACGGCGCTGACATTCGCGGATTACGCGGCTGAGTTGATCGAGACCAAGCGCAGCGGCTGGCGCAACGCCAAGCACGCGCTACAGTGGTCAGCAACGCTTGAGCAATACGCATACCCTTCCATAGGTGGCAAACTGCCTTCTGAGGTCACTCTGGCCGATGTGAAGGCCATTCTGTTGCCGATGTGGGCGACCAAAACCGAGACCGCCACCCGCTTGCGGCAGCGCATCGAGGCGGTGCTGGATTACGCCGCTGTGCATGAAGGGGCGCATGGCCGATATAACCCGGCACGATGGAAAGCCAACCTTGACCAAGTGCTACCGGCGGCCAGAAAAGTGACCAAGCCCGTGCACCATTCCGCAGCACCTTATAGCGACGTGCCGCGCATCATGTCCGCCTTGCGTGAGAAAGATTTTCTGTCTGCCTACTGCTTGAGGTTCACCATCCTGACGGCTGCACGCTCGGGCGAGGCCAGAGGCGCACTGTGGAGAGAGATCGACCTCAAGGCAAAGACCTGGACGATACCCGGCCATCGCATGAAAGCGAACACCCTGCACCGCGTGCCGCTTTGCGATGAAGCCGTGCAGATATTGTGCAAGATGCAGGAATGGCGCATAGGTGATGCAGAGCGCGTTTTTAATGGAGAGCGCGGCGGCCTGCTGTCTGATGTGGCAGTCAATAAAACCCTGCACGGCATCGCGCCGGACGTGACTGTACACGGGTTCCGTTCATCGTTTCGTGAGTGGGGCGCAGAAACTACAACCTACCCCAGCGCGGTCATGGAGGCTGCACTGGCGCACGTCAATCCGAACGAAGTTGAGGCGGCATACCAGCGAAGCGACCTGTTCGAGCGGCGCAGGGAACTGATGCGGGCATGGGGCCGTTATTGCGGCAGCAAGGGAAACGTGGTGCAACTAGCGAAAAAGAACAGATAGCATGAGGCGCCCATGACTGAAACTGAAAGCCCTGAGGAACTTAGGCGAAAATACGATGATTTGTTTCTTTTCGTGCTGAGACTTATCCATGCAGACCGCGTGGAACGAAACCGCATACTCGATAGTATGAGGCCGGGCGCAGACCTGCAAAATCGAGCACAAATTGATGAGGATGAACGTGCACTAAGGTTCAATATCGATGACATGCTAGAAGCGATAAGGGGTGCAGGAGAGGGGGTTGTAGAGTTCATGAGAGAGGAGAAAAAAGTAAGCTTTAAGCCTGTACAGAAAATGGGAACGCAAAAGAAAGTTGAAGATGCGCAACAGCGACATGCTGACATCAAAACAATGAACGCCGACCTTTTGGCAAGGCCAGCAAGTGAAGGCTGGGGTAGCAAAAAGAAACGGGCTGAACATATTTCCAAAAAAACCGGGAAATCGTTTTTGTACATAAGCAAATTACTTGCGATACCTCGAAAGACAAACCAGACCTGATAAGTAACAAGTCGTGATATTTCAGACCTGATAAGTAACCGGAAAGCCTGTATTTACGTGGCTTTCGCCTTGCATCGTCCTTTACACTTCGTGAGAATTAATTGCGAACGTTAAAGGAGTAACACCATGCAAAACCCATCCCCTCAGGTACGCCTGATCCCACTTAAACCTGATGTGCAATCGCGCACATGCCTCGGGAAAACTCGAATTTACGAACTGATCGCCTCTGGCGACTTTCCGCAGCCTGTTCGCCTGGGCCGTCATATCGCATTTGTCGAGCAAGAAATCGACACATGGATATTGCAGCGCATGGCAGAGCGCACAAAAACTGCGTGAGCCACCATGAAAACCAAACGCCCAGACCGGGCCGCGATCGCGCACAGTCTGCCTGAACTCGAAACGCTGTGGAAGAGACCGCCTGATCCAAAACAAAACCCCCTGTCTGGGCAACAAGGGGTCGGTGATACACAGACAAGCGAACTACCCGCGCATAATAACGGCGAGCTGGCAGAAGTGCAAGGCGGTGAGCAATGACCGCCGATACTCTTCTTTCGAAGTTGGATAAGGTCAAGCGCACCGGCCAAGGTAGGTGGCTGGCGTGCTGCCCGAGTCACGAAGATCGCACCGCATCGTTAAGCGTCCGTGAACTCGATGATGGCCGCGTTCTTGTCCACTGTTTTGCCGGTTGCTCCGTGCACGAAATCGCGGCAGCCGCTGGGATTGAACTCTCCGACCTATTCCCTCCACGAGAAAATGGCGATCACTTCACCAAGGGCGAGCGCAAGCCTTTCCCTGCTGCCGACATTTTGCGCGCCATTGCGTTTGAATCAACGCTTGTACTGATTGCGGGTGCCGACATTTTGGCCGGAAATCCATTCAACGACACCGACCGCACGCGCCTTGCGCTTGCAGTGTCACGCATACAGGCGGCACTCACGGCTGGAGGTATCAAATGAACCAATTTTCTGAAAACGAAAAGCGCACCCAGGCTGCCTTAGAAAAAATTGATGCTATGGCGAAGAAACAGCAACTGGAACAAAAACGTGAGCCACTAGGACGCGATTCTAGCCCTCCGCTTGCATCGGGTGAGGCTACCCCATTGCCAGAATCCACGGCGCAGCCGGACACATTAGCGCACCAGTCAGACGATGCAATTATCAAGCACCTGGCATCACTCAAGCTGCTGGAATATGACCGCGTTAGAACTAAACAGGCGAAGGCGCTAAACGTAAAAGTTAAAACGCTTGATGTGCTGGTGAAAGCTGCACGATCCGATACAAACGAAGCTGACAGGTTGCCATTCGTGGAAGTCGAGCCGTGGCATTCACCTGTTGATGCTGCCGCGTTGCTTTCCGAATTGTCCGCGTCCTTCCGGCGTTATGCCGTGCTACCGAAACATGCGGACATTGCGCTGGCCCTGTGGTGCGTATTCACTTGGTTTTGTGAAGCCTCACACATTGCGCCGCTGCTGGTGATCCGTAGCCCTGAAAAAGGATGCGGCAAGTCCACCGTGATGGGCATTGTGGCAAGGCTGGTGCGTCGCCCCTTGATGCTTTCCGGGTTATCGGCGGCAGTGCTTTTTCGGATAGCTGACAAGTATGCGCCTACGGTTTTGATTGATGAAGGCGACAATCTGCTGAACAATGAAAACAACGAAGAATTGCACGGCGTCTTAAATAGCGGCCACAACAAGATTGCACCCTTCTGCTGGCGATGCGTGGGCGACAATCACGAACCCACGGCGTTCAATGTTTTCTGCCCGAAGGCCATAGCATTCATTGGACACACCCGCGACACCCTACATGATCGGGCAGTGGAAATAGAGTTGCGCCGGAAACTCCAACACGAAAAAATAGCACGCTTGCGCCAGGCTGACGGCGATGAACTCACCATTCTGGCGCGCAAGCTGGCAAAGTTTGCTGAAGATCGCATGGATGATTACAGCGCGCAGCGCCCCCAGCTTCCGGCATCATTACCAGACCGGCAAGCCGACAATTGGGAACCGCTTGTACAGGTTGCAATGCTGGCGGGTGATGAGTGGGTGCAGCGTGCAACAAGTGCGGCGCTAGCCCTGACCGGCAGCAAGGCGGAAAGCGCTCCGGTATCGGTCGGCGTGGAATTGCTGGCGGACATTCGACAGATATTCCAAGCCCAGGCCATTACGCGCATCCGTTCCACCGACTTGGTGCAGGCGCTTTGCGATGACGTGGAAGCAGGCTGGGCGACATTCAACCGGAGCAAGTCGATTACTCCCCGGCAGGTTTCCAATCGGCTGAAAGAGTTTGGGATTAAGCCGAAGCCGTTGCGGTTTGGTTATGACGTTCACAAAGGCTTCGAGGTTGAGCAATTCGCAGATGCCTTTGCACGCTACCTCACACCCCCTGATTTATCGGTTATGCAGTTACAACCCAATGAGGGCGCGGCTTCCGATGTAACCGAGGGAAAAGATGTAACGGTTACACAAAGCGCATCGGTTACGCCTAAACCCAACAACGATGCGGCTTGTAACCAAGTAACCGAAAAACCGCCTATTTTAGGGGGTAGCGAAGCAACACTACCGAAACCTCCGAGCGTGAGGATTTAATCATGGGCGCACCCGACCTGATTTTTGAATTGCGGCGCAAGGGATATTCGATCCGGGTGGACGGCGGCTATCTGGATATTTCCCCTGCTGACCTGCCGCCAGAGCTGCTGCAACAACTCAAGCAAAGCAAGACCGAAATCCTGACCGAGCTGCAACGGGAAGCCCAACAGGAAGCACGGCGGCAAAAAGTCATTGCCATGCTGGAAGCTGCCCCAGGCATACAGCGTGCAGTCTTTGCCGACACCGACAGCGATCCTCAAAACGTCATATTGGCGGTGGCAGTCCGTCACCCGACACCGGCAACGTGCGAAATGCTGATCCCGAAGGCCAAATACGACCCGTGGAAGCTGCTGGAATTGATCGAGCAGCACGGACAGATAACGCACTAATGACTTACATAATTACGGGAGAGCATGAGATGCCTAAAGGTAGAAGCCCAGATGATCTGTCGTTGCTTCCGTATACGGTTGCCGAGATTAGAAGGAAAATACGTTATCGAGCGGGCGACAAAAAGCCCAGGCTTACCGGACGCGGGCAGGGAAAAAGCACGAGGATTGTAATGCGCGATATTGCCAAGTTGGCCAGGATGACAAAGCAGAACCTATACCGGTTTATCAGCGGAAAAAGACCGACCGGGCTGAAGGTTCTGAGGCGATTGTGCAAAGTAATTGACCTTGTGGACGGCGGCTATATCCAAAAACTCCAATACGGGCATTACATCGTCCACGACAAGGCCTTCACGCAGCCAGTGCGCGAGATGCAGGCACACATCAACCTTGCGAGTGGGAAGATCAGCCTAGCGCGGGTCGCACCTCCACGGGAACATCTAAAGCTACCGAGCTTTGAAAATATCTTCGGCCTTAAAAAATAATAATTCCAGGCGTTTCTCCACGCTCTCGTAAAATTTGCAACATTTGCAGCTTGTCGGAGGGCTATTTTGCAACATCCCTTAATGCGCGGTTTACTCGCACTTTCTCAAAAATTTCTGTGGGGCAGGAGCAGTCTGAGTAACCCCAACCTACACAGGTCAAAGCACCCACCATCACTGTAACCTGACCACTCTATTCTCCGTTGAACAATCAATAAACTAGGATTTTCCATAATAATTAACATCAGCAAGTCTTGCCGCATTAGCACACACTAACTTAAGGCATGGGAGCGCGCAGTGTGGGAGCCATTCGCGCCTAACCCGAGACCCGTTTAGATTCGTGGGAAGTCTGTCAAGTTAATTTGGCACATTGACCGTTCCGCAGTTGAGGCGTAGCCTCAAGTTCAATTCAAAGGGAAATACAATGAGATGTATAAAACTGCTCGCTGGAGTTGGTTTAGTTATCTTGTTGAATGCTTGTGCCAGTATGTATGCATCCCAACAATTAGCAGTTACCTTTGTTTCAGACCCAATTGGGGCAACCATATATTCTGGCAACCAAGCACGTGGATATGCTCCCATAGTTCTTAATTACGAACCAACACAAGATTTTCTAAATGGTGGCTGTATGTTACTCGCGCAAGCGGAAGCAGTTTGGGCAAGTGGTGCAAGGCTCAATTATCCAAATATTCGAGCATGTAAGGCAATGGGCCTTTCCCAAACATTTACTTTTTCTCGCCCGGATGTGCCCGGTAGAGAAGTTGATGCCAATTTTGCTCTGCAACTTCAATACAATCGAAACCAGCAGCAACAGCAAAGGGAAAGGGATGACTCTGCCTGTCAGCTTATTTATCAACAAGCACAAGCTCAGGCTATTCAAATGTATCCAATGCCTCAGGAAACTGGATACTGCCCAAGCTGTGGTGCTCTCAACGCCATGACAATCGTTGCAACGCAACAGGCTAGAAATAATTATGCACAAACAGCATACAAAAATTGCATGGGTGCGAAAGGTTGGCGATGAAGATTACTTTAGTTTTGCTACTTTCCATTTGCATAGCTTCTCCAGCGTTCGCCGTTGGCAGTCACCCGGTGCATGGATATGTGAAGAAAAGCGGCACATATGTCGCACCGCATAGACAGACAAACCCCAATCGCACCCAACGCGATAACTGGAGCAGCAAGGGCAACACTAACCCCTATACTGGCAAACCTGGGCACAAGAAACCCCGAAAATAAGCGTGAGAAAAAATACAACCCATGAGGCGTGAATCATGAAAGCTCTGTTGGCCGCTTTGTTCCTTTCATTGAGCCTGATCGCCACTCAATCATTTGCGCTCGACCTATTCCAGAGTGAGCAAGCTGCACAGAGGCACTGCCCCAACGATATTGTGGTATGGCTTAATATCCCTACGGGAGTATTTCACTATAAAGGACAGCGCTGGTATGGCCGAACAAAAAATGGCGCGTACGTTTGCAAGAAGGAAGCAGAAAAGGAAGGTGATCGGGCCACAAGAAACGGGCAGTAAATGCCTTGCACCCAACAATGTCGTAAAGGAGGCACTATGAGAAGAATTCTCCTCTTGCCATTATTCTTTCTAAGCGCGTGTAGCCAATACCCGAACACTAAATCTCTATGTGAAGGCGAAGTTTCTTCCTTTGGAAAAGTCAACTTTTCTGATGTGCATGATGAGATTGGCATGAGCCTTCAAAATGATGTAATCAATTTTTCTGGCAGCTCTCTATTAACAGGGAGAAATATAAAAGTTTGCAAGATTGGTTCAATTGAATTTGCGCAGAAAGATGAAGCATTCTTTGACACTTCTGGCTGCACTATGGAAGGCAAAATCGGAAAACGAACGTATGGAACATACAACTTTATTACAAAAAAACTGCACATCAGCAATGAGGATTGGCTTGGTTCCGATTTGTTATTACAAGGGACTTTTACTTGTAAAGAATCAAACTAACCAGTGGCACTACTAACATCGCAAGAGTCATCTAGTACAGGAACTGGAAGCCACCATTTTCTCATTTTCAGAAAGCGAAGTAGACTCTTGCCGGCCCCCAGATTTATCCCTTCGGGCGCGCCAATACAAAAGCCAAAGTCAAAGGCGGTCTGCCAAAGATAGCAGGCCGACAGGTCGGGTTTTTACGTCAAGCGATGCAATCGGGTAAGACCAACGGTAAGACTAATGCGGAACTATCGCGCTGCAACGCGCATAAATGCTAGAGACCTTGGCGGAGAGGGTGGGATTCGAACCCACGGTAGCGTAAACGCTACGCCTGATTTCGAGTCAGGTACATTCGACCACTCTGCCACCTCTCCGGATCAGCGAACTGACAGCGGCGCGCATTCTACCAGCAAGCTCCAATTTCGTGCAGAATGTTCACATGCAGAACCAGAACCGACGCATGCGAACAGCGCTGTCCAGTCTATGCCTGCTCTTGGCGGCCTGTGATCAGCAGATTCCGCCATGGAACGCCGGCAAGCTGATAGCGATAGTGCCCGAAACCGCACAGGCGCCCGAGGCCGAATTTCAGCGTGAACTGGTTCGATTGTTCGCTGAGCAATTGCATGTCACGCTTGAAATGCTCCCGCTTCCCCAGGATCAGGTCCTTGCGGCACTTCGCAAGCACCAGGCTCATCTTGCCGCAATTCCTTTGCGTATCGAGAATAATCCAGCCGCGATTCAATTTGGTCCCAGTTACCAGAGTGTGCGCGAATTGCTGGTATGCAGCAGCGACATGCCAAGCATAAAAGAACTGTCTGATCTGAAGGGTAACGAATTGGTCGTAGCGGCGGGATCGGCCGATGAAGCAGCGCTGCGCGAGGCGCAAAAAAATCTGCCCTCTTTGCAATGGCAGACGGATCGCGACCTTTCCACACAGGATCTGCTGGCCGAAGTCGGGGAAGGCGGCATGGATTGCGTGGCAGCCAATGAGCTTCAGTTTGCCGATGCGCGCAATTACCATCCCAACCTTGTCGCTGAACTTGACATAGTGCCGCCTTCACAACTGGCGTGGGGATTCCCAGGCAATGCCGATTCCGATTTGCTCAAACAAGTCCGGATATTCTTCTCCACCATCCAGCAAGACGGCGACCTGCACCGCCTGATTGATCGCTACTATGGCCACAACAACCGGCTGCGCAAAATGGATGCTGCCGCCTTCATCTCCGGAATCGACACCGTCCTGCCACATTTTCGCCGCATGTTCGAGGAAGCCGCCACTATCACCGGAGAGGACTGGCGATTGCTGGCTGCGCTGGCCTATCAGGAATCCCAATGGAATCCGCTCGCAACTTCATACACCAATGTGCGCGGCATGATGATGCTGACCGGGGACACTGCCGATCAGATGAATGTCGGCAACAGGCTGGATGCGCGTGAAAGCATACTCGCCGGCGCAAAGTATCTGCAGCAGCTCAAGGACCAGTTGCCCGATCGCATCCCCGAACCTGACCGCACCTGGATGGCGCTGGCCGCCTACAATCAGGGCTCCAGCCACCTGGAAGATGCGCGCATATTGACCCGCCGCGCCGGAGTGAATCCGGATAGCTGGACAGACGTGAAGAAATGGATGCCGATGCTGAGCCAGGCGAAATACTACAAAACACTGAAGCACGGTTATGCGCGCGGCGGCGAGGCGGTAATACTGGTAGAAAGCATACGCAGCTACTATGAAATGCTCCAGCGGCTGGAACCCAACCAGCCGGCATCGATACCGCAACAGCCATCCTACCGGCTGGTAGAGCCGATGCCGCGCTTGCTGCCTTAAGGAGCGAGTTTCTCCATGCCGCCCATATAGGGACGCAGCACGTCCGGTATCACCACGCTGCCATCGACCCGCTGATAATTCTCCAGAACCGCCACCAGAGTGCGGCCGACTGCCAGCCCCGAACCATTCAGCGTATGCAGCAGCTCGGGCTTGCCCTGTGCGTTGCGGAAACGGGCCTGCATCCTTCGCGCCTGGAAGGCCTCGAAGTTGCTGCACGAGGAGATCTCGCGGTAGGTGTTCTGCGCCGGCAGCCAGACTTCGATGTCGTAGGTCAGCGCGGCGGAAAAGCCCATGTCGCCGGTGCACAGCTTGACCACGCGATACGGCAGCCCGAGTTTCTGCAATATCGTTTCGGCATGAGCGAGCAATTCTTCAAGTGCGGCGTACGATACGTCGGGATGCACGATCTGCACCAGCTCCACCTTGTCGAACTGGTGCTGGCGTATCATGCCGCGCGCGTCGCGCCCGTAGGAACCCGCCTCGCTGCGGAAACACGGCGTGTGCGCGACGAACTTCAGCGGCAGTTGCTCCACCGGCACGATCTCGTCGCGCACGATGTTGGTCACCGGGACTTCGGCGGTGGGGATGAGGTAAAAATATCTTTCCCTAAGTGGCTCTCTAAGTGAATCAGCGTCGCCTAAACTTGCAATGCGCGCTAGCTCCACAGCACTAGGTTCTTCAAGACCAAAGGGAACCTTGAACAAATCTTCCTCGAACTTGGGCAACTGCCCGGTGCCGCGCATCGACTCAGCATTCACAATGTAAGGAACATAAGTCTCGGTGTATCCGTGCTGCTCGGTATGCGTATCCAGCATGAACTGCGCGAGCGCGCGATGCAGCCGCGCCAGCGGGCCTTTCAGCAGCGAGAAGCGCGCGCCGCTGATCTTGGCGGCAGTATCGAAATCCAGACCCAGCTTCTCGCCCAGGTCGACATGATCCTTCACCGCAAAATCGAACCGGGGGATATTGCCGACCCTGCGCACTTCCAGATTGTCGGCTTCGGATTTTCCGACCGGCACGCTGTCGTTAGGCGTATTCGGAACCATTTCCAGCATTTGCTGCAACGCAATCTGCACTTCGCCGAGTCGTGCTTCCGCCCGCTTGAGTTCATCGCCAAGATTCGCCACTTCGGCCATGATCGCGGATACATCCTCGCCCTTGGCCTTGGCCTGTCCGATCAGCCTTGAAGAACTGTTGCGCTTCGCCTGCAATTCCTGCGTGCGTATCTGTATGCTCTTGCGCTCAGCTTCGAGCTGCGCGAATCTTTCTTTGTTCAGGTCGAAGCCGCGGGTCGCAAGGCGCGACGCCACCCCGTCCAGATCATTCCGTAACGCCTGTATATCCAGCATGCTGCTCTATCCTTTTTTGTTCTTGGCTTTTTTATCCAGCTCGCGCAAATGCGCCAATTTTTCGGCGATCTTCGCTTCCAGTCCGTGATCGGTGGGCTGATAGAAACTCACTTTCGGCATGTCATCCGGGAAATAGGTCTCGCCCGCCGCATAACCTTCCTCCTCGTTGTGCGCATAGCGGTAACCCTTGCCGTAATCGAGCTGCTTCATCAGCTTGGTCGGCGCATTGCGCAAATGCAGCGGCACTTCGCGCGAACCGTCCTGGGCAATGAAAGCGCGCGCGGCATTATACGCGACATAACCCGCGTTCGATTTCGGCGCGCAGGCCAGATACAGGATAGCCTGCGCCAGCGCCAGTTCGCCTTCCGGCGAGCCGAGACGCTCGTAAGTCAGCGCGGCGTCCTGTGCCAATTGTATCGCGCGCGGATCGGCCAGACCGATGTCTTCCCATGCCATGCGCACGATACGCCGCGCCAGATAGCGCGGGTCGGCGCCGCCGTCCAGCATGCGCACCAGCCAATACAAGGATGCATCCGGATCGGAGCCGCGCACCGATTTGTGCAGCGCGGATATCTGGTCGTAGAACGCCTCGCCGCCCTTGTCGAAGCGGCGCAGATTCTGCGCCAGCGTGTTATCAAGGAACGCACTGTCTATCCTGCTCACCCCCGCGGTTTGTGCTGCGGTCTGCACTTGTTCCAGCGCATTGAGCAACCTGCGCGCATCCCCATCGGCGTAACCGATGATGCGCTCGCGTGAATCTTCGTCAAATTCCAGTTCAGGCATCGCGACGTTGCGTGCATGTTCGAACAACTGTTCAAGCTCCTCCGCCGACAAGGCATGCAGCACATACACCTGCGCGCGCGACAGCAGCGCGTTGTTCACCTCGAACGATGGATTCTCCGTGGTCGCGCCGATGAAGGTCACCAGACCCTGCTCGACGAAAGGCAGGAAGGCATCCTGCTGCGACTTGTTGAAGCGGTGCACCTCGTCGACGAACAGGATGGTGTGGCGTCCGCGCTGCTGCAACATCAGTTGCGCCTGCGCGATCGCCTCGCGGATATCCTTGACGCCAGACAGCACCGCAGACAGCGGCACGAACTCGGCATCGAACGCCGAGGCCATCAGCCGTGCCAGCGTGGTCTTGCCGACTCCGGGCGGGCCCCACAGGATCATCGAATGCAGTTTGCCGGATTTAAATGCCATGCGCAGCGGTTTGCCCTCGCCGAGCAGATGCGGCTGGCCGATCACTTCGTCTACATGTTTGGGACGCAGGCGCTCCGCCAGCGGTGCGGCGGGTGTAATGGCACCGAACAGGCTGTCAGTCTGCATGGGCATAACAATGCTATTCGCTCAGCACATCCGCGCCTTTGGGCGGCGCAAAGCGAAATTGCTGCTCCGGTATCTTCGGGTTGCGCTGCATATCGGAAAAACGCAATATGGTCCGGTGCCCGAACATGTCGTTCAATTCCATCACGGCCAATTCGGATTGCGCGTTGAATGCCATGAGTATCTTTTCGAAGCTGCTGTCCTGGCCGTTCCCCTTGGGCGTGGCTTGCAGCCATTCCAACCCATCCCTGCTTCCATCCTCGGTCAATTTGAATCCGCGCTCGATCTCGTTGCTGCCGGACAGCAGCGCTGCAGGACTGCTGCCCAATGCCGCATCGAGCTTTTTGACCGTCACCTGATTCAGGTCAGCGTCATACAACCAGAACTTGCTGCCGTCCCCTATGATCAGTTGTTCATATGGCTTCCGGTAAGTCCAGCGGAATTTTCCGGGCCGCACGAACTGCATCGTTCCTGAAGCGGACTGGATGCGTTTGCCATTCTGGTCCAGCACCTCCTGGGTAAAATTTGCCTGCGCCGAATGCGTGGAAGCGATAAAGGATTTTAGTCTTTCGATGGCGCCGGCGTGTGCTGAAACCGGCAAAATAGACAGCATCAAAACAGCAAAAATATATTTCATCTTCTTCCCGACGTTATTAGGAATAAGGCGCGAGGACTAAGGGCCGAGTTAAAAACGGAGCAGTGGGTTTACTCAGTCCTCAGTCCTCAGTCATGTCTTACCGGTGCGAGCACTTCCCTGTTGCCATTGCTCTGCATCGCAGAGACGATGCCCGCCGCTTCCATCTGCTCAACCAGCCGAGCCGCACGGTTGTAGCCGATGCGCAGATGACGCTGCACCAGCGAGATCGAGGCGCGGCGATTCTTCAGCACGATATCCACTGCCTGGTCGTACAGCGGATCGGCTTCCGCACCCATACTCTCGCCCAACGGGCCTCCTTCGTCCGTAGACTCATCCAGCGAATTGAGCACGGCATCGATGTACTGCGGCTCGCCTTGCGCCTTGAGATATTCGGCAACGCGGTGCACTTCCTGGTCGGAAACGAAAGCGCCATGCACCCGCTGAGGATAGCCGCTTCCCGGAGGCAGGTACAGCATGTCGCCCTGCCCGAGCAACGCTTCCGCGCCCATTTGATCCAGTATCGTGCGCGAATCGATCTTGCTGGAAACCTGGAACGCGATGCGCGTCGGCACATTTGCCTTGATCAATCCGGTGATCACATCGACCGACGGGCGCTGCGTGGCCAGCACCAGATGGATTCCGGAAGCGCGCGCCTTCTGCGCCAGACGCGCGATAAGTTCCTCGATCTTCTTGCCCACCACCATCATCAGGTCGGCGAGTTCGTCGATGAACACAACGATCAGCGGCAGCTCCTCCAGCGGCTCCGGATTTTCCGGTGTCAGCGTGAACGGATTGGTGAGCGGCTGGCGGGCTTTCTCGGCATCACACAATTTCTGGTTGTAACCGGCAATATTGCGCACGCCGAGTGCAGACATCAGCCGGTAGCGCCTGTCCATTTCCTGCACACACCAGTTCAGCCCCGATGCGGCCTGGCGCATGTCTGTCACCACAGGTGCCAGCAGATGCGGGATGCCCTCGTACATCGACAGTTCCAGCATCTTCGGGTCGATCAGCAGCAGCCGCACCTGCTGCGGCGTGGCCTTGTAGATCAGGCTCAGGATCATCGCGTTGATCGCCACCGATTTGCCGGAGCCGGTAGTGCCCGCCACCAGCACATGCGGCATCCTGGCCAGATCGGCGACCACCGGTTTGCCGGAGATGTCCTTGCCCATAGCGATGGTCAGCGGGGAATGCATGTCGGCATAGACCTGCGAGCCGAGTATCTCGGACAGGCGCACCACCTGACGCTTCGGATTGGGCAGCTCCAGCGCCATGTATGCCTTGCCGGGTATCGTTTCGACCAGCCGTATGCTCACCACCGACAATGCGCGCGCCAGGTCCTTCACGAGATTGGTGATCTGGCTGCCCTTTACACCGACCGCGGGTTCGATCTCGTAGCGTGTGATCACCGGTCCCGGGTAGGCCGCCACCACTTTCACCTCTACTCCGAAATCATTCAATTTGCGCTCGATCAGGCGCGAGGTGAATTCCAGCGTGTCGGCAGACACGACTTCGATATGCTGTGCGGCCTGATCCAGCAGATGCAGCGGCGGCAACGGCGAATCGGGCATATCGGCAAACAGCGGCACCTGCTTTTCTTCTGCGGCCCGTGCCGATCTGGCCACCTCCATCAGCGGCATTTCGATGTGTATCGGCTGGTGGTCCTCGACGCGCTTCTTTTTCTCTTCCTCGACGACGGCGACGCGTTCATGCGTCGCCTGTATGCCGATACGCCTGTCCTGGCGGGTCTGCCAGGCCAGGCGCATATTCAGATAGGCTGTTTCCAGCCACTCACCCAGACGATCCACGAAACGCAGCCAGGAAAAACCGCTGAACACACTGAAGCCTGCGGCAACCAAAGCCAGCAGCAGCAGGGTTGCGCCGGTGAACCCGAACGCACGGGTCAGCGCGTTGCCCAACACCACACCCAACATCCCGCCATGCGCCAGCGGAAGCACGACTTTCATGCTGTACAAACGTATCGCCTCCAGCGCGCTGCTGGAAAGCAGCAACACCCCGAATCCTGCGATCGAAACCCAGAAGGTCCGCTTGCTGAAAATGCTGCCGGCACGCAGATTATGGTATCCCGCCCATACGCGCTGCAGCATGAACAGGACACACCACCATGCGGAAAATCCGAACAAATAGAACAATATGTCGGAAAGATAGGCGCCCATCACTCCACCCGGATTGCTGGTGTGCATGCCGCTCACGCTGTGCGACCAGGCCGGATCGGAGGGATTGTAGCCATACAGCGCAACGGTGAAATACAGCGCGCAGGCGACCAGCAGTATCCAGCGCGATTCGCGCAACAGCGAGAACAGTCTATTGGACAACAAATCTCCGCTCGCCTCAGCCATGGAATGCACCGATCAGGGACGGATATCCAGTGGCATTCACAGGTTCGCCAATTTCTCCGATGCACATATTTTCGCGCAACCGCATGAGATCATCAGCCGGCAAGATTTTCATCGCGATTCCTCAAAGCCAATTGATTGTAATTAGACCGGCCTATGATACCGCAGCCTGTCAGCGCCCGCTTGCCAACAGCAGCCGGATATCCTGCGCCAGCAATTCGTCTGGCTCCCTGTCACCGGCCAGCAATCGGACCTTGCCCTGGGTATCGACCAAATAGATGAACGACGTGTGATCCATGAAATAGCCTTTTTTTGCCGGGACTTTCTGATAGTCGACCATAAAATTTTTCGCCGCGCTCGCCGTCGCTTGGGCATCACCATACAAACCCAGGAATGCGGGATCAAACGCCGGCACGAATTTTGCAAGGATTTCGCGGGTGTCGCGTTCCGGATCGATCGTGACGAACAATACCTGCACCCGGCCGGCGTCATTGCCCAACAGATGCATGGTATGGGCCAGGTTGGCCAGCGTGGTGGGGCAGACATCCGGGCAATGGGTATAGCCAAAGAACATCACCACGACCTTGCCCCTGAAATCGCTCAGGCTGCGCGGTCTGCCGTTATGATCGGTCAGGTGGAAATCGGCCCCGGTGTATTTGCCGGACACATCGCTTGCATGGAAACGGGCCGGGGGAGCCTTATCGCAACCGGCCAGCATGACTATCAAGAACATCAATATCATGCGTCCCATCATCTTTGCATCATTCATCATTCGTCCTTTCCTGGTTTCCATATTACAGCCCGGCTTGACCGGGATGCATCCATCAATGCGGCCAGATCTCTAGTTTTCTGCCGGTCCAGCCGTTCAAGCCCCGGTCCAGCCGTTCCACCCTAAGATGCGCCGATGCAATCTGCGCATCCGGCTGTGGCAGGTGCGGAACCACACCCAACAGCGGCGCGGCGATCCGCTGTTGCAGTGCGGCGATGTTGTCCTCGGCCGATTCCATCCCGGTCTCGGCCATGTTGGCGACCCATCCCGCCAGTGCCAAACCGCGCGCGGTGACAGCCTCCACGGTCAGCAATGCATGATTCAAACAACCCAGCCGCATGCCCGCCACCAGAATGACCGGCAAGGCCAATTGCCGTACCAGATCGGCGCCGTCCTGTTGCTCGTTCAGCGGTACCAGCAGACCGCCCGCGCCTTCCACGATAACCACGTCGGCCAGCGCTGACAACTCCCGATAGGATTTTTCGATCATTGAAAGATCGATGATCACACCGGCCCGCAGTGCGGCGATATGCGGTGCGACCGGCCACGGGAAACAAAATGGATTGACAGACTCATAGCTCACCGAAACATTGCCGGCTGCGCGCAATTGCAACGCGTCTTCGTTCTGCCCGTCCGCATTGCACCCTGCCGCTATCGGTTTCATGCCGGCCACACGCTTGCCCTGTCTTGCAAATGCTTGCAGCAGCGCGCAACTGATCAGCGTTTTGCCGACCCCGGTATCAGTCCCTGTAACGAAGTAGCTCATTTCATTCTGAATGACGTCCTGACGATGGCCGCGCCGTCGGCGGTGACGCGCGGCTGCGGCTTCCACGCATGGCCGTACACGACTTCGAAGGTCGCAGGCAGCCTGCCGTCGCTGCGCAAACGCTCGTAATTTTCCACCAGTCGCGTCCACGAATCCTTGCCCATCAAACCCTTCCCCCGCCCGACTGTTGCGTTGTGCGCGCCTATCGCCTTGAGGTCTTGCAGCACGCCGCGCACATCGGCATAGGTCAGCGTGATATATTCCATGTCCATCACCGGATCGGCGAATCCGGCTTGCACCAGCATGTCGCCGATGTCGTGCATATCCGCGAAACGGTTGAGATGGTTGTGCCGGTCCACGCCGTTGAATGCCATTCTCAGTTCCTTCAGCGTATCGGGCCCGAAGGTGCTGAACATCAGCAACCCGTCCACTTTCAGCACGCGGTGCAATTCGACACAGGTACCCGGCAAGTCGTTGCACCACTGCAGCGCCAGGTTGGACCAAACCAGTTCCAGACTGTTTGCGGCCAGCGGCAGGGCTTCAACGTCCGCGCACACCTGCAGCTGCTTTGCCCCGCCGAACAATTTCTGCCACCACCCGGAGCGTCCCTGTGCGGCCTGCAGCATGCCGATCGCGATGTCCAGCGCGATCACCTGCGCAGAAGGATAGCGTTGCGCCAAACGGCGCGTGCCCCAACCCGTGCCGCTGCCCGCGTCCAGCACGCGCTCGGGCTGCAGCTTGATGTATTCCAGGCGCTCCAGCATCCTCGTGCACACTTCGCGCTGCAGTATCGCTGCCGCATCGTAGCCCGTTGACGCGCGGCTGAAGGCATGGCGCAACCGGCGCTTATCGATCAAATATTCGTCCATGCTTCATTTTCCGTTCAGAAAATCCACCAGATGTCCTGCAAATTCCTCGGGATGCGACAAGAACGGCGCGTGCGCCGCGCCGCCGATCACGGCCAACCGTCCGTTCGGTGTGTTGCTCGCCAGATATTGCGAGGCTTGCAGCGGTATCAGCGTATCGCGCTCTCCCGCCACCACCAGCACAGGCTGTTTGACATCAGGCAATGTGCTGCGCTGATCGCTGCGGCGCAGGATCCCCAGTCCCGCATGCAACGCGTCCGGATCGGGCTCACCGCGGCTGAACAAGGCCTCGCGCAGTTCCGCCAATGTCTCCCGTTCCCGGTCGCTGCCGCGGATCTGCAAGGACAGGAAGCGCCTCAGAGTCTGCACGTAATCATGCTCCAGATCGGCCGCAAATTCCTCGAGTATTTCCGGACTCAAGGCATGCTTCCAGCCGGCCTGCCTTGCAAAACATGGCGTGCTTGCCAGCATCACCAGGCGGCTCACTTGCTGCGGTTTAAGCGATGCCCAGCGCAACGCGATCTGTCCGCCCAGCGACCAGCCGCATATATCCAGAGGCCCATCAAACTGGGCGGACAACTCGTCGACTATGGCATCCAAAGCGAAGGTTGAAGGTTCAAGGTTCAAGTGGAAAGCTGGGTCTTGCCCCTTCAACCTTGCCTCTTGCCTCTTGTCTCTATTATTGTTGACGCTGTAGCCGTGGCCGGGCAGATCCACCGCCATCACGCGAAAATGCTGCGCCAGTCTTTGGGCGGTCTTGCTCCACATGCCGCCGTGCATGCCCCAGCCGTGTATCAGCAGCAGCGATGGTCTGTCGCCTGCGCCTGCAGTGCCGGCATATTCATAATGGTCAACGTGCAAACCGGTCATTAAGCAATCCTGCAGTTGAGGCAGCTATGCACGTTCCCTCTCCTGTGCGTGTGTTGTTGCGGCTTTAGCTCCATACAAGCACGGCCCACCCCTTGCGGGTGCAATCCTCCGGGTGAAGCAACTAGCCATTCGACTAGGCTGCAAACAACCGCAGCCAAGTCGCTGGTTATCCCGCAAGCGAGGGGGCGAAGCCAAGCAAATGCATCGCTACGCGAATTTCTCATCCCTGTGCAAGGTCATGCAGCGCTTCGATCAATCGCGCAACGTCAGCCATGCTATGTGCAGCAGACAGCGTGATGCGCAGCCGGGCGGTCCCCTTTGGCACGGTGGGCGGACGGATCGCCGCGACCCAGATGCCGCGCTCGCGCAATGCGTTGCCCAGATCCAGTGCCGCCTTATTGTCACCGATCAGCAGCGGTTGTATCGCGGTGTTCGAAGGCATCAGCTGCCAGCGCAAACCATGCAAGCCTCCGCGCAGATGAGCGATCAACCGCTGCAAGTGCGCGCGCTGTTCCTCGCCCTGCTCTATCAACTGCAAACTTTCCAGCACCGCGCCTGCCAGCGCGGGCGGCGTGGCCGTGGTGTAGACATAGCTGTGCGCGTGGTTGACCAGCGTGTCGATCACCGCTTGCTCCGCAGCGACGAATGCGCCGAACACCCCCGCCGCCTTGCCCAGCGTCGCCATGTAGATGATGCGCTGCGAGGCGATGCCGGTATGTGCCAGCGAACCGCGACCCCGTCCCCCGAGGACGCCGAAACCGTGCGCATCGTCAACCAGCATCCATGCATCATGCTTCTCGCACAACTCGAGCATTTCCGGCAGCCGTGCGAGGTCGCCATCCATGCTGAACACGGCATCAGTGATGACAAGCTTTCGCCCAACACCTCGAGCATCCTGCTGCGCGGATGAACTGCCGTGTCGCGTGCTCTCTTGCTCCTCGCCTACCAACCGTCTCGTCGCTCGTTGCGCGGCTCCTTGCATTTCACCCTGCTCGCAACGGTTGTCAGAGGCGTTGTCAGTTTGTTCCAAAAGTTTTGCTAAATGAGATAAATCGTTGTGCCCGTAACGCTTGATTCCGGCACGCGACAGCAGCATCGCATCGTTCAGAGAAGCATGGTTCAGCTTGTCGGCAAACACAGTATCTGCTTTGCCCACCAGTGCCTGCACCGCGCCGAGATTGGCCATGTAGCCGGTCGAGAACAACAGCGCAGCGGGCTTGCCTGCAAAATCGGCCAAGGCGTGCTCCAGCTGCTCGTGCGGCTGCGTGTGCCCGCTCACCAGATGCGCTGCGCCCGCTCCCACGCCATATTGCTGCACCCCGTGCTTCATTGCGGCTATCAGCCGCGGGTGATTGGCGAGTCCGAGATAATCGTTGCTGGAAAAGGACAAATAGGGCCTGCCATCCACGACGATATGCGGCGCCTGCGGGCTTTGCAGTGTGCGCCGCGTGCGCAGCAAACCTCGTGCAGCGCGCTCGTCCAGCCCTGACAGGAGTGCCGCAAAAGGCATCTGTCTGCCCGCGCCTCAGGCTCTTTCCTGGTTGCGCAACTCGACGAATTTCCTGCGGAAATCGCTGGCGGCATTTTTCATGTGGGAGATGAATTCCTTGTGAGCAGTCGCGCGGCTGAAGGTATCCGCCATCGTGGTCATCATCTGGTAATAGAACTCGGCCATCTCATCCACCATCATTTCCTTGGTCCACAGATCGATATGCAACGCGGATCTCTTTTCCGCATCCCAGAACGCCAGCATCATGGCTTTGGCTTGCTGCGCCTCCTTGACGCCGGAATCCGTCGCGGTCCACGCGATGGAATCGGGGTGGTTCTTTTGATCCATCCGGACATCGATGGTGATGGTTGAGCGCCTCATTGTGTGTGATCCTGTCGGTGGTATTGAATGCTTTGATTTTTGCCCATCTTGATGGCGAGTCATATCGATGGCCGGCCGGCGAACGGATACATGCCCAGCTTGTCCAGCAACGCGCGGTCACGCTCGGCTTCAGGATTGCCCGTGGTGAGCAATTGCTCCCCGTAGAAGATCGAGTTCGCTCCTGCCAGAAAACACAGCGCCTGTATCGCGTCCGACATCTGCTGCCGCCCTGCCGACAGCCTCACCCGAGCCGCAGGCATCGTGATGCGCGCGACGGCGATGGTGCGCACGAAGTCCAGCGGATCGAGATCCTCGGCGTGCGCCAGCGGCGTGCCTTCCACTTTCACCAGATTGTTGATCGGCACGCTCTCGGGATAGGGCTCCAGATTGGCCAGTTGCGCGATCAGGCCGGCACGCTGGGTGAGGTTCTCGCCCATGCCGACGATGCCGCCGCTGCATACATGCATGCCTGCCTTGCGCACCCGCTCCAGCGTGTCGAGGCGATCCTGGAAATCGCGCGTGCTGATGATGTCGCCGTAGAATTCCGGCGCAGTGTCCAGATTGTGGTTGTAGTAATCCAGTCCGGCGTCGCGCAATTGCTCAGTCTGTTTCTCGTTTAGCATGCCCAGCGTGGCGCAGGTCTCCATGCCCAGATTGCGCACCGCCTTGACCATTTCTACCACGCTGGCCAAATCTTCTTCGCTGGGTTCGCGCCAGGCTGCGCCCATGCAGAACCGGTCCGCGCCGCTCAGTTGCGCGGCTTTTGCCGCCCTGACCACTTCTTCCACTTCCAGCATCTTCCTGTTTTCCACGCCGGTGGAATGGAATGCCGACTGCGGGCAATAACCGCAGTCCTCGGAGCAGCCGCCGGTCTTGATCGACAACAGCGTGGAGAGTTGCACGGCGTTCGGGTCGAAACTCTGGCGGTGCACCTGCTGCGCACGGAACATCAGGTCGGAGAACGGCAGCTTGAACAGCGCTTCCACGTCTTGCACTGTCCAGCGCTGTGGGGTGGCGGGACTATCGCCCGGTTGTTTGGATTCCCGGATGGGCCGGACAAATTGGATGGTCTGGGTGCTCATGTGTTCTGGGTGCTCATTTTGGGAGTATTCTTGTCGGAATGCGCATTCTCGGCCAGGCCGGCCATGCTGAAAGGCGGATAGACCTAGCTTCAGGGCAATGCTGCATCATCCCGGAAGGATAATGCTGGAAAGGACAATGTTTTGTCAATTTTAAGAGGGAATTTCCTGAACATTCGCGCATTTCTTGAGCAGATCTGCCCGCGCAACCTTGCGTGCTGTGCGGCCGCATGAGCCGCGACGGCTTGTGGTGCGACGCTTGTAACACGGCCCTCCCCTATCTAAAAGGTCCGCATTGCCCGGTCTGCGCGTTGCCGACTCCCGCCGGCGAAGTGTGCGGGCACTGCCTGGCACAACCGCCTGCATTCAGCCGCACGACCGCGGTATTCGGCTATGCCTTCCCGCTCGACAAGCTGATCCATGGCATGAAAGACGGCGAACAACTTGCCCTGGCTGACGGCTTCGCGAAAAGGCTGTTGCAGCGCATCGACAAGAGCGATTTGCCGGATTACATCATCGCGATGCCGCTACACCCGGTCAAACTGCGCGAACGCGGCTTTAACCAATCGATGTTGCTCGCCGCAACCGTCGCCCGCGAACTGAGACTGAAGCTTCTGCCATATGCCTGCAGTCGCGTGCGCGACACGCCGCCGCAATCCGCCTTGCCATGGAAGGAGCGAAAGAAAAACGTGCGCAATGCTTTCAGCTGCGATATGGATCTGGCCGGCAAACGGATCGCGCTGGTGGATGATGTGCTGACCACCGGGGCCAGCCTGAACGCCCTCGCCGGCGCGGTGCAAAAACGGGGAGCGGCAGAAATAGCTGCGTGGGTGATCGCCCGGACCCTTCCGCATTCGGAAAACCCTTATCCAAAAATCGAAGAACTGGAGCCTTTGAATTGAGCCCCCCAATCAAGCATGCCTTCAGGGAAAGAAACCCGCAGCGGCTTGTAGCGGTTTGGAGTTCCCGGACATCGAACAAGGATCACGGCATCAATCGCCCATAGCCGAGAATCTTGACGAATATCCGGGACGTACAACTAGACAGAACCGGAAAACTCCTGGTTGCGCCAATAGCCGCGATCCAAGCTTTCCAGCAATTGACCTTCGGTCACCACCGCTATATCGATTCCGCTCTTCACGATACGCGCAATATCATCGGCGGCTTTCAAGTCGGTCGGGTCTGCCATGCCGACCAGCAACATGCCATTGCGATCTTCCAGCACGATAGCTTGGTACTGCCGTGCCAGGCTTTCCGGCAGCAACCTTACCAGTTCGGGCTTGATATGAAAGTGTTTGAGGTTGATATAAGGGATGTTGAGCTGTTTTGCGAGTGTTTCGGAAATATCCTGTTCCGTGACAAAGGCGTTGTCCGCCAGGATGCGTCCCAGCCTGAGGCCGCTGCTCGTTTGCTGCTGAAGCGCGGCATCGAGCTGGCCTTGCGTAATGAGTTTTTGCTGAAGCAGCAACTCCCCCAAGCGGATTTTGTCCTGACGCGCCATAATTGTTGTTGCTTCCCCGAGTAAGTTATTGCAAGTTATTGCGATCCAGGATGCAAGTTAGCCGTTTTTCGCGACAATGACAAGGACTTGGGAGTATATTTATGGGGCCCTTATGTTTCATGTGATCCTTTACCAACCCGAGATCCCCCCGAACACCGGCAATATCATCCGCCTGTGCGCCAACACCGGTTGCCGGTTGCACCTGATCAGACCGTTGGGTTTCACACTGGAAGACAAGCAACTGGTGCGTGCCGGGCTGGATTATCACGAGTTCGCGACCCTGCGCGTGCACGACACCTTGCCCGATTGCCTTTCGGCATTCGATCCGGCGCGCGCATTCGCGATCACAACCAAGGGTAAGCAAGACTTTCATCAAACGCGCTTCCAGGCCGGCGATGCGTTTCTGTTCGGCCCGGAAAGCCGCGGCTTGCCACCCGACGTACTAGATGGATTCGATGCCGAACGCCGTTTGCGGCTGCCGATGCTGCCCGACAACCGCAGCCTGAACCTGTCCAATACCGTCGCGGTAGCTGTTTATGAGGCATGGCGCCAATGCGGGTTTGACGGAGCAGTGTAGGACGGCGGCTGCGATGCGGAAAATCCTGCAAACGACAGCCGGGGCCGCACCCGGTTTCCCAGCCGCATACAGGAGGGCACATCATGCTATATCAAGGTAGCTGCCATTGCGGTCACATCGCGTTTGAAGTCGACGGAGACCTGCATAGCGTAAAAGAATGCAACTGCTCCATATGCCGCAGGCTGGGGGCATTGCGCTGGTTCGTGCCGCGATCGCAGGTCCGGTTCCTGACACCGGAAAGCAATCTTTCCAGTTACCAGTTTGGCAAGAAAAGGATCCATCACCATTTCTGCTCGGTCTGCGGCTGCGCGCCTATGGGCACCGGTTCGCACAACGGGGTCGAGATGTTCAGCATCAATGCGCGCTGCCTGGAAAATGTGGATTTGTCCGCGCTCAAAATAAAACAGGTGGATGGGCGCAGTTTCTAGGAACCCGACCTGAGGCTCCCTAGCACCTCAGGAAGATCTCCAGCAGATCGTTCAAGAACCGCTGCCCGAGTTTTGTCGGCGCGATGCGCTGATGGACAGTCAGTTGCGCCATGTTTCCAGCAAAATTTGCCGCTTGGCGGTGCAACTGCCCCGACGCTTCTCCCGCACCAGCGGGCTGCGCCCCACCGTGTCCAAGCGTCCGAACCAACAGGCCGCGACGTTCAGCATCTGCCAACTCGCGCTGGATCGAGAGCAACGGCAGGCTGGTGCGCTCCTCGAACAGGACGCTGTCGAAACCCTCGTTCAGGCGCAATGCATTCATCATGAACTCGAATCCCAGTTCGTCGCGGTTGACTTCGCTTTCAACCTGGACAGACGCATCCCTGGCGACCTGCTGCATATATGCCTGGGGCTGCTTGTATCGTGCCTGGCGCACGATCTTGTCGGGAAAACTCAGCTTGCTGTGCGCGCCCGCGCCTACGCCCAGGTAATCGCCGAACTGCCAGTAGTTGAGGTTGTGTCTGGCGCGGCAATTAAAGAGAGACTCGCGTGGCGAGACATTACCCCCCTCACCCGCTTGCGGGGGAGGGCCGGGGAGAGGGAAACGGGCGTGGCGAGTTTCATCATCATTGGCATATTTGCCACGCCCGTTCGCCAACGCGAATGCTGATGTCTCGTAATGCTGATAGCCTGCTGCCGCCAGCATCTCTTCGATGCGCTGTTGCATGTCGCTGCTCGCATCGTCGTCCGGCAATGTGGGCGGATTGCGATGGAACAGCGTGTTGGGCTCCAGCGTCAGGTGATAGCAGGACAGATGCTGCGGCGCGAACGACAGCGCAGTTTGCACATCCAGTAACGCTTGCTCCAGTGTTTGACCGGGCAACGCATACATCAGGTCGAGATTGATGTTGTCGAAATGCTGCCGAGCGACCGCTGTCGCGTGCTTCGCCTCATCGGCTGTATGGATGCGTCCGAGCGCCTGCAGATGTGCATCGTTGAAACTCTGTATGCCCATCGAAAGCCGGTTCACGCCCGCTTCACGATACGCGGCAAAACGCGCGGCTTCCACCGTGCCGGGATTCGCCTCCAGCGTGATCTCGGCGTCAAGGGCCAGCGGCAACAGCATGCGCACGTTGCGCAGAATCTCGTCGACACCGTCGCCGCTCAACAAGCTGGGCGTGCCGCCGCCGAAGAACACCGTATATACCTTGCGTCCCCAGATCAGCGGCAAGGCCAGCTCCAGATCGCGGACCAGCGCGGCGACATATTCCTTTTCCGGGAACGTCCCGCGCACCTCATGAGAATTGAAATCGCAATACGGGCATTTGCGCACGCACCACGGGATGTGGATATACAGCGACAGCGGCGGCAAGGCCCGAAAATTCACGGCCTGCGATTTGAGGCCGACGGGTTGAAGAATTTGTGCAGTCATTCTGACCGGAGCCTCTGCAGCAATACTTTGAGCGCCTTGCCTCTGTGGCTGATCGCATGCTTTTGTTCGCGCTCCAGTTGCGCGCTGGTCTTGCCGAGCTCTGGCAGCCAGAACAGCGGGTCGTAGCCGAAGCCGCCTGCGCCGCGTTCCCCGTGCCCGATCTCGCCGTGCCACTCGCCCTCGGCGATCAGCGGCTGCGGGTCTTCCGCATGATGCAGCAATACCAGCACGCAATAGTAATGCGCGCGCCGGTCCGTCACACCCTGCATTTCCTGCAGCAGTTTTTCGTTGTTGCGTTGATCGGCCTGCCGCCTCGCCAGTTCGCGTGAAACTTCCGGTGATGGTGGAGAGGCGGCATTGCGGCTGCTCCCGCAATCGGCGGGCTCCGCCATAACCAGCGACTTGGCGAGTGGCGGTTGCTCGCCTAGTCGAATGGCTAGTGGTTCTATCAGTAACGTGTCGCAGCCGCGCTTATCTCCAGCATAGCGCGCGGAGAGCACGCCGGGCGCACCGCCCAGCGCGGTGACGCAAATGCCGGAATCATCCGCCAGCGCGGGAAGCCCGCTCAGGAGGCTGACGTGGCGCGCCTTGGCCAGCGCGTTCTCGACGAAGGTTACGTGAGGCTCCTCGGCTTCGGCTATGCCGAGCTGCGCCTGCGTCAGCACCTCGATACCGAGCGGCTGCAGCAGGAACTGGAATTCGCGCAGCTTGCCGGGATTGTTGGAAGCGATGACAAGTTTTTGCATGGTGAACCACTCTCTCCGTCAGCCCCCATGGAGAGAGGAAAACCATTCCCCTCCCTCACTGGCGGGAGAGGGGTTAGGGGAGAGGGGGCGCAGATCAATCATGTTCCAGCACCGCCTTCTGCATCGCGATCAACTCCGCTATGCCGCCCTTCGCCAGTTCCAGCAGTTCGTCCATCTCGGCGCGGGTGAAAGCGTGCCCTTCCGCGGTGCCCTGCACTTCGACGAAATGGCCGTTGCCCAGCATCACCACATTCATGTCGGTGTCGCAATCCGAGTCTTCCAGGTAGTCCAGATCCAGCACCGGCTTGCCCTTGTAGATGCCGACCGAGATCGCGGCGATGAAATCCTTGAGCGGCGATTCCTTGATCAGGCCCTTGCCAAGCAGGCCTCTGACAGCGTCATACAACGCGACGAACGCGCCGGTGATGCTGGCGGTGCGCGTGCCGCCATCTGCCTGGATCACGTCGCAGTCGATCTGTATCGTGCGCTCGCCCAATTTCTTCAGATCCACCACGGCGCGCAGACTGCGCCCGATCAGGCGCTGTATCTCCTGGGTGCGCCCGGATTGCTTGCCCTTCGCCGCTTCGCGGCTCATCCGTTCGCCGGTGGAACGCGGCAGCATGCCGTATTCGGCGGTGACCCACCCCTCCCCGCTGCCCTTTTTATGCGGCGGTATCTTTTCCTCGACGCTCGCGGTACATATGACTCTGGTGTCGCCGCACTCAATCAGCACCGAGCCTTCGGCGTGCCTTGTGTAGTTGCGGGTGATGCGAATTTCACGCAACTGGTTGGATGATCTCAGACTGGGACGCATGATGGATACTCGCTATTAAATATAAAGGGTCAAGGCAAAAGCGGCAAGGCTATGGAATATCGAGGATCCGGCTGACGGGCTCGGCTGTCTCGTGGGACATTTCGCTTTCACCCCAGCGCACCACCAGGCCGGTGACATTGTCGGAATGGCCGCTTTCGCGCTGCACTGCAGTCGCGATCAGGCCATCCAGAGTTTCCGCGACAGGTCTTGATGAGAACGCTGCGGCCAACTCCTGGTCGGAGAACGGTCCCCACAGGCCGTCGCTGCCGAGCAGCACGACATCGCCGGAGCGCAACGCGATGGTCTCGCCCGGTTCAGCATAGAACGTGTCCTCGATACCGCCGATGCAGTTGGTGATCTGATTCCGCTGCGGATGCAAACGCGCGTCTTCGGAGGAGATCAGGCCCGACTCGACCCAGTGCTGCACCACCGAATGATCGTTTGTCCTGGCCAGCACCGCGCCGTCGCGCAGCAGGTAAATGCGCGAGTCCCCGGCGTGGCCCCAGTGCATCCGGTTGTCCTGGATCAAGACGGCGACGCAGGTCGTCCCGGGAAAACCGCCCATATCGCGGTTGTGCGGAAGCCTCATGATGCGCTCGTGCGCGTGGCTCATCGCGGCAGAAATGAACCTCTCGGGGTCGTCAAGGCGCGGATGCGCGTGCCTGCCGAACAACTCGACGAAAGTCTCTATGGTCAGGCCGGCCGCCAGCTCGCCGTGCATGTGGCCGCCCATGCCATCGGCGAGCACCAGCAACAACGCGTCTTTGCTATATGCGTATGCGACTCGATCCTGGTTGAATTTGCGATTGCCGATATGGCTGGCCTGGTGTATCGAGAAGTTCATGAGTGCGGAAATGGATTAACAGGGGCGAGGATTTAACAAGGCAAAGATTCCACAGGGTGCAATCGTAATATAATGCGCCTGTCCAGCACAGCCTTTTATTTTGAAAGCCCGCACGATGATCTTGAGCATGACAGGCTATGCCACTGCCAGCACGGAAATTGACAGCGGTTCGCTGACGCTGGAATTGCGCGCCGTCAACCATCGCTATCTGGATATCCAGCTGCGCATGGCGGATGAGTTGCGCGGCTTCGAGGGGATGCTGCGCGAAGCGATCACCGCGCAGTTGCAGCGCGGCAAGGCGGAGTGCCGCATCAACTATGCGGCGCGTTCCGCGCAAAGCGGGGCCGCACTGAATCGCGGCATGTTGCTGCAGCTGGCCGCATGGAACAGGGATGTTCAGTCGGCATTGCCTGAGGCGCGCGGCCTGGGTGTCGCCGATGTGCTGCGCTGGAACGGTGTGCTGGAAACGCCCTCCGCCTCGTCCGACGAATTGCGCGCCGCGCTGCTCGACCTGTTGCAAACCGTTCTGCTGGAATTTTCCGCTTCGCGCGCGCGGGAAGGCGAGAAGCTCAAGGATTTTCTGCTGCAGCGCGTGGACAAGATCGAAGCCTTGCGCACTGCCGTGATGCCGCACGTGCCAGCGGCTATCGCCGCATACGAGCAAAAGATCATCGCGCGTTTGCGCGAGGCGATGCAGGGTGTCCCTGCACAGGACAGTTGGGATGAACGCGTGCGCCAGGAGATCGCGCTGTTCGCCGCCAAGATCGATGTGGATGAGGAGCTGTCCAGGCTCGCCAGCCATCTTGCCGAAATGCGCCGCATCCTTGCCCACGGCGGCGCGGTGGGCAAGCGCCTGGATTTCTTGATGCAGGAACTCAACCGCGAAGCGAATACGCTGGGCTCGAAGTCCGTAGACGCCGAAGTTTCTCGCAGCGCGATGGAGATGAAGATACTCATCGAGCAGATGCGCGAGCAGATTCAGAATTTGGAGTAGCACATGCCAGGAAACCTGTTCATCATCAGTGCGCCGTCCGGAGCCGGCAAGACCAGTCTGGTGAAGGCGCTGCTGGGCATCAACCCGCACATCGATCTGTCGATTTCCTACACCACGCGGGATCCGCGCCCGGGCGAGCAGGACGGCAAGGACTATCATTTCGTCAGCCGCGAGACCTTTCTCGCGATGGCGAAACGCGGGGAATTCCTGGAAAGCGCCGAAGTCTACGGCAACCTGTACGGCACATCGCAAACCTGGATCAGCCAGGAAAACGCCAAGGGACGCGATGTGCTGCTCGAGATCGACTGGCAGGGCGCGGCGCAGGTGCGGCGGCTGTTTCCGGACTGCATCAGCATCTTCATCCTGCCGCCATCGATGAAGGCGCTTGAACAGCGGCTGAAAGGGCGCGGCAAGGACGATGATGCGGTGATCGCCAAACGCATGGCGGCGGTGCGCGAGGATGTCTCGCATGTCGCCGAGTTCGATTATGTTATCATCAACGACAACCTGGACGTGGCCTTGCGCGAACTCGATGCGGTGGTGCTTTCCGCCAAACTGGTCCGCGCGAAACAATTGTCCCGCCATCAGGCCTTAATCAATCAATTACAGCAACCGGAGTAAATCATGGCTCGTATCACAGTAGAAGAATGTCTCACACAGATCCCCAACCGTTTTGAGCTGACCCTGGTCGCGGCTTACCGCGCGCGCCAGCTGGCCAACGGGGCTGCTCACCTTGTCGACAACATCAAGGACAAACCGACCGTCGTCGCCTTGCGCGAGATCAGCGAGGGCAAGGTTGGCAAGGAAATCCTGAATCGCGGCCAGGCATAGTCCTGCCGGACACTATCATCGTGATCATAAATGGCCGACGCGGATCTGCTGATCGAGGAACTCTCCACCTATCTTAAGCCGAAGGACGTCAAACACGTCCGCGAGGCGATCGAATTCAGCCGCGCGGCGCATCAAGGCCAGATGCGCCAATCCGGCGACCCGTATGTTTCCCATCCGATCGCGGTCGCGCGCATCCTGACCCCGTTGCATATCGATGCGCAGGCGATCGTCGCAGCGCTGCTGCACGATGTGGTCGAAGACACCGATGTCACCGGCGAACAAGTCGCCGAAAGATTCGGCAAGCCGGTTGCGGAATTGGTCGACGGGCTTAGCAAGCTGGACAGGATCCAGTTCGAGACCCGCGAGGATGCCCAGGCGGAGAACTTCCGCAAGATGCTGCTGGCAATGGCGCGCGACGTGCGCGTCATCCTGATCAAGTTGGCCGACCGGCTGCACAACATGCGCACGCTCGATTCCATGACCATCGACAAGCGCGAGCGCATCGCCCGCGAAACCATGGAGATCTATGCGCCGATCGCCAACCGGCTCGGCCTGAACGATCTGCACCATGAGCTGCAGGACCTGAGTTTCAAGTATCTTCACCCCAATCGCTACAGCGTGCTGGCAAAGGCGCTCCAGGTCGCGCGCGGCAATCGCCGCGAAGTGGTCGGCAAGATCCTCGAGGCGATCAGGCAAAGGCTCGCCGAATTCAAGATACGCGCCGATGTGACCGGCAGGGAAAAGGACATCTACAGCATCTACAAGAAGATGCAAAGCAAATCGCTGGCCTTTGCCGAGGTGCTCGATATCTACGGTTTCCGCGTGCTGGTGGACGATTTTGCTTCCTGCTATGTCGCGCTGGGCGCGCTGCACGGCCTGTACAAACCTATCCCCGGCAAGTTCAAGGATTACATCGCCATCCCCAAATTGAACGGCTACCAATCGCTGCACACCACGCTGTTCGGCCCGTTCGGCACTCCGATCGAGATCCAGATACGCACCCACGAGATGCACAAGATCGCCGAAGCCGGCGTCGCCTCGCACTGGCTGTACAAGAGCGGCCACGATTCCATAAACGACCTGCATACCAAGACCCACCAGTGGCTGCAGGAACTGCTGGAAAGCCTGAGCCAGAGCAGCGACTCATCCGAATTCCTGGAACATCTCAAGGTGGATCTGTTCCCCGATGAAGTGTACGTGTTCACGCCCAAGGGCAGGATACTTTCCCTGCCGCGCGGCGCGACCGGTGTGGACTTCGCCTATAGCGTGCACACCGACATCGGCAACCGCTGCATCGCCGTCAAGGTCAACCATGAACTGGTGCCGCTGCGCACCGAGCTCAGGAACGGCGACCGCGTGGAAGTGATCACCGCGCCGAATGCCAAGCCCAATCCTGCCTGGCTGAGTTATGTGGCCACCAGCAAGGCGCGCAGCCACATACGCCATTTCCTGAAAACCATGCAGTCCGGAGAATCCGCACAGCTCGGTGAACGCCTGCTCAATCAGGCGCTGCACACGCTGGGTATCAAACCCCAGGACATGGATGAAGCGCACTGGAACAAATTGCTCAAGGACACCGGCGTAAAATCACGCCAGGACATCCTGGCCGATATCGGCCTGGGGCGCCGCCTCAACATGGTCGTGGCGCGGCAACTGGCCAATGTCGGCGATGCTGTTCCCGGAGAGGCGGCCAGCCACGCGGTAGTGACTATACAGGGCACGGAAGGCATGGCGGTGCAGTTCGCGCCGTGTTGCCGTCCGATACCGGGCGACCCCATCATCGGCGTGATCAAGAGCGGACAGGGACTGATCGTGCACACCCACGACTGTCCGACGCTGCGCCGGGGGCGCAGCGGTTCCGAGCAATGGCTGGATGTTGCATGGGACAAGAACATCAATCGCCCCTTCGACGTCAACATCAAACTGCTGGTGGCCGACCGCCGCGGCGTGCTGGCGAAGGTCGCCTCCGCGATTTCCGAAGCGGATGCCAACATCGAGAACATCAATTTCAGCCATGAAGGCGATCTCACCGCGCTGCATTTCACGCTGGAAGTCAACAACCGTCTCCATCTCGCCAACATCATGCGCAACCTGCGCAAGATACCGGAGGTGGCAAGGATCTTCAGGGTGAAGAACGCGACGTAGCAACCACCCCTCTCCCTCCGTGGGAGAGGGTTGGGGAGAGGGTTGGTTTGAAAAAGGAACAAAGTCAAAACCGCCGGTGGTAGCCCGGCAGCTAGTCACTTTTCTTGTCTTGCCAAGAAAAGTAACCAAAAGAAATCGCCCCCGGTTTGCCGCCCCTACGGGGTACCCTGCGTTGCTCGACTGCTCAGGCGGATGCTGAACTCGCGCTACGCGCTCAGACAGTCCTCGCCGAAATCACCTGACCAGTTTCCGCTACTCGGCGGCGCACAGGGGAGGCAAAGCAAAATTCAAAACCATCGCGTGGGTACTTCGTGCCCACCCACCCGCGCAGAATGCAAAGCACCACGTGCAGCTTTCAGGTAGGCTATAACAAGGCTCGATAGGCTGGTGTTTGCCAGGAGGAGATATTCACTCCTGTCCGTACTATTATGCGTAGGGGGTTACGTGAATTCTTCGGATTTAGCCAAGGCAATTGCGGCAGAGATACTTAGCGGTAGTTCTGTTTGGTTGTTTCTGCTTTTGACTGCTTTCGTTGCTGGTACAGGAGCATATTTTGGAAAATACTTAGGGGCTAAGGCCGCAAACCTCGCCACAAAGGAGGATATTGGAGATATCACAAGAAAAGTTGAGAACATCAAAGTCGAATATTCCAGACAGATGGAAGAACTAAAAGATTCGCTCTCGCAAAAACAGGATTTTATACGCACCAAAAATGCTGCAATTCTTGAGCTTACGAAAAAACTCGCAGCAAGAAGTCACTCAATTTCTTGGCTAACTTGGGCTGCAACGCAAGATGAAGTTTCTATTGATGAAGAAGATTTTAATTCTTACGATAAAGAAATGATGGTTGTATCAAGTGATTTGCTCGCCCTATTAGCTACTGTAGCAGCGTTGGATGAAGAGAAATATAAAGTTCTTAGACCCTAGCCGCGCTCACTTGCCCTGCGTAATACCCTCATATTTCACCTCCATAACGTTTCAGCAGTTCGAGCATCGCGGACGCCTTGTCCAGCGTCTCCCGGTACTCCGCCGCCATGTCGGAATCCGCCACGATGCCGCCGCCCGCCCAGCACCTTACTTCACCACCCGAAAAGACGAGCGTACGGATGACTACGTTGCTGTCCATGTTGCCGTCAAAACCGATATAGCCGATCGCGCCGCAGTAGACGCCGCGGCTATGCGGTTCCAACTCTGCGATGATCTGCATCGCGCGATGTTTCGGTGCGCCGGTGACCGAACCGCCGGGGAAGCAGTCGCGCAGCAGATGCAGCGCGTCGCGCCCTTCGGCCAGTCTGCCCTCCACAGTGCTGACCAGATGGTGCACATGGGCAAAGCTTTCAAGCTCGAATAACCTTGGAACCCGCACAGACCCCGGCGCGCTGCTTTTGCCGAGATCATTGCGCAGCAAGTCCACGATAATCAGGTTTTCTGCACGGTCTTTGGGGTGATTGAGCAGATCTTCGCCCAGCATTCTATCCTGCTGCATGTCGCTGCTGCGCGGGCGGGTTCCCTTGATCGGCCTGGTTTCCACGCTGCCGTTGCGAACGCGCAGGAAGCGTTCGGGGGATGCGCATAGTATCTGTCCCTGCGGCAGGTTGAGGAATGCGGAATACGGTGCAGGACTCAATCTGCGCAGCTCGAGATAAGCTTCCAGTGCATCGCCCGTTGCTGTTGCGCTGAATCGTTGCGCAAGATTGATCTGGTATGAATCGCCTGCGCGCAAATAGCCTTGTACGCGCGCAAATGCCGCGGCATAGCTGTGTTTCGTAAAATTGGAAGTGATCTTTCCTGACACACGGAAAGGTTCAAGCTGAAGCTGCGCATCGCTTTGCAGGCGATGCAGTATCTGCGGCAGCAATTCAGCGGTCTCAGCGAATCTCTGATGGGATGCCAGGCGGGCCGTTTTTTTCTGGTGATCCAGCACCAGCGCCCAATCGTAGATGCCGATCGCCATATCCGGAATCTTGTCCATAGCCATGCCGGGCATCTGCCCGGCAACACCCGCGTCTATCCTCCGCGCCAGGTCATAACCCCAATAGCCGAGCGCCCCGCCGGCGAAGGGCACATCTTCTGCGGGGACAACCTGCTCGCCCAACTCGTTGCGCAGCACGGCGAACGGATCGCCTTGCGGGTCTTCGTCATTCAGCACCAGCGTGTGCTGCGGCACGGCGGTCAGGATGTCATAGCGCTCCATGCCGCCGCTATCCAGCCAAACCGCCCATGGCAGACCATCCAGCGTTGCGTAGTAATGCGAGGCATCGTTCCGGTAGGGCAGTTCGAAAGAATAGAAGCTCATCGCCTGGTCTTTTGATTATCTCTGCTTTTCAAAATCGGAACTGCGCTTCGCCGATCACGCATTGCCACGTTGCATTGCCGAATCAGCGATTGGTACCGGTTTTCGCTGCGTGATCGGCGCAGATTTCGCACGTGCCACAGATAACAATAGCCGTTACGGAATCAACAAGATAAAAAGGTGATATATTCAATAAATTCAGGGGGCAGAAAACCCATCGCAAACTGTCTCTGTTTGCAATGAGCACAATCAAGCGCGCCAAAATGGCGTTAAAGAATTAAAAAGGCGCACGCACCAATTAGTGCGCCCTAAAATCCAAGCACAACTGTGGTTGGCCCCTTGTTACCGTGACAAGAACAAGCGTCAAGACATCAAGGGACCGCCACCACAGCAACACTCCCGATTAGTTCGGCTTGCCGATCCCTGGTGTAGGAAAAGGCCATGTTGCAGCCGGACGTACGGGTGCTGGAGCAGAAGGAGCCGGTGCTGCTGGCCTTGCGGCTGCCGGAGCTGCCGGTTTGGCTGCCGCCTTCTTCTTCGCAGCAGGCTTCTTCTTTGCTGCCGGCTTCTTGGCAGCGGCTTTCTTTGCTGCCGGCTTCTTCGCCGCTACTTTCTTCTTCGCAGCCGGCTTCTTGGCTGCTGCCTTCTTCGCTGCCGGCTTCTTCGCCGCTACTTTCTTCTTCGCAGCCGGCTTCTTGGCTGCTGCCTTCTTCGCTGCTGGTTTTTTAGCAGCCGGCTTCTTGGCAGCGGCCTTCTTCGCTGCCGGCTTCTTCTTCGCTACTGCCTTTTTAGCAGCTGGCTTCTTGGCAGCGGCCTTCTTTGCTGCCGGCTTCTTCGCCGCTGCTTTCTTCTTAGCAGCCGGTTTCTTGGCTGCCGCCTTTTTTGCTGCTGGTTTCTTCTTTGCTGCCATGTTGATTCTCCTTCAATAATGAAAGTTAAAAAATACAACACCTGCATTTACTGCACCTACACCTCCAGCCCGTGCTCAACTTCGAGCAAGGGCCAAAGCCTGCACCTTAAGTCCCCAACCAGCAGCGATGCAACGCTAGTCCCAGGACAACGCACCACCGGTTTGATATTCGGTGACGCGGGTTTCAAAAAAGTTCTTCTCCTTCTTCAGATCGATCATTTCAGCCATCCACGGGAACGGATTGGTCGCACCCTGGAACAGCACGTCGACGCCGATCTGCTGACAGCGGCGATTGGCGATAAAGCGCAAGTATTCCTTGAACATCGTCGCGTTCAGGCCCAGCACCCCGCGCGGCATGGTGTCCTCGGCATAGGCATACTCCAGCTCCACACCTTTTTGTATCAAGCCGCGCACCTCATCCCGGAATTCAGTAGTCCACAGGTGCGGATTTTCCATCTTGATCTGGTTGATCACGTCCACGCCGAAGTTGAGGTGCATGGACTCGTCGCGCAGGATGTATTGATATTGTTCCGCGGCGCCGGTCATCTTGTTCTGGCGGCCCAAAGCGAGGATCTGCACGAAACCCACATAGAAGAACAGACCTTCCATGATGCAGGCGAAAACAATCAGGCTGCGCAGCAGCTGGCGATCCGACTCCGGTGTGCCGGTCCTGAATTCAGGATTGGTCAGCGTATCGATGAACGGCAGCAGGAATTCGTCCTTGGCCCGTATGCTGGGCACTTCGTGGTACATGTTGAAGATCTCGCCTTCGTCCAGCCCCAGGCTTTCGACGATGTATTGATAGGCATGGGTGTGGATCGCCTCTTCGAACGCCTGGCGCAGCAGGTATTGGCGGCACTCGGGGTTGCTGATGTGGCGGTATGTACCGAGCACGATGTTGTTCGCAGCCAGACTGTCGGCGGTCGTGAAAAAACCCAGGTTGCGCTTGACCAGCAGACGCTCGTCCGCGCTCAGCCTGTCGCTCTTCCATAGCGCGATATCCGCGGTCATGTTCACTTCCTGCGGCATCCAGTGATTGGCGCATGCCGCCAGATACTTTTCCCACGCCCACTTGTATTTGAACGGGACCAGCTGGTTGACGTCGGCATTGCAGTTGATGATGCGCTTGTCTTCAACGCGGATGCGCCCGGCCGGCCTGGCTTGAACGAAGGGTTCGGCCTGATCTTCCCCGTCCACTTGCACCGCAATCTTTTGCATGATCAGCGCTTCATCCAGCGCCGAGATGCGCATCATGCCAGACGGCATCGCGGCCGGCTTGATGTCTTCTTCAAAATTCAGCATCTTGTTTCTCTCCTTAAACTTTTACTTTTCCGTCTGCCTTCCTCTGGACAAGAGGACTGAGGCACGAGGACCAAGGACTGGGTAAAACCGCTGTTTTGCTTGCAGCTGAGTTCTCAGTCGTTAGTCGTTAGTCCTCAGTCCTCAGTCCTCCATTACTGAATATCACTGGCATGCTTCACAGCCAGGATTATCAATCGAACAGAACTGGGCCTCTTCCACGGCGCCGCCGGCGTTTGGAACCGCATTCAGCGCACCCGCCCTCCCGGTGGATTTCTCCGCCGAAGTCGCGCCCATCGTGCGCAGATAATAGGTGGTCTTCAGGCCGCGCAGCCACGCCAGCTTGTAGGTTTCGTCCAGCTTGCGGCCCGACACGCCGGCCATGTAGATGTTCAGCGACTGCGCCTGGTCTATCCATTTCTGGCGGCGCGACGCGGCTTCGATCAGCCAGTCCGGCTCCACCTCGAACGCGGTCGCATACAGGCTGCGCAGCTCCGCCGGAATGCGATCGATCTTCGCCAGGCTGCCGTCGAAATATTTGAGGTCGGCGATCATCACCTCGTCCCACAACCCGAGCTGCTTCAGGTCTGCCACCAGATGTTCGTTGATCACGGTGAATTCACCGGACAGGTTGGATTTCACAAAGATATTCTGGTAGGTCGGCTCGATGCATGCCGACACGCCGATGATGTTTGATATCGTCGCGGTCGGCGCGATCGCGATGCAATTCGAGTTGCGCATGCCGTGCTGTTTGATGCGCGCGCGCAATGCGTCCCAATCCATGCTGGCCGATAAGTCCACTTCGACATAGCCGCCGCGCTGCTGCCTCAACAACTCAAGCGTATCCTGCGGCAGGATGCCGCGGTCCCACAGGCTGCCGCGATAGGTCGCATAACGGCCGCGTTCCGAGGCCAATTCGGTGGACGCCCAATAGGCGTAGTAGCAAACCGCCTCCATCGAGCGGTCGGCAAACTCGACTGCCGCTTCGGAAGCGTAAGGAATACGCAACTCGTGCAGGCAGTCCTGGAAACCCATGATGCCCAGGCCGACCGGACGGTGCTTGAGGTTGGAATTGCGCGCCTTGTCCACCGCGTAGTAGTTGATGTCGATCACGTTGTCCAGCATGCGCATCGCGGTGGTGACGGTGCGGCGCAGCTTGTCGTGGTCGATCTGACCGGCCTTCTCATGGCCTTTTGGATAGATGTGCGCAGCCAGATTGACCGAACCGAGATTGCACACGGCGATCTCGCTGTCGCTGGTGTTCAGCGTGATCTCGGTGCACAGATTGGAGCTGTGCACGACGCCGATATGCTGCTGCGGCGAGCGGATGTTGCAGGGATCCTTGAAGGTGATCCACGGATGGCCGGTCTCGAACAGCATGGTCAGCATCTTGCGCCACAGGCCGGCTGCCGGCACCTTCTTGAACAATTTGAGCTCGCCGGTGGCGGTCTTCGCCTCGTAAGCGGTATAGGCGCGCTCGAAATCGGCGCCAAACTTGTCGTGCAGGTCCGGCACATTGGACGGCGAGAACAGGGTCCAGTCGCCGCCCTCCATCACCCGTTTCATGAACAGGTCGGGGATCCAGTTCGCGGTGTTCATGTCGTGGGTGCGGCGGCGGTCATCGCCGGTGTTCTTGCGCAGGTCGAGGAATTCCTCGATGTCCAGATGCCAGGTTTCCAGATAGGCGCACACCGCGCCCTTGCGCTTGCCGCCCTGGTTCACCGCCACGGCGGTATCGTTCACCACCTTCAGGAACGGCACGACACCCTGCGATTGGCCGTTGGTGCCCTTGATGTGCGCACCGAGCGCGCGCACCGGAGTCCAGTCGTTGCCCAGGCCGCCCGCGTATTTCGCGAGCAGCGCGTTTTCCTTGATCGCCTCGTAGATCCCGTCCAGATCGTCGGAGACCGTGGTCAGGTAGCACGATGACAATTGCGAACGCTGGCTGCCGGAATTGAACAGCGTCGGCGTCGAGCTCATGAAGTCGAAACTGGACAGCAGGCGATAGAATTCCGCCGCGCGCGCTTCACGGTCTATCTCGTTCAGCGCCAGACCCATCGCGACGCGCATGAAGAAGGCTTGCGGCAATTCGAGGCGCTTGCCTTCGATATGCAGGAAATAGCGGTCATAAAGGGTCTGCAGGCCAAGATAGCCGAACTGCAGGTCGCGCTGAGCATCCAGCTCCTTCGCCAGACGCTTCAGGTCGAACTGACCGAGACGGGGATCCAGCAATTCCGCCGCGATACCCTGCTTGATGAACTTGGGAAAATAGGCCGCATAGCGCGTCGCCATATCTCCCGGCGCTATCTCTTCGCCGAGCGTCTCGCTGCAAATGTTATTCAGCAGCAGGCGGGCCGTGACGAAATTGTAGGCCGGCTCCTTTTCGATCAGGGAGCGCGCCGAAAGAACCAGGCATTTGCGCACCTCGTGCAGCGCGACGCCATCGTACAGATCCTTGACGGTCAGCTTGATGACGGCATCCGGCGAAACCGCATCGCCCAGGCCGGCACAGGCATCCTTGACCAGCGCCGACAGGCGCTCCAGATCCAGCGGGCGCACCACGCCATCCTCGCCGGTGACATTGATGATATGAACCGGCTCCTTCGATTTCGACTTGGCGCGGGAACGCGCCCGCTCCTCGCGGTACAGCACGTAGGTGCGCGCCACATCATGCTCTCCGGATCGCATCAACCCCAGCTCGACCTGATCCTGGATATCCTCGATGTGCATCGTCCCGCCTTGCGGATGGCGGCGCATCAACGCCGAGACGATGCCATCGGTCAATTGCTCGACCATCTCGCGAACGCGAGCCGATGCGGCGCCCTGGCCTCCGTTCACCGCAATGAACGCCTTGGTCAAGGCGATCGAGATCTTGCCCGGCTCGAATACGACCACCGAACCGTTGCGGCGGATGACCTTGTATTGATCGAATGGATTGGAAGCAGCGGCAGGAGATGAAACAGAGTCGGGGGCGTTATTGGCGGTTATCGGAGAGGTTGGAACGCTATCGGTAGCGGCATGCAGCATAAACTTGACTCCCTTGAAATCCTTGTTAACTCCAAAAAACCAAAACTACTATATTTAGTATTTTTTTCTAGCAGCGAGGCTAATTGTAGTAGCTAACAAAAATATTGCAAGCGAAAAGTGCAGCAATGTCATTCTGCCGAAAATAACCGGCAACCTATTGTCCTTCAGCGAGTCCGGCAAGATAACGCGCCCAGTCGAAACAGGGTCCGGGGTCGGTCTTGCGCTGCGGGGAGATGTCGCTGTGGCCGGCGATGCCGCGTATCGGATAGGCTGCGCGCAACGCCGTGGTCAAGCGGCCAAGCGCTGCATATTGGGCGTCGGTGTAAGGCACGGCATCGCTGCCCTCAAGTTCGATGCCGATGGAAAAATCATTGCAGCGGGAAATGCCCTGCCAGCAGGACGCCCCGGCGTGCCATGCCCGTTTCAGGCACGGGACGAACTGGATGATCCGGCCGTCGCGGCGCACAAAAAAGTGTGCCGACACCTTCAGGCCGGCGATCGTCGCATAATAGGGATGTGCCGCACTATCCAGGGCGTTCGTGAACAGGCGCTGCACGCCGTCGCCGCCGAACACGTCCGGCGGCAGGCTGATGTTGTGTATCACCAGCAATTCGATCGATCCGGGGGGGCGCTCATCACAGTTCGGCGAGGGCAGGTATTCGCAACCGGCCAGCAGCCCTTGGGCGTCGACCTGCATCGGGGGGTCATTCCGCATCGTCTGTTCCATGCGGATCCTTGATGCCGAGCCGCTCCATGCGGTAGCGCATGGTCCGGAACGTCAATCCCAGCAGCTTGGCCGCGGCCGTGCGATTGAAGGCTGTCTGCTCCAGTGCTTCCAGCAGGGCCTGCCTCTCGACCTGGTCCAGATATTTGGGCAGCGGGTATTTGCTGCTGAGCGCGGCATTTTCGGATTGATTATGCTCCACCGGCACCAGCAACAGATCCTGTTCTTCGATCACCCCGTCCATGCACATCGCCAACGCCCGCTCGATGATGTTTTCCAGCTCCCGCACATTGCCTGGGAAGCTGTAGCCCTGCAGCGCCGCCGACGCTTGTTCCGAAAGGCGCACATCCGCTTTGCCGCGCAGACGATCCAGTATCCGCTGCGCGATTTCCGGGATGTCTTCGCGCGACTCGCGCAGGGCGGGCATCTGGATCGGGATCACGCTGAGCCGGTAGTAAAGATCCTGCCGGAACTCCCCCTGCCGCACCCGCTCCGCCAGATCATGGTGTGTCGCGCTGATGATGCGCACGTCCACGGCCTCCTCCCCGGTTGCGCCTATCTTGCGCACGCGCTTTTCCTGGATCGCGCGCAACAGCTTGACCTGCATAGGCAACGGCAGGTCGGCGACTTCATCAAGGAACAGCGTCCCGCCGTGAGCCGCCTGGAAAAAACCGTCGCGGTCCTTGTCCGCACCGGTGAAGGCGCCCTTTTTGTAGCCGAAGAATTCGTTTTCCATCAGGTTGCCGGGTATGGCCCCGCAATTGACCGCGATGAATGGCTGGTCATGCCGCGCACCGCTCCGCACGATAAGCCGTGCCGCCAGCTCCTTGCCGCTCCCGGATTCACCGCTGATATGCACCGATGCCTGGCTGCGCGCAACACGATTGATCAACTCCCGCACCCTCTGCATCGCAGGCGAGTTCCCGAGCAGTGTCTTGTCGCCGGACGGCGCGTGGGGAAGCTTCAGTGCGGACTTCACCAGCGCGCGCAATTGATCCAGTGAAACAGGTTTGCTGAGGTAATCGAATGCGCCGGCCTTGAGCGCGGTGACGGCATTTTCGGTATTGCCGTGCGCGGTTATCACCGCCACCGGCACGTCCAGATTATGCTGAACAATATAGCGCACCACCTGCAAGCCGTCGCCGTCGGGCAAGCGCATATCGGTCAGACACAGGTCATAATGCCGCACTGCCAACAAAGCCAATGCCTCGCGCACATCGCCTGCCTTGTCGACCTCCAGGCCCATCTTGCGCAGCGCCAATTCCAGCAACTCCAGAATATCGGGCTCGTCGTCCACCAGCAGCACACTGTGGACCTTCTCCCCGGAACCAATTGCCATAATCACCCCCTCCGCAATCCCCGCACAGTCTGTGCAACGCGTCCGCAGCCGCCAAATTTATCGATCCCAATCAATGCAATTCCCCGAACGTGATACGGAAGCTCGCCCCTTCCCCGGCCGCAAGATATTCAAGCCGCGCGCTATTGGCCTCGCACAACTCCTTTGCAATATACAAACCCAAACCCGTGCCTTCGTCCGCCGTGGTGAAAAAGGGCTCGAACAATTTTCCGAGATGTTCGGCGGCGATGCCGGGACCGTCGTCCCGCACAGTGACGGTCACACGCTCATCCTCCGTGCCCATCGCCAGCTGCACGCTGCCTTGCTGCCTGTGCCCGTAGCGCAGCGCATTGCGGCAAAGGTTCCATAGCACCTGACGCAGGTGGCCGCGGTCGAACGAGACCCGGGAACCGGGCATCGCCGCCAGCGCCAGAATCCCGCTCTCGATCCGCTCTGCCAAAACAAACTCTTCGACAAATATTCGCAACAGCGCTTCCAGATCGAAGATCTCGGGCTGGATTCGGTCGCGCCGGTTCAACTGCATCACGTCCTGCACGATCTGGTTGATGCGGTTGGTATTATCCAGGACAATCTGCAGCAAACGCTGATGCTTGTCATCGCCCAACTCCTCCTGCATCAGTTCAGTCGCATAGCTGATCGCCGAAAGCGGATTGCGCACCTCGTGCGCGATATTTGCGGTCAGGCGCCCCAACGCGGCCAGCTTGATCTGCTGCGCCTCGGCCTGCATCCGCTGCATGTCCTCCATAAAGATCACCACACCGCGTGCCGCATCCTGCTCGATGGCAACCATGCGCAACCTGGCTTGCAACCCCATATCCAATTGCAGGATATCCCTGCTGACGCTTCCGGACCGCTTCCACTTCGCATATTGCCAGAACAGGATGGGGAAGGTTTCCGACAATGAGCTCCCCATGCCGACGATCTTGTGCAGCATGCGTTCGGCACGAGAATTCATCTGCATGATCACGCCCTGTCCGTCCACCACCAGCACGCCATCCTGCATGTCACGCATCACCAACCGGTTCGCTTCGGACAGGCTGACCAGATCGCGCCCGCGCCGCTGCGCGAGCTGTTGGCTGTCCACGGCATATTTCGCCAGCGTGTGCGCCAGCCAGGCCACCGCAAAATAGGCCATGGACAATAATCCGACTTGGACATACTGCGCCGCATCGGCATCCTCATACAATACCGCATAGGAGTGCTCGAGCAGCGCGGCGATGCTGGCCAATGCGGCGAAGAACAAGGTGACTTTGCCGCGGCTGATCAATCCCGCAGCTGCAAGTGAAACCAGCAATAGCAGGTCCACATTGCTCTTCACCCCGCCGCTGGCATAGGAAAGCACGCTCAAGCCAACGATATCCACACCCATTTGCACAGCCAGTTGCCAGGTGAACCGCGGCCAGCGCAAATGCAGGGGAATGAACGACAGCAGAACTGCGGCCAGATACACCACGCTGGCGCCAAAGAACAGAAGCAGGTGGTACGCACCCAGCGACAGCGAAGAGCCGAATACCCCCGCAAGGAAGACGAACAGCCCGGCCAGCGTCAACCGATACAGGTTGAAATAGCGCAGGGAACGCCAGAAGTCGACAGGGGGAAAATCAACTGCGGGGTTTTCGGTCATCACACTCAAGGATAATCTGGCATGCAGATGAATGCAGCCTCAGGTTCGCCTGCGATAGGCATCGCGGTGCTCCACACTGCAAAAGAATTTTCCGCCCGACAGCACGCTTTCACTCTTCGGCAGATGAACACCGCAATGCGCGCACCGCACCATGTCCTCGACAACCGGCTCATCCTGCACCGGAGGACGCTTGCGGTTAGACTTGAGCAGCAGGTAGACCACTATCGCGATGGCGATCAGCAACAAGAGACGACTCATTCTACTTTGACTCCCTATGACACAACCCGGCCGGCAGGCACATGATGTCCATTATATTACGCAATCACCGCCACGCTCTGCACCTGAGCGTAAACTTCCATCGCTGCCGCGAATCGGAGCCGGCCACTCGGGTGCCGTGCGATGCGCGGCGATAACACCCGCCCTGGCGCGATCTGGGAAAAGAACACCGGCATAAGGGCGAGCGGCCAACAGCGTGCATCATGACCCGGGAGCCTCACTCATGCAGTTGATAAAGTGTATTGATCGGATGTTGGCTGGTGAGAAGCAACGCAGCACCGGGCTTTGCGGAACACGGTCGTCCGGCTTCCGGCTCAATGAGCCGTTTCGATCCCGCCAAAGCTCTTGCCCCGCTCAAGATATGATGCGGGCTTTACCGGCTTTTTCAGCAACTTCTCGTCAGCCACTTTCTTCAGCCAGTAGCGTATCTCCGGCAGGGCCGCATTGGCGGCATCTTCACCAGCCTTGATCAGGCTCTGTTTCGATTCGGCGTTGAGATCGGGTGTCAGGCCGATCTGCGGACGGATCACGACCTGTGCGGCCGTGATTTCATTGTCGATGATCCTCTGCCGCATGATGCTCACGCTCTGGAGCAGGATCTTGATGACGTTCGATGTCTTCGGATGGTTCTGCGGCTGTCGCGAAACATCCACGGCAATCACGATATCTGCTCCCATCTTTTGCGCGATATTCACCGGGACCGGGTTTGTCAGTCCGCCGTCGACATATTCCGAACCATTGATGAGCACTGGCTGGAACACCCCCGGTATGCTGCTGGAAGCGCGCACCGCCATGCCGGTGTTGCCCTGATTGAAAGCGGCCGCCCGGCCACTTACCAGTTCGGTGGCCATTGCCGCGAATGGTTTGTCCAGCTGTTCTATGGAACGGTTCTGCAGCGCCTGATTGATGAAATCCTGCAGCCGCTCGCCGCGAATATAGCCCGCGGCAGTAAGGTCGTAATCGTCCAATTCACTCTGGTTCAGATCGAATGCGATCTGCTCCAGCTTGTCCGCATGGTAACCACCCGCATACAGCGCGCCCACTACGCTTCCTGCGCTGGTTCCGACCACGATATCCACCGGGATATTGTTCTCCTCCAGCACCTTGATCACACCGACGTGTGCAAAACCGCGGTTGCCCCCGCTTCCCAGCGCCAGCGCGACCACCGGGCGCGCGGAAGTGACAGGCACGATCTGTATAGCCGACGGCGGGGTGACATCCTTGTATTTTATCGGAGTACTGGCACACGCCGACAAAAACAACAGCGCCAGCAGCATTCCGGAATGATTGAAATCTCTCAGCACGTCTTTCACTATTTTCGCGACTCAGGAAACATATCCATCTGCCTCATGAACACCCCCTGAAAGATAATCTGTCCGTGATGCGGGCAAACGTCGCGTATGCCAGCTCGTTTTGGTGCCGGCATTCATCAACGGATGGCCCGGGTAATGAGGGATGGATCCATGCAACAGCCCGATCGTTCAGGGGCCGTCCGGACCTTGCGCCGCCCGCTGTTTCATCCTTTTGGCCTGGTACATGTTTTCGTCTGCCAACTGGATCACCGCTTCCACTTCCATCGTTTTGCCCATATTGGTGGTCCGGCCGATCGAAACCGAAATCGGCCAGGAACGCCCCTGGAATTCCCTGGCCGTGGCATCGGCGATACGCTTGATCACGACTTCACATGATCGCTCGTCCGTGTCCGGCAGCAACAGCACGAATTCGTCGCCACCAAGGCGCGCGGGGATGTCGACCCTCCTGCAGCTGCGCCTCAGGATATCCGCCAGGAGCTTCAGCGCCTCGTCGCCGCCTTGATGGCCATACATGTCATTCATCGTCTTGAATTCATCGATATCCATGAACAGCAGCGAATAGGGTCTGCGCGTACGTTCGCTGCGCCCCTGCTCGGACCTCAGCCTTTCCATAAGCTCCAGACGGTTCGCCAATCCGGTCAGCGCATCGATGTGCGCATACTTCCTCTCCCGCCACAACTTGACCAGCACCCTGCCGATCACCGTAAATACCACACTGCGCGTAAACGTGTTCAGTATGAAAGCGGTCCTGGGAAAATACGGCCACGCGATGACCACCTCGGTACCACTCCAGAACAGCGCCACCGCGATCCCGATAAAGGTGGAGGTGTGCGAATCGTAGCGCCGTATCGCCTGGACCGCAGTCAGACGGGCCGTCTGAATGATCGGCAGGCAATAGAGCACGTTCAGGGAAATGTAGTGCCCCATTTCGATGGGGAGATAGCTTGCCACGGCATAATCCAGAAAACCGATGAAGGCGACTTCTGCTGCAATCAGCAAAATCGTGCCGTAGTTTGAGACGCTCTTTTCTTCCATGATTTGACGTCAGGTATTGGTTTATCCAACCGCTGTTGCCAGTAAAACATATACCTCAGACATTAGCCTTTTACACGCAACGACATCAACACGCAACCGCACGCTGTTTGAATTGTTGCCTGCATGAAATACAAGGAAACCCGGTTACCGGCTGCGTAGCCGGGTGAGCCCTTGCGCCCGCCGGGATGGGCTCTTGTGTTTTTCGAGTCGGGCGCTATCCGGGTTTGGCATGCGCAGGGCGAAAGGTCTTGCATTGTTCCGGATCGGATTCGAGATACGCGCCCCCGATCAGGTCGATGCAATAAGGGACGGCCGGGAACACGGCGTTCAGGCAATCGTCTATCGCGGAAGGTTTGCCGGGCAGGTTGACGATCAGGCTCTTGCCGCGGATGCCGGCGGTTTGCCTCGACAATATCGCAGTCGCCACGAATTTCAGCGAGGCGCTGCGCATCAGTTCACCGAAGCCCGGCATCATCTTGCTGCACACCGCCCCTGTGGCTTCCGGCGTGACATCCCGCAACGCCGGACCGGTACCGCCTGTCGTGACGATCAAACAACAGCCATCCACATCGCACAGCTCGCACAATGCCGTTTCGATCTGGGGCTGTTCGTCGGGAATCAATCTGGCTACAGCTTGCCATGGACTGGTCAGGACGCGTGTGAACCACGCATGGATCGCAGGTCCGCCCCTGTCCTCGTATTCGCCGCGGCTGGCGCGGTCTGAAATCGTCAAGATACCGATGCGTGCAACAGTCATATTCATTCCTCGAATCCCGCATCATCCTGGAATAGCGTGCCATCGAGCAACTGCACCGTCACTAAACTGCCCGCCGCCGGACCCGCGCTGTCCGCAGGCACGACCATCAAGCCATCCGCCCGGGCCATCGACATCAGCATTCCGCTGCCTTGTGCGCCGGTGGAAGTCGCGGCATAGACTCCTGCTTCTTTCGCCAGCGTCACCCGCACGAATTCTGTCCGCCCGTGCTGATGCTTCACATGATGCGTCAGCGTCGCCGCGATGGTACGGCGATAGAGACGCGTATGTCCCATCATGCGGCGCAATGCCGGCGCCACAAATTCCTCGAAGCAGACCATGCTCGACACCGGGTTTCCGGGCAGCCCGAAAACCAGACAACTTGATGCGGTTATGCCAAAAGCAACCGGGTGCCCCGGCTTCATCGCCACGCGCCAGAACTTCATCCGAACACCGAGCGACTCGAGGACCGGACGGACATAATCGTGCACGCCCACCGAGCTGCCGCCGGAGACCAGCAGCATATCGAACCTCAACCCGCGCTGCAGATATTCCTCCAGTTCGGCCGGGTCATCGCGCGCGATGCCGAGCAAATCGGGCTCTATCCCGAGTGCCTGCAGCTGCGCCATCAGCGCAAAGCTGTTTGAATCGGGTATCTTGTTCTGATCGACCGGATCGTCGATGTCTTCCAGCTCGTTGCCGGTGGACAGGATCGCCACACGCGGAAGGCGATAGACCTGAACCTGCGCCGCCTTCACCGTTGCGAGCACGCCGATCACGCCGGGCGTGATCTCGGTCCCGGTTGCGAGCACCACTTCGCCATGGCGCATGCTCTCGCCACGCACACGGATGTCGTTGCCGGGTTTCACCGCAACATTGATCAGCACATGATTGCCGGACTCAGCCTGTGTGTCCTCCACGCGCACCACCGCATCCGCGCCTTCGGGCAAAGGCGCGCCGGTCATGATGCGCGCGCACTGGCCGGCCTGAAGCGTTTTGCTTGGCATATCGCCTGCCTTGATGTCCTCGATCACCTCGAGTCGGGCGGGAACTATTGCAACACCGTCGCTGCGCACCGCGTAGCCATCCATCGCGGATACATCATAAGGGGGGAGGTCGCGATCGGCACGCAGGTCTTCAGCAAGCACGCGGCCCAAACATCGTTCGAGCCTGACCGATTCTGTGTCTGACATCGCGACGGACTCAAGTACGCATTGTTGCGCTGCCCATACGGATAAATGTTCCATGATCATGTTCCGAAAATTTCAGCCGCGATCAGTCTGCACCGGATAAATTTTACACCAAGGAATATATCCACATCGATGCGCTTCAATAAATTCAATTCGGCAAGCTCAAAAAGAAACCGCCCGGCAGTTGCGCATACCGGGCGGGTTCCAGCAATTTTGCTGCTCCTCTAGTGGAAAAACAGCACCGAAGCCTTGCTCAATGCGATCCATACCCCGATCAGGAACGGCACCCCGACCGCGAGCCAGGCCAATACGCCGCCGACCCCAAAACTGCCGCGGGCGGCCGTCTCCGCCGTGGCGGATTTGTGGCTGGCCTTCTGCGTCAGCGCCTGCTCCTCGGCCAATTCCTCGGGGGTCATAAAGTGCTTACGGTCAACCGGCTTGATCATCAGATTGCAGATGAAGCCCGCCACCAGCAGTCCCGCGAGTATATACAGCGTATTGTCATAGACCAGGTTCTTCGGCACCCCGGCATGCAACTGAGCCTCGCGCAGGTTGGCGATCAGCACCGGCCCGATGATGCCTGCGGCGGACCATGCGGTCAGCAGGCGCCCGTGGATGGCGCCCACCATCTGCGTGCCGAAGATATCGGCCAGATAGGCGGGTATCGTGGAAAAGCCGCCGCCGTACATCGTCAGGATGACGCAGACCACCAGCACGAACAAACCGGCAGCACCCATGTGGCCCAAAGTCGGCATCGAGCAATACAGGATGATGCCGAGGGTGAAGAATGTGTAATAGGTGTTCTTGCGTCCTATCCAGTCGGATACCGAGGCCCAGAACAAACGCCCCAGGCTGTTGAACAGGCTGATCAGGCCTACCAAGCCGGCGGCCGCGGCGACGATGGCTGCTTTCTGCTCCGGCGTGACCGTCTCGCTGCTGGACGCGCCTACCAGTAAGGGTCCGAAGATGTCCTGCAGCATCGGGGAGGCCATGCCGATCACGCCGATGCCGGCGCTGACGTTCAGGCAGAGTACGCCCCAGATCAACCAGAACTGCGGGGTCTTCCATGCCTTGGCAAGATGCACGTGATTATCCGTGATCATCGCCTTGGTCTGCGCTTCGCTCGGAGACCAGCCTTTCGGCAACCAGCCTGCCGGCGCGGTGCGGAAGCCGAAGGCGCCGGCCGACATCGCGATGAAATAGATCAATCCCATCGCGATCAATGTGGACGCCACACCGGCACTGGCATCGCCGCCGCCGAAGTTCTTCATCAAGGCCACCGCGATCGGCGCGCCTATCATCGCCCCGCCGCCGTAGCCCATGATCGCGAATCCGGTCGCCATGCCGCGGCGGTCCGGGAACCATTTGATCAGCGTCGAAACCGGGGTGATGTAACCCAGCCCCTGGCCGACGCCGCCGAGGATCCCGCATCCCAGCCACACCAGCCAAAGTTGATGCATCATCACACCGACGCCGCCCAATGCCATGCCGCCGCCCCAGCACAGCGCGGCGATGAAGCCCGATTTGCGCGGACCGGCATGCTCAAGCCAGCCGCCCCATAACGCGGCCGACACGCCCAGCATGAAGATGAACAGGGTAAAGGTGACGCTGACCGCGGGCACGGTCCAGTTGCATTGCGTCGAGAACAACTCGGCCATCAACGACTGCTGCGCGCATTCGGCTGAAGCGTTCCCCACCAGCTTGGTCATAGGCAGCCAGAACACCGAGAAACCATAGGCCATGCCGATACACAGGTGTATCGCCAGCGCCGCGGGCGGGACCAGCCAGCGGTTGAACTTTTCGCCGGCTATCGTACGTTCCTTATCCAATACTCCAGACATGCTTCCTCCTCTTGTTGTTATCACTATGGTTAAGGGGGTTTCTTTAAGTGCCTTCAGTGCAAACCGATCAGTCCCCTGTTCTAACCGGTGTGAACCTTAAACGAAAACGTTCATTGTTGCGACAATAATTTTTCGCGGTGTGCATGGATCGCGGAGACCACGATGGGATTCAGGTCTTTGCCATTTTCGGCGTCCACATATTCGAGCAACTGGCTGCGCATGCGCGGTTCCCAGAAATGCTGAAAATGTCCGGCAATGCCTTGCAGTGCTTCATCATGTTCCGGCATCGCCTCGAAAAAGGAGCCTATCTGGTTCGCCATGTGTATCAGATTCTGCATATCCATGCTTATCCGGTTCCCTGTATTCTTTCGCCATGAGAATACGCGACGAACTCGTCGCCGCGCGCAAACGCGATCAGCGTCATAGCTACCGCCTGGGCGGTCTCGACAGCCAGCGCGGTCGGCGCGGAGATCGCGATCAGGCTGGCGATCCCGACCGTCGCGGCCTTCTGCACCATCTCGACACTGGCGCGGCTGGTGATCAGCAGGAAACCATGCTGAAAATTCGAGCCGCGTGCGGCCATCGTGCCGATCAGTTTATCCAGCGCATTGTGCCGGCCGACATCCTCGCACACATGCTGCAGCCTGCCGTCCGGCGTGCTCCACGCCGCCGCATGCATGCCCCCGGTCAGGCGGTTGAGCGGCTGCATGGTTGCCAGGCCTTTCAGCGCGGCCCGCATCGCCGCCACCGGGATCGGTGTTGCAGCGGGCACTTCCGGCAGCACACGAAAGACCTGCTCCAGGCTCTCCACCCCGCACAAGCCGCAGCCGGTGCGTCCGGTCATGTTGCGCCTGCGCTGCTTGAGCCTCAAAAAAGCATGGCCGGATATTTCGCAATGTACGGTGATGCCCGTCTTGCACTCTTCGATTTCTGCGCGGCGAAATTCCTGACGGTTCTCGACAATGCCCTCGCTCAGCGCGAAGCCCAATGCGAAACTCTCCAGGTCGCAGGGTGTTGCCAGCATCACCGCGTGCGAGATGTCATTGAACTCCAGCGCGACCGGAATCTCGACCGCCAGATTGTCCTGCTCCCTCATCCAATGACGATCGCGCCAGCGCAGTATGTCTGCGCTGCTGGCGCATTCGATTTCAGGCGCGGCTTGTTCCATCATGCTTGGTTTCATTGCGACCTGCCTCATTGTGTCAGGCAACTGTTTTGTCCTTGCCGGAAGGCTGTCTGGCCTTGCCCAGCAGCTCGTGCTGCACTTTGCTGAAGCGGGTGTATTTCTTCTGCCATTCGGAAGGCTCCGCTACCGGCATCACCTGCACAGCGGTCACCTTGTATTCCGGGCAATTGGTCGCCCAGTCGGAGTTTTCCGTGGTGATCACGTTCGCGCCCGATTCGGGGAAATGGAAAGTGGTGTACACGACCCCGGGTTGCATGCGCTCCGACACCTTGGCGCGCAGTGCCGTATCGCCGGCCCGGCTGCTGATGTTCACCCAGCCGCCATCCCGGATGCCGCGCTCCTCGGCATCATGCGGGTGTATCTCCAGCAGATCCTGCTCATGCCACTGCACGTTCTCGGTGCGCCGGGTCTGCGCGCCTACGTTGTACTGCGACAATATCCGTCCGGTGGTGAGTATCAGCGGGTACTTGCGCGTGACCTTTTCGTCGCTCGCCACATATTTGGTGATGATGAACTTGCCCTTGCCGCGGACGAACTGGTCCACATGCATGATCGGCGTGCCCAGCGGCGCCTCGTCGTTGCACGGCCATTGGATGCTGCCGAGCTGATCCAGTTTTTCGTAGCTGACCCCGTGGAACGTCGGGGTCAGCCGCGCGATCTCGTCCATGATCTCGGAGGGATGCGCATAGTCCATCCGGTACCCCAGACGGTTCGACAGTTGCACGGTCACCTCCCAGTCCGCATAACCCGCCCTGGGCGGCATCACCTTGCGCACCCGCGAGATGCGCCGTTCCGCATTGGTATAGGTTCCGTCCTTCTCCAGGAACGATGAACCCGGCAGGAACACGTGCGCATACATCGCGGTCTCGTTCATGAAGATGTCCTGCACCACGATGCATTCCATCGCGGCAAGCGCGGCGGCAACGTGCTGGATATTCGGGTCGGACTGCACGACATCCTCGCCCTGGCAGTACACCGCCTTGAAGCTGCCGTCCAGCGCGGCATCGAACATGTTCGGGATGCGCAATCCCGGCTCGGGCAGGATCGCTACGCCCCAGTCCTGCTCGAACAGATGGCGCGTGGCCGGATCGGACACATGGCGGTAGCCCGGCAACTCGTGCGGGAAGGAACCGATGTCGCAGGAGCCCTGCACATTGTTCTGCCCGCGCAGAGGATTCACGCCGACGCCCTCGCGGCCGATGTTGCCGGTGGCCATCGCCAGGTTCGCGATCGCCATCACTGCGGTCGAACCCTGGGCGTGCTCGGTGACGCCCAGGCCATAGTAGATCGCGGCGTTGCCGCCGGTCGCATACAAGCGCGCCGCGCCGCGCACCAGTTCGGCGGGCACGCCGGTGATCGCCTGCATCGCCTCGGGCGAATTCTCCGGCAGCGCGACAAAATCGCGCCATTGCCGGAACGCCTTTTCCTCGCAGCGCTGTGCAATGAATTCCTCATCCAGCAGTCCCTCGGTCACGATCACGTGCGCGAGCGCGGAAAGCATCGCCACGTTGGTGCCGGGTTTGAGCGGCAAATGGAAATCGGCCTCGACATGCGGCGACCGCACCAGTTCGATATGGCGCGGGTCGATCACGATCAGCCTGGCCCCATTGAGCAAACGCCTTTTCATCCGCGATGCGAACACCGGATGGGCGTCGGTCGGGTTCGCGCCTATCACCATGATCACATCGCTGTGCTCGACCGACTTGAATGTCTGCGTCCCGGCGGATTCGCCCAGCGTCTGCTTCAGGCCGTAGCCGGTCGGCGAATGGCACACCCGCGCGCAGGTGTCGACGTTGTTGTTGCCGAACGCGGCGCGCACCAGCTTCTGCACCAGGTAGCCTTCCTCGTTGGTGCAGCGCGACGACACGATGCCGCCGATCGAGTCGCGCCCGTATTTTTTCTGGATGCGCCTGAATTCCGACGCGGCATGATCCAGCGCCTCATCCCAGCTCACTTCCTTCCACGGGTCGGTGATCTTTGCCCTGATCATCGGCTTCAGGATGCGGTCCTTGTGCGTCGCATAACCCCACGCGAAACGGCCCTTCACGCATGAGTGTCCTTCATTCGCCTGGCCGTTCTTGTCGGGGACCATGCGCACCACCTCATTGCCCTTCATCTCCGCCTTGAACGAACACCCGACACCGCAGTAGGCGCAGGTCGTCACGACACTGTGCTCAGCCTGGCCCAGCGCGATCACGGTTTTTTCCTGCAACGTCGCGGTCGGGCACACCTGCACGCACGCGCCGCACGACACGCATTCCGAATCCATGAACGGCTGGTCCTGTCCCGGCGAGACGCGCGACCCGAAGCCGCGCCCCGAGATCGTCAGCGCATAGGTGCCCTGGGTTTCTTCGCAGGCGCGCACGCAGCGGTTGCACACGATGCACTTGGACGCGTCATAGGTAAAATAGGGATTCGATTCGTCCTTGTCACTGTGGATATGATTCTCGCCGTCGTAGCCGTAGCGCACCTCGCGCAGCCCGGTGACGCCGGCCATATCCTGCAGCTCGCAATTGCCGTTGGCCGCACAGGTCAGGCAGTCCAGCGGATGATCCGAGATATACAACTCCATCACGCCCTTGCGCAGTGCCTGCAATTTCGGGGATTGGGTGCGCACCTTCATGCCGCGTTCCGCGGGGGTGGTGCACGATGCGGGATAGCCCTTGCGCCCCTCGATCTCCACCAGGCACAGCCGGCAGGAACCGAATGGCTCCAGGCTGTCCGTCGCACACAGCTTGGGCACGTTCACGCCGCTCTCGGCGGCCGCGCGCATGATCGAAGTTCCCGCTGCGACGGTCACCTGCATGCCGTCTATTTCCAGCGTGACTTCCTGTTCGGCGACACGCCGCGGCGTGCCAAAATCGGTTCTGCCGATTTTCATCTTGCTGACTTGTTCAAGCATTGTGACCTCCTGCGGCCGGATCTCTATTTGACCTGACCAAAATTCTTTTTAGCAAAATCCTGCGGAAAATGATTCAGCGCGGACAACACCGGATAGGGCGTCATGCCGCCCATCGCGCACATCGAGCCGTTCAGCATCGTGTCGCACAGATCGCGCAACAGCTCGGTCTGCGCCGGCCGGTCCTGGCCGGCAGCCCGAGTTGCAATGATCCTGTCGATCACCTCGACGCCGCGCGTCGCGCCGATCCGGCACGGCGTGCATTTGCCGCAGGATTCGATCGCGCAGAATTTCATCGCATAGCGCGCCAGTTTGGCCATGTCCGCGCGGTCGTCGTGCACGACGATGCCGCCGTGCCCGAGCACCGCCCACAAATTCGTATATGCTTCGTAATCCAGCGGCGTGTCCCATTGCGACTCGGGCAGGTATGCGCCCAGCGGGCCGCCGACCTGCACCGCCTTGATCGGCCGGCCCGAAGCCGAGCTGCCGCCGAATTCGTACACCAGCTCGCGCAACGTCACTCCGAATGCCTTTTCGATCAGTCCGCCGTGTTTTATGTTTCCTGCCAGCTGGAACGGCAATGTGCCGCGCGAACGGCCCATGCCATAGTTCTTGTAGAAGGCCGCGCCTTTGTCCAGTATCACCGGCACGCTGGCCAGCGAGATCACATTGTTGATCACGGTCGGCTTGCCGAACAGTCCGGCGATCGCCGGCAGCGGCGGCTTGGCACGCACGATGCCGCGCTTTCCCTCAAGGCTTTCCAGCATCGCAGTCTCCTCGCCGCATACATAGGACCCGGCGCCTTTCCTTATCTCCAGTTCGAAACGCTTGCCTGAATCCAATATATTGGAGCCGAGATAGCCCGCCTTGTGTGCTGCGGCGATCGCCTCGTTCAGCACCTTGATCGAGTGCGGATACTCGCTGCGCACGTAGACATATCCCTGCGTCGCGCCCACCGCGAGCGCGGCGATGGTCATGCCCTCGATCAGCAGGAACGGATCGCCTTCCATCAGCATGCGGTCGGCGAACGTGCCGGAGTCGCCCTCATCGGCATTGCACACGATATATTTCTGCGCGGCCGCCGCGTTCAGCACCGTCTTCCATTTGATGCCGGTCGGGAAGGCCGCGCCGCCGCGTCCGCGCAGGCCAGAATCGGTCACCTGCTGCACGATGTCCGCGCTTTGCATGGCCAGCGCCTTGCGCAAACCCCGATAGCCGTCATGCGCGATATAGTCGTCCAGCGCCAGCGGGTCGGTGATGCCGACGCGCGCAAAGGTCAGCCGCTCCTGTTTCTTCAAATACGCCAGTTCATCGGTCAGGCCGTGGCCCAGCGCATGTTTGCCGCCCTGATGAAAATTCGCGTCAAACAGGGACCGGATATCTTCCGGGCCCACCGGCCCGTAAGCGACGCGCCCTTTTTCCGTCTCCACTTCGACCAGCGGCTCCAGCCACAACATGCCGCGTGATCCGTTGCGCACCAGATGGACGTCTATCTTGCGCGTCACCGCTTCAGCCATAATGCCTGTCGCGACGGCATCGGCACCCAGTGCCAATGCGGCGGAATCCCCGGGAACGAATATCCTGATGCTCACGGCTTGCCCCCGGGATGGTTCAATCCCAGATCCTTGATCAATCCGTCGAATTTTTCCGGCGTGACGCGCGCGTGCAACTCCTCATCTATCATCAGCGCCGGCGAGATCGCGCACAGGCCCAGGCAATACACCGGCTTCAGCTCGCATTCACCCTGTTGGAGGCTTGCCAGGCTTTTCTCTGCGTGTTCGACCAGGCGCTCCGCGCCCATGCTCTGGCACGCTTCGGCGCAGCAGATCTGCACAATGTGCCTGGCCGGGGAAGTGGTGCGGAAATGATGGTAGTACGTGATCACGCCGTGCACCTCGGCGCGAGACAGGTTCAGCGAAGCGGCGATCTGCGCAACCGAGTCCGGGGGAACATATCCGAGCGCATCCTGGATATCGTGCAATATCGGCAGCAGCGCGCCGGGGCGGTTTTGCCGGGTCGCGACGATCGCAGCGATCATTTCGGGCTTATATGCCGCACTCATGATGTTTTATCCTTGCAGCGGCGCAGGCTAACTAAATATGCAAACTTCAACATAAATGTACCTTATAATTATCGCCGCCAATTGTTCACGGGCAAGTTATCACAGGGCCCCGATACCCTCAATAGGTTATATATTGCATATATGAGCTTCGAGATCCACCCGGAATGGAGTTTGAAGAAACGCAAGGGCAGCACGGTCTCCCTGCCGCTGTTGCTGCAATTGCTCACGGCCATCCGCGATCACGGCAGCATCAGCAGCGCCGCTGCGCAAGCGAATCTTTCCTACCGGCACGCTTGGGGCATGCTGCGCGCATTCGAGATCGAGTTCGCCGCACCGCTGTTGCAGAAATCCAGGGGCAAAGGCACGTCGCTGACACCGCTGGCGGAAAAACTGATCTGGGCCGACAAGCGCATCAACGCTCGCCTGACGCCGATACTGGAAAGTTTCGCATCGGAACTGGAAGCCATCCTGGCCAGCGAGTCGACCGCATTGCGCATCACCGCATCGCACGGCTTCGCAGTCGAGGCACTGATCAAACGGCTCAACTCGGACAACATACCCGTCGAGATCAATTACCGCAGCAGCCTGGAAGCCGTAGCTGCGCTGTCTCATGACGAATGCGACCTGGCCGGATTCCATGTGCCGGTCGGTGAATTCAAGCAGGCTGCCAAACCCTATCTGAAATGGCTGGACCCGCAACAACATGCGCTGATCCATTTGGCCTATCGCAACCAGGGGCTGTTCATCGCCAAAGGCAACCCCAGGAAAATTCGCGGCCTTGCTGACCTGCAGCGCAAGGATCTGCGCTTCGTCAACCGGCAGACCGGTTCGGGAACGAAGATATTGCTCGAGCTTCTGCTGGCCAAGGAAAAGATCAGCACCAGGGACATCGCCGACTACGGCAGCGCAGAATTCACCCACGCGGCCGTGGCCGCATACGTCGCAAGCAACATGGCGGATGTGGGCTTCGGGGTTGAAACTGCCGCCCGGCGTTTCGACCTGGATTTCATCCCGGTCGCGCGCGAGCAGTATTTCTTCGCCTGCAAGCGCGGCGCGCTGAACCAGAATATCCTGAAATCGACGCGCCATATCATGCAGAGCGTCTCATTCAGAAACACCGTCAATGCGCTGGCTGGTTACGATGGCACGGAATGCGGCACCATCGCCGCTTTTTCAGAAGCGTTTTCGTAGATCAGCGCGGCAAGTCACGGTCCCTGTATTGTTGCAGCGCGGCCGCGACATCCTGCGGTGTATCAAGATCGAAGAAGCTGCGCAAGCCGGGGTCGGACTTCAGCATTTCCGCCTCATCCACATAACGCACCTGCAGCTTTTCCAGGACTGCGCGCAAACTGTTCTTCCCGCCACCCGCAAGATGTGCATGTATCGTATCAAGACAACTGCGCGCATAGTATGCGGCCAGCGTTTGCCGATGCCCCTGCACGACCGGCACGACCGCCTGATGATGCTCGCGGTAGCTGCCCAGCAGTTCGACCATCGCCGGCGCCACGAACGGCATGTCGCACGCGACGACAAACGCCCAAGTTGTCTTGACATGGCCAAGGCCGGCAGCCACTCCCGCCAGCGGACCTGCACCCGCTTGCTCTCCTGCATCGGCTTGCTCGTCGCAGACTTGCGGCAAATCTATATCCGGGCGCAACCGGCGCACGCTGACGATGACTTCGGGAAACACCTTGCGTATCGCCGCGGCAACCTGCTGCAGCAGCGTCTGGCTTCCCAGCGTCAGGCTGGCCTTGTCGCGACCCATGCGTCGCGAATCGCCGCCGGCCAGAATGATCGCGGTGCAATCGTCTATCACTCGCGCTCCAGCATGAATCGGACAATTCCATCAATATCGTCGGGCGAAAAATGCGGCAATTGCGGATAGACCTCATCGACATCGGTGACCATCGCGATCAGCCCGTCCTCGATGGCGCAGCGCGGAACAGCAGAACATGCGCGGCGCAGCACCTCGATCTTGGCGCCGGACGCGTGGGAAAAACCCTCTGCCAATACCAGGTCTGCTTCGCCGAGAAACCGCTGCGCCAGTTGTTCCGGTTCGCGGCGGTCGACTGCATCGGCGACCAGTTGCAATTCATCTGACGTGACCAGCATGCTGATCGCCGCGCCCGCCTGCCTGTAGCGCCAGCTATCCTTGCCGGGGGTGTCCAGCTGCAACCCCGACACGGTGCGCGCAAGCGTCTGGTGCGGGAGGGGATTGCCTGCGGCCGTTCCCGCAATCGGCTGCTCCGCATAACCAGCGACTTGTCCATCGTCTTTTGATGGCCTAGTCGAATGGCTAGTAGTTTCATCAGTAACGTGTCCCAGCCGCAACCCCGACACGGTGCGCGCAAGCGTCTGGTGCGGGAGGGGGTTGCCTGCGGCTGTTCCCGCAATCGGCTGCTCCGCATAACCAGCGACTTGTCCATCGTCTTTTGATGGCCTAGTCGAATGGCTAGTAGTTTCATCAGTAACGTGTCCCAGCCGCACCCGGTGATGCGCATGCTTGATCGTCGCGACGCGCAATCCCCTGCCGCTCAATTCGCGCAACAGTTTCTCGATCAGCGTGGTCTTGCCGGAGCCGGAGTGCCCGACAAAGATGAATACCGGCGGCGTCATGGGTGCTGCGTGACCCATGAATCGCCCTGCGGCGTGATCTCCTTTTTCCAGATCGGCACCCGCTGTTTCAGCTCGTCGATCAGCCAGTGGCAGGCCTGCAGCGCGGGCGCGCGGTGTTCGGCACCCGCGGCGATGAAGACGATCTGCTCGCCCGGGCCGACCATGCCGATGCGGTGCACGATGCGAACATCCAGCAGCGAGAACCTTGTGATCGCCTCGTTGCGCAACCTGTTCATCTCCGCCAGCGCCATGCTGCCATACGCATCGAAACTGATCCGGGTGACTTCGCGCCCCCCGGAAAAATCGCGCGCGCAGCCGGTGAATGTCGCGATGCCGCCCATCATCCTCGAACCCGCGCGCAGCGCGATGAGCTCCTCGTCCTGGGAAAAGTCCTCCTGCTGGAGCCGAACCGGGTCGCTCATGAATGTCTCAACTTTAGCCGCCTGAATATTTCGACATGAACACCACCTCGCTGCGGTCTGCCAGCGGCAGCGACATGTCCAGCGCCTGCTCGCCGTTCACCGCGGCAAAACACACAATCTCGAACGCCGCCGGATATATGGCCTGCAATTGCACGCGCAGATCCTGCAGCCGCATCCCGGCATTGAACTGAACCTGTAATTCGCTCGCGCCGACACGCTCCGCAACCGGCCCGAAAAATAATACTTTTATCATCCGGATTTTTTCGCAAGCTGTTCGCGCGACCAGGTCCCGCTGCTGCCGCCGCGCTTCTCTTCGAGCTGGATGTGCTCGATGCGCATGCCGCGGTCGATCGCCTTGCACATGTCGTAGATGGTCAGCAGCGCAACACTGGCCGCGCACAGCGCTTCCATCTCGACTCCGGTCTGGCCGACGCAGTTCGCCGTTACGGCCGCCCTGATCCCGACACAGCCTTCGGAGTCGGGCTGCGCGATGTCGCTGAACGTCACCTCGACGCCGGACAGCGCCAGCGCATGGCACATCGGGATGATGTCGGCGGTGCGCTTCGCGGCCATCACCGCGGCTACATCCGCCACGGCCAGCACGTCGCCCTTGGCGATGCTGCCGCTGCGTATTCGCGCCAAGGTCTCGGGTTGCATGCGCAGGATGCCGCTGGCGACCGCGGCGCGCCGGGTAGCGGGCTTGACCGATACATCCACGATGCGCGCGCGTCCCGCGCCGGAAAAATGCGTCAACTTGTCCATATGATCACCTGCAATTTTACAAGGCGTAGGGTGGATAAGCGCAGCGCTTATCCACCCTACAATTTTATAAACGCATGCCGCCGCAAACTTTGCACGCCGGGTCCTTGTGCAGATTGCTGCGCATCACGTTCATGTCCAGCGCGTTCAGCGTCAGCAATTTCCCGCTCAGACCGCGCTCTATCCCGATGAGCAATTTCAGCGTCTCCGCGGCCTGCAGTGTACCGATAATCCCGGCCAAAGGCGCGAACACCCCGGTGGTCGCGCAGCGCAACTCGGCGGCGTGGCTGTCCTCGGGGAACAGGCAGTTGTAGCACGGCGCATGCTCATCGCGGAAATCGAACACCGCGACCTGGCCGTCGAAGCGGATCGCCGCGCCCGACACCAGCGGCTTGCGCTGTTCCAGGCAGGCGCGATTCACCGCATAGCGCGTGTCGAAATTGTCGCTGCAATCCAGCACCACGTCGGCCTTGCCGGCCAGCTCATGCAATTGCGCCGCATCGGCGCGCACATCCAGCGCGATGCACTCGACTTCGGGATTGACGTCGCGCAATGCGGTTTGTGCCGACATTACCTTGGGCTGGCCGACACTGGAAGTGCGGTGGATGATCTGGCGCTGCAGGTTGCTCAGTTCCACGGTGTCGTGATCGCACAGCGCCAGTTGCCCGACCCCGGCGGCGGCCAGATAGAGCGCGGCCGGCGAGCCCAGCCCGCCCAGCCCGATGATCAGCGCTTTGGCTGCCAATAGACGCTGCTGCCCCTCGATGCCGATCTCGTCGAGCAGGATATGGCGGCTGTAGCGCAGCAGTTGCCGGTCGTTCATGCGGGATGCAGGCGATAGGTCATTCCGGCAAGAATAGCCGAAAGGCTTGCAAATAAAAATGGGGGAAATAAAAATGGGCAAATAAAAATGTGGAAATCGGCATAGGGGCAGCCATTATAGCTGCACCCCTGCCACACCACCCGGCATGCGGGTCCGCACCGGGCGGTTCGAGAAGTTGAGGTCATGAGAGACGAGGTGCGCCCAAGCGATCGAAGTAGGCGATGGTCATCACGGTTTTCAGCACACCGTCGCTGTTACGCCACCAGCAGCGGGAGTTTCCGGCCACTTGTTTCGCCACACTTGCCGACGCCCCAAGGGCTTTCAACTCTCTGTACATCGTCGTACCGCGTTTCCAGTGCTTAAGCTGGATCGCCCGGAGTCGGTGCCGTAGCCATTCATCCAAACCGAGCCAGATGCGTGGCGTTTGCGCCAACCCGTAGTACGCTTTCCAACCCAGCAGATAAGATCGCAAGCGTTCGACGACCTCATCCATGCTACGCCCACCGGAACGCCGCGTCAGTTCCCGCACCCGTTGCTTGAACGTCGCCAATGGTTTGGCGGCGACCTTGCGCTTGATCTCCCCTTTCGGGGCAAACCAGAAGCTGTAGCCCAGAAACTTGCGTCCCGCTACACCGGCCACTGCGCTCTTGGCCTCATTGACCGTCAAGTGTAGTTGCGCGTAACACCGGCGCAACAGCGCCATTACCCGCTCGCCGGCCTTGCGACTGCGCACATAGACATTGCAGTCGTCGGCATAGCGCACGAAGCAATGGCCGCGTCGCTCCAGCTCCTTATCCACTTCGTCAAGCAAGACGTTCGCCAGTAGCGGCGACAGTGGCCCGCCTTGCGGCGTGCCCTGATGCCTCTCCTGCACCACGCCATCACTCATGATCCCGCTGTTCAGGTACGCCCGAATCAGCCGGATCACTCCGGTGTCGCCAATGCGTTTCTGTAGGCGGTCAATGAGTATGTCGTGATTGACCCGGTCAAAGAATTTCTCCAGATCAACGTCCACCACGATCCGCCGCCCCGACTGCACGTACGACTGTGCGGTCAAGACCGCGTCATGCGCACGCCGCCCGGGCCGAAAGCCGTAGCTACGCTCACTAAAAGTAGGATCAAGAATCGGTTGCAGCACTTGCAGCAGCGCTTGCTGGATCAGCCGATCCGTCACCGTCGGGATACCAAGCTCGCGCTCGCCACCGTCCGGCTTCGGGATCGTCACCCGCCGTACCGGACTGGGCCGGTACGTCCCCGACAACAGTTGCTCACGAATCATCGGCCACGCTGTCACCAGATGGCGGGCCGTCTGGATAATATCCAGCCCGTCCACGCCCGCTGCGCCTTTGTTGGCCTTGACCCGCTTGAACGCCCGTTGCAGGTTCTCTCTCGTCAGCGCCGCCATCAGCAGCGCCGACCCTGTGCTCTTGGTGTCTCGTCGCGGACAGCACGCTTCGTCGCTGGCCGGATCACGCACGGCTTCACCGCGCGCTACGCCCACCCGCCCCGCTTGCGCGGGCATCTGACGCTTTGCTTGCTGCATCGACATGGCCTTGAACACTTCTCCTCGTTTGGCCCTTCGCTCCAGGATGGCAGCTAATACGGCCTCTGCTGACTTCTCGCTCCGGCTTAACACCGTCGCCCTTTCGGGCACAAGGCGAGATCTCCCCAGGTAAGAACGCACTCCTTCACTGCACAGCCGCCGGATCTACGCCGCCTCGCCTTGATCACGAAAGCTTCGCGGAATCATGCCCGCTCGCCCTGCTCGGCAACGCCTTCTATCCGATTCTTGTTCATCGGCTCGCAGCTTCGCTCCACGCTTCCTCCCCACACTCTGTCGCCATCATGCAGTTGCGCTTCGCTTCGTTCGCTGTGATCAACTTACGGTGAGACTTTCACCCACAAGAGTGCGCCCATGCTGGGCGCACATGAAAACGGCCGCCCGAAGGCGGCCGTTGAGTTTGCAGCTAAACCTAATTTAAAACTTGTAATTCACACCCAGAGCAACCAGGGTGGATGTGCCGCCGAAGCTCATGTTGGTGTCACCAGCCACTACGCCGTTATCCACGCTGAATGCTCTCGAGGTGGCGCCGTTCTTCAACGCGCTGTACGCGACGTATGCCGTGGTCGACTTCGCCAGCGGGTACAGGTAACCCACGGTGTAGCTGCTCGGACTTGCGCTGGACAGGCTGCCCCCGCCTGTCATGTCGGTGTCTATAGAAGAACCGGCGTATTGCAGCAGCAGATTGCCGGGGCCGGCCGGGGTCACGTCGCTGATGCTGTACGCCTTGTTGTTGCCGGAGTAGACGCTGTTTTTGGTGGCCTGGTAAGTCGCGGACAGCTTGGTGACGGTGAAGTCATACGCGCCGCCCAGGGCCCATTCTGTCTCGTTACACTGGACGGCACCGCAAGTACCGTTGTCAGCCGCGGCATACACCAGACCGACAGACCAAGGACCCATGCCGTAATTGCCGGACAGCAACCATGCTGATGGAGCGCTGGCCGCCGAGCTTGGAGCACCCACGTTACCTGTTCCAACCAAAGCCGTGGAATAGTTCACCGCGAAATTGAAACCGCTGAAGCTGGGCGAGATGTAGGCCAATGCGCGCTGCGCACGACCTGCTCCCGCCAACGTACCGATCAGGAACCCGCTGGTGGTGCCGGAATTGGTGTTCGTGATGTTCTGCAGCGCAGAGATCGACGAATCTGCGGCCGGGTCATATTTCGTTGCCCAGTCATAGGCGGTGGTTTGCAGATAGCCGGTGGCCGCAGTACCCCAGTTGCCGGTCAGGCCCAGCAATTTCTGGCGAGCAATTGTCGATGTGCCACCCAAATTGTCGGGGTTTTCCGAATCGATCCCGTACTCGAATACGCCGAGAACCTTGGTGCCGTTGCCCAGGTCGTCCACAGCCTTCGCGCCAAGGCGGGTTTGAGACAAGCCGCCGGATACCGCCAGCACTTGGCTCTTGGTCCCGTCTGCGGATACAGAGGCGATGGCGCCGTCAAGAACGCCGTACATACTAACGGCAGGATCGGCGAAAGCCAACACAGGCGCGGTCAGCGCACCGGCGATGGCCAGAGCGATAATTTTCTTTTGCATGATAAAACTCCTTTTATAGTTTTCAGGCGGTATCGCCAGACAGAGCTGACGACCTTTTGAAAATTCCCCCAGACCTTGCAGGGAATTCAGGGTGGGATTATCCACATCAAACGAGGCCAGGCAAGGGAAACCGCAAGATGTGTTGTTTTTTTGCAACATCTTTGTGAATTTTTTATTAAAGATGTTACATAAAAATTTTTTAATGGATAATCCGCTTTCGAAAGTTCTCCCCCCCGAGGATTTTTGTGTGATTGGGGATTTTTGTGTGATTGGGGATTTTTGTGTGATCGGCCGGTTCATTCCTGCCGATATTTAATAAATAAATAACTTATTCAAGGAGCGTTTTCATGATGAAAAAAACTTTACTGGCCGCGCTGACCCTGAGCGCTGCGTCAGGGTTGGCACACGCTGATGGTGAGGTGAGCGTGTACGGTATTCTGGACGTCGGCATAGTCGGATTGACTCACGCGGGCAATTTCAGCCCCAACTTCGTGACCAGCGCGGTGCCGATCGGTGCCCAGCCCGCAAAAATTGGTACTGCAGTGGGCATGATGACCGGCGGCCAATCGCAAACACGCCTCGGCTTCAAGGGTTCCGAAGACCTGGGTGACGGCAACAAGGCCTTCTTCCAACTGGAATCGGCCTTCAACCTCGGCAGCGGCAATCTGGCGACTTCCGGCCTGGCCGGTGCCGCAGGAACCCAGAACATGGTGGCGGACACCTCGCTGAACGGCCAGCTGTTCAACCGCATGGCACTGCTCGGCCTGTCCAGAGATGGCGTCGGCGCAGTCTCGTTCGGACGCCAGAACAGCCTTCAGCTGAACATCATCGGCAGCGGCTATGATCCGGTCAATGCGCAGATGTTCTCGCCGATCAACTTCTCCGGCTCATACGGCGGCGGCGGCGCAACCGACAACTCGCGCGTCGACAATGCGGTCAAGTACGCCGGGAAATTCGGCAGCGTCAACGTGAACGCGCTGTACGGCTTTGGCGGCGTCCCCAGCAACATGGCTGCGCGCGGCAATGCCCAGTTGAATGTGGGCTATGAAGCGGACAGCTTCGGGATCCAGGCCGCGATGCAGAATACCAAGGACACCACGTCCATCGCTGCCAACGCAGCTCCCGATACCGTCACTGCGACATTCGAAAACCTAACTTCGTACATGCTTGCCGGACGCTGGCAGGTGATCGATCCGCTGACCCTGAAGGCAGGCTATGAAAAGATGCAGATCAGTGCGCCGGGCAATCCAACCGGCGACGCGGCGATGACCCAGATCTACAACTACCAGCTTACTGGTGCCACGATGTTTTCCGGTCCAGAAAAGAATATCAATGTCTACTGGCTGGGCGGCAATTATCAGTTCACGCCGGCCATCAAAGCCTCGCTGGGCTTCTACGATGCCAAGACACCGGCTTACGGGGCAACGACGGTCGATCTCGACGACAAGTACTACTCGGCTTTTGTCGAATACAACTTCAGCAAGAACACCAATGCGTATGCCGGCGTGATGATGGACAAGAAATCGTCGACGGGCGCCACCTACGCACCGCCTATTCCGGACACCTTCACCACCTACGGTGTCGGCCTGCGCCACATGTTCTGATCCCGCGCTGGCTTCGCCAGTCAAGGATGAATATGTAGCATTTGAGACCCGCTGTGGAAACGCAGCGGGTTTTTTCATGTCCGCCTGATTTGCCCGCCTGATTTGATCGGACGCTTGTGTTATCTTGGCAGCCCTGAATTCGAGCTTCAGGTATCGAGCTTCAGGGCAGCCGGGTTTCCGGAGCAGGCCGGGCGGTTAAAAGGGATTTCACGAATGGCAAGAATTCTGGCAATCGAAGACGACGAGACGACGGCACAGGAAATCGTCGCCGAACTCAGCAACCACGGCTTTGAGGTTGAATGGGCCAGCAATGGAAAAGACGGCCTGGCCCGGGCGCTGAACGGGCACTACGACCTGATCACGCTGGATCGCATGCTGCCTTTCATCGACGGGCTGGCCATCGTCACCGCGATCCGGGACAAACATATCGATACGCCGGTGCTGATGATAAGCGCGCTAAGCGACGTGGACGAGCGGGTCGACGGCCTGCGCGCGGGCGGCGATGATTATCTGGTCAAGCCTTTTGCGTCCGAGGAGATGGCGGCACGGGTCGAGGTGCTGCTGCGCCGGCACAACCGGCCCGAGCGCCAGACCACGCTGCGCGTGGCCGACCTGGAGCTCGATCTGGTGGCGAGGCAGGCCAGCCGCGGCGGGGCGGCGCTGGATCTGTTGCCGACCGAATTCCGCCTGCTGGAATACATGATGCGCAATTCCGGGCAGATCATCACCCGCTCGATGCTGTTCGAGTCGGTGTGGGGCTATCACTTCGACCCGGGCACCAACATCATCGACGTGCATATCGGCCGCCTGCGCCGCAAGGTGGATATCCCGGATTTGCCGCCGCTGATCCATACCGTGCGCGGTTCAGGGTACATGATCAGTGAGCATCCCTGAATTATCGCGCACGGTCACTTTCCGGCTGACCCTGTTCTACTGCCTGTTTTTCACGATATGCGTGCTGCTGCTGCTGGGATTCGTTTATTGGGAAACCGCGGCGGAGATGACCCACCGCGTCGATCAGACCCTGACGCTGGAAAAGTCCCGCCTGGACGAGGTGCAACCCGACCTGCTGCCCGATGAAATCGGCAAGAGCATACTGCGCGACCGGCGCCATGTGTTCTTTTACGGGCTGTTCGCATCCAACGGGCGCCAGATTTCCGGGAATGTCCCCCAGTTGCCGGGCATACCGGCAAATGGCCGCATCCACGAGATCATTCTGCCTGCGGGCGATATGCAACTCCAGCCCCTTCCCGCCCGCATGCTGTCCATCCGCCTTGATTCCGGAAATTATCTGTTGATCGGACATGAGGTGCAGCAGCTCGCCGAGTTCGGCGAGATCATGCTCAGAGCCTTTTTCTGGGGCGGGTCGCTGGCCATCCTACTCGGGCTGATGTTCGGCCTGGCCCTGAGCTTTCGCCCGTTGAATCGCGTAGAGCAGATCCAGCAGGTCTGCGAACTCATCATGCGCGGGAACATCAATGAGAGGCTGCCGGTCAGCAGGCACCGCGACGAGCTCGACATGCTCGCCGCAATCGTGAACAGGATGCTCGATGAAGTCGGAAGGCTGATGTCGGAAGCCAAGAGCGTCGGCGACAATATAGCGCACGATCTGCGCACCCCCCTGACCAGGATGCGCGCCGTGCTTTACCGGATGCAGCAGCAATTGGGCGATATGCCCGCCCAGCAAGCGATGATGGTGCGGGTGATAGCCGATATGGATTCGCTGTTGTTGCGCTTCCGCGCGCTGCTGCGCATCTCGGAGATCGAAAGCAAGCAGCGGCGCGCCGGTTTCAAGCTGATCCGGCCGCGCGAGATTCTGGAGCAGGCTGTCAATTTCATCGAGCCCCTTGCGGAAGACAAATCGATACATCTGTCGCTGGCCGCAGCGCAAGCCGAAGCCATCCATGGCGACGGCGAGCTTTTATTCGAGGCTGTCGTCAACCTGCTCGACAATGCGGTCAAATTCACGCCGGCCGGCGGCCGGGTCGAGGTGCGGCTTTTCCATGGGGCCGGCGGGGCGCAAGTCGACATCGTCGATAACGGCCCCGGAATCAGCGAGAATGAAAGGACGGCCGTGCTCAATCGCTTCTACCGCGGCAGAGACGCCACGCAAACGCCCGGTTACGGGTTGGGGCTGAGCATCGTCATCGCGATCATCAGGCTGCACGATTTCGGGTTTGAGCTGGGCGATGCCAACCCCGGCACCCGCGCGTCGATATTCTGCTGGCCGCAAGGCACATAAGCCCCGCCGGGACATTTGGCCGCACTGGCGCCCGGTTTATTAAATTTTTTTCATGTTCGGTTTTGCCAGTCCGTTTGGTTACAATTCGCAGCCCTTAAAATTCTGCCACCGCTGGTGGCGGCCAGTTTTCCGAAGATGTTGGCTCCTGAAGATACTGGTATTCCCAGACTGGAGTAACCCTGCATGTTATGGATCGTCCGGGTCGCGCTAAGCCGACCTTATACCTTTGTAGTGCTGGCGCTGCTGATCATGATCCTCGGCCCGCTGGTCTATGTGAACATGCGCACCGATATTTTCCCGGACATCAAGATGCCGGTGGTCAGCGCGGTATGGACATACAACGGCATGCCGCCGTCTGACATGTCCAACCGCATCGTCACTTATTATGAACGGCAGCTTTCGACGACGGTCAACGATATCGAGCATATGGAATCGCAGTCCCTGCCGGGCGTGGCTGTCGTCAAGATCTTCTTCCAGCCGGATGTCAACATCAATGCCGCCGTCAGCCAGGTAACCGCTCTTTCCCAGACCGTGCTGAAGCGCCTGCCGCCCGGCATTACGCCGCCGCTGATCCTGAGCTACAACGCGTCGAGCGTGCCGGTTCTGCAATTGGCGCTTTCCAGCAACACGCTGCTCGACAATCAGTTGTTCGACATCTCCAACAATTTCATTCGCCCCCAGTTGGCCCAGGTCGAAGGCGCGGCTGTTCCGTCACCCTATGGCGGCAAGAACCGGCAGATCTCCGTAGACCTCGATATGCACGCGCTGCGCTCCAAGGGGCTTGCCCCCGAAGACGTGGCCGCCGCGATTCTCAGCCAGAACCTGATCCTGCCTGCAGGCACGGAGAAAATAGGCAAGTTCGAGTACAACGTGATGCTCAATGCGAGCCCGGATGTGCTCGATGAACTCAACGATCTGCCTGTCAAGTCGGTCAATGGAACCACCATCCTGCTCAGGGACGTGGCGCATGTGCGCGATGGCTTTTCGCCTCAGCAGAACATGGTCAGGGTCAACGGCCAGCATTCGGTGCTGACCACGATCCAGAAGAATGGCCAGGCCTCCACACTGGACATCATAGATCACGTCAAGGCGCTGCTGCCCCGCATCGAAGCGGGCGCGCCGCCCGGGCTGATCCTCAAGCTGGTCGGAGACCAGTCGGTTTTCGTCAGGGGAGCGGTGGATGGTGTGATCCGCGAGGGCGTGATCGCCGCCGCGCTCACCGGCCTGATGATATTGCTGTTCCTCGGCAGCTGGCGTTCCACGCTGATCATCACGATATCCATCCCGCTGGCCGTGCTGTCGGCAATCATGGCGCTGTCCGCTTTCGGGCAGACGCTGAATATCATGACGCTGGGCGGGCTGGCGCTGGCGGTGGGGATACTGGTTGACGATGCCACGGTGACCATCGAGAACATGAACTGGCATCTGGAGAAGGGCAAGCATGTGGAGGCATCCATCATGGATGGAGCGCACCAGATCGTGGTTCCCGCCTTCGTATCGCTGTTATGCATCTGCATCGTTTTTGTCCCGATGTTCTTCCTTGAGGGCGTGGCGAAATACCTGTTCGTGCCGCTGGCCGAGGCGGTCATGTTCTCGATGATCGCATCGTTCATCCTGTCGCGCACGCTGGTGCCGACGCTGGCGAAATACCTGCTGCGCGCCCATGCCGAATACCATGGGGAAGATTCGGGCAGCCCGCACGTGCCGCCCCGGTCGAAGAATCCGCTGGTCCGGTTTCAGCAGGCATTTGAAAATGTTTTCAGCCGGATTCGCGGCGGATACAAGGAGATTTTGCTGGTCGCGCTTTCCCACCGCCGCCCCTTCATCACCGGATTCCTCGGTTTTGTGCTGATCTCGTTCGCGCTGGTGCCCTGGCTGGGCCGAAACTTTTTCCCGGCAGTGGATGCCGGCCAGATCAAATTGCACATCCGGGCGCAGACCGGCACGCGGCTGGAAGAAACGGCGCGGCTCTGCGACGAGATCGAACGCCAGATAAGGCGCGAGATTCCCGCGTCTGAAATCAGGAATATCGTGGACAATATCGGCTTGCCGGTCAGCGGGATCAACCTGACCTACAGTAATTCTTCGCCTATCGGGCCCGGAGATGCGGATATCCTGATTTCGCTGAATGAAGGACACCGCCCCACCGACCAGTATGTGAAGATGTTGCGCGCGCAGCTGAAGGATGACTTCCCGGGCACATCCTTCGCATTCCTGCCTGCCGATATTGTGAGCCAGATCCTGAACTTCGGGATGCCCGCGCCTATCGACGTCCAAGTGGTCGGATTCAACCGCAAGGCCGATCAGGAATATGCGGCAGCCATCATGAGCCGGCTCAAGAATATTCCCGGCCTGGCCGACCTGCGCATCCAGCAGGCCTTCAACCAGCCCGAACTGTATGTCGATGTGGATCGCACCCGCGCCCGGGAATTGGGGCTGACCCAGCGCGACGTGGCCAACAATTTGCTGGTTTCGTTGTCCGGCAGCCTGCAGACCGCCCCCAATTTCTGGGTGAATCCGAGCAACAATGTTTCCTATCCGCTGGTCGTGCAGGTTCCGCAGTACCGCCTCGATACGCTCAACGACCTGCAGAATATTCCGGTCTCCTCGAACTCGGAATCGGGTTCGCAATTGCTGGGGGGAGTTGCGCACATCAGCAGGGGACAAGGCGAGGCCGTGGTATCGCATTACGACGTGGAGCCCACGATCGATATCTTCGGCACCACGCAGTCGCGCGACCTGGGCGACGTGGCGTACGACATCAATCAGGTACTGAAAGACACCGCCAAGGATGTCCCCAAGGGTTCGTTCGTCGTAATGCGCGGGCAGGTGCAGGCCATGAACGAGTCGTACAGCGGGCTGTTGTTCGGCTTGCTCGGCGCAATCGTGCTGATCTATCTGCTGATCGTGGTCAACTTCCAGTCCTGGCTGGATCCCTTTGTAATCATCACCGCACTGCCCGCTGCCCTGGCAGGGATCGTCTGGATGCTGTTCATCACCGGTACCACGCTGTCGGTTCCGGCGCTGATCGGCTCGATCATGTGCATGGGTGTGGCCACGGCCAACAGCATTCTGGTGGTCAGCTTCGCGCGGGAAAGACTGCATGAGGGGGACAGCGGCATAACCGCGGCCCTGGAGGCCGGATTCATCCGCTTCCGCCCGGTCCTGATGACGGCGCTCGCGATGATCATCGGCATGGCGCCGATGGCTTTGGGCCTCGGCGAGGGCGGCGAACAAAATGCGCCGCTGGGCAGGGCGGTGATCGGCGGGCTCGCATTCGCAACCTGCGCAACGCTGCTTTTTGTGCCGGTGGTTTTCAGCCTCGTGCACAGAGTTCACGGAAAACACAAAGATGACGAGCACAACCCTTCAATTGCGGAGCAAGCATGATGTCTGAACAAATCCCTCACTCCCCTTCTTCAGCCCGTCTGAGGCTTGCCGGCCTGGTCATTGTGGTGGTCGCGGTCATTGTGGCCGCCGCCGGCATTTTTATTCGCATCAGTCATGAGCATGACCTGCAGAACGAGGTCGAGTCCCATCATGTCACCGTTAAAATCGTGATGCCGCAATCCGGCCCCAGCGTACAACCGCTGATCCTGCCGGGGAACGTGCGGGCAGAAATTGACGCGCCGATTTACGCCAGAGTGAGCGGCTATCTCAAGGCCTGGTACACCGACATCGGCGCGCATGTCCAAAAAGGACAGCTGCTCGGCGAAATAGAAACGCCGGAACTCGACCAGCAAATCATGCGGGCACAGGCCGACCTGGCGACCGCCAGATCGAACTGGGAAATCGCCGATGTCACCGCAAAGCGGTGGCAGAACCTGCTGGTTTCGGACTCGGTCTCCCATCAGGAAGCCGATGAAAAGGCCGCGGATGCCAAGGCCAGGAATGACCTTCTGAATGCCGCAGAGGCCAACCTGAAAAGCTTGCTGGCAGATCAATCGTTCCAGCGTATCGTGGCGCCCTTTGAAGGCGTGGTCACCGAGCGCAACACCGATATCGGCAAATTGATCAGTCCCGGAAGCAGCAATGGGCAGGCATTGTTCAGGATCGTCGATAACCGGAGATTGCGTATCTATGTGGAAGCGCCGCAGAATTTCTCGTATTTGATCAAGCCGGGAATGAAGGCAAATATTGCCTTTCCGGAACTTCCTGAACAGCACTTTGTGGCAACCGTATCGAGCAGTTCGGAAGCCATCCACGAATCCTCGCGGACCTTGACGGTGGAATTGATCATGAACAACAAGGATGGCAGGCTGTTCTCCGGGAGTTATGCGGAAGCGCACTTTGACTTGCCCACCAATTCCAGCGTATTCCGTTTGCCGGTGAGCACGCTGCTGTTCCGCAAGGAGGGGCTGCAGGTGGCGACCGTGGGTGCAGACAACCGCGTGGTTCTCAAATCCATCACCATTGCGCGCGACCTGGGGCGCGTGGTGGAAGTGGCCAGCGGGATCGACAGTTCCGACCGCGTGATCGACAGCCCGTCGGATTCGATCGTGCAGGGCGATGTCGTGCGCGTCAAGAATCCGGATGCCCAGCCCGATGGCCAGAAGCCCGACGATAATGGCCACGAGCAAGCGGGTTCGCTATGATTTATATCCGGCTTGCGGCGCTGATTCTGGGTGTGTCGATACTCTCGGCTTGTTCCGAGGCGCCGGTTTATAACACACCGGCAATTGCCGAGCCTGCGGCCTATAAGGGATCGGCAACGATCTGGCAACCCGCCCAGCCCGCGGACGATCTGCCGCGCGGCGATTGGTGGAAGGCCTACAACGATCCGGTGCTGGATGGCCTAGTTGTGCGGCTGGATGCCGCCAATACCGATCTTGCCGCGGCGGTGGCTCACTTCGATCAGGCCAGCGCCTATGCCGCACAGGCGCGCGCAGGCTTCTTCCCGACCTTGTCGGCAGGCACTTATGTGACGCGCAACGCGCAGTCCGCGACCCGTGCGTTGCGCTCCAGCAGCCAGCCGGATGTATACGGGGATAACTCGCTCGGCCTGATAACCAATTATGAAGTCGACCTTTGGGGTCATGTGCGCAATCAGGTTGAAGCCGGAAAGGCGGGCGAGCAGGCTGCATTAGCGGATCTTGAATCGATACACCTGAGCCTGAGGGCAGAGCTCTCCAACGATTACATAGCTTTGCGCACGCTGGATGCGCAGTCAAAGTTATTGTCGGAAGAAACCGATGCCTATGCAAAGGCATTGGAGCTTACGCAAAACCGTTTCCGGGGCGGAATCGATTCGGCATTGGATGTCTCGCGGGCAAAGGTGCAGCTTGAAACCGCCAAGGCGAAGTTTTCGGATATCGCCGCAAGCAGGGCGCTGTACGAGCACGCTATCGCCACGCTGGTTGGCGAATCGGCTTCCGGTTTCTCGATTGCGCCCGCCGTGGCTGATATCCAGCTGCCGATCATCCCGGTTGGTTTACCCGCCACTCTGCTGCAGCGCAGGCCGGACATCGCCGCGGCGGAGCGCCGCCTGGCAGCGGCCAATGCCAATATAGGCGTGGCCAAATCGGCGTTTTATCCGACCGTGAATCTCAGTGCGGCAGCCGGATATGAAAGCACCTACCAGCCGGGATGGCTTACCGCTCCCAATCTTTTCTGGATGATCGGCCCGAATGCGCTGCTGACGATCTTCGATGCCGGCCGGCGCCAGGCTGTGGTTGCCCAAGCCGAAGCGGCGTTCCGGGAAAACGGCGCGTATTACCGCTCGACCGTGCTGCATGCATTCCAGGAAGTTGAGGACAATCTTTCGCTGTTGAACGAATTGTCGGTGGAATCGGTCGCGTTGAACGAAGCAGTTGCCGATACAGGCCACACGCTGGATATCGCGATGAACCGCTACCGCGAAGGTATCGCCAATTATCTCGAGGTCGTGACTGCGCAAGCTGCGGCCCAGCAGGTGCAGCTCGATGAACTGAACCTGCGCAGGAGAAAACTGCAGGCCAGCGTCAATCTGATTCGCGCGCTGGGCGGCGGCTGGGATACAACACAGATATCGTCCCGGTAATGGATGCGCTTGAGCACGGTTGAATCCAGCGGCGCCAATCCGGTTCCTCGCCGGGGCATAAGCTTGATATCCGCCGCACTGATACGCGACAGGCAGCGCCGAGCATCGGCGAATTTCATCGCAATGTTGCCGAACCTGGTTCCCTGTCCGGCTCTTCTCGATCATTCCCTGTTTGAACCTGCGTGATCCGGGTAATCTGCCGACAAGCGCTTTTCCGGTTTGCCCAAATTCACCCGCCGATACCCAAATTCACCCGCCGATATAGGACATCTCGATTTTCTTCGCGCCGGCCGTCGCGGGTTCCACGGCTTCCGTCGCCGCCGATCGCAGTTGCGAGTAACGGTCGCCGCGCCGTTGCCAGCGCTCCGCGATCAATGCGGCCAGCGCGCTGTCGCCCGCACCCTCGCGCAACGGGGCGCGCAAATCCAGGCCCTGGGTCGCGAACAGACAGGTATAGAGTTTCCCGTCGGTCGAAAGACGCGCGCGTGTGCAGGCCCGGCAAAACGCCCGGGTGATCGAGGCGATCACGCCGATCTCGCCGCCGCCGTCGGCATACAGCCATCGCTCCGCCACTTCGCCGGTGTAGTTCGGACCAATCGGGCTGAGCGGATAATGCGCGGCGAGCTGGTCCAGTATCTCTTGTGCCGTGACCACCTCGTCCATGCGCCAGCCGTTGGTGCTGCCCACATCCATGTATTCGATAAAGCGCAGCACGATGCCGCCAGCGTGAGAATTTTCGGCCCGGAAATGTTCGGCCATCGCGACGATCTCGTGTTCGTTGACGCCGCGCTTGACCACCATATTGACCTTGGTCCGGGTGAATCCGGCGCGCTGCGCGGCGGCGATGCCGTCGAGCACTGTGCCGACCGGCACATCCGAGTCGCTCATGCGACGGAACACTTCATCGCTCAAGCCATCCAGGCTGACCGAGACCCGCGCCAGCCCCGCGTCCTTCAGCGCTTGCGCCTGCCGCGCCAGCAGCACGCCATTGGTGGTCAGCGTGACCTCCACCGGCTTGCCTGACGGGGTATTCAGTTTCGCAAGCATCCCGACCAGCTGTTCCAGGTTGCGGCGCAGCAGCGGCTCGCCGCCGGTCAGCCGGATCTTTTGCACGCCCAGCCCGACGAAAGACCGGGCCAGCCGCGCGATCTCCTCGAAGCTGAGCAGCTCGGCGCGCGGCAGGAACGGATGGTCCTTGCCGAACACCTCGCGCGGCATGCAATAGGTACAACGCAGGTTGCAGCGGTCGGTGACCGAGATGCGCAGATCGTGCAGCGGGCGCTGCAGGGTATCGGTCAGCCTGCCGGACATCTGATCGGGCGTGGTATCGGCAATCGGAATGATACTGGACAAGTCGTTCATCGGCAGCAAGGTGGTTTGGTATTTATCCCTATTGGGCAATGGTTTCGTCAAACGGTTCGGTCTTCCCGGATCATGTCGCTGGCCTTCTCGGCGAACATGACCACCGGCGAACAGGTGTTGCCCGACAGCAGGGTCGGCATGATGGAGGCATCCACCACCCTGAGGCCGACTATACCATGCACGCGCAGCCTCGCGTCGACCACCGCGATCCCATCGGCGGCATTGCCCATCTTGCAGGTGCCGGACGGGTGGAAAATCGTCGTGCCGATGTCGCCTGCCGCTTTGGCCAGTTCCTCGTCGCTCTGGAAATCCAGACCCGGCTTGAACTCCTGCGGCACGAAACGCCGCAGGGCCGGGGCCGCGACGATGCGCCGCGTCAGGCGCAATGCATCTACTGCGACCTTCCGGTCGCCCTCGGTGGACAAATAATTGGGCTGGATCAGCGGCGCCTCACGGCTGTCGGCGCTGCTGATGCGGACATGGCCGCGGCTTTCCGGATGGAGATCGCACACCGAGGCGGTAAAGGCCGGAAAATCATGCAGCGGATCGCCGAATTTGTCGAGCGACAAGGGTTGCACGTGATATTCCAGGTTGGGCGTGGGCTGGCTCTTGTCCGAACGCACAAAGGCGCCAAGCTGGCTGGGCGACATCGACAACGGACCGCTGCGGAACAGCAGGTATTCCAGCCCCATGCCGATCCGGCCCAGCAGGCTGCCGGACGTCTCGTTCAGCGTGCGGGTATTCTTCACGCTGAATGCCATGCGCAGCTGCAGATGATCCTGCAGGTTTTCGCCGACGCCGCGCAGCTCATGCACTATCGGGATGCCGTGTTGTTGCAGCAATGCGGCCGGGCCGATGCCGGAACATTGCAATATCTGCGGGGAGCTCACCGCACCCGCGGCGAGCAGGGTCTCGTGTGCTGCATCCGCCGCCAAGAGTCGATCGCCCTGCCAGAATTCGACGCCGCTGGCACGCTTGCCGGCAAAGCGCAGACGCCGCACTAGCGCGCCGGTGATCACTTTCAAATTCGGGCGACGCAGTGCCGGGCGCAGGAAGCCCTTGGCGGCATTCCAGCGCACGCCGCGTTTCTGGTTGACTTCGAAATAGCCGCAGCCTTCGTTGTTGCCGCGATTGAAATCGATCACCTTGGGTATGCCGGTCTCGGCGGCCGCATCGCGAAACGCGTCGAGTATCTCCCATGACAAGCGCTGCTGCTCGACGCGCCATTCGCCGCCGCTGCTGTGCATCTCGTCCGCGCCACGCGCGTAGTCTTCCGAGCGTTTGTAGTAGGGCAGCACATCGTCCCAGCCCCAGCCGGGATTGCCCAGCGCCTGCCAGTGCTCGTAATCGCGCGCCTGGCCGCGCATGTAGATCATGCCGTTGATCGACGAGCTGCCGCCGAGCACGCGGCCTCTTGGGTAACCGATGCTGCGCCCGTTGAGACCGGGCTCGGGCTCTGTCCTGAAACACCAGTCGGTGCGCGGATTGCCGATGCAATGCAGATAACCGACCGGGATGTGTATCCACAGATAGTTGTCCTTGCCGCCTGCCTCCAGCACCAGCACCCTGATATCGGGATCGGCAGAAAGGCGGTTGGCCAGCACGCAACCGGCTGTCCCGCCTCCGATGACGATGTAGTCGTAAGCGCCGATCGAGGTGCTCATGATGGCAGGCAAAGACTCCGCGCGCTCACCGGTTCATTCCATCTCTTCATAACAAAAGTTGGTCAGGAACTCGACCATCGGTTCCCCGGCCATCAGCCGATCGAAATCCACCGCGGCGTGTTCATAATTTCCCGGAACGAAACGCTTTTCCTTCACTCCGGCGGTGATGATAGACAGCGCCTCGGGAATCATCGCGCGCACCAACTCCAGCGTCACCTTGCGCCCGTCATCCAGCACGCCCAGCGGGCTGTGTATCCACTGCCACACCTGCGAGCGGGAGATCTCGGCGGTGGCAGCATCCTCCATCAGGTGATGTATCGGCACGCAGCCGGTGCCGGCCAGCCACGCGCCGAGATAGGCGATCGCCACCTCGATGTTGAAGTGCAGCCCCGCCTCGGTGATCGGGCCTCGCGGTTCAAATCTCAACAGATCGGACGCCGCTATCTGAACGTCATCGCGCTGCCTGCCCAATTGATTCGGTGCGGGCATCAGCCGGTCGAACACTTCCATCGCGACAGGAACCAGGCCGGGATGAGCGACCCAGGTGCCGTCGTGCCCGTCGCTGGCCTCGCGCTCCTTGTCGGCGCGCACCTTGGCCAGCGCCGCATCATTCGCTGCCGGGTCATTCTTGATGGGGATATGTGCCGCCATGCCGCCGATCGCATGCGCGTTGCGGCGGTGGCAGGTCTTGATCAACAGCAGCGAATAGGCGCGCATGAACGGCGCGGTCATGCCCACCAGGCCGCGGTCGGCGAGGATGAAATCCGGGTTGCGGCCGAACTTCTTGATGCAGCTGAAGATGTAGTCCCAGCGTCCGCAGTTCAGCCCTGCGGAATGCTCGCGCAGTTCGTAGAGCATCTCGTCCATCTCGAAGGCGGCCAGTATCGTCTCGATCAGCACCGTCGCCTTGATTGTGCCGCGCTGGATGACTAGCCTGTCCTGCGCATGGATGAACACATCGTTCCATAGCCTGGCTTCCAGATGGCTTTCCATCTTGGGCAGGTAAAAGTAAGGCGCGCTGCCGCGTTCCAATAATGCTTTTGCATTGTGGAAGAAGTACAGGCCGAAATCGAACAGGCTGGCGGACACCGGCTTGCCGTCCACGGTCATGTGCTTCTCCGCCATGTGCCAGCCGCGCGGGCGCATGAACAGCACCGATACCTTGTCGTGCAAGCGATAGGTCTTGCCGTCCGGATTGACGTGCTTGATGGTGCGGGTGACCGCGTCGCGCAGGTTGATCTGCGCATCGATCACATTGTGCCAGCTCGGCGTCACCGAATCTTCCATGTCCGCCATGCACACGCTTGCTCCGGCATTGAGGCCGTTGATCAGCATCTTGCGCTCCGCCGGGCCGGTGATCTCGACGCGGCGGTCCGACAGTTCGGCCGGCACTGCGGCGATGGTCCAGTCGCTGTTGCGCACGCCTGCAGTTTCGGGCAGGAAGTCGGGCAGCTTGCCTGCATCAAGCTCGGCCTGACGCTGCACCCGGCGCTTGAGCAGGGATAAACGCTCCGGCTCGAACTTGCGCGCCAATTCTGCGACGAAGGCCAGCGCCCCCGAAGTCAGGATGCCGGCTTGCTCATGCGTGACTGCGGCATCGATATCTATGCCTGCGGGGTAAGTCATGGTCGATTCTTTCCTGAAAACATCATCAAATAAAGTCACATCATACAACTCTGTTCTGCGGTGCGCCTGACGAATAGGCTTCTATGTTGTCGATCAGCTGGTCGGCCAGGACCTGCATCGCCGCCCTCCCCGACCATGCGATGTGCGGAGTCAGGATGAAGTTGGGCAGATCCAGTTCCAGCAGCGGATTGCCTTCCGTCGGCGGTTCATTGCCCAGCACGTCGAAACCGGCGCCGGCAATGCGCCCGGCGCGCAGCGCATCGAGCAGCGCCATTTCATCCACCAGCCCGCCGCGGGCGGTGTTGATCAGCAGCGCACCGGGGCGCATGATCTGCAATTCCGCGGCGCCGATCAGATGACGGGTGTGCTCGTTGAGCGGCAAGTGGAGGCTGATCGCATCGCTGTCGCGCAACACTGTTTCGAACGCGGTATAGCCGGGACGCACACTGGCCGCGCCCTTGTGTTCGGCGAGCAGCACCTTCATGCCGAACGCGCCCGCGATCTGCGCGACGGATTTGCCGATCGCACCGCTGCCGACGATGCCCAGCGTGCTGCCGTAAAGATCTTGCACCGGATGGGTGAACAAACAAAACTGCGCGGATCGCTGCCATGCGCCGTTCAGCACGTCGGTGCGGAACGCCAGCAGGTTGCGGCGCAACGCGAGCATCATCATGAACACGTGCTCGGGCACTGTGTGCACCGAGTAATTGCGGATGTTGGACACGATGATGCCGCGCTCGCGGCAAAATTCGAGATCCACGTTGTTGGTGCCGGTGGCGGCGACCGCGACCATCTTCAGCTTGGGCAGTTGTTCCAGTGTTTCCCGGTTTAGCACGACCTTGTTGGTGATCGCGATCGTGGCATCTTGCAGCCGCGCCACGGTCTGGCCTGCAGTTGTCGCCGGATATTCCTGCCACTGATGCGCAAAGGCCGGGCTCCGGATGTCGGCAATGATGGTGGCTGAATCGAGAAATACTATTCTTTCCATTTTTGTGTCACCCAAAGTATCCGTGTTAGTTGCGATCCATCCCCGACATGCGCTCGATCACCTTGACCACCGCCGCGGAATCGAGGTCGGTGCAACCGGTACCCATCAGCGCGTTGAGATGCTGGGTGACCAATGCCGCGGCGGGCAATGCCACGCCGAGCTGGTGCGCGGTCTCCATCACGATGCGCATATCCTTCTGGTGCAAACCGACCTTGAAGCCGGGCTTGAAATCGTTGTCCAGCATGCGCTTGCCGTGCACTTCCATGATCTTGCTGCCGGCGAATCCGCCCATCAAGGCGTCTCGCACCTTGGCTGCATCGGCGCCGTTCCTGCGCGCAAAGGTCAGCGCTTCGGCCACCGCTTCGATGGTCACCGCGACGACGATCTGGTTGCAGGCCTTGGCTACCTGGCCCGCGCCGTTATCGCCGATATGCACGATGTTCTTGCCCATGCATACCAACAGCGGCTTGACGCGGTCGAACACGGCACTCTTGCCGCCGACCATGATGGATAGCGTGCCGTTGATCGCGCCGGTCTCGCCGCCGGACACCGGTGCGTCCAGCATCTCGATCCCCTGCTTCGCCAGCCGTTCGGCGAACACCTTGGTCGCAGTCGGCGAGATCGTGCTCATGTCGACGATCACGCTGCCGCTGCGCGCACTTTTTGCAATCCCCTGTTCGCCAAAGATCACGCTTTCCACGTCCGGCGTGTCCGACACGATCAAAAAGATCACGTCGGCATGTTTGGCGACTTCGGCAGGTGTGGCACATGCGGTGGCTCCCGCCTCGACCAGCGGATGTAAAGTTTTGGGACGGCGCGCATATGCCCACAGCTTGTGGCCTCCTTTGATCAGGTTTAGCGCCATCGGGCGGCCCATGATGCCGGGGCCGATAAATCCAACATTGATAGTCATGACAATTCTCCCGTTTGATTGGTTGTTCGGACGGTCAGCCCAGTGTCGGCATCGCCAGCGTGGACACTTTCCTGTCGGTCACTTCCGGCCATCTTGTGGTAATCGCTTTGGTGCGGGTGTAAAAATACACGCCTTCCATGCCGTGCATGTGCAGGTCGCCGAACAGCGAGGATTTCCAGCCGCCGAACGAGAAGAACGCCATCGGCACCGGGATCGGCACATTGATGCCGACCATGCCGACCTCGATCTCGTTCTGGAAGCGCCGCGCGGCCGCGCCGGAAGCGGTGAAGATCGCGGTGCCGTTCGCGTAGGGGTTTGCGTTGACCATCTTGATCGCCTCGTCGAAATTCGCGGCGCGCAGCACGATCAGCACCGGGCCGAAGATCTCTTCCTGGTAGATCGTCATGTCGGTGGATACATGGTCAAACAGCGTCGGCCCGACGAAGAATCCGTTTTCATGCCCCGCCACCCTGATGCCGCGCCCGTCGGTGACCAGCTTCGCGCCCTGCTGCACGCCGCTGGCGATGTAGCCGACGATCTTGTCGCGGTGCGGGGCGGAGATCACCGGCCCCATGTCGACGCCTTTCCGGTCACCGGGGCCGACCACCAGTTTCTCGGCCCTGGCCTTCAACCCGGCCACCAGCGCGTCGGCGACATCGCCCACCGCGACCACGGTGGAGATCGCCATGCAGCGCTCGCCGGCTGAACCGTAGGCGGCGCCCATGATCGCATCGGCGGTAAAATCCAGAGCCGCGTCCGGCATCACCACGGCGTGGTTCTTCGCGCCACCCAGCGCCTGCACGCGTTTGCCGTGGTGCGCGGCGGTCTCGTAGATATATTTCGCGACCGGTGTCGATCCGACGAATGAAATGGCACGCACGTCCGGATGGGCCAGCAGCGCGTCCACGGCTTCCTTGTCGCCGGGCACAACATTGAACACGCCGTCCGGCAACCCGGCCTCCTTGAACAGCTCGGCCATGCGCAGGCTGCACGACGGCACCTTTTCGGATGGCTTGAGGATGAAGGTGTTGCCGCAGGCGATCGCGACCGGGAACATCCACATCGGCACCATCGCCGGAAAATTGAACGGCGTGATGCCGGCGCATACGCCGATAGGCTGCAGCATCGAATGGCAATCGACGCCGCGGCCGACATTCTCGGCATGTTCTCCCTTGAGCAGGTGAGGCGCGCCGACCGCGAATTCGACCACCTCGATGCCGCGCTGCACCGAGCCCGCGGCGTCTTCCAGCGTCTTGCCGTGTTCCTCGCTGGCCAGTTGCGCCAGCTCGGCACGGTGTTTTTCAAGCAATTCGCGGAACTTGTTGAGTATCCTGCTGCGGCGCAGTGGCGTGGTATCGCGCCATCCGGGGAATGCCGCTTTGGCCGCCGCGATCCCTGCTTCAACATCATCGCGGTTTGCAAGCGGTACCTGGCGTATCACTTCGCCGCTGGCCGGGTTGGTCACGTCAGACAGACGCGCGCTGCGGCTCCTGGCACGCTGGCCGTTGATCCATAAATGCAAGATTGGTTTTGTCATGTTGTTCTCCCGATGTATTGCTTCGATCAAAATCCTGGAAATATTTTTGTGCGGAACTTGAAGATCAAGCCTGCAGAATGGTGATGTGGCGGCAAGTGGTTTCGCGCATCGTCATCGCACCGGGCAAGCCGGCGATCGCAATGGCGAACATGATACCGAGACCGACCTGATAATTCTGCTCCGAGTATGCTCGCGCCCCCAGTGCCGCGCCGCTGGCGGAAATGGATTGCTGCAGATCGGCCGCGGTAGAAGCTGGATAAAGGCCGCCGACCCGAATGTCAATAATCTCGCCAGACTTGGGCAGATCAGCGCTTTGGGAGCGGCCAGGAAGAACAAATGGACAGAGATCCGGGATATCAGCTTTGCCGAATCTCCCGTTGTGAAGTTCCGTCTTCAGGCGGCAACTTTTGACCTTCCAGTTCTTCAAGCTTCCGATAAAGGCTGGACAAGCCGATATTGAGTTTCTGCGCGGCGGCACGGCGGTCGCCGTCGGATTCCGCAATCGTGCGGAGAATGAGGGCCGCTTCATATTTTCGCATTTGCTCCCGCAACGAGCCGGAAAACTGCATCGCATCCTCGGGGAGACTGGTTTGATTGATTTTGGTGATCAGCGGAGGCAGGTCGGAAGTTGTAATGAGATTCCCGTCCGCCAGAATGAGCGCGCGATCAAGTACATTTTCCAGTTCGCGCACGTTGCCCGGCCAGTCATGGTTTACGAGAAGCTCCTCAACACCGGTATCAAGCGAGACTTTCTGATCGTTGCTGTTCATTCGGCGCGTGCTGCGTTTGAGCAGGAATTCGACGAGTGCCGGGAGATCCTGGCGCCGTTCGCGCAACGGTGGTACGTGAATATGGAAGACGCTGAGGCGGAAGTAAAGGTCTTCGCGGAATCTGCCTTGCGATACCATTTCGCCGAGATCGCGATTGGTGGCGGCGATGATACGCACCTCAACAGGCCTTGTTTGCTCGGCACCAACCGGGCGCACCTCCTTTTGTTCGATCACGTGCAGAAGTTTCACTTGCAGCGCGAGGGGAAGTTCTCCGATTTCGTCCAGAAAGATCGTTCCACCGTCGGCTTCAAGAAACAGCCCCTTCCGGGCCTTGTCTGCGCCGGTGAACGCGCCCCTGGAGTGACCGAAGAACTCGCTTTCAACCAGGTTTTCCGGGATCGCACCGCAGTTGACGGGAATGAAAGGGCCCTCCGCGCGAGGGCTTTGCTTGTGGATCAGGCGCGCGACCACTCCCTTGCCAGTGCCGCTTTCACCGGTGATCAGCACGGTACTGCTGGTGCGCGCCACTTTGGCCGCCATGTGTTCCATCTCGCGCATGGCGGGAGAGTTGAAACCAAAAATCTCGTTATTGACTCCCAATACCAGCCTGCGCAACACCCGGTTTTCTGCGCGCAACCCGCGCAGGTCACCCACTTTATTCAAACGGTGCAGCAACTCTTCGTTGTTGAGGGGTTTGATCATGTAATCCGCCGCACCGGCCTTGATAGCCTCAATCGCCGTGTCCACCGAGGCAAATGCGGTCATCATGATGAAGGCTGTATCGATGTTTGCGGAGCGCGCCTGGCGCAACAGTTCGATGCCGCTCATGCCGGGCAGCTTGATATCGCACAGCGCAATGTCAATATCTCCCCGGGAAAGCCGTTCCATGGCGGTCTCGCCGTCGCCAGCCTGTTCGATCGAATAGCCCGACTTGCGCAAATGAGCCGCCACCACCTGGCGAATAGCCGGTTCGTCGTCAATGATCAACAGCTGTAGCGACCTCATGGCGTGTCATCCACTGCATCTGCCGGTATCGGGAGGAAGATACGAACCTGTGTTCCCGAGCCTTGTGTCGAGTCAATTTCTATCGCGCCGCCATGTCCGGTCAGGATAGAGTAACAAAGTGACAAACCCAGTCCCGTGCCCCTGCTTTTGGTGGTGTAAAAGGCCTCGAACGCCCGGTTGAGAGTTTGTGTGTCCATTCCTGCCCCGTTGTCAGTTACAGAAAGGCAAACATTGCTGCCTGATACCTCGCTATGCAGCACGATTTCACGCACTTTGTCCGCTGTTGAACCGAGAGCATCGGCGGCATTGATCAACAGGTTCATGATCACTTGCGTCAGTTGATCGGCCACACCGTATATTGCCGGTAATTGGTTGTCCAGATCGAGAAGAAGCTTGACCTTGTGCATTCTCTTGTCATAACCCATAAGCCCTGCGGTCGTCCGCACCAAGCTGTTCAAATCGAGCAATTGGCGTTCCACGGGCTGGGGTGATGCGAACCCGGATATCTCGCGGGTGATCGCTGAAAGGCGCTGGATTTGTGTCTGCAACACATTGAGCTTGCCGCTCCATTCGGTCCTGCGTTGCCCGGCTGTCTCCTCATCCACCATTTCTTGCAGCACACCCGACATGGCAGCGATCGGATTGCCGATTTCATGAGCCACACCGGCTGCCAAGGCACCAACAGCAGCCATTTTTTCCCGGTGGAAGAATTTTTGCCTTGCTATGACCAATTCATTTTCCCTTTCACCCAAGGCTATTGCCATCTGGTTCACCGCCTGCATCAGCTCCCCCACTTCATCGTTGCGGGTCACAGGTATGATGACGTCACGTTCCCCTTTTATTATACCGATTGCGCGTGCCTTCAGAGTATGCAGGTCATTGGTGAGCCGGGTGAAAAACAGCCCAATGATCGCACCGAGCAATAAAAGGCCGATCAATCCGAACAACAATGAAGCCAGTGCTGCGGAATCCCACAGCATATGGAAAGTTTCTGCGGCAGTCTTTTGTTCCTTGGTGGATTCATCGATATGCTGGGTGATCTGGATCTTGACCTTAAGCAGTTCGGAATTCATCTCGGCCAATCTCGCCGGGGAAGGGCGGGCGGTGGCATTTGCCAGTGCTTGTTCGATCCCCGAGAGATTCACTGCTGCCAACGGATATAGCATCGCAAGTTCTTCGTTTCTTTTCTTGAGCAAGTCGAAATTTTCCTGAAAGCGTTGTATCTGTGCTTTGAGATCGTTGTTGCTTGAGTTCATGAAGATCGCCATGACGACGTGAAAGGCGGTCGCATCTACCTGCCTGAGGTCGTCCTCTATCCTGTACAAGCTTTGCAGGCGCTCGAATTCATCCACCAGTTCCGCTTTCTTGATGAATGTGTAGGTAGTGAAAAGCACCGCATAGATTACCACAGCGGCGAAAGCAAGAAAGCCTTTCACTCGCAGAGGGACTTCGGAGATGATTTGTTCCGCCGCGATCTGCGGGATGGTTTCTTCCTTGGCGTGATAGTTGACGGGGATATCGGGCATCGAGGTGTTCATTGTTGCTTCCTCAAAAGAATTCTTCAGCGCACCAATTGTACGCTGCAAATGACCCGCAAATTATCGCTTTCCATTTTAGGCCGCAGTTATATTGGATAGAAATTGCCTGACCCCGGAAGATGATTTGCAGATCATTGGATAATCCGGGGCAATTCATACTGTCTGCCATGAAATGTATCTTGCAGCCCGAAACGATACGAGAGCATGATCACAATCGCCGGCTTTCCAAGGTCGGCTATTGAATCTGCTGGCAAATCAATAAAATTTGAGAACGCGAAGGCATTCGATTGCTTGCGGGTAAACCGGTGTATAAGGATTCTTCTTTCGGGGCCGGTCGCCGCTGGATGTTGACATGGGATAACGTCAGTGGCCCGGTTGATGGGCCAAAAATTGCCGGGACTTTCAATCAAGCTCAGCGCCTCGATTTGGGGACGTTCATCCGGGTGGGATGAGCTTTGCGCGAAAAGGAGTCTGCACAAATCATTTTATCTGGGCGCGGGCTTGGGCAATGTTGCTGCTGAGTTGCTTGGCGAATGGAGAATCAGGCGGCAACTGTTGCAGCAGCTTCTCCCAGTAGCCCGCAGCGATTGTGAAATCTCCCGCCTGGTATGCGGCTTTCCCGATCAATAACAATCCCTTTGCATTGTTGGGGTCGATCTTAAGCGCACCCTGGATCAGTTCCAGTGGCTTTCCCTGCATGCTCTTCCCGTTTGCCATCGCCAATACATCGGCATAATCGAGCATCAGCGCGGCGTTGTTTGGAATCAGATTCGTCGCTTTCTCGTATGCTTCCGCGGATTCACTGAAACGCCCCAACACCGCATAAGAGCGGCCCAGCATAGCCCAGCCTTTGCCATCGTTGGGGTTCTGTTCCAATCGTGTCTTCAGGCCGTTTATCATTTCGATATGTTCTGGCGCCATTTGGCCATTCTGCGCGATCTGGTCCTGGGTGGGCGCGGTCGTGGCTGGCTGGTTCCACGCGAGATACAGGCAGACCGCGATCAGGATGATGGCAACGGTGCCAGCAATTGCCGGAGTTCGTTTTGCCGTGAGCAGGTTCGCCGGACCATTCTGGGCGGGCGGGGATATGTCTTGCCGCTTGCGCATCCATGGCACGAACACGAACAGGAAAGCCGCCGCAAACAAGAGGATAAAACCGGCAGCGATTAGCCAAAATGTATTCAATTGATTTTCATTCCTATGCAAAAAAACTGAACCGGCGACCGCAGTGGCATGCAACAGCGATGGAACATTCGATCCTGACAGATTGAAATGCAGAACCGTCAGTACCGGAAAGCCGGTAGCGCGACAAATCAAAACAGCGCGAGGGCACGCTCGGCGCGCATCGGTCAAATGGTAACACAAAACCCGCGAAATCAGCCACCCGGTATGCGTCTCCACAACGCTTTTTCAGGCCACGCGCATATCAATGGCAGCCTGAAGTGGAACAATCGGCTTTGGTCCAGTTGCCGCTGGCTTTGAAACCGACGATACGCAGCAAAGCCCCCTGATAATAAGGTCCGTTAATATAGCCATATGGAACTGCAGCCATCGCGGCAGGAACTATGGTACCTTCCGGCACGTTTGCACCGGGACCCAATGCCGTGCTGCTCGGAGGAGCAAGCTCTCCGCCAAGTGCTCCGCCGATCGTGCTGTTGCTGGCTTTGTCGAGTTCGGGGCCAACGTCATTCAGGTTGACGAGGAAGTCCTTGTTCTTCCAGCCGTGCGCCGTTCCTGTATGGCACATCGTGCAGCGGTAGGTGTTGACCGCGCCTGCGGGCCATACCGAGGCAGGATACGCGGCTTGTCCGGCTGTGGAAGTATAGAAAGCATGCCTTTGGTGTAGGTTTGTCATGGGGGCGCCCAGAGCATCAGTGCCACCGGCGCCGAACCCGCTTTGCAATACGCTGCCCGGTGAACCGGTCGCATCCGCGTATTGTGTCGCATCGTGGCAGCGGAAGCACAGCGTGTCCGACACAGTTGTAATAGGGGTGTTGGTATTCGACGAACCTTTCAGCAGGAAATTCTGGGTGCTGCCATGGGGTCCCCACGGATTGCCGTTCTCGGTCCAGGCGCCCACAGAACCATTTCCGTCGGGCACCACCCCGTTGACGATGCTGTTCGCCGAGCCGTGACAATCGCTGCAATACATGGTCTGGTTGCCGACGGCACCTCCCACGACCAGCAGAGGGGCGGATGGGCCGTCTACGTCAGAGCCGTTCCACGGGCTGCGCCACAGGTTGGGGCTGGCGTTGCCGCGAAATGCGACGGTGCGGCCTGTATTGTTCATGACCGGGTGCCAAGACCGGTAGTTATTGGCAGAGTAGGTAGGGGCATATGCACCGGAATCGGACGTGGAGGCAGGTGCACCCATGTGGGTTGAGGGCGCCTGAATTTCCATTGCGGTATTCAGATAAGTGTTGTAACCATTGACGGTAGAGGGGGTGCCGCCGACGACATTGCCAAGCAGATCGGGGGTGTCGTATGCGTAATTCGAATGGCATTTGAGGCACACCTGATACTCCCGGGTCACATACGTTTGGGTGACATCGGTGGCTCCGCTCAGGCCGGGATCCCCGCGCTTCACTGTAAATGAAGTGGGAATGCCGGGCATGCTGAAATCTGCGGCAGCGTAAACCGGCTCAACCCCGAAGGTTCCGCGCAGCGAGCCTGAAGCTATGTTGCTATGCGCGACGGGATTGGCGGGGTCGATAATATGAAGATGGGTGCCAGCGGCGTCAGGGATGGTTGCATTGGCATTGAACAGCCTGTTCTTGGTTGCACGGTGAGGGTTGTGGCAGTCGGTACACTCAACGTGGCGATTGCTGTCCAGCCCCCCCGCGCTCGGCTTGCCCAATAGTGCCTCGGACTCCAACAGATCCTTGCTGCACTTGCTCCCGGGGGTGTTGCACTGGGCGCTGGTGTCGGCTGTAGCAATGCCGCCGGTACCCCCGCCGATGCTGTCGTTAAAGCTGCCGCCGATATTATGCACCTCGGGTTCAATGGCGATAGGCATGTGGATCGTCGAGGCAAAATCGGTCTGGATGTCGGGCACGGCATATTGCGGGGAATTTGTTGGATCGAGGACGTTGGTGCCGCCTTGAAGGCTGTGGCATTGGTAACATGTTTGTTCCATTGCAGAATTGCCGCCGGTCTTGGGAATTGAAGGACTGTCGGTGCCCTCGCGCAGCAGGTGCCGGGATCCAGGTACGGTGTGGGTGTCATGGCAGCCCAGGCATGAAGATTCCCAAACCGTAGTCTTGGCGCCCAGATAAGGAAACTCAAGCAGTTGCGATGCTGTATCGGTATAGACTGCCGTTGCGACGTTGACGTTGGCGTGGGCGGAGTTGGTCCACATTTGTGTTCCCTGGTCATTGTTGTGGCATGCCACGCACATGATGTCGCTACTGGCTATATATATGCCACCCATGGGGGGGGCCAACTGTAGACGCATGCCGCGCAGAAACTTGAGCGGTGGGTCATTGGGATTACTATCCCAGAAGTGCGGGTCGTGACAGGTGCCGCATTGCATCTGGTTGTTTTCAAGCGGAAAGGTCGGCTTCACGCCGAACGCGCCGTTGGCAACCACTGTTTTGGCGCCAATGATGACCGGAGGGGACTGTAATTCACCATCATTGCTGGCAAGAGTGGCATCATAGGTAAACGAGATCGGGTGATCATTGGTCATATCTATACCCAGATTGCTTGTATAGCCTGTGCCTGGCACCGATCCATCCGGCATGACTCCTCCCGGCCCGGCGTTGTTCATTGCGATATTGGCGCCCTTGCCGCGCACGTTGATCACCAAGCCGATTGCCAAAGTGCCATCATGACAGGACAGGCATAACTTTGAGCTTGCGCCCGGTGCCGCCGGTGGCTGTGCCGCGTCCATTGAGATGGAGTAATAGGGAGTGTAGCTCGCCGTCGAAGTCGGCCGGTTCCACAACGGAGCGCCCCCGGTACTATCGCCACCGTGAGGAGTATGGCAAAACACACACACTTCGGTTTCGCTGATCGCTTTGACGGGACCGGGGCCGCTGGCGGAAAGGTTATGTTTGGTGGCCATTATGTTCGATATGATGGCTGCCTCTGCGATGCTGCTTGTACCAAACAGCATGGCCAAGGCAAGCAGAATGCATGGTTTTCCCAGGTGCCGATCTATGCCCGCCAGCAGGCAAAAGGGTAGTTTCATTGCCGTGATCCCAAAAATTGCAACACCGTGATCCTGCCGTTGAACATATCGGCAATATAGACCTGATCATGGCTATCGATCCAGATACCGGATGGGAGATAAAACTCGCCTATCCCTTTGCCGGTCCCGCCAAGAGCTAGCAAAGTACGGCCCTGTTTGTCAAAAACCAGCATATTATCGTAGAGGGATTCTATCACGTAAATATTCCCCACGCTGTCCACGGCTACCCCCTTGGGGCGCACAAGATTACCGACATTTAGACCGCGCTTCCCGAATTTTGCAATAAAATTGCCATCCGGATCCAAAATCTGAATGCGTGAATTCATCGTGTCTGTCACATACAGCTTATCGTCGCTAAATGCCAGAAAGGTCGGGAAATTGAATTCTCCGTTTTCCTCACCGCGTTGGCCGATCACGTTGATCAGCTTGCCATCATCGTCAAAGACCTTGATGTCGTGGGCTTGGGTATCCGCTACATATACCCGGCCGCGCTGCGGATCGCGCGCAAGCCCGGTGGGCCGCTCCAGTATGTCATGACCGAATTCACCCAGAATGTTACCCTTCTTGTCCAGACGGAATACACTCCTCAGTTCTGAATCCGCCACCCATACCTCATCCCGCGCACCTTGAACGATTCCGATCGGACTGACGAAGCGCGAGTTTCCGCGCACCGAATCCCACACTTCCAGCCTGCCGGCGGGTTTGTCAAACACGAACACAGCACCACGGCCGATATCGGTAACGTAGATTCGGCCTTCCGAGTCCACCATGCCGCTCTGCGGGCGCTGTAGCGTGACTGGCTGGGAGTTCAATCCGGTCAGTCCGACCAGCCAGTTGAACAGCTTTGTCGTGTTGCCCTGGTTTGCCCAGTTATCGGGGCGAAAATTATCTTCGCCGGTCAATTCCCCCACGTAGCTGTAGCGTGCTTCTTCCGGCGGGGACGGCCACACTTTGGGTGCGGCTTCCTGGCCGGGATCAGCCAGATTCATGACCAGATGATTGTCTGCGCAACCGGCCATCAGCAAGGCCAACCCGGCGAGTGCAATTGGCAGTATTCGTGTCAGGCTCATTGTTGTTTCCTTGCATCCAGCGCGCTGGGGTTAATCGGCAAAATTCGGGCACAGACGTGCAAATTTCTGACGGGGAACGATAATATCCAACCGTCGGCAAGAGGCCGTAGCGCTGAATTTACCAGACTTGATCCCAACTGTCTCGATTGCGGCCGACGCAGGGAATCGCTTTTTGTGGCCCCGATTCCTATCTTTGAACAAACGAGAGATTGGCCATGCTTATAAAATTATCGCTGATGCACACTAAATTGTCACGGTCGAGTGCAATGTTGGCGGGAGATTCATTGCCCAATGGTTGTCAGAAGACGCGAATTCGGATGCCGCGTATCACCGCCATCTTTCCAGGACGTTCGATTATGCGAATTTGTCATTTGCGAAACGTCGGAGCATGCCCTTCATGACGGTGAAATGCTGAAGTTTTGCTATTGCTTTTGCGGGCTCCGTTCTCTAACTTGCATGTTCGATTGCCGGGGACTTCGCTCACCATCTGCCGGGACCATCTGTCTTGTCTCCGCCCCTTATCCCGGTTTGCAGCCCGGGAAGTCCAGAGTGGCACAAATTACAGTTTTCCGGGCCCCACGCGATTTGCTTGTTATGGCAAGCGCCGCAATACTTTCCGTTCTTGATGTCGGTCATCGTGATGTCATTCGCGCCGGCGCGCATCTTGAATCCGGCCTCCGTGTGGCACACAGTACAATTGAAACGGATGCGATGAAACCAGTGCGGGAAGATCACCGGGCGCATGCCTGATTTTTCCGACCGCTTGTTCAGTATCACATCGCCATATTCCGCTACGGCGAGCGATGGCACAAGCAACGAGAACATCGTGCACACGCATGCCAGCAGATGCAGACAGTTACAATTCCGAGAGAGTTTCATGATTATAATTCGAATATTCTACTGCTTCGATATGGGCAAGGCCATCGGCGAGCGCGGGACGCTGTGACAGCGCTTGCATTCGGTCAACGGAAATGCCACAGCGCCGTGACAACGGCCACAGAATTCCCCATTCAGGATATCGAACATGTCGAATCTTGTGGTTCCAGCCTTGGACTTGAATAGTCCTTCATGACAATCGCCGCCGACCAGCCATTCAGTATGCTGCTTGTGGGGAAATAGAACCATGTTCATTTCCCCGGTGTTACGCCAGATTATGTCCAAATCCAGCACCTTTTGTGCTGTATCGGAGCGGATATTGGTGTGCGGTTTGATATATCCCTTCTCGATCGCCTTGACCCAATCCACCTGATTGCCGCCCCAGTCGCGGGGAAGCTTTGAGAGGCCATCCTTGGGGTTTTGCATCAAGAATAGTTCCGCGATTGCCGGATCGTGCAATTCGTCCTGTGCCAATGGAAGCCAATTTGTCTCGATCTTCATGAGCGGCTCTACGGCCAATGAGGCCTGAAATATGCATATCCCGACGCCCGACATCAAAAACCGCGCGATCAAATGTCCTCTACCGGTCATATGGGCTAAATCGCCAGGATATTTCAATAAATGCATGAGCTGCAGGCGATGAAATTTCGGCCTTCCAATTCATTGCAGCATCGCCGATCCAAAAATGGGCGATGAATAAGTTCATACAGGATAGCGGCCAGCAAATCATCACGGTTGACGAGGAAAGTTCTGCATGACGGCCAAAATTTCGGATTTCCCGCTGCTAATGCCGTTCAATTCGGCGAGCCAACTCTAATTATCTGCGCAGCGCAGTATAATATTCATAAGTTCTTTCAGGAAGATATCGAATGTTATTCCGCCTCCCTTCGCTTTGGGAGGCGAATTGAAAACAGAATCTACGCGAAGCCGTGTTTCCATATCAAGGGCGGTGTGTGATTGGCACCATTCGATTTGTTGCGCCTAGGCGCATGTTTGAGAGCACGGCTGCCCGACATTTTGAATACCGACATGGCCAAGATTGGTTATGCAAGCTTTGCAGGAAAAAATTTGCTTTCCACCCCAACGTGAAAGGTAACTGTTATAGATATCGCACAAGCCTAGAAACGACGCATTGCGTTGAACATTAAATAGGAAGATGCAGAGTTGCCTATTATCGCAACACGTGCTTGGAGCTGCAAAGAAAGCTGTCCGATTGAGTATTTGAAGTCGTTTTCCCAATATCGGGTCGGGGCGTTCAGATATCCCGGGGTCGAGCTTGGTGCGATATTGGAATCGGACAAAAACAATATTGAGTCGTAGTTCAGGCGGCGGACCTTGAATGTGCGTGAATTGTGATAGGTCATGCTGGCATTGGGTGAAAGTGTGTTGGGGATAGCTAATATGCCGCTAGCTTCGGTATGTGTCGCCTGTATGGTCAGGTTTCCTGACAGATATTCATCCATGCTGATGTTTTCGTTGCTGGATGCCTGCAAATTGACCATTTGGAACACACGATGAATGCCGCCCAGATTTCGGGAGTCGGTGCCACTCAAGCTGAAGTCCGTGTTTACCTTGTCTTGCCAATGGTGTAAAGACAGCCTGCCGCCGGTGGAAAGTGTTGATAAAGAATTTCCGAAAGTGGTTTGTGTTGTCTGGACAGTCTGGGTAAGGTTTTTTGTCAGCGTGCCCGAGCCAAATGAATTGCTCTTGTCCAGGGCATGGCTCAGATACAGGCCAAGGGTCTGGCTTTGTGTCTGGGTGGTAGTGTTATTGATTTGGTTGACTGTCGTGATGTTGTTGGAATTAAGGCTGCCGCCGGCGGTTCCGCTGTAACGGTAACCGCTGATGTCAGTTGCTGCGCGAAATTGCTTTCCGGCTGCCAGCGCTGAATTGGTGGTCACAGTCTGGATGCCGGCAAAGTCTTGTACGTTTACGCTGCCATAAAGTCTGATCAAAGGTGAGAACAGGTAGTTCGCGCCCAGGTTGAAATTCGTGCTGTTTTGCAAAGCATATGACGTGGCGTTTGGTATGCCGTTTGTAGTGCTGTTCAATCTTAGAAGGCGGACGCTGCTTGTTATCGTGAGCGGGGTCTTTTCCGGACGCAGGGAAGCAAAGGAATTGAATTGCCCGGAACTGCTGGTGAATTGCTGCATCAAGGCAGTTCCCGATCCGGTCACTGAGTTATTTTGGTACAGATCGGCAAGAGTGGCCACTGAAAACACGGAGTTCGGCCGGTATAGATGATTTGCCACCAGCGTGTCGAACGAGGAATTTCTGCCGCTACCCGGTTGGTCCTGGTTGAAAGCGCTCCCGGATAGTGAGATGGATTGGAAGCGCGTGAGCTGGTACCTTCCATCAAAATTGGTCGTATCGGAGTAGATAGGATCACTATTTGTCTGAGTAGTTTTGTTGCTGTCGAAATTGAAGTTGGCAGAGAGCCTGCGGTTTTGTGTAGTGTAGCCCTGGTTCAGGCCGTATCCTGTGGTTACCGTATCATTGTCAAACCCGCTGTACGAAACATCACTTCTGTTATCTTGCCTGTAAATACGCGCCTTGAATGGGAAGCGGCTTTTTTTTAGCACGTTCAGTATCGTATCGCTTGTGATATATGTGTTCACTGCGCTATTAGAGGGTGATGAACTGGTGCTCGTGCGGGCACTGTTGACATTGGCGGATAGATTGGCATTGATCTGGGCAAGCCATGGCTGCCAGAAATAGGATTGAAGGCCGACTTGGCCGGATAAGCCGACAGACAATGTCTGCTGGTTGATGCTGACTGGCCCGGTGGCCGTTCGATCGAAAAAATAACCCAAGTATCCGCCAACTTGAGTGTACATATCGATCGGCGCGAGCTGCAGATGCGGCTGATCGTCAGCTGCGGCTGCAGCTTCGGCAGAAAGCGCGGGGCGAGACCATCCCATAATCAGGTATGCCACCAACATAACACCGGATATGCGGCTTAAGCGGTAGGTGTCAGATTTTGCCAGCTTAGCTCTAAGCATTTGGATGTCGGGTGCATGTTATGGAAGCACTACATGATCTATAAAATCTTTTAATCCAGTGGATGCCAGATGCAATATGCCGTGCAAAACCGGCTTCCATGCGCCAACTTCACGACGAACGCCTTCAGCTTGCAAATGCACAACCCGATGCGCAGCCGATGTTGATGCAGGGCTGCCGCATGTGGAAATGCCCATGCTCGACAAAACCTGTCGTGCTTCGTATACCCGTATGTTACGCCGCTACTTATTCGTTGCTCGCTATACTGCTCAAATTCGCTGCCCTACGAGATGGCGCCTCTCATCATCAAACCGGGGGAAACCGTTACGGTTTTGCATTTTTCGCATCATCGGCAGCATTTTCTGCAACGGCTGGAAGCGGCAGGAAATGCGATTCATCGACTTCAACCGGGGTGTTTTTCTTCAGCTTCGCGATAAGCGAATTCCATGCGTTATCGCTCTGTTCTTTTAACCATAGCTCCTTGGCGCGTGGCTCGGATGCTTCAAAGCTGTTGACTTTGGCTTCATGGCGCTCTACCAGACGGAATATGCCCACACCTTCCATCAGTTTGACCGGGTCTGAGGTCTCTCCGGGCTGAAGCTTGCCCACGGTCTCCGCAGGCAATCCTGGCAGCATACCCTCATGCAGATAACCCATGTCTCCGCCATCTGCGGCGGTCTTGTCGCCGGAGTATTCCCGTGCAAGCTCTGCAAAATCCTCGCCGGCACGTGCCCGTTTGACCAGATCCTGGGCCTGTTCGGATGCCTTCTGCCAATCGGTATCGGGGGCGCCGGGATCGACCTTGATCAGGATAACTGAAACCCGCGTGGCCGGCGGTGCTGTGAATTTGTCCTGATGATCGGCGTAGTATTTGCGTAGCTGCTTTTTGCTCGGATCCGGCACGTTGCGCACCTGTTCCTCCAACTTACTCCGCAGATTTGCGTTTTGCATGCGTTCAGTGAGGATCGGCAACACCCTGGGCCGGGCTGCGGGCCAATTAGGGTTCTTGGCAAAGCGCTGCTCATACTGATCAAGCTGTTCCTTGACGAACGCTTCATCCGGTTTGATTTTGCGCCGCTTTGCCTCCTGCACCAGCATCGCATTGGTCACCAGGGTATCGCCAATCTGCCTTTGGAATGCGGCTATGGCATCGTCTGATGGCTTGCCATGATAGAATTTCTTGCGTGCCTCGGTGGCATATTCGTTGTTGTAATCTATCCAGTTGATGTAGATATCTCCCACCTTGGCGTAATAAGGCAACTTTTTGCGTTTTTTGGCAGGGCTGGCGGCACTGCTTCCGACCTTGGCGCTTTCATGCACGGCCGGGCCGGATGCTGCCGAATTTTGGGTTGTGCCGTCCTGCTTGACTGTGTCTGCGGCAACAGCTGCAGTGCTGAATAGCAGGGTACTGATCAGCGCCAGCAGTTTCGGATTGATATTGCGGGAGTTGCCGCGTCTCTTAGCATTCACTATGGATACCTTTCGTGGTAATTTTATTGTCTGTACAAACATGGTTAATAATGCCGCGGGTAATTTCTGTCCCTGATAATTCAAACCAAACTGCCTTTGCTATCCTCATTAGCATCATGCCATGAGTGCTTCCGGCGAAAGCACCACTTCCTTCGCGCCTGGGCCGAAAGGTCTTAGACTGTAGCTGGAAGCTTCAAAGCTCAGTTCCCCAATGAGCAGGCTAATCTGACAATCTGAAAACACGATGCGATATCTCTATACGCTCTGCGGGTTACTTCGGTAATCCGCTCCCAACGCGATTGGTCATCTTCATCCTGAGACTGCCGGATTGCTCCCCCAAATTCCCGCTTCAAAATCCGGCGAAAGCGTAATTTAAAATCAACTGCAACTACATACTTAGGATAGTTGGTACTGCCAACGCTGTCAAATCAAAGGGGTATATTTTCGTCCTTGATTTTGCAGGTAAACTGGCCTTGAGCATGATTACAAGATAATAGCCATTCCTGGTTGCCAAAAAGAATGAAAAAAGGCCGGACGATGTACCGTCCGGCCCCACCCAATTGCTGGGTTATCCTAGGTGCTTCTTACTTGGCGTGGCAAGTCAGGCAAACCTGGCTGCCTTGGTTGCCCCCAGAGAGACGCAGGAAGGTCGGGTTGGCGCTGTGTGGATCATGGCAAGTTCCGCATTCCACGGTCGGCTGCAACGTAGCCCCTCCAGCTCCAGCCAGGTCGGTACGCGAGTACAGCGGGAAGTCGGTAGCCTGGTAGCCTAGCGTGCCGGTATCGACGTACCACACCGTATCACCTGCCTGGGTAAGCTTAGACGCGATCGCGCCCGTGCCGGAACCCGCCACAGCGCCGGTGGTGTCACCCAAGCCGGCATTGCTGGTCGCCCCACCTGGGATGAGTATCAGGCCGCCGGGGTTACCGGTTGCAGGTACAATGCCAGTACCGCCGGCAGTTGTACCGCCTACAGCCTGAGCGAAGTCAGGATCGACAGTCGGGCCAAGAGGCGTAATAGTGTTGATACCGCCGCCGCCATACTGCATGGAGATCGGATGGTCATTGCTCAGGTCAGTGCCGAGGAACACCATGTCGCCGCGTACAGGAACGGTGCCATCCCATGAGCCATCGGCGGCCTTAAAGCTGCCGTTGCCCATCCTGCGGCCTTGTGACCAGAAGCCGTTGCCGGCGTTGGTGTCCACCATGCCGAGTGTATCGCTGCCGGCAGAGTTGATCACGGAGTCCATACTTTGTGTACCGTCGTGGCAGGAGAGGCAGGCTGCGGAAACGGAGCCGATCGGAGCTTCCTGGGCGTCAAATGTTACGCGGCCCAGACTGCTGTAACGGATGTAGGTGGAAGTGTTCCTTGCACGGTTCCAGATTGGAGCATAGGTGCCTTGATCACCACCGTGAGGCGTATGACAGAATATGCAGATTTCGGTAGTCGAAGTCGTGTGGTTGGAAGATACCATGTTGCTTGCACTGAAATTATGCTTGGTATTTATCACGGACGCCATGGCAGCGCTGCTAACCGCCATGAGTGCCAGACCATATGTAACTTTGGCGAATGAAGTTTTTTTCATTTGGCGAATCCTTAAAAAGTGAGATTAGAGAAATTATGTAACCCATTTTGTGAATACCAGCTATTTTTGAACTTGCTAGCATCCGCGATTAGATTGAGCACATAACGTGCCAATATATAACACACTGTTTTATTGTAGATATTTATTTTTGCTGTTATTTAGAGCTCTCATAGTTAGGAATTTTTCTTTTGATTTATTCTCAATTATTGGATTGAGAAATAAATCATTGCTAAGCAAAAAAAAGCCAAAGCGACGAAAAAAAATGCCTAGATCTGGTATCGAGATGTTCGGGTGCTTTGGCATTAGCCGGGCATTACTTGTTATGGCAACTCAGGCAGATCTGGCTGTTGGCATTGCCCCCTGGCAGGCGCAGAAAGGTCGGATTGACGCTATGCGGATCATGGCAAGTCGCACATTCTATATATGGCCGATTCAACACGGATTCGCTTGGCAAGGCATCTTCGATTGTATCCGTGCGAGTAAACAGGTACAGATCGGTTTTCTGGCGCCCCTTTTTGGAGCCGGGGGTCTTGATCCACCAAACGGTTCCGCTACCGCTTCCGCTGTAGGTACTTTTGTTGAATCCGCCCCTGTAGGTTTCGTAAGTGGAATCGGGATTGACAGGGTCGTCGCTGAGAAAGTTGCCTTCATTACTGAAGGAGAGCACATCCCCGAAAGCATCCCGGCCGAAATTCCGATAGATCACGCCGAATCTGCTAAGGGCGGCGAATTTGTTCATATCTACCAGTCTGTCGTAACCGGCACGAGTGTTGTCGGAAATGTCGGGGCCGTATTGGTCTTGGCCTCCTCCGGCATATTGAATACCAACAGGGTGGTGGGCTTTCAGGGTATTGCCCACATCAACCAGGTCATCGCCCACATTCAAACGGAGATCCGGTGTATTCATCACGATATTGGGGGCCTGTCCGCCGTCATGACAGGAAAGGCATGCCATGGATATCGACCCGGCCGCGTCGGAGACGGCGCTGCCCAGCGATGCATAAGCCCGGTAGCTGCTCAGAGTCGTGAGTGAGCGGTTCCATCGCGGCGCGGACACGGTGTCTTCAGCGCCTTGGGGCGTATGACAGAATGCGCATATCTCGCCGGTATTGGCACCCGTCGCGGTAAGGTTGTGCTTGCCGAAAAGCGTGGCATCGCCAGTAACGGTGCCGTCATCGGCACTGCCGCTGTCGATGTGAGTGCCGACCGTTTTGCTGCGGCCGGTGCAAAAATCGCACAGCAGGTCGGCCCCTATGTATGTATTGCCAGCGCCCGTGATGCTGATGGTTCTTGCGCTGGGTTCAGAGCCGGGCATGGCCGAAGCCGCAGAAATTGGTGCTGGGACTGGACTCGTTTTAGCCGCGCCAACCGCGGCTGCGGGAATCACGGCAGGCGATGCAGACAATCCCGCCGCTGCCGGAATCGCATCAAGCCCGCTGAATATACCGGGCGGCAATGAAGTTGCGGGAATCGCCCTGGGCAACGTGCGTACAGTTTCCACGATGACAGTTTCGCCCGTTTTGAAGCTGGCTGTCCCGGCTGCATTGGTCATGGTGATGCTTCCCGAGTTTACCCGGCTGTAGAGAACGTTATTTTCAGCCGCAACGGCAAAGTCGCTGCCGCTAATGCCTATGGTCGCATTCGGGGTCGAAAGCCGAAAGCCTTTCTGGTTGTTTTGACCGACCGATCCGGTGATGAACCGTATCCCGCCTTTTGTGGTTGAAAAGATGATATTGCTGTTTTCAATCTGTTTGGGATCATATCGGTATTCAGTGATGTGGAAAGCGGTGTTTGCCTGCATGGCGACAGCTTGACCGTCCTCGAACTTCAATACGGCATAGCTCTTGTCGCCGGTATTGATTTCAGTATCCGACCGGATCGCGTCGTTCTTTGCCGCCGGATGAGGCGCGTTCTTTCCGACGGCTATGGAAACTTTGCCTGCAGCATCAAAAACATACCCATCGGCCGCCCAAACCTGCAGGGAGAATAGACAGGCGCAAGCCAGTGCAATCCTGATAATTTTGCGCATAAAAAGGCCGGTGGGCTTCAATCGGATAATTTCCAAGAACCGATGGAATCCCGTGGTTGCAACAGCCCCTGCCGACTTATCCGGCCGATTCGGCAAAGGCGAATTTGATCTATTCAAGATAGAACCCCCACGCCTCGATGCGCGCGCCCAATTTAACGTCCAGATTTTGAATTTTAGCAAGTAAAGACCCAAACGAGTTGCCTGTATTATACAAAGCGAGGCACTCCGGCTTAATGCCGGTTGTAAATACATGCAAGTAGCATGCCAATTGGCAGTTTATTGTTTAAATTTTACTTTTCTTGATAAAGGTCGACCATAAACCGGGTCGCTGATCCTAGGGAGTTGTCATTCGGGTATATACCGGTATCGCATAACTTTAATGGTTTGTGTGCGCCATTGAATTGAACAACTTTGACAAATGGGCGCTGCGAAATTTGTCTAAACATGCACATCATTATCGGACAGCAAAAACCGATAGAGCAGTTTTGCCCGGCCGAAATCAGCCCTGAGGACACAGCCCCAGCGAACAGCTTTTCCTTAAGTCGTCCTGTGCTGCCTTGAAATCCCCAAGGACACGGTATGTCATCGCGCGGCCATAATAAGAGGTTGCATTGTCCGGATCGAGCTCGATGGCGCGGTCAAAGTCATGCAGCGCATGTTGATATTCCCCGAGGAAATAATAGGCCGTGGCGCGATTCCCATATATAAAATCAAAGGGGTATATGGCGATGGCCGTGCTGAAATCGGCGACGGCTTCCCTGTAGCGCTTGAGTTGTCCCAATTCTGTGCCGCGGTTGTAATATATGCGTTCGGCACCGAACACGTTACGTTTATCGCGCACCAGCTTTTCTGCGTCATCCCATAAGTTCAAGGTCGAGGAAAAGGTTTGCAGCCGGTTAAGAGTCAGGGGTATCAACGACAATACAACGATGCAGAGCAGAATGAAAGCGCTTCTACGGGAAAGTCTGCCGAGCAACACCGGAAGTGCGGCGAATACCCCCGGCATCCACAGGTAGCTGCGGTAAAGTACGAAAGGTTCCTGGATGCGCACGGTGGAAAATTCGGTGAAATACATGATCCAGGGGAATAACAGCGCAAACCCCAGCAGCCCAAGGCTGCCTCGCTTAAGCAACAGCCACAATGCGAGACAAGGATAGGCCAGAAATGCGATCATGCCCAAGGTATATGGCCAACTGAGGAGACCTGTGGCAAACGGTTCGCGCATATCCACCGACATCCACGCAGGGTCCGGCACAAGCCACAGCCCGAGATATTTGAAGAACAGCCCCGATTGGGTGAAGATGCTCAGCAGGTGAATGTTCGGCAATGCCGTTAGTCCCTGCTTTCTTGCCGATATATCGAGTATTCCAGCGGCATTCGGTTCGTAGGCATGTCCCAGCATTCCCTTGACACTCAAAAGCAGGATAATCGCGACCACGGAGGACAGGATGTAATATGGCGCTATCTGCCTCAATAATGCGAGTGAGGGTCTCCGGATAAGAAGTGTCAATGCCAGTGCAACACCCGGAGCCGTTATGCTGTGTTCTTTCGAATAAACCGCGGCAAAATACAGCAGCGCCGCCCCAACCATCCACGGCCAGCCTCCGCGCAACAGGCCTTCCAGGTAAACCAATAACATCAACAGCGTGAACAGGGTCGCCATCAGTATCGACCGCTGGATCAGGTAGGCTGCACCGTAAACGGAGATGGGGTGCAATGCAAAGATCAGCGCCCCAAAAAAGGCAAACCAGACCAACGGGGCGGATATTTCACCTGAAATTTCGCCATTGTCCTGCGTCGCCTGAAACAGCCGCCGCAACAGGAAAAACAAGGTGACCGCATTGGCCGCGTGCAACGCGACGTTGCCCAGCCTGAGCCAAAGGATATCCACACCGAGCCAGCGTGTCGTCCAACTAAAGGTTGCATAAGACAACCAGCGCAAATCGAGGCTGAAGTACGCGTGGCCATATTTTGCGATGAGATCGGGATCCTCGAAAAAGACCACATCATCGAATACAAGCGGTGCATGTAACGAGCCGGCATAGATGGCGAACGTCGCGCCGAGCAATATGGCGACCAGCAGATAGATCCTGCGCCTTGCCAAACTCAAGCGCCGCGGTAATGCACTTTGGTCAAGGCATACCGGGTGCTTGTCGGAATTTTGCATACTGCTGGACGCGAACTTTCGCAATCAGTGATGTTCTCCCGGATTTACAGAAAAGCCGGGAGATTCACTGACTTGCTTATGCACGTTCACTTGGTGGGGTCGGTAGGATCATCATCCGGTTCGGCTGCGGTGCCCGGGGTACTTGGAGCGCTCGGGGTGCCCGGAGTACTTGGAACGCTCGGCGTAAGGCTGGGTGGTTTGGCGGCGCTTGGGGTGCTGGGCGCGGAAGAAGGCGCGCTCGACTCGTTGGCCGCCAACGCCTTGGTGCCGATATAGCCATCAGCCTCATCGAGCCCGACTGGGCGGAACACGTCCACCTTGCGGAAGAACTGGTCCGTCACATAGATCCTTCCATCATCATCAACTGCGATGCTGGCAGGGAGCGAAAACTTCGCGGGTCCGTCGAAGTTCGAGCGGCTGCCGATAGCCAGCAGCAACTGGCCCTGCGGGTTGAAAATCTGGAAATTGCCGAATGTGGCATCCACCACATAGATGTTCCCATCAGGATCGATGGCCAATTCCTTGGGGCGGGAGAATTGCCCAGGCTGCCGGCCGATGGCGCCGAATGAGCTGAGGAACTTGCCGTCAGGCGTGAATTTTTCGACGCGGAAATTGCCGCTGTCCACTACATAGACGGAGCCGTCCTTGGCGATTGCCGCATCGCGCGGTAGATTGAATTCGCCCTTATCGATGCCGCGTTTGCCTATGTCGAACAGGTGTTTGCCGGTCTTCCCGTCGAATACCAGAACCTTGTGTTCGTTGGAACTGCTGCCACCGATGTCCACCGCGTAAACACGAGACCCGTCAGGAGTCACGCCAAGTCCGGCTGGCCGGGCGAAATCGTTGGGATCGCCGATCGAACGGAGGTACTTGCCGTCGCGGTCATATATAAGGATCTGTTTGATCTTTCCATCGAAAACATAGAGGTTGCCCTGGTTGTCCAGGCCAAGGCCCAAAGGGAGCAGCAGCTTGCCGTTGCCGTTATCATCCGACTCCTCCCCGATCTTGAAGTAATTGTGCGCCGGGATGTCGAACACATGCACCAAGCGGCTCACCGTATCGCCGACATAAACCCTTCCATGCTGCACTACAACGCTGTAGGGTTTGGACATCCCTTCGCCAAACCTGCGTCCTCCGCTCAGCGCGCGCGCGAATTTGTCGGCAGCGGTATCTTGCTTCACGTCTGCGCTGCTGTGTATCGAACGTTCGAAATAGAAGCGCGGTTCGTCCGGAGGAGGGGGAAATGTCAGATCGTCAGGATGTTTTTCCTTCTCGACCTTTTTGCCAGACATTGCGCATCCACCCACGGCGAGGGCGACAGCAAGAACAATAACCAGGGATTTTGTCAGCTTCATTTCTGTAATTCCTAATCTGGGGGTTTACGCAGGCCGCGAGCATACACTCAAAATTTAAACTCATGCAAGCCGCGGCACTGCAAACAGCACAGCACGCTAGGTATTTGCCATGGCGTCTTTTTACATGTTACCATTTTCAAAATAAGGCTGGCGGCGTCAAGAATCGCAGACATTCAAAATCCTGCTTGAATGTAATAAGCCGCATTGCTATTTTCCTGGCTTCCCCGCACTTGAATCGACATGAGGTCTAATCATTAAATGCATCCAAATTACATGCGCTCCAAACTAAATTCCAATGCAGGCAACAGCAAGCCAAGTCAGTATATGGCCACCTTGCTCGCTGTTATTTTTCTGCTGTGCGCCGTGGACAGTGCGTTTGCCGGTGAGCACCATACCCAGATTCCCGGCGAAACCCGCGCCGGCGCTTATATCTTTCATAATTACTGTTCGGTATGCCACGGCGACAAGGGGAACGGCCAGACCAGGGCGAGGAATGGCCTGGTGCCCCCGCCGCGGGATTACACCACCCCCGAGGCTGCAGTGGAATTGACACGCGAGCGCATGATCCATTCCGTTACATACGGCCGTCCCGGAACCGCGATGATCGCGTGGGGGCACGAGCTTAGCGGCAAGGAAATCGAGAACGTGGTTGATTACATCCGCGCCACGTTCATGAAACTGGGCGACAAGGCCGAACGAAAGATGCCCGACAACAAGCTTCTGGCCAGCCGCGGCGGAGCGTTGTATCTGGAGAACTGCGCGATGTGCCACGGTGAAACGGGTGCGCGTGATACAACCGGGCGGATGCAGCCGCCGCCCAGGGATTTCGCTTCGCCGGCCGTTATAGCCGAGTTGACGCGCAAACGCATGATAGCTTCCGTCACCAATGGCCGGCCGGGCACCGCAATGAGAGGCTATGGCTCACAGTTCAGCAAGGCAGATATCGAAGCCATGGTGGATTTCATACACGAAGCCTTCATGGCCGGCTCCAAGTCCAAAAAGTAGGCCATGAAAAGATCTGTGGCAGTGACATTGCTGGCGGTGTGCGCTGCAGGACTATTGCTGTACTTTTATGCCGCAAAACCCAGGGTCAGCAAGCCGGAACCCGCATTTAGCCTGCCCAAAGCCCATGCACGGTCTGCGACTGCCATCGCCGACATGTCGTTGCCCATGCCGATGGGACTCAAGGGTGACCCTGACAAAGGCAGGATCTTTTTCATGGGCAACTGCTTTACTTGCCACGGAGTGAAGGGCGACGGTAACGGCCCCCGCGCATACTTCATCACGCCGCCCCCCCGCGATTTCCTGCTTGAGACATCAAGACAAAGACTCAATCGGCCGGTGCTGTTCGAGGCCATCACCAATGGCAGGCTGGGCACCAACATGCCGGCTTGGGGCAAGGTTTTGAACAGTCAGCAGATCGCCGATGTGGCCGAGTTCGTGTTCGAAAATTTCATCAATGCTCCCAATGAAGACCAGAGGAACAAAGGGAAGCAAGAGTAGATGAAAAGGCTCCTTCTGCTGGCCGCGGCCGTAGTCGCGCTGGGGGGATGTTCCAGGTCCGAATCGCACTCAAGCGCGAAAGCAGCCGCGAACCCCGGTCAGGGATCTGTCGCTGTCGCCGCGACATCGGCGGAGTTGGAATTGGGCCGGCGCATCTACAATTTCCGCTGCTACTTCTGCCATGGATATTCGGGCAACGCTCACACGCTGGCCGCGACGCTGCTCACTCCCAAGCCGGTGGATTTCACCAGTGTCTCCCCAGTCACGCTAACCAGGGAGCGCATGCTGGAAGCGATCCGCTCCGGTCGTCCTGGCACGGCCATGATGAGTTTCGCCGGGGTGTTGCAGCCCGATGAGATCGATGCAGTGGCGGACTTTGTGAGGCATGAGTTCATGGTCGAAAAAGCAGAGAACACCCGTTACCATACCGAGGCGAACGGGTGGTTAGATCACGAGCGTTATGCTGCCGCCTTCCCGTTCGCTCTTGGCCAGATTCCGCTGGACACACCCTGGGAGCAGCTCACCCCGCAACAGGCTGAAGGGAAGAGGCTGTTCATGTCCTCCTGCGTGAGCTGCCATGACCATGCGCGGGTGACCGATAAAGGCGTGCAATGGGAATCTCGTCCGGTATCCTATCCGCGCAACCAGTATTCTCCGGGAGACAATCTGGCAGCACAGAGCGGCCATGCCTCGAAGGACACGAACAAGACGGGGGCTGAAAAGAACAGCCCGCCGCTGGATGCGATGACCAGCGCCACCCCTTATCATTTGCATGACCAGGCTCCCAAGCTGGAAGGATTGACTGAATCCGAGCGGCGCGGCGAGGCGCTGTTTCAGCACAACTGCGCCTTCTGCCACGCAGCCGACGGCACAGCGCGCAACTGGATCGGCAGTTTCATGGAGCCCCACCCGCGTGACCTGGTCAATTCTCAGGTAATGAAGACCATGACCCGGACACGCCTGAGGAATGTGATCCGCGACGGGCTGACCGGCACATCGATGCCGGCGTGGAAATCGGTGTTGTCCGAGCAGCAGATCGGGGACGTCATCGCTTATGTGGCGCGCGCCTTCCATCCGCTCCCGCCCTGATCATCATGTTAAGAATCTACAACACGCTGGCGCGTGACAAACAGGAATTCGTGCCCATAACTCCTGGCAAGGTCGGCATGTACGTGTGCGGCATGACGGTGTACGACTATTGCCATATCGGCCATGCGCGCGTGCTGGTGGTGTTCGACATGGTGTACCGCTGGCTCAAGGCGAGCGGCTACGATGTGAACTATGTGCGCAATGTCACCGACATCGACGACAAGATCATCAAGCGCGCCGCCGAGAACGGCGAGTCCATCCATGCGCTGACCGAACGATTCATCGGATTCATGCACGAGGATGCCGATGCGCTGGGCGTGCTGCGCCCAGACCACGAGCCGCGCGCCACCCAATATGTGCCGGAGATGCTGGACATGATCGCCAAGCTGGAAGCAAATGGCCTGGCCTACCGGGCGTCGGATGGCGATGTGAATTTCGCGGTGCGCAAGTTCCCCGGTTACGGAAAATTGTCCGGCAAGTCGCTGGAAGATCTTCGCGCCGGCGAGCGCGTCGAGGTGGCCGACAACAAGAATGATCCGCTCGACTTCGTGCTGTGGAAGCACGCGCGGGAACAGGAAGCCGAAGAAGTGAAGTGGGATTCGCCCTGGGGCAAGGGCCGTCCCGGCTGGCATATCGAATGCTCCGCGATGGGTTCCGAATTGCTCGGCCCGCATTTCGATATCCATGGCGGCGGCGCGGACCTGCAGTTTCCCCACCACGAGAACGAGATCGCGCAGAGCGAGGGCGCACACCATTGCACCTTCGTGAATTACTGGATGCACAACGGCTTCGTCAATGTGGACAAGGAGAAGATGTCCAAGAGCCTGGGCAACTTTTTTACGATACGCGAAGTGCTGAAGAAGTATGATGCCGAGGTCATTCGTTTTTTCATCCTGCGCGCGCATTACCGCAGCCCGTTGAATTATTCTGATGCACACTTGGAACTCGCAAAGAGTGATTTGACGAAGTTTTATACATCACTGAAATCAGTGCCACCTGATGCGCGAGGTATTGATTGGAGTGAGCATCACGCCCAAAGTTTTAAATTTGCAATGGATGAAGATTTCAGCACGCCAGATGTAATGGCATTACTGTTCCTTCTTGCCAAAGAAGTTAACGTCACAAAATCGTCTCGGTTGGCTGCACAACTTAAGGGATTGGCTGGCATACTCGGTTTGTTGCAGCGTGTCCCGGATGAATTTCTGCAGAGCGGCGCCGTGGAAAGGAAACTGGAGGACGCGACGATTAACGCCCGGATTGAGGCGCGTATTGCCGCCAAGCAGGCCAAAAACTACGCCGAGGCCGACCGCATCCGCAAGGAATTGCTGGCTGCAGGCGTCGTGCTCGAAGACAGCGCGTCAGGCACCACCTGGCGGCGCGCCTGAAATTAGAATCCCTGAAATGAAAATTCAGGGCAGCATGCCTGCCGCCACCATCTTGTTGATCAGCACGGTCTGGGACATCCAGGTGACGATGTCGTCGAAATAGCCGTTGGGCGCGCCACTGGGGGCTGGCGTATGGCTGACGAACACGCGGTCGTTATCGGCGCTGTTGGGGTTGGGGTTTTCTGCCTCGTCGGTGCCCGTGCCGCCGTATGCTCCATTCTTGCCTGTGGAATAGATGACTGCAGGGACACCGGGACTGGCGGTCAATGTTGTACTAGAGCTACTACACTGTATATTGGTAGATCCGCTAGCGGTGGAACATACTTGCAAATACGGTGTTCCGCTCGTGGGCAAATTGGATATGCCGGTACTGCGTATTCCGCCGGCTGTGGTAAAAACATTGTTCCATGAAGTCACGGCGTAGCGGATGCGGTTGCCCCACGAGTCGAGGAGATATCCCGAACTGTCCATCGACCCGGATAGCCCCAACGTCGCGGCCGGCAGGAAGCCATTATAATCATTTGGCGAGTTCAAACAGTTGCCGTTACTGGCACTTCCGCCGGAAGCAAAGCTTTCCAGACTATTGCTGCTGCCAAATGCGGGGCAGGGCAGGCGTCCGTTGATGATGGCAAATCCGATCAGCGCATCCTTGATATCGTTCAGTTGTTGGGTGGTATCGCTGTTGCGCCGCTGCTCGATCTGGCTGGACAGCGTCGGCAACAGGCCGCCCATCAATAGCGCCACGATGAACAGCGTGATGGCGATTTCGACGAGCGTGAAGCCCTTCTGTTGGCGCATCAATTTCGTTGGAGTAATCATGGGATACACTTCAATATGTCTGCTGAAGGCGAGGCGGCGCTATACGATGTCAAGCCCGAAAAATTATTATTGGGAGAATTGTTGAGGAACGAGAATGGAGATAGGACGGGACTTTCTAGATAATTATTCTGGTTGTTTTTATTGGCAACAGTCCTGGTTTGGGAAGCGGCAATCCGCTCACCGGTGAAGATGATGATCCCGTCACAGTTATTACCAGCGCCATTCAAAGTCAAACAATTTGCAAATGTGCATTTGCCATACTGAATATTGTCTTGCCAATTCTGGTACTGGCTGCTGAGCATATTACTCGGGATTTTGCCATGATATATATTCCCTGACGCAGTGCTAGTAAAGCTCGTCGAGTCAGATGGTGCTGCGGTGTTGGAAAATGTAATGTACACCGGGGTGGGAAGACTGCCCGCATTCTGCAGATTGGTTTGCGCATTGTTTAACATTGAAGATACAAATGCACCGAAGTCACTGCGCTTCATGACCGCGTTGAAGATGTCGCTGCTGCTGATGTAGATGATCTGGTCATTGATCTTGGACGAGGCTCCGGCGTTGTAGAAGGTGCTGATCGCATTTGCTGTTGACGAAGGTGCGGCATTGTTGGCAGGGATGCTGCTGTCGCTGTCAAGATAGTTGCTGGCGGTGTAGTTGCCGCCGCAGACCGGTGCGCTGTTGTTGACGTCCGGCTTGCGATTCTGGCCGCTCAGCGGAACGCCCGGGGAGAACACCGCCGCGACCGCATAAGTGTCCTGTGTCGCTCCGGTAAGCGGCACCCCGGGAGCTGCGTATATCTGGAACAAACCATAGTTATCCCAGTTCATCAGGGTATAGGCCGGTGGCGGGGAGATTTTGTAGGTGCCGGATACGGCATACCACAGGCACTCGCCGTTGCCATCACGCAACGGCGGCAAATCCAGCGTTCTCCACGGCAGCCTGCCAATCACGCTGACATTTGTATTGCCCACCGTTTCGGAAGATCCTTCGCCGTTGAGCCCCTGGGTGCCATTGTTGTCCGGGCTGGGCAAGTAGCCGTAAGTGGATCCGGGGTGCGTGTCGGCGTAAGTGACCGCATAGGCGATCAGCGCATCCTTGGCTTTTGCCAGCGCATCGGCGGTGACCTTGTTGCGCGCGGTCTGCAGTGCGTAGCTGTTGAGTGTATGCAGCAAGAAGGCGGCCGCACCGACGATGATGATCAGCAGGATCACCAGCATAATAGCGCCGCGCTGTCTGGCGGGACCACACCTGAAATCGGCAATGCATCGACCGGCCATGGTTTACTGCCTGGGCTCGTCCTGCCCGGACGATTCGGGATTTGCGGATGGATTCAGCAACAGGCGCTGGCCAACCTTGAGCTTGACCGATTTGTTTTGGCCCGGCAGCGGCACCGGCATGCTGTCCGGCGCCTTGTCGTCGCTGCGCCCGACCGCCTGCGGCACGCCGTTGATCCAGGCGGTACGCTTGCCGCCCTGCATTTGCACGATGCCGTTCAGCATCACCGCCTTGGGATTGTCACTCGGCTGGGCATTTTGAACGTAGTTGCTGTCCATCTGCGCGCGTTGTGCCGGGCTGAAGAACAGCCGGCCCAGCTCTTCCGCATGCGCAAAGGAGGACGCCATCAACGCGAGCCAGCAGATTTTGGGCAGGATTCTCATTTCGGGGCATTCCGGCTTTTCAGCGTGATCCAGCCGCCGTCGCATTCCGCCTTGATATGTGCCGCCGGTGTCTCGGCCTCCGCTTCCGCTTCATTTCGAGTCAGCTTGCAGCCTTCGATCTGATAGTGGCCTTTGACCTGGTTGCGCAGAGCATCGAGGAACTTCAAGAGCTGGCCTTCATGCAGCAGATCGAATTGCAGCTTCATCGCGCTGTAATGGATGTTGATATTGCCGCTGTCTATGGCCGGTTGGGGCGCATAGACTTTTTGCGGAGCGATGTCGTAGCGAAAGTCGAGGACCAGATTTTGGCCGCGTAGGTTCTCCAGCCCTTCCATCCAGTCCAGTCTGTGGTCGTCGCCGATGATGTTCTGTTCTTCCAGCTTGCCATATTCGGCTGAATAGACCGAAAGATTGTCACTGTCACTGTGCGCTTCGGCAAGGTGATTGCGCGCCTCGTTGATCTGGCGTTCGGATTTGTGCAGGTTCGTTTCATTCAGCTCCGCATAGCGGGTGCTGCTGTACAAAATGACGCCGCTCAGCAGCAAAGAGGTGCCGAGCGCGGCAAGACTCAAGCGCATCAGCCGGAAATCAGATGCATAAAACTTCATGTCGAGGACCTTATCATAGCGGCGGTCTCCACACCAGTTTCAGGGAAAACGCCAATGAATTGTCACGCGCTGTGCGCTGGTCGGCAAGGCTGCCGCTGGGGCTTACATCCAGCGGTTTGGTCAGGGTGGTCACTTGATATCCGCGCGTGTTCAATTCCAGCTGGAAGCGATCCAGATAGGACAGCGCGGAACGGTAATCATTGTCGAAACCTTCCAGATCCCCCTTCAGGGTGAGGACTTGAGCAGGAACATCAGGACGGGTGTTGCTGGCAACCGGTTCGGATGATTTTCCCTCCCAATCCAGTTCATTCAACTCGATTTGCGGAAAATGATCGAGGGCAGCGCTGACCGGTTTCAGGATGATCTGCGGGATGGGCTCATAGTCATTGAGCTTGCGCATGATGGAGACGCTTGTCCGCATCTCGGCGGCCGGGGCGTGGGTGCTGGGGAAGCTCTGCGTGATCTGTTGCGCGTCCTTGGCTATGCGCTGAGCCTGGATCGCGAGGTTCTCGGCTTCGCTCGCATTCGCCCCGCTTTGCCAGAAGGTTGCGCCCGCCCATATGACACTGGCGATCAACAGCACGGCAGCGCTCCAACTGAATGCCAGGCGCATCTGCCGCAGCGTGTGATAGCGGGTGTGCTCGGCGTTCGAGTAATCGCTCCTGGGGCGGCTGGCGACAAGTTGATGCAGGAATATCTGGCTTGCATCCGAATCGGTGAAGCGGTGATCTATGCCCAGATGCTTGCCGACCTCTTCGATATCGGCAAAGTCATATCGCATGTCCGCATCATCGGGTAATTTCTTTCTCAGTTCGTTGCGGTCATCTTCATTGCACAGGATGCGTACATCGAGCATCTGCCCCGCGGGTAGCAGGCTGAGGCTCTTCAGGTACAGGTAGGTACGGGCGAGTTCTTTCACCACCGCATCGTGAAAGGTCAGTTCGGCGTGCACCGGTGTCAACCTGGAGATTTGCAGGTGATGCTGGCTGAAATAGGTTTGCCGCAATCCGGAATACTTCTCCCAGGAGATCAGCAACAAATGGTTGGAGGGGTGATCCTTGACCAGCGGTGCGCTGATCTGCGGCACGGAATATATGCCGGCGAGCGGCGTCTTCTGAGCCAGGATGACATTCAGCCAAGGCGTGATCAGCGACGGGTTGGTCAATGCGGAAAACAGCATGTCGACGTCGCGCCGGCCGGTCTTCTGGCGTTGCAGGACCGTGGCTTGATGGAACGGCGTGCCGCGGTAGAACTGGTCAAACTTGCGTTTCAGCAGTGCGGTGCGGCTTCCCCCGGTCAGGTGCGGGACGATCTCGTGGCGGAAGTCCTCTTCGATCAGGTCGGTCAGCAGGTAAGCGGGACACTTTGCTGTTTGCAGGAAGGAAGCAAACTCTTCCATTGCAGCCGGCGTGTCCGTGAAATCCTGTTGCCGTTCTATCTTGCCGCCGGTCATCAGCTGCGCATGGAGGCGGTTGGCGCTCAGGAATAGCAAAAGGGATTGTTTCATCAGAATTTCACTTTGCCGATGATGTCGTAGATGGGCGATAGCACAGACAGCATGACCCAGCCCAGCAATCCGCCCAGCACGATGGTCATGGTCGGCTCGATCATGACCTGGACCTTTTTGATGGATTCCTTCACGTCGCGATCATAGAAGTAACTGACATTGAGCAGCGCCTTGTCCAGCGAGCCGGTCGCTTCGCCGACTTTGAGCATGCGGACCACCAGTGGCGGGAACATGCCGGTGTTCTGGAAGCTCTGTGTGAGGTTCTTGCCGGATTCGATCTCGTGCGTGACATCTACCAGACTCTTGGCAACTGCAAGGTTATTGACCACATCGCGGGAGTTCGAGATGCAATCCAGGATGCTGATGCCGGATCCGTACATGATCGCGAAGGTGTTGGCGAACCGCGCCAGGATGATTTTGCGCAATATCGGTCCGGTGACCCACATATCCAGTTTGAACTGGTCAAACCGGTAGCGCATCTCCGGGCTGGAAGTGATTAGCAGTTTGACCGCGATAGGCAGGACGACGGGCACAGCGACCAATACATACCAGTAGCTTACGAAAAACGAGGAAGTGGCGAGCAATATGCGCGTCTGGATAGGAAGCTCCTGCCCCATGCCCTTTATGAACGTGACCAGTTGCGGCACCAGGTAGATCATCAGGAAAAACGTGATTCCGACCACGATGGTGCCGACCAGCGCCGGGTAGATCATGATCGTCTTGGTGTGCGAAGACATTTCGTCCTGCCACTTCAGCGATTCGGTGATGTGCTGGAACACCTCTGGCAAGCGGCCGCTTTCTTCGCCGGCGTGGATGAGGCTGACGAAGATCTTGTCGAATGCATCGGGATGCTGCGCCATCGCCTGGGATAATTTCTTTCCGCCTTCGATGGACTCGACCAGATTGGCGATGATCTCGCGGAAATGCGGGTCGTTCATCGTGTCGCGCAGGTCTGCCAGGCTTTCCAGCAAAGGCACGCCGGCGCTGGTAAGTTGTTCGAGATTGAAGAAGAAGGTGATCAGTTCGGGTCGTCTGATCTTGCGCTGGCCCTTGCCCATCCTGCCTGTGTCCAATTTGGCATCGATCAGGTCCAGGCCGCTGCGTTTCAGACGCAGCTCAAGATCCACCTGGTTGGCGGCATCCTGCAAGCCTCTGTGGGTCTTGCCAAGGTCATCCAGTGCCCTGTAGGAATATAAAGCCATATGCGTCAGCCGCCGACCCGTTCAGTCAGATCAACCATGCGGCTGACTTCCGCAAGCGAGGTCACGCCCTGCAGGATGCGGCGGATACCGTCCACCGCGAGCGGCCGGAATCCCTTGGCGAGTGCGGCCTCCCTGATCTGGCGCGAGCTGGCGCGATGCGTGACCAGGTCATCCAGGTCGTAATCCATCTTGAGCAATTCCATGATGGTCATGCGTCCCCGGTAGCCTTGATGGTTGCAGGATTCGCAACCCGCGGCGCGATACAGGGTCACGTCCTGATCGGCCGCGACACCCAGCAGCTTGCGTTCCGACGCGTCGGGCTGGTAGGGATATTTGCATTCCTTGCACAGTACCCGCACCAGGCGCTGCGCCACGATGCCGATGATGTTGCCGGCCATGATGTCCGGCAGGATGCCGATGTCGAGCAGGCGAGGGATCGCGCCGATGGCCGAGTTGGTGTGCAGCGTCGAATATACCTGATGGCCTGTCATCGCGGCGCGGAACGCCATCTCTGCGGTCGGATGGTCGCGGATCTCGCCGACCAGGATGATGTCGGGGTCCTGGCGCATCATCGAGCGTATGCCGTTGGCGAAATCCATCTTGGCGGCTTCGTTCACCGAAGTCTGGCGGATCAGCGCGAGCGGATATTCGACCGGGTCTTCCAGTGTCATGATGTTGACCGACTCGGTGTTGATGTGATTCAGCACCGAATAGAGCGTGGTGGTCTTGCCGCTTCCGGTCGGGCCGGTCACCAGCACGATGCCTTCCGGTTTTGCGATGATCATCTTGAGCATGTTGAGTGCGGTTTCATCCAGGCCAAGCTGGTCGAGCGGCACGATGCCCTTCTGCCGGTCCAGGATGCGCAGCACCAGATTTTCGCCATGTGTGGTGGGATGCGAAGCCACCCGGAAATCGATCGGCCGGCCCGACAGGCGCAGCGATATGCGGCCGTCTTGCGGCGCGCGGGTCTCGGCGATGTTCATGTTGCTCATCACCTTCATGCGCACCACCATCGCCGGCCAGAAACTCTTGTGCAGGCTGCGCACCTGGCGCAGCACGCCGTCGACGCGATAGCGGATGCGCAAGAAGCTGCTTTCCGGCTCGAAGTGGATGTCCGAGGCGCCGCGCTGCACGGCTTCAGTGAGCAGCGCATCGATCAGGCGCACCACCGGCTGGCTGAATTCGTTGACGCCGGACTGCAGCGTCTGGTACTCCATTTCGCCGGGCTCGATCTCGTGCAGGATGCCGTCAATCGAAAGCTCGAAACCGTAATACTGATCTATCGCGCGGAGGATGTCGGATTCGCTGGCGAGTTGCGTGATCAGACGGTATTCGTCCTTGAGCAGCGCGCGCACCTGGTCCAGCGCGATGATGTTGTCGGGATCGGCTACCGCAAGTGTCAGGATGCGGCCTACCTGATCTACCGACAGGGGCAGCAATTGATAGCGCCGCGCAACATCCTTTGGAATCAGGCTCAGCGCGACCGAGTCGATGATGACGGAAGCGAGATCTACGCTTTCCTGCCCGAGATTCTCCGACAACACGTCGCGGATGGTCGCTTCAGAGAGAAAGCCGAGCCTGACCAGCAGGCGGCCCAGCGGCTGGTGGGTCTTGCCCTGCTCCTGCAAGGCGATGCGCAACTGGTCATCGCTGATGACGCCTTTTCCGACCAGTATCTGTCCCAGCGGCTGTTGCGCCTGGTTGCCCGAAATCTGATTTTCAGACATCTGTTCTTTTGGCATGTGGAGATCTAATGCGACAGGTCTTCGATACGTTGCGAGATTTTTTTATGATCAAAACCCGCGCTTTGACCTGGATCGAGCTGCAGGGCGCGCTGGTAATATTGTACAGCCGGCTTGCCTTGTCCCAGTCGATCGAGGCTGACGGCCAGATTGAAAGCCAATTCCGCATTGTCGGGCTCCAGCCTGTAGGCGTTGAAATAGGCCTGCTGCGCTTCCCCCCAGCGTGCCTGTTCGGCATAGCTGTTGCCCAGCGCAAAATACAGGGTCGATGAATCCGGCTGTCCATTGAGCAGGGTCTTCAGGCGGCTTTCGCGATCGTCGCCGGTGGTCAAAGCCGACATTCCGGCATTCGCCACCGCATTGCGCGGATCGAGCATCAAGGCCTGTGCATAATAATGCGCCGCCATACTGTCCTCGCCGCGGCGTTGGGCGATCGCTGCCAATCCCAGTATCGCATCCATGTTGCGCCCATCCAGATTGTTCACCTCGCGATAGAGCTGTTGCGACTGGTCGAATTTCCCTTCGCGGTACGCAAGATAGGCATTGTTGAGCAGCGGGTCTATAGGCTCTTCCTGGTGCTGTTCGACCAGCACGGGATTGTTGTTGTCTGCCGGCTGATGTGATTTTGCAGCCAGCCTTGGGGAATGCCTTTTTTGCGCCGAGCCGGCAGGTATCGATGCGACAACTCGAGCGGGAGCAATGTCTGGCACCAGGTTGTTTTGCGCGGGTGCTGGTGCGATCGAAGGTTTCGCAATGTGTGCAGCGGCGACCGGAGGCCGCGTTGCATTCCAGACATAACCCGCACCTGCGGCTATCAGCGATATCGCGCCAGCCAGGATGATCAGCAGGTTGCGGTTGCTGCGGGCACGTGCAAGGTTCGGCGGGGATGGCGATTTTGCACTGAACAGGTTCTGCCCGGCCATGCGGGAATTATCGGCCGGGGGTGGGGCTTCAACAGAGACAGGGGCCGGGTTCGGCAGGGCTTCCAGACTGAGCTCGGTTCCAGACAGGCTGCCGTCATTGCCCTGCTTGGATTGCGCTTGCTGCGATTTTTTGCGTGCATCTAGTAGCAGGCTCATGTATGGTTCCTAAGGTTTGCCGCCAGCCGATGTTTTGAAAAAGTTCTGGTCCGGCAGGCTGCTGCGGAACTGGCTGAAGTCTTCATTGATGCTGGCGTTATGGACCACGGTGGGGCGCAGGAATATCACCAGCTCCGTCTTTGTGGTGGTGTCATTGCGGTTCTTGAAGAACTCGCCGATCAATGGAATGCTGGCCAGCAAGGGCACGCTGTCGGTCTGGTTGTCGATCGAATCCTGCATCAAGCCGCCCAGCACCGCGATTTGGCTGCTTTCGATCTTCAGCACCGATTCCATCTCGCGCGTCCGGATTTGCGGGATCGTGCTGACAATTGCCGGAATAGTGCAACCCGTGACCCCGACGCCGCAGGGGTTGGCCAGGGTCGGGTTCGGATCCTGCACCGGGGTCAGTTGGCTGGTGATCGATGGGCGCACATTGACTTGCACCGAATCGCTGTCGCTGATCTCCGGTGTGATGCTCATCGTCAGACCGACCGGCACAGAGTGCGGTGTGGTCGTGTAGGTCGTTATCGTGCTGGTATTGGCTGCCTGGGAGGCGGTAGAGTCAATCGTGAAATAGACCAGGTTGTCCACCACGCGCAGCATCGCGGTCTGATTGTTCATCACGCTCAGCGTCGGGCTGGACAGCACTTTCACGTCGCCGAACGATTCCAGCAGCGAAATGCTTGCAGTCAGAGCGCCGAATTTGGATGCGGGATTGGCATAATTCAGCACAAACAGGCTGCTGGCGGGCGTGGCAGGGGGCAAGGGGTTGCCTGTAGCTTGTTGGTTCAGCGTGAATCCTTTGGCGCCACTCATCACCGTTTTCCAGTCTATACCCTGCTGGTAATTCTTGCTCAGGGTCACTTCGGCGACAGTCACCTCTATCATCACCTGGCGCCGAGCATTGTTCATGACCTGATCGATGAACTGCTGGATCCTTTCATGCTGTTTGCCGGTGGCTCGCACCGTGATGATCCCCGATTCCGGATTGGCTATCACCGAAGCCGCTTCCCGGAATGTGCTGGTGCGGGTGACCGTGGTGCCGCCTTCTTCGAGACTGGCAGGGTTCGGGCTGCTTTCTATGCCGGGCGGCTTGCTGCTCTTTTTGCCGCCGGCGCTTGCTTGCGCGCCGGTACCGGTGGTGCTGGTGGCCTTGCTCTGCTGCACCACCGTTTCGCTGGAACCTGCAGGCAGGATCTTGTCCGTTTCATGCAATATGTCCTTGATGTTCTGCACCAGGGTGTCCCAAAAGTGGTTCTTCGATGTGTTCTTGATCGAGAGTTGCGAACTGTTCGCCGCGGCCCCTCCGGATGCCCCTCCAGCCGATCCTCCGGATGCGCTGGAACCAACCTGGCTGGTATTCGAGATGCCGCCTTCGGCATCACGCGACATGTTCATGTAATCGATCTGGTACTCCTTCAGGTAGGGCGTATCGGGCATCACGGTCAGGGTACCGTTGTCCATCTCGTAGCGCATATCAACCTGCCTGCTGATGCGGTCAAGTATCTGCGGCAGGGTCTGGTTGATGGCGTTTACCGTCACCGTGCCTTCTATGCCGGACTGGATATCGAGGTTGATCTTCGCGTCGCGTGCCAGCGCGAACAAGATCTCCTGTGCCGGTACGTCGGTGACTACCACGCTGTAGGTGGCGACTATGCCGGCCGGCTTTGGCGGCGGCAGGATAACACTGTCCTTGATCGGTTGCGGAATGCTCGCTTTGGCTTCGGTTTCGGCATCCGATCGCAATATATGTTGGTCTGAAGGGTGTATAGGTTTGGTACTGCAGCTGGCGAGCATCATCCCGGCAAAGCAGAGATAAAATATGTTGCTTGAACGCATGCTTCCCCCTTGACTTTATTGTCGTTTGTAGCCTAACAGCTTTATGGTTATTGCTCAATACGCCGTTTCGATTATTCAGAAGATATAGGTAGAAGTTGCAAATGCCTGCTGATAGCGGACAGGAAGATCCTTGATCGCATTGTGTGCCGCATCGACCGATGGATATGCACCGTAGAGTACCCGCATCCCGTCCTTGCCGCCGATTTTGGCGGGCAGCAGGTAGATATCGTGGAGCGCACCAATTTTTTCTGCGCGCTGCAAAAATCCTTCGGTGCGTTCCGGTCTTATCTCTTCGTTGTAGAACAGCTGGATGCTGGCTACGGCGCTTTTTTGTTCCAGCAATTGTGTTCCGGCCGCCAGACGTTGCTCAAACAGGGGGGTTTTGCTGATCGCCGGCTTGCCGCTTGCAGGCGGTGCGGGTGGCGGCTGTGCCGCTTTGGCAGGGGCAGGCGCTTTGTCTGGGTGGGCGACGGGTGGCTTCGCCTCCGATGCAAGACCTGCGGGGACGGCAGGAGTAAGCTGTCCGGCTTGGTTCGATTGCTTGTCCTGGATGGATGACTTTTCCTGGATCGATAATCTATTCCCGGTTTGTCCAGGCTGTATTTGCGGCTTGTTCAGCGTCCACCAGGTTGCCAGACCAATCAGAAGCAGCGCGGCAGCCGCGCCGGCCAGCAGGATATTCCTGGCGGGCAACCGGCGGGGCGGGCTGAGTTCGCTGTCGCGCAACGCCGCCTGCACATGCTGGAGTTTGATGTAATAGGTATCCTCGACAAACGCAGCCAGCAGAGATTTGTCCGCGAGGATGTTGACGCGCCGCATCAGGCCGTTGGAGGCATCGGCGATAAGCTTGATCGCGCCCGGAGAGAAGACGTTAGGGCCGTGATAGCCGGCGGCGCGCATCCTGAACATAAGGTAGCTGTCCAGGATATTACGCGACAGCGGCTGCATGTGGAAGTGATGCACGATGCGGTCCTTGAGCTGGCGCATGTTCGGCTGATCCAGCTTGGCGTTCAATTCGGGCTGCCCGAACAGGACGATCTGCAGCAGTTTGGCATTGCCCACCTGCAGGTTGTAGAGCAGACGCAACTCTTCCAGCGTGTCGGGAGGCATCGCGTGGGCCTCATCCACCAGCACGGCGATGCGCTTGCCTTCGCGCGCCTTCTCCTCGAGCTTGTTCTGGATGTTCTGCATGATGATGCCGACACGCTCGCCTTCTATCTTCAGCCCGAGCCCGTCGGCGATCGCGTACAACATCTCTTCGCGCGACAGGCTGGGGTTGGCCAGATAGATGGTCTCGATGTTCGCGGGGAGCTTTTCCAGCAGCATCCGGCACAGCATGGTTTTGCCGCTGCCTACTTCGCCGCTGACCTTGATGATGCCTTCCACTTCGGAGATGGAATAGATCAGTGCATCGAGGATCTCGCCGCGATTGGCGCCGGAAAAAAAGAACACCGTGACCGGCGTGATCCTGAACGGCGGCTCACTGAGGCCGAAGTGTTCCAAATACATGATGGATCCTAAGAGTTGAGTTTCTCATGCGTACCTATGCGGCTGTGCAATGTGGTACGGTTTACGCCGAGCAATTTGGCGGCTTCGCTGATATTGCCGGCGGAAAGTTCCAGAGCGGCGGCGATATAGTGACCCTCCTGTTCACGCAGGTAGCCGTCCAGGCTGAAACCGCCTTTGAGCAGTTGCTGCTTTATCGACTCAGAGGCAGTGATATCTTGCTTCTGCGCGGCAATTTCCATCGGGTCGAATTCATCCTGCAATTGCATTACGCCGACTATTTGACCGGGGTATTTGGTGCTCAGCCTGATGACGATATTGCGCAATTCGCGGATATTGCCCGGGAAACTGTACTGTTCCCAGCGCTGTAAGGCATCCGCGTCAAATTCGAAAGATTTCTGTTTGATCTGCTGCGCATAAAAATTGCGGAAATGGTTTAGCAGGATCAGCTTGTCAGGGCCCAGTTCACGCAGCGATGGAACGGTTATCGAGAAAACGTTCAGGCGGTGATAAAGGTCGCTGCGAAACGTGCCTTCCCGGATCGCATCGCGCAGGTTGCGGTTGGTAGCGGCGATGATGCGCGCGGTACTCTTGCGCGTCGCGGTTTCGCCGACGCGCTGATATTCGCCGTTTTCCAGTACGCGCAATAACTTGGTCTGGAGTTCAAGCGGCAGTTCGCCGATCTCGTCGAGAAACAGCGTGCCCTGGGATGCGTCCTCAAAGAATCCTGATTGGGCGCTGGTGGCACCGGTGAAAGCGCCCTTGCTGTAGCCGAACAGCGTGGGCTCTATCAATGTGGGGGATATTGCGGCACAGTTTAGAACTTTGTACGGCGCCTCCGGATGGCCGGCCATTTTTTGCAATGCGGCGGCGACCAGCTCCTTGCCGCAACCAGACTCACCCTCGATGAGCACCGGGAAAGGAATGGTTGAATACATCATGATCTGGCTGCGCAAGGCCTGTATTGCTGGACTATGCCCCACAAGGCCCAGGGATTGGGCGTCCTGGACTTCATTGCGAGCCTCATTGTCACTTACCTTCAGGGCGTCGTTCAGATGCTGTTTGATCTTTTCGGGAGCGCACGGCTTGGCGATGAAATCTATCGCGCCAAGAGCACGCGCATGGCGTGCGTTGCTTTGGTCGTCTTGTCCGGACAAGACAAATATTTTGATATTCGGCGAGTGCGCCAGCAATTCGGAGATCAGGTGAAATCCCTCGTCCGGACGGTGCGGCAGGGGCGGAAGACCCAGGTCTACCAGCGCCAGCTGCGGTGGGGAGGGCAAATCGCGCAACAGTTTGATTGCCGCGGCTCGCGACTCGGCCTGGTAAATTTTGAAGTCCTTGCTGAAAGCGACGGCCAATCCCTCGCGAATCAGCGGGTCATCATCAACAATCAGCAGGCTGGTGAGTGTCGAAATCGTGTTCAATATGCGCTCTTTTTGAAAGGTGCCGGGTACTGAGCATAACGGCAACCGGGCGTAATCTCAATAGGGGAATGGGCATAGATAATCATATCAAGGCCGATTAGTTGGGGATTGTTGATATGTGGTTTAGAATGCTGCCCTTCGATTCTTCGGGTTTTGATTTTGCCTTCGTCCACTTTTGTCGAAATTCGCGATTTAAATTTCGCCTATGATAAGCGCCCTGTCCTGGAAGGCATAAACATGGATTTCCCCAAGGGGAAGCTGGTCGCCATCATGGGCTTGAGCGGATGCGGCAAGACCACATTGCTGCGCCACATCGGCGGGGCACTCAAGCCAACCAAGGGCTACGTGAAGATGGCTGGCCAGATCATCCACGAACTGGATCAGGAAGGCTTGTACATGATGCGCCGCAGGATGGGCATGCTGTTCCAGTTCGGCGCCTTGTTCACCGACATGTCTGTTTATGACAACGTTGCTTTTCAGATGCGCGAACATACAGATCTGCCGGAAGAGATGATCCGTGACCTGGTTTTGATGAAACTGCATGCGGTAGGATTGCGCGGCACCCACAGTCTGATGCCTTCGGAATTGTCGGGCGGCATGGCGCGGCGAGTGGCTCTGGCGCGCGCAATTGCGCTTGATCCGATGCTGATCATGTATGACGAACCGTTTGCCGGTCTGGATCCGATCTCATTGACAGTGGTGGGCGATCTGATCAGGCGCCTGAATGACGCGCTGGGTGCGACCTCGATAGTCGTCACTCATGACATCCAGGAATCCATGAAGATCGTGGACTATGTCTATTTCATGGCCAGCGGGGTGATCGTCGCAGAAGGCACACCCGATGAGATACGGGCTTCGGACAGGGATTTCGTGCATCAGTTCGTGCATGGCGAGATGGATGGGCCCGTGCCTTTCCATTACGCCGGCGGCGATTTTCGCCAGGATTTGAATTTGTGAGCTTGGGGAACAACTGACTATGGGGGCAACCAGGACTATCAAACTGATCGGGCATCGCGCCATCAATGCGGTATGGCGCATCGGATTGGCAACGCGATTCCTGTTCCTTACTCTGGTGTACTCGGGGAGCAGCTTTCGCCGTTTCCACCTTATCGTCAAGGAGCTGTTTTCCACCGGCGTGATGTCTCTGATCATCATCGTCGTGGCCGGGTTGTTCGTCGGCATGGTGCTAGGGCTGCAAGGATATGAGACCCTGCAGCGTTATGGCTCCGAATCCGCACTGGGCGTGATGGTGGCGTTGGGTTTGGTGCGAGAGCTGGGGCCGGTGGTTGCCGCGCTGCTATTTGCCAGCCGCGCGGGCTCTGCGATGACCGCGGAGATCGGGCTGATGAAAGCCACTGAGCAAATATCGGCGATGGAGATGATGGCGGTGAATCCGATCGCCCGCATCATCGCGCCGCGCTTCTGGGCCGGGGTAATATCCATGCCGCTGCTGGCCGCTTTGTTCAGCGCTGTCGGGGTGTTCGGCGGCTACTTTGTCGGGGTCATTCAGATCGGTGTCGACGAAGGGTCATTCTGGTCGCAAATGCAGGCTGCCGTCGATTTTCGCGAGGACATATTGAACGGGGTGATCAAGAGTTTGGTGTTCGGCACGGCGGTGACGGTCATCGCGTTGTTCGAAGGTTACGATGCACCGCCGACTGCAGAAGGTGTATCGGGCGCGACCACCCGAACTGTGGTGACATCTTCGCTGGTGATCCTGATGCTGGATTTTGTCTTGACTGCAATCATGTTTAGAGGGAACTGAGATATGGAACGCACTACACTGGATTTCTGGGTGGGGATATTCGTGGTGGCAGGCGCCGCTGCACTGGTGATGCTGGCGATGAAAGTCGGGAACCTCAGTTCATACAATATGTCCGACACCTACCAATTGCATGCTTATTTTTCCAATATCGGCGGCTTGAAGCCCAAGGCGGCGGTCAGGAGTTCGGGTGTGCTGGTTGGACGTGTCACCGATATCACGCTTGACACGAACCGCTACGAAGCCAATGTGGTGATGAGCATGGACAAACGTTATGAGTTTCCCAAGGATACGTTTGCCAGCATCCTGACCTCTGGATTGCTCGGCGAGCAATATATCGGCTTGAGTCCAGGCGGTGACAGCGTGATGCTGCATAACGGCGATGAGATCAAGCAGACGCAGTCGGCGATCGTGCTGGAAAACCTGATCGGGAAGTTCATATACAACAAGGCCGAAGAGTCCTCCAGCCCCAAATGATCGTGCGCGGGTTAAAGGATAAAAGAGAAATAACATGAAACCTTTGAATAAATTGATTCTGGGCGCTTCGGTGTGGTTCACGCTGGGTGCGGCTCACGCCGACGTGATAGCACCCGATGCGCTGATCCAAAATACCGTGCAGGAAATCATTGCCGTCATCAAGCAGGACAAGGACATCCAGGCCGGCGACCAGAAAAAGATCCACGCGCTGGTGGATGCCAAGGTGCTGCCCCATTTCGATTTTGCGCGCATGACCCAATTGGCGGTCGGGAAGTATTGGCGTACCGCGACGCCGGAGCAAAAGCAGGCATTGACTACCGAATTTCGCGATATGCTGGTGCGCACCTATACCAAGGTGTTCACCGTGTACCGCAATCAAACGGTAGAGATGAAGCCATTCAGGATGGAAGCCGCAGACACCGAGGTGACTGTAAAGACCGTCATCAACAAGCCCGGCTCTCAGCCTCTCCCGGTGGATTATGAAATGGAGAAGGTGGCGGACGGATGGAAGGTGTTTGACATCTCCATAGAGGGAGTCAGCATGGTGATGAGTTATCGCGGCACGTTCTCATCGCAAATCCAGGATGGCGGGATAGACGGCTTGATCAAGACGCTTTCCGACAAGAACTCCAGTGATGCCAAGGGCGATATGGTCAAGACGGAGGCGAAGTGAGCGAGCGCGGCGGCGAGTGGACGGTGGTGCAGGGCAGTTTGACGATGGAAACAGTGCCGGCCCTGTTTGAGTCCGGTTTGCAGCGACTGGCCAGCGACGATTTCCGGGTGGATTTTTCCCGCGTCGATTCGGTCGATTCTGCGGCTGTCAGCATGTTGCTGGGCTGGTCCAGGGCTGCGCGGCGCCTGCACCATGAGCTGCATGTGAAAGGCTTGCCCGAAGATTTTATGAGCCTGGCGCATCTTTACGGTGTTGCCGAGATGCTGCCCCAACAATCCGATTAAAATTCTTGCGCGGGCGGTACTTTCAGCCCCGCGCGTTCCCCGTCGGTTTTTAGTATCATGCGCAACCCTTGGATTCAGGTGGCATGCCGCTTTTCTCGAGCGATATTTCTCAATCTTAACTAACAGTGGAACCAACGATGGTCACTCCCGAAAGCATACGACTCAACATCGCGCAGGGCATGGCGACCGAACATTTAAGCGTGGTCGGGGATGGCCAGCACTTCGAGGCGGTGGTGGTCAGCGAGACATTTGCGGGCAAGAGCCGTGTGCAACGCCATCAGCTGGTCTATCAGACCCTGGGTGACCGGATGCGCGCAGAGATCCATGCGCTGTCAATGAAGACTTTTACGCCTCAAGAGTGGCGCAGCCAGAAATAACCCATGCAAAAATTAGCGATACAGGGCGGTGCCCGCCTCGTCGGGGAGGTGCGGATCTCCGGTGCCAAGAACGCGGCCCTGCCGATACTCTGTGCCAGCTTGCTGACACGTGACTCCCTGCAACTCGGTAACGTCCCCGACCTCAACGATGTCGCCACGATGCGCAAGCTGCTTCAGCAAATGGGCGTGGCGATAGAGACCGGCGGCGGCCGGGTGGTGTTGTCTGCGGCAAACATCGACAGGCTCGAGGCGCCATATGAGATGGTCAAGACCATGCGCGCCGCGATACTGGTGCTGGGCCCGCTGGTGGCGCGTTTCGGCGAGGCGCGCGTTTCCCTGCCCGGCGGTTGCGCCATCGGTTCCCGCCCGGTGGACTTGCACATCAAAGGCTTGCAGGCGATGGGTGCGGAGATCAATATCGAGCACGGTTATATCCATGCCCGGGTTCCGCATGGCAGCGGGCCGAAACGGCTCAAGGGTGCGCGGATATTCTTCGACCTGGTCAGTGTCACCGGCACTGAAAACCTGATGATGGCCGCGGTGCTGGCGGACGGTGTGACGGTGCTGGAAAACGCGGCGCGCGAACCGGAAGTGGTTGACCTGGCGAACTGCCTGATAGCGATGGGTGCAAAGATAGAAGGCGCCGGCAGCGATACCATCAACATCACCGGCGTGGACAAGCTGCATGGCGCCAGCCATCACGTCATGCCGGATCGTATCGAGAGCGGCACATTTCTGGTGGCTGCGGCCGCGGCGGGCGGAGAGATCACGCTGACCGATGCGCGCGCCGACATCCTTGAGAACATACTGGAAAAGCTGCAGGAGGCGGGTGCTACGATCCGGGTGGCGGGCAGCACGATCAGCCTGCAAATGAGCCGGCGCCCCAGGGCGGTGAATGTGCGCACCGCGCCCTATCCGGCCTTCCCCACCGACATGCAGGCGCAATTCATGGCGCTGAATGCCATCGCCGAAGGCAGTGCGATGGTGGTCGAGACGATCTTCGAGAACCGCTTCATGCACGTGCAGGAATTGCGCCGCCTCGGCGCGCTGATCGATGTCGAGGGCAACACTGCCGTGATCAAGGGCTGCGCCCAACTGGAAGGCGCAACCATCATGGCGACCGATCTGCGCGCATCGGCGTGTCTGGTCATCGCCGGATTGGTCGCGCAGGGTGAAACCATCGTGGATCGCATCTACCATCTGGATCGCGGCTACGAGCACATCGAGGCGAAGCTGTCGGCGTTGGGCGCCCAGATACGCCGGCTAAAGTGACAGTCACGCTGGATGAGGTGATCTGAAAAAGGCGGACCGGGCCAGATCACAGGAGTTTTGGCAAGCCGAGCAACGCAAAGGAATTACATATTTCACGCTTCGCTCGAACCGTGCATGCTTGCCCTGCTGACGATTCACCAAACGTTGAGGCAACAGCAAGCGCCGCCCGGGCGTGTTACTCAACCTCCAGGATGACGTTTATAACGACTCTTCTTTTGTTGCTGACGGGCACTGTCGATCTGTGCCAGGTCTTGGAGTTGAACCAAATACAATTACCCCTTACGGGCCGCGATGTCTCAACGACGGTCCTTTTGTCGTCGGCGTAAACGACTGTGTCGCCGTCCGAGTCCATCACGTAGTATACAAAACTGACAAAATTTCCCGGCATCTCGCGGGGAACATCTGTATGGATCAGATTGTCGAGCGACTCCGGTTTGTGCGCGATATTGGCTATCAGGTTTCCCTTGACCCTGACAATCTTTTTGACTTTTGTCGCGGTCTTTTGCGTAAAGTAAGCGACGATCATGCTCACTGATTTCCAGTGGGCCGACGGCTCCTTGTTATCCTGGTAGAACATGTGCGTCAACTGGGATAGGTGTTCGTCGGGCGTCTCCGGGATAATGTTCTCGGCGTTCCAGTACCATGGAAACTGGATGCCCGTCATCAGTGCATGCACCCTGAATTCAATATCTCGCGGAAGTAATTTCTCGATGATCATTTGGCTGTTTTGGCAATACTTGAATTGCGTTTGTTTGTGGCAAAGTTCGAGATTTGCTGATTTTACATTAGACTTCATGGAGCTGAATAATAACCTTTTTGTTAGCCTGACGCCCATTCCTGACCATTTTCTGACCGAATGGGCCGATCTTGCGCTTTGACCGTTGTGATACCGAAAAACAGCGGAAAGCCGGTTTTGCAGCAGATGGAAACCTGCAATGACATTTTCATCTGCCCCGCCGCATGGTGCCCGGAGATCGGCTGCCGGCAGATGTGCTGCGACATAACCCGGCCGAATTTCAACTTGAGCCGGATTTAACGATAGAATGCGTGTCTTTACTTAAGCTGCTGAATCCGATGACTATCACGATCGCCCTTTCCAAAGGCCGTATCTTTGAAGAAACCCTGCCGCTGCTGAATGCGGCGGGCATCACCGCGCTCGAAGACCCGGAGGCTTCGCGCAAGCTGATATTGCCGACCAACCGCGCCGATGTGCGGCTGATCATCGTGCGCGCCAGCGATGTGCCGACCTATGTGCAATATGGCGCGGCGGACATCGGTGTGGCAGGCAAGGATGTGCTGGGTGAGCACGGCGGCACGGGGCTGTATCAACCGCTTGATTTGAATATCGCGCGCTGCCGGATGATGGTGGCGGTGCGCGACGATTTCGATTATGAATCCGCCGTGCGCCAGGGTGCGCGTCTGCGCGTGGCGACGAAATACGTGCAAACCGCGAGGGCTCACTTTGCCTCAAAGGGCGTGCATGTGGATTTGATCAAACTCTACGGCTCGATGGAACTGGCGCCGCTGGTGGGCCTGTCCGATGCGATCGTGGATCTGGTGAGCAGCGGCAACACGCTCAAGGCTAACCATCTCAAGGCCGTCGAGCACATCACCGACATCTCGTCGCGGCTGGTCGTGAACCAGGCTGCACTCAAATTGAAATACGATGTGATCCAGCCGATGCTGGATAAATTTGCGCTTGCGATAAAGAAATAGCAGAACCATTCAAATATGAAGATCAGACAACTTTCCAGCCGCGCCGCCGGATTCGATACAGAGTTGACCAGGCTGCTGGCCTTCGAGGAAACCGCGGACGAAAAGCTCGAAGCGACCGTGGCCGGCATCCTTGCCGAGGTGCGCAGGCGCGGCGACGCGGCTGTGCTTGAATACACGCGCAAGTTCGACCGTTTGCCATTGGCCGATGCCGCGGCAATGGAGTTGTCGCGCGACGAATTGCGCGCCGCGTTCGAGGGGTTGCCCGCAGCCCAGCGCAGCGCGCTGGAACAGGCCGCACAGCGGATTACCGATTATCACAGGAAGCAGGTGCAAGCATCGTGGAGCTACACGGATGCCGACGGCACGCTGCTCGGCCAGCAGGTCACCCCGCTGGACCGGGTCGGCCTGTATGTGCCGGGTGGCAAGGCGGCTTACCCGTCCTCGGTGCTGATGAACGCGCTGCCGGCCAAGGTGGCCGGGGTCGCCGAACTGATCATGGTGGTGCCGACACCGGATGGCGTGAAGAATCAGCTGGTGCTGGCGGCGGCATTTCTTGCCGGTGTGGATCGCGTGTTCACGATAGGCGGCGCGCAAGCCGTCGCGGCGCTGGCCTACGGCACCGCGACGATACCGAAAGTAGACAAGGTCGTCGGTCCCGGCAACGCCTATGTCGCTGCGGCGAAACGGCGTGTGTTCGGCGTGTGCGGCATCGACATGATCGCCGGGCCGTCCGAGATCCTGGTGATCTGCGACGGGCAGACCGATCCGGACTGGATCGCGATGGACCTTTTTTCGCAGGCCGAACACGATGAGCTTGCGCAAGCCATCCTGCTGTCGCCGGATGCGAAGTTCATCGCTGCTGTTGCAGCCAGCGCGGATAGACTTCTGGAGCAGATGCCGCGCCGCGCCATCATCAAGACCGCGCTAGAGAATCGCGGCGCGCTGATCCATGTCGCCGGCCTGGATGAAGCTTGCATCATCAGCAACCGCATCGCGCCGGAACACCTGGAGTTGTCGGTGGCAGACCCGCAAACCTGGCTGCCCAAACTGAAACATGCCGGGGCGATTTTCATGGGCCGCTACACTTCGGAGGCACTGGGCGACTATTGCGCCGGGCCGAATCATGTCCTGCCGACTTCCGGAACCGCGCGGTTCTCCTCTCCGTTGGGGGTGTACGACTTCCAGAAGCGCAGCAGCGTGATCCAGGTCTCCTTGCAGGGCGCGCAAAAACTTGGGGATATCGCTTCCGTATTGGCGTTCGGGGAAGGCCTTCAGGCGCACGCACAATCCGCGCTGTTCAGAAAGAACACAACGTCCTGATTGGATAGTTGAGGTTGAAAGGAACCTTGAGTGTCGGCCAATGATTACGAGCAGTCCCAGAAATATTTCAAAAAGGGGCTCAGCAAGCAAAAGGAGCGGAATTTTGCCGCCGCGGAAGATTTTTACAAGCGCGCGCTCCGCTGTAATCCTGCGCATCTTGACGCTAATTATTTGCTGGGCACACTGTATGCGGAGCAGCGGGAATTGGCCAAGGCCATGAAATTCCTGCAGCAAGCCGCGGAAATCAATCCGCGCTCGCATATGATCCAGAACAATCTGGGCAATATTTATCAATTGTCCAGGCAATTCGACAAAGCTATAGACTGTTATCGGCGCGCACTGGACTTTCAGCCGAACATGCCAGAGGTGCAGAACAACCTGGGCAACATTTACAAGAACCTTCGGCAGTTTGCCGAGGCGGAGGAATGTTATCGCCGTGCACTAAAGTTCCGCCCTGATTTTGTCGAAAGCTACAGCAACCTGGGCGTCGTGTTGTGCGGCCAGAAAAGATTTCAGGATGCGATTGAAAATTTCCGCAAGGCACTCGAACTGTCGCCGTCGTTCAAGGAGGCATTCGAAGGGCTCGGTATCTGCTACTCGGAGTTGGGCGATCGCGAACAGGCGATTGCGTGCTTTAACCGTTACCTGGAATTTGATCCCAGCGATAACAGCGAAGTGAAACTGCGATTGGCGCGATTGAATGCAGGGGAGATCCCCATGCAATACCCGGTGGCAGCGATGTTGACCACCTACGAAAAAAAGGCGCAAAACTGGGATTCAGATATTCAGCGGCCCGGTAAGGAATTCCTTGGCCCAAAACATGTGCTTGAAGCGCTGGAAGAACTAAAGCTTCCGCAGGCGCGCCAGATGGACGTTTTGGATATTGGCTGTGGAACAGGATTATGCGGTGAGTATTTGCGGCACTACGCCAGGAACTTGGAAGGTGTCGATCTTTCTCCACATATGCTGGCGTTAGCGCAGAAAAAGGGCTATTACGACAAACTTGAATGTGCCGATGCCATTAGTTATATGCACGGTTCAGAACGAAAGTTCAACTTGATCATTGCATCCGGGGTGCTGATTTTGTTCGGCGATTTGATGCCGGTATTTCAGGCTGCCGCAAGATTGTTGATTCCAGGCGGGCATTTCGTCTTTACGTTGTATCGCAGCGAATCCGAAGCGGTGATGGTGCGTCATAACCTGCACTTTGCCCATAGCGAAGCATATATTCGGGAAACTGCAGAAGCTGCCGAATTGCAGCCTGCCTTGCTCGTAAAGAAAGTCCATGAGTTTGATTTTGGCGAACCGCAACCTGGCTGGATCGCGGCTTTGCATAAAGCCTCTTGAGGCCCTGCTTAAGATCAGATGTAAGCAAGCGGGGCTGCTATATGCATATGCGAGTCCATTGCCTCGATGTGCTATGGCGTTTCCACCCGCCGGTACAGCCGGAAGTGTTCGTTCTTGTCCCCTTTGCGGCTGCCCTCCCAGATCTTTTCCCAGCGTGTATCGTCGAGCAGCGGCCTGGATAATCTGTCGCCCTGGATCAGCCGCAAATCACAGCGATGATTCGGGTCGCGCCGTGTGATGATATTGCCGAAGTAATGCAGCATGGCACGCTGGCCGTCGCCCAGATGTTCGCCCGCGACACACTGGTAATGTTGCGGCAGAGCTTGTTTAAGCGCGGTGACCATGTTGCGGTAGCTCTTGCCGCTGTCCAGCCAGGGCAGCCACAGAGTCATCGCGAGTATCCAGATCAGCGTCACGCCCGATGCCCAGTTCAACGTGGCACGCCGCATCGAACGGCCCACCCGCCATACCATCACGATCCACGTCACGGTCGCGATGATCGCAATGACGAACGGTATCGTGTGCAATTCAGGCTCGAAGCCAGGCTGGTAATCCTTCAGCCAGTGCGTGATCTTGGCCTGGTTGTCGAGCAACAAACCTGCCCAGCCCCACCACATCAGGATGGCGACCAGAGCGAAAGTCATTATCCCGAACCAGTCCAGCGCATTTGCCGCGCCGCGCTTCAGCATGGACAACGAGGCGGTGGCCAACAGAGTGATAGGCAGCAGCATCGGCAGCGCGAAAACCTCTTCTATGTCCGCGGCGAGACTGAGTGTGACGAGCATCACCGCGAAACTGACCAGCGGCAACTGCAGATCCTCGCGTTGCGACATGCGTTTTCGCGACTTCCACACGACCCATGCCGCCAACGGCCAGGCCGGCCATGCCAGCCACGGCAGGTTCTCCAGGTAATACAGGGAATCCTTGCCGGGTCCGGTTTTCGCATAACTGATCCACTTGCCGACGTTATGGGTCCACGCCCATTCAGCGAATAATTGCGGGGAGTGCTGGTAGAGCATAACCGGCCAGATGGTCAGCCACGGCAGGGCGAACAGAATTGCTGCAGCGAGGCTGAGATAATATTGGCGCTTGCGCCAGCCCCGAAACGCTAACGGCAAACTTGCCGCGATCAGCATGAAAAGTATCGGTGAAATAAAGCCTTTGGACATGAAGCCTATGCCCATGCCTGTCCCGATGAATGTGCCGGCGCGCAAGATGCTTTCCTTGCTGAGCGCGAAACCGTAAAGCATCATCGCGCAACCGGCCAGCAGCGCGAGATCGGTGGTCATCTGGTGTGCGCTGACCAGTAGGCCGAGGCAGCCGATCAGGATAATGGACGCGGCCCAGCCGCGATTTTCTCCATACAGCCTGCGCCCGGCCAGGCCGGTGAACAGCAGGGTCAGCGCGGTATAGAGACCGCTGGCAAGGCGAGCCCCGTCGTGCAGCGGCAGCAGCGGTGAGAACAGTTTGGCGCACAGCGCGGCGGTCCAGTAGAACAGCGGCGGCTTGTCCATGAAAGGCTCTCCGGCGATCGCCGGCGCGAGCCAGTCACCGTTCTGCAGCATCGAATAGATCAGCCCGAAGCCGGAAACCTCGTCCGGTTTCCACGGATCGTGGCCGACCAGTCCGGTGCCCAGCCAGATCAGGCAAAGCAGACCAAGCAGCACTGCCTTGGCGGGGGTGATCGGGTTGGGGTCGGTGGGCTTTATGAAGTACATGCGTCAGGTTACCTCAAGTTTTGGAGTGCAGCGACGTATCGCTGCTTTATTTATCGCGCAGAAATGCCAGCGCACTCCAAACAAATTGTCGCCGCACATAAAAAAGGCAGCAAACGCTGCCTTTTAAGGAAATGCAGCGCGAAATTATTGCGCTGCCGTCTTGTTGCCGGATTTCTGGGTGCCGTATTTCTGGCGGAATTTATCGATGCGGCCCGCGGTGTCGACGATCTTTTGCGTGCCGGTGTAGAAAGGGTGGCACTCGGAGCAAACTTCGATGTTCAGGGTCGGCTTGCCCATCACGGACTTGGTCTTGAAGGTGTTGCCGCAGCTGCATGTCACGGTGATTTCCTGGTAATTCGGATGGATGTCTGCTTTCATTTTGTTTCCTTGCGAGTAGTTTGGTGCGGCGGGTGTACGCACTCTTGAGTTGCATAAGGGCGCGCATTATCCATGAAATCAGCGGGCTGTGCAAATATTTATCGCTGGTTTCACTGCCCGGCAAAGCCTTGCCTTGCGCATGCTTGCCTTGGACTCCGGCATGCCTGACGGGAGTCGGCGGTGCTGGTTATGGCGCCTTACATCACATACACTTCGCTCGTCGACAGAAACAACAGGGAGCAGAAATATGCCTACACTGAGCCGCACTGATTACCGGACGCTGGTGTTGGCCGCATTGGGCGGCGCGCTGGAATTTTACGATTTCATCATCTTCGTGTTCTTCGCGGTGGTGATCGGGAAATTGTTCTTTCCGCCAGATATGCCCGACTGGCTGCGCCAGTTGCAGACCTTCGGGATCTTTGCGGCGGGTTATCTGGCGCGCCCGCTGGGAGGCATCGTGATGGCGCACTTCGGCGATCTGCTCGGCCGTAAGAAAATGTTCATGCTGAGCATCTTTCTGATGTCGGTGCCGACGCTGGCGATCGGTTTGCTGCCGACCTATGCCGTCATCGGCATCTGGGCTCCGCTGCTGTTGCTGGCCTTGCGCGTGCTGCAGGGCGCGGCGATCGGCGGCGAGGTGCCGGGTGCCTGGGTGTTCGTTTCGGAACACGTGCCGCCGCGTCATGTCGGTTTCGCCTGCGGTACGCTGACCGCGGGACTGACAGGCGGGATACTGCTCGGCTCGCTGGTGGCGACCGCAGTCAACAAGCTTTATGCGCCCGCCGAATTGCTTACTCAAGGCTGGCGCGTGCCGTTCATCGTCGGCGGGATGTTCGGTTTGCTGTCGGCGTGGCTGCGCCAGTGGCTGCATGAAACACCGGTGTTCAGGGAGATGCAGTTACGGCAAATGCTGGCCGATGAGTTGCCGCTGAAAACAGTGATACGCGCACACCGCCCCGCCGTGATCCTGACCATGCTGATGACCTGGCTGCTGTCCGCCGCGATCGTGGTGATGATATTGATGACACCGACACTGGTGCAAAAACTCTATGCCATTCCAGCAGCTGTCGCCTTGCAGGCAAACAGCCTCGCGACGCTATTCCTCAGTGTGGGCTGTATCGTGTTCGGCGCGCTGGCCGATCGTTACGGCCCGGGCAGGATATTGCTGGCGGGCTGTGCGATGCTGGGCATCACTTCCGCGCTGTTCTATCAGCAGATGCCGGTTGCGCCGCAAAACATCAACGGTCTGTATGCCCTGTGCGGATTCTTTGTCGGCGTGATCGGTGTGGTGCCCAGTGTCGCAGTGCAGGCATTCCCGCCGGTGGTGCGGTTTTCCGGACTGTCATTTTCCTACAATGTCGCCTATGCGGTGTTCGGCGGGCTGACTCCGGTGGCGGTGAGCCTGCTGCTGCCGCTCGATTCCATGGCGCCGGCGCATTATGTGGCGGTGCTTAGCGCGGTGGGCATGCTGATAGGAACGTATCTGTGGCGGCGCGGGTAGCGATATGCTGCGGGGTGCTTCCGGGGTTTTTTATGCGACAATGCGCGCCGCAAAAAAACGAATACCCTTCATACTCATCAATTCGTTTCGTGCCACTACGCTAATCAGGATAGACCGTGCATATAGAAAACCGTACTTTTTTGGAAGATCTCCGGCAATTGCTCGCGGCCGATATGGCCGCGGTGGACCGGGTGATACGCACCCGCCTGCATTCGGAAGTGCTGCTGGTCAATCAGGTCGGCGAATACATCATCAACAGCGGGGGCAAGCGCTTGCGTCCGGCGCTGGTGGTTTTGTCAGCCGAGTCCCTCGGGTACCGGGGCAAGCATCATCATGACCTGGCGGCGGTAGTGGAATTCATCCATACCGCGACATTGCTGCACGATGATGTGGTGGATGAATCGGAATTGCGCCGCGGCCGCGCCACCGCCAGCGCGCTGTTCGGCAATGCGGCCAGCGTGCTGGTCGGCGACTTTTTGTATTCGCGCGCGTTCCAGATGATGGTCGAGGTCGGCGAGATGCGCGTGATGCAGACGCTGGCCGATGCCACCAACGTCATTGCGGAAGGTGAGGTGCTGCAACTGCTCAATTGCCACGATGCCGATGTCGATGCCGACAACTACATGCGCGTGATCCACTGCAAGACCGCCAAGCTGTTCGAAGCTGCGATGCGTCTGGGCGCGATCCTTGGCAATGCCGGGGCCAAAGACGAGCAGGCTGTGGCCGAATATGGCATGCATCTGGGCACTGCATTTCAATTGGTGGATGACGTGCTGGATTATTCGGCAGACGAACTGCAGACCGGCAAACATCTCGGCGATGATCTCGCCGAAGGCAAGCCTACCTTGCCGTTGATCTATGCGATGCAACACGGCACTGCAGAGCAGGCCGCCGTGGTGCGCAGTGCGATCGAACAGGGGGACGTGGGCAAATTCGTCGAGGTGCTGCAGATCATACGCGCCACCGGCGCGCTGGATTTCACCCGCCGGCAGGCGATGCGCGAGGCGGAATCGGCGTGCGCGGCGATAGATTCGCTGGCCGATACAAAATACAAGCGATGTTTGCTAGAATTGGCGCACTTTGCCGCTACGCGGCAATTTTAATTTTTGAAATTCGGGGTGTAGCTCAGCCTGGTAGAGTACTGCGTTCGGGACGCAGGAGTCGGAGGTTCGAATCCTCTCACCCCGACCAGGCAAATTGATCTTGATTCAACGGAAAAATAAAGTATGAGCAATGAAATGTATTCATAAAACAAACGACCCCGCGGTCTGTTCCTGAGTTGTTGCCCAACCATGCGGGGGTTCGACTGAATATCGCTTCCGCTTCATTGCGAACTCCCCTCTTCAAGGGAAAAGTTTGCCGAAACACTGACATTCCGTTCGTATCCCGGTTTGCCAAAGCAGACCAGCTACACGTCAGCTCTAACCTGCTAATTCGTTTTGCCATCCTTTGTTCGCAACGCACAGTTCTGGTGCACAATCCTCCATGCCTTTCAAAGATGCTCCATAAATCCTAAGTGAATTTAGTTTGGCTCGCTTATTGCAGTTACATGCTGGATAAGCAAGGGGTCAAATTGAAACGAATACTGATCATTGATGATTTGGCAGATCGCGCAGCCTGGTTGAAGGCCAGCCTGGAGCTGGCCGGGTTCGACGTCGTCGGTCGATTGGCCTGGGAACAGGTGGACGAGCAAGCCATCAGCGCGGCTTCTGCCGATGTGATCATCGTGGATGCCAATGCGCCGGGCCGGGACACGCTGGAGCAGATCAGCCTGATGTCCACCACGCTGGAAAAAACGGTGGTGGTGCTGGGCGCGCAGAAAGACCAGCGCAGCATCGAGGAGGCGATGCGCGCCGGGGTCAGCGCCTATGTGGCGCACACCGTGCAGGGCGAGGATCTGAGGGGCATCATCCATGTGGCTGCAGCCCGTTTTGCCGAGCACAAAAAACTGCGCGATGAATTGAAAGAGGCGAAGAGCCAGCTGGCAGAACGCAAGCTGGTGGACCGTGCCAAGAGCATCCTGATAGCGGATCACGGCTACAGCGAACCGGATGCCTACAAGCGCATGCGCAGCATGGCGATGAACAAGGGCAAGCGCCTGTCGGAGATCGCCGAGGCGATCATCATGGCCAAGGAGCTCGGCTCCTGAATGCTGCATCCGGGTGCATAGCGTATGGGAAATGCACCAAAGCGTTGCGCCCGAATCGCTTTGCAATCCAAATCCCAAAAGATAAATAACTATCCAAACCCATTGATACTCGGGCATGCCAGGCCATAGAGGTTTTATGGCACAGCTCTTGCAGAATAGATTGCCGTAACTGGATCAATGGTGATCCGGCACAAGTTTGAACGGACAAAGGCGTCCCGCTGCGCAAACGCGCAGCCGGGCGCTTTTTTATTTCGGGTTGTTGATTGGGCAGCAGACTATTTATAAGGAGCAATCAAAATGGCATCAGGATTTTGGCAAGCTGGACACAAGCCGACTTTGTTCGCGGCATTCTTGTATTTCGATTTGAGTTTCATGGTGTGGGTGATACTGGGTCCGCTCGGCGTGCAGATCGCCAACGACCTTGGGCTCAGCCCGGCGCAAAAAGGCTTGATGGTGGCGACACCGGTTTTGTCCGGCGCGCTGCTGCGCATCGTGATGGGCATACTGGTCGATCATTTGAAACCCAAGCTGGCCGGGGCCATCGGCCAAGTGATCGTGATCGCGGCGCTGGCGCTGTCCTGGGGTTTGGGTATCCACACTTTTCAGCAGGTACTGGTGCTGGGCGCGATGCTGGGTGTGGCCGGCGCATCGTTCGCCGTGGCGTTGCCGCTGGCCTCGCGCTGGTATCCGCCGGAACATCAGGGCACCGCGCTCGGCATTGCCGGAGCGGGCAATTCGGGCACCGTGCTGGCCGCTTTGTTCGCACCTTTGCTGGCATCCTATTACGGTTGGCAGAATGTGCTGGGGTTGGCCGTGATCCCTTTGGTGATCGTGTTCATCGTTTACTTTTTGCTGGCCAAGGACAGCCCAGAATGCCCGCCGGCAAAATCGCTGGCTGATTACTTGAAGATACTGAAAGACAAAGATGCTTGGTGGTTCATGTTCTTCTACAGCGTGACCTTCGGCGGCTTCGTCGGATTGGCCGCTTCGCTGACGATCTATTTCAATTCGCAGTATGGGCTGAGCCCGGTGATCGCCGGATACTTCACCGCAGCCTGCGTGTTCGCAGGCTCCATGGTGCGCCCGATCGGCGGCATGGTGGCAGACCGGGTCGGCGGCATCCGCTCGCTGTCCGTGATGTATCTGCTGGCTGCAATTTTTCTCGCGATCGTGAGTGCGGGATTGCCGCAGGCATGGATGGCATTGGTGGTCTTTGTCGGCGCGATGCTCGCACTCGGCATGGGTAACGGCGCGGTGTTCCAACTGGTGCCACAGCGCTTCCGCAAGGAGATCGGCGTGATGACCGGCCTGGTCGGCATGGCGGGCGGCGTGGGTGGCTTTTATCTGGCTTCGAGTCTGGGTTATGCCAAGCAACTGACCGGGAATTACCAGATCGGCTTCCTGATCTTTGCCGGCCTGGCGATACTCGCGCTGGTCGGCTTGCTGGGTGTCAAGACCCGCTGGCGCACCACCTGGGGCTCCTCCGCGCTGACCCTGGCGAGGGTGTAGGTTTCCATTCTGAGTTATACATAGATAGTCTACTAACTGCAGCGTCCCCTCGCCCACTTGTGGGAGAGGGTTAGGGAGAGGGTAGTGAAACAGCCTGAAGGTTTATTTTGTTAGATTGAAAACATGCCGCTAACAATCACCCTCGGCCAAGCCAGCGAAACCGGACTGCGCGAGCGCAACGAAGATTTTTTCGGGGCGACCACGCCGACCGGCGAGCAGCTCGCCACCAAGGGCGTGCTGCTCGCGGTGGCGGACGGCGTCGGCGGCAATGCCGGCGGGCGCGAGGCGGCGGAGATGACCGTGCGCGGCGTGTTGTCCGATTACTATGCGACGCCGGAAACACTCGGCGTCGCCGCCGCGCTGGACAAGGTGCTGTCGGCGCTGAACCGCTGGGTCATCTCGCAGGCGAGCAGCCATCACGCGATGTCGGGCATGGCGACCACGCTGTCGCTGCTGGTGCTGCGCGGCAGGCATTACACGCTGGCGCATGTCGGCGACACGCGCATCTACCTGCTGCGCAACGGCGAGATGAAGCAGCTCACCACCGATCATGTGTGGGACCGCCCGGACATGCGCCACGTGCTCAAGCGCGCGATCGGCCTCGACCAGCAATTGCTGGTGGATTATGCCGAGGGCGAGCTGCAGGCGGACGACGTGTTCGCGCTGATGAGCGACGGCGTGTGGGAACGCCTCGGGCAAAAAGGCATACACGAGACCATCCAGCTCTATCAAACCGCGCAGCTCGCCGCGGACAATCTGGTGCAACGCGCGCTGGCGGCGGGCAGCCAGGACAACGCCACCGCGCTGGTGGTGCGCATCGAGCAGCCCGGCGAGGAAAATCTCGCCGACCTGCTGGAACAAGCCAAACGCCTGGGCTTGCCGCCGCGGCTCAAGGCTGGAGAACAATTGGATGATTTCGAAGTTATCGAGCTGTTGTACGAATCGCGCGCCAGCCTGATCTACCGCGTAAAGAATCTGCTCAACGGCCAGGTGTGCGTGCTCAAGACCCTGCAACCGCTGCTCGCCAACGACATGGAAAGCTACAACGGGCTGATCAATGAAGAGTGGCTGGGCAAGCGCGTGGTCGCGCACTATTTTCCGCAGGTGCTGCCGGTACCGGCAGAGCGGCGCAGCTGCCTGTATTACGTGATGAGCTGGCATCCCGGTATCACGCTGCAACAGAAGCTGGACAGCGGCCAGCACTTCAGCACCGCCGAGGTTGCCGGCATCGGCCTGCGCATTGCGAAAGGCCTGGGCGCATTGCATCGCCTGAACATCGTGCACCGCGACATCAAGCCGGCCAACCTGCACCAGGGCGACGACGGCAAGCTGCGCATCCTCGACCTCGGCGTCGCAACCAGCGCGGTGACCGGCGGGCAGACCAGCGGCAATCCCGGCACGCCCAGCTTCATGGCGCCGGAATTGTTCAGCGGCGAAGTCGCCGACACCCGCAGCGACCTCTACGCCGCCGGCGTCACGCTCTATCAACTGCTGACGCGGCGCTATCCCTATGGCGAAGTGGAACCGTTCCAGCATCCGCGCTTCGGCGACCCGGTGCCGCCGACACGCTATCGTCCCGACATCCCGCAGTGGCTGGAGAACATCGTGCTCAAGGCTGTCGCGCATGATCCCGCGCAGCGCTTCGAGACCGCCGAGGAGATGCTGCACGAACTGGAAGTCGGCGAACGCAGGCCCATCCTGCCGCCGCCGCCGCCCACGCCGCTGCTGGGGCGCGATCCGCTGCTGGTGTGGCGCTGGATCGCGATCGTTTCCATCCTCATCAATCTGGCGTTGCTGTTCAAGCTGCTGCTTCGCTAGCGGCGGCGAAATCACACAGGAGCAAATCAAAATGGCACAACCCGAAAAATCCACCGCAACAAATCATCTCGTATCCGGCAGTGACGCGCCCGAACTCAAGGAAGTAAGGGTCGGCTTCATCCCGCTGACCGATTGCGCATCGGTGGCGATCGCCTCGCTGATGAAGTTCGACGAAAAATACGGCATCAAGATCATTCCCTGCAAGCAGCCCTCATGGGCGGCCGTGCGCGACAAGGTCGTCAGCGGCGAACTGCATGCCGCGCAGGCGCTCTATGGCTTGGTGTACGGCGTGCACCTCGGCATCGGCGGGCTGAAGAAAGACATGGCCGTGCTGATGACCATCAACAACAACGGCCAGGGCATCTCGCTCGCCCGCCAGCTCGAGGACAGGGGCGTCACCGACGGACCGTCGCTGGCCAAGCTGATCAAGTCGCGGGACAGGGACTACACCTTCGCGCATACCTTTCCGACCGGCACCCATGCGATGTGGCTGTATTACTGGCTGGCCAGTTACGGCATCGACCCGATCACCGACATCAAGACCATCACCGTGCCGCCCGCGCAGATGGTGATGAATGCGCGGCTCGGCAGCATGGATGGTTTCTGCGTGGGCGAGCCGTGGAATGCGCGCGGCATCTACGACAAGGTCAGCTTCTCGGTGGCCTCGTCGCAGGACATCTGGCCCGACCATCCGGAGAAGGTATTGGGCGCCACCGCCGAATTCGTCGATCAACATCCCAACACCGCCCGCGCACTCGTGATGGCCATGCTTGATGCGGCGAAGTACATCGACACGCAAGCCAATCGCGCCAAGGTCGCGGAACTCATCGCCGGCCCAGATTACGTCGATGCACCCGTCGAAGTCATCGCGGGGCGCTTCCTGGGCAACTATGAAGACGGCCTGGGCAAGACATGGTATGACCCTAACCACATGAAGTTCTTCAACGACGGCAAAGTGCCGTTCCCCTGGCTCTCGGACGGCATGTGGTTCCTCACCCAGTTCAAGCGCTGGGGGCTGCTCAAGGAAGACCCGGACTATCTCGCCGTCGCCAAACAGATAAACCGCATCGAGCTGTATCGGCAGGCCGCAGCGCAGCTAAGCGTGGCCATGCCCGAGGAGGTGATGCGCAGTTCAAGATTGATGGATGGTGCATTGTTGAATGGTAAAGGATGGGATGGCAAAGACCCGAGAGGGTATGCAGATAGCTTCGACATGCAAACTTTACAGGCATGACACCGATCATTTCCCCCACTTGCCAAAACTTATAATTGACTTATACTGGCGGCATGAACGCCATCGAATGGTCGGCAAAGGCAGTGCGGCAACTTCGCAAAATTTCGGACAAACGCAAGCGGCAGAACATCTTTGCTGAAGTGCAGCAACTCGCAAACTGGCCGGACTGTCCGGGTGACATCAAGCGCCTGCAAGGCCGTGATGATTACCGGCTGCGCGTCGGCGTCCACCGGGTGATATTTGTAATCGATCAGAGCGGCACACCCATCATTGTCACCATCATGCAAGTGGAGAAACGAAATGAACGCACCTTTTAACATCCAGATTTTGAAAGACGCAAACGGCAAGCCCGCCTTCGCCGTTATTCCATACTCCCAATACCTGAGCCTATCCAAACGGCGCGCTGAAACGATACCCAACGCAGTAGTCAACAAGGTCATCAACAAAGACATGACACCGGTTCGCGCCTGGCGCGAACACCTCGGCCTCACACAGACCGAAGTCGCGCGCCGCCTCGGCATTTCTCAAAGCGCCTACGCCCAGCAAGAAGCCAAGGAGCCCATAAGAAAATCCACTCGAGAAAAAATCGCCAAGGCATTGGGAATTGCACCGGAACAACTGGCGGTTTGAAATTTAGTAACCGTGACCTGCCCCTGATTGTTAATGGCGCAGGCTTGCCATAAGACCATTAAAAGACTATATTCGGTCTTGTCTGTTTCAAGGAGCCAATCATGCGCCCAGCCAATATCAAACCAATCAGCTATCTCAAGGCCAATGCTGCCGAGGTACTCCAAAACCTTGCTGAAAACCGCGAACCCTTTTTGATCACGCAGAACGGGGAAGCCAGGGCAGTGATGCAAGACATCGCCACCTATGAGAATACACAGGAAACATTGGCGCTCCTGAAGATACTGGCTCTGGGTAATCAGGAAATAGCAGAAGGCAAGGTCACCCCCATCGCAAATGTCACTCGCCGGCTTCGCTCCAAAAAGATCATCACAAAGTGACACCGGATAATGAGCTACAAAGTATTGCTCACGCATGGCGCTGAGCGTGATCTGGAAGCGATCTATGATTACATTGCCGAAAACGACACGCAGGCCAGCGCAAATTACGTACTGGACAAATTGATGGAAGTGGCCGAGTCGTTGGTGGCCTGTCCCGAGCGCGGTTCCTATCCCAAAGAGCTGCTCGCCCTCGGCATCCGCGAATATCGTCAGGCGCATTTCAAACCCTACCGGCTCATCTATCGGGTCAGTGGCAAGCAAGTAATCATCTACATCATTGCAGATGGGCGGCGCGACATGCAGACACTACTGACGCGCAGAATGCTTGGTGTATAGCATTGGAGATTGCGCCAGAGCAATTGGCGGCTTGAGGTTGGTTGGTGTTGGTAGCCAAGATTATTGTGAACCTGAAAATCATCTAGCCGGCCTCCCACCGCCGAGGCGGTGGGGTTAAAGTGAGTTTGCGAACTTGCGATAACCACAGGAGGCCGACATGAAGTATAGCGGAATTGATTTGCATTCGAACAACAGCGTGGTGACGGTGACGGATGAAGAGGATCGCGTGATAGCCGAGAAACGATTGCCGAACGACTTGACGAGGATCGTTGGATTTCTGTTGCCATGGCGCGATGAATTGAAAGCGGTTGTGGTCGAATCCACCTACAACTGGTACTGGCTGGTTGATGGCTTGCAGGCGGCCGGATTTGTAGTGAAACTGGCCAACACCGGAGCCATCAAGAAATACGATGGACTCAAGCACAGCGGCGACGAGGCCGATGCCCGGCAACTGGCGCATCTGCTCCGCTTGGGCATCCTACCGACGGGCACCATCCTGCCACCAGAACAGCGGGCGATACGTGATCTGGCGAGGAAGCGCATGCAACTGGTGCGCAGCCGCACCAGTCACATCCTCGCCATCGAGAACATCGCTGCCCGACAACGGGGCATGAAGATCAACAGCAACCAGGTCAAACGCCTGACTGCCGATGACGTGGATCAAATGAAATTCCCGGCGGACGTGGGGCTGGCGATCAAAAGCAACCTTGCGGTGGTCACCACCCTGGGCGAGCAAATCGACCGGCTGGAAAAGCGCCTGCAAGAAGTGATGGATGAGCGGCCTGAATACAGCTTGTTGACCAGCGTGCCGGGAATTGGTCGCATCCTTGCGGCGATTATCCTGCTGGAGACGGGCACGATTGACCGCTTTGCCTCCGTTGGCAACTTTGCTTCATATGCGCGTTGCGTCGATAGCCAGCACATGAGCAACGGCAAGAAGAAGGGGGAAGGCAACACCAGGAACGGCAACAAGTATCTGTCTTGGGCCTTTGTCGAAGCGGCCTACTACGCGCAGCGATTTTGCGCTGAGGCCAAACGGTTTTACGAACGCAAGAAAGCGAAGACGAACACGGCGGTAGCCACCAAGGCGTTAGCGCACAAGTTGGCAAGAGCGTGTTACCACATGTTGAAGGAGCAGAAGCCATTTGATGTGGCGCGCTGCTTCGCATGAGTTACGACGGCAACGGCAAGCCCGGCAATGGGGTCTGGCGCACCAGCCACGAAGCTGAATGGGATGCCGTTCGCCGTCGCCCGAGCAGTAAACGAATCGCCTGCAACGCGAGCCCGCAAGGGGTTGGCACCGCAAGTCGGTAGCCACGATAGCTGTGATTAAATCAATTGGACGCGAAGCGGCACCAACGTTCTTCTGGGGCGGCAAAGCCGCCACGGCGACAACAGAACACCGCTGATCGTTTGATCCTGATGGGTGACTGGCGCGATTCGTTCGCAGCCATGATTGAAGAAACGGGCGCGATTCAATAACTGCAACGGGGATGTTGGAAGATTTTAAAACCGGCGGCTGATGCCGCCATGGATTTGTTTACTCGCTTGACGCAGGTCGGCTAATGGGTGACCCCTTTAAATGCGAGATTTGAAGTGTATGCTTGATCTAAAGAATAATGGTTCGTCCATATATAATTTGGAAAAGTATTTCGATGCTGACCCTTTTAACTTTCTTTTAACTTTTGATTCTTCCCATCACTAATGGATAAAGGGACCGGCATCGCATTACGAAAAACATACGATGCTGACCACTTTAATTCTCCGACGTAATTTGCCAAATTCGCAATCAAGCGACTTGCCATTTCGTAGCTTATAAGCTACATTGTTTCCATGATCGAAGTATTCCGATACCAGACCGAAGAGGGCGATGAGCCATTGACCGACTGGTTGCACTCGCTGCGAGATAAGCAGGCGCAGGCCAAGATTCGTGTTCGTCTCAAACGTTTGGAAGCAGGGAATTTTGGCGACTGCGATCCGGTGGGTGAGGGAGTGCAGGAATTGAGGGAACATCTTGGTGCCGGTTACCGGGTGTACTTTGGCCGTCACGGTCAGATGATCGTGATCTTGTTGTGCGGCGGATCAAAGAAATCGCAAGCGGCAGACATCAAGACCGCCAAGGAATCTTGGCGAGATTGGAAAAGGAGACAAACATGAGCAAGAAAATTAAAGCAGCGGTATTGCACCATGAACGCGAAGTGGCCGAACTGCGCGCGGATCGCGAACTGGCTGTTGAATATCTGAAAGCCGCCATGGAATCGCTCGACGATCCGGATGATCGTGCGGCAGGGCTGCTTGCGTTGCGCACTATTGCGGAAGCATATGGTGGACTTGGTGCAGTGGCAGCAGAAGCCGGAATCAGTCGCGAATCGCTCTATCGCACACTTTCAGCCAAGGGTAACCCGACACTGAAAACGCTGCTTGCCGTATTGAAAGCAGTGGGAATGAAACTATCGGTAGAGCCGGACCAACACGCTACCGCATAAGAGCTGGAAAAGTATTTCGATGCTGCCCGTTTAACTGACATCGTATCTATATTGGAACTCCCTTGCGTTGAGGATCATTAATCCAGCTCTTAATCTGACCAACGAAATCCCACACATCACCTTTGGATGGCAAAATATATGAAGCTGCCTCTGGGTCTTCCCCCATCTTTTGGAAAACATCAATCAGCCATGCAGGACCATGATTTACCGCACCAAGTGGTTTTAACCAAGACTCAAGTTCACCTCCTGGCACAACAAAGACACCGTAATCTCTTAGTTGAGAGAGGAAATTTTGCGCGGCTTCCTTGTCCTGACCTTGCAATATTTCAATCCCTCCATCCCGTTTCATATCTTTTCCAGTATTCTGAAGAGCAGCAAAGATTGCTTGGGGCTGATTGTGAAATGATTGATGACTAACTTCACCAAAATTCGGCTCTTGTTCGATCTTTTGAAGCTCAGTTTCAATCTCACTCTTTGTGTAGGGCGAAAATTTGACGTTTGAAAGCAATAAGTCGTTTTGTTGGCCATATGTATGTCTGCAGAAATTCTCAAGCTCAATAAGCACCTTGCTCTTACCTGAGTTATTTGGCCCCACAAATACCGTTACTGGTGTGATATCAACAGCAAGTGGTGTACTACCTTCAGCAGCACCAAATTTAAAAATGAGTTTATCTATCATCGTTGCATCCTAAAGTACGTTCTAATGTAAAGGCCTATTTCAACAAGCAGAGATCAAAGGATCAAAGGGGTCACTCAGCGCAATACCACAGCAGCTACTAAAGAGGTTAGCTCAGATTCGCATTGTTTTCTTAGTCGCTTTTGTTTCGTCTTATTACTTTGCCTTCCTATCGATTGTAGTAGCAATCAATAATGTTGCAAGAACAAAAAAGGACTGCCGACAGTCCTTCATTAAGTATTGTGCAAACGATTTATCGCGAATTGCGAAAGGATGTCTCGCTACCAAGGCTGAATTAAATCCCGGTAAACAGCGAATCCAGCGCTGCAATGATTTCATAAATTATAAGGATCGCATCGCAATATCTCTGACGGCCGACCAGCCCACTCATAAATCACGCACCAAAGTTAATACCGCAGTAGCCCATTGCGCACCAAATAGATGCGATTGATGGGCCCGTACCGCGCGGAAACCCAGTAAAACCATCGTGGCACAGATCTTGCGTAGTAATCACTGAGAATCCTTTCTGACCCAACGGCGGGCGGAAGTTAAATTGTAAGTATCGACAAAGGCGTCGCTCCGGCACCCTCTCCTCAATCCTCTCCCGCGCGCGGGAGAGGAGGCAATCGAAACGCCCCCACGGGGGAGCAGATTGAGATGAGGTGGTGCAGGACGGCGCCTTTTTTATTGCGAGGATGATATGAAGACAAATGTAAAAACCAGGCTTGTGGTGATCGGCAACGGCATGGCAGGCATGCGCACGATCGAGGAATTGCTCAAGATGTCGCCGGACGAATTCGAGATCACGGTGTTCGGCGCCGAGCCGCAGCCCAACTATAACCGCATCCTGCTGTCGCCGGTGTTGTCCGGCGAGATGAAGTTTGCGGACACCGTGCTCAACGACTGGAGCTGGTACGAGGAACACAACATCACGCTGCATGCCGGCAAGCTGGTCACGAAGATCGACCGGAAACATTGCGTGGTTGAAACAGCAGATGGCGTCGCGGTTTGTTACGACCGTTTGCTGATCGCGACCGGTTCCAACCCGATCATGTTGCCGATACCCGGCATCAACCTGCCCGGCGTGGTGGCATATCGCAGCATAGACGATGTCGAGAAGATGCTGGCTGCGACCCAGGATAAGACAACGCCGTCCAAGCGTGCGGTGGTCATCGGCGGTGGGCTACTCGGGCTGGAGGCGGCGAACGGTCTGTCGCTGCAGGGGATGGAGGTGTCGGTGGTGCACTTGTGCGACTGGCCGATGGAGCGCCAGCTCGACCAGGTGGGCGGCGGCCTGCTAAAGAACGAGCTGGAAAAGCGCGGGTTGAAGTTCTATTTGTCGCGCCAGACCGAGGCGATCCTTGGTGAGAATATTGGGGGCGAGGACAAGGTGACCGGCCTCCGCTTCAAGGATGGGGAGGAGATTCCGGCCGACCTGGTGATCATGGCGGCGGGCATCCGTCCCAACATCGCTTTGGCCAAGTCCGCCGGAGTCCATTGTGACCGTGGCATCGTGGTGAACGACACGATGCAGACCTACGACCCGAAGATCTATGCGGTGGGCGAATGCGTGCAGCATCGCGGGCAATGCTACGGGCTGGTCGCGCCGCTGTTCGAGCAGGCCAAGGTGGCGGCGAATCACCTGGCCGAATACGGGCGCATGCGCTACGAGGGCTCGGCGGTTTCCACCAAGCTCAAGGTGACCGGCATCGACCTGTTCTCGGCGGGCGACTTCAATATGAAGCCGGGTGACGAGGAGCTGCTGTTGCAGGATTCGGCGCGCGGCGTGTACAAGAAGCTGGTGCTGCGCGACAACAAATTGCGCGGCGCGGTGATGTACGGCGACACGCTGGACGGCCCGTGGTATTTCCAGATGATGCGCGACGAGACCGACGTGTCGGAGATGCGCGAGCATATCCTGTTCGGCCAGATGCATATCGGCGACGCGGGCCGCGGCGGCGCGCTGAACGTCGCGGCCATGGCGGACTCGGCGGAGATTTGCGGCTGCAACGGCGTGAGCAAGGGCACCATCGTCAAGACCATCCTGGACAAGAAGCTGTTCACGCTGGAAGAAGTGCGCGCGCATACCAAGGCTTCCAGCTCGTGCGGATCGTGCACCGGTCTGTGCGAGGCGATCCTGGCGAACACGCTGGGCGATTATTCGGCCAAGCCGAGCAAGAAGGCGCTGTGCGCCTGCACCGAACACGCGCACCAGGACGTGCAGGAGGCGATCAGGAAACTGGAATTGAAAACCATCCCCGAGCTGATGCAGGCCCTGAACTGGAAGACCGCGGACGGCTGCCATGTGTGCCGCCCCGCGCTGAACTATTACATGATGGCGGCGTGGCCGGGCGAATACCACGACGACAGCCGCTCGCGCTTCATCAACGAGCGCGTGCACGCCAACATCCAGAAGGACGGCACGTATTCGGTGATCCCGCGCATCTGGGGCGGCGTGACTTCACCTGCTGAATTGCGCTCCATCGCCGAGATCGCCGAGCGCCACGAGGTGCGCACCGTGCATATCACCGGTGGGCAGCGCATCGGCCTGTACGGCATCACCAAGGAACAACTGCCGAAGATGTGGGGCGAGTTGGTCGAGGCGGGATTCGTTTCCGGACACGCCTACGGCAAGGCGCTGCGCACCGTGAAGACCTGCGTAGGTTCGGAGTGGTGCCGCTTCGGCACGCAGGATTCCACCGCGATGGGCATCAAGGTCGAGAAGATGACCTGGGGTTCGTGGACGCCGCACAAATTCAAGATCGCGGTATCCGGCTGCCCGCGCAATTGCGCCGAGGCGACGATCAAGGATTTCGGCGTGGTGTGCGTGGACTCGGGCTACGAGATCCACGTCGGCGGCAACGGCGGCATCAAGGTGCGCGTCACCGACTTCCTGTGCAAGGTCGCGACCGAGGAAGAGGTGCTGGAATATTGCGGCGCCTACATGCAGCTGTACCGCGAGGGCGCGCACTACATGGAACGCACCGCGCCGTGGATAGAGCGCGTCGGGCTGGCGCACGTCAAGCAGCATGTGGTCGAGGACGCGGCGAGCCGCGCCGCGCTGTATGCGCGCTTTCTGGAATCGCAAAGCTATTCACAGGATGATCCATGGAAGGAACGCGCGGAAGGCAAGGATGCGCATGAGTATGAACCGCTGGCGACAGTTGCGTAGGGTGGGCACGTTTTTGTGCCCACGCGGTGTTAAGGAATTTCGTGGTGTGCGAGATGCCGGTGGTTGTTTTGGAAGGATTCAGCGTGGGCACAGAAAACGTGCCCACCCTACAAAATAAGTGAGGTGGAAAAAATGGACTGGATGCAAATCGGACATATAGAAGACATCCCGCGCCAGGGTTCGCGGGTGGTGCAAACATCATCAGGCGAGGTCGCGCTGTTCCGCAGCGTGGACGACCAGGTGTTCGCGCTGGACAACCGTTGTCCGCACAAGGGCGGGCCGTTGTCGCAGGGCATCGTGCACGGCAAGCGCGTCACCTGCCCGCTGCACAACTGGGTGATCGAACTGGAAACCGGCGTCGCGGTCGCGCCGGATGTCGGTTGCGCACACCGCCACGAGGTGCGCGTCGCGCATGGCGTGGTGTTCCTCGAGGTCAAAGCCGGAGCATGCAAAGCGGCAGCATAACGATGCAAGGTTGCGCAAGTCCAGATAATCCACCTATATCCCCTCCCCCTTGCAGGGGGAGGGTTAGGGAGGGGGTAGAAGCTCAGTACCCACGCTGTGCCAACCATGATCAAACACTTCCTCGTGCAACCGGGAAGGAATAATTCGGCTTTTATGGATAACCCACAAATAATTGAGTCGCGCACCATCCGCACCACCTGCCCGTATTGCGGCGTCGGCTGCGGCGTGGAGGTGAATACTGGGGACGCGAGCGTTTCCCTCTCCCCAACCCTCTCCCGTGAGCGGGGAGAGCGCAGCGAGGGGGGCGCAGCCGAGCAAACGAATCGCTGCGCGAACTTCACCATATCTGGAGATGCCCAGCATCCGGCCAACCTCGGGCGGTTGTGCTCCAAGGGCACGGCGCTGGGCCAGACGCTGGATAGCGAAAGCCGGCTGCTTTATCCCATCGTCGATGGACAGCGCGCTACCTGGGACGACGCGCTGGATCGCGTCGCCGGGGGATTCAACAACATCATCGCGCAGCACGGGCCGGATGCGGTGGCGTTCTATGTCTCGGGGCAGTTGCTGACCGAGGACTATTACGTCGCCAACAAGCTGATGAAAGGCTTCATCGGCAGCGCGAACATTGATACCAATTCGCGGCTGTGCATGTCGTCGGCGGTGGCCGCGCACAAGCGCGCGTTCGGCGCGGATGCGGTGCCGGTGTGCTACGAAGATATCGAGCTGGCCGACCTCGTGGTGCTGATCGGCTCCAACTATGCCTGGGCGCACCCGGTGTTGCATCAGCGCCTTGCGGCGGCGAAGAAGGCGCGCCCCGAAATGAAAGTGGTGGTGATCGATCCGCGGCGCACCGCGACCTGCGACATCGCCGACCTGCACCTGGCGATAGAGCCCGGCACGGATGCATTTTTGTTCAACGGCCTGCTGCATCATTTGCGCCGCGAGGACGCGCTCGACCTCGCCTTTGTCGAGGCGCATGTGGAGGGATACGCCGCTGCGTTCGAGGTGGCGAAGTCGGTCAGCTCGATACCAAAAGTGTCGCAGGTGTGCGGTGTGCATGAAACGGACATCAGCGAATTCTTCCGCCTGTTCGCCAAGACCCAACGCACCGTGACGGTGTTCTCGCAGGGCATCAACCAGTCGTCCAGCGGCGTGGACAAGGGCAACGCGATCATCAACGTGCACCTGGCGACGGGTCGTATCGGCAAGCCGGGCATGGGGCCGTTCTCGGTGACCGGCCAGCCGAACGCGATGGGCGGGCGCGAGGTCGGCGGGCTGGCCAACCAGCTCGCCGCGCACATGGATTTTTCCGATGCGGCGAGCGTGGACCGCGTGCAGCGATTCTGGAACGCGCCGAACTCCCCTCTCCCCAACCCTCTTGGTGAAACAACTAGCCATTCGACTAGGCTGCCAGAAACCGCAGCCAAGTCGCTGGTTATCCCGCATGCGGGGAGAGCGCAGCGAGGGGGGCGCAGCCGGGCAAACGAATTGATGCGCGATGCTCGCGTAAATATGGCGCAAGCGCCTGGGCTGAAAGCCGTGGACATGTTCCGGGCGATCGCCGAGAAAAAGATCAAGGCGGTGTGGATCATGGGCACCAATCCGGCGGTGAGCATGCCGGATGCGGACAGGGTGCGCGAGGCACTGATGGCGTGCGAACTGGTGGTGGTGTCCGATTGCGTGCGGCACACCGACACCACAGCCTGCGCCGACATTCTTTTACCTGCTTGTGGCTGGGGCGAGAAGGACGGCACGGTGACCAACTCGGAGCGATGCATCTCGCGGCAGCGCGCGTTCCTGCCGGCGGCGGGCGAGGCGAAACCGGACTGGTGGATCGTCACGCAGGCGGCGCAGCGCATGGGTTTTGCCGAAGCGTTTCCCTATACACAGCCAGCGCAGATATTCAGGGAGCATGCGCGGCTTTCGGGTTTTGAAAACTCCGGGACACGCGCGTTCGACATCAGCGCATTAACTGAAATAGACGATGCGCAATATGACGGGCTGCAACCGGTGCAATGGCCGGTCAATCGTCAACATCCGGAAGGCACGCAGCGCCTGTACACCGACGGGAAGTTTCATACTCCCAGCGGCAAGGCGCGCATGGTCGCGATTGCGGCGAAACTGCCCGCCGTGGCAGCGGATGTCGAATTTCCGCTGGTGCTTAACACCGGCCGCATGCGCGACCAGTGGCACACGATGACACGCACCGCCAAGGTGCCGCGACTGAATGCACATTCATACGAACCCTGCGTGCAGGTGCATCCGCGGGATGCGCAACGCTTCCAGCTGCAGGACGGCGGGCTGGCGCGCCTGAACAGCCGCAATGGCAACATGCTCGCGCGCGTGCAGGTCAGCGACGAGCAGCGCATCGGTTCGGTGTTCGTGCCTATGCACTGGAACGACGCGTATGCAAGATCGGCGCGCGTGGACGCGCTGGCCGCGTCTATCACCGACCCGATCTCCGGCCAGCCGGAGCTGAAGCACACGCCGGTGCATGCCGAGCCCTACCGGCCGGCATGGCAGGGCTTCGTGCTGAGCCGCGCGCGCCTTGCTTTGGTGGAAGCGAGCTACTGCGCGTGCACGCTGGGCGCCGGCTACTGGCGGCATGAGATCGCCGGAGAGGTTGCGCCGGAGAATTGGCGCGACTGGGTGCAAGCTGCATTAGCTTCAAATCGGCCGTTGGCTGAACCATCATCCCCTCTCCCTTGCAGGGAGAGGGTGAGGGAGAGGGTAGAAACTTCCTCCGGTAGTTCCAATCTGATCGAATACCGCGATGCGGCCATGGGCCGTTATCGTGCCGCATGCATACAAGATGGCCGCCTCGAAGCGGTGTTTTTCATCGCGCCAGACCAGCGCCTGCCGGAACGCGAATGGCTCGCCAGTTTGTTCAAGCAGGACGCGATCGATTCCGCCGACTTGGCCGGGCTACTCGCCGCGCGACCGCCGAAAGGCGCCGTAGCCAATACCGGACGCACCGTGTGCGCCTGTTTCAGCGTCGGCGAGAAGACCATCCTGCATGCGATACGGGAACACAAGCTGGATAACGTTGAAGCGGTGGGCTTGAGTCTGAAAGCCGGATCCGGCTGCGGCTCATGCGTGCCGGAAATACGTCGTATTCTGGCCGCCAACAAATGATGCAACTTTATTATTGATATTTCCCTGAATCGTGACACATACCCCCCGCCCCTCCCCCACATGCGGGGGAGGGGAAGTGCCAGATCCTCTCACCCCGGCCTATCCGATGGGTCATGTATTTTTCCCGATGATACGCTGGGCTGTTTTGCCGGAGCCGGGCGCATCGGCGGATAGCGCAAGATTGCAAAGCTGCAGCGCCTCATCAGGACGAAGCGGCGGTTGATGCATGTTGGCTCAGTTTTCGGGTTGACGCGATCCGAAATTTATCTTTCCCCACGATACGGCCGGAGAGCCCTTCAGGAGAAACAGGCTTCCTCCGGCAAAGCCAACCTTGACGTATATGTCCTTTGCCCATTCCGTCAGATCCTGTGTACCCCAATTCAATTTTTGAACGCAGGTCGGTCGCAGCGTCTTGATCGAATAATTCAGATCATATTTGTTATGTCCGGGCACACTGTTCATGCCATTCCAGCCAATCTTGCCCGAGATATCCGGAGGCAAGTGGGCAATATAACTGTCGCTCTTGCCCAAAAAATCGTAGGCTTTCCTGCCGGTAAAATAAGGTATTGCGCCTGCCCAGAGCACGCCGACGGTAGCATCATTCGTGGTCAATTGATTTATCGCAATTGCAGCGTTGACATTTTCCCGGTTGCCATGCACCTGAAATGGCTCGGACAACAGCGCCATTTGATGCAGAAATTTGGCATTCGCCAGCAATAGCCCGATCAGGATCAACAAAACGATGCAGCCTTCGGGAGCATACTTTGCGGGTGTTCCGGCATCGCGGGCGAGTAAGTCCCGAATGGCGGCTGTGTTGGCCAGAAAGTTCACGGACGAAGCAATAGCGCATATGAACAATATGAACAATAACGGCATGGTCGGTGAAAGGATGCGCCAGTACGGCCAGGATTCGCCCCCGACGTAGATCTGATAGCCCAATGCGGCGAAAGGAATCGACAACAACAGCAGTTTATTCCTGCGGAAACCGGCCAGTGTATACAGAGTCGATGCAACCAGAATGTAAGCCGCCCCCAGCAGGAAGGGAGTCACGAAACCGGTTCCATTCTTGATCCTGTCAGCCAGTGACATTCCGGTGAGCTTCAGGTAATACGTATTTGGCAATAACTCTCCGTAATAGGAATATTGGAATATTGCCTGGCCGATGATGAACAGGCCATACAGCCATATTGAAAAGAGCAGCCGGGCAACATTTTTGTTGCCGGCATCTTTCTCCAAGACGTCATAGACGATATATAGCCACACGAGCATGGCAAAAATAGCCGAGTCGTTTCTGGTCAAATAGGCCAGGCCGAAGCATATGGCCACTGTCAACAGGTGTCTCGTGCCGTTGTCTTTTGTGTAGTTGAGAGCGGCGAGCACACCCAATAAACACAGCAGGGTCAGAAGACCGGTTTCCATTCCCATAAGCGACCAATATGCCAATGGGTAGTACAATAGCGGGCACAAGAACGCAAGAATCCTGAGCAGCGTTTGATACCGCGGAACTTGATGCCGGATAAAATGATCAGCGATCCGCATCGTCGCGTACGCTATCGCGAGCAAGAAGATGATGCCTGTGATTTGCATGGCTAATACGGCATTCGATTTATCGAACACCAGAGTCGCGATAGACATCAACAGCGTCATCAGGAGATTGGTATAGCCCTGCACATATACCCCCGGGTTCCAGACCAATCCTGCGCCATGGGAGAAATTCCATGCATAACGCATGGAGATCATGGCATCGTCGAACAGGCAAAAATATCGCTTTCCATCGATGGCTATGAATGATGACCCATAGATGAAGGCGGCACTCCAAAGTGCGAATCCGGCGGAAATGAATCCGATGACTGTCCTTTCAAATTTCTGGGAAGATCTGTTCATGCGAGATTCATGGTTGGATAGACGCGTTCATGGAAAGGTTGGCAAATCAAAATCCCATAGGTTGGCTCCGATGGGCCGTGGCTGCAGGGCGCGATTATAGACACTATTTGCCTTCCCTGAAGGCAAAGGCGTCAAGTCTGATCTTGTGCCGTCACGAGGATTGATGCGGCGCTAAAACCATGTGCGGCCGCTTGAAGTTTTCGGTAAGATGCCGCCGGTGCCCTTCGTATGCCGTCGAACCCAACCCGTTTCTGTTGATTGATACCGGCAGCCTTGCTGCCATGCCGCCCACCCCAGCCGGTCAGAGGAATTGATGAAAAGAATCCAGTCCGTTGATTTCGGTATCTGGCCGGCACGATTCCGAAAATTATCTGATGCCATGATCAGCCGCCCATGGCTGATGTTGCTGATCTTTGCGTTACTCTATCTACAATTCATATTTGTGTATGGATGGGAATACCGCAACATCCCCAATGTGGATCTCCCTTCTTTCTACGCGGCCGGTGCGCGTTTTTTCAGGTACGGCGAATCGCCCTATGACCTGGCAAGCATGCGTCTGTTCATGTCGCAGGATGCGCGATACGTCTATCCATTCGTCTATCCGCCCCAGAGTCTGCTGCTGTTTTTCCCGCTGTCTGAGCTTACCTATGAACACGCCCGCCTCGCGGTTCTGCTGGTGAATCATCTGGTTTTTTTGGCCTTGATGTGGATGATTCCGGCGCATCTGCTGCGTCTCTGGCCGGAGCGTGCTCTGGCTTTCGCTTTGTGTGTTCTCTATTTGTTGACCTTTTCTCCTGTGGCAATCACCCTTAATCACGGACAGGTCAACATCATGCTGCTGGCTTGCATCGTTCTTTTCTGGCTTTTCGCGAGAAGGAGATATGCATTCCTGGCCGGCTTCTTTCTGGCGTTGGCCATATTGCTGAAGACCTATCCGCTGGTGATCATCCCGTTTCTTCTGCTGATCGGCCGCTGGCGCGAGAGCGCGTATGCGCTTGGCTGGTTCGGCGTGGCGACCATGATCTCGCTGATGATCATCCCGACCCCGATCTGGCATGACTGGATCACCATCGTTTTGCCCAATGGCGGATATACCGGCAATCCTCCCGGTCTTGCCTCGGCTGCAATCTGGAACCAGAGCCTGAACGGGGTTTTTTCAAGGGCATTTACCGAAAACAGGTGGTCCCCGCCATTATTGGTCGATCCCGGTCTCGCAAGACTGCTTGCATATGGCGCGGCATCGCTGGCTGCCGCTGTCACAGCCATCGCGGTCTGGAAGAGCCGGTTCAAACCCGACAGCCTCGATGGGGCCGTGCTTGTTGCGCTGCCATTGATGTATCTGGTCGCCCCATTTTCCTGGGAACATCATCTGGTCTATCTGCTTCCGTCGATACTGATGCTGCTGACCAGCCGAAACTCGCTAAGCCCGTTATCCAGGCGCGTTTATTACGGCCTCTGCGCTGTTTCAGCGCTGGCGATCACCCTGCCGCAATTGCTCGAGTTCAAGCTTTACGCTGTGGCATTGCTTTGGGGGCTTTGTGTGTTTGCTGTCTGGAGCAGGGAGATAGAACTGCCGGGCAGGCAGCTCGAAAATAACGCCGCGCATCATCAGCGCCCGGAAAATACAGCGCGTACGAATTGACGGCAAACGGGTATCAGATGCTGTGAATTCGTTGCACCTGCTTCTTCCTCTTTACGTCAAATTCCAGAACCAGTATGCGGGCTACCAATTATGGATTTTCGGGTTGGGTTTGTGGAACCAGTTATCCCCGACCAGATGCACAGCTTCTGCAGGCCAGTCCTTCAGGTAGCGCACGAACAGGGAAGGGTTGGAAGTCCCGTTGCCGACGAAAAACCTGGCCCGCCCGGCCAGATAAACATCCACCATCACCTCTATCCCCAGCTGCCGCCTGTCCGATACGTCTAGGTGATGCACTCCCTTTGCATTATCGGTACGCCGGCAATCGGTGGCGATGATGCTGCTGCCATATGTCTGCCTGAAAAAATCGAGAAGCCGCGAGTCATCCGTCATCAAGAAGATCTTCTGGAGATCACCGGACGCCAGACACCGGTCGATGACCTGTTTGTATTGCTTGTTCAGTTCGTCAAGATTGCCGACTTCTATCACCTTGTCGGATCCGCGAATATGGACGGACATGAAATCCGGCGAGCCAAGATGCTTGTCATAGAAACGTTCGACAGCATCCATGATTTCCTTTTTGGGATGCAGGTACCGGCGAACGAGATAAAGCCATACCTGATCGACCGACAGGCCGTGCAAATGATGTCCTGCAGGTATCCAGGGAATCAGATCGGCGACATTGGTAAAAAAATCGCTTACCACAACGCTCTCGCTGCGGCCCAACAGGTAGAGTCCGGCCATGCGGGAATAGGGGCCGCCCCATTTGTTTATCTCGCCGGCCAATAGATTGTTGCGATTCCATTTTGGCGGCCAGAAATCCAAATCTTCCCTTTGCAGGTCGGCCGCGCTGATCCTGGAAATCGGCTCAAAATAGAACTCGAAAGCGTTCGCTGAAGTACCGTCTCCAAACAGGCTGTTCGTTCCCCAATACACCACGGGAGTACGCCCGGTGATCTCTGCCAGCAATAGCTGGCCCAGCACATGGCTGACATCCGACCAGAACCCGTATCCCCACGCCTTGATCAGCAGGAATCTTTCAGTCTGCCCGGCCTGTTGCCGGATTTCCGATAATTCCCTGCTGACACGATCCCGATTGATCTTCGGCAATTGCCACTCCGGGGCAAATTTAATCGCCTCGCCGAAATAGTGCAGCGCAAAATGCGGAAGATTGATTTCCCTTGCGATCTTCCCAAGTGCGAAAAGCGCTTCCGGGTTGTTCGGCTCGTTTGCCAGAAAGATACGCAAGAAGATCTCGGCCTGTGCCAGATTTCCCTTGCGCAGCAGTTCGGAGATGTTTGTTTCAGGCGGCTTGGCAGATATCTTGTCTGACATTAACGGATTACTGGATTATGGGTACGGATAGCCGTTGGCGTGCCGGTAAATCTACTGTCGGCAAAGAATATATATGCGCTGTCCCGATCGTGAATTATGGGTGATTGTATCATCGGTGTCGCTCGCGATATCAGCCTGCTTGCGTTCCGCATACCGGAGATTTATTCCACTTTTCGGCACGGACAACCCCCTTTCTTCCAGCCGGCGGCTCAATGCGCTGTGAGTATTATCAGGACCCGATAAGGACCGTGCGCGCCGAGCGTGACGGTCTGCTCGATATCGGCGGTGCGCGAAGGCCCCGAAATGAAATTGACCGCACGCGGAGGCTGTTCGTATTCCTTGCGCATCAGGTCCCATGCATCCTCCATCGTCGCGACGATGCGCTTCGGATCCAGCACTGCAACATGGGTTTCCGGCAACAGGCTGGTGGTGGCCGGTGTATCGGCACCTGACAGCAGCATCAGGGTTCCGGTTTCAGCGATCGCGCAAAATGCGCCGGTCACGCCGACCAGGTCGCGGTCCTTGGCCGGGCGAGACTGCATGTCCAATCCGGCAGCGCTCCATGGGAGTCCCGCCAAAGACGGCCAGCATACGCCGCTGACCGGCAGTTTTCTTTCGCTTAGATAACGCTGCAGCAAGACGGGTACGTCCATCTGGTCGCCGGTTTCCACCACATCGCTGGAAAGCTTGATGGCGCGTTCCTTGAAGCGCTCAACCAGATTGTTCATAGGTGGAGAAAGCGGTCCGCGCGGATGCCGTGCAAGGTGGTTGCTTATCTCAGCGCTTGTTGAACCAACCCGCCCCGATGCGGCGGTTTGGGCATCGCGTATCTTGCGGAGGATCCTGTCGCGAGCGTTCATTGCTTTGCTTTCTGTTTGTACAACTCGCGGAAAGTCTTGCCTGCGGGCACCGGAAAATCGCGGCCATCAGTCCAGCCGCCGGCACCCGGCAGGGCGTGCAGCAGTTTGTCCTTGCCGCCGATCAGGCTCATCAGGCGCACGCCGACGTTGGCCGCCAGCGCATATATCGCTGGATGCAGCGCCAGCCACGCCCAGAGCTTGAGCATCAAGGTTTCCTTGCGCGACTTCATGCCGCGTTCCATCTGCCTTTCGCGCAATCTGCGCAATAGATCGGGCAACGGGATCTTGACCGGACAGACCACCGCGCAGGCGCCGCACAGGGTCGATGCATTGGGCAGATCCGGTGATTTCTCCATGCCGCCCAGCAGCGGCGTCAGTATCGAGCCCATAGGGCCGGGATAGACCCAGCCGTAGGCATGTCCGCCGATATTCTGGTACACCGGACAATGGTTCATGCAGGCACCGCAGCGTATGCAGCGCAGCATCTCCTGCATCTCGCTGCCGACCAGGCTGCTGCGGCCATTGTCCAACAGGATGATGTGGAAGTGCTCCGGGCCATCATGATCTTCGACGTTCTTTTTGCCCGTCAGCACCGACACATAGTTGGTGATCGACTGTCCGGTGGCGGAACGCGGCAGCAGGCGCAGCAGCGTCGCCACGTCTTCCAGCGTAGGCACCACTTTTTCGATGCCGCTGATCGCGACATGCACACGCGGCATTGTCGTCACGAGCCGCCCGTTCCCTTCATTGGTGACGATCAGCACCGAGCCTGTTTCGGCCACCAGAAAATTGCCGCCCGAGATACCCATATCAGCGTTCAGGAATGCAGGGCGCAGCACTTCGCGCGCCTCGCGGCACAGCTCGGCGATACCGGTCTTGCGCGGGAGCTGATGTTTCTCCGCGAACAGGTCGGAGATCTCTTCCCTGTTCTTGTGCACGACCGGCGCGACGATGTGCGACGGCGCCTCATGGGCGAGTTGCAGGATATATTCGCCCAGATCGGTTTCCATGACCTTGACGCCGGCCCGTTCCAGCGCGTCGTTCAATCCGCACTCTTCGCTGACCATGGATTTCGACTTGGCTGCGCTGCGCACGCCGTGTTGTGCGGCGATCTCGGCGACGATGCGGTTGACGTCATTGCCGGTCTCGGCCCAGTGCACGATTGCGCCGCGCGCGGTGGCCTGCTGTTCGAAATGCAGCAGCCAGTGCTCAAGACCGTTCAGCACGCGGTCGCGGATCGCGGCCGCCGCGGTGCGCGTCTCCTCCAGATCATGAATTTCGCTGATGACCGCCGAACGGCCTTCGACAAAGCGTGATTGCAATCGCGACAGTGCGCCCTGCAGTCTGACGTCGGCCAGTTTGATGGTGACTTGTTTCTTGAATTGAAGGGAGGTGTTTTGCATTACGTCATTTCATCCGAATCAATACCGGACAGCACTTCGGCAACATGCAGCACGCGGGTCGTGCGATCGCCATTGCGGCGCAAACGGCCCTCGATGTTCAGCAGGCAGCCGAGGTCGCCGCCGATGATGGCGCCGGCATGGGTCGCGGTGATGTGCCGGCATTTGTTGTCGGCCATGCGCGTCGACAGTTCGCCATACTTCACCGAGAAAGTGCCGCCAAACCCGCAGCAGGTGGTGGATTCCACCATCTCGTTTATCTTGACGGCGGGCATCGTCGCCAGCAGCGCGCGCGGCTGTTTGTAGACATCGAGCTCGCGCAGGCCCGAGCAGGAGTCGTGATAGGTCAGCGTTCCCTGGAATTTGCCGGGCACCTGTTCCAGTTTGGCGATGTTGACCAGAAAATCGGTCAGCTCGTACGTGCGCCGGCCCAGTGCGGCGATTCTTCCATGGAGTGCCGGGTCGTCCTTGAACAGATCGGGATAATGCACGCGTATCATCCCCGTGCAGGAACCGGAAGGCAGCACCACATAATCGAACTTTTCGAATTCGGCCAGGAACTTTACTGCAAGAGCTTGGGCGGATTTGCGGTCGCCCGAGTTGTAGCCGGGTTGACCGCAACAGGTTTGCTGTTCGGGAACGGCCACCTCGCAACCGGCCGCTTCCAGCAACTTGATCGCCGCAAAGCCTATGCTGGGACGAACGCTGTCAACCAGGCAAGTGACGAACAATCCCACACGCATTATTTTCTCCAGGAAATCTCTGTCGGCAAGGCACAAATGTACGCGAAGCAGGCAGAGGGTTTATTGCTTCACGCTGTCGAGAAACGCGTTGATGCCCGCCCGCGCGACCTGCGCATCCTCGGCAGACTTGACGCCGGATACACCGATGGCGCCGACGCATTCCCCGTCGACCATGATGTGCTCGCCGCCCTCTATCATCGTGAGTCCGCCGGGTACGGACAGGAAAGCGTTGCGGCCGCCGGCGACGACGTCTTCATATACTTTGGTCGTCCTGCGTCCCACTGCCGAGGTGTGCGCCTTGCCTGCGGCGATCTGGACGCTGCTCAGGTGTGCGCCATCCAAGCGCTGCAGCCACAGCAAATGACCCCCATCGTCGACGATGGCGATTGAAACCGCCCAGTTCTGCTTCAGGGCTTCGGCTTCGCAGCCCGCAGCAATGATCTTCACATCTGCCAGCGTCAGACATTGTTTATTCTTCATCTGATTCCTCCGTTGTGGTTACCTGATTAGAACTATCTATACGGTTCGATGCAATTCCCGATCGTCCGGAGTGCCGCGCGCGGCGCTGTGTATCGAAGGAGCGAACGGGAAACGCTCACCACGAACGGAATTATTCAGTTTCCGTCAAATCGGAACAGTAAATATTGTCGCTACGCAGCATGATAGCCGAGCTGTCTGGAAATCTGTTCGCCGGTTTCCATCACTTGCGCGATCCATTCGTCCCGGCGCCGTTCGATCGGCGCCGACACGGACAAGCCGGCAACCACTTGGCCGCTGGCGTCATGTATCAAAGTGCCTATGCATCCCACGCCCAGTTCAGCCTCTTCATTGTCCAGCGCGTAGCCGCGCTTTGCCGAGGCGATACAGTCATCCAGCAGGGCAGCAATCTTCGTGCGCGTGTTGACCGTATACGCGGGCAGCTTGCTGCGCTTCGCGTAGCTGCGGCACGCCGCTTCGCCTTGATCACCCAGTATCAGTTTGCCCACCGCGGTGACATGCAGGGGTGCGCGGCTGCCGATCACCTGTTCCACACGTATCATGCGCTTGGCGAGGGTGCGTTCGATATAGACTACTTCATCGCCCTCGCGCACGGTCAGGTTGACCGTCTCACCCAAATGATCGCGCAGTCTTTCCATCAAAGGCAACGCGACTTTTCTGATGTCCACGCTGGCGCTCACCCTGCTGCCCAGTTGCATCAATTTGACACCCAACCGGTAGGTGCCCCTGGCTGTGCGTTCCACAAAACCCTGTTCGGCCAGCGACGAGAGTATGCGGAAGGCGGTGGATGGATGCAATCCCGTTTCGGCAGACAGTATCTTGAGGCTCACGGGATCTTCCTGTCCCGCAATCACGTCGAGCAGTCTTGTCAGTCTTTCAATGACTTGTATTGAGTCAGACCGTTCCGAGGTTCTTTGCTTTTGCATTTTTCGTATTATGAAATCGATTGTGTATTGTGAAATTATACAGCAGCGCGTATTCTGGCCGCAAATCCTTTTTTGCAATATTTTCCAGCCGCTGTTTCCCCGGCGCGAATTAATTTTAAGGAGCAAGGATCATGAATACTAGCGTGGCTATCGCACCTCAATTTTGTGCAGGCATTCAATACTTTGGCGCAGCCTGGGAAGGCTTCGACCAGTTCGCCCGGTCGGCTGCCATCAACGAAGGCAAGTCCGCGATCAGCGACCCGCGCGCGCCCGATGCAATCTATCAGACATTGCTGATGGCCGATGCGCTGCGCTATCTGACATTGCAAACCTGCGGCTCCAAAGCCTCCGGCCATCCGGGCGGCTTCGCCAGCAGCGCCGAGGCCTATGCGTCGCTGGTGATGCTGGGCCATACCAACATCGTGACCGAGGTCGGACACCATGCCCCGGGTTTCTACAGCGCAATGTTCCTCGATACGTCGCTGGAAGAGATGGGCATCAGGACGGTCACCGACATGATGGCGCGTTTCCGCGAGAAGCATGGTCTGCTTGGGCACTTGTCCGGCGCGATCCCGGGCCTGCTGGCACCCGCCGGTCCGCTGGGTCAGGGCCAGCATTTTGCGATGGCGGGTGCCCTGCTGCATCCCGGCACGCTGTTCCCGGTCACGATAGGCGACGGCGGCATGGGCGAGCCTTACGTCCTCAATTCGATGATGCACTTCAACACCGCCTATCCCAGGGTGACCAACTTTCTCCCGACGCTGATCTGGAACGGTTACAGCCAGGAACACCATTCGATGGTGTCGCGCTTTACCAATGCGGAGATGATCGCCTACTGGAAGGGCCACGGATTCAAGGAAGTGATCCTGGTCGACGCGAAGGATTTTGACGACAGCAAGCAGGCCGGCGCCTATGCCGACAGCTCGTATTTCTCGCACAAGCAGCGCCTGGCATTTGCCGCTGCCGTGCTGGCCGGCATCGACAAGGCCGCGAAATCAGCACTGGGCGGCACCCTGACCGCGTTCATCATCAAGCAGATGAAGGGCGCCGGCGTGCATACAGTAGGTGCCAAGTCGCACAACCTTTACCCGGCCGACAGCCTGGACAAGCCGCATATGATTGCGGGCCTGCAGCGCCGCGCGTTGAATCCCGAGGCATGGGCGATCGTGCGCGAGAATTTCGTGCGCGCCGGCGGCGGGCCTGCAGCCAGGACTGCGGTGACCGAACACGTGCTGGATCTGGTCCCTCTGGGCAGGATGCCGCTGCATGAATTTGCCAAGGGCGAGAAAGCGGTGCCGTCAACCGCGATGGGTGCGCTGGTTGCGCATGTTGGCACCAGGGACAAGCGATTCGTCGTGACCAATGCGGACGGCAACGAAGCGTCGGCGATGAAGAACATCAATGATGCGCTGAAGATCCGCCATCCCACCGTCGACCCGCTATACAACCAGGAGCCGGAAGGGCAGGTGTATGAACCCCTGAACGAGGATGCCTGCGCCGGTCTGGCATCGGCGCTCGCGCTGTTCGGGTCGCGCGCGTTGTGGTTGTCCTACGAAAGCTTCGCGATCAACGGCTGGCCCATTGTTCAGACGGTTGCGCAGGCGATGGCGGAGCTGCGCCGCAAGACGCCTTCGATCGTGACGATGTTCACCGCAGGCGCCCTGGAACAGGGCCGCAACGGCTGGACGCACCAGCGCCCGGAGATCGAGAACTATTTTGCCGCGCAGATGCGCAACGGCAACACCTACCCGCTGTTTCCGTGCGATGCGAACGCGATCCAGGCATCGTATGAATACGCGACCAACAGTTTCAACAAGTGCATGGTGATCATCGCGTCCAAGAGTGCACTGCCGGTTTACATGAGCGTGGACGAAGCCAGGCACGCGGTGGAAGAAGGCGCGGCGACGATCTATGAGAGCAAGTCGGGAAGCAAGGGTACCGCGGTGTTCGCGGTGACCGGCGACATGGTGTTCCTGCCGGTGTTCGAAGCCAGGGAGAAGTTGGAAACCGACGGCTACAAGGTGCGCATCGTTGCGGTCGTGAATCCGCGCCGCTTGTACAGGCCGACCGATATATCCTGGGACACCGTTGCGGAACCGGACAACAAGTTCATGGATGACGCGCATTTCAACGCGCTGTTCGATGGCGATGTTTTGCTCGCCGTCAGCGGCGGTCCCAGCGCGGTGCTGGAGCCGGTGCTGCTACGCACCCGTGCTGCCAAGCGCGACACCTTTGCCTGGAAACGCGGCGAAACGACCGCCAGCCCCGCCGAGATCATGGACTTCAACGGACTGACCGCGGAGGCGATGGCCAAACGTGTCAAGGCGCTGGCTGCTTCTTGAGATTTACATAAACGATGGCAGTGTGCTCCCTCATCCCTGCCCTTCTCCCGGAGGGAGAAGGGTTTGTTTTCCCTCTCCTTTCGGGAGAGGGAGCGAGGGTTAGGGCATAACAGTGAATTTTTACTGCCGCCACTCAGGTAGCGCTAAATATCCGACTTGAAAACCAAACATGTCTGAAACCAAAATCATCGTACTCGATGACGATCCCACCGGTTCGCAAACGGTGCACGGTTGTCTGTTGCTGACACGCTGGGATGAGGGCACGTTGCGCGAGGCGATCCAGGATGCCTCGCCGCTGTTCTTCGTGCTGACCAATACCCGCGGCATGTCTGCCAAACATGCCGCGGATATCACCCGTGAAGTTTGCAGGAACCTGAAACTGGCATTGGCGGACCTGAACAAGGCCGGGCGCGACATCAATCCCATTCTGGTCAGCCGTTCGGATTCGACATTGCGCGGTCACTACCCGGTGGAGACCGATGTGATCGCATCGGAGCTGGGTGCATTCGATGCGCATTTCCTGGTGCCTGCCTTCTTTGAAGGCGGACGCATCACCCGCGACAGCGTGCACTACCTGATCGTGGATGGCAAAGAAACACCGGTGCATGAAACCGAATTCGCGCGAGATTCGGTGTTCGGCTATCACTACAGTTACCTGCCGGATTATGTCGAGGAAAAGACATCCGGACGCATCAGGGCGGTCGAGGTCCAACGCTTCCTGCTGCGCGATGTCCGCGGCGACAGTCTGCCGCGCCTGATGCGGCTGCGCGGGAACGCGTGCTGTGTCGTGGATGCCGAAACTCAGGAAGACCTGAATCATTTCGCCGAGCAGCTGCGCCTGGCTGCCGGACAGGGCAAACATTTTTTGTTCCGCAGCGCGGCCAGCCTGCTCACCGCACTGGCGCGCCTGCCGCGCCAGCCGGTGGCCGCGCAGGAGATGGCGCAATATGTCCGCGGCGCACGACCCGGCGCGGTGATCGTTGGTTCCCATGTCAGGAAAACCACGTCGCAACTCGAGCAGTTGTTGAGAATGCCCGGTGTTGCGCCGATCGAAGTGGATGTGGAACAATTGCACGGGAACCGGGATGCACTGCTCGCGGAGATCATCCGCAAGTGCGAGAAGATCCATGCATCCGGCGATACGCCGGTGGTGTTTACCAGCAGATTGGAGAAGGTGTTTCCCGATCAGATGGCACGGCTGGCGTTTGGTGACATGGTTTCCGCCTTCCTGATGGACGTGGTGCGCAATCTGCCGAAGACGCTGGGTTTTCTGATCAGCAAGGGTGGCATCACTTCCAACGATGTATTGAGTTCCGGTTTGGCTTTGCGCACTTCGCGGGTGGTCGGGCAGATTCTTCCGGGTTGTTCGGTGGTATGCTGTCCGGCCGACCATCCCCGCTATCCGGGTTTGCCGGTCGTGATCTTTCCCGGCAATGTCGGCGACGACCAAGGCTTGGCGACCGCATATCGCAGATTGGCCGGGATCGAAACCAAACCGGGAAAACAGTAGCAAGTTTGCGCCAAATGAGCATAATTACCGGTGCTGTACCTTGATGTATGCAGTTCGGGATGTATGCGGCCGGCAGTTGTTTGAAGTTCCTGAGTGTTGAATGATTTACCATAACCAGAGGAGAGAAAAATGAACATTAAGATCAAGACCGTCATAAGCGCTATAGCACTGGCGGCATCGATTTCCGCTTTCGCAGCCGAGCCGATCAAGATCGGGGTCTCCGGGCCATTCACCGGCGGCTCCAGCCCGATGGGGATTTCGATGCTCGACGGGGTGAAACTTGCGGTATCCGAAATCAATGCCAAGGGCGGGGTGCTTGGCCGCAAGATCGACCTTATTGAACGTGACGATCAGGCGGATAACAGCCGCGGCCTCCAGGTCACCCAAGAGTTGGTCAACAAGGAAGGCGTCGTCGCTTCGGTGGGCTTTATCAATACCGGCGTTGCGTTGACGGCCCAGCGTGTTTATGAGGAAGCCAAGATCCCGGTGATCAATAACGTGGCGACCGGTTCCAAAGTCACGAACCAATTCCTGCCCCCGGATTATCCCGACAACTATGTGTTCCGCACTTCGGCCAACGACACCATACAGTCGGCGATGATCGTCCATGAAGCCATCGACAACCGCAAGTTCACCAAAGTGGCGATCTTGGCCGACTCGACCAATTACGGCCAGCTGGGGCGGGAAGACCTGGAGAAAGCCCTTGCAGCCAAGGGCATCACGCCGGTAGCGGTAGAAAAGTTCAACATCAAGGACACCGACATGACGGCGCAGTTGCTGAAGGCCAAGGAGGCGGGCGCACAGGCGATCCTGACCTACGGCATCGGGCCCGAGCTGGCGCAGATCGCCAACGGCATGGAGAAGCTGGGCTGGAAAGTCCCGATGGTAGGCAGCTGGACCCTGTCGATGGGCAACTTCATCGACAACGCCGGCAAGAACGGCGAAGGCGCGCGCATGCCTGAGACTTTCATCCAGGAACCCAATACACCCAAGCGCAAGGCATTCATCGCCGCATATCTGAAAGCCTACCATCCGGAGAATGGCCGTATTCCCTCACCCGTCTCCGCAGCACAGGGTTACGACTCGATGTACCTGCTGGCGGCTGCGATCCAGCAGGCCGGGAGCACCGATGGCGTGAAGATACGCGAGGCGCTGGAAAATCTGAACACAAAGATAGACGGTGTCGTAACGACCTATGATCATCCCTACACGCATGATAACCACGAAGCGATAACGCAGGATATGGTGGTGATGGGTGAAGTCAAGGATGGTCATGTGGTGCATGCCTACGCCGCTGACAAGGCCGGCAAGATGTAATGGGATCGTTGCAGCTGCAACCTTAGTTATACTGTTTGGGCCGGGACTATCCCGGCCCAAATAGCAAGAAAAGGAGCTATTCTGATGGAAATCCTTGCACAACTCGTCGAAAGCGGCATCGCGCTCGGCATGATCTACGCGCTGATCGCATTCGGCTACCAGCTCACCTTTGCCACCTCGAGTACGCTGAACTTCGGCCAGGGTGAAGCGCTGATGCTGGGCGCGCTGGTCGGGCTTACGCTGGTCGGCCACATGAATTACTGGCTGATGCTGCCGCTGGTCCTGGCATTCGGCGCTTTGCAAGGCATCATCGTGGAACGCGTCGGCGTGCTGCCCACGTTAAAGTCAAAGTCCGAATTCGGCTGGATCATGACCACCATTTCGCTGGCCATCATCTTCAAGAATGTCGCCGAGAATATCTGGGGGCATGACGACCTGACGTTCCCCTCGCCGCTGCCGAAAGAACCGCTGCAGTTCTTCGGTGTCCGGGTGCTGCCGATGGAAATCATGATCGTGCTAGGCGCATTGGCGATCATGCTGGCCGTGGAGATGTTCAACCGCAAATCCATCTACGGCAAGGCCGTGGTGGCAACCTCCAATGACCGTGATGCCGCAGGACTGATGGGCATCAATACCGGCTTGGTGATCACTTTTTCCTACGCATTGAGCTCGATGACGGCGGCTTTTGCGGGCGTGCTGATCGCGCCGCTGACGCTGACGGGCGCGACGATGGGCGCGGTGCTCGGACTGAAGGCATTCGCGGTTGCCATCATCGGCGGCCTCAACAGCGGCATGGGGGTCATCGTCGGCGGTCTGATCCTGGGCATCGCCGAGACCACCACCGGTTATTACGTTTCTACCGGCTACAAGGACGTGCCGGGGTTGCTGCTGCTGCTGCTGGTGCTGGCGGTCAAGCCGGCGGGCATGTTCGGCAAGTCCGTCATCAAAAAGGTATAGCATGGGCGCAGTCAAGAAAGTTTCCATCGTCCTCGCGATCGCGCTGGCGGCGATGCTGCCATTGGCCTGGCCGAATCCCTACTATATCCATCTGATGGTGGTGATCGGCATCTATGGGATCCTGCTGCTCGGACTCGATATCGTTGTAGGCTATGTCGGTGAAGTCTCGCTCGGCCACGCTGCGTTGTTCGGGATCGGCTCCTATACTGCAGGCGTGCTCGGACACAAGCTTGGCGTCCCGTTCCTGCTGGCTGTGCCGGCGAGCATCGTCGTCACAGCCTTGTTCGGCGCCATCCTCGCATTGCCGGCATTGCGGGTGAACGGCCCCTACCTGGCGATGGTGACATTGGCCTTCGGTACCATCATCCAGATATTGATCAACGAGATGGATTTTCTGACCAACGGGCCGCTCGGGATTTCGATACGCAAACCGGTATTTTTCGGGCACCAGGTCACCGGCACGGACTATTACTACATCGTGCTGCTTGCATTGGTACTAACGTTGTTTGTCGTGCAGCGCATACTCAAGTCGCACCTTGGGCGCGCCTTCGAAGCCCTGCATGACAGCCCGATCGCCTCGGACTGCATGGGTGTGAGCGTGTATGGCTACAAGGTCTACGCCTTCGTGCTGAGCGCCGGGATCGCCGGCCTGGCGGGCGGCCTGTTCACTTATTCCGAGGAATACATCTCGCCCAATACCTACAACTTCGAGCTGACCATACTGTTCCTGCTCGCCGTCATCATGGGCGGGCGCAAGACGCGAAGCGGCCCGCTGTTGGGCGCGATCATCATCGTGATGCTGCCGAATGTGCTGTCCGACATCGATCTGTTCCGCAAGATTGCGACTGGCATCGCCGCGATCACGGTTGCGTATTCCATCTATGTGGTTTCAACCAGACAACGCACCGTGAAACAAATGGCACTGCCGTTATTCGCCACGATCGCCCTGGCCGTGTCCGGTTTCTTCATTCAGGACATCACAGAGCAGCGCCTGACGATATTCGGCTTGATGATCCTGTTCGTCGTGTATTACCTGCCCAACGGCATCATGGGCTTCGTGCGCGGCATCATACTGAAAGTCCGGCCTCAGTGGATACATCGCCATGAAGAGATATCCGAGCCCGGCGACAAGCACCATGTGTGGTCGGTGCCGGATCACCCTGTCACCGCCAGGGGACATCTGCTCGAGGCGCGCCATATCGTGATGCAGTTCGGCGGATTGAAGGCGCTGAACGAAATCAATCTGGACATCGCCAAAGGCTCCGTGCATGGCCTGATCGGCCCGAACGGTTCCGGCAAGAGCACGATCATGAACGTGCTGACCGGCATCTACAAGCCGACCGCCGGCGAGATCGAATTCAACGGCAAGCTCATCACCGGCGCGACGCCCTCATCCATCGCCGGCGAAGGGATCGCGCGCACTTTCCAGAACGTGCAGCTGTTCGGCGAGATGACTGCGATCGAAAACGTGCTGGTCGGGCTGCATCATACCTATCGCCACAGCCTGATCGATGTGGTGTTCCATACGCCGCGTTGCCGCAGGGAGAAACATGCGGCAAGAGTGCGCGCGGCCAGTCTGCTGAAATTTGTCGGGCTGTCAGAACTTGCCAATGAAGAAGCGCGCAACCTGCCCTACGGCAAGCAGCGCCTGCTGGAGATCGCGCGCGCGCTGGCGCTGAATCCCAGCCTGCTGCTGCTTGACGAGCCGGCCGCCGGGCTGACCGCTCCGGACATCAAGGAGTTGATAGTGATGATCAACAAGATACGCGGCCACGGCGTCACCGTGATCCTGATCGAGCATCACATGGACGTGGTGATGAGCATCTGCGACAAGGTCACTGTGCTGGACTTCGGCCAAAAGATCGCGGAAGGCACCCCGGCCCAGGTTCAATCCGACGAAAAAGTGATTGAGGCGTATCTTGGCGGCAGCACTGTTGCAGCCTGAGAAACCCGTGGGGAGCTGTCAATGTTAGAGATACGGAATTTGCATGCCGCATATGGAAAAGTTGAGGTGCTGCACGGCATTTCCATATCCGTGCCGCAGGGCAAGGTCGTGACGCTGATCGGTTCGAACGGCGCGGGCAAGACCACCACGATGCGCGCGGTCTCGGGCATGATCAAGCCGGCGAGCGGAAATATCAGCCTCAACGGCAGGGACATCACCGGTATGACTTCGAGCAGGATAACGCGCGCCGGCCTGGCACATTCCCCCGAGGGCCGTCGCGTGTTTGCCACGTTGTCCGTTACCGATAATCTGTTGTTGGGCGCTTTCCCACGCCTGACATTCGGGCGCGAGCGCGGCGACGTGCAGGGCGACCTGGCGCGCGTGTTCGATCTGTTTCCGCGCCTCAGGGAACGTGAGTCGCAACTGGCCGGCACATTGTCCGGCGGCGAACAGCAGATGCTGGCGATGGGCCGGGCGCTGATGCTCAATCCCGATGTGCTGTTGCTGGATGAGCCTTCGATGGGCCTGGCCCCGTTGCTGGTGAAGGAAGTATTCCGCATCATCCGCGAACTGAAGGCGCGCGGTATCACGATGCTGCTGGTCGAACAATTCGCCGCCGCCGCACTGGATGTGGCGGACTACGGTTACGTGCTGGAGAATGGCCGCATCTCGGTGCATGGCCCGGCAGATCAGTTGAAGAACGACCCTGCCGTTAAAGCAGCATATCTGGGCGCAGCCCATTAAGCGTGCATCTCTAAACCCAAACTTCGTCGCGATACGGCGTTGCCCAAAAACGCAGTTTCAGTGAAGGGTAACCTTTAGGTGGGCCGTAACTAAAAAATCTAGGTGCAGCAATTAACACGGAATAACCCGCATGAAACCAGCCAAACAGACGCCGTGCAGTTGCGGCAGCGGCAAGCCCTATGCGCAATGCTGCGCCGTGCCTGCGCCAGAACAGATCAATGCGCTGATCGCACTGTACAACGCGCGCCGCTATGCGGAACTGGAAGGACGGGCGCGGCTGCTGAGCGAACGGTATCCGGACTTTGGCTTTGGCTGGCAGTTGCTGGGCGGTGCACTGCAGATGCAGGGCAAGGACGCCTTGCAGGCGTTCCACAAGACCGCGCAACTGCTGCCGGAAGACGCAGTGGCGCATTACAACCTGGGGGTGGCGCAAAAGAGTGCCGGCCGGCTAGACGAGGCGGTGGCGAGCTACCGCCGCGCGATATCACTCAAGCCGGATTACTTCGAGGCGCATTACAACCTGGGCAACGCACTGAAATCGCTCGGGCAGCAGGAAAATGCCGCGCAGAGCTACCGCCGTGCCGTGCAGCTCAGGCCCGATCACGCCGAGGCGCATTACAGTCTGGGCATTGTTCTGCAAAACCTCGACCAGCTCGACGGTGCGGTGGCGAGCTACCGCCGCGCGCTGCAACTCAAGCCCGATAATGCCGAGGCACACAACGACTTGGGCAACGCCCTGCTTGACCTCGGACTGATCAATGACGCTATAGCAAGCTATCGCCGGGCGCTGGAAGTCGATCCCGATCATGCATTGGCATACAACAACCTCGGCAATCCCTTGAAAAATCTTGGCCAACTGGATGATGCGATAGCGAGTTACCGCCGGGCGGTAGAGATCAAGCCGGAATTTGCGGAAGCATATTGCAATCTGGGCGCCGCACTCAGAATCATGGGTGATTTGTCAACTGCCGAAGCTTGCTACCGGAAAGCACAGGAATTAGGTTACAACGCAGCTTCCGTATGCAACGCGCTGATGCTCCCGGATATCATGGGAACGCAACAGCAGGTGATGGACAGCCGCGCCAGATTTGAGCGGGGCCTTGATAGCTTGATTTCAGACGGGGTGAAGCTGCGCGACCCTCTGAGTGACGTCGGCGAAACCAACTTTTACTTGGCTTACCATGGCTTGAATGACCGGGATCTGCAGATCAAGGTAGCGAAGTTCTATGAACAAGCCTGCCCGTCGTTGCTCTATGTTGCACCTCATTGCGTCAAACCAAGATCAGCCATCGGGCAAAAGATTCGCGTCGGCTTTATATCCCGGTACTTTTACGGCCACCCCGTGTCTTTCTGCTTCGGCAAAATGATAGAGGCATTGTCATCGGACAGTCAATTCGACGTGTCTCTGATTTCCAATCATCCGGTAGATCCCAGCGTCTATTCTGAATTTGCCGGCAGGCAACTGCGTTTGCCATATAACCTGGCACAAGCCCGGAAAATTATTGCCGAGCTGGAACTGGATATCTTGGTATACCTTGACATCGGCATGGAGCCGTTGAGCTATTTCCTGGCATTCTCCCGCTTGGCACCGGCACAATGTGTGTTTGCCGGGCATCCGGTAACTACCGGCATTTCAAACATCGACTATTTCCTGTCGACGGACGTCATGGAGCCTTCTGACGCGGATCAGCATTACAGCGAAAAACTGGTTCGCTTCCCGAAACCGCCGGTCTATTTTACGCGTCCGACAATTCCGGCGACATTGAAAACTCGCCAGGAATTGGGGTTGCCCGAGAATCGGCACATATATATGTGCCCGATGAAGCTGCAAAAACTTCACCCTGATTTCGACGAAGCGATGACCCGCATACTGCAAATGGACAACAATGGTGTGATAGTACTGTTTGAAGACTGCGTTTGGACCCATTGGAAAACCGCCCTGCTGGATCGGTTCGAAAGAACGGTCCCGGCAGAGGTCAGGGAGCGGATAATCTTCTTGCCCTGGCTAAAGGATTCCGAGGACTTTATCAGCGCGATCGCATCTGCCGATGTTGTGCTGGACCCGTTCCACTTTGGAATTGGCTCAACGGTCGCGGTAAGCTGTGTGACTGGCACACCATTGGTAACGAGAAGGGGGAAGTTTATGCGCGGACGGGTCGGAGCATATTATTGCGAACTGATGGGCTTGCCGGAATGCGTTGCGCTAGACAACGAAGGTTATGCCCGGAAAGCAGTCGGGATCGCGAGCGACCCGATATCGCGGGAAAAAATCAGGGCAAAGATTTTGAAGAATAACTCTCTCGTGTATGAAGACCGGCAAGCAATCGAGACGCTGGTGGAATTTTTCGATACGATAGCCGCCGACACACGCTTTGATGCAAGAAGCACATAGCGGGACGTGTCTTGCCGGTAAAGGCAGATTAACACTGCCCGCGAGACATTCAGGCTGATGCGGGAGCTTTCAAATGGTCAGCATTGCCGTAAGCATCGGAAAAACATAAATTCAGGATAGCAAGCATGAAACCAGGGAGAAACGACCCGTGCAGCTGCGGCAGCGGAAAGAAGTACAAGAATTGCTGCTTGGGTAAAACCCAATTCCATCCGCCTCCTTCACTGGTTCCTTCACCTGCAGAATTAGACCAGCTGAGCACGTTGTTCAATTCAGGCCGTTATGGTGAACTGGAGGGTCGCGCCCGCTTGTTGCTTGGTCCTTTTCCAAAATCGGGTGTTGTTTGGAAACTGTTCAGCCTGTCCTTGCAGATGCAGGGCAAAGATGCCATGCAGGCAATGAAAAATGCTGCCGAACTGCTGCCTCAAGATGCGGAAGCCCATGCCAATCTGGCAGCGGCCCTGCAAGCGTTGGGACAACTTGATGACGCTGTCGCAAGCGGCCGTCTTGCATTGAAGATCAATCCGAATTTCGCCGAGGCTCACAATAATCTGGGGGTCGCCTTGCAGGGTCTCGGTCAACTGAATGACGCGGTGGCAAGCTACCGCCGTGCCATAAGTATCAAACCCGGTTTCGCGGAGGCGCACAACAACCTGGGCTCTGCCCTGAAGGAGCTGGGGCAATTCGAAGGCGGCTTGGCCAGTTACAGCCGGGCATTGAAACTCAACCCGGATTTTACCCAGGCCCGCAGCAATTTTTTGCAGGTACTGAATTACGCCTCGGACCATGATGTCTCATACTGTCTTGAGCAAGCCGAGCTATATGGCCGGATGGTGGCCGATAATGTGACATCGCGCTTTACTGACTGGCGACACCCGGCTGATCCTGATTGCCTGCGGGTAGGTATGGTATCGGGCGACTTGAATAATCATCCGGTTGGCTATTTTCTGGAGGGCATGCTGGCGCAGCTCGATCATACACGCATCGAACTGATCGCCTACCCGACCAATCCGGTGACGGATGAACTCACGAGCCGCATCAAGCCTTGCTTTGCCGCATGGAAGCCATTGTTCGGACTGAGCGATGAAGCTGCCGCCCGCATGATCCACGCCGATGGCGTGCATGTCCTGATCGACCTTTCCGGACATACCAAACACAACCGCCTGCCGGTGTTTGCCTGGAAACCCGCCCCGGTGCAAGCCAGCTGGCTGGGCTATTTCGCCACCACCGGTGTCGCTGAAATGGATTACCTGCTGGCTGACGCCTATGTCGCGCCGGACGGGGAAGAAGGACACTTTACAGAAGCGATCTGGCGGTTGCCGCAAAGCTATCTGTGTTTTACTGCACCCAAATTCGACCTGGATGTGTCTCCGCTCCCCGCACTAACGACAGGCTGCGTCACGTTCGGATGTTTCAACAACCTGGTCAAGATGAACGATGCCGTCGTGGCATTGTGGGCGCGCGTGCTCCAGGCTGTACCCGGCTCCCGGCTGCTACTCAAAACCAAGCAGCTGAATGACACCATCGTCTGCGATCTCACCCGCCAGCGCTTTGCCGGATGCGGGATTGCTCCCGACCGGCTGATGCTGGAAGGCGGCTCACCCCGGAGCGAACTGCTGGCGGCTTATCGCACGGTTGATATCGCGCTCGATCCTTTCCCCTATCCCGGCGGCACCACCAGCGTCGAGGCCATATGGATGGGGGTACCGGTCATCACTCGCCGCGGCGACCGGTTCCTCTCGCACATGGGTGAAACCATCGCCCACAACGCGGGGTTACAGGACTGGATCGCCGCGGATGACGACGAGTATGTTGCCAGGGCCGTCGAACATACGGCAAGACTGGATCGTCTGGCGACGTTGCGGGCTGGCTTGCGCCAGCAGGTATTGGCCTCTCCTGTTTTCGATGCGTCACGCTTTGCCGGAAATTTTGAGGCGGCGATGCGGGGGATGTGGCAAACTTGGCGTGACAGCCAAACAAAGGGAACGGCATGAAGTCGACAACGTTGGTCGCGGGTGGCGCAGGTTTTATAGGATCGCACTTGAGCGAACGCTTGGTCAATGAAGGCCATGAAGTGCTGTGCGTGGATAATTTTTATACGGGTAACAAGGACAACATCCGCCATCTGCTGGACAAGAAAAACTTTGAGCTGATCCGGCACGATATCTGGTTGCCCCTGTACGTTGAGGTCGACCGCATCTATAACCTTGCCTGCCCCGCCAGCCCGGTGCATTACCAGAATGACCCGGTGGCGACCACCAAAACTTCGGTGCTGGGAGCGATCAACATGCTGGGTTTGGCCAAACGCCGTCGCGGGCGGATTCTGCAGGCCTCAACCTCTGAAGTCTATGGCGACCCGATCGAACATCCGCAAACCGAGGAGTATTGGGGTCATGTCAACCCGATCGGGCCTCGCGCCTGTTATGACGAGGGCAAGCGTTGTGCGGAAACCTTGTTTTTTGATTATCATCGGCAGTTCAAGATAGATATTCGCGTGGTGCGTATTTTCAATACCTACGGGCCGCGCATGCACCCGAGGGATGGGCGGGTGATATCCAATTTCATCGTGCAGGCCCTCAGTGGCGAACCGATAACCCTTTACGGCAATGGCAACCAGACCCGTTCATTCTGTTATGTAGATGATTTGGTTGAGGCGATGATACGCATGATGAACCAGGACCGGGAAATTGGTCCGATCAATCTGGGAAATCCGGTAGAGTGCAGCATACGCCAGTTGGCTGAGCTGGTGCTGCGCCTCACGGGCTCGAAAAGCGAACTCATCTTCCGCCCACTGCCCCAGGATGATCCGGTGCAGCGCCAGCCGGACATAGGCAAAGCCGTGCGGATGCTGGATTGGCAACCCAAGGTCGCACTCGAGGACGGGCTGAAAGAGACCATCTCGTACTTCAGAAAAATCATCAAGGGATAAAAATGAGAGGTCTTACCCGTTACAACATGAAGATTGTCGCAGAAGTTTTCTCCGGTGCTTCTTACAATTTTCAGCTGATGGACTCGCTGGGGAGCCGCCCACTGATCGTCGACTGCGGGGCCAACATCGGGAGTTTTTCACTGGCGTGCAAAACGTGCTTCCCCGATTGCCGGATCATTGCTGTGGAGCCTGACAAGGATTTGTTCAATGCGCTTAAAGAGAACCTGAGTCAGCATCATTCTGTCATGTTTATCCAGGCCGCATTAACCGATCGCGACGGGACTATTTCGCTCAAGAGCGGCAAGAACGATGGGGTGGCCAATTCTGTTTTCAACGGCGAGATGGTATCGGACGCTTCGCTATCGACTGTCGAAAGCAAAGCGACGCAGGGTTTTCTTGCGGATATCAAGGAGCGCTATCACGGCATCGATGTATTGAAAATGGATACCGAGGGGGCAGAATGGTTCTTGCTCGACGTTGCTGATTCCACGTTGGCCGGTATCGGGGTGATCTATATGGAATTCCATTCGGCTGATTTCTTCCCGCGTCTGTGCAACAAGCTGAATGCCAGTCATGTTATCCATGAGGCAAAGATTCGCTTCCCTCATAGGGGAGAGGTCGCATGGATCCGGAGGGATTTGCTGACAGCAGAGCAGGATATTTATGAAATCAGGCCCGCGGCTGTAAATTCTGCTTAGCTTATATACACTCATGCCGATTTCTGCCTGGCAGGCGGATCGCCCTGCAACCATTGCCAGGCTTGGCGAAGCCCGGGGCAATCGGACTTTTTTGTCGCCATTCTGCCTGTTTCACTCTATAACAACTCCTCACCCTCCTTACAGGCGCAATTCAAATCGCGGGGGTGGCAAACCACTGTTGTTCAAACTCCTGTGTTGCCTTCCCGGCGCGTGATGCCCGCCGCCCGCTTGTTGCGGAAAATCGCATGCTTTTGATACACTTCATGATGTAATATATAAGCCCTTTGTAAAGTCGCATCCTTCGAGGAATGTTAGCAATGAGAGCAAAACATAATTGGTCATGCTGGCTTGCCATGCTTTTTTTGACCCTGTTGCCATCCGTCGTATTGGCAGAAACAGCTTCTGCAACACCGGCAACGCCTCCAGACCCGGCCAAGATCGAGGCGGCTGCCGAACAGGCCTACAATAATGAAGACCTCGATATAGCCATACCCCTTTTCCACCAGGCAGCGAAGCTGAATAACCTTCGCGCCCAGGTTTTTCTCGGAGAAATGGCGGAAGCTGCGCAAATATACGAGGCGGCTGTCGGTTGGTATCTGACGGCAGCCATGCAAGGCGATCCGGCTGCCCAATATAATCTGGCGCGAATGTACGTTGCAGGCACTGGGATTGAAAAGGACGATGCGAAAGCGCTATACTGGTTCAAACATTCCGCGGACAAAAAACAGTTGGACGCAATGAAAGCGATGGCTAATGCCTACCGCGTTGGTCTTTTTGGACTTCAAGTCGATCCGGACCAGGCGGCATCCTGGAATGCCAAGGTTGCGCGGCAGGAAGCAATTGAAAGAAAGGAAGAAGACGAAAAGTTGAAAGCATTGATTGCTAAACAGAAAAAGCTGCAGGATGATGCCGCTGCCGCAAAAAAAGCTGAAAAATAGGCTATATCCCGCAGCTCCCAGACCGCCTGAAATCCCGCAACAAGGACAAACAAAATTTCCACTCTATCCAAAATTTTCATACCCCCTTATTTCAAACCTGTCGTGTTTGCGCTAGGCCTGTGGACTTTTGGTTCCGGCGCTGCATGGGCAGCCGATCCGAACAAGGGTGCGCAGATTTATGCGACCCATTGTGCGTCATGTCATGGTGCATCCGGTATCAGCGTGATGCCTAATGCCCCCAATTTTGCCCGTGGCGAGAGCATGATGCAGCCCGACCCGGTATTGGTAAATTCGATCAGGAGCGGAATAAATGCCATGCCGGCCTTCCAGGGGGTATTGAGCGACGCCGATATTATGAACGTCGTCGTCTATCTGCGTACCCTGTACTGATGCGCGCCCTGTCCTGCCAGGATACGCTGTGGCCCAATCCCGGCTGTTCAAACAAGTTTGATTTGATGCGGCGCATCACACTCACCCTTTTTGCCGCTTTGTTCCTGTCCTGTTCGGGCGTTGCCCATGCGAAGAGCAAACCTTCCGAAGCCCCCCTTCCGCGGGTCATTGATACATTCGATGTGGGCGAAAACACCATAGTCCGGGCCCTTACCGTGGAACCCGAAAAGAATACCCTGTGGGTTGGTACTTCCGTCGGCGTACTTGAAATAGACCTTGGCACATACAACGTCAGGAACACCTTTACCCGCGACAGCGGATTGGCCAATGAATACGTGTTTTCAATCGGGATCGACAAGGACGGTTACAAGTGGTTCGGCACCAATGCCGGCGGTGCCTCTCGTTACAAGGATGGCAACTGGAAAACCTATTTTCCGATGCATGGGCTGGCCGATTATTGGGTCTACTCTTTTGCCAATCAGCATAACGGCGATCTGTGGATAGGCACCTGGGCCGGGGTCAATCGTGTAGACCTCAATTCCATGAAATTCACCACCTACGTGAAAGAATTGATCAACGAATGGGTCTACGGCATCGCCGTGGATAGTCAGGACCGGATATGGTTCGGTACGGAAGCCGGCATTTCGATGTTTGACGGAAAGAAATGGCGCTCCTGGAGCCACAAGGATGGTCTCGGCGCCGTCAATAAAAACCATCGTGCTCCCAGTACAAATACCGGTCTGGGCACGCGCTCCCGCCACGACCTGAGCATGTTGTCTGGAGACGGTAAACTCACTTACAACCCCAGTTACGTATTCGCTCTGCAGATAACGCCCGACCAGTCCGTGTGGGCTGCCACCTGGGGCGGCGGGGTTAGCCGCTTCGACGGCAAACACTGGCACAACTTCACCACGCGCGACGGCTTGGCGGGAGACATCGTCTACAGCATCGCTCAAGCGCCCAACGGCGTGCTATGGTTCGGGACCGATGGCGGTCTCAGCCGCTATGACGGAAAAACATGGCACAATTACGACAAAAAGTCGGGCTTGCTGGAAGACAACGTCTATGCCGTGGCGGTTGCCCCCAACGGCGACATCTGGGCCGGCTCCAGGCGAGGTGTAACGCGCATCGGCCAGTAGCCCGGATATCTGGACTCATTGAAACCTGGATCGGGAATTTTTAGGAGATTATTTATGCAACTGAATACCAAATCGGTTACCGTGATCGCGGTTGTCGCGGTCATTGCGATCGCAGGGATCTATGTCCTGAACACAAAGCCGCCCGCTATGCAATCCGGCAAGGCCGGTGCGCTCCAGCCGGGTGCGACCGTGCCTCCCGGCCATCCACCTATAAATCAGGAAGGACAAGCAGGTAACGCTCCCGCCAATCAGGAAAATCCCCAGTCAGGCAAGTCAGGCACCGCACCTGAGGACCCAAACACCAAATTCACCCACTTCCGCACCGGCAACAGCAATGTCAAATCCATCTTCATCGACGGAAAAGTCGTGTGGGTCGCCACGACGGCCGGGGTGATACGCTACGACACCGGCACCGACGAGTTCCGTGTGTTCGACGTGACCAACGGCAGCGGACTGCTTTCCAATGGCATTTTCTATATCGGCAAACTCGACGACCGCATCGCCGTGGGCACCTATGGCGGCGGGATGTCCCTGTATGACAAGGCCAGCGACAAATGGGAAAATTTCAATGTCCCCAACGGACTTGCGGACGCATTCGTATACAAGGTCATGAAAGTCTCGAACGGAGACATCTGGATCGCCACATGGTCGGGTGCCAATCGCATCCGTGGCGGAGACCTGATGGACCGTTCCAAGTGGGATGTGTACACCGTGGAAAATACCAAAGGCGGCCTGCCCAACGATTGGGTCTATAGCCTCGCCGAAGGCAAGGATGGCGAAATGTGGTTTGCCACTGAAGACGGCCCTGCACGCTTCAAGGACGGCAAATGGCAACATTGGAAAGTGGGCGCGCCGTACGCAAAGATCAAGAACGATCCGAAGTTCGGTATCGACCCCGCGAAGCTTTCCTCCCACCATGCCGAACAGGCCAGGCTAATGGGCCTGCAAGGCATGAGCGGGGCCGGGGCATACAACCCCAACTATATCGTTTCTTTGCAGGTAGACCCTGATGGCACAGTATGGTGCGGGACTTGGGGCGGTGGCTTGGCCCGCTTCGAAAATGGAAAATGGACAAATTACACCATGTCGGACGGATTGCCTGGCAATCTGATATTCATGCTGCACCGGGACCCATCCGGCCAATTGTGGATCGGCACAAATAACGGGATCGGACTCCTGGACGGCAACAAGATCACCGGGAAAAAGCTTAAGGTCTTGACCACCAACGATGGCCTGTTCGCCAACATCGCGTTTTCGATGGCGACCGCATCTGACGGAAGCAAATGGATAGGCAGTTTCGGCGGTGTGACGCATCTGAAATAGCGCATTCTCATCTGCGCGGACCCAGTCCGAATATGGCATGATTTCAAGGAGCCCGGTTCCGCCGGGCTCCTTTTTCTCGTCAGACATTATCTATCGGCATTGCGAAATTCGCCGGTATGTTTCAAGAGCGGCTTGCGGGCACTATCCCGGCTCTTTGTTCCAGGAATCTTTCAATGTAACGGTGCGGTTGAACACCTGTTTGATGCCGGTCTGATGATCGCGGCGGTCCGTGCAAAAATAGCCGAGCCGCTCGAATTGGAAACGCGATTCGGGTGCTGCCTCCTTTACACAAGCCTCGACCCAACCTTGCGCCACTTCCAATGAATCCGGGTTCAGATAAGTGCAAAAGTCGACTTCCTTGTCCGCATCCGGTTCCGGCACGGTGAATAAACGGTCATACAAACGGATCTCGGCCGCCAGGGCATATGCACAAGCCAACCAGTGGATCACGCCCTTCACCTTGCGCCCTGCCGGATTCTTGCCCAGTGTGTCCGGATCTATCGAGCAGCGCAGTTCAATCAAATTGCCTTGGGCATCCTTGATCGCCTCGTCGCAGCGCAGCACATAACTGTAACGCAGACGCACTTCCGCGCCCACGGCAAGCCGTTGCCAGCCCGCCGGCGGATCCTCGCTGAAGTCGTCAGCCTCTATCCATATCTCCCTGCCGAACGGCACGATCCGCGACCCGAATTCCGGATGCTGGGGATGGAAACCTGCCTCGCGCGATCCGGTCCGGCCTTCGACAAAATTCGTCACAACCACTTTCAGCGGCCTGACCACCGCCATCACGCGAGGAACCTTGGCTTCGAGATCATCGCGTATGGCCGATTCCAGCACGGCCATGTCCACGGTGTTGTCGCTCTTGGAGATACCGATGCGTTTGGCGAATTCGCGCAGCCCTTCCGGTGTATAACCGCGCCTGCGCATCCCGATGATAGTGGGCATGCGCGGGTCATCCCAGCCGGTCACATGCCCTTCGCTGACAAGTTGCAGCAGCTTGCGCTTGCTGGTGATGGTGTAATGCAGCTCCAGCCGTGAAAACTCGTACTGGCGCGGATGGCAAGGTATTGTTATGTTATCCAGCACCCAGTCATACAAGGGGCGATGGTCCTCGAACTCCAGCGTGCACAACGAATGCGTGATGCCTTCCAGCGCATCGGAGATGCAATGGGTGTAGTCGTACATCGGATAGATACACCAGGCATCGCCGGTGCGGATGTGGTGCGCGCGGCGGATGCGGTATATCACCGGGTCGCGCATATTGATGTTGCCGCTGGACATGTCGATCCTGGCGCGCAACACGCGGCTGCCATCGGGGTACTCGCCGGCGCGCATCCGCGCGAACAGATCAAGGTTCTCCGCGACACTGCGCTCGCGGTAAGGGCTGTTTCTGCCCGCCTGCGTCAGCGTGCCGCGATACTCGCGCATCTGCTCGGGCGTAAGATCGTCGACATAGGCCAGTCCTTTTTGTATCAGCTCGACCGCAAACTGGTACAGCTGCTCGAAATAATCGGATGCCCAGCGCACTTCACCGTTCCACTGAAAACCCAGCCAGCGCACATCATCCTGTATCGATTGCGCGTACTCCTCGCTTTCCTTTTCCGGGTTGGTGTCGTCGAAACGCAGGTTGCATTTGCCGTGGTAATCCCGCGCCAGGCCGAAGTTCAGGCAAATGGACTTTGCGTGCCCCACATGCAGATAGCCGTTGGGCTCGGGCGGGAAGCGCGTGACGATGCTGCCATGTTTGCCGCTTGCCAGATCGGCATCGATGATGGCGCGTATGAAATTCGAAACGACAGGGGGGGGCGTGCTGCTCATGCTGGTTTGTTTCCGGTTTGCGTATGGTTGAAGACAGATTCGATGGATTTTACCCGAAAACGCCTGGACAAAAACCGGGGACCGCGATGCCTGGATTCGGCTTGGCTAAATGACCGCTGCTGCGCTCGCAACGCAGTCCTCCGTCCCCAATGGGCTTTCCTGCATACGCAAGGACATAAAACGGTGGAAATGCGGTGGTTATTTGGTAGAATCCGAGGCTGCCACGATAAACCTGCATGCAGTTAGCGCATCGATCCGGAATTGCAACATGATAAGTATGCTAAAACGATTCAGAACATGCTATTCAAGCAAGGCTACCAAAATCAGGCCTTGAACATTATTCCCGGGATTTCTCGAGCGGCAACATGGATTACAGGGCACGGACAATTCAAAAGGAACTGGTGAACAGCGCGAAATCCTGGATCAAGTCCGGGCTTTCCAATATCAGCATGTTCAGTTACCCTGAGCAACCCGATATGGTGGTGGTCGATTTCGAGCAGGATTACAGCAGCAGCAACCTGTCGAACCGAATGAAAAAACGCCAATACCGGATCAAGAGGCACAATAGTTGGAAAATCATCTACGAAGGAGCCGCCTAGCATGAAGCAGATCTTTACCGCACTGTTCGCACTGTTCCTGTGCTGCACAATGCAATCTTCCCATTCTTCAACCCCGGACAATAAATCAACCCCAGACAATAAATCAACACAGGACAACAAACCCATGGTCAAAATGCACACCAGCAAAGGCACATTCACTATCGAGCTGGACCCCGAAAAAGCGCCGCTCACGGTCAAGAATTTCCTTGATTATGTCAACAGCGGATTTTATTCGAACACCATCTTCCATCGCGTGATCGGCAATTTCATGATCCAGGGCGGCGGCTTCGAGCCCGGCATGAAACAAAAGAAGACCAACGCGCCGATCCAGAACGAGGCAAACAATGGATTGAAGAACAACGCCTACACCGTTGCAATGGCGCGAACCGGCGACCCTGATTCCGCCACCGCGCAATTCTTTATCAACGTGAAGGACAACGGCTTTCTCAACTATCCGGGTCAGGATGGATGGGGCTACTGCGTGTTCGGCAAGGTGGTGGAAGGCAAGGAAGTGGTGGATGCGATACGCGATGTGAAGACCGGCAACCGATCCGGTTTCCAAGATGTGCCATTGGAAGATGTCATCATCACCAAGGCAGAAGTAGTCAAGTAATCCAGATAACGGCGCCTAAAGCGCCGTTTTTCATTATGCCCCACACTCTGTTCATCTCAGACTTGCACCTCATGCCCGACCACCCCCGCAGCATGGAGGCATTTCAACGCTTCATCGCCACACTCGCTCCGCAAAGCGAGGCGCTGTATATCCTCGGCGATCTGTTCGAATACTGGGCCGGTGATGATGAGCGGCACGATCCTTTTCACGCCCAAGTAGTAAATGCATTGAATAATCTCTCAGCGCATGGCACCAGAATTTATTTGATGCATGGCAACCGCGACCTGTTGATGGGCGACGGACTTGCGCAGGCTGCCGGCGCAACTTTGCTCGCCGACCCGACGCTGATCGATCTTTATGGCACGTCCACTCTGCTCAGCCACGGCGACAAGCTGTGCACCGATGATGTCGAATACCAGCAATTCCGCGCCCAGGTGCATAACGCCGATATCCAGAAACAATTTCTCGCCCAGCCGCTTGCGGCACGAAAAGCCCACATCGAACAGCTGCGCCGGCAGAGTACAACCGCCAAACAGGGCAAGGACAGCGAGATCATGGATGTGAACGATGACGCAGTCGCCGCGCTGCTGCGCGAACACGATTACCCGCGCCTGATCCACGGCCACACCCATCGCCCAAAACGCCATGTGCACATCGTGGACGGACATATTTGCGAACGCTGGGTGTTGAGCGACTGGGAGCACAGACCCTCGGCATTGCACTGCGATGCCCAGGGATGCCGTACCGTCAGTTTCTGATCTTCTGCCGCGGCGCAGCCGACTGCTCCCGCTACCGGCCGGTTCCGCCATAACCAGCGACTTGGCGAATGTTGTTGGCTCGCCTAGTCGAATGGCCAGTAGTTTTACCAGTAACGGTGTCGCAATCGCCACTCCCAGGGAGGCATGGGATCGCTCTGCGCCCACAAGCCGCGCGATGCCAGCCTGGCTTCATTCTGCAGCGCGATCAAGGCCTTGTCGCTGTGGTGGTTGGAATATTCCCACGCCATGCCGCGGCGGATCTGTTCGGCGTTCACATCCAGACCATCCACGCCGAGGTGCGCGACCATGCGGCCGTATTGGTCGGTGGCTTCGCTGGCGATTCTCACCCGCCTGCCCATCACCATGCCGGACAGCGAGCGCTTGGAAGCTGCGCCGAAAGCCTGTGCGATTTCCGGCGCATCGATCTCGGCCAACCTGATCTTTACCAGCCCGCTCGCGCGCCGGATCAGCACCGTATCGCCGTCGATCACAACGATCACCCTGGCGAAGAATTCCTCGCCGAACGCCGCTGCGCTGGCAAACAGCAGAACCGCACAAAACCATCTCGCCGCTTGCCGTTTCAAATCAGCGCACTCTTCACCAGGGCAAGGCACATCAGGGCATAACCGGCGGCAAGCAGATCGTCGAACATCACGCCCAGCCCGCCATGCCAGTTGCTGTCGAAATAGCGTATCGGCGGCGGCTTGAGGATATCGAAAAACCGGAACAGCACGAAGGCCAGCATCGTCCAGTACCAGCCGGATGGAGTGAAAAACAGGACCAGCATGAAGGACACGATCTCGTCCCACACGATGCCGCCGTAATCCGCGACGCCCAATTTTTTTCCGGTGAAATCGCACACCCATACACCCGCGGCAAATGCCAGCACCAATGCCAGAAGGAACTGCAGGTTCGACATCAGCGGCGCGACCAGCCAATACAGCGGCAACGCAGCCAAGGTGCCGAAGGTGCCTGGCGCGTTGCGCGCCAAACCGCTGCCAAAACCGAACGAGACCAAGTGCGCGGGATGGCTGAGCAGCAGCTTCCAGCCGGGCTGAACCAGCAATTCACCGCGCAGTTCATCGGGAAACTTATCTGAAATGGTCATATCCCCCGCCTTCAGGTTGGAGTGGCTTTCCTGCCATATCGCGAACGATGCAACCGCGACCTGCAACGATTTCACCTATGCAGGTCAAGGGCAGATCAAGCCGTGTGCTGATGCTGATGATATCCGCGTGCCGCTTTGCAGGCGCGGTAAAACACAATTCATAGTCATCGCCTCCGGCCAGCGCGCATTGAATAGCCAACGGCCACTTGTAATTGTTGCTGATCTGCAACGAAACCGGCAATTTCACAAGATCGATCCGTGCACCAACGTTCGAGGTATCGAGTATATGCCCGAGATCGGCGAGCAATCCATCGGAAATATCGATCGCACTATTGGCGATGCCCCGCAAGGCCAGCCCGAGCGAGACACGCGGCTGCGGCTGATGCAAAGCCCGCGCACAGACGGCATACTCAGCCTCTGGCAACGCGGTGTTCCCCTGCAGATGCGCCAGGGCCAGCGCGGCATCACCCAATCGCCCAGACACCCAAACCTCATCGCCAGCCCGTGCACCGCTGCGGAGCAACGCCTTACCCTTTGGAATCTCTCCGATGATGGTCACGCACAGGTTGAGCGGCCCTCGCGCAGTATCTCCGCCAACGAGTTCCACGCCATACTGCTGCGCCAGCGCAAAGAATCCCGCGCTGAATCTTTCCAGCCACGCTTCGTTCGCTTCAGGCAGCGCGATTGCCAGCGTCGCCCAGCGCGGCAGCGCACCCATCGCCGCCATATCGGAAAGATTGACCGCCAGCGTCTTGTGTCCCAACAAAAACGGGTCCGCATCGGGGAAAAAATGTATGCCGCTCACCAGCATATCGGTAGATACCGCCAGCACATTCCCCTCGCCCGCTTGCAGCAGCGCTGCATCGTCGCCGACACCAAGCAGTGCACCCGGCGTGGGGCGAGTGAAATAGCGGCGGATCAGTTCGAATTCCGTCATGCCGGGATATATTGTTCAGGATATGCGGGCCGCAAACTCCCGCGCGCGCAACTGCGGCGCAAGTTTGTCGAGCACGCCATTGACGAATTTGTGGCCGTCGGTGCCGCCGAATGTCTTGGCCAGTTCGACCGATTCATTGATGACCACTTTGTAGGGCACTTCGATATTTTTCGCCAATTCAAAGGTACCCAACAGCAGAATCGCAAACTCCACCGGGCTGAGTTCGTCCAGCGGGCGGTCGAGATGCGGGATGATCAGCGCTTCCAGATCGGCATGGCCACCCAAGGCACCGCGCAACAATCTGGAAAAGAGATCCTTGTCATAACGGCCCAGATTCTTTTCGGCATGGATCTGTTTTTCGATCTTCGCTTCATCACCCGCAGTGATGCGCCATTGGTAGATGCCCTGCAAGGCTAGTTCGCGGGCCCGGTGTCGCGGACTCCTGTTAGGCGCTTTACCGGTGTTCTGCACCTTTTCCTCGCCGAGAATGTCCTCGGCCTTGCCGGTACTCACACCAAGCCTCGCAGCAAGTTGACCATTTCGATCGCCACCATCGCCGCCTCCTCGCCCTTGACATGCATGCGCGCTTCCGCCTGCTCTTCGGTGTCGGTGGTCAATATCGCATTGGCGACGGGTACCCCGGTATGCAGTTGCACCTCGCCTACACAGCGCGCCGATTCATTGGACACCACCTCGAAATGATAGGTGTCACCGCGTATCACCGCCCCCAGCGCGATCAACGCATCGTACCTGCCGCTCAGGGCCATGCGCTGCAGCACCGGCGCGATCTCCAGCGCGCCCGGCACGGTCGCAAGCGTGATGTCGTCTTCACGCACGCCCTGTTGCACCAGTCTCGCCCGGCACGGGCCGAGCAGGCCTTCGCACACTTCGGTATTGAAGCGGCTTTGCACGATGCCGATGCGCAAACCGGCACCGTCCAGATTTGTTTCGATCTCTTTCATTGAATCATTCCTTGAGTTCGTGACTGGCGTAACCCGCCACTTCCAGACCAAAGCCCGTCATGCTGGGCATCCTGTGAGGCGTGGCCAGCAATCGCATCTTGCCGACATCGAGGTCGCGCAATATCTGCGCGCCTATGCCGTAACTGCGCGGGTCCCATTGTGCGGTCTGGTGGCTTGCGGCATCCAGCGCGGCGCGCGCGCGCAATTCCTGCGGGCTCTCGCCGCGATGCAGCAACACCAGCACTCCCGCCGGAGATTGCCCGATCTTCTGCATGGCCTGATTGACGCTGATCGAATGAGCGTGGTCGGCCTGCTCCAGAAAATCCATCACCGAAAGCGGTTCGTGCACGCGCACCAGGGTTTCCCTGTCCGGGCGGATGTCGCCCTTAACCAGCGCAAGATGGGTGCGCTGCGTCGTCTTGTCCACATAAGTCACCAGATCGAACTCGCCGTAGGCGGTCTGCACCTTGCGCCTCGCCACGCGCTCCACCAGCTTTTCGTGCTGGCTGCGGTACTCGATCAGATCGGCGATCGTGCCGATCTTGAGCCCGTGCTGCTTGGCATACACGATCAGATCCGGAAGACGCGCCATCTCGCCGTCTTCCTTCAGGATTTCGCAGATCACCGCGGCGGGCGCCAGTCCGGCCAGATGCGCCAGGTCGCAACCGGCCTCGGTATGTCCCGCGCGCACCAGCAAGCCGCCGTTTTGCGCGCGCAGCGGGAAGATATGGCCGGGCTGCACGATGTCGGATGGCTTGGCATCCTTTGCCACGGCGACCTGCACGGTGCGTGCACGGTCTGCAGCCGAGATGCCGGTGGTCACGCCGCTCGCAGCCTCGATCGACAGCGTGAAGTTGGTCGCCAGAGGCAAGCCGTTCTCGCGCACCATCAGCGGCAGGTCGATCTGTCTGCAATGCGCCTCTGTCAGCGTCAGACAGATCAGTCCGCGGCCATGCTTGGCCATGAAGTTGATCTTTTCCGGCGTGACGAATTCGGCAGCGAACACAAGGTCGCCCTCGTTCTCGCGATCTTCCTCATCGATCAGGATGACCATGCGTCCTGCGCGCATCTCGTCGATGATCTCCTGTACGGGTGATATTCCGGTCATTTGCGCTGCTCTTTCCAGTTCTTTTCCTTTTCGGCTCGTTCAGACCAGCCCAGCATCATTCGCTCCACATAACGCGCGATCATATCCACCTCAAGATTGACGCGGCCGCCCGCGCGCAGATTTTTCAGGTTGGTCATCAGCAGCGTGTGCGGGATCAGGTTGACGCTGAATTCGCTTACTCCTGATTTTTTATCATCTACCTGATTGATGGTCAGGCTGACGCCGTTGATCGTGATCGAACCTTTCACTGCGATGTACTTCGCCAAAATCTGCGGTACGCGCACCACCAGTTTCCAACTTTCACCGAGATCGGCAAATTCGACGACCTCGCCCACCCCGTCCACATGGCCGCTGACCAGATGCCCGCCCAGCCTGTCTGCCAGGCACAATGCCTTCTCCAGATTCACCGGCGCTCCTGCAGTGTCCAGACCTTCGGTGCACTCCAAAGTCTCACGCGACACGTCGACGCAGAAAGCTTCTCCATCGATCTTCACAACGGTCAGACAGACACCGTTCACGGCGACGCTGTCGCCGGGCTGCACATCGCTTAAATCCATCGCGCCGGTGGCGATCACCAGACGCAACCCGCCGTCGCGGTCGTCAACCTGTTTGATGCTGCCTATGTCGGCGATGATCCCGCTAAACATTTCCCACCTTCGCCGTGATGCGCAAATCATTGCCGATCTGCCGCACATCCCGCCACATCAGATCGATGCGCCGATCCAGACTCGTCAGCTCGCCCAACTGCGCCACGCCCCGGGCCGCGTCGCCCAGCAACTGCGGAGCAACATACAACAGCAACTCATCCACCAGCCCTGCCCGCAGCACCGCGCCGTTCAGGGTGCTGCCCGCTTCCAGCAACACTTCGTTGCAGCCGCGCTGTGCCAGGTCGCGCAACATCGCGGGCAAGTCCACCTGCCCGTTTTCGTTCGGCAGCACAATCACCGCAGCACCGGCTTTCTCCAGTGCCGCGATTTTCTGAGCACCCTGTGTAGCGGTGTAAACCACCACCCTCTCCCCTTCCCCTCTCCCGGAGGGAGAGGGGAGTGAATGCAAGATGCGCGCCGTCAGCGGTATGCGCAACTGGCTGTCCAGCACCGCGCGCAACGGCTGCCGCTCGACGGCTTGATGTCCAATTGAAACTTCAGATGCGCAATCTGCCGCCTGGCCGCCCCTCCCGCACCCAAGGGCTACGCCCGACCCCGTCAGGGCGGCAACATCCCGCACGTTCAACTGCGGATCGTCCGCCAGCACGGTGGCTATGCCGGTCAGCACCGCACAGGAACGCGCCCGCCAATGTTGCACATCCAGCCGTGCCGCCTCGCCGGTAATCCACTTGCTGACCCCGTTGGCCAGCGCAGTCCGCCCGTCCAGGCTCATCGCGATCTTGCTGCGCACCAGCGGCGTGCCGCGCGTCATGCGGGCAAAGAATCCGGCGTTCAATTCTCGCGCCACCGCTTCCATCAGTCCGCATTCGACCGTGATGCCGGCAGCGCGCAGTTTCGCGATACCTTCACCTGCCACCTTGGGATTCGGGTCCTGTACCGCCACCACCACCCGCGCGACACCAGCGGCGATCAACGCATCTGCACAGGGAGGCGTTCTGCCATGATGGCTGCAGGGCTCCAGCGTGACATAAACAGTTGCTCCGCGCGCCTTGTCTCCCGCCTCGCGCAGGGCATGCACCTCGGCATGCGGCTCGCCGGCACGCCGGTGCCAGCCGCTGCCGACGGGTTCTTCACCCGCCACCAGCACGCAGCCGACACGCGGGTTCGGGCTGGCGCTGTACAAGCCCCGCTCAGCCAGGTGCAGCGCCTGCGCCATCCACCGGCTATCCTCCGCGGTGTGCATGTCAGGCCTTCTTTCGCTTGCTGCTAGTCGCTGCCCTGCGCGAGGGAGATTTGCGCACCGCTTCGACAGCCTCGGTAAAATCCCCGACATCCTGGAAACTCTTGTATACCGACGCGAAGCGGATATAGGCGACCTTGTCCAGCTTGAGCAATTCCTTCATCACCATCTCGCCGACCTGGCGCGAGCCGATCTCGCGCTCGCCCAGCGCGTGGAGTTTTTGCATCACATTGTCTATTGCGGTCTCGACCAGCTCAGCCGATACCGGGCGTTTGTGCAACGCGCGCTTGAAACTGGTGCGCAATTTTTCCTCGTCGAATTCGCTGCGCATGCCGTTCTGTTTGACCACCTGCGGCATGCGCAACTCCACCATCTCGTAGGTGGTGAAGCGCTTGTCGCACGTCAGGCAGCGGCGGCGGCGGCGTATGCTATCGCCGTCTTCGCTTTCGCGGGTGTCGACCACCTGGGTCTTATCGGCCTTGCAGAAAGGACATTTCATAAGTTCCAGTCGTTAGTCGTTAGACGCTAGTTATCAGTTGGTTTTGTCGCCGCTCTGCGGCGGATTTTAACTAACGACTAGCGACTAACGTCTATCAACTAATCTCCGTATACCGGAAACTGCGTGGTCAGCTTCTTCACCTCTCCTGTCACGCGCGCGATCACCGCTTCGTCGTTCGGCGCATCAAGCACGTCCGCGATCAGGTGCGAAAGTTTTTCCGCCTCCAGCTCCTTGAAGCCGCGCGTCGTCATCGCCGGACTGCCGATACGGATGCCCGATGTGACGAAGGGTTTCTGCGGGTCATTGGGGATCGCGTTCTTGTTGACTGTGATGTGCGCGCGACCCAGCGCGGCCTCGGCATCCTTGCCGGTGATGTGCTTGGCCTGCAGGTCGACAAGGAACACGTGACTGTCGGTGCGTCCGGACACGATGCGCAGCCCGCGTTCCTGCAGCACCTTGGTCATCACGCGCGCATTGTCCACCACCTGGCGCTGGTAGACCTTGAATTCCTTGCCGGCCGCTTCCTTGAATGCGACGGCCTTTGCCGCGATCACGTGCATCAGCGGACCGCCTTGCAGTGCGGGAAAGATCGCCGAGTTCAGCGCCTTTTCGTGTTCCGCCCTGGCGAGGATCAGCCCGCCGCGCGGGCCGCGCAAAGTCTTGTGGGTGGTGGTCGTGACGAAATCCGCGATGCCGACCGGACTTGGATAGATGCCTGCCGCGATCAAACCGGCGTAATGCGCCATGTCCACGAACAGATAGGCACCGACACTGTCGGCGATGGTACGGAAACGCTTCCAGTCGATCACCAGCGCATAAGCGGAGGCGCCCGCGACGATCATTTTGGGCTTGTGCTGGGTTGCCAGTGCCTGCACCTGGTCGTAGTCGATCTCTTCCCTGGCGTTCAGGCCGTACTGGATCGCGTTGTACAGCTTGCCGCTGATGTTCACCGACGCGCCGTGGGTCAGATGTCCGCCGTGCGCCAGCGACATGCCGAGTATCGTGTCGCCGGGCTTGAGCACCGACGCATACACCGCCTGGTTCGCCTGGGAACCGGAATGCGGCTGCACGTTGACATATTCCGCCCCGAACAGCGCCCTGGCACGGTCGATCGCGAGCTGTTCAGCGACGTCGACATACTCGCAGCCGCCGTAATAGCGCTTGCCCGGATAGCCCTCGGCATACTTGTTGGTCAGCCTGCTGCCCTGCGCCTCCATCACGGCCGGGCTGGTGTAGTTTTCCGACGCGATCAGCTCGATGTGATCTTCCTGGCGGCGGTTTTCATTCTGTATCGCCACCCACAACTCCGGGTCGGTGACGGCTATCGTGTTTTTGCTGGAGAACATGGCAATATCCCTGGATTGTGGAAACTGGAAAGGCGTGGATTCTACCATGTGGGCGGGGAGGGCCGGCAATGGGAGATCCGTGACTCCCTTTCCCGCCGGCGGGCAGGGGTTGGGATTAGGCAGCGACTTGCCCGCTTGCCTGCCTGGTCGAATAGCCAGCAGTCCAATCAGCAGGGGTGATTTTGCGAATGAATCGAATCCGCAACCGCCGGGCTGCCCCCGGCATACGACTTACCGTCCGGCTACCGTCATCCCCTCCACCAATATCGACCCGCACTGCTTCGACCCCTGTACCAGCACGTCGTTGCCTACCGCGGCGATATTGCGGAACATGTCTTTCAGGTTTCCGGCGACGGTGATCTCCTGCACCGGATACTGTATCTCGCCGTGCTCGACCCAGAAGCCCGCCGCGCCGCGCGAATAATCGCCGGTCACCTGGTTCACGCCCTGGCCCAGCAACTCGGTCACGAGCAGGCCGCGTCCCATCTGTTTCAGCAGCCCGTTGAAATCGAGTTCACCAGACTGACTGCCCGATGATTTCAAAATCAGGTTGTGGTTGCCGCCCGCGTTGCCGGTGGTGCGCATGCCGAGCTTGCGCGCGGAATAGCTGCCGAGGAAATAGCCCCGCAGCACGCCATTCTCGACAATGTTGCGCCGTTCGGTCCGCACGCCTTCATCGTCGAACGGGCTTGAGGCCAAGCCTTTGCGGATATCCGGCACGTCGCTGATGTTGATGTGCGGCGCAAAGATCTGCTTGTCCATCTGGTCGAGCAGGAACGAGGACTTGCGGTACAGGCTGCCGCCGCTGGCGGCGTTGACAAAGCTGCCCAGCAGACCCGACGCGACCGGCGCTTCGAACAGCACCGGTACCTGCATCGTGTCGATCTGGCGCGCGTTCAGCCGACGCACGGCGCGCTCGGCGGCTGTGCGCCCGACCTGCTGCGCATCCATCAGCTCCCCGGCATCGCGCGCCACCGCGTACCAGTAGTCGCGCTCCATAGCCTCGCCCTGTTCGGCGATCACCGCGCAACTGAGGCTGTGCCGCGAAGAGGGGAAACCGCCGATGAAACCCAGGCTGTTGGCGGTGATGAATTGCGCTTCGTGCAGATTGACGGTCGCGCCTTCGGAATTGCCGATGCGCTTGTCCGCATCCAGTGCGGCCTGCTCGCATCGTTTGGCCAGCACTATCGCGTCATCGACCGGCAAGTCCCACGGGTGATACAGGTCCATATCCGGACAATCGCGCGCCAGCATGTCCGCATCAGGCAGGCCCGAGCATTCATCCTTCGCGGTATAACGCGCGATCGACAGCGCTGCATCCACGGTGTCGCGCACCGCCTGCGGCGAAAAATCCGAGGTGCTGGCATTGCCGCGCTGCTTGCCAAGATAGACCGTGACGCTCAGGCCCTTGTCGCGGTTGTATTCGATGGTCTCCACTTCGCCGTGGCGCACTGTGACGGACTGGCCGAAACCGACCGACACATCGGCGGATGCGGCCGATGCGCCGCGCTGCTTGGCGTAGTCCAGCATTTCCCGCGCGATGTTGCGCAGGCTGTCTGCGGAATGGGAGAAGCGTGGTGCGGAGGTTACCAGGGCATTCATAAGCAAAGCGGGTGACAGTCGAAAGGCGGTATCATAGCAGCATCGATGGTATCGATTCAAAGTGCGGGCCCCGCAAGGCCTAGCTTAACCAAGTCCGAACACACAATAACAGTTATGAATACGCACAAAAAAGGCCATAAAGAAGACGAGCCGCTGCACATCCATCTTGGTGACGACGAAGAAGATGCACATGACGACAGCGGGGCAGACAATACCGAAATACATGATGATGACGGCGTTGAAGTCATCCGCCCGCATGCCCGCAAGGAAGATAACACCTATACCAGAGGGCGCGGCCTGCGCGACCTGCCGGTCGTTGATGATGAGGAAGAACTGCCGCCGAGCAAGACCAGGATCAAGAAGCAGATGCATGAATTGCGCGACCTCGGCAAGGAACTGACCGAACTGGGCAAGGATCAGCTGGCGCAGCTCGATATCCCGGACAACCTGCGGGATGCGCTGCGCGAGATGAAGAACATCAACAAGTTCGGCGCGCAACGGCGCCAGATCCAGTATATCGGCAAGCTGATGCGCGAGATCGATCCTGCACCGATACTGGCCAAACTGGATATCTGGAAGGGAAGATCGCAGCAGCACATCGCCTATATCCACCAACTGGAGCGCTGGCGCGACCGGCTGATGGAAAATGACGGAGCTCTGACCGAGCTGCTCGCGGCTCATCCGCAGGCCGATGCGCAACGCCTGCGAACACTGATACGCAACGCCCACAGGGAAATGGAAGCCAACAAGCCTCCTAAAAATTACCGCGAAATCTTTCAGGTGCTGCGTGAAATCATTCCCGAACCGACTTAACTAAAGAATGGCTGAAAATCCTCCTCCAATCATTTTACAGACCGGGAAAAACCCGCAACACAGCATCATCTGGCTGCATGGGCTGGGCGCCGACGGGCAGGACTTCGTGCCGATCGCCGATGAGCTGGAACTTCCTGTCGCGGTGCGTTATATCTTCCCGCATGCGCCGCTGCGCCCGGTCACGATCAACGGCGGATTCGTGATGCGAGCCTGGTACGACATCACCGGGCAAGACATAGGCGCACAACAGGACGCGGCGGGCATCCGCGCCTCGCAAGCACTTGTGGAAGCGCTCATTGCACAGGAAGCGGCACACGGCGTCGCGCCGCACAATATCTTTCTGGCCGGGTTTTCCCAGGGCGGAGCCATCGCGCTGCACACCGCGATGCGGCAGACTGCCCCACTGGGCGGCGTACTGGCGCTGTCGACCTATTTGCCGCTGGCGGAAACCGCGGCACGCGAGTCGTTGCAGCAGAGCAAGGCGACACCGGTTTTCATGGCTCACGGGCGCAGCGATCCTGTCGTGCCCTATGCGCTGGGAGTTGCTTCAAGGGAGGCGTTGCTCGAAATCGGCTATGCGGTGGAATGGCACGAATACCCGATGCAACATTCGGTGTGCCAGGAAGAACTGCGGGATATTGCGAACTGGCTGACACAAAAAATAAAGGACTGAGATGCAAGGACTGATGCGTAGCAGTCGTGATTTGATCTGACAGACAATGTCCGAATCTTACAATCTAAAGTTTGTTAATATCCCGTCGGGATATGACCGCTTTGGGGCGAGCAATTTCAAGGTGTAGACTTCCGGTACCGGCCATTAGCCGACAGTTGGAGTGGTTCCATTGTGAACGTTGGAGTTGTTGAAAATCAACCATGTTCCATCTGCTCATCAGGCCCGCAAATGCTGATCTGTCAACCCAGTATAGTAGTGATAGGTTTGAAGGGAAGATTGCATTGATTTCGAAATCACCAGTTAAAAATATTTGGCCGACAGCGCTGTCCGCCATGATCGCCCTATCGTTGTCTTTGGCGTCATTCTACGCAGAAGCCGCTAATATATCGCCGCGACTCTGCTCACGAGAAGGTCATCTTCCGGGTGAGCGATGCGTTGCCAGCCAAATAGTCCTCGACCCTCATTCCTCGCCCTTTTCCTGGACGACGAAACGGAATTTCGCCAAATCATAATCAAGGCCTTTTTCCTGCAATCCATTGGGCATAAGCAGATAGTTTTTACCGTCAAGCTGGATCTGCAAGCTGCGCCCGGGCGAAAAGGTATCGGCACTCATCAGCAATTGGGCCTCGCCCGAAGAATTGTTCTGCTTGGCATAAAGCCACAATGCGGGCTGGCCATTAACGACCGCACCGCCGGGCACCCTGTTTTGATTCAATACCACGCCGGCAATCTGATTGGACAATATCTGTGCTCCCACGCGCAGTTGGTCCTTTGCATCATCGCGCAGCAACCGCCTTACAACCGCAACACCCCAATGCGGCACCCCTTCCGGCTGAATCCCCAGCAAGCTGCCGATGCCGATGCTGCCATTTCCCGTTGCAGCCACCGCGGCGCTGAACCCGCCTGCGCTGATTTCGTCCGTCACCCATTGTGCCGGTTCACCGGCACCCCCTGCCAAATTTAGCCCGGCGCCGGTGCGCTCGACAATCTTGCCAAAACTGTCCACCACGCTCAGCGTGACATTCGCCATGCGCCTTGTATTTCGCCGGACAGGGGGCGCAACCACGTAATTCAGCAGATACTGAACCGCATTTTTCACCACTTCCGCTTCATAGGTGCCGCCCAGATTGATCTCGTCAGGCACGATATTTTTGTTAAGTATCTTCATCAAAGCTTCCAGCCTGGATTGCATCGCCGGCATGCCGATGAAACGCATCGCGGGGTGGGTCGTCGCCCCCATATTGATGCGAGTCGGTTCGGCCGGGCGGTTCAGATCGAAACTCAGGCGGCTGTGCTGACCGATCTCCGCATGGATATTGATGCACGAACGGTAGTGGGACACGATGCGCTCGATCAGGTGTATATAAAGCGGGCTCAGGGCGCTAAGACCGCTGTCAAACCACACCATCAGATCTCCGACTTCACATTGCACCGATGTGTTGCCTATCATTCCGGGATACAGGCTGACCGGCGCATCGAGATATCGCAACTGCTCGGCATGCTTGTAGAGTTGTGCAAGCTGCGCCCAGACCGCGCTGTCGACCTGGCCATAATGCGAACAGACGTATTTCAATTGCCACATCACGGCATGCACTGCCCGGGCATTCAACAGCGGCAGCTGTGACTTGATTGCCGTTGCACCCTTTTCTCCGTTGCAATACGCAATGAACACCTTGAAATAGGCATTTGCGAGATGCCGCGACCAATTGCCGAGCGTCAACCACAGCCGGTTTTCCTGGAACTTGCTTATCTCGAACGGGGTGAAATACTCGCGCACCATTTTCCGGACATAAGGCTGTGCGGCCTCGTCAAACATGCGCAACACGGCAAATTGATGATCCAGCCTCAAGTCGTTCTGTCCCGACAACAGCTCGATCATTTCTGTCAGTTCGGCGAGCGACCTGAAAGCGTCATTCTTCGGCAGATCATCCAGCAACGCCTGCGCGGACTTGATATCCGCCAGGGGATTATCAGATTTTTTGCCAAATATTGCGGATAACATTCCCCACCCCTTAAAACCATTCGCTTGCAAGCGCGCCAATGTAACCACAAAATCCACAATATGCAAAGCACATGAAGGGCATACATGATTGCGTGGCTTAGAGAAGACACTCCGTTCCCTGCCGCCGAGCGGGCGCTGCGCACGCCGAATGGTCTGCTCGCCGCAGGCGGCGACCTGTCCGCATCCCGGCTGCTGGATGCTTACCGCCGCGGGATATTCCCATGGTTCAATCCCGGCGAGCCTATCCTGTGGTGGAGCCCCGATCCGCGCATGGTGCTGATACCGGAAGAATTCAGGGTCTCGCGCTCGCTGGCAAAGTTATTGCGCAAATCTTTCTATGAGATACGCACCGACACTGTCTTCGAACGCGTGATGCGCGGCTGTGCCGCGCCCCGCCGCGGCCATCATGGCACATGGATAGGGGAAGACATGATCGCCGCTTATTGCGGACTGCATCGTTCAGGTCACGCGCATTCCGTTGAAACGTGGATCAATGGCGAACTTGCGGGAGGTCTCTATGGCGTCTGCATCGGCCATATGTTCTATGCTGAATCGATGTACAGCGAAGCGGACAACGCCTCCAAGATCGCGCTGGCTCATCTCGCGGCACAATTCGCCCGCTGGCACCCCGGCTCCCCCGGCGGGTCAGGGGCAGGCATGATAGATTGCCAGATGTACACGCCCCATCTTGCATCGCTGGGGGCGCGCGAGATCCCGCGCGGTGAATTTCTCGCGCGGCTGAAAGAATTGGTACACTGTGACCCGATAACCGACTGGCGATTCGACACCGACCTATTCAAATGAGTCTACTTAACGATCTTCCGCATGCTGCGCTGCACTTCTACCTGACGGCACCCTATCCGTGCAGTTATCTGCCCGATCTCCAGGCGCGTTCACAGGTCGCCACGCCCGCCCTGCTGATCGACACGCAGATATATTCCGAACTGGTGCAGCACGGCTTCAGGCGCAGCGGGACCTACACCTACCGGCCGCATTGCGATAAATGCCGCGCCTGCGTGCCGCTGCGTGTGCTGGCAAGGCAATTCACCGCAAACCGGTCACAACGGCGCGCGTGGAAACAACATGCCAATCTTGAAGCCACGCCGCATCCGCTGCAGGACAAGGCCGAATATTACGACCTGTATCAGCGCTACCAGCGCACGCGCCACAAGGACGGCGGCATGGACAATGAAGACCGCGAGTCATACCAGAATTTCCTGCTGCAAAGCAATGTCGATTCCCTGCTGGTGGAGTTTCGCGAGCACGGCGTGCTGCGCATGGTCAGCGTGGTCGACCTGCTCAGGGACGGCCTGTCCTCGGTCTACACTTTTTATGAGCCGGAATTGCCCCGTGCGCGCCTCGGGGTATACAACGTGCTGTGGCAGATAGAGCTGTGCCGCAAACTCGGCCTGGATTTCGTCTATCTGGGCTATTGGATAAAGAACAGCCGCAAGATGGCCTACAAGACAGAATTCCAGCCCGCGCAGGGCTTGATCGACGGTGTCTGGCGTGCCGTTGCAAAGCCCGCCCGAAACCCATCGTCCGATGCGGCCTCGCTCGAGGTCTGAAAGTATCGCCTTCCGATGACGATGTATTCATTGCTACGCCCTGCGCTGTTCCGTCTCGACCCGGAAACCGCGCACGATCTGGCGCTTCGCGGCCTGTCCGCCTTGAATTCATTTGGCTTTAGCGGCATCGCCGCAACGCGCATACCGGACGATCCGCGCACCGTGATGGGGCTGACATTCCCCAACCCGGTCGGACTTGCCGCCGGACTCGACAAGAATGGCGAATACATAGACGGTCTGGCGGCACTTGGATTCGGCTTCATCGAGATCGGCACCGTCACCCCGCTGCCCCAGCCCGGCAACCCCAAGCCGCGCCTGTTCCGCCTGCCCCAAGCCAAGGCCATCATCAACCGCATGGGCTTCAACAACGAAGGTGTGGACGCACTCATCGCAAATGTCAAAGGCGCGAACTATCACAGCGCTCCAGACCATGCAGGTATTTTGGGCATCAACATCGGCAAGAATGCCGCCACGCCGATCGAAGCCGCGACGGAGGATTACCTGATCTGTTTGCGCAAGGTATATGCGCACGCCAGCTACGTCACGGTCAACATCTCCTCGCCAAACACCAAAAACCTGCGCCAGTTGCAAGATGAAGATGCGCTGAACAAACTGCTGGCCCTGCTCAAGGCCGAACAACACAGACTCTCCGACACGCACGGAAGATATGTGCCCCTCGCGCTGAAGATCGCGCCGGACCTGGACAATGAACAGATCGCCCAGATCGCCGGCTTGTTGATGCAGCATCGCATCGACGGCGCGATAGCGACCAATACCACGCTGTCGCGCGCGGGTGTCACCGGCATGCCGCACGGGGCAGAGAGCGGCGGATTGAGCGGTGCGCCTGTGCGTGAAAGATCCACCGCCGTTATCCGCCAGCTTGCTGCCGAATTGCAGGGAGCTTTGCCCATCATCGGGGTGGGCGGGATACTGAGCGGCGCCGATGCCGCGGAAAAGATCCGGGCCGGCGCATCGCTGGTGCAGATCTACAGCGGGTTGATCTATCGGGGTCCGGAATTGATCAGCGAAGCCAGTGCCGCCATCAGAAAACTCAAATACTCGCCGGAAAGCTGATTTCAGCACCCGTTATCAATAGCGCCCATGCGCGCCGAAATATTTTTCCATGGCTTGACTTTGGTTCTGACCAGAATTAATATTGGTTCTAGTTAGAACTATTTTTTGCCGCTTATGACCCCCTCGGATTTTTTGCCGCTGCTGCGCGAGTTGTCCGGCGCTTATCAGGCTTTCGAAATCTATTCGGCGGCCCACATCCGTTCGCTGTCCATTACGCCGGCGCAGTTCGATATAGTCGCCACGCTGGGCAACACCCCCGGCATGTCGCCCAAGGAACTGGGCGAAAAGACACTGATCACCAAGGGCACGCTGACCGGGGTAGTCGATCGCCTGGTGGTCAAGAAGCTGGTGCGCCGCGCCGCCTCGCCCAGTGACGGGCGTTGCCAGATCATCCAGCTGACACCTCAGGGCGAAAAATTGTTCTTGCGCATTTTTCCGGCACATCTAACGCATATGGAACGCGCGTTTGGCAAATTTTCATCCAAGGATCTGGCCGGAATGACGGACAGTTTGCATCGCTTGCGGGAAACATTTGCCGCCGCCCACATTTCGAGCAAATAACCACGACTGTCGCCGCCAAAGCAATCAAGGAATAAGTTTCTTCAGCCTCTTGCCCAAAAAGTCAGAGGGATTTTTTAACTTTGTCAAAGGAGTTTTGATATGTCAGACAAGCAACCGGTTATCGCCCAGAAGGCCCCCTATCCCGTGAACGTCGAGGCAGGGAAAAGTTACTGGTGGTGTGCCTGCGGCAAGAGTGCCAGCCAGCCGTTCTGCGATGGCAGCCACAAGGGCAGTGAATTCACCCCGGTGGAACACAAGGCCAAGGAAACAGGAACGGTCTATTTTTGCGGCTGCAAGCATAGTGCCAACGGTGCATTGTGCGACGGTTCACATAAAAAGCTCTAAATGCCGCCATGGCGGGGTAGCTTTTGCTGCCCCGCCATCCAGAAGTGAGCCGAGTCTCCGTGACTCTAGCCACTCAACCTCTGGCGGGCCCTGATCGAAAACACTGCATTGCATGGAACAGATTTTCTAACTGGAATTCCCATGCCAATAGGTTGGAGAGATAAACTGCCGGAGCTCTTCTTCCTTGTATGTGAGCCCCAATATGGAAACTGTTTTTTTCAGATGTTCAAATTTGCCGTTTATCACATCTTGAGAAGATATTTCCAAGACCTTGGCTCCGGATTTTTTCAGTGCCTTGATGCGATCCCGGTATTCTTTCGCAAATGTCTTCCAGAAACCGCGATTCCGGGAGTGCTGGCTCATGAAATCAGTGCGCAGACATGAGTTTATAAATCCTTCCTGGTCTCGTTGCACAATTACCCATGTTGCATCGGGAAAGGCCCTTTTATATGTGTGCCATAAAAGAGTCAATTTGGAATCTTTTAGCAACCACGGTTTGTCATGTTGATATCCATCTCTCTCGATTATTTCCCGAATTACACCGGCCAATCCCGCTATTTCAATTTGCAAATCAACAGGAGGCAATTTTTTTACGCCCAAGGGATCGCAACCCAGATCGGTCAATATCTTCTTGGTAACGTGCTCACGTACCATAGCGTGTTCAAAAAAGCCTTTCGGGTTTGCGGTGCCGCCACCGGGAACCGTAGTGCCGGTCCATGCTCCGCATATCCCCAAGGAACCGGCGATCATTGATGTGCCAGAGCGCGGCAGACCGAGAACGAAAATCGGGTTATTGAAATAGTCTTGCATCTTCCATTGAATGCGATTTCTAATAATCTTGGATTATATGATTTCTTAATTGGTCCAGAGCGTCGTCCCAGCCTTTGTCCGGAATTTTTCTGTAAATGGCAAAACCCGGAAACCACGGGCTGCCATCTCCCTTTGCCATGCAGCGAAAGTCACGCAGATGCGGCACCAGCATACGGGCTGATTTCCCGACGCTCAATCGCAGATGCATGTTGGTGTTATCGACACCGATATAGTCATCCAGCTGTTCCATCAACGCCAGCATACCCTCCAGGTCATCGTTCAAATCAGTGAAATCCGGCACCGGCTGTCCGAGCGCTGCCTCAAATGCGGCCAATTCCCCTGCAGCCGGGTTGCGCTGGACAGCAACAAAGGTTGCCTCTATCCCCCTAAGCCTCGCGGCAAGTTGTTCCGGAGGGATCTCCCTGACCATCTGCATTTTGAATTTATCGCCTCCTGCTCGCCACGTTACACCTATCAGCGGCCTCTTTTCCCTGCGGTGGGATGCTAATCGAAGGGTGATTTCCCGGCGTTTCTCCGGCAAGGCCCCCAATGGTACAGCAGGGGGGATGTCAGCCTCGCTGGCCATACCCAGCAGCAGCGGTAAATCGCTGACCAGGATCACGGCGTTAGTATCCCCAAGCACCTCGCCCTTTTCCATCACCCGATCAACCAATTTTGCTCGATGAATCATGTTGGCCAGACGTGGATCGGTCGCATAGGCCAACCACGCTCCACGCTTCTTAAGTTCCCTGGCGAATCTCAAAAAGAAGAGTTCGTCCCCCAGCCCCTGGTCTCCCAGTATAGTAAGCCGGTTTCCATGCAGGTTGACTGGCAGCAATTCGTCCGGCTTGCGGTTGAATAGCGGGTTATCAGGCAACCGTTGAATCGGGTAGTTGCGTCTCTCCTGAGGCCGAACATGCCACCAATACTCTTTCCACCCTTCTGCAAATCGGCCAATTAGCAACAGTGTAAAGCCCAGGTCATTGTGCGCCTCGGCATAATCCGGCTTGATTTCCAACGCCCGGCGTATGCACGTCAAAGCATCATCGAATTGACCTGTCTCCTTGAGCATAAATCCCATATTGTTTAGCGCTTCGGCATAGTCGGGTTTGATTTCCAACGCCCTTCGATAGCTTGCCAGTGCCGCGTCAGGTTGACCCCGGGCATCCAGGACTGCGCCCAGAGTGTTGTACGCCTCGGCAAAATCCGGCTTGAGTTCGATTGCGCGATTGCAGCTGGCCAGCGCCGCATCGAGTTGCCAAAGCTTTTGCAAGACGCTGCCCAAATTATTGTGCGCCTCGACAAAATCGGGTTTGATTTGTATCGCACGGCGGTAACTCTCGGCCGCCTCGTCCATTTTGCCTTGGTCTTGAAGCATGACACCCAAATTATTGTGCCAGGGTGCGAAATCCGGCCTGATCTGCAATGCGCGGCGCGCGCTTGCGACTGCGGCATCAAGTTGCCCGCAGGCTCGGAGGGCTGCGGAGAGATTGCCATGCGCCTCGGCATCATTTGGCAAAAGTTCCGCGGCCCTTTCCAACGCAGGAATGGCGTATAGCCCCTGCATTTGACGCGACAGCCCCAGCAACTTCCAAACGATCCCGGAATCCGGATACAGCTTAAGCAGTTTGCCGGCGCAGTCTTCCAGTTCCGCGTAGCGACCAATGCCGAATAATGTTTCCAGCTGGTATATCTCTTCCGATTTCGGTATCGAGGAACGAGGCAAATCAAACCTGGTTTTCCCCAAGCAACAATTTTTGTATTTTTTTCCGCTCCCGCAGGAACACGGGTCGTTCCTGCCCAATTTTACGCTGGCCATCTGCTGATCAATTCTCTGGTAATTTTATTCAGGATATCCGTGATGTCGAACCCGCCGAACCTGCAACAGAAAAGATTCTATACGAAATATCGAGTTGACCGCATATCGATACACGCCTGCAAAATTGCTTTTGATATTACAGGAGAGTAGAGTGCCGCCCCATTCTGCATCAGAGGATGACCGGCAAATGAGCAGTGCCCAATCGAAACAGAAGTTGCCCCCGCTCGTGCTGGGTGCGATAGGTGTGGTGTATGGCGACATCGGCACCAGCCCGCTGTATGCGATACAGGCAACTTTCTCGGGCACCCATCCGCTGCCGGTGATAGAAGCCAATATCCTCGGCGTGCTGTCCATGATGTTCTGGACCATCATGCTGCTGGTATCGTTCAAATATGTAACGATCATCCTTCGCGCCGACAACAACGGCGAGGGCGGATCGCTGGCCTTGCTGGCCCTGGTCAGCGACCTGACCGCGCAATACCCGAAAACTAAATGGTTCATCACGGCGCTCGGCGTGTTTGCCGCCGCATTGTTCTTTGGCGACGGCATGATCACTCCGGCGATCTCGGTCCTTTCCGCAGTCGAGGGTTTGGACCTGGTTTCGCATGATTTCAAGAGCTACATACTGCCCATCACGTTTCTGATCCTGACCGGGTTGTTCTTCATCCAGAAACGCGGAACCGGCACAGTGGGCATGGCTTTCGGACCGATCATGATCATATGGTTCGTTTGTCTGGCTGTATCCGGCATCATCTCCATTGCGCAGAGTCCGCAGGTATTGCTGGCACTGAATCCGGTCTATGCTTTCCGCTTCCTGACTGCCGACCCGTGGATATCATTTTTGGCGCTGGGCGCTATCGTTCTTGTCATAACCGGCGGGGAAGCGCTGTATGCCGACATGGGGCACTTCGGCAAATTCCCGATCCGCCTCGCGTGGTTCTCCTTCGTGCTGCCGGCGCTGGTGTTGAATTATTTCGGCCAGGGTGCGTTGCTGCTGCACGACCCGCAAGCCATACAGAATCCGTTTTACCTGCTCTCCCCGGCATGGACCCTGGTGCCCATGGTATTCCTGGCGACCGCAGCGACGGTCATCGCCTCACAGGCAGTCATATCGGGAGCATTCTCTATAGCCCATCAATCCGTGCAAATGGGCTTTCTGCCGCGCATGGAAATCCGGCAAACGTCCCACCAGACACAGGGACAAATCTATGTGCCGTTCACCAACTGGATCCTCTATCTGGCGGTTGTATTCCTGGTCTTTGCTTTCCAGAGTTCCACCAACCTGGCAGCGGCCTACGGCATCGCCGTCACCGGCACGATGACGATCACCACCCTGCTGATCGCTTTTGTCATCGTGCTGCTGTGGCGCTGGCCGTTGCTGGTCGCGATACCCGTCATTGCGGTTCTGCTGATCGTGGACATGACCTACTTTGCCGCCAACGCGCTGAAAATCCCGCAAGGCGGCTGGTTCCCGATCGGCATCGCTGCGATATCTTTCACCGTGCTTACCACATGGAAACGGGGGAGGGAGTTGCTGTTCGCCGAGATCGCACGCCAGTCGGTCCCGATGAAAACCATTCTGGAAAGCATAGGAGATATGCCGAGGGTAAACGGCACTGCGGTATTCCTGACCCCGCCGAGCGAAGGCGCGCCGTCCGCGCTGCTGCACAACCTTAAACACAATCACGTGCTGCATGAACGCAACATATTGCTGACCGTGGTGGTCGAGGACAAGCCTTACGTCACAAAGGGCAATCGTTTTTTGATCAAGGATATGGGCAAGAATTTTTATCGGGTAAAGCTGTTTTACGGATTCATGCAAACGCCTGATATTCCGCTGGCGCTGGAGCTGTGCAGCGCACAAAAATTGTTCTTCGACATGATGGACACCTCATTCTTCATTTCACGCGCCCTGATCGTTTCCAGCGCGAAGCCCGGGCTGGCCAAATGGCGCGAGCGTCTGTTCCTGGCATTGTCCAAGAATGCCATGAACGCTGCAGACTTCTTCAAGATCCCCGCCAACCGTGTGATAGAAATGGGGACGCGGATAGAGATTTAGCGGACCGCACTTTTCGCTATATTCATATACCGCAAACGCGGTTGAAGCGGCATATGAATCAGGGGATAATCCGCGCCTGCATTTTCAAGGTTTCGCATGTTTATGTCTGAATATCTGCTGATCCTGGTCGGCGCGGTGTTTGTCAACAACGTCGTGATGGTGAAGATTCTCGGCTTGTGTCCGTTCATGGGAGTCTCCAAAAAGCTCGAGGCCGCCATCGGCATGGGCGCGGCCACCACTTTCGTATTGACGCTGGGCTCGGGCTCGAGTTACCTGATCAACCGCTATCTGCTCGGCCCGGAATTGTCCTACCTGACCACGCTCTCGTTCATCGTCGTGATCGCCGGCATCGTGCAGTTCACCGAAATGGTCGTGCAGAAGACCAGCCCGCCGCTTTACCAGGTATTGGGCATCTATCTCCCGCTGATCACCACCAATTGCGCGGTGCTGGGTGTGCCCCTGCTCAATGTTCAGCTCAAACACAACTTTCTGGAATCGCTGATGTTCGGCTTTGGCAGCGCGCTGGGATTTACCATGGTGATGGTGCTGTTCGCAGGCATGCGCGAGCGCATGGAAGGCGCTGATGTGCCGGCGATCTTCAGGGGATCGGCGATCGCGATGATCACCGCCGGTTTGATGAGTCTGTCGTTCATGGGGTTCTCCGGATTGATCAAGTGATGGGAAGCTTCGCATGCTAAGTGCGCTGCTGGTGATGGCAGCCCTCGCCGTCGTGCTTGGTGCGGTGCTGGGTTTCGCCGCGATCAAATTCCATACTGAAGGCAATCCGCTGGTTGACAGGATCGATGCGATCCTGCCGCAGACGCAGTGCGGGCAATGCGGCTATCCGGGCTGCAAGCCTTATGCCACGGCCATTGCAGACGGCGAGGCAGACATCAACAAATGTCCGCCGGGCGGGGACGACGGCATACACAAGCTGGCCGAGCTGCTCGGCAAGGAATTCAAGCCGCTCGGCGGCGACGTCGTCCCCAAACCGAAATCTGTCGCCATCATCGACGAGTCCACCTGCATCGGCTGCACGTTGTGCATCCAGGCATGCCCGGTCGATGCGATCGCCGGCGCAGCCAAGCAGATGCACACCGTCATCGCCTCGGAATGCACCGGCTGCGAGCTGTGTGTCGCGCCTTGTCCGGTGGACTGCATCGGCATGCAGGTCATCGAGGAGAAGATCACAAACTGGAAATGGAAATATCCCGTGCACGCCCTGACGGCAACCGCATGACAGCAACGGCGCGATGAGAAAACTTTATCATTTCCACGGCGGCATCCATCCGCCCAGCAACAAGACGCAATCCACCCGGACGGCTATCGCGCGCGCACCGCTGCCCTCCAAACTGATCGTTCCGCTCCACCAGCATGCCGGCGAAGCCGCGAAACCTGTGGTGAAAGCCGGCGATCATGTGCTGAAAGGACAGCTTATCGGCATGCCGGACGGGTTTGTCTCCAGCGCCGTGCATGCACCCACGTCCGGCACCATCGCCGCGATCGATATGCAACTCATCGCCCACCCTTCCGGCCTGCCCAACCTGTGCGCTACATTGATACCGGATGGCAGGGAAGAATGGATCCTGCGCAAGGCGATCGATTACCGCGACCACAATTCCACCGAGCTGCAGCAAATGCTGCGCATGGCCGGCGTGGTGGGCCTCGGAGGTGCGGCATTCCCCAGCGACGTCAAATTGCGCCTGGGCAAACAACGCATCACAACGCTGATCCTGAACGGCGCGGAGTGCGAACCCTACATCACCTGCGACGACATGCTGATGCGCGAGCGCGCCGCGGAGATCGTGCAGGGCGCAGAAACACTGCGCCACATGCTGGATGCGGATGAAGTGCTGTACGGCGTCGAAGACAACAAGCCGGAAGCCATCGCCGCGCTGCAACAGGCCATCACGGCGAACAGTACCCTCTTTCAACAAAACAAGTGGCATGAGGTTGTTGCAATTCCCACGATCTATCCCGGCGGCAGCGCGAAGCAACTGATACGCGTGCTCACCGGCCTGGAAGTGCCCTCCGGCAAACTGCCCACCGATATCGGCGTGCAGTGCTTCAATGTCGCCACCGCCTCCAGCGTTTATCGGGCATTCTCAAATGGAGAGCCATTGCTTTCGCGCATCGTCACGATCACAGGGAACGTGCGCCTGCCGCGGAATTACGAGGTACTGATAGGCACGCCGATTGCCGAATTGGTCGCGCTGTCCGAAGCGCTGCCCGACACCAATGGCTACATCATGGGCGGCCCGATGATGGGCTTCCCGCTGCCCTCGGTGCAGGTGCCGCTGGTGAAAGCCACCAATTGCATCATCGCCGCTTCTGGCAGGATATTCCCCCAGCACCAGCCCGCGATGCCGTGCATACGTTGCACGCGCTGTGTCGAAGTTTGCCCGGCAGACCTGCAGCCCCAGGATCTTTACTGGTTCGCCCAATCCAGGGAATTCGGCAAGGCCCAGACATTCAGCCTGTTCGACTGCATCGAATGCGGCGCCTGCAGTTATGTCTGCCCGAGCCACATCCCGCTGGTACAGTATTACCGATTCGCCAAAAGCGAGATACGCGCACGCGAGCATGAAAAACAGCTCGCCGACCAGGCAAGGGTACGCCACGAATTTCACGAACTGCGCATCGAACGCGAAAAGCAGGAAAAGGCCGCCAGGCTGGCTGCCAAGGAAAAAGCCGCGCAAGCGGCCAAACTTGCCGCCCAGCCACCCGATCAGCAGGCGGAGCTTGCCGACCTGGAAACGCACCGCGAACACCTCCGTGAGGTGGCACATACACGAGGCCTTCTACATGACCAAAGCAACGCAGATTGAGCCACGGATGAACACGGATGAAACACTGATGGCAAATCTAGTTCATGAAGGGCCGACCAAGGAAATCATTGGCGCTGCCTTTGAGGTATATGGAACATTGGGGTATGGATTTTTGGAGCGGGTTTATCAGAAAGCCTTGCAAACCGAATTGATTAGCCGTGGTCTGCGCGCTGAGATTGAGCATCCAATCAAGGTGACATACAAAGGGGTTATCGTTGGCGACTATTTTGCCGATCTGCTGGTCAATGAACTGGTAGTGGTCGAGTTAAAAATCGCTCCAACTTATAACCGACAAGATGAACCTCAATTGCTCAATGAACTTAAGGCAACTGGTATTAAGGTCGGGCTGCTAATCAATTTTGGCCGAACCAAAGTTGAATTCAAGCGCCTGGTATTTTGATCCGTGACCATCTGTGTTAATCCGTGGCTAGAATAAACTTATGAGTTCTCCCCTCATCAGAGAATCGGAAGGCGTGTCCGCGATCATGTTGAAGGTGCTGCTGGCGCTGCTCCCCGGCATCGCACTGTACGTCTGGTACTTCGGGCCGGCGATCCTGGTATCGATCACGCTGGCCAGCCTGACGGCGCTCGGCACCGAGGCGCTGATGCTCAAGATGCGCAACCGGCCCATCGCACCGTTCCTGAGAGACAACAGCGCGCTGCTCACCGCCTGGCTGCTGGCACTGTCGATTCCGCCGCTGGCACCGTGGTGGCTGATCGTGGTCGGCACCGCATTTGCGATCGCGATTGCCAAACACCTCTATGGCGGGCTGGGAAACAATTTGTTCAACCCGGCGATGGTCGGCTATGCGGTGCTGATCATTTCGTTCCCGGCACAGATGACGCACTGGGTCGCACCGCACGGTCTCTCTTTGCCGGCGCTCGGTTTTTCGCAGCAACTTGACTATATCTTCCTTGGCGTGTTGCCGGACCAGACTACGATGGACGCCCTGACGATGGCAACACCGCTTGATAATCTCAAGACGCATCTGCACCTCGACCAGCCGATCGGGCAGATCCTCGATATGCCGATCTACGGGCAGCTGGCCGGGCACGGCAGCGAGATGGTCGCATTGGGATTCCTGTTGGGCGGTATGTACCTGCTCTACTCGCGCATCATCAGCTGGCATATTCCCGTCGCTTTCCTCGGCACGCTGTTCGTCATCGCCGCCATATTCCATGTGATTGATCCCGCACATTACGCCGGCCCGCTGTTTCACTGGTTCGCCGGCGCGGCGATGCTGGGCGCTTTCTTCATCCTCACCGATCCGGTCAGCAGTCCCACCACCAACAAGGGGCAGCTGATCTTTGCCGGCGGTGCAGCCCTGCTCACCTATCTGATCCGCGTGTTCGGCGGCTTCCCGGACGGTGTCGCATTCGCGACGCTGCTGATGAACATCTGCGTGCCGCTGATCGTGCTCTATACCCAGCCGCCCGTGTTTGGCAAAAAGGACAAGTCATGAGGCGCACGGTGATGAAGGCTTCTGTCGTCACCGCGTTGAACCTGCTGTTCTTCGCGCTGATAGGTACGGCCCTGCTTGCGCTGACCTACCAGCTGACGCACGATCCGATCGCACGCAGCGAGGAGCTGGAAAAGCTCAAACTGGTCACGCAGATCGCTCCGGCCGGAACCTACGACAACGACATCATCAAGGACACCAAAGAACTGGGCGCGGACGACTTGCTTGGCACCGCCGAAACGACCGTCGCCTATCTTGGCCGCCTGAACGGCCAACCCTCCATCGCGGTGCTGCAAGCCATCGCGCCCGACGGATATGGCGGCAAGATCAGCCTGATCATCTCTATCCATCATGATGGCAAGATCGGCGGCGTGCGCGTAATATCAGACAAGGAGACGCCGGGGCTGGGCGATTACATCGAGATCACGAAGAGCAAATGGATCACCGCCTTCGACGGCAAATCGCTGGACGACCCGAAGGATCCCGACTGGAAGGTCAAAAAGGACGGCGGATCATTCGACTATATGGCCGGCGCGACCATCACGCCGCGCGCGGTGGTGAAGGCAGTGCACAAGGCGTTGCAGTATTTCGCGCAGCATCATGACGAGATGTTCAAGCGAGTACCAAATGAAAAGGTAAGTAACACCGAATGATATTCACCCCCCTCTCCCCTTGTGGGAGAGGGTTGGGGAGAGGGGGAAATCAACGGCACCCACCCTCTCCCTGTCCCTCCCCCTACAAAGGGGGAGGGGACGGTAGTTTTATCGCGATGTGCAAGTTAAGCGAAGGGAAACAGAAATGACCGCTCAGGAATTCAAGGATATATTGTTCAATGGCGTGTGGAAGCAGAACACCGGGCTGGTGCAACTGCTCGGCATGTGCCCGATACTCGCGGTGAGCAGCTCGGTGGTGAACGGCGTCAGCTTGGGACTTGCGACCGCCACGGTGATGGCGCTGTCCGGTGCCGCGATCGCGCCGATCCGCAACCTGGTTCCGAACGAGGCGCGCATCCCGGTATTCATCCTGATCATCGCGGTGCTGGTCACCGTCGTGCAGTTCAGCATGAATGCATACATGTACAAGCTGTATCTGGTGCTCGGCATCTTCATCCCGCTGATCGTCACCAATTGCATCGTGCTTGCGCGTATCGAGGCCTTTGCCTCAAAGAACCCCGCACTGCAATCCGCGCTGGATGGCTTGGCGATGGGCCTGGGGCTGACCGCGGTGCTGGCGGTGCTGGGCGGGTTGCGCGAGCTGTTCGGCCATGGCACCCTGCTGTCCGGCATAGACATGGTGTTCGGCGAGTCGGCAAAGGCTTGGGTAATAACGGTTGTGCCGAACTACCACGGTTTCCTGCTCGCGATCCTGCCGCCCGGCGCATTCATCACGCTGGGCATGCTGATCGCCGGCAAGAACTGGCTGAACCTGCGCGCCGAACAGAAGCTGAAAGGCGCGAACGCGACTGTTGCGCCAGTGGATGGCGGGTGTGCGCCTGCGGCGCACTGAGAATGTCACGGATACTTTGGAATTCTGTTGCAGTTGTTTCAAGTGCTTGTGTTCTATGGGCACTATGGCTGGAGTCTTCTCCACTCAATGACTATTATCGTTTTGGCTATGGTATTTCTGGCGCATTTTGTTTACTCGCATTTATCATTGCCCGTTCAAGGCGACCGAACATCGGAATGTTATTCTTGTTAATTGGCTCCATTGCATATCTTGTTCTGCCTGCTCGAACAATTGCTCGTTTGTTCCTGACAGGGGATTGGAGTTTGCTGCTTAGCCAAGTATGGTGGGCACGATTCTGTGCCCACGCGGATGCCATACCGCGTGGGCAGACGATAACCCTGTCTGCCCACCCTACAAATAATCCTGATTAAAATTTATCCATGAACCCCGCCAAACGCCGCGAAATATTTCTTCGCCTTCAAGCAGCGAACCCGCACCCCACTACCGAGCTGGAATACGGGACGCCGTTCGAGCTGCTGGTCGCGGTGGTGCTGTCGGCGCAGGCCACCGATGTCAGCGTGAATACCGCGACGCGGCACCTGTTCCCGGTCGCGAACACGCCGGAGAAGATACTCGCGCTCGGCGAGGAAAGGCTGCGCGAGCACATCGAGCGCATCGGTCTGTACAAGACCAAGGCGAAGCATCTGATGCAGACCTGCCGCATGCTGGTGGAACGGCATGGCGGCGCGGTTCCGCAGAGCCGCGAGGAGCTGGAAGCCCTGCCCGGCGTGGGCCGCAAGACCGCCAATGTGATCCTCAACACCGCGTTCGGCCAGCCTACCATCGCGGTGGACACGCATATCTTTCGCGTCGCGAACCGCACCGGCATCGCACCCGGCAAGGACGTGCTGGAAGTCGAAAAGAAACTGCTCAAGTTCGTGCCGGACGAATTCAAGCATGACGCGCATCACTGGCTGATCCTGCACGGGCGCTATGTGTGCCAGGCGCGCAAGCCGAAATGCGGCGCGTGTATCATCCGAGATCTGTGCGAGTACAGGGGTAAGGAAGGATAGGGGTGCAGGTTAAGTTTCTACCCTCTCCCCAGCCCTCCCCCTGCAAGGGGGAGGAGGATTTTAGGCTGACGGATTTTTGAAATCATTTCGGAGTAGACAGTTTGCTATTCAATCCCTCGCGCGACGAAGCGCGGAATTTTCTGTTCGAGGCATGGCGCAAACACCGCGCCGGAGAATTGCTGACGCCGCTGGAAGACCTCGCCGCGCAGCTCGTCGCCAAGCATCCGGAATATTTTGCGGTGCTGGAGGATCCGGAGCGCCATCAGGAAAAGGACTACCTGCCCGAACACGGCGCGGCCAATCCCTTCCTGCACCTGATGATGCACCTGACCATCGAGGAGCAGATCTCCATCGATCAACCCAAGGGCATACGCGCGCATTTCGTGCGCCTGAGCCAGAAGCGGCAATCGGAGCACGATGCGCAGCACCGGATGATGGAATGCCTGGGCGAGATGATCTGGCAGGCGCAGCGCAATCACAGCCAGCCCGATGCAAAGGTATACTTCGCGTGTCTTGAACGGCAATAATCAAGGATGACGCCATGCGTTTAAGCAAGATCACCACTCGAACCGGAGACAAAGGTACAACCGGGCTCGCCGACGGCACGCGACTCGGCAAGGATCACGCGCGCATCGCCGCGCTGGGCAGCGTGGATGAGCTGAACAGCCAGCTTGGCGTTTTGCTTGTCGAACAGCTTCCGCCCGACATACGTGCGGTGCTGCTGCAGATACAGAATGACCTGTTCGATCTGGGCGGCGCGCTGGCGCTGCCCGCCAATGATGTGTTCGCGGTAAGCAGGATCGCCTGGCTGGATGAACAGATCGCTCACTACAACGCGGACCTGCCGCCGCTGCGCGAATTCATATTGCCGGGCGGCTCGCGCGCCGGTGCGTTGTGCCATGTGGCGCGCACCGTGGCGCGCCGCGCGGAACGCGATCTGGCCGTGTTATCTCAGGGTGATGCAGTGCCGCGACACGCGCTGCCTTACCTGAATCGCTTGTCTGATCTGTTGTTCGTGCTAAGCCGATGTATCAACCGCACACAAGCCGTGGCTGAAACATTATGGCGGCGCGACAAATGACAGGGATCACCGGCATCTGGCATATGCCTGACAGGCGCTGCGACCGGATCACTTCTTGTCGCTCCCGTCCAGACTCAGGGCGCCGGCTCCGTGTATCACGACGTAAAGCAGGCCGCCCATCATGGATATATTTTTCAGGAAGTGGATCATCTGGTTTTGCGCCTGTTCCGGGGGCACCGACCAGAAATTATGAAAGAATAGTGCAGTCGCGGCGGTAAAGATAAGTATGACTGCGGCTGCCAGACGGGTCTTCCAGCCCACTACCAGCATGATGCCACCGCCGAGCTCGACAATGATCGCGCCGACCGCTGCGAGCTGAGGCAGCGGCAATCCCTTGCTGGAGATGTAAGCCACCGTCCCTTCGAAACCGGTGAGTTTTCCGAAGCCCGCCAACAGGAATATAAGCGCGATCAGGATACGCCCAACCAATGGCCCAAATAGTTTCAAATCTTTCATGACTGATACTCCTGCAATTGGTAATGGATGACGACTATTGATCGTGTTCCGGATAGTTGTAGTATCGGGCATTCAGGAAACGCGCCACATCCAGGACATCCTCGTCTCTCCACACCAGTCCCTGAATCCCTTGCCACCGGCGTACTTGTGCCTTAAGGCCATTCCAGTCCTTGGCGATCTTCTTGTCGCGCCAATGCACCTGGGTATCATGGCAGGCGATGCAATGTGTCGTATAGAGCAACTCGCCCCGTGTTGAATCAGCCTTGGGCTGGGCAAATGCCGGATTCCCCATGCAAAGCATCAGAGCTGCAAATATCCATCGTCCGGTCATGTCTCTCTCCATGGGTAATCTGGGTGATCTCTTTTGGTTCGCATTTCAGTATAGGCTTCGATCGGTAGTTTATCAATCCGGGTACAGTCCGCGGGCCGATACGATGAAGCGCTATCGTCCCCTTGGGTTGCGCTGAGTCAGCCCCTGGCCGGTTACGGTCGTACGTTTCCGGAATTCATGTCCCACGCATTTCCATCGGGTAGCAACACAAGCGCTATTCCCACTATGAATTCATGGTTTTTTCTTGTTGAATTTTCTTGCCTTTTGATTCAGCCGATGACAATATTTCATTGCCGTAACGCTGGCATATGCTTGGCTCAACCCGGTTGATCGTCTGCTATCGAAACAGAAAAATATGTTGCGGCATAAACAAGTCCCTTAACCTTTTCGGAGATCCCATCGTGATCGCTTTACCATTTCTTTTTGTTTTTTCGCCATTTATTGTACTGACCCTGATGATCTTGTTTTCCGGAAAATCCGCCAATTAGATAAGCGGCACTTCCTGTTACCCGCGGGTATTAATATCAGGGTGGCCTGGCTGCGGTCAGGCCTTTTTATTTCTTGAATTCAGGTCATCGAATTCAGGTCATCCGTGACTAAAGCATCGATCCGGGAGCGGAAGATTATGGATTTACTTTGCCCTGCGGCCGTATCACAATACGGGTACGCCAACTTTTCGGGTTCATGACACATGGGACGATTCGATCGCTACCCCGTGAACATTCAGATCCAGGTTAAGACCCACGGGCAGCTTAAACATGCCAACCGCGACACCTTGAATCTGAGCACGGGCGGGCTTGCCTTTCGTTGTGACCGCAAGCTTAAGCCGGGCGACGTTGTGGAGATTAGTATCCCGTTCCTTAGTCCCCCGTTCGAGACCGAGGCTCGCGTAGCCTGGTGCGCGGCGCTCAAAGGCCACCACGATATCGGGGTTGAGTTCCTGGATCAGGATGATGCATACACGGCACGCATAGTGGAGCAGGTGCGGAATATCGAGAGCTACAAGAACGAGATCCAACGCACAGAGGGACGAATATTGACTCTGGAAGACGCTGCGGCGGAATGGATAAAAATGTCCGCCGCCATGGTTTCCGGTTCCAAACGCTCGCGCTAGCAGGACGCGGCCTGTTTACCCTGCTGATCCAAGCCGCCTTCCTGAAAATCCCTGGCGGCTTGAGGGATCGCCTCCTTTGTGTTCATCAAGAACGGTCCGTGCTGGATGATGGGCTCGCCCACAGTTTTGACAGGCCGATCCATGTTTGCCATCCTGAATTGGATTTGTGCTCGGCTCACCGATCCAAGGCGTTGAGGAAAACCTCATAAGGCTGCGCGCCGGAAAAACCCTTGCCGGACGGGAAGACATAGTTCGGCACACTGCGTATACCCCGCTGAAAAGCCTCGGTCGTGGCCCGGCCTACCTCTGTCCGGTAACACCCCGAGCTTAGGACCTCGAGCACTTCCTTGCGCACCAACCCCGCATATTCTGCCAGATCCGCAAGCACTTCTTCATCGCCGATATTTCGCGCCTGCGCAAAGTATGCGTTGAATACCGCGCGGTGATAGGCATCGCCGAAGCCCCTGGTTTCGGCAAGCAAACCGATCTCGTGAGCCTTGCGCGAATTTGGCACCATGTCGGGACGGTTTAGCGGTAGACCCGCCGCTTGCGCCGCTTCGCGCACGGCCGCTTCGGCCCGCTCCAGCCTCTCGGGAGGCAAGACCGAAGTCAGGGGAACGCCTCCCGGCGGGATATCAGGCCGCAACAGATAAGGATTCCAGTGCAGCAGGACCGCGCGTTCCTTTACCAGCCGGTTCAGCCTGTCCAGGCCGATGTAACACCACGGACAGATAAAATCGGCATAAACCTCAACGGTCGCGGGCATTCAAATCTCCTGTTCTCGATCCTGGACAACTGCTTGTATATGGTTGCCATTACATTTCAAGGAAGCAAGTTCCATGCTTGAACCGCATCCATTATCACGTCGAGTCACACGACAATGCAAATGAGTATCGATATTGCACGTTAAACAACGGTGCTACAATCATGCCCCCGTTTATCTAAGGAGAATGCCCATGCGTCGTATCCTTTTTGCAGTTGCCCTTGCTGCCATGTCCACCATGACCTATGCATCCGGTTTCAAAGTCTCGAGTCCCGAGATCAAAGCCAACGGCATGATACCCAAAAGCTTCGAATTCAATGGGTTTGGTTGTTCGGGCGAAAACAAGTCACCCGCACTGAAATGGAGCGGGGCACCCAAAGGCACCAAGGGTTTTGCCGTGACCGTCTATGACCCCGATGCGCCGACAGGCTCAGGCTGGTGGCACTGGGTGGTCATCAACATTCCGGCTGACGTCAACGAACTGGCTTCGAATGCGGGCGCCCTTAGCAGCACGACCCTGCCAAAAGGCGCAGCTCAAGGACGTACCGACTACGGAACAGCAGCCTGGGGCGGTACCTGCCCGCCGCAGGGCGACAAGCCGCACCATTATATTTTCACGGTGTACGCGCTCAAGACCGACAAGCTGGATGTTCCCGCCGATGCCACCGCAGCCCTTACCGGCTACATGATCCATGCAAATATGCTGGGCAAAGCCAGCTTTACCGCAAGATACGGCCGGGCCAAATAGCCGTAAATATGACCGGATACCATATTCCGCCTGACGCAGAAATATTTGAAACGGCATCCACTGGTGCTAAACTCCCAACTGCTGCACGTGCAGTAACAACAACATAAGGAAAAAGACATGAACAGAAAAGAACTGATAGACGCATTGTCCGACAAGACAGGCAGCTCCAAAGCAGACGCTGACCGCAACATTTCGGCGCTGATCGAGATCGTCACCAACACCCTGAAGAAAGGTGACAACGTCGCTCTGGTTGGTTTCGGCACATTCGAAGTGCGCAAGCGTGCCGCACGCGCCGGCCGCAACCCGAGCACCGGGGAAGCAATCAAGATCAAGGCAGCCAAGGTTCCGGCATTCAAAGCTGGCGCCACATTGAAAGTTGCAGTAAACGGCGCAAAGAAATAACGCGGAAGTAGATCATTTGTTGCCTCACCGGCCCTCTGCGAGGGCCGGTGGGAGCGCTCACCATTGCGCCGCTGTTCACTACACCAGTCCGTTCTCTGCCGGCTGCCTCGGCAAGCCATATCTTCACTGACTTCTGCCCCTGATTCTTTCACGGCTGCCTCCAATCCGGCGTACGATATCGCTGCCTGAAAACTCCGCACACGGCTGTGCCGAAAGAAGACCAGCACTATGGAACGCCCAATAGAAAATCCAGGCGCACTGTTCTGGAATTTGCCATCCGAATCACTCCAAACGCAATTGCTGGCATCCCCGGACGGGCTAAGCCAACAGAAGGCGCGCGCGCGCAGGATAAGGTTCGGCCCGAATACGCTGCCATCACATCGCGAGCGTCCGCTGTTCATTCAGTATCTGAGCCACTTCAAGAATCCGCTGGTGATGGTCCTGCTGGCGGCCAGCGCTGTGTCCGCGCTGACCGGCGAGATCACCGGGTTCGTGATCATATGGGCCATCGTGCTGATGAGTGTGACGCTTGATTTCTTTCAGGAGTACCGCGCCGGCCGCGCCGCCGAACAATTGAAGAAAACAGTTGCAGTGCGTGCCACAGTGTTGCGTGACGGACATTCCCAGGAGATCCCGATCGCGACACTGGTACCGGGAGACGTGGTGCTGCTGGCCGCGGGCGACCTGATCCCGGCCGATTGCCGCTTGCTCGAGGCCAAGGACTTCTTCATCAACCAGTCGTTGCTGACCGGCGAATCCTATCCGGTGGAGAAGCATGCGCTCGATTTGCCGGCGCCAGCGGCAGACCTCAGCCAGGCCGGGAACGCCGTGTTCATGGGCACCTCCGTGATCAGCGGGATGGCGAGGGCGTTGGTGTGCCGCACCGGAGCCGGCACGGCGGTGGGTGATATCGCGGATTCTTTGCAGCGCAAGCCGCCGCCTACTGCTTTCGAGCTGGGCACCCAGAGCTTCGGCATGCTGATCATGCGTCTGACCTTCATGCTGGTGCTGTTCGTGTTCCTGATCAACGCATTGTTTCACCGGCCGCTGCTCGAATCTTTCCTGTTCGCGATCGCGCTGGCAGTCGGCCTGACGCCGGAACTGCTGCCCATGGTGGTTACGGTGACATTGTCGCGCGGCGCGCTGCGCATGGCGAAGAAGCAGGTGATCGTGAAGCGGCTCGCCGCAATCCACAACCTGGGCAGCATGGATGTGCTGTGCACCGACAAGACCGGCACGCTCACCGAGGGGCGCATCAAGCTGGAGCGCCACCTCGATGCGCACGGCAACGACAGCGCTCAGGTGCTGCGGCTGGTCTACCTGAACAGCTATTTCGAGACCGGGTTGAAGAGTCCGCTGGACGACGCGATCCTCGAGCACAGGGAGATCGATGCAAGCGGCTGGCGCAAGATAGACGAGGTGCCGTTCGACTTCGAGCGGCGTCGCGTTTCGGTATTGGTCGATAATGGATTGGCAGGGCAGGTGTTGGCCGGCCAGGGATTATCCGGGCTGGGCAATAAGCGGCTGCTCGTGGTCAAGGGTTCTCCCGAGGATATCCTCAGACTGTCCACACGATACGCGGTGGGCGAACTGGAAGAATCTAAACCGCTGGACGAGCAGGCGCTGGCTTCGATCCAGGCGCTGCACGACAGCCTCGGCCGCGAAGGTTTCAAGGTGCTCGGCGTAGCCTGGCGTCCGGTACCTCTGGATCATCCGCATGCCGTCGTCGATGATGAGACCGAGCTGATTTTTGCCGGTTTCGCCGCGTTCCTCGATCCGCCGAAGGAGAGCGCGGCGCATGCGCTCAAGGCACTGGCGGCGGACGGTATAACCGTCAAGATCGTCACCGGCGACAGCGAACTGGTCACCCGCTATGTGTGTGATCAGCTGGGCATGCCGGTTACCGGGGTGCTGAACGGCAGCGAGATGCAGAAGATGGACGATCCGACGCTGGCGGTCAGGGTGCGGGAGGCCAACCTGTTGTGCCGAGTTACGCCGGCGCAGAAGAACCGCGTCATCCTGTCGCTGAAAGCACAGGGACACACGGTGGGCTATCTGGGCGACGGCATCAACGACTCGCCTTCATTGCGATCGGCGGACGTCGGCATCTCGGTGGACAGCGCGGTGGACGTGGCCAAGGCGGCGGCCGACATGATCATGTTGCGGGAGGACCTGAATGTGCTGCACGCGGGGGTGCAGGAGGGGCGGCGCACTTTCGCCAACATTCTGAAATACATCATGATGGGAACCAGCTCCAATTTCGGCAACATGTTCAGCATGGCCGGCGCAACGCTGTTCCTGCCATTCCTGCCGATGCTGCCGTCGCAGATATTGCTCAACAACCTGCTCTACGATATCTCCGAGCTGCCGATCCCGATGGACAATGTGGACCACGCTTATCTGACCCATCCCCGGCACTGGGACACGGCCTTCATCCGAAACTACATGTGGGTGGTCGGCCCGGTCAGCTCGGTGTTCGACTTCCTGATGTTCGTTATCCTGCTGAAGGTTTTAGGCGCAGGCGAAGCGCTTTTCCACACCGGCTGGTTCATCGAGTCCGTCGCCACCCAGGTGCTGGTGATATTCGTGATACGCACGCGGGGCAACCCATTCAGGAGCCGGCCGAACATCGCACTGACCGTCACGTCTCTGGCCGTCGTTCTGGTGGCTGCGGCATTGCCGTTCACGCCAATAGCGGCGCAGTTGGGCTTCGTCGCCCCGCCGCTGCTGTTCTTCCTGATCCTGCCGATCATTGTGCTGTGCTATCTGCTGGCTGTGGAGTCCGTGAAGAGATGGTTCTACCGGCATTTCACGGCGAGTTGACAATTCATCCGGAGGTCATTTCTTTTCCAGCTCGGCGCATGGATCGATGCGTGCCACACGCGGCGTGAACCAGACCACGTCGAAGGGCGCATCGCCGGAAGCGCTTTCCGCCTCGTAGGATTCGGGCGCATCCCTGCCCGGTATGACCTCTACCAGTCCGACCGACAAGATGCGAGCCGAGGGATCACGGGCGGCCAGATAGAGCGGCATGCCGACGTCGCGGCGGGCGTGGCTGCTGCCGACGATGGCAACTATGCCTCGACCGATATCCTTCATTGCGGCATCGGCCATCAGCGCGTCGCGCAAACGCTGGCTACGGGTCAGGCCTGCACGCAAGGACTCCCTGAGCCGGCCGCAGTGGGCACCCCCGATGTGCTGCAACATGTAGTTCTCGCGGCTATCGTTCCATACCGCTTCGACGTGCATGCGTTTCAGCGCAGCAGCGTCATAAGCCGAAAAACCGTACCAGACCACCGGCTGGAGCTGCTGGCTTGGTATATTCGCGGCAATCACCGGCAGGCCGTTTTCGATCGCAATCGCAAGAAACGGACGGTAAGATTTCCAGTCGGTGAACTTGATCAGCCTGGTTGCCGCGCTCAGTGCCTCATCCCTGTTGCTGTTGGCCAGAGCCACGTCGAGCGCCGCTTGAGCTTCGCTATCGAGCTGTTCCATCAACAAGGCCGGACGGGCTCCGGACGCTATGAGTGCCTTAAGCAGCCTCAGCTGGATATCGTGATGCAGCGGATTGTCATGGGTCTCCCCGAGCAGAACCACGTTGGCGCCGCCGATCCTGGCAAGCAGCGCGGTCTCGTCCATGAAACTGCCGCTGCGCATGTCCCATATCTTCCCGGCCAGCGGATGATCGGCAAGCAGCATGTTCTCGGCATGCCCCGTGACCGCGATCAGCAACAATAGAATGAGAATGGGAAGTTTGCCGATTGCGATTATCTTCATTTGCTGATTTCATTTGCTATCGGGGTGATGCCTATTTACCCAACTTGGCGGCTATCTCCCGCTCCGCTGCTGCCCAATGCTCGTCGGAACGCCCTTGAAAGCCATGCCGCTCGGCTATGAAGTAAGCAGCCGTTTCCACCATGCGATAGCGCTCTTCGGGTGTGGGCTTATCGGCCGGTCTAGTCACCTTGGCTGGAACAGGCTTGCTGGCCACAGCTTTTGTCAATGCAGATTTCTTCTTCGCAACAGGAGCTGCTGCTTTCCCCACCACCGGAGTTTTGGCTTTTTTCGGTTCTGCCGTTGCAACCCCGGTCTTCTTGGCGGCGGGCTTCTTCACGGTCTGCTTCTTCACGACAGGCTTCACCGTTGCTTTGGCGGCCTTGTTCTTGGCTTGGGTTCCGGCCTTATTGGCTGCCGTGCTGCCGGCTCTTGCTGTTGGGACCTTTTTTGCCGCCGGTTTTGCCTTTTTTTCGGTCATGACTATCACCTCGATGTATCGGATTGATATTCTGTGCCGCGCAGTTCGGTGCTGATGATCAAGTCCTGCCGGCACTTGATAAATAACTGATTCGTTCTCATGATAGGCATACCGTCTATACCGGTCAACCGGTTAGGGTTAATATCACAAACACAAGCGGCTATTCTTCCGGAATTTTGTAACATAGTGATGACAAGATCGTTCTGATGACTGACCTTGAAACATGGGAACTGCTGAGTTATATGGTGACGGTGGTCGGCCTGCCGCTGGCGATCGCTGTATTCGTCTTCGAGCAGCGCAAGGAGCGCAACAACGAGGAAGAGGAAGTCTATCAGCTCCTTTCCGACAACTATCAGGAATTCCTCAGGGTCGCTCTGGAACATCCCGACCTGCGTTTGTTCGCCAGCGAGGAAACACCGGCGCTTTCCGAAGAGCAGCGCGAGCGCATGTTCATCATCTTCAGCATGCTGATCTCGCTCTTTGAACGCGCCTATCTGTTACTCTACGAAGGCCATATGAATCAAAAGCAGCTGCGGCGCTGGCGCTCCTGGGAAGATTATATGGGAGAATGGTGCAATCGCGCGGATTTCCGCACCTCGATGCCCGCCCTGTTGCGCGGTGAAGACCCGGAATTCTCCGACTATATCCAGAAGCTCGCGGCCAGCAACCCGATCGCATAGGATCAGAAGGAAAGGAAATAATGCTGACAATACTGGTCATCAATTCCAAGGGCGGTTCAGGCAAGACCACCCTGACCACCAATCTTGCCAGCTACTATGCCTGCAAGAAATTCCGGACGGCGATCATGGACTACGATCCGCAGGGTTCGAGCATACAGTGGCTGCGGGTAAGGCCCGATGAAGCGGAGAAGATACATGGGGCCAACGCCGCTCCCGCCAAGGGAGCCATTCCGTTGCGCAGCACGCATGCATGGGTTCCCGTGGACACCGAAGTCGTGATCATTGATGCGCCTGCGGGAGTGAAAGGCCTGCTGCTGCAGGAAATCGTTCGCAAGTCGAACTTCATCGTGATCCCGGTCGCGCCGTCGTCGATCGATATCCACGCCACCGCCGACTTCATCAAGGATCTGTTCCTGTTCGGTGGCGCGCGCACCTCGAAGGCAAAGATCGCGGTAGTTGCCAACCGGGTGCGCAGTTCGTCATCTCAAATATACGGTGCACTGGAACGTTTCCTCAATTCGCTGAAACTTCCCTTTCTCACGAGTATTCACGATTCTGAAAACTACCTCTTCGCCGCGGAAAAGGGCCTCGGTGTATTCGAGATGGATACGGCAGCCACCATTGCGGAAAGACAAGAGCTGATGCCTATCTTCAAGTGGCTAAATGGGCAATTCCCGGAGAAATTCGCGTCTCGCCTGGATGACAAGGTCCAGAGCATCGAAGAATCAAGAAAGGTCACCGCCTTTCGCACCAATGCCCAGGACACAACCAATCTCTCTTCGACAGGCAAGTTTAAAGGCTTCCCCTGATTTTTCCGTAGTACGACACGGTCAATATTGCGAGTTGACAATCGCCAAATTCACCTGATATAAATCCCGCGAGATTCAAGGCTATTTATCCTATGCGTCTCGGAACAGCCTGGGGAGGTGACCGGATCATGCAACACATTCAACGTTTGTCTTTCCCCCTCAACCTTTGTTCGTTGCGTGGTGAACCGCGCCCGGTGCAGGCTCTGCGCCCACTCACAATTACTCGCACGGGTGCGTCATGAGCCGCAAGATCAAGAAGTACGGCTGTCCGCCATTATGCAAAAGGCGTCGGGATGCGTGGCAAGACCGATCGTGTGGGGATGCAGAGCTCATCGCTCGAATGGTCGCGAAAGAACATGTCGATCTGCACCCCTGGGTGCCGCCTACACCGGAGCAACGCGAAATTAACCGATTGCTCAAGCGTCGTGCCAAGCTGAGCTCCTTGCGTCAGGCACTTGGCATGTCGCTCAAGGGAGTGGACGGATTCGCTGCCGAACTCAAGGCCCTTAGAAAACGCTTCGATCAGGTCATTGCCCGCATCGACCAGCGAGTAAAAGAACTGATCGAGGCAAACCCCGATCGCAAAGAACACGTTACGCACTTGCGTACGATCACCGGCTTCGGTGCAGTGGTGAGCGCTGCAATGGTTAATTCGCTTGAGCGTATGCCCTTGAAGAGCGCAGATTCCTTCGTCGCATTCACCGGCCTGGATCCCAGGCCGGATGACTCGGGACGACATCAAGGCAAACGGCGTCTGTCCAAACGCGGTCCATCCGAACTGCGGCGATTACTCTATGTGGCAGCCTTGTCCGCCATCAAAACGAAGACCTGGAGGCCAATCTATGAACACTATCGGGGAAAGGGATTATCCAGTACTGCGGCTATTGTCATTCTGGCTCGACGCATCGCACGAACCGCTTGGTCGATCTACACCTACAAAACCGAATTCGATCCTGGTCGCCTCATGAAAAGCTTGACTTGAACCATAGAATCTTTTGGCATGAAGTAGGTGAGTCAGGTTGGAGTATTTCAAATCATCACGTAGAAGCATTGCAAGCCCTACTTTCAGACGACTAACCCTGTAGGGTGACACGCGCCAACGCGGAACGAATGTTAATTAACCGCCGCCCATGATTGCTGAGCAACCCGCATGGTGACGCATCGCGAAAGGGTGGGCAATGCTGCGCCTGCGTGGCTGTATAGCCGACAAGTCGGCAACAACCACGGCGCTGACTGCGCGGCCTGCGAGTATGCGATCAGTTGCCGCCAGCGTACCTTTGGTGTACCCCTTGCGGGTGTCTTGCCCAACACAACTCGCCGCGAACGAGCTTGCGTAACCCGGATGAGATGCAATGAAATCCGGGAATGTTCAAGCACTCCCTATTCCTGACGCAGGCGTAGCGCCACGCGTTTGAGATACGCCTCGCGCGCGATCTGCACGTCTTCCAGAAAATAGGGCAGTTCCTTCAGCAGCATCGCCTGCGGGCCATCCACCAGCGCCTTGGGCGGGGCGGGATGGAAATCGACCAGCACCATGTTCGCGCCGGCGACGATACCCTGCGCGGTCACGTGCATCATGTCGAGGATGCCGTCCGGCGCGGCGGCGCGCGAACCTACCGAATGCGACGGATCGATGCATACCGGCATGCGCGTCAAACGCTTGACCACCGGCACATGCGCGAAATCCACGAAGTTGCGGTGCGGGTCGCCCATGTTGGTCTTCATGCCGCGCAGGCCGAACACCACGTTGCGGTTGCCTTCCGATGCCAGATATTCCGCTGCGTTAAGCGACTCGTCGAGCGTGATCCCGAAACCGCGTTTGAGCAGGATCGGCATCTCGGTCTGCCGCCCGACGATCTTTAGCAGCTCGAAGTTCTGCGTGTTGCGCGTGCCGATCTGCAGCATCACGCCGGTCGGGTTGCCGGTCTGGTGCAGCGCTTCCTTGATCTCGTTGAGATGCGATTCGTGGGTGATCTCCATCGCGATCACCTTGATGCCATATTTGCCGGCCAGCTCGAACACATAGGGCAGGCATTTCTTTCCGTGCCCCTGGAAAGCATACGGGCTGGTGCGCGGCTTGTATGCCCCCATGCGCGTGCACACCTGGCCGTTGTCGTGCACCGCCTTCATCATGATCTCTACATGCTCGCGGTTGTCCACCGCGCACAATCCGGCGAACACGTTCAGCGTGTCCTGCCCGAAGCGCACGCCGTTGTATTCGAAGTGGGTGGGACGCCGGTCATCCTTGTGCCGCCCGAGGATGCGGTATTCCTCTGACACACGCACCGCCCGTTCGACGCAGGGCAGGCTCTGCATGTCCTCGATATCCAGCGACTGGGTGTTGCCGATCAGGTAAATCTCGGTCAGTGTCTTTTCGCTGCCGCGTTCGAGATGCACGCGGGTCTGGATACCGGGCAACGTGGCAAGGTGCGCCATCAGCTGCTTGTATTCCGGCGATTGTTCGGTTGCGTTGGAATTCAGAATCAGTATCATTTTTCTTCCTGTTAATTTTTCAACAAAATGGCCAACTGCGCCGGCCACTGCGCCATCGGTTCGCGCGTGAAACCGCTCTTGGCGAACTGCGTCCAGCGTCCGATGACATAGCACACCAGCAGGTTGGCATGGGCGCCCACGTCTATTGCTTCTCCCAATTCCCCCTGCGTCGCGGCGATGCGCAGGGATTGCTTGAGCGTGGCCTCGATGCGGTCCAGCAACTGGTTGATGCGCTGCTGCAATCGCTCGTCCTCGTTCACCAGCGCGTCGCCGATCAATACCCGCGTCATGCCGCGGTTCTTCTGCGCGAAGTTCAGCAGCATCGCCAGCATCGCCTCGATCTGCTTCACGCCGCTCTTCTCTTCCTGGGTGATCTTGTTGATCAGGCCGAACACGGTCTGCTCGATGAACTCGATCAATCCCTCGAACATCTGCGCCTTGCTGGCGAAGTGGCGGTACAGCGCCGCCTCGGAAAGATCAAGCCGCGCGGCCAGCGCAGCCGTGGTGATCCTCTCGCCCTTGGGCTGTTCCAGCATCTGCGCGACGGTTTGCAGGATCTGCAACTTTCTTTCACCAGGTTTGGCCGCCATATCTCCCCCTCTATATCAAGCGATGCAACACATCCGGCAACCGCATCACGTCGCGGATCTTCACGTCCACGTACGGTGCGCTCCTGTTGCCGGCATTCACCCACACCGTCTTCATCCCCAGCTTCTTTGCCGCATTCAGGTTCTCCAGGCTGTCTTCGACCATCACGCATTGCGCGGCCCGTATGTGATGGCACCCCAGCAAGCGCATGAAGCCGAAACTGTCCGGCTTGGGGCGGTAGCGGGTATGCTCCACCGTCATCACATCGTCGAACAGGCCGTTCACGCGCAGCAGCTTCAGCACCGCATGCGCATAGCGCTGCGGCGCATTCGAAAACACCACCTTCCTGCCCGGCAATGCCTTCAACACATGCCGCAAGCGCGGTTCGCGCAGCACCATCCGGTCCAGATCCGGAAACTGGTGCGTGTGCCACAGAAAATGATCCGGATCGGTGCCGTGATGGCGCATCAGGCCGGTCATCGTCGCGCCATAGCGCCGCCAGTAACGCTCGCGCAAATCGTTTGCGGCCGCTTCTTCCATCTGCAGATACTGCTGCACATAGGCCGTCATGCTGCGGTTGATGTGCGGGAAGATGTGCGGTGTCGCATTATGCAGCGTGTTGTCCAGGTCAAAAATCCAAATTTTCGTCGCCATACGTTGTTGCGCTCAAAGAATCCTGCTTGCATGTACCGCATATCCTGCGCTGCGATTTTTTTCGCGCGCCTACTCTGGCCTATAACCAGCCGCTTGGCCGCCGGATTTTGGCGGCCTGGTGGAGTGGCTGGTTGCTTCATCAGAAAATTGGGATTTTATGCACCTCTCAATTTGAAGGTTACTTGCTCTTTATCAGCGTACCGACACCTTCGTCCGTCAATATCTCCAGCAGCAGCGCGTGCTGCACCCGGCCGTCTATTATGTGCACCGAGCGCACCCCGCCGCGCGCCGCGTCCAGCGCGGATGCTATCTTGGGCAGCATGCCGCCGGACAGCGTGCCGTCGGCGACCAGCCCGTCGATATCCCTGGGCGTCAGTCCGGTCAGCAGCTTGCCGTTCTTGTCCAGCACGCCCGGCGTGTTGGTCAGCAGCACCAGCTTTTCGGCGCGCAGCACCTCGGCCAGCTTGCCGGCCACGACATCGGCGTTGATGTTCAGGGTTTCGCCATCCGGCGAGACACCGATCGGCGCGATGACCGGGATGAAATCGCCGGAATCCAGAAAGGTGATGATGGACGGGTCGATCTTGTTGATGTCGCCGACCAGGCCGATGTCCAGCATCTTGCCCGGCTCGGACGAGCTTTCCAGCAGCAGTTTTTCGGCGCGAATGAATGCGCCATCCTGCCCGGTCAGCCCGACCGCCTTGCCGCCAAAACGGTTGATCAGGTTGACGATGTCCTTGTTGACCTTGCCCAGCACCATCTCGACCACGTCCATGGTCTCTTCGTCGGTGACGCGCATGCCCTGGACGAACTCGCCCTGCTTGCCCACCTTCTTCAGCAGGTCGTTGATCTGCGGGCCGCCGCCGTGCACCACCACCGGGTTCATGCCGACCAGCTTGAGCAGCACCACGTCGCGCGCGAATCCTTGCTGCAACGCCGGATCGGTCATCGCGTTGCCGCCGTATTTGATCACGATGGTCTTGTCGAAGAAGCGCTGGATATACGGCAGCGCCTCGGAAAGCACCCGGGCTTTTATTTCGGCGGTGGCGGCGGAAAGCGGCATGATATTCCCTCTAAATCGATGCCGCGGATTTTACACCAGTACAAAATTTGCGGCGCTAAAAATAAATCAGGCGGCAAGCGCCGCCTGAATCTGCCACGAAGCCAACACTCACTTATTGCATCTTCATATTCATATGCATGTCGCCGTGATCTTCGTCACCGGTCGAATTCAGCGACCCGACTTCGGCCACTGCCTTGATTTTTACCACCTGTTGCGCACCCACCTTGATACTCAGGGTCAGCGGGACGCTTTCGCCTTCCTTAAGCGGGGCCTTGAGCCCGATCAGCATCAGGTGATAACCGCTCTCACGGAGATTCACGCGCTTACCTGCAGGAAGTTCGATAACCTTCACCTCGCGCATTTTCATCATTCCGCCTTCGTTCGTCATGGAGTGAAGCTGCACAACTTTGCAAACCGGGCTTGATGCCCCGACCAACGTTGCCGCCTGTTTGCTGACGATGGTCAAATCCGCCCCCCCCTGATCTTGTCCCGGGGCGGTGGCACGTATCCATCCGCCACTGACCTGGATGTCTCCGGCATTTTCGGCCGCATTGACTGCGAAGCTGGCCAGCAAGACTGCTGCGAAACCAACAAATCGATATAAATTGCTCATAGCTTCCCTCTATCGGTTAAAAAGATCGGTGGATTATACCCGCCGAAAGTGAAGAGCAAACTGCAATAAAAAAACCAAAGCACGACATCGTGCCGGAAGGGGGACCGTATCAAATACCGCAAATACCCCGGGGAGAGGGCCAGCCGTATTCGACATGTACACGACACCGCGATTTGGCAGGGGTGATTATTACGCAAATGTGCCCGCAGGGGAATGCGACATATTGCCGCATGATGTTCTTGATGCGGCAATTTTCCCTACGAGGAGGATACCGTGATTGTATTCCGTCTCGGGAGTCATCCTCATACGCCTTATGATCTGGCGGCAACGTACGAATCAAGCGGCGCGTGCAAACCGGTCAACGCGCCACTTGCACAGGCCGGCTGATCATATTTCAGTTCATTGCTACCAACTAAGCGTCTTGGTGTTGTCCTTGAATAACGCACCGCCTGTCAGTTCGGGATTGCCGAGCTTCAATCCCGGAAGCAAGTCGGACTCTTTGACCTTGTAATGTTTCATGCACATCTGGCAAACCAGCACTACCGCTCCTTTGCCCATGACTTCGCCGAGCATTTTCTGTTGGCCTTTGAACTTGGCAGCCCTGGATTTGGAACCGATGAATACGCCTTTGTCATTGAGAAAGATAGTCAAGGGATGCCCGCGCTCGAGCTGGTTCATTCCGAATGAGATCGCCATGCCGGCGCGGTGCGCGTCATTCGAGGTCAGGTTCACAAACAGCGGGTCGGTGTCCCCGGCAAAGGCCGGAGCGGCGATATTGCCGATGATCAATGCAAAGGCAAGCAACAGACGCGACAGGAATTTCATGTGTTTCTCCTTTTCAAGCGATTGAATTTCGTTATCGTCATTGTAGAGATGGAGACTCATCGCGGGAATGCGACAAGTTGTCGCACCCCCATGCATGCCTCTGCGATTACAATTGCGCAATGGACAGCTCGATGCTTTCATCACTCCCCGGCCACAGCGCGTTGCGCCGCCTGATCGCGCTGCGCGGCATCGCGGTCGCCGCGCAACTGTTCACGCTGGCCGCAGTCTGGAAATTCCTGCAATTCGAGCTCGACTGGCAGCCGATGCTGCTGACGATCGCCGCACTCGCCGCCGTCAACCTGTTCACCTGGCTGCGCTTGCGCAAGGCCGCGCCGGTATCCAGTCCGGAGCTGTTCGCGCAACTGGGCGTGGACGTGTTCGCCCTCACGGTTCTGCTGTATTGCAGCGGCGGCTCGACCAATCCTTTTGTCTCGCTGTACCTGTTGCCGCTGGTGATCGCGGCCGCGACCCTGCCCGGGCGCTACACCTGGGGCATGGCCGTGCTGACCACGTTTTGCTACACCTTCCTGATGAAATTCTATGTGCCGTTGCCGATGCAGCACGGGCAGTCCGCCGCTGCGGGCGGCATGCATGGCATGGGCAGCAAGAATCCCGGCATCGGCGAGATGACCATGGAAAGCAGCTTCAACCTGCACGTGCTGGGCATGTGGCTGGGATTCGTGCTGAGCGCCGCCATCATCGCCTGGTTCGTGGTGCAGATGGCCGAGGCGGTGCGCAGCCGGGACGAGACACTGGCACGGGTGCGCGAAGAGATACTGCGCAACGAGCGTATCGTCGCGCTCGGCACTCAGGCGGCCGGCGCGGCACACGAGATGGGCACGCCGCTGTCGACGATGGCGGTGGTGATCGGCGAATTGCAGCACGACGCCGCAGCCGGGCAGGCCGAGTTGCATGATAGCCTGGCGATACTCGACGAACAGGTGCGCGCCTGCAAACGCATCCTCGACAAGATCATGGCCAATGCCCAAGACAGCGGCGCGGCATCCCTGCAGCCGGCAGATCGACTGATGGCTGAGGTGCTGGACGAATGGCAGTTGCTGCGCCCCGCCGCGCAGTACCGCTATCACAGCAGCGGCGTTCAACCCGCCCCCGGTGTCAGCGTCGATGTGACGCTGCGCGCCGCGCTGATGAATCTGCTCAACAATGCCGCGGATGCCAGCCCGCAACCGATAGCGATACATGCCCGCTGGGACGCCGCCAGCTTCACGCTGGAGATCCGCGACCAAGGGGCGGGGCTGAGCGAGGAGGCCGCACTCAAGGCAGGCTCGGCCTTCTTCACCACCAAGAAGGACGGACGCGGGCTGGGGCTGTTCCTAGCCAACGCGACCATCGAACGGCTGGGCGGAAGGGTGCGTCTGCTCAACCGCGAGGAAGGCGGCGCGACCACCGAGCTTGCCTTGCCTGTCATCGGGCCGAACACTTGAGACCGCCATGACAGAAACACGCCCGGAATCGAAGGAAGAATCGGCATCGCTGTTGCTGGCGGATGACGACATCACCTTCTGCAAAGTGTTGAGTGCCGCGCTGCAAAGGCGCGGATTTGCGGTATCGGTTGCACACAGCGTCGAAGATGCGATCCCGATCGCTGAAAGCAACCCGCCGGAGTTCGCCGTGGTCGACCTGAAAATGGGCGGCGCATCGGGGCTCGCGCTGGTCAAGGTGTTGCACAGCCTCGACCCGAACACGCGCATCGTCGTGCTGACCGGCTACGCCAGCATCGCCACCGCGGTCGAGGCGATCAAGCTGGGTGCGACGCAATACCTTGCCAAACCGGCGAACGCCGACGAGATCGTCGCCGCGTTCAACCATGCGCCGGACGGCAATGCGCCGCTCAAGACACAACCCGCACAGATCGGGAATCTTGAGTGGGAGCACATACAGCGCGTGCTGCGCGAACATGACGACAACATCTCGGCAACCGCGCGGGCACTCAACATGCACCGCCGAACCTTGCAACGAAAACTTGCCAAACCGCCGCTAAGGCAGACTTAGCAATCTCTCTTTTGCTGAGCCGCTCCGGGCCGGTAACTCCCGATATCGAAGGGAAGTGCCCTATAATTGCACCCTGAATATCTTCCCCTGCGCTATGAGACATATATTATCGGTAATCATTGCGATGCTCCCCCCGTTGGCATACGCGCAACCGGACCAGCCGCCCGCCGCCCCGATACTGGCCGCCCCGCCGATGTTAGCCGCCAGGTCATATCTTTTGTATGACTACACCAGCAACCAGATACTGGTGAATCAGAACGGCGATGAGCGCATGGAACCCGCTTCCCTGACCAAACTGATGACTGCCTACCTGGCGTTCGATGCGCTCAAGCACGGCACACTGACGATCGATCAAAAATTGACGGTGCCCGCCTCCGCGGTGCGCAACAGGGACGACGAGTCGCGCATGCTGCTCGAACCCGGGCAAAAAGTGAAAGTGGATGATCTGCTGCGCGGCCTGATCGTGGAATCCGGCAATGATGCGGCCATCACGCTGGCAGACAATATCGCCGGCAGCGAAGCGGGCTTTGTCGACATGATGAATGAGGAAGCCAAGCAGATGGGCATGCACAACACGCGTTTCGCCAATCCGGTCGGGCTGACGGACGAGCAGAATTACACCACCGCGAGCGACCTTGCCGTGCTGGCCGCGGCCATCGTGCGCGAATATCCGCAGTACTACCCGCTGTTCGGAATGCGCGAGTTCACATTCAACAACATCACGCAGGCCAATCGCAACCGCCTGCTGTGGCTGGACCCTTATGTGGACGGCATGAAGACCGGACACACGGAATCCGCCGGATTCTGCCTGGTCAGCTCGGCCAAACGCGACAACCACCGGCTGATCTCGGTGATGTTCGGGGCGGACACCGACAGCCTACGCGCCAGCGAGAGCCAGAAGCTGATGAACTTCGGCTTCCAGAATTTTGATGCCGTGCGCCTGTACCAGAAGGATCAGCCGGTCACCCAGGTGCGCATCTGGAAAGGCACCGAGAGCACTCTCGAAGTCGGCTTTCGCCACGATCTGTTCGTGACGATCCCGAAAGGGACCCTGCCCCAACTCAACGCGATCATGGAGACCCGCCAGCCTCTCCTTGCCCCGGTGATGGGCGGACAACAGATCGGCGTGCTCAAGCTGACCCTGGCGGGCAAGGCCTATGCGGAATTCCCCCTGGTCGCGCTCGACAACATACCGCTGGCGAATGTCTTTTCGCGCGGGTGGGATAGCATCAGTTTGATATTCCAATAGAAAGAGGTCATGACTATATATTTGAACGGCGAATACCTGCCTATCGAAGAAGCAAAGATCTCCGTGCTGGACCGGGGCTTCATCTTCGGCGACGGAGTGTATGAAGTGATACCGGTATATTCGCGCAAGGCGTTCCGTCTTGCCAGGCATCTGCGCCGCCTGCAGCACAGCCTGGATGGCATCCGTTTGCAGAATCCGCACAGCGAGGGCGAATGGACAAACAAGATCAATGAACTCGTCGCGCGAAATTCCGGCGAGGACCAATACCTGTATCTGCACATCACGCGCGGCGCCGCGAAACGCGATCACGCCTTTCCGGTTCCTCCGGTCAAGCCGACCGTGTTCATGATGAGCAACCCGCTGCCCGCTCCTCCCGCCGAACTGCTGCGCAGCGGCGTCGGTGCGGTCACCGCGCCGGACAACCGCTGGCTGCGCTGCGACATCAAGGCCATCTCGCTGCTGCCCAACGTGCTGCTGCGCCAGATGGCGGTCGACGCCGGCTGCGCCGAAACCATCCTGCTGCGCGCCGACGCGAAGACCGGGAGCGCATTCCTGACCGAGGGCGCGGCCAGCAACATCTTTGCGGTGAAGGACGGCAAGCTGCTCGCCCCGCCCAAGGATAACCTGATGCTGCCCGGCATCACCTATGACGTGATCCTCGAGATCGCCGCCGCCAACGGCATCCCGCATCAGGTGCGCAGGATAGACGCGGCGGAAGTGTTCGCCGCCGATGAACTATTGCTCACCTCCTCGACCAAAGAGGTTCTGGCGATCACGCAACTGGACGGCAAGCCGGTCGGAACCGGCAAGCCAGGAGCGATGTTCGCCACGCTGCACAAGCTCTATCAGGACTTCAAGCGCGACGTGATGCGCGCTGACCCCCTCTCCCTCCGGGGGAGGGTTGGGGAGGGGGAACGACCATGAAGGAATTGCCAAAAATCGAATTGTCCGCCAGCCTGATCGAATATCCCTGCGACTTCCCGATCAAGATCTTCGGCCTGCAGCAGCCGGGTTTCGCGCAGGCCGTGCTGGAAGTGGTCACCCGGCACGATCCCGGATTTGTTGCTGCCACGATGGAGATGCGCGCCAGCAGAAAGGCGCGCTACCTCAGCCTGACCTGCACCGTGCGTGCCACTTCGCGCGAACAGCTCGATGCCCTGTATCAGGAACTGTGCGATCATCCCTCGATCGTGATGGTTCTATGACGAACCAGGGACAAGCGGCAAGGAACAAGGGGCAAGAAGAACCTCATCACTTTTCGCCGCCCGCGATCCATTCGCTGGGCTTGGTCGAATACCAGCCGACCTGGGATGCGATGAAGCGCTTCACCGCCGAGCGCACCCCCGATAATGGACAGACGCCGGGAACGCGCGACGAGATCTGGCTGGTGCAGCATCCGCCGGTATACACGCAAGGTCTCGCGGGCAAGAAGGAGCACCTGCTGCACAGCACGAATATCCCGGTCATCAAGATCGACCGCGGCGGACAGATCACCTATCACGGCCCCGGCCAGATCGTCGCCTACCTGCTGCTCGACATGCGCCGCTGGAAGATCAACGTGCGCGAGCTGGTGCGCCTGATGGAACAGGCGGTGATAGACCTGCTGGCCGAATACGGCGTCGCCGCGCATGGCCGCGAGGATGCGCCCGGCGTGTATGTGGGTGATGCGAAGATCGCTGCGCTCGGTTTGAAGATCAAGAACGGCTGTTGCTATCACGGCCTGTCCTTGAATGTTGACATGGATCTGGCCCCGTTCGCCAACATCAACCCCTGCGGCCATGCCGGGCTGCGCGTCACGCAAGTCTGCGAACTGGGCATCACCGTTCCGATCAACGAACTGCAGGCCGAGCTGGCGCAGAATCTGGTGCATGGGCTGCAGCGGCATTTTGAGGCCAAGCAGCATCCGGAATAGGCCTTGCATTTCGATTCCGGAAACAGGCCGGGACCATATCGAGGACATCCTCGATATGGTTCAGGAGGGATAAAAGACCAACGATTTTTTACATGTCGCCAACGACGTCATAAGAAAATTCCGTATTCTTTACATGTTAGCGTCATCGACACATCCCCTATACCAGGGGCGGCTTGACACAAAACTTGACTTATACTTGACTATCAATTAGCCTTTTCCTATGGCTTACGTCCCGCAATTCGGCATCACCCCGGCCCTGCTTGCCGAAGTAGAACAGGTGGCGGCGTTGCGCGGGCGTATTCAAAGCGCCGTGGTGGATCTTGCCTGGATACCCGCTCTTCAAAAAGACACCCGCACGCGCAACGTACACGCCTCAACGGCCATCGAGGGAAACCCGCTGACTCTAGAACAGGTGCGCGCCCTCGAGGAAGGCCGCGAACTTTCCGCATCCGGCGCGCGGCCCAAGCGGGAAGTCCTGAATTATTTCGCAGGGCTGCGTTATGTGGAAAAGAACGCGGACAAGAAAACCATCCGCCATGCGAACATTCTGGAACTGCACCGGATTCTGGCCGGGGAGGTGATGGATCAGGGCGAAGCCGGAAAGTACCGGATGATCGCCGTCCGGGTCGGACAGTATCGTCCGCCGCCTCCTGATGCCGTTTCGGGGCTGATGTTCGAGTTACTGGAATGGTGGAACACGGCTGCAAAGAAACTCTCGCCGGTTCTCAGTTCAGCCATCCTGCATTATCGCTTCGAGGCCATCCATCCGTTCGCGGACGGAAATGGTCGCACAGGCCGGGCGCTTGCTTTGTGGGAGCTTTACCGGCGCGGTTTCGATACACACCACATTTTTTCGGTGGACGAGTATTACTGGGAAGACCGGCCGAAATACTACGCCGCGCTGCAAGGCGTCCGCGAGGCCGGGGAAGATATGAGCGCGTGGCTGGAATATTGTGCGGCGGGCTTGCGGCGAACTTTGGAACGGGCATGGTTACGGATACAAACCTTGCAGGTGAAATCTGCCGAGAAACTCGTTTTACGTCCAAGGCAGGAGCAACTTCTTCATCTGCTGCGCGATCATGGCGGCATGGCTCCCGCTGAAATATGGGAGGCATTGGGTGTGTCCAGGCAGGGGGCGATGGATTTGCTGCGTCCGCTGCTGGATGCGGAAGTGGTCGAGAAGGTCGGCGGAAATAAAACCGGACGTTACGTTTTGAAGAACACATGAACGAAACCGAAACCCGCTCCGAACACATTGACCCGTACGATTATGCAGGACTGCGCGTCACGCAGGTCTGCGAGCTGGGCATCACCGTTCCGATCAACGAACTGCGGGCTGAGCTGGCGCAGAATCTGGTGCATGGGCTGCAGCGGCATTTAGAGGCCAAGCAGCATCAACAATAAAAAAAGGATAAACCATGCCGTTAAGCTGGAACGAGATACGCAACCGCGCTGAAAAATGTGTGAGTTATCATTCGGCAAGCCGATAATTGATATCGGCTCAGATTAGAATCAACATCTTTGATGACGCGAGTGCAGAAGATAAACTGGCCCTGTTACAATGCTGCACTGGGTATGAAAGCTGAAGGTTATGGGAACAGAGCTGCTGCCACGATACGTACAGGACAACTATGAGTTACATGAGTGAAAACACGCGTGTGCCATCCTGAAACAGGACTTTCCAAACGAGTGGGAAGACATCATAGAAGTTCTTACAAATTTTCGCTTTCGCCGCAGTTGGCTTACGGTTGGCGGAGGTCGGAAATCAAAAATATCGGAAGCAATTGATAGCGAACCATATTCACGTGGTTGGGTTGAAAAACAGTTTGATACTGAAATTGTCATCGATTCACATCGGATTGAAAGCCCGACTCATCAGGTTGATTGCTTCAAAAACCGTGTAGCACTGGAAATTGAATGGAACAACAAGGATCCATTCTTTGATCGCGATCTATTGACTCGGCAATAATATATTGAACTATTTTAGCGGTGTTGTGTCAGAGGGCGCATGGAAAAACAAGACGCGAGGACACTCTCGATGCAGGCATTGGCCGAAAGGCGCAGGCGTGCAGTCCGACTTCGGGAAAAAGGGATGCGGGTGAATGACGTTGCGCGCGAATGCGAGCTATCGCGTGGCACGGTCATCGCTGCGCACAAGGCTTATCGGCTGGGTGGATGGGCGGGAGTGGCCCTGAAACAACGTGGGCGCACCACAGGTGACGGGCGACGTTTGAGCGCTGAACAGGAGCAAGAGATCCAAAGGCTGATTTGCGATAAGACACCCGATCAGATGAAGATGGCCTACGCGCTGTGGAGCCGTGCGGCGGTGATGGAACTGATTGCACACCGGTTCAAGGTCAAGCTGCCTGTGCGGACGGTCGGCATGTATTTGCAAAGATGGGGGTTTACCCCACAGAAGCCGATGAAGAAAGCTTATGAACAGCGTCCAGTCGAAGTGAAGGCGTGGCTCGACAACAGTTATCCGGTGATTGCGGAACGCGCCAAAGCGGAAGGTGCTGAAATCCACTGGGGGGATGAGACCGGATTGCGCAGCGATGATGTGCGCGGGCGATCTTATGCCCCCAAAGGGGAAACGCCTGTTGTACGAGTCAACAGCAAACGCGAGAACGTAGGACTCATCTCTACCGTCACGAATCAAGGCAAGGTGAGATGGATGGTGCTGAACGGCGCGCTGGATACAAATCAACTCATCGAGTTCATGAAGCGGTTGGTGAAAGATGCTGGGCGCAAGGTGTTCCTGATCCTGGATAACCTGCGAGTGCACCATGCCAGACTGGTCAAGGCATGGTTGGCCAAACACCAGGATGAGATCGAAGTGTTTTACCTGCCGAGTTACAGCCCGGAATTGAATCCGGATGAAATGCTGAATGCCGATCTCAAACAGGCAGTGACAAGCAAGGCACCTGCTCGAACAAAGGGTCAGTTACTCAAGGTGACGACGAGTCACATGCGCAAACTACAGAAATCCCCTGAACGGGTGAAAAGCTACTTTGAACATGCCCCGGTAAAGTATGCTGCATAAGTTCAACAATTTATTGCCGGATCAATAAATAACTTTCGGTTGCTCTTTGAACTTCGAGCCGTGTCGGTTGGTATTATCATTACTCGATGTGACAATTTGCAGGATATTTTTAGCTAACTGGGACGCGGCTCAAGTTTCGGCGCCTCCACGACACACATGAGTAAGTTACTACCTCGTATTGAAGGTGGTAGTGGTGGCGGATGTCCCGTATTGGTTATTGGCATTACCAAAAATATCTACATTGAGGATTAATGTGACGAAGCCCAAACAACAATCAATTTCTGAGGCGGGTGCTGACCTTCTTGCTCGGACTGCGGGTCAAACTTTCGCGACCATATTAGCTGACCCACCTTGGCAATTTCAGAACCGAACAGGCAAGATGGCCCCTGAACATAAGCGTCTAAACCGTTATGGAACGATGTTTTTAAATGATATTCTTGCATTACCCGTTGATCAACTTACCGCTGATACAGCTCACCTCTATTTGTGGGTACCCAATGCGCTTTACCAGAGGGTTTGCGAGTTTTAGAAGCTTGGGGCTTTCAGTACAAAAGCAATTTAGTTTGGCACAAGGTTAGAAAAGATGGCGGCCCCGATGGTCGTGGCGTGGGATTTTATTTCCGCAACACAACCGAACTTATATTGTTCGGTGTAAAGGGTAAAAATGCTAGAACACTTTCTCCTGGTCGTACCCAAGTGAATATTATTAGAAGCATGAAACGTGAACATAGTCGTAAGCCAGATGAAATGTACAAACTTGTCGAGGCATGTAGTCCTGGGCCACGACTTGAACTTTTCGCACGGGGATCTCGTCCAGGTTGGGTAACTTGGGGCAACCAAGCCGACGATTATTATCCAGATTGGCCAACCTACAGCAATCACTCTCAGTCAGAATCAGAGCCTGATCTTTTTCTGACCAAAGCGGTCTGACCCTAACAATTGCCGCCTTGTGCTTGTCCTTGAAATTAATTGAGCCAGGCTCAAGTAACTTCTAACGACTTCCACCTCGACGCGCTGACCGCCGCCGATTTCGCGACACTCGCGCAACTGGCCGAGACGATCTGGCGTGCGCATTACACGAAGATTATCGGCAGCGCGCAGGTCGACTACATGCTGGCCGACCGTTATACGCCGGAGAAGTTGCGCGCTTATCTGGACGCCGATGACCGCTGGCTGATGCTGTTGCGCACAGATAGCCCGGACGGGAACGAAGCGATTGGCTATTGCAGCTATGCGCTGACGGAAAAGTCCGGCGAGATGAAACTGGAGCAACTGTACTTAACGCCGGAATACTATCGTCGTGGGCTGGGCAGGCTGATGCTGCGCCATGTCGAACAACAGGCTCGTGTGCGCGGCTGCGGCACTTTGGTGTTGCAAACCAATAAACGCAACGAAATAGCCATCGCCTTCTATCGTAAGACCGGGTTTACCGTGCGCGAGGAAGCCGTGTTCGATATAGGCAACGGTTTTGTGATGGATGATTACGTGATGGAAAAAGTGCTTTGACACTGGCAACAGCGTAAAGCGCATTGCCTGGTGCCGGCAGAGGCGCAACATCAAAGCGCAGTGAGAACGTTAATGAATAGTGTCGATAAACATGAGAAACACCATTTCATCGGCGCGGTCACCGCATTGGTTATAATGTCGCGGTTGCATGACAGCCATATGAAACCCATGAAATGATTTCCCTCGTCGAGAGGGCGTGAGTATGGAAAATAATGTTCAATGCGGGTATGTTATGTACTCAGGATCAGCCCGTTAGGAACACATGCCAAAGTTATATGAATATTTTGGTTTGATCGTCTTGTTCTACGCCAAGAAGCACGAACCGGTTCATGTACATGGAAAAGTATCAGGAACGTGAATCGCGCGCCGAAATCATCGTGGTCAATGGCGAAATCGTGGAAATTCGCTATGCGGATGTCGCCGGACGTGCCCCGCTGGGGAATACGGAGATGCGCCATTTTAAAGAATTGGTTTCCGCACGCGCCTCAGACATCGTCGGCAAATGGATTGATTTCTTTGTGCTTCATAAATCTGTAAAATCGGAACGTATTACGAGGAGGCTTAAATGATGCCCGCAACGATCAACATCACTGCAGTCCAACGAGTGGGAGATTATGCACTGCGCTTGTCTTTCGACGACGGCACGGTGCAAACGGTGGACTTCCAATCTTTCTTGTCGCTTTCCCGGCATCCCGATATTCGCGCATACCTGGACCCTGTGCGCTTCGCGGGGTTTCGCATCGAATACGGCGAATTAGTTTGGGGTGACTATGACCTGTGCTTCCCTATCGCCGACTTGTATCGCAACAGGATATTGCCGGATACCGAGTTGGAAGTGGCGGCCTGATGCCATGATCCAAGCTCCCGACAAGCGCAAACAATCATAAGTAACCTGCCGCTTCATCAAACCGGCTTGATATTGGTCGAATTTTGATCAAGCTCGAGCTGTCCTAAATTTAGGATTACCAAAGCAACAATCGTCATGAGCAACATCGAAAAACAAACCGGCGCAGCCAAGACCGCGCGCAACCCGATCAAGATCGTGCCGCTGCAGCAGCGCCTGCGCAAGCCGGAGTGGATACGTGTCAAGTCCGGCAGCGGGCAGGGCTTCCACGACGTGAAGCGCATGCTGCGCGAGCACAATCTGCACACCGTGTGCGAGGAGGCTTCCTGCCCGAACATCGGCGAATGCTTCGGCAAGGGCACCGCTACGTTCATGATCCTCGGTGATGTGTGCACGCGGCGCTGCCCGTTCTGCGACGTCGCGCACGGCAAGCCGCTGGCGCCGGACGCAGACGAACCGGCCAATCTGGCCCGCTCGATCGGTCTGCTCAAGCTGAAATACGTGGTCATCACCAGCGTGGACCGCGACGATCTGCGCGATGGCGGCGCGCGGCATTTTGCCGATTGCCTGAATGCGATCCGCGCCGGCTCGCCTGAAACGCGGCTGGAGATACTGGTGCCGGATTTTCGCGGCCGGCTGGACGAGGCGCTGGATGCGCTTTCCGCCAGCCTGCCGGACGTGCTGAACCACAATCTCGAGACCGTGCCGCGTTTGTACAAACTGGCTCGTCCCGGCGCGGACTATGCGCACTCGCTGAAGCTGCTCGGGGATTTCAAGTTTCGTTTCCCTGATATCCCGACCAAATCCGGCCTGATGCTCGGCCTGGGCGAGACCGACGAGGAGGTGCTAGCGGTGATGCGCGATTTGCGCGCGCACGATGTCAACATGCTGACGATAGGCCAATATCTGCAGCCTTCCGAAGAGCATCTGCCGGTGCTGCGCTATGCGCCGCTGGAATCGTTCGCGATGTTCGAGCAGGCCGCGCGGGAGATGGGGTTCAGCCACGCCGCATGCGGGCCGATGGTGCGCAGCAGCTATTTCGCCGACGAGCAGGCGCATCAGGCCGGAGTCATCCAGGACTGAAGCCGGCGCCCACTTCCAACGCGCGATGCCGGTTGCCGATTTTCATCCGCGGGCGCGGAACCGGCAGTGGGGATTCGATCCAACAGCAGGGTATAATTGCGCCACTTTTTTCGCCTCACCCCCAATGAACATTCTTTACGAAGAAGACGGCAGTTTCAAGGTCGGCAGCATCATGACCGACAACACCACATCGCTCCAGATCGAAAGCCTGTCCGGCAAGCGCAGCAAAGTGAAGGCGGCCAACGTGATGCTGCGCTTCACCCAGCCGGCGCTGGCCGAATTCATGGCGCAGGCCGAAGCCCTTGCGGAATCCATCGATGTAGAATTCCTGTGGGAATGCTGTCCGCCGGAGGAGTTCGGTTCGGAGCAGATCGCCGCCGAATATTTCGGCCACACGCCGAGCGCGCTCGAAGCCGCCGCGACGCTGATCCGCCTGCATGGCGCGCCCATCTATTTTCATAAAAAGGGCAAGGGCCGCTATCGCGCAGCTCCCCCGGAGGTGCTGAAAGCCGCGCTGGCCGGCGCCGAGAAAAAGCGGCAGCAACTGGCGCTGCAGGCGCGCTTTACTGAGCAGCTCGGCAAGTTTGAATTGCCGTCCGAGTTCGCCGCAAACATTGATTATCTGCTCTACAAGCCGGACCGCAACACCATCGAGGTCAAGGCGCTCGAGGCCGCCTGTGCCGCGACGCATCTTTCCGCCGCGCACCTGCTGCGGCGCTGCGGGGCGCTGCCTGCCACGCACGATTACCATTTGCAGCGTTTCCTGTTCGAGCATTTCCCCAAGGGCACCGGTTTCCCGCCGGTCGAATTGAGCGTGTGGGACGAACTGCCGCTGGCCGGCGCAAATGCGTTCAGCATCGACGACGCGACCACCACCGAGATCGACGATGCGTTCTCGGTGGAAAAACTGCCCAACGGCAACTGGCGCATCGGCGTGCACATCGCGGCACCCACGCTGGGAATGCCGCGCGAGTCGGACGGCGACAGGATCGCAGCGCAGCGCCTCTCCACGGTGTATATGCCCGGAGCAAAGATCACGATGCTGCCGGACAGCGTGGTCGAGGCCTTCACGCTGTGCGCGGATCGCGTGTGCCCCGCGCTGTCGATGTATAACGAGATAGACGGCGGGACACTGGCGATATTGGGTCACGAAAGCCGCGTCGAGCGCATCCACATCGCAGCGAATCTGCGCCATGACACGCTGGAGCCGATGTTCAACGAGGAGACGCTGGCGGCCGGCAAGCTCGATTATCCCTACGCGAGCGAACTGGCGCTGCTGTGGAAGCTGGTGCAAAAACTGGAAGAAGGCCGCGGCAAACCGGCCGACAACAGCGTGCAGCAGATGGATTACAACTTCCATATCGAGGGGGACCCCGCCGGAGAAGATTGCAAGGTCAGCATCACGCAACGGCGCCGCGGCTCGCCGATCGACAAGGTGGTCTCCGAGCTGATGATCCTGGTGAACAGCGAATGGGGCAAGCATCTTGCCGAGCACGGCTTTGTCGGCATCTACCGTACCCAGCAGAACGGCAAGGTGAAGATGAGCACGGTCGCCGCGCCGCATCAAGGGCTGGGCGTCGCCCAATACATGTGGTCGAGCTCGCCGCTGCGCCGCTATGTGGATATGGTCAACCAGCGCCAGATCATCGCGATGCTGCGCGGCGAGGAACCAGCCTATCCCAAGAATGACCCGGCGCTCTACGCCACGATGCGCGACTTCGACACGATGTACGCGATATACGGGGAATTCCAGAGGAGCATGGAGCGCTACTGGTGTCTGCGCTGGCTGCAGCAGGAAAAGGACAAGTTGGTTAGCGGGGATGTCAATTCCTCTCTCCTCCGCATACCCTCTCCTCAATCCTCCCCCAAAGGGGGAGGAGGCGAACGAGAAAAGCAATTGTTGATTCCTGAATCGCTGCGCGAGCTTCTCGTCGATGGCATTGTCCTGCGCGAAAACCTGGTGAAGCTAGCCGGCATCCCGCTGGTCGTCCGAGTCCCATCCCTGCCGGAATCGGCTGCGAATGCGCGTGTGCTGTTGGCGATCGGCAAGATCGACCTGCTTGATCTGGATATGCAAACGCGTTTTGTTGCGACAGTCGAGGACGCTGCTTGAGAACCGGGAACAAATCCATGATGACGGTCGTCTTGCCCGCCTTCCGGACGAGATTGTCATTCTCGATGATCTTTTCCATCCTGCTGCATGCGTTCATATTGTTCGGGCTGGTACTGGTCATGCCCGATCCGCGCAATGCCGCGAATTTCCTTCAGCCGCTGCAGGTGGTGCTGGTCAACAGCAAATCAAAATCCAGGCCTGTCCAGGCCGATGCGCTGGCCCAGCACGATCTGGATGCCGGCGGCAATACGCCCGAAGAACGGCACGCAAAGAGTCCGCTGCCGTCGCTGCGCGACAACCTGAAATTCACGCCCGAACAACAAGCACAACGCGTCGCGGCTTTGGAAGAAGAGTCGAAGCGCATGCTGACCCGGCTCAAGAGCAATTACACTGCCGTGCAGCCGGCTCCCAAAAAGCAAAAGATCAGCGCCGCCGGCGAGGGTGAGGATCTGGTGCAAAAGTCGCTCGAGATCGCACGTCTCGAAGCGCAGATCGACAAGAACTGGGACGCGTACCAGAAATTGCCGCGCCGCAAATTCATCGGCGCACGCACCCAGGAATACCGCTTTGCGCAATACATCGAAGATTGGCGGATCAAGGTGGAACGCATAGGCAACCTGAATTACCCGGAACAGGCGCGCCGCCAGAAGATCTTCGGCAAGTTGCAGCTCAGCGTTTCGATCAACAAGGACGGCAGCGTGGAAAACGTGGAGGTTAGCACGCCGTCGGGACATCCACTGCTCGATGCCGCGGCGATACGCATCGTCAGGCTTGCCGCTCCCTACGCACCGCTGCCGCCGAACATCACCAAGGACACGGACATACTCACCATCACCCGCACTTGGTCGTTCACCCCTTCAGACACGCTGCAAAGTGAATAGAGCGGGGAGCGGGCGTCGGCCGCCGGCGGAATTCCCGCAGCCTGATTCATCAATCCGGGAAAGGCCGGCTGATTTTCTTTACAATGCGTGCACCGATATATTCACGCATCCCAAATGACCGATAAATACGCCGTCATCGGCAATCCCGTCGCACACAGCAAGTCGCCGCAGATACACAGGATGTTCGCGGAGCAGACCGGACAGGACATCAGCTATGAGGCCATCCTCGCGCCGCTGGACGGCTTCGCGGAGAAGATAGAAGAATTGCGCAAGGCTGGCTACAAGGGCTGCAATGTGACGGTGCCGTTCAAGCAGAGCGCCTATCAATTATCCAACCAGAATCAATTCCTGACATATCACGTCGTTCACGCCCACGCGGCAAACACGCTTGATTTCAGGAGCGATGGTGTTCACCTCCATAACACCGACGGCATAGGACTGTTGCGCGATATACAGGATAATTGCGGTATGCCCTTGCGCGGCAAACGGGTGCTGCTCATGGGTGCCGGTGGCGCAGCCAGCGGAGTGCTTTCACCATTGCGCGATGCCGGCGCAAATATCACAGTCGCCAACCGCACTGTAGACAAGGCGATCATTCTTGCCGAGCGATTCGTTGTGTCGAGTTGCAGTTACGGAGAGCTTGCGGGGAAGCAATTCGATGTCATCATCAACGCCACCTCTACGGGCTTGTCCGATGAAATGCCCCCTTTGCCGCCCGGCATCTTTGCTCCCGGCGCGTTCGCCTATGAAATGATGTACGGGCGCGAAACACCGTTCATGAAATTCGCACTTTCACAGGGCGTCAGCAAGGATCGGGTGGTCGACGGCCTTGGCATGCTGGTCGAGCAGGCCGCAGAGTCCTTTTTTATCTGGCGCGCGGTTCGTCCCGACACCGCACCGGTCATCGCCGCACTGCGGAAGCAACAATGAAAAGATTCCGCGGATGGCTGTCGCGCTGGGTGTGGCGCAGCGTGAAGATATTCTTCGCTCTGCTGGTCCTGTACCAGGTGTGGCTGTTCGCGCACATCTGCTGGTGGGTGAAATTCAATCCTTCCACCAGTTCGTTCATGGAAACGCGGCTGGAGATCATGCAGGGCAAGAATCCCGATGCGGCGCTCCAGCAAAAGTGGGTGCCCTACGAGAAGATCTCCGACAACCTGAAACGCGCGCTGATCGCCGCCGAAGACGAGAATTTCGTCGACCACGAAGGCTTCGACTGGGAAGGCATACAACAAGCCTACGAGAAGAATCTCAGGCGGGGCAAGATCGTCGCGGGCGGCTCCACGATCAGCCAGCAGCTCGCAAAGAACTTGTTCCTATCCACCAAACGCACCCCCTGGCGCAAGATCGAGGAGGCTGTCATCACCGTGATGCTGGAAGCCGTGATGAACAAGCAGCGCATCTTCGAGATCTATCTCAACATCATCGAGTGGGGCAACGGCGTGTTCGGTGCCGAAGCGGCTGCAAGGCACTACTACCAGACCAGTGCGGCCCAGCTTACCGCGGAACAGGCTGCAAAGCTTGCCGCGATGGTTCCCAACCCGCGCTTTTACGACAGGCACCGTGATGCGCCAGGCTTGCTGCGCAAGACCGACATCATCCTGTCGCGCATGCCCGATGCGGAAATTCCATAAGCGTCTGGATAGTGTTTTCATTACAATGGCGCGCGAATTCACGGGCGCCTTGCGATGACCGATTTCACCCGGAAGATTCTATGGTTTACGTCAAGCCTTTTGTAAGGCGTCCAGGATCGAACTCGGTTTTATAAGTGTACATCGACCATGCGGTTCTGGCGATGCGCCGAGCCAGAATGACGAAACACGCAGTCGTGGATAACCCCTTTGCGCGATATTGCTCAAAGATCGGTTTCCAGGCTTTTGTCTTCTTGGCCGACATCGCAGCCAAATAGAGTAGCCTGCGCAAGTCAGATGGGCCACGCTTGGACAGACGCCGTTTTCCTTGGTGTTGGCCGGATTCATCGGGTCGGGGATCCAGGCCGGTGAATGCGACGAAGGCGTCTGCGCTCTTCAGGGGCATGCGCTCAAGGGAGTTGACCAGTGCAGCGCTGACGACCGGTCCGACTCCGGTGATTGTGCGCAAGTGCCTGACATGCTCTTTGCGATCTGGATTTGCCTCGACCAGTTCTTTTATGCGCTTGTCGATACGAGCAATGACCTGATCGAAGCGCTGTCTCAACGTCTTGAGGTCGGTGGAAAATCCAACCATACCTTTGAGCGACATACCGAGTGCCTGACGCAACGAGCTCAGCTTGGCACGACGCTTGAGCAATCGGTTAATTTCGCGTTGCTCCGGTGTAGGCGGCACCCAGGGGTGCAGATCGACATGTTCGTGCGCGACCATTCGAGCGATAAGTTCTGCGTCTATGCGATCGGTCTTGCCACGCCTCCCGACGCCCTTTGCATAGTGGCGAACGTCCTTGGGATTGAGCACATAGACGATGAAGCCGAGCTGGTGGGCAAGGCTGGCAAACAATTCGTGATAGATACCGGTGGATTCCATGCCGATGCGGCTGCCTGGCGGCAGGCTCTTGAGAAAGGCCCGCAACGCCGTGCGCTGATTCGCGAGCTTGCGCACTGGAAAGCTTCCCTCCGAACAGGCCACGACGATTTCGTCCTTGGCGACATCGGCGCCGATATTAAGTGCTTGGGTTGGGGTTTGCATGATGTCTCTCCCATGGTTAAGATTAACAATGCTGGGGTGGACACACCTGCGTGAGCTTGCGGTCAAATCGGCGGTCAAAGCCGCTAGATTCCTCATCGACGCTGGATGGTGTGGGTGGGGGGATTCTTTCGGAGTTTGTCTCTCGGTAAGGAGAGCAGATGCCGCCATTGGTCCCTCCACCCCGGCTTCTTAACTGTTACACAAGGAAGCCGATACCACCAGCGCAACCATACAAGGCCGCCATTATTCCGAAAACTGCAGGATAACCTCAAGCAGGTCGAGTCACTGTTGGACAAACGCGCGCTGCTCCTCAACCGGATCGTGCTGAACGGGCTGGTTTGGGGCGGGGTTGCGGGATTATTCGCTTACTTCCTGTATCGCGGCGTGCCGCTGGGGCTCGTGATGACCAGCGCGATGCTGCTCAATCTGCTGGTGGGTGCAACAGTCGGCTTGGCCATCCCGCTGCTCATGCACAAATTCTGGCGCGACCCCGCCATTGGCTTCAGCGTGATGCTTACCGCCATCACCGACAGCGGCGGATTCTCCATTTTTCCGGGATTGGCAACGATCTTCCTGATCTGAATGCTGTTCGCGGGTTGATCTACCCGGGCGAGATCGGCATGCTTATCCTGTTGCCTGCCTGACCGGCGAACATGCACGGGGAAACTGGAAATATGAAATGGCAGACGTGATGCGCCATGCTCCGATGAGACGACGCCAGACTCGCAAGATACGCAATGTCCCGTGATCCGGTATCTTTCATCAGAGAAAAGAAGGGCCCCCGCCGAATGGTGGGATGTCGAAAAGACCGAACAGACCAAAAAGGGCGAGGAAACTGACCGCGCCCCTTGCGAGGCGAACTACGCTCCCATAATACCCTTGGCGGCCGGCTTCTTCTTTGCGGCCGGCTTCTTCTTTGCAGCCGGCTTCTTCTTTGCAGCCGACTTCTTGGCTACGGCTTTCTTTGCAGCCGGTTTTTTGGCAGCGGCTTTTTTCGCGGCCGGTTTCTTTGCAGCCGGTTTTTTGGCAGCGGCTTTTTTCGCGGCCGGTTTCTTCTTGGCTACGGCTTTCTTTGCAGCCGGTTTTTTGGCAGCGGCTTTTTTCGCGGCCGGTTTCTTCTTTGCAGCCGGCTTCTTCTTGGCTACAGGTTTTTTTGCTGCGGGCGTCTTTGATGTTGCCATTTTTTCATTCTCCATAAAATTTAGAACTTTCAATATGACTCACTACACACCCAAACGCCCTGTATTAAGCGATAGACGCTTGCGGCACCGGTACTGTATCCACGTTTAAAAAATCGTGCAACAAATTTCGTGAAAAACTTTCATCAAATTTGCAACACTCAAGCGATCAGTTTTTCTCCCGCATACAACTGTTCCACCGTCTCGCGCTCACGGACCAGATGAACCGAACTGCCATCCACCATCACCTCGGCAGCACGCGGACGCGTATTGTAATTGGAGCTCATGCTCATCCCGTATGCACCTGCGGAAAGCACAGCCAGCAAGGATCGCGGGGCAATCGCCAGGTCGCGCGCATGGCCGATGAAGTCGCCCGTTTCACAGATCGGACCGACCACTTCGTAAATCAAAGATTGCCTTTCTCGTTCGCCTCCTCTCCCGCTAGCGGGATAACCAGCGACTTGGCCGGCGTTTTCTGACGGCTTAGTCGAATGGCTAGTTGTTTCACCAGAGGATTGAGGAGAGGGTGCCCGCTCGACCGGCAATATTTCGTGGTAGGCATCGTACAAGGCCGGGCGCATAAGGTCGTTCATCGCTGCATCCACAACGGCAAAATTCTTCTCTTCGCCGTGCTTGAGATACTCCACGCGCGTCAGCAATATCCCCGCGTTGCCGACCAGGACGCGCCCCGGTTCAAGGATCAGCTTCTCGCTGCGTCCGCGCAACACAGCCAGCAGGTCCGCCACATAGCCGGCGATCGCCGGGGGTGTTTCATCCCGGTACCGTATGCCCAGGCCTCCGCCCAGATCGAGGTGTTCCAGCCTGATCCCCTCTCCCGCCAGCGTATCCGCCAGCGCCAATATCTTTTCCGCAGCGGCGATGAACGGGCCGGTTTCGGTCAGCTGCGACCCGATATGACAGTCCATGCCGGTGATGCGCAGATATGGCAGACTGCGCGCCTTGCGGTAAAGCGCAGCGGCTTCCGTGTAAGCCACGCCGAATTTGTTCTGTTTCAGGCCGGTGGAAATATAGGGATGAGTCTTTGCATCCACATCAGGATTCACCCGCAAGCTGACCGCCGCAACTTTGCCCATGTCCGCGGCCACCTCGTTCAGGCGTTCCAGTTCGGCGGCGGATTCGACGTTGAAGCACAAAATGTCCGCGGCCAGCGCCTTGCGCATTTCGGCGACCGTCTTGCCCACGCCCGAGAACACCACCTTGCTCGCGGCGCCGCCGGCCGCCAGCACGCGCTGCAATTCGCCGCCGGACACGATGTCGAAACCCGCGCCGAGACGTGCGAACAGGTTCAGGATCGCCAGGTTGGAATTGGCTTTTACCGCATAGCAGATCAGATGCTCGCGCCCCTGCAGCGCCATGCTGAATTGGCGCAGGTTATCGGTCAGCGCGGCGCGCGAGTATACATAGCAGGGTGTGCCGAACTGCGCCGCGATGTCGGCGAGCGGCACTTGCTCGGCCATCAGCGCGTCGTTTTGATAATGGAAGTAACCGTTCATGGCGACTTGTCTGGTTGGGCAGACGGGTTTTGCCCGGTCGCAGGCGAGTCTGTTTGTTTGGGGTTCGCTGCGTTTGACCCGGATGTCTGGTCCCCGGATGTGTGGGTTCCCGATGTTTGGGCACCGGACTTTTGGGCCGGAGGCGCGGGGAGCATGAGCGGGCCTTTGTGCCCGCAGCCCTGCAACACCACAATTGCGGCAAGCATCGCGGCCGTGACCATGATCCTGCCGGAAACGTTGAAATCAAGCATGATCCCGCCTTCCGATAATTTGTACGTGCCGATTATATAGGCTGGTCTGAGCCTAAAGCCAAAAAAACGATCCAAGCCGGGCCGGCAAAGTCGGGAACGCCTTAAGTGGGATGGCGGGAATTTACAGCGCGATATCCTTGAGCTCGTTGCGCGACTTCCGGTAATCCGGGCACACGCTTTCAACCAATCGCCAGAACGCCTCTGAATGATTCAGTTCGCGCAGATGTGCCAGCTCATGCGCCACCACATAGTCGATCAAACGCAGCGGCAATTTGACCAGCTGGACATTCAGCCGGACCGTGCCCCCCGCTGTGCAGCTCCCCCACTGTGATGTCGCCGAAGTGAGCTTGACCGCTGTCGGCGCGACACCCAGCAGTTGCGCGTAGTATTTTGCGCGCAATTCGAAAAGCCGCTGCGCTTCGTCCCGGTACCAGCAAGTCACTTTTTGCTCCACCAGCTCCGTCTTGCCGGCATCGTCAACGAACACCCACAACCGGCTCCCGCGGCGCTGCAACGGGGAAGCGAACAGGCTTTGCACCACGCGCAATACCAGCACCTCACCCAGATAATCGATCGTTTCACCGTCCCGCCACAGGTTGATGACGGGCTTGCGCGTTTGCCAGCCTTCCAGCTTTTCCACCACCCAGTCGGATTTTTCCTGCAATACGCTGTGCAGCCACTTCTCCGATCCGCGCAGCGGCATGGTCACCGTCAGGCCGCGATCATCGATGCGCAGTCCGATGCTGCGTCGCCTGCCGCTGCGCTTGAGCGTGTAGGTGATGTGCTTGCCGCAGAGGAGTGCGGCGCGCTGTTCGACTCTTGGTGAAGCGGTCAAATTGCGAAATCGTTCAAGCATCAATGATCCAGCCTCTGGATCTCATCCTCGATCCACGTCTCGACGCGCGCGATGATCTCGTCCGCCTTCTGCCCCCTGGTCTCGATGGGCGCGCCTATGCTCATCGTGATCAGGCCGGGATGCTTGCTGAACGCGTTGCGCCCCCACAGCCGGCCCGCATTGTGCGCCACCGGGATCACCGGCACACCGCTGCTGGCTGCGAGAAGCGCGCCGCCGATCTTGTATTTGCCGCGTTGTCCGAACGGTACCCGTGTGCCCTCTGGGAAGACCACCACGCAAAAACCCTGGGCGAGTCTTTCCTTGCCCTGTTTCAGCAATTGCTTGATCGCACCTTTTCCGTCGCTGCGCTTGATCGCGATCGGACTGGTCAGCGCCAGCGCCCAGCCGAAAAACGGTATCCACAGCAATTCGCGCTTCAACACCCAGACTTGCGGAGGAAAGATCTGTTGCAGGGCCAGGGTCTCCCAAGCCGACTGGTGTTTGCACATGACGATGCAGGGTTTGGCCGGCAGGTTCTCGACGCCGATAACTTCATGGCGTATGCCGCATACCACGCGCAATATCGGCAGCATCATCTTTGCCCATAGCGAGATGAAGCGATAGCGCGTCAGCCGGCCAAGCGGGAAAGTGAACAACGCCAGCGCGGCGAATACCGGCGTGATGATGATTTGCAGCAGAAAGAAAACCAGTGAACGTATCACGAGCATATCATTGCAAACTCCGGAAACGATGCTGACGTCACCGCTATACCAGTTCCGCGGCCAGCACCGCCAGATTCGGGAACACCTGCGTGCCTTCCGGCAACCCCCCCGCCGCCCGGGTCTTGGCACCCTTGCCGGTCAGCACCAGATAGGGGTTGGCACCCATCGTCGCGGCCGATTGCAGGTCGCGCAGCGAATCTCCCACAGTCGGCACTCCGGCAAGACTTACGTTAAAACGTTCGGCAATCTCCTCCATCATCCCGGTCTTCGGCTTGCGGCACCGACAATTGCTTTCGGCAGTGTGTGGGCAGAAGAAGATCGCATCGATGCGCGCACCCACCGAGGCGCAGGCCTTGTGCATCTTGTCGTGTATCGCATTCAGCATCGGCATGTCGAACAGCCCCCGCCCGACGCCGGACTGGTTGGTCGACACCACAACCCGGTAGCCGGCCTGGTTCAAGCGTGCTATCGCTTCCAGGCTGCCGGGGATCGGCTTCCACTCCTCCGGGCTCTTGATGAACTGGTCGGAATCGAAGTTGATCACACCGTCGCGGTCGAGAATGATGAGCTGCATGGTATTGTTTATCCCGTAGTCCCTAGGCTGCCAATCTGGAAATGTCCGCGACCTGATTCATCAACCTGGCCAACTGCAGCAGCAGTACCGCCCGGTTCAGGCGCAGCGCCCTGTCCTCGCACATCACCATGACCTTATCGAAGAAGTCGTCGATGAACGGCTTGAGTGTAGCGAGCGCCTTGAGGTTCTGTCCATAGTCACCGCGGGCCAGGCAGCCGAGCGCGAAAGGCGTGATGTCCTGCATGGCCTGGTACAGATCGCGTTCGGCCGCTTCCTGCAGCAACGCAGGCTTCACTGTGGCGCCGGCCAGATCGGCGCCGATCTCCTCGTGGTTCTTGCGCATGATGTTTTGCACGCGTTTGTTGGCTGCGGCGAGGTCTTTTGCAACTTCCAGCGCGGAAAATACCCGCACCGCGGCGAGCCGTTTGGCAACCTCGGAAAGGAGCGGCGGGCGCAGCGACAGCACGGCATCGACTTCCTGGCTGCTGTAGCCCTGTTCCCGCAAGTAGCCGCTCAACCGTTCGTAGATGAAATTCAGCACTGAAGCCGGGGCATCCTGATGCAACACATTGTTTGCCGCTGCGTTTGCGCCGGCGGTCTTTGCCGCGGGTGGCATCAACGCAAAGCCGTCCCGCACCAGCGCATCTATCGGCAGATCCAGGTCCTTCTCGATCAGCATCCGGATAACCCCCAGCGCGTGCCGGCGCAATGCAAACCTGTCCTGGTCACCGGTCGGGATCTCGCCTATGCCGAACATGCCCAACAGTGTTTCGAGTTTGTCGGCCAGCGCCACGCAGATGCCGGCCATGTTGCGCGGCAACTCGTCGCCGGCGAAGCGCGGCCTGTAGTGGTCCTCGATAGCAAACGCGATGTCGTTGCTCAGGCCGTCGTGCTGGGCGTAATAGCGGCCCATGACGCCCTGCAGTTCCGGGAATTCGCCCACCATGTCCGTGAGCAGGTCGGCCTTGGCCAGCATCGCCGCCTCGCCTGCCTGCGCGGCGAGCGTGTTCCCGCCCAGCTTGAGCCCGATCGCCTGCGCGATCGCCCACACACGCTCGACGCGTTCGCCCTGTGTGCCGAGCTTGTTGTGATACACCACCTTGCGCAGGCCTTCCACTCGTGCAGCCAGGGTCTTCCTGCGATCCTGATCGAAGAAGAACTTCGCATCCGCGAGGCGCGGGCGCACCACGCGCTCGTTGCCGCCGATGACCAGGCCTGCATCCGCCGGGCGGATGTTGGACACGATCAGGAACCGATTGGTGAGTTTGCCCCGCGCATCCAGCAGCGGAAAATATTTCTGGTTCGCCTTCATCGTCAGGATCAGGCATTCCTGCGGGACTTCCAGGAATTCCGCCTCAAACTTGCCGGCCAGCACATTGGGACGTTCGACCAGCGCGGTCACTTCGTCGAGCAGCGCGTCGTCCTCGACAGGCTTGAGATCCTCCCTGGCTGCGGCGGCGGCCAGCTGCTTGGCGATCTCGGCGCGGCGCGCGGGAAAGCTCGCGATCACGGCGCCTTCGCTTTCCAGCTGCTGCGCGTAGCTGTCCGCATCCTTCACCACCAGCTTGCCGGCATCCGCCTCGAAACGGTGGCCCTGTGTTTCGCGCCCGGCGTTCATGCCGAGCACGGTGACCGGGACGATCTCCGCACCGTGCAGCGCGACCAGACCATGCGCCGGACGCACGAATTTCACGCTGCTCCAGCCGTCGGCGAGCTGATAAGTCATCACCTTGGCAATCGGCAGACGGGCCAGTGTTTCGTCGAGCGCCTTGCGCAGCCCCTCGGAGAGTGTCGCGCCCTTCACCACGCTTTCGAAGAACAAGACCTCCGCCTTGCCATCCATCGCGCGTTTAAGGCTGGGCACCAGCGACGCGTCCGCGCCGAAACCGGCGAGTTTCTTGAGCAGTGCCGCAGTTGGCCGGCCATTCGCATCCAGGCCTACCGCCACCGGCATCAGCTTTTGCGATACCGATTTGTCGGCCGCCTGTTGCGAGACAGCGGCGACATGCACTGCCAGGCGGCGCGGTGAAGCGTAGGCGGTCACTGCCGCATCGCCCGCCGCGAGCCCCTGCATCTTGAGACTGGCGGCCAGGACTTCGGCAAAACTGTCGCCCAGTTTCTGCAGCGATTTGGGCGGAAGTTCTTCGACGAACAGTTCGACGAGCAGGTTCCTGTTCGTTGTCATTGCGCAGCTTCCTTGGCTAGTCCGGCCAGGGGATTTTCGTCGTCCATCTGCGCGACAACTTCATCAGCCCATGCACGCGGCGCCATCGGAAACGGCGGGTCAAGCCGCCTGCGGCTCTCCTTGTAGCTTTTGGCGACACTGCGCGCCAGGTTGCGGATGCGGCCGATGTAGGCGGCCCGTTCGGTCACCGAGATCGCTCCGCGCGCGTCCAGCAGGTTGAAGGTGTGCGCCGCTTTCAACACCTGCTCATAGGCGGGCAATGCCAGTCGTTGCTCCATCAGGTATTTGGCCTGCTTCTCATGGCTGGCGAACGCGCCGAGCAAAAACTCCACGTCGCTGTGCTCGAAGTTGTAGGCGGATTGCTCGACCTCGTTCTGGTGGTACACATCGCGGTACGAGACGCCCGGCGTCCAGGCCAGGTCGAACACGTTTTCCACGCCCTGCAGATACATCGCCAGCCGCTCCAGGCCATACGTGATCTCGCCGGTGATCGGCTTGCAGTCAATGCCGCCGACCTGCTGGAAATAGGTGAACTGGGTAACTTCCATGCCGTTCAGCCACACTTCCCAGCCCAGGCCCCACGCACCCAGCGTCGGGTTTTCCCAGTCGTCCTCTACGAAGCGGACATCGTTCTTTTTCAGATCGAAACCCAGCGTCTCCAGCGAGCCGAGATACAGCTCGAGAATATCCGCCGGTGCGGGCTTCAGAACCACCTGGAATTGGTAGTAGTGCTGCAGCCGGTTCGGGTTCTCTCCATAACGCCCGTCCTTGGGGCGGCGCGACGGCTGCACGTAAGCGGCCTTCCATGGCTCCGGGCCGAGCGCACGCAGGAACGTCGCGGTATGCGACGTGCCCGCGCCGACTTCCATGTCATAGGGTTGCAGCAACGCGCAACCCTGCTTGTCCCAGTAGTTCTGCAGTGTCAGGATGATCTGCTGAAAGCTCAGCCCTTGGCTGAGCTTCGGTGAAGACTCATGCCTGCTTGCGGGCGTGATGTCGGAACCAAAACTCGAATTGAGCTTCGGTGAAGACTCATGCCCGCTTGCGGGCGTGATGTCGGAACCAAAGGTATGCATCGTCAATAAATCAGGCCGGATTGCAAATGGCGCATTTTACTGGCATTCCGCGGTCTCCGTCAGCACAACATCTGTCGTTATGCAAAAAATGACGCAATGTTGCCGGTAGTATTCGATTTCGCTCTCTTGTATATTCCGTCTCTCGGCCGCGATGAATCGATCCGTTGTTGCATAAAGCCGCGGAGCCATAACAAAAAATCATAAATTCATTAAGGAGACACAGCCATGAAATTATTCAGTGTAATGATGTTTGCCCTGGCGTTAGGGATCGGCAATGTTGCCCATGCCGAAGGCGAGATCATCATCAAGTTCAGCCATGTGGTCGCGCCGGACACGCCCAAGGGCCGCGCCGCGGAAAAATTCAAACAGCTTGCAGAGCAGATGACCAAGGGCAGGGTCAGGGTCGAGATCTACCCCAACAGCCAGCTGTACAAGGACCGCGAAGAGATCGAGGCGCTGCAAAGCGGCGCGGTGCAGATGCTCGCGCCGTCGATGGCCAAGTTCGGTCCGATGGGCGCGCGTCAATTTGAATTGTTCGACCTGCCCTATCTGTTCCCCGACCAGGAAGTCCTGCACCGCGTGATGGACGGCGAAGTGGGCAGGGAGCTTTTCGCCATTCTGGACACCAAAGGCGTGACCGGCCTGGCTTTCTGGGATAACGGCTTCAAGCAGATGAGCTCGAACAGGCCCATGCATCATGTATCGGACTTTTCCGGCCTGAAGATGCGCATCCAGTCTTCCAAGGTGCTGGCCGCGCAGATGAAGGCGCTGGGCGCAAACCCGCAGGTGATGGCGTTCAGCGAGGTATACACTGCGCTGCAGCAAGGCGTGGTCGACGGCACCGAAAATCCGGTGTCCAATTTCTACACCCAGAAGATGAACGAGGTGCAGAAGTACATGACGATGTCCAACCACGGCTATCTGGGCTATGCGGTCATCGTCAACAAGGCATTCTGGGCCGGATTGCCCTCCGATATCCGCGGTGAGCTGACAGAGGCGATGAAGCAGGCCACCGAGTATGAACGCAGCATCGCGCAAAGCGACAACGATGATGCGCTGGCCAAGGTGATCGCGGCGAAGACCACCACCGTCGAACAATTGACACCGGCCGAACGCGCCGAATGGAAAAAGGCGCTGTTGCCCGTGCACAAGGAGTTTGAATCGGAGATCGGCGCCAGCCTGATCCAAAGCGTCTATAACACTGAAGCAGATGTCGCCAAGGAACACGCTTCCGCAAAAAAATAGCGTATCGATAATGGAGCATCGACCAGCGACGTTACCCGGCACTGCAGATCGCGGGTAACGTCGTTTCGACATCCTAAGGAACCTCTGATTAAGTCCTTCATGAACCGCGTTGCTGACAAAAACAGGATGATCGCAAGGTGCGCGACGCAGGTGGCGGCTGCAACACGTTACTGCGTAGCAGCCGATTGCGGGAGCAGCCGCCTGCTGCCATTCCCGCACCGCCGCTGCGCGCACCGTGTCATGGCGGCAGTCATTCTACGATGCCAAGGAGCGCAACACCGCGAGCGCCTGTTTTTGTCGCAACCCTCAAGGGCATTGGCTTTGCGGGGTAGGCGGCATTCCCGCGCCAAAGGCTTACGCCCACCGTGTCATGCCGCCTACCCCGCAAAGCCGAATGCGCGGCCATGCGGGACTTAATCAGAGGTTCCCTAAAGCCGGGGGCGTCAATGATCAATCGCTTGCTGAATCATATCGAGGAATTCCTGATCGCCAGCTTCATGGCGGCGGCCACGCTGATCACTTTCGCCGCGGTGGCTATGCGCTACATCAACGGTTCGGGCATCGATTGGGCGCAGGAACTCACGATATACCTGTTCATCTGGATGGCCAAGTTCGGCGCCGCCTATGGCGTGCGCACCGGCATCCATATCGGAGTGGACTTTCTGGTCAACTGGGTGCGCCCCTCGATACGCCGCAAGATGGTCATGGTCGCGCTGTCACTGGGCATGCTGTTCACCGGCTCCATCGCTTTCTTTGGCGCGCGCTGGGTGATCTTCATCCATGGGACAGGCCAGGTATCGCCGGACATGGAGATGCCGATGTGGATCATCTACCTTGCCATCCCGCTCGGTTCCGGGCTCATGTGTTATCGCTTCCTGCAAGTGCTGATGCATTTTGCCAGGACCGGAACGCTGCCCGCCCACAGTTTCGGCGATGAGGACAAGGTGGCCGCATGACCGCGATCCTGATCGTGGGCATACTGCTCGTATTGCTGTTGACCAGCACGCCCATCTCCATCGCGCTCGGCACCACGGTGCTGATCTACATGCTCGGGTTCTCGACCTTTTCGTTCGGCACCATTGACATCATTTCGCAGCGCCTGTTCACCGGACTGGAAAGCTTTTCGATCATGGCCGTGCCGTTTTTCGTGCTCTCCGGACAATTCCTGATCGACGGCAAGATCGCCTCGCGCATCGTGCGCTTCGCCAACAACCTGGTGGGCTGGATGCCCGGCGGCATGGCGATGGCGGCCGTGCTGGCGTGCGCCTTCTTCGCGACGATCTCCGGCTCCAGTCCCGCCACGGTGATGGCGATCGGCTCGGTGATGCTGCCCGCGATGGTCAAGGCCGGTTACCCAAAGCGTTTCAGCGTCGGCGTGATCACCTCTTCCGGTTCACTGGGAATATTGATTCCGCCTTCCATCGTGATGATCATCTATGCGGTCGCGACGTCAGAGAGTGCGGGCAAGATGTTCATCGCCGGCATCGTGCCGGGCATCCTGCTGGCGGCGATCATGATGGCGCTGGTGTACTTCAGGGCGAAGCGCAAGAACTTCCCCACCTTGCCCAAACCCACCAGCAAGGAATTCTGGCATTCGTTCCGTGATGCATGGGGCGGCATCTTCCTGGTGGTGATCGTGATCGGCGGTATCTACGGCGGCATCTTTACCCCGACAGAAGCCGCTGCCGTCGCGGCCGTGTATGCTTTCATCGCGGCAAAGTTCCTTTACCGGGACCTGAAATGGAAACAAGTGCCGAAGACACTGCTCAGTGCCGCGAACACCAGCGCGATGTTGTTGTATATCATCACCAACGCGATATTGTTCTCGTTTCTGATGACATCCGAGCAGATCCCGCAAGCCATGTCGCAATGGGTCATCGATCAACACCTGCAACCGTGGATGTTTTTGCTGATGGCCAATCTGGCATTGATCGCCGCCGGGCAATTCATGGAGCCGACTTCCATCGTGCTGATCCTGGCCCCGCTGTTCCTGCCGATCGCGAAGACCATGGGCATCGACCCGATCCATCTGGGCATCATCATGGTGGTGAACATGGAGATCGGCATGATCCATCCGCCGGTAGGGCTGAACCTGTTCGTTTCCAGCCATCTTGCGAAAATGGGCCTGACCGAAGTATCGATCGCAACGCTGCCGTGGGTCGGCGTGATGCTGATCTATCTGGCGCTGATCACCTACGTCCCGATCGTTTCCACCTGGCTGCCGCATCTGCTTTACAAGTAACAAGCGTCAATATGGAACCGTACATTTGCCGTGGCAAGGTTGACGATTTTGGTTGCCGTTAATTTCGGTTGATTGCCGGAAGAATAGTCGCGAGTCTCTGCTTTACTGCGGGCAAACAGGACTGATCAAGGGAAATCCCGACAATTTATGTCCGGCCGGTATCGTTGTCACCGGCACTGGTTATGACTGCCCAGGATTTGCATGAGCCGGTCAACCGCTTGGGTAGACCATATCACAAGAACCTTGGCTGCAGATTCAAGCATCAGCGTCGGCATTATCCGCATATCTTCCACTTGAGCTGTGGAAGATTCGGTCCGATCAGGGTGATGCCATCTTCCCGGCAAACTTGATGAATCAGTCTTGGGCTGATTTTGATTTCCCATTCTTCGCAATGCGGCTCCCGAGTGCAATGGAAAACAGACAAATTATCAAAGGTTCAATCGGGATCCGAAACCTGCTATATGAACCCCCATTAGAACTCAGTAGCAAAAAATAAAGTAGAAAAACCATGAATGCGCCCAGATAGAAGCGATGCCGAATGGATGCTGATCCCGAAACAGCACCAATCCACAATGCCAGGACATATAGAAACCCCGCAATCTGTACGATCAAAAAAGGCAGGTCATGAGCAAGCAGGTGATGCAAAAAGTCAGACGTAGAAAGTGATTGATAAAGAAATATCACTCCTGAACCGGGGGCTCTAAGATGAAGAAAATTCAGCCAATCTCCAATGCCCGGCTCCAGCATAGTCATGAAAATGCCCTTTATGAAGATTTTGACGGCGGAAGCGGGATAAGCCAGAACCGTATCGACAAATTTGTGCTTCGCATATTCCGCCCTTTTATCCTGTGGAATGTGCATATATTCAGCGTCGAACTTCGATTTGATGCTCACCCAGGCGAGTGATTGAGAGTCTGCGACTATCGGCGCCACAATGAAGGAAATCAGATTATAGGAAGATACTGCGGCAAATTCACCAGTCCCGGCAAGAGACAGATTCCTGTGTTGCCAACCGGATACTGCAGCAATACATATTGCAAAACCGCACACACACGCAATAATCGCTTTTCTGGAGAAGAGATCGAGTCTGTAGAAGAAAAAGGATATCAACACAAAGGCCATCAGCAAATAAGGCAAATATAGCGATATTGGGCGAACGAATGTGCCAATCCCAATCAAGACAAATGAGAATAAAAAGTTGGCTGGTTTGTCTTTTTTAACTCCAATGACAAACAACTGCAATGACCACGTGATGAAAAACAGGAATGAAAGCTCGCTCAGTATCTTGTACTGATACAAAAACAGCAATGGGTCGATCATCACCAGGAATGCAGCCAAATTTGCAGAAATTGCGTTCTCAGTGACGCCCCTCACGACGCTCCAGCAAAAATATGCAACCGACATCAGCATGAGATTTTGCAGAACGAGCACATATAATTCGACAGGGATATTCGCATGCTGCGCCAATGCCAATATCAACGGATAGCCTGGTGTTCTGAAGACCTCCGGGCCTGCAGAATTGAAGAAAGTCAATTGATCGGCAATATGGCGCGAAAGAGCGATATAACCGTCTGAATCTCCAGAGTAGAACCCATCTGTGAATTTCTGCGACAGGTAAAATCCAATCAGCAGATGCAACATGCCGCCGATCAATAAGACCCAAAGCAGGAAATATTGATATGAAAAGAGGTGAAGCACGCAAGATGCGCATGACCTTGGTCTTTTAAGCATACGGAAGTTCGCCATATTCCATTTTGTTATCTTGCTCTGAAAACAATGAGCTTTCTGAAGACATAAACCCCGAAAAAACTTACCGCAACCGCAGAAATCTTAGCCATGTTGATCCGTTCGCCAACTATCAGAATGAAGGTCCAAACCGTTGCATACGTCAATAGGATCCCCCAAAGACCGGAGGCGACAAACAGCAAAAATTCAAGTTTCTTGCTTTTATTTAGCCATCCATCCTTGAATACCTTGTCTGCGATCAGGAAATAGGCAACAACGAGGCCGGCGGAGTATCCCGTCACTGCCGCGGAGGGTAGACTCATGTAGCCGTTGGTAGCCAGAAGCCAGTAACAACCATAATCCACCACAAGCGCCTGGGCACTGGCAAAAAGATACTTCCAGAACTCAATCGCATTATTTCTGCCGGCAATTTGGGTAAATTTCATGCAGGATGAACTCAGGATTTCTTTTCTTCGTGGTATTCACGCTCGGTATTCACGCTCCAGATCAGTTTTCTGTCGGAGATGCCTTCTCGGATGCAACGCACAGCTTCCATGGCGGTGAGCATGGAATGATCCTGATTGTTGTACCGGTGCTGTCCATTCCGGCCGATACAATACAGATTGGAAATCCGATCCAGATATGCCTTGACTGCGTCGAATTCACCATAGGTGCCAAAGTAGGCGGGGTAGGCCTTTTCGATGCGGAAGCGGCAGGTGTCCAGGATTTCAGAGCTATCCACAATACCGATACGATCAAGTTCCTTGACCGCAATCTCTATAAAGTCGGTATCGCTCATTTTCCAGATATCGTCCTGGTCGGAGCACATATACTCGAGACCGATCCAAACCTTGCTGGAATCTGCGACCATATAGGGCGACCAGTTATTGAAGATCTGAAGCCGGCATATTTTCACGTCCGGTTCCTGAATGTATATCCAGGTATCCGGAACTATGTTGCCGACCGTCTTTATCCTGGTTTCGTTGCGAATCTTTAACCTGTTTACAAGGACACCTACGGTCATAAAGTCCCGGTACGGCAAACCGTGCGCGATACGCTGTATGTCTTGATTGACGCTATCGCCCGTCATGCTGGCGATCAGATCCTTGATCGGCATCGTTGAGATGCAATAGTCACAGGCAAAACTCTGCCGCCCTCCATTGCATTCGGTCGCGACAGATACGACTGTGCGATCCCTGACTTCTATGCCAACGACTTTGTGCCGCAAATGAATCGCACCCCCCATGGCTCGAATATCATCGGCCACGCACTCCCAGATCTGGCCAGGACCAAGTTTTGGATAAAGAAACTGTTCGATCAGAGAGGTCTCCGTATTTTTCTGTCTCAAATCTTTGGATTTGCTGCCGGGAAAAAGTTTTTTCAATGCCTGCAAAACCGCTTTGGACAATGAAAGGCCTTTGATCCGCTGTGCTCCCCACGCAGCGGAAATCATTTTTGGATGAGCGCCCCAGACTTTTTCCGTGTAATCTTCAAAAAACATCCTGTACAGCGGCTTGCCGAACCTGTTGATCAGGAAGTCTTCAAGGGAATCCTCTTTGGGCTGTTTAAACAGTTGAGAGGCAATGTAGCCAAAGCCGGCTTTTGCCGTGCGGAAGATGCCCAGTTTGGTAACGGTCTCAAACTTCAGCGAAATCGGGTAATCAAAGAATTTGCGCAGATAGAATATTCGCGAAATGCGTTCCCTGATGAGCATGACCCGGTCGACATGCTCCGGATCCGGGCCGTCCTTGGCCCACGGTTTGGATTTTTCAAGGATCTTGTCATCGCGGGACGGTGAGCCCTGTATCGGCATTCTGGCAGCCCACCAGTCCATCACAACATCGCTCTTCGAAAAGAATCGGTGACCGCCGATGTCAATCCGGTTTCCGTTGTGATTGATCGTGCAAGATAACCCGCCAATACGATCTGTCGCCTCAAGAACAGTGATATCAGTTTCGCCCGCCGCGAGGAATTCATATGCAGCTGTCAATCCAGCAGGGCCTGCCCCGATAATGACAATTTTCTTCTTCATAGATTAGTAAGGGTTATAGGAGACTGAAGCGGGCCAATTTGCAATTTGACAACTCAAGGTAAAGAATTGGAAAAGCGGTGATCAAGCGATATTCGGTTTTTTTTCAAGCGGAAGTATAGCCTGCGCGTCGTGACATAAGAGCATATTTTTCAGCGGTCGCATAATTTGATCCGCCTTCAACGAAGCCGTGCCGATTTCCGGCTGAATCAGCTCCGGCATGATCGGATCAGCACCCATTTGTCCTCACGCGTCAGGTTCTTGATCGCCGACTCCCGCTTCGATGCCTCCGACCTGCCCACGCAATCTTCCACGAACACCAGTTCAACCGGCACGCGTGTTCGTGTGTATTTTGATGCGATGCCCTCGTTATGAGCGGCGATGCGTTTTTCCAGATCGTTGGTGATGCCGGTATATAGCGTGTCGTCCGCACAGCGCAGGATGTAGCAGGACCAGGTCATGATCGCCCTTGGCCTCTCCCGCCGGCGAAAGAGCACGCCGAAGGCAGGAGAGCGAATGTTTTGCGCTGAATCCAGGCTACCGCCAGCATCCCCGCGATCAGCAACAGCACCGCCGCGTTGCCCCAGCGCACATAGGGCGTGGTGCCGTCATAACCTTGTGCCATGCCCAGCAGCACGCCTTCTTCATGTTGCGGCAATTGTTGCAGCACCCTGCCGTCCGCGCCGATGATCGAGGTCACGCCGGTGTTGGTGGCACGCAGCACCATGCGGCCGGTTTCCAGCGCGCGCATCTGCGAGATCTGGTTGTGCTGCGCCGCCGCGAAAGAATGCCCGTACCATGCGTCATTGGTCACGTTCACCAGCAATGTGGCTTGCGGCAGAGAGCGGATGATCTCCTCGCCGAATGCGTCTTCGTAACAGATGTTGACCGCGACGCGCTGTCCCGCGACATCGAGCGGAGTCTGCCGGTCAGCACCGCGCGCTAGATCGCCCATCGGGATGTTCAGCACGCCGTTGATCAACCAGCCCAGCAAAGGGCGCAGCGGAATGAATTCGCCGAACACCACCAGATGGTGCTTGCGGTAATATTGTTTTTTCGCGGTACCCAGTGTGAACACGCTGTTGTAGTAACTGCCATTGCTGCGCTCGAACACGCCGATGATCATGTCTCCGCCGCTTTGTCTGGCGTGATCGCGCAGGCGCTGCAAATAGCTTTCCGGCACTTCATGGAGCAGCAATGGCAGCGCGGTTTCGGGCAGCACCGTCAGGCGCGCCTGGTTTTGCTCCGCCAGGCGGCGATAGGTCTCCAGCGTTCCCACCAGCGCGTCTTCGCTGAACTTGAGTTCCTGTGGGATGTTGCCCTGCACCAGTGCCACATTGAACGGCTCGCCGTGCGGCTGTGTCCAGGCGACGGTACGCAGCAGCGCGCCTCCGCCCCAAATGATCACAGTGATCATCAATGGCAGGAGCATGCCGCGCCCGCGATAGGTTTTGTTCCACGCTTCTTTTGCAGGTGCAGGCTCAGCAAAATTACGCCGCGTTCCTGCATCGTATAGCCAGGCCAGCAGGCCCGCGCTGACCGCCGCAACCAGGGATACGCCGTACACGCCCAGCAGCGGCGCGTAACCGGCCAGCGGACTGCCGTTATGCGCATAACCGAGCGTCAGCCACGGAAAGCCGGTGAATATCGTGCCGCGCACCCATTCGAGCAGCACCCATGCCGCAGGCATCACCAGCACCACACGGATTCGATTCGCCGCGATGAAGCGCGCTTGTGCATAGCCGGCCGACGCGGTGAACAGGGCCAGGAATGCGGCGAACAACAATGTCCCGGGCAATGCCAGCAGCATCGGCATGTCCCCGTAATCGTGGAGCGCGACATAGATCCAGTTGACACCCGCGCTGAACAGCCCTAGGCCAAAGGCGAAGCCCAGCCATGCTGCGACACGCGGCGTACCGGCTCGCTGCCAAAGCGCGAACAGCACGGCCAGGGCCAGCACCGGTATCGGGAAGATCCCGAACGGCGCAAAGCCGAACACGCAAACCGCCCCCGCCAGGAATGCCATTCCGTAATTTTTAGTCAACAAATTCATCTGGAATATTCCGCTGTCCGATGTACTGTATTGCAGCGCGCAGCATAACCGATAGCAGGCACACACCGCCAACCACCAGGCAACTTCGGCAGAGGACATTTTGCAGCGGGGTGTGATGAAGTAAAGATGGCCGACAAGAAACGGGGTCGCCGATAAGATCGTGTGCCGTTCGCATGCGAACGCACGGAGACTGAATGATTTGAGGTTCGGCTTGAAACCAAGCCGCCGGCGCTTCAATCCTTGCGCAGCAGGGGATCCACTATTCTCTCGAGGCGCTCCTTCGTCCACACCGGCTTTGCATCGTCCCAGCCGTTATCGGCCAAGCGGCCGCTGCGGTCGATCACGAAACTCACCGGGATGTGCCAGATGCGTCCATAGCCGCCGGCCCAGGGACTCCCGAGAAGACCGACCGGAAAGCTCAGATTCGCCGCCACATCCCTGACTTTCGGCAAATCTTCCGGCCCGTCGAGACTGAAACCCAGCACGCGCAATCCCTGCTGCGCATGCTGCTCGGCGTAGGCTGACAACAGCGGCAACTCTTCGCGGCAGGGGTCGCACCAGGTGGCCCAGAAGGTGGCGATCACGACCTGACCAAGCAAGTCGCGTGTCGCGATGCTGTGGCCGTCCAGCGTGTGCAGCACCAAGGGCGGTGCAAGTTGTCCGACCTCCAGATCTTTCGCCAGCGCCAATCGTGGAAGCAGGCCGCCAGCTGCCGCGATTCCCAGACCGATGGCACACCGGAGCAGGGCGCGTCGCTGCATGTCTGGAGCAAGATCATGCTGTTGTTCGGCGTCGGGGTGTGTGGTGCCGGGGCTGGAATGTGGTTCGCAAGTCATTTCAGTGTTCCATAATATGATAACTGATCACCAAAATCAGACAAAGTGCCGGTTCGGAAGTGCCAACCCTCCCAACCAGTTCCTGCTGGTCAGAAGGAGTAGCCCAGCCCGACCGAGGCCGTCCAGTGCGGGAACAATTGGTAACCTTCGAGATTGCTGTATATCGGCACTTGCACAAAGGCGTACATCTGCGTGTTCTTCATGATGCCAGCACTTACGCCGGGACTTAGATATACCGCAGTGCCGGCTACATCGAGGGTGTCGGCAAGCACTCCCTGATCCGGGCTTCGGTGGGTGACGTTAACTTGCAACTGCGGCACGATCTTGGGGTTCTCCTCATAGCGCACGCCGAAACTCACATTTTCCTGATTGCCGGGGCGGTAGTCCTCGCCGGGCTGGTCGAGTTCTTCCTTCACCGCTGCCTGGAATTGGCCGTTGACGAAGGCGTCGAAATTCTGGCTCACTGCCTGGTAGTAGTATGCACCGATGATCAGGTCGGTACTGCCGGTGCCGGCCTGCAGGCTGGTGTCGAGTAGTTCTCCGCCCGCATTGCCACCCGGGCCGAACGAGACCGGGCTGCGCCCCACCGTGCCGGTGCCGCTCGCGTTGGGTCCGCCGTAAGCGCCGGTGGGCAGTTTCACGCCGAGCTGAAACCCGAGGTTATGGGTGGGCAGCACACCCCGATAGCTGGCGATGAATTTGATATCGCCCAAGCTGCTTACGGTTGCCGCGCTGATCTGGTCCGGTGTGAGCGGGTTGGTCGCAGCGCCATAGGTGGTGTGGCTGCGGTCGATGTACGGCACCAGCAGCTTGAAATTCCAGTCTGCATTCGGGGCATAACCAAGACCCAGCGTGATGTAGCGGTTGATGGTGTCCTGCTCAACTTCCTGGTTGCCGCCGGCGTCGTTAATCGCTGCGACCTGGGACGGGGAAATGGAGCCGGTGCCCGTGCGCAACTGGTTCTGGTTGATGTAGTCATACTCCAGGCTCACGCGAAAGCCGGCCGCGGACGAATAGCCCATGGCTGCGTCAGTGGACAGCGAGCAGCCGCACGTGGCGCAGGCATGGGCATCATTCATTGCAGCGAATGGCAGCACAAGAGATGCGGCAATGACGATTCGAAGGGATTTGCGGATACGGCAAGTTTTACGGGGAACATTCATCGCTTTGGCTCCTTGAAAAATGGTCTGGGTCATCTCCTGAAAAATTATATAAGGCATTACTTGCGATGACCCCGTGACATATTGTCGCAGGTCAATAACCACCCTCGGCTTGCCAGCTGGCCTTGAAGGCACAAACTTGTCTGAGCACTCCGCACGTCGTCCGATTTTCCTGCCGGCGAGCGTTTGCGCTTTTAACTTCTCTATCAGCATCGCTTTGTGCTTAAATCGCACCCTTGGCTTAATCCCGCAATGATCCCCGATGGAAAAGACCCGCCTCTCCAAACGCATGTCCGAACTCGGACTGTGCTCACGCCGCGAAGCGGATAGCTATATCGAAAAAGGCTGGGTGGAGGTCGACGGCGAGATCGTCAGCGAACTGGGAAGCAAGGTCTATCCGACCCAACAGGTGAAATTGCGCACCGCCGCGCAAAATACCCAGCAACAGCGTGTGACTTTTCTGCTGAACAAGCCCATCGGCTATGTGTCAGGCCAGGCAGAGCACAACTACAAGCCGGCGGTCACCTTGCTGGATGGTTCGACACGCTGGCCGGCGGATCAATTGCCGTTGCGGTTTCACCGCAGCCAGCTGCTCGGACTCGCGCCCGCAGGGCGCCTGGATATCGACTCGCAGGGATTGCTGGTGCTCACCCAGGATGGCCGCATCGCCAAACAGCTTGTCGGCGAAGATTCCGGGATCGAAAAGGAATACCTGGTGCGCGTGCAGGGCAAACTGGAGAGCAGCGGGCTGGCTTTGCTCAACCAGGGTCTCAAGCTGGACGGCGAGTACCTGAAACCCGCCAAGGTAGTATGGCAGAACGAAGACCAATTGCGCTTCGTGCTGCAGGAGGGGAAGAAGCGCCAGATCCGCCGCATGTGCGAACTGGTCGGCCTGAGCGTGACCGGGCTGAAACGCATCCGCATCGGCAGGATCAAATTGGGGGATCTGCCCGTCGGGCAGTGGCGCTATCTGGGGCCGGAAGAAAGATTCTAAAGGCCGGCGCCACTTAGCGGCAATGCGCTGGATTTTGCGTAGCGCAGCACCAGTTCCTGCAGCGTCGCGGACCGGCCAAAATACCAGCCCTGTCCGAAGTCGCACTTCATTTCCATCAGCTTTGCCCTCACGCCTTTGTCTTCGACACTTTCTGCGACGACGTTCATGCCCAGCGAATGGGCAAGTGCCACGGATGAGCGCACGATTTCCAGGCTTTGCACGGATTTCAGGATCTGCTCGACGAACGCGCCATCGATCTTCAGCGTGGTCAGCGGATAGCGCTGCAAATGCCTCAGTCCGGAATGCCCCGCGCCATAATCATCGAGCGCAAGGCTGCAACCCAATTCGATCAGCCGGTGCATGATCTTCAATGCGGATTCGGGCTGCTCGACCATCACCGTCTCTGTCAGCTCCAGTTTCAGTTCTGCGGCATTCATATTCTGTCTCACGATGATCGCTTTCACTTCCTCCACCAGCATCTCGTTGCTCAACTGGGCTGCGGATAGATTGACGCTGACAAAAGGGGTCTCATAGTCCGTAAAATTCCTCAGCGTCTTCCAGTCTCTGCATGCACGCTCCAGGGACCACAGGCCGATCTCATGTATCAAGCCGGTCTGCTCACCGATCCACAGAAAATCCTTGGGTTGCATTATTCCGTCGTTGGGATGATGCCACCTGATCAGCGCCTCGAATCCTGCGATACGCCCGTCGGTGAGATCGCAAATCGGCTGATAATAAAGCTCGAATTCTTCCCGGGCGAGGGCGCGCTTCATGCCATGCGCAAGAGCCAGCTTTTGGGTCGCCTCGCCCTTCACAATGTCGAGCCGCTTGGCTTGCTCCGACGGAACATGCGCACCGGTCACCGGCAGCGCCGTGTCATCGTTCCTATGCCTAAAACGCTCCAGAATGACCATCAACAAATGGCGCAACACCGGGTCGCTCTTTTCCAGCAGGCCTTCCATCATCTTGCGCGGGATCGGAACGAGGACCGTCCTCTCGACCGCCCTTATGGTCGCAGTACGCGGTTCATAGTCGATCAGGGCTATCTCGCCGAACAATTCGCCCTTGCCTATCAATCTGATCCGATGCTCGCCGCTCTCCTTCTGCACCAGCACCTCGACGCTGCCCTCTTCGATCAGGTAGGCGCAATCCCCCATGTCGCCATACTTGAATATCTGCTGCCCGCCGGCAAATATCTCCCTGTCGAACTCATCAAACATGTGCTCATCCTGCCGATCAGACATGGTCCGGTCCCGCTTTCATATTTGGGTATATTGTGGCCTGCACCATGCTTATCATGGCATCTGTTGATAACGATATACTAAAACAAACCGCACGACTACCCATAGTTTGGCAACAGGAAGCCAATCAAAGAAACTGGCAGCTTGCCGAGACCCGCCCTTAAGGCGAGGTCGCAGGTTGATGATTGGATTTTTTCCTCTCCACCAGCAGCGAATACAGCCTGCGGCTATCCGCCCGCAGCACCGTGAAGGTGAGCTCGCCCAGCTGGATGTGATCCCCGCGCTTGGGCAATTGTCCGGCGGCCCGCAGCACCAGTCCGCCAACCGTGTCATATTCTTCGTCGCTGAAATCCGTGCCGAGCGCTGCATTGAAATCGGCGATCTCGGTGTCGGCTTTCACGCGGTACTGGCCGGCGCGGTCAGCGATGATATTGTCCCCTTCCTCGTCAAAATCGTATTCGTCCTCGATATCGCCCACGATCTGCTCCAGCACATCCTCGATGGTTACCATCCCGGATACGCCGCCATACTCGTCCACCACCAGCGCGATATGGTTGCGGTTGCTGCGGAAATCGCGCAGCAGGACATTGAGGCGCTTGGCCTCGGGAACGAACACGGCGGGACGCAGCATATCGCGCACATCGAATTCCTCGCCAGCGTAGTAGCGCAACAGGTCTTTTGCGAGCAGGATGCCGATGATGTTGTCCTTGTCGCCGTCGACCACGGGAAAACGGGAATGCGCGGTCTCGATGACAAAGGGAATGAACTTTTCGGGTTGCTCGCTGATGTCGATGACATCCATCTGCGCGCGCGGGATCATGATCTCGCGCACCTGCCGCTCGGAGACCTGCATCACGCCTTCCATCATGGACAGCGCATCGGCGTCCAGCAAATTGCGCTCAAAGGCCGAGTGCAGCAACGAAACCAGCTGTTCGCGGTCTTCCGGCTCGCGCAGCAACAGCGTGGAAAGGCGCTCCAACAAAGTGGGCTTGATGTTTTCTGAGTCGTCCATTTTCGTTATGAATCCGCCTGATATGGATCGGGGTAGCGCAATTTTAGCATCAGCGCGCTCTCCAGTGTTTCCATTGCGGCAGCATCGGCATCGCTGTCATGCTCATAGCCCTGCAGGTGTAACGCCGCATGGATGGCGAGATGGGCATAATGGGCAAGCAAGTCCCTGTGCTGCAAGCCCGCTTCGCGCTCGACGACCGGAGCGCAGATCACCACATCCCCCTCGTTGTCGTCGTATACGAATGTCAGCACATTCGTGGCGTAATCCCCGCCGCTGAATTTCCTGTTCAGCTTGCGGCCTTCAGGCTCGTCGACGATGCGCAGCGTGATGCTTGCATCATGCTGCAACGCGGCCTTTATCCAGCGGCGGAATTGTGCGCGCGTCGGCAAGTGCCGCGCGCGACTTGCATATTGCACCGCCAGTGAAAGTGCAACCGGTGAAATCCTGCGGGATGACGGTTTCATCTTCATGTTGCATTCGATATCAGTTCCCCGCGCAGCGTGTGGCGCACGACCCGGGTGATTTTCACCTCGACGAAGTGCCCGATCAGGCTTGCCGCGCCGCTGAAATTCACCACGCGATTGTTGTCCGTGCGCGCGGCCAATTCCCGGGTGTCCTTCTTCGACACGCTTTCCACCAATGCGCGCTGCACCGTGCCCGTCATCGCGCGCGCCACCGCATCCTCCTGCTCCCCGATGCGTTCCTGCAGGCGCTGCAGCCGCGCCGCCTTGACCTCGTGGGGTGTGTCATCGCGCATCTCTGCGGCGGGAGTTCCCGGTCTCGCGCTGTATAGGTAGCTGAAGCTGTTATCGAAGCCGACTTCATCGATCAGCTTCATGGTCGCCCCAAAGTCCTGCTCGGTTTCACCCGGGAATCCGACGATGAAATCCGAGGTGATGCAGATATCCGGGCGTGCCGCGCGCACCCGGCGGATGATGGATTTATATTCCAGCACGGTGTGGCCGCGTTTCATCGCCGCGAGGATGCGGTCTGAACCGGACTGCACCGGCAGGTGCAGGTGGCTGACCAGTTTGGGCGTGTTCGCATACACGTCGATCAGCCGTTGCGTCATGTCCCTCGGGTGCGAGGTGGTGTAACGGATGCGGGCAATGCCTTCCAGCGCCGCGATGGCCTGCAGCAAAAATGCGAAGTCCACCGTGTCTCCGTCATCGCCCAGGCCGCGATACGCATTCACGTTCTGGCCGAGCAGGGTCACTTCCTTGACGCCTTGCGCAACGAGCGCCTGTACTTCCCGCATCACATCACCCAGAGTGCGCGAGACTTCTTCGCCGCGGGTGTAGGGCACAACACAGAATGTGCAATATTTGCTGCATCCTTCCATGACGGACACATAGGCTGTGCCGGAAGCGGTTTTCGGAATCGGCAGATGGTCGAATTTTTCGATCTCTGGAAAACTGATATCCACTTGCGAGAACCCCGTCGCGCGCCGCGCTTCCAGCAACTGCGGCAAGCGGTGCAGCGTCTGCGGGCCGAACACCACATCCACATACGGGGCCCGCCGCAGGATCGCCGCGCCTTCCTGGCTCGCCACGCAGCCGCCCACGCCGATCAGCAGGCCCGGGTTGGCCAATTTAAGCGGACGAACCCGTCCCAGGTCGGAGAACACTTTTTCCTCCGCCTTCTCGCGTATCGAACAGGTGTTGAACAGGATGACATCGGCCTCTTCCGGCGTGCCGGTCCGCTCCATGCCGTCGCAGGCGCACAGCAGATCCGCCATTTTGTCCGAGTCATACTCGTTCATCTGGCAACCGAAGGTCTTGATATGGAATTTTCCTGGCACGCTACTTTTTGGCACGCTGCTATTGCGATAGGTACAATTGAATCATGGCTCGAAAGCCTTTTAAATATAGGTTTTGTAAATTTCAAATTGCCAAGATACCAACAATAGTACCAACGAACCGTAATAGTCAGCCCTTAACAAGAGTGCATTCTACCAAATAACTCACACCATTAATGGCTTGTCAGCATCGGGGGCTAAACGGTTCATCCCCACGCGCGTGGGGATGAACCGTAAACAAGAATGGCGAAGCAAGATAATTGTATCTGGCTAACAATTTTCGCACTACTGCGACACCCCACTGTTTCGCTAGTCGCTCATCCCTTCGGGACGCCGCTTTGCGGCGCATTCCGGGCAGCTCGTAACTCCGCGCTCCGCTCGGCATAAACCAACGCCGCAAACGTCAGTCCTTTGGACTCACGTTTAGATTCAACAAACCCGCCGTCATGCCATCGTTTCCCTGCCCTCGCCTTTCACCGCCTTAACGCCTACCGCATCCGGGATCGGCGCACCATTCCGCAAGCTCCATTCAGCGACCGCACCCGAGCGTCCGGCTGGTCGGTTCGTCTTTGTTGTTGCCCTCAAACATCACGGCTACCAGCACGTCCACGGCCAACCCCTCACCTTTAACGGCTAGCCTTTAATGCACCGGCTTTTGAATCGGTTGTTACAAGCCGTTTGTTGAGCGCCTTCACCTTGTCTTTCGCAGGTCATGCCGTCGCATCGCCAATGGCTGGTCCGTCGCGGAGGCTAATCATCAGTCACGCCAGCCAGCAAGGGCACGGTACACCCGTGCCGCTTCGCGTGCCCCTTCTCCCGTTCGCACTCCCTGCGGTCGCTTGCGCTGCGGCTTCGGTTGCCCCTCTCGTCTGTCATGCCGGATGCCGCCTCCTGAAAACGCTCCCGCCTTAACGCCACCCTGGGCGAGCGATACGACGGCATGACCCACTACACAACGACCAGGAGAAGACAGATGCGCGATCAACAAACCAGCACAACCGAAAGCAACACCGCCTGCGGCAGCGAGCTCCACAACAGCATCACTTTGAAATCAAGCCACCGAGACCTGATGATGACAACGCCCCGGAATAAACACCCTATCACCCTCCTGCGACTCCCTGCAGTTCTGGAACGCCGGGGAAGGTCACGCAGTTCCCATTACGCGGACATCAAGGCTGGGCTGTTTGTGAAACCGGTGCTGATCGGATTGAGGGCAACCGGCACGCCTGACTATGAAGTCGATGCGCTAATTGCTGCCCGAATTGCCGGGAAAACTGACGAGGAAATCCGCGCGCTGGTGATCAGGCTGGAAGCTGACCGCAAGGCAGTCACATGAGAAGTGCGCGATAGGCCAGAATCGTGACCAGCATGATCAACGCGATTATTTTCATGATTTCCCCAGATAGCTTCATGTTTTCCAGAGTGGCTTGATGTGCATGAGATCGGCGGGCAAGCTGTTTTTTAAAATCCACTCACGATGGCGCACCATATGCTGCTCGTCAGTCGATACGACCAGAAAGCGCTGCGCCACGCTGCACCAGGTTCGGCCGGTTGGGTCGGGCCAGTATTTCCGGCTGGGTGTGTGCCGTCTGGTCCAGGCGCGACTGATCCGATCCGATGTCATCAGGTAGTCATCGAGCAGGACGAACCAGGACGTGCCGGCATCGTCAATCGCAGCATGTTCGCCGAATGCCGGATTGAAACCCTGTTTCAACAGCTCCACCCGCGACAGGTAACGAAAGCCGGCGTGTTTCCTGCGCATCAATGCCTGCAGTTCGTTCAGGTGACAGGCCTGGGCCATGACTGACCAGGACGCTTGCTGCCGCCTCGCTGGCAACTTAATGCCGAGCAATTTCCCGCTGATGGGCGTGAGGTGCAGGATCATGGGGCGGGTAAGCAATCTTCCGTCGACCAGCCCAGCCTCTGTCAGTGCCCGAACGGCTCTTGAAATGTCCGGCTGCTGCGCGCCGCATAAATGTTGCAATTGTGCGCTGGTGGCATATTGGACCTGAGCCAGCTGCTCAAGGATGAGGTTTTGCAGCTTGGGCAAGGTGGGGGTTCGGCGCATTACTTGAGCAGTTCCAGTATGTCGCCGGCACGGTAAGTCAGGATGCTCGTGATGTCCTTTTTGCTGCTGTCAGGCTTGAGATTGATCGGGGTGGCGCCATGCCGATCGGCCAGTATTTGCAGGATGGCGACCAGCGACCGGGCGGCCTCGATGTTGATGGTGACTTGGGGCATGCGCCGATATTCCAGCATGCCCGCCCTGCCCTTGATCTGCAACGCCACATTCTTCTTGTTGTGATATTCGGACTCGGACAGTCCGCCCGATTCGATCAGCTGTTGCACCTTGATGGGTGCCACCAGCAACCCAAGCCGCTTTGACAGCCAGGACTTGTTCACGCCCAGCGCGGCGGCCAGGTCCTTCTGTGCCATCCCAAGCGAGATGATGCCTGACAACAACCGGGCGACTTTCATGGGATTGACGCCTGCCGCGATGGCCTCGCGCGCCTCCCTTATTTTAGCCTCTAGGAATTGATCAAGCGGCGGCTGGGTGGTGGTAACGAGTGTTTCCTTGATCCCATTTGGCCGAGGTTGTGCCTGAGGTAGTGCGTAGGCTGGGTTTACCCCGGTGTCACTTGTTGCCGGGTTGGCTTTGTGGACGCCCTGTGCCTGTTGTTCTTCCCGGGCCGCTTCGGCGCGGCGAGCGGCGATCCGCTCGGCCAGTTTGTCTGGTTTCGGTTCATCATTCATTCCTATAACCTCATTACGCGAATTCCCGGCAAGGCAGGCACTTGCGCTACCCGCACATGTCGCGGCTGCGCCCAGACCTGCCGGGTCAATCCCGCTGCCTGCCAGCGGGCCATCTTGGCTCTGATCTGGTGCTGCCGGTAGTTTCCGCTGTCCGCCTCCACCAGCACCGTTTCGCCGGTTTCGGGATCGGTGTAGAGGGCATCGGGCCTTATCGAGCCGCACAAGGCGATTTCTGCACGGCTGAAGTCGGCCGCCAGTTTGAAGGTGTCGGGGCGGCCCAGCTCGAAATAGGCGCGGCTTGCCATCAGCTCGTGCAGGTCGTTACGTTTGGCCCCGGTGATGGGCAGTTTGCCGCCATAGGCCCCGGCGATGGACTGGTTGGCGAATTGATAGGTTTTGACCGGAGCGGCGCTGTGCTGGTAGAGACGCTTGCTGGTGATCAGTCCGGCTCTTTCGAGCCGTTCCAGGGAACGGACGGATAAGCCCTTGAGGTGGGCGTAGTGGTTTTTGTCGGCCAGGTCGGAAGAGATCAGTTGAACCCTGGACAGGTCTTTCAGAAAAGACCGGTCGGCAACCGACAGCCGGATATTCGCTTCCGTACCCGAGAGTCGGACCAGCCTTGCCGTTTTTGGATTGCCTGCCATTTATTCCTTTTTCTGCAGGCGCGTTTTAACACTTGCAATTTCCCACCCATCCAGACACTCGCCGTCAGCCCGGGAGGGTGACGGGGTTTCGAGTGCCGTTGCCCGGTTGCATGCAACCCGAAGCCCGAAGGGTCGCGCCGTCGTCCGGCGCGAGGTTATGCAACCGGCCTCAATCTCTACGTAACCCCGGCGATCCTGGTTTTGATCTGCATGGTTTTTAGCAACCCGTCCAGACTACCCCCAAAGTTGCTACGGAGCGGGAACCCGAACGAGGGCGTCGACGCGCGAGCTTACCGGAGATTCATCAGGTAAGCCGCTAAAAACTTGTCCTGTTTCACCGGACAGGTTTTGCGTCGAGGCGACAAATTGAGGTGCGCAGCACGTTGCGCAGCAACCCTAATTTGGCCCGAGTTCGGGTAATGACTCATGTTTTTTTATCCTCGCTAACCATTTGTTAGCTATAAGTATAGAGGATAACAAAATACATACAAGCACACATATTGGCAACAGAGATGGATTTTATGTGAGTTTCCGTCGGAAACCGAGTTTCCTGCGGAAACTGTCACCGCCGCAGGCGGCCTGAAGGGCGTGACGGGTTGGGGTTTTGGGAATCGTGCCGGAGGCGGTTTGCGGGTCAGGAAGAGTCCATCAGTGTTACGTGTCGTGAGTTGCGAGTGACCAACATCATCTGCGTTCTTTAAGGGCATACGACTAACCACCCCCTGCTGTGGTTGCAAAAGGTTGCCATTTTATGTATTGTACAACCTTATTCATTGAGGAGAAAAACATGTCCGTTGCACTGAAATTATCTGATGAGTTGATTGATCTGGCGAAACCGCACGCCGCTGCCATGCATCGTTCAATTCCAAAACAAATTGAATACTGGGCGCGGCTGGGTAAGGTTGTCGAGGATAATCCAGAGCTACCCTTGCAGTTCATCCAGGATACGCTGCTCGGTCTTGAAGAGGCAAAAGCCGGACAGACTTCTGATTACAAGTTTAGTGTGTGATGGCTTTGAAAATAATAACCACCCCAACCTTTGCCAAGGTAGTAAAAAAACTACATGACAAGGATAAAAAGACGGTTGATGAGGCGGTGCGCGAAATACTGGCCAAGCCAACCATCGGGGAGGCAAAAAAAGGTGATTTGTCGGGCGTGGGTGTTTATAAATTCAAAATCAACAAGCAAGAAATTATTTTATCGTATAGCGTTGGCCCCGAGGAATTGTTACTGATTGCGCTAGGCACACATGAGAATTTTTATCGCGACATGAAGCGATAACAATTATCCAAAACTACACCCATGAACACCCAAATTAGGCTCTATCATTTGGGCAGTTCAAATTTTATCCCGCCATAGATTTTTCAATGCCGTAAAGCAGCCCTTCGCGAAGGGCAGCAAACGGTAGAGTCGGGATGTGGCGCGGTAGAAGTAGGCTTGGTTTGTCTGTTGCCGCCCCTTTCGTTTGGCGGTGCCCTAGTACCCTTACCTTAACCCCGTTTCCACACCCCTCTCATCGAACCGGACATGCAGATTTCCCGCATCCGGCTCTCGGACAAGACTTCACGCTTTCGCCCACGCCACGCTGCGCCCTCGCGCGCTCAGGCGTACGAGTCCCAAAGACCCGTAGAGAAGCGAGAGTGGATATCCACCGCAAGGTACAGGCGGCACACACCAAGCTGTGCGCCAGCCGTGCATTCATGCTGTCTGCCTACCCTGCGCAAAGACATGAGATGCTGTTCGATGCGCATACCCGTGCCTTCACTGCGCTGGGCGGAGTTCCCAAACGCGGCATCTACGACAACATGAAGACTGCCGTGGACAAGGTAAGCAAAGGCCAAGGACGTGTCGTCAACACACGCTTTTATGCAATGGTCTCACACTATCTGTTCGAGGCGGATTTCTGCAATGTCGCTTCTGGCTGGGAGAAAGGCGTGGTCGAGAAGAACGTCCAGGATTCCCGCCGGCGGATATGGATCGAAGCCAAGACACAGCGCTTTGGTACATTTGACGAGCTTAATGTCTGGCTGGAAGCAAAGTGCCGCGCCTTGTGGCTGGAGCTGAAACATCCGGATTATGACGGCATCACGATCGCCGATGCGCTGGAGCAAGAGCAAATGTATTTGATGCCCATGCCGACACCATTCGATGGTTATGTAGAAGTGCTGGCTCGTGTTTCCAGCACCTGCCTGATCACGGTGCTGCGCAACCGATATTCCGTTCCCTGCCACTTGGCCAATCACAAGGTGGCTGCCCATATCTATCCGGACCGAATCGAGGTCTACGCCGATAATGCCTGTGTTGCTTGCCATACCCGGCTGCTGGACCGGGACCAGATCAGCTACGACTGGCTGCACTATATTCCGCTCATCGAGCGCAAACCGGGAGCATTGCGCAATGGTGCACCATTTGCAGATATGCCAGCCCCATTCACCAAGTTACAGGCAGAATTGCGGCGGAGGGATCGACAGCAGGGAGACAAAGTCATGGCCCGTGTACTTGCCGCCATTCCTGCTCACGGGCTTGAGTCCGTGCTGGTTGCAGCCGAATTGGTGCTGGAGTCCGGCGTACCGAGCATCGAGCATGTCCTCAATGTGCTGGCGCGACTCAACCAGAAGCCAATGCCGGCGCAGGTTGAAACCAGCCTGAAGCTTGCTGAAGAGCCGCTTGCCGATACCACCCGGTATGACAGCCTGAATGGGAAGGAGGTGTCCCATGCCTGACATCGTCACGCAACTCAAGGCGCTCAAGTTGCACGGCATGGCGAACTGCTATGTTGAATTGCGCAATCAGGGCGCAAGTGGTGCGACGGCATCCATGGACTCATCGGAATGGTTGCTTCGGCATCTACTGGAAGCCGAGTCCACAGATCGCGTCATTCGCTCCATCAGCTACCAGATGAACTCCGCCAAATTCCCTGTTCATCGCGATCTGGCCGGATTCGACTTCACTCAGTCCAAGGTGGACGAAACGTTGATTCACAAGTTCGCCACAATGGAATTCACCGATGCCGCGCAGAATGTGGTGCTGGTCGGTGGCACAGGTACCGGCAAGACTCATCTGGCGACGGCCATCGGTGTTGCTGGCATTCAGCACCATGGTAAGCGGGTACGTTTTTACTCCACCGTGGACCTGGTCAATGCGCTGGAGCGGGAGAAAGCTTTGGGCATTCAGGGCAAGCTGGCAATCAGCCTGATGCAAAAGGATCTCGTGATTCTTGATGAGTTGGGCTATCTGCCATTCTCGCAGGCCGGAGGTGCATTGCTGTTTCACTTGCTCTCCAAGCTCTATGAGCGAACCAGTGTCATCATCACGACCAACCTGACCTTCTCCGAATGGAGCAGTGTGTTCGGTGATGCCAAGCTGACTACCGCGCTATTGGATCGATTGACCCATCATTGCCACATCATCGAAACCGGCAACGACTCCTATCGCTTCAAACAAAGCAGCGCAACTGCAAAGGATCGCATCAAGTCACGCGAAAAGGCTAAACGTAATTCACCACCAGAGGAAGCGGAGCCATTCTGAAACACAGAAGGCTGGTAACCATGTGGTTGCCAGCCTTCCAAAAACGTCATCAACTAACAGGAGATTAAAACCAATTACAGTCTGGTCGACTTATACACATCTGCGTAGTACGCTATGCAGCAATTTCTCCTGGTCAATTTTAAACCAGCACAGATGGTCAATTAGAAGCCAGCGCCAACACGCCGCATGTACAGATTCGACAGCAGGGGTGAAATTGGCGAGCCTTGCGGGATGCCTCGCCCGTTATCCTTGGCCTCAGTGCTTCGTGTCTTCCTGCCTCGTTGGTCGGTCTCTTCCACTGCGCATTCCAGCCACATCTTGATCAGATGCAGCACACGCCGATCAACGATGCGTCGCGCGAGCGATTGCATCAGTTCGGGGTGTGGAATGCTACCGAAGTAGTCCGCGAGATCGGCATCTACGACATCCGTTTGACCTCGGTGTAGGCGCTCCTCCACTTCCTCTGCCGCCTGCTGGGCATTGCGGCCCGGCCGATAAGCATACTGCTCGGTTGGAAGGTCGGCTTCAAAGATTGGTTCTAGTACCAGCATCGCTGCTGTCATACAGACCCGATCTCGCAAGGTCGAAATGCCCAGTGGCCTGAGTTTGCCATTGGCTTTCGGGATGAACACTCTCCTGATCGGGTCAGGTCGGTAGTTCTCTTCTCTGAGCGCAAGCGCCAGTTCGTCTAGCCATCGCTCTACTCCATACGCTTCGATATCCGCAAAGTCCTGACGATCCACGCCCGGTGCGCCCTTGTTCGAGCGGCACTGAGCATAGGCATGAGCCAGAATATCTTCACGGCTGATCTTGTCGTACAGCGCATAGAAACGGCAGCCAGCTTCTGACTTCGCTTTTGCGTGTAACGCCATCTGCAGCTTCTGAACACTAATCGGAGTTGATAGGTTACCCAATCTCCACGTCCTCACTACGTCTTGCGTCTATCTTGAACTGAGGTTCCTTCCCTCCGCCGGCATTACCCGGTTTCGGCAGTACTACGAACCTCTCCGTCACCCCAGGGTGCCCCGCCTGTCCCTCGCGGGCGTCCGGTTGATCATCCCTGATCACACCAAGGGGCTTCCCGTGTTGCGTGCGCTTTCCTTGTGTACATGCTGTCGCCACTACCCCGGCACAGCAACTGGTGGTATTGCTTGCTCATCCATCCAGTTGTATCAGCCTTCCCCGAAAGTGTCGTCGGGTCGGCCTGTGCATCGACCTTTTCGAGGCTTGCTCAGCGTTCACTCACGTTACGGCCTGCACACTCGCGCTGTCACCATTTCGTGACACGCTTTACCCGAAGGCTTCAACCATTTCGTTACCTCCATAGTTGCTCCGGTTGCTTCCGGCTGGAGCTAATTGGCCGGATGGGATTTGCACCCACTGGAAAAGCGCCGCCTTATCACGGCGCACACACATACCAGTCAGTCGAAATCCACGGAAGCGGACGTTCGCCTCTTCCACAATTATTAATATCGATCAGCTCTGTTTCAGTAGCGTCTCGAACTGCTCGATTGGTACCGGCCTAGCAAACAAATACCCCTGATAGTGAGTGCAGCCGTTGTTTAGAAGAAGTTGTCGTTGATCTTCCGTCTCAACCCCTTCGGCAATAACACTCATGTTCAAGCTGTGTGCCATGGCAATGATAGTGCGCACAATGGATTCATCGTTGATATTGGTCGTAATATCACGTACAAAAGACAGAGGAATTTTTAGTTGATCTAGTGGCAGTTGTCTGAGGTATTGCAAGGATGAATAGCCAGTGCCGAAGTCATCCATTGAGAACAGGACACCGATGTCATTTAATACTTTCATGGTTGCAATGGTGCCTTCGATTTCCTCTAGCATTATGCTTTCAGTCAACTCCAGCTTGAGCAGCTTCGGGTCAATATCATGCTGTTGAATGGCATCTTGCACTTGGGCCACGAAATCACTCTGGTGGAATTGCTTGGCACTCACGTTTATCGCCAGAACAAGATCTCGTGTAAGAACATCTTGCCCCCATGCCTTGAGTTGGGCACAAGCCGCCTCAAGCACCCATTTCCCGATGGGCAGTATCAGCCCGGTGTCTTCGGCCAGCGGAATGAATTGATCGGGAGACACCAGACCACGCACAGGGTGATTCCAGCGGATCAATGCCTCTGCGCCCAATGGACGATGTGCGCTATCTACTTGGATTTGGTAATACAGATGAAACTGTTCGAACTCAACTGCGTTGTGTAATTCACCCTCCAGTGAGACGCGGGCAGAGATATGTTCCTGCATCTGCCGGTCGAAGAAGCGCAGAGCGTTGCGTCCGGCCTTCTTGGCCTGATACATGGCGATGTCGGCTTGCTTCATCAGATCATCTGTCGCCTGTTGGTTGCCGCTAAACAGGGTGACGCCGATGCTGGCGGTGCAACGGTATGTATTCCTGTCAAGCTGATAAGGCTGGCTGAGGGCGACGAGTATTTTCTCGCCGATCACTTCCGTCTGTGCTGCGGCTTCAAGAGCCTGTTCGCTAAGGTCTACCAGCATCACCACGAACTCATCACCACCCAGACGGGACACTGTGTCGCCTTCACGTACGCATGACTCCAGGCGTTGCGTAACTTGTTTCAGCAACATGTCGCCCATATCATGGCCGAGCGTGTCGTTGAGGTTTTTGAAATTATCCAGGTCAATGAACAACAACGCTCCTTTTCGACCGCTACGCGAACTGGAAACCAGCACCTGCTTGAGCCGGTCCACCAGAAGCAACCGGTTGGGCAGGTCAGTAAGGTTGTCGTAGAATGCCAGATGCTGGATTTTTTCTTCTGCAAACTTGCGCTCGGTGATGTCGTGCATCGTTGCGACCACGCGGTATGGTGTTGTCTTTCCCTCTTTAAAGATGGGCTGGACGTTGACCGAGATCCAAGTCAAAGCCCCATCAGGCTTATGGATGCCCATGATGACATCAGATTGCGGCAACCCGGTTCTTAGCGTCACTACGACTGGGTGTTCTTCACCGGGAAACGGTGACCCATCCTCGTGAATCGAGTACCAGCGAGGGTCGAGAGAGGTTCTACCCCTTAATTGGTCTGAAGTAAGGCCCAATATACGTTCTGCACTTTTGTTGAATGCAATGATTGCGGAATTTTCGTCCTGTAACGTCACGCCTTCTGCCATCGCAGCTATCAGCAAGCGATATTGTTCTTCACTCTCTGCAAGCAATTGCTCTGATTTCTTGTACTCGGTAAGGTCTCGAACGATCAGAATGGTTCTTGTAATTTGATGATCATCGGCAAACTGCCTTGAACTGACTTCTCCTAGAAACCGCGAGCCATCCCCCCGTATAAAGATTAGCTCACCTCGCACCATACCAGTGCGGGCTCGCTCTTCGAGCAAGCCGGTAAATTGCGGAGAGGACGCATCCACCAGACCGGCTCGACCAACTTTGCATATTTCTTCCTCGCTAAGCCCAAATAATTTACACGCTGCAGGATTGGCGGCAAGGATAGCCCCGTCGGGGCTTGTGAGAAACACAGCCTCCATGGTGTGTTCAAAGACCGAACGATAGAAGGCTTCAGAGCGAACCACGTATTACTCCCAATACATACCTGATGGAGTCTGCAGTATTACGATAGCGCCGAAACACGTCAACAGACTTTGTCAGTCCCATATTGCTGTTCAGTGATTTCTTCCCATAAAAAGACTGGTGCCATTTAGTCACATTGATTCTCGTCCGGACGACCGCTTATGGCACGAAGCTGCTGTTCGATCATTGTAACTGCCTGCCTAAAAGCAGTCACTGGCATTAAAATTAGCTTTGGCCATTTTCATGGCATGAAACAAGCGCTTTTGAATCCGCGGTTACACTGCGAACAATTCACCCATGGGCCGCAATGTGTGGCCTTTGTTCGTGTCAGATTAAAATAATTGGTCTTTGATCATTTCACTTTGCGATTTTTCGGGCAGTGTGGTGGGCTGCTCTAGAGGCTGGCTTTCCTGGTAAAAATATTCGACCAATTCTCCATTTGGATCCCTCAATCCCTTATTGTTGATACGCACTGCTACCATGTTATCGGGCATGAGATAGCCCGCTCTCGGTATGCCTTCTAAAACAGTTCCCATGTAGTCCATCCACATTGGCAATGCAGCTCTTGCGCCGGTTTCTTTGTCACCCATGGTGACCGGGGCATCGAAGCCGATCCAGGAGACCCCCACCACGGTGGGCTGGAAGCCGCAGAACCATGCGTCCACGAAGTTGCTGGTGGTGCCGGTCTTGCCTGCCAGATCTGATCGGCCAAGCTGCATGGCGCGGATGGCGGTACCTTGCCGTATGACATCCTGCATCATACTGACCATGGTAAAAGCATTGCGCGGATCTATTACTTGTTCTGCATTCTCATGGGCCACGACAGGCTTGGCTTTATACAATATGACACCCTTGGCATCTTCGATGCGTCGGATGAAATAGGGCGTGATGCGGAAACCGCCATTGGCGAAAACAGAATAGCCTGCCAGCATTTGCATTGGGGTGACCAAGCCCGCACCCAGCGCCATGGTCAGATAGGGTGGTTGCTTGGTGGCATCGAATCCAAATTTGGTGATGTAGTCCTGCGCATATAAGGGTGTAATGGCTTGCAGGATGCGGATGGAGACCAAGTTCTTGGATTTGACAAGACCTTCCCTCATGCGCATTAGTCCTTCAAACTTGCCTTCGTAGTTTTTTGGCTCCCAAGGTTCGTTACCGGTTTCATCCGCAGTAAATTGCAGCGGCGCGTCATCGATGATGGTGGCAGGAGTAAACCCTTTTTCGAGGGCTGCGGAGTAGATGAACGGCTTGAAGCTGGAACCGGGTTGCCGCCAAGCCTGCGTAATATGGTTGAACTGGTTGCCGTAAAAGTCGAAGCCACCAACTAAAGCGTAGATGGCACCATCGCGCGGGCTGGCAGAAACGAACGCGGCTTCTATTTGTGGTAGCTGGGTAATTTGCCATATTCCATTTGCATTTTGCTTTACACGAATGATTGAACCCACGCGGATGCGCTGATTTGGCGCAGCCTTGACGCTCAGCGAACGCTGAACAAATTTCAGCCCTTCTTGGCCAATCTCGATAGTTTCCCCGCCCCTGCAGTATGCGCGGACAGCGCTGGGGCTCGCTTGCAGCACTATGGCGGGAATCAGGTCCTCGCTGTCGATAACATCCTGCAACGCTTCATCTAGATATTCATCTCCAGTGCTATCGCTCAAGTCGGCGTAACCCTCCGGACCGCGGTAACCATGACGCCGGTCATAGTCCAGCACACCTTTGCGCACCGCCTTGTAGGCCGCTGCCTGGTCTTTTTGACGAATGGTGGTATAGACCTTGATGCCTTGCGTGTAGGTGTCATCCTGATAGCGGTCATACACGACCTGTCTGACCATCTCCGCCAAGTAATTTGCATTAACAGGAAATTCGTGATTGCCGTGCATGGCGATTATGGGCTGCCGCTCCGCGGCTTCAAATTGCGGGCCGTCAATGAAATGAAGTTCACGCATGCGGCGCAGCACATACATCTGACGCAACCTGGCACGCTTGGGGTTGACCATGGGATTATAGGCGGAGGGAGCCTTCGGCAGACCTGCCAGCATGGCCATTTCAGCCACGGTGATCCTGTTGAGGTTCTTGCCAAAATAGGTCCGCGCTGCAGCAGCGAAACCATAAGAATGCTGGCCAAGGTAAATCTGATTGATGTAAAGCTCGAAGATTTCGTCCTTGCTAAGGTTGTGCTCTATTTTCAGCGCGAGAAGCACTTCCTTGAATTTTCGCGTCAGGGTTTTTTGATTGGACAGGAAGAAATTGCGGGCCACTTGCATAGTGATGGTACTGGCTCCCTGCTTGGTATCCCCTGAAGTGAAATCAGAAAAGGCTGCACGCAACATCCCTAAAAAGTCCACGGCGCCATGTTCATAGAAGCGGTCGTCCTCGGCAGAGAGTATGGCTTTCTTCATCAGGTCTGGAACTTCGTTTATCTTTACCAGTTCACGCCGTTCTTCGCCAAATTCACCAAGCAAAACACCTTCAGCGCTGTATACGCGCAGAGGGATTCTGGGTTGATAATCGGTTATGACATCCAGTGATGGAAGTGATGGATAGGCCAACATTGCCGCAAATACCAGGAGGATCAACACCAGGAGAGCGGAAGAAAGTGCCGCAAGAACTGGATAAAACCACCAGCGCTGAGCCATATCCTGCGGAAAGGCAAGAGATATTTTAAGGGAATCCATACCAGATGGTCGGACTGGCGCTGATCGGGCAGTTAAACTTCCGCATCCAAATCGGCCTTACGATTTCCAGCGAAGGAGACATGGGATTAAATGGCTTGCACAACTCTTTTGCGGATGTACCTTTTTGTAATCTGCTGTAACACTCATGCTAGCATACACCAGAAGAGACCGACTGGAAGCTTTTGGAAGAGGCCTTCAATTACTGCTCCTCGGCACGCCCTGGTAAGACAAACCCACGGGAGACCGGTTTCAATAGCTGCTTGGCCGCTATCGTGCAAAAGATTGACCTTCTCCTTCTGGCACGATACGGAACCTCATGGCATTAAACTCGATGCCAAAAAGCGGTCGCTCAACGTCGCCAGTGACGATCCGGTTGTAGCCGGTAAAGTTCACCGGATTGGTTAGAGTGTGATCGTTCTTTTTCCAGACTTCAACCAGTTTGTCAACACCGATCCCATTCCAAACACTTCAACTCCAGTTGATCTCAGTGCCTCAGTCAACCCGTATTTGTCGGCACATGCGATGCATGCCATGACACGAACCCCCATTTTCTGCAACTCTTCGACTTCAGACCTAACTTCGGCATCACTGATAAACAAACGTTGGGACGGTCCCCACAGAATCAGAGAAATATGTTCCCACCACCCATTCTTTATGGAATTCCGGGCGTACATCGTCATCATGTTTAGGGCGACCTCCCGATCACCACTAGTCCAAAGGATCAGGAGTTTGGCTGGTTCTGACTCATCCATTTTGTCTTTGTCATTCTATAAGCTTGACCGCTGTCCAATCACTATTGATTCAAACCCTCCGCCTTCATCGCGGCACGCACGCTTGGGCGCTCCGCTATTCTCGCAATGTACTCTTTGATCTTCGGGAATGGCCCAAGATCGAATCCGGCACGGCCGCTCCAGTTCAGCACCACAAACATATACGCATCAGCCACGGTAAAGCTGTTACCCGTTAAATATGGCTTGTTCGCTAACTGAACTTCCACGTAGCCCAACCGTCGGGTGAGCAAATTACGTGCATTAATTTTTGCTTCCTCTGGTAGAGTCTTATTAAATAATGGACCAAAGGATTTATGAATTTCGGTGGCAATGAAATTAAGCCATTCCTGTAGTCGATAACGCTCCATCGTGCCTGCCTTGGGCGCCAAGCCAGAGTTTGGACTCTGGTCGGCAATATATTGCAGGATTACGGCACCTTCAGTCAGGTAACTTCCATCATCCATCTTTATGGTGGGTACATAACCCTTTGGATTGATCTGCATGAAATCCTCACCAGTAGATGTGGTTTTGGTGGGGACATTCAGCTTGTCAATTTCAAAAGGCAATCCTGATTCATGCAGGGCAATGTGCGAAGCCAGCGAACAGGCTCCGGGGGCGTAATATAACTTCATGTGCACTCCATTCCTTATTAAATGATGTGATTGAAAGCGGAACTACGATAACTACAAATCAACCTTGGGTTTCCTGCCCGGCGAAGCTGGAGGTGAATATCCAGCTATCCTGTAAATTGTCCCTTCGAATTCTATGCCATTATTGAACTCAATTAATTGGCACGTCACTACCTGATCGCTGGCAGTAAGATCCGCTAACTGTAAACGAACAGCAGCAAGTGAAATACCTGTAGCAACAGCAATCTCTTCGTCGAGTTGTTCTCCATGCAATTTCAGGTATTCAATGACTTCATCCATATGTTTTACATGGTGGCACAATTCTGGTATTAGCGAAGTGCGGTTCACGATCCGGTAATTCAATGTCTCCATTACACAGCCCTAAAGCGGTCGCTCGCAGCATGCGGCTACATAGCAGAATTTCAGATGCCACTGTAAGTCTTAAACATGACAATTGGTACGTTCAAACATCCTATTTTCAAGCAATCCCTAAATAGGCACACTGATAATCATCTTCAGAACCGTCTTGTCGGGAGATTGGCCCGAAGTGTGCCCAATTCCCGCATTAAAATCCCAGTTACCCAAACGGAAGTCTGCGGCCAGATAGTTTGACTGGCTGCTATGAGGTTGGGTCGGATCATAATGTATCGCCCCAAGAGAAGAATAGTTCTCTATTCCAAGTTGCAATCCTTCCCGGACTTGATAGGCAATCTTGGTATCAATCTCGGATGTTGATGCTTGCACGGGATGGGTCTTCAATGATCGATCCAGATTGAAATTCATTCCCACAGTCCATGGACCTGTTTTCAAAACGCCAATCAGCTTGATTTCACCGCTTGTTTCATCCGGATAGAATCGTTGGGAAAGTTGCCCAGCCTCAAAATTTACCGCCCAATAAAGAGGTGAATCGGCTGAGGGTGGTCTTGGTCGCCATCTGGCACGAAGCTTTATGCCATCCGTTTCAGGCGGGATACCCGGATTCTTGACAGTCAGAAAGTATGCTGCCGTATCCCAGTTGGTATTGATGCCATAACTGAATTCAGGTGTGACTCGGAATTGATGAACTGTCGGCTGCTGGCCTGACACAACATAGTTGGTATGGAGATCAAGCCCATATTTGCCAGCTTCCGTAAAGTCATCCAGATAGACCTGAATTTCCTCCGGAGCGGCGATTACGTCAGCAGCCAAAAACACATTGCAAATAAATACGCTTGTGACAATGACAATGAATCCAAACAAGGGAGCTGGTAAATTACCGGGCCCAGTCTTGAATTCGTTTCTTTGGATCATGTCCGAATAATATGCTCTAGAGCATCCGTTGATTTATATATGAGACTGCTATCGGAAAAATTCTCGAACGACCGCTTGTATGGTTGCGCTGGTGGTATCGGTTTTCTTATGTAACAGTTAAGAAGCCGGGGTGGAGGGGCTAACGACCACATCTGCTCTCTTAACCGAGAGACAAACTCCAAAAGAATCCCCCCACCCACACCGCCAGCGTCGATGAGGAATCTAGCGGCCCTGACCGCCGATTTGACCGCAAGCTCACGCAGGTGTGTCCACCCCAGCACCTTTTATCTTAATCATGGGAGACACATCATGCAAACTCCGACCATAGTATTCAATATCGGCGCCGATGTCGCCAAGGACGAGATCGTGGTGGCCTGTTCGGAGGGGAGCTTTCCAGTACGTAAACTTGCAAACAAGCGCACTGCGTTGCTGTCCTTTCTTAAGAGTCTACCGCCAGGCAGCCGTATCGGCATGGAATCCACTGGCATCTTTCACGAATTGTTTGCCAGCCTTGCCCACAAGTTCGGTTTCATCGTCTTTGTACTCAATCCCAAGGATGTCCGCCATTGGCCGGTTGCCGACCTTATCGCCCACATACTTGCATACCTTTTGAACGACTGCAAATGGCACCAAGTGGCACTCCGAGCATGGTATTTGGCTTCCATAAAGCGACCATTAGAACTTTTTATTCGGATCAGTTATGCAGTTCACCCGGTAGCAGACTGGTGACGGACAGCCTCGCCGCATAACCAGCAATCGGCGAAGACAAAACCATCGCGAGCTACTGCCTCGCCAATTTCAATGTCGAGTGAACGGGTGAACATGGGCCCGGCAAACGCAAAGGTGTGGAACTCCCCATTCTCACCACACGGATCAACGCCAGGTGGCAGGCCATCCAGCATATCCTGCGACAGTTCGCGCCCGGCCAACTCGGCAGGTAGTACACGCGGGTCGACACAGGTAAGATAGGCGCGCAAACCATCCGCGAGCATTTCCCGGACCAGTTCACGCGTCGGCATACCCCACAACGGGAATATCGCTTCAACACCTGTGCCTTTCATATTTTCCTCGCGATAGCGTCGGACATCTTGCAAAAACAAATCACCGAATGCCATACAGCGCACACCATCATCACGCGCATGCGCAACAAAATCCGCCATCACGGCTGCATAAAGCTCATTGGAACAGGGGTAAGAAATTTCTATCAGGTGCAATGGCAAATCGACAGCCTGAGCCTGCCGATGCAGCAACTCGATTCGAACCGCGTGCATGGCAACACGCTGGAACGCAGTGTTGATGGTGGTAAATAACCCTACCACCTCATATTCGATTGATTGGCGCAATACGTGCAGCGCCCACGCACTATCCTTGCCACTGCTCCAACTAAGCCAGGTTTTTTTACGCATGGTCACCATAATATGTTGTATCCGACTTGCAGTGCATTAATTGGAAGATTAATCTCAACAGGCCGCTAATGGCACCTTTCGCTACTTCAGCTATTCAAACTGACTGCCTGGAAGCAGTCAATCATTTGTGTTACCTGCAATGGACTTACCTTCGACGGCGAGAAACACTTCCTCTCCAACTTCGTCGCGACTCAAAACTCCCTTATGTAAGGCGCTCGATACACAAATGGAATTCATCAGTTCATTTCCGGAGTAACGACTGTAAAGTTCCCGTGATATTCCATTATGAAATCCATGGATACGGTCATTCAGCTCGAACACATCAATCTCATCATTCTTCCAACGTTGAAATTCAATATGCAACGCCTCAGTAGCAATGGCAAGCTCTCGTTCATAGGCAATTCCGGCCAATTGACGAAACTTCTGCTTTAGGCTTTTTGGTTTGTTCGGCATGTCAATTCATGAAAACTATTTTCGACTATTATTTATCAGAAAATAAATCAATGCAGCACCGTAGACGCCCCACAGCACTTTTTGAACTTCTTGCCACTTCCACATGGGCAGGGATCGTTGCGCCCTACCTTGGGATACTCGCGCTGAAAGCTGGTAGCGATAGTGCGTTCAGCAATGGCGCGACGATATGGCTGCCAGAACCGGTATATCCAGGCTACGCTCGCAGGGATCTGTTCGGACAATTCATCACGCTGTTCAGGTGTTCTGGATAACTCCGCCTCTTCCGGTGTGACATCCTCTGCTCCAAGCAAATAGATTGGTCGCAACACCTCCACGCTACTCGGCTGATCAAAAAACGCCTTCCAGTTTCGCCGTTGTAGATCAATGCCAGTCATGTATCCGTAAGCCCACATCTCACCATCGGTGTATTCACGGGATTCGTCAGGATAGACAGTAGTGTCGAAGACCGGCTCGAAAGTGTCAGGATTTTGTTGCAGCCTCCAAATGATGTCATTCAGATGCCGAAAGATCAGCCCGGTTATCCGTTCGGCTTGCGCCAACGTATCGAAAGCAGGTTCATCTTTTTCCGTGGTCCCCCATACTCTGGGCAGCCATTCACTTGGCTTGAGTGTAACGGGGCCAGTGACAATGGCGGTTAGGTATCCGTCAAGGCAATCGAGCATCATTGTTTCGTCCGATGTGGCGTCCGACATCAGGAAGCTATCCAGTTCATCCATCTCCTCATCGGACAGTGGCACCACTATCTGTCGTTGATCTGATTCTTGTGCCGCCAGTTGGGGTGCAGGCGGCTCACCTATCATTGACCCTATTCCCTCCTGGTCAATGGTTCTCAGTGCTTCATCCAGTGCGTCCTTATCGCTCTGAAACGGTTCATCCCAAACTGTGGAGTTGCCGTATTCATCAACAACTTCCAATAGCCAGCCGCCTTCCCCGTCTTCGTATATTTCTACTTGTACGATCGTCCCTTCTCTTGTAACAGCTTGAGACAGGGGTGAATGTTTCGGATAGCGGTCGTCTTCTGTCACGTCAGGTCTCGCATAATTGATCGGGGAATGATGCTCTTACTGACGTGTGCACCAAATAGTGCGTAGTGCGTTATAGGAAACATGAGTACCAAGACTGATGCCCGGAAATTGGATGGAGCCACGCAAGCTCACCTGCGGAAGCTGGTGGTGAAAGCGGTGCGTGGAGGGATGACGCAAACCGAAGCGGCGACGACATACAGCGTCAGCCTGCGAGCAGTGAGCAAATGGATGAGGTTGTCTCGTGATGGTGGGCTGCGGGCGTTGAAGCCTGGCAGGCGTGGTCGACGCCCTGGCGGCGGACGGTTGAATACAACACAGGCTGCGCGCATTCGTGCGCTGATCATTGGAACGATGCCCGACCAGTTGAAGTTGCCGTTCTACCTTTGGACGCGGGAAGCGGTGGCCCGCCTGATCGAGCGGAAGTATGGCATCACAGTTTCGCAGACGACGGTCGGGCGTTACCTCAAGGCATGGGGTATGAGTGCGCAGAAACCCGTACGCCGTGCCTACGAGCGAAACGATGTAGCGATTGCCCGCTGGCTTGACGAAGACTACCCAGCCATCGTCAAGGTAGCGAAGCGCGAGAAAGCGACGATTTATTGGGGTGACGAGATGGGATTGCGCAGTGATCATGTCAGCGGAACTTGTTTCGCCCCGATGGGGCAAACGCCGGTGGTGCGAGCGACCGGGCAACGCTTTGGCTGTAACATGATCTCTGCGATCACCAATCGTGGTGCACTGGCATTCATGGTGTTCGAAGGCAAGTTCCAGAATTCGGTGTTCATTGAATTCATGAAGCGGATGCTCAAACAGGTCAAGGGCAAGATATTCCTGATCGTCGATGGTCACCCGGTGCATCGTTCGGCAGCCGCGAAGAAGTTTGTCGCCGAAAACGCCAACCGTCTGCGGCTGATTCGTCTGCCCGGCTACTGCCCCGAACTGAACCCTGATGAGTTGCTCAATCAGGACGTCAAGACTAACGCCCTGGGAAAGAGCCGGCCAACCAACAAAGCGGAGATGGTGGCCAGCCTGCGTAGCCATCTTCACCGCCGACAGAAGCAACCTCATGTGATCCAGAATCTGTTTCAGGAAAAACATGTTCGCTATGCCGCCTGACCAAAATCACGCACTATTTACCGGCCTCCTCAGTAAGATAATCGTTTATATATAGAACTCAAGCCTATTGTCCTGACGTTTTTCCCAATCATCATGGACATTCTACTTTTCTCCAACCATCGGCACACGCGCTTCTTCATTTGATTCTGGCAAATTTACCAACATGTCACCCAGCAGGTCGTTCATCTCATCAAATACGCCATATCCAATATGTGCGGCTTCATCGCGCACGCCCTCCATGCGCTCAATGAATTCCGTAAGCTGTGGCTCAGGAATATTGGGAAGTACCTGACAAACATCCCGGTATTGCCGGAGCAACGCTTCGAGATAGCCGATATCCGCAAAGGCATATTCCATGGAAAACTGGATTGCCGTTTCACACCAGTACATCTTCAACTCAAGGATTCCGAGTTGATCACCAACTGCCTTGGTGTATTCAGAGATGGATTTCTTTGCTGTTGCTACTGATGGATTGGCGGCGCGTCGACTAATGTCGGGAGCCAGTGCCAAGCTTATTCGTTTCTTGTAATCGTCAAGCGCATTTGTAACTGGTCCAAAACGCGCATGCATGAAAGCTTGATTTTCTTTGCTTAAAGCATAAAGGTCGGAGACAAGTTGCTGAAATCCCGCCCGATCAAAATCAGCGAGTTTGCTTTTGATGTCACTCCAGGAAGGTTTCGACTTCTGGCGCTTCTTTGGCTTATAGAACATGGTGCCGAAATCGTAATGATTAATATTGATCAGCACAAGACCAAGGCAAAGAATTCATCGGGTGAACCGCATCTTTACAGTGGCGCCTGTCAACGTCGGGTTCGGGCAAAAATTGCCATGTCACATTTCAATATCACCCATCTCTAAATGCTACTTGGCAACATGATTCAACGATACTGAACAGCCCGTCAGGTAAAGTCTCATGGGGGCCCGTTTGTCGGCCTTATGTAGCGCTCCACATAAGGCCGAGGAGCCGACGCTCGCGGCAATTTCGGTCAATGTCTCAAAGTGTCGATTCCTGCCCTTCGCGTACGTCCGGTTTAGAGCAGCGTAATAACAACATTATCTGGCAACAGTGATACGACCTGTCAGATCAAATCTACAATAGCTGTCTGTGTGTTATTGGTGTGCTGTCTGTGTGTTGAACGTGCGTTTTTTGTGTGTTTTATTGTGTGTTCTGTTGCAACCCGGTTAATGCGGCGAACGCCAGGCCACTTGGCCGTGCAGCGGTATTACTTCCGCGCCGGCCTTCAACTTATCCAGATAATCCGCCCATGCCTGCATCATGGCAATCCTCCAAATCCCGAATGTGCGCGCAGCGGATCAATATCACGCAGCAAGGCGTAGCGGCTCAATCTTCGGGCGTTTACCCTTTGCCGCTTGCCACAGTTCATAATCATCCTGTAGCCCCATCCACATTTCCGGGCTGGTTCCTAGTGCGGCGCGTAAGCGCAAGGCCATGTCCGCTGATATGCCAGACGAGCCATTCAATACGCGGGAGAGCGTGGCGCGGGCTACACCCAGATGTTGCGCCGCTTTAGTTACGCTCATATCGCCCAGCCATTCGCGCAGGATTTCGCCGGGGTGGGGGGGGTTGTGCATGGTTGCCATTTTATTTACCTCTCAGTGATAGTCCTGATAATCCACCAGTAGTGCATCGCCGTTTTCAAAGCGAAAGGTGATGCGCCAATTCCCATTTACCGTAACCGCCCAATGCCCTGCCAGATTGCCCTTTAGCGGGTGCAATTTCCAGTTTGGCACTGCCATATCGGTAGGCACTTTTGCGCGATTCAACGCGGCCAGTTGCAAGCGAAGGCGGGATGCATGGACAGCCTGAATACCTGCTTTCGTACCTGTCTCGAAAAAGGCTTTAATTCCCTTGTGCGCAAAGCTCTTAATCATGGGAGCAGATTGTAGCGCGATATGTTACACATTTCAATACGACGGCGTGGATTGCCATGCATGGCGCGCGCGTATTGGTCGGGAAACTCAAGAGGCTAAACCTTGGCGCGCAGCGGTATCACATCAGCACCCGCTTTTAAGCCGTCCAGATAATCCGCCCATGCCTGCATCATTGCAGTGCGTTCTGGGAGATACATGCGCCACGATTCCCGTTTATATGCTGCTTTCACTTTGTTAGGTTCTTCATGGGCAAGTTGCCGCTCCAACCATTCCTGTTTGTAGCCCATGTTGTCCAGGATCGTTGAGGCCATCGCCCTGAAGCCGTGCGGGGTCATTTCGTCATTAGCCCATCCCATGCGCCGCAATGCCGATCTAATCGCGTTGTCACTCATCGGCCTGTCGTGGTCGCGTTCGCCGTGGAATACGTACTTGCCGCGCCCTGTCAGCGGTTGTATCTCGCGCAGCACTTCCACGGCCTGCCGTGCCAATGGGACTATGTGTTGGGTTTCTGTTTTGGTGATGAAGTAACACCACTCAGCCGAATCTAGATTTAAGTCTTTCCATTCCATCTTGCGAAGTTCGCCGGGGCGCACGAATAGCAGGGGCGAAAGTTTGAAAGCGCATTTCACAATGTACGATCCCTGATAGCCGTCAATGTCGCGCATCAGTTCGCCCACCTTTTTGGGTTCAGTTATGGCGGCAAAGTGTTTATCTTTTTTCACCGGGGGGAGTGCGCCGCGTAGGTCGCCCGTAGGATCACGCTCAGCGCGTCCGGTTGCCACGGCATAGCGAAACACTTGCCCGCAACAGGCAAGGGCGCGGTGTGCGGTTTCCAATGCGCCACGGCTCTCTATTCGGCGTATCGCTGCCAGCAATGCGGGCGCGGCAATCTCGCCAATAGGCCGCGCACCGATCCACGGGAATACATCTTTTTCCAGTCTGGCGATGATCTTGCTTGAATGGTTTTCTTTCCAGTTGGGCGAATGGCGCACAAACCACTCGCGGGCGACAAGCTCGAAACTGTTTTCTGTCAGGGCTGTTTGTGCCGCCTTTTGCGCCTGCTTCACCGCGCCGGGGTCGGTATCGTTCACCAGCAGCTTGCGGGCATCTTCACGGCGGGAGCGTGCATCAGCCAAGCTCACGTCTGGATAAACACCTAGTGCCAGTGTTTTTTGTTTGCCCACGAAGCGATAAGCAAGCCGCCAATATTTCCCGCCATTCGGCTCTACCAATAGGAATAGCCCGCCGCCGTCAGACAGCTTTTGAGGTTTTTCGGTACCCTTCACTTTTCTTACTGCTGTGTCGGTCAATTTGTTCATAACGTCACCTCATTTGGAGTTGCCATCAAAAATGCGCGCACCGCCGCCGTTTGATCTGTAGTAAGCGCGAGCGTTGTTGTTTTTGTTTGGATAGTCAGGGAATCGCCTTTCAATGAAAGCTGAAAAGCTGGATTGATTAGCTCAATGGGTTGGATTTGCTGTTCGGCCTTTTGCGCCTGCTTCACTGCGCTCGGGTCTATGCCATTCGCCAGTTGCTTGCGTGCATCATCGCGGCGGGTGCGTGCATCAGCCAAGCTCACATCAGGATAAAACACCAAGTGCCAGTGTTTTCTGTTTTCCGGCGAAGCGATACGCAAGCCGCCAATACTTCCCTCCATTCGAATGCAGCAATAGAAACAGCCCGCCGCCGTCTGTCAGTTTGTAGGGTTTACCGCTTGCTTTTGCTTTTGCTTGCGCTGCATCTCTGTCAGTCAGTGCCATTTTTATAACCTGTTGGTAGGTAGCAATGACAGAATATCAGCTACCAACAATAATACCAACATTTGTTGGTGGTTTGCAATGAATGAGGATGGACTGCTTTGGACTACAAAAACCAACCTATGCGTTAATTCATGCGGGTTTGGTGGACTTTCTTGGACTGCTTTGGAGGGGTTTTTGGTGGTGATAGGTGGATTTGAACCACCGACCTCAGCGTTATGAGTGCTGCGCTCTAACCACCTGAGCTATATCACCAGTCTGAGTACATCACTGAAGAGAGCGCGGCATTTTCCGGATTTAGTCCTGTTTTGTCAATGTATGCCAGAAATTGTACAAGGCACATTCTTCAATTCGCTTCCGGCAAAGTCCTTCTGCATTGCGGTCAATTTTTCCAATGTCGGCGCGTCTATCCTGTTCAATTTGAATATCGTGGTTTTCAGCTTGCTGGCGCGCTCGCCGACCTTCGCGGTGTGCACTCCTTTGCTATGCAGATAATTCAGGAAGTTCTGTGCGGCATCCCGTGACTTGAACACGCCAAGCGATATCGCGTTTTGCCAGTGTCCCGCGCCCTGGACAACAAAGTATTCAGTCACGCCCAGTGCCTTGAGTTCGGCGATCTTGCGGTTCATCGCAGCCCTGTTCTTGAGCGGCGGGATGTACACCCAATACCCTATGTCCTGCTCCACCTGACGCCGGCTCAGTTTGTCACCAAGCTGCAAGGCTGACAATGCCGCAGTTGCACGCGCCAGGTCCGGGCCCGAAAAATCTCCCCACTCAAGGCAGGCAGGCGCAATGTGGCTGCCCGGGGCAGGTGCGGATATGCCCAATGTCATTTGCAGGTTCGAAGATGGCGCGGGCGCAGTTGTAATCTGAGCAGGAGCAGTTGTGACCTCAACAGGCGCCGATGCGGCAGGGGTCAGGCGGACAGGCGCAGGCAATACCTTGGCCGGCAGGATTTGTGTAGCATCCAGCAAGCGGATCTTTCCCGGATTCAGCGCAGGTTGCGCTTGCGGCTCCTGCTCGCCGAAACCCAGCCAGCCGCGCTGCATCCCGGCGAACAGCATCGCATTGGCCAGCAACAATATCCAGAACAGTTTCCTCATCACGCGACAGACTCCCGGGCGATCAGCGACAGCCCCTGCAGGACAAGATTATCCACGACACGTAGCGGCACATTGAGCCGCCCCTCCAATATGCCTGCCGCCCCGCCGCTCAACACCACCGGCGTGCCAACATCGTCGAGCAATGCATATTGCCGCTCGATCGCGCCGCAACAGGCCTGGATCGCTCCGCTGAACAATGCATCAGCGGTGTTCAGCGGGAACGTCGCGTAATTCCCCGGTTCCAGTCGCAACTGATCTGTTGCAACCGCCAGACTGCGCTGCATCAGCTCCATGCCGGGCAGGATCAATCCGCCGAGAAATTCCCCGTGCTCAGACAAGGCATCTATCGTGATTGCCGTGCCGCAATCCACGACCATGCACTTTCCGTGCACCAGATGCCAGGCCGCGATCAAGGCTGCCCATCTGTCGCTGCCGAGCTGGCCTGCATTGGAATAACCGTTGCGCACGCCACATTGCATTTCCTTCGCCACGATGAAATTTACCCGGCCTGTTTTGATATTCCGGATGTGCCGCGCGACTTCCTCGCCGGCAACATTGCTCGCCCAGATTTGCTGTATATTTTGCACGCCGGAAAATTGCAGTGGCAACTCGCCCGCCCGCTCGACCGGCAATACGCCGTTACCCAGCCATTCAACTCCGTCCGCGTCCGACACGTTACTGGCAAAGCCAGCCGATTGCGGGAGGGCGCGGGGGGACGGCATTCCCGCACCGGACGCGCGCGCGCGCCGTGTCATGTCGTCCGCCAAAGCCCATTTTATGCGCGTATTGCCCGCGTCGATCAGAAGTAGCATCACTGTCCCTGCACTTCCCCGGAATTTATACGCCGCAGTCCGTCCGCTGTTTCCAGACACAGCATCCCGCTGTCGTCGACCCCGCGCACTGTCCCGCTCAGCATTGAATCATCCGACATATGCAATTCAATCTTCCTGTTCTGGTGGACATTATATTTCTCCCATTCGCTGCGGAATGCGGAAAACCCGCTTTCTGCAAACTGCGCAAGCACCGCTGCAAGTTCCTGCAACAGCACGGCCAGCAACTGGTTGCGTGTGGGCATCGCACTGCACACTTCGTCCAGACCGCAAGCGGGCTGACCGATGCGCTGAGCCAGCATGGCGGGCAGCGTACAGTTTAGCCCGATGCCGATCACCACCGCGCTGGGCCCGAGCATATCGCCCTGCGCCTCGATCAGCACCCCGCCCAGTTTTCCCTGGCTGGTCAATATATCGTTGGGCCACTTCAACCGGACCCCCTGCGCGCCCAGCTTCTCCAGTGCGCGCGCGATCGCGACACCCGCCGCCAGGCTCAATCCTGACAGGGCATTCAATCCGCGATCGAATCTCCACAACAGCGAAAATGTGAGCGCGCTGCCCAGGCTGGAATGCCAGGGCCGCCCCATCCGGCCTCGCCCGGCAGCTTGCAGTTCCACCGCCAGCACGCTGCCCGTGGGTGCATGCATCTTTTGCCGGTCCATTCCGGCGCGCTGCGCCAGCAGACTGTTGCTGGAAGAGGCTTGCATCAATATCTCGATATCGAACCTGCCGGCATCCTTGTCCAGCCAGCGCAATATTTCATGCTTGTCCAATCTCTGCCAGGGACGTTCCAGTCGATATCCTCTGCCGCGTATCCGCTGCAGCGCCACGCCCAGATCGGCGACACCGGCCAGTGCGTTGAACACACTGGCGCGGGAAATGCCCAGCACGCCCGCCAGGACCTCTCCGGAATGGAAGTCGCCGTCCGCCAACAGGTTCAACAACCGCCAGATACGCGCATTGGAGGATGCAGCGGTCATTCGGGCATCTCTTGATCCGGCCGCGGTTGCGGCAGTGGCTGCACTTCGAGAAAGCCCAGTATCTCTTCGCGCCTCTTCATCGCGTCCTGATAGCCCATATCGATCAACGCGCTGGTGTACCTGCTTTCGGACAGCAGGTAGCTGATCAATATCCCGCCGCTGCGTTTTGAACCGATTAGGCGCAGCAGCAGGCGTATCGACCGCGGCATCTCTGCAACATAGCGCTCGGCGATCTTTTCCAGCGGCTGGCTGGGCGAGACGACCAGCACATCGACATGCCTGAGGTTGGCGCGATCGCGCATCTCCTCGGGCATGATCGCAACCAGATCGTTGATCTTCTTCAACCGCTCAAGGTCCACTTCCATGCTGTCGAGGAAGAGACTGTTCAGCGCATGTCCGGCGATGCGCGCCAGCGAAGGGTACTCGCTGATGTCGCCGCGCACTGTCTGGTCGGTGTTCCCGTTTACCGCGACGCCGATGATCAGCACTTTCGTCGCGCCCAGATGCAGCGCGGGACTGATAGGCGCGATCTGACGCATCGATCCATCGCCAAAATATTCGCGGTTGATGGATACCGGCGGGAAAAAGAACGGCAGTGCGGCCGAAGCCAGCAGATGCCTGATCTCGATCTGCGCCGGCGTGCCGACCCTTCCGGTGCGCCGCCATGGTTGCAATTCCTTCACACCCTGATAGAAAGTCACCGATTGCCCCGAGCCGTAGCCGGAGGCGGTGATGCTCAGCGCGTGCAGCAGCCCCGCGTCGATATTCTTCTGGATATTTTCGTAGGGCACCATTTCCCCGAGGAATTCGACCAGCGGCGAATTGTCGAGCAGCGAGACACGGTCGAGCTTGTTGATCCCGATCGCGCTTAGCAGCATCCCTGCAAGCCACAGCATGGAATTGTTGAATACGCCGATCGCGTCTGTACGGTAGATCTGATTGGCGTGGAAACCCTTCCATGTATTGACCAGATACTGCACGCCCTTGCGGAAGCTTTGCGCATTCGCCGCGAGCGCGGCGGCATTTAGCGCACCCGCCGACGTGCCGCAGATGATCGGAAAGGGGCAGCGCGCGCGGCTCGGCATCGATTCCGAGATCGCCTTGAGGACGCCGACCTGATAGGCGGCACGCGCGCCGCCGCCGGTGAGTATCAAACCCAGGCGCTTCTCCATCCGTGCCTACTCGGCTACAGCCTGGACCGATTCCAGCGCGTCCTTCAGCGTCTCTTCCGGCAGCGCATTCAGGGTCTCGGACAGCATCTCCGCGGCATACATCGCCTCATCCTGCAGGGATTCGGGATCGGTGTTCGCAACCAGCACCGCCGCCGCGCCCACCACCTTGAGCAGCCTGCCGCGCTCCTGCATCAGCATCTCGATCTCCTCGCGCAACATCTCGGCTTCCTGTTTGTTCATCGGCATGGCCCTCTCCTTATATCGTGAAATTCGCGTAGCGATTCGTTTGCCCGGCTTCGCCCCCCTCGCTTCGCTCTCCCCGCCCGCGGGATAACCAGCGACTTGGCTGCGGTTGTTTGCAGCCTAGTCGAATGGCCAGTTGTTTTACCCAGAGAGTTGGGGAGAGGGAAGCGGGCATGGCAATCAATATCAGGGAAGGCAACATTGCCATACCCGTCAGTGTTGTTTCACGCCGGCGACCGCCAGCGCGCTCATGTTCACGATACGCCGCACCGTGGCTGTCGAAGTCAGGATATGCACCGATTTGTTCGCGCCCAGCAGTATCGAGCCTATCGTGACACCGTCTCCGGCAGCCATCTTAAGCAGATTATAAGCAATATTGGCCGCATCGAGATTCGGCATGATCAGCAGATTCGCGGCGCCCTTCAGCCGCGAGGAAGGAAAAGTGTCCATGCGCATGCTTTCGGAAAGCGCGGCATCGCCGTGCATCTCGCCCTCCACTTCCAGCCCGGGCGCAAGTTGTTCCAGCAACTCGCGCGCCCGGCTCATCTTTTGCGCCGAAGCATCGATGTGGCTGCCGAAATTGGAATGCGACAACAGCGCGACCTTCGGCAGCAAACCGAACCGGCGCACCTCCTCGGCGGCCAGCATGGCCATCTCGGCGACCTGTTCGGCGCTCGGATCAAGATTGACATGGGTATCGCATATGAACAGGGTGTGCTTTGGCAACATCAGTATGTTCATCGCCGCATAGACGTTCACGCCCGGCCGGTGCCCGATCACCTCGTTGATATAGCGCAGATGCCTCAGCGGCAGCGAGACCGTTCCGCACAGCATCGCATCGGCCGCGCCCTTGTACACCAGCATCGCCGCGATCAGCGTATTGTGCCTGCGCATTTCGTGCTTGGCCGATTCGGGCGTGATGCCGCGGCGCTGCATCAGCAGCAGGTATTCGCTCCAATATTCGCGAAAGCGCGGGTCGCTTTCCGGATTGACCAGTTCGAAATGTTCTCCGGCGCGGATGCGCAGCCCCAGCTTGGCGATACGCTGTTCGATCACCGCCGGACGGCCCACCAGGATAGGATGGGCGAGGCCTTCATCCACCACCGTCTGCACGGCATGCAGCACCCGCGATTCCTCGCCTTCGGCATACACCAGGCGTTGCGGCGCTCGTTTGGCGGCCTCGAAAACCGGCTTCATCAGCATGTTGGAGTGGTACACGAAACCGTCCAGCCGCTCGTGGTACGCGTCCATATCCGCGATCGGCCGCTCCGCCACGCCGCTGTCCATCGCGGCCTTTGCGACGGCGGGCGCGATGCGCGTGATCAGCCGCGGGTCGAACGGTTTGGGGATCAGATGATCGGCGCCGAAACTCAGGTTCTCCTCGCCATACACTTCTACCACTGCATCCGATTGTTCGGCCTGCGCCAGTTCGGCGATCGCATGCACCGCCGCGTGCTTCATCGCCTCGTTGATCGTCGAAGCGCCCACATCCAGCGCGCCCCTGAAAATATACGGGAAACAAAGCGCATTGTTGACCTGGTTGGGATAATCGGAACGTCCGGTGGCAAGGATCGCATCCGGCCGCGCCGCCTTGGCCAAGTCCGGCAGAATCTCGGGCGTGGGATTGGCCAGCGCGAAGATCAGCGGCCTGTCGCCCATCTGCTTCACCATCTCCGGCTTCAGCACCCCGCCCGCGGACAGCCCGAGGAACACATCGGCCCCGGCGATCACTTCGGCCAGGCTGCGCGCTGAAGTCTGCACCGCATAGCGCGCCTTGTTGTCGTCCATCTCCTCGGTGCGCCCCTTGTAGACCACGCCCTTGATGTCGGTGACGATTATGTTCTGCATGCGCACACCGAGGCTGACCAGCATATCGAGACACGCCAGCGCCGCGGCACCCGCCCCGCTCACCACCAGTTTGATCTTCGCGATGTCCTTGCCGACCACCTTGAGGCCGTTCAGCAGGGCTGCGCCGACGATGATTGCCGTGCCGTGCTGGTCGTCGTGGAATACCGGGATCTTCATCCGCTCGCGCAACTTGCGCTCGATGTAGAAACATTCCGGCGCCTTGATGTCTTCCAGATTGATGCCACCGAAAGTCGGCTCCAGCGCGGCGATGATGCCCACCAGTTTGTCCGGGTCGTGCTCCGCAACCTCGAGATCGAATACATCGATGCCGGCGAATTTCTTGAACAGCATGGCCTTGCCTTCCATCACCGGCTTGGCGGCCAGCGGGCCGATCGCGCCCAAGCCAAGCACTGCCGTACCATTGGTGATCACCGCGACCAGATTGCCGCGCGATGTCAGGTTGCGCGCCTCGGCAGGGGTTGCCACGATCGCCTCGCAAGCAGCCGCCACACCCGGCGTATAGGCCAGCGCGAGATCGCGCTGCGTGATCATCGGCTTGCTCGGGGTAACGGTGATCTTGCCTGGGGGGGCCTGGCGGTGGTATTGCAGCGCCGCCTCCCGCAATTGCTCGTCCATTGTTGCCAACTTCCTTTGCCAGACTGAATTGCGCGGATTATACCGTAGGCAGGCAAGCAGCCTTGTATATAGGGCGATTCAATTTTGCCAACCTTGAGCGTCGCCTGCCTTTAGAGTGCCAAGTCCATATGGATAAAAGCGGGGAACTGTAAAGCTTGGCTTGGCAAGCCTCGGCATTCCGCTTTCGAGGTGCGCATTTCGCGAATGTGAAGAGCTCTTCTTGTCACAATACGGCCGGGCGCGATTCAAAAATGGCGGATACTAAATCGCCATTCCGGGTGAGCTTTTGCCAGTCTAGAATGCGTAACCCAATCCAACTTCAGTTATCGTGTAATTTGTCTCGCTGCTCGGTTCCCAGCCAACGTATCCACCGCCAACAGGATATATTTCGCTTATGCCATAGCTGAAACTCGTGTAGTCAATAGTAATGTTTGCATGGAGGCTTTTCGTAAATGCATAATCGCCTGATATGCCAAAATTGTGCTGGCTGGAGTTACCGAGAGAACCGGAGAAGCCGTTTAGACCGCCCCCTCCGTTAACGGTTATGTATGATCCATATGTTTGGCCCATCATGGCATTCGCTGATAGAACAAAGTTCGTGACCGGCGAATACTGACCTAATACGCCAAGCCCAAGCCAATTATTTCTATAGGTCTCACCATAATTGACCCCCCTATCCCATGTATGATGGCCAACCTCAACATAAGGGGTCACCCATTAGCCGACCTGCGTCAAGCGAGTAAACAAATCCATGGCGGCATCAGCCGCCGGTTTTAAAATCTTCCAACATCCCCGTTGCAGTTATTGAATCGCGCCCGTTTCTTCAATCATGGCTGCGAACGAATCGCGCCAGTCACCCATCAGGATCAAACGATCAGCGGTGTTCTGTTGTCGCCGTGGCGGCTTTGCCGCCCCAGAAGAACGTTGGTGCCGCTTCGCGTCCAATTGATTTAATCACAGCTATCGTGGCTACCGACTTGCGGTGCCAACCCCTTGCGGGCTCGCGTTGCAGGCGATTCGTTTACTGCTCGGGCGACGGCGAACGGCATCCCATTCAGCTTCGTGGCTGGTGCGCCAGACCCCATTGCCGGGCTTGCCGTTGCCGTCGTAACTCATGCGAAGCAGCGCGCCACATCAAATGGCTTCTGCTCCTTCAACATGTGGTAACACGCTCTTGCCAACTTGTGCGCTAACGCCTTGGTGGCTACCGCCGTGTTCGTCTTCGCTTTCTTGCGTTCGTAAAACCGTTTGGCCTCAGCGCAAAATCGCTGCGCGTAGTAGGCCGCTTCGACAAAGGCCCAAGACAGATACTTGTTGCCGTTCCTGGTGTTGCCTTCCCCCTTCTTCTTGCCGTTGCTCATGTGCTGGCTATCGACGCAACGCGCATATGAAGCAAAGTTGCCAACGGAGGCAAAGCGGTCAATCGTGCCCGTCTCCAGCAGGATAATCGCCGCAAGGATGCGACCAATTCCCGGCACGCTGGTCAACAAGCTGTATTCAGGCCGCTCATCCATCACTTCTTGCAGGCGCTTTTCCAGCCGGTCGATTTGCTCGCCCAGGGTGGTGACCACCGCAAGGTTGCTTTTGATCGCCAGCCCCACGTCCGCCGGGAATTTCATTTGATCCACGTCATCGGCAGTCAGGCGTTTGACCTGGTTGCTGTTGATCTTCATGCCCCGTTGTCGGGCAGCGATGTTCTCGATGGCGAGGATGTGACTGGTGCGGCTGCGCACCAGTTGCATGCGCTTCCTCGCCAGATCACGTATCGCCCGCTGTTCTGGTGGCAGGATGGTGCCCGTCGGTAGGATGCCCAAGCGGAGCAGATGCGCCAGTTGCCGGGCATCGGCCTCGTCGCCGCTGTGCTTGAGTCCATCGTATTTCTTGATGGCTCCGGTGTTGGCCAGTTTCACTACAAATCCGGCCGCCTGCAAGCCATCAACCAGCCAGTACCAGTTGTAGGTGGATTCGACCACAACCGCTTTCAATTCATCGCGCCATGGCAACAGAAATCCAACGATCCTCGTCAAGTCGTTCGGCAATCGTTTCTCGGCTATCACGCGATCCTCTTCATCCGTCACCGTCACCACGCTGTTGTTCGAATGCAAATCAATTCCGCTATACTTCATGTCGGCCTCCTGTGGTTATCGCAAGTTCGCAAACTCACTTTAACCCCACCGCCTCGGCGGTGGGAGGCCGGCTAGATGATTTTCAGCATAAACAAGTCAGTGGCTTCAGCGGTCAGTTCAAACTGATCATTGACATTGTCAATAATGAAACCTTTTCCGAATCGGACGCTGTAATTATCGAGTACCGCACTAGAAGTGCCTACTACTGAACCAAACACACCACCTTGAAGCGCACCCGTGTAGGTCGTGTTGCCGCTGGAATGGTCGTACTTAGCTTCGAAATATCCGTTTCCGGCCCCCCACATGGTGGTTATTGATATGGCGTGACCAGGCACCTTACCTGTTTCAGTATCAAGTGTTCCGGTCTGTGTTCCTAATCGCCCGTCACCAGTCTCTGTGTAATCGATCTTTGTCGAAATGGCCGCGAAATTGATCTGGTTATTGGATGACTTACTGAGCAGGCCGGTAAATAGTGCGTGATTTTGGTCAGGCGGCATAGCGAACATGTTTTTCCTGAAACAGATTCTGGATCACATGAGGTTGCTTCTGTCGGCGGTGAAGATGGCTACGCAGGCTGGCCACCATCTCCGCTTTGTTGGTTGGCCGGCTCTTTCCCAGGGCGTTAGTCTTGACGTCCTGATTGAGCAACTCATCAGGGTTCAGTTCGGGGCAGTAGCCGGGCAGACGAATCAGCCGCAGACGCTTGGCGTTTTCGGCGACAAACTTCTTCGCGGCTGCCGAACGATGCACCGGGTGACCATCGACGATCAGGAATATCTTGCCCTTGACCTGTTTGAGCATCCGCTTCATGAATTCAATGAACACCGAATTCTGGAACTTGCCTTCGAACACCATGAATGCCAGTGCACCACGATTGGTGATCGCAGAGATCATGTTACAGCCAAAGCGTTGCCCGGTCGCTCGCACCACCGGCGTTTGCCCCATCGGGGCGAAACAAGTTCCGCTGACATGATCACTGCGCAATCCCATCTCGTCACCCCAATAAATCGTCGCTTTCTCGCGCTTCGCTACCTTGACGATGGCTGGGTAGTCTTCGTCAAGCCAGCGGGCAATCGCTACATCGTTTCGCTCGTAGGCACGGCGTACGGGTTTCTGTGCACTCATACCCCATGCCTTGAGGTAACGCCCGACCGTCGTCTGCGAAACTGTGATGCCACACTTCCGCTCGATCAGGCGGGCCACCGCTTCCCGCGTCCAAAGGTAGAACGGCAACTTCAACTGGTCGGGCATCGTTCCAATGATCAGCGCACGAATGCGCGCAGCCTGTGTTGTATTCAACCGTCCGCCGCCAGGGCGTCGACCACGCCTGCCAGGCTTCAACGCCCGCAGCCCACCATCACGAGACAACTTCATCCATTTGCTCACTGCTCGCAGGCTGACGCTGTATGTCGTCGCCGCTTCGGTTTGCGTCATCCCTCCACGCACCGCTTTCACCACCAGCTTCCGCAGGTGAGCTTGCGTGGCTCCATCCAATTTCCGGGCATCAGTCTTGGTACTCATGTCTCCTATAACGCACTACGCACTATTTGGTGCACACGTCAGTAATATCTGATGTCTCTGCGAAGGTAGTTGCAGAAAACATCGCACAGCCTATCGACAAGACTATCTTTAGCAAATCGCGTTCCCCCCGGGTTCTTGTTCTAAAACAATTTGCAATTACACGTCCGACTCGCCGTTTTGGCACATACCACCGCGTCGCCGTCGCCAATGACTGTTTTTGGGGCAATAATTCATTCAAAGACCACCCCATATCCCTCCTCGCTATAGTAACTCGGAAGAGACAAATGAATGTGCCGGATTTTAGGCATATTCAGCATCTGAGCACAACTAACTCCTGATCCCCGCCAGCATTTTCTCCAGCCGTTTCACCGACACGATCACCGGCGTTTTCAATTCCTGCGCGAACAGCGACACGCGCAGCTCCTGCAACATCCAGGCGAACTCATCGACGCGCGGATCGCTGTTGCCCTGCTGCGACTGGCGCAGCTTTTGCCATGCCTGTGTCAGCGGTTGCATCTGCACCATACACTGCGCGTCGCGCGCCGGGTTGCTGCGCAATTTCTCGATACGCAGGCTGATCGCCTTGAGGTAGCGCGGCACATGCTGCAGGCGTTCATATGGCGTATCGGCGATGAAGCGCTTGTGCAGCAGCCATTCGAGCTGGGCGCGCACATCCTGATTCGCTAAGTTATGCACCCTGAGTTGCGGCAGGTTTTTTTGCACGGCTTGATATTCGCTGAGCACGTTGCCGACCAGTCGCGCCAGTTCCTGCGCGACCAGCAGCAGGCGGTTCTTTGCTTCCTTGCCGCGCGCGGTGAATTCCGCTTCGTTCGTCGGCAACGGGTCGTTCAGGCAACAGCGCTCGAAGGTCATCGCCAAAATCTGCTGCTGCAGTTCCTGCTGCGTGCCACCGAAAGGAGAATTGGGCATCATGAACAGCATGCCCAGCCGTTGCGCGTCGGGCAGGTTCTTTTCCAGATACTTCACCTGTTCTTTCAGCAGCAGCATGAACAAGCGGCGCAAGCCGCCGCGATGCGCGGCCTGCGCTGCATCGCGGGTATCGAAGGCGCGCAGCACGACCGCATCCCCATCGTCCACCAGCGCGTTGAACAGCGTAACGTTCTGTCCGGCGCGCTTCACCTCGCAGGTCTCCACGAAATCACCGAAGCTCCATGAGGTATAGCGCTGATCCGAAACAGTCTCGCCTTTTTCCTCCGTCGCGGCCTCTGTCAACGTAATCGCCGCCGGCGCGGCGCGCGGCGCAAGCTCTGCATGCAGCTGGGCGAAGTTGCGCGACATGCCGAGTTGCCGGCCATGCTCGTCGATGACGCGGAAGTTCATCTGCAGGTGCGGCGGCAACTGTTCCAGGCGGAACGCATCCAGCGGCACGTCGATCTGCTTCTGTTCGCGGATATAGCGCGCCAGTGCCTGCAGTAGCGGGGTATTGGATGGCTGCACTTCGCGGCAGAATGCCGCGGCGAATTCCGGCACCGGCACCAGGTGGCGGCGCAGTTTCTGCGGCAGCGTCTTGGCCAGTTGCGCGACCTTCTCGGCCAGGATGCCCGGGATCAACCATTCGCAGCGCGCTGCGTCGACCTGGTTGATCAGCGCCAGCGGCACGGTCAGCGTGATGCCGTCATCGTTCCTGCCCGGCGAAAAATTATAGCTCAACGCAAAGCTGATGTTGGCTATCTTCAGCTGCGGCGGAAACTGGTCGCTCGTGATGCCGGCCGCCTCGTGGCGCATCAGGTCGTCTTTTTTCAGGTAGAGCAATTTCGCGTCGTCGCGCTCCGCCTCCTTGCGCCAGTGTTCGAATGCGGCGCCGTTGTGGATATCATGCCCGGAGAATTGACGGGGAATGCGGCTGTCATAGAACGCGTAGATCAGCTCGTCGTCGACCAATACATCGGGCCGGCGCGCCTTGTGCTCGATCGCCTCGATGTCGGCGATCAGCTTTTGGTTGTGAGCAAAGAACGGCGCGCGCGTCTCGAACTCGCCGCCGACCAGGGCCTGGCGGATAAATACCTCGCGCGATTCCGCAGCGTTCATTGGCCCGTAATGCACGCGCCTTTTCGGGTTGATGATGAGTCCGAACAGCGTGCTGCGCTCGTACGCCACCACCTGCGCGGCCTTCTTCTCCCAATGCGGGTCGAAGTAGTGGCGCTTGATCAGATGGCTGCCTACTTCCTCCAGCCACTCCGGTTCGATGCGCGCCGCGCAGCGCGCGTACAGCCTGTGCGTCTCGACCAGTTCGCCCGCCATCACCCACTTGATGCCCTTTCTCCCCAGCACCGAATTCGGCGCGATGAAGAACTTGATGCCTCGCGCGCCCAGGTATTCATTGCTTTCCAGACTCTTCATGCCGATATTGCCAAGCAGGCCGCACAGCAGCGCTTTGTGTATCTGCTCATAAGTGGCTCCCCTCTCCCCCTCTCCCGCAATCGGGCGAGGGGAGGTGCGCATCCCCATCTCGGCCACCTGCGCATGCAGCTGCTGGTGCAGCTCGCGCCACTCGTGCAGCCGCAAGGGCGAAAGGAAATTCCTGCGGCACTCTTCCGCCAGCAAGCGATTGGATTTTTTTTCCGCAAGCGCCTGTTCGAACCACGCCCATATCTTCAGGTAACCGAGAAAATCGGAACGTTCGTCGGCGAATCGCTTGTGCGCGGCATCCGCTGATTCCTGCCGGTCCAGCGGACGCTCGCGCGGGTCCTGCACCGACAGCGCACTCGCTATGATCAGGATCTCCGTCAGGCAATGGTATTGACGCCCTGCCAGCAGCAGGCGCGCGATCTTGGGGTCGAGCGGCAGTTTGGCGAGTTCGCGCCCAAGGGGTGTGAGTTGGCGGGCTTCATCGATTGCGCCGAGTTCGGCGAGCAGCTGATAACCGTCGGCGATCATCCTTGGCGTGGGCGGGTCGATGAAAGGGAACTCGCTGATGTCGTAGCCACGCCACGGTGGGGCGGAGCCGTCTGGTGCGGGTGTGGCTACCGGGCGGTCGCTCCCGCGATCGGCTGGCTCCGCCGGTAATGTGTCGCGACCGCCACCGAGCTCCAGCGCGCTCATGCGCAGGATCACGGTCGCCAGCGACACGCGGAATATCTCCGGATCGGTATATTCGGCTCGCTGCAAAAAATCCGCCTCGTCGTACAGGCGCACGCACACGCCGCTCATCACCCTTCCGCATCGGCCGGCGCGCTGGTTGGCGGCGGCGCGGGAGATCTTCTCGATGTGCAGCTGCTCGACCTTCTGCCGGATGCTGTAGCGGTTCACCCGCGCCAGGCCGCAGTCGATCACGTAGCCGATGTTGGGCACGGTCAGCGAGGTTTCCGCGACGTTGGTAGCCAGCACCACGCGCCGCTGCCCGCCGGTCTTGAACACCCTGTCCTGTTCAGCGGCAGACAAGCGCGAAAACAGAGGCAATATCTCGATTGCCCCTTGACGCATGTTTGGTGGATGATGCTTGCGCAGCGCCTCCGCGGTGTCGCGTATCTCGCGTTCGCCGGGCAGGAATACCAGCACGTCGCCGCGCAAGCCGCCAGAGGCGAGTTCATCCAGCGCAGCGCTGACCGCCTGCGGCACATCCTGCGCATCGCCCTCTTCACCCGCCTCCAATGGGCGATAACGTATCTCGACCGGGTAGCTGCGCCCCGACACTTCAACGATCTGCGCGCCGAAATGTTTGGCAAAGCGGTCCGCATCCAGTGTCGCGGAGGTGATGATGAGCTTGAGATCGGGTCGGCGCGGCAGCAGCTGCTTGAGATAGCCCAGCAGGAAATCGATGTTCAGACTGCGCTCGTGAGCCTCGTCTATGATCAGCGTGTCGTAATTCTTCAGCAGCGGGTCGCTGTGTATTTCGGCCAGAAGGATTCCGTCGGTCATCAGTTTCACGCTGGTGTCCGGCGACACCTTGTCATGGAAGCGAACCTTGAAACCGACCACACCGCCCAGTTCGGTCTTTAATTCATACGCGATACGGGAAGCCACGGTGCGCGCAGCCACACGGCGCGGCTGGGTATGGCCGATTACACCGAGCACACCGCGCCCCAGCGTCAGGCAGATCTTCGGCAACTGCGTGGTCTTGCCCGAGCCGGTCTCGCCGCACACGATCAGCACCCGGTTGCCCGCAATGGCGCGTGCAAGATCTTCGCGTTTTTTCACCACCGGCAGATCGGCAGGGAACGCTATCTCGAAAAGCGAATCGATGCGCTCTTTGCGGCGCAGGGAAATCGAGGACGGACCGGTATTCAGCATTTTGCTTCCAGAATTTCGGACGGAATGAACACTCGGCTAGGTATTTTCAAGGGTGGGATTATTATAATGCCGGCGGGTTGCATATCCCGTAAAATCACCACCGGGTGACCCGGCAATGCCGCAATGCACCGATGGAATCATGGTCACATAACGGTTTCCAGACCGATCAAGGACAGCAAAGTTTATTGCAACTTTCTGGCTACTCCTGTCAGCCTGCCCAGGAATATTCCTATCAACTTCAGATTGAATATCAACGCCGGGCTCAGGGAGTAGCCGAGATTATTCAAATTCTCCAGCGCAAAGGTTTTGGCAAAGCGCCCGAATCCGCCAGGACGCGTTTCTTCAAATGTCCCGTTGACCGTCAGCGTGTCAAAGCCGAATGCATTCCTGAATATGAACGCCAACGACTCGGAATGAAGCTGGATATCCGGCGCCATCTCCGTTCTGCGCAATATTTGGTTCGGCAAATCGATGATTATCGATTCGTTCAGATCGTCGAGTTTGATCACAACGGGCTGAAATCCCCCGAGAAGACCCGATCTGCCGATCAGCCTGACAAGCCACCATGAATTGTTGCTTCTGATTCTTTCGCAATATTTTCCAAAAAGATCGCTCAGGAGATCCAGATCGAATGTCTGGCGATAACGCTCGCACTTATCAGGGGTCAAACGCTCGTACTTTTTTTCCCAGAATTCGATCGACTCTGGATTCTGATATGGCTTGGCATCGATCGCATATGTTTCATATGGTTTCAGGAACAGGCAATCGAAGGAAGCCTGGTTCTGGGAGCACTGATCCAATACCTGCTGTGGCGTGTTTACCGAGTCGTTCAGGTAATAGTTGAGGTCATTTGAAAACCACACAAAACTCGCGAAGGGTATTACTACTTTTGCCCCGAAGATATTGCCCTGATTGACAAGTCCCTTGATCTTTTCACTCGCCGCAAGTTCCCGCCAGCTTTTATTGGCTCGTCCACCCTTCCATGCTGCATAGCTGAACTGGGTCAACAGCACATCGCAATTGCCATGTCTTTTTTGAAAGCTCTTGATCCTCCCCGGGGAATGTATAGGGCAATCGTTCAGGTTGAATATGATCCTTCCGCCCAGGTCTGCCACCAGGGCGGAGTCATAGAACTCATCCCTGATGATCCTTATGCCGAAGCCGGGCTCGATATCCAACCTCTCCTCACTTGCAAGTTCTACGGTCGGCAGACCTTCTTTCTTCAGGAAGTTAATGACACGCCCATCCTCGGTCTTTTGGAAGATGATTCGAATGCCATTGCTCAATATCGGGTCCCTGTATTTTTTGAAAAAGCCTATCGAGAAATGATCCGGGTGTTCGTGCGAAATCCAGATGTAATCGGTGTCATTGAGTATTCTTTCAATCTCCCGCGCATCATTCTCATACAATAGCCTCCACCCCTGATGGAATGCATCTCCTTCAAACCATGGGTCGGTCAGGATTGCCTTGCTTGGCCCCTTGATCAAAACTGATGCATGGTTTATCAGGGTTATCGAATTTTCATTTGTCGTCATATGATCCGCCTAACCAACTCAATTCTTCGACGATTCAGGATATCGCAAACGCACAAGTGCGCAGCCGGCATGATGCAATCGGCATAGGGGGCAGCCATTATAGCTGCACCCCTGCCACACCACCCGGCATGCGGGTCCGCACCGGGCGGTTCGAGAAGTTGAGGTCATGAGAGACGAGGTGCGCCCAAGCGATCGAAGTAGGCGATGGTCATCACAGTTTTCAGCACACCGTCGCTGTTACGCCACCAGCAGCGGGAGTTTCCGGCCACTTGTTTCGCCACACTTGCCGACGCCCCAAGGGCTTTCAACTCTCTGTACATCGTCGTACCGCGTTTCCAGTGCTTAAGCTGGATCGCCCGGAGTCGGTGCCGTAGCCATTCATCCAAACCGAGCCAGATGCGTGGCGTTTGCGCCAACCCGTAGTACGCTTTCCAACCCAGCAGATAAGGTCGCAAGCGTTCGACGACCTCATCCATGCTACGCCCACCGGAACGCCGCGTCAGTTCCCGCACCCGTTGCTTGAACGTCGCCAATGGTTTGGCGGCGACCTTGCGCTTGATCTCCCCTTTCGGGGCAAACCAGAAGCTGTAGCCCAGAAACTTGCGTCCCGCTACACCGGCCACTGCGCTCTTGGCCTCATTGACCGTCAAGTGTAGTTGCGCGTAACACCGGCGCAGCAGCGCCATTACCCGCTCGCCGGCCTTGCGACTGCGCACATAGACATTGCAGTCGTCGGCATAGCGCACGAAGCAATGGCCGCGTCGCTCCAGCTCCTTATCCACTTCGTCAAGCAAGACGTTCGCCAGTAGCGGCGACAGTGGCCCGCCTTGCGGCGTGCCCTGATGCCTCTCCTGCACCACGCCATCACTCATGATCCCGCTGTTCAGGTACGCCCGAATCAGCCGGATCACTCCGGTGTCGCCAATGCGTTTCTGTAGGCGGTCAATGAGTATGTCGTGATTGACCCGGTCAAAGAATTTCTCCAGATCAACGTCCACCACGATCCGCCGCCCCGACTGCACGTACGACTGTGCGGTCAAGACCGCGTCATGCGCACGCCGCCCGGGCCGAAAGCCGTAGCTACGCTCACTAAAAGTAGGATCAAGAATCGGTTGCAGCACTTGCAGCAGCGCTTGCTGGATCAGCCGATCCGTCACCGTCGGGATACCAAGCTCGCGCTCGCCACCGTCCGGCTTCGGGATCGTCACCCGCCGTACCGGACTGGGCCGGTACGTCCCCGACAACAGTTGCTCACGAATCATCGGCCACGCTGTCACCAGATGGCGGGCCGTCTGGATAATATCCAGCCCGTCCACGCCCGCTGCGCCTTTGTTGGCCTTGACCCGCTTGAACGCCCGTTGCAGGTTCTCTCTCGTCAGCGCCGCCATCAGCAGCGCCGACCCTGTGCTCTTGGTGTCTCGTCGCGGACAGCACGCTTCGTCGCTGGCCGGATCACGCACGGCTTCACCGCGCGCTACGCCCACCCGCCCCGCTTGCGCGGGCATCTGACGCTTTGCTTGCTGCATCGACATGGCCTTGAACACTTCTCCTCGTTTGGCCCTTCGCTCCAGGATGGCAGCTAATACGGCCTCTGCTGACTTCTCGCTCCGGCTTAACACCGTCGCCCTTTCGGGCACAAGGCGAGATCTCCCCAGGTAAGAACGCACTCCTTCACTGCACAGCCGCCGGATCTACGCCGCCTCGCCTTGATCACGAAAGCTTCGCGGAATCATGCCCGCTCGCCCTGCTCGGCAACGCCTTCTATCCGATTCTTGTTCATCGGCTCGCAGCTTCGCTCCACGCTTCCTCCCCACACTCTGTCGCCATCATGCAGTTGCGCTTCGCTTCGTTCGCTGTGATCAACTTACGGTGGGACTTTCACCCACAAGAGTGCGCCCATGCTGGGCGCACATAGAAAATGACCTGGGTTGTTACACCCAGGTCATCATATGGTCGTGGTGCTATCGAATACCACGCGCAAGCCCGCATGAATGCTTGATAAAATCAACTTGGATATAATTTGTTACCCCCATAGTTACCCCCGACCAATTTTTGGGAATGGGTTCTTGACCTGCCTTGCCAAAACCTTCGCATCCACGAGCACCTGACCGCGCAGGAAACTATCGGAGTGGGCATCGTGTCCGTAGCGCACGTAGAACACGATCAGACCGATCATTGTGGCAATGGCGATGCAGGACGCAATGCAAAAATACCAGACAACGTGATAAATATTCTAGGCAAGCTCGGGAGAACCCGTCACGATTCTGACCAGTTCAGCACTCGTCATCCTGACCGCCTGACTGCCTTCATGCTGCACAAAAGGCAGATGGAATTGCGGCTGATGGAGGAGGATCAGCACCCGCGCCAGCATCGTTTTGCAGAACACATGCCATTCGTAATGGGTTACGAAAGCGTAAATCAACACAGCGATGCTCAGCACGAATGCGACTGCGCCGACCAGGAAAACGCGCATCGTATTGACGAGCAGCAATTGAACTTGGTGCGCAAATAAATCCCCGCTGGTCGAGAACTGGGTCAGCAATCCCTTGTCGTTTTTGGCCATGTTATTTGCCAGCCTCGCCGAAGATTTCAGCAGCATTCCTGACGGCTGCGGCCTCCGCCTTGTCATAGCGCGGCTTATCGGCTTCCGTGGCGGTTGCGAGGTAAACCAGTGCCTTGTAGTTGGTCCGCTGCATCGCACGCAACCTAGCTTCGATCCGCTCGAATTGCGCCTGATGTGCATCCTCGTTGTGCAAGTGCAGAAGACCCAACTTCAGCAAAAGCTCGATGGCTGCATTCCGGCTGATGCCGTTGGATTGGGCAACTTTTTCTACGCCATCGCAGGTCGATTCCTGTACGCGGATGGAGAACTTTTTGTAAGTCGGCATGGTGAATTCCTCTAAATTCCCTGGCAAAATACTGTGAGTAGAAAAGCGCTTTTTGCACACCTCTGTTGGCGTTAATTCTACACGGTTTTAGAGGGTATTACAGCTTTGTGTGGTGCACGGATTTGCTCCCCTCTTCCATTCACGAGCACACCTGCGCAAGCCTTTCACCACGGGCCTTCAGAACAGGCTTATCTGCTGAAAGGAGATGCGTAATGTGTGCTGCTTCTTAAGGTCAGGCGGTTTGATCGCCTGACCGGCCCTCTGGTAATCGGGTTTGTTCCTGTTTTTGCTTCTGGTGCAACCATCACGGGTGACCATGGCCGTGCTGGTTAACCCGGATTATCCTGCTTCGCGCAGCGACGGTAGTCTGTGTTCCATGTCCGGTCAGGCGCCCGGCGTATTTTGCGAATGCCGTTTTTCAGCAACCAACGCTGCGCGTGAATCTGCGTTATTCGGCCCGTTGTGCCGCAGTCGCCACGTCAGCAGTTCGTCGGAGTTGACGAAGAACTTCGCCGCATTCATTCCATCCCTCTTGATATCCGCAAGCGATTCGACTGCCATTGCATCCCGTTCGGCAAACGTTGCTTTAAACTGCGTATTCCACGCGCTTATTTTCCAATGTGGCTGAATGATGGCGCATTTGGCGTATTTTTGGCGCATTCCGCATCCATGTCCGTGTGATGCATTTGATGCGTTTGTGAGGCGATTCATGCCCATTCTAATCAAGCGACAATAAACACCACCTTTGCCTGTCAGGTTTATGTCCCATTTGTCCCATACACGCAGAAGGTACGGAATGAAGTTGGGTTTCTTTTGCAATTCAATTTATAAATTGGATCCCTAAGCAAGATCCCAAGGAAGTGATTTATAGAATTGCATCACAGCGTTATATGCGACATCAAAATCTGGAAGCTCCCCGGTAGAAACTTCTGGCTATAATAGATCATAGGTGCCTTTTTGTTCCAGAATCTGTCACCTTTTTGTTTTAGTGTCATTGGAATTTGCTAGTGATTTAAAATGTAGTTTTAAACAATCCAAGCAAGTACAGGGGACGAGATGAAAAAGCTATTTACCATCGGCTACGAGGGAGCTACGTTGGATGATTTCATGCGTACGCTCAAGACGGCCGAGATAGACGTACTGCTGGATGTCCGCGAACTACCAATCTCGCGACGCAAGGGATTTTCCAAGACCGCCTTGGGCAGCGCCTTGACTGAGGCCGGTATACGCTACCGCCACGAGAAGCAATTAGGTTCACCCAAGACAATCCGGCACCAGTTGCGCAAGGACGGCAACTATCCGCGTTTCTTCCGCAAGTTTGAGCGGTATTTGAACGAACAGTCAGCATTGCTGGAAACACTCGCCGAAGAACTCAAGGGCAACGTCGCACTAATGTGTTACGAAAAAGATCACGAAGAGTGCCATCGCCGCTCGGTCGCCAATGCCTTGGCCGAGCTATTGGGCAAGACACCGATCCATTTGGGGGTGGATGACCATGCAAGAGAAGCATCAAAAGCGGCGCATCCGTATCCTCGTCAAGGCGTTTCCGCAGCCTAGCACGAAGCACGAAGAAACTGTCTGCTGTGCCGGCGTCACCGAGGATGCGGGGATGTTCATTCAGGGCGAGTCGGCCACACATGACTGTCCTTTAATATTTCGTGGTCTGTCCATGGTTATGGTCTAAGCGACTATAAAACGTTCTTATATGACTGCTCAATTATGCCAAGGACATAATCCAACTCATCCGTAGAACCAAGATAAATTCGACGATCCATTGTCCAGTTGTAGCCTTCAGGTATTTTATCTACCTTGCCCTTTGGATCTACGTAATTGATAGGCCGCAGATGAATTTTTATTTGGTTTTTCCCGATGTGAACTTCAGCAAAATTTCCTGAAGCTCTAAATGCTAGGACGTATCCGAAATTCTGTGTGTGAGGTCGGTTTAGTCACGGCATCAATTTAATGCTGCCGTAAACCGTTCACCGAACATGATGGCGAATTGATTAGCCGCCTCCTTCCATGTCCGTGGCGGCATCTTCCAGTCTTTCACAATATTTCGCAAGGCCAGATACAGCAGCTTGGTCGCGGCCTCGTCACTGGGGAAGTGCCCACGGTTCTTTACGATCTTGCGCAGTTGCATATGCAGACTCTCGATGGCGTTGGTAGTGTAGATGATCTTGCGCACCTCCGGCGGATAGGCGAAGAACGGAATCACCTGCGTCCACTGCCGTCGCCAAGCCGCCGCAATGGGCGGGAATTTCTTGCCCCATGTGCCTTGCTCGAATTCGGTCAGGGCCGCTTCCGCAGCTTCGGCATTGACCGCTTGGTAGATGGCCTTCAGCTCGGCAGCCAGCGCCTTGCGATCCTTCCAGCCCACGTAATTGAGCGAGGTGCGAATCAGGTGCACGATGCAGGTCTGTATCTGGGTTTGCGGGAACACTGCCTCGATGGCTTCCGGGAAACCGCGCAATCCATCCACCACGGCAATCAGGATATCCACCACCCCGCGCTGCTTGATGTCGTTGAACACCTTGAGCCAGAATTTGGCACCCTCGGTCTGTTCGATCCACAGCCCCAGCACATCCTTGCGCCCGGTGGCGTCGATGCCCAGCGCCAGATAAACTGCCTTGTTCCTAACCGTGCCCTCGTCGCGTATCTTCAACCGCAAGGCATCGAAATAGATGATAGGGTATCCATCCTGAATTTATTATTCTTGATGCACCATCCATTACAGCAAATGGACATCCACGCGCAGCCTGTACGTCGATGCCGATAACAAACTCGGTCATACACCAGCATCCACTTCCGGACCAATATCAGCCAGTATCTCCCGGAACTGCTCCAACGCCGCCTCCAGATCATCCACTATCTCAGCGGCCAGAATATCCGGCGCAGGCAGGTTATTGGAATCCTCTAGTGATTCGTCCCTGAGCCAGAATATGTCGAGACTGACTTTGTCGCGGGCCGCAATTTCGTCGTAGGTATATGCACGCCAGCGCCGGTCTGGATTTTTCTCAGTCCAGGTTTCTTTGCGCTGATGACGGTTCTCCGGGTTGTAGCATTTTACAAAGTCATCGAGGTCTTCGCGCTTCAAGGCGCCAGTTTTGAGCGTGAAGTGTTTGTTGGTGCGCAGATCATAAATCCACAACTTTTTCGTCCACGGTGTTTCGCTCGCGGGTTTCTTGTCGAAGAACAGTACATTCGCTTTCACACCTTGTGCGTAAAACAATCCAGTAGGCAAGCGCAACAAAGTATGCACATCGCACTCGTGGAGTAATTTGCGCCGTATCGTTTCGCCGGCGCCTCCTTCAAACAAAACGTTGTCGGGCACGACCACGGCGGCGCGGCCGTTTTGCTTGAGCAGGGTTTTGACGTGCTGGATGAAGTTGAGCTGTTTGTTCGAGGTGGTGGTCCAGAAGTCGCCGCGCTCGACGATGTCGCGCTCCTTGCTGACCTTGCCCTCCTCGCCCACAATCGTGGTGCTGCTCTTCTTGCCGAAGGGCGGATTGGTAAGCACCATGTCGAACCGGTCGCCGGGGTCGGCGGCCAGCGAGTCGGACACCACAATAGGCTCGAAGTCCTGGCTGCCGATACCGTGCAGCAGCATGTTCATCGCGCACAGCCGCGCCGTGGCCTGCACCAGTTCCCAGCCCTTGAAGGTTTCCTCCTTGAGCTTGGTCTTTTGTGGTTTGGTCAGGTTTGGATTGTGTTTCACTACATAGTCGTGCGCCGCGAGCATAAAACCGCCGGTGCCGCAGGCCGGGTCGCTCACGGTCTCGCCGGGCTTCGGCGCCATGACATCCACAATCGCCTGGATCAGCGGGCGCGGGGTGAAGTACTGACCGGCGCCGGACTTGGTGTCCTGGGCGTTCTTTTCCAGCAGGCCTTCGTAGGCATCGCCCTTTACGTCTGCACTCATCGACACCCAGGTTTCCCTGTCGATCAGGTCCACGATCAGCCGCCGCAGCTTGGCCGGGTCCTGGAATTTGTTTTGCGACTTGTTGAAGATCAGCCCGAGCAGCCCCTTCTGCTTGCCTAGTTCTTCAAGAGTATGGCGGTAGTGATCGAACAGCTCGTCGCCATCCTTCTTGATGAGGCTAGACCAACTATATTTATCCGGTACCGGACTCTTCTGGTCGTACGGCGCCCTGGTTCGCTCGTCGGCCATTTTGAGAAACAGCAAATAGGTCAACTGCTCGACGTAATCGCCATACGACATGCCGTCGTCGCGCAAGACATTGCAGTAATTCCAGAGTTTCTGGACGATGGCGGAAGTATTCATCTCAGTTTCCTGTAAAGCCGTTCTTTAAAGCGCTGAGCAACGCCAGTAGCGTTTCCGGGGCGGCTCGCATGTCTCCAACCAGTCTCAATGGTCCATGCAGGTTCGACTCCCGTTCCAGTAACGCGGCAACTTTCGCCTTGGAGTCGCCAACGAGCAACTTTCCCATGTCGTGCCCAAGGAGCCAGGCACCGGCCGCCTCGTAGTCAAAATCACCACGCTCTAGCAGATGTGCAGCATCGGTGTATAGACGATCATGATTGCCTGCATCCAGATAGTTTTGCAAGATCAGCAACAGATCGTACGCATCCTTTCCTGGCTGATCATACCGCCGTTCCATCCAGGCAGTTATCTTCAGCAAGGCCAGCGCCGGAAGCGAGACGACAGGCGCCGTGACGCCGCCGGGAAGCACCACGAGAATCGTGGATGCCAGTGCTTCCCTGAAGCCGAACACGCTCATGACGACGGCACCGTCCGGCGCCCAGGCAATTGTCCGGTCCGACCTTTCGATGGCGCCAAAGGGAACCAGATCAACGGCCATGCCCCCATCGAACTGTAACCGATGTGCATTGCCCGCCGCAGCGGTGAATTTCCCTGTTGCAAGAAGTTTTGAACGCAGCGCCTCAAAGGCAAACCAGGTTTCCACCATGAACGCGAAATCGACATCGTACGTTCTTCGCGCGGTGTCGATCCCATATCCGTATTGAAGGATCAGATCGCGTGCGGTTGCGCCAGCGATAAAGTACGGCAGCTCACCGGCCGCCTGTTGCACCAGCAGCACCAGCTCGCTGAGCCAGCGCAGCTCAGTCTTCGCTGAAAAGTCGAGCGAGGTATCGGTCATAAATGAGTTGCGCAGTCTCGATACAACGAGCGTCCCCTGTCGCGAGAAGATCGGCGTATATCAGCACGGGCGGCGTCAGGGCCGGATGTTTCCAAGCATGATCAAATGGCCAGAAACGGCGCCGCAATTCAATATCTCCCTCCTCCGCCTTGCGCAAGCGATAATCCGCCATCAGGCGCGCCGGCATCTCCTCCGCATACAAGGTCACCACGCCAGGACGCAGATAGCGTGTCGCGATTGCGGCGGCGGGTTCTGCGCCCAACAACACATTGTATTTGGCAACATCGAGTTTCCTCCACCAACCCGGATCGGCTGCCTGGTAACGTCCCATGAGCAACTGCGGATACAGTGTTCTCGCATACGCCTCGGCCCACTGGGTGAGCAACTTGCGTATATCGCGCAACCGTCGCACGCGGGTGCGTTGGTTGCCGGTTTCCACCAGGTAGCCCATCTCCCGCAGATCGCCCAGCACCCAACCGACAGTACCATGCGCCACACCGGCGAATTCCGCAATCTCACGGAACCCGGTATTGACCAGATCCGGCCGACATAACAATGCAAATACGAGTTTCAATCCGGTCGGCTGAAACGCACGCCCGGCACGGAACCGTTGAGGCGTGACCACAGGCTTGCGGCCAACCACCCAGATCATCGCGGGAGGACGGCGGAGATACGCATTCCCGGCTGCATCCACAAAGGCGATATCGAGTTCTTTAAGTTTTTCTGCAACCGCCGGCGTTACGTAATCGGTGACCAGAATTGCATTCTTGCCGAAATCGCGCAGCCGCGTGACCACGTGCCCGAGCGTCCCGGGCGTGAGCCATCGCTTGGCCTCGACAAGGAATGTCTGGTGCTTGCCTGCTAGAACGAGATCAAACGCCGCATCGGCGCGTGCCAAACCCCCGGCTGGCTTGCGCAGCTCTGGCTTAATTTCCGCTGGAATTCCATAGGCTTTCAAAACCTGAATGGCCGCATGGAGAAGCTCGACTTCCTTTCCCGGCGTATAAGGTTGCTGTTGTTTGTCCATAATTTGCATTTGTACACCATTGGTGGACAATTGGCAATATTGGACAATAATGGATTTTGGACTGGAAACCTTATCCCCACTACTCACGCCCCGTCACCATCATCATGTTGGTGATGGTGATGGTGATCATGATAACCATGACGTCCGGGTCGCTACTCCTTCATCGTAATGGACTTGCACCATCTACTCCTTGCCGGCCTCCCGGCGCACCTGTTGAAAAACTCATTCAGCACCATTCCAGACAGAATTTTTGGGGTGATCAAACCATTAACTGAATGGTGTTAGTCGACTGTAGCGCGTTCTATGAGGCCAGTGTTTTTGAAACGGTGATCTTAGAGCTGTCAAAAAGAGTTTTTCAACAGAATCTAAGCAAGAGCGGACGTTGAATTTCTAGAGTTCCAGCGTCGGCTTAGGCCGATTATGTAGACTGCTTGATTATGTGGACTTGATGCTCTGCGCCCACCCTAAGCCTTGGCTGGTGCGGAGGACATTAATGCAAAGGTCTACATAATCCGCAATCCACAAAGGGTGTGGAGTTGTTGACGAGGTGACACTCACATGATCATCATCGCGACACTACCAGCCCCTGTGCGGTCTCACAAGAAATCTACGACCGATTTTGCTATTACAGGCAGTTGCCTAGCTCCAGAAATTATGTCGACTTCGCACAATCAATTTCTTCCGAGAAGTCGCTTGGTGCTTGGCTTCCGCGATAATTCACTGTTGCTATTCTCCATAATCGAGCAGTCTACATAATCGGCCTTATGTAGCGCTCCACATAAGGCCGAAAATCGGTCTCACATTCTGAACTAGCAAAAAGGCGCCCAGTAGGCGCATTTTGCGTCGAACATGCCCTGCGAAATGATTGGCTACTATCGAAACCTGCTTGAGCGATTTCCTGACGCCGAATGATCTCAGATTGACATTGAGGCACCAACGATCATGGGCATTAGTTGATCGTAGCGCCATCCAATCGTGTGACGAGGTATGACACCAAGCTGAGAACGTTGAGGCAATCCAATTCCGAAAACACTGACGGAACATTGGTGTCAATGGGCCCATGAGTGATGGGATTCCTAAAACCGGTCACGACTCCTCGAGATAAATGTCCCTGACCTTCCTGAATGTTTTTCTTAGAATCCGTGCTCAGATCATTCAACTGAATGGTGGGTGGAGTAGTAAATGGTTTCCCGCCGAACACGCCATTAACCAAATCAGTTCCGTCGGTCGTCAACCCCGTTAGACTGCGGATTATCTCGCAATATATTTGAACCCCCTGACTTGCAGCATCGCCATACTGGCCATTCTGATAGTAAGCTTTAATCCTTTCCCTCAGGTTTTCGTGTAGATGCCGCCAATGCAGTAGTGGATATTCTGGGATGATGTCGTGGAGCGCCTTGATCACGGGAGTAAATTTTTCAAGTGCATCTTCCCCTCCGAGAGATTCGATGATTAGTTTGGTGTGTTGCTGGATTTCTACGGGAAGTGTGATAACCCATGCAGCTGTGTCGATGCCTGTTTGCACCATTAAATCCTGATCTTTTTTTTCCTTCCGTTTAATCCGCCAATCGGCATTCACATGAGAAACGACCCCGGAAAGAAAATCGCGCAACTTTGTCATATCGTGATGTTCCCAGTCGATAGATTGGCGATTGGTTGATATGACGTCCTCGGCAAGGAGATCGATAAAATCGACACTGATCCATCCGGTGAGGTATTGGTAAAAATGGCTCGATGTGCTGCTTGAGAAAAACTCGGGTGCGTTGACAAGCTTGCCTCGGGAAAATAATGCGATGCCGCGCAATCCGGATGAAGGTGCTATTGGTTTCTTGGATGTTAAAAGTTGCCCGGTCATATTCCCAAAATATATAGATGGCGATGGCACAAGAGCGGTGGAGGCAAGACTCCACTCGAACTCGCTATCCAATGTTTCATATTTTCTTTTGTTATCGATGGAAATTTGTTCGCCAGAAGGTGATTCAATAACCAAATGAAAACTTTCATCAAAGATAAAGATTCTGGATAAGCTGTCGGCCAACCCAGAAAAATCAAACGGGGATTCCCTTTTTAAATGGGTCAGTGTGATGGTGGTTCCATTGGCTTCGGTTGTGTCTTGATTAATCTGGGTAGCCTGAGGCTGGTATTTCCCTTGGGCAGCGTTCAACTCATCCCAATCAAGAACAAATTCGTTTTGTTTGCCATTCTGTCGAGTCAGAATAGTAATTGTTTTTGCGAGGCCAAATAATGCCAGTTTTCCAAGGCCTTTTTTCCCGGTGGGCAAGCGCCCGTACTTGGTTGAGGGAAGGTCTCCTTCATCATTGCGTCTATTGCGACCGATCACTAGGAATTTATGGTTGATTTCGTCCAGTGAGAGTCCTTTTCCGTCATCTACGATTCTTATTTCCTTGGGCTTGCCATCCTCTTCGGCCAGCGTGATGGTTACCTTGCTAGCATCGGCATCGTATGAGTTTGAAATGATCTCGGCCAGCGCAGGGGGAAGTGTTGAATACATCCTGACGCCAAGATGCTTGATCGTTAATGGATCAAATTTTAGCTCTAATGGGGAGTCACTCATTGTTTGCGTCCCATTCTTTCATTGGTCGTTGGATTTATTTGTATGATATGAACTGGGCTGGGAAAGCATTTCCCACGCTTAGAGTCGGGCGGTATTCATTTTCTCGTGGAGGTTGTGATTTGTTTTTTCAGATAGCTTCCGAAAAACTTGGCCAACCTGGGTGGAACAGCATTCCCTATCAGGACGGCGGCAAACTCTCCTCCATCCTCGGGATAAAAGGCATATTCATCGGGAAAGGTTTGTAGGAGGGCCGCTTCCTTGGGGGTGATACCACGGTTCTGGTCTGTATCGTAATGGGCAAATCGTCCGTTCGAAACGGAGACGCACCGTGTTGTAATCGTGGGTCCAACATCGTCACCCTTCATTCGGGTGTAGGTGTCGGTAAAAGAGGCTTTGCCCGCTTTTACTTCCAGTCGATTATGGCACTTCAATGACAGATCACCGTAACGGGTGGTTTTTAAATAAGCATTGTTTCCACCCGGAGGGGCCGATGCGATGCGTTTGAGGTTGATGTCGCTCAGTGCCCTTGCACGGTGATTCTTAATCGTAGGATGTGTCTCGCCCGCAGCAAGTGGTGGCAGGTGTCCGATGGTTTCCGCCACAGTGACATATTTTTTCAAATCGGGATCCGTATCGGGCACAGTGATCCTCAAATTCTTTCGTCGGCCTTTCCGCACGGCAAGACCGATGGTTCGTCTTCGATTTTGAGGCACTCCAAAATTGGCAGCGTTGATAACTTTGGCATCGAACACATAACCCAATTCTTTCAACTCAGTTTCAAATTGGGATAAAACAGAACCCTCGCCAGTGATCCCTTCTACGTTTTCACAAATGAGGGCATCAGGTTGAAATTTTTTGATCAGGTTAACCGTCGTCAATAGCAAATTCGAGTCGTTAGAGCGCTTGAACTTCCGGCTTTCAGACATTTCGATATGGGATATCTTGGTAAATGGCTGACAGGGGGCACATAGAGCAAAAATCAGTTTGGGCCGATTGCCCCGGTGCTTCTTTGTTTGCTGCTCAATCAAGAGGAATAGGTGTTTGGCAATTTCCGGTTGCTCGCCTCCTGGGTGCTCGTCCGTCTTAGGGAAAATATCTTTGCAAATGAATTCGGGATGAGAGCCGTCTGGATTGATGTTTTGTACGTACGTGGGTTTACAAAGAGCTTTATTGTCTATACCGGCGAGAACGTGAATGCCCGCCTGGATAAGGCCGTTGGTCATGCCGCCGGCCCCACAGAAAAAATCAATCGCTACTACTTTTCTTGGTCGCCCCATGTAATCCACATCCATTTATAGCATCCACAATAATCGATGCACAGCGAGCGGCATCGGTGTGGATGTCTTTATCCCAAAACCTAAAGACCCGCCACCCGAGCTGGGTGAGAGCCGCATTGACTTTTTCGTCGCGCATTATATTACTCTCGATTTTGGGAATCCAGAAGTCCTTGTTTGTCTTAATCGCCATTTGAGCGGTTGACCAATTACGGCCATGCCAGAAAGAGGAGTCGCAAAAAATGGCGATCTTCGCCCAAACTACAACAAAATCAGGCTTGCCGATGAGTTTTTTGTATTGTTTTCTATAGCGGATTCCGGCGGCCCAGAGAGCCTTGCCCAGCTTCTGTTCAATCAAGGTGCCAGAACTGCGCACCCTGGACATGTTGTAGTGTATTTCCTCCTGGGTTTTCACTTTTTGATGCCGGCACCCAAATGACGTATCACGGTGATTATGTGAGCCGCCATGGCACTGGTGGCTAACCGCACAAAATCATCTGCGTCGGGGCCATCGTAAGCGACTTCTTTTTCTTTCTCCGAAGCTTTACTATATAAAGATAAAGCAAAAATTCCCAGGCCCAACTTAAAAATTGATTCCTTAACGGTACGCTCGGCTTCATCCCGTTCGTTAACACGCATCATTTCAAGATAGCTGTTGTCACGGTTAATATAAACACAAGTTTCCTGGCCAGATGATACATACGCGCCAGAAGTCTCTTCAAAATTGTGTTCATTCCACGAGTCCCGGGTGACCCATTCAAAGTGGGGCATTCCAAGATTTTTCTTCTCGTCTTCCTTGGTTTTAGTCTTCTCTCCCTTTGGATTGATGTTCTTTTTCTCTTCAGCGACAAACTTTATGGTGACTGCAAACTTCAAGGGCTCATAGTTTTTACCTTCGTCTAAAAAGCCAAATTCCGCATCGACAGTCTGACCCTCAATTGCACTTGAAGGAGCAGCCAAGGTAAATGTCGCAGTGCCGCTTCTCAGAGAAACTTTCCAAGCCAATGCTTTCACATCCAAAGAACTCCAAGGTTGCCCTGGGCTATCCAACCGAGACAGGTATCCATCTTCCGCATCGGTACCGCATTCAATGCGGCGATAACCGTTAATGGGCACTTCTTTGATGTATTTTCCGTTCTCCTTTTTCAGGTTCAGCGGTTCAAGAAAAGTCGGGAATTTCTTACCCATATCCCAGACTTTTCCACCACCTGGCGATTTGGTAATTTCAGGCAATAACACACCCAACCCAAATAGATCTTTGATGGCGGGATCTGCTTTGGCCAAATCTTTCAGCAAATCGGCAGACTCTTCCTTTTCCGCAGTATATTCCTTGGCACGGCTCAATCGAATTTCATTGGCAAAGGATCGTATTTTCTCGTCATGCTTCAACGCGTCTACGACCATATCCTCTAACGTCCTGGCCATCATATTATTGGCTTTACGTTCACGATCAGGCATGAAGACAGTCGCCATTGCAGTCTTGTCCATGTCATCACAGACGACATTGACCAACAGATGGTTGCGTAAGTCGCCGAAGTTGGCTCGACCGTTCAAGAAACTGGCACGCTCGCACGCTTGAGTCTGGCCATTGACTGTGTAGAACACACGTGACGTTTGGCGTGTTGCTAAACTGTCCTTCATTTTCTTAATGCCAATCGCGAGGATCTTAATTCTGCCCAAATCAGGATCGTTGATAGTAATCACATGGTGTGTCCAGGAACCTTCATTGGCCTGTTGATTGTCCCCTTCATCAACATTCTTTTCGCTGTCCTCAGGCAATTCAGAAGCGCCAATGGTGACACTCAAGCCAGAGAATGTAGAGGCCGCAATACCTTGGGAGCGCAACGGACCCTTGTTTTCTTGGGCCTTAGCATCAAAATCATACGCACGTATAGGCAAAGCACAGTCAATCAAGTTGACATCCAGCGCGTCTCGCAAACCGAAGTCAACGGTGCTAGCACCTTTGCCAATATCATACTCATACAGCTTAATAATCGTGCCTGACTCCACTTGCCCCACAGTGTCATGACCAAAGGCAGATAGAACACCTCCTCGAAAACGTGGAATTCCAGCATCACAAAAATACTCTGCGACTGGCAATTGCTCTCCAGCTCTTGGACTGCGCACACGAATCAGAGTCCATCCCCAGTAATCACTGCCGGGCTGCTTAGATAAAATTAACTTGTAATGTCCCAATCTGATATCTGAACGTGTGCAAAATCGCAGGCTGCCTGTACTGCCCATGTTGAACTTACCTTGCACGAAGGGTATACCTTCTTTGTTCTTTTCGGAAAGTGAAAGAAATGTTTTTTGGAAATCCACGGGCTTTTGTCCCTCACCAAAGTCCACAAGTGTGTAGGTAGGATAAATGCTGTTGGTTCGGGTGGCCCGCTTGACGCCGACAAGCAGACATTGCTCGGCTAGATCGGTGCGCTGCTTGGGCGAAAGATTGGATATTTTTCCATCAACAACCTTTGGAAAAAATAGTTTGACTGCTTCGAACATGCTTTGGGGTGCTTCCGGTGAACGGAAATCGGTAATGCCGTGTTCCTTTGCTTTGCGTAAAAGAATCGCGTCTATCCCATTAGTAATGAGCTCCGTTAATGCACCCACTGGACTAGATTGCTGGTTTCCTACAGTATCCCAATTTTTTTCGCGACCACCATATGGTCGCCAGTTCTCGGGCTGATCAAAGTAATACTTTAAATCTTCATCATGAAGTATGTTGGCGACTTCTTCTGATGATCCTGCGCTCAATAGTCGTTGCGCAGTGCTACTGGAAAGCTTTTCATCCACGTTAAAATTCCTGAATTATATTTTTTTCTGGAGTGAAGGGTTTGGAGTTTTAATGCAACTATTTTTTTACATTTAATAACAACCTAAGGTTTAATTTAGGGGTTAGCTTTTGCGCAGTCCAGCTTGACTGCCGAGTTAAGTGACACTTAGCTTACCCAAACGCTCTTTCGCCCGCGCTACTGCCTCGGCAGAGAAAGCCGATGGGTGCCGAAGAATAACGGCCTCAAAGGCGTGCTCTTCAAGCCCCATCTCGACAAGTGCCGTGTATCCCAACGCATCGTCCTTCCGTTTTACCACTCGTTCTACTGCCTCAATTACCCCATGCTCTTTAATCATCGGCCAAGTACGCGATGCCGGTTGTCGGCGCCCTCTTTTGGCACTTAACACTTCCTCATAGGCAAAAACAGCCTCGATGCACTCACGCTCTACCTCGGAGGTTGCACCGAAGCTTTCAGCCCGAATCTGAACGGCACGCTTTCGGGCGGCAAGCGCAAGATCAGGGCGGCCTCGCTCGGTCACGTTCGTTGCGAATACCGCGCATTCTTCAGGTGTTTTTAATTTTGCGACGCGTTCATCAATCATGGTTGGCACCTAACGAGGCTGTATAAAAACCCGATTTTCGCCAGCCACTAGCGCTACACGAAAGGATTTTTGATCAAGCCGATATTTTTGAATCATCATGCCAGTGCCAACCGTTCGAGGACAGCACTGTGAACGACCGTTTCTCGGCCTTATGTAGCGCTCCACATAAGGCCGATTATGTAGACTGCTTGATTATGTGGACTTGATGCTCTGCGCCCACCCTAAGCCTTGGCTGGTGCGGAGGACATTAATGCAAAGGTCTACATAATCCGCAATCCACAAAGGGTGTGGAGTTGTTGACGAGGTGACACTCACATGATCATCATCGCGACACTACCAGCCCCTGTGCGGTCTCACAAGAAATCTACGACCGATTTTGCTATTACAGGCAGTTGCCTAGCTCCAGAAATTATGTCGACTTCGCACAATCAATTTCTTCCGAGAAGTCGCTTGGTGCTTGGCTTCCGCGATAATTCACTGTTGCTATTCTCCATAATCGAGCAGTCTACATAATCGGCCCAAGAGGACTCTGGCGATTTTATGAAAAGGTTGTTGGTTCAGCCTGCTGGAACCGCTTTCAACTTTTTTGAAGCGTCAATTTCGACCCAGAGCGGTCAGCCATATCACACATCAATCTTTTTTCAAGCTACTTGCACCAAACGAATCCGGTAGCAAATCTGAGATAGTCTTACATTTTATGCACGTTATATCTAAATCCGCATACCAGACTTCTATATCATACCCACCGAATATTGCAGCTTCAGAGATGAGCTGCCGACAGCGTCCGCATGGTGCAGTTGGCTTGAGTTGTTTAGGATTTAGAGTTTTTATTCGGGGACCACCGACGATTGCGATGCGTCGTATCTTATCCAGTGCGTTGGCGGTAGATGCTGCCTGGAGGGCTCCAACTTCTGCACAAACTGTAAGACCGAATGAAGCATTTTCCATGTTAGCTCCAACGAATATGCGGCCATCTGAAGTTTCTACTGCTGCACCAACTGAAAATCCAGAATATGGAGCATACGCATTGATCGCGGCATCTCTTGCTGCCTTAAAAAGCTTTAGCGGACGCTTTGAGTTCAGCTTGGCGCAACCGGATAGCTTGCTATTTTTAGTTACCATTATGGACCCCATGGCGCTACTTGCATGAAGAAAGAATAAATGACATAAATCGCCTGTCTTGAAAACTCAAATAGAAAACCAATTGAAGCTGTTACTGACGTGTGCACCAAATAGTGCGTAGTGCGTTATAGGAGACATGAGTACCAAGACTGATGCCCGGAAATTGGATGGAGCCACGCAAGCTCACCTGCGGAAGCTGGTGGTGAAAGCGGTGCGTGGAGGGATGACGCAAACCGAAGCGGCGACGACATACAGCGTCAGCCTGCGAGCAGTGAGCAAATGGATGAGGTTGTCTCGTGATGGTGGGCTGCGGGCGTTGAAGCCTGGCAGGCGTGGTCGACGCCCTGGCGGCGGACGGTTGAATACAACACAGGCTGCGCGCATTCGTGCGCTGATCATTGGAACGATGCCCGACCAGTTGAAGTTGCCGTTCTACCTTTGGACGCGGGAAGCGGAGGCCCGCCTGATCGAGCGGAAGTGTGGCATCACAGTTTCGCAGACGACGGTCGGGCGTTACCTCAAGGCATGGGGTATGAGTGCACAGAAACCCGTACGCCGTGCCTACGAGCGAAACGATGTAGCGATTGCCCGCTGGCTTGACGAAGACTACCCAGCCATCGTCAAGGTAGCGAAGCGCGAGAAAGCGACGATTTATTGGGGTGACGAGATGGGATTGCGCAGTGATCATGTCAGCGGAACTTGTTTCGCCCCGATGGGGCAAACGCCGGTGGTGCGAGCGACCGGGCAACGCTTTGGCTGTAACATGATCTCTGCGATCACCAATCGTGGTGCACTGGCATTCATGGTGTTCGAAGGCAAGTTCCAGAATTCGGTGTTCATTGAATTCATGAAGCGGATGCTCAAACAGGTCAAGGGCAAGATATTCCTGATCGTCGATGGTCACCCGGTGCATCGTTCGGCAGCCGCGAAGAAGTTTGTCGCCGAAAACGCCAAGCGTCTGCGGCTGATTCGTCTGCCCGGCTACTGCCCCGAACTGAACCCTGATGAGTTGCTCAATCAGGACGTCAAGACTAACGCCCTAGGAAAGAGCCGGCCAACCAACAAAGCGGAGATGGTGGCCAGCCTGCGTAGCCATCTTCACCGCCGACAGAAGCAACCTCATGTGATCCAGAATCTGTTTCAGGAAAAACATGTTCGCTATGCCGCCTGACCAAAATCACGCACTATTTACCGGCCTGCTCAGTAATGATATCCACCAAGCAGATCGATATAAGAACTGTCGACGATTAACAACATTTTCTAAGCTTTTAATCTCTTCATGGAAATCAAAATCATTGCCATTGATTGTTACTTTTCCAAGAAAGTCCCAGCTAACATTTACAACAAATAAACAAAGGCCGATAGAAATCGCAGATAGTAGAGCAGAGCAAATAATAGAAACTGAATCAAGGGCGGTTGTTGATAAAATCGTTGTGCCTGTCCGACCGAATATCCCTAGCAGAAAAGCTGCGGCCGCAATTAATACTCCATTAAGCCGCATCAGCGCCGATGCTTTTGCATCAAGCGCTGTAAGTACTTCGTAAAACCATTTCACTGCATCATTAGCAGTGATATTTGAATTAATCTTTCCTTTTTTACATCCATAACCCGACTTTTCAAGCGCACCTTTTTTCTGGATATATGGTGGCCACTCTATTTTATCTTCACCAGAGCACGTCTCTTTAGCTGTTACTTCGCACATTTTTATGTCCTCTTATCCACTTTTGCAAGTATCTGTTCATAAGCGTAACGTTTTCCTTGTGGGTATTTAACTATTTGACACAGAATTGCTCCTCGATTACACGCGCTACTTCACGAAAGTCCTCTTTCCCTCGCCCTTGATTTATGGCTACGGTCGCGACATCCCGCAATTCATCTTGAGCATTAAATGCAACTGAGAAGCCAACCTCCTTGGCCAAAGGCACATCATTCTTGCCGTCACCAACGAACACACAATTCTTTTCTTTGATTCCATGCTCTAAAGCTATTAGCCTCATAAATTGCACTTTCCCTTTCTCGTCAGAAGGAAGCAGGTTGAAGTGTTCAATCTCTCCACTTTCCTGATCAAAGAAATACTCGCACGCGGCAAGAGCATGGTCAATCTTTAGCTCGCGCTGGACTCGGTCCGCTAACGCTTTAAATCCCCCCGAAATGACCACGGTGATCGCCCCGTTAGCACGGAATCGTTCAAATGCCTCTCGCGCGCCTGGCATCAGCTCTACGCTCCTCATTACTCGGTCAAAGAGGTCCTGCTTAAGCCCGAACTTTTTGTGAATTCGGATCGTATCCCTCATCCACTCAACGTAACCGGGATACTCATTATTTATCCAGCGTTCCTTTGTGCGCTCCTCCTCCTCAAGGCATTCCTTCCCCATACTGGCAGCTAAGACAGTCCATGTACTCGGGGCGACTTTCCCATTATCGAAGTGATAATTCTTTTGCAAAAGCGTACCTTCAAGGTCAAAAAAGATTAGTGTTGGGTAGGTACCTTGTCTCATCTTTCTCTACTTTCCAGGTGGCTTAGGTCTATTGAAAAGGTGTTGCGACACTCGCCATCTTAGATGGCGGTGAGAGGCTATTCGCTGCGCGCCTTGCTCCAGCCGTTCATCTCGCGTCGGCTAAGCAATACAGCCGGTGGTGAATGACGTTGCTGGAGTGGTGGACCGTCTCAAATGGTGCCAGCTCGGTTTCTCAGACAATGCTACTCGTTTTCAGATCGCTCGCATAGCCATAGCATCTTCCAATAGAAATGAGTCTGAGGGTGGGGCGAATTTCCTGCGTGCGTGAGCACGGAGGGGCGGCAGTTGGAATCAAGGACGCGTGATCGTGACCTTACATATCGTGCTGGTAAGTGTAATCGCTGCCAGCAAGAAAGTTGGAAGCGGACATTGCAGAAGGATGGGTAGACAGCCTTTTCAGAAATTTGTCACAGTCCGCAAAGGCCGGAGGTTGTGTGAAAACGTGCAAAATTTTCTTGCAAAAGAATATCGGCCTTCCAGAATTCGCCAAGATCGACGATCGCCCTTTAGGGAAGGATAAAGTAACCCCTCAAAACGCCCTTGCTTCGAGTTTTCACACAGCCTCGCCGATAAACTGACCACCACTTTCGGTCCTGAAAACACGGTCAACATCACGGAAAGCGACTAAGTCGCTCCGGAACCTTTTAGAACGAAGATCCAGGAGTTTTCAGGAATTCAATTTCTTCCCTGGTTGAATTCCGCCCAAGTATTTTGTTGCGGTGCGGATAACGGCCGAAGCGGTCGATAATGGCCTTGTGTTTGAGCTCGAAATCAAGATTCGCCTGCAACCCATCTTCGGAAAATAGCTGAACTGCAATCTCATGAATCTGTTGCGATTCGCTGTGCATGTAAGGCATGTACAGGAATGCCCTGTGGTGGAGCTCCAGTGCTGTTGCGGCTTGTGCGGCAACGGCTTCCTGTGCGAGAGTTAATGCTTGAGGGTCGGCAGCGAAAGCCCGTGCGGTACCGCGATAGATGTTGCGTGAAAACTGGTCAAGAACGATGATTTCGGCAAGCCGCCCAAGCGGTTCCCGACGCCACGCATACAATTCGCACTGTACCGCCTGTGCATGCACGTCGCCGAATTGTTCTGCAATCTTGCTGTCTAATTGATCGTCTTTGACCCACCATTGCTTTGGGGAGATTTCGACAAACCAGAAGTCAAGGATCTGTTGAGGGCTCATGATTTAGCGAGTCTGGTTTTTTGTGCTATCGAGTCTACATTGCTCCAATCTGCCGTTTGTCATGTTCCGGTTTGGCACTGAACGGCCCACCACTTTCGCATATTACCTTCTCTAAAGCTGCCGCTTATGGACAAATGAATTCAGACTACCACGGCTGACCGATAAGGCCGAGGAGCGGGCCCATGGCGATTCTCCTAAAGGGTCGATTGTGTGTTCTGTTGCAACCCGGTTAATGCGGTGAACGTCAGGCCACTAGGCCGCGCAGCGGTATTACTTCCGCACCTGCCTTCAACTTATCCAGATAATCCGCCCATTGCTGCATCATCTTCCGGCGTTCGGCGAGATGCGCGGTGCGGTTGTATGCGCGCCCATTCGGATCGCGCACCGCATGGGCAAGCTGGTGTTCGATGAAGTCCGGGCGCACCCCCAGCACTTCATCAAGGATGGTTCGAGCCATTGCGCGAAAGCCGTGTCCGCTCATTTCATCTTTGGCATAGCCCATGCGACGCAAGGCGGCCAGCACAGCGTTATCACTCATCGGCCTGCCATTGGTGCGCGCACCAGGAAACACATAGCGACCGCCGCCTGTCATCGCATGAAGTTCGCGCAGAATTTCTATTGCCTGAGTGGATAAGGGAACAAGGTGCGGGTCGCGCATCTTCATCCGCTCTGCTGGTATGTTCCATTCCGCCTTGTCCAGGTCAATTTCCGCCCATTCCGCTTTGCGAAGTTCGCCGGGGCGCACGAATACCAGCGGGGCAAGGCGCAGGGCGCATTTGGTGACGAACGAGCCTTGATAGCCGTCTATGGCGCGCAGCAATTCACCTATGGCCTTTGGGTCGGTAATGGCGGCGCGGTGTTGTGTAACTGAGGGTGGCAGTGCGCCACGCAGATCAGCAGATGCATCACGTTCAGCGCGTCCGGTTGCGATAGCGTAGCGAAATATCGAGCTGCAATAATTACGCAACCTGTGTGCGCTTTCCACTGCACCACGCTCTTCAATCCGGCGTAGCACTTTCAATAACTCAGGAGGGGTGATTTCGGTGATCGGCCTAGTGCCTAACCAAGGAAATGCATCATTTTCGAGCCGCTTGATAATCTTGTCTGCGTTGGATGCTGCCCAACCCTTTGATTTTTTCGAGAACCACTCACGCGCTGTAACTTCAAAGCTGTTCGCTGCTCGTTCGGTCTTAGTTGCTTTCACAGCCTTGCGATTTTCGCCGGGGTCAATGCTGTTTGCCAGCAGCTTGCGCGCATCATCTCGTCGCTGCCGGGCATCCTTCAAACTTACGTCAGGATAGATGCCTAGTGATATTTGTTTTTCCTTGCCGTCGAATCGGTATTTTAGTCTCCACCACTTACCGCCAGAAGGAGCAACAATCAGGAACAGGCCGCGCTCATCAAACATTTTGACTGGCTTTGCGCCAGGCTTTGCGTTCTTTATTGCGGTATCAGTTAGGGTCATGGTGTCACCTTTGGAGAAATAGCACGGGTTCCATCGAGAAAGGTACGAAGTTCGCTAGTTTCGGCTGGGGTTAATGTCATGCGATGATTGCCGAGACGAAAAGATAGCGCACCATCGTTGTCGAGCATGAAGCGGGTTACGGCAATCTGTCGGGCTTCATCGTCACGCTGCGCCGCATTTTTTACCTTGGTATGTTCGCTTGGGTTAATGCCATCAATCAATAGAGCGCGCAAAGTATCCCGGCGCTTTCTGGCTTCTTTCAGACTTACATTAGGATAGATGCCCAAGGATAGCAATTTTTCCTTGCCGTCGAATCTGTATCGGAATCGCCACCACTTTCCCCCAGCTGGAGTAACCATCAAAAATAAGCCAAGCTTGTCATACAGCTTAAAGGGATGCAGCCGTGGCTTTGAAGCCTTTACTACGTCTAGCGTTAAGGTCATTTCAAAGTTACCCCCATAAGTTTTGAGTTGCCCCCATATTTGCCCCATCTGAAGCTGGATGCTGTTGGATGATGCTACACCTTATCGGACAATAAAGTCAATAAAAAACCCGCACATAGGCGGGTTTTAGGATGTTGCTGGACTTCTTAAAACTATAAAATGGTGGGTCGTGGTGGACTTGAACCACCGACCAAAGGATTATGAGTCCTCTGCTCTAACCAACTGAGCTAACGACCCGTAAAGATTTATTGGTGCCGGCTTAGTTTTCGCTGTCCAGAAAACTCTTCAGTTTCTCGGAACGCGAAGGGTGGCGAAGTTTGCGCAACGCCTTGGCTTCGATCTGGCGGATGCGTTCGCGGGTCACATCGAACTGCTTGCCCACTTCTTCCAGCGTGTGGTCGGTGTTCATCTCGATTCCGAAGCGCATGCGCAATACCTTGGCCTCGCGCTGGGTCAGGCTGTCCAGAATGTCCGAAGTGGCGCCGCGCAGGCTTTCATAGATCGCCGCATCGATAGGCACGGCGGTATGAGAGTCCTCGATAAAGTCGCCCAGATGAGAATCGTCGTCGTCGCCAACCGGGGTCTCCATCGAGATCGGCTCTTTGGCGATCTTGAAGATCTTGCGGATCTTGTCCTCGGGCATCTCCATCTTCAATACCAGTGTCGCGACATCCGGCTCTTGGCCGGTCTCCTGCATGATCTGCCGCGAGATGCGGTTCATCTTGTTGATGGTCTCGATCATGTGCACAGGAATACGTATGGTGCGCGCCTGGTCGGCGATGGAACGGGTGATCGCCTGGCGTATCCACCAGGTGGCATAGGTCGAGAACTTGTAGCCGCGCCGGTATTCGAACTTGTCCACTGCCTTCATCAGGCCGATGTTGCCTTCCTGGATCAGGTCAAGGAATTGCAGGCCGCGATTGGTGTATTTCTTGGCGATCGAGATCACCAGGCGCAGGTTGGCCTCGATCATGTCGCGCTTGGCACGGCGCGCCTTGGCTTCGCCGTTGGTCATCTGGCGGTTGATCTCTTTCAGGTCGCGGATGGGGATTCCCACGCGCTGTTGCAGGTCCAGCAGATGTTTTTGCTGTTCTATGATGGCATGGCGGTAACGTTCCAGCGTTTCGCTGTATGGCTTTTTCGTCTTCAGCTCCTGCGCCACCCAATGCAGATTGTCTTCGTTGCCCGGGAATGTCTTGATGAAATGCGGACGCGGCATCTTGCCTTTGGAAACGCACATGTCCTGTATGCTGCGCTCGCTGCGGCGCACTTCTTCGACCAGGCCGCGCATCGTGTCGCACAAAGCATCCACCTGCTTTGCGGAAAAGCGGAATTTCATCAGCTCGTCGGAAATCCCGGCCTGCAGCTTGTCATACTGCTTGCTGCGATATCCGTACTTTTCATAAGCCTTGCCCATCTTGGTGAACAGGTCCGACACCACGGCAAAGCGCGCCAACGCATCTTCCCTCAACTGCGCCAGGTTGGCCGCGGCTTCTGCAGCCGCGGCCTCCTCATCCTCTTCTTCCTCTTCAGCGCCGTTGTCGCTGACTTCTTCGACCTCTTCGTCGGACTCAGCGGAGATAACCGCCTCGTCTTCGACATCCACAAAGCCGTCAATAAGCTCGTCGATGCGCATCTGATTGTTTTCGATCTTTGCCGACAACGCCAGGATTTCTGCTATCGTTGCAGGGCACGCAGAAATGGCCTGGATCATGTGTTTCAGGCCTTCTTCGATACGCTTGGCGATCTCGATCTCTTTTTCCCGGGTGAGCAGGCCGACCGTGCCCATTTCGCGCATATACATGCGCACCGGGTCGGTGGTGCGGCCGAATTCGGAATCCACCGTGGAAAGCGCGGCTTCGGCTTCTTCCACCGCATCTTCGTCCGCCACCGCGGGCGCGACATCGGTCATGATCAACGTTTCGGCATCCGGGGCCACGTCGCACACCGAGACGCCCATCTCGTTGATCATGCTGACCACGCCTTCGATCTGCTCGACTTCGAGCATATCCGGCAGGTGATCGTTGATTTCCGCGTAGGTCAGATAGCCCCGCTCTTTGCCCAGCACGATCAAGGCCTTCAGGCGCGTGCGCCGCGCCTCGATATCCTGCAGCCGGTCTATGGCCGGTTGTTCGATAACGACTGCCTGCTTCTTGATTTGCTTCTTCTTGTCTTCTTTGATCTTTGCCATGTTCAGATTCCTAAGTTGCGTAAGCCCTCAAATCGCGGTGAGGCCGCAGAAAAGCGGCGGATTATACCCGAATTCGTTTGAAATTTCTCAATACTTACCGGCACTTCACTCAAACGTTGGCTCCACGCCCCGCTTGCCGGTAGAGATCGCGTTCCGTCTCGCTCAGACAGGCCAAGCCCCCGAGAGCGACCTTCGCCTGCAGACTCTGGAATTCCTGGCGGCGGCGGCCCTCGTCCAGCCTGTTCAACAAACCGGAAAACTCGGCACCCACATCAAAACCCTCGCCCCAGTTGAGCATTTCCGCTTCGACCGCTGCCAGGGTCTTTTCATGCGCCGTGCCATGGAACAACTGCGTGATAGTAGGACTGCTCAGCGCATAATCAGTTTCACGCAGCACCTGCAGCAACGCTGATACCGCATCGGCTTCCGCACCTTCGCCATGCCACTCGCCGGGCAGCTGTTGCCCCAGTGCGGGTTCTGCGATCAGGCATTGCAGCAGCAAGCGGTGCGCCGAAGGAGGTGTGCGTCCGGCTTTTTGAAAGGCGGCACGCGGTGCGCGTGCCACCGGCGAGATCTCGTACAATGCCTCCAGCTCTGCCTGGCTCACGCCGGAAAGTGCGGCCACTTCCTTGCGCAACAGCAACGCCGTGGCCGGTGCAGCGATGGCCGTCAGTAACGGCTTGGCGTGCTGCAATAACTGATTGCGCCCTTCATGGGTGCGCAAATCCAGGCCGTCACTGATTTCACGCAGCAGGTAGGACGACAGCGGCATGGCTTCCTGAATGCGCTGTTCAAACGCGGCCTCGCCGAATTCGCGGATGTAACTGTCCGGATCGTGTTCGACCGGCAGGAACAGGAAGCTGATGCGCTTGCCGTCCTGCAGATAGGGCAGCGCGTTCTCCAGCGCCCTCCATGCCGCGCGCTGCCCGGCCTTGTCGCCGTCGAAACAGAACACGACGTCATCGGCAAGGCGCAATAGCTTCTGTATATGGTAAGGCGTGGTCGCCGTACCCAAAGTCGCAACCGTATATTCCACTCCGTGCTGCGCAAGCGCCACCACGTCCATGTAGCCTTCCACCACCAGTACCTGATGCCCGGCGCGTATGGCCTTTTGTGCCTGGAACAGGCCATACAGTTCACGGCCCTTCTCAAATAGAGGCGTTTCAGGGGAATTCAAGTACTTGGGCTCACCCTTGTCCAGCACGCGTCCGCCGAAGCCGATGACCTGGCCGCGCACGTTGACGATGGGGAACATGATGCGGTCGCGGAACCGGTCATAGCGTTTGCCTGCGCCTTGACCGCGCGTAGCGCGAACGTCTGGCGGGGTCCCCCTTGCGGGGGCTTCGTCTTCCTTATCGACCACCAGGCCGGTCTCATTCAATGCGGCATGCTGGTAATCGGGGAATGCGGCGGCGAGGTTCTGCCAGCCGTCCGGCGCGTAGCCGATGCCGAATCTTGCCGCGACCTCGCCGCTCACGCCGCGCTGCTTGAGATAGTCGATCGCGCGCGGGGAAAGTTTCAGTTGCTCGCGGTAATAACGCGTGGCGGTTTGCATCACCTCATACAGATCGGGTGCCACTTTCTGGTATGCGTCGCCCGCGGCCAGGCGTTCATGCGGAACCTCCAACCCGACGCTGCGCGCCAGCTCCTCGATCGCATCGACATAGCCCAGCCCGGCGTGTTCCATCACAAAGCCGATCGCCGTGCCATGCGCGCCGCAGCCGAAGCAATGATAGAACTGCTTGGCCTGGCTGACCGTGAATGAAGGGGATTTTTCGCTGTGGAACGGGCAGCAGGCGACAAAATTCGCCCCGGCCTTCTTGAGCGGGACATAGCGCTCGACCACGTCCACGATATCGAGACGGTTGAGCAGATCCTGTATGAAATTTTTTGGAATCACGCCAGCACCGCCTTTTCATTACGCTCGGCAATACGCCAAGGAATGGTTGTCTGGGTAACTACCCGGGATGATTATGGATTATTTGTTCAGTCGCGCCTTGATCAGTGCGGAAACCTTGCCCATGTCTGCGCGCCCGGCCAGCTTTGGTTTGAGCACGCCCATCACCTTGCCCATGTCTTGCGGCCCCGCCGCCCCGGTCGCGGCGATCGCCTCGGCGACGGCAGTATTGATTTCGGCTTCGCTGAGTTGCTGCGGCATGTAGGTTGCCAGCACGCTCATTTCGAACTTTTCGACATCGGCCAGATCCTGGCGGCCTGCCGCCTCATACTGGCTGATGGAATCGCGCCGCTGCTTGTTCATCTTTTCGATGATGGCGACCACATCCGCGTCCGACAATTCGATGCGCTCGTCCACTTCGCGCTGCTTCATCGCCGCGAGCAACAGGCGGATCGCCCCGAGGCGCGCCGTATCCTTGGCGCGCATCGCGGTTTTCATGTCGTCAGTGATTTGCTGCTTGAGACTCATGATAGAACCGACCGCAGCGCCCCATCGTAGTGACCTGGGCGGCGCGACAGGCCGGATCAATAGAGTTTGGGAGGGAGAACCTGGCTCATCAGGCGCTTGTAATGGCGCTTTACGGCAGCAGCCAGTTTGCGCTTGCGTTCTGCGGTGGGCTTCTCGTAAAACTCGCGGGCGCGCAAATCGGTCAGCAGGCCGGTCTTTTCCACGGAACGCTTGAAGCGGCGCATGGCCACCTCAAACGGCTCATTCTCTTTCACACGTACTGTTGTCATGAACAAACTACCTTATACAAAAAATCGAGGGCGCGATTCTAGCAAAAGCCCCTTCTTATCACAACCCTAATCTACCCTACCGTGATCCGGGCGAATTTGCGCTTGCCAACCTGCGCCACGACCACCGTGCCGGCCTTGACCAGGGCGGTCTTGTCGTTGACACGTTCGCCGTCCAGCTTGACCGCCCCCTGCTGGATCATGCGCATCGCTTCGGAGGTGCCGTCCACCAGCCCGGCCTGTTTGAGCAGCTGGGGCACAACAATAGTGCCGCCGGGCGCAGAAACATTGATTTCCGGCATGTCATCCGGCAGCACGCCCAGGCGAAAGCGCGCCTCGAATTCTGCCAAGGCTGCTTCAGCAGCCAGCCGGCTGTGGAATCGCTCCACGATCTCCTGTGCCAGCAGCACCTTGATGTCGCGCGGATTGCGCCCCCCTTCCACTTCAGCATGCCATGCGGCGATCTCGCTGATGCTGCGGAACGACAGCAATTCAAGGTAACGCCACATCAAAGTATCGGAGATCGACATCAGCTTGCCGAACATATCCTGGGGTGTATCGGTGACTCCGATGTAATTGCCCAGCGACTTGGACATCTTGTTGATGCCATCCAGCCCTTCCAACAATGGCATCGTGAGCACACACTGGGCCGGCTGCCCATAATGCTTCTGCAGTTCGCGCCCCATCAGCAGGTTGAATTTCTGGTCCGTTCCACCCAGCTCGATGTCCGCCTTCAGCGCCACGGAATCGTAGCCCTGCACCAGAGGATAGATGAATTCGTGGATCGCGATCGGCTGGTTGCCCTTGTAACGTTTGGAAAAATCATCGCGCTCCAGCATCTGCGCCACCGTATGCGTAGCCGCCAGCCTGATCAGGTCAACCGCGCTGAATTTATCCATCCAGGCCGAGTTGAACACGATCTCGGTCTTTTCCGGGTCCAGCACCTTGAAAACCTGGTCGCGATAGGACTGGGCATTTTCCTCCACCTGTTCCCGGGACAACGGCGGGCGAGTGGCATTCTTGCCGCTGGGGTCGCCTATCATGCCGGTGAAGTCGCCGATCAGGAACAGCGCGTGATGACCGAGGTCCTGCAGCTGGCGCATCTTGTTGAGCAGCACCGTATGTCCGAGGTGCAGGTCCGGCGCGGTCGGGTCGAAACCCGCCTTGACACGCAGCGGGCGGCCCAATCCCAATTTATGCACCAACTCTTCTTCAAGCAGCAGTTCATGCGCTCCGCGCTTGATTTGCGCCAGCGAGTCTGCGTGATCGGTATTTGGTTGTCTTTTCATCGAGTGTTGCGTTTCAATCATACTTCGTCATCTGTTCTAGCCGGGATAAAGGGACAATCTGCCCCTCCTGCCCCGCCAACCTTTCATCGGCCTGCCTTTGCCATCCATCAGCCCGGTTTTGAGGTGATGCCTGTTTCTGGTAGAGTGCGCTAACCATCAACACAACTCGCGGCCAAACGATAGCCAAGCAAATCACGGAGGCACGAATGTTAACCCAAAACCAGTACAGCCAAGGACGCAATATGCCTCAAAGCAAAAAAAAGCTGCGCTGGTTCGTCGCGCTGTCCACCCTGCCATTGCTGGGAGTGGTCACCGCTTTCGGGTTGGTGCCTGAAAATGATTTTGATTTGTCATCCTCCAGGGTCGCCATCGAACAGATCGCGTTGCCCAAGGTCGCCGATGCAGACACCGACGTTTCAAGCTACTGGCGCAACGAACGCGTGCAGCGCGGCGATACCGTGGATGAAATCCTGACTCGTCTGGATATCGAAGATGGCGGCGCCAGCGACTATTTGCGCAAAGCCTCGGAAGCCGCCTCTTTCCGCAGGTTGCCGGTCGGAACGGAAATCCAAGCCGAAACCACCGCCACTGGAGGTTTGATCGCATTGCGATATCTGGGCGACAACGGCGCGCAGGTATTGATCGAGAAGCAGGATGGCATCTTCAAAACCAGTGCTTTGCCTGCGCAACTGGAAAAGCGTTTGTTCGTGCGCTCGGGCGAGATCAATACCAACCTGTATTCCGCAACCGACGAAGCGGGTTTGCCTGACGCAGCGGCCAACCAGCTGGCTGATCTGTTCAGCGGCGACATCGATTTTCACCATGATCTGCGCAAAGGCGACAAATTCACCGTCGTGTACGAAATGACCTACAGCAACGGAGCCTTGTTGCGCACCGGACGCATCCAGGCTGCCGAATTCATCAACCAGGGGCATGTCTACCGCGCGGTATATTTCCAGAAGGACGACCAGCACGGCGATTACTACACGCCCGACGGCAAGAGCGTGCACAAGGCCTTTTTGCGCTCGCCCGTCGCATATTCCCGCGTCAGTTCCGGATTCACGACGGCGCGTTTCCACCCGATATTGAAAAAATGGCGCGCGCACAAGGGCACGGATTTCGCGGCTCCGATCGGCACCAAAGTCAGGGTGACCGCCGACGGAATCGTGGCGGTTGTCGGCAAGCAAACCAGTTACGGCAATGTGATCATGGTGAACCATCAGGGCCGTTACACCACGGTATATGGACATCTGTCGCGCTTTGCCCTGGGCCTGCACAAGGGTCAACATGTCACGCAGGGCGAAGTCATCGGTTATGTCGGCATGACGGGTTGGGCGACCGGGCCGCATCTGCACTATGAATTCCGCGTGAACGGGCAGCAGCATGACCCGTTGCGCGTAGCCCTGCCTGATGCAAAACCGATCGACAGTTCGGAACTTGCCGCGTTCCAGCCCGTGGCGAACGATATGGTTGCGCGCCTGAACCTGATGCGCAACATCAACCTCGCCAAACTCGACTAACCTGGCCCGTGCAACAGCCTGAGCTTTATATCGGGTTGATGTCGGGAACCAGCCTGGACGGTGTCGATGCCGCCCTTGTCGACTTGAGTCTGCCTGCCCCGCGGCTGCTTGCCAGGCATTACCAGCCTTTTGACGATCGGCTGAAAGATGCCCTGCTGGCATTGCATCTGCCCAGCCACAATGAACTGCATCTATCCCAGGTTATCGGCAACCAGCTGGCGAAGCTGTATTCGCTGAGTGTCTTTCCTTTGTTGTCACAAACCGGTATCGCTGCGGCGCAGGTCAGCGCGATAGGCTGTCACGGCCAAACCATACGCCACTGCCCGGAACACGGCTATACGGTGCAGATCGGCAACGCCGCGCTGCTTGCAGAATCGACCAGAATCACGGTGGTCAGCGATTTCCGCAGCCGCGACATCGCCGCGGGAGGACAAGGCGCACCTCTGGTTCCGGCATTTCACGATCATGTGTTGCGCCATCCGACAGTCCACCGCGTCATTGTCAACATCGGCGGTATCAGCAACCTCACCAACCTGCCGCCCGAATTGCCGACCACAGGCTTCGACTGCGGTCCCGGCAACCTGCTGATGGACGCCTGGTGCAAGATACATACCGGCAGACCATACGATGACAATGGCTCCTGGGCCTCGTCGGGAAAGGTGTTACCCGAACTGCTCGGGCGCATGCTCGACGAACCCTACTTTGCCCTCGCCCCGCCCAAGAGCAGCGGGCGCGATCTATTCAACATCGCATGGCTGAACGGCAAACTGCAAGGCAATGAAGCAGCGGTCGACGTGCAAGCCACCCTGCTGGAATTGACTTCCCTGACCATCGCGCAAGCCATTGGAAAACATTGTTCCGGCGCAAGGGAAATCTATCTTTGCGGCGGCGGGTCACACAACCTGGCCCTGCTGAACCGCCTTTCGGGCCTGCTTGCCGATTGCGGCATACAAACGACCGGCGCGCTTGGCATAGACGGCGACTACCTGGAATCAATTGCCTTTGCCTGGCTGGCGCAACAAGCCCTGTATGGCAAGCCCGCCAACCTGCCGCTGGTCACCGGCGCAAAACATCCCTGCATCCTTGGCGCGGTTTACCGAAATCTGTGACGAGCCTGTTCGCAGCCTTCCGCTACAGGACATGCTGTGCGGACGCTGTGATCCGCGGCCGACGACTGATATTGCCTACAAGGCCCGGCTCACCTTCATGACGCTTTGGTCGTCCTCGCTGGTTTTAATCGCAAATCCGAGACGCATCATCAGCTTGAGCATGTTGTGATTGTTGCTCAGTACTTCCCCCTCTATCGCGGACAACCCTTTTGCACGCGCGGCTTCCATCAGCACGCCCATCAGTTTTTGCCCCAACCCTTTCCCCTGGAAGCTGTCCGCCACCACCAGCGCAAACTCGCAGGTATCTCCATCGGGATTGGTGGCATAACGCGCGACGCCAAGCTCGATCTCCCGGTCTTGAACGGATGTCACCGCGATCAGCGCCATCTCCCTGCTGTAATCGATCTGGGTAAAGCGCACCAGCATATTCTCGGTGAGCTCCTGCATGCTGCTCATGAAGCGGAAATATCTGGATTCTTCCGATAACCCGCGCACGAATGCCTGAACCAGCTCGGCATCCTCCGGGCGGATCGGCCTTATCGTGATGTCTGTGCCGTCGGCGAGCTGCCACTGGCTGACCAGTTGGGCGGGATAGGGATGGATGGCCATGTGTGCATAGCGGTCCGCGCTGGGCTGGCGATATTCGACCACCGCGCGCGCGTCCGCGGCCAGCACGCCGGACTCGTCGAGGATCAGCGGGTTGATGTCCATCTCTTTGAGCAAGGGCAACTCGCAAACCATTTCCGAAACGCGCAGCAACATGTCTTCCAGTGCTGCCATGTTGGCCGGCGGCATGTTGCGGAATTCGCCCAGCATCTTCGCGACATGGGTTTCCTGTATCAACTCCCTGGCCAGGAAGGTATTCAGCGGCGGCAGGGCCACCGCTCGGTCACCGATGATCTCGACAACCGTCCCGCCCGCTCCGAATGTGATCACCGGGCCGAACACCTGGTCGCTGGTCACGCCTATCATCAACTCGCGGCCATTCGGCTTGACGATCATCGGCTCGATGGAAACCCCGTCCATCTTGGCATCAGGGCGATTGTGCCGGACGCTGTCCTGGATATGCTGAAAGGCGGCGCGCACTTCGTAAGCGTTGTTCAGATTGAGCAGCACGCCGCCGGCGTCGCTCTTGTGCGTAATATCGGGGGAATTCACTTTCATCGCCACCGGAAATCCCAGTTGCTGCGCGATCAGCAGCGCTTCGTTGGGCGAGTGCGCGATCATGGTTTGCGCGACAGGGATATGAAATGCCGATAACAGCGCCTTTGATTCCATTTCGGTCAGCACCTTGCGGTGCTCATGCATCGCCCCCTCGATGATCATCCGCGCGCTTTCAACATCCGGTTCGACATGGTGCGAAAGGGGTCCCGGCATCTGCATCAGCAGCTTCTGGTTGCGGTAGTAGGCGGAAAGGTGCGAGAACACTTCCACCGCGGGCTCAGGGGTGCGAAAGTGCGGCTTGTGGGCCCGTGCAAAAGCATCGCGTGCTTCCGCGACCTGCGTTTCGCCCATCCAGCAGGTCAGCAGCGGTTTGCTGTGCGAGTTCGCAAGTTCTATCAGGGCTTGGGCCGATTCCAGCGGCCTTGTCATCGCCTGCGGTGTAAGGATCGCCAGCACGCCGTCCACATTATCGTCTTCCAAACAGGCTTTGACCGCGTGATGGTAACGATCCGCCTGGGCATCGCCGATGATATCCACCGGATTGCGGTGCGGCCAGGTCGGCGGAAGGTGCTGATCGAGGTATTCGATCGTGGCATCCGACAATATCGCCATCGTGAGTCCCAGGTCGGCGGCGCGATCTGCCGCCATCACGCCCGTGCCGCCGCCATTGGTGACGATGGCAAGACGGTTGCCGACCGGACGGAATCCGCACGACAAGGCCTTGGCAGCCGTGAATAATTGCGTGATGGTCAGCACCCGCACCACACCGGCACGGCTGACCGCCGCGTCGAACACGTTGTCTGCGCCGACCAGCGATGCCGTATGCGACATCGCCGCCCTGGAACCCACCTCATGCCGGCCGACCTTGACCAGGATCACCGGCTTGATGCGCGCCGCGGCGCGCAGCGCGCTCATGAAGCTGCGCGCGTTGCGGACACCCTCGATATACATCAGGATGCTGTGGGTGCTGGGATCTGAAACCAGATAATCCAGTATCTCCCCGAAATCCACGTCGGTTGATGAACCCATTGATACCACGCTGGAAAAGCCCACGTCATTGCTCTGCGCCCAATCAAGAATCGCGGTGCACAATGCACCGGACTGCGAAATGAACGCGATATTCCCGGTGTTTGCGCCGCCCTTGTTGAAGGTGGCATTGAGGCCGATGGATGGACGCATGATTCCCAGACAGTTCGGCCCGATGAGACGGATCCCATAGCGATGCGCGACTTCCAGCAGCTCCTTTTCCAGCGCTTCTCCTTCGCGGCCTGCCTCGCCGAACCCGGCAGTGATGATTACCGCCGCCTTCACGCCGTGGATGCCGCAATTCTCGATGATGCCAGGCACCGTTTGCGGCGGGGTGGCCACCACAACCAGATCTACCGGATCGCTTATATCCGAGATGGAAACATATGAGCGCCTGCCTTGAACCTCTGCGTGCTTTGAATTTACCGGATATAGCAAACCCTTGAAGCCGCTCTGCAGCATGTTGCTGAACACGATCTGGCCGACTGAATCCGCCCTGTCGCTCGCGCCGAATACTGCGACAGACTTCGGTTCGAACAAGGTGCTGAGATAATGCTTGCCCATGATATGGCCTTCTGTTCAAATGTTGACCGGTTATGATAGCACCGCGCCAGCGCGATACACTTACCATGCAGACCGCCTACATCAGCCACCCGCTCTGCCTCAAGCACGACATGGGCGGGCATCATCCGGAATCTCCGGCTCGCATCAACGCTATCGAGGATCAATTGATCGCGTCGGGATTGCTGAATCTTCTGCAGCGGCACGATGCGCCGGCGGCGACCCGGGAGCAGTTGATGCGGGTGCATGACGGGGCTTACATCGATTCAATCGAGTCCAGCGTGCCATCAAGCGGTTTCGTTTATCTGGATGGCGACACCGCGATGAACCCTTACACCTACCAGGCCGCGCTGCGTGCCGCGGGAGCCGTGGTGTCGGGCGTGGATATGGTCATGGGTCAAAAGGTCGAGAATGCCTTTTGCTGCATCCGCCCGCCCGGTCACCATGCCGAACGGGCCCGCGCAATGGGATTCTGCATTTTCAACAATGTCGCAGTCGGCGCGGCGCATGCCATCGCGAAGCACGGACTGCAGCGCGTTGCGATAGCGGATTTCGACGTGCACCATGGCAACGGCACCGAGGAAATCTTTCACGACAACCCGCGGGTCATGTTGTGTTCGACCTTTCAGCATCCTTTCTATCCCTACTGCGGAGCCGATAGCGGCAACGACCATATCATCAACGTGCCGCTCCCTGCAGGCACCGGCGGGGAGCAATTTCGGGCTGCGGTCACACAGCACTGGCTGCCTGCGCTGGAGCGATTCCAGCCGGAGTTGCTGCTTGTTTCAGCCGGATTCGACGCTCACCGGGACGATGAAATGGCTTCGTTCAGACTGACCGAAGCTGATTACGCCTGGGTGACAGAGGCAATAAAGCGGATTGCGGCAAAATACGCTCGGGGCCGCATCGTATCCGCTCTGGAAGGCGGTTATGAACTGCATGCGCTGGCCCGGAGTGCCTTGGCGCATATCAAGGTGCTCAGCGGCTTGTAGCCGGCCCGCCATCCTCGATGCCACAAAAAAGCCACGGGGCGTTTGGCGCCCAGTGGCTCTTATAAAAGCGAAAAATAATTATGCTGAAAAGGACGAACCGCAACCGCAAGTCGTGGTCGCGTTCGGGTTCTTGATAACGAACTGCGAGCCTTCCAATCCTTCCTGATAGTCGATCTCCGCACCGACCAGATACTGGAAGCTCATCGGGTCGATCAGCAATTGAACACCGTTCTTGTTCAGCACGGTGTCGTCCTCGTTGGCCACTTCATCAAAGGTGAAACCATATTGAAAGCCTGAACAGCCGCCGCCGCTGACGAATACGCGCAGCTTCAGATCGGCATTGCCTTCTTCATCGATCAGCTGTTTCACCTTGTTGGCCGCGTTGTCGGTAAACAACAGCGGGTCCTGCACTTCAGTCATTGCGTTCATTCCATGCTCCTTGATTGATTATTCACCATTGCCAGCCTTAAACGTCACTACCTTTTCCTGTGAAGCAGTGTTGCTGTGTATCAGCCTTCCGTCAACGATAGCGCCCAGCTGAATCTCTAGCGTAGCGTAATGCACATCCCCATTGACCTTGGCCTTGCTCTGTAGTTCCATATATTCGCTGGCGAATACCGGGCCGGTGATCGAGCCATTGATCACCAGATGTGTGACATTGACCTCTCCGTTCACATGGGCATGCTCGCTCAACACCAGCGTGCTCGGCTTGCCCTGTGCAGCGACAACGTTGCCGATGACCTGTCCGTCGATGCGCAAACCACCGCTGAAATTCAAATTCCCCTCGATGGTGGTCCCCGCCCCTATCAATGAATCTATCTGCGTTTGCGGTTTGCTGTGCTTTTTACTGAACATCATTTGCTCCTTGAACTTGTGAAGAAAGGCTCACGCTTTGCCGCACCTTGGGTTCGGTGTCACCCTGCTCGAATATGCGAACCTGCACGCTATCCAGTTTCGCATCCGGCGGCAGCTCGATGCTCTGCTCGACGCGGCGATAATACCTGAAGCTGAGCTTGAATGGTGCATTCCCCGATTCTTCCTGTGGAAACACCAGGGTCGAGCTTTGCCCGTTTTCCACTACCGTTGCAACCAACTGATAGCTGCCGTTAAACATCTTGGCGCGCTGCCCGCTCTGCACCAGCAGCATGCGCAGATGGTATTCGCCCGGCATCATCGTATCGCGCTGCAGCGTCAATCGATGCACACCCAACTCTCCTTCCTTCCCGCCGGCCGAGGTAAGATTCTGGAAGAACACCAGGTCTTCCTGAAGATGGCCGTTTTCATCCGCCAGACTCTTCAGTTGGTCGGATATCGCCTGATTGGCGGCCTGCTCGATCTGGATCTTCCTTTCGTATTGCGTGATCTGATCATTCAGCTGCGTATTGTCCGACTCCAGCTTTGCAACCTGATCGCGCAATCTGGACAATTCCTGTTCGGCCTGAGTGCGATGGAATCCCGCAAATTCAAGGCCGTAGTCATATGCCCACCAAGCAACCACGATGGCGGCAAACACGAATGGCAACACCATCCCCCAGCGCAAATACCAGGGAATGTGAGGCCGCACCGCCATCTGCGGTGCGGAAATGCTGAATCTGCGGTTGACTCTCCGTTCGACTCCGCGCCACATTTCAGGGTAATCCAAGCTTCATATCAGGGTAATAGCGGGACATTATTCAAGGCAGAGTCTTCCGGCAACCCGAACATGATGTTCATATTCTGCACCGCCTGGCCTGCTGCGCCCTTGACCAGATTATCTATAACCGACAATACCACCACCGTATCTCCCCCTTGAGGTCTATGGACTGCAATTCTACAGTGATTCGCGCCGCGCACCGAGCGGGTATCCGGGTGACTGCCCGCCGGCATCACGTCCACAAAAGGCTCGCTGGCATAACGCTGTTCGAACAATCCCTGCAGATCCACCTCGCGTGTCAGTCTGCCGTACAGCGTGGCATGAATGCCGCGTATCATCGGGGTAAGATGCGGCACAAAAATCAGTCCGACTTCCCCGCCCGAGACACGCGCCAAGCCCTGTCTGATCTCGGGCAGATGGCGGTGACCCGTGACACCATAAGCCTTGAAATTATCCGCTGCTTCAGCAAACAGATTGGCCATTTCGAGTTTGCGTCCGGCACCGGACACGCCCGACTTCGCGTCTGCAATCAAGCCGGCAGGGTCAAGCACACCGGCCTCCAGCAGCGGGATGAACCCCAATTGCACCGCCGTCGGATAACAGCCGGGATTGGCTACCAGCCGGGCGTTCTTGATCCGGGCGCGATTGACTTCCGGCAATCCGTACACCGCCTCGGCCACCAGATCAGGGCAGGCATGCTTCATGCCATACCACTTTTCCCAAGATGGAATATCCTGCAAACGAAAATCTGCCGCCAGATCGATCACCTTGACGCCGGCATCCAGCAAACCGCGCGCCTGCTGCATGGCGATACCGTTCGGGGTGGCGAAGAACACCAGATCGCATTGTTCCAGACGCGCCTCGTCCGGATGGGTGAACGACACATCGACATGACCGCGCAGACTCGGAAACATCTGGCTGACGGACATACCGGCATCGGCGCGCGAGGTGATAACCTGCAATTCAGCCTGCGGATGTGCGGACAAAAGCCGCAACAACTCCACACCGGTATAACCTGTTCCGCCAACCACACCAACTTTGATCATCATAGCTTTCGTTAGAAACGCCTTCTATTCTACAACAAATCAAGCTTTCTTCTTTACCGGCGCAGCATGCCCATGTCACGCAGTGTGCCGAACCTAAAGCAAAAGCCGCCCGAAGGCGGCTTTTGCTTTGCTTCCAAATCGTCTTAACGCTTGGAGAATTGCTTCCTGCGGCGCGCCTTGCGCAGGCCGACCTTCTTGCGTTCCACTTCTCGCGCATCGCGAGTCACCAGGCCGGCTTGCTTCAACACAGCCTTGAACGTGGCATCATAGTCGATCAATGCACGGGTGATTCCGTGGCGCACCGCCCCGGCCTGGCCAGACTCGCCGCCACCGGTGACATTCACCATGATATCGAACTTGCCCAGGGTTTCGGTCAGCGCCAGCGGCTGACGCACGACCATACGGCCGGTTTCGCGGGAGAAGAACTCGTCAACAGGCTTGTCGTTCACCACGAAATTACCCTTGCCCGTCTTCATAAACACACGTGCAACCGCACTCTTGCGGCGGCCGGTACCATAGTTATAAGTTACGCTCATGTTTGCCATGCTTTCGAAAAATTAACGGGCCTTCAACAGATTGACTGGTTTCGGTTGCTGCGCCTCATGCGGGTGCGCCGCACCGGCATATACCTTCATCTTGCGCAGCATCGCGTAGCCCAAGGGGCCTTTGGGCAACATGCCCTTGACGGCCTTTTCCAGCACACGGCTGGGGTGACGCGCTTGCATCTTGGCAAAGTTGGTGGTGTACAGACCGCCCGGATAAGTCGTGTGGCGATGATACAGCTTGGCTTCCGCCTTATTGCCGGTGACACGCAGTTTATCGGCGTTCACGACGACGACGAAATCGCCCGTATCCACGTGCGGGGTATAGATCGCTTTGTGCTTGCCACGCAGACGGGAGGCGATCTGTGCGGCCAGACGGCCCAGCACCTGATCGGCTGCGTCAACCAGAAGCCAGTCATGCTGGACTTCATGGGACTTGGCGGAAAATGTTTTCATAGCCACAATTCCTAAAAATTCAATAAGTAAGTAAACCTCGAAGGGCGCGCATTCTATTGCAGCCCGCCTACCACTGTCAAACGCTATTTAACCCCGGGAATGGCATTGGCAGCGTCGACAATGCCGGGCACATTTCAGGGGAGCGAATGAAACCCGGTAATATGGGCACATTCTGACCCTGAAACCTCGAGTCTTGTCATGTCCTGGTTCATCACCAACTTCGTCGCCAGCTTCCTGCTGCCGCCGCTTAGCTTATTGCTCCTGCTTGCGCTGGGCATCATCCTGCTCTATCGCCGCTCCAGGTTTGCCAGGCCGCTGATACTTGCCGCATCCGGTTTGCTGTGGATCGCTGCCACGCCCTATTTTTCCGAAGGCGCACTGGGTTTGCTGGAGGCCCAAACCACTGCGCTGGATAATATCTCTCGCCACAATGCGGATGCGATCGTGATCCTCGGCGGCGGAACCTATTTTCACGCGCCGGAATATGCAGGACAGGATACGATCGGCGATGCAACGCTGGCACGTTTGCGCTATGGCGCGAAACTTCAGCGGGAAACCGGCAAACCCATTTTGGTAACAGGCGGCAAACCCAAGGGAAACAGCATTTCAGAGGCACAGCAGATGCGCATGTCACTGGAACAGGATTTCGGCGTGCCGGTGCGCTGGACGGAGGATGAATCCGAAAACACTTTCGAAAATGCCCGGTATAGTTATCGCATCCTGCAGCTAGCGGGTATCCGAAAGATCTACCTGGTCACCCACGCCTGGCACATGCCTCGCGCCGCCGCGGCATTCCGCAGTTACGGATTCGAGGTCGTCGAGGCGCCCACGGCTTTCACCACACACTATCGAACCGAACTGCTCACCTTCCTGCCTCGCGCCGAATCCCTTCGGTACAGCGAGATTTTCATGCATGAGCTTATCGGAATGCTCTGGTATCGGGTAGAGTTGGGGGTCTTGAATAATTAGGCAATTGAAAGGAACAACATGAAAGCTCGCGTCAAATGGGTGGAACAGGTCTCGTTTCTGGGCGAAACAGAAAGCAACCACGCAGTACTGATGGATGGCCCGCCGGCGTCAGGCGGCCGCAACCTCGGGCCTCGGCCGATGGAAATGCTGCTGCTCGGCGCGGGTGGCTGCACCAGTTTCGACGTGATCAGCATCCTGAAAAAAAGCCGCCAGGCGGTTACCGACTGCTATGTGGAACTGGAAGCGGAACGCGCCGAAACCGACCCCAAGGTTTTCACCAGGATACACATGCACTTCGTCGTGACAGGCAAAGACATCAAGCCGGAGGTCGTCGAAAAAGCGATCAAACTGTCGGCCGAGAAATACTGTTCGGCATCCATCATGCTGGGCCAGACCGCCGTGATCACGCATGACTTCGAAGTGATACAGGAATAGCGCAAAGGTGAAAGATACTTTAGCCGTGTAGAGTGGTTGGTATTGTTCGAGTCATGCCATCCGCCACATAAGGATGAACCTGGCTAAACGGCAGCGTGGCAACGCCTTGACGGACTTCACTGTTCTTCCAGCATATAACCCAAACCGCGCAGGGTGCGAATATTGATGCCGCCTGATTTAAGATGTTTGCGCAAGCGATGCATGTATACCTCAATGGCATTGTCGCTCACCAATTCCCCAAGGCCGGAAACCTGCTCGCACAATTGCTCCTTGCTTACCACCCGGCCCGCGCGAAGCAGCAATATTTCCAGCACTTTGAGCTCACGCGCCGACAATTCCAGGGGGTTCCCGTTCAACGTCGCAAGGCGCCCGACCGTATCCAGGCAAAGCGGACCGACCTGCAATTGTGCCCCGCTGGCCGAATGCCCGCGCCGAATCAGTGACCTTACCCGCGCTTCCAGTTCATTTATGTCAAACGGCTTGGTCAGGTAATCGTCCGCGCCCATATCCAGTCCGCGCACTCGATCCTGCACATCATCGCGGGCGGTCAGGATCAACACCGGCACATTATTCTTGCGATGGCGCAAACGGCGAAGAATGTCAGCCCCATCCATATCGGGCAGACCCATATCCAGAATTACCACGTCGAATTCATATGCGGCCAGCAAGTTGTCGGCTCGCTTGCCATTATTCTCGTGTGTAACCGTATATCCCGGCTTACGAAACGCGTGAAACAGGACCTCAGCCTGTATCGGATCATCTTCAATGACAAGAATGCGCATAATCGTGAGTCATTCAGGTTGGCGTAAGGTTGCGGGTCTATCATTCATTTCGTGACAGTTTTGCACAAAACCGCCCAATCGCAAACCGGGCCGTTGGCTGCGGCAATTCCAGAGTCGGCGAAGGGCAGGCAAAATGAAAACGCTTTATGCAGGGCTGACACCATATAACCGCATCGCATCCATGCGAATTTACCAAAATAAAGGAGATCCAATATGAAAAGTAGAAATGGCGTCACTTTTGCAATTGCCGGCACGGCACTTTTTTCAATTTTGTCATTTTCCGCATATGCTGATTCATCAACTCCGGCTGCGCTGCAAGAAAAGATCCATTTGAATGCCGGACAGCAACTTGCGGCAGAGGGCAACAAGTACACAGAAATTGTTTCACTTGCCGGGAGCAGCCAGGATGAGTTGACTTCAAGAAGGGTTGAAGCTGTCAGTGCTTATAAAAAATGGCATAACTTGAAATCTGATGTCGCAAGGCACTATCCGACTGCACAGGACTATAGGGCGGTTGACATAGCTGCGAAGGCGTATTCAAAAGCCAATCAATCCTTCATCAATCTTCAGAAAAGCATCCTTGCAAACAACAATATTCCGTTTGACAGGGTAGCGAAAAGACTTGTCGCGCTGGAATAGCGGAAGCAGGATTTTGAAATGACCGGCGCAATAATGTAACGCTGATTCAAGCCGGAACGGAATGTGGTGACCTGCAGGATATCCACCTTCCCCTTTAAACACATCGAATGGAGATCATCGTCATGGAAACCGCTACAATCGAAGCAAAATCAAAAGCCAACGCGTTAGAAGCCAAGCGCGAAAAATTGCAGGAATTGCATGCCCAACAGGAAAAGCTGCAGGAATTGCAGTCTGAATTGGATGTAATTGAATCGAAGCTCAAGAATAACGAGAAGCTATCCAAGGAAGATGTCAAGTTTATCAGTGAACTCGGCTGGCTTGGTGCCGCAGCAGCAACGATAGCCAGCATAGCCGCCAGCATTTAGGCAACAGTATGGAAGTTGTTGTTCATATGCGGTAAGCAGGCAACAAGCAATGGAACAGAGGGCGGGCAACCGCCCTTTGTCTTTCTTGCGGGCAAATCCAATACAAATAAATGTCGTATAAGGGCCTGCATCAATGCCAACATCGATCCCGAGATCTTTACCGGGCGATCAGCAAGTTCGAGACTGCATGTTCCTTTTCCGCTTGCTGCTGTTTAGACCCAGTAGGAAATGCCCGTCATCACCTTGGCATTCAGCTTCATCGCCAACTGCACCGGTTGTGGCAACTCTGCACCGCCTAACGCAGTCGCCATGCCGGCATGGCCGATCTCGTCGGCATACATCTGTGCCACGATTGCGCGACTTTTCGCATCCTGCGCCGGCAGCCCCCCCAGGTGACTTTGCAAATGATGTCCAACCTGCCGCTCGGTCTCTGCAAGAAATCCAAGATTCCACTTGTCGCCAAGCAGTCCCGCAACCGCTCCAATCGCCAGCGACCCGGTATACCAGAACGGGTTGAGCAAACTCAAATGCCCGCCCAGCTCATGCACGCGCCGGGCCGTCCACGCCAGATGCTCGGTCTCTTCCTGCGCGGCCTGCTGCAGTTTCTGCTGCACGGCAGGGTCGCGTGCCGTCAATCCCTGGCCCTGATACAAGGCCTGCGCACAGATCTCGCCGCAGTGGTTCACTCGCATCAGCGCGGCGGCATTTTTCTTCTCCGCTTCATCCAGGGGCGTCTCCGGAATGTTTGCGTCAGGATAAGCGCGCACGCTGTGCGCCTGGCTGAACAGCGTGCGCAGGCCCTTGTCGAACTCGATGATCAGTTGGTCCAGATTCAACATGACATACTCCCCCACTTTTAGAGATCAAGCATGAATATCAGGAAAACACTCGCGCCAATTGTACACCCGGATCATCCGCGCGCATGAACGCCTCCCCGACCAGAAACGCATGCACACCGCGGCTGCGCATCAGTTTGACGTCCTCGCTGCCGAGGATGCCGCTTTCGGTCACGACGATCCGCTCCCCCTCGCCCCAGCCCTCTCCCGCATGCGCGCCGGGAGGTAAGTTCTGAATGCGCGGCAACAGGTCCAGCGTGGTTTGCAGGCTCACTTCGAAGGTGCGCAGGTTGCGGTTGTTCACGCCGATCAGCGGCGTGGCCAGTTGCAGCGCGGCGTCCAGTTCTGCACCATTGTGAACCTCCACCAGCACCGCGATGCCTAGACTGTGCGCCAATGCTTCGAACACCTGCATCTGCTTCACCTCCAGCGCAGCGGCGATCAGCAGGATCGCATCCGCGCCCATCGCCCGCGACTGGTAGATCTGGTATTCATCCACGATGAAATCCTTGCGCAGCACCGGCAGCGTGCAGGCGGCGCGCGCCTGCTGCAGATACTCGGTGCTGCCCTGAAAGAACTGCTCGTCGGTCAGGACCGACAAACACGCCGCGCCGTGCCGCGCATAACTGGCGGCGATCTCGGCCGGTTGGAAATCGGCGCGCAGCACGCCCTTGCTCGGGCTGGCTTTCTTGATTTCGGCGATCACCGCGGCGTTCCCCGCACTTATTTTGCCGCGTATCGCGCCGGTGAAATCGCGCGGCGGCGCGGCCAGTTCCGCAGCCGCCCTGATCGCCGGGAACGGCTTGATCGCTTTCGCGGCTGCCACTTCCTGCGCCTTGACGGCAAGGATCTTGTTGAGGATATCGGACATTGCTGCGCCTGCATTCAAGAAAGACGCGTATTTTAGCACTTGGGGTAAAATGCGCCCCACAACAGCAAACATGGAACAACATGCAGAACGTCAAGGAATACATGCAGACAGTCGGCAAGACCGCGCGCGCAGCCTCGCGTCTGATGGCACTGGCTGACACCGCCACGAAGAACCGCGCGCTGACCGAGATCGCCGCCTCATTGCAGAAGCAGACCGCGCTGTTGCTCGCCGCCAATGCCAAAGATGTCGCCGCTGCCAAATCCGCCGGCCTGGATGCGGCATCTGTAGACCGGCTCACGCTGACCGAGAAGACCGTGCACGACATGGCAGAAGGCCTGCTGCAGATAGCGCGGCTGCCCGACCTGATCGGCGCGATAACCGATATGAATTACCGGCCGTCCGGGATCCAGGTCGGCAAGATGCGCGTGCCGCTGGGCGTGATCGGCATCATCTACGAGTCCCGCCCGAATGTCACCGCGGACGCCGCCGGACTGTGCCTGAAATCCGGCAACGCGGCGATCCTGCGCGGCGGCTCGGAAGCGATCCATTCCAATCAGGCCATCGCCGCCTGCGTGCATGCCGGGCTGCGCGTCGCCGGCTTGCCCGAGACCGCGGTCCAGGTCGTTGCCACGACGGATCGCGCCGCGGTGGGCGAACTCATCACGATGAAGGAATATGTGGACGTGATCGTGCCGCGCGGCGGCAAAGGACTGATCGAGCGCGTATCGGCAGACGCGCGCATCCCGGTGATCAAACACCTGCATGGCGTGTGCCATGTATATATCGACGATGAAGCCGATCTGGACATGGCCGTACGCATTGCCGACAACGCCAAGACTCAGCGCTACGGCGTGTGCAATGCGATGGAGACGTTGCTGGTCGCGGAAAGCATCGCCGCCAGGGTACTGCCGAAGCTATGCAAGATCTACCTGGACAAGAATGTCGAGCTGCGCGGCGACGAAGCGGCGCGCAAGCTGGTCGCGCACATGAAAGTCGCCACCGAGGAGGATTGGCACACCGAATATCTCGAGCCGATACTCGCGGTGCGGGTCGTGGCCGGTCTGGATGACGCCATCGCGCACATCGCCACCTACGGCTCCCAGCATACCGACAGCATCGTCACCGAAAATTACACCCATGCGATGCGTTTCCTGCGCGAGGTGGATTCCAGCTCGGTGATGGTGAACGCCTCGACGCGTTTCGCGGACGGTTTCGAATACGGTCTCGGCGCGGAGATCGGCATCTCCACCGACAAGATCCATGCGCGCGGCCCGGTCGGTCTGGAAGGATTGACCTCGCAGAAATATATCGTGCTGGGCAGCGGCCAGATACGCGTCTGAACAACACCTGCTTTTCAAAAAATAAATACAAGGAAGCGAACACCATGAGCCAAACCATCGAAGTCAAAGTGCCGGACATCGGCGATTTCAAGGACGTTGCAGTCATCGAAGTTTTCGTCGAGGCCGGGGACAAGGTGGAAGCAGAGCAATCGCTGATCACGCTGGAGACCGACAAGGCCGCGATGGAAGTGCCCTGCCCCGCCGCCGGCGTCGTGAAAGCGCTCAAGGTCAAGGTCGGCGACAAGGTCTCCGAAGGCAGTGTGATTCTATTGCTCGAAAGGACTGAGGAACGAGGACTGAGGACTGAGACACAAACACAGCCTACCGCTCCGACTTTGGCTCAGCCCTCAACCCTCAGTCCTCAGTCCTTTGTTAAAGGCGATATCCACGCCGAAGTGCTGGTGCTGGGCGCCGGCCCCGGCGGCTATACCGCCGCATTCCGCGCGGCCGACCTGGGCAAGCAGGTGGTGCTGGTCGAAAAATTCGCCAGCCTGGGCGGTGTATGTTTGAACGTAGGCTGCATTCCGTCCAAGGCGCTGCTGCATGTCGCCAGGGTGATCAGCGAAGCCGAGGAAACGGCACACCACGGCGTGACCTTCGCGAAGCCGAAGATCGACATAGCCAAGATCCGCGGCTGGAAGGAAAGCGTGGTCGGCAAACTCACCGGCGGCCTGGCCGCGCTGGCCAAGCAGCGCAAGGTGCAGACGGTGCAGGGCAGCGCGAAATTCACCTCGCCCAATCACCTGGAAGTCGCAACCAGGGACGGCAACAAGACCATCAGCTTCGATCACGCGATCATCGCGGCCGGTTCCAGCGTGGCGCGCATCCCCGGTTTCCCGTATGACGACCCGCGCATCATCGACTCCACCGGCGCGCTGGCACTGCAGGATATCCCGAAGCGCATGCTGATCATCGGCGGCGGCATCATCGGGCTGGAAATGGCCACCGTGTATGACGCGCTGGGCAGCAAGATTTCGGTAGTCGAACTAATGGACCAATTGATGCCGGGCGCGGACAAGGACTTGGTCAAGCCGCTGCACAAGCGCATCGAGAAACGCTACGAGGCGATCTACCTGAAGACCAAAGTCAGCAAGATCGAGGCACAGAAGGCCGGCCTGAAAGTCACTTTCGAGGGCGAGCAGGCGCCTGATAAACAACTGGGGCCGCAGGTGTATGACCGCGTGCTGATGGCCGTCGGCCGCCGCCCGAACGGACGCGACATCGGCGCGGAGGCCGCAGGCGTGACCGTCAACGAGCGCGGCTTCATTCCGGTGAATATGCAGATGCGCACCAATGTCCCGCACATCCATGCGATCGGCGACATCGTCGGTGATCCGATGCTGGCGCACAAGGCAGTGCACGAAGGCAAGGTCGCCGCCGAAGTCATCGCCGGACACCATGCCGCATTCGAGCCGCTGACCATTCCTTCCGTCGCCTACACCGATCCCGAGGTTGCATGGATGGGCCTCACCGAAACACAGGCCAAGGCACAAGGCATAGAGTACGAAAAAGCCAGCTTCCCGTGGGCTGCCTCCGGGCGTGCACTGTCCGTAGGCCGCGAGGAAGGCGCCACCAAGGTGCTGCTCGACCCGGCCTCACGCCGTATCCTCGGGGCGGGCATCGTAGGCGTGAACGCCGGCGAACTGATCGCCGAAGCGGTGCTTGCTCTGGAGATGGGCGCGGACATGGAAGATATCGGCCTGACCATACATCCGCACCCGACCCTGTCGGAGACACTGGGCTTTGCCGCGGAAATGGCGGAAGGCACAATCACCGACCTGCTGGTGCCGCGCAAGAAATGATCCGTTGCGGTTTGATCTTTGCATTTCTGGTGTTAAGCGCGGCATTGAGCCCATTGGCAGGAGCACTCGACCTGAATGGATTCAAGACCAAACTCGACGATCTGACCAAACCGGCATCCGATTCTGCCTCGCCCGCAGGTTCGGGACTCGCACAGTTCAGCAACAAGGATCAAGTCCGCGGCCTGAAGCAGGCCCTGACCCAAGGCGCGGAGACTGCTGTCTCGAATCTCGCGAAGAAAGATGGCTTCCTCGGCAATGACAAGGTGCGCATCCCGCTGCCGGAAGGTCTGAAGAAAGCGGACAAGGCCATGCGCAGGTTGGGCATGGGCAAATATTCGGATGAGCTGATCACGTCGATGAATCGAGCGGCCGAAGCCGCCGTGCCGGAAGCGAAAACGCTGCTGGTCGGCACGGTCAAAAAAATGACTGTGGCAGACGCGAAGTCCATAATCACCGGCGGCGGCGATGCCGCAACCGTTTACTTTCGCAAAAGCACCGAGACCGCGCTGACCGGCAAGTTCAAACCCATCGTCGGCAAGGCTATGCAAAAAGTGAAGCTGGCCGAAACATATGACCGGTTCGCCGGCGAAGGCGCGAGATTCGGATCGATAGACGAACGCGATGCCAGCATGGATGACTACATCACGCGCAAGGCGATGGACGGATTGTTCCTGATGATGGCGGAACAGGAAAAAGCCATCCGCGAACATCCCCTGCAAGCGACTGGCGATCTTGCAAAGAAGATCTTCGCGGCGATAAAGCCCTGACAAAAGACCGGCAGGCGGATCATTCCCGCGTATTCCGGCAGCCAGAGAAGGAACCCCAGGAAGAGGATTTACGCGCGAATTATCTTGCGGCGATGGACAAGCTACTCGCGTAGCGATTCACGATGCCGCCTGGTTTGCTCCAACCGGCGCTCGCGGAGTTCACTATGTTTAGCCTCTGCCTGTCCATGATGGTCCCGGTATCGTTCATTGCCGTGCCGGTTGCCAACCCGGTTATACTGGTTCGCGCGGACAGATTTAACCTGCCTGATACGTTCTTCGCGCATCCGCTCCAGACGATGATGATAGTAAGCTTTTCGTTGCTGGATCCGTCCCTCTATCCTGAGTCTGCGCCTTGCCCAGAAGTCCGGCTGTTTCGTCAACAGGTATGGCGCTGCCGCCCTGCCCCTGGGAGCAAACGCGAATTTGCCGGGCATGACTTCCGTTTCGCCCTGAGGCGTCTTCAATATCGTCGAACCTTCATTGACAGTATCGTAGGTGCCGGGTTGATCGCCGCCGCCATTCTCGATCACGGTGGTCTCGTGGTCGGTTCCGCGGATCCCGATCGTCGCGGTTGGGGTGGTGATGCGATAGGCGGAAGTATCGTGCTTGCCGATCCAGCCGGTGATGGAGCGTATCGCCCCCTTGAACAGCGACATGAATATCTTGTCGGTCGATTCGCCCGCTGCCTGGTATGCGTCCACCCGGAATCTTGTATTGGGACGCAAGGCGACTATCCCGCCGTCTTCGGTAACCAGGTGAACTTCGCTGTCAGCCGCAGTATCGATGGTCTGCCCTACATATATCTTCTGGCCCTTGGTCATACTGGCGGTTTTACCCGAACTGTCTGAAACAAAGCCTATGCCGGAAATGGCATCAACGGTGCCAAACAATTCTGCCGGATATGCAGCATGGCAAACCAACAGCGCTGCCAGCAATACGAACAGATTTTTCAAGGAATCACTACTCCCGCATTCCCCGGCTCAACCAGCCGGGCCAATACACACATGCTAACCGACATCGGAGTAATCCGTGGACATGATTTTCGGGGCCCGGTCTATCCGGTACAGAACGATGAGCAATCCGATGGTTGCAACGAACATGAAGTGCGGGCCGAATAGCCAGAACACCAGCGGAACCATGTAATAGTAGGCGCGCATGCCGATGCTGTAGAACTTCCCGGCGCGGTTCAGATGCGTCGCGACATGGGCGGTGGAGATCATCTTGTGGTTCAGCGCAAGCGGCACATTGAGCATGTATCCGACGTGGTTGAAGACCCGGATCGACATCGAGAAACTGAAGAACGCGACGAACATGTCAAGCAGCAGACAGATCAGCTTCACCAGCCAGAGCTGGGGTGGAGTCGCGCCGACGATGTTCAGGACATGCCATGTCGATTCCAGCTTGCCGCCCTCGCTGAGTGTCAGTATGCCGATGATCATCAGCACCGAGGTCGAGGCAAGGAATGTGGCCGCCATTGTCGAATTGCGCAGGGTCTGAACCGCCAGTATGTCCCTGCGCTCGTTCATGACGGTTTCCACCCATGCGGTACGCGCGATGACATTGACCGCCTGAACCGTGTAGGTCGGGTCCTTCTTCACCTTGCGGCGGATGAATAATTGGTAAGCGGTGAGCAGCGAAGCGCTGGCGATAAAGCTGGCCAGGTCGAAGATGTAGCCGGATAATGCAGCAGGCATGGTTTAGTCCATCCAAGCGAGGATTGAAGCATTGGGTTTGTCCAGTTTGATGCTGGGAAGTATATCGGAATATTCATGTTGCCGTATCAGGCCTAAGCTGCCGACACTGCCAAACCGGCTTGCTCTCCCGGAAAATTCGCCCATGCCTGATTATGGCCACGCAACCGGATTGAAAGGCATCATTGCCACCTGAAGAACAACCGAATGGCAGAAGGCCGTTACTCCAGCCAATCCCGCCCTGCCGCATCAAGCGCACTGCTGAATCGATAAATCAGCGGCACGCTCGGCGTGATCTCCAACTTCTCGATCGCGTCAGGCGCGATCTTGTCCAGATACATCACCAGACTGCGTATCGCGTTGCCGTGGCTGACCACCAGCAATCTCCGCTTTGCCGCGATGCGGGGCGCCAGCACTTCATGCCAATAGGGCAACAAACGGCGCTGGCAGTCGGAGAGACTTTCGCTGCGAGGCAGTATTGCCGGGTCCAGGCCAGCATAGAGCGGATCGAAACGCGGATGACGCGGATCGTCCAGCTCCAGCGGCGGCGGCGCCTCGAAGTAGCCGCGCCACCAGCTCCGATATCTCCGTTCTCCCCATTTTTCAAAGATCTCCTGCTTGTTCAGGCCCTGCAACTGGCCGTAGTGGCGTTCGTTAAGCCGCCAGCTTGAATAGCGCGGTATTGGTGTGTTGCCGGCTGCAGACAGCATACTGTCGGCCGACTGATGGGTGCGATGCAATACCGAAGTATGTACCTCGTCAAACACCAGGTTTTCCGAAGCGAGTCTCCGGCCGGCTGCGGCATCTTGGGCCAGTCCTTGTTCATTTAACGGAATGTCGGTCCAGCCGGTGAAACGGCCGCTCAAATTCCATTCGCTGCTGCCGTGCCGAACGATAACCAGCCGACGCTCTGCCGCATTCATTCGGCCGATTCCAGCAGCACCCTGGCCAGATGATGGTGGTCATCCCAGGCTTCCAGATGCCATCCCTCCGTATCTCCCCCGCGGCCATCGAAACGGAACCAGTTGAGCGCGCAATTGGGAATGACAAAATCGCGTTGAGTTTGCAATGGCCTGCCGGTGGCCCTGCGGTAGACGATATCGAGCACGCCAGCATGAGAGATCACTGCGAGTGTCTGGCCGCTGTGGTGTCTGATCAGATCACCGATCGCATCATGGACACGTGCGGCAAAATCGATCAGGCTTTCGCCCGTTTCAAAATCGTAATCTGGATCGCGAGCCTTGTAGTGCGCGTAAGCCTGTGGATAGAGCTGGGCGCCTTCGTCTGCGGTGATGCCCTGGAATATGCCGAAATGGCGTTCACGCAGTTGCGGCAATTTTTTCACCTCCAGCCCGCGCCGGACTGCGGCCGCCTGCGCGGTATCATACGCCCGGCTCAAGTCACTGCTGTAGATCGCGCCGAAGTTGTAATGCGCGGCGTTGAAGGCCATCGCCAGCGCCTGTGCGTGGCCGGTCTCGTTGAGCGGAATGTCGGTTTGGCCCTGAATGCGCTTTGCGACATTCCAGTCAGTCTCGCCATGACGGATGAAACAGATGCGGGTGGACATGATAGCGTCGGATTATTGTTCTGCTGAAGTTGCACGAAGATGAGATTCAGGCATTTCGCACGCTGCCACTGACGAACCCATCAAGACCGACGCAGGCCATCAATAATGCGAAGTTCCGTATTGATACATTGCAGACGTTCAGTGTTAGCTGAGCGGATGCCGAACGACGAATCATAATCCATATATTGCGAATTCACTTCATGCAGCGCCGGCCCTGGAATTTTCCAGTCAATGATGGTCACGCCGCAGATTTTTGATGGCCGTCGCCCGATTCAACGAGTTGTACGTGATCGCTTGCAAACAGCATGTACACCGCTGGCACCACCAATAGCGTAAACAGTGTACCGATGGCAAGACCGCTCGCGATCACCAGACCCATGTTAAAGCGTGACGCCGCGCCTGCACCGCTGGCGGTGATCAGCGGGATCACCCCCAGCACCATGGCGGCGGTCGTCATCATGATAGGCCGCAACCGGATAGCGGCCGCCTGTTCGATCGCCTCGCGCTTGCTCTTGCCTTCCAGACGCAGGTTGTTGGCGAACTGCACGATCAGGATGCCGTGCTTGCTGATCAGACCCATCAATGTCACCAGCCCGACCTGGGTGAAGATATTCAGGCTGGAACCGCCGATGCCGAGACTGATAAAGACCAACGCACCGGCAATCGACATCGGCACCGATACCAGGATGATGAAGGGGTCGCGGAAACTCTCGAACTGCGCTGCCAGCGCCAGAAAGATGATGACCAGCGCGAACGCGAACATCGTCACGAAGCCGCTGGATTCCTGCATGAACTGCCGGGACTGCCCGCCATAATCTACCGAATAACCCTGCGGCAATGTCGTGTCGGCAAGGTTCTTGAGATAGTCGAGGGCTTCCCCGGTGGTCACGCCCGGCAATGTCACGCCCTGTATCGTCGCAGCATTGAGCTGCTGAAAATGATTCAGCGACTCCGGCGTCGTCTTGGACGTGATCTTAACGACACTGGACAACGGCACCGATGTGCCGCCGGCGGTGCGAACATAGTAATTGAGCAATTGCTCAGTGTTCAGCCGATAGCGCTGTTGCACCTGCGGCATCACCTTGTATGAGCGTCCCGCCAGGCTGAAGTAGTTGACATAGCCGCCGCCGAGCATCGAGGCGAGCGCATTGCCGATATCCTGCATCGACAGGCCAAGCAGTGCGGCCTTGTTGCGGTCTATCACGACGGTGGATTGTGGTAGGTCGATGCGCAGGTCCGAATTGATGAACATGAACATGCCGCTCTTCTGCGCCTGCTGCAGGAAATCCTGCGTCACGTCGTTCAGGCGCTCGAAGGGTTCGGTGGTGCCGATGACAAATTGAATCGGGAGCCCTCGGCTGCCCGGCAGCGGCGGCGGCTGGAATGCCACCGCCTGGGCGCCGGCGATCTGGTTCAATTCCTGCTGCACCACCGGCTGCAAGTCATTCGTCGTCTTGCGGCGCTCGTCCCACGGTTTCAGCACCATGCCGGCGACCATACGTCCCGGCACGTCAAGCTGGAAAACATGGTCGGTCTCGGGATGCCCGGCAAAGATGCGGTAGTTTTGTTGTGCATAGGGATCACGCTGCTGCAGCGTCGAATTTGGTGCCGCAGTAAGTAAAGAAATAACGACGCCCTGATCCTCCTGCGGCGCCAGCTCATGCTTGGCGGCTGCATACAGGAAATAGATGCTGCCCAGCACGATCAGCGCAAACACCGCCGTGACCGGCAGGTAGTCGAGCGAACCGTGCAGGGTGCGCGCATAAAAGTGGCGCACTTTTTCAAAGCTCGCGTCGATGAAATGCACGGCGCGGGACTCCAGGCTGGTGTCCTGCGCAAGATGGGGCCTGAGCAGGCGCGAGCACATCATCGGCGACAGCGTCAGCGCGACGATGGCGGAGACGGTGACGGTGCCGACCAGGGTGAACGCGAATTCGGTGAACAACGCGCCGGTCAGCCCGCCCTGGAATCCGATCGGCACATACACCGATACCAGAACGATGGTCATCGCGACGATCGGGCCGGCCAACTCGCGCGCAGCCTGGATCGCGGCCTGCATGGGTGCAATGCCTTCCTCTATGTGGCGGTTGACGTTCTCCACCACGATGATGGCATCGTCCACCACCAGGCCGATCGCGAGAACGAATGCAAGCAGGGTCAGCAGGTTGATCGAGAAACCAAAGGCCAGCATGATCGTGAAGGTCCCGATCAGCGACAGCGGGATGGCGATCACCGGGATCAGCACCGAACGCGGGGAACCAAGAAAGGCGAACACTACCAAGGTAATAATTAGCAGCGCTTCGCCCAGAGTCTTGATCACTTCATGAATCGAACTGTTCACGAAACGGGTGGAATCGTAGATGACCTTCCCTTCCAGGCCCTGCGGCAGCTGTGCCTGAAGCTCTGGCATCAGTTTGTTAACCCCTTTGACCACATCGAGCAGATTGGCGGCGGGTGCCACCTGGATGCCGATATACACCGCACTGTTGCCGTCGAACGCCACCTCGGTGTCGTAGTTTTCCGCCCCCAGTGTAATATTGCCGACGTCCTGCAATCGCACCATCGCGTTATCCGATTGCTTGATCACCAGGTTGCGGAATTCCTCCACCGAATGCAGGTTGGTGGAAGCATTAAGGTTGACCTGCACCATCAGTCCCTTGGTGTTGCCCACGCCGGACAGAAAATCGTTTTGCGCCAGCGCATTGGAGACATCGGTTGCGGTCAGTCCATAGGCGGCCAACTTCTTAGGGTCCAGCCAGGCGCGCAGCGCAAAATTCTTGGCACCGATCAGTTCCGCGGTCTGCACGCCATCCACCGCCTGCAGCTTGGGCTGAACCACACGCAACAGGTAATCCGTGATGTAATTGGATGGCAGCACCTTGCTGGAGAAGCCGATATACATCGCGTCCAGGGTCTGGCCGATGCTGATGGTCATTACCGGTTTTTGCGTCTCCGGAGGCAACTGGTTAAGCACCGAAGTAATCTGGGCGTTCATCTCGGTCAGCGCCTTGTCGGAATCGTAATTCAGCTTCAGCGTCACCGTGATCACGCTGCTGCTGTTGGTGCTGGTCGAGGACATGTAATCGATGCCGTTGACCTGGGCGATCGCGTTTTCCAGCGGGGTCGTGATGAAGCCGGCGACCAGATCGGGATCGGCGCCGAAATAGGTCGTGCTTACGGTGATGATCGCATTCTGTGTACGAGGGAACTGAAGGACCGGCAGGATGCCGAACGAGCGCAGCCCCAGCACCAGCAGGGCCAGGCTGATGACGATGGCCAATACCGGCCGCCGGATGAATAGATCGGTAAATTTCATTGCGGCTGTTCCGTTTTATTCGTCCTTGGGCTCGGGGTGAGGCTCGTTGCTCGGCTGGATCTCGTTGTTGACCGTGATCGGCGAGCCGTTGTGCAGCTTGACCTGCCCTGCGGTCACCACTGTATCGCCTTCCTTGATCCCTTTCAGCACGGCCACCTGGTCGCCGCGCGTTTCGCCGGTGGTGACAAACATCTGTTTGACGACGAATTTCGGTTTGCCCTTGTCGTCCGTACCCTGCTGTTCGGTCAGGAACACGATATTCCCGTACGGGTTATAGGTGACCGCGGTCTGCGGTAGCGTGATATAGCGTTGCGGCTTGCCGGTTGAGATGTCCACGGTCGCATACATGCCGGGCAGCAAGCGGTGGCCGGGATTCTTCAGTTCCGCCCTGACCTTGACGTTCAATGTGGTAGTGTCAGCCTCCGGGTTGATCACAATGATCGTCCCGGTAAATTGCTCGCCCGGATAAGCGTCGGAGGTGGCAGTCACCTTCTGTCCATGGCTGATCATGCTGATGTTTTGTTGCGGCACCGAAAAATCCAGAAAGATCGGATCCAGCGCCTGCAGCGAAACCACCGGAGTGCCGGCATTCAGGTATTGCCCCACGCTCACCTGGCGGATGCCGACGCGACCCGAGAAGAGCGCGCGGATGAATTTCTTGTTTACCAGTGCCTGCTGTTCCGCCGCGTTGGCCTCAGCCTGCATCAGATTCGCCTGGTCGGCATCCAGCGTCTGCTGGCTGACCGCCTTGAATTCGAATTGCTGCTTGTCGCGCTCGTAAGTGGTTTTTGCCAGCGCCGAGGCAGCCTGCAGCGAGTGCAGCCTGGCGACATCGTTATCGTGTACCAGTTCAAACAGCACCATTCCTTTGTTGACGTCTTGGCCCTGCTTGAAGTTGATCGCGGATACGATGCCGGTCACCTCGGGGCTGACTTCCACGCCATTGATCGCGCGCAAGCTGCCCACCGCTTCGAGCCGCGGCAGCCATTCCTGATAGCCGGCAACGATCGTTGAAACCGTCTGCGGAGCGTTTCCCATCGAAGACATGAATTTCTTCATCATGTGCCCCTTGAACGCCTGGAAGCCGAAAATGCCGCCGAATACCGCACCGGCCAAAACGAGCATGATCACCATTCGTTTTATCATCGTAACTGCCTCCGTTTCAGCTGCTGCTGGTTGGTCACGAAATTCATTGTTTGCCTTCACCTGACTGTTGGCCTGCCGGCGCGCCCGCCAAATCATCACGATTCCACCAGCCGCCGCCCAATGACTGGAACAGGGCAGCAGTGTCGGCATAACGGGTGGCCCGAGCCTGTGCCAGCGCGATCCGGGTTTGCTGATATGCCTGCTGTGCATTTAGCAGTGCCACATAACTCGCTGCACCGGCCTGGTATTGTTTGCGTGTGATATCGAGGCTGTCTGACGCAGACTGCGCGGCCTCCATCTGCGCCCGCAGGACCCCCGCATCGAACCGCAATGCGTCCAGCACATTGGCCACGTCCTGGAAGGCAGACAGCACGGTACTGCGGTATTGCGCCGCCAGGCCATCGTATTCGGCGACCGCGGCGCTACGCTGGTATTGCAGCATGCCGCCGTTGAAAAGTGGCTGAGTCAGATTGGCCCCGAGGGTCCATATTCCGGATCCCGATGCGAACAGGCCGCCGGCACCGGTGGCCACGGAACCGACATTGCCGCTGATGGTGAATTGCGGAAACAGGTTCGCCGTGGCCACGCCAACCCTGGCGCTGGCCGCATGCAACAGCGACTCTGCCGCACGAATGTCGGGACGCTGCTCGACCAGACTGGAGGGCAGGCTGACCGGCAGTTGTTGCGGGAGCTGCAGCATTTCAAGGTCGAACGCGTCCACCTCATTGTCGCTGGGGAAATAGCCGGCAAGCGTGGCCAATTGATTGCGGATCTGCGCCAGTTGCTTTTCCAGCAACGGAAGATTGGCGCGAGTCTGTGCCAGTACGGTTTGCTGTGCCAGTACACTGGACTGTGAAACGGCCCCCACGCTGTATTGATGCTGCAGCATTTCGAGTTGCTGGCTTTCGGCATCAATGATCTCCCGAGTCGCGGCAATCTGCGCGCGCAACGAAGCTTCCTGGACAGCCGTCGTCACCACGTTCGATGTCAGCGTTAGATAGGCCCCCTCGAGCTGGAAGCGTTCGAACTCCTTCTGCGCCTCCAAAGACTCCAGCGTTCTGCGCGCCGCGCCGAATAAATCTATGCCATAGGAAACGCTGACCGAGGCGTTGTACAGGGTAAACAATGGCCCCGGCACACCCGGTTCGGCAAGCTGGGCGCCATTGTACTTTTGCCGGACAGCAGAACCATTGGCATTGACGGTGGGGAATAGCACGCCTTCTGCCGCATAGACATTTTCCTGCGCCTGCCGCAATGTGGCCTGCGCCGCGTCAAGATTCGGATTGGCCTTCAGCGCCCTATCCACCAGCCGGTTCAGGGAAGGCGAATGGAACAACGTCCACCACTGGGCCGGGATATCCATGCCTTGAGAGAATTGCTGGGATTGGCCGTCGGTGACATCTGCCGAAGAAGTGCGGGCCGGTAGCGGCTCAGCGGTATAGCCCTTCACGGCCGGCGGCGCCGGCCGTTGAAAATCCGGTCCCACGGCACAGCCCGCCACCAGCAGAATCATGGCAGAAGCGATAGCAAATTTCCTTGCCGGCCCGTTCACAGTGCAGCCCATGCGTTTTCAGGATGAGGAGAAGCGTCCAAGGGCGGCCTGGTGTTGAGCATCGCATCCGCTTCATCTTTACCGTCTTGCCTGACGATCCGCTCGCCTGCCATCGGCGGTTTTGCCGCGAACACCGCGTCGGCAGGGCAGAAAAAGGTGGGCTGTTGCATGATGGATTCTGTCTGGATGAATGTGCGAATTTGTAATCCGGCGCCTTCACCTGGCCTTTATTTTGTCGAGATGTTTTATTCCGGCAAGGGAAAATTCGGCAATATGTTCCCCGATCGCCTCGATCTCCGTTCGGCCGTAACGCAGTTTGGGGTACAGGCGCTGCAACACCGGATGCGAATGACGGTAGAACAGGCATTGGCCAACGATGCTGTGCACACAGCGGCGCAATTCCACCTCGCTGATTCTGTCGCCGACGATCTCTCGCACGAGTTTGCCCAGGAACTCGTGCAGCGGGGCGACAGCTTCACTCACGATTTTATCCAGCGCCGGAGTGGGGTCGGCCAGTTCGCGCGCCATGATACGGCATTGCGAAGACGGATTTTTTTCATCCAGCAGCATCAGCATGAAATCGCGAACGAACAGGCGCAAACGCACCCGGGGACATTCGGCTGCGTCGGCATTGGCCTTCTGCAATGCCGCGAGCGGCGCAAAGTTCAACGCTTCGGCAAGCAGCCCGTCCTTGCTGCCGAAGTGATAATTCACCGCCGCAACGTTGGCATTGGCGAGGCGGCATATCTCGCGCACGGTCGCGCCCTGAAAACTGTGTTGCGAAAAGACCTCGCGCGCCGCATCCAGCAATCGCTTGCGGGTCTGTTCGCTGGCAGTTCTGATTTCCACTTCAGTCATCATTTATTTGCACAATCCTGAACTTTCCGTTTGCTGTATCAGTGTATTTGTCAGCGCCGTGGACAAACAAGCGTCGTTGCGCTTGATCCGCATGGGAGACGTCCTGCCGTCGATGAAGCCAGCAGCTGCTGCACCTTGGAGTTGAAGCATTAGAAGGCGCGGCATAGTTATTGCCCTTAAAATACTCGTGTATACCACGCGGGCATTCTATCAAACGTCTGTTTGAATGCAAAGAAGTATCGCCTTCATTCGATTCTCAAAAGCAACAAACCTCAAGCCTGTGGGCACGATAACCGGGCTGGATAGCTAATCTTGAGCTGCTGTTACAGGCAAGAACTGGAATGGCAGCACAAAGCAAACATTGAAGAAGGCTTACTTGCCCTGCAGCATCCGTAATCCCCAACCCACACCAAATCCGGTGACGTCGCTCGCCACGCTGCCCAGCCCGCCCTCGCAGCGGCTGGAAGACAAGTCGACATGCAGCCACGGCACGTCGTGCTCCAGAAAGCGCTTCAGGAATCGCGCCGCGAGGATGTGGTCGGCCTCGCCATCCAGCGTGCATTGCTTGACGTCGGCGACCTTGGAATCCAGCGCGGCCTCATAATCGTCGTCCATCGGGAATGCACACAGCCGCTCGCCAGACTGCTGACCGGCCCGGACGGCCTGTTGCAGCAGCGTATCGCGGTTGCCCAGCACACCGCTGTAGCGGCTGCCCAGCGCGACTGCCATGCTGCCGGTGAGCGTCGCAAAGTCGATCAACAGATCGGGCTTTGTCCGCGAAGCGAGCGTCAGCGTGTCGGCCAGCACCATGCGCCCCTCGGCATCGGTGTGCATGATCTCGATGGTGGTCCCGTTCAAAGCCTTGACGATGTCGTTCTGCTTGTACGCTTTCGGGCTGATGTGGTTCTGCGCGATGGCCAGCCAGCAGTCGATGTTGACCGGCAGCTTTTGCAGCGTTGCGGCGAGCAGGATACCGAGCGCGACCGCGGAGCCGTTCATGTCCTCGTGCATGCCGTGCATGTAACGCGCGGGCTTGAGGTTGTGCCCGCCCGTGTCGAAGCAGATGCCCTTGCCGACCAGCGCGACGGTCTGCTTCGCCTTCGGATGTCTGTAGGTCAGATGCACGATCGCGGCATCGTCTTCATGGCTCCCCTGTGCAACCGCGACGAACGCGCCCGCGCCCATTTTTCGCAGTGCCTTCATGTCGAATTCCTTGAGCTGCCAGCCTTGCTGCTGCGCCAGCTTCCTGATGCGTGTGCGGTACTGTCCCGGAGTGAGTTCGTTTGGCGGCAGCACGGTCAGCGTGCGGCACAACAGGTTGCCCTCGGCTTGCGCCCTGAGTTCCTCGAACATTTTTTTGTCGGCGCAGCCGTAAAGCGCGATCTTTTGCAGCGGCTTGCGCTGGTCCGTCTTTTTCTTGTGCACAGGCAGCGGCGCGCCGTTCACCGATGCCGCATAAACTGCTGCTTCGGCAGCCTGCCGGCGCTGTGCTTCATCGCCCAGCACCACGATGGCGATGCCGGCCGGTTGTTCATCCAGCAGCAGTTGCAATGCCTTGCGCGCCTGTGTCTGCAGCGCAAAAGTGGTCTTGGTGAAATCCAGCATCGCCCAGGCGATCAGCGCGCCATTCTCCGCATTGGCACTGAGCGGCGACTTCGCCAGTTCGTCTCCCTTCAAGTCGCGGCGCTTCAGAACGGCGGTCAGCAATTCGCGGTGCGGCACACCGTCAGGCACTCCCCTGCTCTTGGGCAGCAGCACCAGCAAATGTGCCGCGTTCAGGGTTTTGGGCAAAGATGTGGATGTGGTCAGTTGTGCTAGCATTACGCCCTCTAAGGTCATTTATCGATGCCCCGATTATACGGGCATTCAACACCAGGAATTATGCGCACTTATTTGGACCTGATGCAGCACGTGCTGGCCCACGGCACAAAAAAATCCGACCGCACCGGCACCGGCACCGTCAGCGTGTTCGGCTACCAGATGCGCTTCAACCTTCAGGAAGGCTTCCCGCTGGTCACGACGAAGAAGTGCCATATGAAATCCATCATCCATGAGCTGCTGTGGTTCCTGCAAGGCAGCACCAACATCAAATATCTCAAGGAAAACGGAGTCAGCATCTGGAACGAGTGGGCGGACGAAAGCGGCAACCTCGGCCCGGTGTACGGCAAGCAGTGGCGCTCCTGGGCGACTGTGGACGGGCGCGTGGTGGACCAGATCAGGATGGCCGTCGATCAGATCAGGGGCAATCCCGATTCTCGCCGCATCATCGTATCTGCGTGGAACGTCGGGGAACTAGACCAGATGGCGCTCGCGCCCTGCCATGCGTTCTTCCAGTTCTATGTCGCGGACGGCAAATTGTCCTGCCAGCTCTACCAGCGCAGTGCCGACATCTTCCTCGGCGTACCGTTCAACATCGCAAGCTATGCGCTGCTGACGATGATGGTCGCCCAGGTGTGCGGCCTGGAACCCGGCGATTTCGTGCACACCTTCGGCGATGCGCACCTGTATTCGAACCACATGGAACAGGCGCATCTGCAATTGTCGCGCGAGCCGCGCCCTCTGCCGACGATGCGCATCAATCCCGCGGTCAAGGATATCTTCGCGTTCAAGTTCGAGGATTTCACTTTGGAACATTACGATCCGCACCCGGCCATCAAGGCACCGGTAGCGGTATGAAGCAGCGCGTATCGCTGATCGTCGCGATGGCGCAGAATCGCGTGATCGGCGCCAACAACATATTGCCGTGGCACCTGCCCGCCGACCTCAAGCATTTCAAGTTGCTCACGATGGGGCATCACATGATCATGGGGCGCAAGACCTACGAGTCGATCGGCAAGCCGTTGCCGGGACGCACATCGGTGGTGGTGACGCGCAATGCGGGCTATGCGCCCCCGGGCGTGACCACGGTGAACTCCCTCGACGCGGCGATCTCGGCTTGCGGCAATGATGAAGAGATCTTTGTTATCGGCGGCGCGGAGCTTTACCGCCAAGCGGCAGATCTTGCCGACCGCATCTACCTGACCGAGATCGATGCCGAGATCCCGGGGGACGCACGCTTCATGGAGCTGGACCGCAACTTGTGGAACGAGACCGGGCGCGTCAGCCATGCGCCCGATGAGAAGAACCGGTATTCGTATCACTTCGTGATATATGACAGAAAACGCCAACTGGCCGATATGGAAATGAGATGAGCGGATGCCGGGTGGCGACGAGCCGAACAGGAACGGGCCAAACCGCCCGCTCAATCCTGCCGCACGCAATCCACGTAATACTTGCGTTCGCCGTTCATCTCCGCGACCAGGCCGTGGATATCGGTCTCGAAGCCCGGAAATCTTTCATTGAATTCGCGCGCGAACTTGAGATAGTCGACGATGGTCCTGTTGAAGCGCTCGCCGGGGATCAGCAGCGGAATGCCGGGCGGGTAGGGAGTCAATAGCACTGCCGTGATGCGGCCTTCGAGCCGGTCGATCTCCACCCGGTCGATCTCATCATGCGCCATTTTGGCGAATGCATCGGATGGTTTCATCGCCGGCTGCATGTCGGACAGATACATCTCGGTCGTCATCTTCGCAACGTTGTGCGCCTTGTAGGCATCGTGGATCTGCTGGCACAGGTCGCGCAGGCCGACACGTTCATAGCGCGGATATGCCACGGCGAACTCCGGCAGGATGCGCCAGATCGGTTGGTTCTTGTCATAGTCGTCCTTGAACTGCTGAAGCGCGGTGAGCAGCGTGTTCCAGCGGCCCTTGGTGATGCCTATCGTGAACATGATGAAGAACGAATACAGGCCGCACTTCTCGACGATGACGCCGTGCTCGGCGAGATATTTGGTTACCATCGCAGCGGGAATGCCGGTCTCGTCGAAGTTCCCGTTGAGGTTGAGCCCCGGCGTGATGACGGTGGCCTTGATCGGGTCGAGCATGTTGAATCCGGATGCCAGCTTGCCGAATCCGTGCCATTTGTCGGTTGTCTTCAGCATCCAGTCTTCGCGTGAACCGATGCCCTCTGCAGCGATCTTCTCCGGTCCCCACACCTTGAACCACCAGTCCTTGCCGAACTCGTCATCCACCTTGCGCATCGCGCGGCGGAAGTCCAGCGCCTCGGCGATGCTCTCCTCGACCAGCGCGGTGCCGCCCGGCGGCTCCATCATCGCGGCGGCCACGTCGCAGGAAGCGATGATCGCGTATTGCGGCGAGGTCGAGGTGTGCATCAGATAGGCCTCGTTGAACACATGGCTGTTCAGCTTGCGGTTCTGCGGTTCGCGCACCAGGATCTGCGAGGCCTGTGACAATCCCGCCAATAATTTATGCGTGGATTGTGTAGCAAAGATCATCGATTCCCTGGCGCGCGGGCGGTATTTGCCGATCGCATGCATGTCCTTGTAGAACTCGTGGAATGCGGCATGCGGCAGCCAGGCCTCGTCGAAGTGCAAGGTGTCGATGCGCCCGTCCAGCATCTGCTTCAGCATCTCGACGTTGTACACGATCCCGTCGTAGGTGCTCTGGGTGATGGTCAGGATGCGTGGCTTCTTGGTCTTGTCCTTGATGAACGGATTTGCGTCTATCTTCTTCTGGATGTTCTCCGGCTCGAACTCGGATTTCGCTATCGGCCCGATGATGCCGTAGTGGTTGCGGGACGGCGTCAGAAACACCGGCACCGCGCCGGTCATCATGATGGCGTGCAATATCGATTTGTGGCAATTGCGGTCCACCACGACGATATCGTCCGGGGCGACCGTCGAGTGCCACACGATCTTGTTCGAGGTCGAGGTGCCGTTGGTGACGAAGAACAGGTGGTCGGAATTGAAGATGCGCGCCGCATTGCGCTCGGAAGCGGCCACCGGCCCGGTATGGTCGAGCAACTGTCCCAGTTCATCCACCGCGTTGCACACGTCCGCGCGCAGCATGTTTTCGCCGAAGAACTGGTGGAACATCTGCCCGACCGGCGATTTCAGGAATGCCACGCCGCCCGAGTGCCCGGGACAGTGCCACGAATAGGAACCGTCCTGCGCATAATGCAGCAGCGCGCGGAAGAACGGCGGCGCCAGCGAGTCCAGATAGGATTTCGCTTCGCGGATAATATGCCGCGCGACAAATTCCGGCGTGTCCTCGTGCATGTGGATGAAGCCGTGCAACTCGCGCAGGATGTCATTGGGGATATGGCGCGATGTGCGCGTCTCGCCGTACAGATAGATCGGGATGTCGGCGTTCTTGAAGCGGATCTCCTGCACGAAAGCACGCAGGCTCTTTAGCGCCACCTCGGTCTCCTCAGGGCTGCCCCCGCCAAATTCCTCATCGTCGATCGACAGCAAAAAAGCGGAGGCGCGGCTTTGCTGCTGCGCAAACGATGTCAGGTCGCCATAGCTGGTGACCCCGAGGACCTCCATCCCTTCTGACTCGATGGCCTCGGCCAAGGCGCGTATGCCCAGTCCGCTGGCATTTTCGGAGCGGAAGTCTTCGTCGATGATGATTATGGGGAACCTAAATTTCATTGTTTACTCCCTGTTAGGAACAGCTGAAGTCGGGCAGGAACAGCAAATTGGCGCGGATTGTCGCAGATTTCCGCGCCGGTGCAAGGAAGATTTTCGGATTTGGAAGCACCCCTTTCAGCGTCAGAATTATGGGGCCCATGAAAAAGTCGGCGAGGCAGATGCAGCGCAAGGCCCACGGAGCACCGCAACCGAGACATATCAATTAGATAGGCGAGGTTGCGAGCACCGCGTAACACAGCGATGCGCTAACGTAGCCACTTTTTCAGGGTTCCTACATCTTGGGCAAGGTAACACCGACCTGCCCCTGGTATTTGCCGCCACGATCCTTGTAAGACGTCTCGCAGACCTCGTCGCTCTCGAAGAACAGCACCTGCGCCACGCCCTCGTTGGCGTAGATCTTTGCGGGCAGCGGCGTGGTATTGGAAAACTCCAGCGTCACATAGCCTTCCCACTCCGGTTCGAACGGCGTGACGTTGACGATGATGCCGCAGCGCGCATAGGTGGACTTGCCCAGGCAGATGGTCAGCACGCTGCGCGGGATGCGGAAATACTCGACGGTGCGCGCCAGCGCGAACGAGTTGGGCGGGATGATGCAGTAGTCGGCTTTCACCTCGACAAAGGAATCCGGATCGAAGTTCTTCGGATCGACGATGGTGCTGTTGATGTTCGTGAACAGCTTGAATTCGTTCGAGCAGCGGATATCGTAGCCGTAGCTCGATGTGCCATAGGACACGATGCGCTTGCCGTCGACCTCCTTCACCTGATTCGGCTCGAACGGTTCTATCATCCTGTACTGCTGCGCCATCCGGCGTATCCATTTGTCCGACTTGATGCTCATAAAATTCAGGTGAAAGGTGAAAGGTGAAAGTCTCAAGGAAATGCGAAATCCATTGTCCTTGAATCTTGAACCTTGAACCTTGTACCTTGCTCCTCTAACTAATTTGCAAGGGCGCGATTTTAACCAATTCGGCGCTCGTGCGCGCGATTTGCTAAAATCCGCGCCTTTATAGCGTTTCAGCCTGTCCATAAAATAATGCCCAAAAGAAAAATCCTGGTCACGTCGGCTTTGCCCTATGCAAACGGCAGCATCCATCTCGGCCACCTGGTCGAATACATCCAGACCGACATCTGGGTGCGCTTCCAGAAAATGCAAGACAACGAATGCCACTACGTTTGCGCCGACGACACCCACGGCACCCCGATCATGCTGCGCGCCGAAAAGGAAGGTATCACGCCGGAACAGTTGATCGACCGCGTATGGCATGAACACATCGCGGATTTCAAGGGATTCCATGTCGAGTTCGACCACTACGGCAGCACCAACAGCCCAGAGACCGGCAGTTACTCGCGCGAGATTTATCTCAACCTCAGGGACCAGAAGCCCTCATTGATAGAAAAGCGCGCCATTGAGCAATTCTATGATCCGCTCAAGAACATGTTCCTGCCGGACCGCTTCATCAAGGGCGAATGCCCGAAATGCCATGCCAGGGACCAGTACGGCGACAATTGCGAAGTGTGCGGCGCCGCCTACGCGCCCACCGACCTGATCAACCCCTACTCCGCGGTGTCCGGCGCGAAACCGGAATTGCGCTTTTCCGACCACTATTTCTTCAGGCTTTCAGCCACCATCTGCCAGCAGTTCCTGCGCGAATGGACGCGCAGCGGATCGCTGCAGCCCGAAGCCGCCAACAAGATGCAGGAATGGCTGGGCGCCGAGGGCGAGAACAAGCTGACCGACTGGGACATATCGCGCGACGCGCCCTACTTCGGCTTCGAGATACCCGATGCGCCGGGCAAATATTTCTACGTGTGGCTGGATGCGCCGGTCGGGTATATGGGCAGTTTCAAGCGGCTCTGTTCGCTCACCTCTCCCTCGGAAGGGAGAGGGACTGGGGGAGAGGGTGCGCCACTGAATTTCGATGAGTACTGGGATAAGGAAAGAGCAGCTCAATCCGGCACGGAGCTTTATCACTTCATCGGCAAAGATATTTTATATTTTCACGCGCTGTTCTGGCCCGCAATGCTGCAGCACGCCGGTTTCCGCACTCCGACCAAACTGTTCGCGCACGGCTTCCTGACCGTGAACGGCGAGAAAATGAGCAAATCGCGCGGCACCTTCATCACCGCAGACAGCTATCTCAAGCAGGGACTCAATCCGGAATATCTGCGCTACTACTACGCCGCCAAACTGAACGGCACGATGGAAGACATCGACCTGAATCTGGAAGATTTCGTATCAAGGGTAAATAGCGACCTGATTGGCAAGTACATCAATATTGCCAGTCGAACCGCACCCTTCATCACTAAACATTTTGAGGGACGATTATCTAGATTAGATAAAAATGATGCAACGACAGTTGCTCCGAAATTATTCACGGATGTCTGGATTGGCTGTGGTTTAATCAGGCAATGGTATGAGCAACGCGAATACAGCAAAGCCTTGCGGAGAATCATGTTGATTGCAGATTCGGCCAATGAATACATTGCTGATAATGCACCTTGGGATCAAATCAAATCTCCAAGCTTGAAAAATGACGTTCAGTTCACATGCACGGTTAGTCTTGAGATATTTCGGTTACTTACCCTTTGTTTAAAACCAGTGTTGCCGCACCTCGCCGAACAGGTTGAACATTTCTTAAATATCGAGCCGCTGCAATGGGAACACGCGGGAAGCAACCATCTTCTCAGTGGCTCAAACATCAACTCCTATCAACATCTAATGACCCGCATAGACCAAAAACAAATAGACGCCATGATAGAAGCCAACAAACAAACCCTAGAGTCTCCCCCATCGCCTGTTCGTCATGCTGTAGCGCAGCAGCATTTACCCTCTCCCCAACCCTCTCCCTTAAAGGGCGAGGGAGCAAACGTTGGCGCTATCGCGCCGACTATTACGATTGACGAGTTTAGCAAGATCGATCTGCGCGTCGCAAAGATCGTCAACGCCGAGCATGTGGAAGGCGCGGAGAAATTGCTGAAACTGACGCTGGACATCGGCGAGGAAAAACCGCGCACCGTGTTCGCCGGCATCAAGTCCGCATACGACCCGGAAAAACTCAAGGGCCGCATGACCGTGATGGTCGCCAACCTTGCGCCGCGCAAGATGAAATTCGGCCTGTCGGAAGGCATGGTGCTGGCGGCATCCGGCGACACCCCGGGATTGTTCATCCTCAGCCCGGACGATGGTGCACAGCCCGGCATGCGCGTAAAGTGAATCAGTTGTAGACCACTTTCACGTTCTCCGCCCTTAACAACGCGCGCAGGTCTCGCAGCAGATCGTCGTGCAAAGTCACCTGCCAGTCTTCGCCCAGGCGCAGCTGGCAGCTTGCCTCGTCGTTGCGGTAGACGATCTGAACCGGGCATTTGCCGTCGCGATACGGCGTGAACAGTTTTTTGAGCTGCGCGATGCTGGCGTTGCCGTTGCAGCGCAGCGCCAGCTGTTGGGCAAAGTGCGAGCGTGCCGAAGCGAAGTCGTATAGTTCATCGCCGGTCACCCGCACATTGCCGGAATATTCGTCCAGACCGGCCTTGCCGCGCACCACCAGCAATTCGTCCTCGCGTATCCACGGGCGGCTGGCCTCGTAGATCTCGTTGAACACCGTCAGCTCGACCTGCGCGCTGCCGTCGTCCAGCGTGACCACCGCCATGCGTCCGCGCCGCGTCTGCTGGATGCGCAGCCCGGCCACGATGCCCGCCAGCACCACCGGCACGCCGCGCCTCGATCTGTCGTCTGTCCTCTGTCCTCTGTCCTCTGTCCGCCCGACGAATTGCGGTGTCAGATCGGCCAGTTTCAGTTTGATGAAGTTTGCCAGTTCCGCGGCATACTCCTGGTACGGATGCCCGCCCAAATAGATGCCCAGACTGGCTTTTTCGTGGGCGAGCTGTTCGCGCAGCCGCCAGCGCGGCACGTCCGCAGTCTGCACGATCAGCACGGCGTCCGATTCTTCGTTGCCGAACAAGCTGTTCTGATTGGCCGCACGCGCCTGCTGGTCGGCGCTGCTCAATGCCGCATCGACGCTGGCCATCAGCGCCGCGCGGTGGTCGTTGATGCTGTCAAAGGCACCCGCCCTGATCAATGCTTCGACCGTGCGCCGGTTGACGATGCGCTTGTCCACGCGCCGGCAGAAATCGAACAGGTCCTTGAACGGACCTTTTTCCCGCGCCTTGACGATATTGCCTATGGCCGCCTCGCCGGTACCCTTGATCGCCCCCAGCCCGTAGGCGATGGTCTTCCTGTCCACCGGTGAGAACACGTAACCCGAGCTGTTCACGTCCGGCGGCAGCACGGCGATATTCTGCTGCAGGGTATCCGCGTAAAAGATGCCGACCTTGTCGGTGTTGTCCAGGTCGCCGGACAGCGTCGCCGCCATGAATGCGGCCGGATGATGCGCCTTCAAATAGGCCGTCTGGTACGCGACCAGGGCATAAGCGGCGGCATGGGACTTGTTGAAACCGTAGCCGGCGAATTTTTCCATCAGGTCGAACAGGTTGCCGGCCACCTCTTTGGAAGTGCCGTTCTTCAGCGCGCCCGCGATGAAGATCTCGCGCTGCTGCGCCATCTCCTCGGCCTTCTTCTTGCCCATCGCGCGGCGCAGCAGGTCGGCACCGCCGAGGCTGTAGCCGCCGACAACCTGCGCCATCTGCATCACCTGTTCCTGGTAGACCATGATGCCGTAGGTCTCGCGCAGCACCGGTTCGACAGCGGGGTGCGGATAGTCGAATCTCTCGCCGTGTTTGCGGCGGATGAAGTCCGGGATCAGATCCATCGGTCCGGGCCGGTACAGCGCGACCAGCGCGATGATGTCCTCGAAGCAGTCCGGTTTGGCGCGCACCAGCATGTCTTTCATGCCGCGCGATTCAAGCTGGAAGACCGCGGTGGTGTTGGCCTTTTTCAGCAGATCATAGGTCTTGGCATCGTCCAGCGGCATCGTTTCCAAAGTGAACGGCGCGATTCCTCCGGCACCCGCAAGGGGCACGCCGGTGGGTGCCCCGCTGCTGCGCAGCGACCCTTCCGCAGCCAGCCGGGCGACGTGGCGCATCGCCCAATCGAGTATCGTCAGCGTGCGCAAACCCAGGAAGTCGAACTTCACCAGGCCGATGGATTCGACATCGTCCTTGTCAAACTGGCTGACCACGCTGGTGCTGCTATCGGCGCAATACAGCGGGCAGAAATCGGTGAGTTGCCCGGGCGCGATCAGCACGCCGCCCGCGTGCATGCCGACGTTGCGTGTCAGGTCTTCGAGTCGGCCGGCCAGCTCCAGCAGCTCGGGCACGCCTTCTTCGCTCTCGGCGATCGTGTTGATCTCCGGTTCCAGTTCGCGCGCCTTTTTGAGCGACACCGGTTTCACGCCCTCCAAGGGGATCGCCTTGGACAGCCGGTCGCACAGGCCGTAAGGAAAATCCATCACGCGCCCGACATCGCGGATCACCGCCTTGGATGCCATCGTGCCGAAGGTCGCGATCTGCGCCACGCTGGCCGCGCCGTATTTCTGCTTCACATAGTCGATGACGCGCTCGCGCCCGTCCTGGCAAAAATCCACATCGAAGTCCGGCATCGAAACGCGCTCCGGATTCAGGAAACGCTCGAACAGCAGCGCATAGCGCAGCGGATCGAGGTCGGTGATGCCTAGGCTGTAAGCGACCAGTGACCCAGCCCCGGAGCCGCGACCGGGTCCGACCGGGACGCCGTTATGCTTTGCCCAGCGGATGAAGTCGGCGACGATCAGGAAGTAACCGGGGAAGCCCATCTTGATGATGGTATCGATCTCGAAGTCCAGCCGCGTCCGGTATTGCGGAAGTTTGGCTGCCCGCTCGGCCTCATCCGGATAAAGCACAGCCATGCGCTGCCGCAATCCCAATTCGGCTTCCTCGCGCAAATAATCATCCAGTCCCTGGCCTTTCGGCGTCGGAAAATCCGGCAGGCGCGGCTTGTCCAGCGTGAGCGAAAGATTGCAGCGGCGCGCGATCTCCACGCTGTTCTGCAGCGCTTCCGGCAGGTCGGCGAACAGTTCCGCCATTTCGGACTGGGACTTGAAATATTGCCGGTCGGTGAAAGCCCGCGCGCGGCGCTTGTCGTTGAGCACGTAGCCCTCGGCGATGCACACCCGTGCTTCGTGTGCCTTGAAGTCGGCAACGCTGAGGAACTGCACCGGATGGGTGGCGACCACCGGCAAGCCCAGCTCGGCAGCAAGCTGCGTCGCGGCATGCAGGTGATGTTCCTCGTCGGCAAACCCGGCGCGCTGCACCTCGATATAGTAGCGATCGTTGAACAATCCGGCCCATTCGCGCGCGAACTTTCTGGCCTGGGCGGCATTGCCGGACAACAGCGCGCTGCCGACATCGCCCAGATGAGCACCGGACAAGGCAATCAGGCCTTCGCTGTGCTGATGGAACCATTCGCGGCGCAGCTCGGCCCGGCCGCGATGCTGGTTCTCCAGATAAGCACGGCTGAGCAATCGGCACAGAGTCAGATAGCCTGCGCCGGATTGGCACAGCAACAACATGCGGTGGGGGCGATCCTGGTCGGCATCGTTGCTGATGTACACGTCGCAGCCGATGACGGGCTTGATGCCCTCACTGCGTGCCGCCTTGTAAAACTTGACCAGGCCGAAGAAATTGTTCAGGTCGGTCAGCGCCAACGCCGGCATCGAATCGCGCTTGGCCGCGGCGACCGCCTCATTGATGCGCACCATGCCATCCGAAATCGAATATTCGCTGTGCAGGCGGAGATGGATAAAAGTTGGCTGCGGCATGATGGAAAACAAAAAATTCAGGCGTCGATTTTAGCACTGCCGGATGCAGGAAAGGATGCAAGCTGGCATTTTGCCGCAACGCAAAAGCCCGCAAAATTTCTTATCGGCGATTCAAAACGTTAGAATCACGATTTGAGATTTTTCGGCCCGGAACCCACGTGCAGACCACCCTTACCCCGCAACGCGAACGCTATTTGCTGCTTACCCTTGCCGGCATCCAGTTCAGCCATATCCTCGATTTCATGATCATGATGCCGCTGGGCCCCATCCTGATCAGGGCGTTCGGCATAGGGACGCATGAATTCGGCCTGCTGGTCGCGTCCTACAGCTTCAGTGCCGCATTTTCCGGACTGCTGGCTGCGACCTTCATCGACCGCTTCGAGCGCAAACGCCTGATGCTGACCATATTCGCATTGTTCGGTCTCGCGACATTGGCATGCGGGCTGGCTCCCGGCTATGTCACTTTGCTGATCGCGCGGGGTATGGCGGGCACCTTCGGCGGGGTGATGGGCGCGATGGTGCAAACCATAGTCGGCGATGTGATCCCGTTTGCCCGGCGCGCCAAGGCAGGCGGCATCGTGTCGACGGCATTCTCCATCTCAACCGTGGCGGGTGTGCCGCTGTCGCTGTGGCTGGCCAATCATTTCCAGTGGCGCGCACCCTTCATCCTGATCGCGGTCTTGACCATGCTTTTCATCGTTATCGCCGCGCGCATACTGCCGGAGCTGCGCTATCACATCAGCGACAAGAAGCGCGCGCATCCGTTTTCGGCCATGTTCGAGGTGCTGCGCGATCCCAACCACCGGCGCGCCCTGATGTTCTCCGGGCTGCTGATCTTTTCCGGGTTCACGGTGATCCCGTATATCACCGTCTACGCGGTCGGCAATGTCGGGATCACGCAACAGCAGATCCCGTTCATCTACCTGGCCGGCGGCATGGCTACGCTGTTCACGGCACGGCTGATCGGCCATTGGGCGGACTCGAAAGGCAAGATAAGGATTTATCGCCTGATAGGCATAGGCGCCCTGGTTCCGTTGTTCGTCGTGACCCACATCGGCGCCTCGCCGTTGTGGCTTTGGCTGGTCTGCACCACTGCCTTCTTCGTGCTGGTCTCGGGGCGCATGATCCCGGCGATGGCCATCATCACCTCGGCTGCTCAACCCAGGCTGCGCGGCACGTTCATGTCGCTCAATGCGACCGTGCAATCATTCGCGATGGGGCTGGCGACTACGCTGGCCGGGTTCATCATCACGCAAAACAATGCGGGGCAGATCGTGGATTACGGGTTGGTGGGTTACATCGCGATAGCGGGGAATGTGCTGGCGATCATGTTCGTCGTGCGCATCGTGATGCACGATCAGCATGCCAGTGTGCCTGATGTTGCTCTGAAATAATCTGGAGCGGGTGAAGGGGATCGAACCCTCGTATGCAGCTTGGGAAGCTGCCGTTCTACCATTGAACTACACCCGCAAGGCTGGCGATTTTACGTGGATTGTCCGCAATACTCAACTTGACAGTTATTCGACATTGGGGCGCCTACTGTAGCGACTGTTGTGTAGATTGTGCCGATATTTCGAATAGCTGTTTCTACAGCGTATTACTGGCTGCTCGCAATTAACAATGCCGTTTATGGATATAATGGTATTGGGTGAGGGCTCACAGGAGGAGATTAATCATGGCCAACTTATCAACCAAGGACAAAGAGAAGCCCTTCATTTTGATAGGGGCGGTGATAGCGGGAATCATCATTCAGACAATGATAGGTAAGGCAATTCCTGCTCTCATACAACTGACTGAGATTGGCGTTTTCTTCGTTATCCTGTCGGTTATGCTGCCTGTTGAGATAAAAGACGTCGGCAAGGCATTCAGAAAAGTTAAACCGACCACGCTGGCAATTGTCATCAACTTCATCTTCATACCACTCTTTTCATGGGCAATGGGATGGGTCTTTTTAAAAAACTATCCGGACTTCTGGGTCGGTGCGATTTTGTATACTCTGACGCCCTGTATCGGGTGGTACCTGATCTTCACAGACCTTGCTGAAGGCGATGTCGCATGGGGAATAGCACTGCTGCCATGGAATATCACGCTCCAGATAGTTCTCATGCCTTTGTATATGTATATACTGGTCGGGAGAATCATCCCTATCGACTTCGCGGTATTGGCAAGGAGTGTCGGTTTGTTTCTGATAGCACCCTTTATTCTGGGCTACATTATTCAGAAGGCAATCATAAGAACGAAAGGGAGAGAATACTTTTTCGGTTCATTCAAGAAGCTCAACGGTGAGTTCAAACTCTGGGCACTTGTCTTAGTTATCCTCAGTATGTTTGTATCGCAGCCGTCGATAACTTTTTCAGACGCAGGGCGAGTCGGGCTCCTTATTCTTTTCTTGATTCTATTCTTCTTCGTCCTATTCGTGCTTGCCATGGTTAATGGAAAACTTTTCAAGCTCGGCTACGCTGACACGGTCACGTTATCCTTCACTACAACGGCGCGCAATTCTGAAGCGATAATCGGCGTCGCCGTTGCGGCATTTCCAGGACACCCGTTGGTCTATCTGGCGATAATTCTAGGCCCAATTGTGGAGCTGCCGATGTTGCTCCTCTTATCGCGTGCACTTCTTAGTTTGAAATCACGTTTTTGAAGCTTCCAAGCAGCACGTCATAAAGCTGCGCTTTTCCCACCTGCATTCCGGGACGAACGGCGAAAGTCTTTATAAACAGTGACAGGTCAACGCCTTCCATATATTCATGACCTTATAGTAATACGCTGTAGAAACAGCTATTCGAAATATCGGCACAATCTACACAACAGTCGCTACAGTAGGCGCCCCAATGTCGAATAACTGTCAAGTTGAGTATTGCGGACAATCCACGTAAAATCGCCAGCCTTGCGGGTGTAGTTCAATGGTAGAACGGCAGCTTCCCAATAAGTTTGTCGTGTTCAAATACCACATCGTTTCTCACGGTCTCCACGGTTCCTCGACAATACCATTCACAGCCTTGCCACTGTGGACTTCATTGTGCCTCGACCGTTACCGATACCCCAAAACAGCCTCCGAAACGCCTCCAACCACCAAGAAATCGACAAGGACAGGCCAAGGAAGCTAACGGTTTTCTTTTTATATTATATAAAACAAAAAACAGTTATCTCCGGTAACGTCAAGTCCAAGCCGGTTTGGGTTCCGGTAGTGGACATATCAACCTAGGTCTCGATCAGTCAATGCCAGTCTCCGTTGCCCTATTGCCGATTTGGAAGGACAGTGCCAACAATGGGGAATAGTTTGCTGACGAATCACCTACGTCGAAAACCATAACGATAAAACGCTGGAATCACCCTCGAGTTGCCATGAAACTCGTAACAGTTTGGGGAACGGTGCTTTAACAGCTTGTTCTGCCACTGCCTTTTACGGTACGTCAGCAGCTTCAAGAGAAGTGGAGATAGATTCGTTACTGTTGTCTTCTTTGAATTACGACGGGATGGTGTGCGCGAGTGGTCAAGAAAGACATCGCAAATGCAAACACTGTCAGCAGAGCAACAGCAAAATCTCGTTGAGATCGTCAACGAGGAATTTGGTACCGATCTGATGTTTGATGAGTTTGCCGATGTGGTGCTCGGCTTGATAGAAGATATTTCTGGCTTCGAAACCGCTCCGCCTAACAAGGTGAACTTACTCGTCAATCAACTCTGGAGAAAATACTATGTTCAAGAATCCGCTGAAAAATACTGACTCTGTCGCTGCCAACGCCGTCAAGAAGGAAGTCGAAATCAAATCGACTCCGAAGACCGAGGCCAAGGTAGAGCCAGCCAAGAAAATCGACCTGAACAAGCCATCGATCAAGGAAGCGATTGCACAAGGCAAGGCCATTATAAAAGACGGCAAATCCAAGGCAGATGCGGCTCGGGCCATCTACGCATTGACTAAGGATGAGCCCAAGGAAATCATCGTGGCGGCATTTGTGGAGGGCGCAACCCTAACGCCAAAGGGAGCGCTGACATACTGGTATAACTGCAAGCGACGTGCAGCAAAGGAGAGTCGCGTCCAGAATGTTTCGTAACTTAAAACGAGGTGCTGTCTAATTGACAGCACCATAACCCTCTCGCGTCTTCCTCCATTTTTCGCAACTTTCAAGGTCAGCCCGCACGTCAGCCCACGCCATTAATGAATTAATGTGCTTAGAATTTAGATGGTAATAATACTTTTTCTTTCCATTGCTTTGTTTTATTTCTGGCTTGGTCAGGGGTAGATATAGCCAATCGAGAATTGCACTAAGTTGCTGGACTGACTTTTTCTTTGCATCACTGCGTACATCTACCTGAAAAAGTCGCTCAATTCTTACCTTGTCCTTGATGCACTCATCAGCGAATTCACTGAGCTTAGATGAATCTACTACAACGTCGGTGTCAAACTTGCCACCAACCATCAGTCCAGCCTTATGTAGTAGCCCAGACATGATTTGTTTTCTGAGCAAATTTTCAGCTTTATCATCGGTAAAAGCACCAGAGTAATAGGTGTCTTCTTTTTGCAGCAGCTCATCTGGTGCCATCAGCAACTCATAGTTTCTAACGCCCTTCCTGAGTTGTCCGTCTTTATCCTCCTCGAGTAAATCGATATCGGCGTCCTGAAAGTAGAAGGACTCAATTTCGTAGCGACGCATTAATGGCTTGTTTACATCAGCAAGTATTTCGCTCTTTTCAGCGCGTTTAAAGTCTCGGTATTCGTCATACGTGATCTGACGAGCCTGAAGGATTCGTTCAAAGGCAACGCGCTGACGTTCGGCCTTAGCACTTTTTCTAACATCTTTTCCAAGTTCTGCACGCTCTGCGACTTTGTCAACATTTTTGACCGTCCAGCCGTTAGCTTCGCGTAGGTCAATAAAGTTTTTCTTGAGGCGATTCTTGGATGCACGTTGCGCCGCAGTAATGGTTGCGAATACGAATTCGTACAACTCATCGGTAATGTAATTAGCAATGCCGGAGGGTGCAATGTCAATAAATCCACGGTGAATGTCTGCGGCAGCGTGTATCTCGCCTTTAATGGCTTCAATATCTGTTTCGAACTGGAATTCCTCCGGCGTAATCCAAACACAAATGCGCTTGGGGTTCCGCACGCGAGCTAGCTGCTGGTCAATGTCGAAGTGCGTGTTGACGCGAGCTTCAAAAAAACCAAATACGGAGTCGATGTGAGCCTCATCATTTTCAAAGGTAATATCGATTCCTGTGCCCATCGCAGGAGAGGTAAAAATGACATCGTATTGCAGGGCTTGAATTTTAATGTTTCGAATAAATTCTTGAATTTCTGGTTTCTGCGAATTTTCCGACGTCACCACAATCGTCTTTAGAGTGCGCGTGCATCGTTTATTAATTTCTAAGTGCAAGCCATCAATGAGTGCCTTCGAGTTTGAACAGACGAAGCAACGTTCTCCACGCCCAATGCTTGCAACCAACTCACCGAGCAAATCATCCTTCTTAGCAGAATCGTAGAATTCGACTACGTGGTACTCTGGTTTCCAGTTGTTAATGATCGCCTGCCATTTGCGATCCTTATCACTTAGCATCTGCGCCAGCACATCGATCGTAACCTTGTTTAAGTCTGCATCGAGCAGGTACATCAATTTGGCTGAACGCAGATAGTGCTGCAAGGCGTGTAGTGCCTCACGTCGAATATCTTTAAGCGTTCCAGAAAGTAGATGAGAAAATACCTGTTCAACCTCGTCAATAACGACGACATCATACTTGTTGATAGTTCTATCAAGTCTGCCTGGAATACTATCAAGGCAGATTGCATAAGCTGACGTTGGCGCATTAAAAATGGTGCGATGGACATCAGTTCCATACATAGATTCAGCTTCGCCTAAGTAACTTGTCAATCCAGTTCTTAATGCTGTTGTAGAAATAAGTGATCGACGATGCCCCACCAGCAAGACCGAATAATTGGCTTTCTTGCATGCTGCCACCAACCGCGCAAGCCACTCCGTTTTTCCTGAACCCTTGGGGCTCTTGATGAATGTAATATCTCTGTTTGCAATTAAGTTTTCTTCGCTCTTTTTGACATTATCGAAAGACATATCTTCGATAGGCAGATAGCGCGTATTGATTTCTCTGATGCGCCCCCCGCGTACTTCCGAGACGCTTATACGTCCGTCCTCGTCCGAATAAGCGTCGTGTTCTTCAAGGGAAATGTTTAATAGATTTTCCCAGTCATAGTTGAACTGGTAGTTGTCACGCCAAACATTTCCTTTGCCATCGTCAAGGAAGAAGGTCGCATTGCAAGTACTGCAAAAGAATCCAGCATTGCCATCGCGATTTCTAAGAGTCACGGCACTCGGCTTGTTGTCAACGTGCTGCGAACAAAATATACGTGTTCGCGGTTGCAGGTCTGCCAGCGCAATACTTTGCCCTGCTTCAGTGACAACTTGCGAATGGCGCGGAATGTTAATGCGAGAGTGGACTGCGGCTGTCAGACCTTTCTGATCTTCACTTTTGCTTGCTGTTCGCACTCTATTTTCTTGCGCACGAATTACCAGCTTTTCTACTTCCGAATTCGGAAGCTGCTTGCCAAATACGGCTGGATTTGAACCAGACGAGCCAAAGAATAGCCTGCATGGATCTTTGCAATTTCGATCTCCACCAAATCTTACGATGAGGCCAGTTAATGCGTGCCTCATCCTGTCAGCGTCTGTTATTGTCTCTTCCAGCTCGAAGACGATTCGAAATCGGTGTGCATCCGGCTTGTGACTGGGCGTGGTGTAAATCATGCTGGCATACTGCTTAAAAAACTCATCTTCCTGTGCTGCTTCAAGCGTCAGACCGTGATCTATGTCTACTGCGAGAAAGTCGGATGCACTGAAGTTAGATGTTTTTCGCCAGTTGTTCTTGTGTTGAGCGCAAAATGCAAAGCCTTGATTAACAAAATTAGCAAAATCTTGTATTGAGATATCGACGTTTTCGTAGGTGCTGTTATTGGCCTTTAATATATCTTCACCAACCTTGTTAATAATATTTCGATTGATGGCGATCAACATATCGCTCTACTCCGAATAAAATCCTTCGTTAAAGGCTGGAATTCCAGATTTGTTTGGTGACTGCCGGTAGTTTGCTCTATCGAGCGACGAGTTGACTGTTGAATAACGTTTGATTGGCACATTGGCCTGCCTCCTGAGTTCTTTTCATGTTTTCATGACCGCTGAGTTCCGCGCAGCGGTTGGACCTAATGCAATGGCAGGCTGGAGGCGCGAAGCGGAACTCGAACTTGTGCTTGCTTGATTGCATTAGGATCGCAGCAGTATTTATACCTGATACTGTACCGCAAAAAGCTGTTGTCCTGCCTCGAAATAGGGGTGAAGGTCATCTCCATCAAATCAACGTGGAGAGAGACACCATGAGCATTATTAAACGAGGCAACAGCAAGAATTACTTCATTCAGTTCCAGCTAAACGGCAAGACCTACATACGGTCATCGCGCACCACGAACAAAAAGTTGGCTGAGCAGATGGAAATCGAGTGGAAGTCAAATTTGCATGCACAGCAATTTCTTGGTCAGAAGGAGCGGATTACTTTACGCGCAGCCATTGATCAATTCAGCGAGTCCAAGCAAGGAACGCCTAATCACCGTGGGCTAATAACAAACAGCAAGATTGCATATCGATTGCTTCCAGTCCATAAATTTATCGATGAGTTGACTGCACACGACCTTGAGCGGTTTAAGCGTGATCGCATGAATGAGGGTGTCAAGGAACAGACGATCAAGCACAATCTAAATTTAATTCGGTGTGCATGGAAGTTCGCTCGCAAGCTCGGCTATCAAGTAAATGATCTTGAATTTCCTACGATCAAGCTATCAAAAAGCTCGCTCCGATATTTGTCCACTGATGAGGAACGCAGATTCCTCGCTTGTCTGGACCCAAAACGTGGAGGACGTGGTTTGCGTCCGTACGATGAACGCGACCTGAGAACCAAGCAGGCAATGGAAGATGCCTACGACCTCGTTATTTTATTGCTTGATACTGGCGCACGTTACAGCGAGATTGCCAATATCTCGTGGTCAAAAATTAATCTTGAAGATCGCACCATAAATCTTTGGCGTAGCAAGGTGCAGAATGAAACCACGCTCTTTATGTCCGACCGAGTGCATGAGGTATTGCAGCGTCGGTCACTGTCAAAAACTGGTGTTTACGTATTCCAAAATCGAAAAGGTGGCTCTCGTGGCTATGCCAGCCAGTCGATTCGGAAGGCATTAAGGAATGCTGGCTTAAGTGATTGCAAGATTCACAGTTTGCGGCACACTCATGCCACACGACTGATTCAGAATGGAATGAATCTATACGAAGTGAAAGAAATACTGGGTCACTCAGATATCAAGACCACCATGCGTTATGCGCACCTCGAGTCGAAGCTCGTCACTTCCAAGGCGCGTGACGTGATTAATCGGTTGAATAAGATGTCGTCAGACAAGGCCTTGTGACTTCAGTAGTTGCTCTTTGGCCTGCTTCATCTTTAGCATAGCCTGTGCGTTCTTGGCTTGTTGCTGTGCTCGCTTGGCATTATTTTTAAGTAACTCTACACGACGCTTTTCTAAGTTATCCGCGATTTCTTTTAGCTCCATTTTGATTACTCTCCATTGGTTGTGCAGGTATTTATGTTGATGGCTGTATCGGTCAGTCCCAATAAATACCTCCACGATCTCGGAGGTCACTATCATGTGGAGCAAAATATTGGCAATGCTGGATATTCAGCTTGGATTTCAATCGAACAAGGCTTCATCGATGGTGAAGAAACTGTGGCAAGGCTACGACAATCAAACCAACGAGAATGTAATTTGGCTGGAGTACCGCGTCAGGGTTCGAAACAATCAACCATCGCAATCTGGTACTCGAACCGACCCAACGGTATTGCGGCAAGCAGCAATCGCAAAGGAACGGTCGGTTATGAATGATCTAATTGCGCGCTCTAACAGGTTAAAGATTCGGTGAACGAGGACGCCAACAGGCAGCCCTTCAGCTTTCAATCGTCTTCAACAACTCGCAGGTATCAAAACAAATTCTTCGATGGGAATCGTGATTGATGTTTTTAGCGAGGTCTGTCCACGCCTTTACTGTCTGGTTGTGCTTGTCTCTCGCATTAGCCCAATCCTGCTTAAGCGTTCGTAATTTGTAATCTTCAGGTTTTTTATAAACCACAGCCGTTTCAATCTCCCGATGAGCCTTCTGGCAAAGCCCGTTGTACTGGAGGACAACATAAGCTAGTTCATCGCAGAGAATATCAAAATCTCTTTTGTGTTTGCGGTTCAGACGCACATCAATCGAGTCAAGCCACAACTTCAATGTCCTCAGGTGGTCATTGTCGGGCCGTATTTGCTTCTGCTTCAGATCGAGCCCCTCTTCCAGCGAGATCGCACTCTTCCACAGGTAATACACGTTATCACCTCTAGACTCATCCAGATTGGGTTTCAGCGTAACCACGAATCGACTTATTAACGGGAGATAATGTCGCGCAACGTCACGATTCATTTTCATGTCCCGCAACTTCTGGTAGAGATGGAATACTGGCAATGCCACTACGACTAGCGCAGTCACAACGAGATAGGCAACCACAACAACAGTTACCCAAAACGGCACCTTCTGAATTAGCAAGACTAATAAAGCCGCGAAACCAGCTCCGAGCGGGATCAAAACTTTTGTTAGTACTGACCATAGCTTTGATTCTCTCGAAACATCATCCTCGTCATTACCGAATGGAGACATGGCGTTTGCAGTATAACGTCGCATATTGGTTATCTTCCTTCGCATTAGTTTGACCTGAAGCAGGTTAGCAAAAGTTTAGTCTTCCGTCGATACAGACCAACACCGTAACGAATCTATCTCCACTTCTCTTGAAGCTGCTGACGTACCGTAAAAGGCAGTGGCAGAACAAGCTGTTAAAGCACCGTTCCCCAAACTGTTACGAGTTTCATGGCAACTCGAGGGTGATTCCAGCGTTTTATCGTTATGGTTTTCGACGTAGGTGATTCGTCAGCAAACTATTCCCCATTGTTGGCACTGTCCTTCCAAATCGGCAATAGGGCAACGGAGACTGGCATTGACTGATCGAGACCTAGGTTGATATGTCCACTACCGGAACCCAAACCGGCTTGGACTTGACGTTACCGGAGATAACTGTTTTTTGTTTTATATAATATAAAAAGAAAACCGTTAGCTTCCTTGGCCTGTCCTTGTCGATTTCTTGGTGGTTGGAGGCGTTTCGGAGGCTGTTTTGGGGTATCGGTAACGGTCGAGGCACAATGAAGTCCACAGTGGCAAGGCTGTGAATGGTATTGTCGAGGAACCGTGGAGACCGTGAGAAACGATGTGGTATTTGAACACGACAAACTTATTGGGAAGCTGCCGTTCTACCATTGAACTACACCCGCGAAGATGGTGATTTTACGTGGGTTGCCTGCATTACTCAACTTCGGTGTGTAGCAGCGCAACGCCTGCAACGATATGCGCTATTGCTGCCAGATCCAACTTGTTGCAGACGGGGTGCATCTCCAGGCTTGTCTGTAGCAACGAATTCTCCGAGCATTCAGACCGGGATGCGCATGCGCAAATTGATATCCCTATTGGATGTCCTGCACATTGATCCCCGGAGGAAGCGCGCTAGGCAAGTATGCGCGGCCGGCAAAGCTGCGCTGGTGGCCGCCCGATTCAATCACCAGACCGGATTCGTGCAAACCGAAAAATTTGTGCCCGGCGTGGGTCAGCTTGGCCTGTTCGGCAACCATCGTGTCGAAGTGCGGCCCCAGCAGTTGCCGAAAATCGGGCAGGAAAGGCCCCGACCAGCTTACCGCGAACACCACGCCGGACGCGGACAGATATTGCCGTACCCGCGTACCCGAAGGCAGAATCGATTCGTTCACGGTGTAGCTGCCGTTTGCCGAGGCTTTCAGGCGGGCAGGCTGTTTCACGTTCATGTGCAACCGGTCTGCATCGACGCTCGCCGCATCGCCGCCCAAGGACGCATATGCTGCAGCGAAATGTCCTGCTGCAGCCAACGCGAATATGAGACGCAGCGCGGTGTTCGCGGCTGTCATGCTTGGCGGCTTGATCATTATCGAAGTGCGCGTGTGCATATTATCCTCCGAGCCTGATAGCACTGAAAATCCGGTGCATATCAGTAGGCAAAGTATGGGCCGGCAGGAACCCCCGCGGGTGGCGTCACGCCCTGTATGGCCGTGAATACCGGGCGGCCGAAGAAGAACGGCAATCCCCAGGCGAATACTGGTGATCCGGCCCAGCCCCCGATATTTCCCGCTAGCACGCTAGCATTGGTAAAAAGATTGTCGGCATTGACGATGGTAGGGGTGGGGGTAGACACCACCACACCGCTGCTGCTGCCGTACGAGCTGTTGGTCGCGGTCAGAGTCATCGTTGATGGCGGGCAATACCAGGGATCATTTGGATTATTTGGTGAACACAAAGTGATCGTCGAGTCGTTAAAGAACAGCGCATTCGAGCCGCTGTCTATGTAACCGGGCAGGGCCGTCCCTTTGTATGTCGTGGTGAAATCGCCATACGTCGTCAAATCGTTTACATTCGTATCGATCGTATAAACCGTTGCGCTGCCCAGCTGGTTGTTAGCCTCTGTCCCGATGCCGAAAATCAGGGCACCGTTGAGAATGGTATCACCAGCGGATGAAACCGCTGGCAGATCGATCTGAACCCCATTGTTGTCCTGCGCAAAGAGGGCCACAGGATTCTGCACGACTTGCGCGGAAGACACGGTAGAATTTGCACAGCTGCCTGTGGTGCAAGTGTAATAGGCAGCAGCAATAATTTCACTCAAACAAGCATCACAGTCATTCTGGAAAAGGCCGACACCCAGTATTCCATTTGAGCCCAGCTGGGACTGGGTGTCCTGGATGTTGCCGTAGCTGGCACAATCGGGTGGAATATCAAGTCTACCGCCACCGGGTTGATCCCCGATGTCCTGGATCGGAACATTTCTCGCGACCTCGCCCCCGAGGTATATATCGGCATAGCGCACCGAGCCCCAAGTCGTGCCGACCACGAAGGGCACGCATTCGCCAATTGCTTCCCCGCTCGTATCTGTCACAGCAGGCAAATTCAGGTTGGAATAAAGCATGGAACTCAGCAGTCGCAACCCCGACGAACCGGTATCCAATGCCACGTGGTCTATCGTTTGGCAAGCGACCGTACCCGGGGTTGTATATGGGGGGCAGACCGTCACCGAGACGTAAGCAACATTGATTTGACTGACATTCGGTACCGGCCCGGCATCGACCGCGACGGCCAGGGTGTTCCCGGTCGCCGTCGGCGGAGGTATCAACGTACCGGAAACGCTGCCCGCATTGGACGCAGTTCCCAAGGAGCCCCCGCCGCTGCATGATGCTACCAGAACGGATGCCACGACCAGCGCAGCCAGTCTTGAAGCGCGCAGAAGGGACACAATATTTAACTTCAAGCTGATGTTATCCAAGTGTTGTCTTTGGATGTCGAAATCGACAGCGGAACAAACTACACGGTTGCGATTCTATCCACGCTCATCCCGGCATACGATGAACGAATTGTTTATGAATTGTATCAAGTCTGTTGCGAGAGATATCACGTCAACCAACCTTCCTGGCTCCATAATGATTCCGCTATCAACTTGTATTTGACCTTGTTTAGATCAGTCGTGCCGTCCTTTCGGTCGCATTGTTGGACTGCTCTGCCCGTACAACCTGTTTCAACCGCCAAGTGCGCCGCCATTCTACCATCCGGCAGCGCCCGCGTGATAGCATCACATTTTTGGATAACCGAATGAGAGCCCGAAAGTGATCAGCGTCCACATCAACGGCACGGCGCGCCAACTGGCCGATTCCACCAGCATAGCCGCACTCATCGAGGAGATGGGCCTGGCCGGCAAGCGTATCGCTTTGGAGCGCAATGGCGAGATCGTGCCGCGCAGTTCCTTCCCGTCGCAACGATTGGCGGACGGCGACAGGCTGGAAGTGGTCATCGCGGTGGGCGGCGGCTAAATCCCTTCATACAATTCAGCGAACGAATGAACATGAATTCAACACCCAATGACAAGCTGGTCATCGCAGGCGCAAGCTACAGCTCGCGGCTGCTGGTCGGGACCGGCAAATACAAGGATTTCGCCGAGACCAAGGCAGCCATCGAGGCCAGCGGTGCGGAGATCATCACGATCGCGATACGCCGCAGCAATATCGGGCAGAATCCCGATGAACCGAGCCTGCTGGAGATCCTGCCGCCGGCCAGATACACGCTGCTGCCCAACACCGCCGGATGCTATACAGCGGACGATGCGGTGCGCACACTGCGTCTGGCGCGCGAGTTGCTGGACGGGCACAATCTGGTAAAGCTGGAAGTGCTGGGCGACCCGCAGTCGCTGTATCCGAACGTGATCGAAACCATCGCCGCGGCAAAGACGCTGGTTGCCGAAGGTTTCCGGGTGATGGTGTATACCTCGGACGACCCTATCATCGCCAAGCAACTCGAGGATATCGGCTGCGTCGCGATCATGCCGCTGGCTTCGCTGATCGGTTCCGGGATGGGCATACTCAACCCGTGGAATCTGCAGCTCATCATGGAACGCGTGCAGGTCCCGGTGATCGTGGATGCGGGGGTAGGCACGGCCTCGGATGCCGCGATCGCGATGGAACTGGGCTGCTCTGGTGTGCTGATGAACACGGCGATCGCCGGGGCTCAACAACCGGTATTGATGGCAAGCGCAATGAGGCAGGCTGTCGAAGCGGGGCGTTCCGCTTTCCTCGCCGGACGCATGCCGAAGAAACTGTACAGCGCCATTCCGAGTTCACCGACCGCGGGTATCATCGGCTCGACGCGCTCCTGAAAATACCCTCTCCCCATCCCCTCTCCCACTTGTGGGAGAGGGGATGGGGAGAGGGTGTTAAATGATCAACACCATGACAGCAACCACGGACCTCAGCAAACGCCATATCCGCAGCTTCGTATTGCGCCAGGGGCGCGTCTCACCCGCCCAGCAGCGTGCCTGTGAAACGCTGTTGCCGCGCTTTGGCATCGCTTATGCCCCGCGAACGCTGGACCTCGACCACGCCTTCGGACATAGCGCCCCGAGGATACTGGAGATCGGATTCGGCATGGGCGAGAGCACTGCGGCTATCGCACTGGCGCATCCCAGGAACGATTACCTCGCGCTGGAGGTGCATACACCGGGCGTGGGAAATCTGCTCAAGCTTATCGAAAGCCGGCATATCACCAACATTCGCATCGTTCAGCACGACGCGGTGGAGGTGTTGCGCGACATGATAGCCAACGCCACTCTGGATGGCGTTCACATCTTCTTTCCCGATCCCTGGCACAAGGCGCGACACAACAAACGGCGGCTAATCCAGGCGCCGTTCATCGCGCAACTGGTGCAAAAGCTCAAACCCGGCGGTTACATTCATGTTGCGACAGACTGGCGGGATTATGCGCGGCAGGCGATGGCCGTATTGAGCGCGGAGCCCTTGCTTGAAAACACCGCGGCGGGCTTTGCCCCGCGCCCGTCTTATCGGCCGCTCACCAAGTTCGAGCAGCGCGGTTTGCGCCTGGGGCATGGCGTATGGGATCTGCTGTTTCGCAGGAAGGGAATGCCCGGGTGATTCAGCTGGTGCTGAATTCCGAATTGGGCGCGCGATTCAGCAGTTCGACTATCATTTCGGCAGGCGGAATGCCCTCGTAGAGTATGCGATATACGGCTTCGGAGATCGGCATTGCGACCTCCATGCGTTGCGCAATGTTATGCACTTCGCGCGCGGTGTAAACGCCCTCGGCAACATGCCTGAGTCTGCGCAAAATCTCGGTCAAATCGTGATGCTGCGCAAGCATCAAGCCGACCCGGCGATTGCGCGACAGGTCTCCGGTGCAGGTCAAAATCAGGTCCCCCAGACCCGAAAGGCCGCCGAGCGTTTCGACCCGTCCGCCCAGCTTCAGCCCGAGCCGTGTGATTTCGGCCAGGCCCCGCGACAATAGTGCAGCGCGTGCATTTTGACCCAACCCCATGCCATCGCAGATCCCGGAAGCGATCGCCATGACATTCTTCACAGCGCCGCCGACTTCCACACCGACCACATCGGTACTGGCGTAGATACGCAGGCGGGCATGGTGCAGGGCTTTGGCGGTGCTGCGCGCAAAACCCTCGTCGGCTGAAGCAAATGTCAGCGCGGTAGGCAAGCCGCGCGCAACTTCCAGGGCAAAGCTGGGCCCGGATAGAACGCCATAATGACATCCTGCCGGCAATACTTCGCCGACGACTTGATGGGGCAATTTTGATGTCTCCGCTTCGAAGCCCTTGCACGCAAGCACTACGCCGAAGCCCGCGCCCTCTGACTTGAAGCGTGGAGACTTCGCGAGCTTTTCCAGCGTGGAGCGCAATGCGGCAGTTGGCAAGGCGATGATCACCAATTCAGCATCCGCCAATGCGGCATCAAAATCGGCATTCAATTCGATCTTGGCAGGCAGTTGAACGTCAGGAAGATAACGCTTATTCATATGCGTGGATCGCATGGCGTCGACCAGCTCGGCCCGGCGGGCCCACAGCATCACGTTATGGTTGGCGGCCAGACTGACGGCGAGTGCGGTTCCCCATGCACCGGCACCGATGATCGTGATATTCATGAATTATTATCCCTGTTCGGTCTCATTCGGATATCCAGTCTGTCCCGATTGTCCGGGACTCAACCGAAACGACAAGTTGGGGGCTGTATTATCGGGCTAGCTGCGGCCGAAATCCGAAGCGGAGCCGGTTGTGATCGGAACTGACATTATCCGCCCCATACTTCGGTGCTGCGTACATACCCGACATTCCCATCCTGATGGCGTACCTTGATCCATCCTGTCCCGGTCGATTCAAGTCGCTCCAAAGCTACCTGCTGGCGAACCTGAAATACGCGAGCGGAAGAAATATCGGGCCCGGCGCGCACATCCACGAGCGGCAAAAGCGCGTACACGTAACGCTTGTCGCTCAATACGCGTTTTTCCACCCAATACAAGCCGCCCGAGCGGTCACGCACCTTGACCCAATCGTCCAGCGTGACGATCTGCTCGAACGGCATGTAGCGGTTGACCACGAACAGCTTTTTCGCCTTGGTCGACGGGGCATCGTAAAGTATCGCGCTGCTCGCGCTTACAGAAACATAATCCACCGCCCTGGCGGCACCCGCGTCCCACAACAGCAACAGGGCAAACAAGAGCGAGGGCTTGAAATTTTTCATGCTAATGAGTGGTTGCAGGAACGTTTTCCTGTGTCTGAAGTTTTTGCTTCTGGTAAAGTTCTTCAAAATTGATGGGGTTCAACAGTACCGGAGCAAAACCCGCCCGCACCGACACATCGGACACCAGCGCCCGCAAATAGGGAAACAGAATATTCGGACACATCACCGCCAGTATCACTTCCAGTTCCCCGGCCGGAACGTTGCTGATATGGAAGATGCCCGCCTGCTTGGCCTCGATCAGGAACATCACCTTTGCGCCTAGGTTGGCAGTGACCGTCGCCACGACCACCACCTCGAACAGGTCTTCCTGAACCGACGCAGCCTGGGTATGCAGCTGCACATCGATCTGCAGATTGTCGCGCTCCAGAAAAATGCGCGGGGCATGCGGGATCTCCAGAGAAAGATCCTTCACATAGATCTTGTCCATGCTGAAAGCGGGCAGGCTGCTCTTTTGCGGTGCATCGGTCATGACTGTTTCCCTTGAAATGTTATGTCAATTAATGCCTGTTTCCAGGATCAGGACATTGCCAACAGCTTGTCCAATCCACCCGCTTGATCCAGTGATGCCAGATCATCGTAGCCACCGACATATTCGCCGTTGATATAGATTTGCGGCACGGTGCGCTTCCCGGTCTTCTCCGTCATCGCGACACGCAATTCCGGCTGCAAGTCCACCCGGATCTTTTCGATCTGATGCACGCCCTTGCGTTTCAACAGATGCTCGGCGCGGACACAATAAGGGCACACCGCCGTGGTGTACATCAATACTTTCGCCACGCTCATTTCTCCAACGGCAAATTTGCCTTTTGCCATGCCTGTACTCCGCCGGCGAGATTATAAGCCTGGCTGAATCCTTGCCTGCCCAAAATGAAGCAGGCCGTACCGGAGCGATTGCCGCTCCGGCAAACTACCACTATGGGATTTTCCTTGTATTTTTCCAGCTCGCCTATGCGTTCCTTGAGCTTGCCCAACGGGATCAATTTTGCATTCAGCACATGGCCCGATTCATATTCGCTCGGCTCACGCACATCCAGCACGACGGCGCCCTTGTGATTGATAAGCTGCAAAGCGCCCGTCGAGTTGACCTCCTTGATGCCTCTGAAACGGTTGCCGAAGAACGACCACAGCAGCATGATGCCGCTGAACACCGCCATCGAGATCGGCAGGATATTACTACTGATGAATTGCACGTGCACGCTCCTGTTCTTTCTGATTCGCGAATTCTAGCAGAGCCGAAAAATGCGCGGGGTCTTTCTCCGCCAGGTCCTCCAGCATCTTGTGCGCTTCGCTGTTGCCCGGATATGACCAGATAGCCTGATCCAGCAGCTTCATGGCTGCTTCCAACTGGCCATCCTGGGCCAAAAAATAAGCTTCCCGGTAGACCGCAGCAGCGACCGGGTCGAAGTGCATCACGTTGTCGCCCAGTGCGATTTTTTGTTTGATGTGATCCGCGTTCACCTCCGCCAATGTCAGAATCGCCATCTCGGCATAGGGTGACAGCAGCGACCCGCCTTCGACCGCAAGCAGGTTTTCCCTTATCAGCCGATTTGCCTCTGTGGCATCGCTGGTCGAAGCGATCTCCGACGTGCCCTTCAGACGCTGGAAATCGCCGCGCAGATGTATAAGCGTCACAAAGCCAAGCGCCAATATGGCCAGCAGCGAAATCTTCCACAGCCTGGGAAAGGACAAGCGATAATGCGTTTCATCGAACATGCCCAGCAGAACTGAAGCGACCGCCAGGAAATAGGCGTACCACAGCGGGTATTCAAGCAGGCTGTGGATGGCCAGCACCCCCAGCGAGGCATAGCCCCACCAATAGGCACCGCTTGGCTTCACGCCGCGCAGCCCGTGCAACCAAATCCCAAACGATATAAACAACGCCAGCAAACCTGCCATGCCGGCCTCGGCGGCAAGTTGGAATACCAGGTTATGCGCATTGTTGTAAAGACCGGAGATATTGCCTGCCCGCAACACCGGCACCAGCTCGAAGTGATGCCAGGCGAATTGTCCGAAGCCCACCCCCAGCAAAGGCGCTTGCAGGAATATCAGACACGCTTCGTACCACAAGTGCAAACGGATGCTGCCGTTTGTGTCGCCGCCATTGTTGGCAATCAACCGCTGCAGGGTATCCGTTCCGCTGTCCGCTCCGGTCATGAACGACATCTGCACGAGGAGATTCATCAAGCCGAAACCGACAACCAGCATTGCGCCATATCTCAATAGCGGCCGCAGCGTCACATCACGGCGGCCCAGCCACCATGCGAGACCGAGGATCGCCAGCATATACAGCCAGGAACTTCGTGACCCGCTCAGGGTCACTGCGAACAGCAAAGGAACGGCCAGCAGAATGACAGGACCGGATCGGAGTTTTCGCTGATGGAACAGCAAACCCAAAGAGACCAAACCCAGCGCAATATAATCGGCGTAGTGGTTGGGTTGTGCCAGGTTTCCATAGACACTTGTTGAGATCTGCATCACAACCACCGCGTCCAGCGGCGTATGCAACTGATAATGTTGCAGCACACCGATCAGCGTATTGATTTCGGCGCCGATCAGCAAAAATACCGCCAATGCGGCAGCCAATCTTTCGACGCCAAAACGTGCGCGCAACTTCGCCCCGAGCAACATCATCAGGGCCGCGAACAACAGATACAGGATATAGAGCAGGGCCTGATTGAAATAGGCCAGTTTGCCCAAGGTCAGCTGCAACAACACTACGACGATCAACGCGATGGGCAACTGCACGATGCGCGGAACATCCGGCTGTTGCCAGAAGCCGCGGACAGCCAGAACAGCGAGCGCCAACAAGCCCAGCAAGGCGCTCCACCACTCCTGATCGAACGTGGTCAGGGGGTTTTCATGGCGATAATGCAGAAAGGGGAAAACCAGCATCAGCCCGGCCAAGGCCAGACCGATGTGGGCCAACTTAATCTTTGACAGCCGGATCGACAGTGGCGATTTGTTCAGCACGAGCTGTTATTTATGCCGCATTTGGCGAGTATGCTATTCAGCGGGCAGAGCCTGGTGAAGCCGCTTTGAAATAGATTCAGACCGACAAAGGCGGTGAAAAGCAGGAAATATTTGCTTACAAATATCGGGCTGGCTTCCACTCCCAGCAACAACGACAACAGGATGAAAGTACCGGCAACGATACGGACAATACGTTCTGCATTCATTATTTGAAACTCCTATTGATATCGGGAAAGATTCTACTGCAATTTTTTGTAAATGGTGGCGTAATACAGCACCGGTATCACCACCAATGTCAGCACGGTGGAGACCAGGATGCCGAAGATCAATGCGATGGCCAAGCCGTTGAAAATCGGGTCGTCCAGTATGAACAATGCGCCCAGCATCGCAGCAAGGCCGGTCAGTATGATAGGCTTGGCCCGGGCGCTTGCCGCGGCGATCACCGCATGTTGCGGATCCGCCCCGTCGCGGATCTGCAGATTGATGAAATCCACCAGCAGGATCGAGTTGCGCACGATGATACCCGCCAGCGCGATCATGCCGATCATCGAGGTCGCGGTGAACTGGCTGCCCAGCAGCGCATGGCCGGGCATCACGCCGATGATGGTGAGCGGGATGGGCGCCATGATGACCAGCGGCACCAGGTAGGACTTGAACTGTGCCACCACCAGCAGGTAAATCAGCAACAGGCCCACGCCGTAGGCGATGCCCATGTCGCGGAAGGTCTCGTAGGTTACCTGCCATTCGCCGTCCCATTTCATGGCATAGCCGGCATAAGGATCACTCGGCTGCCTGAAAAAATAAGTGGTCAGCTTCCCGCCCTGTTCCAACGGCATCTTGCTGACCTTGCTGTTGATGTCAAACATGCCATACAGCGGGCTGTCGATCTTTCCGGTCATGTCGCCGAACACATACACCACCGGCAGCAGATCCTTGTGGTAGATCGGGTAATCGCGATTCATCGGAATCACCTGCACCACTTCCGACAACGGAACCAGCACACCGTCGCGGGCCCTGACCTGGAGTTTCAGCACGTCATCTATGCTGCTGCGGTCGTCGGGAGGCAGTCCGATGCGCAACGGCGGCGCGTACTTCGCATCCGGATCGTGCAGCGAGGTGACATCCTGCCCGGACAATGCGACGCTGATCACATCGACGATGTCGCGCGGCGCCACACCGAGCAATGCCGCCTTGCTCTGCAGCACCCGCACCAGCAGCTTCGGCGCGTCCCTGGTCACCGTATCATCTACAGCGACGATATCCGCGGTCTTGCTGAACTGTTCGCGAACCCGGGTCGCCACCTGGCGGGCTCCCTCGTAGTCGGGCCCGTATATTTCGGCAACGATAGGCGACATAACCGGCGGGCCGGGCGGCACCTCGACGATCTTCACGTTCGCGCCCCAGGCCGCGGCAATTTTCTGTATCGGCTTCAGCGCGTCGGTGGCAATCTCGTGGCTGGTCCGGCTGCGATGATGCTTGTCGCGCAGGTTGACCTGGATATCGCCCTGCTCGGATTCATCGCGCAGGTAGTACTGGCGAACCAGGCCGTTGAAGTTGATCGGCGAAGACGTGCCGGCGTAGGCCTCGTAATCGGTCACTTCCGGCACGGTTGCCAGATAGCCGCCGATATCGTGCAGCACACCGCTGGTCTGCTCCAGCGGTGTGCCCGCGGGCATATCCACGACAATTTGGAATTCCGACTTGTTGTCGAACGGCAGCATTTTCAGTATCACCAGCTTCACCACGCCCAGCGACACCGCCAGCAGCAAGCCGCCAAAGATCGCCAGCCATAATTTGCGCCGCGCGGGCTTGCCGTGCACGCCGTTCAGGAACGGCGTCAGATATTTTGTGAAGAACCGATGAATTTTGGTGTCGCGCTCATCCTGCACAACGTCGTGGTGGGCGCCGGCAAAGCGCAGCGCCAGCCAGGGGGTGATGATGAATGCCACCGCCAGCGAAATCACCATGCCCATGCTGGCGTTGATCGGTATCGGGCTCATGTACGGCCCCATCAGTCCCGTGACAAAGGCCATCGGCAACAGCGCGGCGATCACCGTCAGGGTGGCGAGTATGGTCGGGCTGCCCACTTCATCCACCGCTTCGGGAATGATTTCCGACAGCGGCTGATGGGTTGCCAGCGCGCGGCGCCGATGGATGTTTTCGACCACCACGATCGCGTCGTCCACCAGAATACCGATGGAAAAGATCAGTGCGAACAGCGATACGCGATTCAGGGTGAAGCCGTACGCCCACGACGCAAACAGGGTCGCCAGCAGGGTCAGCATCACCGCGACGCCGACAACAAACGCTTCGCGCCGGCCCATGGTCAGCCACACCAGGGCGACCACCGCAGTCGTGGCGAACAGCAGCTTCTCGATCAGCTTGACCGCCTTGTCGTTGGCGGTTTTTCCGTAATTGCGCGTGACCGTGACATGCACATCGTCTGGGATCACGCTGCCCTTGAGTTCATCGACGCGCGCCAGCAGCTTGTCGGCGATCACTACGGCGTTGGCGCCCGGTTTCTTCGTGATCGCCAGCGTCACCGCGGTGAATTCGCCCTTGGCCTTGATTTGCTCGTCGGCCGCCGCAGGACCGCTACCCAGCCACACATAGCTGCTCGGCTGGTCTGCCCCTTCCTGTATTTGCGCGACATCGCGCAGGAACACAGGTCTGCCGTCGGACACCCCGATCACCAGCTGTCTCACTTCGTTCGCATCGCTCAGGAAGCTGCCGGTCTGCACCAGTATTTCGCGGTTGTTCTGCACCAGATTCCCGGCATTGCGCGACACGTTGGCCGATTGTAGCGCGGCGCGCACATCCTGTATGGTGAGGTGAAATGCATTCAGGCTTTCCGGATCGAGCAGTACCCGGACCATATGCTGGGTCCCGCCCAGCGTGGTGACCTCCCGTGTACCGGGGACCCGCTTCAGTTCCGCTTCGATCGCATGTGCCACCTGGGTCAGTGCCAGACCACCGCCGATTTCCTGGTCGCGCCACAGTGTCAGCGCCACCACCGGCACATCGTCTATGCCCTTTGCCTTGATGATGGGGGGCAGCACACCCAGCGTGGCCGGCAACCAGTCTGAATGCGAGTTGAGCACGTCATACAGCTTGACCAGTGATGCGATGTGGTGTTCGCCGACCTTGAACTGCACGGTGATGATTGCCATGCCGGGTTGCGACACCGAATAGACATGGTCCACGCCGGCGATCTGGGACAACACCTGCTCGCCCGGCGCGGCCACAGTCTGCTCCACATCCTTGGCGGAAGCGCCCGGATACGCGATCATCACGTTCGCCATGGTCACGTTGATCTGCGGTTCTTCCTCGCGCGGTGTTACCAGCAAGGCAAATACGCCCAGTAGCACGGCCACCAGCGCCAACAACGGGGTCATTTGCGAATGTAAGAATAATCTGGCGATACGTCCTGAAATGCCCATGCCTTTTCCAAATTCTGATAAAGAGGTGAAATTCCGAAGTCAAGGCTGAGTAAGGTCTCGCGCCTTGCTCTAATAAACTTGGTTACTGTTTCATGCCTGCCTTGATCGGGTCCAGCGCCACTTGTTCGCCCGGATTGAGTCCCGCCAGCACTTCCACTCCATCGGCAGTTTCTTCGCCCAGGCGCACCTGGCGCAATTTGACGCCGCCATTTGCGTCGACGATGTAAACGGCCACCACCTCGCTGCGGTGCAGCACCGCGCTGGCCGGTATCACCAGCCGTTTGGCAGTCCCCACCACGAAATGCGCGCGCACAAACATTCCAGGATATACACCCGGCTCATCGGCGGGAAGATTGATCCGGACCTGCGTGCTGTGGGTGCGTACATCGGCGAGCGGCTGCACGATGACGGATGCCGCCGTTATCCAGCGATTCAGCGAGGGGGCTTCCACCGTCACCTTGGGATGCGTTCCGATGTCCGGCAATTTGTATTGGGGCACGCTCACCACGACACGCATTTCTGCCGGGTCGAATCCGGTCATCAGCGGTTTGCCCGGCTCGACCATCTCGCCGACTTCCACCAGGCGTGCCGCAACCACCCCGCTGTAGGGCGCCAACACCGCAGTGTAACCATGAGCGAGGCTCGCCTGGCCTGCACTTGCCTCACTGGCTGCAGCCTGCGCCCTCGCCACCTGATAGTCGGCCTCGGCCTTGTCCAGGGCGGATTGGCTGATGAACTTTTGTTCGAACAATTGTTTGGCGCGTTCATAGGCGGCTTTAGCGTTCTGCTGTGTGGCCTGTGCCTGCTGAACCATCGCATTGCTTCCGGCCAGGGCTTGCGCAGTTTCGCGTTCATCGATTCGCAACAGCACCTGCCCCTTTTTGACGTGGCTGCCGACATCGAAATTGATCTCCTTGATGCGCCCGCTGATCTGCGCCGACACGGTGGACTGCCGCGTGGCTTCCACCACGCCCTCAACGCTGTAAGTCTGTTCCACCTCGCGATACTGCACTGGCGCCACAGCGATCTGCTCTGCAGCCTGGGCAATCGCACCGCCCATCAGCAAAACGCCAAATATCCAGGTTCGTCTCATTTCGCTAACCCCATCATGTAAGGTTCACATATTAGAATATACTAATATACAGGCTAAAAAGCAACTTATATCGTGCAGAATACATCCCGCATCATCCCAACCAGTTTGAGCGTGCGCATGTCCCCGATCCGGTAAAACACCCGATTCGCTTCCTTGCGCGTTGCCAATACGCCTTTGTCGCGCAAGATCGCCAAGTGCTGCGAAATATTGCTTTGCGATGTGCCGACCTGTTCCACGATGTCCTGCACACTGATCTCCTGATCACCAAGCACGCAAAGTATCTTCAGGCGCAGCGGATGTGCGATCGCCTTGATCGCGAGTGCGGCTTGTTGAATGTCCTCATCTCTGTCTATCAGCTTGTTTGCCATTCTATTTCCTCAATTAACCTAGCTAGCCACATACCAACAGCGGCGAATTCGGCTAAAATGCGCCCTGTAAAATCATTATCTGCTGATATTCTACATCAATGAAAGTCACCCCTGTCTTGCTGCTCATACTCGACGGTTTCGGCTACCGCGAGGATCCTGACTACAACGCCATCGCGGCTGCCCGCAAACCCAATTGGGACAGGCTTTGGCACGATTATCCGCACACCTTGCTTGACGCTTCGGAAAAGTTTGTCGGCCTGCCTTCAAATCAAATGGGCAACTCGGAAGTGGGTCATCTCAACATCGGCGCCGGGCGAGTGGTGTATCAGGACCTTAGCCGCGTCGACGTGGATATCGAGGATGGCAACTTTTTCACCAACCCCGCGTTGAGCAAGGCGGTTGAAGTGGCACGGCAAAACGGCAGTGCTCTGCACATCATGGGACTGCTCTCTCCGGGCGGCGTACACAGCCACGAGAACCACATCTTTGCGATGCTTGAATTGGCCGCACGCGCCGGCTTGAAAAAAGTGTACCTCCATGCATTCCTGGATGGCCGCGATACACCGCCGAGAAGTGCGGCTCAATCGCTTCGACTATTGCAGGAAAAGTGCACAGCATTGGGAACAGGGAAGATCGCCAGCATCGTCGGGCGCTTCTATGCGATGGATAGAGACAATCGCTGGGAGCGCGTACAGCCTGCCTATGAATTGCTCACGCAGGGCAAAGCCGAGTTTGCCGCGACAAACGCATTGGATGGATTGGAACTGGCCTATGCACGGGATGAGTCGGACGAATTCGTCAAACCCACCGTGATGGTCGAAAATGGCGCTCCAATTGCCACGATGCAAGATGGCGATGTCGTGGTGTTCATGAACTTCCGCGCCGACCGCGCGAGGGAAATCACCCGCGCCTTGACTGACCATGCGTTTAGCGGATTCACCCGCGCCTATCTTCCCAAATTGGCCGGGTTTGTCACGCTGAGCCGCTATGGCGAGGATTTTGATTTTCCCTGCGCCTATACCCAGGAACCAATACACAACGGCTTCGGCGAATATATTTCCAGCCTGGGCCTGAGGCAATTGCGCATTGCCGAAACCGAAAAGTATGCCCATGTCACTTACTTCTTCAATGGCGGAAGGGAACAGCCCTATCCTGGCGAAGATCGTATCCTGGTCCCATCGCCCAAGGTTGCGACTTACGATCTCAAGCCCGAAATGAGCGCGTTCGAAGTCACCGACAAACTCGAAGCGGCGATTTTGAGCCGCCAGTACCACGCGATTATTTGCAATTATGCCAACGGCGACATGGTCGGTCACAGCGGGAACATGTCAGCTGCGACCAAGGCCATCGAGGCGCTGGATATATGCATCGGGCGCGTGGTCAAGGCGATGCAATCCATCGGCGGCGAAGTCATTATCACTGCGGACCACGGCAATGCTGAACAAATGATGGATCGCATTACACACCAGGCTCACACTGCACACACGCTGAATCCAGTGCCTTTCCTGTACATCGGACGCAAAGCGAGATTGGCCGAGAGAGGCGCATTGCGCGACCTCGCACCCACCCTGCTGATCATCATGGGTTTGTCTCAACCTGCTGAAATGACTGGGCACAGCCTGATCCAGATGACTGAGGACTGATGACAGAGGACAGATTGTCGTCTGACTACGCCACTATCGGAGGACAGAAGACCGCAAACAATAATCGGATCGTCGTGTGGTTGCACCACAGAATCCCTCTGCTTTTTTCTGTCCTCTGTCTCCTGTCCTCTGTCTTCTGCAGTATGGCACATGCCAGCCAGCAGGAAGAGCTGGACAATCTGCGCAACCGCATTTCCGCGATGCAGCGCGAAATGGACAAGACCAGCGAGTCGAAATCCGAAGTGGCCGATTCCTTGCGCGAATCCGAACGGGCGATCAGCGACATCAACCGAACGATCGCCCAGCTTGCGGCACAGCAATCCGCCGCCGACATCAAGCTCGTCAACCTGCAGGCGCAACAGCAAAGATTGAGTGCCAATCTGGCCAGTCAACAAGTGCTGCTCGGCAAACTGATTTACCAGCAATACCTCGGCGGCAGACAGGAATACCTCAAGTTATTGCTGAACAATCAGGATCCAAATCAGGTGGTTCGCGATCTGCAGTATTACCAGTACATCGCTCGCAGCAGGGCAGCCTGGCTTGCCAAATTGCGCGATGACATCTCCGCACTGGATGCCGCAGGCCAGGCTGCCCTCAGTCAACGTTCGGAAATCGCATCATTGCGCATGGAACAGGCTTCCCAGAAAAAAACCCTTGAGAATGAAAAGCGCGTTCGCCAGCGCACGCTGGCGAATATCTCGATGCAACTGCGCCAGCAACGCCGCGAGATCAGCCATCTGCAGCGCAATGAAGCCCGCCTGTCGAAATTGGTCGAGCAGATAACAAAGATGCTCGCGCAGCCGAATTCTAAATCTCTGTTTCGCAATGACAATCTTCCAAACAATCACTTTGACGGCAGCCCTTTCGGCCAGCTAAAAGGCAAACTGACGCTTCCGGTCAGGGGCGTGGTGACAAATCGCTTCGGGGAAATGCGCCCCGAAAGCCCGGTTCGGTGGAAAGGGCTGTTTCTGAAAGCGCCCAGCGGACAACCCGTCAAGGCCATCGCGGCGGGGCAGGTGGTATTCGCTGATTGGTTGCGTGGGTTCGGCAATTTGCTGATCATCGATCACGGCAAGGGGTACATGAGCTTGTACGGCAACAATGAAACACTCTACAAACAGGTCGGGGATGTGCTTCACGGCGGTGATACCATTGCGACCGTCGGGAATAGCGGCGGCAACCAGGAATTCGGTTTATACTTTGAACTGCGCCATGAGAGCAAGCCGCTGGATCCCATGAAGTGGCTGGCAACAAAATAAAATCCGAGGAAATTATGCGTCTTCTGCAAAAAGTAGGTTTGGTCGGTTTGGGTATGGTCGCGGGCGTTTCGCTCAGCCTGAATTTTGCTGCAATTGCCGACAAGGAAACCGTGGCGACTCCGCTGCCCGTCGAAGAGTTGCGTGCCTTTTCCGAAGTGTTCGGCCGCATCAAGAGTGATTACGTCGAACCCGTCACGGACAAAAAATTGATCACTGACGCAATCGCGGGCATGCTGAACGGTTTGGATCCCCATTCCGCTTATCTGGATGCGGATGCTTTCAAGGAACTTCAGGAAGGCACTCATGGCGAATTCGGCGGGCTTGGTATCGAAGTCGGCATGGAAGATGGCGTGGTTAAAGTCATCTCTCCGATCGAAGATACACCGGCCTACCAAGCCGGAATAAAGACCGGCGACTTTATCATCAAGATCGATGACACCCTGATCAAAGGGATGTCATTGAACGATGCGGTCAAGCGCATGCGCGGCAAGCCGGGCAGCAAGGTCGTTCTGACCATCATCCGCAAGGATATGCCCAAGCCGCTTGAGATCACCCTGGTTCGCGCGGTCATCAAGGTACAAAGCGTAAAAGCCAAGATGCCCGAACCCGGATACGGGTATGTGCGCATAACACAGTTCCAGGATCAGACCGGTGAAAATCTGGCATCAGCACTGGAAAAGTTCGAAAAGGAAAACAAGGGTCCGCTCAAAGGCTTGGTACTTGATTTGCGCAATGATCCTGGTGGCCTGCTGACCGCCGCGGTAGGCGTATCTTCGGCATTTCTGGGCAAGAATGAACTCGTGGTCTATACAGAGGGACGCACCGAGGACGCCAAGATGCATCTGACTGCCACGCCGGAAGATTATCTGCGCGGCAATGGAACGGCAGATTACCTGAAGAACCTTCCCGCTTCCTTCAAGACTGTTCCCATGGTCGTCCTTGTAAATGGAGGTTCCGCGTCTGCATCGGAGATCGTGGCCGGCGCGCTACAGGATCACAAGCGGGCAGTCATCATCGGTACCCAGACTTTTGGCAAGGGGTCAGTTCAGACGGTTTTGCCTTTAGGCAATAACACCGCGATCAAACTCACCACAGCACGATATTACACACCATCCGGGCGCTCTATACAGGCAAAGGGAATTGTGCCTGACATAATCGTGAATGATCCGGACTCCGTAAATGACGGCAGCATATTCCGCTTGCGAGAGGCCGATCTGGACAAACATTTGATCAATGACAAGCCGTCGGATGCTAAATCAGGCAGCAATGTCAAAAGTGAACCTTCTCCGCGCAACCCTCCGGAAGATACAAAGAATATGGCGCCAACCGAATTTGGCTCCAAAGATGATTATCAACTGAATCAAGCTCTGAATCTTCTCAAGGGGATACAAATAATACTGGAGGGAAGATAGTCTTCCCCGCCGCGAGACGACATGGCAGATTCGGTAGAATTGAACAAGCATCGCGATATCGTTTTTGATGCTGAATCGCCCGGCCAGACCAAGCGTGCATATCTGTTGTTGTCCGGGCTGCCGGATTGCAAAGTCGAGTACGGTGATGATCCGAACACCCTGCGAGTTTCTTACAATTTGCGTCATTACACCTTGGAAGGCTTGGAGAACGGGCTGGCGAAGGAAGGATTCAAGCTCGACAGTTCACCACTGCATAATATCGGACGCAAGGTCATCTACTATTGCGAGGACACCGTCTGCCACAATCTGGACATCCCTTCTTACCCAACAAAGGAAAATGAAGGCGAAGTATTTGTCCAAGTCTATGGCAAAGAGCCTCACGGCGACCACGACGACACCCCACCCGAGTTGCGCGATTACAAATAATTGCTTCGCCGTTTCGACAACCCCGTCTTTGAGGACGCTGTTCAACCAGACATGGCTCCCAATCCGGCCTGTGGCGTTCACTTCTTCGTCATCAATAACCGAGGCGGATCTAAATCTAAAATTGCCAGTGAAGGTTTCCTGATCGCGTAGCGCGATAAGTACATCAGGGCACACTACCGAAATGCATCCGATTCATAAGACAGGTGAATTCTGCAAATTGGCCGGGGCAAATTTGCTTCAATTTGCCCGGCGTTGCGCTTCAAATTTGAGCCAAGGAAGCAATGGAACCATTTATATCGCAGTTATAGTTCTTCTTATTTCTGTGATCTATGCTTTCTACACCGGATTCCGGGCTCCCAACATATGGAGCACCAATTATTATCAGACCAGTTTTCTGGATGGAATCTATCGGAGGGCTTTGTTGGGGAATTTTCTGGTCCCATTCGGCTGTCTTCGATTCGATTATTTTTTTATAGTAAAGATCCAGTTTCTAATTCTCCTTTCGGTAATTATCCTGTTTGTTTTCATCGGAATGCGGGCCCGGGAGTTCCTGACGCTTATCATTTTCTTTTTGTCGTCCTCGGGCGGCTATTTGTTTCACGAGGTTGGGTACGTGGATCAAGCCTTGTGGATATTTGCGGCGGCGGCAATTCTGGCTCTTGCCCGCGATCGGCTATTCATTGCGGCGCTGATTTTGAGCCTGTCCATCCTGGCTCACGAAATGGCAATTTTCACAACCCTCCCCATCGTGTTTGCATATGTTGCATTGCAAGACAAACAAACGATATCGACCTATACAAAAGTATTTGCTTTGCCCGCCACGGTTTTCCTGGTAATTTCAGTGTTCTTTCAAGTTGTACCTGTAGGAACATTGGAGCAATACCTGGCAAACGTTGTGAATTGCGGCGGTACAATTTCCAGAAAGCAGGACTACTTCACTGTTTATCTAAATCAGTTTTTGGGACGGCGTGCAAGGCTGTACTACAGTCCTGAACAAATGTACCTGGCAATTTTGCCGTTACTCGCTCTGGCAATCACTCTGATGTTGTATATCCGGAAGAGATTAGATCCCGCGCCCATTCAACAATTGCTCGTGCTGTCTTGTTGCATCAGTCCATTATTTCTCGGATTATTTGGTTTTGATACCAGCCGCTGGTTCTTCCTGACTTTCACGCAGATCATAATTGTCGGCTTTGTCGCATCATCCAGGATCAATCAAGGCGGGCCGGGTATTCCACTTGCAAGAATTGCCTATCTTATTGCGTTGGTTCTAGTGGGACTTCAATTGCATCTGAAGTACTTTGACGGGTATTTTCCCCGTGCCTTGTCACTTGATAACCTGGAGACATTTCCAGGTTACGTTACCCGGCAATTGGCCAATTTGCCAAGGCGATGATGTGAGCTTTGCTGCAAGTACCTCCTTAACAAGACTAGTTGTGACCGGGAATTCAGTCCCATCGACGACCCGCAACGGTCCTCACGAACGGGTTTATAATTTTACACATTCATTGGGATTGCAGAGAAGTGAATGCTCATGTTACTGCGAGCATTTGATTTAATGGTGGGCCGTGAAGGATTTGAACCTTCGACAAACGGATTAAGAGTCCGCTGCTCTACCAACTGAGCTAACGACCCGCTTTTATCAAGACCATGCAACGGCGCCCATTATCTGAAATGCTTGCTTAAGTGTCAAAGTTATTCTGTTGAATATCCTCTTTTGAAACACCGACGCCCTCATTGAGAGGGCGCTGAGGGAGGCAACAGGCAGGTTTTCAAATCCAGCAGACCGATACAAACACCACTAACAACAAAGCCCTCGCTAGGAGGGCTTTGTTGTTAGTAAGGAGTCTGACGATGACCTACTTTCGCATGGGTAATCCACACTATCATCGGCGCGGAGTCGTTTCACTGTCCTGTTCGGGATGGGAAGGAGTGGGACCAACTCGCTATGGTCGTCAGACAAACTGAGGACAGAAGACAGAGGACAGAAGACAGATAAAACCGTCCTTCGCCCCGGGCTGCTGTCGCGATTCGGAAGAAGTAAAGCTGGATTTTGATTGATACACAAATACGGTTTCAGATGAGCGACTTGGAACAAAGGTTTTTCTGTCCTCTGTCTTCTGTCCTCTGTCTTCTTAACATGAAGCATCGCAGATGCTTAATGTTATAGGATCAAGCCTCACGGGCAATTAGTACTGGTTAGCTTAACGCATTACTGCGCTTCCACACCCAGCCTATCAACGTCCTGGTCTCGAACGACCCTACAGGAGGGTTAAACCCTCAGGGAAATCTTATCTTGAGGCGAGTTTCCCGCTTAGATGCTTTCAGCGGTTATCTCTTCCGGATTTAGCTACCCGGCAATGCCACTGGCGTGACAACCGGTACACCAGAGATCCGTCCACTCCGGTCCTCTCGTACTAGGAGCAGGTCCCCTCAAATTTCCAGCGCCCAAGGCAGATAGGGACCAAACTGTCTCACGACGTTTTAAACCCAGCTCACGTACCACTTTAAATGGCGAACAGCCATACCCTTGGGACCGGCTACAGCCCCAGGATGTGATGAGCCGACATCGAGGTGCCAAACTCCCCCGTCGATATGAACTCTTGGGAGGAATCAGCCTGTTATCCCCAGAGTACCTTTTATCCGTTGAGCGATGGCCCTTCCATACAGAACCACCGGATCACTATGACCTACTTTCGTATCTGCTCGACTTGTCAGTCTCGCAGTTAAGCATCCTTTTGCCATTGCACTATCAGTACGATGTCCGACCGTACCTAGGATACCTTCGTACTCCTCCGTTACAATTTGGGAGGAGACCGCCCCAGTCAAACTGCCTACCATGCACGGTCCCCAGCCCCGATCAGGGGCCCAGGTTAGAACCTCAACGACACCAGGCTGGTATTTCAAGGTTGGCTCCATGAGCACTGGCGTGCCCATCTCAATGCCTCCCAGCTATCCTACACAGGTCCCGTCAAAGTCCAATGCAAAGCTACAGTAAAGGTTCATGGGGTCTTTCCGTCTAGCCTCGGGTAGATTGCATCTTCACAAACATTTCAACTTCGCTGAGTCTCGGGTGGAGACAGTGTGGCCATCGTTACGCCATTCGTGCAGGTCGGAACTTACCCGACAAGGAATTTCGCTACCTTAGGACCGTTATAGTTACGGCCGCCGTTTACTGGGACTTCAATCAAGAGCTTGCACCCCATCATTTAATCTTCCAGCACCGGGCAGGCGTCACACTCTATACGTCCACTTTCGTGTTTGCAGAGTGCTGTGTTTTTATTAAACAGTCGCAGCCACCATTTCACTGCAACCCCATCGCGCTTCGAAAGTAAATCTCTACACGCTACCGGGGCGCACCTTTTCCCGAAGTTACGGTGCTAATTTGCCGAGTTCCTTCACCCGAGTTCTCTCAAGCGCCTTAGAATTCTCATCCTGCCCACCTGTGTCGGTTTGCGGTACGGTCGAAACAGAACTGAAGCTTAGTGGCTTTTCCTGGAAGCTGGGTATCAGCAACTTCGTCTCCTAAGAGACTCGTTATCACGCCTTGGAATTGACCCTCCGGATTTGCCTAAAGGGTCTTCCTACACGCTTGAACCGGGACATCCAACACCCGGCTTGCTTAACCTTCTCCGTCCCCACATCGCATCCTGTTTCGGTACAGGAATATTAACCTGTTTCCCATCGACTACGCATTTCTGCCTCGCCTTAGGGGCCGACTCACCCTGCGCCGATGAACGTTGCGCAGGAAACCTTGGGCTTTCGGCGAGGGAGCCTTTCACTCCCTTTATCGCTACTCATGTCAGCATTCGCACTTCTGATACCTCCAGCATCCCTCACGAGACACCTTCGCAGGCCTACAGAACGCTCTCCTACCACATCAGAGGACAGAAGACAGAGGACAGAGGACAGAGGACAGATAAAACCCGTCCTCTATCGTTCTTCTTCTTACTTCCAGCTTTTTGATAAACCTTGCAGCATCCTGGCGATTTCTTGATATTCGTCGCGCCAGTGTTGCCATGTGTCTTGGTCTATATAGCCTAAGTCCAAACAATATCGTATCCACACCACATCAGAGAACAGTGTACAGATGACAGAGGACAGATTGTTGTGTGGCTACGCCACCGCTTTTATCTGATTTCTGTCTTCTGATTTCTGTCTTCTGATGCAGGCCAGCCCATATTGTTCAGCTTGAGGAAGTGTCAGTGTGATTCGATGGACTTCCAAAGAAACACGATACGCCCGTTTGAATACCTCAAGGTCTTCAAATGAAGCAACCGGTTTGCCTTTTCTGTCATCTGTCATCTGTATTCTGTCCTCTGATGTCCGCAGCTTCGGTGCACAGTTTGAGCCCCGTTACATCTTCCGCGCAGGACGACTCGATCAGTGAGCTATTACGCTTTCTTTAAATGATGGCTGCTTCTAAGCCAACATCCTGACTGTTTTAGCCTTCCCACTTCGTTTTCCACTTAACTGTGTCTTGGGGACCTTAGCTGGCGGTCTGGGTTGTTTCCCTCTTGACACCGGACGTTAGCACCCGATGTCTGTCTCCCATGCTCGCACTTCCCGGTATTCGGAGTTTGCAATGGTTTGGTAGTCAGCAATAGACCCCTAGCCATAACAGTGCTCTACCCCCGGGAGTGATACATGAGGTACTACCTAAATAGTTTTCGGAGAGAACCAGCTATTTCCAAGTTTGTTTAGCCTTTCACCCCTATCCACAGCTCATCCCCTAGTTTTTCAACACTAGTGGGTTCGGACCTCCAGTGTGTGTTACCACACCTTCATCCTGGCCATGGATAGATCACTTGGTTTCGGGTCTACACCCAGCAACTGTCGCCCTTGTCAGACTCGGTTTCCCTGCGCCTCCCCTATGCGGTTAAGCTCGCTACTGAATGTAAGTCGCTGACCCATTATACAAAAGGTACGCAGTCACCCCGTGCTTGAAACACTCTGTGTTTCAAGCAGAGGACAGAGGACTGAGGACAGAGGACAGATCTTAAGGAGCGGCTACGCCGCATTTTTATATTGAGCCGCAAAGCGGCTCTCCTCAAAGTCTGTCTTCTGTCTTCTGTCTTCTGTCTTCTGCTTAAAACGCCAAAGCGTTTTAAGCACGGGGCTCCCACTGTTTGTATGCATGCGGTTTCAGGTCTATTTCACTCCCCTTCCGGGGTTCTTTTCACCTTTCCCTCACGGTACTTGTTCACTATCGGTCGATTACGAGTATTTAGCCTTGGAGGATGGTCCCCCCATGTTCAGACAGGGTTTCTCGTGCCCCGCCCTACTTGGCGCAATCCTAGTTCCACTCCTGTGTTGTCACTTACGGGGCTATCACCCACTATGGCCAGACTTTCCAGACTGTTCTGTTAACACAAAAGCTAAAAATTGCAGGCTGCTCCGCGTTCGCTCGCCACTACTTGCGGAATCTCGGTTGATTTCTTTTCCTCCAGGTACTTAGATGTTTCAGTTCCCTGGGTTCGCTTCACTGTACCTATGTATTCAGTACAGGATGACCCTAATGGGCCGGGTTTCCCCATTCAGATATCTCTGGATCAAAGCTTGTTGCCAGCTCCCCAGAGCTTTTCGCAGGCTGCCACGTCTTTCGTCGCCTGTAATCGCCAAGGCATCCACCACATGCACTTATTCGCTTGACCCTATAACATTAAGCCCTCGATCTTGCGATCAAGGCGTCATAGCATTTCGCATTTGTGACCGCATCGATACGACTAGCATCAATACGGCTTGATACAATCAAAACCCATTGTTCTTCCCGCATTCGCACACACAGGTCGCCCCGTGCCCACGTTTGCGTGAATCACTTTCTTTACTTCTTCCAAATTTTTAAAGATCGAACCACAGTCGTAAGACTTGACTTCAGACTTAAGACGTAAGACGTAAGTTATTAGCAAACAAACTTGCAACTCATAACTTGCGTCTTACTACTCGCTACTTTCACCACGCCTCCAACTAGCAACTTACGTCTTCCTACTTACGTCTAGTTTTTGGTGGAGGTTGACGGGATCGAACCGACGACCCCCTGCTTGCAAAGCAGGTGCTCTCCCAGCTGAGCTAAACCCCCTGTCAGATGACAGAGGACAGAAGACAGAAGACAGATTGTCGTGTGGCTACGCCACACTTGTTCTATCTTCTAGGTCTGGTGGGTCTGGTTGGACTCGAACCAACGACCCTTGCGTTATCAACACAATGCTCTAACCAGCTGAGCTACAGACCCTGTTCTGAAAGCAGCAAACCTAGGACCAAAAACTTCTATGCAGTGCGGCTGCGCCGCATCGTCATTTCTGTCTTCTGTCCTCTGTCTTCTGTCCTCTGATGTGAACAACCGATGAGTGTAGGCACTCAGCCCCTGGATACTCTAGAAAGGAGGTGATCCAGCCGCACCTTCCGATACGGCTACCTTGTTACGACTTCACCCCAGTCATGAAACCCAGCGTGGTAAGCGCCCCCCTTGCGGTTAGGCTACCTACTTCTGCCAGATTCCACTCCCATGGTGTGACGGGCGGTGTGTACAAGACCCGGGAACGTATTCACCGCGACATGCTGATCCGCGATTACTAGCGATTCCGACTTCACGGAGTCGAGTTGCAGACTCCGATCCGGACTACGATCGGCTTTCTGAGATTAGCTCCCCCTCGCGGGTTGGCAACCCTCTGTACCGACCATTGTATTACGTGTGAAGCCCTACCCATAAGGGCCATGAGGACTTGACGTCATCCCCACCTTCCTCCGGTTTATCACCGGCAGTCTCATTAAAGTGCCCAACCAAATGATGGCAATTAATGACAAGGGTTGCGCTCGTTGCGGGACTTAACCCAACATCTCACGACACGAGCTGACGACAGCCATGCAGCACCTGTGTCCAGGTTCCCTTTCGGGCACAATCCCATCTCTGGTATCTTCCTGGCATGTCAAGGGTAGGTAAGGTTTTTCGCGTTGCATCGAATTAATCCACATAATCCACCGCTTGTGCGGGTCCCCGTCAATTCCTTTGAGTTTTAATCTTGCGACCGTACTCCCCAGGCGGTCAACTTAGCGCGTTAGCTGCGGTACTAAAGAAGTCTCCTTCCCCAACACCTAGTTGACATCGTTTAGGGCGTGGACTACCAGGGTATCTAATCCTGTTTGCTCCCCACGCTTTCGTGCATGAGCGTCAGTGTCGACCCAGGGGGCTGCCTTCGCCATCGGTATTCCTCCACATATCTACGCATTTCACTGCTACACGTGGAATTCTACCCCCCTCTGCCGCACTCCAGTCTTGCAGTCACAAATGCAGTTCCCAGGTTAAGCCCGGGGATTTCACACCTGTCTTACAAAACCGCCTGCGCACGCTTTACGCCCAGTAATTCCGATTAACGCTCGCACCCTACGTATTACCGCGGCTGCTGGCACGTAGTTAGCCGGTGCTTCTTCTTGAGGTACCGTCATTAGTCACGGATATTCACCGTAACCGTTTCTTTCCTCACGAAAGAGCTTTACAACCCGAAGGCCTTCTTCACTCACGCGGAATGGCTGGATCAGGGTTTCCCCCATTGTCCAAAATTCCCCACTGCTGCCTCCCGTAGGAGTCTGGACCGTGTCTCAGTTCCAGTGTGGCTGGTCGTCCTCTCAGACCAGCTACGGATCGTCGCCATGGTAAGCCTTTACCCCACCATCTAGCTAATCCGATATCGGCCGCTCCGAAAGCGCGAGGTCTTACGATCCCCCGCTTTCCCCCTCAGGGCATATGCGGTATTAATCCGGCTTTCGCCGAGCTATCCCCCACTTCCGGATACGTTCCGATATATTACTCACCCGTTCGCCGCTCGCCGCCAGGGTTGCCCCCGCGCTGCCGCTCGACTTGCATGTGTAAAGCATTCCGCCAGCGTTCAATCTGAGCCAGGATCAAACTCTTCAGTTCAATTCCTGTTTTGGTCCATCTCTGAACCGGTCTTACTCAAAGTAATCAAATCACTTGCATGATTCTTTCGACTTCGCGTAAGTACTACTTATTTTTAAAGTCGTTCCCGCAGTCATTAAAGACCACGAAAACTCCCCAAAAACCAAGCACCTACACTCGTCGGTTGTTCGTTCGTTTTTTAAAGATCGGGCAACCCGGATAAACTGCCGGACAGCGAAGAGGTGCGCATTATAGTGATGAAAAAACTCTCGTCAATACATTTCTGAAATATTTTCATAATATTTGCGCTTTGCCTGTGCAGCCCCGATATTCATTACAATGCAGCACGATAAAAAAGAACCGGAACATGCCCTTGACCACACCAAATCTGATCACGCTGGGAATCGAATCGTCCTGCGATGAAACCGGCGTCGCGCTCTACCAGACGGGGCGCGGCCTGCTGGCGCACGCGCTGTATACCCAAGTCGCAATGCACAACGAGTACGGCGGCGTCGTTCCTGAACTCGCTTCACGTGATCACGTGCGGCGCGT
>CAVRQB010000001.1:0-392971 GCA_963723415.1 uncultured beta proteobacterium | reverse complement strand
GGGGAAACCCTGATCCAGCCATTCCGCGTGAGTGAAGAAGGCCTTCGGGTTGTAAAGCTCTTTCGTGAGGAAAGAAACGGTTACGGTGAATATCCGTGACTAATGACGGTACCTCAAGAAGAAGCACCGGCTAACTACGTGCCAGCAGCCGCGGTAATACGTAGGGTGCGAGCGTTAATCGGAATTACTGGGCGTAAAGCGTGCGCAGGCGGTTTTGTAAGACAGGTGTGAAATCCCCGGGCTTAACCTGGGAACTGCATTTGTGACTGCAAGACTGGAGTGCGGCAGAGGGGGGTAGAATTCCACGTGTAGCAGTGAAATGCGTAGATATGTGGAGGAATACCGATGGCGAAGGCAGCCCCCTGGGTCGACACTGACGCTCATGCACGAAAGCGTGGGGAGCAAACAGGATTAGATACCCTGGTAGTCCACGCCCTAAACGATGTCAACTAGGTGTTGGGGAAGGAGACTTCTTTAGTACCGCAGCTAACGCGCTAAGTTGACCGCCTGGGGAGTACGGTCGCAAGATTAAAACTCAAAGGAATTGACGGGGACCCGCACAAGCGGTGGATTATGTGGATTAATTCGATGCAACGCGAAAAACCTTACCTACCCTTGACATGCCAGGAAGATACCAGAGATGGGATTGTGCCCGAAAGGGAACCTGGACACAGGTGCTGCATGGCTGTCGTCAGCTCGTGTCGTGAGATGTTGGGTTAAGTCCCGCAACGAGCGCAACCCTTGTCATTAATTGCCATCATTTGGTTGGGCACTTTAATGAGACTGCCGGTGATAAACCGGAGGAAGGTGGGGATGACGTCAAGTCCTCATGGCCCTTATGGGTAGGGCTTCACACGTAATACAATGGTCGGTACAGAGGGTTGCCAACCCGCGAGGGGGAGCTAATCTCAGAAAGCCGATCGTAGTCCGGATCGGAGTCTGCAACTCGACTCCGTGAAGTCGGAATCGCTAGTAATCGCGGATCAGCATGTCGCGGTGAATACGTTCCCGGGTCTTGTACACACCGCCCGTCACACCATGGGAGTGGAATCTGGCAGAAGTAGGTAGCCTAACCGCAAGGGGGGCGCTTACCACGCTGGGTTTCATGACTGGGGTGAAGTCGTAACAAGGTAGCCGTATCGGAAGGTGCGGCTGGATCACCTCCTTTCTAGAGTATCCAGGGGCTGAGTGCCTACACTCATCGGTTGTTCACATCAGAGGACAGAAGACAGAGGACAGAAGACAGAAATGACGATGCGGCGCAGCCGCACTGCATAGAAGTTTTTGGTCCTAGGTTTGCTGCTTTCAGAACAGGGTCTGTAGCTCAGCTGGTTAGAGCATTGTGTTGATAACGCAAGGGTCGTTGGTTCGAGTCCAACCAGACCCACCAGACCTAGAAGATAGAACAAGTGTGGCGTAGCCACACGACAATCTGTCTTCTGTCTTCTGTCCTCTGTCATCTGACAGGGGGTTTAGCTCAGCTGGGAGAGCACCTGCTTTGCAAGCAGGGGGTCGTCGGTTCGATCCCGTCAACCTCCACCAAAAACTAGACGTAAGTAGGAAGACGTAAGTTGCTAGTTGGAGGCGTGGTGAAAGTAGCGAGTAGTAAGACGCAAGTTATGAGTTGCAAGTTTGTTTGCTAATAACTTACGTCTTACGTCTTAAGTCTGAAGTCAAGTCTTACGACTGTGGTTCGATCTTTAAAAATTTGGAAGAAGTAAAGAAAGTGATTCACGCAAACGTGGGCACGGGGCGACCTGTGTGTGCGAATGCGGGAAGAACAATGGGTTTTGATTGTATCAAGCCGTATTGATGCTAGTCGTATCGATGCGGTCACAAATGCGAAATGCTATGACGCCTTGATCGCAAGATCGAGGGCTTAATGTTATAGGGTCAAGCGAATAAGTGCATGTGGTGGATGCCTTGGCGATTACAGGCGACGAAAGACGTGGCAGCCTGCGAAAAGCTCTGGGGAGCTGGCAACAAGCTTTGATCCAGAGATATCTGAATGGGGAAACCCGGCCCATTAGGGTCATCCTGTACTGAATACATAGGTACAGTGAAGCGAACCCAGGGAACTGAAACATCTAAGTACCTGGAGGAAAAGAAATCAACCGAGATTCCGCAAGTAGTGGCGAGCGAACGCGGAGCAGCCTGCAATTTTTAGCTTTTGTGTTAACAGAACAGTCTGGAAAGTCTGGCCATAGTGGGTGATAGCCCCGTAAGTGACAACACAGGAGTGGAACTAGGATTGCGCCAAGTAGGGCGGGGCACGAGAAACCCTGTCTGAACATGGGGGGACCATCCTCCAAGGCTAAATACTCGTAATCGACCGATAGTGAACAAGTACCGTGAGGGAAAGGTGAAAAGAACCCCGGAAGGGGAGTGAAATAGACCTGAAACCGCATGCATACAAACAGTGGGAGCCCCGTGCTTAAAACGCTTTGGCGTTTTAAGCAGAAGACAGAAGACAGAAGACAGAAGACAGACTTTGAGGAGAGCCGCTTTGCGGCTCAATATAAAAATGCGGCGTAGCCGCTCCTTAAGATCTGTCCTCTGTCCTCAGTCCTCTGTCCTCTGCTTGAAACACAGAGTGTTTCAAGCACGGGGTGACTGCGTACCTTTTGTATAATGGGTCAGCGACTTACATTCAGTAGCGAGCTTAACCGCATAGGGGAGGCGCAGGGAAACCGAGTCTGACAAGGGCGACAGTTGCTGGGTGTAGACCCGAAACCAAGTGATCTATCCATGGCCAGGATGAAGGTGTGGTAACACACACTGGAGGTCCGAACCCACTAGTGTTGAAAAACTAGGGGATGAGCTGTGGATAGGGGTGAAAGGCTAAACAAACTTGGAAATAGCTGGTTCTCTCCGAAAACTATTTAGGTAGTACCTCATGTATCACTCCCGGGGGTAGAGCACTGTTATGGCTAGGGGTCTATTGCTGACTACCAAACCATTGCAAACTCCGAATACCGGGAAGTGCGAGCATGGGAGACAGACATCGGGTGCTAACGTCCGGTGTCAAGAGGGAAACAACCCAGACCGCCAGCTAAGGTCCCCAAGACACAGTTAAGTGGAAAACGAAGTGGGAAGGCTAAAACAGTCAGGATGTTGGCTTAGAAGCAGCCATCATTTAAAGAAAGCGTAATAGCTCACTGATCGAGTCGTCCTGCGCGGAAGATGTAACGGGGCTCAAACTGTGCACCGAAGCTGCGGACATCAGAGGACAGAATACAGATGACAGATGACAGAAAAGGCAAACCGGTTGCTTCATTTGAAGACCTTGAGGTATTCAAACGGGCGTATCGTGTTTCTTTGGAAGTCCATCGAATCACACTGACACTTCCTCAAGCTGAACAATATGGGCTGGCCTGCATCAGAAGACAGAAATCAGAAGACAGAAATCAGATAAAAGCGGTGGCGTAGCCACACAACAATCTGTCCTCTGTCATCTGTACACTGTTCTCTGATGTGGTGTGGATACGATATTGTTTGGACTTAGGCTATATAGACCAAGACACATGGCAACACTGGCGCGACGAATATCAAGAAATCGCCAGGATGCTGCAAGGTTTATCAAAAAGCTGGAAGTAAGAAGAAGAACGATAGAGGACGGGTTTTATCTGTCCTCTGTCCTCTGTCCTCTGTCTTCTGTCCTCTGATGTGGTAGGAGAGCGTTCTGTAGGCCTGCGAAGGTGTCTCGTGAGGGATGCTGGAGGTATCAGAAGTGCGAATGCTGACATGAGTAGCGATAAAGGGAGTGAAAGGCTCCCTCGCCGAAAGCCCAAGGTTTCCTGCGCAACGTTCATCGGCGCAGGGTGAGTCGGCCCCTAAGGCGAGGCAGAAATGCGTAGTCGATGGGAAACAGGTTAATATTCCTGTACCGAAACAGGATGCGATGTGGGGACGGAGAAGGTTAAGCAAGCCGGGTGTTGGATGTCCCGGTTCAAGCGTGTAGGAAGACCCTTTAGGCAAATCCGGAGGGTCAATTCCAAGGCGTGATAACGAGTCTCTTAGGAGACGAAGTTGCTGATACCCAGCTTCCAGGAAAAGCCACTAAGCTTCAGTTCTGTTTCGACCGTACCGCAAACCGACACAGGTGGGCAGGATGAGAATTCTAAGGCGCTTGAGAGAACTCGGGTGAAGGAACTCGGCAAATTAGCACCGTAACTTCGGGAAAAGGTGCGCCCCGGTAGCGTGTAGAGATTTACTTTCGAAGCGCGATGGGGTTGCAGTGAAATGGTGGCTGCGACTGTTTAATAAAAACACAGCACTCTGCAAACACGAAAGTGGACGTATAGAGTGTGACGCCTGCCCGGTGCTGGAAGATTAAATGATGGGGTGCAAGCTCTTGATTGAAGTCCCAGTAAACGGCGGCCGTAACTATAACGGTCCTAAGGTAGCGAAATTCCTTGTCGGGTAAGTTCCGACCTGCACGAATGGCGTAACGATGGCCACACTGTCTCCACCCGAGACTCAGCGAAGTTGAAATGTTTGTGAAGATGCAATCTACCCGAGGCTAGACGGAAAGACCCCATGAACCTTTACTGTAGCTTTGCATTGGACTTTGACGGGACCTGTGTAGGATAGCTGGGAGGCATTGAGATGGGCACGCCAGTGCTCATGGAGCCAACCTTGAAATACCAGCCTGGTGTCGTTGAGGTTCTAACCTGGGCCCCTGATCGGGGCTGGGGACCGTGCATGGTAGGCAGTTTGACTGGGGCGGTCTCCTCCCAAATTGTAACGGAGGAGTACGAAGGTATCCTAGGTACGGTCGGACATCGTACTGATAGTGCAATGGCAAAAGGATGCTTAACTGCGAGACTGACAAGTCGAGCAGATACGAAAGTAGGTCATAGTGATCCGGTGGTTCTGTATGGAAGGGCCATCGCTCAACGGATAAAAGGTACTCTGGGGATAACAGGCTGATTCCTCCCAAGAGTTCATATCGACGGGGGAGTTTGGCACCTCGATGTCGGCTCATCACATCCTGGGGCTGTAGCCGGTCCCAAGGGTATGGCTGTTCGCCATTTAAAGTGGTACGTGAGCTGGGTTTAAAACGTCGTGAGACAGTTTGGTCCCTATCTGCCTTGGGCGCTGGAAATTTGAGGGGACCTGCTCCTAGTACGAGAGGACCGGAGTGGACGGATCTCTGGTGTACCGGTTGTCACGCCAGTGGCATTGCCGGGTAGCTAAATCCGGAAGAGATAACCGCTGAAAGCATCTAAGCGGGAAACTCGCCTCAAGATAAGATTTCCCTGAGGGTTTAACCCTCCTGTAGGGTCGTTCGAGACCAGGACGTTGATAGGCTGGGTGTGGAAGCGCAGTAATGCGTTAAGCTAACCAGTACTAATTGCCCGTGAGGCTTGATCCTATAACATTAAGCATCTGCGATGCTTCATGTTAAGAAGACAGAGGACAGAAGACAGAGGACAGAAAAACCTTTGTTCCAAGTCGCTCATCTGAAACCGTATTTGTGTATCAATCAAAATCCAGCTTTACTTCTTCCGAATCGCGACAGCAGCCCGGGGCGAAGGACGGTTTTATCTGTCTTCTGTCCTCTGTCTTCTGTCCTCAGTTTGTCTGACGACCATAGCGAGTTGGTCCCACTCCTTCCCATCCCGAACAGGACAGTGAAACGACTCCGCGCCGATGATAGTGTGGATTACCCATGCGAAAGTAGGTCATCGTCAGACTCCTTACAAAGTAAACGCCCCGCCTGACAAGGTGGGGCGTTTTGCTTGTGCGCCCAGCATGGGCGCACTCTTGTGGGTGAAAGTCCCACCGTAAGTTGATCACAGCGAACGAAGCGAAGCGCAACTGCATGATGGCGACAGAGTGTGGGGAGGAAGCGTGGAGCGAAGCTGCGAGCCGATGAACAAGAATCGGATAGAAGGCGTTGCCGAGCAGGGCGAGCGGGCATGATTCCGCGAAGCTTTCGTGATCAAGGCGAGGCGGCGTAGATCCGGCGGCTGTGCAGTGAAGGAGTGCGTTCTTACCTGGGGAGATCTCGCCTTGTGCCCGAAAGGGCGACGGTGTTAAGCCGGAGCGAGAAGTCAGCAGAGGCCGTATTAGCTGCCATCCTGGAGCGAAGGGCCAAACGAGGAGAAGTGTTCAAGGCCATGTCGATGCAGCAAGCAAAGCGTCAGATGCCCGCGCAAGCGGGGCGGGTGGGCGTAGCGCGCGGTGAAGCCGTGCGTGATCCGGCCAGCGACGAAGCGTGCTGTCCGCGACGAGACACCAAGAGCACAGGGTCGGCGCTGCTGATGGCGGCGCTGACGAGAGAGAACCTGCAACGGGCGTTCAAGCGGGTCAAGGCCAACAAAGGCGCAGCGGGCGTGGACGGGCTGGATATTATCCAGACGGCCCGCCATCTGGTGACAGCGTGGCCGATGATTCGTGAGCAACTGTTGTCGGGGACGTACCGGCCCAGTCCGGTACGGCGGGTGACGATCCCGAAGCCGGACGGTGGCGAGCGCGAGCTTGGTATCCCGACGGTGACGGATCGGCTGATCCAGCAAGCGCTGCTGCAAGTGCTGCAACCGATTCTTGATCCTACTTTTAGTGAGCGTAGCTACGGCTTTCGGCCCGGGCGGCGTGCGCATGACGCGGTCTTGACCGCACAGTCGTACGTGCAGTCGGGGCGGCGGATCGTGGTGGACGTTGATCTGGAGAAATTCTTTGACCGGGTCAATCACGACATACTCATTGACCGCCTACAGAAACGCATTGGCGACACCGGAGTGATCCGGCTGATTCGGGCGTACCTGAACAGCGGGATCATGAGTGATGGCGTGGTGCAGGAGAGGCATCAGGGCACGCCGCAAGGCGGGCCACTGTCGCCGCTACTGGCGAACGTCTTGCTTGACGAAGTGGATAAGGAGCTGGAGCGACGCGGCCATTGCTTCGTGCGCTATGCCGACGACTGCAATGTCTATGTGCGCAGTCGCAAGGCCGGCGAGCGGGTAATGGCGCTGCTGCGCCGGTGTTACGCGCAACTACACTTGACGGTCAATGAGGCCAAGAGCGCAGTGGCCGGTGTAGCGGGACGCAAGTTTCTGGGCTACAGCTTCTGGTTTGCCCCGAAAGGGGAGATCAAGCGCAAGGTCGCCGCCAAACCATTGGCGACGTTCAAGCAACGGGTGCGGGAACTGACGCGGCGTTCCGGTGGGCGTAGCATGGATGAGGTCGTCGAACGCTTGCGACCTTATCTGCTGGGTTGGAAAGCGTACTACGGGTTGGCGCAAACGCCACGCATCTGGCTCGGTTTGGATGAATGGCTACGGCACCGACTCCGGGCGATCCAGCTTAAGCACTGGAAACGCGGTACGACGATGTACAGAGAGTTGAAAGCCCTTGGGGCGTCGGCAAGTGTGGCGAAACAAGTGGCCGGAAACTCCCGCTGCTGGTGGCGTAACAGCGACGGTGTGCTGAAAACCGTGATGACCATCGCCTACTTCGATCGCTTGGGCGCACCTCGTCTCTCATGACCTCAACTTCTCGAACCGCCCGGTGCGGACCCGCATGCCGGGTGGTGTGGCAGGGGTGCAGCTATAATGGCTGCCCCCTATGCCGATTTGTGGCATGGGATTAGATTGACGGTATCTTCAATGATGCACATAATCGTTGCAGGTACTACTCATCAGACACGCCATGACCCCAATACGCCAGCAGGATTTCATAGACAGCATCGCCGACGCGCTGCAATTCATCTCTTATTACCATCCGGCGGATTTCATCCATGCGCTGGCGGATGCGTATAGCCGCGAGGAGTCGCCTGCCGCGAAAGATGCGATGGCGCAGATACTGACGAATTCGCGAATGTGCGCGCAAGGACATCGACCCGTCTGCCAGGACACGGGGATTGTCGTTGCCTTCGTGCGCGTCGGAATGGCCGTTCGCTGGGAAGATGCTTCGATGAACGTGACCGAGATGGTGAACGCGGGCGTGCGCAACGCCTATATGTTGCCTGACAACGTGCTGCGCGCTTCGATAGTTTCAGACCCGGCAGGCACGCGGAAAAATACCCGCGACAATACCCCGGCGGTAGTGCATTTCGAGATTGTGCCAGGCGACAAAGTGGATGTGCGTATCGCTGCCAAGGGCGGCGGCTCTGAGAACAAGGCGCGCTTCGCGATGCTCAATCCCAGCGACGACGCGGTCGATTGGGTGGTCAGTCAGTTGCCCGGCATGGGCGCGGGCTGGTGCCCTCCCGGGATGCTGGGCATTGGCATCGGCGGCACAGCAGAGAAGGCAATGCTGCTGGCGAAAGAGTCGCTGATGCTGCCTATCGACATGACGGCACTCAAGGAGCGTGGCGCGCGGAACCGCATCGAGGAATTGCGCATCGAGATCTGCGACAGGGTCAACGCGCTCGGCATCGGCGCGCAGGGGTTGGGCGGGCTGACCACTGTGCTGGATGTGAAGATCCTCGATTATCCAACCCATGCCGCCTCCAAGCCGGTGGCGATTATTCCAAATTGCGCCGCCACGCGGCACATCCATTTCGAACTTGATGGCAGCGGCGTCGCGAGGTTCACACCACCCAAACTCGAGGATTATCCAGACGTTCACTGGAAGCCATCGCCGGATGCGCGCCGCGTCAATCTCGATACGGTCACGCGCGCCGACATTACGAAGTGGCAGCCGGGTGAAACGTTACTGCTATCCGGCAAGCTGCTCACTGGACGCGACGCGGCGCACAAACGCATGGTCGAGATGCTGGCGAAGGGCGAGTCTTTGCCGGTGGATTTCCACGGACGCTTTATCTACTACGTCGGCCCGGTCGATCCCGTGCGCGACGAGATCGTCGGCCCGGCCGGACCGACCACCGCGACGCGCATGGATAAATTCACCGACACCATGCTGGAGAAGACCGGGCTGATCGGCATGATAGGCAAGGCCGAGCGTGGCAAGGCCACGATCCAGTCCATCAAGAAATACGGTGCAGTATATTTGGTCGCGGTCGGAGGCGCTGCGTACCTCGTTGCGCAGGCGATTCGCAGCGCCAAGGTGATCGCCTTCGCCGACCTCGGTATGGAAGCGATCTACGAATTCGAGGTCGAAGACATGCCGGTCACCGTCGCGGTGGACTCGAACGGCCGTTCAGTGCACGAGATCGGCCCGGCGAAGTGGAGCGGGCGGATTGGCGGGATTGAGGTGAAGGTGGTTTGAAGCAGATATTTGATATCTCATAAAACACAACTTGCTCAGCTTGCCAAAGTATAACCACGCAGGGTTGCGTTTACACGATTGACAAATCTCCAATGGATCAGGCCGGATGTATTTATCGGCGTGGATTTTACCGGTCAATTCGAATATCATACAGTTTTGGTGTTCGGCAGTACAAAATTTACGAATTGGCGGGTCTCCCCGCATTGCAGAGTAGTGAACCTGGTCAGGTCCGGAAGGAAGCAGCCACAGCTATATATGCAAGTGCCGGGGGTAAGGCTCGCCTCCTTATTCAGGTGTATGCACGATGGTGTATCGTTCAGTTGTAATTCCTCTTGTCGGCCGGCATGTGCGCCGGCTTTTCTTGTCCGAGATGGGTTGTTAACTTGTCATCGACTACCGTTCTAGCCCGTAAATGGCGTCCAAAAACCTTCGCGCAACTCGCGGGTCAGGAGCATGTCGTGCGTGCGTTAAGCAACGCACTTGCGCAAAAACGTTTGCATCATGCATATCTGTTTACCGGCACCCGCGGTGTGGGCAAGACTACCATCGCACGGATCTTTGCCAAATCGCTGAATTGCGTGAATGGCATCACTCCAACTCCCTGCGGGGAATGCAGTGCCTGCAAGGAGATCGATAGCGGGCGTTTCGTTGACCTGATAGAGCTGGATGCGGCATCCAACACGCAGGTCGACAATATGCGCGAATTGCTGGAAAGTGCGGTTTACGTGCCGAGCAGCGGCCGCTTCAAGGTTTATATTATCGACGAAGTGCATATGCTTTCCAAGTCAGCCTTCAATGCGATGTTGAAAACGCTGGAAGAGCCGCCGGAGCATGTGAAATTCATACTGGCCACGACCGACCCGCAGAAAATTCCTGTCACCGTGTTGTCGCGTTGCTTGCAATTCAACCTGAAGCAGCTTCCGCCAGCGTTGATCGGAGACCGTCTGCAGTATGTTTTGGACCAGGAACAAATTCCCTTCGAGCATGGAGCGATCGCGTTGATTGCCCGGGCAGCGCAGGGCAGCATGCGCGATGCGCTGAGCCTGATGGACCAGGCGATTGCCTTTTCCGCCGGGAAAGTGGATGAGGCTGTGGTGCGCAGCATGCTGGGCGCGATTGATCAGGGTTATCTGTTTGATCTTCTGGCAGCATTGCACGAGCAGAATGGAAGTGCGCTCCTTGAGATTGCTGACAACATGGCTGCGCGCAGTGTGGCGTTTGATGCCGCTTTGCAGGAATTGGCGACGTTGCTGCACCGTATTGCGCTGGCGCAGGCCTTGCCGCTGGCTATTCCAGACGATGAGCCGGATCGGACACGTTTGATGGAATTGGCCCAGGCATTCACGGCGGAAGAGGCGCAGTTGTATTATCAGATTGCCATACACGGACGAGACGAGATTGACCTTGCCCCGGACGAATATGCCGGCTTTTCCATGACGATGCTGCGCATGTTGTCGTTTGCGCCATCCGGGAATGCGGAGGCAAGGCACGCCCAAGCTGTTTCGAAGTCGGGCACGGGTTCCGTTTTGGCTGCCAAGGAGAGTGGATCGCCAGCTGAAGCCAAACATTTGCAGATTGCCTCGAATGCAGGCAGCGAAGCGACTTCCGGCTATCCTGACTGGAACGTGTTGTTGACGCATTTGAACGTGCAAGGAATGGCGCAGCAGTTGGCAAAGCATTGTGTGCTGCAAAGGCTTGTGGATGGACAGCTGACATTGTGTTTGTCTCAGGAACACAAACATTTACAAACCAACAAGGCGGCAATAGAAAAATTGCAGGCTTCCTTGAGTGATTATTTTGTCATGCCGATTAAGCTGAACATCGTTCTTGGTAAAATCGAGACGGCTACACCGGCACTTATTGAACATCAGGACAAACAATTCAGGCAGCAACAGGCTAGTGATTCGATCGCACGGGACAGTTTTGTGCGCGAGGCGCAAGCGGAATTCGGCGCTACCCTGGTGCCAGAATCGATTAAACCGATATAGCAGGCTTTGGAGGGCAGATGATGAAGGGCGGATTGGGCGGGTTGATGAAGCAAGCGCAGTTGATGCAGCAGAATATGCAGAAAGCGCAGGCCGAGTTGGCAACTGTCGAAGTTGAAGGTCAGGCCGGTTCAGGCCTCGTCAAAGTGACCATGACCTGCGGGCATGAGGTGCGCCGGGTGACGCTGGACAATAGTGTACTGTCCGACGACAAGGAAATGCTGGAAGACTTGATCGTGTTGGCTCTGAATGACGCGATGAAAAAAGTTGAAGCCGCGACGCAGCAGCGTATGAGCGGATTCAGCGCCGGCATGGGTTTGCCGCCCGGAGTCAAATTGCCATTCTGATGATATCGTCCCAACCGGTGATGCCATCCCAACTGGAAGAGTTGATCGCTGCACTGCGCTGCTTGCCGGGTGTGGGGCCTAGATCTGCGCAACGTATGGCATATCATCTATTGCAGCGCGATCGCGCAGGGGCGCTGCATCTGTCCAGGGCGCTGGAGCTTGCGGCCAGCAATGTTCATCACTGCAGCAAATGCAATAATTTTTCCGAACTGGAGGTTTGCGGCTTATGCGCATCACCCAAACGTGATGCCGGTCTATTGTGCGTGGTAGAGATGCCCGCCGATTTGCTGATGATAGAGCAAGCCCAGTGTTATCGCGGCTTGTACTTTGTATTGATGGGCAGGTTATCGCCATTGGACGGGATAGGTGCCAAGGAATTGCATCTTGACCGATTGGTCAAGCGGGTACAGGGACAGGCATGCGAAGTGATATTGGCGACGAATTTCACGGTGGAAGGGGATGCCACGGCACATTATTTGGCAACCCTGCTGCAATCACGGGATGTCAAAGTGACCCGCATAGCGCGTGGATTGCCGGTCGGGGGGGAATTGGAGCAGGTGGATAGCGGAACGCTGGCGCAAGCCGTGCTGGAACGCCGTGAGATATCGGCATGATCGTGACTGGCAAAGCAGTTCCGCAGGCAAACTTTCTAGGATCCAGCCGGGATGACGGAATATCAGCCGATGACAAGTTGCCTGGGGAGAAATTGCAGAAGGTGTTGGCACAGGCTGGGTTCGGGTCCAGGCGCATGATGGAAGAGTGGATCGCGAGCGGAAGCGTGAGCGTGAACGGTGAACCGGCTACGCTGGGGATGCGCGTTGGGGAAGGCGACCTGGTTAAAGCCGGGCGGCGTACCATGCGTGTGGGCGAAAGAGAAAACACCGCGCGCGTGCTGCTGTATCACAAACCGGAAGGCGAGATCGTCAGTCGAGATGATCCGGGTAAGCGTGCCAGCGTGTTTGACAAGTTACCCAAATTGCGCGGCCAGAAATGGATCGCGGTCGGAAGATTGGATTTCAATACCAGCGGACTGCTGATCTTTACCACTTCCGGCGAGTTGGCGAATCGTTTGATGCATCCGCGTTTTGAAGTTGAGCGCGAATATGCGGTTCGGGTTCAAGGCACGATGACGGAAGCTCAGATGGATCAGGCCCTCAAGCACGGCGTAGAACTGGAAGATGGTTTGGTGAAGTTTGAGAAGCTTGATGATGAAGGTGGTGAAGGCTATAACCACTGGTATCGAGTGATGCTCAAAGAAGGCCGTAATCGTGTGGTGCGCCGCACCTTTGATGCATTGGGCCTGCCCGTGAGCCGGTTGATGCGTGTGCGCTTCGGTATAATCAACCTGCCGCCGCGGCTGAAGAGGGGTATGACCGCCGAATTCGGTGAGAAAGAAGTGGCGCGGGTTTTGGAATGGGCGGGACTCACAACCGGCAGCGGTGAACCGCAACAGGAATTTCAGGGCTTTGACCAAACAGACCGGGCACGTGCCGAACATGCGGTGCGCAGACCCAAAGCGGTCTCGAGAGCCTCCAGAGGCGCCAGTCCGGGGGATGCGCGGAAAAGTAAAACTGGTGTAAAACGTTGACTATCACTAAAATTGGACAAATCTTGCCAGGTTCACTAAGGAGCTGGAATATCGCAATGCTCGCATATCCCGAAGCACTGGAAATTTGAATGGAAGAACGCGGCAATAAGACCATCATGTGCAGTGTGTTCTTCTTGGATATCGTTGAATATTCCAAGAAGTCCGTGGCTGGACAGATTTCCCTGAAGGACAGGTTCAACAGCTATCTTTCCTCCGCGATTCGCGACGTGCCCATGACCGACAGGATAATACTTGATACAGGCGACGGCGCGGCCATCAATTTTCTCGGCGATGTGGAAGATGCATTAAAGGCGGCGCTGAGTTTGCGGGAAAGTCTGCTTGCCGAAGACCCTAATGTCGACCCTCCGTTGCTGGTGCGCATGGGCATCAATCTCGGCCCGGTGCGTCTGGTCAGAGACATCAATGGTCAGCCCAATATCGTTGGCGATGGTATCAATGTCGCGCAGCGCGTCATGGGATTTGCCGATGCCGCCCAGATACTGGTGTCGCGTTCATATTACGATGCGGTTTCGCGCCTTTCACCGCAGTATGCGGGGATGTTCCACTATCAGGGTTCCCGCACAGACAAGCATGTGCGCGAACATGAGGTTTATGCGATAGGTTACCCCGGCGATATAACGTCGCATCGGGGAGGAGCGAAACCCTTATCAGCCGATCAAGCCGACAATCTGTTGGCAGGATTGACATGGCGAGTCCAGATGCTTTGGCGTTCTGCCGCCGCGAAGTTGGATGCGTTGATCGAGTTTTCGATTACCAGGTATCAACAGGCAGGATTAATACAGCGCGCGATGTATATAGCCGGCATCGGCATCGCTTTCCTGTTGCTCATCACGTTGCTGGTTAGCCTGTCTCGGCGTGTCGAGGGACCGGTTGCGCCAACTGCAAAGGAAGGGCACGAACTGAGCGTTATGCAGCCGAGTTCGGCAGTTGCGCCAGTGGTGTCTGTCCAGAAAGGGGCAGAGGCAAAATCCCCGGGCGCGGCTGTTCCGCATGTTCAGCATAGGCCGAAACCGAAAGCCAAGAAAATTGCCCGGGAAAAATCTCCTGCAGCAAAACCTCCAGAGAAGCGCCAATTCACCAAGAGTCAGGATGCTACGGTGAAAAATGCAGTAACTCCCCCAGCCGCGGTGTCGAGCGATGGTAAGGATGCATATATACTGGTCATTTGCAAGGAAGGGACGGAAGTGTTTATCGACGGTGCGCGAAAGGGCAGGATCGGGACGAAGCCGCTGGCTATAGCGGTGCCGCCGGGCCAGCACACGGTTATTGTGAGCCATACGAGCGGCGGGATATACACGCAGAATGTCGAACTCGTCTCAGGCAAGACAGTGCATATCAAGCCCAACTTCTGTGATTAGCTGGGCCTTTCTTCGTTGCGGGCTGACACAAATGGATGATGCAATTAGAGACTCATTGGGACGAACACCATGATTAGCCAATTAGGGCGTTATGAGGTGCTCGGTGAGCTTGGTCAAGGCGCAATGGGCGTGGTCTATAAGGCGAGAGACCCGCTTATTGACCGTGTGGTTGCCATCAAGACGATAAACCTCGGCCTTGCAATGGATGAAAAGGAAGAATACGAGGGCCGTTTCTACCAGGAGGCCAAGGCGGCAGGGCGCCTCAATCATCCGAATATCGTTACCATTTACGATGTGGGCAAGAGCGGCGATGTAGCGTACATTGCGATGGAATTCCTGGAAGGAAGGGAATTGCGCGACATCATGAACGAGAGAGGAGTTCTGCCAGTTGAGCAGGTGTTGGACGTGACGGCTCAGGTGGCACTCGGATTGCAATATGCGCACGAGCACGGAATCGTCCATCGTGATGTCAAACCATCGAACATCATGCTGGTGCGAGATGGACATGCAAAGATCACCGACTTCGGCATTGCACGCATGGCCTCCTCGGCGGTGCGCACCCAGACGGGCATGGTACTGGGCTCGCCAAAGTATATGTCACCCGAACAGGTAATGGGCAAAGAGATAGACCAGCGTTCTGATATTTTTTCGCTGGGCGTGATGCTGTATGAGATGCTCACCGGGCATGCCCCTTTTGATGGTGAAAACGTCAATGCCATCATGTATCAGACCTTGAATGTGATCCCTGCACCGCCGAACTTCGTAAATCCGGCCGTGCCGGAGATGGTCAATTTTATCGTGGCCAAAGCATTGGCCAAGGGCCTGGAGGACAGATACCAGAATGCCAGGGATTTTGCTGCTGATTTGCGCTCCTGCCGCGACACCTTGCCGCGGTCGGGTCAAAGCATCGATGTTTCGATACCATTCATCGCCGGGGAAAAGAAGCTGCCTGATGCCATCGATATCACCGGGCGGGTAGCGACCGGCGAAGAAGACATCAACTCGGTTTCTGCCGCGCGATTGTCGCCATTATTCGATTCAGCGGCTGCGACCATGCGGTTGGCCGCACTGACTGCAACCAGCGAAGACGTCGACGAGCTGTCCAAAACACTCAACATGGCGCGTCCGGGTGCGGACGTGATCTTGCGGGCCGCGCCAACGATCAAGGCCGCTCAAATACCGGGACTGCAAAGCCATGCGAACTCATCTACCAGACCCGGTGGCGGAAATGTCATGCTGATCATTGCTGTGTTGATAGCGATATTGTTAGTCGCCTGGCTGACGCTTTCCCACTAGGTCTTCCATTCCCAAGAAGCATGGCCATAAAACCTTCCATGCGGTTTGCCTTATTGTTATTGTGCATGCACACGATGGTCGCGCTCGTGGTATAGCCACTGTGATGCCAATGGCGGCCAGAATGGCCATCATCGCGCTATTGGCGGCCAACCTGCTTTACCATCTGTCCCGCGACGCATTCATATTATCGCCGGATTCATGGTGTGATGTTTCACTTGATCAAGGCTACGTACGGGTAGTCGTTCGGGACGGCTCGAGTTTTCGGGCGCAGGTAGCAGACACGACCGTCGTCAGCCCGTATTTAATCCTGTTCCATGTCAAACCCGACGGTTTGCGCCGTTTGGTTTCCCGGGCCATCTTTCCGGACGCGCTTAAAACAGACGATTTCCGTCAGTTGTGCGTTGACTTGAGGTTCGCCTGAACACAATCCCTGTTTCGGATATCCTGGCGGCGATTTCCTGAGGCACTGATCAGATAGCCGGAGTTTTCTGCGGAAGTTCGATCCGAGCCGGCACGAGTATGGTCGGATGCGGGTCGGGGAGCGATTCGGGGTAATCCTTGCTGAAATGCAGGCCGCGGCTTTCATGGCGCGACAAGGCGCTCCGGACGATCAAGTCGGCATTCAACACCAGATTGCGCAGCTCGAGCAGATCGGAACTGATATGGAAGTTGGCGTAATATTCGTTGATTTCAGCCTGCAGCAAATGGATGCGGTGTTGGGCGCGCTGCAAGCGCTTGTTGGTGCGCACGATGCCCACATAGTCCCACATGAAGTGACGCAATTCCGCCCAGTTGTGCGAGATGACGATCTGTTCGTCTGCGTCTGTCACACGGCTCTCGTCCCAGTCTGGCAAAGGGGGTGTTTCTTCTGCAGGTTTGCCGAGTATGTCCTGAACTGCGGCATCGGCAAATACCAGACATTCCAGCAATGAATTGCTGGCGAGGCGGTTGGCGCCATGCAGGCCGGTATAAGCGGTTTCTCCTACAGCGTAAAGGTTCCCCACATCGGTGCGCGCGTGCAAATCGGTGACGACGCCACCGCAGGTATAGTGTGCCGCCGGAACCACCGGGATCGGTTCTTTGCTGATATCGATGCCCAGGCCGAGGCAGCGCGCATAAATGGTCGGGAAGTGTTCCATGAGAAAATCGACCGGCTTGTGCGAGATGTCCAGATAGACGCAATCCAGCCCGCGTTTTTTCATTTCGAAGTCTATCGCCCTGGCCACGATGTCGCGTGGCGCGAGTTCGGCGCGCTCGTCGTGCCAGGGCATGAAGCGTGTGCCGTCAGGCAGTTTCAGGATGCCGCCCTCGCCACGTACAGCCTCACTGATCAAAAAAGACTTTGCGTGAGGGTGGTAAAGGCAAGTCGGGTGAAACTGGATGAACTCCATGTTGGCAACTCGGCAACCCGCCCGCCATGCCATAGCGATCCCGTCGCCTGTCGCCGTGTCCGGGTTGGTCGTGTACAGATAGACCTTGCCCGATCCACCGGTGGCCAGAATGGTACTCTGTGCGGCTATCGTAATGACTTCGTCGTTGACGCAGTCCAGCGCATATACGCCATAGCAGCGATTGTCCCCGCGTCCCAGTTTTTTTCCGGTGATCAAATCGACCGACATGTGGTTTTCCAGAACGGTGATGTTGGGGTGTTTCAGTACCCGAGCGGCCAGGGTTTCCTGTACAACATGGCCGGTCGCATCGGCTGCATGAATGATGCGCCTGCGGCTGTGTCCCCCCTCGCGTGTGAGGTGGTAGCCCATATCACTGGTCTCGTCTCTGGTGAAATGGACGCCCTGACCTATCAGCCATTCAACAGAAGATTTCCCATGTTCGACGACGTAGCGCGTTGTGGTTTCGTCGCACAGGCCGGCGCCGGCAGTGAGGGTATCCTGGATATGCGCATCAACAGAGTCCTCTTCTGATAAGACGGCGGCAATGCCGCCTTGCGCCCAGCCGCTTGCACCATCCAACAACGACTTCTTTGTGATCAATCCCACTTTTTTGCATTCGGCCAGCTTGAGGGCCAGCGTCAGGCCTGCCAAGCCGCTACCGATAATCAGTGCGTCAAATTTCAGCAACTTGATTCCCTTAATGTGGGTCTGGAATGGGACTATAACAAAACAGACGCGTCTTGATGGCCGGATTTGCATAACCGGTCCGATATCCCGTTGAATGCCCTCATTATGACGGCGCCAAGGCAGTAATGACTTCTATGATGCGGAGCGGTTATAATTCCGCGTTCTGAACAAATCGTTCAGAAATATAATAATCGGAACAGTCAGGGATGACAGAGCGAGATGTCGATCAACAGCTGGTAGAGCGCGTCCAGCGCGGGGACAAGCATGCCTTTGATTTGCTGGTATCCAAATACCAGCGTAAGCTCGGCAGGCTGATTTCCCGTTTTGTGCGGGATTCTGCCGAGGCTGAGGATGTGACGCAGGATGCTTTCATAAAGGCTTATCGGGCGTTGCCCGGCTTTCGCGGCGAGAGTGCATTCTACACGTGGCTATATCGGATCGGCATCAATACGGCAAAGAATCACCTTTTGGCGACCAAGCGCCGGGCACCCACCAATACGCCGTTCGATGCGGATGAGGCGGAATCGTTTGAGGAAGCCAGTTTGCTGCGTGAAGTAAGCACGCCCGAGAATGAACTTATGAGCAAACAGGTTGTCGATGTCGTGCAATCTTCATTGCAACAACTGCCGGAAGACTTGCGCAGTGCCTTGACGTTGCGCGAGATAGAGGGTTTGAGTTATGAGGAAATCGCCAGCGTGATGAACTGCCCGGTTGGCACGGTGAGATCCAGGATTTTCAGGGCGCGCGAGGCGGTGGCAGAGAATCTGCGTCCGTTATTGGAAACCAGCAAGGGTAAGAGGTGGTAGATATGAAGCAAGAGATTTCTGCGTTGATGGACGGCGAATTGTTCGAGGACGATGCAGTTGCGGTGCTTGACCAGCTCAAGCGTGATACTGCGATGCGTAAAAACTGGGCTGCCTACCATTTGATCGGCGATGTGCTGCGCCAACCCGACCACATCCACTCAGACCTGAGTGTAAAGGTGCGGGAACGCATGCGGGACGAACCGGTCGTGCTGGCTCCTCGTGGCCATGCGGTAAAACAGAAAATGCGTACGTTTGCATTGTCGGCCGTGGCTTCGCTCTCGGCCGTGGGTGTGGTGGCATGGATGTCCTTGCAGATCAGTCCAGAATTGGCCCCACAGTTGGCCATGCAGCAAGCAGCGCTTCGGCCGGCTGCCATGGAAATCCAGCCCAAGTCGGATGAATATTTGATGGCTCACCAGGAATTTTCCCCGAGCATGGATGTGAATGGCGGAGCGTCCTACATCCGCACAGTATCCTACGGCACCGATGATGAGGCGCCTCCTAAAATTGCAATACAAACGACACCCCCAATCAGCCAATCCAAATGAATCGCATTCCAGAGGAAATATAACCATGAGGTTGGGAGTTGCGCTTTGTGGGCTGTTGCTGGGCGGGGTTGCGAATGCCTATGCGGAAGATCGGTCGGCCGGCTTTGATTGGCTTGAGGTGGCAGCTTTTGCCGGGCATCAAACGAATTACAGCGGAGTATTCATTTATCAATCGGGCGCGCAAGTTGAGACCACTTCCAGTATCACTCACATTTACGGGGCGGACGGAGAGTATGAGAAGCTGGAAAGCCTGGATGGTCCAAAAAGAGAGGTTATCCGGCATGACGGCAAGGTTTGGAGCTATGTCCACGACAAGATGGTGCAGTTGGACAGCCAGCAGGTACACGAAAGGTTTCCCTCTTTGCTGCCTGAACAGTTGGCTGCATTGAAGGCGAACTACCAGGCCCGGCTGCTGGGGGTAGAAAGGGTGGCTGGCTACAATGCACAGGTCATTTTGTTCCAGCCCAAGGATAACCTGCGCTACTCGCATGAAATGTGGGTGCATACCGACTCGGGCTTGCTGTTGAAGGCTGCGGTGATCGCTGAAAAAAATAAAGTGGTCGAACAATACGCATTTACCCAATTGCAGATCGGCGGGAAATTGGATCAGACCTGGGGTGGCACCTGTGATCTGGCGGAAATGCATGACAAGGCTTCATCCTCCGCGGAGGCTGCCAAAGGCTACTCAAACACAGATAGCGGCTGGGTCGCGGATAAGTTGCCGTCAGGCTTCAAAAAGACCATGGAGATACTGCGCACCATGCCCGGCAAGCATGCCCCGGTGACGCAAATCGTGTATTCCGACGGATTAAGCGCGATTTCGATATTCATCGAGCCGGATGATCGGGACGAGGATGATGTTGAAGGCTTGTCTAGCCGCGGTGCGGTCAATCTTTACCACAAAGTCATGGATCAGCATTTGATCACCATAGTTGGAGAAGTCCCGCCGCACACGGTGATGGAAGTCGCAGATTCAGTACGATATAACGGAAAATGATCATGCTGGAGACTCGGGCAACAGTCATTCAGATTCTCAAAAGCCATGCTCTGGTTCAGGCCAATCAGGGAAACGGCTGCGAGCAGTGCGATGGCAAGGGGTGCGGGACGGGAAAGCTGGCCCAGTTGTTTTGCAGCAAACCGCGCCTGTTCCAGGTTGATAACCCGATCAATGCCGGTGTCGGCGATGAAGTCGTCATATCGGTTGCCGAAGGTGCGATATTGCGCGGCATAGGAGTGGTTTATTTGCTGCCGTTGCTGTTGCTGCTGGTGGGTGCGATGCTTGGCAATTTAGCGGCACACGCCGGGCAAACAGACACGTATGCCGCATCGGGGGGCTTGCTAGGACTGTTTGCCGGCTTTGTCTTGGCGAAAAGGATATCATCATCTCGCCAGGTCAGGAGCCGCTTCCAGCCTTATATAGCGCGGCAATGCCGGGAGTAGGGGTGCCCGGGGAAATCTGTTTCCTGTGGGACTGCCTTCATCCATACACGTTAATTTTTTTGATGGAGAAGAACGCATGCTGAGAAAATTTACAATTCTGTTCATTTTGGTATTCTGGATGAGCGGCAGCGCGTTGGCCCAGACCAAGGAATTGCCGGATTTCACCGATCTGGTGGAAAAACAGGGTGCAGCGGTAGTCAATATCAGTACCACGCAAATCTTGCACAACGAACAAAACCTGCCCAACTTGCCCGAGGGCGACCCGTTCTACGATTTCTTCCGCCGCTTTGCACCGCAGGTGCCGCGCGACCAGGAATCCCAATCCTTGGGCTCGGGTTTCATCATCAGTTCCGATGGCTACATCATGACCAATGCGCACGTGGTGGATCATGCCGACAAGATCACTGTTCGTTTGACAGACAAGCGTGAATTCACCGCCAAGGTGATCGGTGCGGACGATCGCAGCGATGTGGCTCTGCTTAAAATAGATGCGACGAACCTGCCGAAAGTCACGGTAGGGGACCCGAACAAGCTCAAGGTCGGCGAATGGGTGGTCGCGATCGGCTCCCCATTCGGCTTCGACAACAGCGTGACTGCGGGTATTGTGAGCGCCATGGGGCGTTCCCTGCCGCAGGACAATTACGTCCCGTTCATCCAGACAGATGTGCCGATCAACCCGGGCAATTCCGGCGGACCCCTGTTTAACATGAATGAGGAAGTGGTCGGCATCAATTCGCAAATCTACACACGCTCAGGAGGCTCGATGGGCTTGTCATTCGCGATCCCGATCGATGTCGCGATGCAGGTATCCGAACAATTGCGGACCAGCGGCAAGGTGACGCGCGGACGTATCGGGGTGACGATACAGGAATTGACGCAAGAGTTGGCCGAATCGTTTGGTTTGAGCAAGCCCGACGGAGCGCTCGTCAGCAGCGTGGAAAAAGGCGCTCCTGCAGACAAGGCGGGCATCCAGGCCAGTGACGTGATCCTTAAATTCGATGGCAAGACAGTGACGAACTCGAGCGATCTGCCGCGCATTGTGGCGGCGGTCAAGCCCGGCACCAAGGTAGAAGTCGAGCTGTGGCGCAAGGGTGCGCTCAAGAAGGTCACGGTTGAGGTAGGGGAGATGCCCGGAGACGGCGGCAACACGGAGCGGGCTTCCGGGAAACAGGATGAAGGTGCGGGGGAGCTGGTTTCACGCATGGGAATCTCGGTCAGCGAATTGACCAAAGAGCAGCAGCAGGAGTTGCAGATCAATGGCGGCTTGCTGGTGGAGGATGTCAAGGGATCGGCGGCGCGCGCCGCCGGCTTGCATCAGGGAGATGTGCTGCTGGCGATCGGCAATGTGGAAATCCGCTCATTGGCACAATTGACTGAATTCATCAAGCATGTACCAAAGGGGAAGAATGTCGCGCTGCTGGTTCGGCGCGACGACAGTGCCTCCTACATAGCGATCAAATTGGATGAAAAGTAATCTCTGGAAAGCATAACAGTCCTGCGTATCCCGCTTAAATCGGCTAGAATCCGCCCCTTTGGAATTTTGGGCGTTTCGCAAAAACGCCTGTTCAAGCGGGATTTATATTTTGGACTCCATGCAGCATATCCGTAATTTTTCCATCATCGCTCACATCGACCATGGCAAATCCACGTTAGCCGACCGCATCATCCAGTTGTGTGGCGGCTTGTCCGACCGCGAGATGGAAGCGCAGGTTCTGGACTCGATGGATCTGGAACGCGAACGCGGTATCACCATCAAGGCCCAGACTGCCGCATTAAGCTACAAGGCGCGGGATGGGCAGGTCTATAACCTCAATCTGATCGATACCCCGGGCCACGTGGATTTTTCCTATGAAGTTTCCCGGTCATTGTCGGCATGCGAAGGCGCGCTGCTGGTGGTGGATGCTTCGCAAGGCGTGGAGGCGCAAACGGTGGCAAACTGTTATACCGCGCTGGATCTGGGCGTTGAAGTCGTACCGGTGCTCAACAAGATCGACCTGCCTTCAGCAAATCCGGAAAATGCCATCGAGGAGATCGAGGAAGTGATTGGCATAGACGCGCATGATGCGGTGCGCTGTTCGGCCAAGACCGGCGAGGGCGTGCAGGATGTACTGGAAGCGATGATCGCCAAGGTGCCCCCCCCCGAGGGAGATCCCGGCGCGCCGTTGCAGGCGTTGATCATCGACTCCTGGTTCGACAACTACGTGGGCGTGGTGATGCTGGTGCGGGTGAAGAACGGCACGCTCAGGCCCAAGGAACGGATATTGTTCATGGCCACTGGTGCGCAGCATCTGACTGAAAATGTCGGCGTGTTCACGCCCAAGTCACAATCGCGCGAAAGCCTGAGCGCGGGTCAGGTTGGTTTTGTCATCGCCGGTGTCAAGGAACTGAAAGCGGCCAAGGTGGGCGATACGATCACGCATCTCGCCAAGCCGGCCCAGCAGCCGTTGCCGGGATTCAAGGAAGTGCAGCCCCAGGTATTCGCCGGACTGTTTCCGGTGGAATCCAACCAATATGAGGCGTTGCGGGACTCGCTGGAGAAACTCAAGCTCAACGATGCCGCGCTGCGTTATGAGCCGGAGGTTTCACAGGCATTGGGATTCGGGTTCCGCTGCGGGTTCCTCGGCCTGTTGCACATGGAGATCGTCCAGGAGCGGCTCGAGCGCGAGTTCGACATGGACCTGATAACTACCGCGCCAACAGTGATATATGAAGTGGAACAGCGCGATGGCAAGGTACTGGTCGTGGATAATCCCTCCAAGATGCCCGACCCGTCAAAGATTGCCGAGATCCGCGAGCCGATCGTGACGGTCAATCTGTACATGCCGCTGGAATATGTCGGTGCCGTCATCACACTGTGCACGCAGAAGCGCGGCACCCAGATCAACATCAGTTACCATGGCAAGCAGGTGAAACTGGTGTACGAGATGCCGATGGCAGAGATCGTGATGGATTTCTTTGACAAGTTGAAATCTATATCACGGGGCTATGCGTCGATGGATTACGAATTCAAGGAGTATCGCGCCGCTGACGTGGTGAAAGTGGACATGCTGATCAACGGCGAGAAAGTGGATGCGCTGTCCGTGATCGTGCATCGCGCCAACAGCCAGCATCGAGGACGCGAGGTGGCCGCCAAGATGAGGGAACTTATTCCCCGCCAGATGTATGATGTTGCCATTCAGGCTACGATCGGGTCGAATATAATCGCGCGAGAGAATGTCAAGGCGATGCGCAAGAATGTCCTGGCCAAATGCTACGGCGGTGACATATCTCGCAAGAAGAAATTGCTGGAAAAGCAAAAGGCCGGCAAGAAGCGCATGAAACAGGTAGGCAGCGTCGAGATTCCGCAGGAGGCCTTCCTGGCGATCCTGCGCGTGGACGATTAAGGAGAAACAATGGATTTTGCACTGATCATGTTTGTATTGCTGCTGGTGACCGGCAGCGTGTGGTTGCTGGACATCTTCCTGCTGGCGGCCAAGCGCGGCAAGGAAGCCGCAGAACCCTGGTGGGTCGAATACGCCAAGAGTTTTTTCCCGGTCATCCTGGTGGTGTTCTTTATCCGCTCGTTTTTGATCGAGCCGTTCAAGATACCTTCCGGTTCGATGATCCCGACCCTCCAGGTCGGCGATTTCATACTGGTAAATAAATTTACCTACGGCGTGCGCTTGCCTATAATCAATCAAAAGGTCATCCCGCTCAATGATCCGCAGCGCGGGGACGTGATGGTGTTCCGCTACCCTGAAAACCCCACGCTGGACTATATCAAGCGTGTGGTTGGATTGCCTGGCGATACCGTCGAATATCGCGGCAAGCAGCTATGGATCAACGGGGTCGAGCAGACACAGACTGCAGATGGCGAATACAATTACGTCGAGTCCGGGTTGAATTTTGTTCATACCGAAAAACGTATCGAGACTTTGGGAATGCGCAAACACGCGGTGCTGATCAATCCGGAGATGCCAACCGTGCATCTGGGTGCGGTGGCCGAATTCACCGGACGCGAGAATTGCACCTATGACGATGATCTGGTGCGTTGCAAGGTGCCGGCAGGACAGTACTTCATGATGGGCGATAATCGTGACAACAGCCGCGACAGCCGTTATTGGGGCTTCGTCCCGGATAACCAGATCGTCGGCAAGGCATTCATGATCTGGATGAATTTTTCTGATTTGAAGCGCATAGGTACGTCAATCAACTAGGCCAGGAGGGAAAATGAATACAGCAATGCCAGCGCGGCAGCAAGGAATTACTTTCAGCGGGTTTATCTTCGGGGCGGTAGTGCTGGTCTTTTTGGCGATCATGGCGCTGAAACTGATCCCTGCATATTTGCAAGCGGCGGAAATCAAGGATATCTTCGAAACGATCGCGCATGATCCTGATATGCAGAAGGCTTCCCTGCACGACATCAAGGCGTCTTTCGACAGACGCGCTTCGATCGATGCCATCACTGTGATCCATGCCGATGATATCGATATTTCCGACGATAATGGAAGACCCGTATTGAGTGCCAGCTACGGTGTAAAGATTCCTGTGGCGGGAAATGTCAGCCTGTATCTCGATTTCAATCCGAGCAGTGCGGGCAAATAATGACGGCCGCAGCGCGCAGGAATCATTGCGCATCAGTTCGTTATCCGGAAAGCTGGGATATGAGTTCAAGCAACCGCATTTGCTCGAACGCGCGCTGACACATCGCAGCTATTCACCGGAGCACAACGAGCGCCTTGAATTCTTGGGCGACAGCATCCTGGGATGCGCCATCGCCAAATATCTTTATGGCAGCTTTTCCCGGATGAGCGAGGGCGAGCTTTCACGGCTGCGCTCGAATCTTGTCAGGGAAGAAACACTGGCGATGCTCGCGCGACAACTCGATCTGGGCGACTATCTGAAACTCGGTGAAGGCGAGCTGAAGAGCGGCGGTTTTCGCCGTCCCTCCATCCTGGCGGACGTGCTTGAAGCGTTAATCGGAGCGGTGTTTCTGGATGGCGGATTTGACGCAGCCGAAAAGACCGTGCTGAACCTGTACCTTCCCTATCTTGCCAGGGTGGATATCCAGACGCTGGGCAAGGACGCCAAAACCATGCTGCAGGAATATCTGCAGGCCAGACGGATCCCGTTGCCGACTTACACTGTTATCGCGACGCATGGAGAAGCGCATGAGCAATCGTTTCAGGTCGAGTGCGTCATCCCGGCATTGAGGATCTCTGCCCGCGGCGAGGGAAGCAGCCGCCGCATCGCCGAACAGCATGCAGCACAGTCCGCCTATCAACAATTGCCGCCCGCATGATGGCCGATACCGACAGGGAATTTCGCAGCGGCTTCATCGCCATAGTCGGCCGGCCCAACGTGGGTAAATCCACGCTCCTCAACCACCTGATCGGGCAGAAGATCAGCATCACCTCGCGCAAGGCGCAGACCACCCGCCACCGCATCCACGGCATCCATACCGACGCGCATACCCAGTTCGTGTTCGTCGATACGCCGGGCTTCCAGACCAAGCATCTCAACGCGCTGAACCGCGGCATGAACCGCGTGGTGACCAGCAGCCTGCGCGACGTTCAGGTGGTGATGTATGTGCTGGAAGCATTGCACTATGACGAGCGCGACCGGGAGGTGCTCAAGCTGCTGCCGGACAATCGCCCGGTTTTATTGGTGATCAACAAGATCGACCAGGTGTCGGACAAGGGGCAATTGTTCGCATTCGCCGAACGGGTCGGGCAGGATTTCAAATTTTCCGACATCGTGCCGGTCAGCGCCAAGCTGGGCAGCAAGCTGGACGAGTTGCGCGAAGCATTGCGCCGCCACCTGCCGCAAGGCGAATTGATCTACGACAAGGACGATATCACCGACCGCAGCGAACGTTTCCTGGCCGCCGAGATATTGCGCGAAAAGATATTCCGCTATACCGGGGACGAGTTGCCTTACTCGACCAGCGTGGTGATCGAGCAATTCAAGATGGAGGGCCCCCAGCATCAGCCCAAGCTGCGCCGCATCCATGCCGCGATCTTGGTAGACCGCGAAGCGCACAAGGCGATGCTGATCGGCAAGAAGGGCGAGAAGCTGAAGGAGATCGCCACCCAGGCCCGGCTGGATATGGAAAAGCTGTTCGACGGCAAGGTGTTCCTGGAAGTGTTCGTGAAATTGCGCAGCGGCTGGGCAGATGACGAGCGCGTGTTGCGCAGCCTTGGATACGAATAACAGGGCTACGCATGACCGCAGCAAACCGCAACAGACACCAGGATGAGCCGGCCTTTGTCCTGCACAGCTATCCGTTCCGCGAAACCAGCCTGATCATCGAGGCATATACCCGTTCACACGGGCGGCTGGCCATCGTGGCACGCGGTGCTCGACGACCCAAATCCGGCCTGCGCGGCGTGCTGATGAATTTTCAACCGCTGTCGCTGAGCTGGTTCGGCAAGGGCGAAGTACGCACTTTGCACAGCGCCGAGTGGCAGGGCGGACAGCCCTATCTGCAAGGCACGGCGTTGATGTGCGGATTCTATCTGAACGAATTGCTGCTCAACCTGCTGGCCCGCGATGATCCGCATGAACAACTGTTCGATTATTACCGTGCCACGCTGTATCGCCTGGCGCACGAAACAGACCATGCCGCCACGCTGCGCTGCTTTGAAAGGCGCATGCTGCAGGAATTGGGTTACGCGCTGGCGCTGGATAGGGAAGCCAACTCCGGCAAGGCGATACAGGCAGAACTCTGCTATCGTTATGCCGTGGAGCGGGGCCCATTGCTGGATGATGGAGGTCCGGATGCCGGTGATCCCCGCGATGGCTTGCCGGTGCTGGGCAAGACCATGCTGGACATGGCGGCGGATGATTACACCGACCCCGTCTCCGCCCAGCAGAGCAAGCAACTGATGCGGATGCTGCTTAACCATCATCTGGGCGGAAAAGCCCTGCTTACCCGTGAATTGATAAAGGACCTGCAAAAACTATGATCAAACTGGGACTGAACATAGACCACGTCGCCACGCTGCGCCAGGTGCGCGGCGCACGATATCCGAATGTGGTGCGTGCCGCGTTGATGGCCGAATCAGCCGGAGCCGATGCCATCACGCTGCATCTTCGCGAGGACCGCCGCCACATCCAGGACCGCGATGTCGAAGTGCTGCGCGACATGCTGCAAACGCGCATGAACCTGGAAAGCGCCGTGACCGACGAGATGATCGCCATCGCGCTGCGCATCAAGCCGCACGACCTGTGCCTGGTGCCGGAGCGACGCGAGGAACTGACCACCGAAGGCGGGCTCGATGTGGTGCGTTATTTCGACAGCATCAAGTCTGTCTGCCAACGCTGCGCAGATGCCGGAATCCGCGTGTCGCTGTTCATCGACCCTGACGCAAGGCAGATTGATGCGGCACGCCGCACCGGTGCGCCGGTGATTGAACTGCACACCGGCAAATATGCCGATGCGCACAATGTGCCGGAGCAGGAACACGAGCTGGAACGCCTCCGCAGCGCGGCGGAGCACGCCCATGCGCAGGTTCTGCAGGTGAACGCGGGGCATGGCCTGAATTACCACAACGTGCAGCCCATCGTCGCCATCCCGCATCTGGTCGAACTCAACATCGGACATGCCATCATCGCCGAGTCGTTGTTCATCGGACTGGAAGCGGCGGTGAAGAAGATGAAGGCATTGTTGAGCGGGCAACAGTGATACACGGCATAGGCACGGACATCGTCGAACTCGCTCGCATCGAGAGAATGCTTGCGCGCTATGGTGGCCGCCTTGCCGAGCGCATGCTGGGCGCACCAGAGTTGTCAGCTTTCAAACCCGGCCCTCATGCCGCACGCTTTCTGGCGAAGAAGTTTGCCGCCAAGGAAGCTTTCGCCAAAGCCGTAGGCAGCGGGCTGCGCGATCCGGTCAGCCTGCGCCGCATCAGCATCACGCATGACAGCCTGGGCAAGCCGGCATTGCAATTCGATGAAGTGCTGCGCTCCCATTTGGCGCGATTGGGCATCATCGGACATCATCTTTCCATCAGTGATGAAAGGAATATGATTGTCGCGTTCGTGGTGCTGGAAACAGAGTGAGATATCCACAGGAGATGCCATGAGCTTGGGTCCGGTGATGCTGGATGTGGCCGGCGCACAACTGACCGCCGAAGACGAAGCGCGCTTGCGCCATCCGCTGGTTGGAGGGGTGATCCTGTTCGCGCGCAATTTCCGATCGCCGGGCCAGCTTGCCGGACTTACCGCGGCGATCCATGTACTGCATACCCCGCCGCTGCTGATCGCGGTGGATCACGAAGGCGGCCGGGTGCAGCGGTTTCGGGACGGCTTCACGAAGATCCCGGCGATGCGCGAGATCGGCAAGATATGGGACCTGCATCCCCATCGTGCGCGGCATCTGGCACAACAGGTTGGCTATGTGATGGCGGCCGAATTGCGCGCCTGCGGAGTGGACTTCAGTTTCACGCCGGTGCTGGACATCGATCACGGGCAAAGCAGCGTTATCGGCGACCGCGCTTTTCACAGCAACCCCCAGGCTGTCGCCGAATTGGCGCACAACCTGTTGCTGGGATTGAAACAGGGAGGGATGCCGACCGTCGGCAAGCATTTTCCCGGCCACGGATTTGTAACTGCTGATTCGCATCTGGACATACCGGTGGATGAACGCGAATTCATCGATATCGAAATGTGCGATCTGATCCCGTTCCGGCAGATGGTGAATTACGGCCTGACCGCCGTGATGCCCGCCCATGTCATCTATCCCAAGGTGGACAGCCGTCCGGCAGGTTTCTCGCCAATATGGTTGAAACATATCCTGCGCGGACAACTCGGCTTCGAAGGCTGCATCTTCAGCGATGACCTGAGCATGGAAGGCGCCGCCGTCGCGGGAGGTATCGTGCAGCGCGCAGAGGCAGCGCTGAATGCGGGCTGCGACATGGTGCTGGTATGCAACAAACCGGAATCGGCCGATGTGTTGCTGCAGGGGTTGCATTGGGAAATGCCGGCCACCAGCCGCGCACGGCTGGCGCAGATGCACGGTAAGCAGCATCCAGAATCGATGGCCCGGTTGCACGAACAGCAGGGATTCCTCAAGGCCCTGGATGAGATCGCCGCCATCGGCATGAGCAACACCGAACTGCCGCTGTCCTGATCGATCCGGTCCCGGGCGTGAGATAATCCGTTCCATGGCCCGTGTATTATTTATGGTTCTCCTATGAGCGAATTGCAGCAAGCCTTGCTATTGATCGGCCTCGGCGTGATCGTCGCGATATATATCTATGGCTGGTGGCAGCAAAGGCGCTACAAGCACAAGTTCGGCGCTGCATTCAAGGCGAGCCATGCGGACGCACTCTACCCGCAGGGCGGTGCGGATCAAAGCCATGTTCAGCCATCGTCGATCAGCGGGATGGTTGATGAGGCAGGGGGTGTGCCGAATATCATCGATGTTGAATATGCCGATGTGTCTGGTGCAGAGTCATCGACAACCAATCTGCTGGACGATTCCTGCTCGCTGCTGAACGCGCGCACGGATTTCATCGTCGAATTGCGCCTGGCCGAGCCCAGCCCTGCGGCGGTACTGGATGGCCTGTGGCAACGCAAATTCGATTTCCACAAGCCGGTGCAGGTATGCGGCCTGACGCTGGCCGGCAATAAATGGGAGCGCGCCATTTCCGAGAGCCAGACGCTCTATGCGCGCTTTCGCATCGCGCTGCAGCTGGTGGACAGAAGCGGTGCGATCAGCGAGGCAAAGCTGGCGGATTTCCGGGATCTGGTGCTGGGTGTCGCCAGCCACATCAAGGCGGATAGCACCGTCCCGGATATACGCGAAACCTACCATCATGCCGCCGAAATGGACGCGTTTTGCGCCGAGGTGGACCAGATGGTCGGGGTCAACCTGGTACCGCCCGTCGGCCGCTTGTTGCCCGGTGCGCGGGTCGCGCAGGCTGCTGCCTTGCAGGGCATGACACTGGAAGCAGACGGCGCGTTTCATTTGCTCGACGCGCAAGGACACAGCCTGTTCAGCCTGATCAGCCAGGACAGCGCGCCATTCCAGCACCTCACGCTGGAAACCGTCAGCACAGCGGGCATCACACTGTTGCTGGATGTGCCGCGTGTCGAAAATCCCGCCAGCCAGTTCGACCATATGATGCACGTCGCACGCGAGTTGGCGATAGAACTTCAGGTCAAGGCGGTGGATGATCACCGGGTAGCGCTCAGTGAAAGCGGATTGGCGCTTATCCACACACGGATCGCGGATGTTGAAAAGAAAATGCTTGTCCGGGGTATCGAGCCGGGCAGTGCGCAGGCATTGAGATTGTTCTCCTGATGGTCAGTAACGAAGTAGCCCGCCGTGCCGCCCGGTTGCGCAATCAGATCGCGGAATACAACTATTGGTATTACGTGAAGGATTCCCCTCGTGTTCCTGACGCGGAATATGACAAGTTGTTTCGCGAGCTGCAGGTACTTGAAGATCACCATCCTGAAGTAGTTACGCCCGATTCACCGACGCAGCGCATCGGCGGAAAGCCTTTGGACATGTTCCAGCCGGTGCGTCATGCTGTGCCCATGCTGTCGATACGCACCGAGACCGACATCAGCGACGAAGGTGCGATCGCCTTCGATGCGCGCGTGCGCAAGGAACTGAGGTTGAGCGAGCATGATGCGCCGGTCGTGTATGCCTGCGAGCTGAAGTTCGACGGCCTGGCGATCAACCTGCGTTACCAGCAAGGCGAGCTGTGGTCGGCCTCCACGCGCGGCGACGGCGCGGTCGGCGAAGTGGTGACGCAGAACATCCGCACCATCCGCCAGATCCCGCTGAGGCTGGTCGGCTGCGAAGCCCCGGTGCTGGAAGTGCGCGGGGAGGTGTACATGAGCCGCCGCGATTTCGAGCGCTACAACGAAAGGCAGCGGGAGCACGGTCTGCCCACGCTGGTGAATCCGCGCAACGGCGCGGCGGGCAGCATACGCCAGCTCGACCCGGCGCTGGCGGCGCGGCGGCCGCTGTCGTTCTTTGCATACGGTGTGGGTAAGGTCGAGGGCTGGGACAAGCCTGCGACGCATAGTGCCTTGCTCGATGCCCTCGACAAGATGAGCGTACCGGTGAGCGATGAGCGCGCGGTGGTGAAAGGCGCGCAAGGACTGGTCGAGTTCCACCGCCGCATCGCGGCGAAACGCGACAGCCTGCCGTTCGACATCGACGGCGTGGTGTACAAGGTCAACAGCCTGGCATTGCAGGAGAAGCTCGGTTTCGTGACGCGCGAGCCGCGCTGGGCCTGCGCGCACAAGTTCCCGGCGGAGGAGCAGATGACCGTGGTGCACGACATCGATATCCAGGTCGGGCGCACCGGCAAGCTGACGCCGGTGGCCAAGCTGGAACCGGTGTTCGTCGGCGGCACCACGGTTAGCAATGCAACCTTGCACAACGAAGACGAGACCCGCCGCAAGGATGTGCGCATTGGCGACACGGTGATCGTGCGCCGCGCCGGCGACGTGATCCCGGAAGTGGTGGGCGTGGTGCTCGACCGCCGTCCGGCGAATGCCGGCAAGCCGTTCGACCTGTACCGCATGCTGCGCGGCCATTGTCCGGTTTGCGGCAGCGCGATCCTGCGCGAGGAGGGCGAGGCGGACTGGCGCTGCACCGGCGGGCTGTTCTGTCCGGCGCAGCGCAAGCAGGCGCTGCTGCATTTTGCCGGCCGCCGCGCGATGGATATCGAGGGACTCGGCGACAAGCTGGTGGAACAACTGGTGGATGGCGGCATCGTCAGCACGCCGGCCGATCTTTATGACAAACACCGATTGAATTTGCAGACATTGGCAGGGCTGGAGCGCATGGGCGAAAAGTCTGCGCAAAATCTGCTGGAAGCGATCGAGCGCAGCAAGCGGCCAGTTCTGGCACGCTTCATCTATGCGCTGGGCATCCGCAACGTCGGCGAGGCGACCGCAAAGGACCTGGCGCGTCATTTCGGGACCCTGAAGCAGGTGATGAATGCCGATGAAGCGCAGCTGCAACAGGTGCCGGATGTCGGCCCGATAGTGGCGCAAAGCATCGTTGCCTTTTTCGCTGAGAAGCATAACGTCGATGTGATCAAGGCGCTGCTCGACAGCGGGATCGCGCCGCAGGAAAGCGCAGGCGAGCCCGTCAGGGAACTGCCATTGGCTGGCAGGACATTTGTGCTTACTGGTACACTCGGCATGCCCCGCGAGCAAGCCAAAGAGAGACTGGAAGAACTGGGCGCGAAAGTGGCCGGCAGCGTGTCGAAGAAAACCGATTACGTGGTCGCCGGTGCCGAAGCGGGCAGCAAACTGGACAAGGCGCGGGAGCTGGGCGTGGCGGTGCTGGACGAGCAGGGTTTGCTGAAGTTGCTGGACCGACCGGTATCCGCTTCCCCGCGCGGGTGACCCCAATATCCCCTCTCCCGCTTGCGGGAGAGGGTTAGGGAGAGGGAGGTTCATCGAAGAGCAAGGGCTTCTCCATTACCCTCTCCCCCAGCCCCTCTCCCACGCGTGGTAGAGGGGAGTAGCAGCACTTTTATTAATTTGGAGAATACATGAAAAAAATTACAAAGGCGGTGTTTCCCGTTGCCGGAATGGGCAGTCGCTTCTTGCCGGCCACCAAGGTCAGCCCTAAGGAGATGATGCCCATCGTGGACAAGCCGCTGATCCAGTACGCGGTGGAAGAGGCGGTGGCTGCGGGCATTACCGACATGGTGTTCATCACCGGGCGCAACAAACGCGCGATCGAGGACCATTTCGACAAGGCCTACGAACTCGAAGCCGAACTGGCGATGCGCGGCAAGGAAGAGTTGCTGCGCATCGTGCGCGAAGTGACTCCCTCGCACATCAACTGCATCTATATCCGCCAGGTCGAGCCGCTGGGTCTGGGTCATGCGGTGTTGTGCGCAAAGCCGGTGGTGCAGGATGAGCCGTTCGCGGTATTGCTGGCGGATGACCTGATAGACGGCGTGCCGCCGATCATCAAACAGATGGTGGATGTGTTCCGGCAGCATCAGTGCTCGATCCTGGGCGTGCAGGATGTGCCGCGCGAGCAGACCCGCCAGTACGGCATCGTCAGCAGTGTGCCGCTCACAGGCAACATCGAGGAAGTGAATGGCATCGTGGAAAAGCCCAAACCTGCGGACGCGCCGACCACGCTTGGCGTGGTCGGGCGCTACATCCTCACGCCGCGGATCTTTGACCACCTGGAAAACGTTCAGGCCGGAGCAGGCGGAGAGATCCAGTTGACCGATGGCATCGCAGCATTGATGAAGGAGGAGAAGATGCTCGCCTACCGCTTTAGCGGTACTCGCTATGACTGCGGTTCCAAGCTGGGCTATCTCAAGGCGACAGTGGCGCTGGGACTCAGGCATCCCGAAGTCAGTGCGGGATTTGCGGAATACCTTAAAAGTTTGAAGTGAAAATCGGATGGCCCGAAATGCATAAGCGGACTGGTTGAATCATTCCATGACAAATTCCATCCAGCACGCGCGGAAGATATTACAGCAGGCCGACTTGCTGTATTCGTCCGAGCAGGTCCAGGCGGCTCTGCATCAAATCGCGCAGCAGATCAATGCCAGTCTTGCAGATGCATATCCGCTGGTGCTGTCGGTGATGGGCGGGGCGGTGGTGTTCAGCGGGCAACTGTTGCCGCTGCTCGATTTTCCGCTCGACTTCGACTATGTGCATGTGTCGCGCTATGGCGACGCGCGGCACGGCGGTGCGATGCAGTGGAAGGTTGAACCGCGCGAAAATGTGCGCGGCCGCGTGGTACTGTTGCTGGATGATATTCTGGACGAGGGCCATACACTGTCGGCGTTGCATGCGCGGGTGCTGAAACTGGGTGCGGACAAATGTTACTGCGCGGTGTTTGCCGACAAGGGTCATGGCCGCAAGAAGCCGATCCGCCCGGATTTCGTCGGCATGGAATTGCCGGATCGTTTCGTGTTCGGCTATGGCATGGATATAGAAGGTGCGTGGCGTAACCTGCCCGCGATATACGCATTGAAGGAGTAGTGGATATGTTGGCTATCATAGGAGGCCGGGGCCTGACCCAATTGGCGAATCTCAAGATCACCCACCAGCAGGTGTTGCGCACACCCTACGGCGAGCCGTCCGGCGCATTCATGTTCGGGACACTGAACCAGCACGAAGTGATCTTCCTGGCACGCCACGGATATGGCCACACGATACCGCCGCATCTGGTGAACTATCGCGCCAACCTATGGGCGCTGCGTCAGCAGGGGGCGGGCAAGATCATCTCGGTGGCGACCGTGGGCGGCATACGCCCCGATCTCAAGCCGGGCGTGATCGTCGTGCCGGACCAGATCATCGACTACACGCACGGCCGCGACTCGACGTTTTTTGAAGCGCGCGACAAGCCGTTCAGTAATGCCGATTTCACGTTTCCCTACAGCGCTGCATTGCGCAGCCATATCTTGCGCAGCGCGCGAAGCGCCCAACAATCCTGTGTCGACGGCGGCGTATATGCAGCCACGCAAGGTCCGCGCCTGGACAGCATCGCCGAGATCAACCGCTATGAAGGCGACGGGGCCGACATGGTGGGCATGACCGGCATGCCTGAAGCCGCGCTGGCCAGGGAGCTGGAGCTCGATTATGCAACGATTGCGGTAGTTGCGAATTATGCCGCGGGGCGCGGAGACAGCGTCGCCGGCATCAATATCGAGAGCGTCAATGCAACCGCAATCACTGCCATGGAGCGGGTGCGCAGCATACTGGAATGCGTGGTGAACGATGACAATTAGAACCGTGTTGCGCATGGGCGACGAGCGCTTGTGGCAGCGTTCCGAGCCGGTCAGCCGGTTCGACACGCCGGAGTTGCATGCGCTGATCAGCGATATGCGCGACACGATGCAGCATCTGAATGGCGCTGGTCTGGCCGCGCCGCAGATCGGCGTGGCATTGCGCGTGGTGATCTTTGGCGTGCGGCTGCGACACGTTACCGATAAAACTACTAGCCATTCGACCAGGCGAGAAAATGACTCTCGCCAAGTCGCTAGTTATGCGCAGCAGCCGATTGCGGGAGCAGCCGCTGGCAACCAACTCCCGCACCAGACGCTTGCGCGGGCCGTGTCGGGGGAGCAGCGCAACCCACGATATCCCGATGCCGAGAGCGTGCCTGAAACAGTGTTGATCAATCCGGTCATCACTCCGCTGGAGGGGGTGGTCGAAGAAGGCTGGGAGGGTTGCCTGAGTGTGCCCGGGTTGCGCGGCATGGTGCCGCGTTATGCGCATATCCGTTATCAGGGCCGCGACGAATACGGCGCACTGATAGACCGCACCGTGAGCGGGTTTCATGCGCGCGTGGTGCAGCACGAGTGCGACCATCTAGACGGGATACTGTATCCGATGCGCATTCGGGATTTCACCAAGTTCGGTTACATCGAAGAACTTTTCCCAGGCCAGCAATTGCAGGACGAATAGGTGTGGCATATTCCAAAACATAAATGAAAATCTTGCTTGTTGAAGACAGCCGCTCCGTTGCCGCCTTATTGGTGGAACGATTGGCGACATTCGGGCATGAAGTGGATCTTGCCGAAAACGGCCAGGTGGCATTCGACAAATTCTGCGATACACCACCCGATCTGGTACTGATGGACATTGAACTGCCGGTCATGAATGGGTTTGAAGTAACTCATCGGATACGTTCCTTCGAGGCAATGCAAAAATGGGCGTGGACTCCTATCGTCTTTCTGACGGCATCTGATTCGCAGGCAAACCTGGTCACGGCGATAGAAGCGGGGGCCGATGATTATTTGGTCAAAGGCGTGTCTGAAGACGTTCTGCATGCAAAAATGAAGGCCATGGCGCGAATTGCCGCGATGCGACAGTTGCTGTCAATAGCCAATCTCAAGCTCGAACAGCAGGCCAGCCGCGATGGCCTGACCGGCTTGTTTAACCGTCGGTGGATGGATCTCAACGTCGAAAATGCGTGGGAGGAGTCCGTGCGCAATGGTGCCCCGTTCGCCATCCTGATGCTGGATATAGACAATTTCAAAAAGTACAACGACCTTTACGGGCACCAAGCCGGTGATGACTGCCTGCGCGCCGTTGCACATGCCGTTGAAGCAGAAATCGCGCGAACCAACGCCGAAGGATTGACAAAGCATGCATTTGCGGCTCGCTACGGCGGTGAAGAATTCGCCGTCGTTATCCCCGAGTCATCACTTTCGGTCTGCAAACGATGCGCCACCCACATCCTCGAATCCGTGCGCAAGCTGGGTATGCAGCATGAGCGGAACGGTGAATGGGGTATCGTAACTGTATCCATCGGTGGATGCCATCATGAAGCATCGTCGAGTATTGTGGCCGTACCTTTCCGCGAAGCGGACGCGGCGCTCTACCGTGCAAAGGAATATGGTCGCAATCGCGTCGAGTTTGCGGACTGATATAGATTGTCGATAAGGAAAGATTCGGTTTGGCTTGTGTTTCTGCAGAGGACACTCCGAGCTGGCGCAGCCGCTTGGCCGACAGTATACTTTCCTTATTGATCGAGTGACGTCAATATGCCGAATCACACCATTCACCGAATCACCGGGATTTCTTGGGATCTCATATGACAAACAACATGATTGAATTTCTGGCCCATTGGGGAATCACGGCGCTATCGCTATGGGTTGCCGCTTTCATTTTTCACGGCATCACGTTTTCCGATAAACAATCGCTGTTGATATCGGCACTTCTGCTGGGTCTGGCCAATGCGATCATCAGGCCGGTTGTCATCCTGCTGACTATCCCGCTTACAATATTCACGTTCGGGTTCTTTCTGCTTGTGATCAATGCGTTGATGATGCTTCTGGTGTCATCGGTTGTGTCCGGCTTCAAGGTGTCCGGTTTTTGGACGGCTTTCTTCGCCAGCATCTTTATCTCTGTCCTCAGTTTCTTCGTAGGACTTTTCATATTCCAATCGAGTGACAGCCCGATCGTCATCCCTCAACACCAGGGATTTTTCATATGAGGAATATCGCCAAACAAAGACCAATATGCGCATATAACCGCTTGTTGCCAATAGCTGCGGGTCGAGGTTATCGTTCCCTATTTGCGGCGGCACGATGCGCCCATGAAAATCGACTTTCTTCAGGCTCGTTAGACATCACATCAATATAGCGCGATCATGTTGTTTAGATTGGCCGCCGAAGCAGTCCTGCTGATCCATCTGGCGTTCATCGTGTTCGCTCTGTTGGGTGCAGCAATCGCCGTACGGTGGCGCTGGGTCATCTTTGTCCATCTTCCCGCGGCTGCATGGGGCTTCTTCGTCGAACTTACAGGCCGCATTTGCCCCCTCACCAGCCTGGAGAACTACCTTCGTGCCAGGGCAGGCCTATCGGGCTACACAGAAAGCTTCGTTGAGCACTATATGATTGCAATCATTTATCCTCTCGGCCTCACCAGAGAGATTCAGTTCATGATCGCGGGTGTGGTAGTTGCGGTCAATTTCGCAATCTATGGCTGGTTATTCTATTATTGGCGTACCTCGCCAAGAACAGCTGACTAGCACCTTCATGAAGGGCGCGTTTCGCGCCGGAAGCAGACGGTTTCAAAGTGCCGCTTCCAAGCGGCGAATAAAAGATGATAGGAAGTGTTTCCGTCTGGCAGCTTTGATGGGATTGTGTCGCTTTTTTTGTCTAACAAATCTGCGACGATGCATATGCCAATATGCCGGCTTCTGCAGCAAATTAGATATTCGGGATGCCATTGCAGCACGACGGATATAATGACGATCGGCGAGGTCCGCAGCCATTCCTTGTCCATTTCTATCGCTTCACCGTTGTATTGGCAATAAGGAAAATATGAAAAAAGTAGCGCTGGCAATAATTGCTTGTTTGAGCACGGGTATGACAACGAACGCAGTTGCGCTGGAAGACTATGTTGGCTTTTCACTGGATGCGGTCAAGTCCAGTGAAAACGGAATGGACACTTCGTCAGCAGGCGTCACGAGCATGATCTCCGCAAGACCGAACGAGTACTACGGATGGGAAGTGCAAGGCGGCATCCTCGGCAAGGTCGGCTCGTACTCCACGAGCGGCGAAGCTGACTTTTGCATAGCCGGCTTTTTGCCGCTGGGTGACAGCGGCATCAATCTGTACGGCAAGGGCGGCTTGGCTACTACCTATTCATCCGGTAATGTGTTCTATACAGATAGTACATATGGTGCAGGAGTTGAATATATGCGCGGCAAGGGCGTACTTCGCGTTGGCATCCAACAATTCAATGTAGGCAGGACCCCCACCTTCGGTGCCAAGCTGATAGGAGTGACCTTTTTGGTCAAATTGGATAAATAGGTGGCCTGGGCTTTCCGATGATTAGCCATTGGGCGCGACCGACTGCTTCCACGCGGTGCGATGGCGATTCCGGTTTTCCTGAACGTTTCACAAGCCCAGCCTCATCCCGATATTCCATTTGATTCAAGGCGGGAAGCTGCGATGATATATTTCCTGCATTCTCTCGTCCGCTTTGGAGAAGCGGAGCAATTCGTATGGTTTACAGGACATTGCCAGAAGGAGCGATTCGCTCCTATCCGTACTATTATGGGGCTCCTGAGTGAAGGATTTCATATTGTCGTGGATACGAAATATGTGACGTTATATGTGGCCGCCATATTCTTGTTGGCGGTTGCAGGTTGCATGTCTTCTTTCAAACACACGACGTATGAAGATGGCTTTGATTTCAATAGCGAGAATGTCAAGAAAATTGTGATAGGGAAAACCACTGGCAAGGAATTGATCCAAATGTTCGGGGGCCGTTCGAAAAGTATGGGATTTCCGAAGATGAAGAGCAATGGACATATTTCTACTCAAGAGGTACTAAATTCGTGGTAAAGGGGTTGCTGACGGATAAGGTGGAGTCAACCGGGCAGCACAAGGCGCTTTCTGTCCGGCTTAAGAACGGGACAGTCACGAATTGCTCCTTCTCCGAGAGTTTCGGGCCGATAGACTCGGAACGGGCTGATTAGGCAGAAACAAAGAATATGAACCGTTCGCATTAAATTAAAAGGATAAACGGAGTCATGAAACCAGCGTTCTGAATTAGGCAACAGCGCTCTTATGACGCACAAGCGTAAGCTCATCATCGAATTCCGAAGGGTCTCCCGAGGCCGGACTTGATCCAGAATTTCCCCATTGGAAGGAAGCGGATTTTCCTGTTAGATTGTCGACGATGGAATGTTGAGCTTAGAAATTTTGAAGATGGTTTCGCTTGGCATATAGGGAAACGCCGAACAAGTACCTACGCGGAGCAGGAGTTGTGTTGACGAATCAGGATTGTTGAACAAAAAGTTGTTTTTTCATCTGCAATCACGCATCACATCGCCTCATTCAGGGGATATTCCCCTGTTCTTTGCTACGCTGGACGCACCTGTCCTGTCAGTGGCAATCCCCATTTGTCCAGATTGATCAGCGCCAGCAAAGCAAATGCACGGTTGGCGTTCTTCATCAAGCCACGATAGCGCACCTTGGCAAATCCATAGATGCTCTTGAGCGGTCGGAATGGGTGTTCGACCTTGGCACGCACCTGCGATTTCCTGCGATTGGTTTCCTTGTCTGCATCGGTCAATGGGGTATTGCGGCGGGCTCGTTTATTGGTGAAGTCACGTGCCTGCGGAGCAGCCTGGTTGAGCACTTCTTTCTGGCCAATGTATGCGCTGTCACCGTACAGTCGCGCCTCATCGCCATGAAGCAGATTCGGTAGTTCCTGGCTATCGTGGACGTTGGCGGAGGTGACGCTGGCGCTATGGGTGAGGCCGGTTTTGCTGTCCACTCCAATATGTACCTTCATGCCGAAGTGCCATTGGTTGCCCTTCTTGGTCTGGTGCATCTCGGGATCACGTGCGTTGTCTGCATTCTTGGTTGAGCTTGGCGCGGCAATGATGGTGGCGTCCACAATGGTGCCGCCTGAGAGCTTCATCCCATTGGCCAGAAGTAACTCGCCTACCTTGGCAAACATCGCTGCGCCCAGATTGTTCTGCTCAAGCAAATGGCGGAAGTTCATCAGCGTCGTCTCATCCGGCGCCCGCTCTCTTCCCAAGTCGATCCGGCAGAATTCACGGAATGACGGAGTGTCATACAGAGCATCTTCGCATGACTCATCGGACAGGTTGAACCAGTTGGCGATGAAGTACATCCTCAGCATGCGCTCTAGCCCAATAGGGGGACGTCCATTTCCAGCCTTCGGATAGCAAGGCTCAATCACTGAACAGAATTCTGACCAGGGAACGAGTTTGTCCATGCGAGAGAGAAATTCTCCCTTCCGGGTCGTCTTCCGATATGCCTCGAATCCATTCACTGCCAATGTTTGTTGTTTCATCTCATTCGTCCCTTGTGGAGTGCCTCGGACATTAACGCACTACATCCTCATCGCGTGGACTTAATCGGGGTTTCCATAGTTCCAATCTAATTTCTTAAATTTCATACTGAACCATGACCAGATGGACGGTTCCATTGCAAATAGGACGGAAATATAGTAAAACACTCGCACAATTATGAGGTTTTTCTGTATTGTCTGACCGGCAAAATATACTGATTGGCCGGGGGCTGCTGTAAGCCGCGCGTTGCAGTAAAAAAATAGTTCTGACAGCCTCAAGTTCTGACGAGCTGTAAATGTTGCAGATTAGGGAGGATTATTATCATGAAATCGATATTATTTATGGCAATCCTTGGGCTTATATCAAGTGTTCCTGCTTATGCTGCCGCCGCCGGTAATGGCCACGCCGGTGGCCATGGCTTTGGCGGCGGTCATGCTTCTGGCCATACGGCCGGCTATGGCTCTGGAGGCTGGCGGACAACTGCAATTCCGACAGGTTCTGTGGCTAATAAAGACCCGACGCCGTCCCATGGCAAGAAAAAGGGGCAAGGGGGCGGCTATGTGGAGGATCCAAAGGTGACGCAGTCACGTATCGAATGGCAGCGACAGCAGCAGGCCGCACAGCTTAGAGCCGCAGCCGGATTCTAAGCTGTGCTACAGCGCATAACTTCCCTGAGCATGACGTTCATTGCTTCGGCCGTAAACAAATTGTGCATCAGCCGGGGGGCGTTTTTCAAACCTCAAATTTTTGACATTTAGTTCTGCCAGATTTCACTGTCACCTGTCCGCCTTTCGCGCAAAACTGAAGTGGATAAGCGATCCGTTGCAGCTATCTGTGAACTGTTCATGACCACTACGCTCAATGGCAATATTGTCGCCAGTCACGGCTTCGTGGCAGTTTGTTTCCAGACATGAAGTACTGCTCGGTCACACCAGCTTGTTCTCTAGTCATCAACAATGCGCCCTCTAAGTTCTTGGAATTTTGCCCGATCCAAATGAAAGGTCGATGACAGCTCCCATCAACTAGAGGCGTGCGGAATCAACCGGTCGATGCAACACTTTATCTCAAAATGTTAAAGATGAGGTGTTGATAATGAAATACAGAACTCGGATTTATTATACGGAAAATCAAAAGGCGTTGATGTGGGAGCGCTGGCAGAAAGGCGATTCTCTCCAGCACATCGCACAGCTATTCGATCGAAACCATTCCTCAGTACAGCGCATCTTGGCCGAACATGGCGGGATACGACCGGCACCACGGCGGCGTTCCAGACTATCTCTGACTCTGGCTGAGCGCGAAGAGATATCTCGTGCAGTAACGGCTGGCCAGTTGGCCCGCTCGATTGCAACGTCCCTCGGGCGGGCGCCATCGACCACCAGTCGCGGGATCAAGCGCAACGGTGGTCAGGAATTCTATCGTGGGAGTCAAGCTGAACAGGCGGCTTGGGATCGGACACTCCGCCCCAAGACCTGTAAACTGGTGGCGAACGGAGCGCAGTTGAGCGACACCCCCGCAGCACCTCCTTGCCCGCAGGGCGAAGGCGGTGCAAGTGGGGCGTAGCCGCGCTAGCGGTGTTCACACACCGCGGTGTTGAAACCCAGTGCATGGCTATCTGGATGCCAACTCCCTCAGCACATATGGCAGTATCCCACCGTGCCGGTAATAGTCCACCTCGATCGGCGTGTCAATCCGCAGCAGCAGCGGCACCTGCTCTGTGCTGCCGTCGCCGCGCCTGATGGTCAGCGTCACGTCCTGCTGCGGTTTCATGTGCTCATCTATGCCGCTGATGTCGAACGTCTCGTCGCCGCTCAGCCGCAGCGATGCGGCATCGGTGTTTCCCTTGAATTGCAGCGGCAGCACGCCCATGCCAACCAGGTTGCTGCGGTGGATGCGCTCGTATGATTTGGCGATCACGGCTTTCACGCCCAGCAGCTGCGTGCCTTTCGCGGCCCAGTCGCGGCTCGATCCGGTGCCGTATTCCTCGCCCGCAAACACCAGCGTCGGCGTGCCGTCGGCAACATATTTCATCGCGGCGTCGTAGATCGGCATCTGTTCGCCGCGGTACAGCGTGTAGCCGCCCTCGATGCGGCTGCCGTCTGCCCTGGCGGGCAGCATCAGGTTCTTGACGCGCACATTGGCAAAGGTGCCGCGCATCATCACCTCGTGGTTGCCGCGCCGTGAACCGTAGCTGTTGAAATCCTTTGCCTCGACGCCGTGCCCCTGCAGATATTTTCCCGCCGGCGAGGTCGCCTTGAAACTGCCGGCCGGGCTGATATGGTCGGTGGTCACCGAGTCGCCGAATATGGCAAGGGTGCGCGCGCCGGAGACATTCCCTATCGGGGCCGGCTGCATCGAAAAGGTATCGAAGAACGGCGGCTCGGCGATGTAGGTCGACTCCGGCCAGTTGTAGACTTGTCCTGAGGGTGCCGAAATCTGCTTCCACATCGGATTCGCCTCGGCCAAATTGCTGTACAGGCGCTTGAAGGTCGGCGCGTCCATCGCGAGTTTCATCAGCGCCTGCACCTCGTCGTGTGTCGGCCAGATGTCGCCGATGTAGACGTCCTTGCCAGTCTTAGTTTTGCCGAGCGGCTCGGTATGGAAGTCCTTCAGCATCGTGCCGGCGATCGCATAGGCGACCACCAGCGGCGGACTGGCCAGAAAATTGGCGCGGATGTTCGGATGGATGCGCGCCTCGAAATTGCGGTTACCGGACAACACCGCGGCACACACCAGATCGTGCTTGACCACGGCTTCCTCGATCGGCGCTGCGAGCGGACCGGAATTGCCGATGCAGGTGGTGCAGCCATAGCCCGCAAGGTAGAAGCCCAGTTTCTCCAGGTAGGGCAGCAGCCCGGCCTTGGTCAGGTATTCAGTCACCACGCGCGAGCCGGGCGCCAGCGAGGTCTTGATATGCGGCTTCACCGTGAGACCCAGTTCGACCGCCTTCTTCGCCAGCAGGCCCGCGGCGAGCAGCACGCCGGGGTTGGAGGTATTGGTGCAGGAGGTGATCGCGGCGATCAGCACGTCGCCGCAACCAATATCGATCCCGTCCGAAGTCCTGAAACGCTTGCCCAGATCTTCGGGTTTCTTCGCGAAACCGTTTTCCGCGACGGGTTTCGCATACAGCGAGGTGAAGGTCGGCTTGACCCGGTCCAGGTCGATGCGGTCCTGCGGACGCTTCGGTCCGGCGAGCGAAGGCATCACGCTGGACAGGTCGAGCTCCAGCGTCTGGCTGTAATCGATGTCGCCGGCTTTCGGAATGCCGAACAGTCCCTGCGCCTTGAAGTAGGCCGCGAACGCGTCGATCTCGTCTGCTGTTCGCCCGGTGCCCTTGAAGTAATCCAGCGTCTTGTCGTCGACTGGGAAGAAGCCCATCGTGGCGCCGTATTCGGGCGCCATGTTGGCGATCGTGGCGCGGTCAGTGACGCTGAGCGACGCGGTGCCCGCGCCGAAGAACTCGACGAATTTGCCGACCACCTTGGCCTTGCGCAGCATCTCGGTGACGGTCAGCACCAGATCGGTGGCCGTGCAGGCGGGATGGAGCTTGCCTTTCAGGTTCACGCCGACCACATCGGGTGTCAGGAAAAACACCGGCTGCCCGAGCATGCCGGCTTCGGCCTCGATGCCGCCGACGCCCCAGCCGACCACGCCGACGCCGTTGATCATCGTGGTGTGGCTGTCGGTGCCGACCAGCGTGTCCGGGTAATACACGCCGTCCTTCGATTTGTGCACGCCGCGCGCCAGGTACTCGAGGTTCACCTGGTGCACGATGCCGATGCCCGGTGGCACGACCTTGAAAGTGTCGAACGCCTGCATGCCCCACTTCATAAACTGGTAGCGCTCTTGGTTGCGCTGGAACTCGAGCTTCATGTTCAGGTCGAGCGCGTTCCTGTTGCCGTAATAATCGATCTGCACCGAGTGGTCGACCACCAGGTCAACCGGCACCAGCGGTTCGATGATCTTGGGGTCCTTGCCCAGTTTCGCAGCGGCATCGCGCATCGCGGCGAGGTCGGCAAGCAGCGGTACGCCGGTGAAATCCTGCAGCACGATGCGCGCCACCACGAACGGGATCTCCTCAGTGCGCGCAGCATTCGGTAGCCAGCCGGCCAGTTGGCGCACGTGCTGTTCGGTCACTTTTTTGCCGTCGCAGTTGCGCAGCACCGATTCCAGCACGATGCGTATCGACACCGGCAGGCGGGAGATCCTGCCGATCCCTGCGGCTTCCAGTGCAGGCAGCGAATAAAACATACCTTGCTTGCCGCCGGCAAGCTGGAGCGTCTTGAAAGTGTTGAACAGACTGTGTGATGCAGTGCTGGGGGACATGGCAGGCTCCGGATGTGCGGGATGGAATAGAACACGGATTATAAAGTGTTGCGTCTCGTTCGTCTCGGCTTGCAACTGAGGCGGCAATTTATATTTTTGGCTATATGAATATTGCGGGTTTAGCTTTATCATCCTGCCGACCTGGCTAATATCTCATCTGGTATTCCGAGGGGTCTTCTGAGGTGAAGCAGATGGCTGATCCGGGAGGGAATAATCTGTGATCATATAAAACAGAATGCTTTGCCGGGTCTATAACAGGAAGCATCGCGTGGCAAAAGTGTTGTCCGTTCAAGTTGTCCGGCACATGCAGACGACGGCATCGTGCGCGTGTCGACGGTGAATGGATAGCCTGAAAATTCTATGACCAATAAGCAATCGACACAAAGATCAGGCTATCAGGGCAAATCCGAAATTGCCGTGAAACTCATATTGGTAGCATTGGCTTACTTTGCCAGCGGCAGGCTGGGCCTCGCGATCCCTTATGTGGATTCTCACATCACCCTGATCTGGCTGCCCACCGGCATCGCTGTGGCGGCTTTGCTGCGTTGGGGTGAAATCTGCTGGCCGGCGATATTCCTTGGCGCGCTGGTCACCAATTATTCGTTGGATGCTTCTCCGGTGCTGGACAGTTGCATCGCGGCGGGCAATACGCTGGCTCCGTTGCTTGCGGCGACGCTGCTGCGCCGTTTGGGATTCCATGGCGTGCTTGATCGCGTCTACGATATCCTGGTCCTCGTTGCGGCCTCCGCTATCGGGATGCTGGTCAGTGCCAGCATCGGTACAGGCAGCCTGGCGCTTTTCAACGTGATATCCGTCAATCAAGCCGGCGAAACATGGCTGTCCTGGTGGGCGGGGGATTTCATCGGCGTATTGATGGCGGCGCCTTTGCTGCTCAATGTTTCCCGGGCTGAATTGAAAAGATTATGGATCCAGCGGGTGGAGTTGCTGGCCTGGTTTTCAATTCTGCTTGCCATAAGCTGGCACGTTTTTCTTTTCATCAACGTCTCCGGCAGCCATTCCCAGCAGCTGGTTTTTTTGCTGTTGCCGGTGGTCGTATGGTCGGCGATGCGCTTCGGGGTGATGGGTTCATCATTGGGCGTGCTGATACCGGCGTTGATTGCCGCAGTGGCGACCAGCTTCGGACTGGGCCCGTTTTATACCGTGGATGTCCAGCAGGGCTTGCTCTACCTGTTGCTGTTCTTCGCCACCCTGGTACTGGTCGATCTGATGGTGGCTGCAATGCAGGCGGCGCGCAACCGGGCCGAGCGCATGCTCAGGCTGGACAGCGACTTCAACAAGGAGCTGGTCCAGTCGCTGCCGGGGATCTTTTACATGCTGGATACATCCGGAAAATTCCTGATTTGGAACAGGCAGCTTGAGGATGTGCTGCATTGCACCAGCGACGAGATCGCCCGCAGCCATGCGCTGGATTTTTTTGAGGGGTCGGACCGTGCCCTGATCGCGGAAAATATCCGCAAGGCATTTGTGGTCGGCAGTACCGCAGTTGAGGCAGTTCTGGTAGCGAAGAATGGCGTAAAGACGGCTTATTACTTTACCGGACGGCGTATTCAACATGAAGGTAATCCGGTGCTGGTCGGTATGGGCGTGGATATTGCCGAGCGGCGGCAGGCTCAGAATAAAATAGAAGCGATGCTAAAGCGCTATCGGACCTTGATGAATGCCGCCATCGAGGGCGTCCATATACTGGATATGCAGGGCAACGTGATAGAGGCCAATCAAGCCTTCTGCAACATGCTGGGTTATACCCAGGAAGAAGTTAAGGGCCTTAATGTTTCCGCTTGGGACGGGCGTTGGTCCAAGGATGAACTGCTGGAGCGAATCAGGAGCCACGTGGGCAAAAGCGAGCGGTTCGAGACCGTACACCTTCGCAAGGATGGGACGCCCGTCGAAGTCGAGGTAAGCGTCACCGGTGTAGAGATCGAGGGGCAAAGCTGCGTGTTTGCCTCCAGCCATGATATCTCCGAGCGCAAACGGGCCGAGCAGAGAACGGAAGTGATGCTGCGCCGCCACCAGGTATTGATGAGTTCCGCGCTGGAGGGTATCCACATCATGGACGTCCAAGGCAACATCATCGAGGCCAACGACACGTTCTGCAAGATGCTGGGCTATACCAATGTGGAAATGTCCGGCCTTAACGTGGCCGACTGGGATGCGCAATGGTCACGAGAAGAATTGATGAAGCGCTTCGGAGATCTCATTCGCGTTGACGGTGCGCTGTTCGAGACCAAACACCGGCGCAAGGACGGCAGCATCATCGACGTCGAGGTCAGCACTACCGGTGCCGAGATAGACGGGCAGCTTTATCTGTATGCCTCAAGCCGCGATATTACCCCGCGCAAGAAGGTGGAGCGGGAACTCCGCGAAAGCGAGCAGAAATCACGCATGTTGATGGACAATGCCGCCGATGCTGTATTTGTAGCGGACTACCGGACGGAGCGCTGGGTATATGTCAATGATCGTTTCGAGTCTCTATTGGGTTACTCGCGGGAAGAACTGCTGGCGGGGAATATCTACGACGCGGTGACACCGGCTTTTCGCAATATCTACCGGGAAAGCTTTCGCAGCATTGCCCTCGCCGGCGGGGTTTCGACCCGCGAGATTAGGTTGAACAGAAAAGACGGAAGCGAAGTGCAATTGGAAATGAATGCGGTCACTTTGCCGGACGGCACCGTATACGGTTCCTGCCGCGATATTACCGAACGCAAGAGGAGCGAAGAAGGTCAACGCATCGCCGCGGTGACATTCGACACCCAGGAGGCGATCATGATCACGACGCCCGATGCGAAAATCCTGCGCGTCAATCAGGCCTTCAGTGAAATCACAGGCTACAGCAAGGACGAGGTCGTTGGCGCTAACCCGAGTATTTTCCAGTCCGGACGGCACGATGCCGCTTTCTACCGGGCTATGTGGTCCGCATTGCTCGCTACCGGCAAGTGGTCGGGCGAGGTCTGGGACAAGCGTAAGGATGGCAGTATCTATCCGAAGATGATGACTATCACCGGGGTTTATGACGACAACCGCAAGTTGACACACTACGTCGCGGTATTCCGCGATATCAGCAATCGCAAGAAGTCGGAACAGGAGATCCATCAGCTGGCTTTTTACGATCCGCTGACCAATCTGCCGAACCGCCGCCTGCTGATGGATCGTTTGCAGCAGGGGCTGGCTGCCAGCGCGCGCAACAGCCGGCATGGCGCATTGCTGTTTCTGGACCTGGATCACTTCAAGATCGTCAATGACACGCAAGGCCATGTCATGGGTGATCAGCTGCTGATCGAAGTGGCGCGATGCCTGCAGACTTGCGTGCGCGAGGGAGACAGTGTGGCCCGGCTGGGCGGCGATGAATTCGTGGTGCTGTTGGAGAATCTGAGCAGCGAAGCAAATGAAGCGGCCAGCCAGACCGAATTGGTCGCGGAAAAGATCCGTCAGGAGTTGAACAAACCCTATGTGCTGGTTGACTTTGAGTGCCATTCCACGGCCAGCATCGGGATCAGTCTGTTTTTCAATCATCAGGAAAGTGCGGATGACTTGATACAGCATGCCGATGTCGCGATGTATCAGGCCAAGTCATCAGGGCGCAACGCCGTCCGGTTCTTTGATCCGCAGATGCAGACAGCGCTGGAGAACCGTGCAGCGATGGAGGCGGACCTGCGTCATGCACTGGCAAGACAGCAATTCCACCTTTGCTACCAGGTCCAGGTGGACAGCCTGCGGCGACCGCTGGGTGCGGAAGTGCTATTGCGCTGGGACCATCCCGAGCGCGGGATGATCGATCCCGAGCATTTCATTTCTGCAGCCGAAGAAACTGGCCTGATCGTGCCGATCGGTCTATGGGTGTTGAAAATGGCCTGCGCACAGCTCAAGGCGTGGCAGCGGGATGCGCTGACGCGCGAGCTGACATTGGCAGTGAACGTCAGTGCCAAGCAGTTCCGCCAGCCGGACTTTGTCTCCCAGGCTCAGCGGGTGCTGCAGGAGAGCGGCGCGAAAGCTTCGCTGCTCAAGCTGGAGTTCACCGAAAGTACCGTGCTGGAAAATGTGGAGGACACCATAGCCAAGATGCGCGAATTGAAATTGCTCGGCGTGGGATTTTCAGTGGACGATTTCGGAACGGGCTATTCCTCGCTGCAATACCTCAAACGGCTGCCGCTGGACCAGATCAAGATCGATCAATCCTTTGTGCGCGACATAGCCACCGATCCCAACGATGCCGCCATCGTACAGACCATCATCGCAATGACCGAAGCGCTGGGGTTGAGCGTGATCGCGGAGGGAGTAGAGACCGAAGAGCAGCACGAGTTCCTTGATAACCATGGTTGCCATGCTTTTCAGGGTTATCTTTTCAGCAAGCCGATCCCGATCGGGCAGTTCGAGAATATGTTGCGCGGCGATAATAGATTTGCCAGGCACAGCAGCGCGCTGCCATAAGCAGCTTCGCAATTCGCCGCCCTGCCGACCGGCACACCGAGCAGTCTTTCCCGCATCGCTTCCCATGCCTGGTTTTTTGCGCCGCCGCCATTGGTCACGATGCGCTTGAGCTGCGGCGCACCGAGTTCGGCAAGTCTGGCATACCCTGCCGCTTCTATATGCGCCAGCCCCTGCAGCAACCCATGAAGGAACTGCACATCACTGCCCGGGCGCGGCTCCAGTCGGGGAGCGAGGTAAGCATCGTTTATCGGGAAGCGCTCGCCGATCTCGGGCAGCGGGTAATAATCCAGCGGGCTGTCTTGCAGCGGGTCTATCTGGCCGCTGAGAGAGGTCAGTCGCGCATCGTCAAAGTATCGGCGCAATATCCCGGCCCCCGCATTCGATGCACCGCCCACCAGCCAGAGGTCGCCGTAGCGATGGCTGTATACGCCGAATCCGGATGCATCGATGCGCTTGGGCGACAGTTGTTTGAGCACCAGTGTGGTTCCTAGTGTGCTCACTCCTGCACCCAGTCCATCAACGCCGGATGCGATGAATGCGGCAGTGCTATCGGTGGTCCCGGCGTGTATCCCGCATTGCGGATTGATGCCGAAATGTGCCGCGATGTCGGGCAGGATCGGCCCGATGACTGCGCCCGGCGCAAGCACCAGCGGCAGCAGATGCGTGTGGGGCAGTTTCAGCAGCCAGTCCGGCCAGCACAGGTTCCCGACGTCATAACCGGTCTTCAGCGCGTTATGGTGATCGCTGATGCCGGGCTGCCCGCTGAGCAGCGCGGTCAGCCAGTCGGCCTGATGCAAAAAGAATGCGGCATGTTCGGCGGCGCCCTTCTGGGTCAACCAGAGAAACTTCGCCAGGCCTGAAGTGGCGGTGCAGACGATGTGGCTGTCCGGCGCGATTTTTTTGAGCTGTGCGGCCTGTTGCTGCGCGCGGCTGTCGTGATAAAGCAGTGCGGGAGAACACGGTTCCAATGCCGCATCACACAGCAGCACGGTCCCGGAAGTGCCGTCTATCGCCATGCCTTGCAATTGGGACGCGAGATCTTGTGGCAATGCACTGAGCAGTGCGTGCAGTGCGCCACGCCAGTCCCGGGGAGCTTGCCGGGTTGCATCCGGAAAGTCGATGCGCTGTTCCCAGACGATGGCTTTATCGATGCCGATGACGCAAGCGCGCGCACCGGAAGTGCCGAAGTCCAGTCCCAAAAACATCATCTGGCCAACATCGCGGGGGACATCAGCTCCGGGTATTCATCTGGGCATCGAACCGGTTCAATTCGACCCGGGGTGCAGGTTGCCAGCCGGGCTTGCGGTGTTCCGCTACCACGGTGGTAAAAATGCCGCCGCGCACATAAAACTTCGCGGTGAGGCGCATGAAACGCGGCTGGAGGACCGCGACCAGGTCGTCGAGGATGCGGTTGGTGACATCCTCGTGGAAATGGCCCTCATTGCGGAACGACCATATATACAGCTTGAGACTCTTGAGTTCGACGCACTTTTGATCCGCGATGTAATCCAGTGTCAGCGTGGCAAAGTCCGGCTGGCCCGTTTTGGGGCACAAGCAGGTGAACTCGGGGATCTCCATGTGGATATGATAATCCCGTGCCGGGTTGGGATTGGGAAAAGTCTCAAGGTTCTTCGAGGGTTGTGCGGTCATTTTGAGTCAGGCGGTGGCTTCGGTTAGAATAGCAAGATTATATCGTTTTGCTGCGTAGCTTGCGGATGCCCGCAAGTACAAACTTATATAGGTTTCATTCAAATTGCGTCTTTCTCATATCAAGCTGGCCGGCTTCAAATCCTTTGTTGACCCCACGCACATCTCTTTGCCGGGGCAGATCGTGGGCGTGGTCGGACCGAACGGCTGCGGCAAGTCGAATGTGATCGACGCGCTGCGCTGGGTGCTGGGCGAATCCAAGGCTTCGGCACTGCGCGGCGAGACCATGCAGGACGTGATCTTCAACGGTTCCAGCAAGCGCAAGCCGGTATCGCGCGCCAGCGTGGAACTGATCTTCGATAATTCGCTGGGCAAGGTGGGCGGCCAGTGGGCGAGTTATACGGACATATCGATCAAGCGCGTGCTGCAGCGCGACGGCGATTCCAGCTACCATATCAACAACCAGCACGTGCGGCGCAAAGACATCACCGACATCTTCCTCGGTACCGGGGTCGGCGCGCGCGCTTACGCCATCATCGAGCAGGGCATGATCTCGCGAATCATCGAAGCCAAGCCCGAGGAGCTGCGTGTCTTCCTCGAGGAGGCAGCGGGCGTTTCCAAGTACCGCGAACGCAGGCGCGAGACCGAACTGCGCATCGGCGACACGCGCGATAATCTGTTGCGCGTCAGCGATATTCTGCAGGAGCTGGAAAAACAACTGGTGCATCTGGGTGCCCAGGCCGAGGTGGCGAAACAGTACCGCGCGCTGGAGACGCAGCGCAATACCACGCAGCATCTGTTCTGGCTGGTAAAAAAGCGCGACGCCGAAACGCAGCGCGCAAGATTCACACAGGCCATCGAGAAGAACCGCACCGAACTGGAAGCCGAGACCACGCGGTTGCGGGATATTGAGAGCCAGCTCGAGACCGCGCGCGCCGGACATTACCAGCTTTCCGATGCGCTGCACGTCAAACAGGGCGAGCTGTACACCGCGAATGCCGAGATCGCCCGGTTGGAACAGCACATAAAGCACGTTGCGGAGCAGCGCCAGCGCATGACGCAACAGCTCGCAAGCACCGAAAAGCAGATCGAACAGCAAAAGCACCAGCGTCAGGGCGTACATTCGCTGCTGGAGCATTGGCAGCGCCAGCAGGAAGGGGCAGGTACCAAGGTCGCCGAGTCCGAACAGCTCGCGCAAAGCGAGGGAGAAAAGCTGCCGCAGGCCGAAGATGCCGCGCGTGCCGCACAGGACAGGCACAATGAATTGCAGCGCGAGCAACTGCAATTGCAGCAGCAACTCCAGTTGGCGGAAACTCAGCGCGAGCATTTGCAGCGCGCTATCCAGCAACTGGAATCGCGACGTTCGCGTTTGCTGCTGGAAAAGGACAATCTGCCGCGTGCCGATAGCGGCGAGTTGCAGCAGGCGCAACAGCAGGCTGCCGAGCTGGAAAAGCAGCGCGCCGAACAGGTCGAGCAACTCGCGCATCTGCAGGAACAGTTGCCGCTGGCAGATACCGGGCGTCTCAACCAGCGCGATTCCCTGCAGCAGCAGGAGCGTGCGCTGGCTCAGATAGAAGCCAGACTCCATGCCTTGCAGCAGTTGCAGCGGCAGATCGACAGCGACAAGAACCTCAATGCCTGGCTGCAGCAGCATCAACTGGATAACAGACCGCGCATGTGGCAATCGATACACATCGAAAGCGGCTGGGAAGATGCGCTGGAAGCAGTGTTGCGCGAAAGGCTGAATGCGCTTTCGTTGGCATCACTGGATAGCGCAGCATCGTGGGGCGATGCGCCACCGGCAAAACTTGCCGTGTTTGCGTCAACCGGCAACGGACAGGGTGCCAGCGAGTCAGTGCAGTTGAAGCCGTTACTGGACTATGTGCAATGCCAGGACACGCAGGTGCTGCCGGTTATGCGCGATTGGCTGACTCATGTGTATGCTGTTGCGGATGTGGCGCAGGGTTATATGCAACGCGCGCAATTGCCTGCGGGCGGCTGGTTCGTTACACCGCAGGGGCATCTGATCGGCGCGCACAGCGTGCTGTTCCACGCGCCCGACAGCCAGTTGCACGGCGTACTTGCACGTCAGCGCGAAATTGAAAAGCTGGAGCAGGAGCTGGCCGAGTATATCCGCAATGTGGAATATTCGAAGCAGCAGGTCGAGCAGGCGGAACAAGACTATCAGGCCATCGAAGCGCAGATCGCGCCGCTGCGCATTACCGGCAATGAATTGCAACAGCGCCTGCACGGTTTGCAGATGAATATACTCAAGATCAACCAGGCGCACGAGCGCAGCAAGGAGCGTGCACAGCAGATCGAAAGCGAGTTGCAGGAGGTGGCCGATTTGCTGTCGGCGGAGCAGGAACAGCAACGCGGCGTAGATATAAAGATGTCGGAACTGCGCGGTCAGATTGCGGCTTTCTATGCGCAAGTCGACGAGGCACAGCGTTTATCGAACGCCAGGGATCTGGAATTGCGCGAACAAAGAAGCCGCGCGCAGCATGCGCAGCATGCCTTGCAGGAAGCGCGTTACTTTGCCAAGACCTGCGCCGAAAAGATCACCGACCTGCAGCATAACGTCCAACAGATCACCGAAGCGCTGGCGCAGCTCGAGCAGAACCTGACGCAATTGCGCGCCGACCTGTCGGTCAGCGAGGATGGCTCGGCACAGCAGCAATTGCAGGCGGCCTTGCTGGTGCGCCAGGCTTGCGAACAGGCGCTGGGCGAGGCGCGCAACATCCTGGAAAATGCCACGGTCGAACTGCAAAGGCTGGAGCAGGAGCGGCTTGCCTGCGAACACAAACTTAATCCGTTACGCGACAAGCTAGGCGAGTTGTCACTCAAGGAACAGGAATCGCGTCTACATTTCGAACAATGGTCCGAGCAGTTGCAGGGGGTGGATGAACAAGCGCTGATGCCGTTGCTGGGGCCTGATAATAGGCAAGGGGCCAACAACAAGCCGAATGCGCTGCAGGGCGAGTTGAACCGGCTGAACACCGAGATCGAGGCGCTGGGTGCGGTGAATCTTGCGGCGCTCGAAGAGTTGCAAACCGCTACCGAGCGCAAGGCCTATCTGGATGCGCAAGCCGCGGACCTGAACGAGGCGATGGCGACGCTGGAAGATGCGATACGCCGCATCGACAAGGAGTCGCGCGAACTGTTGATGGACACCTACAACCAGGTCAACCGGCATCTTGGAGAGATGTTCCCGGTGTTGTTCGCCGGAGGCGAAGCGAGACTGGTGCTGACCGGCGAGGAGATACTGGACAGCGGGGTGCAGGTGATGGCACAGCCGCCCGGCAAGAAGAACAGCTCGATTCACCTGTTGTCGGGGGGAGAAAAGGCGCTTACCGCGATCGCGCTCATATTCTCGCTGTTTCAGCTCAATCCGGCGCCTTTCTGCCTGCTCGATGAAGTTGATGCGCCGCTGGATGACACCAATACCGAACGGCTGTGCGCGCTGATCAAGAAAATGGCGCAGCACACCCAGTTCGTCTTCATCAGCCACAACAAGATCACGATGGAGCTGGCGCAGCAACTGGTCGGCGTGACCATGCAGGAAAAAGGCGTGTCAAAAGTGGTGGCAGTCGATATCGAAGAAGCCTTGCGCATGCGCGACGAGGCCATGGTCGCGTAGTGATCACAGCCGGCACCCGCAACTGCCAAACCGTTTAGCTCTGCACGAACCGGCTAAACGCTGGTCGTTTCCCTGGCCTTGACTTCGTTCTCGAAGACCTGGCCGCCTTCCCTGATCTGTTTGTGAGCGTCGTCATCGGAACGCATGCCCTCCTTGAAGCCCCTTACGGCGCCGCCCAGATCGCTGCCGATGCTGCGCAGCTTCTTGGTGCCGAAGATCAAGACCACCACCAGCAACACGATCAGCCAATGCCAAATGCTCAATTCTCCCATTCCATTCTCCTGGAGTTAACAAATATTAAATTTTGCCACAGGCTTCGTGTGTGTGCATCAAAGCAGATTTGATATTCATGCAGTGGCGTCTTAAAATGAACCGGTTTCCAGCCTGGCATCAGTGCAGATCGATCGCGAGTGATTCGCGAATCCTGGCCGGCATTTCAATCTCCTTGCGGTATTCAGGATGATCGATGCCAGCCACTATCTTTGCACCGCGCTTGATTGCCGCAATCATTTCCGGCGTGAGTTCGAAGCGCATAAAGTGTACAGCGGCGGGCTTGTCCTCGGTTTCCCGATCCAGATCCTCGTTGGAGATTGCGTACACCTTGCCGCATCCCTCAGCCTGCATCCAGACGGTCTTCTCGATGCCTTTAAGGCGGGCAAGCGCGGCGCGGCGCTCGTCCGCATCCTCATACTCGAGCATGAAAGTGGCCTTCCAGTTGCTACCATCGGGGATCAGCGGATTGTAGACATCCAGTTCCTGCTGTATTGCTTCCGGCTGATAGATGCGCTCCAGACGCACCATCTCCTGCACCTGGTATTTCATTGTGAGGTCGTCCTCGAAATGCAGCGTGGCATGGGGGCCGATGGCCAGCCTGCGATTTGCCTTGTGTTCCATTATCCTGGCCCGAAACTCGTCCCGAATGGCGGCGTATTGCTTCTGGCTAAACAGTTTTTTGTGGGCCAATGGCATGGGACATGCTTCCTGTTCAAATATCGCTAGCCTTGCCTAGCAAGGTGCTCAGCCGTTCCATTGATTGTTGCAGGGAAGTCATGCCAGATCCATTGCCAGAGCGTCGCTCACTTCTGGAGGCATTTCCAGAGCATAGGTGTATTGCGGGTGGTCTATGCCCGCACGCACGGGCGCGCCCTGCTTGATTGCAACGACCATGTGCGGCGTGAGTTCGAAGCGCAGGAAGTGCACCGCGGCGGTCTTGTCTTCGGTCTCCCGATCCAGATCCTCGTTGCAGATGGCAAATACCTTGCCAGATCCTTGGACGCTTACCCAGACGGTCTTCTCGATGCCTTTAAGGCGGGCAAGCGCGGCGCGGCGCTCATCCACATCCTCGTACTCGACCATGAAAGTGGCCTTCCAGTTGCTGCCGTCGGGTACCAGCGGATTGTAGACGTCCAGTTCCTGCTGTATTCCTTCCGCTTCGAAGATGCGCTCCAGACGCAGCATCTCCTGCACCTGGTATTGCATTGTGAGACTGTCCTCGAAATACAGCGTCGCATGCGGGCCGATGGCCAGCCTGCGGTTCATCTTGTGTTCCATGACTTTGGCACGGAACTCGGTGCGGACGGCGGCATATTTCTCCAGAGGATAAAGATCGTCGCGGGTCAGTTTGCCCATGGGTTGATTTCCTTGTCTGATGTCATTCATGCGCGATTTTCCTGTCGGTGAACAGATAGTCGCGCAGTTCCTTGTCAAAGCGCGAGTCGCGGCGACGGATCCATTCCAGCACCATAGATGCATGCTCCTTTTCCTCGTCGCGGTTATGCGCGAGTATCGCCTTCAACTCGGGATCACTGCAAGCATCCACCCGCTGGTTGTACCAGTCCACAGCCTCCAGTTCTTCCATCAGGGAAACGATCGCGCGATGCATGTCACGGGTCGCAGGGCTGAGTTGCTCGATTGGTTCATGGTAACCTTCGCTAGACATTCTATTCTCCTGTCCGATTCAAATTGTGCAAGTATTCAGATATCGTAAGCTTTGCGCAGCAGGGTGATCGGGTGTTCCGGCGCGCGGCCATCCTTGAGGCCGTTTTCGATATGGTGGCCGGCCATCGCGCAGTCGCTGCCGTAATGTTGCGCCTCTGCTTTTTTTACGCGGTCCACCACCGGCATCACGATCTTCATCGCGGAATCATGGAATTCCTTTTTCACCGCATAGGTACCGTCGTGGCCCGAGCAGCGCTCGATGATCTCCACCGTGGTATCCGGCACCAGCGACAGGGTTTCGCGGGTCTTCTGGCCGATGTTCTGCACACGCTGGTGGCAGGCGGCGTGATATGCCACCTTGCCCAAAGGCTGTTTGAAGTCGGCTTTGAGTTTGCCCTCCTTGTGGCGCAGCATCAGGTATTCGAACGGGTCGAAGAACGCTTCTTTGACTTTCTGCACGTCGGGGTCGTCCGAGAACATCAGCGGCAGTTCCTGTTTGAACATCAGCACGCAGGAAGGAACCAGCGCGGTCAGGTCCCAGCCCTGGTCGACGAGCTTGGCGAGCACCGGGATGTTGAACTCCTTCGCCTTGGTCACTGACTCCAGATCCCCCAGCTCCAGCTTGGGCATGCCGCAGCAGCGTTCCTGTTCCGGGAGTCTGACAGGAATGCCGTTATGCTCGAACACTGCGACAAAGTCTTCGCCCGGCCCGGGCTCGTTGCGGTTCATGTAGCAGGTGGCGAACAGCGCGATCTTTCCTTTGGTGATTCCTGCAGGCTCGGCCTGCCCGATGCTGTTATGTCCCGAAAGTCTGCTGCGCAACGGGTTGCTGTCGAATTCGGGCAACCATGCATCGGCATGGATACCCGCGACGGCCTGCAAACCCTTGCGCGCTACGCCGATCTTGTTGACCGCATTCACGACCTGGGCCACCACCGGGATGCCGGCCAGGCTTCCGACAGTATCGGTGCTGGTCAATATCCTGTCGCGCAATTTCACATCGCCATTTTTGTACTTCACCGCCTTGGCCCTTAGCATCAGATGCGGAAAATCAAGGTTCCACTCATGCGGGGGCACATAGGGACACTTGGTCATGTAACAAAGATCACAAAGGTAGCAGTGATCCACGACCTTGACATAATCAGCCTTGGCGACACCGTCGACTTCCATTGTGGAGGATTCGTCCACCAAGTCGAACAATGTGGGAAATGATTGGCACAGGCTGACGCAACGACGGCAACCGTGGCATATATCGAAGACCCGTTCCATCTCCCTGTACAACGATGCGTCGTTGTAAAAATCCGGATTCTTCCAGTCCAGCGGATGACGGGTAGGTGCTTCTAGATTTCCTTCACGTGTCGGGGCGGCCATTGCATTGTCCTGTGCGTCTTTTTAAGTTGGAAAAATACGGCCGCGGATAACGCGGCCGGACCAGAGTTGCGAGTTGGAGCTTATGCCTTGAACTCGTTGAGCGCCTTTTGATAACGGTTGGCGTGGGAACGCTCCGCCTTGGCCAGCGTTTCGAACCAGTCGGCCACTTCACTGAAGCCTTCCTCCCGCGCGGTCTTGGCCATGCCCGGGTACATGTCGGTGTACTCATGGGTCTCGCCTGCTACCGAGCTTTTCAGGTTGTCCTGCGTGCCGCCGAATGGCAAGCCGGTGGCTGGGTCACCGCACTGTTCCAGATATTCGAGGTGTCCGTGCGCATGACCGGTCTCACCTTCGGCTGTTGAGCGGAACAGCGCGGATACATCATTGTAGCCTTCTATGTCTGCCTTGCCCGCGAAATAAAGATAGCGGCGGTTGGCCATGGATTCACCGGCGAAGGCGTCTTTCAGGCATTGTTCGGTTTTGCTTCCTTTCAGTTTCATGATATTCACCTTTCCATTATTAAAAATTTTGACTATCGATCAAGTGACCTTGAGTCACGGCGTACAGCATACTATTTTGGCTGTCTGGTAAAAAGTAAATTATTTCTATTCCTTTGATTGACGCAGTAGATGGAGTCGCGTATGACCTCACAAGTTCCATTTATTTATTTTACCGCTTGGGTTCCCGGCGGCAAATTATCCTTAAGGAATCTCGCCAGATTTTCCATCGTCGGTGCTATGGGCGAGCGCTTGCGCCAAACCAGCCCGATGATGCGCGACGCGCCCGGTGACACGAGCGGGCGCAGCGCGACACGGGTACCGACATCGTGGGACTGCATGCCTGCCAGTGCCGGGATCAACGTGACTCCCAACCCCATGCTGACCATCTGCCGCAGCGTTTCCAGACTGGTCGCGCGTATTTCTTCATTATCGAGTCCCTCTAGCCGGCAAGCCTCCAGCGCCTGATTTCGCAGGCAGTGTCCTTCCTCCAGCAAAAAAAGTCCGGCATGAACCAGTTCATCGATATGTATCATTTCCTTGGCTGCCAAGGGATGCTCGGCGGGCACCGCCGCGAGAAACGGTTCATTGAATAACGCGACAGATTCCATCGCGGGATCATCGACCGGCAAAGGCAGGGCCAACAGGCCAGCATCCAGTTTTCCTTCGGTCAAGTGCGCAAGCACATGCGGTGTCATTTCCTCTCGCAGCAGCAGGCGCAGTTTGGGAAAGCGCTCATGCACCAGGGGCAGCACATGCGGCAGGTAATATGGTCCCAGTGTCGGGATGACGCCAAGATGAATCGCGCGAACCATGGGATCTTTGGTTTGCTTCGACAATTCGCATATACGATTGGCTTCTTCGATCATGCGCCGGGCAGAATCAACGATTTCCTGGCCGGCAGGTGTGAGTGTCACTGCTTTCAGGCTGCGATCGAACAATGCGATGCCGAGATAATCTTCCAATTTCTTGATCTGGGTGGAAAGCGTGGATTGGCTGACGAAGCAGGCCTCGGCTGCGCGGCCGAAATGCCCGGCGTCGGCCAGTGCCACTACATAACGCAATTCCTGCAGGGTCATCGTTTGCCTTAGATAAAATGGATTTGACGATTCCATATGATTCATTCGATGCATCAAAGGAATTGGTTTTTGAGCTGTACCATCTATTACAACAATTAGAAACGTGAAATCGATTTACGTTAATTATTGACCATTCTATGGTTAAGGGAACGCTTAGGCAAAATTGATTTTCTCAATGACTCCGATTCACCAAATCTAAAGTCACGTCTTCAGTACTGCCTATCCATTGTGTGGTGTCGTTCCTGATCCATGATTGATTGCATCAATACTCCCGATTCAAATAATTCGTTAGATTTGTTAAAGCATATGAATTTAAATCGTCAACGTTGATGTGTTGGCAAAAGTCGAGATTTCAAGTCATCAACAATTTATAAATCCTGTGATGCAGTTTAAATGAGAGAGTTATTTGGGTGCCCCGCGGAGCAAATGAACAAGTTTAATTCATGAAAGAGGAGAAAAGTTATGACTGACTTTGACAAGATGAGCAGGAGAGATTTTTTCACGATCAGCGGTAAGGCCGGTTTGGCGACCCTGATGGCGAGTGCAGTAGGGACCAACCTGGGAATGGTGCAGGTTGCAGAGGCGGCAGTCGGCAAGGGCAAGGTCAGCCCGTTCCGGTTCGCCATCATTACCGACTCGCATCTTTACGATATCGACAACCACAAATTCGATGCGCAGTTGGCCGATGCGGTGGACAACGTCATGAAGATGAATCCGCTCCCTGATTTCGTCGTATATACAGGCGATATCGCCCAGAATGGTACGGATACCCAGTTGCAGAAGGGGATCAAGATCCTTTCCAAGCTGACCATGCCTATTCATTATATTCCTGGTGAGCATGACTGGTATCTGGACATGGGAAAAGCATGGCAGGGGCATTTCGGCAGCCCAACCTGGTCTTTCGACCACAAGGGCGTGCATTTCATCGGGATGAATTCCATTCTGGTGCGGGATTTCTGGACCAAAGCCGGAATGTCTGACGCAGAAAGAATGAATACAATGACTATGCTCGAAAGCCCGATCGCCGGTCCATGGGGTGTGCGCGAAGAGCAGCTAGATTGGCTGAAGAAAGATGTGAAGAACCTCTCCCCGGATACTCCGGTGGTTGTCTTCACCCATTCGCCGCTGTGGGACTATTACCCGCGCTGGAACTTCCAGACCGAGGACGCTCCGGAGATCCGCGACATCCTGAAAAAATTCGAGCGCGTGATGGCATTCCACGGCCATGTGCACCAAACGGTCTACAACAAGATCGGCAATATGTCCTCCGTCGGGACGATATCCACCTCCTGGCCTTGGCCTTATCCGGATGTCAAGCTCGCCTATCCCTGGTCACAAATGAACCGATCGGATCCGGCAATCTTTACCGATGGTGAAGGCACCCAGCACATCGACCTGGAGAGCGGCTTCAAAGGCGTGATGCAATATGACCCATTCGGGGATATGTTGACTCCGACCATGAAAAACGGCTTCAAAATCTAAGGAGGGATGAGAGATGAAATTGAATACTAAAAGTATAGTCATGGGATTGATCACTCCGATAGCTTTTCTTGGCATGCTTGCATCCAACCCTGCGTTGGCCAGGGAGCCTTACAGCAAGGCTGACCTTGCCGATATGCAGAAGCAGCTGCTGGAGGCGGTGAATCAGGGTTATGAAATTTGGCACGGCGGCAAAGCGACAACGACTACGAATGGCCTGGCCTGCGGCAACTGTCATCCCGATGCTGCCGGAACGAATCCCCAGACGTTCCCCAAGTTCCAGGCGGATCTGGGCAAGGTCGCGCCGCTCCGGGACATGATCAATTGGTGTATCACGGTCGTGCAGGGCGGGCAAGCGCTCGATGTCAACAGTCCGGAAATGATCGCGATGGAAGCCTATGCCTTCAACATGTACCGCGGCCAGAGAATCGATCCTGGTTTGGAGACCAGGCAGACTCCGCCGGACGTGGTGAAAGGCGGGCGCGGTTATCCATGGAAAGGCTCCGGAGTTGGTTACGACAAGGGTTCGAACGAATATCCCGTTCCCGGCCCACACCAACAATAGTCTGATTGGATAGCTGGAATCAGGTAAATGCCGATTTGATCCGTTCATGGCGAGTTTTTGAACCATGAGCGGATCGAATCTTCAACAATCGAACATCCTTACGCGACGTTTGGGACGATCAGTCCGTTCAACAGCGTTTACTTGCACTAATATTTATTTCTCAGAGATTATACCTATTGCAAGCGGGCCGCCCCGCTTGTTTTTTGTCAAAGCCAAGAGATTGGGAGTGCAACTATGAACATGAGGCAATTTTCAGTTGTGCTGTTGCTGGGCGGTTCACCGTTCTGGTCTCCCGTATGGGCAGAACAGACATGCGATAAGTCGTTTCCGATGTCAGCTCCGGTCGAGCGCTTTGCCGATAACGGTGATGGCACGCTTTTCGATATCGAGCCGGATCTGACCTGGATGCGTTGCTCGCTGGGGCAGACCTGGACTGGCACAACCTGTACCGGCACCCCGGCGACGTATACCTGGCAATCCGCACAGGACGCTGCAAGCAAGCTTAATCGTGAGGGTGGTTATGCGAATCGCCATGATTGGCGTGTGCCGAAGATCGCGGAATTGGCTTCTATCGCCGAGCGCCAATGCTCCAACCCGCGGATCAATCTTACGCTTTTCCCAGCCACGCCCGCAGCCTACTACTGGACATCCACCATGCGACCGGGAGCAGTCAAGGACGATCCGTTTGCCTATGCGATCAGCTTTGGTCCTAAAGGCCCCAGGCACGCCGGCAAGGAGGAGAAGCTCAACGTTCGTTTGGTGAGCGGTGGCGCGGCCAAGTAGGAACTCGGTGCAAAGGCAGTTTTTTAAGCCGGTAGATTCTCTTGAAATTCCAACAAATCCTATTTATTAAACAATCAAGGAGGCAGTGATGGCAATCAATCAAGCAGCTATAATGGACTTGGATCAGGTGATCGAAAGGCATTCACAGTGGAAAGTCAAATTTCGCGTCGCGATCACAGGCCATGAAAAGATGGACGCCGAGACCATCACAAAAGACAACTGCCGCGAACTCGGAAAATGGCTGCATGGCGAAGCCAAGTCGAGATTCGGCCATCTCGCAAGCCATAAGGAGTGTGTTGCAAGACATGCAGCCTTTCACATCGAGGCCGGCAAAGTCGCCAAAGCCATCTACGCCGAAAGATTCAAAGAAGCGGAAGCCATGATAGACGTGAACACCCCATATACCAATGCATCAAAAGAAGTCGCTGGAGCGATCCTCAAACTTAAGAAAGAAAGCGGGCTATAAGCCAGGGAGAAGCAATTTTTCTCCATTCGCCGGATTCATAGCCTAGGGCTTGCTGCATATCAAATCGGCATCACAGGTATGCGATTGCCGGATTTGTTCGAGCAGGAAAGTCTGTTACGGTCGCGGCTCGAATGCCTAGTGTGTGGCGGTTGGAGGGTTTCATGCAATCTTGAAGAATGCCACTGCCTCTGCCTCGACCCTGGTCCGTTTCATCGGGGGCAGGCTTTGCCAGATGCGTTTGCCGTAATGTTTGGTGATGATGCGCGGGTCGCAGATCATCAGCACGCCCCGGTCGGTTTCATCGCGGATCAATCTGCCCGCGCCCTGCTTCAGCGTGATGATCGCCCGCGGCAACTGGTATTCCATGAATGCGTTGCGCCCCTGCTTGTTCAGCAGCGCGATACGCGCGGCCAGCACGGGATCGTCTGGCGGCGCGAACGGCAGCTTGTCGATGATGACCAGCGACAATGCTTCTCCGCGCACATCCACCCCTTCCCAGAACGACTGGCTGCCTAGCAACACCGCGTTGCCGTGGTCGCGGAAGCGCGTCAGCAGCTCGTTGCGCGATCCTTCGCCTTGCAGCAGCAGCGGATATTCCCAGCCGCGCCGGTCGAATTCGGCTATCAAAATGTCGTGGGCGCGTTGCATTGCCCGCAGGCTGGTGAATAGCAAAAAGGCGCGGCCCTTGCTGGCTTCGATCAATGGCAATGCGGCCTGCACAACCGCCTCGGTATAGCCCTCGCTGTTTGGCTCCGGCAGGTTGGCCGGCACATACAGCAGCGCATGCTCGGCGTAATCGAAGGGGCTGTCCCAGCACGCGGTCTTCGCCTTGAGCAACCCCATCTCTGTTTGATAGAGCGAGAAATCCTGCTTCACCGCGAGCGTCGCGGACGTGAAGATCCATGCGCGCGCGCTGCCGCCGATCTGTTTCTCGAAGATCTCGGCGATGGACAGCGGGGTCGTATTGAGTTGCAGTGAATGATGGAATACCTCCAGCCATCTGACTTGGTCCGGCTCGCCGGCCCCTTGCCATTTGACAAGTTGTTGCGCCAGGGCCTGTGCGCGCTGCCAACAATTCTCCAAACCTTCGCTGCGCTCCGCCTGTTTCTTCAGTAGTCCGTCGAGTTGAGTGAGTTTTTCGGCCAGTGTCTTGAGTGCCCCCGGCCATTCCTTGAACCCTTCTGTCGCTATGGTCGGCATCCTGCCTTCCTTTTTGAACACCAGGCGCAGATCGCGCGCGGCCTTGTCCAGTTCGTCACAAGCCTTGGGCAGCGGCGCGAAATCCTTGGCCGATGCAGCGGCCTCTATGCGGGTATCGCGTGCCAGATCGAGCAGCAATGTAGTGGACAGGCTTTCTCCGAAGAACAGGCTGGCGGTCTCCGGCAATTGGTGCGCCTCGTCAAAGATCACCGTGTTGCAGGCCGGCAACAGTTCCGCCACGCCCTCGTCGCGCAGCATCACGTCGGCGAAGAACAGGTGATGGTTGACCACCACGATATCCGCGTTCATCGCATCCGAGCGCGCCTTGAGGACGAAACATTCCTTGTGGTTGGGGCATTCCTGGCCCAGGCAATTGTCGCGCGTCGAAGTCACTTGCATCCAGATCGGCGCGTTCTCCGGCACATCGGCCAAGCCGCTCTTGTCGCCGCTATCGCTGACCTTGGCATAGCCTTTGATCCGGCCCAGATGCTTGATGTCCTCTCGCGTCTTGAACATGCCATCCGTTTCTGTCCGTGCCAGATGGTAATGGCACACATAGTTCGCGCGGCCCTTGAGCAGCGCTACCGATACCGGCGCCTTCAGCGCATCGCGCACCATGGGGAGGTCTTTCTGGAACAACTGGTCCTGCAAATTCTTCGTGCCGGTCGAGATGATCACCTTGCCGCCCGCGAGCAGCGCGGGAACCAGATAGGCGAAAGTCTTGCCGGTGCCGGTTCCTGCTTCGACCACCAAAATCTCATTGTTGCGTATCGCCTCGGCGACTTTCAACGCCATCTCGCGCTGTTGCGCGCGCGGACGGAACGACGCAACTTCATTTGCAAGCGGGCTTTGTTCCGAGAAAAATCGTTCGACTTCGAGGGACACGGTGGGGCGGATAATAGTAAGGCTTTGAGTGATGGGTTAATTGCCGAGGTTAATGCGGTAGTCAGGTTGCTATTTTACGCGATGGCAAATAATCGATGTGGCCTTTCGGCTTGGTCCGATATGTAAACGGAAAAATATTTGGCCCCTGCCGTCAGACCATATGAAACTTGTAATCTTCCGGCGCCTGGCCCAAGATAGAGGCGCACTAATAATCTAAAAGGAGATGCCATGATGAATTTTCCAAGAATATCCATATTTGTACTTTCCATCTTCCTGCTCAGCGCATGCGGTACGGTCATTGTGGGCCGGGATTTTGATGTGGGAGTGTTTGCTGCGAAACTGGAGCAGGGCGTCACCACTCAAGACACAGTTCGTTCCTGGCTGGGAGAGCCAACCAGCGTGGGGGTCAGTCTGGCCGCTGATGGCGAGCGCTTCGACGAATGGGACTATTACTATGCCGAAGGCAAGCTGACAGACATGAGCAATACCAAATTGAAGATACTGCAGATCAAGTTTGACAAGCAGGGCAAGGTACGCAGTTACAATTGGTCTGCATCCAAGTGAAGCATCATGAATTGCTGGCGGTTCCGCCGGTTTGAAACCCGGGGCTCAGCCCTGGAATTATTCGGGCGAAATGAGATGTATAGATGCCAATAAAGAGCCTGCCATTGTCAAAGGTCTACCGTCTGCTGGAACCGGGGCCGGTGGTGCTGGTGAGCACCGCGCACAGGGGCAAGACGAACATCATGACCCAATCGTGGCACACGATGATGGAGTTCGAGCCGCCGCTGGTGGGTTGCGTGATCAGCGGACGGAACCACAGCTTCGATGCACTGGTCGCGACCAGGGAATGCGTGATCAGCATTCCGACTGTGGAACTGGCGAAACAAATGGTGGGTATCGGCAACTGCTCGGGAAGGAGGGTGGACAAGTTCAAGAAGTTCAAGCTGACGCCGCTGCCCGCCTCGCAGGTGTCGGCGCCGATGATCGCCGAGTGCTATGCGAATCTCGAATGCAGGGTGGCCGATAGCCGGCTGGTGAATAAATACAATTTCTTTGTGCTGGAGGTTGTCAAGGCGTGGATCGATCCCGCGATGAAGAACCCGCGCACGCTGCACCATCAGGGCAATGGGGTGTTCATGGTGGGGGGCGAGACGATCAAGCTGCCTTCCAGAATGAAGTGATCGTGCTGTACTTTCCGGGGGACCGTGTTGCCGGGAAAATCGCGGTGAGCGGGTACAGGGATATATCACTCCGTATATGACAGGACAGCGGCCATTCAGGGTGACTTATGGGTAAGTCTAGATTGGAAGCATTCAGCGATGGCGTGATCGCGGTCATCATCACCATCATGGTGCTGGAGATGAAAGTGCCGCACGGCCCGGATTGGCAGTCGCTGCAACCCTTGTTGCCGGTTTTTCTGAGTTACGTGCTCAGCTTTATCTACATCGGCATCTACTGGAACAATCATCACCACATGTTGCATACCGTGACACGCGTCAACGGCAGCATATTGTGGGCGAATCTGTATCTATTGTTCTGGTTGTCGCTGGTGCCGTTCGTGACCGGCTGGATGGGCGAGAACCATTTTGCGGCACTGCCCACTTCGCTGTATGGAGTCGTGCTGCTCATGGCGGCGCTGGCTTACACGATATTGCAGAACTGCATCATCTCGATCAGCGGCGGCAAGGATTCGCTGCTCGCCAAAGCAGTCGGGAAAGATCGCAAGGGCAAAGTCTCGCCATTGATGTATGCGATCGCGATACCGGCGGCATTCTGGAGCGAATGGTTGGCGGGCGCGCTGTACGTCGCCGTTGCCGTGATGTGGCTGATCCCAGATCAGCGCATCGAGCGGGTCATTGCTGAATGAAATCGCGGTGATCCCGTTGTCGGGGAGCGCATGATGCAGATATGGGTGGATGCCGACGCGTGCCCCAAGGTCATCAAGGATATCCTGTTTCGTGCCGCCGAGAGGCTGCGGATTCAACTCACACTGGTTGCGAACAAACCGTTGTATTGTCCCCCGTCGCGGGTTATACGGGCCATGCGGGTACCGGCTGGTTTTGATGTTGCCGATAACAAGATCGCCGAGCTGATAGAGCCGGGTGATCTGGTGATCACCGCCGATATTCCGCTTGCCGCGAACGTGATCTCACGGGGCGGACATGCCCTGAATCCGCGCGGAGAGCTCTATACCAAAGACTCGATCCGGGAACGCCTGACGATGCGCAATTTCATGGAGAGCTTGCGCGGCAGCGGTGTGGAGACCGGCGGGCCGCCGGCACTCAACCACAGCGATCGTCAAATGTTTGCCAATCAGCTGGACAAATTTTTGGGCAAACATGCGGCCCGTGCCGCGAATCCGCGATAGGTCGCGCCGTCAAGGTTCATAATAATTTGTATTGGACCTGTAACTGCAAGCGTCAATGTCCTATTGATGGTGTTTCCTGCAGACCGGTGGCCCGGCGGGTTGAAATCGCGTATCCTTTGAACAATGTAGTAGATTCGAGGGGAATAGATATGATGCGCAGCCTGATCAAACTGATATTGTTGATCGGCGCGATCTTGGTCACTGCATGCGCTACGACACAACTTACGTCGGTCTGGAAGGATCCATCCTACCAGACTCGCCCTGCAAAAGTCATGGTCATCGGGCTGGCCAAGAGACCGGAATTCCGCAGACTGTTCGAGGATGAGTTCGTGCAACAGCTCAAGGCGCGCGGCACTGATGCGATCGCGAGTTATACCGTTCTTGCAGACAAGCAGCAGAATGACCAGGCGGCCATCGCGGCCAAAGTGAAGGAACTGGGAGTGGATTCGATACTGCTTACAAGGCTAGTGGACAGAAAGACCGTGCAGTTCTATGTGCCGGGAACGGTATATGCACCGCCGCCCTATTACGGGAGCTGGCCAGCCTATTATGGCAATGGCTACAGCACGATTTACTCTCCGGGCTATATCGCCGAGGACCAATACGCCGTGATAGAGACCAACCTGTATGATGCCGCCAGCGAAAAACTGGTTTGGAGCGCCACGTCGGAGACGCTGATGGGCGACTCGAACCGAAATCTGATCATTGCCTACATCGAAGTCATGGTGAAAGCCATGTCCTACGACAAATTGCTGGGCAAGTGATCTGCCTTGGGCCCATGCCATAGGCGATGCAATTAACCTACAGGGGTTGTTCGAATAAAAGGTTGGCATGGCAAAAGCAAAAACGGTCTATATCTGCACCGAATGCGGCGGGCAGACGCTGAAGTGGCAGGGACAATGTCCTCATTGCGAGGCATGGAACACGCTGGTGGAATCGGTGGCGGAGGCTGCCCCGTCCGGCGGGAAGAACCGGTACAGCGCGCTGGCGGCGAGCGGCATGGTGCAGTTGCTCTCGGAAGTCGGAGCCGCCGAAGTGCCGCGCACGCCGACCGGCATCGAGGAATTCGATCGCGTGCTGGGCGGCGGGCTGGTGCAGGGCGCGGTGGTGCTGATCGGCGGCGATCCGGGCATCGGCAAGTCCACGCTGCTGCTGCAGGTGCTGGCGCATCTGTCCAGAAATCAAAACACCCTGTACGTCAGCGGCGAGGAATCGGCGCAGCAGATCGCATTACGCGCCAAACGCCTGTCGCTGGACGCAAACAAATTGCGGCTGTTGCCGGAGATCCAGCTGGAAAGGATCCAGGCAGCGATCACACACGACAAGCCGGACGTGGTGGTGATCGACTCGATCCAGACCGTGTATTCCGAGCAACTCACTTCCGCGCCGGGTTCGGTGGCGCAGGTGCGAGAATGCGCCGCCCAGCTCACCCGGATCGCCAAGAGCAGCGACATCACGATGATCCTGGTCGGACATGTAACCAAGGAAGGCGCGCTGGCCGGGCCGCGCGTGCTTGAGCACATCGTCGATACGGTGCTGTACTTCGAGGGCGACACCCACTCCAGTTTCCGTTTGATCCGCGCGTTCAAGAACCGCTTCGGCGCCGTGAACGAACTCGGCGTGTTCGCGATGACCGAAAGGGGTTTGCGCGAGGTGAGCAACCCGTCCGCGCTGTTCCTGTCGCAGCACGGCGAACAGGTCGCCGGCTCGTGCGTGATGGTGACGCAGGAAGGCACCCGTCCGCTGCTGGTGGAGATACAGGCTTTGCTCGACGAGGCGCATTCGCCGAATGTGCGGCGGCTGTCGCTGGGACTTGAACAGAACCGCCTGGCGATGCTGCTTGCGGTGCTGCACCGCCACGCCGGCATCGCCTGTTACGATCAGGACGTGTTCATCAACGCGGTGGGCGGGGTCAAGATCACCGAGCCGGGCGCCGACCTCGCGGTGATACTCGCGATGGTCTCCAGCCTGCGCAACAAACCGCTGCCTGAAAAGCTGGTGGTGTTCGGCGAAGTGGGTCTTGCCGGTGAAGTGCGGCCGGTGCAGCGCGGACAGGAGCGTTTGCGTGAAGCTGCCAAACTGGGATTCACGCAAGCGATCATCCCCAAGGCCAACGCGCCGAAACAAAAGATCGCCGGCATGGAGATCATCGCCGTGGAGCGTGTCGAAGAAGCGGTCAACAGGATGCGCTGATGCGGCCTCGGCATCCTTTAGCCTGTCCAAAGATCAGGAGAGCCGGGACGTGGCTTGTTCTGTCATGGATGCACCCGTTATTGTGCTGATTGTGGTATCGCGTTAAAGTGCGGCTGTACCTAATAATAAATCCGGAGATGAAAAGACCATGGCATTAACCCTTGTTGTCGCGCTGGCAATAATCATCATGCTCGCGTTTTTCCGGGCTTCGATCGCCAGTTGGGTTTTGGCCGCAATGGTGATCGTCCCGGTGATCGCGATACAGGCGAGTTTTTCGGACAACGTGTTGATGGCGGCCGGCGCTGTGCTGTTGCTCTTCATCGTGTTCTTCGGGATTCCCTACCTGCGCCGCAATGTGGTGAGCGCCGCGGTGCTCAAGACCTTCCGCAAAGTTCTCCCGCAGATCTCCGCCACTGAACAGGAAGCGATCGATGCCGGCACGGTATGGTGGGACGGTGAATTGTTCAGCGGCAATCCCGATTGGGACAAACTTCTGGCATTCCCGAAGTGCGGGATCAGCCCGCGGGAACAGGCGTTTCTCGACAATGAAGTCGAGCATTTATGCGCGATGCTGGACGATTGGGACATCACACACAATCGCGCCGATCTTCCCCCGGAAGTCTGGCAGTTCATCAAGGACAAGGGCTTCTTCGGCATGATCATTCCGCAGCGCTACGGCGGGCTGGAATTTTCCGCGCAGGCGCATTCCGCGGTGGTGTCCAAAGTGGCTTCGCGAAGCGGCACCGCTGCGGTGACGGTGATGGTGCCAAACTCCCTGGGGCCCGCCGAATTGCTGTTGCATTACGGCACGGATATGCAAAAGGAGAAATACCTGCAGCGCCTGGCCAAAGGACTTGAAGTGCCTTGCTTCGCGTTGACCGGCCCGTTCGCGGGCTCCGATGCAGGCGCGATCCCCGATTACGGCGTGGTTTGTTACGGTGAATTTGCCGGGCAGCAGAATGTGCTCGGCATGCGCCTGACCTGGGAGAAACGCTATATTACGCTGGCGCCGGCAGCCACGCTGCTGGGTCTGGCGTTCAAGTTGCATGACCCGGACCGTCTGCTGGGCGGAGAAACCAATCTCGGCATCACGCTCGCGCTGATTCCCACCGATACACCGGGTGTGCGGATCGGACGGCGCCACTTCCCGCTGAATTCCGCATTTCTGAACGGCCCCACGCAGGGCCGGGAGGTGTTCATCCCGATGGATTACATCATCGGCGGAACCTCCCGCGTCGGGCAGGGCTGGCGCATGCTGATGGAATGCCTGGCGGCGGGCCGTTCGATCTCATTGCCGGCCAGCAGCATAGGCGGGATGAAGCTGGTCGCGCGCGCCAGCGGGGCATATGGCCGGGTGCGCAAACAATTCAAGGTACCGGTCGGGAAGTTCGAGGGTGTCGAAGAACCATTGGCGCGCATCGGCGCCCACACTTACATGGTGGAGGCGGCGCGCCGCTTCACTGCCTTGGCGGTGGACATGGGAGAGAAGCCGTCGGTGATCTCGGCGATCATCAAATATCATTCCACCGAGCGCTGCCGCATCGTCATCAACGATGCGATGGACATGCACGGCGGCAAGGGGATCAGCCTCGGGCCGGACAATTATCTGGGGCGATTTTACCAGCAGATGCCGGTCGCCATCACCGTGGAAGGCGCGAATATATTGACCCGCACGCTGATGATCTTCGGCCAGGGCGCGATCCGCTCCCATCCCTATGTGCTCAAGGAGATCGCCGCGGTGAACGACCATGACCGCCGGCGCGCGCTGCACCAGTTCGACGAGGCACTGTTCGGACACATCACCTTTGTATTGAGCAATGCGGCACGCGGCCTGGTTTTCGGGTTAACCGGCGGCCGGGGCATAGAGACTCCGGAGGGCCGGGAGACGCATCGCTATTACCAGCAATTGACACGCTTCTCGGCGGCGTTCGCGCTGAGTGCGGATATATCCATGGCGGTGCTGGGCGGGACATTGAAGCGGCGCGAGAAGATATCCGGCCGGCTGGGCGATATATTGAGCCTGCTGTACCTGTGCTCCGCGGCGCTGAAGCGTTTCGAGGATGAAGGCAGGCCCGGCGAAGACCTGCCCCTGCTGGATTGGACCATCCAGGATGCGCTGTACGGTATCCAGCAAGCGTTCGAAGGCGTGATCAGGAATTTCCCGAATGCATTGGTGCGCGGTCTGCTCGGCATACTGGTCTTCCCGATGGGACGGCGCTTTTCTCCGCCATCAGATCACCTGGGCCATCAGATCGCCGCGCTGCTGATGAAACCCGGGGCGGCGCGCGATCGTTTGACCGCAGGTATATATATTCCGACCGTGCATGGCAAAGATAAAGCTGGCCATGCACGTTTCCCTCACCTCAATCCTGATGGAACTACTAGCCATTCGACTAAGCCCGCAAGCGGGCAAGTCGCTGGTTATCTCCCGCAGGCGGGAGACGAGGCAAACGAATCGCTACGCGAGTTTTGCATTTACGACGAGAGCGACCCGGTGGGCGCCTTGGAAGCGGCACTCGCGAGCACTCTGGCCTGCGAGCCTTTGCTGGACACGCTTGAAGAAGCGCGCAAAGCGGGCAAACTCAAAACGCTTGAGGAATTGTTGCGTATCGCCGAGGCGCGCGACCTTGGCATCATCTCCGCGGAAGAAGCCTTGCAACTGGAGCGCGACTATGCGCTGCGGCGCAAGGTCATCATGGTGGATGATTTTGCGCCGCGACAGCTGAGGGCTGCCGTCGAATAAAATGACCACGGGGGCGAGAACGGATGATTTTCGCTTGGACGATTCCATGATTAACAAAGCCGGCACGATCGCAATATTGTGCCGTGAGCGCGTTGCGGGTTCAAACCTTAGAACAGGAGTCACTGTTGAATACAAAGCAACCATTCGGATTTGCAGTTTTGCTGGTCTTTTTGGGCGCAGCGTCAATGTTTTCCATCAGCTCATATGGCGATACCAATGATACCAATGAACCGAATGATACCTTGGCCAAAAAAATCATAGCCGGGGAATCCCTGGCCGGTGAAACCCTGGATGTCAGCCTCAATTCGATATACCTGCAGGAAAGATCGCAGAATGGCTCAAACCTGCTCAGCGAGATCATCCTTCAATATCCCTACCCGATATCCGATACCGCGAAGAAGACGGGCCAGGGACCGTTCGGGGGCATCACGTATTTTGATGATAAAGCCCTCGTTAACAACTCTTTGCAGTCCGCATCGGTTTATGGGGTGGGGAGACTTTACTATTCGACCACGGTGCCCGGGGAGACGCCCCGGACATTTATTCCATACCTTACCTTTTACCGCTGGATGACTATCGGATACGACGACCCTACCGGCGGTACCGCGGAAGGAAAGACGAATTCATGGCTGACCCCGGGCTTCATGTACGCGTATCGAAGGGAAAACAGGGTGATTTTCCATCTTGATATGGAACTCTACAGTTATGCAAAGGTGAACAACAATCGTGCAAGGATAGGTTTCAGCTACTTGCCAAAGTGGCCGATCATCATAAGTACAAGTTATGAACGCCTGTCATGGAATCTGAATGAGGATATCGACGGCAGCAATTTCTTTGCGCGCGGCGACTCGGGCGAGCTTTCTGCAAAGCTGATCATACGCAATCCGCCAGAGGGTAATTTTTCATTCACCCTGGGTTACGGTACTTTGCACAACGCTGCAGTTCCGGGATACCCGGTGCCGGCGATCGATAAGGCGGGATTGTATGTTGGCATAGAGGCGTCCGCAGGCGTCCTGGCCTGGTAAGGGCAACAGGCGGCGCGCATCGCCAAACCGGCGGGATCAGCCAACGCCGGTATCGCGACGGGTTCGGATACGGGATTTTCGCGGGCGTTGCCCGCGGGAAAGCCCGGGGGGAAAAAGCCCGGAAAAATAATCGGCCTGCTTGGCCGGTAGACATTGGATAGGTTTATGGCTATGAACGATCTGCGCGGCAAAACGATTCTTATCACCGGCTCCAGCCGCGGTATCGGGCGCGAGATCGCGTTGCGTTGCGCGCGCGACGGTGCCAGGGTGGTGATCACCGGCAAGACCGTCACACCGCACGGCAAATTGCCCGGCACGATATACACGGTTGCCGATGAAGTGGAACAGGCCGGCGGGCAAGCGCTGGCGATCCAGCTGGATGTGCGCGACGAGCTGGCGATCCAGGCTGCTGTCGAGCAGACGGTGCAGCATTTCGGCGGCATCGATGTGCTGGTTAACAACGCTAGCGCCATCGGCATGACGTCCACACTGGAGACCACTTCGAAGCGGCTCGACCTGATGTGGGACGTCAACATGCGCGCGACATTCCTGGTGTCACAGGCCTGCATCCCTTACCTCAAAAGGGCGGCAAATCCTCATATCCTCACACTGTCCCCGCCGCTGACCCTTGACGCCAAATGGTTCGCGCCGCATCTGGCCTACACGATCTCAAAATATGGCATGAGCCTGTGCACGCTCGGCCTGGCGCGGGAATTCGCTGCCGACGGCATCGCGGTCGATTGCCTCTGGCCGCGCACCACGATCGCCACCGCGGCGATCCAGTTCAATTTTCCCGAAGCGGTGCTGCGCGCCTCGCGCAAACCTGCCATCATGGCAAATGCGGCCCACGCGATCCTGGTGCGTGACAGCCGCTCCGGCAGCGGGAATTTCTTCATAGACGAGGAAGTGCTGCGCGCTGCCGGGGAAAACGACTTCGAGCAATATGCGGTATCGCCGGGCACGCCGCTGTTCACTGATTTGTTCCTGGATTAGTGATCCGGGGATTGATGATTTCGGGATGGATGCGCAGGGGAATGAAATGCAAACGCGGCAAAAGGATCTGATCAAGCCGGAACAGGCCGTCACGCTGCATGGCCTGTTCCTGGAACGGCTAAAGCGCAGTCCGGACAACGGCGCGTACCGTTATTTCGATACGCGCCGGGAAACCTGGCTGACGCTGACCTGGGCTCAGACGCGCGACCAGATGGCTCGCTGGCAGGCGGCGCTGCAGCGCGAAGGGTTGACGCCGGGCGACAGGGTCGCATTGATGCTGCGCAACTGCCCGGAGTGGGTGATGTTCGAACAGGCTGCGATGTCATTGGGGCTGGTGACCGTCCCGCTGTATACCGTGGACAGACCTGACAACGCGGCTTATATCCTCAACGATGCGCAGGTGAAAGTGTTGCTGTTCGAGTCTGGCGAGCAATGGCAGGCAATGCGCACGGTGCGCGACCAGCTTGGCGGTGTGCAGCGTTTCATCAGCCTGGACAGCATTGCGGCGGACGGCGAAGGCGGCTGCGACACGTTACTGCGCAGCAGCCGATTGCGGGAGCAGCCGCCAGTCGTCGCTCCCGCACCCACCGACGCCGTCGCACCGTGTCGGGACGACCGCCTGCAATGTGCGGAGGACTGGTTGCCTGCGCAGGCCAAGATGGGCTGGGAACGTGTGCGCGACCGCGATTCGCTTGCGACGATCATCTATACCTCCGGCACCACGGGCAAACCCAAGGGCGTGATGCTGTCCCATCACAACATCCTGTACAACGCCTACGCATCGCTGCTGACGTTCAGGGAAGGACTGGACCATAACGACATCTTCCTGTCGTTCCTGCCGCTGTCGCATACATTCGAGCGCACTGCCGGCTATTACATGGCGATGATGTCCGGCGCGGCCGTGGCCTATGCGCGTTCCATCCCGCTGCTTGCCGACGACATGAAGATCATCCGCCCCACGGTATTGGCGTCAGTACCGCGCATCTACGAGCGCATCTACAATGCGATCCATACCAAGCTGGAAGAAGGCCCGCCGCTGCGCCACAAACTGTTCGCGCTCACCGTCGAGGTCGGCTGGGACCGCTTCGAATACCAGCAGGGGCGGGGCGCATGGACGCTTAAGATGTTGCTGTGGCCGCTGCTCAAGCATCTGGTGGCGGACAAGGTGATGGACAGGCTGGGCGGACGGTTGCGTCTCTCCGTCAGCGGCGGCGCGGCGTTGCCGCCCAAGGTGTCGCGTTTGTTCATCGCGCTGGGGTTGCCGCTGGTGCAGGGATACGGGATGACGGAGACCAGCCCCGTGGTGTGCGTAAATCGCGTCGAAGACAATCGGCCCTCCACCGTCGGCCAGCCGCTGGAAGGCATACAGGTGCGCATCGGCGAACTGAATGCGCTGCTGGTGAAGGGGCCCTGCAACATGCTGGGCTACTGGCACAATCCCGAGGCGACCGCCGCGATGATAGACAAGGACGGCTGGCTCAACACCGGCGACACCGCGAGCATCGGCGAAAGGGGTCATGTCACGATCACCGGCCGGCTGAAGGAGATCATCGTGATGTCCAATGGCGAAAAGGTGCCTCCCGGCGACCTCGAGGATGCCGTCCTGCGCGACCGTCTGTTCGAGCAGGTAATGGTATACGGCGAGGGACGCCCCACGCTGGTGGCGCTGGCGGTGGTCAATCCGGAGCAGTGGCAGGCGTTTGCTCGGCAGGCCGGGGTGCGTGCCGACATGCCGGAAGCGCTGCATGACTCGCGCATCGAGCAACAGGTGCTGGGACGCATCGCGCTGCAGATCAAGGAGTTCCCGGGCTACGCCAATATTCGCCGCGTGCTGTTGCTGACCGAGCCGTGGAGCATAGAGAATGGTATGCTGACCCCGACACTCAAGCTCAAGCGTGCACTGGTGTTGGCACGCTACGCCAAACAGATCGACCAACTATATGAGACCCGTTAATCGTGGATGACCATCAGCATACTTCATTGCCGCAACGCGAGCCGACGATACGCGTGGCCGCGATGCCCTCCGATGCCAATTACACCGGCGACATATTTGGCGGCTGGCTGATGGGGCAGGTGGACGTCGCCGGCAGCATCCCCGCATTGCACCGCGCCAAGGGCCGCGTTGCGACGGTCGCGGTGAACTCATTCGTGTTCAAGCAGCCGATCTTTGTCGGCGATCTGGTGAGTTTCTATACCCGCATCGTCAAGGTGGGGACGACCTCGATCACCGTCGAAGTCGAGGTGTATGCGCAGCGCGACCCGGCCAAGCCTTATTGTGTCAAGGTGACCGAGGCGATGTTGACTTATGTCGCGGTGGGCGAGGACCGCAAGCCCAGGCCTGTTCCGCCTGAAGAATAGGAGATATCAGATGAACGAAAATTTTTACATCCGCAAAGTCGCCGTGCTCGGTGCGGGCGTGATGGGCGCGCAGATCGCCGCTCACCTGGTCAACGCCAGTGTCGAGACATTGCTGTTTGAATTGCCCGCGAAAGAAGGCGATCCCAATTCAAATGTGAACAAGGCGCTCGACAACCTGAAGAAGCTCGATCCCGCGCCTGCCGCGTCGCCGGCGAAGATCTCGTTCATCCAGCCGGCCAACTACGAGCAGCATCTGGAGAAACTGCGCGAGTGCGACCTGATCATCGAGGCGATCGCCGAGCGCATCGACTGGAAGTCTGATCTCTATAAAAAGGTCGCTTTCTGCGTCGGCGCGCACGCGATCTTCGCGACCAACACCTCGGGCCTGTCGATCAACACCCTGGCCGAAGCCTTCCCCGAACAGCTTCGCCATAGATTTTGCGGCATCCACTTCTTCAACCCGCCGCGCTATATGCACCTGGTCGAGCTGATCCCGTGCCGCACCACTGAAGCGTCGCTGCTCGACCATCTCGAGGAATTCCTGGTCTCGACGCTGGGCAAGGGCGTGGTGCGCGCAAAGGACACGCCCAACTTCATCGCGAACCGCATCGGCGTGTTCTCGATGCTCGCGACCAAGCACCATGCGCAGGAATACGGACTCGGCTTCGATCTGGTGGACGCGCTGACCGGGCGCTACCTCGGCCGCCCCAAGAGCGCGACGTTCCGCACGCTCGACATCGTCGGCCTCGACGTGTTCGCGCACGTGGTCGAGACGATGCGCGTCAATCTCACCGAAGACCCGTGGCACAAACATTACGAATTGCCGGCGTGGTTCAAGTACCTGGTCGACCAGGGCTCGCTCGGGCAGAAGACCAGGAAGGGCGTGTACCAGAAGATCGGAAAGGAGATCCACGTGCTCGACCTCAAGACCCGGGAATACAAGCTCTCCGACGCCAAGGTCGACGACGAGGTGAAGGAGATCTTGCGCGAGCGCGACTGGGCGAAGAAACTCGCCGGGCTGCGCCGCAACCAGCATCCGCAGGCGCAGTTCCTGTGGGCGACGTTCCGCGACGTGTTCCACTACTGCGCGGTCAATTTGCAGACCATCGCCGGCAATGCGCGCGACTTGGATTTTGCGGTGCGCTGGGGCTTTGGCTGGGACACCGGCCCGTTCGAGATCTGGCAGGCCGCGGGCTGGAAGGAAGTTGCGGGGTGGATCGCGCATGACATCCAGACCGGCAAGACCATGTCCGACACGCCGTTGCCGGAATGGGTCACAGACCCGAACCGGGCCGCTGTCCACACCGCGCAGGGTTCATTTGCACCCTCTGATGTAACTACTAGCCAATCCACTAAGCCCGCAAGCGGGCAAGTGGCTGGTTATCCCTCCGCTACGCTCCACCCTCTCCCGCTCGCGGGAGAGGGGAAACCAGACTCCCTTCTCCCTCCGGGAGAGGGGCAGCCAAGTTCCCCTCGCCCCTCAGGGGGAGAGGGGGCAGGGGAGAGAGGTGGTGGTGTTTATAGTCCACGCTCGACATTACCCGTCTATCGCCGCCAGCTCTTTCCCGACCGGCTGCTCGACGAGCCCGTGCATTACGGCGAGACCGTGTTCGAGAACGACGATATCCGCATGTGGCACATGAATGACGGCATCGCGATCCTGAGTTTCCGCAGCAAGATGCACACGCTGGGCAACGAGGTGCTGGACGGCATCCTGCACGCGCTCGACGAGGCCGAGGCGAACTTCAACGCGCTGGTCATCTGGCAGACCGAGCCGCCGTTCTCGGCCGGCGCGAACCTGGTGCAGGCGATGCAGGGCGTGCAGGAACCGGCGCCGGACAGCGGGCTGATGGGCAGGCTCAAGGGCGCGACGCAGCGCGTGAAATACACCATCGCGGGCGGCGGGGGATTGGGCGACATCGTCAACGCCGCCACCGGCAACGTGCCGCACGTCGCGGACGTCGTGAAGAAATTCCAGGTCATCTCGCAGCGCCTGAAATATGCGCGTGTGCCCACGATCGCCGCGGTGGACGGCCTCGCGCTCGGCGGCGGCTGTGAATTCGCGATCCATTGTTCAAGGTTGGTCGCGACGCTGGAAAGTTATATCGGATTAGTGGAAGTCGGCGTCGGTCTGCTGCCCGCGGGCGGCGGCTGCAAGGAGATGGCCTCGCGCGCCGCGCACGAGGCGACGCGTTTCGCCAGCGACAACCGCCTCGACGTGTTCCCCTACCTGCGCAAATATTTCCAGCAGATCGCGATGGGCGAAGTCGCCAAGAGCGCCGAGCTGGCGCGCGAAATGGGCTACCTCAAGGCATCGGACCGCATCGTACTGAACCGCTTCGAGCTGTTGCACGTCGCCAAGGAAGAAGCAAAGGCGCTCGCCGCCACCGCCTACCGCCCGCCGCTGCACCCGCGCCAGATACCTGTCGCCGGGCGCACCGGCATCGCGACGCTCAAGGCCGCGATGATCAACATGCTCGAAGGCGGCTTCATCTCGGAATACGACTACAACATCGGCAGCCGCATCGCCGAGATCATGTGCGGCGGCGACGTCGAAGCGGGCAGCATGGTGGACGAGGATTGGCTGCTCGACCTCGAGCGCAAGCACTTCCTCGAACTGGTCGCGACCGAGAAGACGCAGGAGCGGGTGGAGTATATGTTGAAGAATGGGAAGCCGCTGCGGAATTGAAGCCAAATAAAAGGAATAAAGTATGGCCGATATTCATCTGACTCAATCCGAAGCTGATGCATTGATAGCTATGGAAAAGCATCGCCTCAATGATGAGCGTCATTCTTACCCTACATCTGGTTCACTGATAATACCCCTTCAGTCGTCAGACAAGAGGGAGCAATTTTTGCTCGATATTCGTAGGGGCGCATCGATCTACTCAAGGGAAAATACCAAACACGCGCGAGGCAGGTTGTTGTTTTGGTGAGGTTGGATTTTGGCGGTGCACCGCATAGAAACCCTGATGATCAGGAAATTGGGAGTCCTCATCTGCATCTTTATCGCGAAGGGTATGGTGACAAGTGGGCTTTCCCGGTACCTATTGAGCATTTTCCTAGGACATCCGATTTATGGGAAACGCTGGAGGATTTCTTGCGATTCTGCCATGTTACGATTCCGCCTCGCATTGAACGAGGATTGTTCACATGATTCAAGATATTCAAAAGCTTTTGGATGATTACGCAGCTTGGTTGCGTGACAAGACTTTGCTACGCCAAGTCCAAGATTGGACGGAAATTACTACTCCATATTTAGATCGTCACAATGATTACGTTCAAATTTATGAAAAAAAATCGAACGGCGCGTATATGCTGACAGACGACGGCTATACGATAGAAGACCTTGAGCAAAGCGGATGCAAGTTGAATAGTCCCAAGCGGCAAGATTTGTTGAAGATGACGCTGAACGGGTTTGGTGTCCAATTACACAATGACGCGCTTGAAGTTCATGCAACACCAGACAACTTTTCCTTGCGCAAGCATAACCTTATTCAAGCGATGTTGGCGGTTAACGATATGTTCTATCTTGCCGTTCCAATGGTTGCGAGCTTGTTTTATGAAGATGTAGTTTCTTGGCTAGATATACATGACGTGCGCTATACGCCTAAGGTGAAATTTTCTGGTAAGACTGGCTACGACCATCTGTTTGATTTCGTAATTCCAAAATCGCGAAAACAACCTGAGCGTATTGTCCAGACCATTAATCGGCCAAATCGGGATACAGCACAGGCGGTGGCGTTTGCGTGGATTGATACTAAGGAAGTCAGACCGCCAGATTCTAAGGCGTATGCATTGCTTAACGATTCCGAAATGGCGATTTCATCTTCCGTCACGGATGCATTAACAAACTACGATGTGCGGCCGATCCCGTGGAGCAAGCGTGAAGAAGTATGGGAAGAATTGGCAGCCTAAATCGTTAGGTCCAAACGGGAGGTGCTAGAAAATGGTGATGCAGCCATACAAAGGCAGTTGCCACTGCGGCGCGATCCGGTTCTCGTTCGAGGCCGAGCCGTTTACCCATGGGGTGCGCTGCAACTGCTCCTTCTGTTCCAAACGCGGGGCGATGATGCATCTCTTGCCGAAGACGGAGTTCAAGATCGACGCGCAGGAAGGCGCGCTGAAGTTTTACCAGTTCGGCAGGAAGCAGGCGAAGCACTATTTCTGCAAGACCTGCGGCATCCACACCTTCAGCGAAACGACCCGGCGTCCGGGGCAGTACATCGTGAACCTCGGTTGCGAATAATAAGGAACGTACCACGGTATTTTTCCGATGAGCAAAGACATTGAAAATCCGGACGAGAAGGTGCAGACCGCGCAAGCCAACGGGCTTGCCGCCGCTTCCCGTTCGCGCGACAATGCAGCCACACAGGAGCATCACCATGACATCCAGACAACTGCAACAACTCGACCATCGCCTGAGCCAATGGCGGGCCAGCCACCCGGACGCGGGGCAGGTACGGGCGGCGTATCGTCAGCAGGTGCTGCGCTTCACGCTGAGCTCGATGGCGCTGGAAAACGAGCCGGTGAATCCCCAGCGCCTGGCGCAGCTGCTGAATCAACCCGTCCGCTAGACGCCACTCGCGAACTGGCCACGGCTGCCGGGGCGCTCACTTATACCGAAGTTTCCGAACGCATTGCGGTGAGCATCGTGCATTGCCTCGATGCCTTGTTGGATCAATTACCCGAAGAAATTCGCATAACGCCGGAATGGATATGCGGCATCCATCGCAGCATTGCGGGCGAGTTGTTCCCGGAATGGGCCGGGCGTTTCCGCAGTACTGATGTCCAAGTTGGGACGCATTTCCCGCCACCCGGACACGAGATTGCCATCCATGTCAGGAATTTCTGTCTCGACCTTGAAGAGCGCCTGCGGCATTTGCAGGGCGCAGCCGCTATTGCCGAGTTGCTGGCCTGGGTGGACTGGCGTTTCCAGTGGATACATCCGTTCAAGGATTTCAACGGCAGGACGGGTCGCATCCTGCTTGTCGCGTTATGCTACAAACTGGGTTTGCCGCCGATGAATCCGGCGGCTGACGAATCCGGCAAAAAGGTTTATTTCAAGGCGCTGCGTGCAGCCGATGCGGGCAACCTTGGCCCGCTGACGGAGTTGTGGCTGGAACGATTGGAAAATGCGGATTGATTTTCGGAGTGCAAGATGAACAATCAAGTCAGGAATGCCGCCAAGTTGCTACCCAAGCCGATCAAACCGTTAAAACGGCTTGATCCGGGTGATGTGGTTGCTGTAATACGAAAAGGCCGCGATTCCGGGAAATCAAGGTAGCCCGGGTGGAGTGCAATGTGATCCGGGCTACGAGTTCTAACAGGAGGAGCATATGTCCATGCAGTCATACAAGGGCAGTTGCCACTGCGGTGCGATCCGCTTGTCGTTCGAGGCCGAGCCGATCACTCATGGCGTGCGCTGCAACTGCTCGTTCTGTTCCAGGCGGGGAGCGATGATGCATCCCGTGCCGGGGGAGAAATTCCAGATCGATGCGCAGGAAGGCGCGCTGAACTTTTACCAGTTCGGCAAAAAGCAGGCGAAGCATTATTTCTGCAAGACCTGCGGCATCCACACCTTCACCGAAACGACCAGAAGGCCGGGCCAATACATCGTAAACCTCGGTTGCCTGGATGGGGTGGACACGTTTGCGCTGGGGGTAACAGTATTCGATGGCAAGAATCTGCTGTAGGGTCGTATGGCAATACGCACTTACAGTGACAAACATGTCCGATCAACAAAACGAACATCGCGGTCGCAGTCTGGTAGGGTGGATAAGCGCAGCGCATCCACCAGCACGATAAGATAGGAATGCTGAATTTTGGTGGATGCGCTGCGCTTATCCACCCTACGCCATTCCGGGGAACGGAATTAAACATTACATAGAGGAAGTACTGCAGATGTATGCGCAGGATGTAAGCCAGGCCGACTTCGAACAGCAGGTGGTTGCGGTATCTTTCAAGCATCCGGTGGTGATCGATTTCTGGGCGCCGTGGTGCGCGCCGTGCAAGGTGCTCAAGCCGGTCCTCGAAAAGCTGGCGGGGGAGTATGGCGGGAAGTTCAAGCTCGCCAAGGTGAATTCCGACGAGAACCAGGAGATCGCGGCGCGCTATGCGGTACGGGGGATTCCCGCAGTGAAGGCGATGGTGGACGGCAAGATCGTCAACGAATTCACCGGTGCGCTTCCGGAAGGCATGGTGCGCGACTGGCTGGACAAGATCATCCCCAGCCCGGCAGAAGAGTTGCGCCGCGAGGCGCAACAGCTGGCGGACAAGGACGACCTCGACGGCGCGCTGCGGAAACTGGCGGAGGCCTCAAAGCTGGACCCGAACAACGAGGTGGTGCGCGTGGATAGCGCCGAGATATTGCTGGTGCAGGGCAACGCGGACGACGCGCAGCGGCTGCTCGATACGCTGAAGGAGCCGGACATCCTGAAAGATGCGCGCGTGCTGCAGCTCAAGGCGCAGGTGCGGCTTGCGGAGATGCAGGAAGAAGGCGGGAGCGAAGCGGAGCTTGCCGCCGCTGTCAGGGCGAACGGGAACGACCTCGAGGCGAGGCTCAAGCTCGCCAATGTGCTGATTGCCGCCAACCGTCCTGCCGAGGGCATGGACCAGTTGCTCGAGATCGTGCGGCGCGACCGCTCATTCCGCGACGACATCGGACGCAAGTCGCTGCTCGACGTGTTCAACCTGCTGGGCGGGCAGGGCGAGCTGGTCGCCACCTACCGGCGCAAGCTGGCGGCGTTGCTGAATTGATAGCAAGGACAGGACGCAAACAAGGGGCGTAGCCAATTTTTATTTGAGAGGTGAACATCATGACTAGACAAATCCAGGAAGCCTACATTGTCGCCGCGACGCGCACGCCGGTCGGCAAGGCGCCGCGCGGGATGTTCCGCAACACCCGTCCCGATGATCTGCTCGCGCATGTGCTGAAGAGCGTGCTGGCGCAGGCGCCGTCGCTCGACCGGTCGCAGATCGCCGATGTGATCGTCGGCTGCGCGATGCCGGAGGCGGAGCAGGGCATGAACGTGGCGCGCATCGGGCTGCTGCTGGCGGGCTTGCCGGTCGGCGTGCCGGGCGTGACGGTCAATCGCTTCTGTTCTTCCGGCGTGCAGGCGGTCGCGATGGCCGCGGACAGGATTCGTTTGGGCGAGGTCGATGTGATGATCGCGGCGGGCACCGAGAGCATGAGCATGGTGCCGATGATGGGCAACAAGATCGCGTTCAACCCGGCGATCTTCCAGGATGAACACATGACCATCGCGTTCGGCATGGGCATCACTGCCGAGAAGGTGGCCGAGCGTTGGAAGGTGTCGCGCGAGGCGCAGGATGCGTTCGCGATGCAGAGCCATGAACGCGCCATATCCGCCATAAAGAATGGCGAGTTCAAGGATGAGATCACGCCATACACGATAGACGAGCATGTGCCGGACATGAACAGCCGCGAGATCAGGGAGAAATCGCGCGAACTGGCGCAGGACGAAGGGCCGCGCGCCGACACGTCGATCGAGGCGCTGGCGAAACTCAGGCCGGTGTTCGCGCACAAGGGTTCGGTCACGGCGGGCAACAGCTCGCAGATGTCGGATGGTGCAGGCGCGGTGCTGCTGTGCAGCGAGGCCGCGCTGAAGCGCTACAACCTGACGCCGATCGGCAAATTCCTCGGCTATTCGGTCGCCGGCGTGCCGCCTGAGATCATGGGCATCGGACCCAAGGAAGCGATCCCGCGCGTGCTGAGTCAAACGGGATTGAGCCTGGACAAGATGGACTGGATCGAACTCAACGAAGCTTTTGCCGCGCAATCGCTGGCGGTGATCCATGATGTCGGGCTGGACCGCGAGAAGGTGAACCCGCTCGGCGGCGCGATCGCGCTCGGCCACCCACTCGGCGCGACCGGCGCGATCCGCGTGGCGACATTGATGCACGGGATGAAGAGGCGCAAGCTGAAATACGGTATGGTGACGATGTGTATAGGGACCGGCATGGGGGCCGCCGGAATATTTGAGGCACTGTAAACCTGCTGCGCATCGCCATGGCGGCGTTACTCAAGGACTCGAAATCCTCATGTACTCAAATGTACATTCCGGTTTCTCGCCCTTTCGCGCCTTGCCCTGGCGACGCTCGCGACGGTTTCCGGGCGCTTTGGTCTTGATGATAAGGATAAAAATGAAAAAAATGTTGCCGCTGATCTGCTGTCTGCTGCTGAGCTGGAACGCAAGCGCGCTCGACTTGGCGGGCGTCCATCTCGCCGACACCGCAAAGGTGGGCGACACCGCATTGCGGTTGAACGGCGGAGGCATCCGCACCAAGTGGTTCTTCAAGATATATGTCGGCGCGCTGTATCTGCCGGAAAAGCAGAGCTCGCCCGAGGCGATCATCGCGGACGAGCGCGCGCATCGTGTGGCGCTATATATGCTGCACGGGTTGAGCAGCCAGAGACTGTTCAATGCATTCCTGGAAGCGATCGAGGCGAATCATTCCCCGGCCGAGATGGCGGCACTGGACGCACAGATACAGCAGATGAGGCAGATATTCGGCGCGGTCCATGAAGTCAAACCCGGGGACAGCATTGCGCTGGATTATCTGCCCGCCAGCGGCACCCGGATCGCGGTGAACGGCATCGATCGGGGAACCATAGCCGGCGCGGCATTCAACCGCGCTTTGCTGAAAATATGGCTGGGCAGCAATCCCGTGCAGGACGATCTTAAGAAAGGCATGCTCGGTGGCTGATGACATTGCAGCGAGCGCTGTCAGCCTGAACGCGGATGCGCGATCAGCCAGGCTGGATCGCGCCGCGCTCGATGCCGCGATCCGCGCAAAAGGGCCGGCATTTCAGGACGCGATCTCGGTCGGGCACGACCATCTGTTTGCCGATGTGCCGGTGTTTATTTCACCGAAATATTTACGCAAGATGTACGAGGTGATCTCTGCGGTGGAGCAGGTGACCGGACTGCCCGGGTGGCAGCCGGAAAGCGATGCAGTTAAACCGGCTGCCAAGGGCTTGTTGTTCGGCTACGACTTTCATCTCAACGCGCAGGGCGTCCACCTGATCGAGATCAACACCAATGCGGGCGGCGCTTTTCTCAACGAGTTGCTGATAGCCAGCCAGCGCGATGCCGGTATGCCCGGCAGGACTGCGGCTATTGAAAATCTCGAATCATCCTTGCTGGCGATGTTCCGCAACGAATGGCGCCTGGAACGCGGCTCCGCGCCGTTAGGTACCATCGCCATCGTCGACGAACGACCCGAGGATCAATATCTGTATCCAGAATTCCTGCTGGCAAACGAGATGCTGGAGCGCGACGGGATCAAGGTACACATCGTCGATCCCTCGATGTTGCTGGCGCGCGAAGACGGCTTGTTCTTCGGCTACGAAAGGATCGATCTGGTCTATAACCGCCTGACCGATTTTTCCCTGCAGCGCCATCCGGTATTGCTCGACGCGTGTTCAGCCGAGAAAGCGGTATTGACCCCGCATCCGTATCATTACACGCGATTTGCCGACAAGCGCAATCTGGCGAGGTTGACGGATGCGCAGGGATTGCATGCAATGGGGGCGAAAGACGACGACATTGCAACGCTGCAAGCGGGCATCCCGCAAACTGTCGTTGTCCGTAAGGATATGGAGTCCGCGCTTTGGGAGGAGCGCAAACGATGGTTCTTCAAGCCCAACTCCGGCTATGGCGGCAAGGGTGCCTATAGCGGCGTGAAAGTGACCAAACGGGTGTTCGGCGAGATCTTGCAGGGCGATTATGTCGCGCAAAAGATGGCACCTCCGGGTGAACGCGCGATAAGTGTCGACGGTGCCGAAGCGGTACTGCTCAAGTATGATGTGCGCTGCTATGTGTATGAAGGGAAGATCCAGCTCGTCGCGGCACGGCTGTATCAGGGGCAGACCACCAACTTTCGCACGCCGGGGGGCGGCTTTGCGCTGGTGCGTGTTGTAGAATGACACGAACGCAATCCAACGACGATGGAATATTTACGGGGCCGCAGTGATGTTTTACGCATTCTTTGCAATAGGGATCGGCGCCGCGTGCGGCGCATGGCTGCGCTGGGGCCTTGGGCTGTGGCTCAATCCGGCGCTGCCGGAGTTGCCACTGGGCACGCTGTCCGCCAATCTGGCCGGGGGATATCTGATCGGCCTCGCAGTGGCGTTCTTCACGCATTATCCGGGGCTCTCGCCGGAATGGCGGCTGCTCATCATCACCGGCTTCCTCGGCGGGCTGACCACCTTCTCCACTTTTTCCGCTGAGACCGTCACGCTGTTGCTGCGCGGGCAGTATGCATGGGGATCGGCGATAATCGTCGCGCATCTCGGCGGTTCGCTGCTGATGACGTTTCTCGGGATCCATACTTTCAAATGGTTGCACAATTAATAAGAGTATCGCGTAGCGACACGTTTGCCCTTTCTCCCGCTTGCGCAGGGGGAGAGCGTGGCGAGTGGGATTTGGATAAGGGGAAACCATGATCATGCTTTCGTTTTACGTCAGTGAAAAGCAGCGCCATGACGGCATGCCATTGTATGAATGGCTGCTTGAGGAGGCGAAGGCCATGGGTGTCCACGGGGGCTCCGTATTCCGCGCGATCGCCGGATTCGGCCGGCACGGCCACATGCATGAGGAGACCTTTTTCGAATTGGCAGGCGAACTGGCGGCCAAGGTCGAGTTCATCCTGGAAGATGCGCTTGCCGAACAACTTCTCGAAAAGGTCCGCGATCAGGGAATGAAGCTGTTTTATGTGAAGCAACCGGTGGAGGCAGGGGGGATATGAATCCGGCAGCTTTGCATCGCGTCACATTACTCGGGGGAGAGCCATGAAGAGTATTTTATTGATGCCGTTTTTTTGCTGTTTGGCTTTATGCTGTTTGGGCAGCGCTGCACAAGCTGCGGTGAAGGGCGAGGAAGTTAGCTATGAATCGGATGGCTCGACGCTGGTGGGTTATCTTGCGTACGACGATTCCATCAAGGGCAAGCGCCCGGGGGTATTGGTGGTGCATGAGTGGTGGGGACAAAACGAGTACGCGCGCAAGCGGGCGCGCATGCTGGCAGAGCTGGGCTATACCGCACTGGCAGTGGATATGTATGGCGATGGCCTCGTCGCGGATAATCCCGAGGACGCAAGCAACCTCGCTTCCGGGTTGACCACCGATCTGCCGCTGGAAAAAGCGCGCTTCGAAGCCGCCATGGATTTTTTGCGCAACCAGGAGACTGTGGATCCCGATGAGATTGCGGCGTTCGGATATTGCTTCGGCGGTGGAGTGGTGCTGAACATGGCGCGCATCGGCGAGGATCTGAAGGGGGTGGCCAGTTTCCATGGGCTGCTTGGCACTGAACGCCCCGCCAAGCCATGGACGATAAAGGCGCACATCATCTCATTCAGCGGCGATGCCGATCCGATGATAGGTCCCGACAAGATCGCAGCCTTCAGGAAGGAGATGGATGCCGCAGGGGCACACTACCGAGTGGTCACCTATCCCGGTGCAAAACATGCCTTCACCAATCCTGAAGCTGACGAACTGGGGAAGAAGTTCAACATGCCGATCGCCTACGATGCACAGGCGGACAAGGATTCATGGAAGCAGGCAACGGAATTCTTGCGGCAGGTGTTCGCAAAACAATAATCCGCGCAGCCGGCTACGGAGATCGTGCCGCCCAAAGATCAGGCAGCTGCATTGCGGCATCGAAGAGATCTCCCCGGACAAACAGCGGCAGCCGGTTATTTTTTATCGCTGCTCGGCTTTGCCGTTGGCGGCCAAGGCTTGACGTTCAACTGCGCAAGCACCCTGCCATCGCTGATACCCACCAGAACTGCCTCGTCATGGTATTTGGCGCGCAAGGGCAGGTATCCGACATCCGATTCAGCCCTGCCGCTGGCATGTATCGCTGTATCGATATCGGCGATGCGCCCGGGGTTGAATTTCTTTAACTCTGATATGGGCCTCGCTGCCCGGCCGGCAACTTGCATGTGCTCCTCATACGGCTGGTAGTACTGAGGGAATTCCGGCAGGTCTTTCCCCGAAGAAAATGCAGCCCATGAGACTTCATTTCTTTCCTTGATATTTGCGGGCATTTCCGAATAGACATAAACCGGGCCGGTGAGCGGCAACGAACGGAACTCGGGATTTGCGGCTTTGGCAATATCATCTTTGAGCAACATATTGGCGGTAACCAGATCGAATGAATTCTTGCTGAACACCACATATACCGGTCGTGCGGCAAACACCACGCTCATCCCGTACATCAGCGCCGAGATTTGCAGTATCGCGATAATGGACAGATCGAAGGTCAGGGCTCTGCGGCTCTTCCTGGGATTGAAAATTATCAGTGTGAATAGCGGCCCCAGGGTAATGTCGACACCAAGCAGGATCAGCAAAACGTTACGTCCGTCAAGCGCGGAGAAGAATGGGGGCCTGTACCAGAGCAGCAGCATCAGTGCGACCACTGACGCCGCGATGGCCGCACTGATGCCCAGATGGACCAAAAATGCCTTGAGTCGGGTCATTATCTTGAAATTATAGCGTAGAGCTCAGATTGAAACCAAACTGATGCGCCATCACCAGAGCGAGGAGCCTTGAAAGTTATGCCAGTGAGCTTATCGCGCTGATGGTGAACGATCATTCGGCATATGAATCGCATCACCCGCGAGATTGGCGCGCCTCTGGCAATCGTGAAGCTCTGGCAATCCGTGAAATTCGAACGCCCCGGGGTTCATGTTTGCCATCAAGCGGGGACAGGACGGGAATTAGCCGGCAAAAAAATCCCTGGCCTTGTTCATCCATGACTTGGCGCGCGGGTTGTGGCGGGCGCTGTCCTTGTCGTTGATCGCCTCGAACTCGCGCAGCAGTTCCTTTTGCCGTTCGGTCAGATTGATCGGCGTTTCGATCACCACGTGGCAATGCAGATCGCCATGACTGGAGCTGCGCACGCCCTTGATACCTTTGCCGCGCAGGCGGAATACCTTGCCGCTTTGTGTTTCTGCAGGGATCTTGATCGTCGCCACGCCTTCCAGCGTCGGTATCTCGATCGAACCGCCGAGCGCGGCAGTGCTGAAACTGACCGGCATCTCGCAATGCAGGTCGTTGTGGTCGCGCTGGAAGACTGCATGCGGCTTGATGTTGATCACCACATACAGATCCCCGGGGGGGCCGCCATTCATGCCGTGTTCCCCTTCACCTGCCAGGCGGATGCGGTCTTCGTTGTCCACGCCAGACGGGATCTTTACCGACAGGGTCTTGTGCTGCTTGATGCGTCCGTTGCCGTTGCAATCCTTGCACGGCGAGGTGATCATCTTGCCGGTGCCGTGACAGCGCGGGCAGGTCTGCTGGATAGAGAAGAAGCCCTGTTGCATGCGCACCTGGCCATGCCCGGCACAGGTCGTGCAGGTGGTGGGTGAAGTTCCCGGTTTGGCCCCTGTTCCATGGCAGGTTCCGCATTCCTCCATCGTCGGGATGCGGATCTTGGTCTCGGTGCCGCGTGCGGCCTGTTCCAGCGTGATCTCGAGGTTGTAGCGCAGGTCGGCGCCGCGCTGCACACTGTTGCGCCCGGCACCGCCGCGTCCGCCGCCCCCTGCGCCTCCAAAGATATCGCCGAAGATGTCGGAAAAATCGAAACCCTGCGCGCCTGCGCCGAAAGGACTGCCGCCGCCCATCCCGCCCGATTCGAATGCGGCATGGCCATGCTGGTCATAAGCGGCACGCTTCTGCGAGTCGGTCAGGGTCTCATAGGCTTCCTTGGCTTCCTTGAAATGTTCCTCCGCCTTCGGGTTGTCCGGATTGCGGTCCGGGTGATGCTTCATCGCCAGCTTGCGGTAGGCCTTTTTTATTTCTTCCTCTGAAGCATCGCGGTTGACGCCGAGGACCTCGTAATAGTCTTTCTTAGGCATATTCGTTAGTAGTTAGTCGCTGGTCGTTGGTTGAAGACGCAGTCGCTAGTAGTTAGTCGCTGGTCGCTAGTTGAAAAGCAAACCGATAGGGTTAACTAACGACTAACGTCTAGCGACTAACGACTGATACTAGCGACCAACGACTACCAACTTATTTCTTTTCGTCCTTCACTTCGGTGAACTCCGCATCCACCACATCGCCTTCGTCCTTCTTGGCTTCCGCGCCCGCGGCAGCGCCGGCTTCACCCGACTGCGCCTTGGCCTGTTCGGCGGCATACATCTTCTCGCCGAGCTTTTGCGCGGCGGCAGACAGCGCTTCGGCCTTCGCTGCGATGGCATCCTTGTCGTCGGTCTTGACGACTTCCTCGGCCTCTTTAAGCGCGGTCTCCACGGCGGTCTTTTCATCCGCACTCAGATGGCTGCCATATTCCTTCAGCGACTTGTGCGTGGAGTGGATCAGCGAGTCGAGCTGGTTGCGCGCGGTCACCAGTTCCAGCGCCTTGCGGTCATCGTCGGCATGGGCTTCGGCATCCGCCACCATCTGCTTGATCTCCGCTTCGCTCAAACCGGAGCTGGCCTGGATCTTGATCTTGTTCTCCTTGCCGGTCGCCTTGTCCTTTGCCGACACGTGCAGGATGCCGTTCGCATCGATGTCAAAAGTCACTTCGATCTGAGGCATGCCGCGCGGCGCGGGCGGAATATCGGACAGGTTGAACTGCCCGAGGCTCTTGTTGCCGGACACCACTTCGCGCTCGCCCTGCAGCACGTGTATCGTTACCGCGTTTTGGTTGTCCTCGGCAGTGGAGAACACCTGGGAGGCCTTGGTCGGGATCGTGGTGTTCTTCTTGATCAGCTTGGTCATCACGCCGCCCATGGTCTCGATACCAAGACTCAAAGGGGTCACGTCGAGCAGCAGCACGTCCTTCACTTCGCCCTGCAGCACGCCGCCCTGGATCGCGGCGCCGACGGCAACGGCCTCGTCCGGGTTCACGTCCTTGCGCGGTTCTCTGGCAAAGAATTCCTTGACCTTTTCCTGCACCAGGGGCATGCGCGTCTGGCCGCCGACCAGGATCACGTCGGCGATGTCAGAAACTGAGACGCCCGCATCCTTCATCGCGATCTTGCAGGGCTCTATCGTGCGCGCGATCAGGTCATCGACCAGGCTTTCCAGCTTGGCGCGGGTGATCTTCACGGCCAAGTGCTTCGGGCCGTTTGCATCGGCGGTCACGTAGGGCAGGTTCACCTCGGTCTGCTGTGCGCTGGAGAGTTCGATCTTGGCCTTTTCCGCCGCGTCCTTCAGGCGCTGCAATGCCAGCACGTCCTTGCGCAGGTCGATGCCGCTTTCCTTCTTGAATTCATCGACCAGATAGTCGATCACGCGCATGTCGAAGTCCTCGCCCCCGAGGAAGGTGTCGCCGTTGGTCGACATCACCTCGAACTGGTGTTCGCCCTCGATCTCGGCGATATCGATGATGGATATATCGAACGTGCCGCCGCCCAGGTCATACACCGCGATCTTGCGGTCGCCTTCCTGTTTGTCCAGGCCGAACGCCAGCGCCGCTGCGGTGGGCTCGTTGATGATGCGCTTGACGTCCAGACCCGCGATGCGGCCGGCATCCTTGGTAGCCTGACGCTGCGAATCGTTGAAGTAGGCAGGCACAGTGATGACCGCTTCGGTCACGGGTTCACCGAGATAATCCTCCGCGGTCTTCTTCATTTTCATCAGCACCTGGGCAGAAATCTCCGGCGCGGAGTATTCCTTGTCGCGCACTTTCACCCAAGCGTCGCCGTTCTTGGCCTTGACGATCTTGAACGGCACCATCGCGATGTCTTTTTGCACCATGGGCTCTTCAAAGCGGCGGCCGATCAGGCGCTTCACGCCATACAGCGTGTTGGTCGGGTTGGTGACCGCTTGGCGCTTGGCCGGCGCGCCGACCAGCACCTCGCCGTCTTCCATATAGGCGACGATCGAAGGGGTGGTGCGCGCGCCTTCAGCGTTCTCGATCACCTTCGTCTTGCCGTTTTCCATGATGGCCACGCAGGAGTTGGTCGTGCCCAGGTCGATACCGATGATTTTTCCCATGATGCTTTCCTTTCAGTTGGATACCCAATAAGTTGTATTCTGTTGCTGCCTTGCCGCCTAACATCAGGGCGGCGCTGGATATTTCAAGTGCTCCCTCACCCTCTGCACCCTCGGGGATGAGGGAGCGAGCGTCATTCTTTCCCTTTCGCCACCATCACCAACGCCGGTCGCAGAACACGGTCATTCAGCGAGTAACCCTTTTGCATCACGCTGACCACGGTGTTGGCGGGCTGGTCGCTGTCCAGCATGCCGATGGCCTGGTGCTTGTGCGCGTCGAATTTTTCGCCGACCGGATTGATCTCGCTGATGTTGAATTTCTCGAAAACCCCGGAAAGCTGTTTCAGCGTCAGTTCCATTCCGCTCTTGAAGCTCTCCACTGTGGTGGATTCGACCGCCAATCCGGCTTCCAGGCTGTCTTTCACCGCCAGCATCTCATTGGAGAAGCGTTCCACCGCGAATTTATGCGCCTTGCTCACATCCTCGGCCGCGCGACGGCGGATGTTCTCGCCCTCGGCCTTGGCATACATCCATGCATCATAGTGTTCCTGTGCCTTGCGCTCAGCTTCCTTGAGCATTTTCTCCAGGCTGGGCATGACTTCCGCTGCGTTCGCCGCTTCCGTCCGGGTCGCCTGGGGCAGTTCGGTCTGTTGCCCGTCCTGCGGGCTCGTATCGTTCAGTTCCATGCCATTCTCCAGGTTCAGGTTTGGACTTTTATGGGGCCATTTCGCACGAATTCAAGTACATGCATAAATATAATTTTAACGCATGAGATAATGCGCGCCGTTTGCATGTTCTGCCGTTATGTCCAACCCCAGGAACTACCACTGGCGCATCGCCGGATTCTATTTGTTCTATTACGCCTTCGTGGGGCTGTTCGCGCCCTATTGGGGGTTGTACCTGAAATCCATCCGTTTCGATGCGATCGAGATCGCCATCCTGATGTCGATACAGCCTGTCATGCGGATGATCGCCCCCAACCTTTGGGGTTGGCTGGCCGATAGCGGCCGGGGTAATCGCCAGCAGGTGGTGAAGGTCGCCGCGACATTCAGCGCGGTTTGCTACCTCGGGGTATTCGCGACCACCAGTTTTTGGGGTATGTTCCTGGTACTGGCGCTGATGGGTTTTTTCTGGAGCGCCTCGATGCCTTTGGTGGAAGCTACCACCCTCACCTACCTGGGCAAGCACAGCGCGCGCTACGGACGTATCCGTTCGTGGGGTTCGATCGGCTTCATATTCTCGGTGGTGGGGCTGGGCTATGCCTTCGACCATATCGCGATCGCCTGGCTGCTGTGGGCGGGTGCGGCCTGTGAACTCGGCATCCTGATATTCTCGCGCCAGATCCCGCCCGCCGAAGTGCTCGCGCATCATACCGACCGCCAGCCGATCAGACAGATCGCGTTGCAGCCGCGGGTGCTTGCATTGTTCGGCGCGTGCTTCCTGATGTCCATCGCCCATGGCCCATACTACACGTTCTATTCGATCTATCTGGTCGAGCATGGCTACGCGAAAAGCGCGGTGGGCGGCCTGTGGGCGTTGGGGGTGATCTGCGAGATCGGCGTGTTCTTCCTGATGCCGTCGCTGGTGCGCCGTTTCGGTTACACCCGCATCCTGCTGGCCAGTTTCTGCGCCGCCATAGTCCGCTTCACGCTGATCGGCTGGGGTGTCGATTTCCTGTCGCTATTGCTTGCCGCGCAAGTGCTGCACGCCGCCACTTTTGGCGCTTACCACGCCGCATCGATGGGCCTAGTGCATGAATACTTTCAGGGCCGGCACCAATCCAGGGGCCAGGCCCTGTTCGGGAGTCTTACATACGGCGCGGGGGGCATGCTGGGCGGTTTGCTGAGCGGCCCGATCTGGCAGCACTACGGTGCGAGTGTGCTGTATTCATGCAGTGCCGGTGCAGCTTTGCTGGGGTTGCTGCTGCTCTGGTGGAAATCCGGCGACAAGCGATCAGTCTAGAATGGGTTTTTCCGGCGAAGCGGCGATGATTTCGTTTTTTGCAGACGCATCTTGTCTTCTGTCCCCGGCATTGATTCTTCTCTCCAAAAGTTCCGGATAGCGCTGCGCCGGATTTTGCCGCCTGTCCCCGGTCCTTTTCCGCCGGTCTTCCACCAGCTGTTTTCTGTTATCTGCCGCGGGAGATGCGCGGTCTGAGCCCGGGGTCTTGGGCGGAGTGCGCTGCAGCATGCCGATGTCGGCATTGTGCGCAATCATATATTCCGCAAACAGGATATTCCTTTCGACCGCCTCAAGGTACAGATTCTGCCCGTTGAAATGCTTTTCGACATATCGATATGCGCCATTCAGGGATTCATCCATGCGTTTCTTCGCGCCCCGGTAAAAACCCGGCGTCTTGATCACCAGATCTTGCGGGGAAGAGAAGACGACTTGCTCGTTGCCGCGTCCGTCGCGTTGTTTTGCTATGCCGGCGAGGACGAACTCGTTGTATAGCCGGTCATAGCACTTTTCCAGGTAACAGCGATCCGACATCTGCGCCAGTATGTCTGCGGAGGCAACCAGATTGCCGACAGTGCGATAGGCCTGAGAAGAAACCTGGATACGATCTATAGGGATCTCATAGCCGGTGAAATGCACTACATTGGTGGCCTCCTGCAAATCATCCATGCCTGCAACCGCCAAATAGTCTTTCAACCGGCTTTCGCTGCGTGCGACATGAACCAGCGTGAATTCCGCGCCCTGCCGGTGATCTTCACTGCCCCGTTTGCGCAGATAGCCGCTGTCATGGAACAGCGCCATCAAGATGCCAAAGGCGAACAATTTCTCGCCCAATGCTTTGTTGCTATTTTGCAAACGCTCGTAACCATCCATCAGGCGGGCGCTGGCCAGTGTCACGTCCATGATGTGCTGCAAGTCGTGATAGCCGGTATCGCATGCCACATAGTCCGGATGTTCGCCCCGATACATCCGGACTATGTCGCTTATCGCCCGACTCAGTATGGCGGAATCGGCATTGGGATACAGATCCAGATATATCCTCTCGATGGCGTCGCCGACCGATACCGGATCCGTCACGTTGACGGTGTTGGCCACATCGAAGTTGTTCCGGCGGAACTTGGTGCTTTTGCTCTCCATTTCGATATGCTATCACGAAGCCGATTCCGTGTTGCGGTCGAAGTACTGCCATGGTTTTGCACGGGAAATGTCCCGGCCAAAGGCAGATCGAGGGCATAGGATTTTGGAGTTCCGGACACCGCAAGGTTCCGGTTGGCTGTCAAATGCCAAGCCTCGCCCGTTGTGGCATAATCGCGCGTTCTAAAAAGCGGGTATCCGCATGAGAAATGACATGAAAGCGCAAACTCTTTACGACAAGCTCTGGAGCGCACACGTGGTGCGGCAGGAAGCCGACGGCACGTCGTTGATCTATATCGACCGCCATCTGGTGCATGAAGTGACCAGCCCGCAGGCCTTTGAGGGCTTGAAGCTGGCCGGGCGCAAGCTGTGGCGCAGTTCATCGATCCTGGCCGTGGCAGACCACAATGTGCCGACCACCGGACGCGCGCAGGGCATCGCCGATCCGGTTTCGCGTTTGCAGGTCGAGACGCTGGACAGCAATTGCGCCGAATTCGGCGTCAACGAATTCAGGATGTCCGATGTGCGCCAGGGCATCGTGCATGTGATCGGACCCGAGCAGGGCGCGACATTGCCGGGCATGACGGTGGTGTGCGGCGATTCGCACACCAGCACCCATGGCGCGTTCGCCGCGCTGGCGTTCGGCATCGGCACGTCCGAAGTCGAGCACGTGATGGCGACGCAATGTCTGCTGATGAAAAAATCCAGGGCGATGCAGGTGCTGGTGGAAGGTGTGCTGGGCAGGGGCGTCACCGCGAAGGATATCGCGCTGGCAGTGATCGGCAAGATCGGCACGGCGGGCGGAACCGGCTATGCGATCGAGTTTGCCGGCAGCACGATACGCGGCCTTTCGATGGAAGGGCGCATGACGCTGTGCAATATGGCCATTGAGGCCGGTGCGCGCGCGGGCATGGTCGCCGCGGACGACACGACGATCGATTATCTAAAGGGCCGCCCGTTCGCGCCGCAAGGCGAGTTGTGGGACCAGGCAGTGGCTTACTGGCACACTTTGCACAGCGACGAGGGCGTGCAATTCGATCAGGTGGTCAAGCTGGACGCCGGGCAGATCAAGCCGTTGGTGACTTGGGGCACGTCGCCCGAAATGGTGGTGGCGGTGGACGGGCGCGTGCCCGACCCGGCGACGATCAGCGATGCGGTCAAGCGCGATGCCGCCGAGCGCGCGCTGAAGTATATGGGCCTGAAAGCGAACACGCCGGTCGCGGAGATCGGCATCGACAAGGTGTTCATCGGCTCCTGCACCAATGCGCGCATCGAGGATATGCGCGCAGCTGCGGCGATCGCGCGCGGCAAACACATCGCGGCGAATGTGAAACTGGCGATGGTCGTGCCGGGTTCCGGACTGGTGAAGCGGCAGGCGGAACAGGAAGGCCTGGACAAGATATTCATCGCTGCGGGTTTTGAATGGCGCGAGCCGGGCTGCTCGATGTGCCTCGCGATGAATGACGACAAGCTCTTGCCGGGCGAGCGCTGCGCTTCGACCTCCAACCGCAACTTCGAGGGCCGGCAGGGACAGGGCGGGCGCACCCATCTGGTCAGTCCGGAGATGGCTGCCGCCGCGGCGATAGCCGGACATTTTGTTGATGTGAGCAAGATTTAGGGGCGATCATGAAAAAATTCACTTTGCTCAATGGACTGGTCGCGCCGCTGGATCGCGCCAATGTGGATACCGATGCGATCATCCCCAAGCAGTTCCTGAAGTCGATCAAGCGTTCCGGCTTCGGCCCCAACCTTTTCGACGAATGGCGTTATCTTGACCACGGCGAAACGGGCATGGATAACTCCACGCGACCGCTCAATCCGGATTTCGTGCTGAACCAGCCCCGCTATCAGGGCGCGCAGATCTTGCTGGCGCGCGAGAACTTCGGCTGCGGCTCGTCGCGTGAACACGCGCCCTGGGCGTTGGAAGACTACGGTTTCCGCGCCATCATCGCGACCGGTTTTGCCGACATCTTTTTCAACAACTGTTTCAAGAACGGCCTGCTGCCGATTCGCCTGTCTGCGGAGCAAGTCGATGAGTTGTTCAAGGCGGTGGCGGTTAATGCCGGTTACAAGCTGGCGATCGACCTGGAGCAACAGACCATCAGTGCGCCGGATGGAAAGGTGTACAGGTTCGAAGTCGAGGCGTTTCGCAAGCATTGTCTGGTGAACGGGCTGGACGACATCGGTTTGACCCTGCAGCATGTGGACGAGATCAAGGCATATGAGACGAAGCGCCGCGCGGCACAGCCGTGGTTGTACGCGTAGCGGATTTTTAATTTTGACTGGGATACAGATGAAAATTGCAGTGTTGCCGGGTGACGGCATCGGACCGGAGATCGTTGCACAGGCGGCGAAAATATTCGATGCGTTGCGCGGCGACGGATTGAAGATCGAGCTGGAATATGCGCATATCGGCGGCGCCGGTTACGACGCTGCGGGCGATCCGTTGCCTGACTCGACGCTGAAATTGGCCAGGGAATCGGATGCTGTTCTGCTTGGCGCGGTGGGCGGCTATCAGTACGACACGTTGGCGCGACCGTTGCGCCCCGAGCAGGGGTTGTTGCGCATACGCAAGGGACTGGGCCTGTTCGCCAACCTGCGCCCGGCGCTGGTGTATCCCGAGCTGGTCAATGCTTCCACGCTGAAGCCGGAACTGATATCCGGGTTGGACATCATGATCCTGCGGGAACTGACCGGCGACATCTATTTCGGCCAGCCGCGCGGGATACGCACGCTGGATAACGGCGAAAAGCAGGGTTTCGACACCATGCTCTACAGCGAGTCGGAGATACGCCGGGTGGCTCATGTCGGATTTCAGATCGCGATGAAACGTGCCGGCAATAACGGCCGGGGGAAACTGTGCTCGGTGGACAAGGCCAACGTGCTCGATACCAGCATGTTCTGGCGCGAGGTCGTCACCGGCGTGGCCAGGGAATATCCGCAGGTCGAGTTGTCGCACATGTACGTGGACAACGCGGCGATGCAATTGGTGCGCGCACCCAAGCAGTTCGATGTGATCCTGACCGGCAACATATTCGGCGACATCCTCTCCGACGAGGCGTCGATGCTGACCGGCTCGATCGGCATGTTGCCGTCTGCCTCGCTGGACGCCAACAACAAGGGCCTGTACGAGCCTTGCCACGGGTCCGCGCCGGATATCGCGGGCAAGGACATCGCAAATCCGCTGGCGACGATCTTGTCTGTGGCGATGATGATGCGCTATACCTTTGCAAGGGAAGACATCGCATTGCGCATCGAATCGGCAGTCGGCAAGACATTGCAGCAAGGCCTGCGGACAGGCGATATCGCCGAGCCAGGCATGCAGAAGATAGGCACGGCGGCGATGGGCGACGCGGTTGTTAAGAACTTGTAGCTGGTAGCGAGTAGCTTGTAGCAGAAACAGCGGTTTTGCTACCAGCCACAAGCTACTCGCTACCAGCATGAATTTTTAGAGAGAGAAACTAATGAGCAAGCAATACGATGTGTGCATATTGGGGGCAACCGGTGCGGTGGGTGAGGTGATGCTGTCGATACTGGAGCAGCGAAAGTTTCCGGTGCGCAATCTTTATCCGCTTGCATCAAGCCGTTCGGCAGGGTCCACGGTGAGCTTCAAAGGGGAAGAGCTGACCGTCATCGATGTGGAAGGATTCGACTTTTCCAAAACGCAGATCGGCCTGTTCTCGGCCGGCGGCAGCGTGTCGGAAAAATATGCGCCTATCGCTGCGGCAGCCGGCTGTGTGGTGATCGACAACACTGCACACTTCCGCTATGACCGCGATATTCCGCTGGTCGTGACGGAGGTGAATCCGCACGCCATTGCGCAATACAAGAACCGCGGCATTATCGCCAATCCCAATTGCTCGACGATGCAGATGCTGGTGGCGCTCAAGCCTATCCAGGATGCGGTTGGCATCTCGCGCATCAATGTGGCGACATACCAGGCTGTGTCCGGCACCGGCAAGGAAGCGATCGACGAACTGGCCGAGCAGACCCGCGCGTTGTTCAATCACAAGGATGTCAAAGTCGAGGTATACCCCAAGCGCATAGCATTCAATGTGCTGCCGCATATCGATGTATTCATGGAGAACGGCTACACCAAGGAAGAGATGAAGATGGTATGGGAAACTCGCAAGATCATGGAAGACGACAGCATCGTGGTCAATCCGACCGCGGTACGCGTGCCCGTGTTCTATGGACATTCCGAGGCGGTGCATATCGAAACCCGCAAGAAGATCACCGCCGAGGCCGCTCGAGCCTTGCTGGAAAAGGCTCCGGGCGTGATCGTAGTGGACAAACGCGAGCCGGGCGGCTATCCGACCCCGATCGAGGCCGCCGGAAACGATGCGACCTATGTCGGACGCATCCGGGAGGATATTTCCCATCCTATGGGCTTGAATCTTTGGGTCGTCAGCGACAATTTGCGCAAGGGTGCGGCGCTGAATAGCATACAAATCGCTGAAATTTTAATTGCCAAATACCTGAATTAGGACATAATGCGAAGAACATTATGAGCTTGTGCTTATAACTCTTTGATGTTATTTTGTATTGTCTAATAAAAAAGATGAGGGTGATCGCGTGCGAAAATCACTGCTAAAGTTGCTCGGGGCCGCTGCTGGTTTATTCTTGTCGACTTCCATTTATGCCGTGGGGTTGGGCGGCATCAATGTGTCCTCTGCTTTAGGGCAGCCGCTCAAGGCTGATATCGACTTGTTGTCCGTCAGCAAGAATGAAAAAGACAGCCTGGCAGCACGCCTCGCCCCGGAGGACGCTTATAAAAATGCCGGTCTGGATTATCCGTACGGCAACAAATTCAAGTTCGAGATACTCAGCCGCGCCGGAGGTGAACCTTATATCAAGGTCAGCAGCGCTCAAGCGATCAACGATCCTTTCGTGAGCTTGCTGGTTGAGTTGAGCTGGTCTTCGGGAAAATTGTCCCGCGAATACACGTTCCTGCTCGATCCGGTCGGCTATGTACCGGTACAACCTGAACAGGCCGAAGTGCAAACCGTTGCACCAACCGTACAACCCGCTGAATCAGCTATGGCGCCGGCCGCCTCTGCCGTTCCGGCAGCCTCGCCTGCAGAGAGCGTCACACCCGTACCCGCTGTCACGCCTGTGGAACAAGCCGCCGCTTCATCTGCTGTACCTGGGGTGCCGGCTCAGGGTGAAGTCAAGCCCGAGGAGCAGCCTGTACCCGTTGAAACCGGGGCAGCGCCTGAAGAGCAGGCTGCTTCTGCAGTCCCGGCAGCCCCGCCAGCCAAGGAATGGGTCGCGGTGCAGCGCGGCGACACCATGTACAAGCTTGCGGCAAAATACAAGCTGGCCGACATGAATCTGGAGCGCATGCTGGTTGCACTCTACCGTGCCAATGCCGGCAAATTCGACGGCAGGAACATGAACCGCATCCGGGCCGGCAAGATACTGCAATTGCCCACCCAGGAGGAGTATGAGGCTGTGACCTTGCCTGAAGCGGTGAAAGAGATCCATGCCCAGGCCAGCGATTGGAATGCCTACCGCCAAAAACTGGCAAGTGCCGCCAACGCCAACAACCAGACAGAAGCCGCCGAGCAGGTCGCCTCCGGAAAGATATCCAGTTCAGTCACGGATCAGGCTCCCGTTGCCAAAGAGTCCGCCAAGGAAGTCCTGAGGCTCTCCAAGGGCGAAGCGCCCGGAGACCACGCTGCCATGGGTGCCGGCGGCACAACAATGTCGGCACAGGACAAGAAGAATGCGGCACAGGAAGACGCGATAGCAAAAGCAAAGGCCGAGCAGGAGAACAAGGCTCGAGCCGCAATGCTGGAAAAGAATCTTCAGGATATGAAGCGCCTTGCCCAGTTGAAAACCGAGGCTGCCGCATTGGCACAACCCCAGGCTGCGGCAGCATCTGCTCCAACTCCCGCCCCTGTCAAACCGGTGGAAGCTCATCCCGCCAAGCCACAACCCAAAGAGGTCAAACCGGAACCGACCCTGCTTGATCAGATCATCGGCGAGCCGCTTTATCAGGCTGGCGCAGCAGCAGTTTTGCTGGTTATCGGCGCGATCGGATTCATGTTGTACCGGCGAAAAAAAAAACACTTTGAAGACGAGGTAGACGAAACCGGGGAAGACATCGGTTCGATTTCCGGCAGTTTCAAGGCGCCGGTGGTACCTTCCCCGGACACGGGAGATTTTACCGGCACGAATGCCATGCAGTCCGCAGAGGCTCTTTCGTCGGATCACGTCGATCCTATCAGCGAGGCTGACTTGTTCCTCAACTTCGGCCGTGATGCGCAGGCTGAAGAGATACTCAAGGAAGCGCTGCAAGATACCCCGAACAATCATCAGATACATCTGAAGCTGCTTGGCATATATGCCAACCGCAAGGATGCCAATACATTCTCGACCATCGCACGCCGGCTGAAGGATTCGGGCGACGATGAAGCATGGAAGCAGGCTGTGGAAATGGGGCGCAAGCTGGAACCGGATAACCCGATGTACGGCGGCTTCCGGTCGATGGAAGATACCGGCAGTGCAACCGTGCAAACGACGGCGTTCAATGCAATGATGGAACCTGCCCCTGCCGCGCCGGCATCGGCTCTCGATTTTGATTTTGATGCCGGGGCTCCTGCAGCAAGAACAGGCGCATTTCAGGGAGAAACCATGATACTGCCTGGGGCCGAACAGGATAGCTCCATGGATTTCGATATCACTTCCACAAACCCGACGATATCGGAATCTGCCGGATCAACGGCAATGCCGGACATGAACGATATGATTTTTGATGTGACCGGAAGCCACTCATCGCCCGCAGCGGAACAGCCTGAAGCTGCCAAACCTGCAGACGACGGCGGCATGGCGTTCACTCTGGATTTCCCGGTTGATGAAGGTGCCGCAAAACGCGCGCCTTCAGCGCCTCCTGCAGGTATCGGTTTAGAGGGTATCAGCCTGAACTTCGACGATGTCCAGGCGGCGCCGGGTGAACCTGCTGCGGGAGCGGAGGGCGATCAATGGCAGGAAGTCTCTACCAAGCTCGATTTGGCCAAGGCTTACCAGGAAATGGGCGATAATGACGGAGCGCGTGAAATTCTCGAAGAAGTCTTGCGCGAGGGCGATGCGACGCAAAGAGAGGCTGCACAGGCCATAATCGATCAGCTCATGTGATCGTGCGTTTTTTCATGACGGCAGCCCGGTGGCGGGCTGCCGTTTCATTTTGGAGCATGATTTGAATTTCCATCCTGCCGCGCAAATACTTGCCTGGTGCATGCTGGTTGCGGCTACGCAAGTATTGGCGATCGGCCCGTTGCTGGCCGTGGCCGGAATCGTCTTTCTCGGCGCGCTGCTGGCATCACCCCGAAAATTCATGCAGTTGTTGCGCCGCACGCGCTGGATCATGCTGTCCCTGTTGCTGGTCTATGCCTACACCACGCCCGGGCAACCGGTGCTGGACTTGCCGGGGCTATTCAGCGCCAGCCGCGAAGGTTTGAGCGACGGCGTATTGCAGCTCACGCGAGTGGCGGTTGCATTGGCAGGTCTGGCCATGCTGCTGGAACGGCTGCACCGGCAAAAACTGATCGCGGGTCTGTACACTCTGCTGGCTCCTTTGCGGTTGATCGGGCTGTCGCGTGAACGGGTCGCGGTGCGTTTGGCTTTGACGCTGCATTATGCGGAGGTCGCGATGGTGCGCGAGTCGCATTCGTGGCAAGACAGCTTGCGCAGTTTGTTTGAGCTGCATGAGGAGAGCGTCACGCGAATGGAACTGACGCTGTACCGTTTTGGCATCCGTGACTGGCTGTTGCTGGGCATTGCGCTGCTGCTGTTGTGGGAGGCAAGCCGGTGAGAATCGCACTGGGGGTTGAATATGACGGCAGCAACTTTTTCGGGTGGCAGAGCCAGGCTGAAGGACCGACCGTCCAGGACACGCTGCAGCATGTGCTCACCCGGATCGCAGGCGAGCAGATCTCGATCATCGCTGCAGGACGCACCGACACCGGCGTGCATGCGCTTGAGCAGGTTATCCATTTCGACACCCGGGCCGAGCGTCCGCTGACAGCGTGGGTGCGCGGAGTCAATGCCCTGCTGCCGGGCAGTATCGCGGTGCTGTGGGCACATGCGGTGCCGGATGGATTCCATGCGCGCTTTTCCGCGCACGGCCGCAGCTACCGCTACCTGCTGATCAACCGGGCCGTGCGCCCTGCCATCCATGCGGGCCAGGTGGGCTGGTTCCACGCACCGCTGGATGTTTCCGCGATGCAGGCAGCCTCGTGGTGCTTGTTGGGCGAGCATGATTTCAGCGCGTTTCGCGCGGCGCAATGCCAGGCCATGTCGCCGGTCAAGCAGCTCCACCGTTTGGATATTTGCCGGTATGGAGACATGCTGGTCTTCGATTTGAGCGCGGATGCATTCCTGCATCACATGGTGAGGAATATCGTCGGCTGCCTGGTGTATGTCGGGAAGGGAAAGTATCCGCCCGCCTGGCTGTCCGAGGTGCTGGCCGGCCGCGAACGCGGTGTTGCCGCGCCGACCTTCGCGCCGGATGGCTTATACTTGCGCAGCATCAAATACGAAGCGAAGTGGGGATTGCCCCAATCAGAGGACAGATGACCGATGACAGATGACAGATATTTCCCTGGCAAGTATTCCTTTGGCAAGAATTTCTTTGGTAAGGTTGATTTAGTATGACCAGAGTGAAGATTTGCGGCATAACCCGCGTCGAGGACGCTTTGGCCGCCGCGCACAGCGGGGCGGATGCCATCGGCCTGGTGTTCTATGCGAAAAGCGCGCGTCATGTCACCGTGCAACAGGCAAAACAACTGGCTCGAGCCATTCCTCCGTTCGTGTCCGTGGTCGGCCTGTTCGTCGATGCCGAAGCGGCATTCGTGCGCGAAGTGCTGGCGAATGTGCCTCTGGACCTGCTGCAATTCCACGGTGAAGAGACGCCGGATTATTGCGCGCAATTCGACCGGCCTTGCATCAAGGCGATCCGCGTCAAGGCCGGGGTGGATTTGCTACAATGCGCGTCCGATTTTCACAGTGCCAAGGGGTTGCTGCTGGATGCTCATGTTGAAGGGATCCCGGGCGGCACCGGTTCCCGATTCGATTGGACATTGATCCCGGAGCGGTTGCCGTTGCCGGTGATCCTGTCGGGCGGCCTGGATGCGAACAATGTCGCGGCAGCGATCAAACGGGTGCGGCCCTATGCAGTGGATGTGTCGAGCGGAGTTGAGTCTGGCGGTGCGGCAGCGGGCAAAGGAATAAAGGACGCGGCGAAGATCGCGGCGTTCATCGGAGAAGTCAGGCGCGTTGGGTAAACTTCTGAGTATCGTTGCGAGCAGGTAAAGATGCAAGGCGCCGCGCAACGAGCGACGAGACATACCGATTTGTGTGGGCGAGGCACGAGTGAGCATGCAACGCAGCAGATTGACCGCGCAGCACATTATTCAGAGGTTTCATAATGTATAACTATCCGGACAGCACCGGCCACTTCGGCCCTTACGGCGGCATCTATGTCGCGGAAACCCTGATGGGCGCGCTGGAAGAACTGAATCAGGCGTACGAGAAATATCGCCACGATCCGGAGTTCATCGCCGAATTGAATCAGGATCTCAAGCACTATGTGGGCCGTCCCAGCCCGATCTATCATGCCAAACATCTGTCGGAGCATCTCGGCGGCGCGCAGATCTATCTGAAGCGCGAAGACCTCAACCATACCGGCGCGCACAAGGTGAACAACACGATAGGCCAGGCGCTGCTCGCCAAACGCATGGGCAAGAGGCGCGTGATCGCCGAAACCGGCGCAGGACAGCACGGTGTGGCGACCGCGACGGTCGCGGCGCGATATGGCATGGAATGCGTGGTGTACATGGGCTCGGCGGACATGCAGCGCCAGTCGCCCAACGTGTTCCGGATGAAACTGCTCGGTGCGACGGTTGTGCCGGTCGAAAGCGGCTCGAAGACGCTCAAGGATGCGCTCAACGAGGCGATGCGCGATTGGGTGACCAACATCGAGAACACCTTCTACATCATCGGTACGGTGGCCGGGCCGCATCCCTATCCGATGATGGTGCGCGACTTCAATTCCGTGGTCGGCAAGGAAGCCGTGATACAGATGCCGGAACTGGCTGGGCGCCAGCCGGACGCGGTGATCGCCTGCGTAGGCGGCGGATCGAACGCGATGGGCGTGTTCTATTCCTACATCGACATGCCCGGCGTGAAGTTGATCGGTGTCGAAGCCGGCGGGCACGGCATCGCCAGCGGGCAGCATGCCGCGCCGCTGACCACCAACAGCCCGGTCGGTGTGCTGCATGGCAACAAGACCTATCTGATGCAGGATGCCGACGGACAGATCATCGAGACCCATTCGATCTCGGCCGGGCTGGACTATCCCGGCGTAGGACCGGAACATGCCTGGCTGAAGGACAGCGGGCGCGCCGAATATTTCGCGATCAACGACGATGAGGCGCTGCGCGCGTTCCACGAATTGTGCCATCTGGAGGGCATCATTCCCGCGCTGGAATCCAGCCACGCGCTGGCGCACGCGATGAAGATCGCGCCGGCGATGGGCAAGGACAAGGTACTGCTGGTCAACCTGTCCGGACGCGGCGACAAGGACATCAATACTGTGGCGAAATTGTCAGGAATCACTTTATGAGTCGTATACAGACCGTTTTTGACAAGCTCGGGCAGCACAAGCGCAAGGCGCTGATCCCGTTCTTCACGGCGGGAGATCCCGATCCGAAATTGACGGTGCCGCTGATGCGTGCATTGGTCGAGTCGGGTGCCGACGTCATCGAGCTGGGCGTGCCTTTTTCCGATCCGATGGCTGACGGCCCGACGATACAGCGCGCATCCGAGCGTGCGCTCAAGCATGGGGTCGCGTTGCATAACGTGCTGGATATGGTGGAGGCCTTTCGCAAACATGACGTGGTCACGCCGATCGTGCTGATGGGCTATGGCAATCCCGTCGAGGCGATGGGCTGGGAGACCTTTGCGAAGCGCTGCGCTGAAGCCGGGGTGGACGGCGTGCTGACGGTGGATTTTCCGCCGGAAGAAAGCCATGAGGCGTTCGCGCATCTGGACAAACACGGCATCGATCCGATCTTCCTGCTTGCCCCGACCAGCACCGATGCGCGCGTGCAACGCGTCGCCAAGCAGGCGCGCGGCTATGTATACTACGTTTCGCTCAAGGGCGTGACCGGCGCGGGGCACCTCGATCTGTCCGCGATAGCACAGAAGATCCCGCAGTTGCGCCGGCATATCAAGCTGCCGATCGGCGTCGGCTTCGGCATACGCGATGCGGCTACCGCGCTGGCTGTGGCCAGGCTGTGCGACGGCGTGGTGGTCGGCAGCCGCATTGTCGAGGAGATCGAGAAATCGACCGGGCAGAACGTCGTTGCGAACGTGAGTAAACTGGTCAGGGAATTAAGGCAGGCTGTCGATCAGGCCTGAACCTTCTCCCAACCCCTCTCCCGCGAGCGGGATAACCAGCGACTTGGCTGAGGTTTTTAGCAGCCTAGTCGAATGGCTAGTCGCTTCATCTAGAGGGTGGCTGAAGGCCGGGAGAGGGGTTTGGAAAACGCTGTTCGCTGTCAAGTAAACAGATCAGGAAAGGAAATATCATGAGCTGGTTCCAGAAATTATTGCCACCCAAGATCAAGCGCCGCGAAGGCGATATCAAGAAGAACGTCCCGGAAGGATTGTGGACCAAGTGCCCGTCCTGTCAGGCGGTGCTGTACCACTCCGATCTGGAGAAGAACCAGAGCGTCTGTCCGAAATGCGGCCACCATCACCGCATCACCGCGCGTGTTCGCCTGGATCTGCTGCTGGATGGTGAAGGGCGTTTCGAGATCGGCGCGGAAGTGTTGCCGCTGGACACGCTCAAATTCAAGGACAGCAAAAAATATTCCGACCGTTTGCTCGCTTCCAAGCATGCCACCGACGAGGACGATGCGCTGGTGGTGATGCAGGGCAGCATCCACGCGGTGCCGGTGGTCGTGGCCGTATTCGAGTTCGCCTTCATGGGCGGCTCGATGGGATCGGTGGTGGGTGAGCGATTCGTGCGCGGCGTGCAGGTCGCGCTGGAACAGAAATGCCCGTTCATCTGCTTTGCCGCCAGCGGCGGGGCGCGCATGCAGGAAGGCCTGCTGTCGCTGATGCAGATGGCCAAGACCTGTGCCGCGCTGACCCAGTTGAGCCAGGAGCGGTTGCCGTTCCTCTCGGTGCTGACCGACCCGACGATGGGAGGCGTGTCCGCCAGCTTCGCCTTCATGGGCGATGTAGTGATCGCCGAACCCGGCGCGCTGATCGGCTTCGCCGGCGCGCGCGTGATCCAGCAGACCGTGCGCGAAACCCTGCCGGAAGGCTTCCAGCGCGCGGAATTTTTGCTGGAGCACGGCGCGATCGACATGATCATCGACCGGCGCGAGATGAAGAATCAATTGGCGACAATGATCACGCTGCTGACGAAGCAGTCGGCGGTGGCGGAGATTGAGGCGGCTTGATTTTCGGGTAGCAAGATTGCATGGTAGGGACGCAATAGCCTAAGGAATCTCTGATTAAGTCCTGAACGATTTTGTTTCATGTTGTCAGCCGGGTAGGGTGGGCACGTTTTTGTGCCCACGCTGAATTCCGCGCCGCGTGGGCAGTAAAAGCTTGCCCACCCTACAAAATCAAATGCCAAATATTCTAGCCGACTGGCTAACCTACCTCGAATCACTTCACCCAAAAGCCATTGCGCTTGGCCTGGAGCGTGTCGCGCAAGTCAAACAGCGGCTCGATCTTCAAACCGATTTTCCCATCATCACTGTCGGCGGCACCAACGGCAAAGGTTCGGTGTGCGCGATGCTGGAATCCATGCTACATGCGGCCGGATACCGTGTCGGCTGCTATACCTCCCCGCATCTGCTGCATTACAACGAGCGTGTGCGCATCGCCAAACAGCAGGCGAGCGATGCGGAATTGTGCGATGCGTTTGAAAAGATCGAACAGGCACGCGGAGCCGCTTTTTCAGGAACATCAAAAGTGTCTCTCACTTACTTTGAATTCGGAACCTTGGCCGCAGTGCAGTGTTTCATCGAGCACAAGGTGGACGTAGCGATACTCGAGGTCGGGCTGGGCGGCAGGCTCGATGCGGTGAATATTTTCGACAGCGACTGCGCGGTGATCGCCAGTGTGGACATAGACCATACCGACTATCTGGGCGATACGCGCGAGGCGATTGCCTATGAAAAGGCCGGGATCATGCGAGCTGGCCGCGTGGCGATATGTTCGGATAACGATGTGCCGCAGGCGATACGGACTCAGGCGCAACAGATCGGCGCGGAACTGTGGTGCATCGGAAAAGAGTTCAGTTTTGCGCCACACCAGGGACAATGGGATTACCGCAGCAAGGTTGGCGCACGCAATGCGCTGCCCTATCCCGCGTTGCGCGGGGCATTCCAGCTTGGCAACGCCAGCGCGGCGCTCGCGGCGCTGGATGTGCTGAAAGACCGCTTGCCGGTCAGCATGGAAGCGGTAAGGCGCGGGTTGAATGAAGTGAATCTTGCCGGGCGTTTCCAGTTCGCGCCGGGCAAGCCGGTATTGATACTGGACGTCGCGCACAATCCCCATGCGGCGCGTTCGCTGGCGCAAAATCTGGCCGGTCTGCCTTCCTGTCCGCACACTTATGCGATATTCGCGATGTTGAAGGACAAGGATATGGCGGGTGTGGCGGCGGCGCTTGGTTCCACTGTCGATACCTGGCTGGTTGCAGGGATAGCCGCGCCGCGCGGTGCGACGGCCGGGGAACTGGCGCAAGCGCTGAAGCGGAGCGGCGTGCGCGGCGAGATGCTAACCTTCGACAGCATCGCCGAAGCGGTGACTTATGCCTATAACGCGGCAGGCGAAAATGATAGAATCATAGCCTTCGGATCGTTCTACACGGTGGCGGAAGTGATGGCCGCAAAAGGGCTGTCCATCCCGGGCCAATAGATCAAGGTTCCCATGAAGCGAGAACAAGGTATGGCAAAAGCACAAACAGAAGATGAGCTGAACCTCAGGCGCAAAGCCCGCCGCCGTCTGATCGGCGCAGTGGCGTTCACGCTGGCGGTGGTGGTGCTTTTGCCCATGGTGCTGGACAGCGAACCCAAGCCCAGCGGCCAAAACATTGATTTGCGGATCCCGTCTCCCGACAAGGCCGGCGAGTTCGTCCCGGGGAATTCTGTTTCAGGAGGGGAGGCAGCCAAGCCGCCCGCCGCTTCTGCAGTCGTGTCCACTCCGGTTCCGCTTTCCAATGCAGTCGTAACCGCGCCTGCACAAGCGCCTGATGTGAAAAAACCGGCCGCTTCTCCGATTCAACAAACCCCAACAGGCAAGGCATCCCCGAGCCAGCCTTCGGAACCGGCAAAGGCTGTAGCCGACGGCGACGCCGGTGCTGCCAGCGCTGAAGCTTTTGTCGCGCAGGTCGGCGCATACTCGAATCCGGGTGCCGCGAAACAGGAACTGAACAAGCTGAAGAAATGGGGATTCAAGGCATACACCGAAAAATCCGGCGACAAGATACGGGTGCGCGTGGGCCCTTACCCTGACCGCGACAAGGCGGAGAAGGCGGGCAAACTGCTGGAGAAACACGGGCTGCATCCGGTTATCCTCAGCGCGAAATGACGGGATTTGATTTTGTAGTGTTCGGGATTTTGCTGCTTTCTGCATCTCTCGGTTTGTGGCGGGGATTGGTTCATGAGTTGATGGCTTTGCTGGGTTGGCCTTTTGCATTGGTGCTATCCAAACTGCTTGCCGCTTACCTCGCTCCGTTGCTGCCGCTGAAACAGGAAACCGCCCGTCTGGTCGTCGCTTATGCACTGGTATTCATCGCCGCGCTGATCGTGTGGAGCGTGTTGACCAAGCTGCTCGCCAAATTGCTGAAGGCGGTAGGGTCGGGCTGGTCGGACAAAGTAATGGGCGGACTGTTCGGCTTGCTGCGCGGCGCATTGGTGCTGCTTGTCTTGGTATGGATGGTCGGCTTGACGAATTATTTCCAGAAACCCTTCTGGCGCGACGCGCTGACGACCGGGACGCTGGAACAGGCCGCGCTGCTGACCAAATCGTGGCTGCCGGACAGCGTTGCCCAGCGTATCCATTACGGGATTCGGAAATGAACTTTTTAGGATGAGAAATCGATGTGCGGCATACTCGGAGTGATCTCGAAATCACCGGCCAACCAGCTGTTGTATGACGGCCTGCAGGTCTTGCAGCATCGCGGCCAGGATGCGGCGGGCATCGCGACACTGGAAGGGCAGACCTTCCACCTGCACAAGGACAACGGGCTGGTGCGCGACGTGTTCCGCACCCGCCACATGCGCTCGCTGCTGGGCAATGCGGGGATCGCGCACGTGCGCTATCCGACTGCCGGTTCCGCGGTGGACCACAACGAGGCTCAACCCTTCTATGTCAATTCGCCGTTCGGTATCATGCTCGGGCACAACGGCAATCTGACCAATACCGACGAGCTGAAGCAGCAGCTGTTCGCGGAGGACCTGCGCCATGTCAACACCAACTCCGATTCGGAGGTTTTGCTGAATGTGCTGGCGCATGAGTTGCAGATCAATTCTCAGCAATACCGCCTGGAGGTGAAGACCATCTTTGCCGCGGTGACCGGCGTGCACCATCGTTGCCGCGGCGCGTATGCGGTGGTGGCGATGATCGCGGGTTACGGCCTGTTGGCGTTTCGCGATATCTATGGCATCCGCCCGCTGGTGATAGGCGTGAACGAGACCACGCAGGGGCACGAGTATTTGATCGCGTCTGAAAGTGTTGCACTCGACACGCTGGGCTTCAAATTCCTGCGCGACGTCGCGCCCGGCGAAGCGGTGTTCGTCGACTTCAACGGCAAGCTGCACAGCAAGCAATGCAGCAACCATGCCATGCTTAATCCATGCATATTCGAGTATGTGTATCTGGCGCGGCCCGACTCGGTGATTGACGGCATTTCGGTGTATGGGACGCGCTTGTACATGGGCGAATATCTGGCCGACAAACTCAAGCGCACCTGGAGCGAGATCGACATCGACGTGGTGATCCCGATCCCGGATTCCAGCCGCCCCAGCGCGCTGCAGCTGGCGAACCGCCTCAACCTGCCGTTCCGTGAAGGCTTCGTAAAGAACCGCTACATCGGGCGCACCTTCATCATGCCGGGCCAGGCGATGCGCAAGAAATCGGTGCGCCAGAAACTGAATGCGATCGGTGTCGAATTCAAGGGCAAGAACGTGCTATTGGTGGATGACTCGATCGTGCGCGGCACCACCAGCCGCGAGATCGTGCAGATGGCGCGCGATGCGGGTGCGCGCAAGGTGTATTTCGCCTCGGCCGCGCCGCCTGTGCGTTTCCCGAACGTGTATGGCATCGACATGCCCAGCCCGCAGGAATTGATCGCGACGGGGCGCAGCGACGACGAGATCTGCCGCGAGATCGGCGCCGACCGCCTGATCTATCAGGACCTGGAAGATCTCAAGGCGGCGGTCAGCAAGGCCAATCCGCATATCACCGGCTTTGATGCGTCATGCTTTGACGGGCGCTATATCACCGGCGATATCACTCCCGACTATTTGAACCGGATCGAAGCGCAGCGCAGCAGCGGCAGGGCCAGCGATGCGATCAACCAGATGGCGCTCGATCTGGCTGCTGAAGAATAGGCGGGAATTTGACATCGCTCTGCGACGGGTGTTACCTTTTGCCTGCGCCGATTTGAGGATCAGCTTGCGGGCGCTTGATAAGTTCGGCTAAAGCGTGGGAAACCCGGTTTAGCGACTAGCTGTCCGGGTTTTGTGTTTTAAGGGGTCATCATGTCCGAACCATCCTATCAACCGGAAACCCTTGCGGTGCATGCCGGAACGGCGCGCAGCCAGTTCGGCGAACACAGCGAGGCGTTGTTCCTGACGTCCAGCTTCGTGTTCGAGAATGCCGCGCAGGCCGCCGCGCGTTTCATCGGCGAGCAGCCGGGCAACATCTATTCGCGCTTCACCAACCCGACCGTCACGATGTTCGAGGAGCGCCTCGCGGCGATGGAAGGCGCGGAGCAATGTGTCGCGACCGCCTCCGGCATGTCGGCGATACTCGCGTGCGTGATGGGCTTGCTGAAGAGCGGCGATCACATCGTTGCCTCGCGCAGCCTGTTCGGCGCGACAGTGAATCTGTTCAACAACATCATCAGCAAATTCGGCGTAGCGACGACTTTCGTTTCAGCCACCGATGTAGCCGAGTGGCAGGCCGCTGTGCGTCCCAGCACCAGGCTGTTTTTTCTGGAAACGCCGTCGAATCCGCTGACCGAGATCTCCGACATCGCGGCGATTTCCGCGATAGCCAAAAACTGCGGCGCGCTGCTGGCGGTGGACAACTGCTTCTGCACGCCTATCCTGCAAAACCCGCTGAGATTGGGTGCGGACATCGTGATCCATTCCGCGACCAAGTACATCGACGGGCAGGGGCGCGCGCTGGGCGGTGCGGTGCTGGGCAGCAAGAAGAACATGGAAGGCGTGTACGGCTTCTTGCGTACCGCCGGCCCAACGATGAGCCCGTTCAATGCCTGGGTGTTCCTGAAAGGCATGGAGACGCTGAAGCTGCGCATGGACGCGCACAGCGCCAATGCGCTCGAGCTGGCGCGCTGGCTGGAGAAGCAGCCGAACGTCGCGCGTGTTTTATATCCGGGCCTGCCGTCGCACCCGCAACACAAACTGGCGATGAAGCAGCAGAAGACCGGCGGCGGCATCGTGTCGTTCGAGGTCGCGTCATCCCGGGGGAGCGGCAAGGAAGCCGCATGGCGCGTGATAGACAACACAAAATTGCTATCGATCACCGCGAACCTGGGCGACACCAAGACCACCATCACGCATCCGGCCAGCACCACCCATGCCCGCATCACGCCCGAAGCGCGCGCGGCTGCGGGGATCACCGACGGGTTGATACGCATCGCGGTCGGGCTGGAGGCGGTGGTTGATATACAGAACGATTTGGCGCGCGGGTTAAAATAGGAGTGACGATTGGGTTTAGTAGTGTTGAAACCTCAGTATGAAACCTCAGGGTTTGTCCCCTGTTGTCTATAGGACAACTAGAGGAGAAGTTATCATGGCGAGAACTACCCATCGGATAGTTATTCTGGTTGCGACCCGTAAGGGTGCCTGGCTGTTTCACGGCGATGCCAAGCGCGAAACTTGGCGCACCGATGGCCCGCATTTTCTCGGCCACATCATCAACCATCTGGTGCTCGATCCGCGCGACGGACGCACGCTGCTGGCTGCTGCAAAAACCGGGCATCTCGGACCCACCATTTTTCGTTCCACCGATTTCGGTCAGACCTGGAAAGAAGCCACCCAGCCGCCCGCGTTTGTCAAGGTGCCGGAGGGCCCGGATACAAAAAAGCCGGGCCGCAGCGTCGACCACACGTTTTGGCTTGCGCCCGCGCACGCGAACGAACCCGACGTATGGTATGCGGGTACCTCGCCGCAGGGCTTATTCCGCAGCGCCGACGGCGGCGTCACCTGGCAACCTTTTTCTATTATCAACGACGACCCGCAATATCGCGCGTGGATGGGCAGCGTGCAGGACGGTACACCAGACGGCCCCAAGCTGCACTCGATCATCGTCGACCCGCGCGATCCCGCGCATTTGTACTTCAGCATGTCGGGCGGCGGCGTACACGAATCGGTGAACGGGGGCCGCAGCTTTACACCGTTGGTGCAAGGCATGGAAGTGGTCGGAGATTTCGACCCGGCTAACATCAGCTTTCACGATCCGCATTGTGTGCGCATGTGTCCGAGCAACCCGGACCGGTTGTACCAGCAAAATCACTGCGGCATCTACCGCATCGACCGGCCGTCGAACGAGTGGACGCGCATCGGCAGGAATATGCCCGAGCACGTCGGCGACATCGGCTTTCCGCTGGTCGTACATCCGCGCGATGACAACACCGTGTGGGTTTTTCCTATGGACGGTCAGAGCGTGTGGCCGCGCACCAGCCCGGAAGGCAAGCCGGCCGCTTATGTGACGCGCGATGGCGGCAAACACTGGCAACGCCTCGATGCCGGTTTTCCCGAAAGCCAAGGGTGGTGGACAGTAAAGCGCCAGTCCATGACAGCAGACGCGCAGGATGCCGTAGGCCTGTATTTCGGCACCACCAGCGGCGAGCTGTGGATGAGCCGCGACGAAGGCCGGCGCTGGACCTGCATCGCGCGGCATCTTCCTGAAATTTACTCGGTGGAAATCGCACAGATGTGAGGTTGATCCATGAAAGTTCTGATCCCCAGTTCGCTACTCTCGTACACCAAAGTGCCGGAGGTTGACGCTTCCGGCGCGACGCTGGCCGAGCTGCTCGCCGACCTGGATATGAAATATCCAGGCCTGCGTTTCCGCGTCATCGACGAACAAGACCGCATGCGTGAAAAGATGCGTTTTTTCGTGAATGGGGAACAGGTGTTCGATTTAAAACATGCGCTGCATCCCAGCGATGCGGTGTATCTGGTGCAAGCATTGAGCGGCGGCTGAGCAATACCATCGAAATAGCGACGTAGGGCGGGTTACACCCGCCGATGCAAGCCAGCAAACGGCGGGTGGGATCCGCCCTCGGATGGTTGAAACACGCAGGGTGGGATTGACGATTGGGTTTATAGGAGGATGTGTTATGGACGTGCTCGCCGCACAAGTCGGAGGACTGCTTAAATCACACGGGCTGATGCTGGCCGCGGCGGAATCCTGCACCGGCGGCGGTGTTGCGCAGGCGATCACTGAAGTGGCCGGCAGCTCTGCGTGGTTCGAGCGCGGCTTCGTCACCTATTCCAATCTTGCCAAACAGCAGATGCTTGGTGTGCGCGAGGCCACGATCAGGCAGCACGGTGCGGTGTCGGAGCTGACGGTGCGCGAAATGGTGGAGGGCGCATTGCGGCACAGCGCGGCGCAAGTTGCGTTGGCCGTCAGCGGTATCGCCGGCCCGGACGGCGGCACTGCGGACAAGCCGGTCGGTACCGTGTGGTTCGCCTGGGGCATGAAGAACGGCGAGACTCTCGCGCAACGGCATCATCTCAGCGGTAACCGTGCTGCAGTGCGTGCCCAGGCGGTGCATATCGCTTTGCAGGGAGTCCTTAACATGCTGAATAAATTGACCGAAACGGCCTAGAAAACATAAAAGAACGAACGTTCTGTACAAATGCGGATTGATGTGCCACAATGCGTCATCAGTTTTTGGCCATCATTTTCGGAAAGGGAATAAAAATGGACGACAATAAAACCAAGGCACTGGCAGCAGCGCTGAGCCAGATCGAAAAACAGTTCGGCAAAGGCTCGATCATGCGCCTCGGCGAACATGACGTGGCACGCGATATACAGGTCGTGTCCACGGGCTCGCTGGGACTGGACATCGCGCTGGGCGTGGGTGGCCTGCCGCGCGGCCGCGTGATCGAGATCTATGGTCCGGAATCGTCCGGCAAGACCACGCTCACATTGCAGGTGATCGCCGAGATGCAGAAGATGGGCGGTACCGCGGCGTTCATCGATGCGGAACACGCGCTCGACCCGCAATACGCGCAAAAGCTCGGCGTGAAAGTCGAAGATCTGCTGATTTCGCAGCCCGACAACGGCGAGCAGGCGCTGGAGATCACCGACATGCTGGTGCGCTCCGGCTCGGTGGATGTCGTCGTGGTCGACTCGGTCGCCGCGCTGACACCCAAGGCCGAGATCGAGGGCGAAATGGGCGACGCGCAGATGGGGCTGCATGCACGCTTGATGTCGCAGGCCTTGCGCAAGCTGACTGCCAATATCAATCGCTCCAACACCATGGTGATCTTTATCAACCAGATCCGCATGAAGATCGGCGTGATGTTCGGCAATCCCGAGACCACCACCGGCGGCAACGCGCTCAAGTTCTACGCCTCGGTGCGCCTCGACATCCGCCGCATCGGCGCGATCAAGAAGGGCGACGAAGTGATCGGCAACGAGACGCGCGTCAAGGTGGTGAAGAACAAGGTCTCCCCGCCGTTCCGCGAAGCATTGTTCGACATCCTGTACGGCGAAGGCATTTCGCGCGAGGGCGAGATCATCGACCTGGGCGTGCAGCACAAGCTGGTGGAAAAATCCGGCGCCTGGTATGCCTACAAGGGCGAGAAGATCGGGCAGGGCAAGGATAATGCGCGCGAGTATCTGCGCGAACATCCCGAAGTCGCGCGCGAGATCGAAAACAAGATACGCGAAGCGGTCGGAGTGGCGCTGCTCGAACCGATCGTAAAGCCTGCCGCGAAAGCCGCCGACAAGGCCGGTGAAAAAATCGGGGCAAAAGCGGGCGCGAAAGCCGTTGAGGAAAAAGTCTGAGCCAGGCCTGCATGTCCGCGCCATGAGATATCTGGCGCGGCGCGAGTACAGCCGCGCCGAGTTGCACGCCAAACTGATGCCGCATGTCCAGCAAGGCGACGATATCGATGCCGTATTGGATGAGTTGGCCAGGCGCAACTGGCTGTCCGATGAACGTGCTGCCACCCAACTGGTGCATGCCAAACGCGGCCGTTTCGGAACGCAACGCATCACTCACGAATTGCGCCAGAAAGGAATATCGGAAGAATTGATCAGTGCCGCGTTGCCGGAGTTGAAAGGCAGCGAGCTGGCTGCGGCGCGCGAGGTGTGGAAGAAGAAGTTCGGTACCGCGCCTCAGGACGATAAGGAAAAAGCCAAGCAAGTCCGCTTCCTGCAATCGCGCGGGTTTTCGCTGGATGCAATCTTCAAAGTGCTGAGAATTAACGACCCTGAGGGTTGACGATGCCTCTTATATTGTATATTGCGTTACAAAGGCTACACGTTTTTCTTTTTCTCCAACGAAGGCAACCCAAGGGAGCCATTGCACGTGCATGTGAGAAGGGCGGGCGACTGCGAAATTCCGGGTCGAGCCGCAAGTCGGTGTGGCGGAAAATTATGATTTAAGCAGCCAGGAGTTGAACGAGCTTGCGAAGGTGGTTGCCGACAACCACCAACTGATCGAAAGGGCATGGCATGAGTTCTTTGGCTAAGGCAGTTAGTTTCGATGCGAATACGATGTGGGTGGATTTCGTTGATGGCCGCAAGCTGGGCGTGCCGCTGGCTTATTTCCCGCGCCTGTTGAACGCCACTTCCACGCAACGCGAACATTACGAAATCAGCGGCGGCGGCAGCGGATTGCACTGGGATGATATTAATGAAGACATTAGTGTTGAAAACTTGTTGCTGGGGATTGGTGACAGAACCAGAAGTCCGTTGATGGCCGCTTGAATTATCGAGAAGCTGCTTCCTTCCGCTGACGAAGGCTGAATTACATTAGGCATAAAGCAAGGGGTGGGGCATGGATCCTCATAAGTCTCTGGAAATCATTCGCGCTTTGGCCGATGGAGTCGATCCACACACTGGTGAAAAATATGCTGTTGACAGCCCATATCAGCATCCCCAGACAATACGAGCGCTGTTTATGGCAATACAGGCATTGGAGCGAACAAAGAAAGCTGACGACCGACAACGGCGGCTCCCGGGAAATACTGGCAAAGCTTGGGCAGATGAAGAGGATCGCCGATTGGATACTGCTTTCGACTCCGGAAAAACGATCAAACAACTCGCTGAAGAACATCAAAGAACAGAGGGTTCAATCCGCTCACGGCTGGTTAAGCATGGCAAAATAAAATTATAGCTTTGGCAATGTCCGTTGCCCTTCGTTAAGCTCAGGACAGGGTTGTCTCACCCTACACAGACTGCATTCATTCTCATCCGTGGTATAGCCGCCCAAGCCGCTCGTGGTATGATGCGCGCCTTGTTCAAGGGTGCATTTTATATCCAGGGTGTGCAATGAAAAGCAGTGAGATCCGCCAGAAATTCCTGGACTTTTTCGCGTCCAAAGGCCACACAGTAGTCGCTTCCAGCTCGCTGGTGCCGCACGAAGACCCGACGCTGCTGTTCACCAACGCCGGGATGAACCAGTTCAAGGACGTGTTCCTCGGTTTCGACAAAAGGCCATATACCCGCGCCGCATCGTCGCAGAAATGCGTGCGCGCCGGCGGCAAGCACAACGACCTGGAGAACGTCGGCTATACCGCGCGCCATCACACCTTCTTCGAGATGCTGGGCAACTTCAGCTTCGGCGATTACTTCAAGCGCGACGCGATCCACTACGCATGGGAATTGCTCACGGCGGTGTTCAAGATCCCGAAGGACAAGCTGACGATCACCGTGTATGCCGAGGACGATGAGGCATACGATATCTGGACCAAAGAGATCGGCGTGCCTGCCGGGCGCGTGATCCGCATCGGCGACAACAAGGGCGCGCGCTACGCCTCCGACAATTTCTGGATGATGGGCGACACCGGCCCGTGCGGTCCCTGCACCGAGATATTCTACGACCACGGCGAGCACATCCCCGGCGGACCGCCCGGCAGCCCGGGCGAGGACGGCGACCGTTTCATCGAGATATGGAACAACGTGTTCATGCAGTTCAACCGCGACGAACACGGTGTGATGCACCCGCTGCCCAAGCCCTCGGTGGACACCGGAATGGGGCTGGAGCGCATCTCGGCGGTTTTGCAGCATGTGCACTCCAACTACGAGATCGACCTGTTCCAGGCGCTGATCAAGGCGGCCGCGCGTGAGACTAACCAGAGCAACCTCGACCAGCCCAGCCTGCGCGTACTGGCTGACCATATCCGCGCATGTTCCTTTCTGATCGCCGACGGCGTGATCCCCGGCAACGAAGGCCGCGGCTATGTATTGCGCCGGATCATCCGCCGCGCGATACGTCACGGCTACAAGCTCGGCGCTCGCGAAGCGTTCTTTTACAACATGGTGCCCGACCTGGTTGCTGAAATGGGTGTGGCATTTCCCGAACTGACCGCAGAGCAGGTGCGCGTGAAAGGGATACTCAAGCTGGAAGAAGAGCGCTTCTTCGCGACGATCGAACATGGCATGGCGATCCTCGAAAGTGAATTGGCAGCATTAGTGTCTATCCCCCACCCCAACCCTCCCCCGAAGGGAGAGGGAGTTGGTACGGTGTTTAACGGTGAGTTGGCGTTCAAGCTCCACGACACTTTCGGCTTCCCGCTCGATCTCACAGCCGATGTCTGCCGTGAGCGCGGGGTGTCGGTGGACGATGCCGCGTTCAACGCCGCAATGGCGCAGCAGAAGGAACAGGCCCGCGCGGCGGGCAAGTTCAAGATGGCGGCCAACCTGGAATACGGCGGCCCTGCGACCACCTTCCACGGCTACGACACGCTGGAACAGAAGGGCAACATCCTCGCGCTGTACAAGGATGGTACTGAAGTGAACGAGTTGAATGAGGGCGACATGGGGGTCGTGGTACTGGACGACACGCCGTTCTATGCCGAGTCCGGCGGGCAGGTCGGCGACCGCGGCGAGTTACGCTCCACGCATGGCATCTTCGCGGTCGAGGACACGCAGAAGGTACAGGCCAGCGTGTTCGGCCACCACGGCGTGGTGAAGACCGGCAAGCTGACCGTGGGCAATGGCGTCACCGCGCGCGTGGATGCGGCGGCGCGCTACCGCACGATGCGCAACCACAGCGCGACGCACCTGATGCACAAGGCGCTGCGCGAGGTGCTGGGTGCACATGTGCAGCAAAAGGGTTCGCTGGTCGATCCTGACAAGACCCGCTTCGACTTCGTGCATACCCAGCCGATGACCGATGCCGAGATCATGAAAGTGGAAGACATCGTCAACGCCGAGATACTCTCCAATGCCGAGACCAGGGCGCGTTTGATGGGAATCGAGGAAGCGCAAAAGATCGGGGCGATGATGCTGTTCGGCGAGAAGTACGGCGACGAAGTGCGCGTGCTCGACATCGGCTCGTCGCGCGAACTGTGCGGCGGCACGCACGTCAGGCGCACCGGCGACATCGGGCTGTTCAAGATCGTCGCCGAGAGCGGTGTGGCCGCAGGCATCAGGCGCGTGGAAGCGGTGACCGGCGAGGGAGCTTTGGCATATGTGCAGCAGCAGGAAAAACAGTTGCTGCAAGTGGCGGATGCGGTCAAGGCTCAGCCGCAGGAAGCCGCTGCCCGCATCTTGCAGATACTCGACAACGTCAAGGCGATGGAGAAAGAATTGGCGCGGTTGAAATCCAAACTGGCCGGCGCGCAGGGCGATGACCTGCTGAGCCGGGCAGAGGACATCAACGGCGTGAAGGTGCTGGCGGCCAGACTGGATGGTGCGGACGCAGCGGTGTTGCGCGAGACGCTGGACAAACTCAAGGACAAGCTCAAGAACTCTGTTGTCGTATTGGGTAGTAATGTTGTCGAAGGCAGAGTGATGTTGATCGCGGGCGTCACACCCGATCTCACCGCTAAGGTGAAGGCGGGTGATCTGGTGAATTTTGTCGCGCAGCAGGTTGGCGGCAAGGGCGGGGGAAGGCCGGACATGGCGATGGCGGGCGGCACGCAACCGGAGCATCTTGTATCTGCATTAGCTTCCGTTCCAGCCTGGGTTAAGGACAAGTTATAGTAACGTGGCCGCTGGCCTGTACCGCTCCTGAAGTCAGAATGATGATTGCAGCGCCATAATGGATAGTGGCATTTATATTGGGAGAGAAGAATGATGGATATGTCTTCATATAACGTGATGCTGGTTAATGATGATCTGTTTGAGGTAGATCTGGCGCGCCGTGCGGTGTTCGAATCCCGGTCCCTGATAAATCTGACCGTGGCCAAAGGCGGCGAATCGGTGCTGAATTGGTTCAAGGCCGGAATCGCGAAAAAGGAACAGATACCCCACTTGATCCTGATGGATCTGCACTTGCCAAGGCAGGAGGGGCTGGCGGCGCTGCGTCAAATACGGGCGAACGAGGCAACGCGCGATATCCCCATCGTGGTATTTTCAACCCGGCACACGCAGGATGATGTGTTGATGAGCTACAGGGCCGGCGCAAACAGTTTTGTGGACAAGCCGGCTGACTATGCCGGGCTCACCGAATTCTTCCGCGACAGCCTGACATACTGGATGCCAAGACACTGACGCCTGCAGTCAGAACGGCAGTTGCAGATGCGGCGCGGCTTGCCGGAATATCCTGCGGAAATCGTCCTGTATGCGCTTTAGAGCAGCTTCGCTATCTGCTTCAAAGCGCAGTACGATCACCGGTGTGGTATTGCTGGGACGCGCCAGGCCGAATCCATCCGCATATTCGACACGCAAACCGTCCAGCGTGATGATCTCTCTCGCATCGGTGAACTTCGCGGATTTTTGCAGTTGCGCCAGCAGGGCATGATTCTCGCCTTCCGCCGTGTGGATATGCAGCTCGGGCGTACAGAATGCATCAGGCAGGGCATTCAGTGACGCACTCGGATCTTTTACCTTGCTCAGGATTTCCAGCAGGCGCGCGCCGGTATACAAGCCGTCGTCGAAACCGTACCAGCGCTCCTTGAAGAACACATGGCCGCTCATCTCGCCTGCCAGCAGCGCGCCGGTCTCTTTCATCTTGGCCTTGACCAATGAATGTCCGGTCTTCCACAGCGTCGGTTTGCCGCCGTGTCTGCGTATCCATTCAAACAGGTTGCGGGTGGACTTTACGTCGAAGATGATCTCCGCGCCGGGATTGCGGCTCAACACATCGGCTGCGTAAAGCATCAGCTGGCGGTCCGGATAGATGATCCCGCCATCCTTGGTGACCACGCCGAGACGGTCGCCGTCGCCGTCAAAGGCGAGGCCCAGCTCGCTGTCATTGCCGCGCAATGCGGTGATCAGGTCTTGCAGGTTGTGCGGGTCGGATGGGTCGGGGTGATGGTTGGGGAAATGCCCGTCCACTTCGCAGTACATCTCCTGAACGGTACAGCCCATCTCGCGATAAAGTTTGCCGGCATAAGCGCCCGCCACCCCGTTGCCGCAGTCCACGGTGACTCGCATCGGCCTGGCGAGTTTGATGTCTGAGACGATGCGCGCGATATATTCCGCGCTGATGTCGCGTTGTGTATAGCTTCCGCTGCCGTGGCTGAGGTCATTCTGTTCGATGCGCAAGCGCAAGCGCTGGATGGCGTCGCCAGACAACGTTTCGCCTGCCAGCACCATTTTCAGGCCGTTGTAATCGGGCGGATTGTGGCTGCCGGTGAGCATCACCGCGCAGTTGGTTTTCAATTGGTAAGCGGCAAAATACACTATCGGCGTGGGCACGCAGCCGACATCGATTACGTTGATGCCGCTTTTCCGGATGCCGCGCGCCAGTGCGGCGATCAGCTCGGGGCCGGACAGCCTGCCGTCGCGTCCGATCGCGATGGTATGTTGGCCGCGGGCCGCGGCTTCCGAGCCGATGGCATGGCCTATCGCCTCGACAATATCCGGTGTCAGCGTCTTGCCGACGATGCCGCGTATGTCATAAGCCTTGAAGATTTCGTTAGCGGGAAATTTGCGCTGCAATTCGTTTGCTCCCTCGCCCGCAGGAGTTATCAATTGTTTTTCTCGTTCGCCTGGCTCCGCCCCCCTCGCTACGCTCTCCCCGCTTGTGGGATGACCAGCGACTTGCCCGCCTGCGGGCTTAGTCGAATGGCCAGTAGTTCCATCAGAGGATTGTGGAGAGGGAGTTAACGGGAGAGGGTTGGAGAGAGGGCCGGTTGTCATGGATGTGTTTCCGGATTTGCAAATTACATTTGCTCGATCTTTTGCCAGACAAGTTCCGGCGTGAGTTTGACCATGCAGTTGAAATGCCCCAGCGGGCACTCGCGCTTGAAGCAGGGGCTGCACTTCAGGTCGAGTTTGAGCACCTCTGCATGGGCTGAGAGCGGCGGCGTGAAGCGCGGGCTGCTGGAACCGAACAGTGCCAGCATCGGGCGATCCAGCGCGGCAGCCAGGTGCATCAACCCGGAATCATTGCTGATCACCAGATGCGCACAGGAGAGCAGAACGATGGCGTCGCCAAGATCGGTCGAGCCGCACAGGTTCAGGCAGGCATCATTTCCCAGCGCGACGATCTTGTCGGCGATCGCTTTGTCCTTGGACGATCCGACCAGCAGTACCGTAAAACCTTCTTTGCGCAGCCGCTGAGCCAATTCGGCGAAATAAGGGATCGGCCAGCGCTTGGCCGGACCATATTCAGCGCCGGGGCAAAATACCGCTATGGGGCCAATGAGAGTCAATCCCAGCTTGTTCAATGTGATGCTGCGTTGCGCTTCGGTAATGGTCAGTTTGGGATTGGGCAGAGGACGCGGGATTTCAGCATCCGCCTGTTCGGCGAGTTGCGCAAAACGCTCCGTCATCAGCGGCAGTCTGGATTTATTCAGCCAGCGCGCATCGTTGAGCAGGCCGAATCGCGCCTCGCCTATGAAGCCGGTGCGCAAAGGGATGCCGGCAAAATAGGGTACCAGTGCCGACTTCAGCGAATTGGGCAAAACGATGGCCTGGCCGTATCGCGCATCGCGCAGCCGCTTGCCGAGCTGATAGCGCTTCATCAATTCCAGCGCGCCATGCGCAAACGGATTGATGACGACCTCGTGCACTTCCGGCATCGCGTGCAGCAACCCGGCTGTCCACGGCGGCGCGAGTACGTCGATCTGGGCGCCGGGTTGGCGTTGCTTGAGGCGCATCAGCATCGGCTGCATCAGCATGGTGTCGCCGACCCAGCTGGGGCCGATGATGAGGATCTTGTGCATTTTTCCTTGTGGCCGCGTTACGCCTGATTAATTCCAGCCGAGTCTTTCAATGGTGGGATTCGGGCAGTTCACCCTTGAAGCGGTAAAGCGTGCCGCAATATGGACAGCGCGCTTCGCCGCCTTCATTGATTGGAATCATCACTTTCGGGTGTGCATTCCACAGATTCATGTCCGGCATCGGGCAGGCCAATGGCAGATCAGCCGCTGTGACCTCGATATAGCGTTGGGTGATGTCGTGTTTGCTCAAAGTTCGCCCCTTGTTTCAATTCCGCTTTCGTTGCCGGCGCCAAGGCGCTAGATGTAAGTCAGCCAGGCGCTGTGCTGCGGGTGCTTGCCTGCCACACAATCAAAGAATGCCTGCTGCAGCCTGGCGGTGATCGGGCCGCGCGAACCTCCGCCGATGGTGCGCAGATCCAGTTCGCGGATAGGCGTCACCTCTGCGGCCGTGCCGGTAAAGAATGCTTCCTCGGCACAGTAGACTTCGTCGCGGGTGATGCGCTTCTCGATCACCTCGATGCCCATTTCCCTGGCCAGCGTGATGACTGAATCGCGGGTGATGCCCTCCAGGCAGGAGGTCAGGTCGGGCGTGTACAGCCTGCCCTTCTTGACGATGAAGATGTTCTCGCCGGCGCCTTCCGCAACGTAGCCGTCCACATCCAGCAACAGCGCTTCATCATAATTGTCGTTGGCGACTTCCTGATGCGCAAGGATGGAATTGGAATAGGAGCTGACCGATTTGGCACGGCACATGTTGATATTCACGTGATGGCGGGTGAAGCTGGAAGTTTTTACGCGTATGCCGTTTTTCATGCCGTCATCGCCGAGATACGCGCCCCATGGCCATGCTGCGATCGCAACGCGAGTGGACAGGGTCTTGGCGGCGATGCCCATCGCTTCGGAGCCATAAAAACAGATCGGGCGGATGTAGCACGATTCCAGCCTGTTGGCGCGCACCACTTCGAGTTGTGCGGCCATGATGGCGGCCTTGTCGTAGGGCATCCTCATCTGGAAGATATGCGCAGAATTGAACAGCCGGTCGGTGTGCTCCTGCAATCGGAAGATGGCGGTGCCTTTCGCGGCCTTGTACGCGCGCACGCCCTCGAATACACCCATGCCGTAGTGCAGGGTGTGCGTCAGCACGTGAGTGGTGGCGTCGCGCCAGGGCACGAGCTTGCCGTCATACCAGATAAAGCCGTCGCGGTCGGACATCGACATAATGAGTTCCTTAAACAGGGGGTTCGGTTGCAGAACGAGCATTCTAGCGTTTTACCGCTCATTTATGAAGCAGGCGGAAGAAATTATTCCGTCTGATATGACGTGTTTCTTTATTGGATAATTCAGGTATGATGATAGCGCTTGATTTGCTTGTACCTAAGGGGTTAATTCTTAATGGCACTTATTGAAAATTCCTGAAATGGCAAAGGTTCCTGAAAGCACCAAACAAATGACCTACGCGCAAGAGGACAAACTGCGAAAGGATCTGCTGATCTTTGCATGCGCGTTCATGAATCTCGCGGTCGTGCTCTGGCTGGCCATCTACTGGTATATGGGGTTGCACTTCTCGGCCAATGTCCCGCTGGTCTATCAGCTGATCTCGGTTGTCTCGCTGGTGCACTATTTCAAAACCAAGAAATTCGAGATCTTCCGTTTTGTACAGCTGAGTTTATTCCTGTTTGTCCCATTCATCATGCAATGGAGCATAGGCAACTCCGTCACGGCCAGCGGCGTGATGCTCTGGGCGTTGCTGGCACCGGTGGGCGCACTGGTGGTTTCTGGCTGGCGGGAATCGGTCCCCTGGTTCATCGCTTATATCGTGATGACAGTGGTATCCGGTTCTTTCGATTACTACCTTGGCACCGAGAGCAGCAACGGTGTGTCGATGAAGACCATCGGTTTCTTCTTTGCGCTGAACTTTGCCGCGATGTCATCAATCATGTATTTTTTGATGCGCCATTTTGTCGTGGAGATGGACAAGATCAGGAGCCAGCTTGACCAGCAGCATCAATTGCTGGCCGAAGAACAAAAGAAATCAGAGCGCGTGCTGCTCAATGTGCTGCCGGGCAGCATTGCCCAGCGTCTAAAGGATCACCAGGGATTGATCGCGGACGGCCATGCCGACGTGACAGTGATGTTCGCCGATCTGGTCAATTTTACGCAGCTGACGGAGTCTCTGTCACCGGAACAAATGGTTGGTCTGCTGAATACCATCTTTTCCGGTTTTGACGAGTTGTGTGAAAAGTACCATGTGGAAAAGATCAAGACGATAGGCGATGCCTATATGGTGGTGGGGGGGCTGAACCGCAATAACTCCGATTACACCCGGGACATCGCGGAATTATCCCTGGAGATGCGCGAATTCGTGACGGAAAATCCAAAACTGGTCAGATACAAACTGGGTCTGCATACCGGTATTGCCACTGGGCCGGTGGTTGCAGGGGTGATCGGAACCAAGCGCTTCATCTATGATCTGTGGGGCGACACGGTGAACATCGCCAGCCGCCTGACCGATGAGGCGGTGCAGGACGTGATCCAGGTCGACAAGTCGACCTATAACAGGATACGCAATGACTATGCGTTTGAGCCGCCCGCCACGATACATGTCAAGGGCAAGGGCGAGATGGTGATGTACCGGCTCACCGCGCGTCTCGATTCTGCAACTTACAACGCACCTGCACCCCAGCTCGTTCTGGCTCCGCCTGCCTGATCACTTTCCGCAAGGCTGCACTACAGGAATGACCAGTTCATGTTATTCCCCGATCTGATCCGGCTCACCACATCCAGCATAATCACTTACCGGCTGCGCAGCTTTCTGACCGGCTTGGGGATCGCTATCGGGATAGCGGCGGTGATCATGCTGACATCCATCGGCGAAGGGCTGCATCAGTTCGTGCTGTCGGAGTTTTCACAGTTCGGTACCAACATCATCACGATCCAGCCGGGCAAGACGCAGACGCATGGCGGCAACGTCGGCATTTTCGGGTCGGTAAGGTCGTTGTCGCTCGATGATGCGGATGCGCTGCGCAACCTGCCTTATGTCGAGAACGTCAACCCAAGCGTGATGGGCAATGCCGAGCTGCGCGCCAACGGCAAGACCCGCCGCACCACGGTGTTCGGCGAAGGGAGGGATTTCGCCCGGGCATTCACGATGAAGGTGCAGAGCGGCAGCTTCTGGCCGGACGCTGACAACGAGCAGGCCAGAGCGCTTGTCGTGCTTGGCGCAAAAGTGCGGCAGGAACTGTTCGCCGGCGAGAATCCGCTGGGCGGCTATCTGCGCGTCGGCGGCCAGCGCTTTCGCGTGATCGGCGTGATGGAACCCAAAGGGGAGGTGCTCGGGCTGGACCTGGATGATGCCGTGTTCATCCCGGCGGCGCGTGCGATGGAACTCCTCAACCGCCCCGGACTGATGGAGATCAACGTCAGCTATCGCGCCGACGTCGATGAAATGATCGTATCGCGCATACTCGGCGAACGCATGAAGGATAGGCACGGGCGCGAAGATTTCACGAGGATCTCACAGGAGCAGGCGCTGGATGTACTCGGTTCGGTGCTGGATGTGATCACATTCGCGGTGGGTGCATTGGGCGGGATATCCTTGCTGGTGGGCGGCGTTGGCATCCTGACCATCATGACCATGGCGGTCACCGAACGGACTTCGGAGATCGGCTTGCTGCGCGCGCTGGGAGCGCAGGAACGGCAGGTGCTGGCGCTGTTTTTGGGCGAGGCGATGCTGTTGTCCGCGCTGGGAGGCATGGCCGGGTTGGCGCTGGGTGTCGGCATCGCAAAGGGTTTGCACATTCTGTTTCCGGCCTTGCCGGTTCACACCCCCTGGCTGTTCGCGGTGCTTGCGGAACTGAGCGCGGTCTGTATCGGGCTGGCGGCGGGAGTGATGCCGGCCCGGCGTGCGGCAAGGCTGGATCCGGTCGAGGCTTTGCACACGGAATGATGCGCGATGAACCATGCGTGTGAAATGAACGTGGCCGGTGTTCGCTGTGACATCTTCTGCAACGTCGTGGACAACTACGGCGACCTCGGCGTGTGCTGGCGGCTGGCGCGGCAATTGGCAGAAGAGCACGGCCTTTCGGTCCGTATGTGGGTGGATGACCTGAGCAGTTTTTCCATGCTGTGCCCGGAAGCGGATGCCGCAGCGGAAATGCAAATCTGCCGCGGAGTGGAAGTGCGTCTGTGGCGCAAGGAATTTCCCGATGTGCAGCCCGCCGAATTGGTGATCGAGGCATTCGCCTGCAAGCTGCCGCAAGGCTACCTCGAAGCGATGGCGCGGCAGGAGAAGAAGCCGGTCTGGATCAATCTTGAATACCTGAGCGCGGAAGATTGGGTTGAGAGTCACCATAAGCTGCCTTCGCCGCATCCGACTTTGCCGCTGACGAGGTATTTCTTCTTCCCCGGCTTTACGCCGAAGACTGGCGGCCTGTTGCTGGAACGCGATCTGCTGGCGCGGCGCGATGCGTTCCAGAACAGTCTCGCAAAGCAGCAGGTGTTCTGGGGATCGCTCGGTATTGAGATGCCCGCAGAAGAGACGCTGAAAGTCTCGCTGTTCGCCTATGAAAATGACACGCTGACCGGTTTGCTGGACATCTGGGCTGCCGGCACACAGCCGGTGCTGTGCCTCGTGCCGGAAGGGCGTATCCTGCCGCAGATCACACAATATTTCGGCGATGCCGAGGCCGTTGCGGGCGGCAACCGTGCGCGCGGCAATTTGCAGGTGCGCGTGTTGCCGTTCGTCGAACAGGAACGCTACGATGAACTCCTGTGGGCGTGCGATGCCAATTTTGTGCGCGGTGAAGACTCCTTCGTAAGGGCGCAATGGGCGGCGCGGCCATTCGTCTGGCAGATATACCCCCAGCATGATGCGGTGCACTTGAAAAAGCTCGAAGCATTCCTCATGTTGTACGGCAAGCAGCTTGGCCAGCCTGCAAACATGGCATTGAATGGCATGTGGCAGGCATGGAACGGCGGCCGTGACGCGTCACTGGCGAAGCAAACTGATCGCCGGAGCAGCCGTGAGATTGCCTCTCGATACGCGGAAGAATCATCGGCGATTTTGCCGGGCGGAAAGGAAAACAGGGCGGGGCAAGCGTGGCCTGCATTTATTTCGGTGCGTGACGAACTCGAGCATCACACGAAACGTTGGGCGCGGCATTTGGCCGAAAACAATCTGGCGTTGAATCTGCTGGATTTTTCACGGGAAATCGGTAGAATGCGCGCCTTGAAAATTGAAGGGTAACAAACATGAAAACAGCACAAGAAGTACGCGCGGGCAACGTCATCATGGTGGGCAGCGACCCCATGGTCGTGCTCAAGGCCGAATACAGCCGTTCAGGCCGCAACGGTTCGGTGGTCAAGATGAAGATGAAGAATCTGCTGACCGAAACCGCCAAGGAGACCGTGTATAGCGCCGACGACAAATTTGACCAGATCATCCTGGACCGGAAGGAATGCACTTATTCCTATTTCGCCGATCCGATGTACGTGTTCATGGACGGAGAATACAACCAGTATGAGATCGAGGCTGAAAGCATGGGCGATGCGGTCAACTACATCGAGGATGGCATGCCGTGCGAAGTGGTGTTCTACAACGACAAGGCGATCTCGGTCGAGCTGCCCAACACGATCGTGCGCGAAGTCATTTACACCGAACCCGCCGTGCGCGGCGACACCTCCGGCAAGGTGATGAAACCAGCCAAGATCAACACCGGTTTCGAGTTGCCTGTGGCCGCCTTCATCGAGATCGGCGACAAGATCGAGATCGATACCCGCACCAACGAGTTCAGAAAGCGCGCCTGATCACGAAAGCAGGATAGGCAGAAAGGCCGACCGCGAGGTTGGCCTTTTTGTTATGTGCGGTTCTTCCGAAAAGCCGCAGCGATCATTTGGCGTCCGCCTTCCAGTCCCCGCCGAGGGCCGCGACCAGCCCTGCATTGGCCAGCAGTCTGCGTCCGGCGATGTTGAGGCTGCTTTGTTGCGCGTTGAGCGCAGCCGCGTCCAGGATGACGACGTTCAGGTAGCTCACTGTGCCAGCCTTGTACTGGTTCTCGGTCAGTGTCAGGGCCTCCATCGCCGACTGGGTTGCAGACTGCTGTGCTGCCGCCTCTTCGAACAATTGGCGCAGCGCGGCGAGATTGTCCTCGACTTCCTGGAATGCGGAAAGCACCGTCTGGCGATAAGTGGCGACACTCTGGTCATAGGCCGCGACTGCCGATTCCTTCTGGGCCGAGTGTGCGCCGGCATCGAAAACCGTCATTGCTGCAGATGCGCCAACCGACCAGAATCGATTGGGCATGGTTAGCAGTTGGGAGAAACTGGAATTCTGGTAGCCGGTCGTGCCGTCCAGGGTCAGCGCCGGGAAGAATGCGCCTTGTGCCACGCCGATCTCGGCATTCGCTGCCGCCATGCGTCGCTCCGCTCCGGCGATGTCGGGCCGCCGCTCAAGCAGTTCGGATGGCAGCGCGGCAGGAACCGCAGGAAGAGCCGGAAGGCCGTTGACCGGATCGATATGGAAATCGGCCGGCGGTTTGCCGATCAGAACTGCGATGGCATGCTCGAGCTGTGTGCGCTGCACGCCCAGATCGATCGCCTGGGCTTGGGCTGTCTTCAATTGCGTTTCGGCTTCGGCGACGTCGACCCGGCCTGCCACACCGGCCTGATATTGGTTCTTGGTGATTTGGAGCGAGCGCTCATAGGCGCTGATGGTTTGTCCGAGCAGGCGCTGTTCCTCGTCGTTGATGCGCAGCTGGAAGTACGATTGAACCAGCGTTCCCTGGGCCGACAGCAGCGCGGACTGCAGATCCGCTTTGCTGGCCTGTGCAGAGGCGCTGCTGGCTTCGACGCTGCGTCTGATCTGGCCCCAGATGTCCGGCTCCCAGCTGGCACTCAGCGTGGGGCGCACTATGTTGTAGATCGGCGAGCCGGGCGTCACGGTTGTGGTACCGATAGACGAAGACGGAGCCGAGCCCTGTCCGCGCCCGACCGCTATTCCGGCATTCGCGCTCGGATAGTAGGCGGCCCGAGCCACGCCGAGCAATGCCAGTGCCTGGCGGTATTGTGCGGCTGCGGCTGCGACGTTCTGGTTCGAGATTTCCACCTGTGTAACCAGGCCATTCAGCTCGGCATCGCCGTAGATTTCCCACCAGTTGCCGCGCGGCGCCTCGTCCCTGGGCTCGGCCGCCTTCCAGTCCCCGGCCTCCTTGTAGTTCGCCGGCGTGGCGACATCGGGTTTGTGATAATCGGGGCCGACTACGCAGCCGGCCAGCAGTACTGCCAGCAGGGGAGCAAACGTCTTCATGATGGATTTCCTGTCATTCATGGTTTATCGCGGGGAGAGCTGAAGCGGGTCGCTGCCATATACCCAGGCACCACAACCGGAACCGGTCGAGATAGAGATAGACCACCGGAGTAGTATACAGCGTCAAAAGCTGGCTGAAGATCAATCCGCCGACGATGGATATGCCGAGCGGCCGCCGGAACTCGGCGCCGTCGGAGAAGCCGATCGCCAGCGGCATCGCGCCGAACAGCGCAGCCAGTGTGGTGATCATGATCGGGCGGAAACGCAACAGACAGGCTTGGCGGATCGCGTCGCGCGGCGACAGGCCTTCATTCCTTTCCGCGGTGATCGCGAAGTCTATCATCATGATGGCATTCTTCTTGACGATGCCGATCAGCAGAATGACGCCGATCAGCGCGATGATGGAAAACTCGGTGCCAAAAGCCAGCAGCGCCAGCAGCGCGCCGACGCCGGCAGATGGCAATGTTGACAGGATGGTGAGCGGATGGATCAGGCTTTCGTAGAGTATGCCCAGCACCAGATAGACGGCGAGCAGCGCGGCAAGGATCAGCAACGGCTGAGTGTTCAGCGATGCCTGAAAAGCTTTCGCAGTGCCCTGGAAACTGCCCTGCACCGAGTTCGGCACGCCCAGTTTGAGCATCGCGTCATTGATGACCCGGGTCGCGTCGGACAGCGAAACGCCGACCGGCAGGTTGAATGAGATCGTCGCCGCAGCGAACTGTCCCTGGTGATTGACCGCAAGCGGTGTCGAGGTCGGTCCATAGTGCGCCAACGCGGCCAGCGGCACCTGGACTGCTGTCCCGTCCGGGCCGGGCGCGATGACATACATGTCCTTCAGCGTTTCCGGGCTCTGCCAATATTGCGGTGCCGCCTCCATGACGACACGGTACTGGTTGAGCGGTTCATAGATCGTCGATACCAGGCGCTGCCCGAACAAGTCGTTCAGCGTGGCGTCGATCAAAGACTGGGAAATGCCGAGACGCGCAGCGGCGTCGCGGTCTACCACCAGCGTGGTCTGCGATCCCTTGTCCTGCTGGTCGGTATTGACGTCGGTGAGCTGGGGAAGCTTGCTCAGCGCCTCGCGGATACGCGGCTCCCAGGCCCTGAGTTCGGCGATGGTGTCGGCCTGCAGCGTGAATTGATATTGGGCGTTGCTCGGGCGCCCGCCCATGCGTATGTCCTGCTGCGGCTGCAGGAACAGGCTGGAACCCGGCTCGCGCGCGAGCTTGGGGCGCAGGCGCGCGATTACCTGGTCGGCGGACATCTTGCGCGCTGAGAGAGGTTTCAGCGACACGAACATGAAACCCGTATTGGTCTGGCCTCCGCCGGTGAACGCGACGACATTGTCCACCGCCGCATCCGCGTGCACGATATCCACATAGTTGGTCAGCTTTTCGCGCATGGCCTGGAAGGAGATGCTCTGGTCGGCCTGGATGTTGCCGGTCAGGCGCCCCGTGTCCTGCTGGGGAAAGAAACCTTTCGGGACGATGATGTAGAGGTAGATGTTGAGGCCTATGGTCGCCGCCAGCACCAGCAGCATGATGCGGCCGTGGGCCAGCGCCCAGTCCAGCGTGATGCGATAGCGATCCAGCGCGGCTTCGAAATAACGCTCGCTGGCGTGGTAAAGACGCCCGTGTTTTTTCTCGTTCAGTGGTTTCAGCAGGCGCGCGCATATCATCGGTGTGGCCGTCAGTGACAACAGCAGCGAGACGAGGATTGCGGCGGACAGCGTGACGGCGAATTCGCGGAACAGCCGTCCGACGATGCCGCCCATCAGCAGGATGGGGATGAAGACCGCGATCAGCGACAGGCTCATCGACAGCACGGTGAAGCCGACCTCGCGCGCGCCCTGCAGTGCGGCGTCGTAAGGCGAGCTGCCGTTCTCGATGTGGCGCGACACGTTCTCCAGCACGACGACCGCGTCGTCGATCACGAAACCTGTGGCGATGGTCAAGGCCATAAGCGACAGCGTGTTCAGGCTGAAGCCCGCCAGGTACATCACCGCGAAGGTGCCGACCAGCGATGCTGGCACGACGATGCTGGGTATCAGTGCCGCCCTTGCATTGCGCAGGAACATGAACACCACCAGCACGACGAGGATGACTGAGCTTATCAGCGTGCGTTCGACTTCGTGGAGCGAGGCGCGTATCGTCGGCGTGCGGTCCATCACGACATTGAGGTCGATGGCGCCGGGGATCGAGGCGCGCAATTGCGGCAACAGGGCGCGCACGCGGTCCACGGTCTGGATGATGTTGGCGCCGGGCTGGCGGTAGATGATCATCATCACCGCTGGCTTGCCGTTGAACAGTCCGGCGTTGCGGATGTCCTGTTCCGCATCCCGCACACTCGCGATATCGCCGATGCGGACAGCAGCGCCGTTGTTGTATGAGACGATCACCGGGATGTAGTCGGCCGCCATTTTGGCCTGGTCGTTGGCAAGGATCTGCAGATGTCTATCCCCGTCTTCCAGAGCTCCCTTGGGCCGGTTGGCATTGGTTGCAACGATGGCGTTGCGCACCGTTTCCGCGCCTATCCCGAGCCGGTTCATGGCCGGTGGATCGAGTTCGACGCGCACCGCGGGCAGGGAAGAACCGCCGACCGTGACCTGGCCGATCCCGTCAAGCTGCGAGATCTTCTGCGCCAGGATGGTCGATGCGGCGTCGTACATCTGGCCGCGCGACATCGATGCGGAAGTCAGCGACAGGATGATGACCGGCGCATCCGCGGGGTTCATCTTGCGGTAGGTCGGGTTGCTCGGCAGGCCGGTCGGAAGCAGCGTGCGCGCGGCATTGATGGCTGCCTGCACGTCGCGCGCGGCGCCGTCGATGTTGCGCGAAAGGTCGAACTGCAATGTCACGCGGGTATTGCCCAGCGAACTGCTGGAGGTGATCTCGGTGATGCCGGCGATCGTGCCCAGCGTCCGCTCCAGCGGTGTCGCGACCGTGGAAGCCATGGTTTCCGGGCTGGCGCCGGGCAGGGAAGCCTGCACCGAGATGGTCGGAAAATCGACCTGCGGCAGCGGCGCCACCGGCAGCAACGTGAACGACATCGCGCCGGCCAGGACCAGGCCCAGTGTCAGCAGTGTGGTCGCTATCGGACGGTTGATGAAGGGAGCGGAGATGTTCATGCCGGGCTCACGACTGCGCGCCGCCTTGCCAGGCGGTCAAACGCAAGATAGATGACCGGGGTCGTGAACAGTGTCAGTACCTGGCTGACGATCAGCCCGCCGACCATCGTGATGCCCAGAGGATGGCGCAATTCGGAGCCGACGCCGGTGCCGAGCATCAGCGGCAGCGCGCTCAGCAGCGCCGACATCGTGGTCATCAGGATCGGCCGGAAGCGCAGCAGACAGGCCTCGTAGATCGCCTCCCGCGGCGGCTTGCCCTGTTCGCGCTCCGCGGTGAGCGCGAAGTCGATCATCATGATCGCATTCTTCTTGACGATGCCGATCAGCAGGATGATGCCGATGATGGCGATGATGCCAAGATCGTTCCCCGAGATCAGCAAGGCCAGCAGCGCGCCGAATCCTGCCGAAGGCAGTGTGGACAGGATCGTCACCGGATGGATGTAGCTCTCATAGAGCACGCCGAGCACGATGTACATCGTGATGATCGCGGCCAGTATCAACAACAGTGTGTTGTTGAGCGAGGACTGGAAGGCCAGCGCGGCGCCCTGGAAGCTGGTCTCCACGCTGGCCGGCATGCCGAGTTCATTGCTGGCCTGCCGGATCGCGGCGACCGCCTCGCCCAGCGAGGCACTGGGTGCAAGATTGAAGGAAATGGTCGAGGCGGGGAACTGGCTGATGTGATTGATCGCGAGTTGGGTGTTCTTTTCCGTCACGCTCGCGATCGACAGCAACGGCACCTGGCTGCCGCCGGGCGAGACGATGTAGATGCTGCCCAGCGCCGCAATGCCTTTTTGAAATTCCGGTTTGGATTCGAGCACGACGCGATAGGTGTTGGATTGCGTGAATATCGTCGAGACCAGGCGCTGGCCGAACGCGTCATAGAGCGCGTTGTCGATCGCGGCGGTTGTGATACCCAGCCGGCCGGCGCTGGCACGGTCGATGTCGATGTAGGCCTGCAGGCCCTGGTCCTGCGTGTCGCTGGCGACATCGCGCAATTCCGGCACGGTGCGCAGCCGCGCCACCAGCTTCGGCACCCACAGCGCGAGCTCGTCCGGATTGGCGTCCTGCAGGCTGTATTGGTATTGGGTGCGGCTGACGCGGTCCTCAATGGTGAGATCCTGCACCGGCTGCATATAGGTGGTGATGCCGGCCAGTTTGTCGAGCTTCACCTGAAGGCGGCGGATCACGCCGCTGGCATCGGCATCGCGCTCGGCCTTGGGTTTCAGGTTGATCAGCATGCGGCCGCTGTTCAGCGTGACGTTGGCGCCGTCGACGCCGATGAAAGATGACAGGCTTGCCACCGCAGGGTCGGCCAGCACCGTGTCGGCCACGGCCTGCTGGCGTTGCGCCATCGCGGCAAACGAGATCGTTTGCGGCCCCTCGGTGATGGCCTGGATCACGCCGGTGTCCTGCACCGGGAAGAAGCCCTTGGGCACGAAGATATACAACAATACGGTCAACACCAATGTGCCGATGGCGACCAGCAATGTCGCGCCCTGGCGGTCGAGTACCCAGTTAAGCCAGACGCCGTAGCGCGCGATCACGCTGTCGAAGAAGGCGCCGCTGGCGCGGTAGAAGCGGCCCTGCTTTTCAATCGGGGTATGGTGCAGCAACCGCGCGCACATCATCGGCGTCAGCGTCAGCGACACCACGGCGGAGATCAGGATGGACACCGCCAGCGTGATCGCGAATTCGCGGAACAGCCGGCCGACCACGTCGCCCATGAACAGCAGAGGGATCAGCACCGCGATCAGCGAAAACGTCAGAGAGATGATGGTGAATCCGATCTGCTCGGAACCCTTCAGCGCCGCTTGCATCGGGGGTTCTCCGGCCTCGACGTAGCGCGAGATGTTCTCGATCATCACGATGGCGTCGTCCACCACGAAGCCGGTGGCGATGGTCAGGGCCATCAGGGTCAGATTGTTGATCGAAAATCCGGCCAGGTACATGACGCCGAAGGTGCCGATCAGCGACAGCGGCACGGCTACAGCCGGGATCAGCGTCGCCGGCACGTTGCGCAGGAACACGAATATCACCATCACCACCAGCGCTACTGCCAGCAATAATTCAAACTGGACATCGTGCACCGAGGCGCGGATCGTGGTGGTGCGGTCAGTCAGCAACTCGACTGTCACCGAGCCCGGCAGGGCCGACTGCAGTTGGGGGAGTATCTTCTTGATGCGATCGACCGTCTCGATGACATTGGCGCCGGGCTGGCGCTGGATGTTGAGGATGATGGCCGGCGCACGGTTGGCCCATGCCGCCAGGCGCACGTTCTCCGCGCCATCGATGGTGTCGGCGATGTCGCGCATACGTATCGGTGCGCCGTTCTTCCAGGCGATGACCAGATCGCGGTATTCGGCCGCGGACATCAGCTGGTCGTTGGCATCCAGCGTCGAGGCGCGCATCGGCCCGTCGAAGCTGCCTTTGGCCATGTTGACGTTGGCATTGCCGATGGCGGTGCGCACATCTTCGAGGTTGAGTCCATACGATGCGAGCGCTTTCGGGTTGGCCTGGATGCGCACCGCCGGGCGCTGGCCGCCGCCTATGCTGACCAGCCCGACGCCCGGCACCTCCGACAATTTTTGCGCCAGCCGGGTATCAACCAGATCTTCGATCCTGGGCAGCGGCAATGTCGCCGAGGTGATCGCCAGCGTGATGACGGGCGCGTCGGCCGGGTTGACCTTGCTGTAGATCGGCGGCATCGGCACGTCGGTCGGCAGGAAGGTACTGGCTGCGTTGATGGCGGCCTGGACTTCCTGTTCGGCAACGTCCAGACCCAGGGTCAGGCTGAATTGAAGCGTGATTACCGAGGCGCCGCCCGAGCTGGCCGACGACATCTGGTTCAGGCCCGGCATCTGGCCGAACTGGCGCTCGAGCGGTGCGGTGATCGACGAGGTCATCACATCCGGGCTGGCGCCGGGGTAGAGCGTGGTGACCTGGATCGTCGGGTAGTCGACCTCGGGCAAAGCCGAGATCGGCAGAACGCGATAGGCCAGAGCGCCTGCGAGCATGATCGCGACCATCAGCAGCGAGGTCGCTACCGGCCGCTGGATGAAAAGGCGTGACGGATTCACTGCGTGCTCTGGCTGGCGCCGCCATCTTGCTTGTCACGCGTCTGCATGTGCTGCTTGCGCTCTCCGCGCGTCGAGCTCTTGCCGGGTGGTGCGGCAGCATCTTTGCCTGCGGATCTGAACGTTCCCGGCGTCGTCACCTCGACTGTTGCGCCTTCGCGCAACTTGTCGGCGCCATCGGTGACGACCTGTTCGCCTGCTGCGAGCCCCTTTTCGATCGCGACGGTTTCGCCGGATACCGGTCCGAGCCTGACGGCCCGCACCGAGACCGCCTGATCCTTTCCGATGACATAGACGAAAGTACCCTGCGTGCCGCGCTGGATCGCCGCAACCGGTACCAGGACGGCATCATGCATCGTGTCGACACGCAGGCGCGCATTGACGAACTGGTTGGGGAACAACCGCTCGCCGGTGTTGGCGAATTCCGCCTTGAGCATGACAGTACCAGTGGTAACGTTGATCTGGTTGTCGGTGGTCAGCAATCTTCCGCCGGCCAAATTGGTTTTGCCGTCGCGGTCGAATGCATCGACTGGGAGCGTCTTGCCGGCATGCAGGCGAGCCAGCACCGGCGCGATATTATCTGAAGGTATTGCGAACAGTACATAGATAGGCTGGGTCTGGGTGATCACCACGAGGCCCGTGGTATCGGTGGTGCTGATCATGTTACCGGCGTCTTCCTGCCGTATCCCCAGCCGTCCGGACAAAGGGGCGGTGATGTGGGTGAAATCGACGTTCAACTGGGCGCTCTCCACCTGGGCGCGATCGCTCAATACGATGCCTTCATCCTGAAGCACCAAGGCTCCCTGGTCATCGACCTGCTGCTTCGCGATCGAATCCTTGGACCACAGGTCGCGATAGCGTTCAAGGTCGAGCTTGGCACCGGCCAGCTGCGCCTGGTCGCGGGCCAACTGGGCTTTGGCCTGGTCGAGCAGCACCTGGAAGGGTCGCGGGTCGATCTGGGCCAGCAATTCGCCTTCCTTGACCTTCTGGCCATCGCGAAAATAGATACGTTGCAGGAGGCCGTTGACGCGCGTCTTGACAGTTGCGGTGTTGCGCGCGGTCACGGTACCCAGCGCATCGATGTAGACGTCGATATCGCCGCTGGTTGCGATAGCTGCCTGGACCGGCATTGGCCGTCCTTCCGCGCCGGAGCCGCGCTTGAAGTTCCCGGGCCCGTTCGCCGGTTTGTGGAAGATCCAGAACGCGAGCACGCCGGCGATTATCAACGCGGCGGCCAGGATGATTTTCTTTTTCATGTCTGTAGACCTGCTCCCTATTTATTCATTGCTGCGGACTGATTCTATGCTACCAGTTTTCTTTCCTGCTTGACTGTGACTCGTTGAATCCACGGCGAACCCATGCCGATTTCATTTTTCTCGCAGCTGGCCGATTTTATCCAGCCATGGTCCGGCATCGTTCTTGAGCCAGGCCCGCGAAAGCCGGTCGTGTTTGATATAGGCGTTAAGGAAAGCCGTCGTGACCTGGTCAATGGCAACACCCATCATCGCACGCCGCGTCAAAGAACTCGTGCCGCTGCGCGAAGAACCCGGATCATTCCCGCCATGGGACGATCTATTGCCATGGTGATCGCCATGCCCGCCCGCTGAGCCAGCCTCCCCATTTCCGGTCTGCTGCCCATTGCCTTTATCGGAAGCAGCGCCGGCCGTGAAATCATCGCCTATGTCGGTGTGGGAAGCGCGGGCCAATAACAGCAGATACTTGTTTCCGGGAGGCATGTACTGAAATGGCGCCTGATGCAGCAATGCAACATCGCTGCCGTGTGTATCGCTATCCGCATCGCCGGCTACGGACAGTACCGGTAATTTGACAGGTTGATAACGCGCATCGAAATCCGATCCGGAAAAATCTGCATGCGGGCTCAGGGCGATCACCGCATCGGGTTTCAGGGATAATCCGGGTAGAGAAACATTCTCGGCACTTTCTCCCGCCGCTATCATCGCGGAATACGCCCCGACATCAAAGCCGGCGATCGCTACATGAGACAGGTCAACATGCGCAAAGCCCGGAGCGCCCGACAAGGAATGCTGTTTCAGATATTCGAGCAGCTTCGCCAGTACATCAAGGCGCTCGGTCACGACTTCGGATGAATATCGTTCATGGCGGATAAATGTGTAGTCGCCGCTGCGAGCTGCATCTGTCGACCATGCATTCGCATCGCCTTTCAGCGGCTCGAGAGACAACACGACAAATCCGGATTCTGCCCACGCGCGGCGCATATCGGCACCGGCACCGCCCGATTGTCCCAGCCCGGGGAGATATAGGACTGCAGGATACTTGCCGTCCCGCACTGGCTGAAGAAGCGTGATTTGGAAGGATTCATTGCCGGTATTCAGGGTAGACCTGGTCATCGTGGTCGCATAATAGATTCCTGAATCGTATCCGCGATCCGCAAACTGCTTGACCCGGGCATGATCGACCTCAGGCTTTTTTGCGAACACTGAACATCCTCCCAAAAGAATCATCGAGCAGGCGATTGTCGCGATCAGTGACAGCATCGAACATCCGGGGAAGAACCGCATGGAACGGGAGTTGATAGATGACGTATGCATCAGGTCAGATCAAAGCGGCAATATTCACGGAAAGTATAGCCATGCAAAGTGCAATGCCCCGAAATTCTTATTTACAGGCGCGTAGCTTAATCCAATCAGGCCTCAGGCATTTATTGGTTTTGTAACCGAATGAATCTTGTGTGCAGTTCCGATTACAAGGTAATCTGCCGGCAGAAAGCGCATTATGAAAACACTGCGCTTCATCAAAGGATTAAGTCTTGGTTCCGGTTGGCCTTTGTTTTGAATCTGATACAAAATCATCCATTTCAGTGTTGCCCGGGAGATTGATAAAGTTGCCAGGGCCGGTTTGGGATAAACCTGATACGATATCGGACTATTGGGAATCATAATCCGGGTTCGATCAGGGAGATGTCAGCTTGAACTTCAAAAGGAAATTTTCCGTCGCCGCCGAGACGCTGGCGGCGATATGTATCGTGGCCATCATGGTGGCGGCTTGCGGCGGCGGTTCTCCTTCAGGCCCTACGTCGGCGTATTTGGCTGCCGACGGGTTGGGTGAAGTGCTGCAGTTCAACGTGAATACCACGAGCATGACTTATAGCTATGCAGTGATAGATTCCCCGATGTCGGGAGTTAACGCCCGGCAAACCGGTACCGGCACACTATCTGCGTCTGGCGTGAATCCTGTCGGAGCATACGCTGTCCTGCCGTCCAGTGACGGATACATAGCGGGCGGCAAGGTCTTCCCGATAAGCAACGGGGTCATGGTGGGGAACGTGGCGCTCAATTCGACAACCCCGGTTGACATCCCGGTGTTCAGCATACCCAACCCGGTCACGACACTGCTGGGAGTGAGTAATGTCTATAACTACCAGGGCTTTTCTTGCAACACCACTGGCATAGCAAATGTGTCAGGCGCTTCCGGTTGTACTTCGCAATATGGAACAATGTCGATATCGGCCTTTAGTTCGACGGGGAGTTCGACCGGGAGTTCGACGGGAGCCGTCTACACTGATTGCAAGGGCGGCAATTACGCGAATCAGACTGGATATCCCTGTTCATCACCTATTTTGTCGGGAACGATTCAGCCGTCATCGGTTGCCCCCGGTGTCTATCAATTGAATGATTCCGGCAATAACCAGATCGGATGGTTCTTTGCCTTTACCGCACCCAACGGACAGATCGTCGGCGTCATCGATCATAACGATACAACTGAATACGGGTTTACGGTTTTGACATCCTATGCGCCCGTCTTGATCGGGAATTACAACGGCAGCTATATGGTCGAGACCAACGAGAACCAGGAGCAATGGGTGACTCTTTCCACCATAAGCACCACCAATGCGAGTGCAATAACGGTTACCTCGACGTTATATACGTCGACCGCGCAATCCGGAGTTCAAGGTACACTGACCCCCAACTGGCCCTGGAATGGCTTGAGTGCATACTACATTCCTGCTTCTGCCGTTGCTGGTTTTCCTACTGCTATTTCGGGTGTGGCAATGGTAACCGGCACCGGCGCATACACGCATACCAGCGCAAACGATCCGGCATTGTTTGCGGTCGGCGTGAACTACGGTCCATAAGGATCGCTGCAATTTTGCGGCACAAAGACCCCCGGCTGGCCGGGGGTTTTGTTTCGATGCCATGGATCTTGAAAAAAATCAGGGAGTCCGGCACGGCTTGACCGGCCCTGATACTGGTTCAGCCAGCGTTTGATCTACCCCGGCCTTGTACCTCGCTGCAGACGGGAATATCCGCATCCGTCGGGGGGTGTAACAAATCGAGAGTCTGCGGAAATACTTCAGATACGTTCGTTTGCTTTAATACACTAGAGATCAACCCGATATCCGGTTCACCCGTACGTCCCGGATCGCCCGGCCGATGAACAATATCAAACGGCGAATGCACAAGGAAAATCCATGATCAAGAGCGTCTTCTTCGAGATGGAATTTGTCCTGTTGGTGATATTCTCTGTCGTCGTTCCGATCGGAATCTACTTTTTCCTGTACAAGAAGTTTGCCGTTTCGCGCTGGACCGTGGTGAGCTTCGCGATTGTGCTTTTGATCGTCTCCGGAACGGATGTTGTCCTGCTGCAATCGCTCGCGGCCATGGCAAAGAAGACCGAGTCGCTGCTCGACGACAGGATATTTCTGGGTCAAGTCTCTCTCGCCCTGTACCTGTTTCCTGTCGCGTTCGCCGGACTGGCCGTGAATCTTCTGTCCCATGTGCTGGTGAACCATCTCGACAAAGCGGAAACGGAATTTGACAAAGCCGCCGCGGCCTCCGGTAAACGCGATGCAGAAAGCGCACGTCATTGGCGGCCAATGATCAACGCAAACGGGAATTTCCCCGAGTCAATTGTCCTTGTCGCCAGCAGCGCCGGTGCAGCACTGATTTTCATCCTTGATGTCTGGACAGGCGCTGACATCCGGCTGCATGTGCTTTACATATCCCCTTTGGCGGTGGTGGCAAGGTATTGCGCCAAGCCTGGGGTCTCCATATTGGCGCTTGCAATAACCACCATTCTCCAGGTCATCACCTTTTCAGTTGAAGCCATCGCGATACCATCGTTCATTACCGATATTGGCGTCGCTTTCATCGCATCCGTTATGGTGGTTTTTCTGGCCAGGTCATCGAGATCCAGTTATCTGGTGGCCTTGAATCATGCGACAACGGACGCACTGACCAGCCTTGCCAACCGCCGGGCATTCATTGCGGAAGTGGAGTCTGAAATCGCCCGACAGAAGCGCTACCCGGGAGTCTTCTCCCTGGCAGTGGTGGATCTAGACGGATTCAAAGCGCTCAATGACCTCAAGGGGCATGCTGCAGGCGATGAGGCGCTCAAGATTGCTGCCGACATCCTGCGGGGTTGCATCCGGGAATCCGACTCAGCAGGCAGACTCGGCGGCGACGAGTTCGCCATTTTGATACCGAACACACAGGATGACGATTGCTCTTTGATGATAAACAATCTTTGTGCGACCATTGCAGCCCGTATGGCTGCCGCCGGGTTTGCCGTTACCGCCAGCGTAGGATGCAAGACGTTCAGGGCGCCGCCGGACAACGCGTCCTTCGCGATCCAGCAAGCCGATGAGATCATGTATCAGGCCAAGGGCAGCGGGAAGAACCGCGCCGTGCATTCGCAGGCGTCTTGATGAAAATCGATTGACCGCACGCACCGCGTGCGGCAGGATGGCGTGAACCTATCGATCAATTTGGAAAGACACTATGCGTTATCTGGCGTTGGATTTGACAACGATCGTATTGATGATGCTGGTCTGTATCCCGCAATTTGCAATCGGGCAAACATACAAATGCATCCAGTCCGGACAGACAACCTACAGTTCAGATCCTTGCGGGAACGATGCGCAGTTAATTGAAAATCATGTTTCCGTTTCCAATGAATCGGCTACTTCTATAACTTTGGTTCGCGATGCAACCGGCCGATTTTCCATGCCCGGTTCGATAAATGGCCTAAGCGCAACCTTCACTGTTGATACGGGAGCAAGTGCTACGGTCATTTCCGGTGATATTGCTTCCAAGCTGGGGATTCATAGCTGTATGCCTGTCGGTGTATCTCATACTGCCAACGGCGATGCACCAACATGTCGAGTCAAGGTGACTTCCATGAATGTAGGCGGCTTCAACTTTTCGAATATATCCGTTTTTTTAAATCCGACCATGCAGGGTGGCGCGTTGCTTGGCAATGATCTGTTGTCCGGATTCAAGATTGATCAGCACGCCGATGTGATGGTGCTTTCGAAATAACCGGTTGCATCCGAGGGGCAATTGCTGCCGGTTAAATTCACGCGCAGGTGCTGTTTGTTTGACGCCTTCCACCCCGCGTCCGTGCCGGACGCGAATTTAATTCCCGCACTATCAAAACCCAATAAATGAAAACGACACCGCGAGGGTGTCGATGTGGGAATTGGCCTTGCAGGCCGCACATTCGCTTGCAAGCGAATGCCGTTCCGGGCTACAAACAGCACGCAGGTGCTGTTTGTTTGACGCCTTCCACCCCGCGTCCGTGCCGGACGCGAATTTAATTCCCGTACTATCAAAACCCAACAAATAAAAACGACACCGCGAGGGTGTCGTTTTTATTTGTTGGGACGGCGGGAATTGAAGCTGCAGGAACTCATAATAAAATCATACACATATAAAATTACTGACCATGCCGTGACCAATAGTGCATAGCTTTTCCACCAGCATCAGGGTCAATATCAGGTATCCAGCGACCATATGTTTTACGAATCATGCCCCAGTCCCTATGACCCATTTGATTGGCTACCCAGATATGATTTTCACCAGCCGATAGCATCATGCTGGCGTAGGTGTGCCGTGTTTGGTAGGGGCAGCGATAGGGGATATTCGCAGCCTTGAGAATCGGCTTCCATGCAGTCTTACGAATCTGAGCGTCATCCAACCAAGGAGCATTCGTTTTCGGGTTGTGAAAAATCCGTTCATTTGCAAGAAAAGTAAAGGGCTTCTGCGCGTTCAATGCTTCAAGGGCCGGCTCAAGCAATTTAACCTCTCGTTCGCCGGATTGAGTTTTAGGAACCTTCACGATCTTGCGAACACTGGCACGACTTACTTTGATTACGCCACGTTTAAAATCTACGTCATCCCATTCAAGCGCGATCAGCTCAGAGGTGCGCATACCCGTGAAAAATGCAAATTGAAATAGGTTGCGAGTTTGACCTTCTGAATGCTCAAGGATTAGCTTGATCTCAGATGGAGAAAATGGGTTGGGTTCTTTTGTCCGATGCGAAAGATTGGGTAATTGTGCGGATACATCACGCTCAATAATGCCATCCTGAAATGCGCTACGAAGAACACCACGAAGCGGAACAAGAACGTTATTTATTCTCTTGGGAGAGATCATAAGGCCACCCATCCAGACCTTAATCTGGGTTGCCGTAACCTTTCTTAAAAGAAATTCACCGAATGAAGGCTTGAGATGATGCTCGATCGCGCTTTGATAATCCCGTATTGTGCTGGCGGCACAGGCACGACGTGAGATCAATATAAACTCATCGAGAGCTTGCGAAACTGTCTTATTGGACAGCTTGCCAAGGGTTGCAGCGCGACGACTATTCGGGAAGTGGGCAGCGTAGTTGAACATGCCAATCCCGATTTCATGCAGAATAGCCGCACGCTTATTTTTGGCAAATAAGAGATTTGCCTTTGTTGGCGATATTTTGATGACCTCACGGCAACGCTGGCCGAGATAGTAAAAATCTATCTCGATGCTGCGAGAGCCCCGAGCCCTTACTCCTTGCTCTCTATCCATTGCTCTATTGCAACGACGTTGAACAAGATGCGGTTGTCTGGGGCTTTAGTCCAATGGACGCCCTTCAGCCAGACACCAGTTTTGATTTTAGAACGCGCTGCATTCTCGGTATACCCGAAAATCTCAACGATCTTTTTGATAAGAACCCATTTCGCACTCACAGCAAACCTCCTTATTGGGACGTAATGTACCAATAATGAAGTATGCGGACTGGGATGTCAAGTCCCCATGTTAGGGGCTGAGTATTCTTTTGTCCTCTACGGGCGTTTCGCCGTTAACTATCCTCCAAAAATTGGATAGCTTTACGGCAAGAGCATATCCATTGCTACGTTCAGAAGCAGGGGTGTCTTCTGGAAAAAATACGCGAGCATCAATATCCAAAATCTGCTCATACTTTTTGAATGTTTTCTTGCTATGGATTATCGCCATCGGCTTCCATCCAAATTGAAGACCCATCCGTAAGAAGCCAAGGGCAGACTCAAGCTCATCCAACTGGCCTGAAAATCTAGCGATGGCCTTTAGCTCGATACCCTGAAGTTGCTTTAGCTTTTCAGCTGAGAGGGGCTTAAGTTTCGTGAGGTTCTTCTGGATACGTTGTTCTTCAGATGTAGGCATTCTGGCCTCCGTGGTTCATGAAACAATACCCGATTTACGGGACTTCAACAACCAATCAAAGTAGATCGGGATAATTATTAAGTCTAAATACGCAATGTTTATTTGTGTTATGTTTAAATTTGTGAACATTTGCGCATAGGCAAGTCAATACTGCGTTAGGAGAAATGATATGGCGAAGATAAATAAAGCTACGGTAGGTATTCTCTTTTCTGAAAAAATGTTTCGGATCACATCAGTGTTTGGATCGTTAACAGATGATCTACTTGCGTTAAGTGCTAAAGGAATAATTGCTGATACCTTTAAAACTATCGGGCGTGATGTTCATAATTCGCAATTGCAACTTTACAACAAAGAAACCGGTGTGTATTTCTCTATCGATCTTGAAAATATTACCTATACAAAAGACCTATATGATTCAGAGGCCAACTATGACTTTGCTGGTCATCTTGCCGAATTCGAAGCACTGTGGAAAGTAATGGATTCTCGGCTAAAGTTTCCTAGCATTCGGAGAATCGGGTATGTAACTGAGCAGAGAGTTCACGCAGGTGAAACGTCAAATAAATTGCTAGTAGAAAAGTTGTCAAGAATTAAGCCTCTAGGGTTCACAGCCAAATTCCTCATGACTTTTGAAGATCGTATTAACGTGGGATATGGTGGTTTACCTGATCCGACAAAAGACGATTTTATAAACATAATTCGTGCTTATTACGACAGCGCAATTGATGCTCAACACCCCGAAGTTGATTCAATAAATGCCAATCTTGATGTTCAAAGATATTACAACCCTTATCTAAAAGGCGAACCATTTGCAGATATAAAAAAATTAAAGAAGGAATATGACAAAGTCGCCCTGAAATTTAATGATGACTTGACAATGTTTGGAACCGATAATGCGAAGGCCGCATAGACCATCCCAAATACAAGGGCACAGAGAGCCGTCAGCTGCACAATCCGCAGCAGATACAAGCTCCACGGCTGGAGGCATGCCTGCATCACCCCTAAACGCTACAAATGCAACGCAGGAAAGAAGCGAATACTATGAGACCTTTACAGTTTCAAATCCAGATATTAAAGATAGGCCAGTAACATTTGGTCATATTCAATTGGGCTGGAGAATACTTTTGGTTGTATGTTCAGTCATATCTTTTACTGCATGGATCGTTTGGTGGGCTTCAGCTAAATCAAGTCAATTAGCGCAACACGATGAAGATATAAAGGAAATTAAGGTTAGCACTGAAAGACTGATAAACGATGCTGCAGTTACGTCAGTGAAACTACAGAGTTTGAGTACTCAAGTGGACAAGTTAGAAGACCATACGTTTACACAAGAGCAATTGAAACCGAAAAAAGGGCGATGAGTTACGCCTGCTCAACGCATGAAAGCAAATTTTCCATCTGAGTTACAGATCAACAATCAATGGTAGTTAACCTAGATTGTTAATGTGTCTGAATCGCCCCGGGTTTTTCGGAGGCTCGTTAGTTTGAGTCATGCAGCCTCAGCCGACTCTTCCATTTGGCGATAGTACGCCATTTCAAACTCCACAGGCGGGACGTTGCCTATCGGCTCCAGCAGCCTGCGGTTGTTGAACCAATCCACCCATTCCAGGGTGGCATATTCGACAGCATCAATGTTGCGCCAGGGACCTCGTTTTCGAATCACTTCAGTCTTGTACAAACCGTTAATCGTTTCGGCCAGCGCATTGTCATACGAATCGCCAACACTCCCCACCGAGGCGTCGATGCCGGCTTCGGCCAGACGTTCCGTATAGCGGATCGACAAATACTGGCTACCGTGATCACTATGGTGGATCAATCCCTTGACCTTTTTGCGCGACCACAGTGCCTGCTCCAGCGCGTCAAGCACCAGATCCGTATGCAGTGATCTGCCCACGCGCCAGCCCACAATGCGTCTGGCAAAAACATCCGTTACAAAGGCAACGTAGACGAATCCAGCCCAGGTTGCCACAAAGGTGATGTCCGCTACCCATAGTTGATTCGGGCGCATGGCGACGAATTTGCGGTTAACCCGGTCAACCGGTCGTAACAATGCATCATCCGCGATGGTCGTCCAGCATTTCCTGCCACGCCGAACCCCTTGTAGCCCCAAGTCCTTCATCAGCCGCTCGACCGTGCAACGGGCTGCGTTGATTCCCTCACGATGGAGTTGCCGCCATACCTTGCGGGCACCGTAAACCAGGAAGTTATCCTCCCAGATGCGGCGGATGTCCAGGCACAACGCCTGGTCGCGCTTGCTTCTGGCTGGTAGCCGCTCAGGCTCCCGTTCCCGCGCCTTGCATTCGTGATACGTCGATGGGGCAATCGGCAATTGCCTGCAGATCGGCTCGACCCCATGTTCGGCACGGTGCGCGTCGATAAACGCCACCATCATTTCGGTCGGCGGTCGAGCTCCGCCTGGGCAAAATAAGCAGATGCCTTGCGCAATATCTCATTGGCCCGCTTGAGCTCGCGATTCTCCCGTTCCAGCTGCTTGAGACGCTCACGATCCGAACTGGACACACCGCCCCGAGCACCTTGATCGGTCTCGGCTTGCCTCACCCATTTACGCAAGGTCTCCGGCGTGCAGCCTATCTTCGATGCGATCGATTCAATTGCCGCCCACTGGGACTCGTGCTCCCCTTGGTGTTCAAACACCAGCCGTACCGCCCGCTCACGCACTTCCGGCGAATACCTCTTCATTTTGTTCATAACTCCATCCTCTCAAGAATTGGAGTCTCCGGCAATCCCGGGGCGATTCACTTCGACATATAGCTTGCGATTTGCCCGGGAGATCGCTTGCCGAGCTTACGGTCAGAGCAATGGTAACGACCAACAGTACCATGCTTTGCGCACACACTTTGCCAAACATTCCACCAAAGCTTGCAATCCTGACGACCATGCATTGCTAGATGGACATGGTAGGAGCCTCGCTTTGCATCGCTGGTGTATATGCTGTCATGCTGCTCAAGTACTGCCACATAATGGCAAGCATCTTTTGTAGCTTTACGAATCCGGCCGATAACCTCACGAACCATTTTCTCGATCAGGCTGCGATCATATATTGCCATCTGTGTGCTTAAGGTATTCATGCGATCAGCCATCATATTTTTGCAGTGGTGGCGCACCACTTTTTTTGCTCTACGCCGAGAACGCTCGATAGATGCTTCACGATCACCGTCACCGCGCGTAGTAAACCTATCCCTGTGCAAATCCTCAGGAGATGGTTCTGCATGCGTTGTGTAATTATAGGAAACAAACTCATAGCCCCCCTTTCCACCTGCAAACTCAGTGAGAATGGCGCGCTTCCAATGCTGTTCCCCGTAGTCGGGAACATATTTGGGAGATGTAGGCTTGGACGTTCCATGACGGGACTGGTAGGAGGGAGGTCGGCGACCACCCTTAGGAAAATACTCAGAAAGATATTTACGTTTGGCCGCGTCCTGATTGTCTGGAGAGATATCAGGCATGGCTTGCCCCCAAGGCTAAGCCATAAGTGCAAGCAATCAGCTCTACAGAGAGTTTTACCCTTACAAAGAGGGGAAGGGAGGTCAGCCCAAACAAGCGGTGACCAAATCGTGACCAAACTAAGCTGGAATCAGCCCATTCTGGACAATTTAGACGTTTGAAAAAGAAACAGCCAAGCCGGTCAAATGGCTTGGCTGTGTTGGTTTCCAGTGGTTTCTGGTAACCAGTTTGATGGTGGAGACGGCGGGAATTGAACCCGCGTCCGCAAGTCCTCTACAGGCAGTTCTACATACTTAGCCAGGCAGTTTGATTTGATCCCGTACACGCCAACCGGCGGGCTGGTAAAGGACGAGTCACCTTGTTTTTAGCTCCGATCAAAGTGACCCTGACCGGCACGATTCTGTGTAGATTACCTCACTCATCTCGGCCTTGTCCGCTCTTGCGAACGGACAAAACGTCGAGCCCCTCCACAGACAGCAGGGTGTGAGGTCTAGCAGACTAAGCTGCTAAAGCGTACTTTTCGTCGTTTGCGACTAGTTTTTTCCAGCTGATTTACGAGGTGGCGGGTCCTCGGTATGCCCTACGCTGCTTTGTAACCCACGTCGAAGCCAAGTCGTCCCCGATAAGGTAATGCTACAAAACGGTGTGGATTGTAGCAGAATCAGAGGGCTTGTTTGCCTGGAAGTTCCGTCGGTTGCGGGACGCTGTGCAAATTTGGCATGGTTTGCCCGAACCTGGCAATGTTCACATAGCGCCCGGCGTGCCGGTCGGACTTGGCGATATGCCCGGTGAACCAGTCGTTCAGCAGCAGCTGGGTACGGAAGGAGAGGAGCGGCAGGTTGTAGTTGCCGGCATCCACTTCTTCCTTGAGCGCCATGAAATTTTCTATGAAGCGCCTGTGCTCCTGGATGTGGCTTTTCAGGAACGGGTAGTTGAATTGACGCAACAGTTCTGTCTCCTGATTCTCACATTCCTTGATGTGCCCGGCCAGATTGGCAAATAGGATGCGGATAGACTGGGTGTCCATGGCCATGGCGGCTGAAATGAACTCGTTGGTTTTTTCGAACAGCCAGCGGTGCGACTGGTCGACGGTGTCGATGTTGACCTGGAATGCCGCCTTCCATTCCATATGGTTGTTCAGTTCGCCGGTCGAAAGGTGGCGCCCGCTGGCCAGATATTGTTCGCAGCGCGTCAGGTAGATCAGGGCAGGGGTGTCCTTGGGTGTCATCTCGATGCATTGCTTGAGCAGTTCCATCGCGCGCGGGATCTCCTTCAGGTGGTAAAAGGCGATCGCCTGTTCAAACCGGTCTTTGGTGGCGCGTTTGCCGTCCCTCAGCTTGATCGGGTCGTTATCAAATACCTCGTAGATGGATAGCGGTTGAGTCTTGCCCTTGACGCGGATGCGATCAAGAAAGCGGATGTCATATTTGCCCGGGGTCGCAAGGTCATAGAGGGTGTTCTGGCTGATCAGCAGCGGCGTCTGGTATGTCTTGGTGGCTTCTTCGATGCGCGAACTGAGATTGACGGTGTCGCCGATGACCGTGCTTTCCATCCGGTTCTCGCCGCCTATCGTGCCTATCATGACCAGCCCGGTGTTAAGCCCGATCCCGATCTGGATCGGCGTATATCCCGCACGCGCCCGGCCGGTATTGTATTCTTCCAGTTTTTCGAGCATGTGGATCGCGCCGCCCAAGGCGTCGTCGGCATTCTGGGTGAAAAGCGCCAGGATGGTATCCCCGGCATATTTGTCGATGATGCCGCGGTGCGTGCCGATGATAGGCTCCATCTGCTTCAGATAGGAGTTCAGGAAGTTGAAGTTGTCCTGCGGCGGCATGCTCTCGGAGAGCAGAGTAAAGTTGCGGATATCGCTGAACATGACGGTCAGCTTGCGCTCGACCTGGTCGCCCAGTTTGACGTCGAGGATGCTTTTTCTATCCAGCAGTGCGAGCAGCTGGTGCGGGATCAGGCGTCCATAAGCCCATTCGGTCCGCTTCAGCAGGGAGAGTGACTTCTCGTGCTCCTCGGCGTACCTCTTGCGGGCCAGTACTTCCTTGTCCAGCCTGTCCTTGATCAGTTTCAATTGTGCGGTGCGGCGGGTGATGGTCCACTCCGCGCGGGTTGTGCGGCTGGTCATGCTGATGATCGAGGCGATCAGGATGCCGGTCAGAAATGTTATCCATTGCACGCCGAGTTCGGTGAAATAGATCGTGAAGACCAGCAATCCCGCGATGGTCATGACAGCCGTGGCTGTCAGATACGGTTGGATCACTTTAAGAATTCTGCTGGCTCGCATATCTATTCCATGTATTTGGCCGCGGCGATCGCGCCGCCGCACTGCTGATTCCGGATACTAGCAGGTTTTAAGGCCATGGTTTCATTGTAAATAGCCTAAAAGTTCAGACGGGGAATCGATGCTGCCATGCGCTTGCCAGCTCTCGACCGAGACGTCATCGCCGACATAGCCGTAATTTGCGATGATGCCGCGCATTCCGCTGGCGTTTGCGGCCTGCATGTCGCGCAGATCATCGCCGAGATAGATGCATTCGGAAGCGGCGACGCCGATGATCTCGCAGGCCTTGAGCATGGGCTCCGGATGCGGTTTGGGATGGGCGCAGGTATCGCCGCTGACCAGGCAGTCGGCGCGGTCTGCATAGCCCAGCGCTCGCATCAGCGGCACGGTATAGCGGTGCGGCTTGTTGGTGACGATGCCCCATTTGATCTTGCGTTGTTCCAGTTCAGCGATCAGTTTTGCCGTATCGCCGAAGAGTCGCGTATGGACACAGATGTTGCTTGCGTAATGATCGAGCAAGATGTCGCGCAGCGTGTCGTAATCGGGATGCCCCGGTTCGATGCCGAAGCCGGTCTTGAGCAGGCCGCGCGAACCGTGAGAGCATTGCGGACGCAGAACTTCTATAGGCAGGGGAGGCAGGTTGCGCCGGGCGCGCGCGTGATTGAGCGCGGCGGCGAGGTCGGGAGCGGTGTCGGCAAAGGTGCCGTCGAGGTCGAATAGTACAGCTTTGATCACACCTTCTCCCGCGCTGTCGCGTTTCCCTCTCCCGCTTGCGGGAGCGGGGTTAGGGGAGAGGGTGCTAATCACGACGGCAGGTAATTAAATAGTTTACGTCGGTATCCTTGCCCAATGAATACGCTTTGCTGAGCGGGTTGTAACTCATGCCGGTCAGGTCGGCCAGGTGCAGCCCGGCGTTGCGGCAGGATTGCGCAAGTTCGGAGGGCTTGATGAATTTGGCGTAATCGTGGGTGCCGCGCGGCAACAGGTTCAGCACGTATTCCGCGCCGATCACGGCAAACAGATAGGACTTTGGGTTGCGGTTCAGCGTGGAGAAGAATACCCAGCCGCCCGGCTTGACCAGCCTGGCGCAAGCCGCGATCACGCTTTGCGGATCCGGCACGTGCTCGAGCATCTCCAGACAGGTGACCACATCGTAATGGGCGGGCTGTTCTGCCGCCAATTCTTCCACGGCGATCTTGCGGTAGTCGACCTGTTTGCCGCTTTCCAGCAGATGCAGCCTGGCGACCTGTAGGGCCTTGTCGGACAGGTCTATGCCGGTGACGTTGGCGCCCAGTCCCGCCATGCTTTCCGACAGGATGCCGCCGCCGCAACCGACATCCAGCACAGCCTTGCCTGCCAGACCGGCATGCCGGTCTATATAGCCCAGTCTTAGAGGGTTGATGTCGTGCAGCGGCTTGAATTCGCTGTTCGGATCCCACCATTTGTGGGCCAGTTGCGAGAATTTTTCCAGTTCGATCGGGTCGGCGTTGGTCATGGGCTGCAAAAGTGTGTCGTTGATGGTCGAGGTGCCGACTCTAGCAAAACGCGATGAATTAGCCAAATAGCGCGGCTTGGCAATCAGCTTGGCAGGCGGGTGGTTCAGGGTAGCTTCGCTGTGCTAAAATATGCGCTTTGTCACGCTCCAAATAGCCCGAGGTTAGAGTCGATCCATGGAACAGCAATTCGCCAAAGAAACCCACCCAGTCAGCCTCGAAGAGGAGATGCGCAAGTCCTATCTGGACTATGCGATGAGCGTCATCATCGGGCGGGCGCTGCCCGATGTGCGCGACGGCCTGAAGCCGGTGCACCGGCGCGTGCTGTTCGCGATGCACGAGCTGTCCAATGACTGGAACAAGGCCTACAAGAAGTCGGCGCGCATCGTCGGCGACGTGATCGGTAAGTATCATCCGCACGGCGACACGGCGGTGTACGACACCATCGTGCGCATGGCGCAGGATTTCTCGCTGCGCTATCCGCTGGTGGACGGGCAGGGCAACTTCGGTTCGGTGGACGGCGACAACGCCGCGGCGATGCGTTATACCGAGATCCGCATGGCGAAGATCGCCCACGAACTGCTCGCCGACCTGGACAAGGAAACGGTCGATTACGGGCCGAACTACGACGGCTCGGAGAATGAACCCCTGGTGTTCCCGTCGCGGTTTCCCAATCTGCTGGTCAACGGTTCTTCCGGCATCGCGGTGGGCATGGCGACCAACATCCCGCCGCATAATCTGAACGAGGTGACAGATGCCTGCCTCGCACTGCTGAAGGACCCCGATCTGGATATCGAGCAGCTGATCGAATACGTTCCCGCGCCGGATTTCCCGACCGCGGGGTTCATCTACGGTCTGTCCGGCGTGAAGGAAGGCTACCGCACCGGGCGCGGCCGCGTGATCATGCGCGCGCGCACCCATTTCGAGGACATCGGCAAGGGCGAGCGCCAGGCCATCATCATCGACGAGCTGCCTTACCAGGTGAACAAGGCCAATCTGCTGATCAAGATCGGCGAACTGGTGCGCGACAAGAAACTGGAAGGCATCTCCGAGATACGCGACGAATCCGACAAATCAGGGATGCGCGCGGTGATCGAATTGAGGCGCGGCGAGAACGCCGATGTGATACTGAACAAGCTGTACAAGGATACCCAGTTGCAGGACAGTTTCGGCATCAACATGGTCGCGATCATCGACGGCCAGCCCAGGCTGCTCAACCTCAAGGAAGTGATCGACGCGTTCCTGCGCCACCGCCGCGAAGTCGTCACGCGCCGCACGATATTCGAATTGCGCAAGGCTCGCGAGCGCGGCCATATCCTCGAAGGTCTCGCTGTGGCGCTGTCCAATGTGGACGAGATCATCGCGCTGATCAAGGCCGCGGCAACGCCCGCCGACGCCAAGCGCGAACTGATGGCGCGCGGCTGGCGCTCGTCGCTGGTGGAAGACATGCTCAGCCGCGTCAGCGATGCGTCGCGCCCGGAAGGTCTGCTGCCCCAGTTCGGCCTGGTCGGCAAGGGCAAGACCAGCGGTTATTTCCTCTCCGATGCGCAGGCACAGGCGATCCTTGAATTGCGATTGCAACGCCTGACCGGTCTGGAGCAGGACAAGATCGTCGGCGAATATCGCGAAGTGATGGACAGGATCACCGATCTGCTCGATATCCTCGCCAAGCCGCAGCGTGTGACGCAGATCATTCATGACGAACTGGTCGCGGTGAAAGCGCAATTCGGCGACAAGCGCCGCAGCGAGATCATTACGCACACCCAGGATATGAGCATGGAAGACCTGATCGCGCCTGAAGACGTCGTGGTCACGCTGTCGCACGGCGGTTATATGAAGGCGCAGAAGCTCGATGATTACCGCGCGCAGAAGCGCGGCGGGCGCGGCAAGCAGGCAACCGCGACCAAGGAAGACGATTTCATCGACAACCTGTTCATCGCGAACACGCACGATTACATCCTGTGCTTCTCGAACCGCGGGCGCGTTTACTGGCTCAAGGTCTATGAGGTGCCGCAGGGCAGCCGCATCTCGCGCGGCAAGCCGATCGTCAATCTGCTGCCGCTGGAGGCGAACGAGAAGATCAACGCGATCCTGCCGGTGAAGGAATTCAGCGAAGACAAGTTCATCTTCTTCGCCACCTCGGACGGCACGGTGAAGAAGACCGCGCTGTCGCAGTTCGCCAACCCGCGTACCAAGGGCATCATCGCGATCGCGCTGGACGAGGGCGATTTCCTGGTCGGCGTTGCGTTGACCGACGGCAAGCACGACGTGATGCTGTTCTCGGACGAGGGCAAGGCCGTGCGCTTCGATGAGAACGATGTGCGCTCCATGGGACGCGACACGCGCGGCGTGCGCGGCATGAATCTGGCCAAAGGCGGGAGGGCTGGGGGTGGCAAGGTGATCTCGCTGCTGGTGGCCGAGAACGAGCAGCAAAGCGTGCTGACCGCGACCGAGAACGGTTACGGCAAGCGCACCTCGATCGTCGAGTACACCCGCCACGGGCGGGGCACGCAGGGCATGATCGCGATCCAGACCTCGGCCCGCAACGGCAAGGTTGTCGCCGCGACGCTGGTGAATGCGGACGACGAGATCATGCTGATCGGCACCAGCGGCGTGCTGATCCGCACCCGCGTCAAGGAGATACGCGAGATGGGGCGCGCCACCCAGGGCGTCACGCTGATGAATGTGGAAAAGGGCGAGAAGCTGGCCGGATTGAGCCGCATCGCGGAGCCGGAAGAAGAGAACTAAAAACCAGACGCAAGATGCAAGATGCAAGACGCAAGACGAAAGATGCAAGACGCAAGATGCAAGACGCAAGAATAGATCAAAAAGCTGCGCAGCGGTTTTTCTTGAACCTTTCCTCTTGTATCTTGTACCTGATTTAAACTTTGGAGCAAGCAAACATGACGATCTACAATTTCAGCGCGGGCCCGGCAGTGTTGCCGAAAGAAGTGTTGCGGCAGGCACAGACGGAACTGACCGACTGGCACGGCAGCGGCATGTCGGTGATGGAGATGTCGCATCGCGGCAAGGAATACATGGGCATCCAGGCGCAGGCCGAAGCCAACCTGCGCGAGCTGATGGCTATCCCGGCCAATTACAAGGTGCTGTTCCTGCAGGGCGGAGCCAGCCAGCAGTTCGCGATGGTCCCGCTGAACCTGCTGCGCGGCAAGCTTTCCGCGGATTATGTGAACACCGGCGAGTGGTCGAAAAAGGCCATCAGCGAGGCGAAGAAGTTCAGCTACGTCAACGTTGCAGCCAGCAACGCGGACAAGAATGCAACATATGTCCCGGCGTTCGATGCCTGGAAACTGGACAAGGATGCAGCCTATGTGCATTACACGCCGAACGAGACCATAGGCGGCGTCGAGTTCAACTGGGTACCAGATGTTGGCAACGTACCGCTGGTGGCGGACATGTCTTCCTGCATCCTGTCGCGCCCTGTAGACGTGTCGAGATTCGGGCTGATCTATGCCGGCGCGCAGAAGAACATCGGCCCGGCGGGACTTACGATTGTGATCGTGCGCGACGACCTGGTGGGGCATGCCGATCCGCGCTTGCCGACCATGCTGGATTACAAGACCCATGCCGACAACGATTCGATGTACAACACGCCGCCGACCTTCGGCATCTATATCGCCGGTCTGGTGTTCCAGATGCTGAAGCGCAAGGGCGGCATCGCCCAGATGGAAAAGACCAACATCGCGAAGGCCAAGCTGCTGTATGGCGCGATCGATGCCAGCAACGGTTTCTATCATTGCCCGGTGGCGACGGCGGACCGCTCGCGGATGAACGTGCCCTTTACGCTGAAGGATGCGAGCCTGGATGGCGAATTCCTCAAACAGGCCGATGCGCACGGGCTGTTGCAGCTAAAGGGACACCGTTCGGTCGGGGGCATGCGCGCCTCGATCTACAATGCGATGCCGCTGGAAGGCGTTCAGGCATTGGTTGACTTCATGAACGAGTTTGCCGGCCAAAATGCCTAGAACATTCCAGATACTCACACTCAACAAGATCGCCGCGGTGGGCTTGGCCCGCTTTCCCGCCAAACGGTATGTCATCGGCACCGAGATCGCCGAACCGGATGCGATCCTGGTGCGCTCGCACAACATGCTGGATATGCGCATTCCCGACACCGTGAAGGCAATCGCGCGGGCCGGGGCGGGCACCAACAACGTGCCGGTGCAGAAGATGAACGAGCGCGGCGTGCCGGTGTTCAATGCGCCGGGCGCGAATGCGAATGCGGTGAAAGAACTGGTGATCGCCGGCATGCTGCTGGCCTCGCGCAACATCGTGCCTGCGCTGCATTTCACCGCGAGCCTGCGCGGCGACGACGAGATGCTGCACAATCTGGTCGAAGACGGCAAGAAGCACTTCGCGGGCACCGAGCTGCGCGGGCGCACGCTGGGCATCATCGGACTGGGCGCGATAGGCCGCCTGGTGGCGGACGCCGCGATCGGCCTTGGCATGAACGCGATCGGTTTCGATCCGGAGATCACCGTGGACGCGGCCTGGGGCCTGTCTTCGCAGGTGAAGAAGGCGAACAGCGTCGAAGACCTGCTCAGGCGCAGCGATTTCGTATCACTGCACGTGCCGCTGCTGGACTCGACGCGCAAACTGATCAACGAGAAGCGCGTCGCGGCGATGAAGGAGGGCAGCGTGCTGCTGAATTTTTCCCGCGACGCGATCGTCGACGAGGATGCGGTGCTGGCCGGGCTGGCAGGCAGGCATCTGCGCTGCTACGTGTGCGATTTCCCGACCGGCAGGACTCAGAACAATCCCGGCGTGATCGCGCTGCCGCATCTGGGCGCTTCGACCCAGGAAGCCGAGGACAACTGCGCGGTGATGGCGGCGGAACAGTTGCGAGATTATCTGGAGGACGGCAACGTGGTGAATACTGTGAATTTCCCCAATGTCACGATGCCGCGCGAATCGTCTTTCCGCCTGGCGATAGCCAACGCAAATGTGCCCAACATGCTGGGGCAGATCTCCACCACGCTGGCCAACGCGGGCATCAATATCCACAACATGCTGAACAAGTCGCGCGGCGAGATGGCCTATACGCTGGTGGATACAGACAGCGCGATTCCGGCTAAACTGATATCGCAGATCGCCGCGATTCCGGGCGTGCTGATGGTTCGCGATCTGCCCTTGCTGAAATCGATATGAGCGATAAATTACAACACCTGCGCGAGCAGATCGACAAGCTGGACGACGAATTGCTGAAGCTCGCAAACCTGCGTGCCGCACTGGCGCAGCAGATAGGCCACCTCAAGGAGGACGGCACGGTGCTGCGCCCGGAGCGCGAGGCCCAGATACTGAGCCGTTTGCAAAGGCACAACAACGGGCCATTGAGCAATGCTGCCATTGCCCGCTTGTTCACCGAAGTGATGTCGCAATGCCGCGCACTCGAGGCCCCGCTGACGATCGCCTACCTCGGGCCCGCAGGGACCTTTACCGAGGCGGCCGCGCAGAAGCGTTTCGGCAGCGCGATACAGGAACAGTCATGCACGACGATAGACGAGGTGTTCCGCGTCGTGGCAAGCGGGGCTGCGCACTACGGCATGGTACCGGTGGAGAATTCCAGCGAGGGCGCGGTCGGACGCACGCTGGATCTGCTGATGCAAAGCCCGCTGCAAATTTGCGGCGAGGTGATACTGCCGGTCCATCAATGCCTGCTTGGGCAGTGCCTGCCTGGCCAGCACATCGAGTTGAGCGCGATCAAAACGGTCTATTCGCATCCGCAATCGTTCGGCCAATGCCAGGGCTGGTTGAATGCCAATCTGCAGTCTGCTGCGCGCATCCCCGTCGCCAGCAACGCCGAGGCCGCGCGCCTTGCGTCGGAAAATCCGCACAGCGCGGCGATCGCCGGCAGCCAGGCCGCGGCACTGTTCGGTTTGACGATATTCGCGGAAAACATCGAGGACGATGCAAGCAACACCACGCGCTTCCTGGTGCTGGGCAATCAGCAAGTCGCGCCCTCTGGCAACGACAAGACCTCGCTGGTTATGTCCACCGCGAACCGTCCTGGAGCGGTGCATGACCTGCTGGTGCCGCTGGCCAGACACGGCGTCAGCATGACCAAACTGGAATCCCGGCCGGCGCGTTCGGGTCTGTGGGAATATGTGTTCTACATGGACATCGAAGGCCATCAGGCCGATGCAAAGGTGGCTGCCGCACTCGCTGAACTCAAACAGGTCGCCGCGTTTGTGAAGGTATTGGGCTCATACCCGGTAGCAGTTTAGCGACATGATTGGGTAAACCTGAATATCGCAAAGATACCGTCATTCCCGCGAAAGCGGGAATCCAGCAATTAAAAATGCTTTTGTGTATGGATCCGTTGGGTTCCCGCTTTCGCGGGAATGACGAGAAAGAATTAATCAAGGCTTCAAAATGAATTACAGCGAGCTAGCACCAAAATACATCCGCGCCATCGCCCCCTACCAGCCCGGCAAGCCTATCGCCGAACTGGAGCGCGAGTTGGGCATCACCGGCATCGTCAAGCTGGCTTCGAACGAGAACCCGCTCGGTTGCAGCCCGAAAGCCACTGCCGCGATGATGGCTGCGATCAAGACCATCGCGCTGTATCCGGACGGCAACGGCTTCGAGCTGAAAGATGCGCTGTCCGGGCGCTACGGCGTCGCCCATGCGGGCATCGTGCTGGGCAACGGTTCCAACGACATGCTGGAACTGGCCGCGCGCGCCTTTCTCACGGTGGGCGACAAATCGGTATATTCGGACCATGCCTTCGCGGTCTATCCGCTGGCAACCCAGGCGGTCGGTGCGATTGGCATCAGTGTGCCGGCCAGGGATTTCGGCCACGACCTGGACGCGATGCGCAAGGCTGCCGTGGAGCAGCATGCCAAGCTGGTGTTCATCGCCAATCCGAACAATCCTACCGGAACATTCCTGACCGCAGACGCGCTGCACCAATTTCTGCGCGCTTTGCCGCCGCAGATATTGGTAATGCTGGACGAGGCGTACAACGAATACCTGCCCGAAGATTGCCGCTACGATTCCGTCGCGTGGCTGAAGGAATTCCCCAACCTGATCGTCTCGCGCACGTTCTCCAAGGCCTATGGCCTTGCCGGATTGCGCGTCGGCTATGCCTTCGCGCATGCGCAGGTGGCCGACATGATGAACCGCGTGCGCCAGCCGTTCAACGTCAACAGCTTGGCGCAAGCCGCCGCGGTGGCGGCATTGCAGGATACGGATTTCGTAAAGCAAACATTTGACTTGAATCTGCGCGGCATGAAGATGATGGTCGACGGGTTGACGCGGATGGGATTGGCACACATCCCCTCGTACGGCAATTTCGTCAGCTTCAAGGTCAGGGACGCCGCGCGCATCTACCGGCGGCTGCTGGAACTGGGCGTGATCGTGCGGCCGATCGCCAATTATGCGATGCCGGATTATCTGCGCGTGAGTATAGGATTGGAAACAGAGAACGAAAGATTTTTGTCTGCGTTGCAGCAGGCGCTTGGAGAGAAGTAATGATCATCGTAATGGGAAAAGACGTCACTGACGAACAGATCGGCGCAGTGGTGAAGCGGCTGGAAACAGCCGGATTGAAGGCCAATATCTCGCGTGGCATAGAGCGCACCGTGATCGGCGCGATAGGCGACGAACGCCCGCTGACCGAGGAGATGTTCACGCCGCTGCCCGGCGTCGAGTCGGCGATGCACATCGCCAAGCAATACAAGATCGTGTCGCGCGAATCGCACAAGCAGAATACCGTCGTCGATATCGCAGGCATCAAGCTGGGCGGCAACCAGATCCAGGTGATAGCCGGGCCTTGCTCGGTGGAGACCCAGGAACAGATGGACCTGTCGGCCCGGTTCGTGCATGAGGCAGGCTGCCGCTTGATGCGCGGCGGCGCGTTCAAGCCGCGCACCAGTCCCTACACATTTCAGGGCAAGGGCAAGGAAGGACTGGACATGTTCCGCAAGGCGGCGGGCAAATACGATCTGCCCATCGTCACCGAGCTGATGGATATCCGCATGCTGGACACCTTCATCGAAAACGATGTGGACGTGATCCAGATCGGCACGCGCAACATGCAGAACTTCGATTTGCTCAAGGAGGTCGGGCGCATCAACAAGCCGGTGATCCTGAAGCGCGGCATGTCCGCGACGATCAACGAGTGGCTGATGGCGGCGGAATACATCGCCGCGGGCGGCAACCACAACATCATCTTTTGCGAGCGCGGCATCCGCACCTTCGAGACCTATTACCGCAACGTCCTGGACGTGACCGCGATACCGGTGCTGAAGAAGGAGACCCATCTGCCGGTGATCGTCGATCCTTCGCACGCCGGCGGCAAGGCATGGATGGTCCCGGCCTTGTCGCAGGCCGCGATCGCCGCAGGCGCGGACGGACTTCTGGTGGAGATGCACCCCAATCCGTGCGAGGCGTGGTGCGACGCGGATCAGGCATTGACGCCGCAGGAACTGAAAGATCTGATGGGAACGCTGGGCGGCATTGCCAAGGCGATCGGCCGCACACTTTAGGGGGAGAGTGCCATGCCCGAAACGGAATTCACGTTAAAGCTGACCCGGCAACAAGACTACCGGTTCAACGTGCAGTTCGATCTTGCGGATGTGCCCGATCTGCAACTGGACGAGCCTGTGCCATTGGGAGCGGGTGCCGGTCCGAACGCGTCGCGCCTGCTGGCAGCGGCTCTGGCGAACTGCCTTTCCGCCAGCCTGCTGTTCTGCCTGCGCAAGTTCAAGCAGGACTCGGATATCACCGCGCAGGTGACCGGCAGGATGGCGCGCAACGAGCAGGGGCGGTTGCGCGTCGGCGGTTTCGACGTGGACATTCGGCTCGATCAGAACGTCGAGCGCCTGGCGCATTGCGCGGAACAGTTCGAGGATTTTTGTGTGGTGACCGACAGCGTGCGCCATGGCATCCCGGTCGATGTCCGGGTGCTGGATGCCTCGGGAGAACTGATACACCAGAGCGGGTCATGACAACAGCCAAATTTCACAAAGTCGTTGTTTTCGGCGTGGGCCTGATCGGCGGCTCTTTCGCCTTGGCATTGCGCAAGGCGGGTGCGGTCGGCGAGGTGGTCGGCTTCGGGCGCAGCACAAACAATCTGGATCAGGCCTTGCAGCTCGGCATCATCGACCGCATCGGGCAGGATGTCGCCGAGGTTCACAATGCCGACCTGGTGTTGCTGGCGACGCCGGTCGGGCAGATGGCGGAGCTGATGGTGCGCATCGCGCCGCACCTCGGCGCGCATACGCTGGTCACGGACGGCGGCAGCACCAAGGGCGATGTGGTGCGCGAGGCGTATGCGCATCTGGGTAAAAAAGTTGCGCAGTTCGTGCCCGCGCACCCGATAGCCGGAGCCGAGCAGAGCGGTGCGCCCGCGGCGGCGGCCGACCTGTATGCGGGCAAAAAAGTCGTATTGACCCCGTTGCCGGAAAATCCGGAAAAATCAGTCATGCGCGTGCAGGACGCGTGGCATGCCTGCGGCGCTGCTGTTCACCGGCTCACTCATGCGGAGCACGATGCGGTGTTCGCGGCTGTCAGCCATTTGCCCCATCTGCTCTCGTTCGCGCTGGTGCATGACTTGGCCCAGCGCGACAACCGCGACCTGCTGTTGTCCTTCGCCGCCAGCGGATTCCGCGATTTCACCCGTATCGCCGCCAGTTCGCCGGAGATGTGGCGCGACGTCTGCCTGGCGAATCGTGCCGCCCTGCTGAAGGAACTGCAGATATACATCGCGGAATTGAACCGGATCAATGCGGCGCTTGCGGCCGGCGATGCGTCACAACTCGAACAGACCTTTCGTGCCGCGAGCGAGTTGCGCGCCGGCTGGACCGAATAGCAATCACGCAGATGAATCACATCTCCAACAAGCGACTCTGGTGGCTGCTGATCGCCGTCGCAGTGATCTGGTTCTCCAATCTGGAATACCGCAAGCTGATCAAGCCCGACGAAGGCCGTTATGCCGAGATCCCGCGCGAGATGGTGGCCAGCGGCGACTGGGTGACGCCGAGATTGAACGGCCTGAAGTATTTCGAGAAACCGCCATTGCAATACTGGGCGACCGCTGCTGCGTACGAGTTGTTTGGCGAACACCAATGGACTTCGCGCTTGTGGGCAGCGCTGACCGGTTTTGCCGGCATATTGCTGGTGTGGTTCGCCGGATTGCGATTGTTCGGCCGCGAGGCGGCGAACTATGCCGCGATATTGCTGGGCAGCAGCATGCTGTATGCGCTGATGGCCCACATCAACACGCTGGACATGGGTGTCACGTTCTTCATCACGCTGGGTATCGCTGCATTGCTGCTTGCGCAACAGGAAATGGAGAAACATCGCGGCCTTTGGATGCTTTTGGCCTGGGCCGCGCTGGGCCTGGCGGTGCTGAGCAAGGGCTTGATGGGCCTGGTGCTGCCGGGCGCCGCGCTGTTCATCTACATGGTCGTGCAACGAGATTTCTCGGTGCTCAAGCGCATGCACTGGTTGTCCGGCCTGGCGGTGTTCCTGCTGGTCACTGCGCCGTGGTTCGATCTGGTGATGAAGGCCAATCCGGAGTTCTTCCAGAAGTTCATAATCTACGAACACTACACACGCTTTACCACCAAGGAGCTTGGGCGCTACCAGCCCTGGTATTACTTCGTTCCTATCCTGCTGTTGGGCATGTTGCCATGGACGGTGCTGATGTGTGACGCCTTGTTCAACACATGGCGCAACAGCAATCTGCCGCGCGGCGATTCCCGGAGCCGGGCATTCAATCCCGCGCGCTTCCTGCTGCTCTGGGCGGTGTTCATTTATCTGTTCTTCACGGTCTCGGGTTCCAAGCTGCCGTCCTATCTGCTGCCGATGTTCCCGGCGCTGGCGCTGCTGATGGGCAAACAGCTTGTTGAAATTGGTTCGCGCAGATTGTTCTGGCAGGTCGCGCCGGTATTGCCGCTGACATTGCTGGGGCTGGGCTTGGCGCCGTTTACCGCGCGTCTGGCCGATACGCCGTTGCAAGTTCAGGGATACAGCGCATATGCATGGTGGCTGGTGGCTGCAGCGCTGGTCTGGACAGTCGGCGTGGTCGCCGCGCTGGTTCTGTTGCGCCGTAACACAGACACGAAGGACCGCAAGTTCACCGCGGTGCTGGTGCTGGCGATCAGCAGCCTGCTGGCCGCGCAGCTCGGCGCGTCGGGCTACAACACGATCGCGAAGGAGCGTTCCGGCTACTTTATCGCCGAAGCGATACGCCCCTACGTCAAGGCTGACGAACCGTTCTATTCGGTGGACATGTATGAGCAGACGCTGCCGTTCTACCTGAAGCGCACGTTCACGCTGGTGCAGTACCAGGATGAGATGGCATTCGGTATAGTGCAGGAACCGCAGCGCTGGATACCCGACTATGCCGGCTTCGCCAAGGTCTGGCAGGCGCAAAAGGAAGCGCTGGCGATCATGCCGGTGGACACATACGCGCGGCTCAGACAACTCGGTATGGATATGAAGATTATTTACAGCGATGCTCAATATATCGTGGTGAGCAAACCATGAGCACATATAAAACAAACCCCCTCTCCCTCCGGGAGGGGGTGGGGGGGAGGGTGGTTTCTTCATGAACCTGATCAGCTTCGCCTTGATCTTCACCGGCGTGATGCTTAACGCCGTTGCGCAGATATTGATGAAGGCAGGCACCAATGCGGTCGGCCATTTCGAGTTCAGTGTGGAGAACATCGTGCCGATAGGCACGAAACTGATGACCGAGTGGCACATCCTTGCCGCGATGTTCTGTTATGTACTGAGCGTCGTGATCTGGATACTCGCGCTGTCGCGCGTGCCGGTCAGCATCGCGTTCCCTATGCTGTCGATGGCCTATGTCGTGAATGCGATCGCAGCTTATTATTTGCTGGGTGAGCCGTTCAGTTCCACCAAACTGGTCGGGATGGGTGTGATCATCCTCGGCGTCATCATCATTTCGCGAGCTTAAAAATCCAAATTTCGTCGCCATGCTGTGTTGCTCACAAAAAATCACTCCTTACATATTGTGTAAATATGCTGCGTCGCAATTTTGTGTTCGCGCCTTGCCTGGCTTAGAAATTTGAATTTTTAGAGGTGTCTATGAATAACCCTTTCCTTCCCTTTTCCAAACCCACGATAGACGAAGCCACCATCGCAGCGGTCGGCGACGTGTTGCGCTCAGGCTGGATCACCAGCGGCCCCAAGGTGCAGGAATTCGAGAAACAGCTTTCCGCCTATTTCGGCGGGCGTCCGGTGCGCACCTTCAATTCCGGCACCTGCACGATGGAGATCGCGCTGCGCATCGCGGGCATAGGGCCGGGCGACGAAGTCATCACCACGCCGATCTCCTGGGTTGCGACCGCGAACGTGATCATCGAGGTCGGTGCTGTGCCGGTATTCGCCGACATCGACCCGGCCACGCGCAACATCGATCTTAACAAGGTCGAGGCGGCGATCACGCCGCGCACGAAGGCGATCATCCCGGTGTACCTGGCCGGCAAGCCGGTGGACATGGACAGGCTGTATGCGATCGCCGAGAAATACGAACTGCGCGTGATCGAGGATGCCGCGCAGGCGATCGGCTCGACATGGAAGGGCAAGCCGATCGGCTCGTTCGGCGATTTCGTGTCGTTCAGCTTCCAGGCCAACAAGAACATCACCACTTCCGAAGGCGGCTGCCTGGTGTTGAACGACGAGATCGAGGCCACATTGGCAGAGAAATACCGGCTGCAGGGTGTCACCCGCAGCGGCTGGGATGGCATCGAGGTCGACGTGCTGGGCGGCAAGTACAACATGACCGACATCGCCGCGGCGATCGGCTTGGGGCAGTTCGCGAAACTGGATGCGATCACCGCGCAGCGGCGCACGCTGGCGAAGCATTATTTTGAAGTTCTGGGCAAGGATTTCGAGGCGCTGTCAGGCGCGCAATTGCCGCCGCAGGATTTCGGGAACACCAACTGGCATTTGTTCCAGATCGTGCTGCCGGATCGCATTTCCCGCCCGGAATTCATGGAAAAGATGAAAGCGCACAACATCGGCATCGGCTTCCACTACGCGCCGATCCATCTGTTCAAGCTGTATCGCGAGCGCGGATTCATTGAAGGCATGTTCCCGGTCGCCGAGCGTGTCGGCAAACAGATCGTGTCATTGCCGATGTTCTATGCGATGAACGAGGCGGACGTCGAACGTGTTTGTGCGGCGATGTGGGAGGTGTTGGGGTAGCACGCATCGATGCCATGATTGAATGGACTCTTGATATAGCAGCTAGGCCAGCCGTAAAGCAAACAATGACACACCCAGCGATTTATCTCGATCACTGGGCCGTTATGAAGCCAAGTAGGGTGGGCACGATTCTGTGCCCACGCGGAAAATAAATGACAAACGGAGCGCAACCGCGTGGGCAAACGAAATGCGTGTTTGCCCACCCTACATTTCTCTTGATTTCGTTATCCGCGCCCCATGCGGTAAAATGCCGCCCTTATGAGTTCCGTCAATCTTTCCGTCGTCATTCCGGTCTACAACGAAGAGCAGGGCTTGCAGGCCCTGTTCGACCGTTTGTATCCGGCGCTGGACAAGCTCGGCATCAGTTACGAGATATTGTTCGTCAACGACGGCAGCCGCGACCGCTCTGCCTCTATCCTGCGCGAGCAGTTCCAGAAACGTCCCGACGTGACGCGGGTGATCCTGTTCAACGGCAACTTTGGCCAGCACATGGCGATCATGGCGGCGTTCGAGCATTGCCGCGGCCAGCGCATCGTCACGCTGGACGCAGACCTGCAGAATCCGCCCGAGGACACCGGACTGCTGCTGGCGAAGATGGACGAGGGCCACGATTATGTCGGCTCGATCCGCCGCCAGCGCAGCGACAGCTGGTGGCGGCATGTCGCGTCGCGCATGGTGAACGGGCTGCGCGAACGCACCACGCGCATCAAGATGACCGACCAGGGCTGCATGTTCCGCGCCTATGACCGCGGCATCATCGATGCGATCAATAGTTGCAAGGAAGTGAACACCTTTATTCCCGCGCTGGCCTATACCTTTGCGCGCAATCCCACCGAGGTGGTGGTGGGGCATGAAGAGCGCGCCGCCGGCGAATCGAAGTATTCGATTTACAGCCTGATCCGCCTGAACTTCGACCTGATGACCAGTTTTTCGCTGATCCCGCTGCAACTGTTTTCGATGTTGGGTATAGCGATCTCGGTGCTGTCCGGCTTCCTGGTGGTGTTGCTGGTGTTGCGCCGGTTGATCGTGGGACCGGAAGCCGAAGGGCTGTTCACGCTGTTTGCGATCGCATTCCTGCTGATAGGCATCACGCTGTTCGGCATCGGCCTGTTGGGCGAATACATCGGGCGTATCTACCAGCAGGTGCGCCACCGGCCGCGTTACCTGGTCGAGGCGATACTGGAACAGAACTCCTCGTCCCCTCTCCCGCCGGGGGAGGGCTAGGGTGGGGGAGCACTCCGTTGAATATGCAGTCCCTCACCCCCCGCCCCTCTCCCGGTGGGAGAGGGTGGGTGCGCAAATGCCTTGTTTGCGGGAAATATGCGATGAGTAGTGCAGTGGTCTTTGCTTACCATAACGTGGGCGTCCGTTGTCTGTCAGTATTGCTCGCGCACGGTGTCGAAGTGCCGCTGGTGGTGACGCACAAAGACAACCCGAAGGAAACCATCTGGTTCGACAGCGTCGCGGAGCTGGCCGAGCTGCACGGCATCCCGACGATCACGCCGGACAACCCGAACGCGCCGGAAGTGGTTGCGCAGATACGCGCCCTGCATCCGGATTTTTTCTTTTCGTTTTACTATCGCGAGATGCTCAAGCGCGAGTTGCTGGAGATACCCTGGCGCGGCGCGCTGAACATGCACGGTTCGCTGCTGCCGAAATACCGCGGCCGCGTACCGGTGAATTGGGCGATAATCCACGGCGAGACCGAAACCGGCAGCACGCTGCACTACATGACCGAGAAGCCGGACAACGGCAACGTCGTCGCGCAGCAGGCCGTGCCGATATTGCCGAACGACACGGCGCTGCAGGTGTTCCAGAAGGTCACCGTGGCGGCGGAGATGGCGTTGAACGCCGTGCTGCCGGACCTGCTGGCAGGACGCGCGAAAGCGGTGGAACAGGACTTGGGCAAGGGCGCCTATTTCGGCGGACGCAAGGCGGAAGACGGCGTCATCGACTGGTCGCAATCCGCACAGGCGATACACAATCTGGTGCGCGCGGTCGCCCCGCCCTATCCGGGCGCGACGACGGCGCTGATGGGCAAACCGACGCGCATCCTGCAAACTCTGGTCACAAAATGTGTTGCAGAGGGAAAAGAAAAGCCTGGCTTCTATGTGAAAGAGGGCAAGGCTTACGCGATCTGCGGGCAGGGCGTGCTGCGCGTAGTGCGCTTCGAACTCGACGGTGTGGAAATGAGCGCTACGCAATTCGCAACGAAGTATGGTGCGGGAAAATTTACGTTTGGTGCCTAACGCCTACTGGTGAAATTAAACATCCCCTCCCCCTTGAGGGGGAGGGTCGGGGAGAGGGTGAAATTTTTACGGTCCTCTCCCCGACCCTCTGGTGAAACAACTAGCCATTCGACTAAGTCCGCAAGCGGACAAGTCGCTGGTTATCCCGCTAGCGGGAGAGGGAATAAGCGGAATTTAATCGTTAAGGAAATAAAAATGAAAAAAGTACTGATACTCGGCGTCAACGGCTTCATCGGCCACCATCTATCCAACCGGATCCTGAAAACGACCGACTGGGAAGTATATGGCATGGACATGAGCACCGACCGCATCGGCGACCTGATCGGCAAGCCACGATTTCATTTCTTCGAGGGTGACATCACGATCAACCGTGAGTGGGTCGAGTACCATGTCAAGAAGTGCGATGTGATCCTGCCGCTGGTCGCGATCGCGACCCCGTCAACCTATGTGAAGCAGCCGCTGCGCGTGTTCGAACTGGATTTCGAGGCCAACCTGCCCATCGTGCGCGCGTCGGTGAAGTACGGCAAGCATCTGGTGTTTCCATCCACTTCGGAAGTGTACGGCATGTGCCACGACGAGGAATTCGATCCGACGGAATCCGAGCTGATCTGCGGCCCGATCAACAAGCCGCGCTGGATCTATTCCTGCTCCAAGCAACTGATGGACCGGGTGATCTGGGGCTATGGCATGGAAGGGCTGAACTTCACGCTGTTCCGGCCGTTCAACTGGATAGGCGCCGGTCTGGATTCGATCCATACGGCGAAGGAAGGCAGCTCGCGCGTGGTCACGCAATTTCTCGGCCACATCGTGCGCGGCGAGAACATCAGCCTGGTGGACGGCGGCCACCAGAAACGCGCTTTCACATATATCGACGACGGCATCGCCGCGCTGATGAAGATCATCGACAACAAGCACGGGGTCGCCACCGGCAAGATCTACAACATCGGCAACCCGGCCAACAACTACGCGATCCGCGACCTGGCCGACATGATGCTGAAACTGGCCAAGGAATACGCAGAATACAGCGAGTCCGCAAAGAAAGTGAAGATCGTGGAGACCACTTCGGCGGCATATTACGGCAAGGGCTACCAGGACGTGCAGAACCGCGTGCCGAAGATCACGAATACCTGCGAAGAACTGGGCTGGAAGCCGACCATCAACATGGCCGATACGCTGCGCAATATCTTTGACGCGTATCGCGGCCAGGTAGCGGAAGCGCGCGGCCTCGTGGACTGAATACGGCCCTCTCCCGCGCTGACGCGCCCCCCTCTCCCGCTTGCGGGAGAGGGGCTGCGGGAGAGGGATGACGAATAATGACCAAACACCTCGCCCTTAAAATTGACGTCGACACCTATCGCGGCACCCGCGATGGCGTTCCGCGTCTGGTTGAAATACTGCAGCGCTATAACGCCCAGGCCACATTCTTCTTCTCGCTCGGTCCCGATCACACCGGGCGCGCGATCAAGCGCGTGTTCCGTCCCGGGTTCCTCGGCAAGGTATCGCGCACCTCCGTCGTGGAGCACTACGGGATCAAGACCCTGTTGTATGGCACGCTGTTGCCCGGCCCGGACATCGGCAGGAAGTGTGCGGAAATCATGCGCATGGTGAAAGTCGCCGGCTTTGAAACCGGTATCCACTGCTACGACCACATCCTCTGGCAGGATCATGTTGCGAACCAGGATGCCAAGTGGACGCGCAATCAACTGCAACTGGCCGTGGATCGCTATACTGAGATCTTCGGCGAGGCTCCGCACGCCCATGCAGCAGCCGGTTGGCAGATGAACCGCCATGCCTTGCGCCTGACCCAGCAACTGGGCTTCGAATACAGTTCAGATACGCGCGGCACGCACCCATTCATACCCACATGGCAGGCCGAGATCATCGCCTGCCCGCAATTGCCGACCACGCTGCCGACGCTGGACGAATTGATGAACCGCGACGGCATTACCACGGAAAATGTTGCAGAACACATCCTGAAGCTGACCGAAACCCCGCCAGCAACCGGACGTACCCGCGACACGTTACTGGCGAAGCCAGCCGATTGCGGGAGCGGGTACGAGGCCGGCATTCCCGCACCAGAGGGCTCCGCCCCACCGTGTCATACCGGCCATGTCTACACCTTGCATGCCGAGCTCGAAGGCGGCAAGTGGCTGCCGATATTCGAACAATTGCTGCAGGGCTGGCAAACGCAGGGCTATGAGCTGGTATCCATGCAGCAATACCTGAAAGGGCTGGATGCGGCTACGCTGCCCCGGCATGAAATGGTGATGCGCGAGGTGGAAGGACGGGTCGGCACGCTGGCATGTCAAGGCGAGAAAAGCTGACCTGCTATTCAGTCCTTGCCAAACAAATCACGACTGTAAATCTTGTCCGACACGTCCCGGATGTCGTCGGTAATGCGGTTCGCAACGATGATGTCGGACTCCCTTTTGAATTGAGCCAGATCATTCACCACCCTCGAGTGGAAGAACTCCGGCTCCTTGAGCGCGGGTTCATAAACGATGACCTCGATACCCTTGGCCTTGATGCGTTTCATGATGCCCTGGATGCTGGAAGACCGGAAGTTGTCGGATCCGCTCTTCATGACCAGGCGGTGAATTCCGACTATCCTCGGATTGCGCTTGACGATGCTTGCCGCAATAAAATCCTTGCGCGTGGTGTTTGACTCGACGATGGCGTTGATCAGGTTTTGCGGGACATCCTGATAGTTGGCAAGCAGTTGTTTCGTGTCTTTTGGCAGGCAATAGCCGCCGTACCCAAACGAGGGGTTGTTGTAGTGATCGCCGATGCGCGGGTCCAGGCTTACCCCCTGGATGATCTGTTTTGTATCGAGCCCGTGAGTGGCCGCATAAGTGTCGAGTTCATTGAAGAAGGCCACACGCATCGCGAGGTAGGTATTGGCAAACAGCTTGATCGCCTCGGCCTCGGTCGAGTCGGTGTACAGGGTGGGGATGTCTTGCTTGATTGCGCCTTGTTTGAGCAGATCGGCAAAGACCTCGGCGCGCTTGGAGCGTTCACCGACGACGATGCGCGAGGGATGCAGGTTGTCATAAAGCGCGCGGCCCTCGCGCAAAAACTCCGGCGAGAAGATCAGGTTGCTGCAATTGAATCTGGCTCTGGCTTTGACGGTGTAACCGACGGGAATCGTGGATTTGATCACCATCACGGCCTGCGGGTTGATGCCCATCACATCCTGAATCACGGATTCTATCGACCTGGTATTGAAGTAGTTGGTCTCCGGGTCGTAGTCTGTCGGCGTGGCTATGATTACATAGTCAGCCCCGGAATAGGCTGCACGCTTGTCCAGAGTAGCCTTCAAGTTGAGCGCCTTGTGTTTCAGGTAATCTTCGATCTCGGCATCTTCTATGGTCGACTGCTTGCGGTTAAGCATTTCGACCTTTTCGGGAACGATGTCGGTCGCGACCACCTCATTGTGCTGGGCAAGCAGGACGGCGTTGGAAAGACCCACGTAACCGGTACCGGCAATCGCGATTTTCATCATATCTGGCTTTCAATAATCGAGGGGTGCATTATACGTGCAACGATATTTCGATTGCGTTACTGACCTTTTTATGCAGATGGTTCGCCAGGCAATCGATCCGGATTACGTCCGGCATGGATCTTAGCCAGGTGAGTTGGCGTTTCGCCAGCTGCCGCGTCGCGGCGATGCCGGTTTCCAGCAGTTGTGTGTCATCGATCTCGCCTTCGATGAACTGCCATGCCTGACGGTAGCCGACACAGCGCATCGCCGTCATGTTCGAATGCAGCGGATATTTTTGGCGCAGCATGCGCAGTTCTTCCACCAGACCCTGTTCCAGCATCGCCTTGAAGCGCGCGGCGATGCGGGCGTGGAGTTGGGCACGGTCCGAGGGGATCAGCGCGATCGGAATGATCCGGTACGGCAGGTTATCGGTGTCCCTCTTCCCCATCCCCTCTCCCGCTTGCGGGAGAGGGTGGCCCAAGGCCGGGAGAGGGGATGGAGGTGAGGATGAATTCTTGATGAGCTCCGACATCATCTTGCCGCTCACTAGATAAACCTCCATCGCGCGCTGGATGCGTTGCGTGTCGGTCGGCTTCAGGCGCGAGGCGGTTTCGGCGTCCACTTGAGCAAGCTCCTTATACAGGTGCTCGATGCCGTGTTGCGCGATCTCTGCGTCCAGCGCGGCGCGCACTGCGGGATCGGATTGCGGCAGGTCGCTGAGCCCGTCGCGCAGTGCCTTGAAGTACAGCATTGTTCCGCCGACCAGCAATGGGATCTTGCCGCGCTGCGTGATGTCAGCCATCAGCCGCAGCGCATCGTGGCGGAACGCGGCCGCGGAGTAGGCTTCGGTGGGGTTGATGATGTCGATCAGGTGATGCGGCGCGCGCGCCAGGGTCGCGGCGTCCGGTTTGGCGGTGCCGATGTCCATGTCGCGAAACACCAGTGCCGAATCGACGCTGATGAGTTCCACCGGCAGGTGTCGCGCCAGTTCCACCGCGACATTGGTCTTGCCGCTGGCGGTGGGTCCCGTCAGAAAGATGGCGGGGGGGGATGTTTTCAAGGGCGCGTCGTGAAATCCAATTGTCGCAGCCATACTGTGTTGCTCACAAAAAATAGCTCCTTGCAAATTGCACTATATGGGGCGCCGCAATTATTTGCTCCGCCTTGGCTGGCTTGGGAAATTGACTCTTCTGACGAGCCCTTATGCCAGGTCCTTATCGCGTGTTTCCCTTATTGAGAATACCGCCAGAAAACTGATCGCAGCGGCCGCGGAGATATAGCCGCCCACCCAGGCGAGACCGCCGTGAAGCAACAGTTTTTGCGCGATGTAAGGGGCCAGCGAGGCGCCCAGGATGCCGCCCAGATTGTAGGCTGCGCCTGCGCCGGTGTAGCGGACAGCGGTGGGGAACAGTTCCGGCAGCAGCGCACCCAGGGGCGCAAATGTCGATGCCATCAGGAACAGTTCGATCGACAGAAATATTGTGATCTGCAACAGCGAACCGCTTCCCAGCATCGGTTCCAGCAGGAAGCCGGACAGGAATGCCGCGCTGCCCGCGACCAGCAATACCGGACGGCGTCCATATCGGTCACCGGCGATCGCCGCAAGCGGAGTAGCCGCCACCATGAACAGCACGGCGATACACAACAAGTACAGGAATTCCGGGCGTGGAATGTGCAGCGTGGTGACGCCATAGCTCAGCGCGAACACGGTGGTCATGTAGAACAGCGCGTAGCACACCACGATGGACAGCGCGCCGAGCACGAGCGGGGCCTTGTGGTGGGACAACAGTTGCGCCAGCGGCAGCTTCACTTGCCGGCGCATCGCCAAGGCATTGGCGAACACCGGCGTTTCCGCTAGCCTGAGCCGCACGTAAAGACCGACGGTCACCAGCGCCGCGCTGGCGAGGAACGGGATGCGCCAGCCCCAAGCGCGGAATTGCGCGTCATCGAGTATCTGCGACAGCAGCAGGAAACTGCCGACGGCGAGCAGAAAGCCTATCGGCGGGCCGAGCTGGGGGAACATGCCGAACCAGCCGCGCTTGCCTTTGCTCGCATACTCCACAGCCAGTAAGGTCGCACCGCCCCATTCGCCCCCCAAGCCGAGACCCTGGCCGAAGCGCAACAGGCAGAGCAGCGCGGGCGCTGCCCATCCGATCGTGTCGTGGCCGGGCAGCACGCCGATCAGTGTCGTCGAAACTCCCATCACCAGAAGCGAAACGACCAATGTGGTCTTGCGTCCGATCTTGTCGCCGAAATGTCCGAACAGCAGCGCGCCGAGCGGCCGCGCAAAAAATGCGATGCCGAATGTGAGGAAGGCATTCAACGCCTGCGCAGCAGGGTCGCTGCCGGGAAAGAACACAGGGCCGATCACGATCGCCACCGCGAGGCCGTATATGTAGAAATCGTAGAACTCGATGGCGGTGCCGATGAAACTGGCGAACGCGATACGCGCAATGAAGTGAGACGAGGATTGAGGACTCTGTGCCGAGGCCTGAGTCCTTGATTCCGAGTCCCGGGTCCTCAGATCTGAATTCTTTGTTCTCATTGGCCGCGCATGAACATCTTGTCGAGTTCGGACAGCGTGATCTGGAACCAGGTCGGCCGGCCGTGGTTGCATTGGCCTGATCGTTCGGTCTGTTCCATCTCGCGCAGCAGCGCATTCATCTCGGTGATGCTGAGGATGCGGTTGGCGCGCACCGCGCCGTGGCAGGCGAGAGTGGAGAGCAATTCGTCGCGCCGTTCGGTCATCACGCGGCTCGCGCCGAATTCGCGAAGTTCGTCGATCACGTCGTGCGCGGCAGCTTCCGCTTCGGATTGCTTGAGCATCACCGGCATCGCGCGTATCGCCAGCGTGGTCGGTGAGAGCGGTGCGATGTCGAAGCCGAGTTTTCCGAGCGCATCCTGTTCGGCCTCCACGGTCGCCACTTCCAGCGGGTCGGCGCAAAAACTCACCGGGATCAGCAGCGGCTGGGTGGCGATACTTTCCGTATCCAAAGAGGTCTTGAGTTTCTCGTATACGATGCGCTCATGCGCTGCGTGCATGTCCACCACGATCAGACCATGAGCATTTTGCGCGAGGATGTAGATGCCGGAGAGCTGGGCCAACGCGTAGCCTAGCGGGTGATCTGAGTCGGGAAGAGGGAAAGGTGAGTAGGGACGGGTAACGTCAAAAGCAGGTGCAGCATCACCTTCCTCCCTTCCTTCTTCTCCCTTCCCGGCTTGTGATTCCCACAGGCGGTAAGAAGCTTCCCGTTCTGCAACGCTCAGCCGCATGGATCCTTGTGCCGGGATGAACGATGAGTGTCCCTGAGGCTCGGATATGCGCGGCTCGCGTCCGCTTGCCGGAACAGCCAGCGCCTGTTGCAAAGTGTGGAAGATGAACTGGTGTATCCCCTGGCTCTCGCGGAAGCGCACTTCGCTCTTGGCCGGATGCACGTTCACGTCCACTTGTTCCGGCGGCAGTTCGAGGAACAGCACGAAGGCCGGATGGCGCTGGTGGTGCAGGATGTCCTGATAGGCTTGGCGCAGCGCGTGGCTGGCGACCTTGTCGCGCACGAAGCGGCCGTTCACGAAAAAGTATTGCGCATCCCGGCTGGCGCGTGAATAGGCGGGCAGCGCCGCCAGGCCTTGCAATGACAGGTTGGCCGCGCTGCGCGAGACGGTTACCGCGGCGTCGTGGAACTCGTCGCCCAGTAGCGCCGCAATCCTGTCAAGATTGCTTTTCCGGTTTGTTCCCTCTCTGATGGAACTACTAGCCATCTGACTAGGCTGTCCAACAACGACAGCCAAGTCATTGGTTACCGTTTGCGGGAGAGGGTTAGGGAGAGGGGGTGCAGGTAAATGCCAGACCGTGTGTCCGTTGTGTTGCAGCGAGAAGGCGACATCGGGGCGGGACAGCGCGATGCGTTTGAAGGCTTCTTCGCACCACGCGAATTCGGTGGCCTCGGATTTCAGGAACTTGCGCCGTGCCGGGGTGTTGAAATACATCTCGCGAATCTCAACCGTTGTGCCCTGCGCATGGCTGGCGGGAACGGGTTCGCTGATTTTCCCGTCCATCGCTTCGACTTTCCAGCCGTGCATTTCAGATCCGGTGCGGCCGGGCGTTGCGGTTCTGCTAATCAGGGTGAGTTGCGCCACAGCCGCGATGCTCGCCAAGGCCTCGCCGCGAAAGCCCATGCTGGCGACCTTTTGCAGATCATCCAGCGAGGCGATCTTGCTGGTGGCATGGCGCATCAGCGCCAGTTTCAGTTCGTCTTTGACGATACCCTTGCCGTTGTCGCGCACGCGCAGCAGCTTGATACCGCCGCCTTCCAGTTGCACTGCGATCTCCGTCGCACCGGCGTCCAGGCTGTTTTCCAGCAATTCCTTCAGGGCCGCAGCGGGACGCTCGATCACCTCGCCGGCGGCGATCTGGTTGATTAGCAAGTCGGGCAGCAATTGGATCGCAGGCATGCAAGGCAAGACAAGAATGGAGACTGGTGATTATAGCGGACATGGCAAAATCGATGCCGGTCAAAATTTCCAGTTCGAAGTCAATCAAGAATTTTCCGCCGCTATTTGGGGCTACGGTTACATTTTTGCATTCGCATCTGTTACACTTTTGCATAAATAGCAATGCCGTGCCCGGCTTGGCTGAATCCGCGTGGATATCGGCCGTGCTTGCTGCGAACGAAGGACTGCTATGCAACAGATGTATAACCCGAGGATGACGACTAAAGGGGCATGATGATATTCGTTGAAACTGCATATGTGATCGGTCGATGACTAAGCAAGAACCGGTCATCAAGGCGCTATCACAACCTATGGAAGCGGCGGACCTGCTGGTCGCCTATCTTGAACAAATCGGTATAGAGTTTGTATTCGGTGTGCCCGGCGGCGCCATCGAGCCGTTGTACAACGCGCTTGCCCGCAGTGCCCGGCGCGGCGGACTGCGCCCGGTCGTTGCGCGGCATGAGACGGGAGCCGCCTTCATGGCCGACGGTTACGCCCGTGAATCGGGCAAGATCGGTGTGTGTTGTGCGACTTCCGGCCCGGGTGCCACCAATCTCATCACCGGCGTGGCCTGCGCTTACGAGAACGAGATTCCGATGCTGGTGATTACCGCCCAGCCCTCGCTGCATTTGCATGGCAAGGGCGCGTTGCAGGAATCATCCGGCGCCGGATTTGACACTGTCGCGATGTTCCGTCTTTGCACGCGCTACAGCACGCTGATTTCCCACCCTGACCAACTGGAAAGACAACTGACCAATGCACTGCTGACCGCGTATCAGCCGACACCCGGGCCGGTCCACCTCAGCATTCCGATGGACGTGCATCGCTCGCTGCTAAAGAGCGGGCCGGCCTACAATCTGGCGCATCTGCTCAGGCCGCTGTCTGCGGTTGACGACGCGGCGGTACGCGAATTGCAGGCATTATTGTCAAGAACAAACAAGGTGGTCGTGTTGATCGGCAGCGGTTGCGGCGAGGCCGTAGACCTTGTCATCGAACTGGTGGAAAGAATGGGTGGGGCATTCGTCGTCACTCCCGACGCCAAGGGATACATCAGCCCGCGCCATCCTTTGTACCGTGGCGTGTTCGGCTTCGCCGGTCACCGCACTGCAATCGAGGCGATGGAAGACAAGAGTGTGGACCTGATCCTGGTGGTCGGCTCCAATCTGAGCGAATGGACCAGCAACGGCTGGAGCGAAGCGGTGTTGAACAACCGGCTGGTGCATATCGATTCCTGCGAGGCGCACCTGACGCGTTCGCCGATGGCGCGTCTGCATGTGCGCGGCCGTATCCGTCCGGTGTTCGAGCGATTATTGCGCACGCTGCGCCAGGATTCCACGAAAGAGATTACTGTTGCCGAGAAGCGAAGATTCAAAAAGGTCTCGGATGACGATCCGTTCAAGCCTGCGTCGGTCGAAGCACCGATCAAACCGCAATACTTGATGCGTGAACTCGGCTGGCGCAGTCCGCCCGATACGCGCTTCCTGACCGATACCGGCAACAGTACTATCTGGGCGATCCACCATCTTGGTATGCACGACCACATTCCCAGTATAGGGGGATGGATGCGCGTCACGATGAATTTTGCGCCGATGGGTTGGGCCATCGGCGGCGCGATAGGCACCGCGCTGGCCAACCGCAAAGTGCCGGTGGTCTGCATCACCGGCGATGGCAGCCTGCTGATGAATGGCCAGGAAATGACCGTCGCGTTGAAAGAGAATCTCACCGTGCTGTTCGTGATACTCAACGATGCGGCATTGGGCATGGTAAAGCATGGTCAACGACTGGCAGGCGCCGAGCAAATTGCCTACGAATTGCCGACGGTGGATTTCCGCTTGCTGGCCCAATCCATGGGCATCCCTGGCCATGTGATTCGTACCGCTCAGGATTTCGAAAATCTGGACCTGGAAGCGATCCTGAGCCGTCAAGGCCCGACTGTGCTGGACGTGCGCGTGGACAGGGAAGAAGCCCCGCCGATGGAACTGCGCCTCAGAACCATGGGCCGATGATATAGACAGGGGAGATGACATGGAAGTTATCCATACGCGCATCTGGCAGGAGGAAGCAGAACCCGATAATCCTTTCGCGGCGCTATCCTGTCATTGCCACGGCTATGATGTCTACGGTGAACTGCTTGTTCATGCAAGCTGGATCGAATACCTGTTCCTGCTGTTTCGCGGCGAAGCGCCTACAGCGCAACAAGCAAAATTACTGGAGGGATTGGCGATCGCACTGGCGAACCCGGGGCCGCGCGATGCGGCTGTGCATGCCGCGATGTGCGGCGGAGTCGGCGGTTCAACCTCGGCATCCTGTCTGATGGCGGCGCTCGCGGTGGGTGCTGGTGCATCCGGCGGCGCGCGTGAGGTGTTCAATGCCATGGGAGACTGGCAGGCGCGCGGGACCGACCTGGCATTGTGGCAATCCGGACTGAGCGTGAAGCCGGTAGACGATCCCGCCGATGTCTGGCCGGCTGCCGGTCATCCGGCCGGGTTCGATCCTTACGGAGTGCGCTGCACCGGGCCAGTGTTACAAACGTTGGCATATCTCTCCAATCTGGGTTGCGGGCAGTCTCTGGTTTGGCTGCAGGCGAACCGGGTAGCGCTTGAGACTGCCACAGGATTGCCCTTGGCGATGACCGGCGTGGCAGCCGCAGCGATGCGCGATCTTGGATTAACTTCGGAGCAGGGAGAAATGCTGCACCTGTTGCTGCGGCTGCCCGGCGCCGCGGTGCATGCGCTTGAACAAAAAGGGTATGGCCACAAGAACTTTCCGTTCTTCCGCATCGAACTCGAAAACGATCCCGGGCCTGCAACAGGTAAATCAGATCGTGTGGCGGTGAAGACATGAACGGACCAAGTATATTGGAGCAGCATGTCGGGAAGCTAGTCACCGGTGCGGGTGCGTTTTTCCCCGGCGAACGCGTCGTATTCCGCGGCCAGGATCTATTTACTTCACTCAAGGATCTTGACTGGTTGGAACTATATACGTTCAGCATCACGGGACGTCGTTATTCGCCCCAGCAGATGCGGGTGCTGCACGTGTCCTGGACGCACAACAGCTTCCCGGATGCACGGCTGTGGAACAACCGCGTCGCGGCCCTTGCAGGAACTGCGCGCAGCACAGGACCACTCGGCATCGCAGCCGCGCTCGCAGTTTCAGAGGCGAAGATCTATGGTGGCGCTTCACAACTGCGATGCAGCGAATTTTTGACACGTGCCAAAAAAATGGTGGATCAAGGAGCGGATCTGGAGGCATTGATACGTGCGGAAATAAAGGAAAAGCGCGGGATTGGCGGTTTCGGCCGGCCTATTGTCCCGACGGATGAACGCATAGAACCGATAATGGCGATCGTCCGTGAACAGGGTCTGGAGAACGGCCCGCATCTCAAGCTCGCCTTTGAAGTGGAGCGCATCCTGTTGCAGGGACGCTGGCGCTGGCATATGAATAGCGTCGGACTCACCGCTGCACTTTGCGCCGATTTCGGCATGTCACCAAGCGAGTATTATTTTTTTGGTTTACCGGTATTTCTGGCCGGTATGCCACCATGCTATCTGGATGCGTTGGAAAAGCCAGAAGGCATGTTGTTTCCATTGCCTTGCCGGGTTATACAGTACGAAGGTGCGCCGCGTCGCCAGTGGAAACTGTTGGATAAATGAGGACTTGCAAATGGTTAACTGCGCTTCATACAACAGTGGGCTACAGTGCTCCGAAAAGTGACATACGCAAATGCCCAGGGAGTTTGCCATGAAACTATCTATTGAGTTATTGCCTGCATTGTTGCTTGCTTTGCTGAGCACGGCAACTGTTCATGCGGCGCCCGAGGCTGACAAGGTGGATCTGGCACAAGCCGAGGAAGAGGATTTGGCGCAGGCCTATGGCGACAAATCCTTCGTCACTATCGCAACCGGCACCAAGCAGCCGATTGCTCGGGCCCCGTCAGTCGCCAGCGTGATCACTGCGGAGGACATTGCAGCGACAGGTGCGGCTGACATCGACGAAGTGCTGGAGACCGTTCCGGGCCTGCATGTGTCGCGCTCCCCGATCGGCTACAACCCGATCTATACGATACGCGGCATAGATACGCAGTACAACCCCGAGGTGCTGATGCTGGTGAACGGCATCCCCATCACCGGTGCGTATTTCGGCAACCGCTCGCAGGTTTGGGGCGGCATGCCGGTGGAGAATATCGCGCGCATCGAGGTGATACGCGGCCCGGGTTCGGCGCTGTACGGCGCGGATGCCTTTGCCGGTGTGATCAACATCATCACGAAGACTTCCGCGGATATCAACGGCACTCAACTGGGTTTGCGCGCCGGCTCGTTCAACAGTATAGATGGCTGGGTGCAGCACGGCGGGACCTGGGGCAACTTCGATGTCGCCGCATATCTGAGGGCGGGACACACCGACGGCCAGCACCAGATCATTGCTGCAGATGAACAGACCGGGCTCGATAATCTGTTTAACATTCCCGCAAGCCTTCCACCTGCAAGCCTTGCGCCGGGGCCGGTCGATCTGGGATACGATGCCATCGATGGCCGCATCGATCTGTCGCGTGATAAGTGGCGACTCCGCGCAGGCTACCAACAGCGCTCCAATGTGCAATCAGGCGCCGGGGTGGCTTCCGCACTGGACCCCGTTGGCACAAATTATGGCGCACGAGCCAACGCAGACCTTACCTATCAGGACACGAATTTTGCGCCCAATCTGGATCTGACCGCCCAGGCAAGTTATCTATACATCACCGAGCAGTCCGATCTGACGCTATTCCCGCCGGGGGCATATTTTGGACCTGGATTTGGACCGTTTCCCGACGGCGTGATCGGCAATCCCGATAAATGGGAGCGCCACTTGCGCGCCAATGTTTCGGCGATCTATTCGGCGATCCAGAATCACAAGTTGCGCTTCGGCGCCGGCACACAGAATGATGACCTGTACAATACCGAGGAATCGAGAAATTACAATTTAGTATTTGAACCGGGTGCAGGTTACGTTCCGCAACCCATACCGGGTGGCGTGACGGAAATGGATAGTGCAAATATATTCATGACGCCCCATGATCGCCGCGTGAATTATGTGTATGCCCAGGACGAATGGAATTTCACCCGGGACTGGTATCTGACTGCAGGCGTACGCCATGACCAGTATTCCGATTTCGGCGGCACCACCAATCTGCGCCTGGCGCTGGTATGGGACACGGCATACAACCTGACCAGCAAGCTGCTCTACGGCACTGCATTTCGGCCGCCGTCATTTGCCGAACTCTACAACATCAACAATCCGGTGGCGCAGGGCAATCCCAACCTCAAGCCGGAAACCAACCAGTCACTGGAGCTGGCTTTTTCCTGGCAGGCGACCAGCACGCTGCAGGCGAACCTGAACCTGTTCCGCTACCAGATGAACGACATCCTGCGCTTCGTGCCGGATCCGACTACCGGGATCTCTACCGCGCAGAATGCCGGAAGCCAGCACGGCCAGGGTTTTGAAACCGAGCTGGTCTGGGACGCAGTGCAAAACTTGAGGGTCTCGGGAAACTTCGCCGAGCAGCAATCGATCGACGATGCTACCAACCAGGATGCGGGCTTGGCACCACGGCATCATCTATATGCCCGTGCGGATTGGCGTTTCGTGCCGCTCTGGACGCTGGACACGCAACTCAACTATATCGGCGACCGCAAGCGCGAGCCGGGAGATACCCGGCCTCCGATCGCCGATTACCAGACCGTGGACCTGATTCTGCGCAACGTCAATCAGAAAGGCGATTGGGGTATCACGTTCAAGGTATTTAACGTGTTCGGTGCCGATGCGCGTGAACCCAGCCCGTACGGTACACCGTTCGTCGCGATCCCCAATGATTTGCCGGTGGATCCGAGAGCGTGGCGGGTCGAGCTGAGACACCAACTCTGATGGCAAGTCATCCGACGCTTGCGCCGGGTATGCCCGATCTTTTCGGTCGGGCTGGAATCGATCGCAGGCCGGCCGCGTTATTTCTGGGCGTAATATTGCTGTTCTTCGCCGGACTGGACTGGACAATACCGGCGTGGGCAGCGAAAGATACGATCGCCGTGATCTATCCGGATATAGGTGCGCCCTATCGCAGCATATTCGAGGAAATAATCAACGGCATCGAGGACAAGGCCGGAGCCCAGGTATCGGTCTATGCGGTGAATCCAGACACGGACGTCGCAGCGTTGAAATCCAGTCTGTTGCGCCAGAACACCAAGGTGGTAATCGCTCTTGGCCAGCAGGGCATGAAGACTGCGATGGGGTGGAACAAGGACTTCATCGTGGAGGTCGGCGGCGTGTTGACAGTGCCTGAGAGCGAAGCGCGCACCGAGCCTGTGATCAGCTTGACGCCCGATCCAGCATTGTTGTTCGCCCGCATGAAGGCTATCATGCCGGCGGTCAAGCGCGTTTACGTCGTCTACGATCCCGGGATCAGCGACTGGCTGATCAAACTTGCAAAAGTATCGGCGCATGATCAGGGATTGGAGCTGGTGGCTTATCAGGCGCAGAATCTGCGCAGTGCAGTCAAGTTCTATCAACAGATATTTTCCGAGGCTGACGGCAACAGCGATGTGTTGTGGCTGCCGCAGGATTCCACGACTGTCGAGGATAGTTCTATCCTGCCCCTGGTGTTGCAGGAATCATGGAATCAAAGCATCCCTGTTTTCTCCAGCAACTTCAGCTATGTCAGGCGCGGCATACTGTTCTCGCTCTATCCGGACAACGTGGCGATGGGAGAGAGCCTGGCCAGATTGGCCCAGGACATTTTGCTATCGGGTGCAAATGACAAGCGTGGCATGACGCCATTGCGCGACGTGAAAAGCGCTGTTAACTTGCGTACCGCCAAGCATCTGGGGCTGAAATCAAGCTCGCTGCAGCGTTTCGACACGATATTCCCCGACCAATAAGCGAATTGTCCATGAAGAAGATCCTCAACGAATTTCTGCAGAATTTCACCTTTGAGCGCCAGCTCGGCATCATGGTGACACTCGGGATTCTGTTTCTGGCATTGTTTTCTTCGCTGGTGGGATCGTGGCAGAGCAACGAACGGGTCCGCCACAACCTGCTGGAACAGGGCCAGCACATCACCGAGAATCTGGCTCGCCAAAGTATCCTCGCGCTGATCTACAACTCGGGCAATAACGCTGCGGAGGCAGTTAAAGCTACGATGGCATTTCCGGGTGTGGTCGGTGTGGAGATCAGCGATGTCAATCAGCGCAAATTGTTGTCAAAAGGGAGCGGCGGCAAAGCCGGATTTCCCGGTGAGGGCGACCGAACCAGTCTGACCCTGGATGCAGCCGTTCTTGAAGCGGAAAACTCCGATGCATGGCGCTTTGTGGCACCGGTTTACACACAGCCTCCCGCAGAAACTCCATTCAATGTGCAACCATCCGCCCCCGAATTGCTGGGGTATGTTTCAGTGGTGATGAGCAAGGCAGCGCTGACCCAGACGACGACTGACATATTCGTCGCCAACATCGCGACGTCATTTTCTTTCGCATTATTGTTCCTGTTCCTGATCCGTTTCCTGAGCAATCGCATGACCCGGCCTCTGAATCAGTTGTCTGCAAGCATGGGCCGCGCCAAGGCGGGAGAGTCCGAGGTGCGCGCGGTGCTCTCCGGGCCCAGGGACATCTCCGATATGGCCCATGCCTTCAACAGCATGATGGCGGTGCTGGAAGAGCGCGAGGCGGCTTTGAGCATTGCGGCGATCGCTTTCGAGATCGAGCAGGGCATGATCGTGACCGATCAGGATGAGGTGATCATTCGGGTCAACCGTGTATTTACAAAACTGAGCGGCTACAGTGCCGAAGAAGCGATCGGAAAGAACCTGAGCATGCTCAAATCGGATCGCGATGACCCGGAATTCTATTCGCGCATGCAGGCAGAACTCCATCGCGACAATTATTGGCAGGGCGAAATCTGGAACCGCCGCAAGAACGGAAAGACATATCCGGAATGGCTGACCATTACCGCTGTTTTGGGCAAAGAGGGCAAAACCACGAACTATATCTGTGCATTTTTCGATATCACGGAGCGCAAGCAGGCTGAAGAAAAGATCCATCATCTGGCCTTTTACGACCCGCTATGCCAATTGCCCAACCGGCGTTTGTTGTTCGACCGACTTTATCAGGCAGTCACGACCAGTGCGCGCAACAAGACTTGCGCCGGGCTCTTGTTCATCGATCTGGATAATTTCAAGATACTGAACGACACACGGGGACACGACATCGGCGACCTGCTGTTGATCGAGGTTGGCAAGCGCCTGCGGGCAGCAATACGCGAGAGCGATACTTTGGCCCGTTTGGGCGGTGATGAGTTCGTGGTGCTGCTGGAGGGACTAAGCGCAAACAGGGAAGAAGCTGCGTTGCAGGTGCGGGAGGTTGGGGAAAAGATGCTCTCCGACATCAATCAGCCGTACATACTGAAAGGCGTCGAGTATTACAGTACTGCAAGCATAGGCATATCGCTGTTCGCCAATTACAGACAGAATCTGGATGACCTGCTCAAACAGGCCGACACCGCGATGTATGCGGCAAAAAGGGCCGGGCGCAACACTCAGCGATTCTTTGATCCGGAAATGCAGGAAGCACTGGAAACTCGCAGCCAACTCGAAGCCGGGATGCGCAAGGCGCTGCCAAAAAATGAATTCAGGCTTTTCTTCCAGGTGCAGGTTGACAGCAAGCAACGGCCCATAGGAGCGGAAGCATTGATCCGCTGGGAAGATCCGGAGAAGGGGCTGATCAGTCCGGCCAAATTCATTCCCGTTGCGGAGGATACCGGGCTGATACTGCCTATCGGACAATGGGTGCTGCAGACCGCTTGCGAGCAACTCAAAGCATGGGAGGGTCATCCTTTCGCCCGCGACTTGACGCTTGCTGTGAATGTCAGTGCCCGGCAATTTCGCCAGCCGGGTTTCGTCAATCAGGTCAGGGCAATGATCGAGGAAACTGTCATTAATCCTTCACGCCTCAAGATCGAACTGACCGAGAGCACGGTGCTAGAGAACGTTACTGACACGATAGCCAAGATGCATGCATTGAAGAAGATCGGCGTGCGTTTCTCGATGGATGATTTTGGAACGGGATATTCGTCTCTGGCGTATCTGACCCAATTGCCGCTCGACCAGTTAAAGATAGACCAGTCATTCGTGCGCAACATAGGTACAAAATCCACCGATGCGATGATCATTCAAACTATTATCGGCATGGCCAATAACCTCGGCATCGAAGTGATAGCCGAAGGTGTGGAAACGGATGCTCAGCTCGAATTCCTCGCGGGCGCCGGGTGCTGGTTCTACCAGGGATATCTGTTCGGCAGACCTGTACCAGTGAAGGAATTCACCGCGTCGCTGGCGTAGTCAGACACGCTCCGATGGGGAAGCGATAGCCGCCGATGCATATGCAGTCGATCAACCTGGCATGTTTCCGGCGTCATGATCATCAGGAAAATCTTCCATCGGCGGCAGAGCAAACGGACGGGTTTCTTTTTCACGGATGTCAAACTTGACTTTTTCCCCGATAGGGTGCTGAATTCGCACCCGTAGTTGACCAATTTACTCGTGTTTACTTCAGTCAAGGAGAATGTCATGAAACGGCTCATCAGTTTGTTCTTTGGTTTTGCCCTGGTTGCTTTGGCAAGTCCGGTTTTTGCAGCAGATTCCGGTTCGATCACCATCACTTCGCCTGCAAACGGAGCGATGCTGGCAAGCGGCAGCGGAAACAAGCTCGATTTCAATGTCCATCTGGGACCCACTGGAAATCATGTGCATATTTATATTGACGACCAGAATCCCATCGTCTATCGCGATGTCGGCCATTGCCCATGCAGCATTGACTTGCCGGACCTGTCGCCCGGGAAACACATGATCGTGATCAAGGAGGCTACGGTCAGCCATGCTTTGACCGGAGTACAGGCTTCTGTGACAGCCACTGTAAAATAGCGGGACGTGCAGAATTTCATTTATGCACTCATCCAGGTCTTACACAACTTAGGTGCTGCAACTGTGGTGGCAACCTCCGCATCGGCCCTCTGGCTGGTGCGGGGAACCGCGACGGTTCAGCACCGCCTTGCATTGCTCCTGGCTGTTGCCTGGGCAATCCAAATGGCAAGCGGTGCGCTGTTCGGCATAACCACTTTTATCTTCGAAGGTCATCTGCCGGACATCCATGGTGTCGCGGTGGATGCGCTGATAATCAAGATAATCTGCGCCCTTTCAGGATTTGCCCTGGCAGTCTTCTATGCCAGGCTGAATCCAAGGTTGTCCGGTGACAATATACTGCTGGTCTGGCGCGTCTCATTTGTGTTGGGAGTCGTTGCGCTCGGATCTGCAGCCTTCTTGCGCTGGTTCTCCTGAGTGTGGATGGGATGAGACAGGGTGGCAATTAAACAACATATATTCCGGGATTTACGCTGCCTGAATAGTCACTACCGGGCAGTGCAGGTATAATCGCTCTCGCCAAAAATCTGTTTGGAGTCAAATCCAAATCCAGGCCCAGGATATTCCACGTAAGAACAAGAAATAGGAGAAGACATGCGTATAGGCATTCCTGCGGAGACTTGCGCAGGCGAAACCCGCGTCGCAGCCACGCCCGAGACGGTCAAGAAACTTCTCGCAACCGGGCACAAGGTGTCGGTACAAACCGGAGCCGGTGCAGGGGCCAGTATTCCCGATACCGAGTACCAGGCTGCAGGTGCGACCATGGCGAGCGCGGATCAAATTTACGCGCAGTCCGAGATCGTGCTGAAGGTCAGGGCGCCCAGTGCCGATGAGCTTTCCAAAATGAGCAAAAGCACCGTGCTGGTCGGATTGCTGTCGCCCCATCAGGCAGACGCGGTTGCAGCATATGCCAAACAGGGCATCGCCGCCTTCGCGATGGAAAAGTTACCGCGCACCTCGCGCGCGCAGGCGATGGATGTTCTGTCTTCGCAAGCCAACATCGCCGGTTACAAGGCGGTGATTGTTGCGGCCAATCTGTATAAACGCTTCATGCCGATGCTGATGACTGCCGCCGGTACCGTGAAGGCAGCGCGTGTGGTGATACTGGGTGTCGGCGTTGCGGGCTTGCAGGCCATCGCAACCGCCAAACGGCTGGGGGCGGTGATCGAAGCTTCGGATGTGCGCCCTGCCGTGAAGGAGCAGGTTGAGTCGCTGGGTGCAAAATTCATCGACGTGCCTTACGAGACCGACGAGGAACGCGAAGCGGCACAGGGCGTGGGCGGTTACGCAAAGCCGATGCCGCCGAGCTGGATGGAAAGGCAGAAGGCCGAGGTTGCCAAGCGCGTGGCTCAGGCCGACATCGTCATCACCACCGCGCTGATCCCCGGTCGTCCCGCGCCGGTGCTGGTCACCGAGGAGATGGTGAAGGCCATGAAGCCCGGCTCGGTGATCGTCGATCTGGCCGCGGAGGCGGGCGGCAACTGCCCGCTGACCGAGTTGAACAAGACCGTGGTCAAGCACGGCGTGACGCTGGTGGGCGAATCGAATCTGCCGGGTACTGTGGCGGCAGACGCTTCGGCGTTGTATGCGCGCAATCTGCTGAATTTCATCAACCTGCTGTGCGATCCCAAGAATGGCGGGGCCATCAACATCAACCGTGAAGACGACATCATCGCCGGATCGCTGATCGCGATCGACGGCGCGGTCGTCACCAAATAAAACCCAGGAGTGTGAAATGAGCGGAGTCGATCCTTTTGTTTTGAATTTTACCGTGTTTGTGCTGGCGATATTCGTCGGCTACCACGTGGTGTGGAACGTAACACCTGCGCTGCATACCCCGTTGATGGCGGTGACCAACGCGGTGTCCGGTATCATCATCGTCGGAGCCATGCTGGCGGCGGGCCCGGAAGCCAGCGGTGCGGGTTCTATCCTTCAGAGTATCGGACTGGCGCCAGGTCCCCAGAAGATGGATATTGGCACCATCCTCGGACTCGTTGCGGTGACGCTGGCTGCAGTGAATGTGTTCGGCGGCTTTCTGGTCACCCAGCGCATGCTGGATATGTTCAAGAAGAAAGGTAAGTAAATGTCGGCCAATTCCGTTGCACTCGCTTACCTCGCAGCCGCCGTCCTGTTCATTCTGACGCTGAAGGGACTGAGTTCCCCCGTTACCGCCCGACGCGGCAATATGTTCGGCATGGTCGGCATGGCGATTGCCGTGCTGACCACGCTCAGCGTGACACATAACGTCACATACATCCTGATCGCGATCGCAGCAGGCGGCAGTGTCGGGGCCATCATCGCAAAGCGCATCCAGATGACGGCGATGCCGGAACTGGTCGCGGCGATGCACTCGCTGGTCGGCCTGGCGGCGGTGCTGATCGCGATGGCGGCATTCAATAACCCCGCCGCCTACGGAATCGGTGCGACACTGCATGCGAGTAACCGGATCGAATTGTTCATCGGTACTTTCGTCGGCGCAATAACCTTTACCGGCTCGATCATCGCGTTCGGCAAACTGTCCGGCAAACTGTCCGGCAAACCGCTGCGCTTCGCCGGCCAGCATTGGTTGAACCTGGGGTTGGGCATAGCGATGATAGCTTTCGGCATCGCGTTCTATATCACCCCGAGCTGGACGCCATTCCTGATCATGACCGCGATCGCGCTGCTGCTGGGTGTGTTGTTGATCGTGCCGATCGGCGGGGCCGATATGCCGGTGGTGATCTCGATGCTGAACTCGTATTCAGGCTGGGCGGCAGCGGGCATAGGCTTCACACTGAACAACAACATGCTGATCATCGCCGGATCGCTGGTCGGAAGCTCAGGCGCGATCCTTTCTTACATCATGTGCAAGGCGATGAACCGTGCCTTTCTCAGCGTGATCCTCGGCGGTTTTGGGGGAGGCGAGGGTGCGGCAGGAAGTGAAGATGGAAAACAAAAGACCTATCGCAGCGGCAGTGCAGACGATGCCGCGTTCATGATGGGCAATGCAGACAGCGTGATCATCGTGCCCGGCTATGGGCTGGCCGTCGCGCGCGCGCAACATGCCATCAAGGAGATGTCCAATCTGCTTGCGGAAAAAGGCGTGAAAGTGCGTTATGCGATTCACCCGGTGGCCGGCCGTATGCCCGGCCATATGAATGTGCTGCTGGCCGAGGCCGAAGTGCCTTACGACCAGGTGGTCGAGATGGACGAGATCAACAACGAATTCGCAGATACCGATGTGGTACTGGTGATAGGTGCGAACGACGTGGTGAATCCCGCCGCGAAGAACGACAAGTCCAGCCCGATCTATGGCATGCCCATCCTTGAAGCATACAAGGCGCGCACCGTGCTGGTGGTCAAGCGCAGCATGGCTGCCGGATATGCCGGGCTGGACAACGATCTGTTCTACCTGGACAAGACCATGATGGTGTTCGGCGACGCGAAAAAGGTGGTCGAAGATATCATCAAGGCTCTGGTCTGAACAAACGTATGCAGAAGTCTGACGAAAGAGCCGCATTCGCGGCTCTTTTTGTTTCTATTGAGCTTTTCATAAATGACAATGCTTCATGCGATGTGTAAACCCTCTGATGGAACTACTAGCCATTCGACTAGACTGGCAATAAACGCCAGCCAAGTCGCTGGTTATCCCGGCCTTTCGGGCCACCCTCTCCCGCTTGCGGGAGAGGGGATTCTGGCACTTCCCCTCTCCCACATGTGGGAGAGGGGTGGGGGAGAGGGTGGGTGTCATGACTTAGGGAAATATCAATAGGATGGCCGTTTCATCTTGATGACCAGCGCCACGCCCAGCAGGCTGATGATGGAGTAGAGCGTGCTGGAGATATGGTGCAGGGTATAGAATCGATCTGCGAACTGGCTGTGCATCACGTCGAGCGGGAGCGCTTGTGCCTTGAGTCCATTCATCACCGGCTGGATGCCGCACAGGATCACCAGCGTGAGCAACAGCATGGACGCTGTTATCCAGAATATCGCGCTCTTGAGCGATGATTTGCCGGACATGAACAATTGACTGGCCAGCAGATAGATGCCGCATGCCGCGCCAACGCAGAACACCAGCGAGAACATCCGGCCGGCCAGCATTCCCGCCAGTTGACGGTCAGGCTGGGCGTAGAACAGCACAGGCACCGCCAGATAGCCGACCGCCCACAGGCTGCCGACCCATGCGGTGGTCAACAACGCGGCGAGATGGTTCGCAATATTCTTCATGGTCGTAGAGTAACACAGCGATGTTCGATGGCAAGCTGCCATGGCGAACTGGACAACCGCGCTTCCGGTCCGGACAATGCCGCATTCATCCAAACGATCGAGTCAATCAGAAAGAACACCATGGCACTGATACCCGTTTGGACAGAGCATGTAAAATTCCTGGTGGGTATCTTTGCGATCCTGAATCCGCTCGGAGCCATACCTATCTACCTCAGCATGATGGCGGGCCGCTCCCACGAGGAAATGCACCGCACTTCCCTCAAAGCATCTGTCGCGGTGGCCGTGATACTGACGATCGCAGTATGGGCGGGTGGCGGGTTGTTATCATTTTTTGGTATCGGCATCCCGGCATTCCGAATCGCAGGCGGCTTGCTGGTACTGCTCATTGCCATCTCCATGTTCGGCGCCAAGACCAGTCCGGCGCGCCATACTGACGCGGAACAGATTGAAGCCGAGGCCAAGGAAGATATCTCGGTGGTACCGCTGGCGATACCGTTGCTTGCCGGGCCTGGCGCCATCAGTCTGGCCATCGTCGATGCCCATCAGGCTGGCAGCCTGACTGGCAAGCTTGCTTTCAACTTTGGGATACTCGGCGTAGCGGCGATCGTATGGGTAGTGTTGCTTATGGCCGAGCCGATAGGACGGCGCCTTGGCACAGGAGGTCTGAATATCGCCACCCGGGTGATGGGGCTGATACTTGCCGCGATGGCTGTGCAATTTATAGCGGACGGGATGCTGGAATTATTCCCCGGCTTGTCTCACTGAGCCTGGAGCAGTTCGTCGGTCGACGAGAGACAGGCTCAGCGTTGAGACTGGCCGGCGGCTTTCAGGATTTGGGACAAACCGCTTGGGTTCTGTGCTGCAGTTTGCGGACCTTCGATCATGCCTTGCGCCCAGTCTATCGACCATCCGACACCCCAGGACAGCAGGGCGGCGAGTGTGAATATCACCACCCCGCGCGTCATGCCCTTGGGGATTTCCTGCTCGTCCAGGTATCGTTTGATGTACCAGGAAGCAATAAAGAATACGATCGTGGAAACGATTAAATTCAGCATGGTGGGTCCTGTGTCATCACGGGAATTTGCGGAATGGCGCTCAAACTTGTCGCGTGGGACGCTTAAAGATTTCAGAATGCATATGCAGTCGCGCCTGCATTCCCCGCGGCGACATATCCGAAACCGCTGCTGACCATGGCATTCGGGCTGGTTATGCCGGTGGTGTAAGGGCCGGACCATTCGGCGCCATTCACGCTGGTATAGGCGTTGCCGTTGCTGTCCATCGCGACAAACTGTGCGTATGGGACGACACCCAGCACATTATCTATGGCAGTGCCGGGAGCGGCGACTTGGGATTCCGCTACGACGCTTACCAGATTCGGCATTCCGGGCAGAGCAGGCTGCAAGGTCCATTGACCACCGTTGTTGACACTGGTCACGATCGTGCCATTGTCGCCTACCGCAACAGTCATGCTGCCATAGGTAGCCACTTGCCGCAGCGTTTCGGAAGTAAGAGGCGGGTACCCGACTGGTTGCTGTGTCCAGATACCCGTGCCGGAACTGGTGAGTATCGTGCCGTTCTCGCCTACTGCAGTATAGAAGTTGCCATGGGTTACACCCAGCAGATTATTGGGAGTGCCTGAAGTTTGCTGCACCCAGGGGATGCCATTGACAGTGATGCCGGAAGCCGCGAGTATCGTTCCGGAGTCCCCTACGGCAATAAAATAGCTTCCGGAGTGCGTGATGGCACGCAGAGAATTGGTGCCTTGATTTGCGGGCCCCCCCGGATACCAATTGATGCCGTCGTAGCTGTAGATTGAGGCCCCTCCGGCGCCAACGGCTATCCAGAGCAGTCCCGGTGTGATCAGGTAGTTCAGGTTCGCGGCGTTGCCGGTCACTGCATAGAGATCGGAAGAAAAACCGGCCGGAGGATTCGCGGGCAACCAGACTATATTGTTGCTGCCGGTAATTATAGTTGCATTGCCGGTAAAGATCGCGCCCCCTGCGCCGACTGCTGCGAAAATGCCATCGGCACTGGTCGGGCTGTTCGAACAGGTGGTCGTGCTGAGATACCCGACACCATAAAGATTTGCGGTGGAAAGCGGGGAGGAACCCGCCTGCCAGTTGGTACTGGCGTTGTATGGAGTCGCGATTTTGGTAGGACTGCTGGGTCCTCCCGGTCCGTTACTGCTGCGGCCATTGGTGGCAAAATAATACGGTGTCCAATTGGTACTGCCAACAGTACTGGTAAGCAAGCCGCACATATAGAACGGCATGCCCGCATTGGTGTAGGCGTGCGCATTTGCCAGGTTGGACCAATTGAAGGCGGTAAGGCTCGGATCGGTTGCAGTGAAGACCCAATATTCGACACCGGGATCGGGTATCCAGGTGAGGATGACTCTGCCGTCTCCTGGTTGTGCCGCGAATCCCGCCGGCGGGGCTGCGTCAGAACCGTTGTCATAGCAGCCGCTGAGCAAAGCTCCCGCTATTGCGACGATCAACAGGCAATACAATTTCTTCACTATTTGAATTCCTCGAAGGGGATGGTGCTATTGCGGCACTTGAAGCGGCATCTGCAAACATCGTTTTAAAATGCTTCGTTTTGAATTTTAACACTTTAAGCAAAATTTGATTGTGACAATAACGATACATCATCCGTTACTAACCAAACCGATGCAGTTTCATGATTCCATCTGGGCGGGGTACTTTGTTGCAACGAAGGCGAATCAAATACTTGCCATGATTAGGGGTGCGGCATCAGGTCGCCATGACGGATACTTGTTCATGACGGCGGCAAATAGCCGAGACCCTGAAAGGCTATTGAGCCAGCGGCGCAGCGATGGATATGGCGCACGCGCAAACCAGTCCTTGTCCACGCCGGCGAATTGGCGGATGAACGGAAAGATGCCTGCATCCGCAATCGACAGCGAGTCGCCGAGCAGGTAGGGAGTCTCAAGCAAACGATTTTCCAGATCCCGGATAAACCTTTCAGCTTGAGTGCGGAAATGGATTTGCGGGTGACCCGGGTAGCGCTCCGGGTATTTGTAGCGATCCAGATCGTGTTTGAATGAGGTGCCATTCTCGATGATCAAGGAGGTCGCGGATTCGATATTCGTGCGGTTCTTTCCCAGCCACCCCAAAGGATCATGCTGGTGCAACGCCCATAGCATGATCGCCCAGCTTTCGTCTATCACCTGTCCGTCAGGCAGTACAAGCACGGGCACGCTGCCCTTGGGAGAGGCCGCCAGCATGCTCGCCGGCTTGTCACTCAATTTCACCTCGCGCAATTCGACCGAAGTGCCGCTCGCATACAGTGCAAGGCGCGCGCGTATCGCATATGGGCAACGGCGGAAAGAGTAGAGTACGGGTGGCATAATGTTGTAATCGCATGGGACCGGTGATTCGCGGCTGACCCTGATCGGGATGGGGTCGCAAACCGGTTGCTTGGTTGAACATGAAAATATGCAAGTCCGGGGCTATTTCATTTCGCCTTGATCAGGGGATAATGGAGCAGGAGCAGGCGCAGGAGTTGCCGATGCGATCACGGTCACAGTGGCAGAAGCGGTGGTTTGATTGCCGGAGGCATCAGTTGCCGAATAGGTCACCGTGTAGATCCTGCCGGCCGGATTTTTGCTTATAGCGCGGAATTTCAGGTACCGGTCATCAAGACCGATGCTTGCGTCGCGGATGTCGGCCGCATCGAATGGCTCGTTGGCGGTGATGGACTCGAGTTTGATTTCCGGCGAACGGTCGTAATCATCCTTGAGCAGGAAGGTCGCATTGACCGCAAAGAATTTGTTGGCCTGAGCCAGGATGATATTGGGGCTGAGGTATACGGAAAAGCTGGGCGGGGTATTGTCGAGGCGCTCCATCGGAACTGTCAGTGTTGCGGGAGTCCCATCGGCAAAAGTTATCAGTGCGTGGCCGGTAATGTAGTTGGCATCGGCTTTATCAACTGCAACATTCATTTTGGTCAGAGTCTGGCCGGGAAGCAGTTTTGGCGTTCTGTCGTTCAATGGTTCCCATGAGACGGCATGCGTGCTGCCTCCTTTTTCCGGGGTGGCCAAACTGACGCGCCAGCCTGTGGGCGAGTTCGAACTTGTCGAGGGTATGCCGAATTTTGCATTCCAGCCCGAGGGCAGTTCAGAGAGTTCATAGACGTCGTTGTTGGGGTTGCCGTCGTTCTGGTTGTCGAGTCCTATCGTAATTGCGGCGATGGTTTGCGGTGTGTTGTTGCTGACGCGATAGTAGTATACGATCTTGCCGGCGGAATGCTGAGCATAAACGCCGACGTTTACAGTGGGCATATTATCCGCGTTGGCCGTAACACCAATCGCTAATGTCAAAGTCCCGCCGACCATGGCGGCCTGAATAGCCGATCGCAGCCTTTGAATTGCTTTGCATTGTTTCATGTTCATACCCGTCATTGAAAAAGTGGTGCGCAGTTTTCCAGTTATAACCTGTACGGTCAACTCAAAAAATTCAGTCGAAGTTGCGTCCGGCCTCGACTCACGCTGCGGGTGATCATTGCATCCAATACCGATGATGCGTTCTTCGGTAGCGTTCTACCTGCAAACCCTGGGTATCCATCACTGCCAGGATCGCGCCGTCCTGATCAGAACGCAGTATTTCCGCGCCGCTGTGCATGTAACGTTGCACGACTTCCTGTTTCGGATGGCCGAAACGGTTGAGATAGCCGACTGTGAACACGGCATATCCGGATTGTACGGTATCGACGAAGTCATCGGTGGATGAAGTCTTGCTGCCGTGATGAGGCACGGTCAGCAAGGAGGCGGGCAGTTTGTCCCTATGTTCCCTGAGCAGCCGTTGTTCGGTTTCCTTTTCAATGTCCGCAGTCAAAAGTATGTGTTGCCCGCCTGTGCTGATGCGCAGTACGCATCTGCGGTTGTTGTCGCGTACTGTTGTGTTGCCGTAACTGTCTGCATCGGGGTGCAGTATTTCAAAACTGACCCCGTCCCACTGCCATGCTTGTCCGTCCGTGCAATGCTGACTATCGACTGCCTGTTGCAGGAGCGGATGTTCGTCGGGCAGTGACGATAACATCCACTCTATTGGCATGGCTTGCATCACGGAAGCTGCACCGCCGGTGTGATCAGTGTCATTGTGGGTGAGGATCAGTCCGTCCAGCCGGGCTATCCCCATTGCGCGCAGCGATGGGACCAGGATGCGATTGCCGCTGTCAGCGCCGTCGCCGAAATCCGGGCCGGTATCGTAGAGCAGTGCGTGATGCCGGGTTTGCGCGGCGACCGCCAGACCTTGCCCGACATCGAAGACAATCGGCCGGACTGCACCGTGTGCGGGAGGCTCCGGCGCATTCAAAAACATCGGCAACAACAGCAGAAATCCCAGCCAGCGCGCCGGAAATCCGCGCGGCAGCAATATCCACAGTACACCCATCATGCCGGCCGCGATGCTCCATGCCGGCGGCGCGTGCTGTGTCCAAACCACTTGCGGCAGGCTGTTCAGCCACTCCAGCAGTATCATCGTCCAGCCCATCACGGTGTGAGCCAGCCACAATGGCGCGGCAACAGGCAGCACCGCGCCCAGCAGGGTGAGAGGCGCGACGACGAGGCTGATCAGCGGTATCGCGAATGCGTTGGCGACCGGGGAGACCAGCGATACCTGCTGAAACATGGCCAGCAATATCGGGATCAAGCCGATGGTCATCGCCCATTGCACTTTGCCGTATTCCGCCAGCCAACGTGAGGGTTTCAGCCGATATGCCATTACGTAAAGGATGAGGGCCGCGGCGCCGAAAGACAACCAGAAACCTGGCGACATGACTGCCTATGGATCCGGAATCAGCATACCGAGCAGTGCGATACTGATAATCTGGGCTAGTGAAAAGTTTCGGTTCAGCCAGAGCGCGACGGCGACTGCGCCCACCATGTATACGGTGCGCTGTGCCGGCACGGCAAAACCGGACAGCAGAGCATATACGGCAGCGACCAGCAGCGCCACCAGCGCGGCAGCCTTGCGCGCCGGAATGTACATGGTGAGACGCGTACTGCGCCGCCACAGCCAGTAAGTGAGGGCGAAACCCAGACTGGAGAGCATCGTGATGTGAAGGCCTGAGATTATGATAAAATATCTATAAAAACATTAGCTCAATCAGCATAAACCTAGAACTCTTTAAATAAGCTATCAGATTTGTATATGTTGCCTATCAAAACGTAGCTGCATCTATAATGTCAATATCCTAGATCGATGATATCAATAACCCAATGGCAACAGCATATTCGTACATCCGGTTTTCGAGCGTCAAGCAGCAGAAGGGCGATTCTGTCGAACGCCAGACCCGTCTATCCGTGGAGTATGCCGCAAGAAATGGTTTGCAGCTTGATACTAAACTGAACCTGCACGACCTGGGTATATCTGCCTATGACCGGTCAAATCTGAAGAAGGGTGCTCTTGGTCAGTTTCTGAGACTTGTTGAAGATGGACGAATCGAGAAGGGTTCTTACCTGCTGGTCGAAAGTCTGGATCGTCTGTCACGCGACAAGGTTATGGACGCCTTGTCTGTGTTTATCGACATCCTGCGTGCCGGAATTATCATAGTGACTTTGGCTGACGAGCAGGTGTACAGCTATGAGGGATCGAACGAAAACTGGATAAGTTTGATTATGTCGATTGTCATCATGAGCCGAGCCAACGAAGAGTCTGCCATGAAAAGTAAACGCATTCGTTCCTCTTGGGATGCTAAACGTAAGAACATAGCCAATAAGCGGCTGACCGCTCGCTGCCCATATTGGCTGAAGCCATCACAAAGCGATCAAGGCTTCGATTTGATCCCTGAGCGGGTCGAGGTGGTGAAGCGCATATTCCAGATGTCTCGTGATGGTATAGGCACAGCAACCATTGTGAAGACGTTGAACGCTGAAAATGTCGCAAGGTTTTCCGATAAAATGGATGGCTGGCAAAACTCCTATATCCAGAAAATACTCACCAATCCCGCTGTCTATGGCGAGTTGCAGCTGGCCCTGCAACGTGACGGTGAACTGACACCGCTTGAGGCCATTGCTGATTACTACCCACCCATCGTGTCAAAGGAAGACTGGATGATCGTTGCATCGGCGCGATCTTCGAGACGCACACGTGGTGGCGTAAGCAAAGGCAAAAATCTCAGTAATTTGTTTTCAGGTCTGCTGCGCTGTGGGTACTGCGGCGGTGCCATGAACATGGGTGGATATTCCAATATCAAACCGAGTGGCGTCAAGACGGAAGGAAAATATATCGCCTGTAGCAATGCCAGAAGAGGAATTGGCTGCAAGTTTGTCCAGTGGGAATACCAAGATTTTGAGCAGCTGGTGTTGCGTTTTTGCAAGGATGTCGATCTGGCGCAAGTACTTGGTGTGAACCGGAATGCTGAAGCCGAAATCAACGGTGCAATGCGCAGACTTGAGAGTATCAAACTGGAAATCGCCGATGTATCTGCTCGCAATGACTCTTTACTTGATGCCTTGGAAAAGATGGGAGCAGGGGAGCCACCTCAGATGATTATTGACCGATTAAAGGCGAACGAGTCGAAGAGGACCGAGCTGCTTGTTGATAGGCAGCAAGCTGAAGAGCAGATCAAGCTGCTGACTAATTCGAGAGTCAATGCCGCAGTCCAACAGAACCTGATCGTTGAATTGATGCAGCAACTGGAAACCTTGCAAGATACGGAACTGCATTTGTTACGCATCCGTCTATCTGAGGCAATCAAGCGGGTCATCGCCAAGATCACTACATTTCCGGGTGGACGGTGGTACAGCGAGGATGAAATTAAAAACTATCGGCGTGACTTGATCGCCTCCGACGAGTTCGATGATGAAGCCATCAACGAGATGTGCGCCAAGCTCGATGCCAAGCCTAATAAGCAGAACAGAATGCTAATGCTGGAATTTCAGAATGGTGAGCACCGTACTGTCTTGTCGTCCGGGCGAATTCTGGATCAGAAAACTAAACCACCGGCTGATTGGGATATCAACATGTTGTTCGAGAGCCTTGCGTTCAAAGTGTTCAAGCCCTTAGATGCTTAAACAACTTCTACTCGCCATCACGGTTTCGGCCGTATTCGGTACAGCCTTCGCTGCAAATACCGACTTCGCTGAATGCCGCACGGTGTTTGCAAACGGCAAGCCGCCGGTATTGTCTGCCAACGCTGGCATGCTGCCGAGATCGCTGTGCTTCAGTGGCTTCGCTGTTATGCACTCAGGCAAAACCCACACACCAATCTATTCGGCAGAGCGGCTTAACAGGGAAGTGCTGTTGGAAGCACGGAATAACCAGCGAACCAATAAATTCTACGCTGACGCTCGATTGCCTCGCGCTGAACGTGCCGAATTGGAAGATTATCGTGGCTCGGGATTCGACCGAGGCCACATGGCACCTGCGGGTGACATGGCAACGCCTGAATCGATGGCACAAAGCTTCTCACTGGCTAACATGGTGCCGCAGTATCCGATCAATAACCGCAAGGCCTGGGCTAGCATTGAGAAGGCCACACGCAAGTATGTCATGCGGGCGGCGGGTGACGTGTATGTGATTACGGGGCCCGTATTTGACGGTACGCCTCCGACGATTGGCCCAGACCATGTTTGGGTTCCACAGCATTTGTTCAAGCTGGTCTATGACCCATCAACAAATAGGATATGGGCACACTGGCTGGATAACAGAGATGATGCGAAAGTAGGCAAGCCAATCAGCTATGAAGAATTGGTTCGCCGTACCGGAATCGAGTTCCTGCCGGGTCATTGATGGGTGGTAGTGCGTGATACTCGTGTGTGATGCTTTATGCCATCAGAATCGCCTGAAAGCCTTGTAGAATAAGGCTTGCATCGTGTCAGTGTGAGTAGTGTGAGATGGTATGTTGAACAACTTTGCTTCTGGATTGTTCTGTTCAACGGCCCAGTTTTTCGACAGTTAAACCTCGTCCATTGTTGGCACTATCCAGCCAATTAGAGTCCTGGACAACAGGTATGGGTACCAAAACTCTTTGACCTTTACGGGTGCGCATAGCGGGAAATTCAACCTATATCGCTGTTGACCTGTTCTGGAAATTGTTGGATTGTGGCCATACTGGAAAATCTGTAAGACTTACTGACGTGTGCACCAAATAGTGCGTAGTGCGTTATAGGAAACATGAGTACCAAGACTGATGCCCGGAAATTGGATGGAGCCACGCAAGCTCACCTGCGGAAGCTGGTGGTGAAAGCGGTGCGTGGAGGGATGACGCAAACCGAAGCGGCGACGACATACAGCGTCAGCCTGCGAGCAGTGAGCAAATGGATGAGGTTGTCTCGTGATGGTGGGCTGCGGGCGTTGAAGCCTGGCAGGCGTGGTCGACGCCCTGGCGGCGGACGGTTGAATACAACACAGGCTGCGCGCATTCGTGCGCTGATCATTGGAACGATGCCCGACCAGTTGAAGTTGCCGTTCTACCTTTGGACGCGGGAAGCGGTGGCCCGCCTGATCGAGCGGAAGTATGGCATCACAGTTTCGCAGACGACGGTCGGGCGTTACCTCAAGGCATGGGGTATGAGTGCGCAGAAACCCGTACGCCGTGCCTACGAGCGAAACGATGTAGCGATTGCCCGCTGGCTTGACGAAGACTACCCAGCCATCGTCAAGGTAGCGAAGCGCGAGAAAGCGACGATTTATTGGGGTGACGAGATGGGATTGCGCAGTGATCATGTCAGCGGAACTTGTTTCGCCCCGATGGGGCAAACGCCGGTGGTGCGAGCGACCGGGCAACGCTTTGGCTGTAACATGATCTCTGCGATCACCAATCGTGGTGCACTGGCATTCATGGTGTTCGAAGGCAAGTTCCAGAATTCGGTGTTCATTGAATTCATGAAGCGGATGCTCAAACAGGTCAAGGGCAAGATATTCCTGATCGTCGATGGTCACCCGGTGCATCGTTCGGCAGCCGCGAAGAAGTTTGTCGCCGAAAACGCCAAGCGTCTGCGGCTGATTCGTCTGCCCGGCTACTGCCCCGAACTGAACCCTGATGAGTTGCTCAATCAGGACGTCAAGACTAACGCCCTGGGAAAGAGCCGGCCAACCAACAAAGCGGAGATGGTGGCCAGCCTGCGTAGCCATCTTCACCGCCGACAGAAGCAACCTCATGTGATCCAGAATCTGTTTCAGGAAAAACATGTTCGCTATGCCGCCTGACCAAAATCACGCACTATTTACCGGCCTCCTCAGTAAAAGCCTTGGTGGAAGTCGCCAGAAGGGGTATATATACGGCGTTGTTACACCAACTGTGCCTCTGCCGACCAATGGAGTCTGTGACCGGCTGGTATTAGACTGGAAGCGGACGTAGAATCAGAGGCAAATCTGTCAGATGGACAGACAGCAACGTGCCATTTGCTGCCGGTCGAGGTGTAAAATATCCAGCATGAAAGCCGACGCTCGTGACCGGCAACAAGCGGCCAAGAGCGGAACTTCAGCTTGATAATCCATTTGATTCACCGCAGGATTTGCTGATGATAATGACGAAGTACCCAATGTCAACTGATGTCCCAGCAAAGAAAATGTTTGGAGTGCATCCAGACGTACTCAGGTTGGGTCTTGTGAGCCTGTTGACGGATGTTAGCTCTGAGATGATATTTTCAGTTTTTGCGATTTTCTTTACAACGATCGCAGGAGCATCTGCGGCCTTGCTAGGGATGGTCGAGGGCCTTGCCGACTTGTCGGCATCCTCTTTGAATTACCTCGCTGGGTGGCTATCGGATCGGACTGGAAAGCGCAAGCTCTTCGCTTTGGCTGGTTACGGCTTCTCCACGCTGGCCAAGATGATTCTGTTGGCCTCCAGCTCGGTAGTTGGCCTGGGTGTCTTTCGCGTCGTTGAGCGGCTGGGCAAGGGATTTCGCGGACCGCCACGGGATGCATGGCTTTCAGCGGTGGCTGATAAGGATACCAGGGGATACTCATTCGGGGTTCATAAGGCTCTCGACAAGAGTGGCGCCGTTCTTGGCCCTTTGGTGGCGTACGGATTGCTTTCGTGGCTTGGGGACGCGGCATCGACGTACCGGATCCTGTTCTGGATCGCCTTCATTCCCGCCGTACTCAGCATCTTTGTCTTGAGTCTCGTCAAGGATAAGCCAGGCATTCATCGCCGGCGTGAAAATATGTTCGAAACATGGAAATTCCTCAGTCCGGGATTCAAGCGCTACCTTGTCATAGCAGGAATTTTTTCTCTGGCCTATTTCAGTTTTGGCTTTCTGCTGTTGCGTGCAAAAGGCGTCGGTTTTGCTGTCAAGGATGTTGTGTTGCTGTATGCCCTGTTTAATATCTCGTTTGTCGTTGCCGCCCCGCTGATTGGAAAACTTGGAGATCGTTTTGGACGGGCACGCATGATCATGCTGAGCTATCTGATCTATTCATTGATGTGCATCGGCTTCGCATTCGCGGCCATGCAATGGCAAGTGATTGTCCTTTTCATCGTCTATGGCGTATTCTTTGCAATCGATGAAGCCCAAAGCAAGGCGTTTATTGCCGATATCGAGCTGGAACGAAGGGCTTCCGCAATCGGACTCTATAATTTCGTGACCGGCCTCATCTACCTACCCGCATCGCTGATCGCTGGGGCATTTTGGCTATTTCAGCCAGCAAGTGCTTTCGTCGTAGCTGCATTTCTTGCACTCACCGCGTTGATGGCATTCATGGCTTTCCGCCCTGGCCAAAGCAATGTTTTGGCTCATTCCTGATGAACGGACTGGAACATTGACGATATCCTACTGATTACAACTTCAGCGCTTATCTATTTTGGATAAAACCATGCCCATTATTGATCCGGCAATAAATTGTTGAACTTATGCAGCATACTTTACCGGGGCATGTTCAAAGTAGCTTTTCACCCGTTCAGGGGATTTCTGTAGTTTGCGCATGTGACTCGTCGTCACCTTGAGTAACTGACCCTTTGTTCGAGCAGGTGCCTTGCTTGTCACTGCCTGTTTGAGATCGGCATTCAGCATTTCATCCGGATTCAATTCCGGGCTGTAACTCGGCAGGTAAAACACTTCGATCTCATCCTGGTGTTTGGCCAACCATGCCTTGACCAGTCTGGCATGGTGCACTCGCAGGTTATCCAGGATCAGGAACACCTTGCGCCCAGCATCTTTCACCAACCGCTTCATGAACTCGATGAGTTGATTTGTATCCAGCGCGCCGTTCAGCACCATCCATCTCACCTTGCCTTGATTCGTGACGGTAGAGATGAGTCCTACGTTCTCGCGTTTGCTGTTGACTCGTACAACAGGCGTTTCCCCTTTGGGGGCATAAGATCGCCCGCGCACATCATCGCTGCGCAATCCGGTCTCATCCCCCCAGTGGATTTCAGCACCTTCCGCTTTGGCGCGTTCCGCAATCACCGGATAACTGTTGTCGAGCCACGCCTTCACTTCGACTGGACGCTGTTCATAAGCTTTCTTCATCGGCTTCTGTGGGGTAAACCCCCATCTTTGCAAATACATGCCGACCGTCCGCACAGGCAGCTTGACCTTGAACCGGTGTGCAATCAGTTCCATCACCGCCGCACGGCTCCACAGCGCGTAGGCCATCTTCATCTGATCGGGTGTCTTATCGCAAATCAGCCTTTGGATCTCTTGCTCCTGTTCAGCGCTCAAACGTCGCCCGTCACCTGTGGTGCGCCCACGTTGTTTCAGGGCCACTCCCGCCCATCCACCCAGCCGATAAGCCTTGTGCGCAGCGATGACCGTGCCACGCGATAGCTCGCATTCGCGCGCAACGTCATTCACCCGCATCCCTTTTTCCCGAAGTCGGACTGCACGCCTGCGCCTTTCGGCCAATGCCTGCATCGAGAGTGTCCTCGCGTCTTGTTTTTCCATGCGCCCTCTGACACAACACCGCTAAAATAGTTCAATATATTATTGCCGAGTCAATAAATATTTGATTGGAATTGTTGTTTGTGTCTGCCTGTTGAATAGCCAATTGGCTCAGTCAGCACAACCCACGAAAAGCATTAGATTTACAGCAGCTAATCACTACAATGTCGGCGGTGATGGAGGTTGGGATCTCCTCGCCTTCGATGCAAAGCACCATCGACTGTTCATCAGTCGTTCAACCCATGTGCAAGTCATTGACGTAGATTCTGGAAAGGTTGTTGGCGATATTCCGGGCACTGAAGGGGTGCATGCAATCGCACTTGCGGATGACCTGAATGTCGGGTTCACCAGCAATGGAAAAGGCAATTCAGTTACGGTATTTGATCTAACTACGCTCGATGTGATCGAAACCATTAAGATTTCTGGCTTGAATCCCGATGCCATTCTTTATGAACCAAAATCAGAACACATATTAACTTTCAATGGGCATTCTGCCAATGCTACGGTGATTGATGCTGTCACTCATAAAGAAATCAATACAATTAGCTTGCCCGGAAAGCCCGAGCTTGCGGTAAGCGATAATGCAGGCAATGTTTTTGTAAATATTGAAGATAAAAATGAAATCGTCGCTATTGACAGCGCCTCTAACAAAGTATTGAAGCGTTTCCCAATTGGAAGCGGCATTGAGCCCACGGGGTTGGCCATCGATAAGGAACATAATCGACTGTTTTCAGTTTGCGCTAACAATAAAATGGAAATTCTGGATTCCAAAACTGGAAATATTGTGTCTATCGTTGATATAGGAGCAAAACCAGATTCGGCCGCCTTCGACCCTAGTTTGGGCATTGCATTTAGCTCAAATGGAGATGGGACGTTAACGATAGTAAAGGAAATCGATCCTGATCACTTTTCAGTGTCACAAAACGTGATTACTCAAAAGGGAGCATGAACCATGGCTTATGACTCTGAACGCCATCGTGCATATCTTGTGACAGCTTCATTTGGCGAGACTCCGCGAGCAACGACAGAACAGCCAAAGCCTAGACCCGCAATCATTCCCAATAGTTTTGTTGTCCTGGTGGTCTCTTTGCAATAGCCATGTGAGACGGATTTATGAGTGACGGCTTTGGTTGGCGTTTCGGACGTCGGCTTAATCTTAGGGAAACCCCGATTAAGTCCACGCGATGAGGATGTAGTGCGTTAATGTCCGAGGCACTCCACAAGGGACGAATGAGATGAAACAACAAACATTGGCAGTGAATGGATTCGAGGCATATCGGAAGACGACCCGGAAGGGAGAATTTCTCTCTCGCATGGACAAACTCGTTCCCTGGTCAGAATTCTGTTCAGTGATTGAGCCTTGCTATCCGAAGGCTGGAAATGGACGTCCCCCTATTGGGCTAGAGCGCATGCTGAGGATGTACTTCATCGCCAACTGGTTCAACCTGTCCGATGAGTCATGCGAAGATGCTCTGTATGACACTCCGTCATTCCGTGAATTCTGCCGGATCGACTTGGGAAGAGAGCGGGCGCCGGATGAGACGACGCTGATGAACTTCCGCCATTTGCTTGAGCAGAACAATCTGGGCGCAGCGATGTTTGCCAAGGTAGGCGAGTTACTTCTGGCCAATGGGATGAAGCTCTCAGGCGGCACCATTGTGGACGCCACCATCATTGCCGCGCCAAGCTCAACCAAGAATGCAGACAACGCACGTGATCCCGAGATGCACCAGACCAAGAAGGGCAACCAATGGCACTTCGGCATGAAGGTACATATTGGCGTGGACAGCAAAACCGGCCTCACCCATAGCGCCAGCGTCACCTCCGCCAACGTCCACGATAGCCAGGAACTACCGAATCTGCTTCATGGCGATGAGGCGCGACTGTACGGTGACAGCGCATACATTGGCCAGAAAGAAGTGCTCAACCAGGCTGCTCCGCAGGCACGTGACTTCACCAATAAACGAGCCCGCCGCAATACCCCATTGACCGATGCAGACAAGGAAACCAATCGCAGGAAATCGCAGGTGCGTGCCAAGGTCGAACACCCATTCCGACCGCTCAAGAGCATCTATGGATTTGCCAAGGTGCGCTATCGTGGCTTGATGAAGAACGCCAACCGTGCATTTGCTTTGCTGGCGCTGATCAATCTGGACAAATGGGGATTGCCACTGACAGGACAGGTGCGTCCAGCGTAGCAAAGAACAGGGGAATATCCCCTGAATGAGGCGATGTGATGCGTGATTGCAGATGAAAAAACAACTTTTTGTTCAACAATCCTGATTCGTCAACACAACTCCTGCTCCGCGTAGGTACTTGTTCGGCGTTTCCTTAGTTAAACGGGCAGAATGTATTTGGCGTCAGCCACTCATTGTAATGTTCACCCAGATAAGGATTGCTTGATTCAAATATGATTGAACATCTTGATCACCTGGTTCTTACAACAGCCAATGAAAAAGCTTGTATCGACTTCTATACACGGGTCCTGGGAATGCAATTGGAAAGCTTTATGGGTGGCTCACCCCCAGTTGAGCGAAAGGCTTTTAAATTTGGCAACCAGAAGATCAACTTGCACCTCAAAGGAAACAAATTCAAACCAAAAGCTAAATTGCCTACGCCCGGAGCTTTGGATTTATGTTTTATCGCCAGCATACCGCTTGAACAAGTTATGCGATTGCTCGAGGCCGTTGGCTGGCCAATTGAAGAAGGTCCTGTGCTTCGCACAGGAGCAACACGAGGATCAGGTCAGTATACTTGAGAGACCCTGACCTCAACCTAATCGAGATATCTGAGGTTTTAAAATGACCGCCCCAACGACGATTGGACTGCTGGCAGAGTATTTTCGGACAGCAGGAGCGATGGAACGAAATCGTCTCTGTCCGGCAGCCACGAGTTGATGATAAGGGAACTATTGGCCACGAGCTGACACCAATTGTCGGTTACGTGCTTAGAAATGAGGGAAACGATGAATTCAGAACAGCAGGAACTTTTAACCAAGGTGCCGGAAGTCACTCTGATTTTCTGGATCATAAAGATTTTAGCCACGACCTTGGGTGAGACTGGCGGCGATACCCTGTCGATGTCCATGCATCTAGGCTATCTCTTGAGTAGTGGAATCTTTGCCGCGATATTTGCCGCTGCTGTGGTGGTTCAGATTCTAGCCAAGAAATTTCATCCGGTCGTGTATTGGACAACCATCATTGCAACGACAACGGTCGGAACCACACTAGCAGACTTTGCTGACCGTTCGCTTGGAATCGGATATGCGGGTGGAACGGCAATTCTGTTCACATTGCTTATGGTGTCACTGCTCATTTGGTATCGCACACTCGGTTCAGTTGCCGTTGATACGGTTAGCTCGCCAAAGTCGGAAATATTCTACTGGATTACCATCATGTTTTCGCAAACCCTGGGCACGGCGCTTGGCGACTGGGCGGCCGATACAGCTGGTCTTGGCTATGGTGGTGGTGCGCTATTGTTTGGATCTATGCTGGCGTTAATCGCAGTAGCCTACTTCCGGACAAAGGTATCCCATACGGTATTGTTCTGGGCGGCATTCATCCTTACCCGGCCGCTTGGCGCTGTCGTTGGCGACTTCCTCGACAAACCCATTTCTCATGGCGGCTTGGCATTAAGCCGCTATTCAGCGTCTGCGACACTTGTTGCGCTGATAGTCGTGTTCATCTTTTCCTTTACGCATAGGCCTGCAAGGAAAGCACATTAACCACGGCATTGCGAATCAAACAAGGTGCTGACGGATTAATGGAAACGACATCGATGCGGCAATGTATATTTCAAAGTTGAATGGCGCAAAGAGGAAAAACTTCGCCCTAGCTAAGATTCGTTGAGTAATATGTCTAGTATAGAATGCCTTTCGGCCGACCACCTCATATGGACACGAAACGATGATAAGTGAAATTCAGACAAACAACTCTAGAATCCTTGGCTTCAAACTGAGCGGGAAATTGCACGACGAGGATTACCGGATGTTCGTTCCGGCCGTAGAGGCGGCGGTTGCTGCTGCAAATGGCAAGGTGCGCCTGTTCGTTCAGCTGGATGAATTTCATGGATGGGACTTGCACGGCGCATGGGATGATTTCAAGTTTGGCGTCAAGCATTACTCGGACGTCGAGCGCATTGCAATGGTAGGTGACCGCGAATGGGAAGAGTGGATGGCCGAACTTTGGAAGCCATTTACCAAGTCGGTAGTGAGATATTTTGACGTCTCCAAAATGGAACAGGCTTGGGCTTGGCTGAAGGAAGGCCTCTAGATCTTTTTTGTGGAGGCCAGCATGGCCAGTGTTCAACAGCCAATTTGCAGCATAGAAATTCCCTGGCAGTCTTGCTGAGTTTGCAGACATGTCCTCGTTAGTATAATTGGACCTTAACTATACCGGACTTGGGGAAGGCGGTGATCGCGTGCAAAGGCATATGGCTGTCACTACAAACGATGTCACTCTTACTCATCTGCACAGGTGCGTTTGCCGCAGGCGGTCCGCTTGGAATCGACCACCGCTTGGGTTATGACAATAGCGGAATCTGGAAAAGATCAAACCAACTCGCCCTGCTGGATGTCATGGTTATCGGGGAGCTTGCAGGCGGAATCTGGGAGGGCGGCGAAACGCGGCTGGGGAGAACGTTCTGGCAGTCCATAGACTCATCAGTTCTTGCCGGTATCTCGGCTCAAGGGCTGAAATATGCATTCACCCGTGCCAGGCCAGGGCAGGCCAATGACCCCAATCTGTGGTTCCAGGGTGGCGCACACTATAGTTTCCCGAGCGGTGAAGTCGCAGCTGTCAGTGCCATTGTTACACCATTTGTGCTGGAATACCACCACGATGACCCATCCGTATATGCACTGGAATTACTTCCCGTTTATGATGGCATCGCAAGGATGAAGGTATGGGGCCACTGGCAGACGGATGTGTTGGCTGGCTTCGCATTGGGCACCTTAACAGGGTACTACGCTCACAACAAGGAGAGTCCAGTTATCCTGGGTATCCTGCCTCATGGCTTTACCATCGGTCTGCAAAAAGAGTTCTAGCTTCGTCGCCGGGGCATTGCTGAATGGGCATTTTCAGGTAGGCTGTGGCAAAGCTTGACGGGGCTGATCCGTGCCAGTAGCCCCTCCGCAATATTTTGCCAAGGCTACTCGTATACCATTCAAAAACCGACCAGCTTAACCTTAAGCTGCAAAGCCGTAACTATCGAGGGGACCCAAAACAAATTGATTCCCACTCGTCTATATTCGTAACTTGCCATCGGTATCAGTGGCGTTGTCAACCGTGCAGAGGTATAACCACTGAAGAACCCACCCAAAAGTCCAGCATGGACACCAAAGACATCAAGAGGCTGGTACATGGCACCTAAATAATTAGTGCGGTTATTATCGCTATTCATGTATGTGCCGGCCACGATGTTTATTTCGTGGGGCATTTCATAAGATAAACCGAGCCCGTCATTGTTCTGCCTGTAATGCCAATATCCCTCGTTCGTATGCCAAGAGCGCAATCCGGTTGTTACCCATAAAGAATCGTCGTCAGCCAATGCCGACCTAAACAAGATGGTAGTCAATAATGTGATGACTGTGGCCGCAGATAATTTAGGGAAACCCCGATTAAGCCCACGCGATGAGGATGTAGTGCGTTAATGTCCGAGGCACTCCACAAGGGACGAATGAGATGAAACAACAAACATTGGCAGTGAATGGATTCGAGGCATATCGGAAGACGACCCGGAAGGGAGAATTTCTCTCTCGCATGGACAAACTCGTTCCCTGGTCAGAATTCTGTTCAGTGATTGCGCCTTGCTATCCGAAGGCTGGAAATGGACGTCCCCCTATTGGGCTAGAGCGCATGCTGAGGATGTACTTCATCGCCAACTGGTTCAACCTGTCCGATGAGTCATGCGAAGATGCTCTGTATGACACTCCGTCATTCCGTGAATTCTGCCGGATCGACTTGGGAAGAGAGCGGGCGCCGGATGAGACGACGCTGATGAACTTCCGCCATTTGCTTGAGCAGAACAATCTGGGCGCAGCGATGTTTGCCAAGGTAGGCGAGTTACTTCTGGCCAATGGGATGAAGCTCTCAGGCGGCACCATTGTGGACGCCACCATCATTGCCGCGCCAAGCTCAACCAAGAATGCAGACAACGCACGTGATCCCGAGATGCACCAGACCAAGAAGGGCAACCAATGGCACTTCGGCATGAAGGTACATATTGGAGTGGACAGCAAAACCGGCCTCACCCATAGCGCCAGCGTCACCTCCGCCAACGTCCACGATAGCCAGGAACTACCGAATCTGCTTCATGGCGATGAGGCGCGACTGTACGGTGACAGCGCATACATTGGCCAGAAAGAAGTGCTCAACCAGGCTGCTCCGCAGGCACGTGACTTCACCAATAAACGAGCCCGCCGCAATACCCCATTGACCGATGCAGACAAGGAAACCAATCGCAGGAAATCGCAGGTGCGTGCCAAGGTCGAACACCCATTCCGACCGCTCAAGAGCATCTATGGATTTGCCAAGGTGCGCTATCGTGGCTTGATGAAGAACGCCAACCGTGCATTTGCTTTGCTGGCGCTGATCAATCTGGACAAATGGGGATTGCCACTGACAGGACAGGTGCGTCCAGCGTAGCAAAGAACAGGGGAATATCCCCTGAATGAGGCGATGTGATGCGTGATTGCAGATGAAAAAACAACTTTTTGTTCAACAATCCTGATTCGTCAACACAACTCCTGCTCCGCGTAGGTACTTGTTCGGCGTTTCCTTAGATAAGTTAGACATCTTCGCTTTCGTTGCAGATTGTTTGCGCCACGCAATTGCGGCAATATTCCATAAGAGTGTTGAAGTACGGAGCCTATTATGCAGTCGCTATGGAACATCAAGGCAGGTTTTATCAAAACCCCTGCAACCAAATTATTTAAGCCATGGTTTTCTCACCTCCGGCCTCAGTAGCTGGTCCGGGTCCATCAGGCTATGATTTGACTACGCTATACTCACCCTATCTTGATAGCCTGACCAACGATGAAAAAACTATTGATGCTGGTGTTCTTCTCCCTGATGACAAGGCAGGCATGGGCGGTAGATGGCGTATTCATAGAATACGGCCGGGGAAACGCGTCAGTCATATCATCCTCGTCAGTGGTCGACATGTACCGTGTGGGGGCGCTGTGGAAATGGAAAAAGAGCTGGCTGAATGATGGTGACTGGCGGGTGACTGGTTACTGGGAGGCATCGCTGGGCAGTTGGCGTGGCTTTAAACCTGGCGTCAACAACCAGACCATTACCGATATTGGTATTACGCCTGTGTTCCGTCTGGCACAAAAGGAGGGTTCAGGCATGACGTCATATCTGGAGGCTGGGGTTCTCGGTATTCATCTGATCTCACCGACATCGATTTACCCCGGACGCGATTTCAGCACAGCTCTCCAGTTCGGGGACGCTCTGGGTTTCGGGCTAAGCCTTGGCGAGCATCGCCAGTTTGATCTGGGTTATCGCTTCCAGCATCTGTCAAACGGCAACATCAAGAAGCCGAATAACGGTGTCGATTTTAACCAGATTCACTTTGCATATCGCTTTTGATTTGGCGTAACCACAGGTTGCACCTTGGATTCTCATTGCAACCAAGCTAGGCACAATGTCACTATAGGTATCGCTAAAGCCAAACCGAATTGATATACATCTTCCATGAGAAAGAAGCACGCCCCTGAACAATATACCGCCAAACCCAAAAGTGCGGTCGTGAAATCCAGTACTATGCCCCCAAGGCATCCGGCATTAGGCGTTGCCAAGGTATTGGTTAGCTGGATGGCAAGGGGTGGTACGTCATGCTTTATTCCCGAGGGTTGTTGCTAATAATACCTTACAGCCAGACTTGTCCGCCTTTTTTTGACACTTGCTGGAATTCTATAAACTGATAGATGCGCAATGCTTTGCATGAACGAACGGCCGCTTTGTAGAATCCTGAATGTCTCCTAACGGTCAATAGGGTGAATTTTCCGCACTGAATTGCTTGTCAGAAAGCGGACCGTCGCCAAGGTCAGCAGTGTGTCGATGATTGCCGGTCACAAGCCTCACGACAATCTGTCCGCTATGCGAATAACTTCGGTCATTTACTGAGGAGGCCGGTAAATAGTGCGTGATTTTGGTCAGGCGGCATAGCGAACATGTTTTTCCTGAAACAGATTCTGGATCACATGAGGTTGCTTCTGTCGGCGGTGAAGATGGCTACGCAGGCTGGCCACCATCTCCGCTTTGTTGGTTGGCCGGCTCTTTCCCAGGGCGTTAGTCTTGACGTCCTGATTGAGCAACTCATCAGGGTTCAGTTCGGGGCAGTAGCCGGGCAGACGAATCAGCCGCAGACGCTTGGCGTTTTCGGCGACAAACTTCTTCGCGGCTGCCGAACGATGCACCGGGTGACCATCGACGATCAGGAATATCTTGCCCTTGACCTGTTTGAGCATCCGCTTCATGAATTCAATGAACACCGAATTCTGGAACTTGCCTTCGAACACCATGAATGCCAGTGCACCACGATTGGTGATCGCAGAGATCATGTTACAGCCAAAGCGTTGCCCGGTCGCTCGCACCACCGGCGTTTGCCCCATCGGGGCGAAACAAGTTCCGCTGACATGATCACTGCGCAATCCCATCTCGTCACCCCAATAAATCGTCGCTTTCTCGCGCTTCGCTACCTTGACGATGGCTGGGTAGTCTTCGTCAAGCCAGCGGGCAATCGCTACATCGTTTCGCTCGTAGGCACGGCGTACGGGTTTCTGCGCACTCATACCCCATGCCTTGAGGTAACGCCCGACCGTCGTCTGCGAAACTGTGATGCCATACTTCCGCTCGATCAGGCGGGCCACCGCTTCCCGCGTCCAAAGGTAGAACGGCAACTTCAACTGGTCGGGCATCGTTCCAATGATCAGCGCACGAATGCGCGCAGCCTGTGTTGTATTCAACCGTCCGCCGCCAGGGCGTCGACCACGCCTGCCAGGCTTCAACGCCCGCAGCCCACCATCACGAGACAACCTCATCCATTTGCTCACTGCTCGCAGGCTGACGCTGTATGTCGTCGCCGCTTCGGTTTGCGTCATCCCTCCACGCACCGCTTTCACCACCAGCTTCCGCAGGTGAGCTTGCGTGGCTCCATCCAATTTCCGGGCATCAGTCTTGGTACTCATGTCTCCTATAACGCACTACGCACTATTTGGTGCACACGTCAGTAGCTCATCAACGATAAATCCGATTTACCAGCTTCAGGTTTCATTAACTGTTCGCGAGCCTTCTTCATCTTCATCCGAGCTTGCTCATTCTTGACGAGCTTCTTGGCACGCTCGGCGTTTTTCTTCAGTATTTCAATTCGCTGTTTTTCTACGTCGTTGGCGATTTCTTCTAATCTCATAATGGATTCTCCGGGTGAAGTAGTTAAGGATGGTAGCCGCGTGATGCAGCCGATGCGACGGCGGCTTGAATAAAGTTCTGACGGGCTTTCTGCGCCGCAGCTTCGGCCATTTTCATCTCAAGCCAGGATTGAGCCGAATTGGCATAGGCAGTTTCCTCCTTCGCGGTCTGATTTATTCTCTCAATATTTCTTTTCTGGAATTCAAAGTCGATTATTTCTGACAGCTTCATTTGTGTTACCTCCTGTCTGGTGTACAGATATTTATGCCTATGTCTGTCTTGGCCAGTCCTGATAAATACCTCTCAAGGAGGTCACTATCATGTGGAACAAAATATTGGCATTGCTGGATGCACAGTTTGGATATCAATCCATCAAGGCCGCATCCAATGTTAAGAAGTTATGGCAAGGCTACGACAATAAAACCAACGAGCATGATGTCGAGCTACGAGATGAATGATCGTGGCGACAAGTTGTGGATTATTACCGAAGCGGATCGGTCATCAACGTGTTTGCTGTTGCCGGAGGAGTATTAGAATGGACTGCCCGAAATCAGGACGTCGCCGAAGCGCTGGACATCCATCCCTTCATGCTGCCACGATGGCGCAAACAGCCCAGAGAGGGATTGATCGTGACCAAAGGTTTCAAGAAGTGAAGATGTTATACTGCAAACATGCACATTGTACCGTTATCATCGTTCAGCCGATGGAGGAATCAACTATGTTCATACTACTGCGCAGACTTTTCGTCTTGTCGCTATTGATTTTACCGACCGCCCAAGCCCTTGCCGATGACTACGCGGACACGATCAAAGTGTTCCGCGAGGCCGGTAAAAGCGGACAATTTTTCAAGACGAGCTACGGATATGCCGTGTTTCCGACTATCGGCAAAGGCGGCATCGGAATTGGCGGCGCGCATGGCTCAGGCCGGGTGTACACCGAGGGCAAATACGTGGGCGATACCTCGATGACCCAGATCACCGTGGGTTTGCAGTTGGGCGGGCAGGCCTTCAGCCAAATCATATTCTTTGAAGACAAACGCGCGTTCGACGAATTCACCGGTGGAAATTTCGAGTTCGGCGCGGAGGCATCGGCGGTAGCGATCACCGCTGGTGCTTCAGCACAAGCGACAACCACAGGTTCTTCGGCCGGCGCGAGTGGCGGCAAGAATGACGCCAAGACCACGGGCAGCTACTACCGGGGCATGGCTATTTTTACAGTCGCGAAAGGCGGGTTGATGTATGAGGCGAGCGTCGGCGGCCAAAAGTTTAGCTATACACCGAAAAAATAGCCTCAACGCGATGGCAAATCGTCGGCAAATCCGGCAACCCCATGGGTATTATCTTGGCATGCCAATGGTGAGTGGGGATGCGTTCCCGAGGAAGACCGGCTGGAGAATCAGCGTAGCGTTGAGCTAGGTGTAGAGTGATGTCGAGCTATGTGATAAATGATCACGGTGACAAGTTGTGGGTTATTACGGAAGCGGATCGGTCGTCGACCTGCTTGTTGTTGCCGGAGGAGTATTAAAGTTGATTAGGGTTCCCGAAACCGGTCGTTCGCGAAGGGCAGAAATCAGCTGCGGTTTCAACTGGTCGATGCAACACTTTATCTTAAAATGTTTAAGAGGAGGTGTTGATAATGAAATACAGAACTCGGACTTTTTACACAGAAGAACAAAAAGCAGTGATGTGGGAACGCTGGCAGAAAGGTGATTCTCTTCAGCAGATCGCACAGCTATTTGATCGAAACCACTCTTCAGTCCAACGCATCCTGGCAGAGAGTGGTGGGATACGACCGGCTCAGCGGCGACGTTCCAGATTAGCCCTGACCTTGGCTGAACGCGAGGAGATATCGCGTGCCGTAGTAGCTGGCCTGTCAGCTCGCTCGATTGCAACTTCCCTCGGACGTGCTCCCTCCACCATCAGTCGCGAGCTCAAACGCAATGGTGGTCAGGAATGTTATCGTGCGAATCAAGCCGAACAGGCTGCTTGGGATAGGACACTTCGCCCCAAGACCTGTAAACTAGTCGAGAATCGAACGTTGGCACACCTTGTGGCCGATAAACTCCAATGGCAGTGGTCACCGGAACAGATTGCCGGTTGGCTGAAGCAGACTCACCCAAGCGATGAAAGTTATCAGGTGTCACACGAGACCATCTATCGCAGCCTCTATATCCAGGCCCGAGGCGCCTTGAAGAAGGAACTCCTGGATCACTTGCGTCGTACGCGAGCCATGCGTCGTTCGCGTCATCACACTTTAAAGACAGAAGATCACGGCAGGATCACCGACACCGTATCGATCAGTGAGCGTCCTGCCACGGTGGAAGACCGGGCAGTACCAGGTCACTGGGAGGGGGACCTGTTATGCGGCAGTGGCAACAGTCAAATTGCGACCCTCGTTGAACGCCAGACGCGTTATGTGATGCTGGTGAAAGTGACCGGTAAAGACACCGGGACCGTCATCAATGCGCTGATCAAGCATGCTCATAAATTACCGGACGAACTCTACAAATCGCTGACCTGGGATCGAGGCAAGGAAATGGCCGACCACAAGCGGTTCACGCTGGCAACCGACATCAAAGTCTATTTCTGTGATCCTCAGAATCCTTGGCAACGTGGGACGAATGAGAATACCAATGGATTATTGAGACAGTACTTCCCCAAAGGAACAGACTTATCGGTACACTCTCAGGCACGACTCAATGGGGTGGCTCGTAGACTGAATGAACGTCCACGGAAGACGTTAAACTTCGAAACACCGGCGGAACGATTTAACCAATGTGTTGCATCGACCGGTTGAAATCGCAGCACAGAGCCGCCATACACACATATTAACTGCCTGCCCGAAAGCGGTCATTGCAAGGCGATTTGTTATCCTTGTCCCAAGACTTTTTTTCACCTATCCTGCGATCACTCAAAACATCAGAACTTGAGATTGTTCTTGATGGATTTTAATTGATCTCTTTCTGCAAACTCCTGGGCCATCCGCGCTGCTTCCTGTTGAATCCGCTCTGTAAGGAAGATTCTATAGGTATTATTCGTTTCAGAGATGATTTTGTTTAATTCAGGAATGTGCTCCCTTTCTAGCTCATCAGGAACGCAATAAATTTGCAGTTTTCGACCCAAGACTCTAGCGCTCGCTTTCCCCATATAAATATGCTGTTTCCATCTTTGATTGAAATAGTTTCCCCATTCATAAGGTGCGGAACTAGAAAGGTTTAACACAATGTTAAACATGGCAACTTTTGGGTTAGGCCAATGAGATGACTCTTCATCCATGGATACAATTCTTATATCTTCAAATTCCTTCGACATGGCTCTCTCCCTTTTTTTTATAACAGTTATTAGACGGGCATATGGTGCCTGTGCGACTCGGACAATATTATGGGGTCGGCGGGCGTGCGCTTTCTAGCCTTGGGTGCCGCGCTCGATCTCTTGGCGGCGGCGATGCAACTCGACAATTTCTGCATCCACATGGGCGAGGACGTTATCGAGCTCCTCACGCGCCGACACCTCGCGTTCCTCCATGAGCCACGGCTCGATTTCGGCCTTGAGTTCCTCGAAGGCCCCGAGCCTGGCCTCCAACCGGATCACTTCGCCGCGTCGCTTGCCGTCCATATTTCCTTTGCTCACTTGTCCCGTTCCCTTACATAAGCCGAAAGGTCTATTTCATATCTCTCACCAAGGGTAGCTTGTGGCACATACCGCCACGTCATGATGCCATATTTGTCGCCGAAAAGGTGCCGGTCACCTTAGGCCTGTATATTAGCGGCTTCAGAGTGGTATCAACTTTTCGTGCCAGAGTGCCATCAAAATTGATATCACTATTAATTGACGGTGCTACACGCCGCTGAATATGCGAGGGAATACGCTGGTGTCGAGTCCTCGTAACGCGTAGGTCGGAGGTTCGATTCCTCTCTCCAGCACCAGTAAATCAAGGGGTTACATTATATGTAGCCCCTTTTTCTTGTGCGCCCAGCATGGGCGCACTCTTGTGGGTGAAAGTCCCACCGTAAGTTGATCACAGCGAACGAAGCGAAGCGCAACTGCATGATGGCGACAGAGTGTGGGGAGGAAGCGTGGAGCGAAGCTGCGAGCCGATGAACAAGAATCGGATAGAAGGCGTTGCCGAGCAGGGCGAGCGGGCATGATTCCGCGAAGCTTTCGTGATCAAGGCGAGGCGGCGTAGATCCGGCGGCTGTGCAGTGAAGGAGTGCGTTCTTACCTGGGGAGATCTCGCCTTGTGCCCGAAAGGGCGACGGTGTTAAGCCGGAGCGAGAAGTCAGCAGAGGCCGTATTAGCTGCCATCCTGGAGCGAAGGGCCAAACGAGGAGAAGTGTTCAAGGCCATGTCGATGCAGCAAGCAAAGCGTCAGATGCCCGCGCAAGCGGGGCGGGTGGGCGTAGCGCGCGGTGAAGCCGTGCGTGATCCGGCCAGCGACGAAGCGTGCTGTCCGCGACGAGACACCAAGAGCACAGGGTCGGCGCTGCTGATGGCGGCGCTGACGAGAGAGAACCTGCAACGGGCGTTCAAGCGGGTCAAGGCCAACAAAGGCGCAGCGGGCGTGGACGGGCTGGATATTATCCAGACGGCCCGCCATCTGGTGACAGCGTGGCCGATGATTCGTGAGCAACTGTTGTCGGGGACGTACCGGCCCAGTCCGGTACGGCGGGTGACGATCCCGAAGCCGGACGGTGGCGAGCGCGAGCTTGGTATCCCGACGGTGACGGATCGGCTGATCCAGCAAGCGCTGCTGCAAGTGCTGCAACCGATTCTTGATCCTACTTTTAGTGAGCGTAGCTACGGCTTTCGGCCCGGGCGGCGTGCGCATGACGCGGTCTTGACCGCACAGTCGTACGTGCAGTCGGGGCGGCGGATCGTGGTGGACGTTGATCTGGAGAAATTCTTTGACCGGGTCAATCACGACATACTCATTGACCGCCTACAGAAACGCATTGGCGACACCGGAGTGATCCGGCTGATTCGGGCGTACCTGAACAGCGGGATCATGAGTGATGGCGTGGTGCAGGAGAGGCATCAGGGCACGCCGCAAGGCGGGCCACTGTCGCCGCTACTGGCGAACGTCTTGCTTGACGAAGTGGATAAGGAGCTGGAGCGACGCGGCCATTGCTTCGTGCGCTATGCCGACGACTGCAATGTCTATGTGCGCAGTCGCAAGGCCGGCGAGCGGGTAATGGCGCTGCTGCGCCGGTGTTACGCGCAACTACACTTGACGGTCAATGAGGCCAAGAGCGCAGTGGCCGGTGTAGCGGGACGCAAGTTTCTGGGCTACAGCTTCTGGTTTGCCCCGAAAGGGGAGATCAAGCGCAAGGTCGCCGCCAAACCATTGGCGACGTTCAAGCAACGGGTGCGGGAACTGACGCGGCGTTCCGGTGGGCGTAGCATGGATGAGGTCGTCGAACGCTTGCGACCTTATCTGCTGGGTTGGAAAGCGTACTACGGGTTGGCGCAAACGCCACGCATCTGGCTCGGTTTGGATGAATGGCTACGGCACCGACTCCGGGCGATCCAGCTTAAGCACTGGAAACGCGGTACGACGATGTACAGAGAGTTGAAAGCCCTTGGGGCGTCGGCAAGTGTGGCGAAACAAGTGGCCGGAAACTCCCGCTGCTGGTGGCGTAACAGCGACGGTGTGCTGAAAACCGTGATGACCATCGCCTACTTCGATCGCTTGGGCGCACCTCGTCTCTCATGACCTCAACTTCTCGAACCGCCCGGTGCGGACCCGCATGCCGGGTGGTGTGGCAGGGGTGCAGCTATAATGGCTGCCCCCTATGCCGATTTTACGGTAGACCGCAGACCCACAGTTTCTGTGGTGTTAAGACCTACATCAAAAGTCACATCACTATTTGCTGTGAAAAGTGCGTTGGCCTACCACTATATTTTGGCTTGCGATATGTGATGCATTTTATCCTGATTCTTGCCCGCTGTTCTCATCAATACTGATCAGCGATTCTCAAAGTCGGTTACTATATATATAGCCGCACGTTGCCAGCGACTGCTGGCAGGAAGGCTGTTAAAAGTAACGAAGTTCTGCTCCACGCCACGACCAGCCGGTCGAGTTTGCTCAAAATTTAATGGCTACGAAGCCATTTTTAGCCGGCAACTACATGGAGGCCACTATGTATCCGCAATGCAGCTCAACCCTAATTGACTCAATCGCACCTAATAATATTAGGCCGCGCAGGATGCAGCCCGATCGAGCGCGACGTTTTCTAATTCAAGCATTGCTTGCCACGCTTTTCAGTTTTTCGGGTGCAGTGCCGGTCATGGCGTCACCGGTCCAGCTGCCAGCGATTGTTGAGCCCGCCAGCCCAGAGCATCATGTAGGCAAAGTAATCTTTGTTGAACTAGTGACGCCAGACCTCGCCGCCGCCAAACAGTTCTATGCCGGATTGTTTGGCTGGACATTTCGCGATATTAAGTCCGGTAGGACAGAATACGCCGAGGCATCTCTCGACGGTCGCCCGGTTGCAGGGCTGACTCAGAGGGATGTCCCGTCGGGCAAGCATCGGCAGCCAGCGTGGCTGAGCTTCATCGCAGTGAGCGATGTCGATGCGGCAAAAACGATTGCATTACAACATGGCGCGAAGGTGCTGTTCGAGCCGCATAGCATCCCTGACCGTGGACGGGAAGCAGTCTTCGCGGATCCGCAGGGCGCCGTCTTTGCGGTGCTTGCTTCCAGCAGTGGAGACCCGCCCGACGTCATGGCAGCACCCGGGGAATGGATCTGGAGCTCGTTGATAACGACTGATCCGGATACCGATGCCGCTTTCTACCAGGCGCTATTCGACTACGAAGTCTACGAATTGCCCTCTGACGATGGAGCTGAGCATCTCATGCTCGCATCCGACAACTATGCCCGCGCAAGCGTGAATCCGCTCCCTGCGAACAGGCCCAACGCCCATCCCAACTGGCTCAATTTCGTACACGTCGTAGATGCGACCATGATGACGGCAAAGGTCGTGGCGCTCGGTGGCAGCGTGCTGGCCGAGCCGCGGGTTGATCGGCATGGCGGCAAGCTCGCGGTCGTCGCCGACCCGCTGGGGGCACCTTTCGGCCTGCTTGAATGGCCGGACACTGGAAACAAGGAGGTGACCAAATGAATACCCTACTTGTACGCTGGCCAGTGATTGCATTCGTGATCGGGCTGTTCACGGTATTGTCGTCCGGCTGTGTTGTGCCTGGTGATGGATACGGATATGGCGGAGAGGTGGACGTCGGGGCGGATTACTATGAACCCTTCGGTGCCATCTACGGTGGATGGGGGCCCGGCTACTATGTAGGACCTTATCGCAATGGTGGCCACGGAGCATACCGTGGCGGTGGCCAATCATCCGGGCATTCATACAGACCCGCGCCTGCATCCCGCCCGATGCCGTCTATTCCGTCAGGTTCGCGTTCTGGGGGCTCACGTTCTAGTGGCTCGCGAGCGCGTTAAATTAAAGCAAGGTCCGCAGATACACGGTTTTTGTAGTGTTGAGCCCGATATCAAAAGTCACATCGCTTTTCAATGCAAAGTTGGGGCTCCGCTCAATGACAATATCAGGCATTGGAAATGATAATTGCTAGCATGCTTTTGGCATTTGGCTCATTACTTGCACTGTATCCTGCCGGATGTGCCAATTGGATCCCAACTGGCCTTGCTTGCCTTAATGGCCTAAATAATCGATCTGATGAGCAGGTAAAAGATATAAGGGGATACGGCGATAACCCAGGCTCCCAATTGGGGGGTTACGAAGAACGAATCCAAGACATCTTTGTATGTTGCATCGGCATCGAAAGAGATCATTATCAAAGGAATAACGACGATTCCCAAAAAGAAGCAGCCTAGAAAGAAAAGCAATTCCTTCGCAATACTTCGTTTAGTCGGTGCATTCATTCTTGGTGTGCGTCTGATTGGGTCGAAAATTAGAAATCATCAAGAGCTTAACGGATATCCGTAAACTGACAATCAGCGTTTGGTCGATCTGCTGTGTTGCGCATGTTCCAGCAAGACTGATCGGGCATAATATCCCACGAATGCCACCAGAACATTTGAACAGAGACCCATCAACATTTCAATCAGTTTTGAGTTTGTGGAGATTTTATACGTCAAAAGTGTAATGGCTTCCAGCATGACCGACAACACCACAGCACCGATGACCAGATCCTTGCGCCCACAATGGACAGAAATGATGAATAGCGGAAAAACATAGAGGATCTGCAAAGTGATCTCCGATCCGGAAATCACACCCAATGCGAATACCAGCAATATCGCGATATAGCTGCCGTTTACCGCGATATTCTGCGGAATAGATCCTGGAGTCACCATGCGTTTAAAGTAGCTGGGAGCCATGACGGCACTTTAAAATGATTTTGTATTGGATGCCGGACGGAATATATGAAAGCCGGTTTCCGGCAAAAAACCGGCCCCTCGATCCAAAAAGCGCAAGATCAATCTCCGACAAAGCGGTAGCAGTTCTTGCCGCTGTGCTTGGCCAGATACATCGCGGCATCGGCGATCTTTACCAGCTGCGCCGCTGTCTTCCCGTTGTCGGGGTAAACGGCGATGCCGATGCTGACGCTTATCGTGCAGTGTTTTCCATCCAGCACAAACGGGCGGGCGATGGCTTCGATTATCTTTTTGGCGACATGAACTTTGCTGTTTGGTGTGCTCACGTTGCCGAGGATCACCGTGAACTCGTCCCCGCCCATGCGCGCCACCGTGTCGGATTCGCGCACGCATCCCGCGATCCGTTTGGCAGCTTCGCGCAGCAGCACATCGCCGGATCCGTGCCCGTATGTGTCGTTGACGAGTTTGAAGCCGTCGAGATCGAGATAGAGTATCGCGAACGATTCCTTGTCCCGGCGCGCTTTGGATATTATCTGGTTGAGGCGGTCAAAGAAAAGGATGCGGTTCGGCAGCGCCGTAAGGGTGTCGTGGTGGGCGAGGTGGGTGATCTGTTCATTGGTCTGCTTGAGGCGCGTGAGCAGATTCCAGATGAAACGCGCCTGGAATCCGCCGATGATATTCTCCTTGCCCAATCGGGACTCGGCATAGGCAGAGACACCGTCATCACCGGTCAGGTTGAAAGCGAGACAGGGACGGCTTGCCTCGATGGCTTCGTCAAGATCGACAAAATTCCTGATACCGAGTTTTTTGGCGATGGCCAGTGCCGGCGCTTGCGGGTTGTTGTCAAAGATGCCGACGATCTCGATCAGCGGGTCTTCGCGAAACAATTCAAGCATCGCCGTGCCGCCGCGGCCCGCACCGATAACGAGTATCCTCTGGATGCCTTGGGGTTTCGCTGCCATCAGGTTGCCCGCCTAGCATCACTGCGATCAAGTGCCATTGATGACCTGTCTTGCATCAGTTAATGCTCCCGCTGTGCCGATCTTCGGTCATTGTAATGCCTAACCCGAAACCTGGCAGCAAATAACAGCGATAGCCCCGAAAGAATTCGTCAGGCGATCACACCGGTTTGCTGTCGGCATCGATTGGGCTCTGCGATGTCGGATATCTATCATTTCATGATGACAATCTGTCAGATTCGGCGGTACCGGACTTTCGCCACCCAGCCAAACAATAAGCGAAGTTTATAAAAAACAATAAGTTGTACTATTGGCACAGCTATTGCGTATATCATGGATGCGATATGGCGTTTGAAATAGGCTGTTCATTGGGGCGGTTCATCATGAGCAACATTTGACAAGTTTATTTGCGTGGTTGACCGACTGCCAAAGATTGCGTTTATTGGTTTTCCGGCTTGCTGGAAAAAAGCTGAAGAAAATATAATTGCGCGGGGGAGTTTTTCAAATGATGATTCACGAGGAATTGACTGAAGATGAGCGCGACCGCTTCATAGGGCTCTTCCATGAGTCCTTGAAGGTCAAGACTCATTATGAGCTTTTTCTCTGGTTGCAGGGCAGGCTGCAAAAATATCTTCCCCACGAGATCCTTATCATATCCTGGGGAGATTTCTTCAGCGGCCAGATTTACTTTGACGTCATCTCTGCGCTGCCGGAAGTCAGGACCGACAGGATCAACAACAACAATCTGAATCTCTTGCTGAAGCACGTGTTCAAATACTGGAAAAGAAACGGCGCCAATGCTTTGCAGATCAGCATTGGCAGCGATATAAAATTCGAGGGAGAGATGGGCTTCGACGTGGACGCCAAAAATTTGGGAAAAATGAAAAGCATGCTGGTTCATGCTACCAAGGATTACAGGGGAAAGCATGACTGCCTGTATGTGATGCTCAGCACAAAAAAGGCGCATTCAAAACACGCGAGCACGATGTTCGAGGCGCTGATGCCTTATATGGAAACCTCGCTTCGGAAATTGCCGCATCTGCCCAAGCAGGAACCGGCAACCGCACAAAGCGGCCATACCATGGATCAGCATCTGGATACCATCCTCGGCATTACCCCAAGGGAGGCGGAGATCATGATGCTGGTTAGAATCGGCAAGACGAACATCGAGATCGGCTCTATCCTCGACATCAGTTCATTCACGGTCAAGAATCACCTGCAGCGCATATACAAGAAACTCAACGTCAGTTGCAGGGCTCAGGCGGCGTCAAGGTTCTAGATTGGTTGTCTGGTCGACAGCAGCAATCACGCAAATGAATTCCCGAATCAGCCGGAAGAAACTCCAGCATCAGTACTGAAGGCGGGATCAGTACGCGTTGTGATCTTTCAATACCAGCACCATCGTTCGTAAAATGATCCAAAGATCGGGGTAGACCGACCAGTTTCTGATGTAGTCGAGGTCGTATTCGATACGCTTTTCCATCTTCCCCAGGGTTTCGGTCGCGCTGCGGAATACCCGCGGCACAGCCTCTGGGCCATTCACCCGGAAAGGTGATCACGAGTATCAGGAAGGCGAGGCTGAAGTATCGGTCGTCGATCACCTCGTCATTGAACCAGGCGACCGCAAACAGGGTGGCTGCGGATACAAATGGCTCGACAGAATGTTTTACCAGTGATGAAAGAGATTGACTGCCCTGTCTTAACCGGGGAAATGAGGTTGACATCAATGAATGGACGGGTGATTTTCTGTGCGTTGACGACGGTTATCTTATTGTGTTTGTCGTTGTATTTGTCGCGGGAATGGTGAACAAACTTGCATTCCCGGCAAACAGGCTTTCCCGAAACAAACGTGGCGAGGAGACCCCGCGATTTTGCTAAAATGACCGGCTTGGACATCTTTAACCGGGCAAAACCGTTTAACATGCGACGCGACGCATCAATAAAGCACAATCGCATCTGTAGTTTTCATTCGCAATCACCGCAATCTCGGAACTGCAATCCCGGAAATTTCCTCATGACACAAACTACAGCCGCTGATGACTTCAATCACTCGCACCGATTCGACGAGGGCAATCCCCTCGCCGAAAAGAACACGCTGCGCGTGGCGATCCTTACCGCAGTGATGATGGTGATCGAGATCGCCGGCGGCTGGCATTACAACTCGATGGCATTGTTGGCCGACGGCTGGCATATGAGCTCGCATACCGTCGCGCTGGGTTTGTCCCTGCTGGCTTATGTGTTCGCCAGAAGATACGCCCATGACACGCGCTTTGCTTTCGGCACGTGGAAGATCGAGGTATTGGGCGGTTATACGAGCGCGATCTTCCTGGTGATGGTGGCTGGTTTGATGATCTTTCAATCTCTGGAAAGACTGGTCGCGCCCAGCCCGATACACTATGACGAGGCGATCGCGATCGCGATGGTCGGCCTGCTGGTCAATCTTGCTTCGGCGTGGCTGCTCAAGGACGGACATCACCATGACCATGGGCATCCCGACCAAGCGCATGACCACGGCGCCCATGATCATGATACGCATGATGATCATGGGCATCATGACCTTAATTTGCGTTCGGCCTATATCCATGTGCTGGCAGACGCGGCGACATCGGTGATGGCCATCATCGCGCTGTTGGGCGGCAAGCTGTGGGGCGCAAGCTGGCTGGACCCGGTGATGGGTCTTGCCGGTGCGGCATTGGTTGCCGTGTGGTCTTACGGTCTGTTGCGCGATACCGGCCGTGTGCTGCTCGACGCCGAGATGAATGCGCCCGTCGTTGCCGAGATACGCGAAGCCATCGCCGCGTCGCCGGTCAGGGCCAGACTCTGCGACTTGCATGTGTGGCGGGTAGGGAAAGGCAAGTACGCTTGCATTCTGAGCCTTGCGACGGATAATGAAGTATCGCCCGAATATTTCAAGCAGCAGTTGAGCATGCATAAGGAGTTGGTGCATATCAGCATCGAGATAAACCGGACCGGCGGGCAGCCGGCATGAGTCGCTGCCAACGGTCTCCGAGAACGTGGTTCGCTCTTCCGGAGGGAGGCCACCCGGCCGCCCTTTGCGGCTCAAGGCTGACCGGTAAAGTGCCTTCATGACCCCCGCGCAGCTTAATAAGCGTAATACTGTTATGCGCTACCTGCCCTGGCTGGCGGCACTGGTGCTGTTGGCGCTCGCAGCGTGGTACTTCACGCGCCCCGCCCCGATCCCTGTGCAACTGGCCAGGGTCGAACGCGGGGTGGTGGAAGCGACGATGAGCAACACCCGCGCCGGAACGGTCAAGCCGTGCCGGCGCGCCAAACTTGCGCCTCCGGCCGGCGGCCAGATCGAGTATCTGCTGGTCAAAAAGGGACAGCGGGTGAAAGCGAACCAGGTATTGCTGAAGTTATGGAACAACGACCTGGAGGCGCAGCGGCGTTTGGCGCAGCATCAGCTGGCCACGGCACTATCCCAGGAGCACCAGGCCTGTGCCGAAGCCGATCTTGCTGAAAAGGAAGCCGCCCGTGCGGTGCAGTTGAGGGACAAGGGATTCATTTCCGCCGAGGGGCTGGATCAAAAAGTTTCGGCTGCCAAGGTCAGCCGCGCCGGTTGTGAAGTCGCGCGCAGCCAGATCGAGCAGAGCCGCTCCCGGATCTCGGTTGCCAATGCCGATCTGCAGCGCATGGTGTTGCGTGCGCCGTTCGCCGGTGTCATCGCAGATATCAGCGGCGAACTGGGTGAATATGCGACCCCTTCACCGCCCGGCATCCCGACGCTGCCGGCGATCGACCTGATCGACGACAGTTGCATGTTCGTCAGCGCGCCGATCGACGAAGTGGATGCCGCAGATATCAAGGCCGGGCAGGTCGCGCGTATCACGCTGGACGCGATCAAGGGCAAGAGCTTTGCGGGCACGGTCAGGCGCGTCGCGCCTTATGTGCTTGAGCTTGAGAAGCAGGCGCGCACGGTGGATGTCGAGGTGGCCTTTAATGCGCCGCCGAAAGATGAAAATCTGTTGGTGGGTTACAGTGCCGACGTGGAGATCGTCCACGCGGTGCATCAAAATGTGCTGCGCATCCCCACGCAGGCATTGCTGGAAGGCACGCATGTGCTGCTCTACAGCGCCGATGGCGCGCTTGAAGAGCGCACCGTGACCACCGGACTGGCAAACTGGGACCACACCGAGATCGTGTCGGGACTGAACGAAGGCGACCGCATCGTATTGTCGCTCGATCAGGCCGGTGTCAAGGCAGGAGCGCGCGTGCAGCCTGAAGAAGCCAAGCCCTGAATGATCAGACTTGATAAAGTCAGCCGCAGCTTCATCGTAGGCGACCAGGAAGTCGCCGCCTTGCGCAACATAGACCTGGACATCGCGGCGGGCGATTATGTCTCCATCATGGGGCCGTCCGGTTCCGGCAAATCCACGCTGCTTAATCTGGTCGGTCTGCTGGACCGCCCGAGCTCCGGCACCTACAAGCTGGACGGCGGGGACGTCACGGCGCTGGACGATGTGCAGCAGGCCAGGGTGCGCAGCGAGAAGATCGGCTTTGTGTTCCAGTCCTTCCACCTGGTGCCGCGCCTGTCTGCCGCGATGAACATCGAATTGCCGCTGATGCTGGCAGGGATCTCACCTGCAGAACGCAAAGCGCGCGTGGCGAAACTGCTGGAAAACTATGGCCTGACCGACCGCGCCGATCACAGACCCGATCAACTTTCCGGCGGACAGCGGCAACGCGTGGCGATCGCGCGCGCGACCAGCATGCACCCGGCGGTACTCCTGGCCGACGAGCCGACCGGGAATCTCGATCAGACTACCGGCAAGGAGGTGTTGAACCTCCTCGAACAACTGGTAGCGCAGCGAGTCACACTGATCGTCGTCACGCATGATCCGGTGATCGGTGCGCGCGCGCAGCGCCAGCTGCACATGGTTGATGGACGGATCATCAGCGAGACAGGCAAAAGCCGATGAGAACGATCGATGTCATACAGTTCGCATCCGGCAGCCTGCGCGGCAGCCGCAGCCGCACTTTGCTGATGATCCTCGCGATGTCCATCGGCGTGGCGGCTGTGGTGGTGCTGACCGGGCTGGGCGAGGGCGCGCGCCGTTATGTGGTCAATCAGTTTTCCTCGCTGGGAACCAACCTGGTCATCGTGTTGCCCGGGCGCACCGAAACCGCGGGCATCGGGCCGGGGATGCTGCTCGGGCAGATCCCGCGCGAGCTCACGCTGGACGATGCGCAGGCCCTGTTGCGCAGCTATGCGGTCGGCCGCATCGCTCCGCTGACAGTCGGCTCGACAGAAGTCTCCCTGGGAGCGCTCAACCGCGAAGTGGTGGTGCTGGGTTCGACCAGCGATCTGCTGGAGGTGCGGCACATGAGCCTCGGCCAAGGACAGTTCCTGCCTCCGGGCGACATGCTTTCCACCGAATCGGTGATCGTGCTGGGCGCGAAGATCAAGCGCGAATTGTTCGGCCAGGACCAGGCGATTGGCGCCTGGGTGCGGCTGGGGGACCGGCGTTTCCGCGTGATCGGCGTGATGGCCAGCCAAGGCGAATCGCTGGGCTTCAACACCGACGAGATCGTCATCGTGCCGGTCGCCTCGGCACACTTGCTGTTCAACACTTCCGGTTTGTTCCGCATACTGGTGGAGGCCAAGAGCCGCGATGCCATCGCGCAGGCGGAGAAAGACGCCGAACAGATACTGATGCGGCGGCACAGCGGCGAGCGCGACGTGACGGTCATCACCCAGGATGCGGTGCTGGCCACATTCGACCGCATCCTGACAGCGCTGACACTGGCGGCCGGAGGAATCGCCGCGATCAGCTTGTCGGTGGCCGGCATCCTGATCATGAACGTGATGCTGATCGCTGTTTCGCAGCGCGTCAGGGAGATCGGATTGCTCAAGGCGCTGGGCGCACCCGGCGCGCAGATCAGGAACCTGTTCTTTGCCGAAGCGATATTGCTGTCGGGTATGGGCAGCGTCGTCGGCTTGATACTGGGTGAGGCGGGGGTGCTGGTGATAGGGAAGATATATCCATCCCTGCCGGTGGTCGCGCCCTGGTGGGCGGTGCTCGCAGCACTCGGCACGGCGCTCGGCACCGGCATCCTGTTCAGCGTGTGGCCCGCCCGCCGGGCCGCGCAGCTCGACCCGGTGATGGCTTTGTCCGGATCCTGAAGGCATTGATCATAAACAGCATTTCGCTATTGCGGCGATGATATTGCCGGGTCTGCCCGGCACGGCTTAATTTGTGTCCGGGCGGGGAGTATAATGGCCGCGGAAGGGCTTCCCGTCCCCGGATCAACCCCCGGATCAACAACATGAGAAGAGCATTGAATACGATTAGTTTTGCAGATCTGAAACTGGCACCCGAAATACTCAAGGCGCTCACCGAGTCCGGTTACACCACACCCACACCGATTCAGGCGCAAGCTATTCCGCTGGTTCTTGAAGGCCGCGATCTGATGGCGGGCGCACAGACGGGCACCGGCAAGACCGCGGCCTTCGCTTTGCCGATGCTGCAAAAATTGCTACCGTTCGCCAGCACCAGCACATCGCCCGCGCGGCATGCGGTGCGGGCCCTGATCCTGGTGCCTACGCGCGAACTGGCGATACAGGTGGAAGAAAGCGTGAAGGCGTATGCGAAACATTGCCATCTGCGCTCCCTGGTGGTGTTTGGCGGCGTGGATATCAAGACCCAGACCCCGCATCTGAAAAGGGGTGTGGAGATACTGGTGGCCACGCCCGGCCGTCTGCTGGACCACATCGAGATGAAATCGGTGCTGCTGAACCAGGTGCAGATACTGGTGCTGGATGAGGCGGACCGCATGCTGGACATGGGCTTCATGCCCGATCTGAAGCGCATCCTGGCGTTGTTGCCGAAGCAGCGGCAGAACCTGATGTTCTCGGCCACGTTCTCCAGCGAGATCAAAAAGTTATCCGCGGAATTCCTGACACGTCCGACGCTCATCGAGGTCGCCCGCAGCAATGCCGCCGCCGAGAACGTCACGCAAAAGGTCTACCTGGTCGGGCAGGCCGACAAGCATGTGCTGCTTGCACAGCTGTTGCGCGGCAGCGATGCGTCGCAGGTGCTGGTGTTCACCAAGACCAAGCTCACCGCCGCACGTCTTGCCAGGCAGTTGCAGAAGGAGGGCGTTGCCGCCGATGCGATCCATGGCGACAAGACCCAGCTGGAACGCATCAAGGCACTGGATGCTTTCAAGCAGGGGACCGTCACCGTGCTGATCGGGACCGATGTCGCGGCGCGCGGCCTGGATATCGACCAGCTGCCGATGGTGATCAACTACGAGATACCCAGTGCACCGGAAGATTATGTGCACCGCATCGGCCGCACCGGCCGCGCGGGCGCTTCAGGCAAGGCGATCTCGCTGGTATCGCCTGAAGAGGAGAAATACCTGAAGGAGATCGAGAAGCTGATCAAGACCGAGATTCCGAAAGAGACGGCGGTCGTGCCCCATGTTGCCAAAGCCAGAGCGCCGCGCGGCGAACATCACGAACGCAGCCATGCTTCCCGCGGCGACCATGCAGGGGGCGGCCATGCGGAGCGCAGCCATCCGCGGAACGCCGCACCGAAGAGACCCAGCCATGATCCGTGGTTCGACAAACCCTATGAGCCCAGTGCAGGTTCAGCTGTCGCCCCAGTCCCGCCGCCGGAACAGCCAGCCGGCAAGCCGAAAAAGGAAGTTGCCGCGTTGTTCGTGCGCCGGCAGGGCCAGCGTTAAGGGCTGGGCCGCTCTTTGCTGGGCCTGTTTTCTGCGCCTGTCGCGGCCCTCGACCATAAATGCTGTCGCGATTAGTCCCCGCTACTAACATAGGCCCGACAGCAAATGCCCGGCCCGTGATACCCAAACACCCACACCGGATTGAATACAATCGATTAAGGATAGCGGTTTTTCCCGCCATGCATATAGGGATCAAATCTTTATCTTTGTATGCTAAATTGTGTTTGCTTCAGTATTGCGCAAGACTGCCATGCTGGCAGACAGATGGTTATTCCCCGATCGATATATTTATTAAGGAGTGATGGATCATGATCTTTTCCGAAGAAACATGCAAAGTCTGGACCCCGCGCATCCTTGGCATCATGCGCATCATCATCGGATTCCTGTTTTTGCAGCATGGCACCGCAAAACTTCTGGGATTTCCGCATATCGCGATGTTCGACGGGCTGCAACTGGGCTCGTTGCTCGGCCTGGCCGGGATACTTGAGCTGGTGGGCGGGTCGCTGATCCTGCTCGGGCTGTTGACGCGTCCGGTGGCGTTCATTCTGTCGGGCGAGATGGCGGTGGCCTATTTCATGGCGCATGCTCCGCATGGCTTTCTGCCGATTCTGAACCAGGGCGAACTGGCTGTTGTGTACAGCTTCGTGTTCCTCTATCTCTCGGTGGCGGGGGGCGGGGCATACAGCCTGGATGCGATGCGCAAGAAAGGTTGAGCCAGTCCGGGTTACGGCTGCCCGTCAGGACGAGCAGCTGACCTCGATCTGCCAGGCCCAGTCCGGCGGGGCGGCGGCATAGCTCTCCATCTCCGGCTGTTCGTCGAACGGTTTGGCCAGCAGTGCCAGCAGCCGGTCTATTTCCGAGAAATCGCGCTGCTGCTCTGCCCGTTCGATCGCGTTCTGCGCAAGGTAATTGCGCAGGATGTATTTCGGATTCACCGCATCCATGCGCGCCTTGCGTTCGCGGTCCGTGCCGGATTGCTGCTGTAGCCGGGCGCGGTAGGCTGAGGCCCACGCCTCGAATGCGGCACGGTCGATGAACTGGTCGCGCAATTTTTCGTTGGCCGCATCGGGCGCTGAATCGAAATCCCCGAGTCTGCGGAACAGGTTGGTGTAATCGACCTGGCTGTCGTGCATGACATCCAGCAGCGATCCGATCAGCTGGATATCGTCTTCGAGGATTTTTTCCAGTCCCAGTTTTGCACCCATCAATTCTGCATAGTGCCGGTGATAGGCCGGGGCATAGCCGTCCAGCACTTGATGGGCCTTTTCCTTAGCGACCAGCGGCGACAGCGCCTGCGCAAGGCAGGCAAGGTTCCACAAGCCGACCTGCGGCTGCCGGTCGTAGGCGTAGCGCCCGCGCGGATCCGAATGGTTGCAGATGTAGCCCGGATCGTAATTTTCCATGAAGCCGAACGGGCCGTAATCGAACGTCAGGCCGAGGATCGACATGTTGTCGGTGTTCATCACGCCGTGCGAGAACCCTACCGCCTGCCATTGCGCCATCAGTCTTGCGGTGCGCTGCGTGACCTCGTTCAGGAACAACCGGTACTTGTCAGCATGTTCCAGGAGGTGGCGGAAGTGCCTGGCGATCACGTATTCGGCGAGTTCGGCGATTTGTTGGTATTGGCCCCGCGAGAAGAATACCTCGAACGAACCGAAGCGCACATGCGACGGCGCGAGCCGGGTCAGCACCGCGGCGGTTTCGATGCGCTCGCGATACACCTCTTCGTCGCTGCCGACGATGCACAGCGCGCGGCTGGTCGGGATGCCCAGCCCGTGCATCGCTTCAGAACACAGGTATTCGCGGATGCTGGAGCGCAACACCGCGCGGCCGTCGCCGTCGCGCGAGTAGGGCGTGATGCCGGCGCCCTTGAGCTGCACGTCCCATGACTCTCCGGCGCGATTGCGTATTTCGCCCAGCAATATCGCGCGCCCGTCGCCGAGCTGCGGCACGAAGTGGCCGAACTGGTGGCCGGCGTAGAGCATGGACAGCGGCTCCGCGCCCGGCAACATGCGGTTGCCGGCAAAGTGCTCGGCGAAATCGGCGCGCGATGCTTCTTCCGCATCGAGATCGATCAGGCGTGCTGCATTCCCATTGAAGCTGACCAGATAGGGATCGGGCAGCGGCGTCGGATTCAGCCGGCTGTGGAAGCTGTCCGTCAGGCGGGCGTAGCTGTTGTCGAAATTCAGTTGTTCGAGTTTGTTCATCGGAAATGACGCAGCGCCTCGCGAAGGAGGCGCTGGCGGATGTTTGTTGCAGGATGGGGGATCAGACGCAGCCGGTCGGCTTCGGCAGCCCGCCGTATTTCGTTATTGGCTTCATCGGGCCGGTCATCCACAAGTCAAAGACTTCCTTCTGATCTTCCTCGATATATTTTACGAACTTGCGGATCGGCGGCACGGTGCCGAATTCTTCATAGAATTCGCGGGCCTTCATGATGTGCGACCATTTGTGGTCATTCAATTCATAATTGTCGGCCTCGGCCATCGCCTTGGCGATCTCCGGCGTCCAATCGTCCATGCTCTCGAGATAACCGTCGCCGTCGCGTTTCGGGATTTCCATCTGCATTACTCCTTGTCCAATGATGAATAGTTGCGATGATAGTTAATCCGACTGAAATGGTCAAGTAATGATGCGCGGCAGTGGCGCGCTTCCATGGGAGTACTGATGACGCTGGCTGCACTGGTTGAGCGCGCCAACGGATGGGGCTTTGCGACCGATAAGCTGATCTATGTAGATCATAGAGACCTGCCGCTATCCGGCGACCGGCCCGGCGACGCTGTACGCCAGATAATCGCCGGGCTCGACATAGGGGTTGATATTTGAATTATTAAGCCGTGCCCAATCCAGTTCCTTCATGTTGGTGTACAAAAGATTGACCGGCATCCTGTATTTCATCTTGAACCGGGCCCAGTTCTCATGGACTTTGGCCCACCTTGCATTTGCCTTCTTTTGCCTGTTCGCTTCATCAAGGTAACTGAAATTGGCATGGCAATCATGATATGCAAATGCACCCCGGGCGACAGCGAGTTTGAAACCGGCTATTTGCGCACGGATGCCGTAATCGGGATCGGCGAAATATCCGTAGAACAGCGGGTCGAAAGTACCGATCTTCTCGATCAGCCTGCGGTTGACCAAAAATGCATCCCCGGTCAAATAGTCCTCGTAGAAGAACGAACCGGCATGCTGCTGATTCAACCGGCTTGAAAAATCGCACAAGTCTTGATGATTGTCGATCTTGCCGGGCGAAATGTTGTGCGTGGCTTTTCCGTTGTCGACGAAGTTCGATACACCCCTGACGATGCCGATCTCGGGAGCCTTGTCGGCGACAGAGATGATCTCGGAAAGATAATGCGGAGTCACATAGATATCATTGGACAGGAATATGACCTTGTCGCCGGTCGCATGCGACAGGATGCAGTTCAGACTTCCGCTGTATTCAAGATTGGTGTCGAATCTGAATACCGTCGTATTTGCGTGTCTGCTGGCTACCTCCAGAAAGAATTCGCTGATCTGTCCATTGTCCGGGGAACAGTCGTCGACCAATATGAGTTCAAAATCACCTTCCGCGGAACTGAGCAGGGACTGGATGCAAACTCTGGTAGCCTGGAGATTCCCATACGCGGAGATCCCCACGCTTATGTTTGATTCCAATCTCGTTTTCATTTTGTGTGGGGCAATTCTGGCTATCGGGCGTGTTACAGCCTTGCGTCGGCTGCGATGTGATCAAAACGACGATGAGATCGGGCCCCGCATACCGCGAAGACCGCGGCGCTTATAGTAGTGCAAGTGAGGCAGCTTGAACAGTACCGGCGGGCCGTGACGATTGCCGATACAATTGGATCCCCGAGCCCGATGAATATGTCCCGATGAACATGCAAAGACAGGAGTCATGAGACAGTGATAAAGGTGCTTTTTGTCTGTATGGGCAATATCTGCCGTTCCCCCACTGCGGAGGCGACGTTTCGGCATTATGTCGAGAATGCAGGCATGTCGGAACATATCCTGATCGACTCCGCCGGGACGCATGATTACCACGTCGGCGATCCGCCCGATTCCCGGGCGCAGCGCGCGGCACAGCAGCGCGGTTATGACATGAGCTCGCTGCGCGGCCGTCAGGTGGCAGCGGACGACTTTCTCCGTTTCGATTATGTGCTGGCGATGGACCGGGCCAATCTTGCGATCCTTCAGCGCATCACTCCGCCGGACAGCACCGCCCGGGCGAGGCTGTTCCTGGAATTTGCACGCCACCACAACGAGCGCGAGGTGCCTGATCCATATTATGGCGGAGCCGATGGCTTCGAGCGCGTGCTGGATATGGTCGAAGATGCGGCGCAGGGATTGCTCGAGGATATACGCCAGCGGCACTTCGCAACGTAGGTGATTGCAAAAATGGTGACTCACTTTTGTCCCCTCGCCCCCAGAAATTGAAAAGAGACTTTCTCGTTCGACCGGCTTCGCCCCCTCGCTTCGCTCTCCCCGCCTGCGGGATATCCAGCGACTTGGCTGGCGTTAACCAGCGGCTTATGTCACCGGTGACTTAGCGGAAAGGCCATGCAAAGCCGTGTGGCAGCCTAGTCGAATGGCTAGTTGTTTCATCAGAGGGCTGGAGCCGTTCCATCCCCTCTCCCGTTTACGGGAGAGGGTTAGGGAGAGGGTAGATGTTTAGGGAGAGGGGTGTCGCAGACCTGGATTCGCTCCCGCAAATCGGCATAGGGGGCAGCCATTATAGCTGCACCCCTGCCACACCACCCGGCATGCGGGTCCGCACCGGGCGGTTCGAGAAGTTGAGGTCATGAGAGACGAGGTGCGCCCAAGCGATCGAAGTAGGCGATGGTCATCACGGTTTTCAGCACACCGTCGCTGTTACGCCACCAGCAGCGGGAGTTTCCGGCCACTTGTTTCGCCACACTTGCCGACGCCCCAAGGGCTTTCAACTCTCTGTACATCGTCGTACCGCGTTTCCAGTGCTTAAGCTGGATCGCCCGGAGTCGGTGCCGTAGCCATTCATCCAAACCGAGCCAGATGCGTGGCGTTTGCGCCAACCCGTAGTACGCTTTCCAACCCAGCAGATAAGGTCGCAAGCGTTCGACGACCTCATCCATGCTACGCCCACCGGAACGCCGCGTCAGTTCCCGCACCCGTTGCTTGAACGTCGCCAATGGTTTGGCGGCGACCTTGCGCTTGATCTCCCCTTTCGGGGCAAACCAGAAGCTGTAGCCCAGAAACTTGCGTCCCGCTACACCGGCCACTGCGCTCTTGGCCTCATTGACCGTCAAGTGTAGTTGCGCGTAACACCGGCGCAGCAGCGCCATTACCCGCTCGCCGGCCTTGCGACTGCGCACATAGACATTGCAGTCGTCGGCATAGCGCACGAAGCAATGGCCGCGTCGCTCCAGCTCCTTATCCACTTCGTCAAGCAAGACGTTCGCCAGTAGCGGCGACAGTGGCCCGCCTTGCGGCGTGCCCTGATGCCTCTCCTGCACCACGCCATCACTCATGATCCCGCTGTTCAGGTACGCCCGAATCAGCCGGATCACTCCGGTGTCGCCAATGCGTTTCTGTAGGCGGTCAATGAGTATGTCGTGATTGACCCGGTCAAAGAATTTCTCCAGATCAACGTCCACCACGATCCGCCGCCCCGACTGCACGTACGACTGTGCGGTCAAGACCGCGTCATGCGCACGCCGCCCGGGCCGAAAGCCGTAGCTACGCTCACTAAAAGTAGGATCAAGAATCGGTTGCAGCACTTGCAGCAGCGCTTGCTGGATCAGCCGATCCGTCACCGTCGGGATACCAAGCTCGCGCTCGCCACCGTCCGGCTTCGGGATCGTCACCCGCCGTACCGGACTGGGCCGGTACGTCCCCGACAACAGTTGCTCACGAATCATCGGCCACGCTGTCACCAGATGGCGGGCCGTCTGGATAATATCCAGCCCGTCCACGCCCGCTGCGCCTTTGTTGGCCTTGACCCGCTTGAACGCCCGTTGCAGGTTCTCTCTCGTCAGCGCCGCCATCAGCAGCGCCGACCCTGTGCTCTTGGTGTCTCGTCGCGGACAGCACGCTTCGTCGCTGGCCGGATCACGCACGGCTTCACCGCGCGCTACGCCCACCCGCCCCGCTTGCGCGGGCATCTGACGCTTTGCTTGCTGCATCGACATGGCCTTGAACACTTCTCCTCGTTTGGCCCTTCGCTCCAGGATGGCAGCTAATACGGCCTCTGCTGACTTCTCGCTCCGGCTTAACACCGTCGCCCTTTCGGGCACAAGGCGAGATCTCCCCAGGTAAGAACGCACTCCTTCACTGCACAGCCGCCGGATCTACGCCGCCTCGCCTTGATCACGAAAGCTTCGCGGAATCATGCCCGCTCGCCCTGCTCGGCAACGCCTTCTATCCGATTCTTGTTCATCGGCTCGCAGCTTCGCTCCACGCTTCCTCCCCACACTCTGTCGCCATCATGCAGTTGCGCTTCGCTTCGTTCGCTGTGATCAACTTACGGTGGGACTTTCACCCACAAGAGTGCGCCCATGCTGGGCGCACATAAAAAAGCCGCACGACTTTCATCGTGCGGCTTTGTACTTTTGCGAACTGAACTTCTTGCCGGGCTATCCTTGCGGATGTTGTGTCTCCACTTGCACCAGCGGTTCATTCTCGACGTACACTTCGCGCTGACGTTCGCGGCGGCGCGGCGTGTGTCTTGCTACCGGCATCGCGGGTACTTGAGTTTCCGTGCTCAGCTTGATTGGATCGGTCTCGATCTGAATCAATGCCTGGCCGTTCCCCGGGACTTTTGCAACAGAGGCCTTTTCGCCAGAGGCGCGGGCAACAGTGCCCGGTACAACAGCGGGCAGGCTGGGCACCACAACCGCAGGCGGGGTCGAAACGATCACAGCAGGCAGCGCCGAATCAACTGGCTCATGGCTGGAGATGATGTTCGTGGGCATCGCGATGTACTCGCTGGGCTTGACGTAGCCTTCAGGGTAAGCGACATATTCCGAGGGTTTGACGATGGTTGGTGCAACGGCCACAGGCTCGGCTTGCTGCACGATAACCGGCACCTCGCCTGCGGATGTCGCTGCAGGATTTTGCGCGACACCTTCACGATTTTCACGATCGCGGCGTCCACCGCGGCGCCCGCGGCGGCGAGCACCTTCGCGCGCGGGTGTGCCCGATTCTGCCTGCTCGGCAGCCGTATCCGGAACCTGGCTTTCCAGCACCGGCTTTTCTTCTGCGATACGCGGAGGACGGGGCGGCTTGGGTTGCCGGGGCTCTTGCGGCCTGGCTTCGGCTTGAGCCGGTTTTTGCCCGTTGCGCGCTTCGTTTCGTTCGCGGTTGTTGCCGCCTTCACCGCGTTCGCCGCGCCCGCCGCGGTCTCGGCGCTTGCCCCCGCCTTCGGGACGCTCGCCCCGCTCGCCGCGTTCGGGACGCTGCGCATGGCGCGGCCTGCCGGCTGCGGGTTTGGCCTTTGGTTGCACTTCCTCATCCGCTGATCTGAACCATGCAAGCAGTCTGCCGAACAGCGAAAGCCTGGCTGTTTCTGCTTTGACCGGTGCAGGCTGCATCGGCGTGACGCCCTGCACTACGGCTTGGGCACGCGTGGCTTTTTGTTGTTCCTGTGCAGCGGTCAGCGGTTTTTCCTCGACCGGTTTTTCCACCAGCTTGTAGCTGGCCTGCAGCACATCGCTGGTCATGTCATCCTGACGCAGCCGGTTGATGCTGTAGCTGGGCGTTTCCAGGTGCGGGTTGGGTATCAGCGTGATGCCCACCTTCAGGCGCGATTCGATGCGGAATATATCGGCGCGCTTCTCGTTCAACAGGAAGGTCGCGACATCCACCGGCACTTGCACGTGTATCGCAGCGCTGCTTTCCTTCATCGCTTCTTCCTGGATGATGCGCAGGATGTGCAGCGCCGAAGATTCGATGCCGCGGATGTGGCCGATGCCACTGCAGCGCGGGCAGGCGATGTAGTTGCCTTCGCCGAGGCTGGGGGCCAAGCGCTGGCGGGACAGCTCAAGCAGGCCGAAGCGCGAGATCTTTGCGGTTTGCACGCGGGCCCGGTCGTAACGCAGCGAATCGCGCAAACGGTCTTCCACTTCGCGCTGGTTGCGGGTGCTTTCCATGTCGATGAAATCGATCACGATCAGTCCGCCCAGGTCGCGCAGGCGCAGCTGGCGGGCGATCTCTTCCGCAGCTTCGAGGTTGGTGTGCAGCGCGGTGGCCTCGATATCCGAACCTTTGGTGGCGCGCGCCGAGTTGATGTCGATCGCTGTCAGCGCTTCGGTGTGGTCGATCACGATCACGCCGCCGGACGGCAGGCGCACGTCGCGCGCATGCGCGGACTCGATCTGGTGCTCGATCTGGAAGCGCGAGAACAGCGGCACATCGTCCTGATAGCGCTTGATGCGGTTCACGTTGCTCGGCATCACCGTGCTCATGAACGCCAGCGCCTGCTGGTAGACCTCTTCGGTGTCGATCAGGATCTCGCTGATCTCCGGATTGAAATAATCGCGGATCGCGCGCACCACCAGGCTGCTTTCCAGATAGATCAGCGACGGGGCCTTTTCGGATTCCGCTGCACCCTCGATCGCATCCCACAATTGTTTGAGATAGTCGAGGTCCCACTGCAACTCTTCCTCGTTGCGCCCGATGCCGGCGGTGCGCGCGATGATGCTCATGCCCTGGGGTACATCGACGTTCGCCAGCACTTCGCGCAGTTCATTGCGCTCCTCACCCTCGATGCGGCGCGATACGCCGCCGCCGCTCGGGTTGTTCGGCATCAGCACGATGTATCGGCCGGCCAGGCTGATGTAGGTGGTCAGCGCCGCACCCTTGTTGCCGCGCTCATCCTTTTCCACCTGCACCAGCAATTCCTGGCCTTCGCGCAAAGCTTCTTTGATCGAGGGGCGGTTGCCGCTGCCGGGCTGGTAATACTGGGGGGCGACTTCCTTGAACGGCAGGAAACCGTGGCGGGTGCCGCCATATTCGACGAAACAGGCTTCGAGGCTGGGCTCGAGGCGGGTGATGACGGCTTTGTAGATGTTGCTCTTGCGTTGTTCCTTGCCGGCGGTTTCAATGTCCAGGTCGATGAGTTTTTGACCGTCGACAATGGCGACACGGAGTTCTTCCGGTTGTGTCGCATTGAATAACATGCGTTTCATTTTATCTTCTCCCGCGCTCTGACACGGGCAAGACCAGGCTACACGCCGTTAGGCGTGCCAGACAAGCGGACAGTGAGCAATCGTGCAAACAATCTTGTGATGTGCAAACGGTTGGTCAATTCAGTTCTCTTTAATAAATAGCCAGTCCAAATTGTTGTTCTCCGGGACCTTTGTGTCTTGGCTGCGGGTGCATCGCATCCGTTTCGCCGACTGATGCAAAAGTCCTTCGGGTGGTGAGGCAGCGACATTGGCTGCATCACGGAAAATCCACAGGTGCTTTGAGCGCGTAAATCAATTACTATCGCTGCTGGTTCCGGTGAGCGATATTAACCGGGCTGCGGTTGGAAGGGGGCGGAGCATCGCTCCGTCGCTTGCGCCAGATGATCCTTGGCGGCCAGTATTTCCGGCGTTAGGGACCAACTCATCCCGAACTTACCCGATCCAAAACTCGCGAGCGGCGAAGTATAAGCATAATGAACGGTTTAAGCAAAGATTCTGTGAATTTTGTGGAGATCGACGAAAGCGGGGAGTCCCAGCGCATCGACAATTTCCTGTTCAAACACCTGAAGGGCGTGCCCAAGAGCCATGTCTACCGCATCCTGCGCGGCGGCGAGGTGCGGGTCAACAAGAAGCGCGTCGACCAGACCTATCGACTTAAACAGGGCGACCTGCTGCGCATCCCGCCGGTCCGCGTCGCGGAAAAACATGAAGCCGAGCAGGTTCGCATCCCCGCAGTGGAATTTCCGATCCTGTACGAGGACGACGCGATACTGGCGGTGAACAAACCTGCCGGTGTCGCGGTGCACGGCGGCAGCGGGGTCAGCTTCGGGGTCATAGAACAGATGCGGAACGCGCGCCCCCAGTCCAGATTCATGGAACTGGTGCACAGGCTGGACCGCGAGACCTCGGGAGTTTTGCTGCTGGCGAAGAAACGTTCCGCGCTGACCGCGATGCACGAGATCATGCGCGAGGGCAACAGCGACAAACGATATTTGACGCTCGTACTCGGGCAGTGGAAGAACGCCAAACAGCACGTCAGGTTGCCGCTGCACAAGTTCGACACGCCGCAGGGCGAGAAGCGCGTGATGGTGCGGGAGGACGGGCAAGCCTCCCACACCGTCTTCGCACTGCAGAAGAACTGGGCGCCACAAAATAACGAGCCAGGATTTTCCTTGCTCGAAGCGCAACTCAAGACCGGCCGCACCCACCAGATCCGCGTGCATCTCGCACACCTCGGTTTTCCGATCGCCGGCGACGATAAGTACGGTGACTTTGCGCGCAACAAGTTATTGATGAAGCAGGGATTGAAGCGCATGTTTTTGCACGCTTACAGCATCGCGTTCGCGCATCCGCTGACCGGCGAGCCGATGCGGCTGGTCGCGCCGTTGCCCAGGGAACTGGAGAGTTTCATCGCCAAACTGGATGCGGGCGCATCTCCCGACAAATAAACCTTTCCCCTCTCCCTTGCAGGGAGATAACCAGCGACTTGCCCGCTTGCGGGCTTAGTCGAATGGCTAGCAGTTTCATCAGGGCTGGGGAGAGGGTAGACATCCCCTGACCAGCCTGCGCTACTTTGCGGCGCACAGGAGACAAGAAACAAAGCCGTAACCTCACTCGCAGCAAGATTATCGCCGCTCCAGTTGGACTGGCTTGACCGATGTCCGCCGCGCGCCGAGCACCGCCCCGGCCGTGACAGCGGCCAATCCCGCGATGGTATGCAAACAGAGCGGCTCGCCCAGGACCGGCACGGCGGCGAGGGCCGACAGGCCGGGCACGACGGCCATCAGCAGCGCCACCGTCTGGCCGCCCAGAGTACGGACCGCAAAGGCGTAGAGCATCATCGCGACGAATACCACCAATACGCCCTGATAGACCGCCTGCATCGCGATCTCGACAGCCGGCGCCTCGCTCATCGTGCTGGGCAAGAATAGCCACCAGACCGGCAGATACAGGACCGCGCTGCCCAGCGTTGTGGTGACCGCCGCCGTGAGGGGCGGCACCGGGTAGCGGCGCAGCAGCAATGTGAATACCGCCCAGGATGACGAGCCGCACAGAAACAGCAGGTCGCCCAGCATCTGCATGCCGGTCAGGTGTGCACCGTAGGATAGCGTGTCGGCGGCGGTGAACGCGATGCCGACAAATACCAGCAGCAGTGCGATACGCTGCGCGGGCGAAGGTTTTTGCCGCAGCCACCACCATGCGATCACGGCGGTGGCGAATGGCAGGGCGCCGGGCAGCAGCACGGCTGCATGTGCGGCAGGCGCCATGCGAAAGCCGGAATAGACCACAACGGAATAGCCTATCCCGCCGAAAGTTGAAAACAGCAGGATCACTTTATACGGCGGCAACGTCACGCGCGGCAAAAAGAAAAGTGCGATCAATGACCCTACGCCGAAACGCAATGCGGTGACATCCCATCCGGTCAATACGCCCTTGCCGCCATGGCGGCTGACCAGGATGAAACCGGTCCAGATGCAGATGATAAAAAAGACCGCGATCAGGCCGGCGCGCGATGGATGGTGTTCGTTCATGCGGTTTTGAGTGATGATTTAATCAGACCGGGCCGCTGGCGCGCATCAGAAACATCCCCGCTTGTTCGAGCCCTTGCGCTTGGTGCCCAACAAGATATTCATTGATCCGCAACGCAAACCCGGTTGCGGCCCTTTTCCTTGGCTTCGTATAGTGCCTTGTCCGCGTGATTCAGCAGTACATCCAGATTGTCATCGCTGGAAACCAGAGAAGTCACGCCGATCGAAACCGTAAAGTGCAGCGGCAGACCGCCCTCCAGCGGAACTTTTGACTTTGCGATGGACTCTCTCAGGCGATCGGCGACTTCAGTCGCCTCAACCAGGTCTGTCTCCGGCAGCAGTATCACGAACTCCTCCCCGCCGACACGCCCGATGATATCCACCTCGCGCAAGGTCTGCCTGCATACTTCCGCCAGTTTTATCAACACAAGGTCGCCTACCTTGTGGCCATGGCTGTCATTGACCTTCTTGAAAAAATCGATATCCAGCATATAAAGGGAGAGAGGTTTGTTATAGCGAACCGCCCGGCTGAGTTCCAGTTCAGCCTGTTCCATGAAATATCCGCGGTTGCTGACACCGGTGAGGTGGTCGATACGGGCCTGGCGCTTGAGCTCGGCTTCAAAGAGCTTGTGCTCGGTAATGTCGCGAAGGGCGGTCAGCCGCATCGGGACCTCGCCTTGCACTATGGTCTGCCCATGGGCTTCGACCAGAACGCGCGAACCGTCCTTGCGCACCATTTCATGTTCGATGTTGCTTTCGGTCCCGCCCCGGATATTTGCGAGCACCCTGCCGTAATCTTCGGGGGCTATGAATTTTATTATGGGTTGTCCGATCAATTCACGCTGTTCATAGCCCAGGATCTTTGCCAGCTGGCTGTTCACATCCAGAAACTTGCCCTGCGAGGTGATGGCAATGCCTTCAAAAGCTCCCGACGCCAATATCCTGAATCTCCTCTCGCTCTCGCGCAGGTTTTCCCCTGCGATATTGATTGAGCGCACGTGGATCAGGCCGCCGAACGCAAACAGGATCAGCAGGCTGCCCAGAGCGGCGGGAAACAGGAAGTACACCATCCGTTCATTCTTTAAATCGACAAACGATGGAAAGTCGCCTTCAACATAGACCGTGAGGCCATATTCAGGGATTTCCTTCATGGAAATCACCTGCGGGATGCTTTCTCCCTGGATGTTAAGAAGGGAGGGGAATTCCTTTTCCCCCCAGGAGGTGATATGCAATTCCGGGAATTCGTTCCTTTGGTATATGGACATCTTCTCGGCAGCGGACATTTTGTTTACCGGAGACCCCGCAAGCGAGAGCATCTCCTTGTCCTTGTCATGCGAAAGGACGATGACGCCATTCCTGTCGGCCACATAGGAATCTGTCTGCTTGATCAGGTAACTCAGGTTAGGGACGTCGGCCTTGGTGGCCACGGCCCCCATGAACTTGCCGTTGATGACCACCGGGGCGGAAAAGAACAGTCCGGGGACATGAGTGGTCTTGCCGACCGCATACTGCAGTCCGCGTTTGCCGCTTTTGTTCATCCGGAAATATTCGCGGTCGGCGAAGTTGGTGCCTATGGTAGTGTGCTGTGTGTCCCAGTTGCTGGCGGCAACGGAGTCACCGGCTGCATTGACGACATGGATCAGGTCGACATTGAAGTTGGCGCTGGCAATGGCCAGGGTCTGGTCAAGATCATGCAATACCGGATCCGCCATCCAGCGCGTTCTTTTCGTCTCAAGGGGCAGCTTTGAGGGGATATCGCCCGGTCCGAACAGGGCCAAAGCCTTGTTGACGCGGACCGCGTGGACGAAAAATCCGGAAACGCCGCCCAGGTAATTCAGGTTCCTCCGGATGCTGTCTGCCAAGTCCTGGGCACGATCATGGGTGAGCTGCGTTTCCTGCCGGATCTGTTCGTTGACGCGGGATTTGAAATAGCCGCCGGAGACAAACCATGCCGCGACGCACCAAAGCAATATCAGCGTGATTGCAACCAGCATCCTGATATAGAAGCTTCGCATCATGTTATTCTTCAGGCGTTTTCTTCCGGGTTACCGACAGTTCGACTATAGTGCCATCGTGCCCGTCAGCCGACAAATGTTTTGTAAACAGGGACATTGGCTTCGCTGGCAAATGCGCATTGCGCCCAAGACTCAGCCTTGCCCGGCGCGGCTGGCTTATCCCCTGGTCTTGGTCAGGAACACCGTCACCTCCTCGCGGTCGTGATAAAGCTGTTTCGCCATCATGCGGTAACTGATGCCTTCCTCGTCCAGCCGTTGCCTTATGCCGCCCAATGCGCTGTCCAGCGCGGCGAGGCGCTGCTTCATCGGCAGTTTCAGATTGAAGATCGCATGTTTGCACCAGCCTGCCGCGAACCATGAGGCTATCAGCGCCGCGACCCTGGAAGGCTTTTCAACCATATCGCACACCAGCCAGTCGACCGCCTTGCGCGGCGCGTATTTGAAGCCGTCCTGCCTAAGATGTTGTACAAGGGGATGCTGCACCAGCGGGTGATTTTCCAGCGCACCCTTCATCGGGCCGTTGTCGACCGCTGTCACGCGGATGCCGCGCTTGACCAGTTGCCACGTCCAGCCGCCGGGCGCCGCGCCCAGGTCCACCGCATGCATGCCCTGGCGCAACAGGCGCATCTGTTCGCTGCGGTCCATGAACACTGCTATCGCTTCGGCAAGTTTCATCGTGGAGCGGCTAGGCGCCTCTGCGGGCATCGACTGGCGGACGATGCCCATGATCGCATCCGCACTGTTGTGCGGATCGCTGCAGCCGATCAGGACGGAATTCTTGCCGGTAAAGAAGATGTGCAATCGGGTCCCGTGCGGATCATCCTGCAAGCGGCCTTCCCCGCGCAATGCAGTCTCCAGCAAAGGCTGGAAACGGCGCATGAAGGCGGCCAGCAGCTTGCCGTCGTTGGTGTCCGGCGCTTCCAGCCACAGCGTGCCGAATGTACCGGGCAGCGCGGCGATGGCGTCGAGTATCGGCGACAGGCGGTCGCGCTCCGGCAGTGTGGCAATGCTTTGATGCAGGCGGATCAACTGGCGTGCGAAGATCAGTTCGCGATATGACGGCTGCTGTTCGTTGAGTGCGACGACCACATAGCCGCTTTCGGCAATGATCGCCGGCTGTTCGGCAACGATGACGGGCTTTTGCTGCCTGGCCTGGCGCAGCGCTTCCTGCGCGCAGTCCTGCTCGAAACCTGGCCGGCAATACAGCAGCCATTGGTTTTGTCGGGTCTTCTTCATCCACGCATTGTTGCACAGGTTGGGGGACTGGCCCGAAGGTGGTAATATCCGCGCCTTGTTTTTTTTGGCTGGCATGTGATGGGCAGGCGCTATGATTTGATCGTGTTCGACTGGGACGGCACGGTGATGGATTCGACCGCGGTGATTGCGGGTTCGATACAGGCCGCGTGCCGTGATCTGGGCCTGGCGGTGCCCGATGACGAGACTGCACGCCATGTGATCGGCCTCGGGCTGGACCAGGCATTGCAGTATGCCGTGCCTGATCTGACCGATGCGATGCGTCCCGATCTGGTGGAACGTTACCGCTACCATTTCCTGTCGCAGGATGAAGCCATCCCGCTGTTCGACGGCGCGCGTGAGACAATAGCCGAGTTGCACGGTGCCGGTTACAGGCTCGGGGTGGCGACCGGTAAAAGCAGCAACGGGCTGAACCGGGCGCTGGCATCGTCGGGGCTGAAGGGGTATTTTCATGCGACGCGCACCGCGGACCGGACATTTTCGAAACCCGATCCGGCGATGCTGCTGGAACTGATGGATGAACTGGCAGTCAGTGCCGAGCGAACGCTGATGATAGGCGACACCACACACGATCTGCAGATGGCGCAGAATGCCGGGGTGGATGCGGTGGCGATGGGGCACGGTGCCCACTCTCCGCAACAATTGCGTGAATCGAACCCGCTCGCACTGGTCGATGATTTTGCGGGACTGCGCGCATGGTTCAGGACCAATGCTTGACGGAAGAATACTATAAGGAATAGAGATGTCAGATCAAAACAACTGGGAACGCAGCGTGCTGGAAAAACTGGCTATGTCGGCCCTGCAGGAACAGCGCCGCGCGCGGCACTGGAGCATCTTCTTCAAGATGCTGACTTTGAGTTTCATGTTCATCGTGCTGTTCATCTCGATGGGCTGGATAGGCAAAAGCGAAGTTGCACTTGGCGACGGAAAACACACCGCGCTGGTGGATATGCAGGGCGTGATCGCATCTGACAGTGCGGCGAGCGCGGACAACATCATTCCCAGCCTGCAGGATGCGTTCAAGGACAAGGGCACGCAGGGCGTGATCCTGCGCATCAACAGTCCGGGCGGCAGCCCGGTGCAGGCGGGCCAGATCAATGACGAGATCCGCCGGCTGCGCGCGCAATATCCGAAGATACCGCTGTATGTGGTGGTGGACGACATCTGCGCGTCGGGCGGCTATTACGTGGCCGTGGCGGCGGACAAGATCTTTGTCGACAAGGCCAGCCTGATCGGCTCGATCGGCGTGCTGATGGACGGCTTCGGTTTCACCGGCACGATGGCGAAGCTCGGCGTGGAGCGCCGTTTGATCACGGCCGGTTCCAACAAGGGCTTCCTCGACCCGTTCTCGCCACTCAATCCGGCGCAGCAGGCCTATGCGAAGCAGATGGTCGAGGAGATCCACCAGCAGTTCATCGCCGTCGTGAAGAAGGGCCGCGGCAAACGGCTCAAGGAGACGCCCGACACTTTCAGCGGCCTGGTATGGAACGGCCAGCGTGGCGTTGAAATGGGTTTGGCGGATGGTTTCGGCACGGTGGAATCGGTGGCGCGAGACGTCATCAAGGCAGAGGACATCGTGGACTACACCGTGAGGGAAAATCTGGCGGACCGGCTTGCGAAACGCTTCGGGGTCGGGGCGATGAGCGCGCTGGGCTTTTCGTCGCAGTCTTACCGGGTGGATTTGCGCTGATGTCGATGCGTGTTGCGAACCGGGCAGTGAAGGACTTGTTCATGCGATCAGTTGTTCGCAGTTGATCCTCCAGGCCGTTAATGCATTCGCATCTTCAGCTTCGCATGCGGCAAGCGGCGCCCTTGGCGCCGGTGCTGCTTGCCGTCGCAATTGCGGTAGCGTCCTACCTGCAGGCGTTGCATTTCCCGTTTATCTCCGACGATGCGGGGTATACCACCGAGAACCATAGATTGGCCGGCCTGCACTTTGCCGAACTGTGGCGTCTGTTGATTGAACCGTACAACTGCTGTTTTGAATATCTTCCGCTGCGCGACCTTTCCTTCTGGTTAGACATCAAGCTGTCCGGGTTGGCCCCTGCGGCATTGCGCTGGCATAACATCGTGCTGTATCTGTTGAGCCTGCCGCTGGTGTTTGCCGCCACGCTGGGATTGTGGCGATATTTCCGCCCGGTAGATAGCGGCGGGGCACCGTGGGCGGCGGCGGCAGTCACCGCGCTGTTTGCTTTGCACCCGGCACTGGTCGAACCCGTGGTGTGGATCAGCGGGCGCAAATATATCCAGCCCAATCTGTTCGCGATGCTAGCGATATGGCTCGGCGTCAGTGTTAGGCGGGAGCAGGGTTTTTCGGTTCCGCTCGCGGCGGCGGCCTTGCTGGCATTCGTGGCGACGATGCTGGCCAAGTCTTCCTATGTCGGGGTGGCGCCGGTCATCGCGCTGCTATGGCTGATGTTCTGGCTCGATATCCCGCGGCAGAACAGGCGGCGCTCGCTGCTGCTTTGGCCTGTCGCCGTAATGCTGCTGGCGGTCGTCCTGGTCGGGATCTTCATTGTATTCAACAACGGCTATGACCGCGTTCCCTTGTATTTCGGGGTTGCGGCGCTCGCCCGAACATTCGCCGTGCTGGGATGGCTCGCGCGTCTGGCCGTGACGCCGGAACACCGGCATTTCTTTTATCCGGTGTTCGAGAACGCGGATTTCCCGGCGATGGTTGTACTCGGTGCCGTGGTGCTGGCGGCCGCGTTGGCGGGCGGGGTTATGCTGCTGCGCAAACGCTCGCTGGAGGGATTTGCGCTTGCCGCGTTCATGCTGCTGTGCCTGCCTTATATGGAGCTGATACCGCATGCATCGCCCTCCCTGGTTTCCGACCGTTATCTGGCGCTTGCGGCCTGGCCCGCAGTGTTGCTGGTGGTCGCCTTGGCATGGCGGCTGAATACACTGTTTCGCAATGTGCTGTTGCTGGTGGTCGCTGTGCTGTGGGGTCTCCAAACCATGCAGCGGCCGCTAGACTGGCACAGTTATACCGCATTGATAGACGCGGATTACCGTGCATTTCCCGGGTACAGCATGCCGGCAATGTATGAGACCGATTTCCGGCTGTCGCAAGGATTGCCAGACGCCGCGGCAGAAACGGCGGGCGGAATAACCATTTCCGCTGTTCGAGACAGCATGCTCGAACTGATAAAGGCCCATCGGGCGGTCGCTGTAGCGGCCGTTAGCGGAGATCCCGGCGACGCGACGGCTGCGCTGCTGGAATTCGGGCGCGGCTTGCAGCAGCTGCCGGAGCAGGCCAGATGGAACACTTCCCTGAGCCTGATCTGGAAAGCCAACCGGCAATATCTGGCGTATGAATGGCGCAAACTGACCGGGAATTTTCCCGATGATGCGTTGCTGCTGTATCAGGCCGGGTCATCGCTGGCGGGCGTGGAAAATTATCCTGACGCGATCCTGTATTTGCGCGCTGCGACCGGATCGCAGCACCTTGAGGTATCCTTGCGCGGGACCGCATTGTATCAACTCGGCAAGGCGCTGCTCGACAGCGGTCAGGTCGCCGAAGCGGAACTTCCGCTGCGCGCCGCAACGCAGCAGCATCCCCCCGAAACGAGCGCGTATTGCGCGCTCGCCGATTTATACAAACAAACCGGACGGCCAGAGGAATCTGCACGCGCGAGCGCAGACTGCCGCAGCCATAGCCCGGACAGGCAGTAGCCGCTTCAGCGAGCAAGTCATGGGTGTTTGGCCCGGCGGCATGGCACCCGGTGATTGGCATAAAACACCGGAGGCTGTCGGCTGGTTTTGCGCGGCATGGCTTTTATGTTACAAAGACCGCCATGCGCATGACCAATGAACCCTTGTTGAAATATTTTGCAGACAGTTATCGCAAGCCCGCGGACTGTCCTTTCGGCGCATCCGGCATGTTCCGCCAAGAATATTATCCGGCTCACTACGGCTGATGCCATTCGGATTGCCATGCCTACACTGATAAAATCCATCTCCGGCTGGGGGCGCTATCCGGTGCAATCATGCGAGTTGCTGCGCCCGGAACGCTACGCCGACCTTCGCTGCGCTGCCGACAGCGTGATCGCGCGCGGCCAGGGGCGCAGCTACGGCGATGCGGCGCTGAACGAACATGGACATGTGGTGCTCACGGAACGCATCAACCGCCTGCTGGAATTCGATGCGGTGAACGGCGTGCTGCGCGGCGAAGCGGGCGTGACACTGGCCGAGATCCTTGCACTGATCGTTCCGCAGGGCTGGTTCCTGCCGGTCACGCCGGGGACGAAATTCGTCTCCCTGGGCGGTTGCGTGGCGGCGGATGTGCATGGCAAGAACCATCATCACGACGGTTCGTTCGGCGATCATGTCATGTCCATCGAACTGATCCTGGCCGACGGCAAGCGCGCATCCTGTTCCGCTACCGAATATCCCGAGCTGTTCTGGGCCACCGTGGGTGGCATGGGGCTGACCGGCATCATCGGCGAAGTGACGCTCAAGCTCATCCCCATACAAAGCGCATATATGAAGGTGCGCCATCACGCCGCGGACGACCTTGAGCAACTATTCAGCCACATGCAGGATCCCGACAATGATGATCGCTACACGGTGGCCTGGATAGACAGCCTGGCGACCGGAAAGAGCCTCGGGCGCGGCATCGCGATGTGCGGTCATCATGCGGCCGTGGAAGAAGTGCCGGACGATGCTCATGTCGACATCAAACCCGAACGCAGTCATTCCATCCCGTTTGATTTTCCCGCCTGGGCGCTGAATCGGCTGAGCATATCCGCATTCAATTCGCGGTATTACCGAAGGGAGGGCGGCAGGCGATATCCCTTCCTGAGCGACTATGATCCCTATTTCTACCCCCTGGACGCGATCGCCGGGTGGAACCGCATGTATGGCAAACGCGGCTTCGTCCAATACCAGTGTGTGATCCCCGATGCGGCTGCGTTTGCCGGCGTCCGGGCATTGCTGGAGGAACTATCGAATAGCCGCCGCCCTTCCTTCCTAGCGGTGCTGAAACGGCTCGGCGCGCAGGGCAGGGGGATGCTGTCCTTTCCGTTGGCGGGTTACACGCTGGCGCTTGATCTGCCGATCCGCGACGATGGCCTGTTTGCACTGCTGGGCAAGCTGGACGAGATCGTTTTGCTGCATGGCGGGCGCGTATATCTGGCCAAGGATGCGCGGCTTTCCGCGGATTCGTTCCGCGCGATGTATCCTCGCTATGCGGAATGGCGCGCGATAAAGAATGCGGTCGATCCGGACAACAGGTTCAGTTCCAGCTTGTCGCGGCGGCTGGAAATCACGCCGGGTGGGCCATGAGCGAAAGTGTCCTGATCCTCGGGGCCACATCGGCCATCGCGCGCGCCACCGCTGCTGCATTTGCCGCGCGCGGCGATGCCTTGTACCTGGCCTCGCGAGACGAGGAAGAATTGCGGCGCATCGCGGCGGATCTCCGTCTGCGCTACGGCGTCGAGGTACGCCACGGCGCGTTCGACGCGGAAGCGACCGCAACACATGAGGTCTTCTTCAATTCTGTGCTTGCGGCGGTGCCGGATCTGTCCGGCGTGGTGCTGGCCTTCGGTTATCTCGGCGACCAGCTTGCGGCGCGAGATTTCAGTGCCGGCGCGAAAGTCATTGCCGGGAACTTCACCGGTGCTGCCTCGATACTCAGCCATTGCGCCAATTATTTTGAGGCTGACGGGCAAGCCCGCTTCCCCCACCCCAACCCTGATGGGACTACTAACCATTCGACTAAGGCATCAAAAAACGATGCCCAAGTCGCTGGTTATCCCCCGCCAGCGGGAGAGGGGGCGAACGAATCGCTGCGCGAGATTCGCGTTAAACGGCGCGGCTTCATCATCGGCATCTCGTCGGTGGCGGGCGACCGCGGCAGGCAGAGCAATTATGTGTATGGCGCCGCCAAGGGCGCGCTCAGCCTTTATCTGCAGGGGCTGCGCAACCGCCTCTATCCCAGCGGGGTGCGCGTCATCACCGTCAAGCCGGGCTTCGTAGATACCGCGATGACATATGGATTGCCAGGGATGTTCCTGGTCGCCTCGCCGCAATACATAGGCGAGCGCATCGTGCGCGCTCTGGAAAGTTCGGCGGATGTGGTCTACCTGCCCTGGTTCTGGCGCTATATCATGCTGGTCATCAAGATCGTCCCGGAACCGATCTTCAAGCGGCTTAAATTGTGAGGGCGGGCGCGAAAGATAAACCGGTGACTGACAAACCGGTGACTGACAAACCGATGACTGACAAACCGATGACTGACAAACCGATGACTGGGCCGGCAGATAGATCTGTGGTCGCGGCATTTGATTTCGACGGCACGCTGACCCGGCGGGATACCCTGTTGCCGTTTCTGCTGCATACATTGGGTGCGCCGGCTGTCGCCCGCCACGGGCTGGTGCTGTTGCCGACGCTGACGGCTTACGGCCTGCGCCTGATCCGCAACGATGTCGCCAAGCAGCGCGTGCTGGTGCGCTGCCTGTCCGGTATGCATGCTGACGAATTGCAGCAGCATGCGGATCGATTCGCCGCATCGGTTCTGCCGGGATTGCTGCGGCAGGAAGCGCTGCAACGGCTGGCATGGCACAGGCAGCAGGGGCATCGTTGTGTCGTGATCAGCGCGTCCCTGGAGCTGTATGTGCGCCCCTGGGCGCTCGCGTCGGGCTTCGATGATGTGATCGCCACGCGCCTCGAGACATTGCCGGACGGGTGCGTCACCGGCAGGTTGTCCGGCGCGAATTGCTACGGCCCCGAAAAGGTCAGGCGGCTGGAGACATTGATGGGGCCCAGGCCGGGATATACCCTTTACGCATACGGCGACAGCCGCGGAGACAGCGAATTGCTTTCCGCTTCCGACCATGCATATTACCGGCGCTTCACTGCCTGACCGGATACCATCCCGAGCGGAACCTGATGAATGGATAATAGAACCTTGATCGCTGGGAATCGTCCGGTGCTTTGGGGCCTGTGTTTGATCACGTTCGCGCTGGTGTTTGTCTACCACACCTACCCGCTGGGATTGAGCGACTTCTGGTGGCACCTCAATACCGGGCGCTGGATCTGGTCGAATGGGGGTCTGCCGGTCGATGATCCCTTCCTGTTCAGTTCGCCGGTGCCGCTGGATGCCCGCGCCAGCCTGATCCTGCGCGGTTATCCGTTGTCCCAGTTGCTGATGCTGGCTGTCTACAGCATCGGCGGGATATATGCGCTGGTGGTGTTGAAGGGTGCGCTGATGACGCTGTTCTACGGCCTGCTGTGGAATCATATGCGCCGCAACGGCGTGAACGCTGTGCTGGCGTTGGCGGTCGTCGGCCTGGTGCCGCTGATGTTCTTCCGTTTCGACGAATTGCGCCCGCAGCTCTTCTCTTTCATCTTCATGCTGCTCGTCATCCAGCTGGTCGAATCCCTGCTCGCAACGGAGAAGCGAGGCAAACCGCCGCGCTGGTATATGCTCGCCGCGCTGCCGGTCATCATGCTGTTTTGGGCGAACCTGCACCGCGGTTTCATCATCGGGGTGGGTATCCTGATCGTGTATCTGCTTTCCGAGTGGGTCGGCCGCTGGCGCGCCAACAGCGCATCATCCGGAGCACTATTATCACGAGCTGTATCATCCGGGACTGCTTTATCTGGGGCTGCGTTCCGGCGCTTCCTGATTGTGACCGTCGTTTCGGCGGGAATGGCATTCTTCAATCCGGCAGGCATCACCGCGATGTGGGCCAGCTTCACCGAAGTTTCCGGTCCGTTCGCCAGTGTGGTCGACGAATTCTTCGGGACGGTCAAGTACTTCGGCTTTTACGGGATGAAGTGGCTAGGCTACCTGATCGTTGCGGTTGCAGCCATTCCCTTCCTCGCGCTGTTGTACAGATGGCGCAAACTGAGCCCGGCCCATTTCATTCTGGCCGCATCGTTTCTGGCCGCCGGGGTGTATTCATTCCGCTTCAGCCTGATGATGGTGGCAGTGCTGATCGCGATCGCATCGGGGTATTTCGCAAAGGATATCAACCGCCTGTTCTCGGCCGGGAAAGGCATCGCCGTCATTCTGCTGTGGCTGCTCTCTGCCGGCATGCTCGCCAATGCTGCAATGAGCCGGACCTCGCTTGCAGCTTCCCCGCTGGAAAACCGGGTGATCCCGTCCGGCGCAGTCGATTATCTGGCGCGATCCGGTGTCGCGGGCAATATCTACAATGCGTTCGAGTACGGCGGTTACATGAGCTGGCGGCTTTATCCGCGGAAGATATTCATCGATCCGCGCAACCTGTCCTGGGATGTGTATCAGGATTACTCGAAGGCATGGCGGGGGGATTATGAGCCGGTATTTGCCAAATACCGGATAGCGGCGGTGGTCTACCCGATTGCTGACATGTCTACCGGCAGGCCATCCAGGCTGGTTTCGGGTCTGCTTGGCGACAAGCGCTGGGAGGTCGGCTACTATGACGGCCGGGATATCGTGTTTATCCGGCCTGATCTCAACAGCCGATCGACCATCCTCGACAGGCAAAAAGTCGTGAACGACATACAGCTGCGCATGCGCGGCAATACAACAAGATGACGAAACCATACCATTTGTTGCGCCTGATGCGCCCCTACCAGTGGGTGAAGAACCTGTTCGTGTTCACGGGCCTGTTGTTCGGCCATGCCTGGCACGATCCTCGCCATGTGATGCAGGCAATCGTCGCATTCGGCGCGTTCTGCCTGCTTTCCAGCGCGATCTACACCATCAACGACATCGTCGACATCGAGCAGGACAGGCTGCATCCCAAAAAGATGCGGCGGCCGCTGGCCTCCGGCACGGTATCCGTTTCCGCAGCTGCGATGCTCGCTGCGCTGCTGGGAATAGCCGGCCTGGTCGTGGCCTATGCCGCGTCGCCGGCGGTTCTCTTGATCCTGCTGGTCTATGCGCTGATGAACATCGCCTATACGCTCAGGCTCAAGCATGTGGTGATCCTGGATGTGTTCGTCATCGCCACCGGGTTCATGCTGCGCATCCTCGCCGGCACGCTGGGGATAGGCATTCCGCCTTCGCAGTGGCTGCTGCTGTGCGGCCTGATGGTGACGCTGTTTCTCGGTTTCACCAAGCGCCGTGCGGAGATCTTTGCGCTGAACGAGGACAAGGCCAATCACCGTAAAGTGCTGGAACATTACAGTCCGGTGCTGCTGGACAAGATGATAGGCATCACCGCCGCCGGGCTGATCATGAGCTACAGCCTGTACACGATGAATGCGGACACGATACGCATCCAGGGCACGGCCAACCTGATCTACACCGTGCCGTTCGTGATGTACGGCGTGTTCCGCTACATCTACCTGCTGCATCACCAGAGCCGCGGCGGCGACCCGTCGCATGATCTGGTGCGCGACCCGCACCTGTTCATCGCGGTCGGCGCGTGGCTGGTCACCACCATCCTGTTGATAGCATGAGCGATACAGTACTGAGCGGCTGGCGCTTCCGTGCGCTGCTGTTGATCGTGCTGCTCAGCGCCTCCGGCTACCTGGCGTTCTCGCTGTGGGCCGGCTGGCGCGAGGTCGTCGCGGCGCTGGTCCGCGTCGGTGTCACCGGCACCGCCATCGCGCTGTCGCTGTCGCTGGTCAACTACGTGTTGCGTTTCGTGCGCTGGCAAAGATTCCTCGCGCTGCTCGGCCATCGCGTCCACGCACCCGAAAGCCTGCGCATCTACATTGCGGGGTTCGGCCTGACCATCCTGCCCGGCAAGGTGGGCGAGACGATACGCAGCGTGTTCCTCAAGCATCACGGCGTGAGCTATCCGGAAAGTCTGGCGGCATTCCTTTCCGACCAGTTTTCCAACCTGATCAGCATACTGGTGCTGATCGCTCTAGGCCTTTGGGCATATCCGCAGTACCAGCCCACCGTGATGGCGCTGCTGGTCGTGATCGTGGCCGCTTTGCTGGTATTGCAGCAGACCTCATGGCTGCGCGCGATCGAGCGCTTTGCGCTGAACCGCTTGCCCGCGCGGGCGGGCAAGCTGGTCGGCCACGCGATCGAGATCGTGCTGCATTCCGGGCGCTGCTTCAGCCTGCCGATGCTGCTGTATGGCATGGTGCTGGGCGTGTGTGCATGGGGCGCGGAGGGTGTGGCGTTCTATTACGTGGTGAACCAGCTCGACGGCGGCATCTCGCTGCAGACCGCGCTGTTCATCTACGGGTTCGCGATGGTGGTCGGCGCGCTGAGTTTCTTTCCCGGAGGGCTGGGCGGCATGGAAGCGACGATGGTCGGGCTGCTGATATTGAACAACGTGGCACAGCCGCAGGCGGTGGCGGCCACCGTGCTGATCCGTCTTGCGACGCTGTGGTTCGCAGTGGCGCTGGGCATGTTTGCGCTGACCCTGCCGGAACGCAAGCCTGCCAAACAGCCGTGATACTGTCGTCAGTTCAACCGGGCCAGTAGTTCCTGAACATCGGTGATCGGCGGCAAACATTGCGTGCCGTGGCACAGCCATGCGGTGGCTTTCTCTGAACGCGGTTTGGCCAACACCTCGGGCAGGTCAACAGCGTCGCCATTCAACACGATCGTCATCACATCGGGCAGGTAGCGCGACCGCAGCGCATTCTGCCACACCAGTGTGTCGCCGGCTGATCCGCGCAACACCAGCACGGCAGATGGCTGCAGATATTCCGCGAGCGCGGTGCACAGGCTGCAGTGATAAATGGCAGCCTGCTGCAAAGCCGGGAAGAACAGTTTCAGGCAGCGCTCCGCGGCCTCCGCATATTTGGATTCCCCGGTGAGTTCGGCCAGGCGCAGCAAGGCCTGTGCGGCGACGCCGTTGCCCGAAGGCGTGGCATTGTCCGGACCGACCTTGTTGCGCTGAATCAGCGCTTCATGGTCGTGGCTGGTGAAGAAGAATCCGCCGTCCTGCTTGTCCTCGAAACGTTCCAGCAGTGCATCGGCGAGCTGCACCGCAAAGCACAGGTCGGCACTGCGGTATTCCGCCTGAAGCAGTTCCAGCGATGCATTCAGCAAAAATGCATGGTCATCCAGATAGGCGTTCAGGTGCGCCTTGCCGTCCTTGTACGTCGCCAGCAGTTTTCCGTCCTGCCACAACGTATTGCGCACGAAATCCATCGCCCGCTGGGCCGAATCCAGCCAGCCGGGCCGGTCGAACACACGCGCTGCACGGGCCATGCCGGCGATCATCAAGCCGTTCCACGAAGCCAGGATCTTTTCATCGCGTCCCGGGCGGATGCGCTGCGCGCGTGCCGTGTATAGTTTTTTTTGTGCGCTGTCCAGCAATGCGGCGGCTTGCTGTTCGGAAAAATTCAGCTGCCGCGCGATCTCTTCCAGCGGTGCGCTGACGCGCAAATTCCACGCGTGGTTTTCGAAATTGGCCGGACGATCCAGGCCGTAATAGGGTGCGATCAGCGCGTATTCTTCGTCGCTCAGCAATCCGAGGATCTCGTCGCGCTGCCACACATAGAACTTGCCCTCTTCGTGTTCCGAGTCGGCATCCAGCGAGGAGTAGTACCCGCGATTTACATTGATCTCGCGTAGCGACTCGTTTGTCCCCTCTCCCGCAGGAATTGAGGATTGCCTTTCTCGTTCGCCTCCTCGCCCGCTTGCGGGAGAGGATTGAGGAGAGGGCATTGGGGGAGGGTTGGGGAGGAGGGATTGCATCTCGCGCAACACCCAGGCGGCAGTCTGCTCGGCGATGCGCGCGAACAGCGCATCGCCGCTGCTCTGCCACGCGTCGCTATACAGGGCGAGGAACAGCCCATTGTCGTACAGCATCTTCTCGAAGTGCGGGATGTCCCAGCGCTCGTCCACGCTGTAGCGGCAGAATCCGCCGCCGAGCTGGTCATACAGTCCGCCTTGCGCCATCTGTTGCAATGTGAAGAGCACGATGTGATGCGCCTGTTTGTCGCCGGTCGCCTTGCCGCGGCGCAGCAGGAAATCCAGCTCGGCGGGATGCAGGAATTTCGGCGCACCGCCAAAACCGCCATGCACGCTGTCGAATTGTTCAAGGTTCCGCTTTACTGCCAATGCGAGCGGAGCATCATTCAAATATACCTTGTTGCTTCCCGGCCTGGGCAATGTTTTGGCTAACGCCTCGATCAGATGCCCGCCCTGTTCGGCCAGTTCCGCGCGGTTCTCCGCGTAGACCTGGGCGACGCGTTTCAGCAGGTCGGGAAAGGCGGGCAGGTTGTAGCGCGCCTGCTTGGGGAAATATGTCCCGCCGAAGAACGGCGCGCCGTCAGGGCTGAGGAACATAGTCAGCGGCCAGCCGCCGCTGCGCTGCGTCAGCAGGTGATGCGCGGTCTGATAGACCTGGTCGAGGTCGGGGCGCTCCTCGCGGTCGACTTTTATATTGACGAAAAGCTCGTTCATCACCGCGGCGACATCGGCGTCCTCGAACGACTCATGCGCCATCACATGGCACCAGTGGCAGGCCGAATAGCCGATCGACAGCAGTATCGGCTTGTCCTGATCGCGCGCGAGTCGCAGCGTTTCTGGATTCCACGCATGCCAGTCCACCGGGTTGTCAGCGTGTTGCTGCAGGTATGGGCTCGTTTCGTTTGATAATTGGTTGGGCATATGGGGGCCTTTAAAAATTCAGAGTTCGCCCAAATGCAAGGCGCGGAAAAAATTTCGCCGCGCCGCATATGATGAATATGTTAGCTAGAAATTTATTCCGCAACGCAGCAGTTGGGATGAAATGTGAGTTTTTAGGGGTTCCCATGAAGTCAGTGTAGCAAGTGTTTCAACTCTTGCATCACATTGAGCATGATGTGCTGTTGCGCCCCGGCGACAGGATGCAGGTTGTCGGCCTGGAATTGGTCTGCCCTGACGCCTTCCAGCAGGAACGGCAGCAGCAGGATGCCGCGCTTCTTCGCGAGGCGCGGATAAACATCTTCGAATTGCGTGATGTAAGGCTCGCCGTAATTCGGCGGCAGCTTCATGCCGAGCAGCAGCACTTTTGCTCCTGCACCCTGCGACTTCTTGAGAATGTAGTCCAGGTTGGTTTCCATGTCCTTTATCGGCGTGCCGCGCAGCCCGTCGTTCGCGCCGAGTTCCACGATCACGATCTTCGGGTGGAACTGTTTCAATGCCTGGTCTATGCGCTGTTTGCCGCCGGCGGTGGTCTCGCCGCTGATGCTGGCGTTCACGACGGTAAAATCAGACTGCGTGCGCTGCAATTCCTGCCGCAACAGGTGCACCCAACTTTTGTCTATCTCGAGGCCGTATCCGGCTGATAGACTGTCGCCGAACACGAGGATGTTCTTTGCGGCGTGTGCGCTGAACGGTAGCCATAACGCGGCAAGCAGGAAAATTGTTTTCAAGGACAAGGATTTCATGGCAGCGATTGTGCAGGCAATTGATCTTACCAAGCAAGTGCAAAGCGGCGATCAGCCGTTGGTAATTCTGCACGAGGTCAATTTCAGCGTCGAGGCGGGCGACAGCCTCGCGATACTCGGCGCGTCCGGCTCCGGCAAGTCCACGCTGCTCAGCTTATTGGCGGGGCTGGACGTGCCCAGCAGCGGCACGGTGTGCCTGGACGGTACGGACATATTCTCCTTCGATGAAGACAGCCGCGCGCGGCTGCGCGGGAAGCTTGCGGGTTTCGTGTTCCAGTCGTTCCAGTTGCTGCCCGCGTTGACCGCGCTGGAGAATGTGATGCTGCCGCTGGAACTGCATGGCGCACCCGATGCGCGCGAACGCGCATCCGAAGCCTTGCAGCAAGTCGGATTGACGCAGCGCGCACATCATCTGCCCAAGCACCTTTCCGGCGGCGAACAGCAGCGCGTCGCGATCGCCCGCGCCTTTGTCGTGCAACCGAAGATATTGTTTGCCGACGAACCCACCGGCAATCTCGACGCCGCCACCGGCAGCCAGATCATCGAATTGATGCTGGAACTCAACCGCGCGCAGGGAACCACATTGATACTCGTCACCCACGACGACGCGCTGGCGCGGCGCTGCAACAGGCAGTTGCACTTGGCGGATGGGCGGGTGATGTAATGATAATCGTTGGTTACGAGGATTTAAGTTGACTATCCGTATTCCATTGCCAGACATGGTGCGCAATCGTGAGGCAAAGATCCATCCCTATCCGTTTCACATCGGGTTACAAACCCTTGAGTTCATGCAAGGCTCGCTTTTTTATGCATCATTGGTGGACATAGCTTCTGGCGCATATATTCGGCAACCAGGTGGGATGGCAAACCTTGAACGCGCTTTTCTAGAACAACTTGATTCTCCTAAAACTTATGATGATGCTTGGAAGATACTGAGCAGGCCGGTAAATAGTGCGTGATTTTGGTCAGGCGGCATAGCGAACATGTTTTTCCTGAAACAGATTCTGGATCACATGAGGTTGCTTCTGTCGGCGGTGAAGATGGCTACGCAGGCTGGCCACCATCTCCGCTTTGTTGGTTGGCCGGCTCTTTCCCAGGGCGTTAGTCTTGACGTCCTGATTGAGCAACTCATCAGGGTTCAGTTCGGGGCAGTAGCCGGGCAGACGAATCAGCCGCAGACGCTTGGCGTTTTCGGCGACAAACTTCTTCGCGGCTGCCGAACGATGCACCGGGTGACCATCGACGATCAGGAATATCTTGCCCTTGACCTGTTTGAGCATCCGCTTCATGAATTCAATGAACACCGAATTCTGGAACTTGCCTTCGAACACCATGAATGCCAGTGCACCACGATTGGTGATCGCAGAGATCATGTTACAGCCAAAGCGTTGCCCGGTCGCTCGCACCACCGGCGTTTGCCCCATCGGGGCGAAACAAGTTCCGCTGACATGATCACTGCGCAATCCCATCTCGTCACCCCAATAAATCGTCGCTTTCTCGCGCTTCGCTACCTTGACGATGGCTGGGTAGTCTTCGTCAAGCCAGCGGGCAATCGCTACATCGTTTCGCTCGTAGGCACGGCGTACGGGTTTCTGTGCACTCATACCCCATGCCTTGAGGTAACGCCCGACCGTCGTCTGCGAAACTGTGATGCCACACTTCCGCTCGATCAGGCGGGCCTCCGCTTCCCGCGTCCAAAGGTAGAACGGCAACTTCAACTGGTCGGGCATCGTTCCAATGATCAGCGCACGAATGCGCGCAGCCTGTGTTGTATTCAACCGTCCGCCGCCAGGGCGTCGACCACGCCTGCCAGGCTTCAACGCCCGCAGCCCACCATCACGAGACAACCTCATCCATTTGCTCACTGCTCGCAGGCTGACGCTGTATGTCGTCGCCGCTTCGGTTTGCGTCATCCCTCCACGCACCGCTTTCACCACCAGCTTCCGCAGGTGAGCTTGCGTGGCTCCATCCAATTTCCGGGCATCAGTCTTGGTACTCATGTCTCCTATAACGCACTACGCACTATTTGGTGCACACGTCAGTAATTGGCAAATATCAGGCTGTCTTTGAGAAAGTTCCTTTTCAGTCTGTATTGATTGCGATGAATAGCCATTGGGATTGGTATGCCCGTAAGTTGATGGATTTTATTTTGTTCGCACGGCGAGACCTAAATCTACCTATGGTTGGAAAGAGCGAGGAAAAAAGGTTGGCCCGGTTTTCATCCCTCCCGATTGGTGAGCAATTAGAGGCAATTGAAGTTGCTGCGGGAATAAAAGTCGCGCTAAGCAAGGGAGAGGAATCTGAGCTGAAAGAAATGTCGCTTGTGCGAAATCTTGGTTTACACAATCGTTGGGAGATTGATGCGCGTTATCTTGAGCGAACAGTAAGGAGCGGGTATCAACTTGGTGAATTAAGGATTATTGAAAGGGAAGAATTATTCAAATGGCATCAGGTTTTCCTAAGCGTAGTCCACGCGACAAACATTGAAGTGGCAACAATTTTTGTCAAAGCAAATGACTATCGACAATGATAAGTGTTGGTGAATAGAAAATGAACCTCCTCCGCCTCTCCCTTAATCTCCTTCGCCGCGACTGGCGCGCCGGGGAATGGCGCGTGCTGCTGATCGCGCTGGTGCTGGCGGTGGGCAGCATCTCCACCGTCGGCCTGTTCGCGGACCGCGTGCGGATGGCTCTGCAGCGGGAGGCGACCAGTCTGCTGGGCGCGGATTTGCGCATCTCTTCGACGCGGCCGTTGCCGCAAGCGTATCGCGATGCTGGGTTGCAGCGCGGGCTGCGTGTGGTGGAGACGGAAGACTTTCCGAGCATGGCGGCGGCCAAGCAGCAGAGCGTGCTTAGCGAGATCCTGGCGGTTCAGGAGGGCTATCCGCTGCGCGGGAAGATCATCATCGATGATGGTAATGGTGTGCGTTCAATCCTTTCTCCCCCACCCCAGCCCTCCCCCGGAGGGAGAGGGGGCATTCCGGCGCGAGGCACGCTGTGGGCCGATGCGCGGCTGATGCAGCGGTTGAATCTGCAACTGGGCGACGAGGTGGGCATAGGCGCGCTGCATCTGCGCCTCGCCGCCGAGGTGGTGCGCGATGTGGATCAATCGGTCGGCTTTGCCAGCTTTGCGCCGCGCTTGATCCTGAATTCTGCCGACCTGCCCGCTAGCGGTCTGGTGCAGGAGGGCAGCCGCATCCGTTACAGCCTGCTGGTGGCGGGCGAGCCCAGGCAGGTGGCCAGTCTGCGTTCATGGCTGCAGGGGCAACTCAGCGTGGGTCAGAAACTGGAGGACGTGCGCGATGCGCGTCCCGAGATACGCACCGCGCTGGAACGTGCCGAGCATTTCCTCGGTCTTGCCGCGCTGACCGCGGTGGTGCTGGCGGGCGTGGCACTCGCGCTGGCTTCGCGGCATTTCATTTCGCGCCATCTGGACAGTTGCGCGATGATGCGTTGCCTCGGCGCGGACCAGGCGCAGGTGTTGCGCATCTTTCTGTACCAGTTCTTGCTGCTGGGCTTCTGCGCGGTGCTGCTGGGCGAGTTGATTGGCTATCTGTCGCAGGCTGCGCTGGTGGATTCCATCCCTGCTATGCGCGACGCCGCATTGCCGGCACCCGGCTGGACGCCGGTGTGGCAGGCTGCCGCCAGCGGCATGGCGCTGTTGCTGGGCTTTGCGTTTCTGCCGCTGTGGCAATTGAAAAGCATCTCGCCGTTGCGCGTGATACGCCGCGAATTGGGCGTACCCGAAGCGGGCACCGGCTTGTTGTATGCGTCCGGCGGCGCCGTGCTGTGCGGGCTGTTCCTGTGGCAGGCCGGTTCGCTGAAATTGGGTCTGACCGTGCTGGGCGGGTTGGCGGCGGGACTGCTGGTGTTCGGCTTGCTGGCGTGGCTGATCGTGCGCGCACTGTCGAAATTCAGCAGCACTTCTTTCTTTAGTCTGGCTTTTTCCAACCTGGCGCGGCATGCCCGCAGCAACGCGGTGCAGATCGTCGCACTCAATCTGGGCGGGACGGCCTTGCTGCTGCTGACCTTCGTACGCGCCGACCTGATGGACAGCTGGCGTTCGCGCCTGCCGCCGGACGCGCCCAACCGTTTCATCGTCAACATCCAGCCGGACCAGCGCGCGGCAGTGCTGGATTTCTTCGCGAAGCAAGGATTATCGCCTCCTGATATTTTCCCGATGGTGCGCGGGCGGCTGATTGCGATCAATGATCGCGCGATCAGCGGCGACGATTATCCGGACCCGCGTGCGCGCGCATTGGTGGAGCGCGAAACCAACCTGTCCTGGTCGGCCAAATTCCCGAAGAATAATGAGTTGGTGCAGGGGAAGTGGTGGAACGGAAGAGGATTGAGTGCTGAGGACTCAGTGCGGAAAGGCGAAGGGGTGTTGTCGGTGGAAGAGGGCATCGCGAACACGCTGGGCATACACGTGGGCGACACGCTGACCTACGATGTCGCCGGAACACGGTTCAGCGCAAAGGTGGTGAACCTGCGCAAGGTGGAGTGGGATTCGATGCAGGTGAATTTTTTCGTGATCGCCGCGCCCGGCATGCTGGAGGATTTCCCCGCCAGCTACATCACCAGCTTCCACCTGCCGCCGGACAAGGCACAGGCGGCCAACGCGCTGGTTAAAACCTTTCCCAACCTGCTGCTGATCGATGTCGAGGCGATGATAGCGCAGGTGCGCCACATCATGGACCAGATCTCTCAGACAATGAGCGCGGTGTTCATCTTCACGCTGCTGAGCGGGGTTGCGGTGCTGTATGCGGCGCTGCTTGCGACACAGGACGAGCGCATCCATGAGGCCGCGATCCTGCGCACGCTGGGTGCCGACAGCCGCTATCTGCGCCGCCTGCACCTGGGCGAGTTTGCGGTGCTTGGGTTGCTGAGCGGTTTGTTCGCAGCGGGCGGAGCGGTGCTGCTGGGCTGGATACTGGCGAACCGCGTGCTGGATATTCCGTACCGGACCGGCATCGCGATCTGGCTGGCCGGCGCCTTGGGCGGGATGGCGGTGGTGATGCTGGCGGGTTGGCTGGGCACGCGACGGTTGGTGAGGATGCCGCCATTGGCGATCTTGCGCGAACAGACGTGATAGAGAATTTATGAATAAATGTTTAGCCGTGCTGTGTCTGGCCCTTGCCCCATTGGTAGCCGGCTGCAGCAGCGAAGCGGCCAAACGAACCGCCTATGAAACGCTGCAGAACATCCGCGAGCTGGACTGCCTGAAGGATCTGAAATCGCCGGATGACTGCGGCAAGCGGGAAAGCTACGAGGATTATGAACGCACGCGCGGGGCGGAGGATCCGTCAAAATGATGTGTTTTGCGGTTTTGGCCGCAAACCGGCAAATACACGCCAAATCGGTTGAGTGTAGCAAGGCATTGGTGATAGAATGCGCGCCGCTTCGGGATAGTTGCAATAAATCACCCGGAGCAAATTTCCCGCTCGCGCAAGTTGGGGTGCTCTTCGTTCCAAATGGAAGGGTCAGGCTGGCGAGCGGTAGTTAATAACCCTTACTATATGGAGCAATCATGGCTGTAACCATGCGTCAAATGCTGGAAGCTGGTGTGCATTTCGGACACCAGACACGTTTCTGGAATCCCAAGATGGCGCCGTTCATCTTCGGTCACCGCAACAAGATACACATCATCAACCTGGAAAAGACCGTCGCTATGTTTGCCGAGGCGGAGGCCTTCGTGCGCAAATTGTCGGCGAAGAAGGGCACCATCCTGTTCGTCGCGACCAAGCGCCAGGCGCGCGACATCCTGCAGGAAGAGGCGCTGCGCGCGGATTCCCCGTTCGTGAACCACCGCTGGCTGGGCGGCATGCTGACCAACTACAAGACCGTGCAGGAATCGATCAAGCGTCTGCGTGAACTGGAGCAGATGACGGCAGACGGCGCGGCCGAAAAGGTTTCCAAGAAGGAAGCGCTGGTGATGAAGCGCGAACTGGAAAAACTGGAACGCAGCCTCGGCGGCATCAAGGATATGAAAGGCCTGCCCGATGCGCTGTTCGTGATCGACGTCGGCTACCAGAAAGGCGCCATCGTCGAGGCGCAAAAGCTCGGCATCCCGGTGATCGGCATTGTGGACACCAACAATTCACCGCTGGGTGTGGATTACATCATCCCCGGAAACGACGATTCCACACAGGCGATCCGTCTGTATGCGCGCGCGATCGCCGACGCGGTGCTGGAAGGCCGCTCGCAGGCGATGAACGAATTGGTCGAGCAGGTTGCCGAGCAGGCTGCAGAGCAGGCCGCCTGATTCCGGACAAGGCTCGATAAAGGGGCGCGAGCCCCTTTTTTTATAGGCGGGAATTGATAATCATGTCTGACAACCTTAGAAGCAAGATCGTCACCCAGGGTGTGCAACGTTCGCCGAACCGCGCGATGCTGCGCGCGGTGGGATTCGGGGACAAGGATTTCGACAAGCCCATCGTCGGCGTGTCGAATTCGCACAGCACCATCACGCCGTGCAACATGGGCATCGGCGCATTGGCCGCGCGCGCAGACGCCGCGCTGAAGAAGGCCGGTGCGATGCCGCAGGTGTTCGGCACGATCACGGTCTCGGACGGCATCTCGATGGGCACCGAGGGCATGAAGTTCTCGCTGGTGTCGCGCGAGGTGATTGCCGATTCGATCGAGACCGTGTGCAACGCCCAGAGCATGGACGGCGTGCTCGCGATCGGCGGCTGCGACAAGAACATGCCGGGCGCGATGATCGCGATCGCGCGCATGAACATCCCGGCTATCTTTGTCTACGGCGGCACGATCAAGCCCGGCCACTACCATGGCCGCGACCTGACCATCGTGAGTTCGTTTGAGGCAGTGGGGCAGTATACGGCGCACAAGATCGACGAGAAAGAGCTTACCGAGATCGAGCGCCACGCTTGCCCCGGTGCGGGCTCCTGCGGCGGCATGTACACAGCGAACACGATGTCCTCGGTCATCGAGGCAATGGGACTGAGCCTGATGTATTCCTCGACGATGGCGGCGGAGGACCTGGAAAAGGCGGAGAGCACCGCGAAATCCGCCGAGGTGCTGGTGAGCGCGATCCGGAAGCAGATACTGCCGCGCCGGATATTGACGCGCAAGGCGTTCGAGAATGCGATCTCGGTGACGATGGCGGTGGGCGGTTCCACCAACGCGGTGCTGCACCTGCTTTCCATCGCCCATGCCGCCGAGGTGTCTCTGACGATCGATGACTTCGAAGCGATACGCGAGCGCGTGCCGGTGCTGTGCGACCTTAAGCCGTCCGGGCGTTACGTCGCAACCGATCTGCACAAGGCCGGCGGGATACCGCAGGTGATGAAGATGTTGCTTGAGCACGGCTTGCTGCACGGCGATGCGCTGACCATAACCGGCCAGACCATCGCCGAAGTATTGCAGGATGTGCCGGCCGAACCGCGCAAGGACCAGGATGTGATCCGCCCGTGGAACGATCCGATATATGCGCAGGGACACCTCGCGATCCTGAAGGGCAATCTCGCCGAGGAAGGCGCGGTGGCGAAGATCACCGGCGTCAAGCTGGCGAAGATCACCGGACCGGCGCGCGTATTCGACTCGGAAGAGGCGTGCATGGCAGCGATCCTGGCGCGCAGGATAAAGGCGGGCGATGTCGTGATCATCCGCTATGAAGGGCCCAAAGGTGGTCCCGGCATGCGCGAGATGTTGTCGCCGACGTCGGCGCTGGTCGGCGAGGGCCTCGGCGATTCCGTCGGCCTGATCACCGATGGGCGCTTTTCCGGCGGGACATACGGCATGGTGGTCGGGCATGTCGCGCCGGAAGCCGCGGTCGGCGGAGCGATCGCGCTGGTCAATGAAGGCGATTCGGTGACCATCGATGCGGACCAGCGCTTGCTGCAGCTGAACGTGAACGATGCGGAACTGGCGCGCCGCCGCGCCGCGTGGCTCCCGCCGGAACCCCGCTATACGCGGGGAGTGATGGCGAAATACGCCAAGCTGGTGTCCACGGCAAGCAAGGGTGCTGTGACCGATTAACTTAAAAATCAGCCACCGATTACCACCGATTAAACACCGATAATTGCATCGGTTCTATCTGTGTAAATCCGTGTAAATCCATGGCTGAATTGCTTTTTATATAATTTTTATCATAGTTATTGATGGAGTAGAAGATGGCAGAAATTACTGCAAGCATGGTAAAGGAACTGCGCGAGATGACGGGTCTCGGCATGATGGAATGCAAGAAGGCGCTGGTCGATGCCAAGGGCGATATCAAGGCGGCCGAGGAGCAATTGCGCATCAAGAGCGGCGCCAAGGCCAGCAAGGCGGCCAGCCGCGTGACCGCCGAAGGTGTGGTCAGCACGTTCATCGCGAAGGACGGCAAGACCGGCGCGCTGGTGGAAGTGAACTGCGAAACCGATTTTGTCGCAAAGAACGATGACTTCATCGCATTCGCAAAGAATGCTGCCGAGACCGTGGCGAAGAACAACCCGGCGGATATCGAGGCGCTGTCCGGCATGGCGATCGCCAACGGTTCCGGCAGCGTGGAAGAGACCCGCAAGGCGCTGATCATGAAGCTGGGCGAGAACGTCAGCATCCGCCGTTTCGAGCGTTATGCGACGACGACCGGCAAACTGTCCAGCTATCTGCACGGCAGCAAGATCGGCGTGCTGTTGAATTTCACCGGCGGCGACGATGCGCTGGGCCGCGACATTTCGATGCATATCGCAGCCAGCAAACCAAAATCGATCGATGCTTCCGGCGTGAACAAGCAGGACATCGAGACCGAACGCCGCATCGCGATCGAGAAGGCGCGCGAGGGCGGCAAGCCCGAAGCGATGCTGGAGAAGATCGCCGAAGGCACGGTGCAGAAATTCCTCAAGGAAGTGACGCTGCTGGGTCAGGTGTTCGTCAAGGCCGAAGACGGCAAGCAGACCGTCGAGCAATTGCTGAAGAGCAGGGGCGCATCGGTGACCGCGTTCCGGATGTTCGTTGTCGGCGAGGGCATCGAGAAGAAGGTCGAGGATTACGCCGCTGAGGTGGCTGCCGCTGCCGCTGCTGCAAAGGGCTAACCTGCATGAGCAAACCTGCCTACAAACGCATCATGCTCAAGCTCAGCGGCGAAGCGCTGATGGGCGACGACAACTACGGCATCAATCGCGGGACGATCGAACGCATAGTTGCGGAGATCGCGGAAGTGGCCGAGTTGGGTGTGCAGGTGGCGGTCGTGATCGGCGGCGGCAACATCTTCCGCGGCGTGGCTCCGGCCGCGGCCGGGATGGACAGGGCGACCGCGGATTACATGGGCATGCTGGCCACGGTGATGAATTCGATGGCGTTGCAGGATGCGATGACGCGCGCAGGCCTGGATTGCCGCGTGCAGTCGGCATTGAATCTGGAGCAGGTCGCCGAACCGTTTATCCGCGGCAAGGCATTGCGCTATCTGGAAGACGGCAAGGTGGTGATCTTTGCCGCCGGCATCGGCAGCCCGTTCTTCACTACCGACACCGCGGCGGCGCTGCGCGGCGTGGAGATGTCTGCCGAGGTGGTGATCAAGGCGACCAAGGTCGATGGTGTGTATACCGCCGATCCGAAGCTGGATCCGAACGCCACCCGCTACCACAGCCTGAGTTTCGACGAGGCGATCGGCAAGAACCTCAAAGTGATGGATTCCACGGCATTGACGCTGTGCCGCGACCAGAAATTGCCCATCATCGTGTTCAGTATCTTCAAACCCGGCGCGCTGAAGCGCGTGGTGATGGGCGAGGGAGAAGGTACCCTGGTGCGTGTCGACTAGGGTTCGTGTTGATCAGTTGTAACGTCGATTGACTCAGGAGTAAGCATGATTGCCGATATCAAAAAGACTACCGAACAGAAGATGCAGAAGTCGCTGGATGCATTGAGAGCCGACCTGGGCAAGGTGCGCACCGGACGCGCCCACGCCGGTTTGCTGGATCACGTGATGGTGGAGTATTACGGCAGCCCGACATTGGTGACGCAGGTCGCCAATATCACGCTGATAGACGCGCGCACGATAGGCGTTCAGCCGTATGAGAAGAACATGGTCAGCCCGGTTGAGAAAGCGATCCGCGATTCGGACCTGGGACTCAACCCTTCCGCCAACGGCGACATGATCAGGGTGCCGATGCCGATGTTGACCGAAGAGCGCCGCCGCGACCTGATCAAGGTGATCAAGGGCGAAGGCGAGACCGCCAAGATCGCGGTGCGCAACATCCGCCGCGATGCCAATCACACGCTTAAAGAGGCGCTGAAGAAAAAGGAGATCGCCGAGGACGAGGAGCGCCGCACGCAGGACGAGATACAGAAACTGACCGACCGCTTCGTCACCGAGATCGACAAGGCGCTGGCAGCGAAAGAAGCTGACCTGATGGCAGTCTGAAACATAGCGCGCAGCGGGTGGCGGGTAGCGGGTAGCCAATCCAGCTGCAAGCCACAAGCTACCGGCTACTAGCTAAGGGCTTTAAATGGCGCTACCACAAAGTTCCACAATCATCATTCCGGATACCGCCCGCGTCCCGCGCCATATCGCGGTCATCATGGACGGCAACGGCCGCTGGGCGAAGCAGCGTTTCATGCCGCGCGTGGCGGGGCACCAACGCGGTGTGGAGGCGTTGCGCGAAGTGGTGAAAGCCTGCCGCGATCTGGGCGTCGGATATCTTACGGTGTTCGCGTTCAGCAGCGAAAACTGGCGGCGTCCTGCCGACGAAGTCTCCTTTCTGATGACACTGTTCCTGAAGATGCTGGAACGCGAAGTCGCCAAGCTGCACCAGAACGATATCCGCCTGAAGATCATCGGCGACCGCAGCCGTTTCGATGACAAGCTCAACCGCGCCATGCTGGATGCAGAACAGCTTACCGCGGAAAATTCAGCGCTGACGCTGACCATCGCGGCAAATTACGGCGGGCGCTGGGATGTGATGCAGGCGGTCAAAGCCATGCTCAGGGAACACCCCCGGCTGGTTCAGACATTCAGCGAACAGGACTTGCAACCCTACCTTTCGATGAGCGATGCCCCCGAACCGGATCTGTTCATCCGCACCGGCGGCGAGCAGCGCATCAGCAACTTCATGTTATGGCAGCTTGCCTATACCGAATTGTATTTCACCGACACGTTGTGGCCGGCCTTCGACCGCAGCGAACTCGACAAGGCGATCGCCTCATACCAGAAGCGCGAACGCCGTTTTGGCCGCACCAGCGAGCAGTTGCACGGCAGATCCGATGGTAAATCAGAAACCGACAAATCAGAGCAGGGAGAGCTGAATGCTTAAACAGCGGGTGATCACGGCGGTAATATTGCTCGTGCTGTTTTTGCTGGCGCTGTTCCTGTTGCCCGATTACGGCTGGGCGGCACTGGTTATCGTGATGGTGCTGCAGGGCGCTTCGGAATGGTCGCGATTGGCCAGGTTCAACGACAGGACTGCGCACATTTTCTGGTGGCTGACACTGGCGATGATGCTGGGCCTGCTTTGGTTCGACGCCAGCCAGACCGGACAGGGAACCATGCTGCATGTGGCCATTTACGCGTTGTCCGCCGTGCTCTGGCTGGCCATCGTACCCACGTGGCTGATGGTGGGCTGGAAGATCGAGCTGCCTGCCTCTGACACGTTACTGGCGAAGCCAGCCGATTGCGGGAAGAGGCAGGAGGACGGCATTCCCGCCCCGGATGCTTCGCAACGCCGTGTCATGCCGTCCGTGCTGATGGCAGCGGTGGGCTGGGTCGTGCTGATCCCCACCGGATTGGCGATGATGGATCTGCGCGGCGGGCATCCGGTGTGGCTGCTGGGCATGATGGGCCTGGTATGGATGGCTGACATATCGGCATACTTTGCCGGCCGAAAATACGGCAAGAACAAACTCGCTCCCAGCATCAGTCCCGGCAAGACCTGGGAGGGCGTGGCGGGAGCGATGCTCGGTGTCTCGGCGCTGGTGCTGGTCGCATGGTTCTTTAGCGGATTCAGCTATGTGATATTGCCGGCACTGCTGGTCGCTTCATGGTGCTGGGTCGGATTGGCCGTGTTCGGCGATCTGTTCGAATCGGCGATCAAGCGCCAGGCAGGCGTGAAAGACAGCGGCGCCCTGCTGCCCGGCCACGGCGGGCTGCTGGACCGCATAGACGCGCTGACTTCGACCTTGCCGATCGCCGCGCTGGCGATACTGTTGCAGCGTCTCGGCTGATCGGGCATGCAACATCCGGCCCGGAAGCACGTCACGATGCGGCACATCACGATGCGCCACATTACGATCTTGGGTTCCACCGGCAGCATCGGCACCAGCACGCTGGATGTCGTTGCACGTCATCCCGACAGATTCAGGATCGTGGCGTTGACCGCAAACAGCCGGGCCGATCTGTTGTTCCAGCAATGCCGGCAATTCAAGCCGCGTTATGCGGTGATGCTGGATAGCGCGGCCGCCGCAGAATTGCGCCGGCGCGTGCGCGAAGCGGGGCTGGATACCGAGGTGCTGAGCGGTGCCGCAGCGCTGGAGGAGGTTGCCGTGCTGCCGGAAGTGGATGCGGTGATGGCCGCCATCGTCGGGGCAGCCGGTTTGCGCCCAACGCTGGCTGCTGCACATGCCGGGAAAATGATCCTGCTGGCGAACAAGGAGACGCTCGTGATGGCGGGCAATGTGTTCATGGACGCGGTGCGCGCCAGCGGTGCGGTGCTGTTGCCGATCGACAGCGAACACAACGCGATCTTCCAGGCCCTGCCGCGCGGCTACGATGGCGACCTGTCCGCGAATGGCGTGCGCCGTATCCTGCTGACCGCGTCAGGAGGCCCGTTCCGCGAGACGCCGCTGAGCGCGTTGCAGGTAGTCACACCGGACCAGGCTTGCGCGCATCCCAATTGGGTGATGGGGCGCAAGATCTCGGTGGACTCGGCAAGCATGATGAACAAGGGTCTGGAAGTCATCGAGGCGCACTGGCTGTTCAATGCCGGTGCCGATGACATCCAGGTGGTCGTGCATCCGCAAAGCGTGATCCATTCGCTGGTCGAATATGTGGACGGTTCGGTATTGGCGCAGCTCGGCAATCCGGACATGCGCACGCCGATCGCGTATGGTTTGGCGTATCCTGAGCGCATCGATGCCGGTGTGGCGCCGCTGGATCTTTTCAAGGTTGCGACGATGAATTTCACGGTTCCGGATTTAACGCGGTTTCCCTGCCTGGCATTGGCCTACCGGGCTTTGCGCGCTGCCGGGACTGCCCCGGCGGTATTGAACGCCGCGAACGAAGTCGCCGTGGCGGCTTTTCTCGACCGGCAGATCCCCTTCTTATCCATACCGCGCATCATCGAGGCTGTTCTGGATGCCATGCCTGCCACCGCGGTCGGCAGTCTGGACGATGTGCTGGCAGCGGATGCCGAAGCGCGTATCGTCGCGCAACAACAACTGCAAGGTTCAAAATGATGATTACCATTCTTGCATTCATAGGCGCGATCGCGCTGTTGGTGGTGTTCCATGAATTCGGACACTATTGGGTGGCGCGCCGCTGCGGTGTGAAGGTGCTGCGATTTTCGCTGGGCTTTGGCAATGTGATCTACAGCAAACGTTTTGCCGACAGCGATACCGAGTGGGTGATCTCCTCGGTTCCTCTTGGCGGATATGTGAAGATGGTGGACGAGCGCGAAGAGGCCGTTGCGTCCGAGGATCTGCCCTATGCCTTCAACCGCAAGCCGGTGCTGCAGCGCATGGCGATCGTTGCCGCAGGCCCGCTGGCGAATTTTCTGCTGGCGATCATTCTGTATTGGGGTTTGTTTGTTCACGGCGTGCCGGGGTTGAAGCCGACACTGGGCGATGTCCCTGCGGGCACACCCGCGGCGATCGCCCAATTGCATACCGGGGAGACGATACTCCGCATAAACGGCGAGGCGGTCCCGAGCTGGCAGGAATTGCATTGGCGGTTGCTCGATCTGGCGCTGCAAGGCGATGGAAAAAGAGAGATAAGCGTCGAGGCGCAGGACGCCAGCGGTGCAACCCTGGTGCACGTGCTGGACATGAGCGGCCTGGAAGCGAAGGATCTGGACGGCGATTTTCTCGGCAAGCTCGGCTTGCATCTCTATCAGCCCGTCATACTGCCCGTGATCGGCGAGGTGGCCGTAGGCAGCGTGGCGCAACGAGCCGGGCTGCAGGCCGGCGACCGTATCCTGAAAGCCGATGGCGTGCCGGTGCAGCGCTGGATGGAGATAGTGGAGTTCTTGCGGGCACATCCCGGGCAGGCGGTCCGGCTTGATATCCGGCGCGGCGAGAAGGTGCTCGACATCACGGTGGTGCCGGAAGCGATCGTTGATTCCGGAAAGACCGTGGGAAAGATCGGAGCGGCGCCGCAAATTGACAAGCAGGCATGGCAAAAGATGTATACCGAGGTCGGCTACGGCCCGCTGGAGTCGCTGGCGCAGTCGTTGCGCAAGACATGGGAAACCTCGGCCATCAGCCTGGAGATGATGGGCAAGATGGTGATGGGTGATGTTTCGATAAAGAATCTGAGCGGCCCGATCACGATCGCCGATTACGCCGGGCAGTCTGCCAAGATGGGCATGGTGGCGTACCTGAGTTTTCTTGCTTTGATCAGTATCAGCCTGGGCGTCCTGAATTTGCTGCCCATTCCGTTATTGGATGGCGGACACTTGCTGTATTATGTCGCCGAATTGCTAAAAGGGAGTCCGGTCTCGGAACGATCATGGGAGATCGGCCAGAAGATCGGCATCGCGTTGCTCGGCACGCTGATGGTCTTTGCGATTTATAACGACATCAATCGCTTTGTTTCAGGCTAAATAATGCAAAAAAAAATGCTGGCAGGGATGATCTTCCTGCTCTGTGCCTTTCATGGCCTTATATCTCCTGCCTGGGCATTCGAACCGTTCACCGTCAAAGACATTCGAGTCGAGGGCATACAGCGCACCGAACCCGGTACCGTGTTCAGTTATCTTCCGGTCAAGGTTGGCGATACGATGAACGATCAGAAGGCGGACGATGCGATCCACGCCCTGTTTGCCACAGGATTCTTCAAGGATGTGAAGCTGAGGGTCGATCGTGACGTGCTGATCGTGCAGGTGCGCGAGCGACCTTCGATCGCCAGTATCGAAATCAATGGAACCAAGGATTTTCCGAAGGACCAGCTCAAGGAAAGCATGAAGTTTGCAGGTTTGGCCGTAGCGCGTATTTTTGACAAGGGTGCGCTGGACAAGGCGACGCAAGAGTTGAAACGCGAATATGTGGCGCGCGGGAAATACGCAGTCAGCGTGACGACCACGGTCACCGAACTGGACCGCAACCGGGTCGCTATCGTTTTCAATGTGGTTGAAGGGGATGTCGCCAAGATCAAGCAGATCAATATCATCGGTAATCATGCCTACACTGAAGCCGAGTTGCTGGATCTGATCAAGCTCGGCACACCGGGATTGTTTCAGTGGTTCAGCAGCAACGACCAGTATTCCAAGCAAAAGCTCTCGGCCGATCTGGAAACCCTGCGTTCTTTCTATATGGACAACGGGTACCTGGAATTCAACATAGATTCCACCCAGGTTTCCATCACGCCTGACAAAAAGGATATCTACATCACGATCAATCTTACCGAGGGCACGAAATATACGGTATCCAAGGTCGAGATCTCCGGTGACACGATCATCCCCAAATCGGAGCTTGAAAAGCTGGTCGAAGTAAAAGCCGGGGGTACCTTCTCGCGCAAGGCCTTGACCGAATCCACCAAGAAGATAGGGGAGCGCTACGGGCAGGACGGGTATGCGTTTGCCAATGTGAATGCGATCCCGGATGTCAACAAGGAAAAGCACCAGGTCTCCTTCAACCTGGTGGTGGATCCCGGCCAGCGCGTGTATATTCGCCACATTAACATTTCGGGGAACAACAAGACGCGCGATGAAGTCATTCGCCGTGAATTCCGCCAATTCGAAGCAGAGTGGTTCGATGTGAACAAGGTCAAGAAATCCAAACAGCGTGTCGATAAACTCGATTTCTTTTCCGAGGTGAACATCGAGACCCCGGCAGTGCAAGGCACGACAGACCAGATGGATGTGAATCTGTCGGTCAAGGAAAAATCGACCGGAAGTGTGTCGGTGGGCGCGGGGTTTTCGAGCGGCGAAGGACTGGTGCTTACGGCAAGTGTGTCGCAGTCGAACCTGTTCGGCAGCGGCAATTTCCTTTCCACACAGGTCAATACCGGACGGATCAACCAGGTCTATTCCGTGTCCTATACCAACCCGTATTTCACTGACGATGGCGTGAGCCGCGGATTCGATGTATATAAGCGCAACACCGATTCGCAAACCACGGCAGTCAGCCAGTACTCGACCCATACCCTGGGCAGCGGCGTGCGCTTTGGTGTGCCAATAGGCGAGGATACGAGCATAAATTACGGCCTGGCAATCGAGAAGACCGATTTGGGGTTGTTCTCGTCAAGTCCTACCCAGTTGCTCGATTACGTCAATATATTCGGCTACACCACGAATGCCTTGCTGGGGACGGTGGGATGGGGCAGGGATACACGCAACAGTGCGATCTATACCACCGAGGGGAGCGTGCAACGGGCCTCTGCTGAAATTGCCCTCCCGGCGCTGGATCTGCGTTATTACAAACTGACTTATCAGCATCAATGGTTCCATCCGCTTAGCAGCGACATCACATTGATGTTGAATGGCGGATTGGGTGTCGCAGCCGGGTATGACGGTGATGAATTGCCGTTCTTCAAGAATTTCTATGCGGGCGGACCGGGTTCCGTTCGGGGTTATGAAGTCAATTCGCTGGGTCCGCGCGATTCGGTGGGCGCGGTATTGGGGGGGCCTCGCCGAGCGCTCGGCGGGATGGAGATATTCGCTCCTTTCCCGGGGACCGGCAAGGATCAATCCGTGAGGTTGAGCGGATTTGTAGATGCGGGAGCGGTTTACGGGCCGAGTTATCAGCCGGGAAGCACCGGAATGCGCTATTCTACGGGTGCGGCAGTAACCTGGATATCGCCGGTCGGGCCGCTCAAGTTCAGCTATGCTGTGCCGATCCACACGCAGCCGGTGGATCATTTGCAGAGATTCCAATTCACTTTGGGCACGGTGTTCTGATAGAACTACTAAGTATTGGCTAAACCAGCAAACAACGCTGGCAAGCCACTACTTATGATGAAACTGCTGGTGGAACAACTGGCCATTCCACTAGATCGTCAGAAGGCTTTGCATAGCCATCTGACTAAGTTGGTAAACTATACCAACCAAGTCGTTGGTTAGCTTTGCATGGCCGATCAACTAAGCTGGCAAAGAACGCCAGCAAAGTTGCCGGTCAACGACGACCAAGTGGCTGGTTATGAACAAGCTATCGGCCTGTAACCGGGAAGGCATTAATTCCAGCCTGGTTGCCGGCCAGGATTTTGAAGGGGGTGGAGATGAGATCATTTATCAAATTTAGTTTGGTTGCCATATTGTTCAGTGTGGCTGCAGCGCAGGCCGGGGATTTCAAAGTGGGCGTGGTGGACACCGAGCGCATATTGCGCGAGTCGGCTCCCGCAATGGCGGCCGAAAGCAAGATCGAGAAGGAGTTTTCCGCACGCGATGAGGACATCAAGAAGCTCACCAAGCAGGCAAGAGAGCTGCAAGCGACGCTGGACAAGGATGACTCGAAATTGTCCGACACGGACCGCCGCAGCAAGGAGCGCGAATTGACCGCGATGAACGCGGATCTGCAGCGCATGCAGCGCGAGTTCCGCGAGGATCTCAATCTGCGCAAGAACGAGGAATTGGCCGTCGTGCTCGAGCAGGCCAACAAGGCGATCCAGTCGATCGCCGAATCCGAGAAATATGATCTGATCCTGCAGGAGGCTGTATACCGCAATCCGAAGATAGACATCACAGACAAGGTGATAAAGTACCTTGCCGATAACAAGGCCGACAGCAAGGCCGACAGCAAGGCTGCCAAATAGGGCGTTTGCGAGCATGGCCGATTCCTGCAGATTGTCGGATATCGTGGCACAGTTGGGAGGCCGCGTGCTGGGTGACGCGGAAGTGCGCGTCACGCAGATCGCGACGCTGGAACATGCGCGATCCGACCAGATCAGTTTTCTCACCAGCAGCAAATACCGCGCTCAGCTTGCCAATACCAAGGCCGGTGCAGTGATCCTTTCAGAGACTGATGCGGACGCGACCGGGTTGCCGCGCATCATTTCCGATAATCCCTATGCATATTTCGCCAGGGTTTCGGCGCTGCTGAATCCTTTGCCTGCAGCCAGGCCGGGCATACATCCGAGTGCGGTCGTCGGTGCGGGCGCAAAGATAGACGCGACGGCCAGTATCGCTGCGACGGCGGTGGTCGGCGAGGGGGCAACGATAGGGCCATACAGCGTGGTCGGCGAGGGGTGCTGCATCGGAGCGAATGTGGTCATCGGCAGCCATGCGCGGCTGTATCCGCGAGTGGTGATCTATCACGACTGCGTGATAGGCGACAATCTGATCGCGCATTCCGGCGCGGTGATCGGAGCCGATGGTTTCGGCATCGCGATGGACGGGGACCACTGGATCAAGATCCAGCAGATCGGCAGGGTGGTGATCGGCAACGATGTAGAGATCGGCGCGAACACGACCATAGACCGGGGGGCTCTGGATGACACCGTGATCGAGGACGGCGTGAAGCTGGACAACTTGATCCAGGTCGCACACAACGTGTGCATCGGCGCGCATACCGCGATCGCGGGGTGTGCCGGCATTGCGGGCAGCACCACCATCGGGCGATACTGCAGGATAGGCGGCAGTGCCGGAATTTCGGGTCATTTGCACATTGCCGATCATGTCGAGATCGCCGCATTCACATTGATCGCGAAATCCATCCGCGAGGCCGGATCCTACACCGGCGCCTACCCGTCTTCCAGGACCGAAGACTGGCGCAGGAACGCCGTGCATCTGCGTCATCTGGATGAGCTGGCCGGAAGGATCAAGACATTGGAAAAACAGCTTGAATCACGCAGGGCGGAATCCTTGAACCGGAAACCGTAGAATATAAAAGGAAACACAGATGAGCATACAGATGGGCATAAATGAAATCATCGGACTTCTCCCGCACCGCTATCCTTTTTTGCTGATAGACCGCGTGCTATCGATGGAGCCCGACAAGAACATCGTGGCACTCAAGAACGTGACCATCAACGAACCGTTCTTTCCCGGGCATTACCCGCATCATCCGGTGATGCCGGGCGTGCTGATCATCGAGGCGATGGCGCAGGCGTCGGCGTTGTTATCGTTCAAATCCATGGGCGCGGGTGCCAGCGAGAAGTCGGTGTATTACTTCGCCGGTATCGATGGCGCGCGGTTCAGGCAGCCGGTCGGACCGGGCGACCAGCTGATCATCAAGGCGACACTGATACGAAGCTCGCGCGGATTGTTCAAATTCAGTGCGACTGCAGAAGTGGACGGTAAACTGGTTGCCGAAGCTGAACTGATGTGCACGGTGAAAGCAGTTCCATGAAGCTTCACCCCACCGCGATCATCCATCCGAATGCCAGGCTTGCCGACGATGTCGAGGTAAGCGCGTATTCCATCATAGGCGAACATGTGGAGATCGGCGCGGGCACCTGGGTCGGGCCGCATGCCGTCATCGAGGGGCACACCCGCATCGGCAAGGCCAATCGCATATTCCAGTTTTGCTCGGTGGGCGCGATACCCCAAGACAAGAAATACGCGGGTGAGCCGACTCGCCTGGAGATCGGCGACAACAACACCATACGCGAATTCTGCACCCTCAACACCGGCACGGTGCAGGATGCCGGCGTCACGCGCATCGGCGACGACAACTGGATCATGGCTTATGTGCATGTGGCGCACGATTGCCAGATCGGCAGCCACACCATCATGGCGAACGGCGCGACGCTGGGCGGCCACGTGCATGTCGGCGACTGGGCATTCCTGGGCGGGCTGTCCGGCGTGCACCAGTTCGTGCGCATCGGCGCACACGCGATGACCGGCTTTCAAACGCGCTTGTCGCAAGATCTGCCGCCCTATGTCACTGCAGCCGACAACCCGGCTGTGGCGCACGGGATCAATTCCGAAGGCCTGAAGCGGCGCGGCTTTTCCGGCGAGTCCATCATGGAGATCAAGCGCGCCTACAAGACGCTGTACAAATCCGGCCTCAGCTTCGAAGATGCCAGAGCCGCGATCCGGTCGCAAGCGGCGGATCATGCCGAGTTGCAGCCGCTGGCAGATTTTCTCGCCGCCACAACGCGCGGCATCATCCGTTAGCTTGGATTTGTCATGGCAAAAAATGTCGTGATAGGTATCGTTGCGGGCGAAGCATCCGGAGATCTGCTCGGCAGCCACCTGATGACTGCACTGAAGGAAGCCCGGCCGGATCTGAAGTTCATCGGCATCGGCGGGCCCAGGATGCAATCCGCCGGCATGGAGATATTGTTCCCGATGGAGAAGCTCGCGGTGCGCGGCTACGTCGAAGTGCTGCGCCACTATCCCGAGATCGCCGGCATACGCCGCAAATTGCGCGCGCATTTCCTGGCCAACCGGCCGGATCTGTTCATCGCGATAGACGCGCCGGATTTCAATCTCGGGCTGGAACTCGCGCTCAAGCAGCACGGCATCACCACGATCCACTACGTCAGCCCGTCGATATGGGCGTGGCGGGGGGAGCGTATCCATAAGATTAAACGCGCGGTCTCGCACATGCTCGCGCTGTTTCCGCATGAACCCGAGATTTACCGTCAAGCCGGTGTGCCGGTGGATTATGTCGGACACCCCCTCGCCGACATGCTTCCCCAGGAGCCAAAGCGCGCCGAAATGCGCGAGGCGATGCGCGTCCCGCTCAAGGCCAGGGTGTTCGCATTGCTGCCCGGCAGCCGCCAGAGCGAAGTCAAATACCTGGCGCACACTTTCATCGAAACGGCCAAGCTGATACTGCAGAAAGTTCCGGATGCGCGCTTTCTGGTTCCCCTGGTCAGCCGCGAAACACGCGGTATCTTCGAGCAGGCGCTGTATGATTGCGCCGCCCAGGAATTGCCGATCACGATGCTGTTCGGACATGCCCAGGATGCGATGATCGCCGCCGATGGCGTGCTTGTCGCTTCGGGCACGGCCACGCTGGAAGCAGCCTTGCTCAAACGGCCGATGGTGATCGCCTACCGGATGCCCGCGCTTTCGTGGCGCTTGATGAAACCCAGGGGCTATCAGCCCTATTATGGTTTGCCGAATATCCTGTGCAAACGGTTTGTCGTGCCTGAGCTGATGCAGGAGGACGCCACGCCGGAAAATCTCTCCCAGGCGCTGCTCAATCTGGTAAACGACAAGAATGCCGTGGCTGAGTTGGAACAGATCTTCACAACGTTGCATCTGGAGCTGCGCCAGGATACCGCGAAGAAGGCAGCCGCGGCTATCCTGCCGTATCTGCCAACCACATGAATTCCCCTCGCTCGCATGCGGGAGAGGGGCTAGGGGAGAGGGAAAATAACTGAATCAACCATCTTCTTGATCTGCGGCGTCGACGAAGCAGGGCGCGGCCCATTGGCCGGCCCCGTATGTGCGGCAGCGGTGATACTGGACCCGGACAAGCCCATCGCCGGTCTGGCCGATTCTAAGAAACTCAGCGAGCGGCAACGCGACCTGCTCGCCGCCATCGTCCGCGATCGCGCATTGGCCTGGTCGGTTGCCTATGCGGATGTAGCCGAGATCGACCGGCTCAACATCCTGCAAGCCACGCTGCTGGCGATGCGGCGTGCGGTGCTGGCCTTGAAAGTGCGGCCCCATCAGGTGCTGGTGGATGGCCTGTATTGCCCGCAGACCGGCATTCCCGGCCGGGCGATCGTAAAGGGCGACAGCAAGGTCGCCGAGATATCCGCGGCATCGATATTGGCCAAGACTGCCCGCGATGCGCTGATGGTGCAACTGCACGAGAAATATCCGCAGTACGGCTTCGCACTGCACAAGGGATATCCGACAACGGCGCACCTGGCCGCATTGCGTGTACATGGCGTTTCGGCGGTGCACCGCAGGAGCTTCAGGCCGGTGCGCGAACTTTTATCCCCTCTCCCGCTTGCGGGAGAGGGGCAGGGCAGAGGGCGGTTGTGAGGTATCGTAATCGCTTCATCAACGCTTGGACTTGGATCAATACTTAGGAGTGAAGACGTAACATGGCTATCTACAAACTGATCCATATGCTTGCCGCCCTTGTCTGGGTGGGCGGGATGTTCTTCGCCTACGTGGTATTGCGTCCGGCTGCCGTGGAGATTCTCGAGCCGCCGCAACGGCTGCGTCTGTGGGATGCGGTATTCCGGCGCTTCTTCCCGTGGGTATGGGCAGCCGTCGTGATACTGCCGGCCAGCGGTTTTTACATGATCTATCTGTATGGCGGCTTCGGCTATGCGCCCGGATACGTGCATGCCATGCTGGCGATGGGATTGCTGATGATCGCGATCTACGGCTATGTGTTCTTCGCGTGTTACGTTCCTTTCAAACGGCTGGTCGCCAACCATGATTGGAAAGGCTCCGGCAATATGCTGGGGAGGATACGCAAGCTGATCGCGGTGAACCTGATGCTGGGCCTGCTGACCGTTTGTGTGGCCGTGATCGGTGCAGCGTTGTTATGATTGAAATTGATTCCGGTGAGCGCCGCAGGCGTGACCGGTTTGCCAATTTGGTATACTGCTGGTCGATCCATGGGACTTTCGATGCACCCCGGTTTTGGGTGCAGTGTGGCAACCGGTGAATTCATCAACAACTTACAGTTTGGAGAACCAATCAATGAACAACGCAACACTTAGCGTCGCCCAACTCAAGGAACGCCTGAACAAGGACGGCAACGATATCGAAGCCGCGATATCACTGGGCAATATTTTCTACGACAACGGCGATGCCGGACAGTCCATACTCTATTACCAGCGCGCGCTGAATATCGATCCCGACATGCCCGGCGTGCGCACCGATCTCGGCACGATGTACTGGCGCAACGACGACATCAGCCTGGCGGAACAGGCATTTCGCGAGGCGATCACGAGGGATCCGGGTTTCGGCCATGCCTATGTGAACCTCGGGCTGCTGCTGCACCGCGCCAAAGGCAATATCAATGAGGCCCGTGAAGTCTGGCAAAAGCTGCTGACGATCAATCCGGACCATGATGTGGCCGCCAAGGCGCGGGAACTGCTGCAGGAAACGGCGGCGCTGGTCAGCTGAGGCGGGAAAACCTCGCGGCCGCGCCAGCGTCGTGCCGTTGCGATCCGGTCATTTCGTTTCGCCCAGATCGAGTCTGCGCATATAGTGACAGCCAAGTAGGGTGGGCACAACGTGCCCACGCGGCGATTGAACAGACTGGTGGGCAACGAGTTGCCCACCCTACGAATCCTCTCCCAACCCAAGCCGCCTGATGTAGTGGCAGGTATACCCGCCGAGATTCTTGACCAGATATTTCTGGTGGTATTCCTCGGCGCGCCAGAACTCGCGGAACGGCACGACCTCGGTCACTACCTTGGCGCCCCATTCGCCTGAGGCATCCACGGTTCTGATAACTTCTTCCGCAATGCGCTGCTGTTCTTGGTCCAGGTAAAAGATCGCTGAGCGGTAGGAGGTGCCGATGTCATTTCCCTGGCGGCTCCTGGTAGTGGGGTTGTGCATCCGGAAGAACTCGAACAGCAGGTGGCGGTAGGTCAGTTGATTGGGGTCGAATACCACCTTCAGCGCTTCCGCGTGTCCGTTGTGCCTCTCATACGTCGCATTCGGCACATCGCCGCCGGTATAGCCGACTTCGGTTTCCAACACGCCGGGGATTTGGCGCACCAGTTCTTCCATGCCCCAGAAGCAGCCGCCTGCGAGGTAGGCGGTTTTGGATTTTGCAGGGTCACTCATTGTTGCTCCTAGCGGCGTTCCTTCTTCACGGCCTGTGCTGCTTCCCGTTTCGCATCTTTTTCCCGTTCTGTTGCCCGTTTGTCATGTTGCTTCTTGCCTTTGGCGAGGCCTATCTCCAGCTTGACGCGGCCATTCTTGTAGTGCATGTCCAGCGGCATCAGCGTGTAGCCGGCGCGCTGTACCTTGCCGATGATCCTGTCGATCTCCAGTTTGTGCAGCAATAGCTTGCGGGTGCGCACCGGATCGGGATGGATGTGCGTGGACGCATTCAGCAACGGGCTGATGTGCGAGCCGATCAGATACAGCGCGCCGTCCTTTGCGATCACGTAAGCTTCCTTGAGCTGCGCGCGGCCGGCGCGTATCGCCTTGACTTCCCACCCCTCCAGCATGATGCCCGCTTCATATTTGTCCTCGATGAAGTACTCGTGGTAGGCTTTTTTGTTCTGGATGATGCTCATATCAGGTGAGTTTTGCGCTGTGTTAGGCTATTCTACCAGCCTTTGGAATTGCCTCCCTTTTGGTTCGCTTCCCATTCGATACACTTTTTGGACAAGCAATGGCTTCGGTTGAAAAGACGGTGCTGGTTCCGCACAGCGCAGAGCAGATGTTCGATCTGGTGGATGGGGTCGAGGACTATCCGGAGTTCTTGCCGTGGTGCGGCGGGGCGAGCGTGAGCGAGCTGGACGGGAACACGGTGCATGCCACGGTGCAGATCGATTACCACCATATCAAGCAGAGCTTCACTACCGAGAATGTGCGCGCGCGGCCGCACCAGATCGACATTACGCTGCAGCACGGTCCGTTCAAACATCTGGACGGGTGCTGGCGATTCATCCCTTTGAGTCCATCTGCCTGTAAAATAGAATTTCGCCTGCATTATGAATTTTCCAGCAAGCTGCTGGAAAAGATGGTGGGCCCGGTGTTTCACTATATTGCCAACAATTTCGTGGATGCGTTCATCCACCGCGCAGACAAGGTTTATACGAGCAAATGAGCGACATGATCAATATCGAGGTGGTTTACGCGCTGCCTACAGAGCAGATCCTGCTCAGGAAGGCCGTGCCTGCCGGAACCACTGTGGCCGAAGCGATACAAGTCAGCGGCGTGTTGGTCAAGCATCCGGAGATCGACCTGGCCACGAACAAGCTGGGCATCTTCGGCAAGCTGACCAGGGCCGATGCCGTGGTGCGCGACAAGGACCGCATCGAGATCTACCGCCCGCTGATCGCCGACCCCAAGGAGGTGCGCCGGAGGCGAGCCGAGGAGGGGAAGGTTATGAAAAAGGGCGGCGGAGACGCATGAGCGCATCGAATAATCTGCTGCGCAGTTCGATTTACACGCAAGGGGTAGGCCGGTGGGTCCCCTGCTGCAATGCAGCCACCCATCCGCTCGCAGCGTTGCACAGTAGATTGATGAGGGTATCAGGTGATTGACTACGATTTGCATTGCCACTCCAATATCTCCGACGGCACGCTCACGCCCGGCGAATTGGTGGATCGCGCCGCCCGGCGCGGCGTGAAGGTGCTGGCGCTGACCGACCACGATGACGTGGACGGCCTGGACGAGGCGCGCGCCGCCGCCGCGCAGCACGGCATCACCTTCATCAACGGCGTGGAGATTTCCGTGTCCTGGCGCAACCATACATTGCACATCGTCGGCCTGGGAATAGCGCCCGATCACCCGCCATTGGTGTCGGGATTGCGCGATGTGCGCAGCGGGCGCGGCGAGCGGGCGAGAAAGATGGCCGACGAGCTGGCCAAGGCCGGCATCGGCGGTGTGCTGCAGGGGGCATATCAGTTCGCCGAGAACCCCAACATGATAGGCCGCACCCATATTGCGCGCTATCTGGTGGAAGCCGGACATTGCAAGGATGTGAAGAGCGTGTTCAACCGCTATCTGGTAAGAGGCAAGCCCGGCTACGTGCCGCATCAGTGGGCGTCATTGGCGGATGCGATCGGCTGGATACGCGGCAGCGGCGGTGTGGCGGTATTGGCGCATCCCGGCCGCTATATGAGCGGGCGCGTGGGCATGGGCAGGAAGACCATGCACGAATTGCTGACCGAGTTCGTCGAACTCGGCGGGCAGGCGCTGGAAGTGGTGACCGGCAGCCATACTCCGGAACAGTATGCCGAGTTTGCGCGCTATGCCGAGGAATTCGATCTGCTGGCTTCATGCGGCTCGGATTTTCACGGCCCCGGCGAGAGTTACCGGGATATGGGGCGGTTGCCGGATTTTCCGCTCGGCTGCCGGCCGGTCTGGCAGTTGCTCCCGTTGTTGTAGGATAATGGCACAATTCTTCACCATCCATCCGGACAATCCCAATCCGCGCCTGATACGCCAGGCCGCTGAAGTGTTGCGCAACGGCGGTGTCATCGTCTACCCGACGGATTCCTGGTATGCGCTGGGCTGCCATCTCGATGACAAGGACGCCGTGTCCCGCATACGCCGGATACGCAAGCTTGACGAGCAGCACCATATGACCCTGATGTGCCGCGATCTGTCGGAGATATCGCGCTATGCGCTGGTGGACAACTCGAAGTTCCGCCTGCTGAAAAGCAATACGCCGGGCAGCTACACTTTCATCCTGGAGGCGACCAAGGAAGTGCCGAAGCGCCTGCAGCACCCCAAACGCAGCACCATAGGCATCCGCATCCCGGATCATCCGGTGGCATTGGCCTTGCTGGAAGAACTGGGCGAACCGATATCGAGTTCGACGCTGATCCTGCCGGAGGAAGACGGGGTGTTGAATGATGCTGAGCGCATACGCGAATTGCTGGAAAAGAAGGTCGACCTGGTGATCGACGGCGGAGCGGTAGGCGCGGATTTCACCACCGTGATCGATCTGACCGGCGATGTGCCGGTGCTGGTCAGGCGCGGCAAGGGCGATGTCGCCCCGTTTGGGATTGAAGATTAATTTGATTGATAGGACAAGATGCAAGTCGACCAGCTGATACAAACCGTTTCCCTCGCAGCAATCCCCGTGCTGTTCGCGATCACGATGCATGAGGCGGCGCACGGCTATGTGGCGCGCCATTTCGGAGATATGACCGCCGATAAGGCGGGGCGGATCACCCTCAATCCGCTGCATCATATCGATCCGTTCGGTACGATAATATTGCCGCTGCTCACGCTGTGGATAGGCGGCATCCTGTTCGGATGGGCCAAGCCGGTGCCGGTCAATTTTGGAGCGCTGCGCCGCCCCAAGAAGGATATGCTGTGGGTGGCGATCGCCGGGCCGGCGTCGAATCTGGTGATGGCGCTGGGATGGGCGTTGCTCTTCAAGTTGGGCATGATGTTTCCGGAGAGTTATTTTGCCGAGCCGATGCTGGGTATGGCCAAGTGGGGGATCAATATCAACGTCGTGCTGATGGTGCTCAACCTGCTGCCTTTGCCGCCGCTGGACGGGGGACGTGTCGCTGTCAGCCTGCTGCCGCATCGCCAGGCTTTTCAACTGGCCAAGATAGAGCCCTATGGGATGTTCATCCTGATATTTCTGGCGATCACTCCAGTGTTGGGATGGATAATCCTGCCGCTGATGAATATTGTTTTCAGTGTGCTTTCATTTATATTCGGGTTTTAAAAATGTTTGCTGACCGTGTGTTATCGGGTATGAGACCAACCGGAAATCTGCATCTGGGGCATTACCACGGTGTGCTGAAAAACTGGGTGCAGATGCAGAACGAATACGAATGCCTGTTCTTCGTGGCGGACTGGCATGCGCTGACCACGCATTACGACACGCCGCAGGTCATCGGGCAAAGCGTGTGGGACATGGTGATCGACTGGCTGGCCGCCGGGGTCAATCCGGCACGCGCCACCCTGTTCATCCAATCCCGGGTGCCTGAACATGCCGAACTGCATCTGTTGCTGTCGATGATCACGCCGCTGGGCTGGCTGGAGCGCGTGCCGACGTACAAGGACCAGCAGGAAAAGCTTGCCGAAAAGGACCTGAGCACTTACGGTTTCCTCGGCTATCCGCTGCTGCAAAGCGCGGATATCCTGATCTATCGCGCCACGCAGGTGCCGGTGGGCGAAGACCAGGTGCCGCATATCGAATTCACCCGCGAGATCGCGCGCCGCTTCAACCACATCTACGGCCGCGAACCGGGGTTCGAGGAGAAGGCCGAGGCTGCGGCAAAAAAGCTCGGCAGCAGGAAAGCCAAGCTCTATCACGAATTGCGCATCCGCTTCCAGCAGCAGGGCGACGACGAGGCGCTGGAGTCGGCCAAATCGCTGCTGGACGAGCAGCAGAGCCTGAGTCACGGCGACCGCGAGCGCTTATTCGGTTATCTCGAGGGCGGCGGCAAGATGATATTGTCCGAGCCCCATGCCATGCTCACCGCCGCTTCGAAGATGCCCGGGCTGGACGGGCAGAAGATGTCCAAGTCTTACAACAACACCATCAATTTGCGCGAGGACGAAGCCAGCGTGACCAAGAAGATCCGCACGATGCCGACCGATCCTGCCCGTATCCGCCGCAGCGATGCGGGCGACCCGGACAGGTGTCCGGTATGGGCGTTGCACCAGATATATTCGGGCGAGGACACGAAACAATGGGTAGTGCAGGGCTGCAAAAGCGCTGGCATCGGTTGTATCGAGTGCAAACAGCCGGTGATCGATGCGGTCCTGGCGGAACAACGGCCGATGCGCGAACGCGCGCAGCTTTATCTGGACGACCCGGCGCTGGTGCGCAACATCATCGCCGACGGCTGTGAAAAGGCGCGCAAAATGGCATCCGAGACCATGCGCGATGTGCGCGAGGCGATGGGATTAAGTTACATCTAGCGGAGATGGCAGACATGATCTTTTACTTGTTCAAGGTTTTGGCGACGGCGGGTCTGATCGTGCTGGCGGGGGAAGTGATCAAGCGCGATCATCTGATCGGCGGTGCCTTGCTGGCATCGTTGCCGCTGGCATCCCTGCTGATCATGGTGTGGCTGTATCTGGAGACCGGCGATCCTCTCAGGATCGCCGAGCTGTCCACCGGGATATTCTGGCTGATCCTGCCTTCGCTGGTATTGTTCCTGCTGCTGCCTGTGTTGATCAGGTCGGGATGGGGATTCTGGAACAGTCTGCTGACCGCAGTGCTGGCCACGACGCTTTGCTATGGCGTGATGCTGGCCATACTGAAACATTTCGGAGTGAAAACCTAGATGAACGATATCGCCCAGCCCATTGCGCGCATCCACGGCGAGCCGCTGCTGGAGTTCCCCCAGGATCTGTACATCCCGCCGGATGCTTTGGAACTGGTGCTCGAGACGTTTCAGGGGCCGCTCGATCTGTTGCTTTATCTGATCCGCAAGCACAATCTGGATGTGCTCGATATCCCGATGGCGGAATTGACCCGCCAATACATGGGATACATCGAGATGATGCACAAGCATCGGCTGGAACTGGCGGCGGATTATCTGCTGATGGCGGCGGTGCTGATCGAGATCAAGTCGCGCATGCTGCTGCCGCGCCCCCCGAGGGCAAGCGATGAAGAAGCAGGGGAAGATCCCCGCGCGGAACTGATGCGCCGTTTGCTGGAGTATGAGCAGATGAAGATCGCCGCGCAAAAACTCAACGAACTGCCCCAGGCCGGGCGCGATTTCGAGATCGTGCAGGTGTTGATCGAAAACACCGTGCGAGAACGCCTGCCCGAAGTCAGCGTGGAGGACCTGAGACTGGCCTGGCTGGGGCTGCTGGAACGCGCCAGGCTCAACACGCATATCAAGGTGCGCCGCGAACAACTGTCGGTGCGCGAGCAGATGACGCACATACTGCGCAGTCTGCAGGGCGGCGAGTTCATCGAATTCGGCAGCTTGTTCGATGTGGAAGGCGGCGTGCCGAAGCTTATCGTCACCTTCATTGCCATTCTCGAACTGGCCAAGGAATATCTGGTTGAAATACAACAAAGTGAAACATTGGGGAATATCTATGTCCGGACAAGCAGAGCGATTGATGCCGAGTGAAGAAATAATATTTCCGGATCGTACCGGGACTGTGGAATCGGCCGGTGAACAGATCGACATCCAGCAGCTCAAGCGCGTGCTGGAGACCGCGCTGCTGACCAGCGCCGAACCGTTGTCTCTGGCCGAGCTGAGGAAACTCGGCGATACCTCGCTCGACAATCGCCAGCTCGAATCATTGCTGGAAGAACTGGTACAGGAATGGCAGGGCCGGGGAGTTGAATTGTGCCGCGTGGCGAGCGGCTGGCGGTTCCGCGCCAGACCGGAAATGCAGCCCTATCTGGACCGGCTCAACCCGCAAAAGCCGCCGCGCTATTCCCGCGCGGTGCTGGAAACCCTGGCCATCATCGCCTACCACCAGCCCGTTACGCGGGGTGACATCGAGGAGATACGCGGCGTGGCAGTCTCTGCCCAGATCCTCAAGACTCTGGAAACGCGCGGCTGGGTAGAGGTGGTCGGCACCCGGGATACACCGGGCAAACCCGAGCTGTTCGCCACCACCAGGCAATTGCTCGACGACCTGAACCTGCGCGCCTTGCAGGAATTGCCATCGTTGCAGGAAATCGGCGCGTTGCTGGAACAGGACGTGACTGTTTCGGCATGAAGGCCACCGGGGTCAGCACGAATGCCACCGGGTTCAGCGAGAGGGCCAAGGGATCATGAGGTCGATCCGATCCCGCGATAACCCGCTCTTCAAGGAACTCGTCAAAATCGCGGCCAACGCAAGGCAACGCAACAAATCCGGCCAGACTTTGCTGGACGGCCCGCATCTGGTGGCGTCGTACCTGGACGGCGGATATCAGCCGCGCCACGTTCTGGTCGATTCTGATGCTGCGCACGGCGACGAGATCCAGGTGTTGCTGGACCGCGTCAAGGACGTGCCGATCACCTATCTGGACGGCAAATTGTTCCGGGACATCAGCGAGCTCAAGACATCCTCAGGCATCATCGCATTGATCGATATTCCCCGGCAGCTTGTGCCTGTCGAACAAAGCCGCTTCATTCTGTTGCTGGAGGAGATACAGGATCCCGGCAATCTCGGCTCGATGCTGCGATCTGCAGCAGCAGCGGGCTGCGATGCGTTGTATCTGTCCGCGGGTTGCGCCGACGCATGGTCGCCGAAGGTGTTGCGCGCCGCGATGGGCGGGCACTTTGCGTTGCGCATCCATCAGAATCAGGATTTGCCACGCGTGGCCGTATCATTCCCCGGTATCAAGGTCGCAACCAGTCTGCGATCCAGACAAAGCCTCTATGATGCCGACCTGAGCGGCAAAGTCGCGTTTCTGATCGGCAATGAAGGTGTGGGACTGTCGGCGGAACTTCTGAAGCTGGCCTCACTGGTGGTCACCATTCCGATGCATGGCCGGATCGAATCGCTCAATGCCGCCGCCGCAACAGCCATTTGCCTGTTCGAAGCGGTGCGTCAGCGCCGTGGCAGAATGCTGGAATAGATTCCATGTGTGCCCAATATCAATGGCTGATCTGCAACCTCGAAACGACCGGCGTGCCCTCACGCTGAGCGGAGCCAATGCAACCCAGTTCACGATCGCCAACACCGGCACTTGCGTTGCGGGTAGCAGTGGCGTGACCGTTGCGGCGGGCGTCTATAGCCTGACGGCCGTGGCGACCGACAGCAACAATCTGACCGCGACCTCGGCTGCGGTGAACGTGACGGTGAGCAGCGCCATCCCGCAAGCCTACTACATCCACACCGACCAGCTGGACACGCCGAGGGTAATCACCGACACTAACGGCAACGTGGTTTGGCAATGGGACAATTCAGACCCGTTTGGCAACAACATGGCGAACGAAAATCCGAATGGGGCGGGGGCATTCAACTTCAACCTGCGGTTCCCCGGGCAGTACTACGACAGGGAAACTAACCTTCATTACAACATAAACAGGGATTACGATCCGAGCATCGGACGTTACATCCAGAGTGATCCGCTGGGACTAGGTGGTGGGCAGTTCTCGACGTATGCCTATGTGAGGTAATAAGAATAGGTAATTAGGGCGAAACGTAACCAAAATAGATCTTCAGGAAGAGTTTGAAAACATTCTCCTGACGATGATTGTAACGGTATTCAATTTCCTTCAGGTACATGGGAAAGTGATACCTCGATACGCCGCGATAGTTGTACAGAATGTGTTTAGCATAACTCCAAAAACCTTCAATACCGTTGATATGGTTTTTGGTCTTTTTACTTACAAACCCTTTGGAGTGGTTCACCACCATATGTTTACCATAACGTTGCAACGACTGATAGCCGCGAAACGCATCGGTGTAATAGACCGATCCCTTGCGCGTGTGCGCCTGGATATGGGCCATCAGCGTCTCGGCCGAAACCGACTCCACCACTTTGGTGTACACCCTGCCATCCCGCTCCAGCAGGCCGAATACAATGCTTTTGCCTCTTGCGCCACGACCACGTTGCCCCTTCCTTACCCCGCCGAAGTAGGACTCATCCAACTCGATCTCGCCGGACAGCTTGGCACCCTCCAATTCGGCGGTATGAAACAGTGCAATGCGCAACCGCTGATACACCCGGGCGACCGTCTTGGCATCCACCCCCAGGTCACTGGCCAGTCGGTAGGCCGGTTGCTGCTGGTAAAAGCCCTGCAAGATGGCAATCTCGCGACGCAACTTGGTCAGGCTCTTCTGCTTGCCGCAGCGCATGCATTTCACGTAGCCTCGCGTGGTCTTCACGGTCTTGAACGAACCGCAAAAAACACACTTGCGACCATTCAAAAAGTTGGTCGCACAACTAAATACTGTTTGAACCCCAGTAACCATAAGTATCTCCAAGGATACTCTGGTTACGAAACGCCCTAATTACCTAAGGAAACCCCGATTAAGTCCACGCGATGAGGATGTAGTGCGTTAATGTCCGAGGCACTCCACAAGGGACGAATGAGATGAAACAACAAACATTGGCAGTGAATGGATTCGAGGCATATCGGAAGACGACCCGGAAGGGAGAATTTCTCTCTCGCATGGACAAACTCGTTCCCTGGTCAGAATTCTGTTCAGTGATTGCGCCTTGCTATCCGAAGGCTGGAAATGGACGTCCCCCTATTGGGCTAGAGCGCATGCTGAGGATGTACTTCATCGCCAACTGGTTCAACCTGTCCGATGAGTCATGCGAAGATGCTCTGTATGACACTCCGTCATTCCGTGAATTCTGCCGGATCGACTTGGGAAGAGAGCGGGCGCCGGATGAGACGACGCTGATGAACTTCCGCCATTTGCTTGAGCAGAACAATCTGGGCGCAGCGATGTTTGCCAAGGTAGGCGAGTTACTTCTGGCCAATGGGATGAAGCTCTCAGGCGGCACCATTGTGGACGCCACCATCATTGCCGCGCCAAGCTCAACCAAGAATGCAGACAACGCACGTGATCCCGAGATGCACCAGACCAAGAAGGGCAACCAATGGCACTTCGGCATGAAGGTACATATTGGAGTGGACAGCAAAACCGGCCTCACCCATAGCGCCAGCGTCACCTCCGCCAACGTCCACGATAGCCAGGAACTACCGAATCTGCTTCATGGCGATGAGGCGCGACTGTACGGTGACAGCGCATACATTGGCCAGAAAGAAGTGCTCAACCAGGCTGCTCCGCAGGCACGTGACTTCACCAATAAACGAGCCCGCCGCAATACCCCATTGACCGATGCAGACAAGGAAACCAATCGCAGGAAATCGCAGGTGCGTGCCAAGGTCGAACACCCATTCCGACCGCTCAAGAGCATCTATGGATTTGCCAAGGTGCGCTATCGTGGCTTGATGAAGAACGCCAACCGTGCATTTGCTTTGCTGGCGCTGATCAATCTGGACAAATGGGGATTGCCACTGACAGGACAGGTGCGTCCAGCGTAGCAAAGAACAGGGGAATATCCCCTGAATGAGGCGATGTGATGCGTGATTGCAGATGAAAAAACAACTTTTTGTTCAACAATCCTGATTCGTCAACACAACTCCTGCTCCGCGTAGGTACTTGTTCGGCGTTTCCCTAAGAATAATAGGGGACAGACCACGTTTATTTGCTAGATATACGGGTATCTTGTTCATGAGTTGATATCCATGCCGCGCCGCGCCCGACTCTCCATTCCCGGCATTCCCTGACATCTTATCCAGCGCGGCAACAATCGCTCGGTGTGTTTTTATGCCGAGGAAGATTACCAGTTTTACCTGCACTTCCTCGAAGAATTCTGCGTCAAGTTTGGCTGTGCGATCCACGCCTACGTGCTGATGACCAACCACGTGCACCTGCTGCTCACCCCGCAACAGGCGGGCAGTGCTTCCATGATGATGAAGCACCTCGGTCAACGTTATGTGCAGTACATCAACCGCACTTACAAACGCAGCGGCACGTTATGGGAAGGGCGGTTCCGTTCCTGCCTCACGCAGAGCGAGGACTATGTGCTGGCCTGCTATCGCTATATCGAACTCAACCCGGTGCGCGCGGGCATGGTGAACCAGCCCAAGGACTATCGCTGGTCCCGCTACCACGCCAATGCGCTGGGCAAAGCGAATCGGGTGATCACTGCGCAGGACGAATATGTGCGCCTGGGACGGAATGAGGAGGCTCGCAGAACAGCCTACCGCGCCTTGTTCAAGGCGCATCTGGACGAAGAGATCGTCGGGCAGATACGCACCGCCACTAATGGCAATTACGCCCTGGGCAGCGAGCGGTTCCAGAAAGAAATCGAAGCGGCGCTCGGGCGGCGTGCGCGGCGGGGACAGGCGGGCAGGCCAGGCAACACTCCAATCGATGAGGGAAACCAGCTCGAACTTATCTGACACTGGTTTGACGGAGCCGGACAAGCTGATTATCGTGCAGCCAGATTTATATTTACATTGGCGGTGAGATGAAGCGAATGAATGCGCAGCCTTTGCGGAGAACGTGGTCTGTCCCCTATTACGCACTATTACGCAGTTGTTCATCGCTCACATTGATCACCATGCCTCGCATAATGATCGATCACGGCAAAATGTTCAGACTCAAACCCTATTGGACAATGCGGGCAATTGAATTGTGAGTTAATATGGGCTACACTGTGCATGTGCTGACCATGTTCATAAAAGGAGAGATATAATGTCAACCGCTACAGAACGAATCCCGGTGCTTGTTACCACGAGGGAAAAGGGGCAAATTGCTAAGATGGCGAAAGACGCGGGTCTTTCGATGGGAGAGTTGCTCCGTCGGGCCGCCTCGTCGTATCGCACCTCCGAACAAGACAAGGAACTTGAGGGAATGATCGACCAGATGAACAAGACCACTGCGCAGGCGAGTGCTGCTATCGACAAAGCGCTGGCGTTCGTCGAGGCCTCGAACAAACGGATCGCTGCAATGGAACGGAAGGCCGGCTGATGGGAGTCGCCGACAAGATGTGGGACGCGATCACCACGGTCATCAAGATGAATGACCGGGTGGAACGAATGGCAGCAACGATGATCACCCAGCAGCAGAAGATCGAAAGCCTGACGGAGCGGGTTATCCGCCTTGAAACAGCGCTGGAGATTGGTTTGGCCCGTGGGGGCAGCGAAAAGCCATCCCGCCGAATCGAGCGCAAGACTTAAAAAAATCAAAAATCAATAATCAATGCAATAATCAAAGGGGTCACCCATTAGCCGACCTGCGTCAAGCGAGTAAACAAATCCATGGCGGCATCAGCCGCCGGTTTTAAAATCTTCCAACATCCCCGTTGCAGTTATTGAATCGCGCCCGTTTCTTCAATCATGGCTGCGAACGAATCGCGCCAGTCACCCATCAGGATCAAACGATCAGCGGTGTTCTGTTGTCGCCGTGGCGGCTTTGCCGCCCCAGAAGAACGTTGGTGCCGCTTCGCGTCCAATTGATTTAATCACAGCTATCGTGGCTACCGACTTGCGGTGCCAACCCCTTGCGGGCTCGCGTTGCAGGCGATTCGTTTACTGCTCGGGCGACGGCGAACGGCATCCCATTCAGCTTCGTGGCTGGTGCGCCAGACCCCATTGCCGGGCTTGCCGTTGCCGTCGTAACTCATGCGAAGCAGCGCGCCACATCAAATGGCTTCTGCTCCTTCAACATGTGGTAACACGCTCTTGCCAACTTGTGCGCTAACGCCTTGGTGGCTACCGCCGTGTTCGTCTTCGCTTTCTTGCGTTCGTAAAACCGTTTGGCCTCAGCGCAAAATCGCTGCGCGTAGTAGGCCGCTTCGACAAAGGCCCAAGACAGATACTTGTTGCCGTTCCTGGTGTTGCCTTCCCCCTTCTTCTTGCCGTTGCTCATGTGCTGGCTATCGACGCAACGCGCATATGAAGCAAAGTTGCCAACGGAGGCAAAGCGGTCAATCGTGCCCGTCTCCAGCAGGATAATCGCCGCAAGGATGCGACCAATTCCCGGCACGCTGGTCAACAAGCTGTATTCAGGCCGCTCATCCATCACTTCTTGCAGGCGCTTTTCCAGCCGGTCGATTTGCTCGCCCAGGGTGGTGACCACCGCAAGGTTGCTTTTGATCGCCAGCCCCACGTCCGCCGGGAATTTCATTTGATCCACGTCATCGGCAGTCAGGCGTTTGACCTGGTTGCTGTTGATCTTCATGCCCCGTTGTCGGGCAGCGATGTTCTCGATAGCGAGGATGTGACTGGTGCGGCTGCGCACCAGTTGCATGCGCTTCCTCGCCAGATCACGTATCGCCCGCTGTTCTGGTGGCAGGATGGTGCCCGTCGGTAGGATGCCCAAGCGGAGCAGATGCGCCAGTTGCCGGGCATCGGCCTCGTCGCCGCTGTGCTTGAGTCCATCGTATTTCTTGATGGCTCCGGTGTTGGCCAGTTTCACTACAAATCCGGCCGCCTGCAAGCCATCAACCAGCCAGTACCAGTTGTAGGTGGATTCGACCACAACCGCTTTCAATTCATCGCGCCATGGCAACAGAAATCCAACGATCCTCGTCAAGTCGTTCGGCAATCGTTTCTCGGCTATCACGCGATCCTCTTCATCCGTCACCGTCACCACGCTGTTGTTCGAATGCAAATCAATTCCGCTATACTTCATGTCGGCCTCCTGTGGTTATCGCAAGTTCGCAAACTCACTTTAACCCCACCGCCTCGGCGGTGGGAGGCCGGCTAGATGATTTTCAGACTCGATTGATTATAGATTAAACGTGTTGTTATAGACTGCCTCACTCGTGAAATGTGAGATAACTGATGGCGCGCTTATCCAGCCTGCCTGGCTAGTCGCGTTGGGGCTCATTCCACTCAGATTTTTGGTAAGGCCATTCACAGCTTTGGCGTGCTTCTTATTGTAGTGTCATAATATTCAGCATGGAATCACTACAGTTGACGGATTACTTCCGTGATAATGTGCTACCCAAATGCCCTTATATTCGCATCGAGTGGTGCGCCCAGGCACTAGCCAATCCGCTGCGGAGAGAGGTTCAACCAGAAGATGGGCGTGTTCGACACTGGATATTTGTAGCTGAACTCGGACATATTTGCGAGTGGTAACGCTGGAGGATGGGGTTACCATCCATAACGCTTTCCCTGACAGGAGATTCAAACCATGAAGCTGAACTATGATGTGAAAACAGATTCTTTGTATATTCATCTGAGCGACACCGTTGCTGCCGACTCAAATGAGGTCGCTGATGGTGTGATGCTGGATTTTGCTGCGGATCATTGGTTGGTATAGATGTGCAGCATGCGAGTTTGAAGGCAGATATTCAGTCGCTCTCACTATTGCATTTGCCTGTACACGACTTGCAGGCAGCATAACAAGGCCAATTTACTAATCAACAAAGATGGATCAATAAGACAATAGGGGACAGACTGAGCCCAAATAATTTTCAGTCAAGTGATGGGGAGGATCAGCGCTCCCCAGACGGTGACGGTCACCAACTCGGGGAGCCTGCCGCTGACCATCAATGCGGGCACAGGTCTGGTCCTGGCAGGAGCCAACCAGCAGTTCACCCTGCTCAACACCGGCAACTGCGTTGCGGGAAGCAGCGGCGTGACAGTGGCGGCGGGATCAAGCTGCACGATCGACGTGCAATTCAAGCCTACCTCGGTGCTCGGCGCAAACAGCGCCACGCTGAACATCGCCGACAACACCGCGGCCAGTCCGCAAACCGTCAGCCTCACCGGCACGGGCACCGCATCCGGCCTGACGGTCAGCCTGACCAGTCCCGCAGTCCTGAACCTCAAAATTCCTTGACCTGTAAGCAAATTTCGCTATAATGCGCGCCCTTGTGAGGCTGCCAGTGAAGGTGATGGACAGCTCACTTGCCTTGCTCCACCGCACCGAACCATATTTAACCTGGCGGGGGGCTTTAACCATAAGGAGAAGCAATGCGACATTACGAAATCGTGTTTATCGTGCATCCCGATCAAAGCGAGCAAGTGCCCGCGATGATCGAGCGCTATCGCACACTGGTCACATCGAAGGGTGGCCACATCCACCGCCTGGAAGACTGGGGGCGCCGCCAGTTGGCTTACCCTATCCAAAAGATCCACAAGGCACACTATGTGCTGATGAATATCGAATGCAACCAGGAAACGCTGGACGAACTGGAGCACGCGTTCCGCTTCAATGATGCGGTATTGCGTCACCTGACCGTCAAGACCAAGGCTGCCGTCGTGGAACCTTCCGCGATGATGAAGGAAGAAAAATCCCGGTCCATGCCTACCGAAGGCGGCTTGGGCGGCGCTGCTGCGGTTCAGGCTGAAGAAGGCGCCGCAGCGGCTTGACAGTCGCGTAACCGGCATCGGATATCAACGACATCATTTTTGGAATAAGGAAACATCATGGCACGTCCATCAGACAAAAAGAAAGATGACAAGAACAAACGCTCTTCCCGCAACAATCTGTTCAAGCGCCGCAAATTCTGCCGCTTTACAGTCGAGAAGATCGCCGAAGTGGATTACAAGGATATCAACATCCTCAAGGAATTCATCTCCGAGAACGGCAAGCTGATCCCGGCACGCATCACCGGCACCAAGACGCGCTTTCAGCGCCAGTTGAGCACTGCGGTGAAACGCGCCCGCTTCCTGGCTTTGATGCCATATACTGACCTGCACTAAGGAGCCCGGACATGCAAATAATATTGATGGAGAAAGTGACCAACGTCGGTCAACTGGGTGAAGTCGTCAAGGTTAAGAACGGTTTTGCGCGCAATTTTCTGATACCGCAGGGCAAGGCCAAGCGTGCAACGGCCGCCAACATGGCCGAGTTCGAAGTGCGCCGCGCCGAGATCGAGGCGTCCGAGAAAGCCAAACTGGCTGAAGCGCAGGCGCGCGGCGAAAAGCTCGCGGGCTTGACGCTGCAGATCGTGCAAAAAGCCGGTGTGGACGGAAAGCTGTTCGGTTCCGTCACCAACGCAGACATCGTGGAGGCTCTCGCAGCCCAGGGCTTTGAAGTCGAGAAATCGCAGGTGCGCATGCCGGCCGGGCACATCAAGCAGATCGGCGATCATCCTTTGAACATCGCGCTTCATACTGACGTGGTGGTTGGCATCACCGTTTCGGTGCTGGGCGAACAGTAATTCCTCGCGGCATCACGGCAATACAAAAAGGACTGGCGACAGTCCTTTTTTGTTTTCTGGCTTTTGTCTAATACAGGGTAAAATAGCTTTCGCCCAAGAATCGCAGTGATCCTAATCCCATGCAAATCTTTTCAAACCCGGACGCACAACTCGACCAGATCAAACTGCCGCCCCATTCGGTTGAAGCCGAACAATCGGTATTGGGCGGTTTGCTGCTGGAAGCCAGCGCGCTGGACAAGATCGCCGACCTGGTGATCGATGAAGATTTTTACCGCCAGGAGCATCGCCTGATCTACCGGCAGATCGTGAGGTTGAGCGAACGGGCAAAGCCGGTGGATGTGATCACCGTCGCCGAGGCACTCGAGATCGCCGGCGAACTGGACAGGGTGGGCGGCCTGGCTTATCTGGGCGGCCTGGCGCAGAACGTGCCGTCCGCCGCCAATATCCGCCGATATGGCGAGATCGTGCGCGAGCGCTCCATCATGCGCAAGCTCGCGGAGGTCGGCAGCGATATCGCCAGCAGCGCTTACAACCCGACCGGACGCGACGCCGCCCAGTTGCTGGACGAGGCGGAAAGCAAAGTATTCGAGATCGCTGAGGCGGGTTCGAAAGGCAAACAGGGATTCGTATCGATGCCGCCATTGCTGTCGCAGGTCGTGGAGCGCATCGAGACCTTGTATGCGCGCGATAATCCCAGCGACATCACCGGAACTGCGACCGGTTTCACGGATCTGGACCGCATGACCTCCGGCCTGCAGCCCGGCGACCTGGTCATCGTTGCGGGCCGACCCAGCATGGGCAAGACCGCCTTCTCGATCAACATCGCAGAGAACGTCGCGATGGACGGCAAGTTGCCCGTCGCAATCTTCAGCATGGAGATGGGCGCGAACCAGTTGGCGATGCGCATGCTGGGTTCGGTCGGCAAGCTCAACCAGCATGATCTGCGCACCGGTCGCTTGCAGGATGACGACTGGGGGCGGCTGACGCACGCGCTGGGCAGGCTGAACGATGCGCCGATCCATATCGACGAAAGCGCCGCACTTTCCGCGCTGGACCTGCGCGCCCGCTCTCGCCGCCTGCATCGCCAGAACAACGGCCTGGGCTTGATCGTGGTCGACTACCTGCAGTTGATGAGTTCCAACGCAGGCAAGGCCAGCGAGAACCGCGCCACGGAAATCTCCGAGATATCCCGCTCGCTGAAGGCGCTGGCAAAGGAACTGCATGTGCCGGTCATCGCGCTGTCGCAGTTGAACCGCAGCCTTGAGCAACGCCCCAACAAACGTCCGGTGATGTCAGATTTGCGCGAATCCGGCGCGATCGAACAGGATGCCGACCTGATCCTGTTCATCTACCGCGATGAGGTTTACAACAGCGATTCTCCGGACAAGGGCAAGGCCGAGATCATAATAGGCAAACAGCGCAACGGCCCGATCGGCAAGATCGAGCTGGCGTTCCGCGGCGAATACACCCGCTTCGATAATCTGGCATCGGGCAGTTATTGATAAGGAACAACATGCCCTGACGGTGCTTTCTCCACATTATTATTGTAGACGAGACGCAATATGAAGACTGGTGGCGCGTTTGAGATCACTACACCTAAGCAGTTGTTGGAGAAAGCAACTCACGACATTGAGCGATTGAAGGGTAACCACCTTGACGCGTATGCGGCCTTTGATTTCTTCGTTACTGCTCGTCACATTCCGAATTGGGTATATCCGAATGATTCAGCAAAGTGTGATGCGCTGTTCGCACAGTATGTCGAGCTTCGCGTCTGCCGACACCTTGGTGACGGGGCGAAACATTTTATTGCAACCGATCGTCGCCACAAACAGGTTCGAAGCACCGTTCGAACACACAACGCATGGGGTAATTCGTGGGACAAATCGTGGGGAAATAGCTGGGGTACCGACGAACTGATTATTCGCCTTGACCCAGCAGATCGTGATACTAGTCAACTCGGCGCCCAGATTAGAGCTCTTGACTTGGCAGAAAGGATCTTGGCGATTTTGAAACAAGTAGTACCTTAACATCAAAATGAAGCTAGTCCGTGTAGTGCTCAATTGAACGAAGCCATGAGTCGCCGCAACCACTACCATGTCTATGTGATCGAACTGTCGAGAGACGTTCTTTACAAAGGCCGCTTCAGGAATGCCAACCCCGGTTACGTGACCGGCAAGCCGTGTGTTTATGTCGGGATGACCGGATTGGATCCCGATGTGCGCTTTGACAAGCACAAGGCAGGCATCCAATCCAATCGCTACGTGCAGGATTTCGGATTGCGCCTGTTGCCCGAGCTCTACGAAGTCTACAATCCGATGCCCTATGAGGGTGGTCGCGACATGGAGGTGGAACTGGCGATCGGACTGCGCGAGGCGGGATACGGCGTATGGCAGGCTTGAGCATGGTGGCGCTTGGGGCAAGCCAACCGGCTATAGTCCGGAGATGTAATCCGTCAATGCTTCGATTTCAGGATCGGTCAAAGACTTGGCGATCTTGTTCATCTCGCCACCCGGACTGTTGGTTCGCCTGCCATCCCGCCAATTGATGAGTTGCGCACGCAGGTACGCCTTGTGCTGGCCGCCAATCACCGGGAAGGTCACGATATCGGAAGCTTTTCCCTTCCCGTTCTCCCCGTGGCAATTTGCGCAGGCCAGGATATTCCTGGACTCATCGCCTTTCAAGAACAGCTTCTTCGCGACCGGGTTGGCTCCCCATCCGCCACCCTGCATTTCGTCCTGGCTGGCGAAATACGCGGCAATATCGGCAAGATCGGCGTCGTTGATGGTTTTCGCCATGACGCTCATGATCGGGTGTTTGCGCGCGCCGGACTGGAAATTGCGGAGTTCCTTTGCAATGTATGTCGCATATTGTCCGGCAAGATTGGGGATCAGATTCTCCATACTCAAGCCGTCCTCGCCGTGGCAGCTTTGGCAAAGGGTGGACTTGGATTTGCCCGCAACCGGATTGCCGTTGCCTATGCGCTGCTTGATGGCATCGGGGGAATCCCCGGCATAAGCCGACACCTCTGCAAACAGGGTTGCAGCGATAAAACCAATCGCGATTCTGTTCTGTGTGATGATCAAGTAACACCCGTCCCCGTAAAAATGCCGCGATTAAACCACATCTTCGATATAACGATAAGGCCGGAAACGCAGAATATCATGGGCATAGTCCTCAGTATCGCAGCATACTGAGGCGCCCGCGTGATTTGAAATCGGGATCTGATCGACGATTGAAATTGCCACCGGATTTCGTTTGAAGCACGGAAGCCTTTCGGATACAATGCGCTCCCGGTAATAGGCGCGTAGCTCAGCTGGTTAGAGCACTTGGTCGACATCCAAGGGGTCGTTGGTTCGAGTCCAATCGTGCCTACCAAACAATCAAGGAGTTAAGCTAAAAGCTTAGCTCCTTTTTCTTGTGCGCCCAGCATGGGCGCACTCTTGTGGGTGAAAGTCCCACCGTAAGTTGATCACAGCGAACGAAGCGAAGCGCAACTGCATGATGGCGACAGAGTGTGGGGAGGAAGCGTGGAGCGAAGCTGCGAGCCGATGAACAAGAATCGGATAGAAGGCGTTGCCGAGCAGGGCGAGCGGGCATGATTCCGCGAAGCTTTCGTGATCAAGGCGAGGCGGCGTAGATCCGGCGGCTGTGCAGTGAAGGAGTGCGTTCTTACCTGGGGAGATCTCGCCTTGTGCCCGAAAGGGCGACGGTGTTAAGCCGGAGCGAGAAGTCAGCAGAGGCCGTATTAGCTGCCATCCTGGAGCGAAGGGCCAAACGAGGAGAAGTGTTCAAGGCCATGTCGATGCAGCAAGCAAAGCGTCAGATGCCCGCGCAAGCGGGGCGGGTGGGCGTAGCGCGCGGTGAAGCCGTGCGTGATCCGGCCAGCGACGAAGCGTGCTGTCCGCGACGAGACACCAAGAGCACAGGGTCGGCGCTGCTGATGGCGGCGCTGACGAGAGAGAACCTGCAACGGGCGTTCAAGCGGGTCAAGGCCAACAAAGGCGCAGCGGGCGTGGACGGGCTGGATATTATCCAGACGGCCCGCCATCTGGTGACAGCGTGGCCGATGATTCGTGAGCAACTGTTGTCGGGGACGTACCGGCCCAGTCCGGTACGGCGGGTGACGATCCCGAAGCCGGACGGTGGCGAGCGCGAGCTTGGTATCCCGACGGTGACGGATCGGCTGATCCAGCAAGCGCTGCTGCAAGTGCTGCAACCGATTCTTGATCCTACTTTTAGTGAGCGTAGCTACGGCTTTCGGCCCGGGCGGCGTGCGCATGACGCGGTCTTGACCGCACAGTCGTACGTGCAGTCGGGGCGGCGGATCGTGGTGGACGTTGATCTGGAGAAATTCTTTGACCGGGTCAATCACGACATACTCATTGACCGCCTACAGAAACGCATTGGCGACACCGGAGTGATCCGGCTGATTCGGGCGTACCTGAACAGCGGGATCATGAGTGATGGCGTGGTGCAGGAGAGGCATCAGGGCACGCCGCAAGGCGGGCCACTGTCGCCGCTACTGGCGAACGTCTTGCTTGACGAAGTGGATAAGGAGCTGGAGCGACGCGGCCATTGCTTCGTGCGCTATGCCGACGACTGCAATGTCTATGTGCGCAGTCGCAAGGCCGGCGAGCGGGTAATGGCGCTGCTGCGCCGGTGTTACGCGCAACTACACTTGACGGTCAATGAGGCCAAGAGCGCAGTGGCCGGTGTAGCGGGACGCAAGTTTCTGGGCTACAGCTTCTGGTTTGCCCCGAAAGGGGAGATCAAGCGCAAGGTCGCCGCCAAACCATTGGCGACGTTCAAGCAACGGGTGCGGGAACTGACGCGGCGTTCCGGTGGGCGTAGCATGGATGAGGTCGTCGAACGCTTGCGACCTTATCTGCTGGGTTGGAAAGCGTACTACGGGTTGGCGCAAACGCCACGCATCTGGCTCGGTTTGGATGAATGGCTACGGCACCGACTCCGGGCGATCCAGCTTAAGCACTGGAAACGCGGTACGACGATGTACAGAGAGTTGAAAGCCCTTGGGGCGTCGGCAAGTGTGGCGAAACAAGTGGCCGGAAACTCCCGCTGCTGGTGGCGTAACAGCGACGGTGTGCTGAAAACCGTGATGACCATCGCCTACTTCGATCGCTTGGGCGCACCTCGTCTCTCATGACCTCAACTTCTCGAACCGCCCGGTGCGGACCCGCATGCCGGGTGGTGTGGCAGGGGTGCAGCTATAATGGCTGCCCCCTATGCCGATTCCCTGTAGTAAAAACGTACCATTTTCCGGTACGATCTCAGGCAAAACTGCTGGCCTGCGATCCACCCATTGCGCGAGATGCTCAGTGGACAGGTGCGCATACTTTTGCACCATCTCCGGCGAAGACCATCCGCCCAACTCCTGCAATACGTGCAGCGGGGTGCCTTCTTGAATGTGCCAGCTTGCCCAAGTGTGCCTGAGGTCATGCCAGCGGAAATTCTCGATACCAACCCGCTTTAAAGCCCTGTGCCATGCCTTGGTGTTCACCTGATGCACAGGCTTACCCCTGAAGCTGAAAACATTGGCCTGATGCTTGCCGATCTGTGTGCGTATCACTTCTACCGCTACGCTCGACAGTGGAACGGGAATCGCTTTTCTGGCCTTGGCTTGGTCAGGGTGTATCCATGCCGTCCTGCGCACTAAATCCACCTGTGACCATTGAAGCCCAGTGACATTGGCACGCCGCAAACCTGTTTCCAGACTAAAGCAAACCATATCAGCCAGGTGAGGAGGTAATTCGGCAATCAGCCTGTCGGCCTCATTCCGCGTGATCCACCTCACCCGCTTGGCCGGTTCCGGCAGCATACGAACCACCGAGACACGATCAATCCACCCCCATTCGTTGCAGGCTTTCCTTAGAATAATTCGAACCACTTCAAGCACACGATTGACCGTAGAGTTTGCGACTCCCTCGGCTTGTTTCGCGGCAGAAAGCTTGTCCAGCATATCCCGATTGATCGTCTGCAACTCGACACCGTTCAGGTACTGATCCAGCCAGCGCAGATGATAAATATCGCTGACCTGCGAGGCTTTGTGTTGCGTCTCGTTCAGATACCTTACAACGGCATTATTCCAATGCTAGATCGGCTTGACGCCCAGCCTTTCCTGCTCCCACAAGGACGACTTCAGTTTGGCTTCGTACTCTTCCGCCTTGATGCGCAGGGGAGTGCCAGAGCTTCGCTGTATTCGTTGTCCTTTGTGGGTGAAACGAACCCACCAGATGGTGGAGTCCTTACGCTTGTAAAGTGACATAGTGATTTCTCCTGTGTGTCACCTTCCAGCGTTCGCCACTTGGAAGAATAGAGCGAACGCAGATAGGACACAAGGTCATCTTTGACAAATGTCCAGCACTTGCCCGGCTTGGCTGCGGGAATCTCGCCGGAACGCGCCTTGGCCTGTACCGTAACGGGGTGCATATTGAGGAATGAGGCCGCTTGTTCAACATTAAGCGTTTCCATCATTCACCATCCGAAAAATTGCGGTACTCATCGGCATAGTCTGTGATAGCCTGAGCCTCGACTTGATCGATGACTTTATCTTGAGCAGTATTCAAAATGGTGTTGTACTTCCTGGCCTTGACTGCCACTTTGTCGAGAACAAAATCCTCATATTCAACGCCGATAATTTCGCTGATCCTAAGAAAATGCTTAGTCATGTGCTCATACAAATCAAATGCAGCGGCTTCAATATTTTGATTCCCTGCCAATGCCATGAAGGATGTCAATACACTTAAAAATCGACCATATATTTTTTCTATCGAGGGTGTGCGTTCATTCGAATAGCGGGCAGAAAGCGGGCCACCAGGCGTTTCCCAATCCACCGAGGACAGACAGCGAATACAAGATGAGCACTTCTGCCATTTTTGTTCATAGATGTATCTTTAGGCCGGTTAGCTAACTGCCAATGCACTATTTCTTGCGGTGACTTCATACCATAGCTCAAACAAATGGATTATTAAGTGCCACCCCAGTACCACGGAAATCATCGACGTTTCGAGTTACCACGATCAAATTATTAATAAGTGCTATAGCTGCGATTTGCTTGTCTATTGGATGCTGATGGTGTGGTGACATCAATCGCCCCCACACTTGTGCGCATTCCTCGTCGAAAGCCAATATTTTATCCGCGTATTCAGTTACAACCAGATCAAGCCATTTTTCAAGTTTCCTGGCTTGGGGTAGATCACCTCGATTCCGGATGTTCTCCAGTCCTCGCCGAAGTTCACCAACTGTTTGTGCCGAGAGATAGAGGTCTTCGGCGGCCGTTGTCATGACGAATTTTTGAACTCCCGGGTTCGCCTTTTTTCCTTTGCGAGCCTCGCTGATAATATTGGTATCCACCAAATACACTTAAATTCCTAACTGTTCCGGAAATTAAAATCTGAGTCTTCACCAACATTCGGCATGCTGGACAGAACTTCGGCAGCAGAGCGTCGCTTGGGACGCTGCAAAACTGATTTCAAAATCTCGCGATGCTCGGCTTCTGCACTTCTTCCGTGAGATGCAGCCAGTTTTTTCAGCGCCAATGCAACTTCCTCGTCAACGTTGCGTACTACAAGATTGGTAGCCATAACATCCTCCTCACAACGTAATCATTAATAGCAATTTACCAGATATATGATTGCAATGCAATCATATTAGGCGGGCTGCGTGAAGTTCCGAAATTGGCACCATCCGATAGTTCATAGTATCAAACTCGATGCCTAAAAGCGGACCTTCGTGATCAGCATTCCCCGGCAATTATTGCCGATTGAGCCTTCAATTGGCGATTGTCCGATGTTGCCCCCATAAGAAAACGCCAGCATTAAGCTGGCGTCTCTCATTTAAATCAGCGTAGATTACTTGCCGTTTACTGCGTCTTTCAAGCCCTTGCCAGCCTTGAAGCCAGGTGCTTTCCGTGCAGGAATCTTGAGGGCTTTACCTGTTTGTGGGTTGCGCCCAGTACGTGCAGCACGTTTGGTCACCTTGAATGTACCAAAACCAACCAATGTTACGGTGTCGCCCTTCTTTAATGCCTTGGTGATGGTATCGATTGCAGAGTCCAACGCCCTGCCAGCGGCTGCCTTTGAAATGTCGGAATCTGCGGCCATGGCATCAATCAATTCAGTCTTGTTCATGTTGCTCCCTAGTAGGTTGGTTGTTGTAGTAAAGCTGCGGGCATATTTACCTGTTAAGCGGGTTGTGTCAAGCGTGCTATGAAGGCATTCGACTGGCTGGTATTGGCACCTTTCAACCAGTCAGGCTCCATATTACACTGCCCGAAAACGGACATTGGCAAAATTTGATTCGTATTGCCCGATAACGGACTAAGTCTCTCGGCAGTTCTCGGTAGAGTCGGGATGTGGCGCGGTAGAAGTAGGCTTGGTTTGTCTGTTGCCGCCCCTTTCGTTTGGCGGTGCCCTAGTACCCTTACCTTAACCCCGTTTCCACACCCCTCTCATCGAACCGGACATGCAGATTTCCCGCATCCGGCTCTCGGACAAGACTTCACGCTTTCGCCCACGCCACGCTGCGCCCTCGCGCGCTCAGGCGTACGAGTCCCAAAGACCCGTAGAGAAGCGAGAGTGGATAGGCCCCGCCCCTTCTTCGCCTGACCTTATGCTTGTTGCGCAGCCACTGCCGCAACCGCACAGCCGTGTAGCTGTCGAGTGCACGATAAGCGCGACTGACTGTGCCTACACTAAAGTAGTTCGCCCAGCCACGCAACATGCGGTTCAACTTGCCAATCAGCTCTGTGGTCTCCTGCCATGTTCTTGAGATAAGCGTCAGCTCATAGACCTTTTCGACCATGCGCCGTATGCTTTTCTTCGACGGCCACAAGGCAATGCGAGCCTTCCCTGTGATCGCCGAATATCTCTTCCCAAACGTGTAACCCAGAAAGTCGAACTCCCCTTCCGGAACCCTACAGGTGCGTGTCTTTTCCTCGTTCACCGTCAACTTCAGCTTGCCCATGATCACGCGCATCCACTGCAGGGCTTCTTCCGCCTTGCCCCGTTTGCACAGAATCACAAGATCATCCGCATAGGTAACGATTCGACTGCCAAGTCTTCGCTCCAGCCCCAGTTTCTTCCACGCCAATACAAACCGCCGCATGTACAGATTCGACAGCAGGGGTGAAATTGGCGAGCCTTGCGGGATGCCTCGCCCGTTATCCTTGGCTTCAGTGCTTCGTGTCTTCCGTCCTCGTTGGTCGGTCTCTTCCACTGCGCATTCCAGCCACATCTTGATCAGATGCAGCACACGCCGATCAACGATGCGTCGCGCGAGCGATTGCATCAGTTCGGGGTGTGGAATGCTACCGAAGTAGTCCGCGAGATCGGCATCTACGACATCCGTTTGACCTCGGTGTAGGCGCTCCTCCACTTCCTCTGCCGCCTGCTGGGCATTGCGGCCCGGCCGATAAGCATACTGCTCGGTTGGAAGGTCGGCTTCAAAGATTGGTTCTAGTACCAGCATCGCTGCTGTCATACAGACCCGATCTCGCAAGGTCGAAATGCCCAGCGGCCTGAGTTTGCCATTGGCTTTCGGGATAAACACTCTCCTGATCGGGTCAGGTCGGTAGTTCTCTTCTCTGAGCGCAAGCGCCAGTTCGTCTAGCCATCGCTCTACTCCATACGCTTCGATATCCGCAAAGTCCTGACGATCCACGCCCGGTGCGCCCTTGTTCGAGCGGCACTGAGCATAGGCATGAGCCAGAATATCTTCACGGCTGATCTTGTCGTACAGCGCATAGAAACGGCAGCCAGCTTCTGACTTCGCTTTTGCGTGTAACGCCATCTGCAGCTTCTGAACACTAATCGGAGTTGATAGGTTACCCAATCTCCACGTCCTCACTACGTCTTGCGTCTATCTTGAACTGAGGTTCCTTCCCTCCGCCGGCATTACCCGGTTTCGGCAGTACTACGAACCTCTCCGTCACCCCAGGGTGCCCGGCCTGTCCCTCGCGGGCGTCCGGTTGATCATCCCTGATCACACCAAGGGGCTTCCCGTGTTGCGTGCGCTTTCCTTGTGTACATGCTGTCGCCACTACCCCGGCACAGCAACTGGTGGTATTGCTAGCTCATCCATCCAGTTGTATCAGCCTTCCCCGAAAGTGTCGTCGGGTCGGCCTGTGCATCGACCTTTTCGAGGCTTGCTCAGCGTTCACTCACGTTACGGCCTGCACACTCGCGCTGTCACCATTTCGTGACACGCTTTACCCGAAGGCTTCAACCATTTCGTTACCTCCATAGTTGCTCCGGTTGCTTCCGGCTGGAGCTATTGACTCGGCAATAATATATTGAACTATTTTAGCGGTGTTGTGTCAGAGGGCGCATGGAAAAACAAGACGCGAGGACACTCTCGATGCAGGCATTGGCCGAAAGGCGCAGGCGTGCAGTCCGACTTCGGGAAAAAGGGATGCGGGTGAATGACGTTGCGCGCGAATGCGAGCTATCGCGTGGCACGGTCATCGCTGCGCACAAGGCTTATCGGCTGGGTGGATGGGCGGGAGTGGCCCTGAAACAACGTGGGCGCACCACAGGTGACGGGCGACGTTTGAGCGCTGAACAGGAGCAAGAGATCCAAAGGCTGATTTGCGATAAGACACCCGATCAGATGAAGATGGCCTACGCGCTGTGGAGCCGTGCGGCGGTGATGGAACTGATTGCACACCGGTTCAAGGTCAAGCTGCCTGTGCGGACGGTCGGCATGTATTTGCAAAGATGGGGGTTTACCCCACAGAAGCCGATGAAGAAAGCTTATGAACAGCGTCCAGTCGAAGTGAAGGCGTGGCTCGACAACAGTTATCCGGTGATTGCGGAACGCGCCAAAGCGGAAGGTGCTGAAATCCACTGGGGGGATGAGACCGGATTGCGCAGCGATGATGTGCGCGGGCGATCTTATGCCCCCAAAGGGGAAACGCCTGTTGTACGAGTCAACAGCAAACGCGAGAACGTAGGACTCATCTCTACCGTCACGAATCAAGGCAAGGTGAGATGGATGGTGCTGAACGGCGCGCTGGATACAAATCAACTCATCGAGTTCATGAAGCGGTTGGTGAAAGATGCTGGGCGCAAGGTGTTCCTGATCCTGGATAACCTGCGAGTGCACCATGCCAGACTGGTCAAGGCATGGTTGGCCAAACACCAGGATGAGATCGAAGTGTTTTACCTGCCGAGTTACAGCCCGGAATTGAATCCGGATGAAATGCTGAATGCCGATCTCAAACAGGCAGTGACAAGCAAGGCACCTGCTCGAACAAAGGGTCAGTTACTCAAGGTGACGACGAGTCACATGCGCAAACTACAGAAATCCCCTGAACGGGTGAAAAGCTACTTTGAACATGCCCCGGTAAAGTATGCTGCATAAGTTCAACAATTTATTGCCGGATCAATAATTGGCCGGATGGGATTTGCACCCACTGGAAAAGCGCCGCCTTATCACGGCGCACACACGTTGCGGTCCTTGGCTAATGACCGCAATCCGGCAAGCAATTCAGTTGGGCAAATTCACCCAATCGACCCATTGCGGAATTTCAAGGTGGAACATCTGAGCGATTGCATTATTGCGGCAGCAAACGGTAAGCTGTGAGCTTGAGCATTCCAAAGAGGCAATCGCGTAATCTTAACAATCGGCGACGCTTCGGCTTATTTTGGCCATTCCATTTTTGAATATGCGCATTTTGGAATATCAACATTACTTTTAATTACTTATGGGAATATATACGGGTCACTTAAACTGTACGCTTTCGATCACATCGAAAGGTAAACGTACTTGTTTCTGCGCCATCATTCCGCCGAACATTTCCTGCCAGTAGCACTAATCGGACTCATAGAGATTTTAGCTATTTTCGTATCAACCGCCGCATTTGCCGAATCGTCAATATCCGGCAATGACGATAGCTTTCTCGCAGATTGGTTAGCCAATGTCTCTGCAACCCAGGAGGCTCAACCCCATTGGGAGCCTCTCCTAGGGATGAGCTCTCCCCGCCTGACTCAGGGATTTCGATATGACTACTCGCGTCAATATACCTCCAATGGCACCACCACTAACTACGGCATGGGGAAAGGTCTGGAGTTGATCATCGCAAAGGACTTCGAACTGCAGGTCGGTGTTCCAGCCTATATCGACAAGCAATTTCGTTTTAACAGTTTGAGCGGATTGGCAGACGAAACCGTCTTGGGCAGATATCGGTTCATGTCCGCCAACGAGGAATCAGGTAATTATATTGTAAGCGGCTCGCTCGGAATCAGCATTCCAACCGGCAGTAGCCAACTTTCGTCCCATGAAAAGATTTATTCACCTACCCTTGCAGCAGGTAAGGGCTGGGGGACGAGACATTCCGGATTCAGCACTCAGACATCCCTTTCGGCCAGTGTCCCGGACAACAATTTGTCGAAGATTGGCGAGCCTGTGGTTTGGTCCACCGCATTTCAGGCACATATCACGCAGCATGTTTGGCCGGAAATCGAGACAAGCTATACACACTGGCACAGCGGTCCGTATGATGGTAAAAATCAGTTGATGCTGACCTATGGAATGGTTCTCGGACGATTCGATATCAAAGACAGGAAAAATCTGACGATTGGTTTAGGGTATCAGGAGCCTATCGGAACTACCTTCAGCACTTTTGCTCGGGAATGGATTGCAATGGCCAAACTGTCATTCTAAAAAAGCTTTAGAAAAATCCTCTTAACTGTGATGTCTTCGCTGAAACGTCGTACTCACCATCTTTAAGGCTGTCAAATTCGGTTTTCCGAACGTCAGGATCTGGCACTAACCACCACTTCATGATGCCATATTAGCACCCGCAAAGCAGTCCTTCGCAACGTTTAGCCTGCGACACAAACCCGATATTCATCAGTAGTCATTTGTATAGCACTTGCACGGGCCTTAATAATCAGTACATTTTTTTTTCGCCGAGTGGCCTGGTTTTGAAGCGCTTGTGCAGCCAGTAATATTGCTCTGGCATTTCGAGCACACGCTGTTCGATGAATTCGTTCATGCGGCGCGTATCGGCGATGTCATCACCAGTAGGATAATTTTCCCAAGCAGGATAAAACGTCAGCACATAACCTGCTGCACCGGGCAACAGGCGTGTGATAGTTGGGACGACAATGGCTCCTGTCAGTCTGGCCAGACGGGGCACAGCTGTAATTGTTGCAGCGGGAACCCCGAAAAAAGGAATGAAAGCACCATCCTTGACCGTCTGATCCTGATCCGGCAGATAAAACAATGGCCGCCCTTCCCGCATTGCCTTGATAATCGGACGCAACCCTTGCTGACGGGAGTATATGCGCTGATTGCCAAAGCGTACTCGCTTCTTGAACAACATATCGTTGAAGTAACGATTCTTTTGCTTAGCATAAACACTGATTGCATCCACCTGTTGTGATATCCATGAGCCGGCGATATCAATACCGACGAAATGCGGTGTCAGGAATATAACCGGCCTACGTTTCACCCCATCAAAATGTTGCATGCCGTTGATCCGGATCAGGCTACAGATGCGGGCCCCGCTCCACCACCACAGGATAGAGCGCTCGATCAAGCTGCGTCCAAGCATTTTATAGTGATCGCGTAATATGATTTTGCGCCGGGTAGCGCTCATGTCGGGGAAACACAAGCGCAGATTGATTTCCCCCACATGGCGGCGTTCTATTGGCAATAGGTAGAGAAGTAAGCCGAAGCCATTGCCAATCCACACTAGAACACGGAACGGTAGAAAGTGAATCAGCCACAAAAGGAACACTCCTAACCGTGTCAGCATTCATGCTCCATAGCGCACTATGATTATTGATAATAAATGAACATTTCGGATGAATACTATTGGCCGCTTGTTGCCGGTTACGTCCGCTTTCTTGCTGTATATGTTACGCATCGACTGGCGGCAAATGGCACCGAGCAGAACTTCGATGCTTATGATGACCTGTCCGAAAGCAGCCTTCCAAAATAATAGCAGTAAAAGCCACAACAGCGATGCTCTTGTGCAGGGCCTTGTCACAGACTTGCAATGCAAGACTGTGGTGACTTTTTGGTGACTTAAGGGGTAAATACTTGCCAAAACAGTGTAAAATGGGGAACGAGCGGCACTGTTACTATCAATAAAAACAATGCGTTATAAACATAATTGTGGTCGACATCCAAGGGGTCATTGGTTCGAGTCCAATCGTGCCTACCAAAACTCAGAAGTACATCAATCGCTTGGCGTTTACTCGCTAGGCGATTTTTCTTTTCAGCAAAATCATTGCCGGACTATTGCCGGACTTATTCCGGCAAACACGATTAGCTGCTTCCAGCAACTCATTAACCCACAGCACATCTTTGATGCCCTGCATCAATTGAAGCGTGCCGCTGACAGTGTCAGCCGAACTCACCTTGCAATGCATGTCTTTTCCCGTTGGTCATTGAAAGGTTATCTGCTCCCCGTCATCAGTGGGCCTTGATGCCTTTATCATCATTGAGCATCGCGTCGATCTCCGCTTCTGCGGCGAGCCAGTCATCCAATGGATCGCCGCCCGCAAAGCCGCGATGCTCGGCGCGGAAATATGCTGCAACGGAGATCATTTCTTCACGGTCCATCGCATCTCCAATATCATGCCGGTGGGCGGCAGATTTGGATTTCACACTGGTTTTTCCGGGGTTTGCAGACGCATGCGGCATGATCGTTCTCCTTGAAAAGTTGGCCAGTAATTTATGAAAAAACATATTCAATCCATGATCAGACTGTTGCCGGGCGAATCGTATAACTGGTTGCGAGTTTAAATATCTTTTCCCCTGGATACTTTGGCCCCGGAAACGTTGGCATTTGTTTGCCGATTATGGAAGTGTCATGCCGGCAAGATCCCAGGCTGCCCTGGAATTCAAGCCTTGCCTGCGGTAATAGCGGTAGTTCCTGATGAGCCGCGCGAATCTGGCAAATGTACGCAACATGATCACCTCCTTCGATTCCTGATTTTTGGATAATGTTTTTCAACTGCTTAACCAAAATGGCCAAATAATAGGTAACTATGATTTTGCGTTGCCGAAAGGGTGCACAATCACTCTCAGGGTACGCATCCCCTCATGTTCAAGATGGACGAAACTCAATTCGCTGGGGAAAGTCTTGCCCTGCCGATTCTCCGTCTGGAAAAGTTTGCCGCAGCGGCAGAGAAAATTGAGCAGCGGGTTAAACCGCTGTTGCTGAACCAGCGCAACTTCCGAGAGTTGCGGCAACAGCTTGGAAACATGCTGCCAGATCAAATCGTGCCTCGGGTAACCGAACAACTTCTCGCCGGATTTATTGCAGTCGCGGATCATGCCGCGTTCGTCCAATGTCAGCGCCGCGGGCTCATGCCAGCTTGCGATGTGGGTACGCTCCAGCTGTTCAGAAGCGGGAAATGTATTGCCATCGATTGCGGCATTGCCATATTTGACCAGGTTCATCTCACGCTCCTTGAAGATGTTGGGGACAATGCCAATTGTGGAGCATGCAAGTTACAGAGACATTGCGCTTGAATATATAAGGACGATTACCTAAGTAGAAATACGTATGCTGCCGGGGATAGAGGTTTTCGGCGCGTCAGAGCACCCGGTGCAACAAGTATCTGCCTGATTCTGTTCGATCAATTTTCCGGGGAACGGCGACACGCACCAGGGGGCTGCACATTGCGCAGATTGGTTCCGAAGCACCCATTTCACCCTCGATGGGTTAGTATGCTCAAACAAGTGAGCGAACCGGCCCCGGGAAAGCGAGCATGACGAAAAGCAATCCAGCGAAGAAAGCCAAATCCCAACCTTTGGCGTCACCGGAAAACGCTGCCGCCTTGACAGAAGATGCTGCGGGCACATTTCCCATAGTCGGCTTGGGCGCTTCCGCCGGCGGATTGGACGCTTTCGAGCAGTTCTTCGGTCATGCCCCGCCCGACAGCGGCATGGCCTTCGTGCTGGTATCACATCTCGACCCAGGCCACGCCAGCATACTCACCGAGATCCTGCAACGCTCCACCAGAATGCCGGTGGTCGAGGCACATGACCAGATGAAGGTGGAGCCCAATCACGTCTACGTGATCCCGCCCAACCGCGACATGGCGATCTTCCACGGCGCGCTGCAACTGACTGTGCCGGAACAACCGCGCGGGCAGCGCATGCCGATCGATGCCTTTCTGCGTTCATTGGCGGAGGAGCAGGGCGAACAGGCAATCGGCATCATCCTTTCCGGCACCGGCACCGACGGCACGCTGGGGCTGCGCGCGATACTCGGTTCGGGCGGCGTCTCGCTGGTGCAGGAACCGGCCACGGCGAAATATGACGGCATGCCGAGCAGCGCCATCCAGGCCGGTTATGCCACCCATATCCTGCCGGTGGACAAAATGCCCGAGATGTTGTTGTCCGGCGTGCGCGTCCTGAACCAGCCGCCGCTGGCGCCGCCAACGGCAACCAGCGGCCTGAACCGCATCCTGATGCAGTTGCGCAGCACCACAGGGCACGACTTTTCCCAATACAAGAAGAGCACCATCGGCCGCCGCATCGAGCGGCGCATGTCCATGCACAACATCGGGGACAAGGAAGTCTATGCGCGCTACCTCAAGGAGCATCCGGCCGAGGCTCATCTGCTGTTCAAGGAACTGCTGATCAACGTCACCAATTTTTTCCGCGACCCGGAGGCGTTTGCGCTACTGAAGCAGGAGGTGCTGCCGCAACTGTTCAAGGACAAACCGGATTACTACGTGTTCCGTGTCTGGGTGGCAGGCTGCGCCACCGGAGAGGAGGCTTATTCCATCGCGATCCTGCTGCGCGAGTACATGGATGAGAACCATCGTGAATTCAAGATACTGCTCTATGCCACTGACCTCGACGAAGGCGCGATTACCGTGGCGCGCGCCGGATTCTATCCGCCCAACATCGCCCAGGATGTCCATCCGGAGCGGCTGCGCCGTTTCTTCATCAAGGAGGATACGGGCTACCGCGTGAAGAAAAATATCCGCGAGATGGTGGTGTTCGCCACGCAGAACGTCATCAAGGATCCGCCGTTCACCAGGCTCGACCTGTTGAGCTGCCGCAATCTGATGATCTATCTGGAGCCGGAAATCCAGAACCGCCTGATCCCGGCCTTTCACTATGCGCTGAAACCTGGCGGCGTTCTGTTTCTTTCCCCGTCGGAAGGCATCGGCAATCATCCGGACCTGTTCGCGCCGCTGAACCGCAAGTGGAAATTTTACCGAGCCACCGGCACAATAGCCTCCACCCGCGCAGTGATGGGCGGAGGACTGGTCTGGACCAAGGATGCCGGCGTGAGAGGACCGCAGGAATTGGCAACAAAGAGCAAGGAAATCAACTATGCAGAACTGACCCGGCGCGCGCTGTTGCAATCCTACGCGCCTGCCTCGGTGGTAACGGACCTGAAGGGCAACATCCTCTATGTGCATGGCGACACCGGCAAGTACCTTCGTCCGGCTCCCGGACAGGCGACGCTGAATGTGATCGAGATGGCGCGCGAGGGCTTGCAACCGGAATTGCGCGCCGCGCTGCTGCTTGCCGCCGCCGAACCGGAAGGCGCCGGAGCGGAATCTGCCGATAGGGATGAAGCGTTCAAAAGCCGCGAAGTATCGGTCAAGACCAATGGCCATTTCCAGCTGGTGAATCTCAACGTGCACCCGTTGCACGCCCCGGACAGCGGAGAAAAATTGCTGCTGGTGAGTTTTCAGGACGTGGCCCGTCCGGCGCCCGCCCCGGCCGTGAGTGGCAAACAGGTGCGCGGCAAGGGCGCAGTGAAAACAACTGATCGCCTGCGCGTGGAAGAACTGGAGCGCGAGCTGGCCTACACCAGGGAGAACCTGCAAGCCATCATCGAGGAACAACGGGCTTCCAACGAGGAATTGCAATCCACCAATGAGGAGTTGCAGTCCACCAATGAAGAACTGGAGACCTCCAAAGAGGAACTGCAATCCGTCAATGAAGAGCTGCTCACAGTGAATGCCGAGTTGCAGGCCAAGATCGAGCAACTCGCCGACATGCAGAACGACATGAAGAACCTGCTCGACAATATCAACAACGGCACCGTGTTCCTCGACCGGCATCTGCGCATCAAACGCTATACCCGCGATGCGGTGCAGGCCTACCGCCTGGTTGCCGCTGATGTCGGCCGTCCGCTGGGTGACATCAAATCAAATATCGAGGGCGAAGACCTGCTTGCCGATGCCCAGACCGTGCTGGATACGCTGGTACCCTTCGAGCGCAAGGTGACCACTGTCGCAGGCGCATGGTATCTGGCGCGCATCCAGCCCTACCGCACGCTGGACAACGTGATCGATGGGGTGGTGCTGACCTTCAATGATATCAGCCAACTCGTCAAGGCCGAGACGGCCGTGAATGAAGCGCGCAAACTGGCCGAGGGCATTGTCGATACGGTGCGCGGGCCGCTTATCGTGCTGAACGATGACTTGTGTGTGGTCACCGCCAGCCGATCTTTCTACCACTACTTCCAGACCGTCGCGGAAGACACCGTGGGTCTCCTGATTTATGAACTGGGAAATCGCCAATGGGACATCGCCGCATTGCGCGAGCTGCTTGAAGCCATACTGCCGCGCAACCAGAGTTTTGAAAACTATGTGGTGGAACACGACTTTCCTGCCATTGGCCACCGCAAGCTGTTGCTCAACGCCCGCCGCATCGCCGGCGAACCCGACAGCAAGCAGATAATCCTGCTGGCGATGGAGGAAACGGCATGAGCAAAAGACCCGGCGAAAATACCCCGCCGCGCGCTGAAGCCGAGGCCAAACTTGCCGGCGCGCAGCCGCCGCCGAAAGTTCCTGCCCTGTCTGCAAGGGCACTGCTGCACGAACTTCAGGTGCACCGGATCGAACTGGAAATGCAGAATGAGGAGTTGCGGCGGGTGCAAACCGAGCTGGAAGAGTCGCGCGACCGCTATGTCGAGCTATACGAATTCGCACCGGTGGGCTATCTCACGCTGGGCGATACGGGCCTGATCACCGAAACCAATCTCGCCGGCGCAGCGCTGCTTGGCGAAGAGCGCAGGCGCCTGATCAAGCGCCGTTTCGCGCGCTTTGTTCTCGCAGAGGACAGCGACCGCTGGCAGCGGTTTTTTTCAAGCGCACTGAGGCACGATGGGGGAAAGAGTTGCGAGCTGGCGATGCAGCGCGGCGATGGCAGCCGATTTTACGCCAAACTGGACTATGCACGTTCTGCCGCCGCGGATGCGACCCCATCGCTGCGCGTCATGCTGACCGACATTAGCGAGCGCAGGCAAGCCGCGCAGGCCATACGCAACAGCGAACAGAGATTTCGCGCCATGGTCGATCAGGCCCTCGTCGGCATCGGGCAGTCGGATCTCGAAGGTCATATCACATTTGTAAATGACTATTTTTCCGCGATTACCGGCTACTCGCCCGAGGAACTGGTGGGCATGCGCTGGCAGGACCTTACGCATCCGGACGACCTGGTGCAGAACGCGTCGTACTATGAGCAGATTCTCGGCGAAGCCCGACCACCTTCATTGGAAAAACGCTATGTGCGCAAGAACGGCGAGCACGTGTGGGTAAGTGTCAGCGCATCCGTGCTGGACAGCGCTGACGGGAGGGCGAGGAGCGTGCTGGCTGTCGTGGTGGACATCACCAAGCGCAAGCTCGGCGAGGATATGCTCAGAAAATCCTCAGAGGAAATCACAGACCTGTACAACCACGCTCCCTGCGGCTACCACTCGCTGGACAAGGACGGTGTCATCCGCCGGATCAACGACACCGAACTCAGGTGGCTGGGCTATACGCGGGACGAGGTCATCGGGAAACGAAAGTGGACGGATATAATTTCATCTGCCAGCCGTAAAAGTTTCCAGGAAAATTTTCCGGGCTTCATGAAGCGGGGATTCGTCAATGACCTGGAATTCGAGATAATCCGCAAGGATGGGTCGGTATTTACCGGCCTGGTGAATGCGACGGCCGTGTATGACGACAGCGGTGAATATCTCATGAGCCGTTCAACCGTACAGGACATCACCATACGCAAACGGGCCGAACAGGAGCTGCGCATTGCCGCGATCGCTTTCCAGTCCCAGCAGGCGATCATGGTCACCGATGCCGGTGGCGTCATCCTGCGTGTCAACGATGCATTCACCCGATTGACCGGCTACAGCGCCGAAGAAGCAATAGGCCGCACACCGGCCTTGCTTCAGTCCGGAGTACAGGACGATAATTTCTACCAGCACATGTGGGCTGCCTTGAAACATGAGCATTACTGGCAGGGCGAGATATGGAACAAACGCAAGGATGGCAGTCTCTATCACGAGTTGCAGACCATCTCGGGTGTCATGGCTCGGGACGGAAGCATCAGCCATTACATTGCCACGTTGCGTGACATCACCGAACAAAAGAGGCTGGAAAAGGAATTTGTGGAGCGCCGCAACCAAATGAATGACATACTCAATCTGCAAGTGGCTGCCCAGACCGCCGCGGCCATCGCCCATGAATTGAATCAGCCGCTGCTGGCCATCTCCTCGTACAGCGGAGCCGCGAGGGCGATGCTGCAGGCTGAAAAGCCCGACGTCGACAAGATCCGCAAAGCCGTCGAGGCAAGCGAGCAGCAAGCCCACCGCGCCGGAAGATCCATCCGCGAACTGCTCGAATTCCTCAATATCAGGGAATTTAACAGAGAGTCCTTTGACCTCAACAATGAAATCCATGACATCCTGGGCATTGCAAGGTCGGAACATGAATTGAAGTTCAATTCCATTCTCCGGCTGGAACAGCAACTCCCGCTGGTGTATGCCAACCGCATTCACGTCCACAAGGTGCTGCTCAATCTGCTGCATAATTGCATCGATGCGATGCAGCAAGCCGGCGTGCCGTTGCCTTCCATCACCGTGACCGTGAGGACGGTAAATGATGAAAGCGTTGCCGAGCTGACGCTGCAGGACAACGGACCGGGCATCAGCAAAGATAATCTTCAGCGCGTATTCGAACCGTTCTTTACCACCAAGCCAGGTGGTATCGGCATGGGGCTTGCAGTGAGCCGCTCGCTGGTCGAGGCGAATGGCGGCCAGCTCTGGGTGGACCCGCAGGAAGGTTCCGGCGCCATCTTTCACCTCACCATACCCTTTGCAACATGAACGGTCCGGCCAAGGTATTCGTCGTGGATGATGACGCAGCGGTGCGCGATGCGCTTGCGATGCAGATGGAGGCCACCGGATATGCGGTTGCAACATTCGATACTGCCTCGACATTTCTCGATTTCTGCACTCTCGACACCTTCGGATGCGTCATTCTGGACGTGGACATGCCCGGTATGGACGGGCTCGCGTTGCAGGAAGAATTGAAACGGCGCGGCTTGCAACTGCCGGTGATTTTCCTTACCGGGAAAGGCACCATCCCGGCAACCGTGCGCGCGATGAAATCCGGCGCGATAGATTTCCTGACCAAGCCGGTCGAGGGAACGTTGCTGCTGGCGCGCGTGCAGGAGGCATTGGAGAGAGGTTCATGGCAGCTACAACGTGCCATGGTCTCTCAATCCAGCGCATCGCGGTTGGAAAAGCTCACTGGACGCGAACGCGAAGTCATGATGCTGGCCGTCGCCGGGCAGAGCAGCAAGGAAATTGCGGCAACGCTCGGCATCAGCCACCGGACCGTGGATATTCATCGCGCCCACGTCATGCAGAAGACCGGCGCAGCAAACCTGATGCAACTCGCACGCATCGCCAATGCGATAGAATCGCGCAAGATTCCGAGGCAAAGGCCGCTCCCGCATACGTAATCATACTGATTCCATTCCGCGATGATTTGATGCTATCGTGAACTGCCCTATTTCAGGAGGTAGAGATCATGACGCTGGCTGCTATCGAAAAACCGCTGAAGAAAAACCTGTTCGAAGCCATTCTTGCACGTCGCTCGGTGCGGAGTTACACACCTGATGAACTTGACCGGAAAACTGTTCAAACATTGCTGGAAGCCGCCGTGCACGCTCCGACAGCCATGCACGAGGAACCCTGGGCGTTCGTGGTGGTACAAGACCATGCGCTGTTGCAGCACGTGTCCGATCTGGCCAAGCCGATTTTCGTCGAAGAGGCGCGCCACCGCAATTCTCATGGCGCCCGCCACTCGTTCGATCATTTCACAAAGCCGGATTTCAACATATTCCATGGCGCCGGCACCCTGATCGTCATCTGTGCCAAGCCTGCCAGCCAATTCGTTGTCGCCGACTGCTGGCTGGCGGCAGAGAACCTGATGCTGGCTGCCTGCGCCATCGGGCTGGGTAGTTGTGTCATCGGCTCCGCCGTTGCCGCGTTGAATATTCACAAGGTAAAGGCGGAAATAGGCATACCAAACGAATATTCCGCCATCGCCCCTGTCGTCGTCGGGGTTCCCGGCGGAATAACCCCGGCCACTTCCAGAAAAGAGCCGCTTATCCTTTCCTGGAAGAAATAAACAACAACGAATTTGGGTTGGCATGTAAATTCAATTCGGGTAGGGAACCGTATGCATATCTTCAAGCTGGAACACGGCAAGACGGCCTATCGCGCGGACATCGCGCTGTATTGCATCACGATTGCGCTATTGGCGGCGTACCTGATATCAGGCACTCCGCGCGAACTGCGATCGGAGATGGCGGTCTTGGCACTGGCCGGCCTGGCAAGCTGGACTGCCGTTGAGTACGCGATGCACCGTTTCCTGTTGCACGGTTTGCAGCCGTTCAGGAGTTGGCATGAGCAGCATCATCAGCGGCCAAAGGCGATCATCTTCACACCGACGATCCTGAGCCTCGCATGGCAGTTCGCACTGATCTTCATTCCCGCAATGTTCCTCGGTGGCATTTGGCGCGCCTGCGCGTTGACGCTCGGCATGCTGACGGGTTATCTGGCTTACACGCTGACCCACCACGCCGTCCACCATAGCCACGCTGGCAATACCTGGCTAAAGCGGCGCAAACGCTGGCATGCGATTCATCACCACCGCATTGAACAGCCGGGCTGCTACGGCGTGACCACTGAGTTTTGGGACCATGTGTTCGGCAGTGCCCATGTCGCGGCCGCACCTGGAAATGTTGAAAGGAAGCCTGATGTTCATTGAATACCGCATCGAAAAGATGTTCAAGCGCATCCCGAACGGCAGCACCATTCCGCTGCGGGTGGTGTTATGGAACGGGCGCGAGTTCAACCTTTCTTCCAAACCCACCGTCACCGTCCACATACCGACGCTGTCGGCGTTACGGAGTTTCATTTCGCCTGACCTGAACAAGCTGGCCGTAGCATTCGTCGAGGGGCGCATACGCGTCGAGGGATCCATTCACGAAATTTTCCGGATCGCAGAACGTCTGGCCAGCAGCGTGGCCGCTCACAAGCCCGCCCGATTTCGCTTCTTCACACGCCACAGCCACAGACGGGACCGCGAGGCTATCGAATACCACTACGATGTCTCGAACGATTTCTATTCGATGTTTCTTGACCGGAACATGGTTTATTCATGCGCTTATTTCCGTCATGAAGATGACTCCCTTGAAGCAGCGCAGGACCAGAAGCTGGACCATATCCTGAACAAGCTGGCGCTCAAGCCCGGAGAACGCCTTCTTGATATCGGCTGCGGCTGGGGAGCATTGATCCTGCGCGCGGTCAAGAAATACGACGCCGTTGCCACCGGAATCACGCTATCCAGAAACCAGTTCGACTTTGTGCAAAGCCGCATCAGGGCGGAGGGTCTGCGAGGCCGCTGCACGGTGGAGCTGTGCGATTACCGCGACCTGCCCGGCGCGGGTGTATACGACAAGATCGCGAGCGTCGGCATGTTCGAGCATGTGGGGCTGAAGAACCTCCCCCAATACTTTGGCAAGATATGCTCGCTGCTCGCGGACGACGGTCTGGTGTTGAACCACGGCATTACCACCAGCGACGTGGAAAGCGGCGAAATCGGCGCCGGTGCCGGGGAATTCATCGCCAAATACGTGTTTCCGGAAGGCGAGTTGCCGCACCTCAGCCTGGCACTGAAGGAAATGTCGGCCGCCGGACTTGAGGTCACCGATGTGGAATCGCTGCGGCGCCACTATGCGTTTACCTGCCACGAATGGACCAACCGCCTCGAATCGAACCGCGATCGCGCGGTCGCCATCGCCGGAGAGCGGCGATTTCGCATCTGGGCGGCCTATCTGGCCGGAAGCGCACATGCATTTGCGCATGGCTGGATAAACATCTATCAGGTGCTCGCGTGCAAGGCGGTCAATATTGCGGCCGAACCGCTGCCGCTGACGAGAGAGTACATGTACCGGAATTCGGACTGAAACCAGCCGCGAAGCGCGGATGCTGCTGGCCGGATGAATTTCAACGGCGCATGTGCCGATACCCGGAATTCGGGATATATCAACGCTGCTCGTATCCGAAGCATCTGCGGAAAATCGCATTGGGTTATGCCGGCTTTTGCAATACCGTGCTGCCGCTGTGCTGTGCCCGTTGCAGGCGGCACGGCTGGTGTGCCCGACATGAGGAGATGAAGCATCATGAATGAGATGGCCCCATTGTCGCCCCGCCTCGCTGCGATTCTTGAGCAGGCACGCGGTCATCCTCCCTTGCCGGTGTCGGTGGTGGATGCGCAGGAGGCGCATGTGTTGGCCGGGGTGGTGGAAGCCAGCGATCACGGTTTGATCGAGCGGTGCTGGTCGGGCCGCGGGCGCAGATCGAGGCCTTATGCCGGCAACTGGGCTGCCCCGGCGACCGTTTCCCCATCGTCGTATCGCACCTGCCGCGCAAGCAGCCGAGGCGGGCGTGCAACTGGTACTGGAAGGCAAGGCGGCCGCGCTGGTCAAAGGCTGGATACACACCGATGAGCTGATGCGGCCGATGCTGCGCCAGTTGCGCACGGCGCGTCGCGTCAGCCATGTGTTCATCGCCGATCTGCCCAGCTACCACAAACTGCTTTACGTCACCGACGCCGCGATCAATATCGCGCCGGATCTCGCCACCAAGGCGGCGATCCTGCAAAACGCGATCGACCTGGTCAAGCCGAGCATTCCTTCCACGCTGAATGCCGCCTGCCTCAGCAAGATGGCCCAGCGCGTCCAGATCACTAATGCCGAGGTGGACGGCCCGCTGGCGTTCGACAACGCGATTTCGCGCGATGCGGCCACGGTCAAACAGATCAACAGCACGGTGGCCGGCGATGTAGACATTGTGGTCGCGCCGGATCTGGATGCCGGCAACATCCTCGCCAAGAATCTGGAATATCTCGCCGGTGCCACCCTGGCAGGCATCGTGATCGGCGCCAGGGTGCCGCTGATGCTCACTTCCCGCTCCGACCCGCCCGCTTCCCGGCTGATCTCCGCCGCCGTCGCGGTGCTGGTGCACCATCATTGGGACGGTGACGGTATGACGCCCCCCGCCAAACTAAATACCGCAGATGAGTCATGACCATTACAAACCATCTCGATGCCGCGCTGCCCGGCGGGACGCGTAGCAAGACTCGGCATATGACAAGTGAGCATTATTAGATTGCATTTTTATCAACGGAGATATCAGGTATGAAGGGATACCAGAATATATTGTGCGCAACGGATTTTTCCGTCCATTGCAGAGCGGCAGCCGAACGCGCCGCCGCTGGCCGGCGACTTCCCTGTGGCTGGTGGGCCTTTATGTCGGCATCAGCCTGTTGTTCGACGGCTGGGCACGGGTCGCGATCGGCTGGATGTGTTGCGCAAGGGCAAGCCATCATGACAAGCTGTTTCGCTGTTCAACCGGCGGCCGCAGCGCTTTTGAACCCGAATGTGTGGCTTTGTCAGGAAGCCACTTTTCAAGCCATGTAGTGTCTGACCTCAAAACAGCCTTTTAAAATCATAACATTAAATAAGCACACCTAAAAAAATGCCCCCGGCCGGGGAAGGCAGGGGGCAAAACGTCTCAACTAGCGTTAAGACACACGCTCTAGGGAGGAGAAGCGTGGAATGATCACTTCATTCGCCATGTCATGTCATTCAGTGAAGTAAGATAAGAATTCTCTAAAATGGTTCCGTTGCTTTGCCATAGCGGAGATGGCCTTACAGCAAACTCATGATGACTTTTTGGTCGCTTGAGGGGTCATTACTATCCAAAACAGTGTAAAATGGCCGAAGAGCGGCACTGTTACTGCCAATAAAAACAATGCATTATCAACATAGTTGTGGTCTATATCCGGGGTCGCTGGTTCGAGGCCAATCGTGCCTGCCAAAGAACACAAGGGAGTCGGGCTGATGCCTGGCTCCTTTTCATTTCATTCAAGTCTGCCATTGATTGATGGATATTAAGTTTCAAAAGCACCTGCCATGGGTTGCATTGGTCACGCTGTTGATCAATGCCGCAGCGATGCTGTCACCAATCATCGATAGCGGGGATGCGGTCACCTACGCATCGATAGCCCAACATATCGTTCTGAGCCATGAGTGGGCCAGTCTGGTGCTGGACGGCCATGCCTGGCTGGACAAACCGCATTTGCCGTTCTGGATCACCGCAGTATTCTTCAAATGGGGCGGCGTCAGCGCATTCACGTATGTCTTGCCCGGCTTCCTCTTTCACCTGATCGGCGCGTATTACACCTATCGCCTGGCCAGGATGTTCTACGGCAAGCAGACTGCGGCGCTGGCAGTATTGATCTATGTATCCGTTTTCAATCTGATGGATGCGAGCATCGAAGTCAAAGCGGAAACCTATCTGATCGGGGAAATCATGCCGGCCTGCTATTACTGGCTGCGCTACGACGCACGATTCCGGGTCAAATACCTGCTGCTGGGGTCTCTGTTCACCGCGATGGCGATCATGACCAAAGGAATCTTTACCCTGATCACGATCTCCAGCGGCCTGGTCTGTCTGTGGGCATACCAAAGGCAATTGTCGAAACTTGTCAGCATCAAGTGGCTCTCCGCGCTTACCTTGTCATTGCTGTTCATCGCACCGGAGCTGGTGGCATTGCACCTGCAGTTCAACCAGCATGGGGAGAACGCGGCATCAGGGCTTCCGGTCTCCACCTTCAGATTCTTTTTTTGGGACAGCCAATTCGGGCGATTCTTCAATACCGGGCCGATACAAAACCACAATGGCCACCCGCTGTATTTTGTAATGGTATTCTTGTGGGCATTCCTGCCGTGGACTATGGTCTTTTTCGCGGCAATAGCGGCTCATCTCAAGGCATTCGGCAACGCCATTGAATCCGAACGGGCTGCATTCGTCTTTTTGACGGGTGCATTCTCCTGCACATTCCTGATGTTCAGTGCTACCAGTTTCCAGTTTGATTACTACACGGACATCATCTTCCCGTTTGCGGCCATACTCTGTGCGCGCTATCTGAATAATTCAAATGTCGGCCGCTCCTTGTTCCTGGCCCAGATCGGCTTGTTGTTCCTGCTTGTTTTGATAGCGATTGCGCTGAGCATCTATGTGATGGAGCCGGCATTGCTGACAGTGATAACAGCGTTCCTGGCCGCGCTGTCATACTACTTCTACAAAACAACATCGGCGACACGGAACTTCAGAACGGCAATCTATTCCGCGCTGACCATAAGTGTTTTGTACATATTTTTGACGTTATTGACGGCTCTGACCTTCATGCAATACAGCGTGCCTTATAACGCCGCGAAATTGTTCGGCAGGCAGCAGGCCATCCCGATCTATGTCTATCAGATGCCCGAAGTGGCGAGAGAATTGGCTCTGTACAGCGAAGCGCCATGTCATGAGGTTGACGATGCACAATCGCTTGTGCGGGTCGAGGGGAAATATTATCTTGTTGTCAGGCACGATCAGATGCAGCAATTGCATCTTGAATCTTTGCGATTGGGCAATATTGCGAATATGGATCTGGTCGTTCACAAGACCGGGACATTCAACAAATTACTGCAATTGGCCCGGGGGTCCTGGCCATTGGAACGTATGGATTTTCTGGAATCATCGCCCCAATGAGCCTGCCGGGTGATTCCTTTTGAGATGACCTTGCCCTGACTTTCCGCTACCTGTCTTCGTTGCTTTGCGTCTGTTGTTCCACGGTAAACAGCACCGCGGCTTTGACCCGTGAGGATAGATTGAGCTTGGTGAGAATATGGCGCACGTGCTGTTTTACCGTGTCATAGCTGATGGAGAGAGTTTGAGCGATGGCTTTGTTGCTCTCTCCCCGCGACAACAGCTGCAGTATTTCCCGCTCGCGGTCTGTCAGCAGCTTGAGTGAATGCTTTGGTTCTTCATCCGCTTGGCCGCCGCGCAACATCTCGATCATTTTGATCGTCATCGTGGGTGCGACCACCAGTTCGCCTGCCGCCACTCGTCTGATGGCGTCGACGACATCCTCCGGTGCCATGTCCTTGAGCAGATAACCCCGCACGCCGGCGCGTATCGCGTTTGAAAGATCGGTTTCGGAATCGCTCATGGTCAATACCACGGCTGGTACGGTGCATCCTTCCTTGCGCATTTGCTCAAGCATGGACAAACCATCCATCGGTTTCATGCGCAGATCCATGATCAGCAGATCGGGCTGCTGGCCGAGCAATTCTCGCAACCCCTCGACACTGCCGGTTGCACCCAGGACAGAAAAGCCGTAGCAGTTGGCGAGCAATTCGCTCAATCCGCTCCTGCACAGGCTTTGGTCGTCTACCAAAACAACTTTCAACTTGTCACTCATTGACTTCCCTCCAGTCTGAACCCGGTTCAGGGAATTGCAATTGAACATGCGTGCCTATACCCCTTGAGCTTTCAACTTTTATTTCGCCGCCGATGCGTTGCGCCCGCTCACGCATGATCATCATCCCATAGTGGCCTTCAACCGGTGTAAAAGTACATTCACCGCTGCCGTTATCCTCAATCGTGAAAACATAATTCTCGCCTGAATAGTCGACAATCAGACGGGCATGCGTCGCCCCTGAATGTACGACAATATTGGCGAGTGCTTCCTGTACGATATGGAATACCTGTATCTCGTACTCCAGCGGCAATTCGAGATTGGCTATCCGGTTGAGGTACTCCAGTTTTATCTCGTTGCGATGACAAAATTGATTTGTCAAAGTGTTCAGGGCGTGCAAAAGACCGGCCGGATCCATCGCGCAACGGAAATCCGTTATCAGTTCACGAACAGTCTTCTGGCTGCTCGCCAGGGCTTCATCAACATCATGAGCATATTTGGCGACCATGAGCTCGTTCCCTGTTCGTATGGATTCAAGCAACAGACTTGTGCGCATCCTTGTGTATACAAGGGTTTGTGCCAGCGAGTCATGGATCTCGTTGGCGATAGATTGACGTTCAGCAAGGAGATCGACCCGTTTGGTATCCCGAATTGATTTGTTATGCTCGATGACCGTGCCAAGCATTCGCGAGAACGCCATCACAGTTCTGGAAATGTGTTCAAACGGGTCCTGTGCCTGGCTGAAGTACAGCGTTATGGTCCCGATGGGACTTTTCGGTTTTAGCTGGCTTTCGATTGTAGCGGTGATCAGCGATTGAATCTTGCAACCCGCATAACGGCAATCCTGAGGAGACTTGCATGTGCGCAGGTTGGCAGAATGGATACCCCGCACGTTGAATGCCTTGCAACATGTATCGCAATTCGAATCGGGGGCTCTTTCGGCTTCCAGAAGTTGCGCGGACAAACCGACTGAACTGATCAGTTGCGAAGTCGGGCCATGCGGGGAAAACAGTCTGATAACGCCGGCGTTTGCGTTTACCGCTGCTAGGATGCTTCCAAGCAGATCATCGATCAGTGTTTTAAAGTGACCCGCTTGAGAGGCGGGTGGCGCGATCACCGCGCGCGTCGCAACAGCCCCATCCGTTATCGGAGGCGCAAGCCCGGAATCTTTTCCCCAGGCGAATTCCGCGGGAAGGGGATTCTTGACGTGACTTGTTTTCTTGCTCATAAAATTTTGCTCAGCATGAGTTCTTGTTGCTTGCCAGTACCGGAGTGGATTCAAGGTTCATCAAAGAAAGACTCCAGCCATCGAAAGATTCCGAACATGTTTGCGCAAAGCTTTGCACGCATGTCATTCCTGCTTCAAATTGACATTTTATAATTATACCCCTCATTCGGGTTATATAAATCCTCGCCCAAGATAGTCATAGACATCAAAGCTTCCGGATGGATTTAATTAAACCGGGCGAATTTTAGGATGAAGTGCAATTTTGAGTAACCCAAGTCAGGTGGGCGGGATGCGGTAGCATCCATGCCTTTTTGACCGGACAGTCGAAATTGCGAAGATGAACTACACACACCTCACCCGAGAAGAACGATACCAGATTTACGTACTAAAGAAGATAGGCCACACCCAAAGCGATATTGCGAGTGTGTTGCAACGAAGCGAATCAACTATCAGCAGGGAATTGAAACGCAACTGCGGGCGACGCGGTTATCGTCCCAAGCAGGCGCACAGCAAGGCTGTTGAACGTCGTGCGCTCAATGCCCGCCAGGTGGATGTGGAAGCATGGCAGTTTGCACAGGAGATGCTTCTGCAACAGTGGAGCCCGGAGCAGATCAGTGGGCATGCCGACATCAGTTCGGAGACGGTCTACCAACGAGTTTATGCAGACAAGCAGTCAGGGGGTCTGTTGTGGAAGCACCTGCGCTGCCAGAAGAAAAGAAAGAAACGGTATGGCAAGATGGAACGGCGTGGCCAGATACCTAACCGGCAATCTATTGAGGACAGGCCGGCCATCGTGGATGAGCGCAAGCGGATCGGTGACTGGGAGGCGGACACCATCATTGGCAAGAACCATCGTCAGGCCATCGTGAGCATCGTGGAACGGAAGACGGGGCTGACGCTGATCCGAAAGGTCGAGCGCAAGACCGCACAAGCGGTCAGCCAGGCCATGATCGAACTGCTAAAGCCGCACCAAAAGAAGGTGCACACGATCACTTCAGACAACGGAAAGGAATTTGCCGGGCATGAACAGATCGCTAACAAACTGAAGGCCGACTTTTACTTCGCCCACCCCTATGCGTCCTGGGAGCGAGGAACGAACGAGAACACCAATGGATTGATACGACAGTACTTCCCAAAGAACCGGGACTTCACCACCATTACACAACAGGAGATAGATACAGCAATGGAGGAGCCTATCCTGAATTTTGTGTGTAGAGGTCATATCATGCTAACCCAAGGAGCGATGAATGACCGAAGCAACGAAGAAGCCGCGCAAGCGCAAACCCTCAGGCCCGTTTTCCGACGAGCTGCTTGACCAACTTTTAGCCCAGGTATCCGGCAAGGATGCGGAGAGCCTGTTGGGCGAATCCGGCCTGATCGGGCAGCTTAAGAAGCAGCTTGCGGAACGAATGCTGGCCGCTGAACTCACCCACCACCTGGCGAATGAGGAACCCGAGGAAGGGGCTGGCAACCACCGCAACGGCAGCAGCCCCAAGACCGTGCTCACGCCCAACGGCGCGCTCGACCTGTCCATTCCGCGTGATCGCCTGTCCACCTTCGAGCCGCAGCTGGTGGCCAAGCACCAGCGCCGGCTGCCCGGATTCGACGAACATGTGATCGGCATGTATGCACGGGGCATGACGGTGCGCGAGATCCAGGGGCACCTGGTCGAGCTGTACGGGCTGGAAATCTCCCCGGACCTGATCTCCACCATCACCGACGAAGTCATGGCCGAAGTGGCGGATTGGCAAGCCCGTCCGCTCGATGCCATGTACCCTATCATCTATTTCGATGCCTTGCGGTTGAAGATACGCGACGAGGGCACGGTTAGGAACAAGGCAGTTTATCTGGCGCTGGGCATCGACGCCACCGGGCGCAAGGATGTGCTGGGGCTGTGGATCGAACAGACCGAGGGTGCCAAATTCTGGCTCAAGGTGTTCAACGACATCAAGCAGCGCGGGGTGGTGGATATCCTGATTGCCGTGGTGGATGGATTGCGCGGTTTCCCGGAAGCCATCGAGGCAGTGTTCCCGCAAACCCAGATACAGACCTGCATCGTGCACCTGATTCGCACCTCGCTCAATTACGTGGGCTGGAAGGATCGCAAGGCGCTGGCTGCCGAGCTGAAGGCCATCTACCAAGCGGTCAATGCCGAAGCTGCGGAAGCGGCCCTGACCGAATTCGAGCAAGGCACATGGGGCAAGAAATTCCCGCCCATTGCGGCGGCTTGGCGACGGCAGTGGACGCAGGTGATTCCGTTCTTCGCCTATCCGCCGGAGGTGCGCAAGATCATCTACACTACCAACGCCATCGAGAGTCTGCATATGCAACTGCGCAAGATCGTAAAGAACCGTGGGCACTTCCCCAGTGACGAGGCCGCGACCAAGCTGCTGTATCTGGCCTTGCGAAATATTGTGAAAGACTGGAAGATGCCGCCACGGACATGGAAGGAGGCGGCTAATCAATTCGCCATCATGTTCGGTGAACGGTTTACGGCAGCATTAAATTGATGCCGTGACTAAACCGACCTCACACACAGAATTTCGGATACGTCCCAATGGAGAGATTGAACAACCGACCCAGAAAGAGACTTGGATTCCTGACACCCAATCAGGTATTCTTCAAGTCAGGCGTTGCACTTCAAATTTGAACTCGCGCCGCATTGAAACCTGTGGAAAATGTTATAAATCGATCATGTTGATCGACACTCAGCGTCTCCGGAATGCGATATCCAACAATGAAAATCTGCATCGTTTCAGACAGTCATGACCGTGCAGAGCCGCTTTCGCCACCGGCTATGAGCAAAAAGTCACCTGCTGCGGCGGGTCGCTGGTCTTTTCCGAACCGGAAAAATCCCAGAAGCAGATCCGCGATATCGTCGAATCCGCATATGATCACGGCGCAGAAATGATCGTCACGCCCTGCCAGCTGTGCCAGGCCAACGTGGAGATCTACCAGTCAGAGATCAACAGGAAGAAGCGCACCAAGCTGGCGATGCCGGTGGTGTACTACTCGCAATTGATGACCGTGGCCTATGGCGGCGACCTTAAACAGGCAGGCCTGGACGGCCGCGTCATTCAACCGGAAAGACTGCAGAAAATCGCCGAACGCAAAAAATAATTGCCAAACCTGGCCGGATCTTGAGGCGCGAGTACGTCACTCGGTACACGCACCTCTGGACTGCCAACGGTGTCGGGTCTATCATCACGCCGTGCCTGATTCGATTCAATCAAGTTATAGGAGCAGACTATGCAACACCTGACACCCAAACAGGCTTTTGAATTCCTGAAGGACAATCCCGAGGCGGTATTCATCGACGTGCGCAGCGAGATGGAACACATGTTCGTCGGCCACCCTAAGGGCTCCATTCTTATTCCATGGGTCGACGGACCGGAGTGGGATATCAACCCGCATTTCGTCGCACACGTAAAAAAGGCGGCAAGCGTGAATCGCCCTGTCGTGCTGATCTGCCGCTCCGGCCGCCGCTCGATCGATGCCGGACTGGCGCTGGAAAAAGCCGGACTATCTGAGGTATACAACGTGTTGCACGGGTTTGAGGGTGACCTGGATGAAGGGCATCACCGCAATTCCCATAATGGTTGGAGGTTTGAAGGGCTGCCTTGGGCACAGACATAGGAAACCTCTCAAAACCCGGATTTTGGTTTCGGCATAACCTGAAGGTTAGCCTTCACAGCAACTTCGCTGCATCCCAACTGCTGTGTTGCGCAAAAAATTTAGTTGCGGCCAACCTGAAGGTTACCCTGCAGTGAAACGTCGTTTTCCACGCCTTGCATTTGGCCGAACTTGGGATCTTTACAGTCTTCCTTTACCGATATCCTGGAAACATCCATGAATCACGCTATTCCCGACTTCACTGAAGCCGAGCAAAAGCTTGTCCCCGACGATCTATTGGGTTGAGCGGGGCGCTCAATTTGTCGTCTGCAAGGTCGCTGCAGATCGCTTTCGCTGTCAATTCTTCTATTCAGAGACGGAACATTACGGGACGGGCCAGAGTAGGACAGTCTTGGCGATTGTGTCCTGACGTTGCTGCAGGTCCGGTCAGACGACGAGCGGCAACTCGGAATTATTTCATCAGGGGCGATCAGGGCCAAGCTTGATGACGACTATGACGGGCCGCTGGTGATCTGAGTCGCTTGCCTGGCGTGGACAATGCTAACCGTTGATCGCGGCTAGCGGCAGTCCGGCGACGCCTTGCTTGGCCGCGCCGAAGATGGTGATGTCGGAGACGAGCATCCCGACCTTCCGGCTTGCACGCACGCAAAAGGTATCGAAGCCAACCTGATGCTGGTAAGTCAACCTCTCGCTCGGCACATCGCCGATCGCGCGCAACTCGCCCTTGTAGCCATAACGCTCGCGCAGCAAGCGTGCGGTCAGGTAGCTGTTGCCATCGCTGAACTTGTCAAACGCGACCGCGATGACGGTGAAATCGTCTATGTCCGGTCCGATCTCTTTCGCGTCATCTTCGGCGGACAGCCAGATGCCTAGCGGCCAGCCGTGCTCATATTCGCGGTGTATCAGTTCGGCACGGCGCGCTTTCCATACGTCCAGCGGCACCAGCACCGGCCCGACCGGAAGCCTTGCGTCGTGGGGATCCTCGCCGTTTTCCAGCGTGAGTATCCTCCATTCATCAGATACGATACGGCCATTTTTGATAAGCTTGAACATCGGTTGTCTCCCTGTCATTGCACTAAACCATCAATGAAAAAATGCTTCGTCCCAACTTGATGGGGCGCAGTCTAGTGCCGGTTCTTATTACTGTGAAATATTTGTTCGTTACATTCAAATAACAATCGGTTATATAAGAAATGTCCGCATCGCGGTCTTCAGGCGGATGGTTAAGGCGTGCCCGGATCGCCGGAATGACCGGAAAACAGAAGTGATACTGCGGAGGTTGTCGCTGGTTATCTTGAAGGGGCCGGCAAGATGCCGTACCGATGGAGTCGTGCGAGCCTGCCTGTCAGGCATGAGATGCTGCGCGCATCGAGGTCACTTGCGGTACTTCCGTATCAAGCCGATCAATACCCCGAATATCTCCAGGGTGCCTTGCGGACGGATCACCGGATAAGCCTGGTTGGCCGGACGCAATATGTACTTGCCGCGTTCCCTGTCCAGCGTCTTGAGCGTGAACTCGTTGTCCACGATGGCCACAACGATATCGCCGATATTGGCGAGATTGCGTTTTTCCACGACGGCGATATCGCCGTCATGGATGCCCGCTTCTATCATCGAATCGCCTTTGACCGGTATCAATGTGGTTTCAGAGGGCGTATCGATCAGCATTTCGTCGATGATGAAATGCTCTCCCTGGGTCTCGGTCACCGAAACCGGCATGCCCGCCTGAACGGAAGATTCCGCCAATGGGCGAGCGAAGAACTGCCGGCAGGGGATCCATGCGCCATCCGGGGTGCGCTCGATGAAACCGGCATTGCTCAGGCGGTTCAGCACCGCCTTGACCCAGGATTTTGACGCGATCCCAAAGACTTCGCAGAGCTTTGCGTAAGAGGGGATGTTCTTCCAGTCGGCATAGTAGTCCTGGAGTTTGGCGAGATATTCGGTGTCTTTTGGATTAAAGCTGGTCGAATCTGATTCAGTCATGGCCGGATTGCTGCAGAACGAATGTGCTGCACACTGTAAAGAACGAACGTTCTTTTGTCAACCGGAATCAGTAATCAGTATTCGGTGTACTTTTTTGCGCTGCCCCGCACCCGGTCGGCCGGGTATTTGATTGCATTCTTCTCCAGTTTGAGCACGGCGGCGTCCAGTAAATCCACCTCCAGTTTGTCCGCAAGGCGCACAAGATACAGCAGGATATCGGCGAGTTCCTCGCTGACCGCATCCTTGTCCTGTTTGGCAAGGTCAAGCGACTGCGCCTCGGTCAGCCACTGGAAGTGCTCCATCATCTCGGCGACTTCCACCATCAAAGCCATGCTCAGGTTCTTGGGCGAGTGAAACTGATCCCAGTCGCGCGCTTGAGCAAAATCGCGCAGCTTGTCGCGCAACATCATCAGGTCGGCTTGGTTGGTCATGGCGTGGCTCCGGTGAGTGGTGAGAGATCGGGTTCTATTGTAATACGATGCGGAGCGAGGCATCATGACTGCCAGCAGTCTCCGATCGATCGATGGATACAATGGGACATTCACCGAAGGGAATTGGTGCCATGAACGAATATATATTCTTTGATGCCGGCCTGCGCGACAGGTTTGTAGAGTACGCCAAAAGGCATGAAGTGGCGTGCGAGCTGCGCGACGATAATCTGGGCTTGATCGTCGCGGTGCCGGAAGATCTGCCCGACGATCTAGTGGATGCGATGGAAGCGCGTTATGACGAGTTGCAGGATGAACAATCGGAACTGATGTCCGGAATGGAAGGCGGACTCGGCCGGCTGGCCGGGTTCAAGCTTGTCCTGCCGGACGGGCAAACCTGCACGGTGCCGTTGCAGGCCGATATGGCGAACCGCCTGCTTTCATGTTTCAGCTTTGAAGAAATACAGGTACTGTTCGATATTGTCGCACGCAGCGTGCTGGATCCCAAGGACAGCCATTTGTGCGAGATACTGAGGGCCGCTACAAATACCAAAAAGTAGCGCTCGCCTGGAATGCGGCAGGCCTCACGGAAAGCCCTCTCCGATATCAATCCCCGGAATATTCACTGTTTGTATCCGGCATATCCCGAATGGAAAAATTGCGCTCTCAGAAGAGTGCGAGAGTATAAAATGCGTGTTTTTATCTGATTTCAAATGGGAGGGATGGATTATGTCAGAAGGATTTCATGTCCACGGCGCGCATGATCACGCGGTGGAACACCATGCCCAGGGAGGGGATAGTCTCGCGGGATATGTCGCTATCTTCACTGCGATCCTGGCATCGGTGGGCGCGATCGTCAGCTATCAGGGCGGGGACACCCAGAATCAGGCCATGCTGTTCAAGAACGAGGCGGTGCTGAAGAAAACCCAGGCTTCAGACCAGTGGAACTTTTATCAGGCAAAAAGCAACAAGGGACACTTGATGGAGCTTGCCGCGGATCTGGCGCCGGCCAGCAAGCGGGAATATTACAAGACCCAGATCGAAAAATACGAAAATGACAAGAAGGAAATCAAGTCGAAAGCCGAGGCACTGGAAGCCGAATCGGAGCAGGCCAACGAAAAGAGCGAGCATGCGATGCATCCCCATCATAAATTGGCGCAGGCGATGACGCTGATACAGATCGCGATCTCGCTGGCATCCATCACGGTCTTGACGCGCAAGAAATGGCTGTTCGTCGTTGCCGGGGTTGCGGCCGCGGGCGGCCTTGCCATGTGGGGATTCGCTCTTGCCGCATAAGCTTTAGCCCGCGATGAAGGAGATCTTCTATGATTGGGGCGGCGCAAACCTATGGCTGTTTCACGCCATCAATGACATCCGGTTTGCATGGCTGGACAACGTGATGCTGCTCGGGACGGGGCTGGGAGACCACAACCTTTTTCCGTTCTATCTGGGTTTATTGACCCTGTGCGCGCTGATCGTCGTCGGCTCGCCTGCGCGGGATCCCGCGCATTACCGGGCGCGGGTGACCCGCTGGATGGCGGTGGTCGCGGTGTTCAGCGTTGCTTACCTGCTGGATGGTCTGTTGCTGGCGGTGCTGAAGCCGCTGCTTGATTTTCCGCGCCCCCCGCTCGCATTGCCGCCGGATACCGTACACGTTGTCGGCATCCCGGAATTCCATCACAGCCTGCCGAGCGGGCATTCATCTTTTGCGATGCTGGTCACGGCCAGTCTGTGGCCGCTCCTGAGCCGCGGGTGGCGGGCGGCAGGCGCTGCATTTGTGCTGTGGGTCGGGATTTCCAGGATCAGTCTGGGCGCGCATTTTCCAGCGGACGTCGTGGCGGGATTCCTGTCCAGCCTGATCGTGGTGGTGCTGGTCTTTGCAGCGGTGCAAAAACTGATTCTATGGGCAGGTGTCCGCAAAACCCGCGTTCCCGGCATCGGCTGAAGGATCGCGATAGATTGCATTTGCACGGCCGGCTCACCGGAAAATAACAAGCCTGCGTTTGTAACGGATCTGTTGCAGGCAGCCACCCCCTAAACGCTTGCGAACAGAAAAAAAGCGTCTATAGTTGCATATATATGGATCGCCATCCCATCATGCGTGCTTTTTTGTCCGGCCTGCTCCTGCTGGCATGGCTGGGCTGTGCAACAGCTTCCATGCCTACCGTGGTCGTGCTCGATGTCGATGGCGCGATCAGCCCGGGATCGGCGGACTATGTGGTGCGCGGCCTGAAGTCGGCCGCCGCCGAGCAGGCCCAGCTGGTCGTCCTGGAAATGGACACGCCGGGCGGACTCGATACCGCGATGCGGCAGATCATCAAGCAGATCATCGCCTCGCCTGTGCCCGTCGCTGCCTTCGTCGCACCAGAAGGCGCGCGGGCCGCTAGCGCGGGAACCTACATCCTCTACGCCAGTCATATCGCCGCAATGGCTCCTGCCACGAATTTGGGCGCTGCCACTCCCGTATCAATAGGCATCGGCGGCATCGGCGGCCAACAGGGGGCGGGCGATCAACCTCAGAAGGGCGGGAAGGGCGGCGAACAGGCAAAGAACAAGGGCGCGAATCCGGCCGGCGAGCCGGAAGCCACCGGTTCCGCGATGGAACACAAACAGATCAATGATGCCTCCGCGTATATCCGCAGTCTAGCGCAGATGCGCGGCCGAAACATCGAATGGGCCGAGCAGGCGGTGCGCCAGGCGGTGAGCCTGAGCGCGGACGAAGCGTTAAAGCTAAAGGTCATCGACGTGATCGCCCGGGACGTGCCGGACCTGCTGCGGCAGATCGACGGGCGCAAGGTGAATGTGCTGGGTATTGAGCGTGTTCTGGATATCAAGGATGCGCGCATCGTAACCATGGAACCGGATTGGCGCAGCCGGCTGCTGGCCGTGATCGCCGACCCGAGCATCGCCTATCTTTTGCTGCTTGCGGGCATTTTCGGGCTGTTCTTCGAATTCTCCAATCCCGGGTTCGTGTTGCCCGGTGTGGTCGGTGCGATCTCGCTGTTGCTCGCGCTGTATGCGCTGCAGATGTTGCCCGTCAATTATGCCGGATTGGCGCTCATCGTACTGGGACTCGCGTTCATGATCGCCGAGGTGTTCCTGCCGAGCTTCGGGGTGGTGGGCATAGGCGGAGTCATCGCCTTCGTGATCGGGTCGGTGATGCTGATCGACACCGGCATATCCGGATATGGCATTTCGTGGTCGGAGATCGTGCCGGTTGTCATTGTCAGCGCCTTGTTCTTCTTCTTCGTGGGCGGCATGGCCGTCAAGGCGAGGTTGCGGCCTGTGGTCAGCGGCCGCGAGGAAATGATCGGCAGTACCGGCGAGGTGCTGGAAGACTTCGATGGCAAGGATGGACTGGCGCGGGTGCATGGCGAGGTCTGGCAAATCCGCTGCGGGCAATCGTTGGCCAAGGGACAAAGAGTCAGGGTCATTGGTATCGACGGGCTGACCCTGGAAGTCACACCGCAACAGGCGCACCATGATTGAACAGTTTTATCTGCAGGCAACAGCGAACAGGAGGCAAGTATGACTTGGGATTTCAGTTTCGGTTTTATCGTGCTGGTGATTGTTCTGCTGGCATTTTCCAGCCTGCGGATCTTCCGCGAGTATGAACGCGGCGTAGTATTCACGCTGGGGCGTTTCTGGAAGGTGAAGGGCCCAGGGCTGGTCATCATCATTCCCGGCATCCAGCAGGTGGTCCGGGTGGACCTTCGGACCGTGGTACTGGAGGTGCCGACACAGGACGTCATCTCGCGCGACAACGTCTCGGTGAAAGTCAGTGCCGTGGTGTATTTTCGCGTGATAGACCCGCAAAAAGCGATCATCCAGGTGGTGAGTTTCCTCAATGCCACCAGCCAGTTGGCGCAAACCATGTTGAGGTCGGTGCTCGGCAAGCATCAATTGGACGATATGCTGTCTGAACGGGAAAAACTCAACAATGACATCCGGGAAGCGCTGGATGCACAAACCGATGCATGGGGAATAAAGGTCGCCAATGTCGAGATCAAACAGGTCGACCTGACCGAATCCATGATACGCGCCATCGCGCGCCAGGCTGAGGCTGAGCGCGAGAGGCGCGCAAAAGTAATCCATGCCGAGGGCGAACTTCAGGCTTCGGAAAAATTATTCCAGGCAGCCAAGATACTTGCACAGGAACCGCAGGCGATACAGTTGCGCTACCTGGAAACGCTGACCGTGATCGGCGCCGACAAGAACACCACCATCGTGTTTCCGATGCCGGTCGACCTGATCAGACTGTTTACGGACAAGGCCATGGGCAATTCTGAAAAATTGAAGTAGCATTGAGATGTGTTTTAGATCCTTGACGTTTCAGGATCATGATTGCCGGATTTCAACTTGTGCTGATTGGTGATCGACTGAAAGTTTGATTGCTGCAGCGTGACGTGACTATCAGGAGGAAAGATATGGAACATGAGCAAACCGAGTCTTCAGGCAATGCGATAAGAGAAGGGCACGTTTGCCAGGCTCCGTCCGGAGAGCCCGGCGGGAATCGGCACCGGGCTTTGGGCAGCATGTTTTTTACATTCGAAAAACTGCTGGTGGAGAAAGCGATGCGCGTCTTCGGCTATCCGCCTGTGGAGGTCGTGCTGTGGAACGGGCAGAAGATATCAAAGCATCAGGGGAACACGGTGGCGCAGGTCCTGATCCGCGACCGCGGCGCGCTGCTGCAATTGGTCGCCGATCCCGAACTTCACTTTGGCGAGCTGTATGCGGCCCAGCGCATAGAAGTGCAGGGAGACCTGCTGGAATTCCTCGAGGCGGTCTACCGGGTCTGGCCGCTGGCGAGCCGGAGCAAGATGGACATGCTGCTGGGCCCGATCAACGATGCGCGGCGCAATACCCTGAGCGGATCGCGCCGCAACATCCATCACCACTACGATATCGGCAACGATTTTTACAAGCTCTGGCTCGATGAACGCATGCTGTACACCTGCGCGTATTTTCCCTCGCCGGACATCAGCCTTGAGGCCGCCCAGCTTGCCAAGCTGGATCACGTTTGCCGCAAATTGAGGCTGCAGCCTGGAGATACCGTGGTGGAGGCTGGCTGCGGCTGGGGCGCGCTGGCGCTGCATATGGCGAAACATTATGGGGCACAGGTGAAGGCCTACAATATATCCACGGAGCAGATCGCGCTCGCACGGCAACGCGCCCGCGAAGAAGGTCTGGATGGACAGGTCGAATTCATCGAGGACGATTACCGCAACGTGCGCGGTGAATTCGATGTGTTTGTTTCCGTGGGCATGCTCGAGCATGTAGGCACATACCATTACCGGGAACTGGGGGCAGTCATAGACCGCAGCCTCAAGCCTGACGGGCGCGGACTGATCCATACCATAGGCCTGAATTACCCGCGCCCGATGGACGCGTGGACCGAGCGCCACATCTTCCCGGGCGCGAATCCGCCCAGCCTGGCGCAGATGATGCAGATATTAGAGCCTTACGATTTCTCGGTTCTGGATGTGGAGAATCTGCGCTTGCACTATGCCAAGACGCTCGAGCACTGGCTGCACCGCTATGAGGAGAACGTCGAGCGCGTGACGGCAATGTTCGATTCGGAATTCGTGCGGGCATGGCGCTTGTACCTTGCCGGTTCGCTGATGGCCTTCAAGACCGGAGGGATGCAACTGTTCCAGGTGTCCTTTGCGCGCCCCGGACTGAACCAGATCCCGTGGACACGGCAATACCTCTATGATCCGCAGTACAACGGAGAGCACGATGGAAAGCTGTGACGCGCTGATCGTCGGTGGCGGCCCTGGAGGATCGAGCTGCGCATGGCAGCTGCGCAGGCATGGCATGGACGTGATCGTGATGGACAAGGCGGAATTCCCGCGCGACAAGGTCTGTGCCGGCTGGATCACGCCCGAAGTCGTGCAGGTGCTGCAACTGGATACCGGGGATTATGCCCGCAAGCATGTGCTGCAACCGATCACGGCATTCCGCACCGGATTGATAGACGGGAAAGAGGTGGAGACCCGTTATCCGGACACAGTCAGCTACGGCATACGCCGCCGCGAACTGGACGACTATCTGCTGCAGCGCTCGGGTGCGCGTCTGCGTCTGGGCGAGCCGCTGAATTCCCTGCAACGAGATGGCCGGCAGTGGATCGTCAATGGTGCAATCTCGTCTCCGTTGGTGATCGGCGCAGGCGGACATTTCTGCCCGGTGGCGCGTTTCATGGGCGCGAAACTCGGTGCGGACGAACCGGCCATTGCTGCCAAGGAGATCGAGTTCGAGATGGATAACCTGCAGCGCCTTGAATGCCAGGTCCGCGGCGATACGCCAGAGTTGTACTTCTGCAGGGATCTCAAGGGGTATGGCTGGTGTTTCCGCAAGGGCGATTATCTGAACATCGGGCTGGGCCGCGAGGAAAACCATCTGCTGACGGATCATCTAAAGCATTTTTGCGACTTTCTCAAACAGCGCGGCAGGATACCCGCGGACATACCGGAGCGGTTCCATGGCCATGCTTATCTCCTCCACGGTCATTCGGTGCGCAAGCAGGTCGATGACGGCATGCTGCTGGTCGGCGATGCAGCCGGCTTGGCCTATCCGCAAAGCGGTGAAGGGATACGCCCCGCGGTCGAATCGGGCCTGATGGCTGCAGCCACGATCCTGGAAGCCAAAGGGGATTATCGCCTTCAGCAGTTGCTGCCCTATGCCAGCCGGCTGGTTGCGCGCTTTGGTGCAGCGACTCCTTCGGTCAGCCCCGGACCGGCATTCCTGCGCAATCTGATTGCCGGGAGACTGCTTTACAACAAATGGTTCACCCGCCACGTGGTGCTGGATCGCTGGTTCCTGCATACGCATCAGGAGCCTCTGCCTGCTGTCGAGGCTCTGGAAGCCTAATCAATGTAATTTTGGAAGGTCATCATGCCCGTCAGTGAAATATGCAACCGTGAAGTCGTCGTCGTGCAGCGCAGCAACACCCTACTGGAAGCGGCCCAGCTGATGCGCCAGCACCATGTCGGCGATGTCGTGGTCGTCGAAGATCGCGGCGGAGTGCGCGTGCCGGTCGGTATCGTCACGGACCGGGATCTGGTGGTGGAGATCATGGCGCCGGCGATCGACCAGAAGGTCTTCACGGTGGGCGACATCATGGCGCCCGAGCTTGTCTCGGTCAGCGAAGATGCCGGGATGTCCGAGTCGATCGAGTACATGCGCGCCAAAGGCGTAAGGCGCGTGCCGGTGGTGGACAAGCGCGGCGGGCTGGTCGGCATCCTCACGCTGGACGACCTGCTGGAACTGCTCGCGGAGGAGTTGCTGTCGCTCGCGAAGCTGGTCAGGCTTGAGCAAAAAAAGGAAACAGTTAACCGCCGGTAGTGCGGCGGGATTTCAGGAGAAAGTCATGCAAATACCCTTACAGATCACCATCCGCGACATCGAACATTCCGATGCGCTGGAAGCGCATATCCGCGAAAAGGCGGAGAAACTCGACGAATTCTTCGAACGCATCATGTCATGCCGGGTGGTTGTCGAGATGCCGCACAAGCATCATCATCAGGGCAAGCAGTTCAACGTGCGCATCGACATCGGCGTCCCCGGCAGCGAGATCGTGGTCAACCGCGACCATGCCGAAGATGTCTACGTGGCCCTGCGCGATGCGTTCGATGCCGCCAAACGCCAGCTAGAAGACTACGCGCGCAAGATGCGCGGCGACGTGAAGACGCATCATACGAAATGGCGTCCTGAAGCAGGCGACGGGGAGCCGGATGTCCCTGTCATCGACGATAGATGATACCTCGGACTGCATGCCGGTAGGCGAATCGCTGCATGCCGCTAGGCGAATCACAGGGAGAAGACAGCCATGCCGATGAATATCTCGTCCCCATCGTTCCAGCAAAATGGCGCGGTCCCGTCTCGCCACACCTGCGATGGCAAGGATGTATCTCCCCCGCTCGAATGGACGGGCGTGCCCGCCGGCACCAGAAGCATGGCCCTGCTCGTCGACGATCCGGATGCCCCGGATCCTGCCTCGCCCAAGATGACCTGGGTGCACTGGGTGTTGTACAACATGCCCGCCGGCACAGGCGGTTTGGCCGAGGGCGTCGCGGAAAAGCATCTGCCTGCAGGTACCATGCAGGGGATCAACGATTGGCATCGCACTGGGTATGGCGGTCCGTGCCCTCCGATAGGAAAGCATCGCTATTTTTTCAAACTGTATGCGCTGGATATCGTTCTGCCTGATCTGAAGCAACCCGCGAAGGCGGCTCTGGAAAGGGCGATGCGCGGCCATGTCATCGGCCAAGCCGAGTTGGTGGGCTTATATCAGCGCGGCCGTTAGGCGGTTCTAATTGGTCCTGTGTTCAAAGGATTAAGGTCGACGGGATTCTAACTGGAAAATCCATTCATACAGCTATCAGGCATGCAGCTATTTTCGGTTGGCGCATGGTCCCATTCAGCGTCCGCAAGCAATAATCAGAATAACGGGGATATATCATGCGCGCAATGATCCTGGATTCATCCGGATCGGTACTGCGGCAAGCCGACGTGGCGCGCCCCGAATTTGGCCCGGACGACATCCTGCTCGAAGTCCACGCCTGCGGGGTGTGCCGCACCGACCTGCACATAGTGGACGGGGAGCTTTCCACGCCCAAGCTGCCCCTGATACCCGGTCATGAGATCGTGGGCACCGTCGTCGCCAAGGGTGAACGTGTCGACCGGTTTTCAATCGGCCAAAGGCTGGGTGTGCCGTGGCTCGGCCATACCTGCGGGCATTGCCGCTACTGCTTGAGCGGACGCGAGAATCTGTGCGATGACGCGCGCTTCACCGGATACACGCTGAACGGGGGCTATGCGGAATACGCTGCAGCCGATCAGCACTTTTGCTTCGCATTGCCGGATGGCTATAGCGATGCGCAAGCCGCGCCGCTGCTTTGCGCGGGCCTGATAGGATACCGGGCGCTGGCCGCCGCCGGCGAAACGGAGCGCATCGGTATATACGGTTTTGGCGCCGCCGCTCACATCATCGGCCAGGTCGCCCGCTGGCAAGGGCGCAAGGTCTACGCATTCACCAAGCCCGGCGACCTCGCCGGGCAACGCTTCGCCACAGAACTGGGGGCGGCATGGGCAGGCGACTCGACTGAATCGCCGCCCGAACAGATGGATGCGGCGATAATATTCGCGCCAGTCGGTGCGCTGATACCCGAGGCGCTTCGCCACACCGCCAAAGGCGGCACCGTCGTATGTGCGGGCATCCACATGAGCGATGTCCCCGGATTTCCCTATTCCATCCTGTGGGGGGAGCGTACAGTTCGATCAATAGCCAATCTCACGCGCCGCGATGGCGAGGAGTTTCTCCAGATCGCTCCGAAGGCAGGCATCAGGACAGAGGTTGAAACGTTCCGGCTGGAAGAGGCCAACGAGGCCCTTGACCGCCTGCGCGACGGCCGCATCCGCGGTGCAGCCGTTTTGGTCATCGAATAATGCCGGTCATGCAACAGGTAAATACGGGAACACTCGAAAGATTCCGTCTGAACCCCAGATACAATGGCGGACGTGATACGGCAATGGAAATTGTGGAGAGTATGTGCACATGAGACGGATGATCCTGATGATGCTGTTATCGGTTATGAGCAGCAGTGCGATGGCGGATTGGGTGAAGATCAGCAATGTCGACGGCGGGGACATCACCTTTTACACCGATCCATCCACGATTCGCAAGAGTGGCAAATCGGTGAAGATGTGGGAGCTGCAGGATTATCTGACCACCAGGGCGGGTGAGAACTATTTGTCCGTGAAAATCCAGAATGAGTACGACTGCAGGAACGAAAGAACGCGGCTGCTGTTTCTGTCGCTGCATTCAGGGCACATGGGCAGGGGTGATTTGATCGAGATGAACAACAAGCCGGGTGAATGGTTGCCGGTCCCGCCCTCTTCGATAATTCAAGCGTTGTGGAAGATCGCCTGCGGCAAGAAGTAGGTGCGATTCGTTTTGGTTGCTCCGCGTTTTTCTTACATCAGTCGAAGCGTTCACTGGAGCATGCCATGTCCGCTCGAGGGCGGAGAACGGAGATGGTCCGGCTTTCGCGCTGCATCCGCGTGTCCCTCATCCCTTATTCCATTCGGGCCTGCCTTCGGCATCCTGCGCAAGCGGCTGGTGGCTTCGGCCGCCGCTTTGCGGCGTAACTTGCGATACCAAGTTAGCCTACGCCGAAACAAGCTGCCAAGCAGCGTGTTGTCGAACCCGAGGGGTTTCGTCCACACACCAACTCAACCAAATAATAAACCGCCCACGAGGGGCGGCTTTATATTTGGCGGTGGGCGCAGTCTGCTGCCAACCTGTCTCAGCTAAATGCCTGTTAATTCCTGTTAACAGGCAAAAAAACAGGGAAATTTTTTATTTTTTGGCCTTATTTTGCACACTACCCTCACAAGACCCGTGCACAGAGCCCGTTTCCAGCCATCACCGAATTTTTACAGCAAAAAATAACAGGGAAATTAACAGGGCCATAACAGGGAGTTAACAGGGGGGTTAACAGGGCCATATCAGGGCCTTGAAAAGAGTAGGAATGCGTGTTTAGCGACTTACTCATCCGGTCAAATCAGTTCGATGCAAGCCAGTTTGACATTTAACCAGTTCGCGCCCTACATCGGGGTAGGCTGGGGCAATCCGGTGGCAAAGAACAAGGGCTGGGGGTCTGACGTCGGATATCGGGGTGCTTTTCCAGGGCAACCCCAAGGTGGATCGGTGGTCACATGCGCGACATCGTGTCCCACACTGGCAACTGACGCCGCAGCTGAAAACGCAAAGATGCAAAATGACTTGAGGCACTTTCAATTGTGGCCAGTGGTTTCGGTAGGAGTTTCCTATCAGTGGTGAGCCTCCCCGCAACTGCCAAGCCTTCTTTACACCAAAGCTCCCGTCCGTCTGCTATACATCACCCTTCGTCAGGCCCCTGTTTCCCTAATTGAAAAAATTGGTAACGTACGCGAGCAGCTGCACAGCAACATGCTGGCAACCGCAAAACAATTGGAGGAAGACATGATAACGTCTCCAGATCCGCATGCAGTACTCGGTATCGCTCCGGGTGCCTCGCTTATCGAGATCCGTGCAGCATACGCTTCGATCCTGGATAGTCTCAAGTTGGGTCGAGTAGCCGCAGAAGAAACGCAAACTCGCCTCGTCGCGGCCCGTGCCGCATTCAAAAAATTAACTGAAATTTCTGCCTCCCCGAAGGTTGTTTCACCTCAAAATACTTTGAGTAATAATATGGTAGCCTCGCAGGGCGAATCTCCTGCGAGTATCGCTTCGATCAAATTTACCGGGCAGGCAGGGGAGTTCTTTCGCATCTGGATCGTAAACGTATGTTTGTCAGTCGTTACGCTGGGAATTTACTCGGCTTGGGCCAAGGTGCGGCGAAAACGATATTTTTATGGCAACACGCTGCTTAACGACAATGCCTTCGAATATCTGGCCGACCCCAAATCAATCCTGAAGGGTCGTTTGATCATGCTGACTATCATAGTTCTCGTCGGCTTGGCAAATCGCTTTTTGAAGATAAAAATATTCGGACTAGTATGGGTCATCTTACTACCTTATATCGTCATTAAGGCGGCACGATTTAATGCAGTAAATTCATCCTACCGGAACGTTCGTTTTAATTTTGGTAATAATTTCCCGGCCCCGACCGGAAGATTCCGAAGATACATTCCGGGATACCGGGAAACCAGTCAATTTCTAATCCTGCCGATGTTTCTGGTGCCATTCTCGCTTGGCTTGTTGTACCCATATTACGTTTATCGTAAGCGGCAATTCATGGTTCAACATAGTTGCTATGGGACGTCGACGTTTGGCTTCGATGCTAAGGCCAGTCATTTTTACCTTGCATATTTCAAGGCAGCAATGATGTTCTTGATATGTATGCTAGGAGGTATATTAACCATCGGTATCTCAAAGGACGATAATGAACTAGTGGCCGTGCTTGCTCATGAAATTGGACATCTCCAGCAAAGACATGAACTTCGCAGACTATTGCAAAGCTCTGCGACAGGGATTCTCCTTATCGCAATAACCGGTGATCTCAGTTCTGTTGCATCACTTGGTACTTGGCTGCCGGTATTGCTGATAGACACCAAATATTCGCGTAGCTTTGAGACAGAGGCAGATCAATTTTCATTTGAATATCTAAATCATCACAACATTCCAACGCATTCGTTCGCCGATATTTTGCAGCGTATTGAGAGCAATTCGGGCGCAAATGGGCAAGTTCCGGACTTCATCTCAACACACCCTGCTACACAAGAGCGCATTCAGAATTTCCAACTTAGCCGTAATACTGATTTGAAATGACTCTACCAAGCATTTTGGTTGTTATATCCACCGTCATCTTTCTGATTCTGGAGAGAATATATCCTGGCCGTTCATTACCCAATGTGAAAGGGTGGTACTTGCGGGCATTGCTGATAAATCTGATACAGCTAGGAATAACACTGGCAACGGCACGATTATGGATAAAACAGTTCGACACGTCTTTCTTCCATTTTTCCACTTAGCATTTGCCAATTATGGAAGGCTTCGTTGGGTGGTTCGTCGGCACGTTCTTCTTTTACTGGTGGCACGTGTTAAGGCACAAGAAGGGGTTCTGGCTAGTGTTTCATCAACTGCATCATTCTCCGAGCCGGATCGAAGCTGTTACGTCATTTTACAAACATCCCATCGAAATATTGACTGATGCAATTCTCAGCGCACTTGTACTCTACCCTCTATTGAGTTGCTCAATGATGGGGGCTTTCTGGTACAACTTCTTCGCAGCAACCGGCGAGTATTTTTACCACGCTAATATTCGGACGCCACCTTGGCTGAGGTTTCTTATACAAACACCGGAATTGCATTCAATACATCATCAGTATGATGTTCATAAATTTAATTTCTCAGACATTCCATTATGGGATCGCCTATTTGGTACCTATAAGGACACAACCGAGTTCACCGATCGGTGCGGGTTTCCAGACGGTGCTGAAGAAAGACTTGGCCCTATGTTGGCATTCCAAGATGTATATATCGAAAATCCTTATAGCCTGCGCTCGACTGATGCGCCATAGTTCCGCTACGATGTATAGCCGCTTTCAGGTAAGCTACTTCAAGGATCAAAGGGCTGCTTCGTGCCGATCTGTTGAAAAACTCGTTTTGGTAGCTCAAAAATAATCGGTTCAAAATCACTGACCTCGTAGAACGCTCTACAACCGACTAACACGATGCAGCTAATGGTTTGACGACCCCCAGAATTCAGTCTGAGGCGACGCTGAAAGTTTTTCAACAGAATATGCCAATTGCGGAACTTCAACTTGCTCTTCAATTTGATTCACGAACACGATGTTTTATTAACATTGTATTAGCGTAATCACTATATGGAGAAGGTATGACTTGCAAACCTTGGTGTGTTCAGTACCTTATTTTAGTAATTTTCTCTCTAGCTTCTTGTGCTACGCATTCAGCGGAAGTAGACATATTTTCCCCTACCGGAGAGGTTAAAGACGTCAGACAGGTATCCTTCATCATCAATTATCTGTGATTGCATAGTCGGCTCTGTTTATTGATTGAATGGGTAATGAGAGACCAATTCATATATCATATATTGACAATATCACATTGTGATGTTATTTTAAAAACTGATATATATTCAATCCTTGTTCATGGCGAGAGTTGCTGCACTCAGTAAAAGGGAGGTTGAAGCTCTTTCCGACTTTCGATATCAGCTGAGACGATTCTTGAGCTTTAGCGAGGAGTTGACCGATAGATTTGGGATCACCAATCTGCAGTATCTCTTGTTGCTTCATGTCAAGGGATATCAAGGGAGGGACTGGGCAACAATTGGTGAACTTGCTGAACGACTGCAAGCGCACCACCACGGAGTTGTTTCGTTGGCTTCGCGTTGCGAGAAGCTGGGTCTGATCTACAGGCAGAGGGGAACTACTGATAGGCGCGTGGTTGAGATACATCTTACACCGGAAGGTAATCGGCTCGTAATGAAAATTGCCAGCTTGCATCGCAAGGAGTTGCTCAAGTTGCAGGATGTATTCAAGGTTCCGGGAAAATTCCGGGAGATCGCGAATTGAAGTTTGCTTATAGCTGATGAGATTCTGCATTGCAGAATTGAATTCTGGTATTGGCGAGTTTCTGTTTTTTTGACTTAAAAGATGCATGTTTAATATATCATTGAAGGGGGTAATATGAAGCCGATTAAAATTGCATTTGGGATGTTGATTATCTTTATCGCAACACTTCCAGCATTAAGTTGGGCGGAGCAGCGCGAGTTCAACATGACTATCGAGGAGGTTTCCTTGCATGTTGCGCCCGATCTGGACTACAAAACCTTTGCCTTTAACGGTCAAGTACCCGGCCCGTTGATTCATGTCAAGGAAGGCGACGATCTGATTGTGCACGTCACCAACAACACTACGTTGTCGCACACCATTCACTGGCACGGAACCTATCAGACGAATAATTGGAAAATGGATGGGGTTCCAGGGATTACTCAGGAGCCGATTCAACCTGGCGACACCTTCACCTACAAATTCAAGGCCGAAAAACCGGGTACGTTGTGGTATCACTGCCATGTCAACGTCAACGAGCATGTCGGTATCCGCGGTATGTGGGGTCCGATGATCGTCGATCCTAAGGATCCACTACCTATCGAGAAGACCGTCACCAAGGACGTAATCATGATGCTCTCAAGCTGGGAGAGTCAGGATTCGGAAAAATATGGCCAAGGCGGTACGCCGTATGATACTGATGACTATTTTTCCATCAACGGAAAGTCGTTCCCGCTGACCCAACCGATTCGCGTCAAGAAAGGCGATGTGGTGCGCGTACGGTTCATCGGCGCGGGTGGACAATTCCACGAAATGCACTCGCATGGGCATGACATGCTTGTCACGCACAAGGATGGCTTGCCCTTGCCCAATCCGTATTATGCAGACACTGTCCTCGTCGGCCCAGGCGAACGCTATGACGTGATCATCAAAATGAACAATCCCGGTCGCTTCATCTTTCACGACCATATTGATAAACATGTGACTGCCCGCGGCAAATACCCCGGTGGCGCCATCACCATCATCGAGTACGACGGCATTCCCAAGGAAGGCTGGTATGTCTGGAAGGACAAGGATGCAACTTACGATCCGAATTTCTTCTATAGCGAGTCGATGAAACAGGGCTATGGCATCTTCAACAGCCCGGGTTTCGCAGGAACGCCGATTGTTCATGAACGCCACCATCAGGAGTAGGGCGTGGAAAAGATCGCTCAAAAATTGGTTCGTCATCTGGCGCTGGCATCATCCCTTCTAGTTCTGCCGCTGGTAGCATCGGCGGCAGACGGAATGTCGATTCTGCAAAAGGATTGCGTTACCTGCCACAACCTGAAGGGGCCGGCGCCGCAAACGCTGCAGGCTTTGTGGGACCGGAAGGGGCCTGATTTATTCTATGCGGGAAACAAGTACAGGCAGGAATGGCTGGTCGACTGGCTGCAAAAACCGCAACGGATCAGGCCCGCCGGAGAGTTCTATGGCAAACACATCAAACCTGGCCAGAAAAGGGATGAGGTTGATGCCACCACCCTCGAAAATCACGTAGCACTCTCCAAGGACGATGCGGCGGCAGTGGCAGCAGTGCTGATGAAGCTGAAGCCGCATGATGACCTGATTGCAAAGGAAAAGATCGAACCTGCAACGATATCGAAACAGATGGGCGAAATGGCCTTCGACAAATTTCAGGGCTGCATGGCATGTCATCGGATCGAACCGGATTACGGCGGCCTTTCCGGCCCGGAGGTCTATACGGCAGGTAAACGCTTACAGCCTGAATTCATCGCCAGCTATATCCGGAGTCCACAGGCCTGGGATCCACTGATTTGGATGCCGAACAAACATGTCAATGACGCCAACATCCAGAAACTGGTGAATTATATGGAGTTGCTTTCTCAAGGAGGGCAGAAATGACAAATAGTAAAGTCATCGTGCTGCTGACGGCAATATTCCTGTGGGCTCCCGCTCAAGCCAGAGAAACTGCCGCTGATAACTACAAGACCTATTGCGTGCAATGCCACGGGATGGAGGGTAACGGTAAAGGGATCAATATCCGCGACATGTCGGTGCAGCCTCGTGATCACACCGATGCCAAGGCAATGTCGACACGCAGTGATGCGGATTTATTCAAGGTCATCAAGGAAGGAGGGCTTTCCATTGATAAGTCAGTACTGATGCCACCTTGGGGCGACACCCTGAGCGATGACGATATCCATGACATGGTCCAGCACCTGCGAACGTTGTGCAAATGCAAGTTTGGTTCATAACGAAGTAGCACGACAGAAAGTGAAGTGAAGACGGCACTAAAAGGAGGGGACGTGGCAACGAGCAGTAAATGGCAAGAAAGCAAGATAGTTCTTTTTCAAATTTAACCAACACAAGGGAGTAGACAATGAATACGGTAAAAACAATCACCATTGCCCTCATGGCGCTGGCGGGGCTGTTTACAGCTCAGTTCGCCATGGCAAAAACCGTCAAGGTCACCATGACGGCTATGGAAACAGAAGTTACGATCGACAACAAGGGAACCAAGTATCCAGCCTGGACATTCGACGGCGCGATACCCGGTAAATTTGTCCGCGTCACTGAAGGCGATACGGTTGATTTCACATTAATTAATCCAGCCACAAACAAGAACTCGCATGCGATGGACTTTCACGCAGCCCAAGTCGATGTGCTGAATGAATTTGCGCCGGTCAAGCCCGGAGAAACGAAACATTTCACCTTTGTAGCCAAGGTTCCCGGCATATTCATGTACCACTGCGGTGCAAGCCCGATGGTTCAACACATAGCGCGCGGCATGTACGGCGCGATTCTGGTCGAGCCCAAGGGCGGGTATAGCAAAGCCTACCCAAAGCCAGATCGTGAATATGTGTTGGTGCAAGGCCAATATTTTCCTGATGCCGAAAACTACAAGGCAATGTTGACAAACGACGGCTGGGCCGGCTCGCTCATCAACGGCAAGATGTTCCACTATGACCCGGTGCATGATCCTAATTCGACCCAGGTTCTCGAAGCCAAGCCAGGTGAACGCGTCCGCATCTACTTCGTGAATGCGAATATCAATATGCCCGTCGCTTTTCACCCGATAGCCGGAATCTGGGATCGCGTTTATATCAACGGCAATCCTAAAAACACGCTGTACGGGATGCAAACGTATAACGTGGCTGTCGCTGAAGCAGATACTTTTGACATTGTCTCGCCAGCCACTCCAACGAACAATGCAATAGTGGACCACACCATGGGAGCAGCACTTCGTGGAGCGATTACCGTGTTAATGAACAAGCCGGATGCGGATCCAAAAGCTGGGCAACCCGGCAATGAGATCATTCGCTAAGCTGATTTGCCGATCTGGAGGAGGCAAGTCCTCCTCCATTTTCTCGGTACTGACTCAGCTCGGTTTGATACTTCACGAGTTACCGCAAAGGTATTTTCATGCGCCAAATTTCCTCGTTAAATATTTCAAATCATTTCAGGCAATCTTTGCGTATTGCGCTGGCAGTCTCTACCGGATTTTCAATCTTTATTTCTGGATCAGACGCCCTTGCCTGCGCCACGTGCGGCTGCTCGCTGTCGACCGATGCGGCCATGGGCTACTCGGCCGCGACCGGATGGCGCGTGAGCGCGGATTATTCCTTCATCAACCAGAACGAGTTGCGCTCGGGGACGAGCACCATTTCTCCCGCACAAGTAGCAACGATCAACGGGCAGGAAGTTGAGCACCAGACCATCAATCACTATATCACATTGGGACTGAGCTACGCGTCCAGCGCGGACTGGAACTACAGGCTGCTGGTGCCCTACATCGACCGCAGCCATACGACCTATGGCACTACCGAGACCCTGCCGCTCACCCCGGACCAGTTAAGCGGGGCAACCGTCGACAGCCTGGGTGACATCAAATTCATCGTCAGCTATCAGGGCGTGCTGCCCACTCATAATCTCGGGTTGCAGCTCGGCGTGAAACTGCCCACGGGCGATTATGGCGGCCCTAATGCCAGCGGCACCGGCACGGTAGGGCGCAACCCCGTCTCATTCGGCCCGGGAGGCAACTCGGGCGGACAACTCCTCGACACCAGCTTGCAGGCCGGCACCGGCAGCACCGACCTGATCGTCGGTGGGTACTACTACCAACCGGTAAGCCAGAATTTCGACGCCTTCGTCAACGGCCAATTCCAGGCTGCCGTGATGGAAAACCTCGACCAGGTCGGCGAGGACTACCGTCCCGGCAACCTGGCCACCGTCAGTTTCGGCGTTCGCTATGAGGAACACCCCAAGATCGTGCCGCAATTGCAGGTGAACATTACCCACCGAAGCCCGGATCTGGGAGTGCTTGCCGATACCCTCGATGTAGCCGGCACTGCGGTATATCTAAGTCCCGGCGTAAGTGCGAGCATCATGAAGAACACGCAGATGTATGCCTTTGTGCAGCTGCCGATATACAGCAATCTCGATGGCTACCAGCTGTTCCCGCATTACACGGCCACGGTCGGCGTAGGCTATGCCTTCTGATCGGCGCTTCCAGACCCGCGTCTGGCCCAATTTGCAAGAATTCGGTTATCGCGTTACGAGCACTGAAATGGATGTCGAACCCCCCTCAGGCAGCAATCATCGGTCCGGGCCAGTTCCAGACCAAAAGCGCCGCGCCCTGCTGCGGGGCGCGGTTGGACTAGGCATCGCGGCCGCTGCAGGCCTGCTTCCACGATTGACGCAGGCGAAAGATCTGGCGGTCGGACAAGCTGCGCCGCCTCTGGTACTGCACACGCTGGACGGCCACAGCATCGCCACGCGGGAACTGATCGGTCAGGTGGTGATCGCCACCTTCTGGGCCACCTGGTGCGACCCCTGCCGCGAAGAATTGCCGTTGCTCTCCGGTTATGCCGAACTGCATGCGAAACAGGGTTTGCGCGTGCTGGGCTTCAGTCTTGACGGGCCGGAAGATCTGCCGAAAGTAAGGGAAGTTGCTGCCGGTCTGAGCTTTCCGGTGGGCCTGCTGGGGAGTCCCTGGGCCGGCGATTATGGCCGCATCTGGCGCATCCCTGTGAGTTTCGTCATCGACCGCAGCGGCAGATTGGCCGATAACGGCTGGGACGATGCACAGCCGGTGTGGACCAAGGAGCGTCTCGAGCGAATCGTGGATCCCTTGCTGCTGCGCGGGGATTGAAGTACCGGCGGCTTGGCTACAAGGCGAACCTCAAGTCATCATTCAGCATGTTCCCGATATCTCATACTATCGCTCAAGAAGGTAGTCCCTGCGAGAACGGTGACTGCGAGAGCTTCAACAGCACATTGAGAAATGAGCTTCTAGACGGAAAAATCTTCTATGGCCTTAGGTGAAGCACAGGCATTGGTAAAACAATGGGTGAGGCATTACAACACGAGCTGGCCGCACAGCTCCCTCGGATACAAGCCACCAGCACCCGAGGTCAGAGTCACTGTACCTAACCTGAATTTACAGCCGGTGATGCACTGATGGAGCTATCTGCGGCCATTTGATGACCTATTTTCGTCCATATGGATTACCCGACCTTAATTTTGTTCAACGGACACCATTCAAGGGATATCTATAGGTTGAATATTATATCATGTTATGATACATTATTCAGGCGTCAATTGAAATCAAATAAACTGTTGCGCTGTACTCTGCGCCCTACAAAATATTTTGGAGGTTTTATTTTGGAATTTGGCGCGGTATAAAATAAGAAGGCATTTAAAACGACCGCCTAAGTTTTAGGAGGAGAACATGACAGATGCTGCGATCGCTCAACTCACCCCTGATTCCAGACAACCGTTAATCAACAAGCAACTGGTCAGATCCTGGCTTACATGGTCGTTGGTTTGGATGACCATCTTTCCGCTGGTCGGCGTGCTCGTTTCCACCAAATTCCATTCGCCGGAATTTCTCGGCAATATCTCCTGGCTCACCTTCGGCCGCTTGCGTCCCGTGCACGTCAACGGGGTGATCTTTGGGGCCTTTTCGACACCGTTGCTTGGCATGCTGTATTACTTTGTGCCGCGTCTGTGCGGGCGTCCGATGGCCGCCGAGCGTCTGGGATGGTGGCAACTGTGGTGCTGGAACATCTTCCTGATCGTCGGCTCCATCTCGCTGATGTTGGGCTACAACATTGGCTTTGAGGCAGATGAGTATCCATGGCCAGCCAGCATCATCCGCTTCGCAGTGCTGGGCACCATCACTGCACAAGTGCTGGTCACCGTTTTCAAGCGCAAAGAACCCGGATTTTATATAGCCCTTTGGTACACCATGGCGGCACTGGTCTGGACAGTAATGAACCTGATCCTGGGTGGAATCATACTGCCGTATGTACCGATGTCTGGCATCAGCAATGCCATGTTGCACGGCTTGTTCATCCACTATGTGGTTGGGTTGTGGATTACGCCTGCTGGCCTTGCCATTTTGTATTATTTCATGCCGACATCGTCAAAAAACCCGCTTTATAGCCACCGTCTTTCGCAGCTGGGGTTTTGGAGCCTTGCCTTTTTCTATCCTTTCGTCGGCTTGCATCATTACCTCTTCAGTCCCATTCCATACGAACATCAGACCATTTCTATCATGACCAGCATGATGCTCATCATACCGGTCTGGGCGGTGGTCACGAATATTTTCGGAACAGCCAAGGGACGCTGGGGCGAGATACTTGGCGGTGGCACTGCAGACAACTACGCCACCAAGTTTATCCTGCTTTCAACCCTGTATTACCTGCTCGGCTGTTTCCAGGGTTCTACTGAGGCGCTGCGGCGCATGCAGGAATTGACCCACTTCAGCGACTTTGTCATCAGCCACTCTCATGCCACGGTGTTCGGCACCTTCGTCATCGGCGTCGTTGGCGGAATGTACTATGTCTGGCCACGGGTCACCGGGAGGGAGTTGTGGAGCGCAAAGCTTGCAAGCTGGCATATCTGGCTGTTCATTTTCGGTGCCACGCTCATGTTCTCGGGCTTGGCCGTGCAAGGCTTCATCCAAGGCAGCATGCTCGAATACGGCGCCGACTTCGTCGACACCTTGAATGAAATGAAGCCATGGTGGGTGACGCGCACCCTAGCCGGTGCCACGATGGATATTGGCTTTTTCCTGATGGTGATCAATTTCTATCAAACCGCTCGTTACGGAAAACCGATTGAGGAGAAGGAAGTCGAGGTTAGCAAGAAGCTCGAAACCAGGCCAGCTGGCGAGAATGTAGACTGGATGAGCAATCCCTCTGCCGTGTTCATCGTGGCTGGCTTGGGCTTCTTTGCTGCCGCAGTCATCGTGCAGGGCATCATGCCCAGCATGCAGATAGAAGCGTACGGCAGCAACGTGCAAGACATTGCAACCGGGAGCATGGTCCAGGCCATCGACTACACTCCGCTGGAAAAGCGCGGACGGCAAGTGTATATCCGCGAAGGCTGCTGGTACTGCCATTCGCAGTACATCCGGCCTGTGACCGGGGAAACCACGCGATGGGGGCCGTTGTCGCAGGCGGGTGAATATGCTTTCGACCAGCCGCACATGTTGAGCACGCGACGCATCGGTCCGGATTTATCGCGCGTTGGGCGCAAATACGCCGATGACTGGCATATCGCTCACCACTGGAACCCGCGCATCGTGGTGCCGGACTCCATCATGCCGCGTTTTCCATGGTTGTTTGAACAGGACAGGAATGGTACGCCGGTATTGAACGACGAAGGCAAAGCGCTGATTGCCTATTTGCAGAAACTTGGTACGAATATCGGCGACTGGCGGGAGACTTTTGCGCCCACGCGTTTGAGTGCCGGTGAAGCCACGCAAACCGCGCCGTCCAACAAAGATGAACTGGTGGAATTGGGAAAGCAGGTTTACGAACGCCGCTGCATCGGGTGCCATGGCGTCAATGGCGATGGAAAGGGGCCTTCCGCCGCCTTCTTTAGCATCAAGCCACGCGACTTTACCTCCGGAGTCTTCAAGTTCCATTCTACGCCGGGTGCCGATGCATTGCCTACCGACCAGGACTTGTTCATCACCATCAGCCACGGCCTGTGGGGAACGCCGATGCCCCCCTGGTACGGTATTCCATCCGAACAGCGTATCGCCGTTATCCAATACATCAAGACGTTCTCCAAGCGCTGGCAGACTGAGGAGGTACTTGCCCCGATCACCGTGGCACCGGAACCAGCGGTTTCTATGCAATCCATTAGCCACGGCCACGAAATATTCCGCAACAACTGCGCCGTCTGCCACGGGGATGCCGGCCATGGCGATGGAGCCATTGCGGCCAGCCTGACGGATACCTGGGGGCAACCCGTCAGGCCCGCCAATTACACGTTACCCGCGGGTGCTCCCGGTGGCGTCAAGCTCGGCCACGATGGCCCGCATTTGTTCAAGACGGTGATGAACGGTATTGGTGGTACGCCGATGCCAGCATTTGGAGGCAGCCTTACTCCGCAGGAGATATGGGATGCCGTACATTTCATCCAGTCCCTACGCGTTGATGCGCACATTCATGAATTGCAGGAGGCTGGCCTAAATGCTGAGGACGAGCAAAAGTCCCGCAAACAGCTCTGGCAAGATATTTCAGCTGCAGCCGATAAAGGGCAATTAGAACTCGCGGTGCTGCAAACCGGACATCCTACCGCCCTGTTGGCGAAGGTTGCGTTTAGACAAAAGGATACATCCAAATGAATAGCAAAATTGATTCGAAAAGCAACCCGGCTGGTGAGCGGCAGGAACCAGATTTGTCGCATTCACGCGGTCCGGTTTATTTGTACAAGGACTCAGGAATACAGGAAAAACATGGCCATATCCCGCTCTGGCTCAAGGCGGTGGTGGTAATCCTGTTTATTTGGGGGGTTTACTACTTGGTTGCCTTCTGGTCGCCGCCACCGTCCTGAGCCAGGACGCTCGGAAGATACTTTTTCAATTGGCCATAATCATGACGGACATATTGCTGATTAGCTCTATGCAAGTTGGGCGGCGCAAAGATTTGAGCGAAGCGTGACGGAATTTGTAACGCATACTCAAGTTGTCTCCTTCTGTATCAGAATTGCCGCCATGATTATCGCGAGCAAAACGAAGACAGCATCCACTGTCAGGGCACGAAATACCAAACGCGAGCGCTTATCTGCGGCATACGGGTTGCCAGCCGCATATTGTTTGATCCACGAAATGATCACAAACCGGTTGAATGCACCGATTAGTACCAACATGCCTACAAAAACCAGCTTGACGGAAAGCACACGGCCATAATTGGTGTTAGTCAGTGCATCGAGGTTGCGCAACCGAAGTGACGAATTATACGTTCCCGTCGCAAGCACGAATGCCAACGCCACCGCAGCCAAGCTGGACAAACGTTTGGCCGCTATGTTGATCAGAGAATATTGGCTCCGCAACAACGGAAAGATAAGAAATGCCGAAATAAAAATGCTGCCGCCCCAAATAGAAGTCGAGATGACATGCATCCAGTCGTTCATTTCCGTAAAAGTGAAATCGCCATTATCACTCGCATGAGATGTAGCGCTATAGGTAAAGGCCAATACCAGCATTCCGACTACCATGAATGCCGTCCATATTTTGGATGGCGAGTTGGTCAGAAAAGCGGCGCAGCATACCCAGAGCAGAAGAAGGGTAATCAGATGTAACGCCCATATGAGACCAAAGTGCGTTCGCGTCAAAACCGTTGGGAGATCGGCAAGTATATTTATCAGCGTACCGTTGTCCATTTCAGCTGTGCGTACCAGCAGGAGCATAATACCCACCAAGGTGAGCAATATAAGACACTCACCGAGAACCTGCCGCCAACGCGCATAAAAATCAGGCAGGTCGAATGCATTGGCTGGCACCAGCCATATTTTTGAGATCAAAATGCCATAGAAGGCAAACAGCACCGAGAAGCCGAGAAAGTTCAGGAGAACATGCAGACCGTGAATCTCAATCATTTGACGGTAAAGGTGAATTCGCCACGTGCGTGATGCCCATCTCGGCTAACTACATCCCAATATACGTGATAAACGCTTTTGGCCTTGGTTAAAACGTTTACTGATAAAGACTTGGCATCACCTGATGCAACATTGCCGTTCCCTTGACTTACCTGTTGTCCTTGATCGGTTTTTACAATCAGCTTGCTGAAAACTGGCTCCAGTTCAGAATCAAAGAAAATGGTGACGGTGGCCGGGGCATTGTTCAGCATCGCTCCCGATGCCGGAACCGAGCGTTCCAGCAGAGCATGCGCCATTGCCGAGCCGCAACACATGCCGGACAGGAGGAAAATACACTGGATAAGCAGCCGTTTCATTTTCGTTCAGCCGAATTTGGAGACAGTCGTGAATGACCGTTACTGGCCGATTGCGCCAGTTGCTAAATGCATCATCCACCGTCCGCTGTTTTCTTGCAAGCGGTCATTCCGTTTCAGATATGTGAAGTGTGGCTTCTGGCACAAATCCGCCCTGAGTCATTATTCCACAAGCGGCCATTCTTCGTAATCCTGACACATTGTTCTACCTTGCGCTGAATAATATCAGCAAGAAATGGACGATGCCGGTCCGGGATTGGGAAGCTGCGCTAAATCGGTTCAGCATACCCGATCTGTATATTGTTCAACGGACACCATATCGACGGATGTCTGTAGATTGAACAATATATCATAATATGATATATTGTTTAAGTATTAATTGAAATTAAAAAGCCGCGGCGCTGTTAGCTGCGCCCCATAAAATATTTTGGAGGTTTTATCATGTTGATCACATGGATCGGTGCTTTGTTTGTCTTCACACCATTTTTTATATTGGCCTTGATGATAATTTTTACCGGTAAGTCAGACAAATAGATACGCATCGTGTTGAATTGCGTTACCGACTGTTTCGTTTAGATCAAATAGTTGCATTGAAAAATGACCCACTCTTGTGAATGCAAGGTATTGAACGATCAATCTGGATGATTCATTTGGCGGGTCATGCCAAAATACAAATAGTGGGTCAACCGGAGACGCAATTCAACAATGTGTAAGAAAAACTGATTGACGTGGGTTACCACCTCCTCCATGGGGCGGCTGACCCTGAACGTGCTGCTGTCCTTTGCCCAGTTCGAACGGGAAATCACCGGCGAGCGGATCCGCGACAAGATTGCCGCGTCCAAGGCCAAGGGGATGTGGATGGGAGGCGTCCCGCCCATGGGCTATGTTCCCAAGGATCGGACGCTGGTGATCGATGAACCGGCAGCACAACAGGTGCGGGAGATATTCAACCTGTATCTGGCGCTGGGATGCGTGAGCAAACTTAAAATAGAGGTCGGCCGGCTGGGCTGGAAAACCAAGACCCGTGTCGGTCAGAAATCAGCGCGAATTACGGGGAATCGTCCATTCAGCCGCGGGCATCTGTACCGGATACTGACCAGCCCGCTGTATATCGGCCAGATCAGCCATAAGGGCAGGGTCTATCCGGGGCAGCATCCGGGGATCGTCGAACAGGCCGTATGGGATGCCGTACAAGCCAGGCTCTCTGACAACCGGCAGGGGACAAGGCAGCGTGTCGGTGCGCAATCCCTGAGTCTGCTGGCTGGACTGGTGTGGGACGATCAGGGAGACCGCCTGACGCCCAGCCACAGCAAAAAGGGCGGGCGGCGCTATCGTTACTACATCAGCAACCGCCTGTTGCAACAAAACAGGGAAGACGTCCCGGATACCCTGCGGATTCCTGCTAGCGAACTGGAAGGGGCCGTGATGCAGGCATTGGGGGATTTCCTGCAACAGGACTCCGTCATCTTTAGCCTGCTGGAACAAAGAGGGATGCATGAAGCGCATCAAGTCCAGCCCATCCTGAAGCGTGCCCGGTCATGGGTGCAAATGATCGATGAACCGACAGCCGCCCCATCGGGGCAGTCTGGCACCAACAATCAATCCCGATTGGCGGTACTCCAGGCGCTGATTCAACGTGTCGTCGTAGGGCGGGAGGCGGTTCAAATCACTGTCAGGTTGAACGGCCTGCTGGATATGACCAAAGAGCCGGGCCAGCCGACACCATCCTCGATAGCGGAGGAAGAACAGTATCCTCATCTGCTCTCGGTGCCCATCCAATTGAAGCGCAGCGGCACGGCCATGCGCCTGATGGTCCAGGGCGGGATGCGGGAGCGGGGAGCCGATGCACACCTGATCCAGCTGCTCGCCAAAGGGCATGACTGGTTTGAGCGGCTGGTTTCCGGGAAAGCCAGAAGCCTGCTGGACATTGCCGAAAAGCATCGGGTGGATAGTAACTATGTCACCCGGGTGATCAATCTGTCCTTCCTGGCCCCGGACATCATCAGGGCGATCATCGAAGGCAGGCAGCCGGCCACCATTACGGCCGATACCATCATGGACCAGTTCCCGCTGCCCATCGACTGGGCCGATCAAAGAAAGCTGCTGGGCTTCAGGCCCTGAACAGGCCGGTCACAAAAATTCCCGCCGTCACACCAGAGAAACCTCTCCAGCACCACCGAGTCACTGCGCATTCTCAGTCCAAATGGATGGCGAAAAATAATTTCTAAAAATGCGCTGCTGAGAATAAACCCGCAAAGCAGGGGAAGTTTGCGAAAATAATGGAAATTTGCGGAAACAGAGAATGCGGGTAGGGCAAGTGTCCCGCCCCGTGCGGGCGGTTGGCGCAATAACTAATTATTCTCTATAAGCAACAAGCTACTGGCGGGGGGTGAGTCATTCGAACTCTCGTAAGGGATTTGAAACGTTAGTAGCTGAATTCTTTAAAGAACTTCCACTTCAATAACTTACAGAGAATGCCTGTTTAACATGAATGGGAGAAATAGCATAAACCCAAGTCTAGAGAGTCGAAATTCCTGACGAGGGTTCGAATCTGTTCTTCGGCTATAATATAATTACCTTTAAAAACAATGGACTACGTGGCGGAGAAGGGGGGATTCGAACCCCCGTCAGGGTATTACCCTGAACACGCTTTCCAGGCGTGCGATTATTATTTCTAAAAGCCTGTATTGACAAGGCATAGCGCGATGTATAGGATATTTAAAAGTAGTTAATGGCGTAATTTTGGCGTAGTGAGATTTTTTGGCATAATTTTGGAGAGCAGGGATGGCGTACATACGAAAGCGCGGCGAACTTCAATGGCGAGCCGAGATCAGGAAAAAAGGTTTAAAGCTGGTCTCAAAGACATTTGAGACCAAAAAAGAAGCCGATGCGTGGGCGTCCGTGGTCGAAAGCGAGATGGTGCGTGGTGTGTTTGTTGACCGATCCGAATCCGAATGTACAACAATCGGCGACATCATCGACCGATTCACTAAAGAGTTTGCGCCTTTCCATTACAGGTCGCGCGAAGACAAGAAGGAAGCATGGCGCTTCCAATGCGCAAAACTGAAAGGAAAACTGGGGCAACATTCACTTGCCGCGCTCGACCAGAAATTGGTCGCCGGGTATAGAGATGATCGGCAGGAAGTGGTGTCGGAAAGCACTGTGCGAAAAGAACTGTACATGCTTTCCAAGATATTGGGATTCGCGGAAATGGAAGCAGGTATCGCATTGCCGCGCGGCAATCCGGTAATGAAGATCAGGAGGCCGTCTGACGGGCGAGCACGCGACAGAAGACTAACTGCGGAAGAATGGGCGCGCTTCGAAAAGGAATGCCGGAAGAGTCGCAATATCTACCTCTGGCCTGCGGTCGAGCTGGCGGTCGAGACGGCGATGCGGCAGGGCGAGTTGCTTGGCTTGCAATGGGAGAACATCGACCTAAAGCGCCGTTTTGCGCTACTCAAGGAGACGAAGAACGGCGAGGTGAGGGCGGCACCACTATCGCCTCGTGCGATAAAGATACTGAAAGCCCTGCCTCGTTCAATTGACGGCTGTATCCTGCCGATAGAACGGATGACGCTTTATCATGTCTTCATCGCTGCGATAAAACGGGCAAAGATTGAAGACTTTACTTTTCACGACCTGCGTCACGAAGCGATGTCACGATTGGCGGAGCGCGGAGATTTTTCAGTGCTAGAACTGTCGGCGTTCTCCGGCCACAAGACGCTGCAGATGCTCAAGCGATACACCCATCTGCAAGCCGAGAATTTATCAAGAAAGCTGGAAGTCAGTCCGATGTCATGCAGAGAGGATATTATCGGTTAACGTATTGACAGGTCATCTGGTGTCGGTTATTGTTCCTACTTGTTTGTGCAAGTAATAATCATACACAAGGAAATCATGGAGGCCGTCAAAGTTGCAAACGTAGAACTGGAGCCGCTTTTGAATCCAGAGCAGGCCGCTCCGCATATCGGGAAGAGTTGCGCGACTATCAAGGCTGATATTTCGCGAAGACCGCAGAGCCTTCCTCCATTCTTGAAGGTCGGTCGTAAACTTTACTTTCGTCCTTCCGACATCCTTGCCTGGCGAGAAACGTGCGTAGTGCGGAGCGGTAGCACTCCCACTGAGCCGATTGCCGCAAACACCAAGACTGCTGGCAGGGTAGGACGCCCCACCAAGGTCGAGGCAGCAAAAAGACGTTCTCTTAGACATGCCGGATCTGCGTGCTTGCAAATGAAATCGTAGAAGTGCTCGGCACGTAAGAAGCGACGAAATCCCAAAGACCAAAATTATGATGACCATTCAACCAAGCGTGAACCGTCATTTTCTACAGCCGAAGTTGCGAGAATTTTGAATTTCAAAAACGAAATTGATCTACGGGATGGAACCTGACGCAAAATGGTGATGACCACAAACTCTTTGGAAGTGCCATTAAGCCTTAAAGAAGCCGCGCCGTATATTGGCAAGAAACCGGAAACCATACGCGAGGACGTGCATCGGCGACCGCACACGCTCCTGCCGTTCTTCAAGATGGGAGGCCAGATATTTTTCATGCCCAGCGAAATTGCTGCGTTCATTGAGCGCGCGAAGGGCTGCACCGCTTCGTCGCGCAAGACCAGCTCTGCCAAAGCTGGAAGAACCCTGATATGAGCGAATACACCGTAAAAACAGTACATGGATGCAAGATCATTTATTAGTCTTACTCGGAGAGCACTGGTGTGGTGAAGCCAAAATGATACATCTCAACCCCACCATTCAAACCGCATCCGGTCATTTCCTGGTTACGGATATCTGGAAGCATGTATGGCGGCACCGACTGGTGGCGATGGTGTGCTGATGGATATTATCTCTGAACACACATTCACCATTCATCATGGCAACTGCCGCTCTGTGATGCGCAGCATGCATGATTGCAGCGTCGATGCCATTGTCACCGATCCGCCCTATGGGCTGTCGCGCGAACCCGATCCCGTTCAGGTCATGCGCGCCTGGGTGGACGGCAAGGATTACGTTCACAAATCGCGCGGGTTCATGGGGCAGAAGTGGGATGCGTTCGTTCCCTCTCCGTCTTATTTCAAGGAATCGCTACGCGTCTTGAAGCCGGGCGGTTATGCGCTGGTCTTCGCCGGCAGCCGCACTCAGGACTGGATGGCGATGTCGCTACGCTTTGCTGGTTTCGAGATCGTCGACACCATCATGTGGGTCTATTCTCAGGGGATGCCGAAGTCGCACAACATCGGCAAGGCGATCGACAAGACGCTGGGAGCTACGCGCAACGAAGTAGTTGGTCGGTATCAGCCGCCCGGCATGCATCGTCCATGGAACCTGAAAAACGCTGCCGATGAACGAGAGGTGGACGTGTTTTCATCCAGCCGCAACAATCTGGACATTCTCGCCCCAGCGACCATCGAGGCTGCTCAATGGGAAGGGTGGGGGACGCAGCTCAAACCCGCATACGAACCCATCCTGCTCGTCAGGAAGCCACTGGACGGCACCTTCGCCCGCAACGTGCTGGCGCATGGAGTGGGTGGCATCAACATTGACGCCTGTCGTGTGCATGCCGATGACGCAACCGGTGGTAAGTACACGATAAAGCGTTTCGCGGCGGGCGCATCCGTCAATAAGACCGGTGAATGGAAGCTGGATCAGCCATTCCACGGCGAGATGAAGGCCGGGCGCTGGCCGGCGAATTTCGTCCATGACGGAAGCGATGAAGTTGTAGATGCCTTTCCCTTCTCTGCCGGGCAGCAGGGCGACCTGCGCGGGCATTCGACTGCGCGAGTATCGCCCAATGGCATCTTTGGTAGGTTCGGTGCAGCGGCAGACCGTTTGGCGCGTGGCGATGAAGGATCAGCCGCCAGGTTCTTTTATTGTGCGAAGCCGTCCAAGCAGGAACGACACCTTGGTACCGGGTGTTCGCCCAAAGGTTTCGCGAAGCACGGCAGCACGTTGCGCCATGTCGAGGAAGCGGTAAAGCGTGGTGAGCGTGACGGGAATACTCACCCGACCTTAAAACCCATCACCTTGATGGAGTGGCTGTGCAAGATGATCTGTCCACCAGATGGGGTGATCCTGGATCAGTTCTGCGGCTCCGGTACCACCGGCATGGCCGCGCTTAAGAACGGCTTCCGCTTCATTGGCATCGAGCGTGATGCCAAATACGTATCCGTCGCGAATGCGCGCTGCGCGTATGCCCAGCAGAGGATGACGGGGCAGGAATCGAAGAGAGCTGAAAAGCGGCGCACTGCGAGGACAGTGATGAGGAAATACAAAAAGCACGAGCAAATGCCCCTGTTCATGGATGGCGCGGCATGAACGAGCACTAAGATATACAACGTCTTTTCGTCGAAGGCGTGGAGATGAAATTATTAAAAGACCGGAGGCCGCTGGCGGTCAGTTTACGTCGGTGATCAAGCATCTTCCGATAAGACATAGTGCGCGGCGAAGGGGTGACAAATACTCTGCATGACAAAGCAAAGTTCAATCTACATGGTAATGGCCGCGATTTCCTTTGCCGCCATGAACGTACCGCTTGTGCGCCTCGATCCAATTGGAGGCGACTTCGTTCTGCGCTTCCTTGAGCGTGATCTCTCCATCGCACACCATGCGGTATAGCGTATATTCCAGCGTGTCCTTCTTGGCCGCATTCCATTCGCTGATCCTGGGTTCCGGCCACAGGTTCCGAGGATCTTGCGGGTTGCCGCCAATACTGAGCGGAATAAGATGGTCTTCCTCGTAATGCTTGGGGTTGGTGTCGGCATAACCATACTGACGCATCTGCCGCTTCTTGAGCTTGTTGGTATAGCTGGCCGGCGGGCGAACCGTCTTGGTGTATCCCTTGACGCAAACCGTGGACTGGATGTTCTCTTGCGTGATCGACGGATCGATCGTGCCTGGCGTAAGTGATGGGTTGGGCAGGTCGGACGCGAAAGCCTGAAAGCTGGCCAAGAATATGAAAGTAGCCCAATATGTTTTTCGGCTTGCCATCCGCTCACCCCTGCATGTTGACTGACTGCTCATTAAAAAATCTCCATTTTGTTATTAACGTTATACTACTTTTCCTTGCCTGAAACGTCCATCAGTCCGGTTTCACCATCCCTTCCGTCCGACGCAAAAACATTTGTGCTAGACTATAAAATATGGTGCAAGAATACGCAATACGAAAATAGCAAAAAGGGGCGCGCGATGGATGTGGCAGAACAGCAATGCGGGCCGGGATGAAGAACGGCGATCATGTTCTTGCGGCGCTCCGGCAATCCGAGGACGCACACTGGCGCGCGCTTACACGACTCCAGCAGACGGAGCTTGCATACCGCAAGCTGATTCCGGTCGGCTTGTTGGAGCTTTGCGGCGGCAATGACGGCGCGCCGCAGGACATCCTGAATATCAGGCTGGGCGATCATGCAGAAAAGCCGATGACCATCATGTTTTCGGACATCAGGAATTTCATGTCGATTGCCGAGGGAATGACGACCACGCAAAGCCTGCGGTTCTTCAATTCTTATTTCGGACAAATGGATGCTGTCATTGCAAGCCACAGCGGGATCGTGGACAAGTTCATCGGCGATGGGATCATGGCGCTGTTTCCGGCTGGCTCGGATGACGCGTTGCGAGGATCGATCGAGATGATCAGGCGTGTCCGCCATTACAACGAGGGGCGTGTCCGCGCCGGTTACCCCCCGATCAATGTCGGGATAGGACTGAACACCGGGATTGTGATGGTCTGCATCGTGGGCGGAGAAAACCGGATAAACAGCACAGTGATCGGCGATGCCGTCAACCTTGCCTCAAGGCTCGAAGCAGAAACCAAGACGTACCGCATTCCTGTCGTCATCAGTCACAGCACGCTACGCGGGTTGTCGAACCAGAATGATTACAGTATCCGGTTCCTTGACCGGATTAAGGTCAAGGGGCGCTCCCAACCGGTATCGATCTACGAGGTATTCGATTGTGATGGCGAGGCAATGCGTGGGGCAAAACACCAGAGCCGCGACCTGTTTGAGAAGGCGGTATCCTTCTACCACATGCACGACATTGATGATGCGCACGCCCTGTTCCGGCAATGCGCAGAAATCGCTCCTGACGACGCGCCCACCCACGTTTATCTTCGTCGGTGCGAGGATTACAAGTCATCCGGCATCCATTACGGCACGAGCGAGATGACATCGAAACTGGAATGGAGCGTAAAACACCATTCTGGCATCGACGATCTGGACGTGGCGCATCACGAGGTAGTCAATAAGATCAACGAGCTGACATTAAGCGTAGCGCACGGGAATCGGGAATCGATGCTGCGCATCCTGAAATTCCTGCAATGGCACAGCGAGGGGGTGTTCCCCATCGAAGAGGCGCTGATGTCCGAACACAAATACCCGCTGGCGGAAAGTCATGTCCAGGATCACCGTCGGTTCGCCGCCGATCTTGACAGCTTGACGGCGCAGATCGAAGAGGGGAGGGCAGAGTTCCGTTATTTGGCCTTCAAAGGAAAAATGCTGATGCTCGACTGGTTCTCATCTCACTTGTCGGGAGCGGATCATCACTTCATCCGGTTCCTGAAAGAAGATGCGAGTGGGGTTTATTTGTGACGGCAAACGGCAGGTAATTGCGAATAGTATGTGATGAGAGTAGCCTTTCGAGACGAATAGTTATTTGTATTCGTGGCACTCTATATTATTTAGATGGGGTTTCCATCAACCACAAGGAGGTCGAAATGTCAGAAGAATTCAAACCTGGAGACATGGTTATGAAGTCTGGAATCTACAAAGTTACGCACGACGGACACACCCCTCCGCATGAAGTAACGTGCGTTATGGGGGAGCCATTTCCCCCTTGTAATACGTGTAGCCATCCGAGGTTTGTTCTCGTTCGAACCGCACACCACGTTGCCAAACACGAACATTTCAAGAAGAGTAAGTAGTTTCTTGGTCATCCATTTGTATGTTGGCTTGGCATAAGATTGTCTATGCACGAGCGACTTATCTATCCACCCGCTCGCGTAATTCTTTTCCCGACCTGAAGTGCGGAACGTGTTTGGCGGAAATCTGCACCCTTTCCCCTGTTTTGGGATTGCGCCCGTCACGGGGTGGACGGTAATTGAGCTCAAAGCTGCCTAAGCCACGGATATTAATGCGCCGACTATGGGCAAGGGAATTGGACATCTCCTTTAATATCAGCCTAACCACCAATTCGATGTCTTTGGCGGGCAGCTGCGGTTGTATGTCAGTAATTTGTGCGATGAGTATGGCTAGATTGGCTATCGCCAAGGCGAGAAGTCTGTTGATGGTTACCTGCCGGTCAGCGACGCGAACAGATCGAGCGCGCGATAGAAGTCATCGTCATTGCAGAATATCGTGCCGCTCTCGGTGACGCGCACCCGCCAGTCCTTCAGCAGCTCACCACTCTCGTACATGCCGAGCTTGCCGGTTCTGAACTTGTCCGCACCTTCTGCGCTCAACGGCCTGATGGAACCGCTGGTTAGGGCCGGAGAAGAATCAATTTCAAGATCGATCATTGCGTCGCCACCGCGAACGCTGTATGAGTTGCCATTCTGGATTGGGAAATTCTTGAGTTGCATGATGCCTCCGTGCATTTTGTTTATATAAGGATTTTATCTTACCACCAAAATAGAAGATGCCGGCAATAATTATTGTGTAAGTAATGTTAATGCGTTAATATTGGCGGCAACCGAAAACAAGGCAACACCAGTCGCAAACCCTGGAGAGCACAAGTGAACTATCAAAATGACCAGGAATTGTTTAATGTGCAACGAGAATGCGATGCGAAAATTTTGGCCGATGAGCACCAGCGCTATCCTCTTTAACCATCAAAATGCCCTTTACGAGCGGCTTGTGTTTTCGGAAGAAATGCACGAGCGTGTGTCCGAAGAATTTGCACAGATATTGGAGTGCAGCCTAACTTGATTTACTCGCTGACCAACAGGAGAGTCATGGGGCGTTTTTAACCGGATACTAGTGAAATGCAATGGCAAATCAAATCCGATCCGGATCGAGCGTTGCTGGGCTAAGTGGTCAAGGCGCTGGTCAAGGCGCTCGCCTTAAGGCCGGGAATGAGTTAGAATCAAACGCATCAGGAGGCAGAAAAAGACGTGGCGGCTTCGATACCGGAGTCCATACATTAAGACGTCATCTCGCTTCGTTTCAAAAATAGTCTTGAGGGAAACTCAATCGTATTGGGTTTGAAGGGGAAGATACAATTGAAAAAATCATTTCAGCCTTCCTTCTCGACGGCGGAAGCGGCAGCCATGTGTGCCCGCCGCCACGCCCACCCGCCCATGCAAGACCTCGTTCGCCTACGTCCGATTTACGCTACATCCGTTAGCATCAAACATCTGCGCGGCACGCATCACCAATAAAAGATCCCCTATGGCCCGCAATCTGAACAAGTTCTTTCATATCCCCTGCTCGGGCGCATTGCTCGCCGCTCTGGTCCTGCCTGTGCTGGCGGCTTGCACCTGGGTACCGTGAATGAACATGAACAGCCAGGTAGCGTAGTCAGGCGTCACACCGGTGATCAAGGAGATCACCCCGCAACTGATACAGGATGAGAGGACGGCGCAGAGTCAATATATCGGCCAGGTAGCCAAGTGCTGTTTGCCGATCCAAAGCCTTACACGATTGGGATCAATGATGTGGTATCCGTGATGCTGTTTGACCAGACCCACACAACATCGAATATTTCCGTGATGCTGGCGCCCATTCCCAATAGTGCTGCGGATAGCCTGGGCACGCCGGGTTACGCGGTTGATTCGGAGGGATAATTGCATCTGCCCTATATCGGGGCAGTCAAGGTGGTGTCCGGCTATTCGGGCGGTAGCGCCGCCACAGTGCACTACGAGATGGTCAGCGGCGGCGATACCGGCCACGCCGAATCGGTGCGCGTGCGTTTCGATCCGGCCAGGGTTTCATACCAGCAACTGCTGCAGGTGTTTTTTAGCGTGGCGCACGACCCGACCCAGCTCAACCGCCAGGGTTCCAATGCCGGCAGCCAATACCGTTAGGTGATCTTCTACACCAGTCCCGAGCAGCAGCAGATCGCGCAAAGCTACATTCAAAATTTCACCGCCGCGCACACTTTTTCCGATCCCATCGTCACCCAGGTCGTGCCGCTGCAGCAGTTCTATCCGGCCGAAGCACATCACCAGAATTACCTGGCATCCGTATATCGTGTTCAACGACCTGCCCAAGCTGGAGCAATTGCGCAAGCAGTTTCCGGCGTTATACCGTTGAGCAGCGATGTGGGGCACTGTGGATGAACGCGGGCCGTCAACCCAACGCCGCGCGTAGTTCTTCGGTGATCTGATACAGGCCCAGCCGCGCAGCATGATCGAAGGCCTGGGACGAGATCATCAATTCGTCCGCCCCGGTTTGTTCGATGAAATCTTTCAATGCACACTTGACGGCCAAGTGGCGGGTGAGTTCTACTTCGGCCACCTGCCCACACTGCACAAAACAGTGCGGGCTTTAATCGATAGAGAGCAAGATGCTTGTTCAATGTATTCCTCAATCCGGTGGTACCGGTTCTTTTCATCGTAGCCGGACGCCGCTGCAAGCGGTCAGGCATTGAAGCCGTTGCGCGTCATCCGTAGCCGCGTGTTGTTCTGGTCGCTGTGCGGCGCGATGTTGATCGCGTGTAGCGTGCAGGAAGTCCGGGCGGAAACGCCGGCGACTGCAGCCACTGACCGGGATGCCGCACCGATATTTCCGCAGTTTTCCGGCCGGAGCGATGCATACACGGCAACCATCGATAGCAACGGCAATCTGCTGTTGGCGTCCGGTAGCCAGCCCCAGCCCGGCGCTGCGCTGGGCAACTCCAGTGATGGCGGGCATGCTTCGGTATTCACCACCGCGGGCAATGACCTGAGTGCATTGGGCCGCACGGCGGCCACGCCAGATTTCTGGCGCAACGCGCTGCAGATAGCCGGCATCAGCCTGGTCTCCGCGATCGCGGACAAGCCGCTGGACACGCTTGCCGTCAACCATGGCAAAAACTGGGTCATGACGCGCGTCGAGAAGGTCGGCAACAGCCTGCCCTTTATCGCCATCGGTTACTCGGCCGTGTCATTTCTGGCCAGCGACCAGGACAGTACGCTGGCCAGGGCCAGCTATAGTTCGCTGGCGGCCGGCGGGGTGGGGTTTGCCGGCGTCCTCGGGCTGAAGTACACGGTCGGCCGCGCACGGCCCAGCAGCGAGCAAGGACCGGCCAGCTTCACCCCGGTCAGCGCAAGCAACGGCAATACCTCATGGCCTTCGATGCATTCCACCGTGATGTGGGCAGTCATCACCCCTTATGCCAAGGCCTATGATGCCCCATGGCTGTACGGCGTGGCCGCCGTGACCAACGTGGCGCGTGTCGGCGGGCGCGACCACTGGTTCTCCGACACCATAGCAGGCTCTTTGCTGGGCTATGCCCTGGGCAGTTTCATGTGGGAGCAGCACAACACCGACAAGCATGGAATGGAATGGAGGGTTTCGCCCAACGGAGTCATGCTGAGTTGGAAAATGGAATAGCGCTCCTATCTGCGTGCTGTCATATCGCATAGAATCAAGGATTGACGTCAGCAACTTATTTTGACTTTTACACGGCTACTCTGTAAATTCGCTGCAATAAAAATGATCGGGGTGGGGGATGTTGGTTTATTTGCGTTATGCTCTGACAGTAATGCTGTGTTCGATTTGCGCCTCCGGCTGGGCCGAGGGTGATTTTTCAACAGCCCAGGCGCAGACCGACCCCACACTGAATTCCGCTCCACAGGAAAGCTTGTCTTTAACGCCTTCACGGGGCATTTCGTCGCTGAATCCCCCTCAGGCTGCCCCTTCCGCCAAGCCTGCCGACGCATCGTTGAAACCCGCATCAGCACAGATCCCGCCGGTTAATCAGGCCGCCCCGATCGAAGAGACCGAGTTCCAGAAGTTCATTGCCGGGTCGATCGGCAAGCGTCTGCCGATGTTTGGCTACGATACGTTCAGTGCGTCTCCGACTACCTTCGCACCCGTAGACCATGTTCCCGTCACGCCCGATTACACGGTGGGGCCGGGGGACGAGGTGGATATCCGGGTTTGGGGTCAGATCGATGCGGACCTGCACCTGCAGGTGGACCGCCTCGGGCAGATATATATTCCGAAAGTGGGGAACCTGAATGTCTCGGGACTCAAGTACCAGGATCTGAAAAGCTATATCAGAACGGCAGTTGGACGCAATTTCAGGAATTTCAATCTCGAGGTCAATCTCGGCCAGTTGCGCTCCATCCAGATCTACGTGGTAGGTCAGGCGCGGCGCCCGGGCAGCTACACCGTGAGCGCGCTCTCCACTCTGGTGAATGCCCTGTTTGCTTCAGGCGGGCCTTCGGGGGCAGGTTCGATGCGGCATATCCAGCTGAAACGCCAGGACAAGATCGTCACCGAATTCGACGTGTACGACTTCCTGCTCGAAGGAGACAAATCCAAAGACGCGCACCTGCAGGCCGGCGACGTGATCTATATTCCCCCTGTCGGCCAGGTCGCTGCAATCACGGGAAGCGTCAATGTCCCTGCGATTTATGAACTGAAGGACAAAACGGATCTGGCCGGTCTGATCGCGATGGCGGGTGGACTGACGGCCACTGCGGCAGGCCAGAAGGTGGAAGTAGAGCGGATCGAGAACCGCAAGAACCGGGTCGTCGATGATTTTGACCTCGACCGGGCCGGCCTCGTGCGGCAGTTGAAAGACGGCGATCTAGTCAAGGTCTTCCCCATTTCCCCGCAATTCAAAAATGCGGTGACCCTGCGCGGGAATGTCGCTGCCCCTTTCCGCTACCCTTGGCACCAGGGCATGCGCATCACGGATATCATCCCGGACAAGGATGTCCTGATCACGACTGACTACTGGCTCAAGCAAAATACTACAAACCAGAGCAAGGTTCCTGGGGTGAGCGGGACTTTCGGAGAAATCAGGCGCTCCATTCCCGAAATCAACTGGGATTACGCGGTTGTCGAGCGGCTCGACTGGACTAACCTGAGGACGAACCTGATCCCCTTCAACCTGGGTAAGGCGGTGCTGGATAAAGATCCCGCGCAGAATCTTGAACTCCTGCCAGGGGATGTCGTGTCCGTGTTTTCGAAAGACGAGATGAAGGTGTCCGTCGAGAAACAGACTCGCCTTGTCACGATAGAGGGAGAAGTCAGGGACGACGGCGTTTTTGAGGTGAAGCCGGGCGAGACCTTGAGGCAGCTTGTCGCCCGCCTGGGCGGGCTTACCGACAAGGCTTACCTTTTTGGCGCGGAGTTCACCCGCGAATCGACGCGCAAGCTCCAGCAGCAGCGCCTCGAGGAATCGATCAACCGCATGGAGCTGGAAGTCCAGAAAAATGTGGGCACGGCAGCCCAAAGCGCGGTGGATCAGAAGGCAGCAGACGCGGCAAAGGTCCAGGCGGCAAGCCAGCAGGCTGCGCTGGAAAAAATGCGCCAGGTGAAAGCCACCGGCCGGATCGTGCTCGAGATCCCGCCCGGGGCGGATGCGCTCAAGGATATACCCGACATCGTGTTGGAGAACGGCGACCGGCTCTTTGTCCCCGCAGTGCCATCCACGGTGGGAGTGTTCGGTGAGGTCTACAACGAGAACAACGCTTTCTTCTACAAGCAAAGCAAGCGGGTGTCCGATTATCTCTCCCAGGCAGGAGGGCCCACGAGGGATGCCGATGCGGACAGGATGTTCGTCCTCAGGGCGGATGGTTCCGTGGTCAGCAGCCAGAGCGACAGGGGGTTTTTCTCCGGCAGTTTCGAGGGGATGAGATTGATGCCGGGAGACGCCGTCGTGGTTCCCGAAAAACTGGACAAGACACCGATCATAAAAAGTCTGATGGACTGGTCCCAGATGATCGTGAACATGGGCGTGAGCCTCGCAACGCTCAAATTCATCGGCGTGATCTGACGCATGAATACCCCGGCACGGTCTCAATGCGGCGCACTTGACCAACCATTCGCCCTGATAACCAGCCACTTGGTTGCCGTCATTGCGAACGAAGTGAAGCAATCCAGTGCTTTGGTGTTCTGGATTGCCGCGTCGGCTGCACCTCCTCGCAATGACGAACGGAGTGAAGCAATCCAGTAAAACAAGGACGTGCTCCCGTCATTGCGAACGAAGTGAAGCAATCCTGCAAGACTAAAGATGCATTCTTGCTTAAACCCACTGGGTTCCCGCCTGTCCGAAGGACAGTTTATCCCGAGTCCATCGAAGGACGGGAATCCAGTGCCAATTTTATAATTTATCATTACCGCATTCCGAAAGATGTATTACTGTGATCAAATATGGAAACATCAATAATCAGCATCTACCCATATGACTGAGTCTGCTCAAAATCAGTTGCCGCAGCAACCGGAAGACGAGATCGACCTGCTCGACATCCTGATCGTTGTCGCAAAAAACAAGAAGATGATACTCAGGAATACCCTGGTTGCTGCGCTGATCGCCGTCGCGGTGTCTCTGCTGCTGCCCAAGATATATACCGCGTCCACCACCATCATGCCTCCCCAGCAGGGGCAATCGACTGCAGCGGCGATGCTCGGTCAGCTAGGCGGCTTGGCCGGCATGGCTGGCTCATCCCTGGGGATCAAGAATCCTGCCGACCTTTATATCGGTATGCTGAAAAGCCGAACCATAGCAGACGACCTGGTGAAGCGCTTCGATCTCAAGGCGCTTTACAAAGCAGATACTGACGAAGCCGCGAGGTTTTCGCTGGAAACAAACATGGCCTCCTCTGCAGGCAAGGACGGGTTGATCAAGATCGATTTTTCGGACCAAGACCCGAAGCGCGCGTCCGACATAGCGAATGCCTATGTCGATGAACTGAATAAAGTGACGTCCACCCTGGCGGTGACGGAAGCCTCGCAAAGGCGGCTTTTTTTCGAAAGCCAACTGAATCTCGTCAAGGATAAGCTCGCGAAGGCCGAATCCGATCTGCAGGAATTACAGAAGAAGTCGGGGATGATCCAGGTTTATCCGCAGGAAAAAGAAATAGCCGAGTCCAATGCGCGGCTCAGGGCCGAGATCGCCGCCAGGGAGGTGCAGCTTTCCGCGATGCAAGTCGGTGTCACCACGAAAAATCCGGAATACCAGCGCATACAGGGCGAGCTGGCGAGCCTCAAAAGCCGCCTGGATGGGATGGGCGCAGAAGTGTCGCCGGATACCAAAATGACGCAGAGCGGACTGGAATACATCGAGAAATTCCGCGATGTGAAGTTCAATCAGGCGCTGATGGAGTTGCTCTACAAACAATTCGAACTCGCCAAGATCGACGAGGCCAAGGATTACCCCCTGATCCAGGTGCTGGACAAGGCCATGCCCCCCGAGAAGAAGTCGAAACCCAAGCGCGCGCTGATCGTGATCGTGTCGACATTGGTTGCCTTTTTTCTTTCGATATTCTGGGCCTTCATCAGCGAGGCTGCAGAGAAGGCGAAATCTGATCCGGAGCGCTCCGAAAAATATGACATCCTGAAAAAATATCTTGTGTTCAGGAAATGATGATTCCGGAAAATCAAAACCAGTATCTCGGCGTGCCGCGCGACAATGGCATGGCGGAACTGCTTGCGGGTACCCGCACCTTTGACCAGGTGGTGCGCCGCAGCATCCTGCCCAATCTGGATTTCATCCCGACCGGCGTCTTGCCCTCCAATCCGCATCTATTGCTGCTGCATGGCAACCTGAAACAACTGATGGAAAAAATCTCTGCGGAATATGATCTGGTGCTGCTGGATACGCCGCCGGTGCTGGCGGTGACGGATACGACCGTGCTGAGTGAGCATGTGGGCACCAGCATTCTGGTGGCCAGAGAGAGCGTCACCACGTTGGGAGAGCTGAACGAGACCGTGAAGCGCTTCACCCAGATCGGCGCCAAGGTGACCGGGGTCGTGTTCAACGCGGTGCGCCCGAGCCCGGGCAAGTATGGTTACGGCTATGGCAAGTATCGCTATTCCAGTGATGCCTACCAGCAATATACCAAGAAGTCATAAAGGCTGGTTACGACGTCCGGCGAAAAATACTGAAGACCCAATTCTGGCTCGAGTATCAACTCACATATTGTAAGAGGTTCAAGGTAATGAAAATTGCAGTCGTTGGTCTTGGTTATGTGGGTTTGCCGCTGGCAGTTGAGTTTGGAAAAAAATATCCCACAGTGGGAATTGATCTCTCGTCGGAGAAAGTAGCTGCCTATCGCAACCACATAGACCCGACCGGTGAAGTCAGCTCGGAAGACTTGCGTGCCGCAACTCAACTCAGTTGTCACTTCGACCCGCAGGTTCTGCACGACGCAGACTTCATCGTGATTGCCGTACCTACTCCCGTGGATGAAGCCCATCAACCGGATTTCACTCCGCTGGTTAAAAGCTCCGAGAGCGTGGGCAAGCACATCAAGCGCGGTGCGATTGTGGTGTATGAATCCACCGTCTATCCGGGTGCTACCGAAGAGGTATGTATCCCGCTGCTCGAAAAACATTCCGGCCTGAAGTGGAAAAAAGATTTCTTCGTTGGTTACAGTCCGGAACGCATCAACCCCGGTGACAAAGAACGCACCATCACCAAGATCGTCAAGGTCGTATCGGGCGACACCCCGGAAACACTCAAGACGGTCAGCGAAGTCTATGGTTCGGTTATCACCGCAGGCGTCTATCCGGCCAGCAGCATCAAAGTGGCCGAAGCTGCCAAGGTCATCGAAAACACCCAGCGCGATCTGAACATCGCCTTGATGAATGAACTCGCCATCATTTTTGACAAGATCGGCATCGACACGCTGGAGGTACTAAAAGCTGCGGGTACCAAGTGGAACTTCCTGCCCTTCCGCCCGGGGCTGGTCGGTGGCCACTGCATCGGCGTTGATCCCTATTACCTCACACATAAGGCAGACATGCTGGGTTATCACCCGCAAGTCATCTTGGCCGGTCGCCGCATCAATGACGGCATGGCAGCCTACGTGGCGCAACAAACGGTGAAGAAAATCATACATGCGGGTGGATGTGTTAAAGGTTCCAAGGTCATCGTACTCGGCCTGACTTTCAAGGAAAACTGCCCTGATTTGCGCAACAGCAAAGTCGCCGATGTGGTGAAAGAGCTGCAGGAATTCGGATGCGAAGTCAGCGTGCATGACCCTTTGGCCGAACCCAAAGATGCCATGCACGAATACGGCATCACGTTGACCGAATGGAGTGCACTGCCCGATCAGGCGGACGCAATCGTTGCGGCAGTCTCGCACAGCGAATACACCAGCCAACCTGTTATGCAGCTGCTGAAAAAATTGAAACTGGGAGGCGTGTTCATCGACATTAAATCAGCTTACCAATCGGAAGCTATCGAGGCGGCAGGATTCAAGCTGTGGAGATTGTAATGATGGCTGAGGCATACACCCAACTCAAAACCCGCCTTGCCACTGAGCCGCATACCTGGCTCATAACCGGCGTCGCGGGTTTCATTGGTAGCAACCTGCTCGAAACCCTGCTCAAGCTAAACCAACGCGTAGTAGGGTTAGATAACTTCGCCACCGGACATCAGCGCAATCTGGATGAAGTCCAATCATTGGTAACACCAGCACAATGGGCTAACTTCAACTTCATCCAGGGCGACATCCGCAATCTGGACGATTGCAAGCGCGCCATGACTTATATCCCCTCACCGAATCACAATTCTCCTCGCCCGCAAGCGGGACTGTCAACTCCACACGTGACCAGTCGCGTAGTGGATTGCGTACCTTTGGCAGAGGGGCTAGGGGTGAGGGATGTCCTGGGCGGAACTGAAGCTCAGCACCCCGTCGAATACGTCCTCCACCAAGCCGCCCTTGGCAGTGTTCCACGTTCCGTAGAAGATCCCATTACCACCAATAGTGTGAACATTAACGGCTTCCTCAACATGCTGGTTGCTGCGCGTGATGCCAAGGTAAAGCGTTTTGTGTATGCCGCTTCCAGTTCCACGTATGGCGACCACCCCGATTTGCCAAAAGTGGAAGATAAGATCGGTAAGCCTTTGTCACCTTACGCCGTCACCAAATACGTCAACGAACTCTATGCCGACGTGTTCGCCCGCACCTACGGTTTTAACACCATCGGCCTGCGCTACTTCAACGTTTTCGGTCCGCGCCAGGACCCCAACGGCGCCTACGCTGCCGTCATCCCAAAATGGATTGCCAGCATGATTCAAGGCGAACCGGTGTACATCAACGGTGATGGTGAAACCAGCCGTGACTTTTGCTTCATCGAAAATGTGCGTCAGATTAACCTGCTTGCCGCCACCTCGGAAATTCCAGAAGCCACCAATCAAGTCTATAACGTGGCCGTAGGTGATCGCACCACGCTTAACCAGCTGTATGAGCAGCTTCACCTCAACTTACTACCCAGTTATCCCCACCTGCAAGGCGTAAAGCCAGTGTATCGCGACTTTCGTGGAGGTGACGTGCGCCACTCTCTAGCTGACATCAGTAAGGCCAGCACCTTGTTGTACTACCAGCCCACCCATCGCATCGGCGAGGGGATCAGGGTGGCTATGGTGTGGTACAAGCAGCAATTGAAACAAGGCCAAGCAACGGTACATCCGTGCTGAACATCAACTTGTCAAAATTGTGCGCTTAACGAGTATGAGGCGACCTGCATTCCTGAGCCATCTAGGTGGTCGCTTTGGTCGCGGTGTTTTCTGGAACCTGATCGGGACGGTCTTTGCCCAAGGGAGTGTGTTTCTTACCGCCATAATTTTGGCGCGCATATTGGGCAAGGAGGTATTTGGCGAGCTTGGCATGATCCAGAGCACCCTGCTGACATTGACCAGTATTGCCCAAGTTTCAACAGGATTAACCGCGACAAAATACGTGTCCGAATTCCGGGACGTGAACAAGGCACGCGCCGGCCGCGTGCTGGGCTTGTGCTCGGTGCTGACACTGGCAACTGGAGTAGCGGCTACAGTGTTATTGGTTATAAGTGCGCCATGGATGGCCGAGCATGTATTGGCTGCACCGCATCTCGCAGTAAGCTTGTCAATATCCGCAGCCTTCGTTCTGTTTTCCGTAATGAATGGCTATCAGATCGGCGCGTTGGCAGGCCTGGAAAGCTACAAAAGCATCTCTATCTATGGGGCTCTGCTGGGTGCTGCATATCTCGCCGTATGCGTGCTGGGGGCGGGGCTTTGGGGGTTGAACGGAGCGCTGGGGGGGATGGCTGTGAGCGCTCTGTTGCGTTGGGGCATATACGGTGTGGCCTTGCGCCGCGAGATAGGCAAACAGGGTATTACGATACAGCGCAGAGAGGGAATGAAGGAACGGAAAATTTTGTACAGATTTGCGCTGCCTGCTGCCCTGAGCGGATTGACCACCATGCCCGCAATTTGGCTGGGGAATGCCTTTTTGGTGCAACAACCTAACGGTTATGCAGAGATGGGGATCTACAGCGCTGCGACGAATTTGCGAACCATCGTTCTATTCTTGCCAGTACTGTTCAACAGTGTCGCAATTTCACTGATCAACAGCCATAAGGGCCAGAAAAATAATAAATCATATACATCGGTATTCTTTCTAAATCTGAAACTAACAACGGTTGCGGCATTGATTGGTGCCACATCGATGTGGGTGTTCGGAGAATGGGCGATAAGGATATTTGGCTCCGACTTCGTCAGCAATAATGTGACTGCAATGATGTTGCTTATGTCAATTTCAGTGGTTTTTGAGGCAATCGGTATAGCGGTTTACCAATTGATACAAAGCCACGAAAAAATGTGGCTGTCTTTCTTTTCCATAGCGTTGCCAAGGGATATGTTGATTGTTGTTGCGGCATATTTCTTGACCCAAAGTTATGGCAGCGCTGGCTTGGCGGGAGCGTATGCACTGGGTTGCCTATTGGCGCTGATGGTAAAGGTTGGCCTGAGCTACAAGATGAATCTTCATAATCGAGTTTGATATGGAACAAAACGTGTTGAAAAATGAAATGTTGGCTCCTGCTCCGATGCCAGTCGATCGCCAAGAATGGGCAAAGCAGCTCAATCTTTGCAATTTCGTGAATGCCTATTACCAGCATCGCGACCTTCAATCGTTAGAAGGATGTCGGAAGATTTTGATTGTTGGCCCCGGGCAGGGGCTGGATACGGAGATACTGAAGTGGCGTGGATACGAGGTGCAAACTTTCGATATCGATGAGACATTCCACCCGGATTTCATTGGCAGCGTCCACGACCTTAGCCGGTTTGCCGATCAACAGTTCGATGCAATCATCGCCTCGCACGTACTGGAACATTTGCCGGTCGCCTATCTGGACGAGACATTGAAGGAAATATCGCGGGTTGCGCGCTATGCCTTGATTTATCTTCCGGTGCACGGGCGGCACATGCAGTTGCGGCTCATACCCGGCTTCAAGGGGCTTGATATCTCGTTCATCTTCGATCTATTTAACTATTTCAAAAAACCCGATGGCGTTGTACCGAGATACATGGCGGGGATGCATTACTGGGAAATCGGGATGAGGGGGTTTCGTGTGTCAGACATGAAGCACCGTTTCGAAAAGAACTTTGACGTAATGATCGCATACCGGAACCGGGACTGGAATCCAAGCTACAACTTCGTGCTTAACGCGAAGCGCGCCTGATGAAAATCATATATTCCTTTAATAAGGTCGGTTTTGAAGCCGATTATTGGCAAAATGAAATCGCAGCGGCCTCTGACGGCAACTGTTCGTTCATACCGTTCAATCACGGCAAGTATCTTGATCCCAGCCGTTATCTGCGGGCACAGCTTTTGGACAACCTGTATTTTAACCGTGATTCCGGCCTGCTTAAATTGTATGCCGATATCGAGAAGTTGATCGGTGATACAGGAGCCGAGGCGCTCATCGTCGACAACTGCTTTCCCTATCATCCCGATTTTCTCAAAAATCTGCCGATTTACAAGGTGCTTAGAACTACAGACGGGCCAATGACGGCCTATGACAGAGACTTTGCATTTCTGCATGCTTACGACCACGTGCTTTATCATAGCCCGGCTTATAGCCGGGCTATGGGGATGGAAGAAAAGCTTCGCTACTGTGGCGCGAAACGGGCGGATTTTCTACCGCTTGGTTCTTTCGACGCGCTCTGTGACCCCACAAAAACGGCCACGAATATACTTGCGCATGAGCGTGACATTGATGTCGTGTTTGTTGGCGCACTTGCTCCCAATAAAATGCCTTTGATTGCAACTGTTAAAAAGGCTTTCGGCAAGCGCATGAGGCTATATGGACTCACGAACCTGAAGAAAAATGTTTATTTCAATTTGAAGTATGGGTTTCCAGGATGGGTTGCTCCTCTGCCTTTTGAGCAATACGTTCCACTCTATCAGAGAACTAAAATTGGCATTAATGTGCACAACAGAGGTGATTACACGGTAGGGGGGTATCGTCTTTTTGATTTGCCAGCAAACGGGGTCATGCAGATTTCTGATGGTGGGCCGTATTTGGACAGTTTCTTTGAAGTTGGAAAGGAAATTGAGTCTTATAGCAATGCCGATGAGTTGATAGATAAAATCAAATATTATCTTTCGCATGATGAAGAGCGTGAACGAATTGCGCTTAATGGCTTTAGGCGAGTGGTGTGCGATTACAAAATTGCATATCTTCTTCGGAACGCTGGTGAGATTATTGCGAGAGGTATGTCGCAGTGGAATTAATACTAATTGTTGGCCGTTGCCTTGAAAAGAGCGAGGCATAGCGATGTATACGCTCCTGTTTTTCATCGCGACAATTATCGCTTTTATTGTCCTAATAAAAACCCAACCAATTGGCCGCAGAACTATTTTTGAGCCAAACGTCCTTATTCTAGGATTGTTTTCACTTTGTTATCTCGTGCCTACACTTGCAATAGTTCTTGGCGCAGATATTTTGCAGATTGATAATCGTGCCAGCGTTGAACTGCTGTCACAATACGGTTTTTTGTTTGTATTAACTTTTGTTTTTTTCAATAAAGTCCTGAAACGATTTCCGCGCAGGCGAGTTTTTCCGGCAATAAACTTAAACATATATTGGTCTCCCAAAAAATGTTTCATTGGGTTTGCTTTGTTTTTTATTATTATAAAAATAATACTGAAATATTACGGAATGGGTGACTCTGATGAATACTCAGAGCAGTATCTTGTAAGAATGTCGATTCCAACAATAATTGCCCAAGGTATAAATTTATTGCAATCAGTACAATGGATGTTTGCATATCTGTTATTAGCGTCCAGTTTTGATTCTTTAACTCGCAAATATTCCCTGCGTTTCATAGGACTTGTATTTTTTGTTTTGCTCATGGATATGTGGTTTACAAATTCACGCTCCTCTTTAGTTACTTTTTCTATCGTATTCATGGCGGCTTATGCATTCTACAATCGCCCCATCGGTTTAAAAAAAGAAATTGGTTTTGCTATTTTATTTATTTTTATCATGGGGATTTTTGCATTTAAACGTGTAGTTTCAGACGTTGCAATAAGTTTTGATTTGTTGAGTATCATGATTCCTTCAGAATTTATTTTTGTATATCACAATGCACTGCATTTGGCGTTAATCTCCAGTACTCCCGACTTTGTGCAGCCCCCCGGCAGTTCCTACCTGCAATCACTTATTGCGTTTATTCCTAAACAAGTTAATGCAGATAAATGGGATCCGGCGAGTTGGTATGTTGGAGAGTATTTCCCCGATTATGCAGAAGCGGGGGGGGGGCTCGCTTTTGGAATAATTCCTGAAGCAATAATTAATTGGGGCTTAACCAGTATAGTATTTCAAGCGTTGATTATCGCTCTCATTTATAGAGTTGCTTATTCCTATGCATACAGTAATCGATCTTATGGCCCGAACGTTTGGGTTGTATTTTACCTGTTTTGCTTTTCCCAGATTTACCAAGTAATCAGGAATCAATCCTTTTCAATTATTGGCGGTTTGTTGTTGGGTTTTGTTGTGCCATTTCTGCTTCTATTGGTGCTCAGCCGTATTAGATTCAGATCAAATAATTACAAAAATGTCTAAGATATTACATTTGATACCTACCCTTGAGGGCGGTGGTGCTGAACGTCAGTTGTCGATGCTTGCGGCCGAACAATCCAGACGCGGGTGGTGCGTTCACGTCGGGATTAGGCGGGGCGGAGTATTTGAAAAATCGTTGTGTGACAGTGGGGTGATTGTTCATTTTCTAGGCGATCACAAGGGCATCAATTCCAAGTTGCTAGTGCGCATCAACGCGCTAATAAAACAAATCAAGCCAGATGTTGTTCAAACATGGTTGCCCCAAATGGATATCGTAGGGGGCATAGCGATATTGTGGAATGGACTTCCGTGGGTGGTTTCTGAACGTGCCAGTAAATTAGCCTATCAGAGTAGCCGTTTGTACTCTTGGATTCGTGTTTCTTTGGTTCGATATGCAACTGCTATTGTGGCTAATTCATCAAATGGTGCTGCGTACTGGCGCGGGGTGCTCCCTATGGATGCTCTTGTTTTTCAGGTGGCGAATGCGGTTGATGTGGCCGCAATTCGTAATGCTGCCAACGTGAATATTGAGTCTTCAAATTCGAGACTCTGCGAGAAGTATATGTTGGTTGTTGGGAGGCTGGCCCCTGAAAAAGCGGTAGACACTGTCATTAAGGCAGTGCGCCTGATGCCATTAACGCTTAGTGTCAGCGTTTTGATCATTGGAGAAGGCCCGTTGCGTGAGGAAATTGAAACCAGCATTATTGACGCGGGCATCGATGAACGAGTTTCGTTGTCGCCTTATCGACAGGACTGGTGGGGGTTGTTGAAGAGTGCCAGCGCACTTGTCAGCATGAGTCGCATTGAGGGGCAACCGAATGTCGTGCTTGAGGCAATGGCGGCCGGGTGCCCGCTCATCGTGAGTGATATTCCTGAACATAGGGAAATTCTAAGTGATGACTCGGCTATTTTTGTACCAGTCGATGATTCAGCTGAGTTGGCTGCTTCAATTAAGAATTTATTGTCTGATCCCGATGCTGCGCGAAAAAGAGCCGAGCAGGCAAGAAGCTACGTGGATGGTTTAACAATACAACTCGCTGCTGATGCTTACGAGTCGGTTTATACCAAGGTGTGTTGTGAGTAGAGGGGCAGCATAATGTGCGGAATTATAGGCATTGCATCTCCCTCGCCAAGTGATAGTCGCGATTGGCTCATCGCGGGCCGTGATGCGATGGCGCATCGAGGCCCGGATGATGCGGGGGTATGGTGGTCAACAGATGGCCGCGTGGGTTTGGGCCATCGGCGGCTGGCGATCATTGATCTTTCGCCTGCGGGTCATCAGCCCATGCAGGACGCATCGGGGTTGCTTACTATTGTCTTCAACGGCGAGATCTACAATTATCGCGATTTGCAACAAGAGCTGGCTGCCAAGGGACATACCTTCCGCACGCACAGCGACACGGAGGTCATCCTGGCCGCATACCGCGAATGGGGGATGGATTGCCTTGCGCGACTGAATGGCATGTTTGCCTTTGCGCTTTATGATGCCACTCAGCAGACGATATTTCTTGCTCGCGACCGTGCAGGGGAAAAGCCACTCTTTTATGCATTGTCCAACGGGATATTGCGTTTCGCTTCTGAACTCAAGGGGCTGTTGGCAGATCCCGCTATGCCACGGCGCATCGATGCAGAGGCACTGGATTGCTATTTGGCAATGGGCTATGTGCCGGGTGATCGTTGTATGGTTCATGGGGTGCGCAAGCTTCCGCCTGCTCATGCATTATTATTCGACTTAAAGACGGGTTCTTCTCGGATTTGGCGCTACTGGCAGTTGCCTGCGCCGCCTGCTGGTGGCCTTCAGGATGAGCTTGTTTTGCTGGATGACCTCGAAGCACTGCTGGAAGATGCTGTTTGTCGGCAACTGGTAGCGGATGTGCCGGTAGGTGTGTTGCTGAGCGGCGGTGTAGATTCGAGTCTGATTACTGCCATGGCGGTGCGGGCTTCCAGCCAAGTGAAAACCTTTACGGTTGGTTTTACCGGCTTTGGCAAATATGATGAGACTGGGCATGCACGATTAATCGCGCAGCATTTTAATACTGAACATATCGAACTCAATGCGGGTCAAGTGACTCCTGACTTGCTACCTCTCTTAGCGCGCCAGTACGACGAGCCGATGATTGATTCTTCCATGATCCCTACCTATTTGGTCAGTCAGTTAGTGCGACAGCATTGCACTGTGGCTTTAGGTGGTGATGGTGCCGATGAACTATTTGGCGGGTATGCCCATTACGACCGTCTCTTATGGACGAAAGAAAAGATTGACTGGATTCCGTTCTCTTTGAGACGGGCTGTGGCGCACATCGCCGGAGTGACCTTGCCTTACGGTTTTAAAGGGCGAAACTGGTTGCAGTCATTGAGCTGTGATCTGAATTCTGGTCTGCCGTTGATAGCAACATTTTTCGATGAAACAGCGCGACGAAATTTGATGGGGGATTCTTCCTGGCCGTTAGTTGCAGAGGGGATCAGGCATTCTCGCATTCCTTTGGTTGATGACCTTTTGCAGCGTGCAACAAGGATGGAATTTGAAAATTATATGCCTGAAGATATTTTGGTTAAGGTTGATCGCGCCAGCATGCTTAATTCTTTGGAACTGCGTGCGCCCATGTTGGATCACAGGGTCATTGAGTTTGCCTTTGGTCGCGTACCTTCTTACATGAAAACCACCACGACTCAGCGCAAGATTCTCCTGAAAAAATTTGCTGCGCGTTTGTTGCCTCCAGAATTCGACCAGCAGCGCAAGCAGGGATTTTCTGTACCTTTAAGTGACTGGCTGAAGATTGGATCTTGGCGGGATTATTTCCACGATATTTTGTTGGATAAACAATGTTTATTCGACGAAAAGACGATAGTTAAACTGCTCCGTGGGCAGGATCAAGGAAGAAATAACAGCGAGCGGCTATTCGGATTGGTTATGTTCGAACTTTGGCGGCGCGAATATCACATGACACTGTAAGGTAGAAAATATGCATATTGAATTACTTGAAATTCTCCGTTGTCCGAAAACTGGCCAACGGCTTGCTTTGCAAAACCCAGTATATCGTGACGAGCAAGTTTATAGTGCTTTGCTCGTGTCGGAAGATGGTCAAAATCGCTACGCGATTCGGGATTTTATTCCACGCTTTGTCCCGGAATCGAACTATGCCGACAACTTCGGGATGCAGTGGAACAAGTTCCGCCAGACTCAACTCGATAGTTATTCCGGGCATCCGATTTCAGCTGACCGCTTCTGGAAGGCGACGGGTTGGGAGCCAGAACTTATTGCCGGTAAATGGGTGTTGGATGTGGGCTGTGGTGCTGGACGATTTGCCGAGGTCGCGCTACAGGCAGGAGCGAAGGTCGTGGCGCTGGATTTTTCAGGCGCGGTTGATGCCTGCTTCGCCAACCTCAGGCATCACCCCAATCTGCATGTGGTGCAGGGGGATATTTATGCATTGCCGTTTCTGAGTGCTTTCTTTCCGTTTGTATATTCGCTTGGGGTTTTACAACACACTCCGGATGTGGCCAAAGCGTTTGCAGCACTACCCATGATGGTGGCGGAAGGTGGGCAACTTTGTACCGACTTCTATTGGAAACGGTTTCAAACCATGCTTCACGCAAAATACCTGTTAAGGCCAATTACCAAACGCTTGCCACAACAAGAACTGTTTCGCTTTCTTGAACAGGCCGTCCCGATGCTGCTTAAAACGAGTCAGTTTATGGGTCGTATTTCATTTGTGGGACGCTATTTGAAACGAATTGTCCCTGTTGCAGATTACACGGGAATTTATCCTCTTGATGAACGTCAGTTACAGGAGTGGGCACTCTTGGATACTTTTGACATGCTGGGGCCACAGTATGATAGCCCTCAGACTGCCGTCACAATTAATAAATGGATGTCCAGCGCTGGCTTTAATCGCATAGAGGTTTTTCAGGCAAATTTGTTGGTAGTACGAGGCCGTAAGCCGTGATTATCTAAGGGGTGTGCTGAATATGATTCGTTGGACTCATTGATGGTGGGGATACTACTCAATTTACTTGCAGCAACCGAAGGGGGGCAGGTCACGCGTGCAGAGGCTTTTTTGCGCCGATTTCGCACCTATGCGCCCAATACTCGCGTGGTAATTGTCAAAGATCGTGATTCGTTGTCTTTTATCGATGATGCGGCGGATTGGGAAGTAATAAATGTTCACATTGGTACCGGGCGATTAAAAGCCTTTCGCCGCATGGCATGGGAAAATCTGGTTTTACCTCGGCTGATGTTCAAGGAACGTTTGAATGTTTATTTAACGTTCTCGCATTACTTGCCATTTTTGCTGAGTTCAGAAGTCTATTCAATCGTGGGGGTATCAAATCTCGCCCCGTTCTCGGCTGATGCATGGAACGTCGAAAGTAATGCAGTGCGCTTTAAAATGCGGCTGTTGAGGCACACAATCATTTCATCCTCTAAACGGGCTGACCAAGTAATTGCTCTTTCTAATACATGCAAGCACATATTAGAAAAATATGGAGTTGAAGAATCAAAAATTAATGTGATTCCGAATGGTGTCGAGATATGCAGGCCGTTGGCCGAAGATATATCAACATTTAATTTTCCGTGCAATCTCCCCTACATTCTTTCGATATCGCATTTTTACAGATATAAGAATTTCGAAACACTGGTGAAGGCCTTTAGTTTGCTGTCGCAATACCACCAGAAATATTTCTCACTGGTTATTGTTGGAAAACCATACGATGCGAAATATTTTGATGAGATTAATAGTTTAATTGCCCGTCTCGGCTTGATAGAGCGTGTGCATATTATTCCTGGTTTGGACCGTACAAATCTGGATTCACTTTATCAAAATACATCTCTTTTTGTGTTTACTTCGCTCATTGAAAACAGTCCCAATATTCTTCTCGAAGCAATGGCCTATGGCCTTCCGATTGTGGCAAGTAATGTTGAACCGATGCCGGAATTTGGCGCAGATGGTATACGTTATTTCGAAGGACTGTCGGCTACTGATTTGGCAAGCAAGATGAGTGAAATATTAGCTGACACAGATGGCGCTACGGACTTACGGCGACGTGCAAAATTACGTGCCAATGATTTCTCGTGGGACAATTTTACAGAAAGTGTGGTGAGTCTCTGCGCACTTTCGAGTCATTAAACATCTGGTTAGGTTTTCCCACATAGGCAATCAAATATTGCCTTTCGGCGGATTTTGGTTTTAACAAGTAGGTCATAAATCATGAATGGTTTCCTGTCTGGAAGAGACATGAGTCAATATAAATCGCTGGTTGCCTTGCTGCTCTCCGTGGCGGTGGCGTTGGTCTTGCTGTATGTTTATAACGAAAGAAGAATTCAAGCAGATGACTTCGCCTTAGGCAAGGAAAACACTAGTCGTTCCGAAAGTTGGAACGGTATTCCTTTTACCGAGCACAACATAGTCGAAATCTCTGCAATAGTCCGCCAATATTCGATGCTCCAGTCTAATCACAATTCAAAGCAACAAAAGATTATTCTGTGGTTGGGAAATTCGCAGCTTCACACCATTAACCAGTTCAAGCAGGGTGAGCATCTCGCCCCCTACTGGTTGAGAAAACTTGCGCCATGCGAAGATTGTTTGGTTCCACTCGGGTTGTCACTCTCGAATGCCAACCCGCAGGAGGAGTTTGTGTTGAGCCAGTATGTTGCGAAAAGAGTTGCTCTTAGCGCACTGGTGTTGCAAGTCGAATTCATGGGATTTCGGGAAGATGGTGTGCGCGGTGAGTTCTCCAAAATCGCCACCCCCGACTTGGTCGATTCTTTGCGTGCTTATCCAGTAGGAAAGGATCTTGCGCTGTTGGCAAGTGGGGCGGTAGGTAATGACGAGGATGCGAAAAAAAAAGCGGGGCTTGATAGCGTCGCGAAGCAAGATGTAGAAGGTTTGCTTACGGAGAAGTTGGGCGAGATATGGCCACTTTGGAAAGACCGCGTAAATTTGCGCAGCAACATCTTGAGCGATTTGTTTACCTTTCGTAATTGGGCGCTGAACATTAGTTCCGCAAGCCAGAGAAAGGTAATCAAGCCACGCTATCAAAAAAATATGCGGGCATTAGAAGACCTGCTAGCGAGTTTACGAAATGCGAACATCCCTGTTGTGATTTATAGCGCACCGGTACGTCAGGACAAACCTTTGCCCTACGATGGAATGGAGTATGCCAAATGGAAGGAACAGGTAGAGTTATTGGCCAAGTCCTATTCCGCAACCTACGTGAATTTGGAGAAGCTGATCCCGCCCCAGAATTGGGGGAGTAATTTTGGGCCAGACATCGATTTCATGCATTTCCAAGAGCCAGGCCACAAGATCATTGCCAAGGAACTCTATCCCTTAATTCAGGCAAAGATGAAATAACCCAATGCTATTCAATTCGATTACATATTTGCTTTTCTTGACGGTTGTCGTTGCGACATATTGGCTATTGCCTAGTCATTACAGACGTTGGTTGCTCTTGGCGGCAAGCCTCGGTTTCTATGGCTTCTGGCGCGTGGAATTTGTGTTCTTGATCGCTTTTTCGGCTTTCGTTGATTATTTCGTGTCACTCAAGATTTATGACGAAAAACACCCAAGGCGGCGCAAGCTTTGGTTATTGACTAGCCTGTCGATTAATATTGGTCTGCTGGCATATTTTAAGTACACCTATTTTATTGCCGACAATATTTCTATATTAGGAAAAGCGCTTGGTCAGGATTGGGGTTTTTCTCCCGGCAATATTATTCTGCCCTTGGGGATCAGCTTCTATACTTTCTTGTCGATCAGCTACACCCTTGATGTCTATCGTCGGCTGTTTGATCCAATTCGTAATTTCTGGATTTATCTGACCTACGTGATGTTTTGGCCACATATGATTGCTGGTCCGATTTTGCGGGCGCATGAACTGATTCCTCAAATCGTCAGGATGCCTCATGTCAAGCTGGACAACGTGACAAATGGCATTAAGAAAATATTAATAGGGCTCTTCCTCAAGGTTGCGTTGGCCGATCAGTTGGCACCCTGGGTAGATGAAGCCTTCGCTGCGCCACCAAGTAGCTTGGGTGGGCTGGATGTCTGGACCATGGCCTTTGGTTTTGGTCTGCAAATTTATTTTGATTTCGCCGGCTACAGCCTGATAGCAATCGGTTCGGCATTACTTCTGGGTGTTCATTTTCCTGAAAATTTCAACTGGCCCTACATGGCAACCTCGCCCAGGGATTTTTGGAAGCGCTGGCATATCACTCTTTCGGCATGGATCAGGGACTACCTTTATTTGCCGCTTAGCGGTGCGCGCTTCCGTGATAGCTCTGAAGGTGGCATTGATGTACAGGCGGATGAAAGGAAAGCCAGTTTTGTGCGTCTAACCGTGGCCCTTATTATTACCTGGTTCATCATGGGGCTGTGGCATGGCGCTGGTTGGAAGTTTGCGTTGTGGGGTGTTTGGCATGCAACCATCATATTGTTGTACCGTGTGACAAACGGATGGTTCCCTATTGTTCCTGCACGTTTCAAGATGATGGTCGGGTGGTTTTTGACTTTGTATATCATTATGCTTGGCTGGATTCCTTTTAGAGCAGACTCGTTGGAGTCATCACTAGCCTTGCTGGGGCGGGTGCTCGATCTTTCAAGCTATCGCGGATTGGCGTTCCGAGAGAATTTCTATCTGCTGGTTTTTCTACTGACTTGTGGAATGGTGGTGGCGTGGTTCATTACTCACGCAAAAACTTCCTTGTTGAACAGAGCGTGGTTTAGGCAAGCCGGGGAGATTATTACAATGAGCGTGATGATCTTTGTGGTATTTATCTTTCTTCGTCCGGTTAGCCAATTTATCTATTTTCAATTTTAGGATTTTGTATGACTTACATTCTGGGTATTAACGCTTATCACGGCGATTCTTCGGCCTGTTTGGTGAAGGATGGCGTCTTAATTGCAGCAGCTGAGGAGGAGCGTTTTCGCCGCATCAAGCATTGGGCGGGTTTTCCATCTGAGGCCATTCGTTATTGTCTTGCTGAAGCGAAAATCGGTTTGGGCGATGTGGATCATGTGGCTATCAATCAGGATTCTAAAGCGAATCTGTGGAAAAAGATTGGATTCACTTTGGCCAAGCGGCCTGATCTGGGGTTGGTAATCGATCGCATTAAAAACAAGAAAGAACGCGCCAATGTATCGGATGAGTTGGCTCGTGCGTTTCAGGGCGAACGGTTTGCAGGCAAAGTTCATGATGTGGAACACCATCTGGCGCATCTTTCGTCCGCATTTCATGTGTCCCCATTCGATGAGGCGGTGGTGGTGTCGGTGGATGGCTTCGGTGATTTTGCCAGTGCGGCTTGGGGCTTGGGTCGGGGAGGCGAGATTGCTGTTGACGATAAAGTTTATTTCCCGCATTCATTGGGTATCTTCTATCAAGCACTGACCCAGTGGTTGGGCTTCCCGCATTATGGCGATGAGTACAAGGTGATGGGGCTTGCTCCTTATGGCCAGCCCAACTATATGGCCGAGATGAGGCGTATTGTGCAGTTGCAAGCTGATGGCAGCTTCAGGCTCAACCTTGATTATTTCCGCCACCATAAAGAGAAGGTGGAATACGAATGGGAAAATGGTGAGCCGAAGGTGGGCGAATTGTTTTCCGCAGCCCTGGTGGAGTTGCTAGGACCAGTGCGCCAGAAGGGCGAAGAATTATCCCAGCGCCACATGGATATTGCCCGTTCGGTGCAGGCGATGTACGAAGAGACTTTCTTTCATCTCCTCAATGTGCTGCACGCGAAACATGGCAGCGATAATCTCTGCTTGGCCGGTGGCTGCGCGATGAACTCGGTAGCCAATGGCAAGGTGTATCGTCACACCCCGTTCAAGAAGGTTTACATCCAGTCTGCAGCCGGGGATGCAGGCGGGGCGATTGGTGCAGCCTATGCGGTTTGGCACAAGTTGGGTGGCGCGCGTGGATTCGTGATGGACCATTCCTACTGGGGGCCGCATTTTACTGATACGGATTTTCATGTCTTGCTGGAGGCAAACGCAAATGCTTTGCGAGAGCAAGGGTGCGAGGTCGCACGCATGGTTGATGAGGTTGCATTGTGCGATCGGACTGCTGAAGCAATTGCCGCGGGGAAGGTGATTGGCTGGTTTCAGGGGCGCATGGAATGGGGTCCGCGCGCACTGGGCAACCGATCCATTCTGGGAGATCCGCGCAGGGCAGACATGAAGGATATCCTCAATCTGAAGATCAAACGGCGTGAGTCATTCCGCCCCTTTGCGCCATCAATCTTGCGCGAGGCAGTTTCGGAATGGTTTGAGCAGGATGATGATGTGCCGTTCATGATGCAGGTTTATCCCATTCGTGAAGAGAAGCGCTCTTTGATTCCAGCGGTGACTCATGCGGATGGCTCCGGGCGTTTGCAGACCGTTGATAAAAATACCAACCCGCGTTATTACCACCTGATTGAATCTTTCCGTGCGCTGACTAACGTGCCCGTTTTGCTGAATACTTCATTCAACGAAAATGAACCTGTGGTTTGTACTCCGACAGAGGCGTTGAATTGCTTCCTGCGCACTAAGATGGATGTGCTGGTGCTGGGTGACTGGTTCATTCAGCGCGCGGCATGATGGTTTCGCCTTTGAAGATATCGGTTGTTACGGTGGTTTTCAACCGCCGTGACACCATTGAAGATACGTTGCGTAGTGTGGCCAGCCAGATATATGGCGATGTAGAGCATATTGTGGTGGATGGCGGATCGTCTGATGGCACGATGGTAGTGCTGAATGCCTACCGGGATCAGATTGATGTATTGCTCAGCGAAGCTGATCGTGGGATTTACGATGCATTGAACAAGGGTGTTGCCTTGGCGACTGGGGATGTGGTGGGGTTCTCGCACGCGGATGATGTTTTTGCAGATGCCGGTGTTCTTGCCAGAATTGCAGACGCCTTCACCGATGAGACGGTGGGCGCTGCTTATGGTGATCTGGTTTATGTGCATGAGGGAGATATGACACGGGTTATCCGCCATTGGTCAGCAGGTAGCTTTTCAAAGTCAAAACTAACTTGGGGCTGGATGCCTCCGCACCCAACCTTTTATGTGCGACGTTCGTTATATGATGAACTGGGTGGCTTCGATTTGCGCTATCGCATCGCTGCCGATTACGACACGATGCTGCGTTTTCTTGGTCGAGGAAATGTGCAGCCGGCATATATCCCGGAGGTGTTGGTAAAAATGCGATTGGGAGGCGTCAGCAACCGCTCGTTTGCTAACATCATGCAGAAAAGCTGGGAAGATTATCTGGTCTTACGACGCAATGGCGCTGGTGGGTTGGGTGCGCTGGCGTGGAAGAACTTGAGTAAGGTGGGGCAATTTTTAAGCAAAGCTCGCAAATAGCTTTTCTATTATCACTTCTGCGCAGGCATTACCACGAAGCGAATACCAAAATGATAGGTGTGGTACAAGATCAATTTGAGCAGCAGCTCGATGCGCAAGGAAAGAAAAAAACTGACAACCGTTTGGCCAACACATTAACCTGAAATTCTTGCGTCGCTTCGCTCCGACTGACCCAGCCGGATACTCGTGGAGCAGGTGGCCAGATCACGCTGGAATGGGTGGCAGAATCCCGTGGAATGCGCAAAACAGATTGTGGCAACATTATTCTAATTCCAGAAAATTAGTCATTAGCCTGATCTGTTCGTGGTGATCCATACTTTTTTAGTATGGTACTTACTTGC